>NZ_LR701477.1 GCF_902498745.1 Erythrobacter sp. EC-HK427 | reverse complement strand
GGGGGTGGCGGCGCGGGGGTGGCGGCTTCTTCCGCCAAAGCATCGTGCAGCAGCGCGCCCATTTCCGCCGCGCCAGCCTTGGGCAGGGGCATCAGCGAACTCGCGCCGTTCTTGCCGCCCGATTGGACAGTGCCGATATGCACCGCGACAGGGCGGCGGCTCACCGCCGGGCCGAGGCCGAGGAAATGCCCGCATTGCAGATCACGGATGCGCTCTGCCTGCTTGCGGTCCATGCCGAGCAAATCGGCGGCGCGCTGCATATCGATATCGAGGAAGGTGCGCCCCATCAGGAAGTTGCTCGCTTCCGCCGCGACGTTTTTGGCGAGCTTTGCCAGACGTTGCGTCGCGACAATTCCGGCAAGCCCGCGCTTCCTGCCGCGGCACATCAGATTGGTCATCGCCGAGAGAGTCATCCGGCGGGTATCCTCCGCCATTTCTCCTGCGGCAGAAGGCGCAAACATCTGCGCTTCGTCCACCACCACCAGCGCGGGATACCAGTGCTCGCGCGGCGCATCGAACAGGGCGGTGAGGAAAGCGGCAGCGCAGCGGATCTGCTGTTCGACTTCGAGATCGTCGAGCGCCAGCACAACACTCGCCCGGTGCTGCCGGATACGCCCCGCCAACGCCTCGATCTCGCGCACCGAATATTTGCCGCCTTCGATCACCACGTGATCATGAAAGTCGGCGAGGCTGGTGAAATCGCCCTCGGGGTCAATCACCACCTGTTGCACCAAGTGTGCACTCTGTTCGAGCAGGCGGCGCAGCAGGTGTGACTTCCCGCTGCCCGAATTGCCCTGCACCAGCAGGCGCGTGGCAAGCAGCTCTTCCACGTCGATTGGCACGGGGGTGCCGTGCGGATCGGTGCCGATGTCGATTGTCGCGTCCACGCGGGCGACGATAGGCAGGCGCGGCGATTCCGCCTAGCGAGGCGGCGCTGTTATCCAGTGAATTGCGGCGCGCGGATACGAAAACGCCGGAGCATGTCTTCCCTGCCCCGGCGCTTTTCACCCAGTCCTAGTTCTAGAATTCGACGCTAATCCGCCCGTAAAGGAACCGCCCGCTGAAGCCGAAAGGCGACTGCGAGGAATAGGGCAGGAAGCTGGTATTGAGGCCGTAATTCACCCCGTTCACCGTGCCGAAGGGCAGGCGATCGGGATATTCGTCGAGCAGATTATTCGCGCCCACGGCAATCTGCACCGATTCGAGCACGTTGTAGCGCGCTTCCAGATCGACCACCCATTTCGGCGTCAGCGTCTGGTCACCCGGCGCATCGCCTTCATCGATAGTGATATCGTTGCGGATCGAGGCTGCCGACACGCCATCGGGCAGGAACACGCTGCCGAAGCGGTTGGCGTTGACCGTCAGACCAAACGGCTCGCGGTCAAAAGTCAGGCCCAGATTGAGCTTGTTGCTCGGCTGGCCATCGGTGAGGCGGAAGCTCTCCTGCCGGGCGAACAGCCGGTCGGCAGTAAAGCCGCTAAACACCCGCCGGTCGGTGATTTCGGTGTCGTTGATGTTGTAGCCTGCGGTTAGTGTTAGCGATCCGCCCAGTACATCGGGGATGCGGTAGCTGCCGACGATGTCGAGGCCTTGGGTTCGGGTATCGATGCCATTGATGAAGAAGCGCGCCGAGGAACCGGCCACGCCCGCCTGCTGCAACAGCGCCAGCACGTCCGCCCCTTGCAGGTTTTCGGTCAGCACGATGCGGTCGGTGATCTCGATATTGTAGTAGTCGATGGTGACGTTGAGACGCGGGATCATGGTGAAGACAATGCCGGCGCTGATATTCACCGATTCTTCGGGTTCGAGCGGTTCCGCACCCAGCGCAATCGCGATGGGCGATTCCACCGGGAAGGTGCCGATTTCGATCAACTGGCCGCCGACATTGTTCGTCGAGGTGGTGGAGAAGAATTGCTGCGCCATGCCGGGCGCGCGGAAGCCGGTCGAAGCCGAGCCGCGGAAGGCGAGGCCTTCCACCGGTTCAAGCCTTGCTGCGATCTTGCTGTTGAAGGTGCTGCCGAAGTCCGAGAAATCCTCGAACCGTCCGGCCAGCTGCACGTTCAGCCAGTCGGTGAAATCATTGTCGATTTCGGCATAGAGCGCGAAGCTGTCACGCGAGGCATCCACCGCGGTGGTTGGGGAGAAGCCGGGGAAGACCTGCGCACCGGGCGCAGAACCGTTGGAGAAGAAGAACGGCCCGGCGACATAGCTGCCCTCTTCACCGGGAACGATCCGGTAATTCTCGTTGCGCCACTCGCCGCCCACGGCCAGTGAGGTGTCGCCGATTCCGAGATCGAAATCGCGCTGCACGTCCAGATTGAGCGCGGTCTGGCCCGAACGCAGGCCGCCCGCTTCAAATTCGGTCGGGCTGACATCGCCGCCCAAGGATGCGTTCCAGGTGTTGGTGATGCGGTAGTCGAGCCGGTTTGATCCGTAGCCGAGCGACAGATCAAGGTTCCAGCCGCCGGTCTCGCCGCGCACGCCGACAAAGCCGGAAATGTCCTCAATGCTGCTGTTGATCAGCGGCAGGAAGCCGTCGGGATAGAAGGGTTGTCCGCCATTCGCCCAGTCGGCATTGCGCGCGTCGAGCGAGCGGCGATAGAAACCCGCGCCATTGCCTTCGCGGTTGCCGTAGCTGCCGAAAGCATAGAGCTCGAAATCGGTGCCCAGATCGACGCCAGCATTAGCGAAGAAATTAAAATCTTCCGATTGGCCATCGCCAAAGCGGTGGCTGTAGCGGTCAAACGTGGTTTCGCGCGGATCGCCAAGGCCCGCATATTGCCGCCGGATATCGGGGCCGGAACGGTTGGTCGGCTCGCGGTTGCGATACTCGGCGGTCAGGTTGAGATAGGCCGTATCGCCCACCGGCACCCCGAAATTGGTTGCCAGCGTATAGGTATCGCCATCACGGCGGGTGCGGTCTTCCCCGGTGTAGGTAATCACCGGCAGTTCGCTCCCGCTGGTGGTGGTCGTCGGCGCGACCGAGGCGACTTGGTCAACCCCTTCCAGCGAGGTGATGTAGCGGCCATAGGTTGCCTGCGCTCGCCCGCCCTCGCGGGTTTTGAGGCGGATATTGATCACCCCAGCAATCGCGTCCGAACCATATTGCGAGGATGCCCCGTCGCGCAGCACTTCGATCCGTTCGATTGCCAGCGCGGGAATGGTGTTCATGTCCACCGCTGACGAGCCGCGTCCGACCGAACCGTTCAGATTGAGCAGCGAAGACAAGTGGCGGCGGCGGCCATTGACCAGCACCAGCGTCTGGTCAGGCGCGAGGCCGCGCAAAGTGGCGGGGCGCAGCGAATCGGTGCCGTCGGTGAGCGAGGGCTGCGGGAAGTTGAACGAGGGGACGAGATTGTTGAGCAGCCGGTTCGTTTCCACCGCGCCCTGGTTGAGCAGCGTTTCGGAGGTGATCACATCCACCGGAACGGTGCTGTCGGCCACGGTACGGTCGGTACGGCGCGTGCCGGTGACGATGATCGTGGGTTCATCTGCTGCCGGATCGGTCGAGCCGGTGTCTTGCGCGATGGCGGATTGTGAAAGCGATGCGAATGCCAGTGCGGCGATGGCGCAGCCTGCGCGAAACGATTGCCGTGAAGTCAACATAAGGGTCTCCATGCTTCGGCTCTGCAGCAGCCGTGCAGGATTGTTACGGCAAGATTACAACTTGCAGAATATCCAATCGCAAACCGCCCTATTTCCGCAAGAAGTGGTGCTCTCGCGCCACAGAAGGGGTCAGGCGGCGCTTTGCAGCCGGTCGATCCGGCACACCATGCCGGCGCCCTGTTCGGCATGGACTTTGAGCATGGAAAGCGTCGTGTGCAGGTCTTCCGCCACTGCGCGGCATCCGGTATCATAGTCGCGCTTGCCGAGGCCGGGCACGAAGCGGGCCTCCATGTGCAGGGTTACGGTGCAGTTCCGGGCGTCCACCGGCGTGATGCAATACCGATAATTCTTAGAGACGACATAGCCGGTGCGCGGCGTGGCTTGCGTGTCGAGTGCGAGCACCCGCCCGGGCTCCGCCTCGGTCACAACGAGCGTGCGCACGCATTCCGGCTCGCTGTGCAAATGCAGGCGGAAACGCCCCGGCGCAATCGTTTCGAGACGGCCCGCAGCGCGCTTCCAAAAGGTGGGAGCAGCCGGGTTGACGAGCCCGAACAACTCATCCGCCGCGCAGGCAATGTCCATGGCCAGCGTGAAGCTGACCATGCCGGCGTGTGCAGGCTTTGCTTTGAACAGGCCGAACATTGGCATTTCCCCTTCGCGTGGACGGAGGGTGGTACGAACCGCGCCTTAAAATGCGCCGCGCAAACATGGTTAAGCGGGGTTAACCAGACATTCCGGTCAGCACCGCTCGCCTGCCAGAATCATCTGGCGGCGCAGGCCCTTCTGGTTGATGTTCTGGATTTCGATGCCGGGGTGCGCGTTAACTTCGAGGATCATCGGGCCGTCATTTTCATCGATGATGATGTCGACGCCCAAATAGCCCAGACCAATCGCCGCGCTGCATTTGGAGGCCATTTCCAGCACCGTGTCCCACTCGGGCACCTGGAAGCCGATTAGCAGGGCACCGGAATCGGGGTGGTGGGTGATCTCCTCCCCCACGCACATGGCGCGGGTGATGATGCCGGTATCGATATCCACCGCCGCCCCGATGGCGCGCTGGTGCAGGTTCGCCTTGCCGTCCGAGGCCTTGGTCGGAATGCGCATCATCGCCATCAGCGGATGCTCGCGCAAGCTGATGACGCGCACGTCTGGCAGACCTTCGGGCACCAGTTCGAGGATGCGCTTGTCCGCGCGGATCAGCGGTTCGATCAGCGCCGCGTCCTCGGCATTGTCGCCCGAGAACGCGCCGTCGACGATGCGGCGCAGATGGTTCATCACGTCGGTCGGCGTCAGCTTTGTGCCCGAACCCTTGAACCAATCGTTCCCCTCGCGCCGCAGCGCCAGCAGAATGCCGTCGCCCTGGCTCCCTCGCGCCGGTTTGATTGCCCAGCTTTGGCCCAGATCCCGCACCGGATCGAAATCAAGCAGATCCCCATAGCTGGAGATTACGGCGATCGTGCCCGTAGTTGTTACGCCGCCGGCGTTGAGGGCTACTTTCGCTCCGACTTTGTCGCGGGCCAATTCGATTGCCGAACGCGGGTTGTATTTCGCGATGATCGCGTTGCGCAGGTTGATGCCCAGGATCTCGTCCAGATCCCCCTTCGCCGGCACTTTCAACGGCCGGTTCGCTGCGGGCGATGCCGTTCCAGCTGCCGAAGACCGGCTGCGGAATGGCAGCAATTGCGGGAATGTCCACTTGCGCGAGGGCGGGCTGGCGGACGGCGTCGCCGGTGGCGGCAGCGTCTGCGTCCCGCTCGTCAAGGGCGAGGGCGGCCTTTGCATTGCGTCTTCCTTCAAGCCAGATCGGGGCAAAGCGTTTGATTTCAGAGAGGCGCAGGCCGCGATACCGCCCCAACAGGGCAATCGCGAGCCCGGCAAATCCGGGCAGCACCAGCGGCGAGATTTCGATGAGCGCCAGTGCGACGCGGCTGACCATCACGAACTGGATGACGATCGCCAGAATAAACGTGCTCATGGCGATGTGGAACGCTTCCCACGCGCCGTCCTTTTCCCACTGGCGATACCAGCGTTCGACCACCAGCGCGGTCACCACCACGGGGAAGGCGTCGACTTGCAGCTCGGTTTCGAACACGACTTGCAAGCCTGCCAGCACGAACACCACAAAGCTGATCAGCACGCCGAGGAAGCCCACACGGGTCATCCGCAGCTTGAGCAGGGTGGGTGCCACAAGCATCCCCACGCCGACTGCCGAAACCAGCACCAGCGGGCCGTAGATCGGGCCGATTTGCAGGAAGGCGATTGCGATCAGCATCGGGGTGAAAAGGCCGAAGGCCTTCATCCCCACAAAGCTGCGCGCCATCACCACCAGAAACGCGCCGATGGGCAGCGCCATCAGCAGGTTGGACGGCTTCATGCCCCACACTTGATAAGAAACTGCCGCCTCGCCCATGCTTTGCGGCATGTACAGCGCGTTGGAGGTGTTGCTGATGCCGAGCACCGCCAGCAGCCCGATTACACTGAAAACGGCCGCGCCGATCAGGGCGGGCCGTTTGATCTGCGGGGTCGCTTTGGACAGCACCCGTCGCAGTTTGCGCAGGCGGCTGATCCGGTATTTGCGCAGCAGCTTAGAAAACATAGCCCACGCTCAGGCTGACGCGGTAGCCGCGCCGATCACGCAGCGGATCATTGCTTTCGCCGAAGATATACTTCGCCTCGGCCTCGATCCGCCACGGGCCGGGCCACCACAGCAGCTCGACTTCGGGAACGATTTGCGTGTCGCTGCGCGCGCTGAGATCCGGCGTCAGCCGCCCGTCAAAGCGGGTGTGGCGCAGCTCGATGGCTGGGCGCACGCGGATATCGCTGGTGACCGGGCGGGTGTAGGAGAGGCTGGCCGACTGCCGGTCATAACCGCGCAAGGGATTGTCCGAAGTGATATCCTCCAGCCGGAAATCGGCGGCGATGTAGTGATAGCGCCCGATACGGTGGCGGTATTCGGCGTCCACGCGCCAGCCATCGCCGGTAGAGGCGGTGCCGCCGGGTCCTGCGCCATCGTCATATTCGCGATCCCGCCAGGTGCCGCGCAGCCGCACGCGGTGCGCCGCTTCGGGCTGGTATTCGAGCTGGAGTGAAACCTGCTTTTCGTCGGTGTCGGCAGCTTCGATGGTGACGAGATCGTCATACAGCCGCCCGCGCAGTTCCACGCCCCAGCCATCGCCCAGATCGCGCGTATATTGCACCGTCAGCCGGTCTCGGTTGAAGCCATCGCGTCCGGTGGCAGAGCCGAAGCGGGCTACTTCGATGCGGTCGGCTTCGATCCGCACTTCGTTGACCCCGTCGCCGAGTGTCACGCCGATCTGGCCGCGCAGATAGCCGCCATCGCCATTGATGATCAGCTCGTCATCCTGGTCTTCGCTTTCGGACAGAACAACGCCCGCTTCGATCCGCGCGAAGGGATCGAATTCCCAGCCGCGCGGGGCTTCCTGCGCTGCGGCGGGCGCGGACAGCAGGACGCCAGCCAGCAGCAGAGCGACCGCGCTGCGCAACACGCCGGAAAGCAAGGCGAAAAGAGGAAACAACCCGTGCATCACCCCGTGGCTTTACGGGGGGGGTGGTTTACGAATGGCTAACCGTAACGCGAAAGATTTTACAACGCGCCGTCCGCACAGCGCGCCAGAACGCTTGGCACCGTGGACCGGCTACCCTTTCCCGCGGGTTTTCGTCTTCCCGTTGCGGGCATTGTCCTCGATGAATTTGATGATGACGCCCGCCACATCCTTGCCGGTCGCCTTCTCGATTCCCTCCAGTCCGGGGGAGGAATTGACTTCCATGATGACGGGGCCGTGATTGCTGCGCAGCATATCCACCCCGCACACATTCAGCCCCATATGCTTGGCCGCGCGCACCGCGGTGGAGCGTTCTTCCGGGGTAATCTTGATCACCTCGGCGCTGCCGCCACGATGCAGATTGGAACGGAAATCATCCGCCGCGCCGGTGCGCTTCATCGCCGCGACCACTTTGCCGCCCACCACCAGCGCGCGGATATCGGTGCCGCCCGCTTCCTTGATGAATTCCTGCACGAGGATGTTCACATTCGCCCCGCGAAACGCTTCGATAACCGATTTGGCACTCGACATGGTCTCTGCAAGAACCACTCCGATACCTTGCGTGCCTTCGAGCAACTTGATGACGACCGGCGGGCCTTTGACTGCCTTGATGATCTCCTCCGCCGCCTTGGGATCATTGGCATAGGCGGTCAGCGGCAGGCCGAGGCCGTGCTTGGCGAGGATTTGCAAGGACCGCAGCTTGTCGCGGCTGCGCCCGATGGCGACGCTTTCGTTCAAGGGCCAGCAGCCGCCCATTTCGAACTGCCGCAGCACCGCCAGCCCGTAATGCGTAATCGAGGCGCCGATGCGCGGGATCACCGCGTCATAGCCCGCCAGCGTCTGCCCGTTATAGGTCAGCGTCGGGCGATGGCTGGCGATATTCACCATGCAGCGGGTGGTGTTGAGGATATCGAGCGTGTGCCCGTGTTCCTCCGCCGCCGCGGCCAGACGTCTGTGGGAATACAGATCCGGATTGCGGGCGAGCATGGCGATCTTCATGCAGCGTTCCTCTCAGCCGCCGGAATTGTGCGCCAGCGGTTTTATGGCTTGTGCCCTCGGACGGGCTCCATCCCCGGCGTTTGCAGCCACGAATGCCCCGAATCGACGACAAAGCGCCGTCTAAGCGAGGATCGCCCGATAAGCATCGGGAATTTCATATCCGACCGGTTGGCCAGGCTGATTTCCACGCGGTGCGTCTTGTTACCAATCGTAAGCGGCGTCTTGATGACATAGCGCCGCTGGGTTTCGCCATTGGAACTGGTGATACCGCGAATATCGACATGGACGGCCTCGCAAGTGTGCCGGACGCCGCCCCAATCGACGCAAAAGCGCACGAACTTCTGCCCGTCCCGCTCGAAATGTTCGAGCACCTGCGCGTGCAGCGAGGAGGTGCGCGCCCCGGTGTCGATCTTGGCGGGCACGCCGGTGAGGCCGAGCTCGGGCAGATCGACCAGCTCGCGCCACCCGACAAGATCGGTGGGCGAGGGTTTGGCTTTGCGGGATTTGGGCTTGGCGGAAGAGTGTGCGGTCATTGGGGGGTTGGAGCATGGGAGTGAGCGAGTTGCGAAGTCAAAGCTGTGGTGCCTTTGTAGTGATGGCAATTTGCCTTTAATTGGGGATCCTACAACCCGCGATTTAACTTCTTTTCAGCGAGACCTTAATGATTAGGATGATTGTTTGGTCATCCAGTCTTTCCGTGAGTTAAATATTGGAATTGTTACGCATGGCCATTTCTAGTTTGGCAGTCGCCTCTTGGATGCGTTGGAAAACTTGCGGGAGGCAACGTCGCTCAGACTTCATTGCCTCCACCATTCTGCAAGCTTCATCCGTGGTTATGCTGATAGTCGCGCAACCTTGGTCAAGACGCATATCGATGACGAATTCTTGCCCATTCCGTCGAGCATCTATCTGTGGAAACCCTGGTGTGCCGAGACAGTTTTCGCTGGCATCATGAACCAATGCAAGCGCCACTGCAGCACAGAGATCGCCGCTACTGATGCCTAGCTGGTCATAATACATACTCGATTGCCCTTTAAGTTAGCAGGAAAGCCCAATTGATATCATAGCGCACTCTACAGCGGCAGCCGACCAATTCAATTTCTGGCGCACCTAAAGACTGATCTCCGGGATACATCATTCTTGCGCCCGTCACTGGCGAAACAAAATGTTGATCAAAACCCACAACACGTTGACCATCGAGCGCCTTATGCGAAGGCCGCACCCGCTCATCACCACAGGTATCCCAAATTCGTGTTACAGCTTGTTCTGGAAGCCCGCTCCTTTCAATTGCGGCCCTTATAGCACACCAACCAGATCGATTGAGAGCAGCAAGCATTTCGGTTTGAGCTATCAAATCAGCTTTCTGCTTGATCAGCTTTGATTCAAAGCGATTTACAAGCAGGACAATTTTCTCGTCGGGGAATTTAGCCCCTTCACGCAGCGCTCGCCGCATAGAGCGATCATGGCGCTTATCGCGCTGGCCGAAGTTGAAATAGTCCTCTGTGAGTGAGCGTAAGCAGTGCTCGAAATGCAAAACAGTGCTTCTTTCCACTTCATTGAGCTCAACGAGCGCCCCTTCTCGCTTGCCTGATCCTTGGTTTATTCGGCCAGCTAATTCGAGACCGACTTTTCGTGGATTGTCACCTCTTTGTAACCCGTCTGCGACTTTATCTTGAACTCTTTCGCGCCAATGTGAGCCAAGATCTTCCAGAATGCTTCGAGACTTTGTCCTTAGCCAGCTCTCCGCGGCACTGTCCCTAAACTTGATCATTATTCACCTTATGAATAGCGCTCGCATAAAACCGTATGCTACCCACCCCAATCAAATCGGATTCCCGTCCTTATCGCGGTAAATCTCCCGCCGGCCGACATGGTTTGCCGGGCCGACCAGCCCGTCTTCCTCCATCCGCTCGATCCACTTCGCGGCGGTGTTGTAGCCCACGCCCATCTGGCGTTGCAGCCAGCTGCCGCTCGCCTTCTGGTTTTCGATCACCATCTGGCACGCCTGACGGTATTTGCGTTCTTCGGGATTGTCCGATCCGGTAAATTCGTCCTCGAAGGCAAAGCCGCCGTCTTCGGGTTCCTGCGTCACACTGTCGATATATTGCGGGCTGCCCTGCTTGCGCCAGTGTTCGGCCACGCGCTCGACTTCCTCGTCGCTCACGAACGGGCCGTGCACGCGGGTGATCGAACCGGAGAGCGGCTTGTAGAGCATATCGCCCTTGCCCAGCAATTGCTCTGCGCCCTGTTCGCCGATGATCGTGCGGCTGTCGATGCGGCTGGAGACGGCAAAGCTGATGCGGGTGGGCAGGTTCGCCTTGATGACGCCGGTGATGACATCGACGCTGGGGCGCTGCGTTGCGGTAATCACGTGGATGCCCGCCGCGCGGCTCTTTTGGCACAGGCGCTGGAGCATTCCTTCGATTTCCTTGCCAACGACCAGCATCAGATCGGCGAGCTCGTCCACGATCACCACGATCTGCGGCAGCACTTCGTATTCGAGCAGTTCTTCCTCGATAATCGCCTCGCCGGTTTCGGGATCGAAGCCCGTTTGCACCGTGCGTTGCAGCGGCTTGCCCTTGGCGGCGGCGGCGCGGACGCGTTCGTTGAAGCCCGCCAGATTGCGCGCGCCGACATCGCTCATCATGCGATAGCGCCGCTCCATTTCCTCGACCGCCCATTTGAGCGCACGCACCGCCTTGGGCGGCTCGGTCACCACTTCGGCGAGAAGGTGCGGGATATGCTCGTAGCTCTTCAATTCGAGCACTTTGGGATCGATCAGGATCAGGCGGCATTCGGTCGGCGTGAAGCGGTAGAGCAGGCTGCACAGGATCGTGTTGAGCCCCACCGATTTGCCCGAGCCGGTGGTGCCCGCCACCAGCAGATGCGGCATGGCGGCAAGGTCTTCGACAATCGGATCGCCCGAAATGTTCTTGCCCAGAATGATCGGCAAGCTGCCCTTGTGCGCGGCGAAGGCTTCGCTTTCCACCATTTCGCGGAAATTCACCGTCTGCCGGTGGGCGTTGGGCAATTCGATGCCCATCACGGTTTTGCCGGGGATGGAGGCGACGCGCGCGCTGATCGCGGACATATTCCGGGCGATATCTTCGGCCAGACCGATCACGCGGCTGGCCTTGATGCCCGCGGCAGGTTCCAGTTCGTACATGGTGACAACGGGGCCGGTTTTGACCGCGGTGATTTCCCCCTTCACGTTGAAATCGTCGAGGACGTTTTCCAGCAGCCGCGCATTGCGTTCCAGCGCCAACTTGTCGACCGGCGGGACTTTGCTGTTGTCGACCGCGTCGAGCAGCTCGACGCTCGGCAAATCATAATCCGCGAACAGATCTTTCTGGTTCGCCTTGGCGGCGGGGCGCGCGCGGGGCGGGGGCGCAGCGGGATCGACGATTTCGGG
>NZ_LR701479.1:2132880-3123037 GCF_902498745.1 Erythrobacter sp. EC-HK427 | reverse complement strand
CGATATTGCTGGTGTGATCGCCTGCGCTGACCTTGAAGACGTAGCAGAGTTCGTGGGCAGAGCGGTAGAAGTTGCCCATGCCCGGATCCTTGACCCAGACGATCAGGTTCTTTGTTTCAAGAAATATTCCATCGGCTGCCGCGAACATATGAGGAGCGGCCCGCCAATCGGTGAAGACATAACAGAGGGCACCTGCAAGACAATGCGGTGCCACAGCAGCAAACGCTGGACGGATCAGTGTAGCGCCGAACTCTGGGAGTGGGACATCACCTGCCCCCGCCAGGAAGTCGTCGTGTTTGACCCTGCCATTGCCCGAGACGTTGTTCTTGATACGGCACCCATAAGGCGGATCGGTCAGGACCATCCGGACGAGTTCGCCATCCAGTAGCCCGGCGATCAATTCGCTGTTGCGGCAGTCACCCACTGCAAGCTTGTGATCAGCAATTGACCAGCGGTCGCCGGTGCGACACACAGGGACGGCCTCGTCATCAAGCAGTTCGACACTGTCTTCTTCGACAACGTCATCATCGAACGAAAGAAGGCCATCGATCTCGAACGTGTCGAACCCTGTGAGCTCGACATCGTAGCCGAGCTCAATCAGACCCGAGAGTTCCGAGCGCAGCAGTTCCTTTGACCAGCCGGCGTCCTCAGCGAGCTTGTTGTCTGCGATGATGTAGGCCCGCCTCTCGGCCTCGCTCATCTGCCCGAGGCTAATTACTGGAACGTGGGTCTCACCGCTCTGCATAGCGGCTTCAAGGCGTCCGTGGCCGGCAAGCAGGTTGCCATCATCATCGATCAGCAGGGGGTTGGTCCAGCCTCTGGTCTTGAGGCTTCTTTGCAGTTTCCGGATTTGAGCGCGCGAGTGCGTCCGGGGGTTGTCCGAATACGGCTTAAGATCATCAACCGAGCACCACCGGATGCTCAGCTCGGTAAACTGCGGGAAATTTGATTTGGGCATAGCAAGCCACCTTTCGAAAAGCGTTTCAATCACGTTTTCTGTGGTGGGTTTGCGTCTTTGGACGTCAGATCAAATACAGAACAGTCTGGGAAGAGGCAACCCGAAACTTGCTCGATTGCCATGAGAAACTCGGGGACTTCCCGGCAAGGGCGTCAATCTTCCCAGCAACCCAAACATGGGAAACGGCCGACAAAGCACGGAATTCTGCGGCTTGCGTCTTCCCGGAACGCCTCATCACGTGCCGGACTAGCCGGTTTTCCCACTACTTTCCCACGGACATGGGAAAATTACGCAGAGAGCGGTTCGCAGCAGACCGACTGCTCCGCCAAGCACCCGAAGCACTCGTCTCAGCTTACAGGCCAACTCATCAAGCCTCCCGCTCAGCCGCACCGGGTGAGTGGAAGAACCTCATGGCCTGAACTCACAGCGGGTAGGGGATAGCTGCGTCGATCAGAGACAAGTTGCGGTTAGATTGACAACACCTTACGGCTGCCTGCGCTGGGCCTGCCAATCATACAGTGAAGGCACGGCGGACTGCCGGTTGCCGTCGATCTCGGTATAGGGTTCGGGCGTATAGCGTAGCTCTATCGAGCGGTTGCCATGCAGGCCGACCACCCGCGCATCGGGGCCGCCGCTGCCTTCAGTGACGACCACCGTTTCGCCCGGCGCCGCGCCGCTCGTCACCAGCACTTTGAGGTTCCAGATGGTGTTAAACTGCCCGTGTCCCGGCTGCCAGTATCCCGCTCCCCCTGCGCGGAACAGGTCGTAAGTGGCGGGCGCATCCTCGCTCGCGGGCGTCGGGCGGATATGCACGGTCACATCGTCATACAGGTTCTGGTGATTGGCGCCGGAGTGCTGGTCCAGCGTGGGTTGCTCCCAACCGGTGCTGCGGTGGTAGACTGATCGGGTTGCCTGCGTGTTGAAACTGAACGTGTGCACGGTGGGATTGAACACTTCGTTCCCCGTCACAAACACATTGTGCACATTGCCCAGATGCACGCTGTAATGCGCGATATGGTTACCCTCGGTCACCACATTGGCGATGGTGGCAGCGGCCAAATCATCAGTCATCACGCCCGCATCGGCATTCTCGATCCGGATATTGCTGATCCAGCCATTGTGCACGCCGGTGAAATAGATGCCGTTGAAGCCCGCTTCATTGTGATGGCCGAAATCGGGATTGGGCGGGAAGATCAGCGCCATGTCCTGAATACCGACTTCGGACAAATGCTCCCACGCGGCGAAGTAGGCGGGCAGGCTGGTGTTGATATCGTGTAGCAGCGGGTCGGCAATGGTCACCTGATCGCCGCTAATCGCCTCGATCCGCGTCGCCTGCCGCACCAGCGGGCGGTCGGGCAGCAGCCAGTGCCTGTCACCCACCGGAAAGTCATCGCGATCCTCGCCATAGATGGCTGCGATCAGCGGGCCGTCTTCCCCGGCGCGGTTGTGCCAGTGGATTTGCAGGACATCGCCCACCGCCAGCGTCGCAGCTTCGGGAGCGGTCAGTACTCTCGAACCTCTGCTGCCCGCAGCAATATCGGCGACTTCGACAATCGGCTGGTCATATTCGTCGAGGTAGGTCGCGTGGCGGCCGCCGGGCGTGCGCACCCACAAGAAGCCGCCGTTCCAGCTCCATTCGGAGAAGAGGACGTCGAGGTTCTGGTCGGGCTGCCGCTCGCGCTTGTCATAGGCGACCAGATATTCGCGCAGTTCGTCTGCCGCGCCGCCATCATCCATTTGGTTGAGCGGGCGGGGCATAAACAGTTCGGTTCCGCCTTCACCGCTGCCATAGCCCGCAAGCACGATATTGCTGCTTTCGATCCATAGAATCTCGGTGAGCTGGTAGCGACCCGGCGCCAGTTGCACGCGCACTGGCACATCGCTTTCGCCCGCTGCGGCGATGGCTGCACGCAGAGCTACGCTGTCATCGATCCCGTCATCGGGGAAGGCACCGAAATCCGCCACGTCGATCACTGTGTCGATCTGTGGGAGCGGGGAAAGGCCGTAATCATAGCCCGCATAGGAAAAGTCGGGGAGGTAAGGGGCATCTCCGTCTGCAAGAATGGCCGGGAGGTCGCTGGTGCCGTCCTGCGCCGCAGCGGGGACGGACATCGCAATCGCCGTCAGACAAACCGTCGTACCGAACAATTTCAATGCGTTGATACTCACAGCATCACTCTCCTCGTTTCTCTTTCCCACGGGTATTGACGATCCTTGTCACCGGTGTCAATGATTACGGTAACCGGTGTCAGCAGGGGTGCTGCCCATCAGGAACGAACTGCAAAAAGGTCGTTCCGACGGGAGAGTTTGAGGAATGCAAGCGACGCGCAATGCGATGCTTTCGGACAGTCCGCGCAAGGAGGCGTCATGATTTATGGGACACAACACGCTCACAGCCGGATTTGACGAGATTTCGGCGACATTGCTGAAGGCGCGGGCAACGGGTCGGGCATTGCCTGGCCCTCCGGCAGGCTTGCCCAGCAGTCTCGAAGATGCCTACCGGATTCAGGACCAGTCGCTCGACGCGTGGAACGACCGGGTGGCGGGCTGGAAAGTCGGCGGCGTGCCCGCTGCCTATGCCGACCGCTATGCGGACAAGTTTCTGGCTGGCCCGATCTTTGCGCGCAGCGTATTGGGGGTCGGGCATGGCGGCTGCGTCGAGATGGATATTTTCGATGGCGGGTTCGCGGCCATCGAACCCGAATTCGTGTTTTGCCTTGGCGAGACGCAAGAGCAAGACCGGATGTTTATCGGTGCCGAGATTGCCAGCAGCCCGATCCCCGATATCAATGCCTATGGCCCCACTGCGGTCATCAGCGATTTCGGCAACAATAATGGCTTGGTTGTTGGGCCGGAGATCACCGACTGGCGGAGTCGCGACGGTGCTGCCACGGTAAGCGCGACGATCAACGGCGTGCTGGTGGCCGAACGCCAGCTCGATGATTTCCGCACCAGCGCGCTCGAAGCCCTGTACTTTCTCCGCAGGTTGGTAATACAAAGAGGATTGACACTTGATGCTGGATTGTATGTATCCAGCGGTGCAGTCACCGGCATTCATGAAGCGGTTGCGGGGGCGCACGCCGAATTGAGCTTCGGCGGGTTTGGTGCCTTCGAGATTATTCTCGCCAATGCGGAGAAACGATGACTTTCGGAATGTCGCGCAGAGGGGTGCTTGCCAGCGGTGCAGCGAGCCTTATGCTCGCGGGCTGTGGCCGCAGGCTGGGGCCAGGCCTGCTGACCTCGGTCGATACGCATCCCGAAGGGTTTCCTCCGGTCGAGGCGGTGCGCTATTTCGGCGACTTGCTGCGCGAGCGGACCGCGGGCAGGCTCAATCTGCGTCTCTATCCCGGCGGACAATTGGGCAATGAGCGTGATACGCTGGAGATAACCACATTTGGCGGCATCGATTTCAACCGCGTCAATCTCGCCCCACTCAATTCGATTGAGCCCACAACCATCGTTCCCGCGCTTCCTTTCCTGTTCGAGGATGTGGCGCATATGCACGAATTCGCCGACGGCCCGATTGGCCAGGCGGTGCTTGATTCCATTACGCCGCACGGGTTGATCGGCCTATGCTTCTACGATTCCGGAGCGCGCAGCTTTTACAACACCCGCCGCCCGATCCGCACGCCGGAGGATATGCGCGGACTGAAATTGCGCGTTCCCGGTTCCGATCTCTACATCGAAATGGTGCGCTCGCTGGGTGCTGACGCAGTGCCGATGCCGCTCGACGAGGTCTATACCAGCCTCGCCCAGGGCGTGATCGACGGGGCGGAAAACAACTGGCCGAGCTTCGAGAATGGCCGCCATTTCGAAGTCGCGCCCTATTACAGCCTGACCCAGCATCTTCTCGCCCCCGAAATGTTCGTGATGAGCAAGGTGACTTACGATGCGTTGTCGGCCGAGGATCAGACCATTGTGAAGCAGGCGGCACGCGATTCCGTGCCCTATATGCGCGAGCTGTGGGAAGCGCAGGATGCGCGCAGCCGCGCGATTATCATGGCCTCCGGTGTCGAGGTAAACGAAGTCGATCCCGCGCCCTTTGTCGCTGCGATGACAGGCGTGTGGCAGGCATCGCTCACCAAACCGTTGCAGCGCGAACTGGTTGACCGGGTTCTGGCCTTGCGGGGAGGCAGCTTGTGAAGCGCAACATTGCAGACAGTGCGGCCGATGTGTTGGTGAAACTTGGCGCACTCGGCCTGTTGATCATGACGGCCATTATCGGCTGGCAGGTGTTCGGGCGATACGTGCTCGAAAGCAGCCCTTCTTGGTCTGAGCAACTCTCGCTCGTGCTGATGATCTGGTATGTGTTCCTCGCCGCCGCAGCAGGCGTGTGGGAGCGGTTCCATATCCGTATCGAACTGCTTGAACAGCAGCTTTCTGCCAAGGCGCGTCGACGCCTACGGATTGGCATCCACGCGCTGATTTGCGTCTTTGGCGGAATTTTTCTGGTTTATGGCGCCATGCTGGCGTGGGAGGTACGGGTGCACGTGATCCCCTCGTTGGGGATCAGCCGGGGCTGGGCGTATATCATTATCCCCTTTGCCGGTCTGCTGATTTCGCTGTTCTCGCTTGGCCGTATCTATGTCCGACTGACCGAGAAGGAGCAGGGCTGATGGAAATCCTCGTCCTGTTCGGCGTGTTGTTCCTGCTGCTGGCGGTGGGTGTGCCGGTGGCCTTTGCCCTTTTCGGTGCAGCGCTGGCGACCTTCTGGGTGGCCGATATCCCGCTGATCGTGGCAGTGCAGCGCATGGCGGCAGGGATCAGCGTTTTCACGCTGATGGCGATACCCTTCTTCATCTTTGCCGGTGACCTGATGTATCGCGCCGGTATTGCCGAGCGGCTGGTGCGCGTGGCCGATGCCGCCTTTGGCCGCGTGCAGGGCGGTCTCGGCCTGGTCAATGTCGGCGCGAGCATGATGTTCGGCGCGGTTTCCGGCTCCGCCATTGCCAGCGCATCGGCCATCGGATCGAGCATGATCCCGCTGATGGACGAGAAGGGATATGACCGCGACTATTCAACCAACGTGACGGTAACGGCAGCGATTGTTGGGCTGCTGATCCCGCCCTCCCACAATATGATTATCTATGCCGCGGCATCGGGGATTGGCGTGTCCATCGGAGATCTGTTTCTGGCAGGCGTCATCCCGGGTCTGCTGACCGGGTTCATGCTGATGGGTACGGCGTGGCTGGTGGCGCGGCGGCGCAATCTGCCCAGAGGTCATTTCCCGGGCTGGAGAGCCTTCCTGCGCGCTGCCTTCTATGCGATTCCGGGTCTGATGACTGCGATCATCATTATGGGCGGCATCTTGTCGGGCATATTTACCCCCACGGAAAGCTCTGCCATCGCGGTGGTTTACACCATCCTGGTCGGATCGCTGGTCTATCGCAGTCTCGGCCTGCGCGGGACGTGGGAAGCGGCGCAGCAATCGGTGCGCACCGCCGCCATGGTGCTGTTCATCGTTGCGGCGGCTACCGCGTTCGGCTTTGCGCTGGCACTGCTGGAAGTGCCCGCCGGGCTGGGGAGTCTTATCACCACCATCAGCGACAATCCGCTGATGACCTTGCTCGTCATCAACATCATGCTGCTGATGCTCGGCACCTTCATGGATATGGCGCCGCTGATCGTCATCACAACGCCGATCTTCCTTCCTGTCGCCATGGCGAGCGGGGTCGATCCGGTGCATTTCGGCATTATCGTGATGCTCAATCTGGGGATCGGGCTGGTGACGCCGCCGGTAGGCGCGGTGCTGTTTGTTGGCTCGGCGGTGAGCAAAATGCCGATTAGCCAGATGGTGCGCACGATCTGGCCGTTCTATCTAACGCTGATCGCGGCGCTCATCCTTGTCACTTATGTCCCGCAGTTGTCGCTCTGGTTGCCGGGCGCATTTTGACACCGCCTCTTGGCCTTGCACAAACTTGGACTTAAGAGAGCCCGATGAAGGGCGAGGGCAAACCGACGATCAACGACGTGGCCGCCGCCGCGAAGGTCTCCAAAAAGACGGTCAGCCGAGTCATTAACAAGTCCCCCTTGCTCTCTGAAAAGACGCGGGAGAAAGTTGAAGCGGTGATCAGGGAGATGGGCTTCGTGCCCAATCTCCAAGCCCGCGCGCTCGCCTTGCGCCGCAATTTCATTATCGCCGCGATCCATGACAACCCCAACGCGCAGTTCCTCGTAAACGTGCAACAAGGGGTGATGGAGGCGATTGCGGGCAGCGAATTTGCTCTGATGGTGCAGCCGTTTGACCGCAACTCGGCCAGTTTCGAAGACGATGTGCGCGCATTCCTCGAACGCCAACGCCCGCATGGCGTGGTGCTGCTGCCGCCGCTGTCGAGCGACGAGAATCTGGTCGCGCTGTGCCGCGAGACGGGCACCCGTTATGTCCGGATGAGCTCGATCAAGAATGATGACGCGGCGCATATCGTCAGCTCGAACGACCGCGAGGCGGTGCGGCAGGCGACCGAATATCTCATCGCCAGCGGGCACCGGCGGATCGGGTTGATCGACGGGCCGGTCGGTTTTACCTCTCCGCAAGAGCGGCGTGGCGGGTTCGAGGAAGCGCTGGTGGCGGCGGGCATCCCGCTGTTGCCCGAGCTGTTTCGTCCGGGCGCCTACACTTTTGAATCCGGGGTAGAGGCCGCGCGCGATCTAATTGCACTGGCCGATCCGCCCACCGCGATCTTCGCCTGCAATGACGAAATGGCCATTGGCGCGATGATTACCTGCCGCCGGAACGGGCTGCGCATACCGCAGGATATTTCGGTTGTCGGGTTCGACGATACGCCTTTGTCGAGCCATGTCTGGCCGTCGCTCACCACGGTGCGGTGGCCCATTGTCGAAATGGCGCGGGTCGCGGCGCTTAAGCTGATCGGCCCGCCAGAGGCCGCCGCGGAGCATCCATGGCTCCTCCCTTCCACACTCGTAAAGCGCGAATCCGTCACTCCGCCAGCCTGATGTGCACAAGCGGGAAGGAAGTTCTTGCAATCAAAAATGACACCGGTTACCAAAGTGGACAAATAAGAACCTGCTTTTCGCGCGCATGGCCGCGGAGCGGCTGCAACGGGACGTGGAACGAATGAAAATCGCACTCATCAATGAAAACAGCCAGGCGGCCAAAAACTGCGTCATCCACGGTGCGCTGACTGCGGCGGTGGAGCCGCTGGGCCACGAAGTGCACAATTATGGAATGTATGCGGCAGAGGACGATGCGCAGCTGACCTACCCCATGGTTGGTTTGCTGACGGGCATCTTGTTGAATAGCGGTGCGGCGGATTTCGTGATCACCGGATGCGGCACGGGGACGGGTTCGATGCTGGCGAGCAATGCTATGCCGGGCGTGTTCTGCGGTCTGGTGATTGATCCGACCGACGCCTTCCTTTTTGCCCAGATCAATGACGGCAATGCGGTTGCCATGCCCTATGCCAAGGGCTTCGGTTGGGCAGCAGAACTGAACCTGCAGGATTGCTATCGCAAGCTGTTCGAAGGCGAGAGCGGTGTCGGCTATCCCAAAGAACGCGCGGCCATCATGGCGAAGAACAGGGGCGTCTTGGCGGAGCTCAAGTCCAAGACGTGCCACGATATGCTGACCGTGTTGCAAACGGTCGATCAGGAACTGCTCCGCAGCGCGATTGCTGGCGAGCGGTTTGCGGATCTGTTTTACGCCAATTCGCAAGACGAGGCGATTAGCGCCTATCTTCGCGGCCTCTGAAGTTCGGGAGAAGGCCTGGGTGAGCGCATTCGATCTGACCGGCAAGGTGGCTCTGGTGACCGGCGCGAATACCGGCATCGGCCAAGGCATCGCTGTCACGCTTGCCAAGGCCGGAGCCGATGTTGCGCTGGTGGCGCGGCGCGATCCGGCCGAAACGCGCGAACTGGTCGAAGCTGAAGGGGTGCGGGCGCAGGTCATCAATGCTGACCTGTCCTCGATCGAACCCTGCGCGCGCGTGGTGGCGGAATGCGTCGGGACGCTCGGCCGCATCGATATTCTCGTCAACAATGCGGGGATTATCCGACGCGAGGATGCGCTGCAGTTTACCGAGGCTGACTGGGACGCGGTGATGGACGTGAACCTCAAGGTTCTGTTCTTCCTCAGCCAAGCGGTGGCTCGCCACATGACCGGTTGGTCATCGCGGGATGGCGCGCGCGGGAAGATTATCAATATCGCCAGTATGCTGACTTTCCAGGGCGGCATCCGCGTGCCGAGCTACACAGCCAGCAAAAGCGGTGTGGGTGGCCTCACAAAGCTGATGGCCAATGAATGGGCGGCCAAGGGAATCAATGTGAATGCCATTGCGCCGGGCTATATCGCCACCAACAACACGGCGGCTTTGCAGGCAGACGCGACGCGTAACCGCCAGATCCTCGAACGGATACCCGAAGGGCGCTGGGGCGATCCGGCGGATATCGGCGGCGCCGCAGTGTTCCTCGCAAGCAGCGCGGCGGACTATGTTCAGGGCCATATCCTTGCCGTAGACGGAGGGTGGCTGGCCCGATGACAGAGCTTGGCGCATGGTCGGCCTGGGGCGGTGCCTGCTTCACGTCCCGTTCTGGGTTTGAAGCTGGTCGGGCAATTTGCGTGTCCGAAAATGACACCGGTATCAGAGCAAGATTGATCCGAAACGTGCGGGGCAAGGCGGGTTTTGCGACGCGAGATCGCCACCTTCTGTAAATTGGTAGGACAGATAATCGGTAATTGGAGTGCATCGAAGGTTTACAAAAGGGCGTAGAACGCTCAAAGAGGCGCAAAGCCAGTAAGGTGAAAGGGAGAGATTATGACGAAGGGCAATTGGGATTGTTCGGTACCGTCCGGATGGAAATCGCGGGTTTTGGCGACTTTGCTCGCAAGTGGTGCAGTGGCGGCTCTGGCCGCGCCGGCCATGGCGCAGGAGGTTGCCGATCCGGGTGCGGAAGAGGCGCCCGATAATCGCATCGTTGTGACTGGCATCCGCTCCTCGCTACAAAGCGCGCTCAATGAAGAGCGCAATGCCGACAGCCTCGTCGAAGTGATTCAGGCCGAAGACATCGGCAAGCTGCCCGACCAGAATCTCGCCGAAGTGCTGGAAAACATTCCCGGCATCCAGATTACCCGCACCGCCGGTGTCGGCACCGGCGTGCAGATCCGCGGCACCAACGACAACCGTACCGAAATCAACGGTGTGTCCACCGTAGGTGCTGGTGCTGGGCGCGGCGGCATCAACTTCGAAGACGTCAACGCCGCGATTATCGCTTCGGTTGAAGTCATCAAAGCGCCCGAGGCGAGGACCATCGAAGGTTCGGTTGGCGGCACGATCAATCTGCGCACGATCCGCCCTCTCGATCTGGTTGACCGCGTAGCCACTGTCCGCGTGCAGGGCGAATATTCGGAGCTTTCCGAAAGCGTGACGCCGCGCTTTGCCGCCAGTTTCGGCGACAATTGGGACACCGGCATCGGCGAAATCGGTATCGTGCTTTCGGGCAGCTACACCGAGCAGGAAGCGACTTCTTTCCGCCCGCGTGTTGACCGTGATGGCGGTCTTGTCGAAAACGTCAATGCGCAGGTGATCCGCAATGGCAGTCTCGAAAATCAGGCCACTCGCCGTCCTGCCGCGCAAAGTTTCGACTTCCTCGGTATCCAGTTCCTCAACCAGGAACTCGAGAATTTCGAGTTTGAAACGATCAACTTTGCCGGCACCGTCGAATGGGCGCCATCGGACAATCTGCGCATCTTCTTCGATGCTTTCGTGAACGAGCAGGAGCGCCGTCAGGACAGCTCGCGCGTGCAGGGGTCGGGCGTCAGCGCGGTGCTGAATGTCAATGTGCCGACCGGTTTCGAGACAGTGGATTTCGGCTCGCTTGACGGGGTGCAGCTCGGTAGCATCCAGGCTGCCGTGACGGGCGTGATCGAACCGGTTTTGTCGGTTGATCCGGATGATCCCAACCTGCGCTTCTCCAGCGATACGGGTGCGCGAATCACCGATAGCCAGCTGTTCCGGCTGGGCGGCGAATGGGAAATCGGACTGGTAACGGTGTTTGTCGAAGCGGCGACCTCACGCTCGGATACCGTCAATCCCGAACTCAGCACCACGCTGAACTTCATCAACCCCAACACTCCTCTGGTGGGTACGCTGAACGATAACGCGGTGCCGTTTGCATACGATCTGAGCGGTGGTTCATTGACCTTTGGAATCGCGGAAAGCTCCCCGTTCGCGCCTTCGGTGGCGCAATTGCTTGATCCAGCCAACGTGGTTCTGCAGGCGGTGAATGTCGGCAATGACCAGCGGGAAAATACAGAGGATTCGCTCCGTCTCGATTTCAGCTATGACACTTTCGATCTGACGGGCTTCCTGACGAGCTTCGACGCGGGCTTGCGTTACAATACACGGCGGAGCGCGTTCCAGGAATTCTCCTCCAACCTCAACCTGACGCGGATCAGCGACAGCCCGCGCGGCACGGCTTTCTCGGAGCTACTTGTTCCCGGGCCGCGCAATTTCGATGCGGCAGACGGGCGCGCGTTGGCGTTCCGCGACTTCCTGCTGATCGATCCGAACCGTTCGTTCAACGATCAGGCGGGCACGATTGCCATCCTCAACCAGGCCTTGGCCGGCGTTCCGGGAATGCGCTCGATTGCCGAACCCACGGCTAGCAATACCGGCTTCTTCGACATCGAAGAGGAAACGGTGGCCTTCTACACGCAGGCTAATTTCGAATTCGGTCCGGTGCGGGGCAATCTGGGTCTGCGTTATATCGGCACCAGTGTCGCATCGACGGGTAATGCGGTCAGCGGCACGACAGTCACGCAGGTCACCAGCACCGGCAATTACGACGAATGGTTGCCGCGCCTTAACCTGACCGCTGAAGTGACCGAAGATATCGTCCTGCGTGCGAGTTACACAGAGGATATCAACCGCCCTGACTTCAACCAGCTGTCCACTTCGGTGGTGTTCGGCACCAGTGCGCAGGCGGCGATCCCGATCGGAAATCCCAATCTGCAGCCGGAAACCGTGCAGAGCTTCGATGCGTCGGTGGATTGGTACTTCGCTCCGTCCGCGCTGTTCAGCGTTGGCGTGTTCCACAAAGAGCGCACCAATCTGTTCGTGGCGCAGCTGGAAGAAGCACCGCGTGATGGCAACGGCTTCGGCGACATCACGCCGCCGTGCGAAGGCGGCGGTATCTTCAATCCGGTGGCCAACCGTAACGTCTCGTCGAACATTCCGGGCACCGGCATCTGTGTCGATATCCAGACGACGATCAATGACAGCGCAACGACCACGCAGACCGGTATCGAAGTCGCTTTCCAGTACGACCTGTCGTCCTTCGAAGAATCGTTGGGCTTCGCTTCGGGCTTCGGCGTGATCGCCAACTACACCTATCAGGAGTTCGGCGGCGGCGAGGCGGAGAACCTTTCAGCCCAGCGCGGGACGGACGTGTTCAACGCGATCAACGGCATTTACAACGATGCGAATTTCGTGCCAGTGTCGGCGGTGCAGGGTCTGCTCGACTTCTCGCCGCACGCTTACAACGTCACGCTGTTCTACGAGAAATACGGCATCTCGGCGCGCGCCCGCTACACTTGGCGCGATGCATTCCGCACGCTGGATACGGCTGGCGGTGCGTCGCTCAACTCGACCTTCGGTTTCCCGGTGGTGTCGGAAGCGCGCGGACAGCTGAACGCCAGCATCAATTATGATGTGACCCCGTTCCTCAACATTGGCGTTGAAGGCGTGAACCTCACGCGGTCGAACATCCGCCAGTTCTGTGTGAACGACGGTGCTTTGCTTTGCTTCGAAGGCCTGCCTGACCGGCGTGTGACCTTTGGTGCATCACTAAGCTTCTGATGCACGAAGCTCCTCCTCCCTTGACCCCGGGCTGCATAGCGGCCCGGGGTTTCTTTTGCCTCACATTGGTAAGACATAAATCTGATAATTGGTGTAGTTTTTAGGTTGACCTTTTGGTCCAGCCTTTTACGCTTTGACAAAACATGGGAGAGTGAAATGGTGAAGTTGAACGCTTGCGCTGGCCTGCCGGGTCGCAATGTCCGCACACTTGGCGCGCTTCTGGCGACAAGTGCGATGGCGATGGTGGCGTCGCCTGCGTTGGCGCAGGACGCAGAGGCTGCTGACCCTGAGGTTGCCGAGGGCAATTCCATTGTGGTCACGGGTATTCGCGGCACGATCCAGTCCTCGATTGAGGAAAAGCGCGAGAACGATTTGATTTTCGATGCTCTTACCTCGGACGACATCGGCGATCTTCCGGCACTTTCCATCGGCGAAGCTCTGGAAACGCTAACCGGCGCGAGCTCGCACCGCGAGCAGGGCGGGGCGACCGAGATATCCATCCGCGGGCTCGGCCCGTTCTTGAGCTCCACCGTTATCAATGGTCGAATTGCGACCAATGGCAGCGGTGATCGTTCGGTCAATTTCAGCCAGTTCCCGTCCGAGCTGTTCAACTCGGTCGGCATTTACAAGACGCAGTCGGCCAGCCTTATCGAAGGCGGCGTGGCGGGCCAGATCGCGCTGGAATCGGTGCGCCCGCTCGATTTCGGACGGACGCGCGTACAGGGCGAGCTTAAGCTCAATTACAATCCCGGCAATTTCGATATCGATCCCGACCAGCGGTTCCAGGATTTCGGCTTCCGCGGAACGCTGAGCTACATCGATCAATATGACCTTGGCGGTTACGGAGAGCTTGGGATTTCGCTCGGCTATTCGCGCAACGAGGCGACGAATCCCGAGCAGGAGGCAGCGGCGAGCCCGACGCTCAATTACTGCCGCAATGATCCGTCGAGCACATCAGCGGGCACCGGCGACGACAACAATTGCAACACGACCCGGCCCGATGTTGCCGGCACCGAAGATTTTGTGATTGGCCGCAACAGCTATTTCTATCGCCAGAACATCACGGACGATACGCGCGATGCCTTCTTTGCGGCGCTGCAATATCAGCCGTCCCCCCTGTTCGAGCTCAACGCGGATTTCCAGTATTCGCAGCGCCTGTTCCGCGAGCGGCGCAACGATCTGAATTTTTCCGAGGGGCGGCGCGTCGATGATGCGAACGATCCCAGCTTCCTCGACAATCCTTTGATCGGCAACCGGCTCGATTACGATCTGCTCGTCGGCCCCAACGGCGAATTGCTCCAGTTCACCGGCGAAACCAGCATCGAGACCAACAGTGAATATACAGAGCGCCTGGAAACATATTATGGTGGCGGAATCGGTTTTGAAGCCAACATCTCTGATCGGCTGACGATTACGGGCGATGTGTCCTATTCGGAAACGCAGCGGGTTGAAGAAGCGGTGCAAGTCCGGATGCGTATCCGTGACCAGCGAGATATCTTCGGCAATCCCGCAGGCTATCCCCGCTCGCGCGAAAGCGATTTCTCCAACCCTAACAGCAACAGCAATACGTCAGACGACAGGATCGAGACCGCTTACCAGATCCAGCAGAACGGATCGCAGATCGTCAATTTCATTGTTGGCGACTTTGACCCGACCAATCCGGATGTCTTCAGCGACAATGCGCGTGCGCGCTATGATCTGGAACAGGATCGCTTCAATTCGATCTGGGCGACACGGGTCGATCTTGCCTACGAACTGGATGGCTTCTTTTCGTCGGTTGAAATTGGCGGTCGCTACCAGGATCTGGTCTATCGCGATGTGCCGGGTGCCGATGCGGGTCTCCCTAGCCGGTTAGAACTTACTTATACTAATGATGCTTTGGCAATCGCGAACCAGGCCTGTCGCACGGCTTTCCCGGAGGAAGGCTTCCTGCAATCGGTGAGCGGCGGCAACCCGCTGATCACCAATGTCGACACCGCGACCGGCCAAGTCATCGCAACCTATAACACCTATGCAACGTTCGATGCGCTGTGCCTTGCGCAAACGCTGGAGGCGAATGACCCAAGAGGGATCAGCTTCGATAGCAACGGTGTGCCGATCTATCCGGGCGGCGATTTTGATTCGATCCAGAACAGCAATGTCAGCGAGAAGACGTTGGCAGCCTATATCCAGGCCAATTTCGATGCGACGCTTGGCAGCTTGCCCATTCGCGGCAATATCGGCCTTCGCGTGGTGAATACCGAGGTTGCTGCGACGGGCTTTCGCGGCGAACTCAGCGCCGTGTTCGACCAGAATACGGGTGAACTGACCAGCATTGTGCAGGATACCACGTCGCTGGTAGAGGTGACCGGCGGCGGTTCCTACACCGAGTATCTGCCGAGCTTCAACCTGACTGCTGACCTGACACCCGATCTGCTTGGCCGTGTGGCGGTGTTCCGCGCGCTTTCGCGGCCCGACCCGTCGAATCTCAGCTTCGGCCGCAGTTTCAATGCATTGGTTGACGAAGGGAGCCCGATCTTCTCGGTCGCGGAGGCGATTGGCACCGCCAGCGCAACCGGTAACCCGTTCACCGATCCGCTGCTGTCATGGAATTTCGACGTGGCGCTGGAATGGTATCCTGACGAAGACACGATCTTCGCAGTTGGCGGGTATTACAAATCTTTCAATGGCGGTTTCGAGACCGTTGGCCAGTTTGAAACCTTCACGGTGGATGGGGAAGACCTGCAAACGCTGGTCACCACCACCAACACCACGCAGGATACCAGCACGATCTACGGCTTCGAGATTTCGGCGGCGCACCGCTTCTCCTATCTGCCGCGCCCGCTCGACGGGCTTGGTTTCCGGCTCGGCTACAACTTCGCCGATTCCGATTTCGAGTTTCAAGATGATACTCTGGGTGCCATCACGACCGTCAATCCTGACGGTTCGACGACGACCAGCGCAGCCTTGATCCCGCCGTCGAACATCTTCGGCCTTTCGCGGCACGTCCTGTCGGCGCAGGTGTATTACGAGATTGCCGGGTTCGATTTCCAGGGCGTCTACAAATACCGGAGCAGCTATTTCCAGCAATTCGTGGGCGATCCGGGCCGCATTCGCTATGTCGATGATACCGGCGTGTTCGAAGCGCGCATTTCCTATACGCTTAATCGCAATGTCCGCTTCACCATTGAAGGGCTCAATCTCTTCAATGAACCGCGCACCGATTACCGCGGCACTCCCGATGATTTCAGTCAGACTCTGGTCTACGGTCCGCGCTACTTCGCCGGTGTCCGCGTAAGGTTCTGACAGCGGAGAGGGGCGCTCGTTCTCCCGCGGGTGCCCTTCTTCGCGCTCCACAGGCAAAGTCTGGAATTGGTATGACATATCGGCTAACGCCGTCGCCAAACGACACGATTCGTCTGTTTCCGGGGATACCATGACCGCAAAACGCCTTTATCAGGACATCGCACGAAAGATTGTCGTATTGATCGATGAAGGGGCGTATCCACCGGGTTCGCGGTTGCCAGGCGAGCGCGATCTGGCCGAGAAATTCAACGTCAGCCGCGTCACCATCCGGGAAGCGGAGATCGCGCTGCAAGCGATCGGACGGCTGGAGATCAAGACCGGTTCGGGAGTTTATGTGGCCGAGCGGTCACCGCAGGCGCTGGCGGCCCTGCCTGCGGCGAGTGCTTTTGAAGTCACCGAGGCACGTTTGCTGATCGAATCCGAAGCCGCCGCGCTGGCCGCGCACAACATCACCGACGCGCAGATCGAACGGTTGGCCGAACTCGTCGAGCAAATGGCGAGCGAGGATAACGCATTATCGGACGAAGCTGACGAGCAGTTTCACCTGACCATTGCCGCTGCATCGAACAACACGGCCATGGTGCACACCATTACCCAGCTGTGGCAGATGCGCGACCAGTTGCCGCAGGTGAAGGCCACCTATGATGCGGTCTGCTTGCATGATGCCTCGGCGCGCCGCGAGGAGCATCGGGCGATCTTTGAAGCCCTTAGGTCGCGCGATGCGGCAGCAGCCCGCGGCGCGATGCGCGAACATTTCAAGCGGTTGATCGGCACAATGCTCGACGCCACCGAGGCGCAGGCACTTGCCGAGTTGCAACAACGCGCGAGCCAGAGCCGCGAGCGCTTCATGACCGCGGCAAAGCTCGGCTGATCTGTTAGAAATTGGTATGATATAAATTGCCATTTTGGCATAGAATATCGGTTGACTGACAGCATTGGCGGCCTATTCTTCCCTCCCAATTGAGGATGAGAGGAAAGCAATGTTTCGCGCACTGGCCGCCTGGATTGTCGCATTGTGCCTCGCTGCGTCTCCCGCCATGGCGGAGGAGTATTTCGTCGAAACGCAGGCGGAGTACGAGCAGGTGGCGGGCAGCGTTGTAGCAGGTGACACTATCATCCTTGCCGATGGCGAATGGCGCGATTTCGAAATCGTGCTGCAAGGGCAGGGGCGCGAGGAAGCGCCGATCACGCTGACTGCGGAAACCATGGGCGGGGTCATCCTGACCGGCCAGTCCAATTTGCGGATTGGCGGATCGCATCTTGTCGTATCCGGCCTCGTCTTCCGCGACGGACACAGCCCCACAGGCGAAGTGATTGCTTTCCGGGTTGATAGTGAAACACTGGCCTTCAATTCGCGCGTGACGCAGGTGGTCATCGACCACTTCAGCAAGCCCGACCGCTTCGATTCGGATTACTGGGTGGCGCTTTACGGGCGCAACAACCGCTTCGATCACAACCACTTGGTAGGCAAGACCAACGCCGGCGTGACGCTGGCCGTCCGGCTCAACACCGAAGACAGCCGCGAGAACAACCACCGGATCGACCACAATTATTTCGGCCCGCGCCCCAATCTCGGATCCAATGGCGGGGAGACGCTGCGGATCGGCACCAGCCATTTTGCCGAGTTCAATTCGAACACGATTGTCGAAAACAACATTTTCGACCGCTGCAATGGCGAGGTGGAGATCATTTCGGTCAAGGCGGGCGGCAATCTGGTGCGCGGCAATCTGTTCCTGGAATCGCGCGGCGCGCTGACTTTGCGCCACGGCGACGGCAATGTGGTGGAGCGCAATGTCTTTCTGGGCAATGGCGTAGATCACACGGGCGGGATACGGGTGATCAACCGCCGCCAGATCGTGCGTGAAAATTACATGGAAGGGCTGCGGGGAGACGGGTTCGCCAGCGCGCTGACAGTGATGAACGGCGTGCCCAATTCGCCCGCCAACCGCTATGTCGAGGTGCAATTTGCCGAGATCGAGAACAATTCGATCCACGATAGTGATCGCATTACGTTTGGCGCAGGGGCGGATGCCGAACGCTCGGTCGCGCCCTCTGACAGCACGTTCGGCAACAATCTCCTCGCTGGCCGGGCAGGGGCCAGATTTGTCGAGGTCGATGCGCCGGTCGATGGCATCCGCTTTGCAGGCAATGCGCTGCTGGCCGGCGAGGCGGCACCCGAGCTGTCCTTTGCGAAGCCCGCCGATACGCGGCTGGAACGCGGCGCGAATGGCTTGCTCTATCCGGTCGATCCTGCGCTGGCGGCTGTCGGCGCACCGCGCGACTTGCGGGTGCTTGCGCTCGATGAAGTGGGGGTGGACTGGTATCCCAAGCCCGCACCGGAGGCTGCTTTCGGGCAAAGCGAGATGCGGGCCGTCCCGCTCTCATCCGCGGCGCTGATTGCCGCGATTGGCGACACGGGCGAATCCGACACCTTGCTGCTCGCGCCCGGAACCTATGTGATAGACCGCACCATTCCGGTGGAGCGCATGGTCTCGCTGACCGGCAGCAGCAATGGCGCAACGATCATCGAATTTGCGCGGCCCACCCTGTTTGAATTGCGCGAGAATGGCGCGCTGGCGCTGCACAATCTGGTTATCGACGGTTCGCAGGCCCCCGATTCCTCCGCCAATGCTGTGATCCGCACGGCGAGCGTTCCCATTCGCGGCAATCTGCGCATCGCGCTGGGCCATGTTCTTGTCCGCAATCTCGATATCAACCGCGATTTCGATGTGATCGCGTTCGGCCCGTCAACGCTCGCTGATCGGGTGGATATCCGCAACAGCACATTTGAGAATATCAGCGGCAGCGTCGTCTCCGCCATCGCCGAGGCGGACGATCAGGGGCGCTACAATGTCGAATATCTCGATATCAGCGGCTCGACTTTCCGCAATGTGCGCGGGCCAGTCGCCGAGGTCTATCGCGGCGGGCGAGATGAAAGCACGTTCGGACCGCATATCCTGATTTCCGGTTCGACCCTTGAAGCAGTTGGCGCGGGCGCCGGGGCATCGCTTGAGCTGCACGGAACACAGCGCACCCGCATCCTTGGCAACCACTTCCTTGGCTCGGCACCTGTGGCTATCACGCATACTGTCGGCACGCCGCGCACTGTGGTGGCGGATAACCGCTTTCAGAACACCCCCGCGCCTGCAATCGTTGAACGCGAATGCGCCTGCGCGCCGCGCGTGGAAATGCGCGACAACAGCTTTGACGGGGAGGCAGGGGAATGAGGACAGTGTTTGCTCTCGCAATGGCGGCGGCGATCGCCTTGCCAACGCACGCAACCGCACAGGACGCTACAATTGCCGAAGCTGCGGAGCAACGGGCCTACCCCCCGCTCTTTGCCGCAGAGATGGCGCAGGCAGAGACCTTCGTGGAGGAGATGATCGCAGCGGGCGTGATTGTGCCTGTCCCGCGTGACCCAGGCGGTGGCTACACGCATGAACAGCACAAGCGGAATTACCGCGCGATGCTGCTCGCCGCGCAGCTATACGAACTGACGGGCGAACCGCGATATTTCGGCTTCGTGCGTGAAATGCTGCTCGAATACGCGGCGCTTTATCCGACGCTCGGGGAGCATCCCGCAAGGGCGAACCAGAATGTGGGGCGGTTGTTCTGGCAAGTGCTCAACGATGCCATGTGGCAAGTCCACGCGATCCAAGCCTACGAGATTATCCGAGACGAATTGCCCGCTGCTGAGCGGGAACGGATCGACAATGACGTGTTCCGCCGCGCATCGCATTTCCTCTCGGTGGAATCGGCTGCGACGTTCAATCTCATCCACAACCACGCCACCTGGGCCACCGCCGCGGTCGGGATGACCGGATATGTGCTGGATGACGAGGAAATGGTGCGCAGCGCGCTCTACGGCACGGCGGGGCCGGGAGAGGCGGGCTTTATCCGCCAGGCCGAACTGCTGTTCTCGCCCGATGGATATTATACCGAAGGGCCATATTACCAGCGTTTCGCCATGCTGCCGTTCATGGTGTTTGCTGGAGCGATCGAGCGAAACCAGCCGGAATTGCGCATTTTCGAACATCGTGACGGCATTCTGCTAAAGGCGCTCGATACGACCATCCAGCTGACTTACAACGGGTATTTCTTCCCCTTCAACGATGCCATGCGCGACAAGAGCCTGAACACGGCCGAACTGTATGAAGGCGTTGCCATCGGTTACGCGGTGAGCGGCGATCCCGCGCTGCTCGATATCGCCCGCTTCCAGAACCGCACGGTGATTTCGCCCGCCGGGCTGGGCATGGCCGAGGCGCTCTCCGCTGGGGAGGCCGAGCCATTTCGCTTCCGCTCCATGCTATTTTCCGACGGGCCTGATGGCGATCAGGGCGCGATTGCCGTGCTGCGTGAAGGCACTGGCCCCAATCACATGGCGCTGGTCGCCAAGAATGCCTCGCAAGGCATGGGGCACGGCCATTTCGACAAGCTGAGCTGGCAGCTTTACGCGATGGGCGAGGAAGTCGTCACCGATTACGGCGCGGCGCGTTTCCTCAATATCGAGGCGAAAGAGGGCGGGCGCTACCTGCCTGAAAACGAAAGCTGGGCGAAGCAGACCATCGCGCACAATACGCTGGTGGTGAACGAACAGAGCCATTTCTACGGCGATCTCGCTCTGGCCGAGGCGGCGTGGCCGACGCAGGATTGGTTCCATGTGGCAGACGGCTTCCAGGCCAGCGCCGCCAGCATCGACAGCGCCTATCCGAACGAAGGCGTGGCGATGGAGCGGCTGCTCGCTCTGGTGACCGTGGAAGGGCTTGCGCAGCCGCTCGCGCTGGATGTGCTGCGCGCCTCCAGCGAAACGCCGGTGCAGTTTGATCTGCCGCTGCATTATGCGGGCCATATCATGCGGCTGGGGTTCGATCTCGAACGCTATGTCGATACGCGCCCGGTGCTGGGCAGCGGGCATGGTTACCAGCATATCTGGGAAGACGGACGCGCCGCGCCGGACGAGGGCGAAAGTTTCATGACGTGGCTGCTCGACGGCCGCTTCTACACTTATCGCTTTGTTCCGCAGGACGGCCTTGAGGTGATCCTTGGCGAAAGCGGGGCGAATGACCCTGATTTCAATCTGCGCCGCGAGCCGGTGGTGATCCAGCGGGTGATGGACAGCAGCGATGCGACTTTCGTTAGCGTGCTGGAACCACACGGCCTTTATGATGGCGCAGCCGAACAAACGGTTGAAGGCGACAGCCGGATTGCCGCCCTGCGCCATGTCGAAGCAGACGAATATGACGTCATCCTGATCGAAACGCTTGCCGGGGAAACAGTCGCGGTGGCGATTTCCTGGCAGAATGATCCTGCGGCATCGCACCGCGTAACAATCGAAAGCCGAGAGCTTGCGTGGCAGGGCTATGCCGCCCGCTTCAGCCTGGGCGACTAATCCTCTCCATCACATCCAATCACCGGACAAGGAATACACATGGGCAGTCTTACAGGGAAAACCGCAATCGTTACCGGCGGCAGCCGCGATATCGGGCGCGCCATTGCGGTCCGGCTGGGCAGCGAAGGCGCTAATGTCGTCGTCAATTACAACAGCAATCAGGCTGATGCGGATGCGACGGTGGCGGCGGTTGAAGCGGCGGGGGGCAAGGCCATTGCGGTGAAGGCCGATGTGACCAAGGCGGCCGATGTCGATGCTTTGGTGCAAGCTGCACAGGCCGCGTTCGGGGAGGAAATCCACGCACTGGTCAACAATGCGGGCGGTCTGGTGGCTCGCAAGACGCTGGCCGAAATGGACGAGACCTTCTTCAACCATGTTATCCAGCTAAACCTCACCAGCACGTTTCTCGCCTGCAAGGCAGCGGTGCCGCATATGCAGGCAGGCGCGGCGATTGTTAACCTGTCCTCGATAGCCGGGCGCGATGGCGGCGGGGGCGGGGCGATTGCCTATGCCACGTCCAAAGGCGCGGTGATGACCTTCACCCGCGGTCTCGCCAAGGAGCTCGGGCCGAAGGGCATTCGCGTCAACGCGGTCGCTCCGGGGATGATCGCCACTACCTTCCACGACACCTTCACGCCTGATGCGGTGCGCGAAAACGTGGCCAATGCCACCCCGCTCAAACGGCAGGGCGCAGCAGGTGAAGTGGCCGATGCGGTATTTTATCTGATTTCCCAGAATTCTGCCTTTGTCACCGGTGTCAATTTGGATATAAACGGCGGCCTGGCCTTCTCCTGATCGCGCTGCGCGGTCGCATTTCACGGGACTTTCGATGACTGACTTTCTCTCCTTCGGCGAAATCATGCTGCGGCTGAAAACGCCGGGACACGAGCGCTTTTTCCAATCGCCGCAGTTCGAAGCGACCTTCGGTGGCGGCGAAGCAAATGTGGCGGTGGCGCTGAGCAATTACGGTCTGGATGCCGGTTTCGTCACCGCGCTGCCCGACAATGACATTGGCGAAAACGCGATCATGGAATTGCGCAAGTTCGGCGTCGACACCGCGCATATCAGCCGCTCGGGGGAGCGTGTGGGGATCTATTTCCTCGAAACCGGATCGAACCAGCGCCCATCCAAAGTCGTGTATGACCGCGCCAATTCCTCGATCTGCAATGCCAGCGCGGATGAATTCGACTGGCCGACCATTTTCGCAGGCGCCAAATGGCTGCACATCACCGGCATTACCCCTGCGCTAAGCCAGTCCGCCGCTGACCTCTCCATGGCTTGTGTCAAAGCGGCGAAGGAAGCGGGGCTTACCGTCTCCTGCGATTTCAACTTCCGCGGCAAGCTGTGGAAGTACGGCAAGAGTGCGCCGCAAGTGATGCGCGAACTGGTGAAATATGTCGATGTCGGCATCGCCAATGAAGAAGACTGCCAAAAGTCGCTCGACATCACGGTGGATGTCGATGTGGAATCGGGCGAGCTTGATACCGCGAAGTATGAGGCGCTGGGCCAGAAGGTGCTCGATATCTATCCCGATATGCACACCATCGCGATCACCCTGCGCGAAAGCCTGAGCGCGGATCGCAACAATTGGTCGGCCTGCCTGCGCACGCGCGATCACGGCTTTATGCTCAGCCGCAAATACGAGCTGACCGATATTGTCGACCGTGTGGGCGGCGGGGACAGCTTTGCTTCGGCGCTGATTTACGGGCTCAACGCCTATGAAGACCGGCAGCAGAGCCTTGAATTCGCGGTCGCGGCATCGGCGCTCAAGCACACGATCATGGGCGATTTCAACCGCGTGACAGTGCCCGAAGTCGAGAAGCTGATGTCCGGCGATGGGTCAGGCCGCGTCCAACGGTGATCTGTTTCAATTTCGTTGTGCTTAGGCCGAGTGGTTGGCAGCAGCCATACAGAGACGCCGCACTGCCGTGGGGCGTCGCTGGTTCTCTGGAGGGCTCTGCAAGAGCAAATGCCAAGGCTGGCGCAATTGGCGTAATCAGCTAGGGCAGGGCGATGCCTCGTCCCAAGAAGCCCGCCAGTCCGCAGTTCAGAGTGCTGAAGCGCCTTCGAGCGCCTCGCCTGCGGCAAGCCACTTCGCTTCGGCCTCTGCCATCCGCGCGGACAATTGCGCGCGGTCGGCGAGGAGCGTTTCCAGGCGCTTTGCACCGGCTCCCTGCTGGGTCGCGGCGAGATCAGCAATCTCCCGGTCCAAGCGCTCCGCTTGTATGGTGAGCTGTGCTAGAGCTTTTTCCGCCTTCGACAGTTCGGACCGCAGATACTTTTCCTTCGCACGATCGTTACTAACAGGCGCAGGCTTGGGCGTGGCGGGCTTCTTGGCAGGCTTCGGCTGGTTCCGGCCCAGCACGAAGTCGATATAGTCTTCCATGCTCCCGGCATACTCGCGGGCAGTGCCGGCATCGACCAGCACCAGCCGGTCAGCGGTGAGTTCGACCATGTGGCGATCGTGGCTGATAAGGATGACCGCGCCCGAATAGTCATTAAGCGCATGGATCAGGGCTTCGCGCGCATCCACATCGAGGTGGTTGGTCGGTTCGTCGAGGATCAGCAGATGCGGCGCATCATATGTGATCAGTGCCAGCGCCAAGCGTGCCCTTTCCCCGCCAGACAGTTTTTCGGTCTTCGTTTCGGCGCGCGATCCGGAAAAGCCGAAGCGGCCCAAATGCGCCCGCACTGCGCCGGGCGTTTTGCCATCCATTGCGCGGGTCATCAGCTCTAGCGGTGTTTCTTCGGCCGCCAGTTCTTCCACTTGGTATTGGGTGAAGTAACCGACCTTCATCCGGCCGGGCGCATTCACCTCGCCCTCGGCAGGAGCCAGCTGTGCGGCAAGCAGGCGCGCCAGCGTGGTCTTGCCATTGCCATTGCGCCCCAGCAGGGCAATCCGGTCGTTGGCGTCGATGCGCATATTTAGCCGCTGCAACACGCGTGGGGCATCGCCATAACCGACCGCCGCATCATCAAGCGTAATCATGGGCGAGCGCATTTCGGCAGGATCGGGAAAATCGAACACAAGCGTCGGATCTTCCATCAGCGCGGCGATGGGCTGCATCTTGGCGAGCATCTTGGCGCGCGATTGCGCTTGCTTTGCGGTTGAGGCGCGGGCGCTGTTGCGGGCGACGTAATCCTGCAACTTGGCCCGCTGCGCATCCTGTGCGGCCTTGGCCGCCGCCAGCTGCGCCGCCCGTTCGGCGCGCTGGCGCTCGAACGAGTCATACCCGCCGGGGTAGAGCGTCAGCTGCCCGCCCTGCAGATGCAGGATGTGATCGACCACATTGTTCAGCAGGTCACGCTCGTGGCTTATCACGACCAATGTCGCCGGATAGGACTTGAGGAAGTTCTCCAGCCAGAGCGTGGCCTCGAGATCGAGGTGGTTGGACGGTTCATCCAGCAACAGGATGTCGGGCTGGGAGAACAACAACGCGCCCAGCGCAATGCGCATTTTCCAGCCCCCCGAGAAGGTATCGACCGGACGGTTTTGCATGGCCTCGTCGAACCCCAATCCTTTCAGGATTTTCGCCGCGCGCGACGGAGCGCTGTAGGCGTCGATGGCCAGCAACCGCTCGTGCACTTCGCCCAGCCGGTCAAGATCGGTGCAGGTCTCCGCCTCCGCCATCAGTTGCTCGCGTTCGCTATCTGCCGCCAGCACGATCTGTTCGGGCGTCATCGCGCCGCTGGGTGCTTGCTGTGCGATATAGCCGATCCGGGCGCGCGACGGCTTGGAAATTTCGCCGTCATCGGGCTCGATTTCCCCAATCAGTGCCTTCATCAGCGTAGACTTGCCCGCGCCATTGCGACCGATCAGGCCCACCCGCGCGCCCTGCGGCACGGTTGCGCTGGCGCGTTCAAGTATGGGCCGGCCGCCAAGCCGGACAGTGAGGCTGTCGATCGTAAGCATAGGCGGCCCTTAGCAGCGCGCCCGCACGATCCCAATGAAATCTCTGCTCGCATCTGCATGGCAGCGTTGATTGGTTAGCATTTGCGGTTAGGGAGAGATGTTTAGACGGCCCTATCCGTGCGCCCCTCAAGCTCGGAGCCAATACTGGGCGTGATGCGCTAGCTGGTCATCCGCACCGGCATTGCGTTGCAAAGGTCTTGCGCCGGCAATCTTAAGAGCGCTGCCGTTCGGCCAGTTGCCCGGATAGCCAACCAACCGGCTTCAATCCGTTTCAAACCCGATCCGCGCGGCCGCAGCGCCACTCATGATGAAGCCGATGGGGCGTTCGGTCTCTTCTTGCAGGTGGCCGATCAGGCTGGCGGTGCGGGCGAGGAGGGATATGCCTTTGAGCGCGGCAAGCGGGAAACCGGCATCCAGCATCACCACGGGGATCGCGCCGTTCACGTTGATCGGCAGGCTGCGTCCAATGGTATCGGGCAGAACGGTCTCGATCGCGCGGAGCATCCGCACATGGTCGGCAGAAGCGCCCTGTTCTTCGGCGATGGCGAGCAGGCGATGCGCGCGCGGGTCACCGCCCGAATGTTGCGGGTGGCCGAAGCCGGGAATGGGCTGCTTCTCCGCGCGCAATTCGGTGATGCCGATGCGTGCGGCTTCTTCGAAACTCAGGCCTTCGGTCTGCGCGCGCGTGATGCAGGCGGCGTAGAAGCGGCCTGCGACCTCGGCGCTGCCCAAAACCACCGATCCGCAGCCGAGCAGTCCCGCAGCGACCGCGCCGTGGAAGGCTTCGGGCGCGGCGGCGTAGGTCATGCGCGTGGCGACCACGCTGGGCACGAGCCCGTGCTCGGCAATCGCGCACAGGACAGCGTCAGCGAGCAGTTTCTGCCGCGCATCGGGCATGGTGCCTGTTACCAACAGCCAGAAATAGCTGGTGAAGTCGACTTTTCCGATCACCTCGTTACACAGATCAAGGCCGCGCACGGTGATGCTGGTAGCATCTGAAGCGCAGATCGAAGTGACGGCGTTATCCTGCTTGCCGATGCGCATAGCGGATTTCCTTTTCGTTAAACGAAGTTGATTTCGGTATGCGAAGAATATATGCCCTCCGCAAAGTCAAGTGTCAAATCGGGAAACGCGGATGCCGGTCAAGCCTCTACAGGATATCACAGTGCTCGAAATGGGCACTTTCATCACCGGGCCTGCCGCTGGGATGCTGTTGGCCGATCTGGGCGCCAAAGTCATCAAGGTTGAAAAGCCCGGCCTGGGCGATCCGTTCCGCAGTTTCAAAGGCGGCCTCTACAGTCCGCATTTCCAGACCTACAACCGCAACAAGCGGTCGATCACGATTGATCCCAAGGATCCTGATGATCTTGCGATCCTCGACCGGCTTGTCGAAACGGCCGATGTCTTCATCCAGAATTTCCGCCCCGGCGTGGCCGACCGGCTGAATGTCGGTGCGGAACGCTTGCAGGCGATCAATCCGCGGCTGATCTACGCCTCCATTTCCGGCTTCGGCAGTTCCGGCCCCGACCGTGACCGGCCCGCTTTCGACACCGTGGCGCAGGCCGCTTCGGGGTTCCTCCGCCTGTTCGTCAATCCCGAACATCCGCGCGTCGTTGGCCCGGCGGTTGCCGATGCGATGACGGGGTTTTACACCGCGCTCGGCATCCTCGCCGCGCTGCACGAACGCGGGACGACGGGGAAGGGGCGCGCGGTCGAGACGTCCATGTTCGAGGCGATGTGCCACTTCAATCTCGACGATTTCACCCATCTGCTGTCCGCTGATGAAGTGATGGGGCCGTATAGCCGCCCGCACGTATCGCAAAGCTATGTCTTCGAATGCGCGGACGGGCAATGGCTGGCGTTGCATATGTCTTCACCGCCCAAATTCTGGGAGAATCTGGCCAGCGCCGTGGGGCGGACTGATATGCTGCAATTGCCTGCCTTCGAAAGCCGCGAGGCGCGGATTGCGCATTACGAGGATGTCGTGGCGTTCCTGGCACCGATATTTGCGACGAAGCCGCGCGCCTATTGGGCCGACGAACTGACGCGGCTGGAAGTGCCCAATTCGCCAGTGCGCACCTCGCAAGAAGTGCTCGACAGCGAGCAGGCGCGGCATCTGGGGATCGAAGTGTGCGATCCGGATGGGCCGCACGGCGAATTCCGCACCATCCGCTCGCCGCTCAGCTTCGATGGTGAACGGCCAAACACCGTGCTTGCCCCGCCCGTGCTGGGCGAGGGCGATGCGGAGATTTGCGGGCGCAGGAGGGACTGACGATGGGATTTGAGGGAAAACATCCGGCCACCAAGGATCCGGAGTTTCTGTCCACGCTGGAACGCGGGATGCGGGTGCTGAAGGCGTTTGACGAGGACGATCCCGAAATGACCCTCAGCGAAGTCGCAGTGAAAACCGGCCTGCCGCCCGCAGTGGCCCGGCGTTGTCTCAAGACTTTCCTCGAACTTGGCTATGTCGCGCAGCACGAACGCAAATTCCTGTTGCGGCCGGCGGTGCTGACCATCGGGTCGGCCTTCCTCGCGTCGATGCAGATCGAGCAGGTGGTGCATCCGGCTTTGCAGCATTTGCGCGACCAGACCGGCGACAGCGCTTCGCTGGCGGTGCTGGCGGGCAACGAAATCCTATATGTCGCGCACGTTTCTACCGACCGCCGGTTCCGGCTCGCGGCCAATGTGGGCACGCGCTTCCCGTTTCATGCGACCTCGCTCGGCAAAGCCATGGCCGCCAGCCTCCCTGCCGGAGAGCGCGATGGGCTGCTGGCGCAGGCGCCCTACCAACGGTTCACCGAACGCACAGTGACAGACCGCGCCGCCATCGAGGAGCGGTTCGTGCTGATTGCCGAGCGGGGGTATGATTCCGCGCTCGACGAGCTGGATTACGGCATCGTTTCGGTGGCTGTCCCGATCTACGGGCGCGAGCGCAAGGTCGTTGCCGCGATCAACTGTTCCACCTCCACGACCCGCATTTCGCAGGATGAACTTGTGCGCACCCGTCTGCCGCTGTTGCGCGGTGCGGCGAGCGAGATCGAGGGGGCGCTGAAGCGTTGGCCCGCCCTTGAGGCATCGCTCAAACCATAGTTTTCGCATATCGAAGTTGACTTCGCATTACGAATTTCATATTCGCTGCATCGGTCCAGAAGAGTGATTCCACAGAGGCGCGCGCACGCGCCCGTTCGGGAGAGAATGAAATGAAGAGGTTGGACTCTACTTTTGTGAGTTTTATCGCGCTTGGCGCTGCCGCCCTGTGGGCCGTGCCCGCCACTGCGCAGCAAGCCGATCCGGAGACCGGCGAAGAGGCCGAAGCCGATGGCAACACCATTGTCGTTACCGCGCTGCGCCGTGACGAAAGCCTGCAGGATACGCCTGCCGCGGTGACCGCATTCACCGCCGAGTCGATCGAAAACGCCGGCATCCAGCGCCCGGGTGACTTCATCGCGCTCACGCCCAACGTCAATCTCGTCGAGACGCAGAACGCGGGCAACGCCTTCGTCATCATTCGCGGGATTACCCAGAACCGCAATTCCGAGCCTTCGGTCGCAGTGATTGTAGACGGGGTGCAACAAGTAAACCCCGCGCAATTCAACCAGGATCTGTTCGATATCGAGCAGATCGAAGTGCTCAAGGGGCCGCAAGGTGGCCTCTATGGTCGCAACGCCATTGGCGGGGCGATTATTATCACCACGCGCCAACCGACCAGCAATTTCGAAGGCAATATCACCGCCGGGATCGACAATGGCTTCGGCTATTTCCTCCGCGGCGGGGTGAGTGGCCCGCTGGGCGAAGGCGCGTTCTTCCGCGTGGCGGGTTCGTGGTATGAAACCGACGGCTTTATCGAAAACACCTTCCTTGGCGAAGAGGCCGATCCGGTGCAGGATTTGAGCCTGCGCGGCAGTCTGCTGTTCGAGCCGACCGACCGTTTCACCATCGATCTGCGCGGATCAATGAACCAGCTGCGCACGCAGGGCCTCTATTATAACATCGTTGGCGATGTGAACGACATCGCCGATGTGCGGGTGAACAATCCGGGCCAGAACGACCGGGATATCTACAACGTCGCGCTGCGCGCCGAGTATGAAGGCGACAATGTCGTCTTCACCTCGGTCACTTCGTATGACACGCTGGAGGAAATCCTCACGGGCGACGCCTTCGACTTCCTGCCGATTGAAGATTCGTTCTTCTTCAACCTGTTCGAGACCATTTTCGGCGCGGGCAACGGGTTCGATCTCAACCAGGCGCAGTTCCTCGATGTGGAGGCGTTCAGCCAGGAAATCCGCTTGGCCTCGCCCGATGACGGGCGCCGCTTCAACTGGATGGTGGGCGGCTATCTGATCGATACCGAACGCTTCATCTCCACCGGCAATATGGTGGACACAGGGAATGGCGTGTTCCCGGTATTCCGCACCCCTGCGACCAATCCGCTGAACCCGCAATTCACCTTCCTGTCGGACGGGCAGAGCAATTTCGCCTGGGCGCTGTTCGCCAATGCCGGATATGAAATCTCCGAACAGCTGCGCATCGATGCCTCGCTGCGGTATGATCGTGACCGGCGCGAACAGACGACGCTGACGCCGCAGGCCTTCCTCCCGGTGGTGCCGGGGGTTCCGCAGGCGCAAAGCGGCGAAGTGCGCACGCGCACTTTCGATGACTGGCAGCCGAAGATCACGCTGACCTATGAGCCGACCGACGAGCTGACGCTGTATGGCGGATACAGCCGCGGTTTCCGTTCCGGCGGTTTCAACCAGACGGGCGTGGGCGCGGAAGCCGTGGCCAACGGGATTGTCGGCGTCGGGGACATTTTCGAAGCCGAAACCGCCGACACGTTCGAACTCGGCTTCAAATCGGACTTCGGCCCGTTCCGCCTGAACGGTGCTGCCTATTCGACCACGTCGGAAAACAGCTATTTCTTCGTGTTCCTGGCCGCATCCTCCACACAGAATCTTGGCAATATTCCCGAGGTTAGCTTGCAGGGTTTCGAACTGGAAGCGACGGCGGAAATCCTTCCCGATCTCGACGTGAACGCCGCATGGGGTGTGACCTACAGCAATATCGAAGAATTTGCCGATCCGTCGGTGATCGGCAATGAAGCGCCGCAGATCTCGCGCTCCACGGTCAATCTGGGGATGCAGTATGACGGGCCGATCAGCGACTCTGTCGATGCGCTGCTGCGTGTCGATTTCCGCCGCACGGGCCGCACATGGTGGGAGCCGTTCAACACCACCGTGCGCGATCCGGTGAACATCGTCGATGCCCGCGCCGGCCTGCGCTTCAATGATGTCTCGATCACCGCCTTCGCGCAGAACCTGTTCGACGAGACGTATAATGCCGAGTTTTCGCCCGGCGGCTTCGTTTTCCGAGCGCGTCCGGCGCGTTACGGGGTGGAAGTGGGATACCAGTTCTAGGCTAGCGGGGCGGATATGGCAGGCGGCTATCACTGGTGATAGTCTGCCTGCCGTTCCGCGCTGAGAGCGCTTAGTTTGTTTGCAACATTACAACCGACGAGGAAGCCGTCATGAGCGACAGAATTCTTGCCAACCGTCTTCACCACACCGCCTATGTCACCAAGGATCTGGAAGCGACCCGCGCCTTTTATGAAGACGTGCTCGGCTTCCCGCTGATGGCGACCTATTGCGAAAAGGACGAACTGTTCGGCAAAGAGCGCACCTATTGCCACTGCTTCTTCGAGCTGGCCGACGGCAGCGCCCTGGCCTTTTTCCAGTTTGCCGATCCTGAAGACCAGGCCGAATTCGGGCCGGAAATGCCGTCAAGCCCGTTCATCCACGTCGCGCTCCATGTCGAGAAGGCCGGGCAGGACGAGATTGAAAAGCGCATCCGCGATGCCGGTATCACTGAGCCGCAGACCTACACGCTCGAACATGGCTATTGCCGTTCGGTCTATGTCACCGATCCCAATGGCATGATCCTCGAATTCACGCATGACGATCCGCGCGCCGAGCCGCTCGATGCCGAGCGCCGCGCGAATGCGCATGGCGATCTGGCGCGCTGGCTGGCGGGCAATCACGAAAACAACAATCCGTTCCGCGCCGCCGAAGCGGCCTGATCCTGCCGGATGGGCGCCATGGCCACCATTGCGCCCGACGCGCTGGACATGGTCTGGCACGGTGAAGTCGCTGTCGGCGACGGCATCGTGCCGATTGCCATGGCGGGGGAGGGGCCACCGCTCATCCTGCTGCATGGCTGGACGCTGGATTGGCGGATGTGGTTGCCGCAAGTGGCCGAACTTTCGCGCAGCCATTTGCTGGTGATGCCCGACCGGCGCGGCTTCGGCCGCTCCACCGCTCCGCCCGATCTGGCGCGCGAGGCGGACGACATTCACGCCATCGCCAGCTTCTTCGGGTTCGAGCGGTTTGCGCTGCTGGGGCTGTCGCAGGGTGCGGCCATCGCGCTCGATTACGCCCATCGCCATGCGGAGCGGCTGACCAGCCTGATCGTCTCCGGCGCGCCCTTGCCCACGCTGGTGGAGCGGGACGAAGAACTTGATCTGGCGCAATATGAGGCATGGGCCGCAGCGGGCACGTGGGAGCAGATGCGCAGCGACTGGATGCGCCATCCGTTGATGCAATGCTCCAATGCGCAAGTTGCAGCGCTGCTGGAACAGATCGTGGCGGGGTATGACGGACGCGACCTGCTCGCTCCCTCGGTTCTGCCCGGCGTGCCCAAAGAGGTTCTGGCACATCTGTCCACGCCTTGCCTCGCCTTGACCGGGACGGGGGACAGCCCGTGGCGGCGCGCCTGCGCCAAGGCGCTGGCCGGAACGGTGCCGCGCGGTTCGCATTGCGAAGTGGACGCAGCAGGCCATCTCGCCAATTGCGACAATCCCGCAGCTTTCAACGCCATTGTGCGTGATTTCTTGAACAAATGCGGCGCGTAGAGCCGCGCAAACACGGGCGATTTTCATGAGCGCAGGACGTTTTCTCACCACCCATGTCGGCAGCCTGCCGCGCCCCGAATATCTGCTCGACCTCGTCTTTGCGAAGGAGGAGGGCGCGGACATAGTCGAAAGCGATTTCGACGAAGCCGTTGAGCGCGCCACGGCCCATATCGTCCATCGACAGAAAGCAGCCGGTGTTGACATCATCAACGACGGCGAGATGTCGAAGCCCAGCTACGCCACCTATATCAAGCATCGCCTGTCGGGATTTGGCGGTGAGGCGGGGCAGTATGAATTCCAGGATCTGGAAGATTATCCCGGCGCAAAGGCGCAAGTCTTCGGCAATAAGGGACGCGCCAAACGTTCCGCCCCTGCCTGCACCGCGCCGATTGAAGTCATTGATATGGACGCGCCGCGACAGGATGCCGAACGCTTGTCCCGGCTTGCCGATGGCCATGCCACATTCATGTCCGCCGCGTCCCCCGGTGTCACCGCGCTGTTCTTCCCCAACCAGTATTACGAGAGCGACGAGGCCTATGTCTTCGCGCTCGCCGAAGGGCTGCGGCACGAATATGAGACGATTGCGGCAGCGGGGATCACGCTGCAGGTCGATTGCCCCGATCTCGCCATGGGCCGCCATGTGCAGTTTACCGAGCTTTCGCTGGAGGAGTTCCGCAAGCGCATCGGCATGAACATCGCCGCGCTCAACCATGCGTTGCAGAATATTCCGGCAGAGCAATGCCGGATGCATCTGTGCTGGGGCAATTATCCCGGGCCGCATCACTGCGACGTGGCGCTGGGCGAGATTGCGGACATCGTATGGAGCGCGAAGCCGCAGACCGTGCTGCTGGAAGGGGCAAACCCGCGCCACGCGCATGAATTCGCCTTTTTCGAAAGCAACCCGCTGCCTGACAACAAGATCCTCTGCCCCGGCATGGTCGAGCCGCAAAGCCCTTACATCGAACACCCCGATCTGATCGCCCAGCGCATTGGCCGCTATGCCGATTTGCTCGGCCGCGAGCGGGTGCTGGCGGGCGTAGACTGCGGTTTCTCGGTGCACGCGGGCAGCAACAGCCTCGATCCGGAGATCGTCTGGGCGAAGCTCGCGGCACTGGCGCAGGGCGCTGCGAAGGCTAGTAAGGTCTACTGGTAGACCTTACTAGCTGTGCGCTCACTCGCATAGTGGGCGTTTGGAACTCTGGCCCTGCGAGAGCCAGACCAAAGCTAGAACCGAGAAATCGCCCCGCCGCAGACTTTCAGGCCCGCGCCGTTGACATAGCTGGCGCTTTCATTGGCAAGGAAGAGCGCGGCGGCAGCGACTTCCTCGGGCTCGCCGATACGGCCCACGGGTGCCTTCTCCTCCCAATACGCGCGGAACGCTGGGTCAGACATGGCAGGCGCAGCCAAAGGTGTCATGATGGCACCGGGCTGAAGGTAATTTGCCGTGATGTTCGATTTGCCAAGGTCCGCAGCGAGCGACTTTGTAAAGCCGGCAATCGCATGCTTGCTGGTGCCATAGGCACACAAAGACGGCCCGCCAAAGTCAGACATGATCGAACCCACATTGATGATGCGGCCCCAGCCGGACGCTTTCAGATGCGGGATAGCAGCCTTCGTGAGCAAGAAGGGGGCCGTCACATTGATGGCTATGGTCTGGTTCCAGCTGTCTATCGTCTGGTCTTCAACGGTACCTGGCAGGCAGACACCGGCATTGTTGACCAGAATTTCGAACTTGGAGAAGCGAGCCAAAGCCGTTTCGACAATGCGGGCAGGGGCATCGGCCTCGGTGATATCCACCACCAGAAACGCGAGCGCGTCGCCTTCAACCAAACCGGTGCCGTCGAAGCTGTCACGATCGACAGCGAGAACGCGCGCACCCTCGCTGAGATAGAGGCGGGTAATGGCGAGGCCAATGCCGCTTGCGGCCCCCGTGATAATAGCTGTTTTGCCAGCAAGCTGCGCTGCCATTCGATTGCTCCTCTCGTGTTGCTTTTCCGGTCAAGACTGTAGGAATTTTGCGCGCAAGACAATCGCGTCTTGTGACAGAGCCAGCGTGGTGCTCAGAAAATTTGCGGGTCTGCCATCGGAAAGAGGCAAGAGCCAAGGCGGGGCTCTACGCCGTTCCTCTGACCACCAGTCGTGGTGGTAGCACGAGGCTTTCGGTCGCCTCGCCTTTCAATCTCCGCAGCAACAGTTCGACCAGTCCCTGCGCGCCCGCCATAATGTCCTGATGGATCGTGGTCAGCGGCGGGATCGTCTGGCTGGCGATGGGCAGATCATCGAAGCCGACCAGCTTGATTGCGTCCGGCACTGCGATGCGCAGGCGCCGCAATTCTTGCATTGCGGCAAAGGCAATGCTGTCGCTCGCGGCAAAGATCCCGTCGATTTCGGTGTGATGGCGGGAGAGGAATCCGGCGATTTCCTTGCGCGTCTGTTCGGGAGAGAGATGGGTGGAAACGGCGCGGAGCGAGGCGCCGAGTCTGCTCGCCACATCTTGTGCCCCGGCGAAGCGGGCGGCAAATTCGAACGGAGCGGTGTCGCCCAGAAATGCGATCCGCGTGGCACCTGCTGCGATCAGCCGTTCGGTGGCGAGCCGCCCGCCAAGCCGGTTGTCCGCGCCGACTACGCAATGCCGCTGCCCTTCCTGATGGTTGCCCCATACGACCATGGGCAGATATCCGTCCGCCACTTCCTCGATCCGCTCGAACTGGTTGGACTGGCCGATCACGATTACCCCGTCGATCATGCCCGAACCGATGAACCGGTCGAGCCAATCCTCGTCGCGTTCGGGGACGACGCGGCGGAGCATCAGGTCGTAACCCTTTTCGGTCAGCTCGTCCGCCAGATGGCCGAGCAAGGTCATAAAAAAACTGTCCGAAATCTGCTGGCGTCGATCATGGCCCAGCGGAATGATCACGCCAATCACTCCGGTTTTCTGTCGCCGCAGCTTGCTCGCCATCTGGTTGGGCTGGAACCCGTATTCGCGCGCCAGAGCCTGAATGCGGTCACGCGTTTTGGTGTTCACGAGCGAGTTACCGGCAAGCGCACGCGATACAGTACCAGCAGAAACGCCTGCGATATTCGCCAGATCGGTGAGCGTGCGAACCGCGCGAGGGGCCTTGGGCCGTATCTCCAGCTTTTCGTCCTCGATCACCGAAATCATCCTCCTAGGCGGCAATTGTCTTCTGCTGGCGCGGCACACGGTGGCCGGCATCGACAAACAGCGTCGCGACCGCACCAAGCAGCATTAGCGCGCCGCCGAGCAAAAGCACATTGCGCGGATCGCCGCCAAGCAGGGAATTGTACATCAGCGGCATGGTGAGCGTTTGGAATAGCATCGGCACCACGATGAACATATTGAAAATACCCATATAAATGCCGTTACGTTCTGCCGGGATCGAGTCTGCCAGCATCACATAGGTGTTGCCCATCATCCCCGCCCAACCGATGCCGATGCCGAGCATCAACACGAACAGTGCGGCCGGGGTCTCGACGCCGGGGATCAGCAGCATGGCGATGCCCGATGCGGCCAGGCACACCGCATGGACAATGCGCGCTCCCATCCGCGCGACAATCGGGATGAGCGCCAGCGCACCGAGGAACGCGACAAAATTATACAGAGCGCCTGCTTGCTGCGTGGTCAAGGTTGCATCGCGGAAGGCCGCACTCGATGCGTCGGACGTGTCATAGATCGCGCGGCCCACGGCGAAGGTGATGTACTGCCAATAGGCGAACATGGCGTACCACTGGCACAGCATCGCAAGCGCCAATTGCCGCATCGGTTTGGGCATATCGCGGATGGCATCGCCGATTTCTCCCAAGGTCGCGCGCACCGTCATGGGCTTGGCGTCGACCACGGCCTGTTCCTCGGGTTCCAGGGGCAATTCCGGCACCCGCCAGATCGACCAGACGATTGTGCTGATGGAAAGAATTGCGCCGATAACGAAGGCGATGCGCACGATCACCGGAATGCCGTTATCGTCGAGCACATCCTTCGCGACAAACGCCGTCAGCAGAGTGGGGGCAAGGTAGGAGAGCGTCTGTGCAAGCCCGGTAAAAGCGCTTTGGGTGAGGAAGCCGACCGAGCGCTGGTCCGGCAGCAACCGGTCCGCCACATAGGCGCGGTACGGCTCCATCGTAATGTTGTTGCCCGCATCGAGTATCCACAGCAGGCTCGCCGCCATCCACAGCGTGCTGGAATAGGGCATCAGGAACAGGCAGATCGTGCAGATGATTGCGCCGATCAGGAAGTAGGGCGTGCGGCGGCCAAAGCGCGAACTTGTCCGGTCGCTCATCGCGCCGACGATTGGCTGGATGATCAGCCCCGTCATCGGCCCTGCCAGCCACAGCAGCGGCATGGTAGCCTCATCCGCGCCGAGAAATCCATAGATCGGCCCCATGTTCGCCTGCTGCAAGCCGAAGCTGAATTGCAGCCCGAAAAAGCCGATGTTCATTTCGATGATTCGCAGCAAAGAGAGCCGCGGTTTTCCGCCAATCGTCATCCTATGCATCCTCTTGAACGGCCGCTCTTCCGGCACCGTGTGGCGATCTTGTGACACAATGATCGCTTGTTTGCAAACGATTGCAAAATGATTGTTGCAATCGTTTGCAACGGCCTTATGCATAATAGCGACTCGCTGGCCGCAAGAAGCCATTGCGACGTTTGGATGAGGAGCTTGAGAAATGAAATTCAGCCATGCTTTGGCCTTTGGCGTCGCGCTTTCGGCCTTTTCGACACCCGCCTTTGCGCAGGATAACGCTGCTGGGGCGGAAGACCCTGACACCGAAGAGAATGTCATTTTCGTCACCGCCGTAGCCCGCGGTGGCAACGAGTTGGAGACTTCGGTCTCGCTCAGCGTCATCGATGCGGATGCGATCGCCAACGTCAATCCAAGCTCCTCGGCAGACCTGATCCGGCAAATCCCCGGCATCCGTTCCGAAGCGTCGGGCGGCGAAGGCAATGCCAACATTGCTGTTCGCGGTATCCCTGTGTCCACCGGCGGTGCGCGTTACCTGCAATTGCAGGAAGACGGGCTGCCCGTGCTCGAATTCGGCGATATCATTTTCGGCAATGCCGACAATTTCTTGCGCGCAGACCGAAGCGTGGGCCGCGTCGAAGCGGTTCGGGGCGGCTCTGCCTCTACCTTCGCTTCCAACGCACCGGGCGGGGTTATCAACTTCATCTCGAACACGGGCGAACGCGAAGGCGGTGCCATTGCTGCAACGCTCGGTGTCGATTTCGAGACCTATCGGCTCGATTTCAACTACGGCGCCAGCCTGACGGACGACAGCTATTTCCACATCGGCGGCTTCTATCGCACCGGCGAAGGCAATCGCGATACCGGCTATAATGGCAACAATGGTGGCCAGATCCGCGCTAATTTCACGCAGGAATTCGAAGGCGGCTACATCCGCATTTACGGCAAATATCTGGATGACAGCACGCCCACGATCCTGCCGCAGCCGGTATTTGTAGGCGGCACGGGTGCCGATCCCGAATATCAAGGCATTGCCAATTTCGATCCGCGTTCGGATTCGCTCTACAGTCGCTACATCACCACCGCGACAACGCTGGACGGGGACAACAACCCGACCACGTTCAATCTGCACGACGGCCTCTCGGTCCAGTCGGCAGCGTTCGGGCTTGAAGCCGAAGTCGAATTTGCCGATGGCTGGGTGCTGACCGAGCGGTTCCGCTTTGCCGACAATTCGGGCAGCTTCGTCTCCCCGTTCCCCGCCAGTGCTGGCAGCGCGCAATCCATTGCAAATGGCATTGGCGGTGCGGGCTCGACCATCGAGTTCGCCAGCGGCCCGAATTCGGGAGCAGTGGCCAATGCGGCAAGCATTGGTGGCAATGGCTTGCTCACCAATGTGGTGTTGTTCAACACCCGCCTCAACAGCCTCGACAATATCTCGAATGATCTGCGCATTTCGCGCGACTTCGATTTCGGCGGCGGTTCGGCGACGTTCCTTGCCGGCTTCTACGGCTCGCGGCAGGAAGTGAACACCGACTGGCTGTGGACTTCCTTCGTGCAAACGGTGGAAGGCGACGGCAATTCGGTGCTGGTCAATATCCGCGATGCGGGTGGAAATCTGGTCACCCAGAATGGCACCGTTGGTTTCAGTGCCAGCTTCTTCGGTAATTGCTGCCGCCGGAATTACGACATCAATTACAACACCTTCGCCCCGTTTGCATCGCTGTCACTCGAACTCGGCGCGCTAACGCTGGATGGTAGCATCCGCTATGATTTCGGCTCGGCTGATGGCACCATCACCGGCAGCGATAGCGGCTTCGGGAGCGGCATCACCTCGTTCGATTTCGACAATAACGGCACGATTGACGCAGCAGAGGCGAACACCGCCGTGTTGCCGCTGAACAATGCCCGCCCGGTCAATTACGATTACGACTTTGTGTCGTTCTCGCTGGGCGCCAACTATCTGCTGACCAATGATTTCTCGGCCTTTGCGCGTTACAGCCAGGGCGGCCGTCACACGGCTGACCGTAGCCTGTTCGCCCCAGCGGTTAGCACCACCGACGGCAGCCTGTCGGGCGGGGACGAAGGCGTGATCGCCAATGTGAACCAGCTGGAAGGTGGTCTGAAGTATCAGGGCGATGCGCTGCGGCTCTATGCCACACTGTTCTACGCCCAGACCGCTGAAACCAACGTGGAAATTGCGCCGCTCGAACTGACCGACAACGAATACGAAGCGATTGGTTTGGAGCTGGAAGGCGGATATTCGGTCGGCCCGTTCTCGCTCAATGCCGGTTTGACGTGGACCGATTCCGAAATCGTCGATGCCAACAATCCATCGATCATCGGCAACACGCCGCGCCGCCAGGCCGATTTCGTCTATCAGGCTACCGCACAGTATGAGGATGACTTCTTTACTGTCGGTGCCAACCTTGTCGGCACGACGGAAAGCTTCACGCAGGACAATAACGATCTGGTGTTGCCCGCCTACAATCAGGTGAACGCCTTCCTGGCGGTGCGCCCGCTTGATCGGCTGGAACTGGCAATCAACGCCAACAACCTGTTCGATAGCGTCGGCTACACCGAGGCGGAGGAAGGTTCGATCCCGGGCAATGGCATCGTCCGCGCCCGTTCGATCGCTGGCCGCACGATTTCCGCTTCGGTCCGGATCGATTTCTGATCTGCTGATGCGGGTCGCAATGGGTGGCGGACAACTCTCCCGTGTCCGCCGCCCAAACCCTTTTCTTGCAACGATTATACGTGGATCGATTGTTCGATCATCGTCTGATCGTGTAACCTCGATCTCATGGGAAAAGCAGAACTGATGTCCGCGCCCGTGCAATCCATTCGTGAAGCCGATGCAGCGGCGAGCAAGTGGCCTGCCGAAGCGCTCCTCGCTTTGCGCTTAAGCGAGGCAAATCAGGCACCGGAGCTTGACGCGGCTGATGTGCAGTTTGTTTCGCCCGAACTCGACATATGGGATGCGTGGCCGCTGGCCGATGCGGCGGGCCAGCCAGTGCCTTGGCGCGGCGGCGAATTGTGGTTCGCGCTCGCTGCACCGCGCGGGGGCGATCCCGAGGCGCGCCATCACCTCGCGCGCATCCACAGTTTCCACCGGACGTGGAGCGGTTTTGCCCACCTCTCCGCCGTTTTGCCTCCCGCGCTTTCTCCCGGCGCCCGCGAATGGTCAGGCTCGGCCCTGTTTGAGGCTGGAACAGTGACATTGTTCTTCACCGCTGCCGGACGGCGCGGGGACGATACGCTGACCTTTCATCAGACCATCTATGCAACGCGCGCTGCCATGCAGCCCGATGGCGATTTCGGCGAATGGTCCGTTCCGCAAGAGATCGTGGCGGCCGATGGCCTGCATTACCGCCCGGCGAACGAAAATCATGGCGAACCCGGCAAGATCAAAGCCTTCCGCGATCCCGCGCATTATCGTGATGCGAACGGTAAAGACTATGTCGTGTTCACCGGCTCTTCCGCCAGTCATCCGGGTTTGCATGATGGCGTGATCGGCATCGCCAGCGACAATCCGGACGGTACCTTCACGCCGATGCCGCCGCTGATCGATGCGGTGGGAACCAGCAATGAACTGGAGCGCCCGCATATCGTTGCGCATTGCGGCTTGCTCTATCTGTTCTGGTCTACCCAGAGCTCGGTCTTTGCGCCGGGCATTGCCGCACCCACCGGGCTGTATGGCGCACGCGCGGCCTCTCTGGCCGGGCCGTGGACATTGCTCAATGGCAGCGGCCTTGTCATCGGCAATCCGCCTGAACGACCGCGCCAAGCATATAGCTGGTGGGTGCTGCCCGATCTTTCGGTCACGAGCTTTGTCGATTACTGGGGAATCAACAAGGTTGACGGGGCCGATGTGAGCGCGCGGCGGGCACAGTTTGGCGGCACGTTTGCGCCGTTCCTGCAATTGGCGCTCGATGGCGACCGTTCGCGGCTGGTGGGGTAAGGGACAATAGCTATGCAAAACGAAAGCCTGCTGGGCGCGATTGAGGCGGGAGGCACGAAATTCGTCCTCGCGGTGGCCCGCACGCCCGGCGACATCCTCGCGCGACAGGAAATTCCGACGCTCACTCCCGAGGACACGTTGGCCGAGGCCGCGCGCTGGTTTGATGCGCAGGGAAGGCTCAGCGCGCTGGGAATTGCCACGTTCGGCCCCGCGCAGTTAGACGAATCCGCCCCCGACTGGGGCCATATCCTCGATACGCCCAAGCCCGGCTGGTCGCACTGCGATCTGGCGGGCTATTTTGCGCGCAGGTATGGCATTCCTATCGGATTCGACACCGATGTGAACGGTGCGGCGCTTGCTGAATACTGCATGGGCGCGGGGCAGGGTGCGGCGGGCATGGCCTATGTTACTGTCGGCACGGGGATCGGCGGCGGGCTGGTGTTGGGCGGAGAACTGGTCCACGGCGCCGGCCATCCGGAAATGGGCCATTATCATTCCAAGCGCGCTGCGGATGATGTTTCCTACTCCGGCTTTTGCCCCTTCCATGGTGACTGTCTTGAAGGGCTGGCGAGTGGGCCTGCCATTCTGGACCGGTGGGGGGCAACGCTCTCCGACCTCGGCAGTGAACACGAGGCGGTTGACCGGGTTGCGGGTTATCTCGGCCAGTTGTGCCACAGCCTGTTCGCGCTGACGGCGGTGGAGACGGTTGTGCTGGGCGGCGGCGTTACAAAAACCCCCGGCCTGCTCGGCAAGATTGACGAAAGCGCAAGGCTTGCTGGCAACAATTATCTGCCGGGCCGTGCGCGGCAAAAGATCGTGCCGCCTGCCTTGGGTGATAATGCCGGGGTGACGGGCGCGCTCCTGCTGGCCGAGGCTGCCCGCGCGTCTTGAGACTGGCCAAAGGGCCGACCCTGTCCTAGATCGGTGCCCCTATGACCGACAAACCCTTCGACATCATCGTCTACGGCGCGACCAGCTTTGTCGGGCAAATCGTCACGCGGTATATGCACGAGACCTTCGCCGGCGAGGGCGTGCGCTGGGCAATTGCGGGGCGCTCGAAAGCCAAGCTGGAAGCGGTGAATGCGGCAGTCGGGCTGTCCGACATTCCGATGATCGTCGCCGATGCGGCTGACAGGGCGACGCTCGAAGCGATGTGCGCACAAGGCACGGTGATTGTCTCCACCGTCGGCCCCTACGCGCTCCACGGCGATCTGCTGGTGGAGATCTGCACGGCATCGGGCACGCATTATTGTGACCTGACCGGAGAGCCGCACTGGATCCGCCGGATGCAGGCGCGGCATGAGGCGGCGGCCAAGGCGAGCGGGGCGCGCATTGTCCATTGCTGCGGCTTTGATTCGATCCCCTCCGACATGGGCGTGCATTTCCTCCAAGCCCACGCGCAGCAAGCCTTTGGCGCGCCGTGCGAGCGGATTGATATGCGCGTGATGCGGATGAAAGGCGGCGCTTCGGGCGGCACCATCGCCAGCATGGTCAATCTGGTGAAGGAAGCCTCGGGCGACCCGGCTTTGCGCCGCGAGCTCAAGAACCCTTATAGCCTGTGCCCGCCCGACCACGGCTTTACCGCGCGGCAAAGCAGTGTCGGGGCAGATTACGACGCGCGGCTCGAACGCTGGCTCGCGCCTTTCATCATGGCCTCGATCAACACCAAGGTCGTGCATCGCTCCAACGCGTTGAGCGGCAAGGCCTATGGCCAAAACTTCCTCTACGAAGAAGCGATGGTGACGGGCAAAGGCAGCGGCGGGAAGCGCCGTGCGAAACTGACCGCCATGGGGCTGGGTGCGTTTACGTCGGGGCTGGCGATCCCGCCGCTGCGCTGGGTGCTCGGCAAGTTCCTGCCCAAGCCGGGCGAGGGGCCGAGCGAGACCGAGCAGCGCGAGGGGATGTTCGACATGGCCTTCCTCGGCACCACCGCGAAGGGCGAGAGACTGCGCTGCCGCGTGACGGGTGATCGCGATCCGGGCTACGGCTCGACCGCGAAAATGCTGAGCCAAGCGGCCCTGTGTCTGGCGCGCGATGTGCCTGCGGATGCTCCCGGCGGTTTCTGGACTCCTGCCACGCTGATGGGTGATGCACTTATCGCGCGATTACAGGCCCATGCCGGACTGACCTTTGACATTGTCGAGGAAAAATAGGCGGGCGTTTGTCGCTCAGCCTAGCGCCTCCAGCCTGCCCAATGTCGTATCGCGCGGCATCCGCGTTAGCTGTGCCATCAGCAATTCGGCGGCAGCGATGGCATCGCCCAGCGCGTCATGCGCGTCATAGGCAGGCAAGCCATAGCGCGCCCGCGCTGCACCAAGGCGATACGCGCCATCGCCCGCCAGATTGGGCGCAAGATGGCGTTCCAGCATAAGCGTGCAGATGCTGCGAATGGGCAGGCGCGCGCCGTAAAGCGCCTTGGCCGCGCCTTGCAGCGCCTCGACTTCTATCGAAGCGCCATGTGCCACCAACACGCGGCCTGCCAGATCAGCGATCAGTGCAGCAATGACTTCCCTCAGACGGGCGCCCTCCGAGGCGCGCTGTCCGCCGATGCCGTGGATCGTCACCGCCTGCCGGTCGAGCGCTGCATTGCTGCGGATATCGTGCACCTGCGCGTGTTCCAGCGGGATCGCCCGGGGGGTGAAGCGCGTCCAGCCTGCTTGCAGCAGATGCGCGCCGCGTTTCAGCCCGTCGAGCTCGAAATCGAGTGCGAGCAGCGGCGCATCGCGCACTGGCGTCCCGGCCTCGGGCCATTCTGCGGCGGCATAGCGGGCCAGCACGGGCTCCTCCGCCTTGCCCAAGCGGCGCAGATCATGCGCAAAGCGCAGCCGGGCGAACATCTCACGCAATCCCCCCGGCTAGGTTGCGCCGCAGTGAATCGAGCGCGCCGCGAATAACGGCGAAAGCGTCCTTCAGATGGTCGCGCTCCAGCGGGGAGAGAGTGGCGGGGGCAATCGCATTTTCGGGCGCCTTGCCTGCCGCCAGCAGCTGGGCCTGATGGCGGATGCGCAAATCGTTCACCAGCACCATCGCATCCTTCAGGCTTTGCGCGTCGCCACTCGCCATTTTGCCCGCGCGGACAATCGCGTCGAGCCGGTCGGCAGTGCCGACAGCGCTAATGCCATGCGCAAGCGCGGTGGTGCGGGCGATGTCGATCACCGGCATCACCGCTTGCGCTTTCACATCGAACACCTTCTCGCCATCCGCCGTGCTTTCCAGCACCAGATTGCGGAAAAAGCCCAAGGGCACTTTGCTGCGCTGCGCATCGCGGGCGAGATAGCTGGCGAAGATCGAGGAGGCGGCGGCGCGTTGCAGCACATTTTCGCGCAGACTATCGACGAGCGCGGCCTCGCCATGCACGCAGCTCATATCGAAGAAGATGGTGGCGCGCAGAATCTTGTCTTCATCGGGCCGCTCGATCCAGTCGGTATAGCGCCGCTGCCATTCGCCCGCAGTGAGCCGCTGCGCGGCTTCTTTGGCCATGATCCCGCCGTTGCAATAGACGAAGCCGCAATCATTGAGCAGGTCGGAGATGCGGCCACCCAATTGCGCGAAATAGGCGGCATCGCCTTCTGCCATAGTATCGTCGATCACCAGCCCATTGTCCTGATCCGATCCGACCAGCTGCTCTTCGCGGGCGAGCGAGCCGAAGACGACCAGCGCATAGGGGACAGGCGGCTTGCCCAGTTCGGCCTCCGCCAATTGCGCCGCGCGGCGATGCGCGGCCTCGCCCAAAGCGGAGACGAAGCGCATGATATGCGCAGGGCCAAGCCCCTGATGCTCCATGCGAACGAAGCTCTCGGGAATGCGCGCCGCTGCGGCGACCAGAGCGGCGGGGCTGTCCGCGCGGGCAATCGCCAGCCCTGCATCAATGGCATTGCTGCCGAGAAAGGCGAGGATGTCGCTCGAGCTGATTACCCCCGCCAGCGCGCCATCGGCTGCAATCAGCGGCACATGGCGGAAACCGCCTGCGGCCATCAGCGCCATGGCTTCGGCAACGCTAGCATCGGTGGGGAGCGTCTTCGGGCGGGGTGTCATCACCTCGCGCACTGCGTGATCGCCAGACACGCCCGCCGCGACCACGCGGTTGCGCAAATCCTTGTCGCTGAGAATGCCGACCAATCCCGTATCGTCGCATACCGCCAGCGTGCTGACATCGCGTTCGCGCATGATCTGTGCGGCCTCGCGGATTGTTTGCTGCGGGGAGCAGACGACCGGCCCGCTGCGGCGCAGCAGGCTATCGACCTGTGTCGTATCGAACATCCCCTGCGCGCCGCTTTCGCGGCGGCGCAGCGCGTGGCGGATGCGGTCGGCCTCATCCTCGACGAAATATTCGCGGAAGCGCTTGTGATCCTTGCGCAGCTTGAGAAACAGCGCGCCGGAGAGCTGGTACAGCAGCGTGTCTTCCATCGCGATGGCGGTGTTGCGCACTTCGCCGCCGCGCAGGATCGAAGGGTAGGCAAAGGCGCTGCCGGGTTCGAGGCGGGCGGTAAGTTCCTCCCCCGCCAGCCGCAATTCGACCGCGCCCGATCGCACGATCATCAGCCGGTTGTTGATCTCGCCTGCGGAAAGCACCGTTTCGCCGGCGGGGAAATAGGTGATGGTGACTTGCCGCGAAATGCGCGCCAGCACCTCTTCGCCGAGCAGGTTGAACGGCGCGGCGCTGCCGAGGAAGCGGGCAATTTCGGCAAATTCCTGTCCCATGATACCCCTATACTCCCGCCAGTGTCCCGCTGCACTCAGACATATGGGCTAGAGACTGCTTCAATCGGTGTGACAGTGCGGCGATAAAGGTGCCAGGTCGCGTGGCCGAGCACGGGCAAAGCAACGAAGAGGCCGAGGAATCCGGGCACCATCGCAATCGCCAGCAGCATCGCGATGACAAAGGCCCAGACGCACAGAATAAAGGTGTTGTGCTTGATCGCGCGCAGGCTGACGAAAATCGCGGTCAGGAAATCCACCTCGCGATCGATCAGCATGGGCAGGCTCATCACCGTGATGGCGTAAAAGACAAAGGCGATGATCGCGCCGATCACGCTGCCCACACCCAGCATCGTGAGCCCGGTGGCCGTGAAGAAGAAGTCTATCGATTCAGCGCCCGACCCGTATTGCGCGGCGAAGACCGAGAACACCAGATGCGCGATGATGACCCAGAAGGAAAAGGCGACAAAGATAATCACCCCCATGCTGATGATCTGCTCGTCGCCATGCCCGCGTAAGGCGCCGAGGATTTTGCTCCAGCCCATCGGCAAGCCCAGCTCGCGGCGGCGGCTGACTTCGTAAAGGCCCACGGCGACGAAGGGCGCGATCAGCGGGAAGCCTGCAATCACGGGGATCAGCCAGGTGATCCCGCTGCGGTTGGTCAGGATAAAAAACAGCGCGATCCCGCCAAAGGCAAAGATCGCGCCGAAGAAGAGGCCGAATTTCGGGTGGGCGACAAAATCCCGCCACCCCGCCACCAGTGCTGCGCGCAGATCTTCGGGAGAGAGATCGTCCGCGACGGTGTAGGTCACTGGCGGCGGGGTGGGGGATGTTGTCACCATCCGGCCTCAGAAGCGGAAGCTGACGCCCGCGCTGACCACCCACGGGTCGAGCGCGTGTTCGGTTTCGATAACCTGCGTGCCGCCCACCAGCCATTCGGCTGTGGTGCCGATGAAGTAGCGCTTGGCATCGATCGAGAAGCCGAAACCGTTATCGCCCAGCGGCACATCGATACCGGCTTGCAGCGCGAAGCCGAATTCGTCCGACAGATTGGTTTCGGTGACGCCCAGCGGAATGGTCGCCGCGCCCGGATCATCGCTCAGCCAGATGAAATAGGCCGTGCCTGCGCCGACATAGGGTTTCACGCCGCCGAGATCGAAATGCAGCTTGGCGGTGACGGTGGCGGGCAGCAGCAGCGCGTCCGACACCAGCTCGGTTCCGGCGGGGAAGCCCGAAATCGCGTCAACATCGTGCTGCGTCGTGCCAGCGATGGTTTCGATCGAGACATTGTTCGTCACAAAATACTCGACTGCCAGCGTCGGCACGTAATTGTCGTTCGCGGCAGTATCGGTGCCTGTGGGCAGGCCGACATCGTCGCGGTTGACCGCATCGATCGATCCGTCGGGCAGTACTGCGGTGCCCAGCAGTTTGACCTGAATGTCGCCTGCGCGATCCTGCGCAGCGGCAGGTGCTGACAGCGCAGCCAGCACGGTGGCGGCGGAGAGGATGAGATACTTCATTGCAAATTCCTGTTGGCAACAGTGGCCGCCCTGTGCGGCCAAGGGTTTTTGCTGCCACGCGCCGCTATTGCGTGCTTCGCGGCGGGTTTCATTGATCCTGATCAAAGCATTTGCGCTTTGATCGGTGTCAAAGACAGGCCTCGCAACAAGAGGCATTGCCGCACCCGATCATGGCTACGCTTTCGCTATCTCCGGTCTCGTTCGACGAGGAATTGCTGCGCAGCACGCTGGCGCAGGGCGGGGCGTGCGCCGGTTCGTTCGAACATCTTCTGGCGATTGCCGGGCGGGTCTCGCTGGCGGCGAAGCAGTACCTTCCCGTCGATCCCGAACAGGATCGCATGGTCTTTATCCTGAAAGGCGCGGCCAAGCTGGAAGTGCAGGTGAAGCCGTGCGCGTGCAGCTGTTCGGGCAGCCAACGCAAAGATGGCGCGCATGGCCAGGTGCTGTCCTTCCACTTCCCCGGCGATTTCGTGCCCGTGCTCCGCAGGCCCGACGCGCAGGCGCATCTCGCAGCGCTTACCCCGTTGGAATGCCTGATTTTTCCGACCCATGCGCTGCTCAATATCGCAGCGGGCGATTCGGCCATGCTGCGCATTGTGCTGGCGCGCGCGTTCCAGGCGGTGGACGCCGGGCGGTCGGGCATGATCCGCCTCGCCAGCGCGTCTGCCAGCGAGCGGCTGGAGGAATTCCTGCGCGCCATGGCGGTGAAGATCACCGGCTGGAGCAAGGGGCCGTGCGAGTTCAGCCTGCCGATGAGCCGCCGCGAAATCGCCGACCATTTGGGCCTCACTATAGAAACCGTCAGCCGCCAGTTTGCCGCCCTGCGCGATGCAGGCGTGATCGAGACCGAAGGCCGCTCGCTGGTGCGCCTGCTCGGCACCTGAGCCGCCAAACCGGCAACCCGCCTTAGACTTTTTTCCTATCCAAACAGGATTTGATCGAGATCAAATACACTCATTTTGCCGCGCCGTAAGGGCGAGCGTGAAAGGGATCATTATCATGGAAGCAACATTGGGACGGGCTGGGATCTGGGCGGTAGTCCTGCTCCTTGCCATTGCCGCAATAGCCGGTGCGCAAGATACCGGCTTCGCTATTCACATGGGCATTATCGCTGCGGTCGCGGCGTTTTTGCTGCTGATGACGGTGGGGCGTTACAACCCGCTGTCCAAAGCGCAGAGCATCTTCAAATTGCCTCCGGGCGATACGGTGTATGATGATGACGTTGTGCGCTGGGGCGTGATCGCCACGATGTTCTGGGGGCTGGCAGGTCTGCTGGCGGGCCTGTTTATCGCCTTGCAGCTGGCATTCCCCGAGCTGAACTTCGAACCCTATCTCAATTTCGGACGCGTCCGCCCGCTGCATACCAGCGCGGTGATTTTCGCGTTTGGCGGCAATGCCTTGCTGGCGACGAGCTTCTACGTCGTGCAGCGCACCTGCCGCACCACGCTGGCGCTGCCGGGCACGGCGCGTTTCGTGTTTTGGGGATACCAGCTGTTCATCGTGCTGGCGGCAACCGGCTATTTGATGGGCGTTACCCAGTCGCGCGAATATGCCGAGCCCGAATGGTATGTCGATCTGTGGCTGACCATCGTTTGGCTTGCCTATCTCGCGGTCTTCGTGGGCACGCTGCTGCGCCGCAATGAACCGCATATCTATGTGGCGAACTGGTTCTACCTCGCTTTCATCATCACCGTTGCCATGCTGCACGTGGTGAACAATCTGGCGATGCCGGTCGATCTGCTGGGTTCGCGCAGCTATTCCGCCTTTGCCGGGGTGCAGGACGCGCTGACCCAGTGGTGGTATGGCCACAATGCGGTGGGCTTTTTCCTCACCGCAGGCTTCCTCGCCATGATGTATTACTTCGTGCCGAAGCAGGCCGGGCGGCCGGTCTATTCCTACCGCCTGTCGATCATCCACTTCTGGTCGCTGATCTTCCTCTACATCTGGGCTGGCCCGCACCATCTGCACTACACCGCGCTGCCCGACTGGGCGCAGACGCTGGGCATGGTCTTTTCGATCATGCTGTGGATGCCGAGCTGGGGCGGCATGATCAACGGCCTGATGACGCTGAACGGCGCATGGGACAAGGTGCGCACCGATCCGATCATCCGCATGATGGTGATGGCGCTGGCCTTCTACGGCATGAGCACGTTCGAAGGCCCGATGCTCTCGGTGAAGGCGGTGAACAGCCTGTCGCACTACACCGATTGGACCATCGGCCACGTCCATTCCGGCGCGCTGGGGTGGAACGGCATGATTACCTTCGCCTGCGTCTACTTCCTCGCCCCGCGTCTGTGGAAGCGTGAGCGGATGTATTCGCTGCGGATGATCAACTGGCACTTCTGGCTCGCCACTCTGGGCATCGTTTTCTACGCCGCCAGCATGTGGGTGGCCGGGATTACTCAGGGCCTGATGTGGCGGGAATATGGCTCGGACGGCTATCTGGTGAACAGCTTCATCGACACCGTCGCTGCGCTGCACCCGATGTATCTGATGCGTGCCTTTGGCGGCCTGCTCTATCTCTCGGGCGCGATCCTAATGGCCTATAACATCTGGATGACCATCGCCGGACGCCTGCGTGAAGAGGCGCCCATGGGTGACACCCCGCATGACGCAAGTGCTGACCGGCCGATCGTGCCGCAGCCTGTGGCCGCACAATAAGGAGGCTGACCGATGAGCAGCGAAAACACCACACCGGGCGCTCCCTCGCAGGGCGTGTTCGAAGGCCACAAGAAGCTGGAAAAGAACATCACGCTTCTGGCCATCGCCACCTTCGTCACCGTCGCCATTGGCGGGCTGGTGCAGATCACTCCGCTTTTCTACCTCGATAACACCATCGAGGAAGTGGAAGGGATGCGGCCCTACACGCCGCTGGAGCAGGCCGGCCGCGACATCTATATCCGTGAAGGGTGCTACACCTGCCACAGCCAGATGATCCGTCCGTTCCGCGACGAGGTGGAGCGCTATGGCCACTACAGCCTGGCAGCGGAAAGTATGTTCGATCACCCCTTCCAGTGGGGATCGAAGCGCACGGGGCCGGATCTGGCGCGCGTTGGCGGCCGCTATTCGGATGAATGGCACGTCCAACACCTGATCAATCCGCAATCGGTGGTGCCGCAAAGCATCATGCCGTCCTACAGCTTCCTGGCAGAAACGCCGCTGGAGGTTGCCGATATCGCCGCCAATCTCACCGCGCTGCGGCGGGTGGGGGTTCCGTATACCGATACCGACATCGCGCAGGCGGAAACCGATATGTTCGCGCAGGCCAATCCGTTTGGCGACGGGGGCGATCTGGCAGACCGCTATCCCAACGCGCAGGTGCGTGACTATGACGGGAACCCCGACGCGGTGACCGAAATGGACGCGCTGGTCGCCTATCTGCAAATGCTTGGCACGCTGGTCGATGTCGAAAGCGCCGCGGCGCAGGCCGATCTGGCAGAGGAGCGCGGGCGATGAGCTTTTACGAAACGCTGCGCCACTTCGCCGACAGTTACGGGCTGGTGGTGACATTCGCCCTCTATCTCTTGCTGTGCGGCTGGCATTTCCTGCCGCGCTCTCGTGACGGCGTAGAACGCGCCAAGCACTCGATTTTCCAGGGAGACGACCATGGCTCCGTCCAGTAACGACAACACCCGTATCGACGCACCCACCGGCACCGAATTTGTCGGGCACGAGTGGGACGGGATCCAGGAACTCAATACGCCGCTGCCGCGCTGGTGGCTGTGGACCTTCTACGCCTGCATCGCTTGGGCGGCGGTCTATGTCGTGCTCTATCCGGCTTGGCCGATGGTGGAGCGGGCGACGGCGGGCACGCTCGGCTGGACGAGCCGCAGCGATCTGGCGGCCGAGATGACCGCTGCCGAAGCGGCGCGTGCGGATATCTATGCGCAGATCGGCGCGACCGAGGTGACCGACCTTCCGGCCAATCCCGAACTGATGGCGCAGGCGATTGCAGGCGGGGCGGCGGCCTTCCGCCAGCATTGCGTGCAATGCCACGGCGCGGGCGCTGCGGGGTACGAGCAATATGGCTACCCCAATCTCAACGATGACGATTGGCTTTGGGGCGGCAGCCTGAGCGAGATCGAATTTACCCTGACCCACGGCATTCGTTGGGAAGGCTCGACGCAGACCCGCCAGTCGATGATGCCCGCTTTTGGCGAAGTGCTGCAACCGGCGCAGATCGATCAGGTGGTGGCGCACGTCCTCTCGCTGAGCGGGCAGGGAAATGGCAATGCGGCTGGTGCGGCTCTGTTCGAGACCAACTGTGCGGTGTGTCACGGCTCGGACGGTTCGGGCAATCGCGCCTTGGGTGCGCCCGTGCTCAATGACGCGATCTGGCTCTATGGCAATTCGGCGGCGAACATCCGCAGCCAGATTGCCGCACCCCGCCACGGCGTGATGCCGGGCTGGAGCGACAAGCTGGATGCGGTGACGATCCGGATGCTCGCCGCCTATATCCACTCGCGTGGCGGCGGCGAGGCCGAAGCGGTCGAGGCCGTTGTCGAGGAAACCGATGCAGCGGCACCGGCGGAGAGCGGGGGCGATGCCTGAAACTTTCGCCAAGAAGGCTCCGGCGGCTGACCGGCCCCAAACGGACAGGAGGGCCCCTAGTCAGCCGCCGCCGCAGCTCTACGCCAAGCGCAAGGCGGTGCACAACAAGCGGATCGACGGCCCGTTCCGGCGTTTCAAATGGCTGGTGATGCTCGTCACCCTAGGCATTTATTATATCACCCCGTGGATCCGCTGGGATCGCGGCCCTTACGCGCCCGATCAGGCGGTGCTGATCGATTTGGCCAATCGCCGTTTTTATATGTTCGATATCGAGATCTGGCCGCACGAGTTCTATTTCGTCGCCGGAATGCTCATCATGGCGGGCATCGGCCTGTTTCTGGTGACGAGCGCGGTGGGCCGTGCATGGTGCGGCTATTCCTGCCCGCAAACCGTGTGGACCGACGTGTTCCAGCACGTCGACCGCTTTATCGATGGCGACCGCAATGCGCGGATGCGGCTTGACGCTGCACCCTGGACCGCCAGCAAGATTGCCCGGCGCGGGTTCAAATATGCGATCTACCTGCTCATCAGCCTGGTGACAGGCGGGGCATGGATTCTCTACTTCGCCGACGCGCCCACGCTGTTTGCCGATTTCTTCAGCGGGCAGGCGGCAACCGTGGCCTATGCGACGGTGGGCATCCTGACGTTCACCACCTTCTGGCTCGGCGGCTTCATGCGCGAACAGGTGTGCATCTATATGTGTCCCTGGCCACGCATCCAGACCGCGATGCTCGATGAAAAGTCGCTGATCGTCACCTATAAGGACTGGCGCGGCGAGCAGCGCGGCAGCCTCAAGAAAGCGGAAAAGGCACCGGAGAAATACGGCGATTGTATCGACTGCCTGCAATGCGTCGCCGTGTGCCCGACCGGCGTTGATATCCGCGAAGGCCAGCAGATCGGTTGCATCACTTGCGGGTTGTGCATTGATGCCTGCGACCGGGTGATGAAGGATATCGGACGTCCGCGTGGTTTAATCGATTATGCCACGCTGGAACAGTGCGAAGCGGAGGCGAAAGGCGCTCCAGCGACGCCCGCATGGAAGGCGTTGCTGCGCCCGCGCACTTTCATCTATTTCGCCATCTGGGGAGGGATTGGCCTCGCCATGCTGTTTGCGCTCGGCACCCGGAGCCATCTCGACGTGACCGTCTCGCCCGACCGCAACCCGCCTTTCATGCTGATGAGCGATGGTTCGGTGCGCAATTCCTTCACCCTGCGCCTGCGCAATATGGAAGGCCGCCCGCGCGATATGGAAATCACGCTGGCAGGCTTGCCGCAAGGCGCGGTGATGTGGACCGATCGCATCGCGCTGGAGGAAGCGGCAGACCGGCTGACCGTGACCGTTCCGGCCGACGAAACCGCCATAGTGCGCGCCTATGTTATGGTGCCCACAGGCTCTGACGCGGCGGATTTTACCTTTGCTGTGACCACGCTTGACGAGCAGGGCGAGCAGGACAGCGTTGAAACCGGTTTCACCATGCCAGGAGGCGAATGATGACGACACAAGCCAGCAGCAAACCCTTCACCGGGCGCAAGATGGCTGCGATCCTGATTGTCGGGTTCGGCATTGTCGTGGCGGTGAATTTCACCATGGCCAGCCTTGCCACCAGCGGCTTTCACGGTGTGGTGGTGGAGAATTCCTACGTCGCCAGCCAGAACTTCAACGACTGGATGGAGGAGGCGGAAGCCTCGCGCGCTTTGGGCTGGGAAGCGACGGCGGAGCGCAGCGAAGACGGTTTTGTCACCATCCGCACCAGTGACGCTCCGCAGGGCGCAGTGGTCTCCGCCGAGCTGCGCCGCCCGATCGGCGTGGATGACCGGCTGGAACTGGCGTTCCAGTCGACCGGCCCTGACACCTACCGCTCCACCGCGCCAGTTGAGGCGGGGCGCTGGACAGTCCGCCTGCGGATTACCTCCGGCGAGCAGGTCTGGGCCGAGGAAAGCGCGCTCAGGTGAACGCACAACGCGCCATCCCCGAAGCCGAAAGCGATATTACCACGCGATTCACCGTGCCGGGCATGCGCTGCGCGGGGTGCATCGGCAAGATCGAGCGGGAACTGCCGAAAGTGGCGGGGATCGCCAGCGCGCGGGTGAATTTCTCCGCCAAGCGCGTCGCGATCACGCATTCGGAAAGCCTCGACGAGACCGACCTGACGCAGGCGCTGCATGCCATCGGCTTCGAAGCGCAGCCGGTGGCGGACAACCCGCTCGCCGAGGATAGTGCGGATCGCAAACTTCTGATGCGTGCGCTGGGCGTTTCGGGCTTCGGCATGATGAACATCATGCTGCTGTCGGTTAGCGTCTGGTCGGGCGCGGAAGGGGCGACGCGCGAACTGTTTCACTGGCTCTCCGCTATGATCGGCATTCCGGTGATCGCCTATGCGGGCAGGCCCTTCTTCGCCTCCGCCTGGATGGCGCTGAAACACCGCCGCACCAATATGGATGTGCCGATTTCGATTGGCGTCATTCTCGCCACCGCGCTCAGCCTTTACGAGACTATCGAAGGCGGCGGGCACGCCTATTTCGAAAGCGCGGTGATGCTGCTGTTCTTCCTTCTGGCGGGACGCGCGCTGGATGCTGCGATGCGCACGCGCACGCGGGCCGGGATCGGCGCGCTGCTCGGGCGTATGGGCAAAAGCGCCAGCGTGATCGGCCCCGACGGCACGACGCGTCGGGTCGCTGCCGATGCGCTGGAGCCGGGAATGTTGGTACTGGTCGCCGCCGGAGAAGCACTCGCCGCCGATGGCGAAGTCGTTGAAGGCACCAGCCAGATCGACAATGCGATGCTCACCGGTGAGAGCGCACCCGAAGCCGCTGGCGTAGGCAGTCTTGTCCACGCCGGTGCGATCAATCTCGGCGCGGCCTTGCGTATCCGCCTGACCCGCACGGCAGAAGACACCGCAATTGCCGAAATCGCGCGGTTGATGGACGAGGCGGGCCAGTCCCGCAGCCACTATGTCCGCATCGCCGACCGCGCGTCGCGCATTTACGCGCCGGTGGTGCACACGCTGGCGGCGCTGGCCTTTGTCGGCTGGATGATCGCGGGCGCGGGCTGGCACCAGTCGCTGGTGATCGCGATTGCCGTACTGATAATCACTTGCCCCTGCGCGATGGGCCTCGCCGTGCCGACCGCGCAAGTGGTTGCTGCGGGCGCTTTGCTCAAACGTGGGCTGTTGGTGAAAGACGGCAGCGCGCTTGAACGGTTGGCCGAAGTCGACATCGCGCTGTTCGACAAGACGGGCACGTTGACGCTGGGTGAACCGAGGCCCGATCTTGGCGGATTGGACGCGGAAGCGAAGCGGGTTGCGCTGGGGCTTGCCCAAGCGAGCCGCCACCCGCTCAGCCAGGGACTTGCTGCTGCATTGCGCGCCGAGGGAGTGAAGGCAGCGCCCATCGAAAGCCTCAGCGAAGCGAGCGGGCAGGGCATTGCCGGGATGTGGAACGGGCAAGCCGTGGCGCTCACCCGGCCCGAACATGACAATGCACAACTCGCCACGCAGCTGATGATCGGCGAAGAAGTGCACCTGCTCACCTTCCACGATCCGCTGCGCGGGGATGCGGCGGAGGCCCTAGGCGTGCTGCGCGCCAGCGGCATCGAAGCGAGCATCATTTCGGGCGACCGCCAAGCCCCTGTCAGCGCGGTGGCCGGGATACTCGGGATCGCGGCGACGGCGGCGGCCAGCCCGCAGGACAAGCTCTCCACATTGGAAGCCTTGCGCGCCGCAGGTCACAGGCCGCTTATGGTGGGGGACGGGCTGAATGACGGCCCCGCGCTCGCCGCCGCGCACGCCAGCATCGCTCCCGGCACCGCCAGCGATGCGAGCCAGCAGGCCGCCGACGCGGTGTTTATCGGGGCACAGCTTATGCCCGTCGCGCTCGCGGTGAAAGTGGCGCGCCAGACGATGGCGATTGTCCGCCAGAACTTTGTGCTCGCCATCGGCTATAACGCGCTGGCCGTTCCGCTGGCGCTGTTCGGCTACGTCACTCCGCTGATCGCGGCGATTGCTATGTCGATGAGCAGCCTGATCGTGGTCGCCAATTCGCTGCGGCTGGCGGGGAGCGCGAAATGACCGGACTTGCCTTCCTTATTCCCATTGCGCTGTTCATGGGCCTTGCGGGTCTGGGCGCCTTCTTCTGGGCCATGCGTAGCGGGCAATACGAGGATATGGACGGCGCCGCAGCGCGCATCCTGATTGACGATGACGAGCGGGAAGAGCGATGAAGCTCCTCGCCCTTGCCGCGCTACTACCGCTCGCCACCGGCCCGCTGCCAGAGGAGGAGAGCGTGCTGACAGTCAGCCTGTGCCTCGGTGGCGAAGTGACGATCCCGCTGGGCAAGCGAGACGAGGAACCGGCGCGCGACTGCAAGCTCACCGCCTGCCACGCCGCCGGTAATCGCGAGCGGGTTGATCGAGATCAAGGAAAGGGCCCGCATCCGCGCCCATAGAGGTGCCATGTGGCCATACCATCCCGAACTGCTCGACGTGCCCGTGCCGCGCTATACGAGCTATCCCACCGCTGCCGATTTCGGCGCGCTTCCTGCCAATGCCCTGCCTGCGGCGATTGAAGGGGCGGATGGCGATGTCTCGCTTTATCTGCACATCCCGTTTTGCGACAAGATTTGCTACTATTGCGGCTGCAATACGGGTGCGGCGGGGCGCAAACAGCGGGTGGCGAGTTATCTGGCGGCCCTGCATACGGAAATCGCCACCGTCGCACGGCTATTGCCCGATAGCGCGCGGATCAACCGCATCGCCTTTGGCGGGGGCAGCCCCAATGCGATTGCGCCCGAAGAATTCACCGCGCTGGTTGAGGCCTTGCATCGCGGGTTCCGCTTGAGCGAGGCCGAATGGTCGATCGAAACAGATCCGCGTTCGATGACCGCCGAATGGGGCCGAGCCATCGGGGAGGCGGGGATTACCCGCGCCAGCATGGGCGTGCAGACTTTTGCCAAGCATTGCCAGAAGGCCATCGGCCGCGAGCAGGACGATGCGCTGATTGGCCAGAGCATGGACTGGTTGCGGGAAGCCGGTGTCACGTCGCTGAATTTCGATCTGATGTATGGCTTGCCTTTCCAGAGTGCCGATGATCTCGCTGACAGTCTGGATCATGCCAGGGTGCTCGGCGCAGACCGGATCGCGGTGTTCGGCTATGCCCATGTCCCGCACATGGTGCCGCGCCAGAACATGATCGATGCGAGCGAATTGCCCGGCCGCGATGCGCGCTTTGCGATGGCGGCGCAGGCGTATGATTTTCTCACCGCAAGCGGCTATGACGCGGTGGGATTTGACCACTTTGCGCTGCCCGGCGATCCGCTGGCGCGGGCGATGCGGTCGGGGAAATTACACCGCAATTTTCAGGGCTTTACCGACGATAGCTCACCTGTCTTGATCGGTCTGGGCGCAACCGCGATCAGCGGCTTTCCGCATCTCATCGCGCAGAACGAAAAGAACAATGGCCGCTACCGCATGATGGCATCGCAAGGTCTGCTGACCTCCTCGGTCGGGATCAGGCGCAATGCGGATGACCAGCTGCGCGGCGGTGTGATCAATGATCTGCTGTGCCGCGCCGAGACGGAACTTTCTCCCTGCCTTAAAGCGCGGCATGGAGCTGCCTTCGCGCCGTTTGTCGAGCGCGGTCTTGCGGTGCTTGACGGGTTGCGCCTGCGTATCACGCCCGAAGGCTTGCCCTATGCCCGCGTGATGGCGTCGATCTTCGACAGCTACCGCGCGCAAACCGCGCACCGCTTCAGTTCGGCGATCTAGCGGCAGAGCCGCTTTCCGCCACGAAATAGGCCAGCGGCGTGTGCAGGGCGCTGGTCGCTTGGCCGACCACGACTTCGCCCCCTACGCTGACCCACGCATGAGCGTAGAAGGTGCCGGGCGCAACGGTGTCGCCTTCTCCCGCCAAGCGCCCGCCGATTGTTGCCACATGGTCGATACGCACCTGTTGCAGAAGGCGGCAGGTGACCATGGCTTGCGGCATACAATCGCATTTCCACGGGAGCCCACGCGCGGCGCGCTGGACGGCGCGGCCGATCCTGCGGGCAAGCGCGAGTTCCCCGGCGTGGCAAACGCGTGAAACAGGCGCGGGCGAGTCCTGCGCAACCCCCAGCCATTGCATCGCCCGTGATGGCGGCGCGCGGCGCAGCACATAGCTCGCGCGGACAAGCAGCGGCAGCGCGCGCAGGGAAAGCGCCATGTCTTTCAGCCCAGGCTTGATCGAAAGTCGCTTCACCGCATCGGCTCCTGCCGGCCGCATTCATACTAAAGTCGCGCTCGCCGGGTGCCCCTCTCCAATATAGCCTTCAGGGCAAGCTGCCAAACCTGGCTGCGGAAAAAAGAAAAAGGAGGGGACCGATGGTCGAGGAAACACCGCCTGATCCGGGCGACACCACAAATGCCAATGAAACCGCTTACTGGCGGGAAAACGTCCGCTTGCTCGTCACCCTGATGGTGGTGTGGTTTGCGGTGTCTTTCGCAGCAGGCATCCTGCTGCGCGAGTGGCTGGATCAATTCATGCTCGGCGGATACCCGCTGGGATTCTGGTTCGCGCAGCAGGGCTCGATCTACGCCTTCATGCTGCTGATCGTCATCTACGTCGTCAAAATGCGTTCGCTCGAACGCAAATACGACCTCGACGATTGAGGGAGGGGATCATGTCGACACAGGTTCTCATTTACATCTTCGTCGGGCTCAGCTTCGCGCTGTATATCGGCATCGCCATCTGGTCACGGGCCGGTTCCACCAAGGAATTCTACGTTGCTGGTGGCGGGGTCAGCCCGATGGTCAACGGCATGGCCACGGCGGCAGACTGGATGTCTGCGGCCAGCTTCCTTTCGATGGCGGGTCTGATCGCCTTCCTCGGCTATGACGCGTCGGTATATCTGATGGGCTGGACGGGCGGATACGTTCTGCTGGCGCTCCTTCTGGCACCATATTTGCGTAAGTTCGGCCAGTTCACTGTTCCCGACTTTATCGGCACTCGCTATTATTCCAAGACGGCGCGCGTGGTGGCGGTGATCTGTCTGATTTTCATCAGCTTCACCTACATTGCCGGACAGATGCGCGGGGTCGGGATCGTGTTTTCGCGCTTCCTCGATGTCGACATCACCATGGGCGTGATCATGGGCATGGGCATCGTGTTTATCTACTCGGTGCTGGGCGGTATGAAGGGCATCACCTACACCCAGGTTGCGCAGTATTGTGTGTTGATCATGGCCTATCTGGTGCCTGCCTTCTTCCTCAGCTTCATGCTTACCGGCAACCCGATCCCGCAATTGGGGCTGGGGTCTGAGGTGAACGACGGGTCTGGCCTCTACGTATTGCAAAAGATGGATATGGTGCTGACTGATCTCGGCTTCACTGCCTATACCGCAGGCACAAAATCGACGATCGACGTGTTCTGCATCACAATGGCGCTGATGGTCGGCACGGCGGGCTTGCCCCACGTTATCGTCCGCTTCTTCACCGTGCCCAAAGCATCGGATGCGCGCAAATCGGCGGGCTGGGCGCTGCTCTTCATTGCTCTGCTCTACACCACGGCTCCGGCGGTGGGCGCGTTTGCCCGGCTCAACTTTGTCGAGACGGTGAACGAGACTGCCTATGCCGAGGCTCCCGAATGGTTCACCAATTGGGAAAGCAACGATCTGATCGCCTGGCACGACAAGAATGGCGACGGCGTGATGCAGTATCGTGCGGGCAATGCGTTCGAGGGCACTCCGACATTTGTCGAGGGCACCGGGCCTTCGGGCGAAAGGCTGGTCAGCAATGCGCCGGTCGCGGATAGCGAGAACGAGGTCTATGTTGACCGCGACATCATGGTGCTGGCCAATCCCGAAATCGGCAATCTGCCGGGCTGGGTGATCGCCCTGGTGGCGGCGGGCGGCCTTGCCGCGGCGCTCTCCACGGCGGCAGGCTTGCTGCTGGTGATTTCCAGTTCGGTCAGTCACGATCTGCTCAAATCCACTTTCCGGCCGGATATCTCGGAGAAGGGAGAGCTGCTCGCGGCACGGTTGGCGGCGACGGCAGCGATTGTGGTGGCAGGCTATCTGGGCATTTATCCGCCCGGATGGGTGGCCGAAGTGGTTGCCTTTGCCTTCGGCTTGGCCGCTGCCAGCCTGTTCCCGGTGATCTTCATGGGCATCTTCACGAAGTTCATGAACCGCGAAGGCGCGATTGCCGGAATGGTCAGCGGGTTGGTGTTCACATTTGCCTATATCTTCTACTTCAAGCTGTGGAACCCGACAATGAATGTGGCGGACAACTGGCTGCTGGGCATATCGCCCGAAGGCATCGGCGTGATCGGAATGCTCATCAACTTCGGTGTCGCGATTGCGGTGGCGAAGATGACAGCGCAAACACCGCTCGAAGTGCGTCGTTTGGTCGACTCGATCCGCGTGCCGCGCGGCGCGGGTGAGGCACACGCCCACTGATCGCACGATCTACGGGTCGCAAGGGAGGGCGGCGCCGCTGGCGTCGCCCTTTCTCTTTTTGCCAGCGCCCGATCTTTGCGCTAGCCATCGTGCAGGGGAGAGGTCTGGCGTATGCTCGTTGCAATCGCCCTTGTCGCAAGCGCGCTGTATCTGGGCGCGCTGTTCTGGATCGCCGCGCGGGCTGACCGTGCGGAGCGACCCGTTTCGGCGCGGCATCGAGGCTGGATTTACGGGCTATCACTGGCGGTCTATTGCACCAGTTGGACATTCTTTGGCGGCGTGGGCACGGCAGCCACGGCGGGGCTGCAATATCTGCCGATCTATCTTGGGCCGATCCTGCTGTTTACGCTGGGCTATGGCCTGATCGGGAAGATCCTGCGGCAAGCAAAGGCGCAGCATTCCACCTCCATCGCCGATTTTCTCTCGGCCCGTTACGGCAAGAGCGCCGCCATCGCCGCGCTGGTGACGATTATCGCCACTGTCGGCTCGCTGCCCTATATGGCGCTGCAATTGCAATCGGTGGGCGCAACGCTGGTGGCACTCGATGGTTCGCTGTCGCGCAATCTGGCGATGGACGAAACCGTGCTGGCCGTCGCCACCACCATGGCCCTGTTCGCGATCTTTTTCGGTTCGCGCAGGGCGGACCAAGCGGGGGAAAATTCCGGCCTGGTGCTGACCATCGCGGTGGAAGCGGTAGTGAAGCTGTTTGCGCTGATCGTGCTGGCGGTGGCGGCGCTGGTGATGCTCGCCGATACCGAAGCACCCAGAGTGGCGAGCGTTTTCAACGAAAGCCAGCTTGATCTGCGCTTCCTTATCCTCACCCTGCTTGCGGCCTGCGCAGCCTTGTGCCTGCCGCGCCAGTTCCACATGGCGTTTGTCGAAGCGCCCGATGATCGGCCGGACGCGGCCAAGCAATGGATCTTCCCCGCCTATCTGGTGCTGACATCGCTGGTGATCGTACCGATTGTGCTGGCGGGCCTTGCAATTTTGCCGCCGGATACACCGCGCGATTCCATCGTTATGGCGCTGCCGTTGGCGATGGGGAATGACGCGCTGGCGCTGCTCATGTTTATCGGCGGATTGTCTGCTTCTACCGGCATGATCATGGTGGCGAGCGTTGCCCTCTCGACCATGATTACCAATGATCTGCTCGCGCCGGTCATTTTCCGCCGCGCGCTGAGCGGGCAGGGTGACCGGACGCGGCTCGCCAGCCGTCTGCTGCTGGTGCGGCGGGTGGTGATCGCGGCGCTGCTGCTATTCTCTTACCTCGTCTACCGGCAGTTTGGCGAAAGCGAGAGTCTGGCAGGGCTCGGCACGCTTGCCTTTGCCGCTGCGGCGCAATTTGCCCCCGGCCTTGTGCTGGGCGTGCTCACCCGCCACGGCAACCGCATCGGAATGCTAAGCGGACTTGCCACCGGTTTCGGCCTGTGGCTGGTGTTGCTCGCCATCCCCGCTGCCACCGGCGTACCGCCGCCGATGCAGATGCACGAAGACACGCTGGTGTCGGGCGTGATCCTTAGCCTTGGGGCCAATGTGTTGATTTACTGGCTGGCATCGGGCCTTTTCGTGCCCTCGCTGCTCGATGCGGCGCAGGCTGCTGCTTTCGTTGGCCGCGCGTCCTCTGCCGAGGTTATGGCCTACGCCACGCGCAAACGGATTGCCGATATCCGCCTGCTGCTCGCGCAGGTGGTAGGGCCAGAGCGTGCGCGGGCGGCGCTGGCTGCCATGCCGGGCCATTACCGCGACAGCGACCAGGCGGACGAGGCAGTAATGGCGATGGCCGAGCGAACGATTGCAGGCGTCGTCGGATCCTCCTCCTCACGGCTGCTGGTGGGTTCGTGGTCGGGCGGGGAGCCGGTGCCGCTGGCCGATGTGGTGGCGATGTTCGATGAAACGAGCAGGCGCCTCACCTTCAGCGCCGATCTCTTGCAGCTCGCTATCGAGAATATCGACCAGGGCGTGGCGGTGGTCGACGCCGATATGAACCTCGTCGCGTGGAACAGCCGCTACACCGCCATGTTCGGCTTGCCCGAAGCGCTGGTGACGGTGGGCACGCCGATCGCGCAACTGATCCGCTGGAACCTGATGCGTAGCGATGTGCCGCGAGACGAGGTGGAGCGGCAGGTCGAACGGCGGCTGGAGCATATGCGCGCGGGCACGCAGCACCGGATGGAGCGCGAGCAGCCAGATGGCACGATCATGCGGATCATCGGCAACCCAGCGCCGGGTGGCGGCTATGTGACGTCCTATCTCGATGTGACCGCAGACCGCCGTGCCGAGCAGGCGCTGGAAGAAAAGGTCGCCGAACGCACCAAGCAATTGAGCGAAGCGAATGCCGCGCTCGAACGTGCGACGCGCTCAAAGACACGATTTCTGGCGGCGGCTAGCCATGATCTGATCCAGCCGCTCAATGCCGCGCGGCTATTTGCCTCGGCGCTGGACGAGGAATTCGAGGCTTCGCATCCAGCGCGCAAGCTGGTGCGCGATCTGGACGGTTCGATCAGCTCGGCAGACCGGCTGATCCGCGCGCTGCTCGATATTTCCAAGCTCGATGGCGGCGGGATCGAGGCCAAGCTGGAGAGGGTCGCGCTCAACGACCTGCTCGAAGAGACGGTGCGCCAATTCGAAGTGCAGGCGCGCGCCAAGGGGCTGCGGCTGCGCCATGTGCCGACGCGGGCCGTGATCCAGACCGACCGCGCGCTGATGGGAAGCGTTCTGCGCAATCTCGTCAGCAATGCCGTGCGCTATACTGCGACGGGCGGCGTGCTGATTGGCGTTCGGCGGAGTGGACAAGGCATAAGGTTGGGCGTCTACGATACCGGGCGCGGGATTGCGGAAGACGATGTGCAGCGCATTTTCGACGAGTTCCAGCGCGGCAAATCAACCGATAGCGAAGGTTTGGGGCTGGGGCTCGCGATAGTCCGGCGCATCACCGCGCTGCTCGATGTCCATGTCGAAACCCGCTCGGTCGAAGGGCAGGGCAGCTGTTTCTCGCTGCATTTGGAGCCGGTCGAATGGGGCGCAGGCCAGACCGCCAAGCGCCCCAGCCAACGCAGCACCGAACTAGGCGCTGCGCGGGTGCTGGTGGTGGACAATGATGCAGCAGCGCGCGAGGGCGCGCGGGCCTTGCTCGAACGCTGGCAGCTCGAAGTGATCGATGCGGCGGACGAAATGTCAGCGCGCCTCGCCACCCCGCAACCGCCCGACATCGTCATCATGGACTACCAGTTGGATGACGGCGCGCGGGGACACCTGGTCTACGAAGCCTTGTGCGATCACTGGGGCGAGCGGCCACCTGTCATTCTGCACACGGCGGAAGCTGGCAGCGAAACCGAGGAAGCGGCGCGCGCCATTGGTGCGCACCGGCTGCTCAAGCCTGCGGCTCCTGCCAGCCTGCGGTCTTTGCTCGCCAGCCTGATCGCGCAGCGCGCTTCCGGCGATGCGGCTGCGGCCGGTCAGGCGGACGGTGTGTTGGCGGCGGGCTGATCGACGTCCAGCTTGGCAGACAGCATCGCCGCTTGCGTGCGGCTGATGACCCCCAGCTTGCGGAAAATCGCGGTGATATGCGCCTTCACCGTCGCTTCGCTGATGTCGAGTTCATAGGCGATCTGCTTGTTCAGCAGCCCGTCGCGCATCCGGTCAAGAATGCGGCGCTGCGCCGGAGTGAGCGAGGCGATCTTGGCCAAGTCTCCGTCCGCTTCGACCTCGGCATCGGGGAACCACTGGTCACCATCGCGCACGGCGACCAAGGCTTCGCGCATTTGCTGCAGGCTGGCGGATTTGGGGATGAACGCCGATGCGCCCAGCTGCGCGGCAGCGGCATAAACGCGCGCCTCTTCACTGGCCGAAATGATCACGATGGGCAGGGCGGGGAAATCCTGCCGGAAGTCCATCAGCGCGCTCAAGCCTTGCGAATCCTCCATATGCAGATCGAGCAGCAGGCAATCGGCATGGTGCTGCAAGGCCGCGCGCGCGGCTGCCGCGCTGGAGGCTTCGACCGTATCCGCATCGGGCCAGGCGGCGGCGACCGCATGGCCCAGTGCCGTGCGGAAGAGCGGATGATCGTCGGCGATGATGATACGGGCGGGCATGGGCTTAGCGGTTCTGCCGCCCCTCGATCAGCCGGTCAACCAGCGACGGGTCAGCCAGCGTGGAGGTATCGCCGAGCGAACCAAAGTCGTTCTCCGCAATCTTGCGCAGGATGCGCCGCATGATCTTGCCCGAGCGGGTTTTGGGCAGGCCATCGGTGAATTGCAGATGGTCGGGCGTGGCGATCGGGCCGATTTCCTTGCGCACGTGCTGGCGCAGTTCGGCGTAGAGTTCGTCGGAGGCTTCCGCACCTTCCATCAGGGTGACGTAGCAGTAAATGCCCTGTCCTTTGATATCGTGCGGATAGCCGACCACCGCCGCTTCCGCGACCGTATCGTGCAGCACCAGCGCGCTTTCGACTTCGGCAGTGCCCATGCGGTGGCCGGAGACGTTGATCACATCATCCACGCGGCCCGTGATGCGGTAATAACCGTCCTCGTCGCGCTTGCAGCCGTCGCCGGTGAAATACAGGCCCTTGAAGGTGCTGAAATAAGCCTCGATGAAGCGGTCGTGATCGCCATAGACGGTGCGCGCCTGACCCGGCCAGCTGTCGCTGATGCAAAGATTGCCCTCGGTCGCGCCCTCCAGCGTATTGCCTTCGTTATCGACCAGCAACAATTGCACCCCAAAGAACGGCAAGCCTGCGCTGCCCGGCTTCATATCATGCGCATAGGGGAATGTGGTGAGCATCTGGCCGCCGGTTTCGGTCTGCCACCATGTGTCGACAATCGGCAATCGGCCCTTGCCGACGGTTTCGTGATACCAGCGCCACGCTTCGGGATTGATCGGCTCACCCACCGTGCCCAGCATCCGCAGGCTGGAAAGATCGTGGCTGTTCACCCAGTCATCGCCTTCGCGCATCAGCGCGCGGATGGCGGTGGGGGCGGTGTAGAAGATGTTCACTTGGTGTTTGTCGATCACATCCCAGAAACGGCCGTGATCGGGATAGTTGGGCACCCCTTCGAAGATCAGGCTGGTGCCACCATTGATGAGTGGGCCGTAAGTGACATAGCTGTGCCCGGTCACCCAGCCGATATCAGCGCTACACCAGAAGACTTCGCCCGGCTGGTAATCGAACGTGTAGTGGAACGTCGTCGCCACCCACACGCCGTATCCGCCCGTGGTGTGCAGCACGCCCTTCGGCTTGCCGGTGGAACCGGAGGTGTAAAGGATGAAGAGCGGGTCTTCCGCGCCCATCACCTCGCACGGGCAATCGGCATCGCTTTTTACATCGTCGAACCAGTGGTCGCGGCCTTCAGCCATCCCGATATCGCCGCCAGTGTGTTTGATGACGAGAACGCCGTCTACGGTGACGTCATGTTCGGCTAGCGCGGCATCGACATTGGCTTTCAACGGCACGCGCTTGGTGCCGCGCAGCCCTTCATCAGCGGTCACGACAAAGCGGCTTTCGCAGGCTTCGATCCGGCCCGCCAAGGCTTCGGGTGAAAAACCGCCGAACACCACCGAGTGAATGGCGCCAAGCCGCGCGCAAGCGAGCATCGCCACCGCGCCTTCGACGATCATCGGCATATACAGCGTAACGCGGTCGCCCTTGGTAACGCCCATGGCTTTCAGTGCATTGGCCATCTGCACCACTTCGGTGTGCAGCTGGGCATAGGTCAGGCTGCGCGACGGGCTCGCCGGATCGTCGGGCTCGAAGATGAAAGCGGTTGCATCGCCGCGCTCGGCCAAGTGGCGGTCGACTGCGTTGTAGCAGAGGTTGAGCGAACCATCGGCATACCAGCTGATCTGCGGCGGATCGAACGTCCACTCGCCCGCTTTGGTGGGGAAGCTCTCCCAATCGAGCCGCTTTGCCTGATCGAGCCAGAACCCGTCCGAATCCTCGATAGAGCGCGCATAGAGCGCGTCATATTGCTCGGCTGTGCAATGCGTTTCGTGCGGGGCAGAAGGGCAGGCTATGCGGTCGCTCATGTTCAGGTCCTCCAAAACTTTTTCCGCTTTGTATTCCTCCTATAAAGCGGGGGCAGCAAGACAAAGGTCGTAAGACGATGGGCTAATTGCGCGAAGGCCGATGCGCGCGCCATTCCTGAGGACACAAAAAACACCTTGGGAGGGATAAATGTTGGCAAAACTGTCATTGCGCACGGTCGCATTGGGGCTGCTGGCGTCGAGCGCGCTGGTGCCGACCGCGGCGGCGGCGCAGGAATTGAGCGTCGAGCAACGGCTCGACCGGATCGAAGGGATGATGGCGCAGCTGCTCGGGCGGCTGGATGCGCAAGATGCCATGAATGAAGAGCAGCAGGCCGAAATCGCCGCTACCGCCGAAATGGTGATGGCCGAGGCCACAGCGATGCGGAACGAGCAGGCCGAACTGTCGGCGCAGGTCGGCACCGTCGTCGAAGCGCAGGAGGCGGATGGCTTCACTATCGGCAATACCCGCTTCACCATCGGCGGCTATGTGAAGCTGGATGCGCTGACGATGCGCACCAGCGGCGGGCAATATGCCGATGGCGACATTACCCGCGATTTCCTGCTTCCCGGCACTATTCCCGTGGGCGGGCAGGCATCGGGATGGGATACGGATTTCTCCGCGCGGCAAACGCGGGTGATCCTGCAAACTGCCAGCGACGTGGGCACCGGAACGCCAGTCAACACGCTGGTGGAAGTCGATTTCATGGTGACCGCGGGCGGCGACGAGCGGGTCTCAAACAGCTACACGCCGCGTATCCGCCAGGCCTATATCAGCTATGGCGACTGGTTGTTCGGACAGACCTGGTCGACCTTCCAGAATGTCGGCGCGCTGCCCGAATCGATGGATTTCATTGGCACCACGCCCGGCACGGTGTTCGATCGCCAGCCCATGATCCGCTATTCGTCGGGCGGGTTCCAGATTGCTGCCGAACAGCCCGAAACGACCGTGACAACGCGCACGGGAGGCCGTGCGCTGCCGGGCGATGACACCATCCCCGATCTGGTGGCCCGCTACAACTTCGGTGGTGACTGGGGTTCGGTCTCGGCAGCGGGCATATTCCGCAGCCTGAACATTGCCGACGATGATTTCGGCACTGGCGCGGATTCGGCGATCGGTTACGGTCTGAGCCTTGCTGGCCGGTTGAACATCGGCGAACGCGATGACCTGCGTTTCATGGCGACCGCGGGCGATGGCATCGGGCGCTATATCGGGGTGAATATCGTCAACGACGCTGCGCTTGACCTCGGCGGAGAGCTCGATCCGATTTTCACCTATTCGGGCTTTGCCGCGTTCCGCCATTTCTGGACGCCGCAAATCCGCTCCACAGTCGCAGCGTCCTACTTCCGCGCCGACAATCCGGTGCTGCTGACCGGCAACCAGACGACCGACGAGAGCTGGAACGCGCTGGCCAATATCGTCTGGTCGCCGTTCAACCGCTTCGATGTGGGGCTGGAATATATGTATGCCGAACGCGCGCTGGAGGACGGGCGCTCGGGCAATCTCCAAAAGGTGCAGGTCTCCACACGCTTCAGCTTCTGAAGCTGCTCTCCCCTGAGCAGACTGCACCTTCCCCGACGGCGGGGGCACGGCTATCGGGACCTGCATGACCCAGCCGAGCCCCCGCCGTTTTCATCCTGAGGCCATGCAGATCACGCGCTGGCTCGCGGCAGACGGCTGGCCACACCGCGCTTTTGCCATGCCGGCGGAAGGTTTGGAGCGCGGCGAGATCGTTTTTCTCGGTGGTCGCGGGGATTTCTTTGAGAAGTATCTGGAGGCTATCGCGCATTGGAGCAGCCAGGGCTGGCACGTGCGCGGCTTCGACTGGCGCGGGCAGGGCGGTTCGGGCACCACCCATCCGGGCAAATATTGCCATGTCGCCGATTTCGCGCAGCTGGTGGATGATCTGGCCGGATTTTGCGTCAGCCTGCCGCCGCCTACGGGCGCGCGGGTTCTGGTGGGCCATTCGATGGGCGGGCATATCCTGCTGCGCGCCTTGGCCGAGCGGCGCGTTGCTCCGGCGGGAGCTGTGTTGCTGTCTCCCATGCTGGGGATCAGGGCCGGGCGGCTGGGCGCGCGCAGTGTGAACGCGCTGGCGGGGATCGGGCGCTTGCCGCCGCTCGCCCATCGGCCGATCTGGGACGGCGCGCCGCGCAGCAATCCCGGCCATCTCACCGCCTGCCCCGATCGCCATGCCGACAAGCTGTGGTGGAAGGCGCAGACGCCCGAAATTGCCCGTGGCGGGCCGACTTGGTTGTGGCTTGCAGCCGCCGCCCGGTCGATGCGGCTGGTGGAGCAAAATCTGCGCCGCAGCCCGCTCGCCGTGCCTTGCCTCGCGCTCACCGGCGCGCGCGACCGGGTGGTGGACAACCGCGCTGTTCGGCGCATAGTTGGACACATGATGGCCACAAGATTGTCAGAAATTCCCTCCGGCGGGCATGAATTGCTGCGTGAGAGCGACGCCGCGCGTCTGATGACATTTCAAGAGATCGATGATTTTCTTGCAAGAATTGCCAAAACCGCGCCTTGTGGCGAAAGCTAATCCACAGCTCATTTTGCAAATGTCGCGGCATTGCAACATTTCGGCTGCATTTCGGGTGTCTCGTTATTTCAAAACGGACGTATTGATTTATGCAAACCGCTGGAGTTGCCGCCGCCTATGATCGCTGGGCTCCGGTCTATGATCTTGTGTTTGGCAAGGTCTTTACGATCGGTCGCCGTCAGGCGGTGATCGCTGCCGAGGAAGCCGGGCGCCGGATTCTGGAAGTCGGCGTCGGCACGGGCATTTCGCTCCCCCAATACAAGCGCGAGACGCAGATTGTCGGCACCGACATCTCCGATTCCATGCTTGATGTGGCGCGCAAGCGGGTGCGCGAAGGTAATCTGTCCAATGTGGAAGATTTGCTGGTGATGGATGCCGAGGCGATGAGTTTCGCCGACAACGCATTCGATGTCGTCGTCGCTCAATATGTCGTCAGCGCGGTGCCCAATCCCGAAAAGGCGATGGACGAATTCCTTCGCGTCGTTCGCCCCGGCGGCGAAATCATCGTGGCGACCCGCGTGGGCGCGGAAAGCGGCTTGCGCGCCACGATCGAGAAGACGCTGATGCCGATCACCAGCAAGCTCGGCTGGCGCACCGAATTTCCGTTCGCCTTCTATGCCGACTGGGCGGACAAACATCCCGATGTGACTTTGATCGAGCGGCGCAGCCTCCCCCCGCTGGGGCATTTCTCGCTCGTCCGTTTCAAGAAGCAGGAAGGCTAATCACCATGGCTCACGCTATCCGCGGAACAACCGCCCGTCTGGGCGAGGCGCTGCGCGAACAGCGGTGGGATGACCACCGCTATTACCACCACAATCTGGTCAACCGCAGCCTCCACTTCATCAGCGCGACGACCTTTATCGTCGCCTATGTGATTGTGTGGTTCGAACCCGCGATTGCTGCGCTGCTGGGCTGGGCGGTGGCGATGACCAGCCGCCAGGCAGGCCACTTCTACTTCGAACCCAAAGATTATGACCATGTGAATGATTGCACGCATGAGCATAAGGAAGAGATCAAGGTCGGTTACAACCTCGCGCGCAAATATGTGCTGATGGGGCTGTGGGCGATCAGCCCGCTCGTGCTCGTGCTGAACCCTGCCTTCTTCGGGCTGCTCACGCCGCATACCGGGATTGTCAGCTTCCTCGAAAACACCGGAATGCTGTGGCTTGGCCTTGCTGTTGCGGGTCTGCTGTTCCGCACGGTGCAGCTGTTCTTCATCCGCGACGTGGAAACCGGCCTTGTGTGGGCGACCAAGATCCTCACCGACCCGTTCAGCGATTTCAAGCTGTACTGCAAAGCGCCGGGCCAGCTCATCAAGAGCATCATGGAAGAGCGTCGCCAGCAGGCTCGTTAGGATTCGCAGACAAATGCCCGAAACGCGCCGGAGCCAGCGTTCCGGCGCGCTTCTTTTTCCGTGCTTAGCCGAATGTATGCTTGAGCATTTCGCGCGTCAGGCGCTTGCGGATCGCCTTGCCATGCGCTGCATCATCGCCACCCGTCCACCACCAGCCGCCATCGCGCATATCGCGGCACGCGGTGAGGAAGCGGCTTTCGACTTCGGCGAAATCGGCGTCAGTATAAGCAAGGCTGAAGATGAAGCGCCCGGTTCCCACCCAGCTCAGCGCGAGACCATGCTTCTTGAGGTAGAATTGAAGCATCCAATGATAGCGCGAGGCATTGGTGTATCGCACCGTGAAGATGGTCGAGAGGTTCCCGATTTCGACCGGATGACCCTCGGCGGCGATCTTAGCATTGAGGCTTTCGGCGCGCGCGTTCCAGCGGGCATCCAGCCCGTCATACAGCGCGGCGCCTTCGTCGCTCTCGATATGGCGCAGGAAGGCATTCATCGCGCCGATCACATAAGGGTGCGAATTGAAGGTGCCGCGGGCAAAGCAGATATCGGCGGGCTTTTCAGGATTGTAGCGTTTCATCAGATCCGCGCGCCCGCACAGCACACCCACCGGATAGCCGCCGCCCAGGGTCTTGCCATACGTCACCAGATCGGGCTCCACCCTGAAATATTCGCAGGCCCCGCCGCGTGCGAGGCGGAAGCCGGTGAAAACCTCGTCCATAATCAGCACAATGCCCGCCTCGCGGCACACCGCCTGCAATTTGCCCAGCCATGCAGAATAGGATGCACGGTCAACGCCTGTATGGCCGCGCTTGTTGACCAGCGTGGAATCGCCCGGCGCGTTCTTGTTCGGGTGCATGGATTGCAGCGGGTTCACCAGCACGCAGGCGATATCCTTGCGGGTGCGCAGCACCTTCAGTGTTTTCTCGCTCATATCGGCCAGCGTATAGGTGCGGTCGGCGGGAACCGGATTGCCGACGCCCGGCTGCACATCGCCCCACCAGCCGTGATAGGCCCCGGCGAAACGCACCAGCTTGGGTCTGCCCGTGTGATACCGCGCCAGCCGCACCGCCTGCATCACCGCTTCGGTGCCCGACATATGGAAACTGACCGCGTCCAGCCCCGAATGCGCTTTCAGCCGTTCGGCATTTTCGGCGGTCAGCGGATGCAATCCGGCGAGCGTCGGGCCGAAGCTGTCGACCAGCGCGCCGCCCTCGGCCATCATCTGGCGATAGGCGTCGACGCCCAGCAGGTTGACCCCGTAGCTGCCGGTCAGGTCGTAATAGGAATTGCCGTCCAAATCGCGCAGCTGCACGCCTTGCGCGTGCTCGAAAAACGTCGTCGCGGGCAGATACTGCTTCACCAGCGGGCTGAACTGGAATGGCACGCGGTAGGTGGTGGTAAAGTCGATATCGGCGATGCTGCCGCTGGCATCGGCGGTCAGCGTCGCGGTTTTTGCAAAGCGCGTGTGATACAGCTCGGACAAAGCATCCATCGCCGCCTTGCGCGCCAGCGCGATATCTTCGGGCGCGCCGTCGGCAGTGAAGAATTCCTCCTCGCCAAAAGCGTAAGCCGGGATCAGGCCTGCCGCCCGCTTCGCCATCCGCACATGGCCCGAAAGCGACCGGTGCTTCGCCTGCGACAGGGTAATCCGCTGGCGCACTTTGGCGGCGGTCAGGATCGCTGCTGCGCCTGCGCCCAGCTTGACGGCCATCGAACCCAGTTTCACCACTCCAACCTCACTTCATTGCATCGGGACTGCGTATGAGCCTGCGTTCGGCCACCCAACGATTTCTGGCGCAGGAAAATCTCAATTTCCTCCTGACCAATCGCATTCCGCGCCATGCCTCCACCCGTTTCATGGGGTGGTTTGCGAAGCTGCGGAACCCGCTGGTGCGGGTGCCTTCGATTGCGCTTTGGCGCTTCTTTTGTGACGTGAATCTGACAGACAGCGCAAAAGCCGAATTTTCGAGCCTGCACGATGCCTTTACGCGCGCGCTGGTGCCGGGAGCGCGGAGCTTTGATGCTGCTCCCGAAGTGCTGGCCTCGCCATGCGATGCGATTGTCGGAGCGCTGGGCGAGGTGCGCGGCGGGCAGGCGTTCCAGATCAAAGGCATGGATTATGCGCTGGCCGATTTGCTCGGCGATGCGGCGCAGGCAGAGGAGTTTGCCGAAGGGCAGTTCATCACCCTGCGGCTGACCGCCGGAATGTACCACCGCTTCCACGCGCCGCATGATCTCACCGTAGAGGAAGTCCGCTACATTTCGGGCGACACGTGGAATGTGAATCCGGTGGCCCTCAAACGCGTCGAGCGGCTCTATTGCCGCAATGAGCGCGCGCCGATCAAAGTGCGGCTGGACAGTGACGGCGCCTCGCTGATGCTGGTGCCCGTCGCCGCTATTCTGGTGGCGAGCATTCGCTTGCCCTTTGTCGATGACAAGCAGCCGGTGCGCAGCCTGCACCAGCGCGTGTGGCGCGATGAAGTCCGCTTTGCCAAGGGCGAGGAGATGGGCTGGTTCGAGCACGGATCGACGATTGTCATGCTCGCGCCCAAGGGATTTCTGCCAGTGGAGGGGATTGCGACCGGCACGGTGATCGAGGCGGGCAGGGCTCTGCTGAAGCGGGTTTGATGCGGAGTGATCAGCCGGGGAACCCATTGCGCGCTCAAGCGTCTGGCAGCCAACGAAAGCGCACCCCCAACCAAAGTCTGTAGTTGTCATTCGTTCGAACGAACGATAGATAAACGGTCGTGCGCGAGCGACTCATCAGCGTGGCGATCCAGCAATTTGGCGAGCATGGCTTTGCCGGGGCGAGCACGCGCGATATCGCCGCGGCTGCGGACACCACGATGAGCAACATCACCTATCACTTCGGCGGCAAGGACGGGCTTTACCGCGCCGCTGCCGAAGCGCTCGTCACACGCTTTTGGGAAGTGGCGCAAGCGGCGCAGGCTGCTGCCCCGCAGGGTGATCCGGTCGGTGAACTCTGTGCGGTGCTGCGTGCCATCGGTGCTTTTATGCTGGGCGATGAGGCTGCGCCTGCATCCTGCTTCGTCTCGCGCGAACAGCAGAACCCGGCATCGCCGATGCGCGAGTTTTTCTGCCGCGATTTTCTGCCGCTGAGCCGGAGCCATGCGGCCAATATCCGCGCGCTCGATCCTGCGCTGACGCAGGAGGAGGCGGTTGCCACGTTCTTCTATCTCGTCTCCATGGCGATCTCGCTGCGCAGCTCGCGGATGTCGCTGTGCACGGTGATGGAAGTGGACGATATCGAAGAGCCGATGAAGGCGCTGCTGCTTGACCGGCTGGAGGCAATCGCGCGCATGGTGCTGGAGGCCAAGCGATGATCCGCGCCCGCATTCTTGCCGCGACTGCCATGCTCGCTGCTTTGTCCGGCTGCATCTCGCTCGCACCGGAGCCGGAAGTGCCGGTGGTAACTGCGGAGCTGCCCGAACAATATCTCTACGTGGAAAATGCGGGCGAATACCGGCCCGAGGCGTGGTGGACTGCGTTTGACGATCCGGTGCTCGACACGCTGGTAGCACGCGCGCTGGAAAGCAATCTCGATATTGCCGAGGCGGCTGCGCGGGTGGAGCAGGCGAGCGCGCAGGCGCGGCTGGCGCGCTCGGCACTGCTGCCGACTGTCGTGTTCAACCGTGACACCACGTCGAGCAGCACGCCGCTCTCCGGAAGCCCGTTCGGCGGAATCGCCGGAGGGGGCGGCCCCGACCGGATCGAGAACGACACCTTCTCCTTCGGCGTTGGTGCGGCCTACGAACTCGACCTGTTCGGGCGTGCGCGCAATGATCTTGCCGCGACCCGCGCCGATGCCTTGGCGGTGGAGCAGAACTTCCGGTCGGTGCAACTGGCGGTCGCGGCAGAAACGATTTCCGCCTATTTCGACGTGGTCGATACACGGCGGCAGATCGAATTGACGGTCGCCAGTCTGGATGTTCTGCAGGACCGCGCCGCGCGCACACAGGAACGCTTTGCCCGGGGACTGGCGCAGAGTTTCGAGCTTTACCAGATCGAACAGGAACTGCGCGCGGCGCAGGCCGCCTTGCCGCAATTGGAAAGCGCCCTTTCGGCGCATGAGGGGCGGCTGGCGATCCTGCTGGGCACCTATCGCCCCGAAGTGGAGAGCATCCTTTCAGCACCGCTCATTCCGACGCTCGTTTTCGATGCGGTGCCGGTCGGTCTGCCCTCCGATCTCTTGGCGCAACGTCCCGATGTGGCGGCGGCGTGGGCGCGGCTGGAGGCGGCGCGGCTGCGCATCGGAGCGCGGCGGGCGGAACGCTATCCGCAGCCCAGCCTTGTGGCATCGTTTGGTTCGCAAGGCGGCGGGGTGGGCAGCGCGCTTAATATTTTCGACAATTGGGCGGCTTCTTTCGCGCTCAGCATGGTCGCGCCGATTTTTGACGGGGGGCGGATTTCCGCCAATATCGAGGCCGCCCGCGCGGTCTATGCGCAGAACGCGGCGGCCTATACCCGCTCCGTCATCACCGCCTTTGCCGAGGTCGACACCGCGCTTTCCGACTATGAGGAGCAGCGCCAGCGTTACCTGTTGATCGCCGCGCAACTCACCGAAGCGCAAAGCTCGCTCGATTTGCAGCGGCGGCGTTTTGCGGCGGGGGTGGGCAGTTACACCGCCTATCTCGACGCGTTGCGCAATGTCTATCAGGTGGAAAGCAGCCTGTCGGGCGCGGCGCGCGCCACCGCGCTGTCGCGGCTGAATGTCCACCGCGCACTGGGCGGCGATTGGGCGCCTGACAGCCAACCCCTCCCGCTCGAAATGCGGCCCCTCGCAGACGGGCCTGCCGGAGACGTAATGCCATGAGCAAGCAACTGAAATATTCGCTTCTGCTGCTGGTCGGTGCCATCGGCATCGGCGCGCTGATGGTGTGGCTGCGGCCCGAGCCCGAAACGCAGGAACGCATCGAAGCGGTACCTTTGGTGGAGACGGTGGCTTTCGAGGCGGCGTCCGGCCCCATTCCCGTTATCGCGTCGGGCACTGTGCAGCCGCGCGACGTGGTGGTGATCGGCGCGCAGGTCGGGGGCAGGCTCGCCTATGTGCACCCGCAATTCCGCGAAGGCGGGGTCGTGCCCGCCGGTGCTACCGTGCTGCGGATCGAACCCACCGATTTCCAGAATCAGGTGCGCATCGCCGAGGCCGATGTCGCGGCGCAAAATGTCGCCGTGCTGCAAGCGCAAGAAGAAGTCGCGATTGCGCAGGACGAACTCGCCCGCTTTGCCGAGCGCGAGGCGGCGGTGGCAGGTTTGTCGAGCATCGACGATAATGATTACGCTGCGCGGATCATGCCGCCTGAACGGCTCGCGCGCAGCAATGCGCCTGCTAGCGGTCAGCAAGCAAGCAGCAGCGTGCTGGCCAGCCGAGAGCCGCAATTGCGCTCCGCCCGCGCCGCGCGGGAACGGGCATCGGCCAATCTCGCGGTCGCGCAATTGTCCTTGTCGCGCACCCGCGTGGCCGCGCCGTTCCGCGGGCTGGTGCAGGAAGAGAACATCGCGGTCGGCACGCTGGTGCAGCCTGGGCAGGCGCTCGGGACGCTGGTCGATGCTCGTGTGTTCGAAGTCCGCCTGTCGCTCACTCCCGATGAAGCGGCGTTGATCCCCGGCCTGATGGACGGCAGCGGGGCGCGCATTCCGGCGGATGTGTTCTACAATTATGGCGGGCTGACCTATCGCTGGCCTGCACGGATCGACCGGGCGGATGCCAGCCTCGATCCTGAAACCCGCAATGTCGAGATCTTCCTGCAAGTCCCCAATCCGATGGGCGGAGGGCAATTGGTGGCTGAAGAGGGCGAGGTGCCCTCCGCCAGTCCCGCACCGCCCTTGCTGCTGGGTGCCTTTGTCCGTGCGCAGATCAACGGCGCTGTGCTCGACAGCTATGCCGCTATTCCGGCGCAGGCGCTGCGTCCGGGCAACGAGGTGTGGGTGGTGCGCGATGGCGTGCTGCGCATCCTGCCCGTGCGGGTGATCCGGCGCGACGACGAATTTGCCTATATCAGCACGCCCTCGCTGGCCGAGGGCGGGCGCATCATCACCAGCAGCCTGAACGCGCCGACCGACGGCATGGCTGTGCGGCTGCGCGGAGATGCCGGCTAATGAGCGAGACGGCGCCTCCTGCCAGTCCGCCCTCCGGTTCGCCCGAAGAAGGCAGCGGCGCGCTCGACCGGTTCGGCAATGTTGCCGAGGAACGCGCGCGCGATCGTGGCGGGGTTGTCGCCTTCATGGCGAGGAACGGCGTTGCGGCGAACTTGCTGCTGATCTTCATGGTGGTGGCAGGAATCGTCGCCTACAATTCGATCCCGCAGGAAGTCTTTGCCGAAAGCAGCCTCGATACGATTTCGGTCAGCGTCGAATATCCGGGCGCCACGCCCGAGGAGATCGAGGAATCGATTGTCCAGCGGGTCGAGGAAGCGGTCAGCGCGATCGAAGGGGTGAAGGAAATCACTTCCACCGCGCAGGAAGGCCGCGGCACGGTCAATGTCGAGCTGCAACTGGGCACCGATATGTCCGACGCGCTGGACGAGGTGAAGTCCGAAGTCGACCAGATCCAGACCTTTCCGGTCGAAGCCGAAGAGCCCAATGTCCGCGAACTGACCACGCGGCAGATCGTCATGCGCATCGCGCTTTACGGCGATGTCTCCGAACGCTCGCTGAAAGAAAGCGCCTATGCGCTGGAAGACGCCATCGCGGGACTGGACGAGGTCAGCTATGTCGAAACCAGCGCCGTGCGCGATTATCAGGTCATCGCCGACATTCCGCAGGACCAACTGCGCGCGCTGAACCTGTCGCTAACCGATGTGGCGCGGATTGTCGGCGCGAGCAGCCTCGACAGTCCGGCAGGTTCGATTGACACGGCGCAGGAAGAAGTGCGCGTTCGCACAGTCGGGCAGAATTACAACCAGCAGGATTTTGAAGACATCGTGCTGTTGAGCGCAGGCGACGGTGCGATCTTGCGGTTGGGCGATGTGGCCACGGTGAACGACGCGTTCGAGGATTCGGACGTTGTCACCACCTTCAACGATGCGCCGATGGCCTTTGTCGATGTTTATCGCACCAGTGACGAGCGGGTGCTGGACGTGGCCGACGCGGTGAAAACGCTGCTGGCGGAAGAGCATGATCTGCCCGAAGGCCTGTCCTACGCCATCTGGGATGACCAGTCGCTGCTGCTGGAGGACCGGCTTTCTTTGCTGATCGACAATGCGATCATCGGCCTCATTCTGGTGCTGACCGCGCTCACCCTGTTCCTCGATTTGCGGCTCGCCTTCTGGTCGGCGGTGGGCATTGGCGCGACCTTTATCGGGGCGATTGCGATCCTCCAATTGGCCGGATCGAGCATCAACATGTTTTCGCTGTTCGGCTTCATTCTGGCACTGGGCCTGGTGGTGGACGACGCGGTGGTGGTGGGTGAAAACGTCTATGCCGAACGTGAACGCGGGCGAAGCGGGCTCGGTGCGGCGATTGCCGGGTCGCAGCGTGTGCAATTGCCGGTCATTTTCGCGGTGCTGACCACGATCACCGCTTTCGCGCCGCTATGGGCCGTGGGCGGCACGATCGGTAAAATCCTTGCCGATATTCCGCTTGTGGTCGTTGCGGTTTTGTCGCTTTCATTGGTCGAGGCACTGCTGGTGTTGCCCAACCACCTGTCCGATCTGCCCGCCGCCGGGACGCAAGCGAAGAACGCCGTCACGCGCTTTTTCGAACGGGTACAGAATGCGGTCGACGTGCGGCTGAAGGCCTTCGTCAACGGCCCGCTCGACCGCGCGCTGCGGTTCAGCGTGAAGATGCCGTTTCTTGTCATGTCCGGCGCGGTGGCGCTGCTGATTGTCTTTTTCGCGATGATACCGGCAGGGATCATCAAGGCATCCTTCTTCCCCGATATCGAAGCCGACCGTGTGACCGCGCGGCTGGAAATGCCTGCGGGCACGACCATCGAACGCACGGCGGAAGTGGTCGAACGGATCGAGGCAGCGGGCGACCGCGCGCTGGCGCGTTTCCACGATGGCGAGCCGAGCGAGGCGCCGTTCCTCGAAGGCATTTTCACCTCGGTTGGCCTGCAACAGCAGCAGGGCGGGCCGGACGGCTTGCGCTCGACCTTCAGCCCGGCGCTGGCGGATGTCGAACTTGGCTTGGTTACTTCCACCGAGCGCGACCTGTCCGCGGCCGAGCTGGAAGAGGCGTGGCGCGAGGAGCTGGGCGAAGTGCCCGAAGCGCGTTCGCTCACCATCGAATCTTCGCTGCTCAATGTCGGTGATCCGGTGAATGTGCACATTTCACATCCGGACAATGCTGTGCTGCAAGAAGCGAGTGATCGCATTGTTGGCGATTTGCAGACGATTGCGGGCGTGTTCGCGGTCGAAAGCGACCAAGAAGGCGGGATGCGCGAGATTGAGCTGCGGCTGAAGCCCGAAGCCCGCACGTTGGGCGTAACCCTACAGGATGTGGCGGCGCAGGTGCGCGCAGCCTTCTTCGGGGCCGAAGCAGTGCGTGTGCAGCGCGGGCGCGAGGATGTGCGCGTCTATATCCGCCTGCCCGAGAGCGAGCGCGATTCCATCGCCGATATCGAACGCTTCCGCGTCCGCGTGCCCGGTGGCTTTACCTCGGTAGGGGCGATTGCCGATGCCAGCTTTACCGAAGCGCCTTCGGTCATCCGCCGCGAGGAAGGGCGGCGGATCGTGACGATTACCGGCGATGTCGATGATGATGTCATCACCAGCCAGGAAGCCAGCTTGGTGCTGGAGGAAACGATCCTTCCGCCAATCCTCGCCGATTATCCGGGAATGCGCTATTCGATTGGCGGCGAGCAGGAAGAGCAGCAGGAGAGCTTCGGTGATCTTGGAGCGGCCTTTGGCATAGCGCTGATCGTGATCTATGCGCTGCTGGCGATCCCGTTCAAATCCTATACCCAGCCGCTCGTGATTATGGCGGCGATCCCCTTTGGCCTGCTCGGCGCGCTGATCGGGCATCTGTTGCTGGGCATTCCGCTGGGAATCCTATCGATGTTCGGGATTGTGGCGCTGTCAGGCGTTATCATCAACGGCTCGCTGGTTCTGATAGACTTCCTCAACGAGAATATCGAGCGCGGAATGCCGCCCGAAGAGGCGATGGTCGATGCGGCAAAGACCCGCTTCCGCCCGATCATGCTGACCGCGATCACGACCTTCCTCGGCGTCGCGCCGATCACGTTTGAAACGAGCGTGCAGGCGCAGTTCCTTATCCCGATGTCCGCCAGCCTCGGCTTCGGCGTGCTGTTCGGCACGGCGCTGCTGATGCTGGTGATCCCCAGCCTCGCCATCATCCATATGCGGGCGAAGAAGCGCGTGGCCGGGTGGATGGGGCGCGAAGACCCCTTTCCCGACCTTGCGCTGACTTACTGACCGCCGCTGGAAAGCAGGCGGAAGCCCCAGGCGGGCAGGGTGATCGTATCTCCCGCCGCCAGTGTCACCGCCTCGCCGGTGCGGAATTCGGTGTAGCTTCCGGCTGCCAGCCCGTCGGACAAAGTCGCTTCCACCGGTTGCGCGGAGAAATTGAACAGGCCGACGACTTTATTCCCCTCCTGCTCGCGCACCCAGGCGAACAGCTGTTCGGGCGCGGAGTTGACCACCTGCGCCATGCGCGCGCCCCAGCGGCCATTGTGCAGAGCCGGATTGGCGGTGCGGAAAGCGATCAGATCGGTGAGCAGCTGGCCATAGGCGCAGTCCTCGCCCTGGCTCCAGTCAATCGGGTCACGCTCGAAAAATTCGAGCCGCTTGGCGTTGCACGCTTCCTGACCATTGTGAATGAGCGCCAGCCCTTCGCCGGTGAAGCTCAAAGCGGTCATCGCCTCCAGCGCGTCACCATAGTTCTCGTACATCGTGCCTTCCCACGCATTGCTGTCGTGGTTTTCGATATAGGTCAGCCGCATGGCCTCACGCGGATACAGACTCTCGTTCTCGGCGTAATATCCGAAGAAGCCGGTGGCATTGGCGTCGCCTGCCGCAATGCGCTTTGAGGCGACGTGCCAGTCCCAGCCATAGGTCGCGTCAAACGCGGCGCGGTGGTGTGTCACCTGCTGCACTTCGCCGAGCATGAAGACCGGACGAATGGCGTCGAGCCGCGCGCGCATCACTTCCCAGAAATCGATGGGGACATAGCCCGCCACATCGGCGCGGTAACCGTCGACGCCGAATTCGCGCACCCAGTATTCCATCGCCCCGCCGACGTGTTCGCGCACGCCGGGCTGTGACCAGTCGAGATCGATAATATCCGACCAGTCCCACCACGGGGTCGGGCGGAAATCGCCGTCCCAGGTCTTTTCGTACCAGTCGGGATGTTCGGTCGCGAGTTCGTTGTCCCACGCGGTGTGATTGGCGACCAGATCGAGGATGACGCGGAAGCCTTGTTCATGTGCGGCGTCAACGAAGCTACGGAAATCCTCCTCGGTGCCGAATTCCGGGTTCACCGCGTAATAGTCCTGCACCGAATAGGGGCTACCGAGCGTGCCCTTGCGGTTCTCCACGCCAATCGGGTGGATCGGCATCAGCCAAAGGATATCGACGCCCATTTCACGCAGGCGCGGCAATTGCTCTTCCGCCGCGGCAAAAGTGCCTTCTTCGGTGAAGTGGCGGGTGTTGATCTGGTAGAGCACCGCATCGCGGCTCCACTCCGGATTCTCGATCTGCACATAGGGGCGCGGCGTCCACGGATCGTTCGCGGCTGCCTCGGCAACGGCGGGATCAAGGGCGGGCTCTTCCGGGCTGCTGGTCATGGCATAGGAGCCGCCTGCGATAAGCGCAGTGGCGGCGGCGGTGGCAAGCAGTTTACGCATGGATTTTCTCCTTAAGCGGTTTTGCCGGGCACGCGCACGCGCAGCATGGCGAAGGCGGCAATTGTCCAGCTGGCGGCGGCGAACAGCATCGTCCAGACCGGCTCACCGGGGAAGAAGGCGAGCATGACGCTGCCCATAACAGTCGCGACCAGCAGTTGCGGGATCACGATAAAGACGTTGAACAGGCCCATATAAATGCCGAGCTTTTTCTGCGGCAGGCTGCTTGCCAGAATAGCGTAGGGCATGGCGAGAATGCTGGCCCAGGCGATGCCTTTCAGCACTTCGCAAATGATCAGCAGGTTCGGGTCGCGCAGCACGAAATAGCCGAGGAAACCCAGTGCGCCGAGCAGCAGGCAGGTCATATGTGTGCGCGCCTTGCCGATCTTGCGGGCAAGCGCGGGCAGGACAAGCAGCGCGGCGACCGCGGCTACGCCGTTCTGCACGGTGTAGATCAGGTTCCACCAGTTCGCGCCTTCATTATAGGCGGCCGTGGTCGGATCGGCGCTGCCGAAGAAATATTGCGAGACGATGGGGCCGGAATAGATCCACATGATGAAGAGCGCCGACCAGCTGAAAAATTGCACGACGGCGAGCCGCTTCATCGTGTCGGGCATACCCGAAAAGTCGCCCACGATGCTGGCCAGCATATTCGCCGATTTGCCTTGCTTCGCCATCGAAATGCCGATGGCGGAGAGCACGCCATAGGTCGCCAGCAGCCCGCCGAGCAGATAGATTTCCTTCTGCAATCCCAGCGGGTTGACCGACAACGCCACGGCAGCGCCCGCCACAATCCAGATCAGCGGCGTGGTGTAGCTTTTGGCGGCCAGCGCGCTGACCGTTTCGCCCAGTTCGACGTCGCGTTCGGCTTCGAACGCCGCCATCTGTTCGGGCGAATATTCCTTGGTGGTGAACACCGTCCACATGATCGCGCTGAACAAGGCGATGCCGCCAGCCCAGAAGCTCCAGCGCACGGTGTCGGGGATCTGCCCGTCAGGCGCGACATTGCTGACGCCGAACTGGTCGAGCAACCACGGGAAAATCGCTGCTGCCACCGCGCCCGCGCCGATAAAGGCGGTCTGCACCGCATAACCGGTGGCGTGCTGCGATTTGTCGAGCATATCGCCCACGAAAGCGCGAAACGGCTCCATCGAGATATTCAGGCTGGCATCAAGGATCCACAGCAGCGTTGCGGCAAAGATCAGCGGCGCGGCAAAGGTCGGCGCGAGCGGCATCAGAAACAGGGCAATCGCGGCCAGCAGTGCGCCGGTGACGAAATAGGGGCGGCGGCGGCCAAAGCTGTTCCAGGTCTTGTCTGACAGGTGGCCGACTATCGGCTGCACGATCAGCCCGGTCAGCGGCGCGGCCACCCACAAGGCGGGAAGCTCTTCCATGCTCGCGCCCAGCGTTTGGAAGATGCGGCTCATATTGCCGTTTTGCAGCACGAAACCGATCTGGATGCCGAAGAAGCCGAAGCTCATATTGGCGAGGCTGCCCCAGCCCATATGCGGCTTGCGCGCGGACGTTGTTACGGGCGCAGTGCCCCCGACTATTGCCATGAAATGTCCCTCTACCCGTCAATTCTGGTGCGGACAGTCTTTGCGCTGTCTCGCTTAGGGCAACAGGGCTGGCACGTTTATCCGGTGCCGACAACATGCATACGAATACGTCCGGAGCGATTGCGCTCTCAGATAGCGTGCGGCGCGGGCGCGCGGGGTGCGGCGGGGGCTGCGGGCGCGAGGTGTGCGGTGCTGGCGCGCTCGATCAGGCGGGCGGGCAGGCGGTTATCGGGCTTTTCGCGGCCTTCAAGCTGCGCGATCAGCGTTTCAACCAGTCGCTCGCCCGCGCCCTTGATGTCCTGCATCACGGTGGTGAGCGGCGGGTTGGTGAGGCTGGCGGCAGGGATATCGTCAAATCCGATCACCGCCACATCGCCCGGCACGCTGCGCCCGGCTTCGGCCAGCGCGCGCAAGGCGCCGATGGCGATGAGATCGCTGGCGGCAAAAATTGCATCGAAATCCGCGCCGCTATCCATAAGCAGCCGCGCGGCGGCATAGCCTGCCTCTTCGGTGGTGATCGCATCGAATTGCAGATCGGGGTCGGGCTCCAGCCCTGCTTGCAGCATGGCGGCGTAAAGCCCCTGATAACGGCTTTCGAATTCGGGATAATGCTCGTCCGCATGGCCGAGGAAGGCAATCCGCTTGCGGCCCCGCGCAATCAGATGCTCGCCCGCCAGCTTGCCCGCGCCGAAATTGTCCGATCCCACGGTGGTGCCGTTGAGGTCGCTCGAAACCGAGCCCCAGCGGGCGAAATGCGTGCCCTGTTCCTCCAGCTGCTCCAGCCGCTGTTTGTAGAGCGTGAAATCGCCGTATCCGAGCAGGATCAGCCCGTCCGCGCGGTGGCTGTCCTGATATTGCATGTGCCAGTCATCCTCCATCCGCTGGAAGGAAATCAGCAGATCCAGCCCGCGATTGGCGCAGGCGCGGGTGATCGAGCCGAGCATGGCGAGGAAGAACGGATTGATCATGCTTTCGTCGGGTGTCGGGTCTTCGAAGAACAGCAGGGCAATCGTGTTCGACCGTTGCGAGCGTAGCGAGGAGGCGTTCTTGTCGACCGTGTAATTGAGATCGCGGGCAATCGCCTTGATCTTCTCGCGCGTCGCCTCGCTCACCGATTTGTCCCCGCGCAGCGCACGGCTGACGGTCGGCTGCGACACCCCCGCCGCATAGGCGATATCAAAACTGGTCGGACGACCGGTAGGCGGACGGCCCATGGAACCTCCTGCGGGTGACTTCTCCCAATTCACCCCACGCGAGGGCGAGCCTAGGCTGCCTGCGACATATTTGCAAATACGCCCGTAGGGCGGGGCGGGAAAACGCGCAAAAACGGCAGAAATGCTGCGATGCAGCACGGTTTTGCAAAATGTGACAATCGAGCCACTATCCGCCGACCCGCATGGATTGCGTATACGTATGCTATCTTCCGCAAGCGCCCCGCACAACAGATACGGGCATCACAAGCACGGCGGGACTCCGTTTTCGACCGTGCGTGTTTTGGACGAGGACTATGCCGGAAAGGGCCGATTTATCGGTTTGCCGGCGCTTGATCGGGGACTGATATGAATTTCCGCAATACCCTTCGCATTGGTGCAAGCAGCACCGCTTTCGCTATCGCCGCCTTCGCCCTTCCGGGTGTTGCCATGGCGCAGGATGCCGGCGCCCAGGCTGAGGCCGATCCCGAAGATGACGAGATGATCATCGTCACCGGCTTCCGCGCCGCGCTCGATTCGGCTGTCGGCGAAAAGCGCGACACCGATCTGATCGTTGAATCGGTGACCGCCGAAGACATCGGCCGTCTGCCCGACGCTTCGATCGGTGAATCGATTGCCCGCCTGCCGGGTGTCACCTCGCAGCGCCTCAATGGCCGCGCCAACGTGATCTCGATCCGCGGTTTCGGCCCCGACTTCTCGCAGACCACGCTGAATGGCCGCGAGCAGACCTCGACCAGCGACAGCCGCGCGGTGGAATTTGACCAATATCCTTCCGAAGTCGTCAGCCGCGTCAACGTGTTCAAATCGCCTTCGGCGAGCATGATCGGGCAGGGCCTTGTCGGCACGATTGATATCCAGACGATCCGCCCGCTCGAAGTGTCGGAGCAGATCCTCGCTGTCGGCGTTCGCGGTTCGTATGCCGATCTCGGCGCGCTGAATGCCGGTTCGGACGAATTCGGCTACCGCGCCAACGCCACTTATGTTGACCAGTTCGCCGATGACCGTATCGGCCTCGCGCTGGCTGTGGCCTACACCAATGAGCCTTACCAGCTGCAGGAATTCAACGCCTGGGGTTATGCCGGTGGCGGTTCGCCTGCCAGTCCGTTTGTAATCGGCGGCAATAAGAGCTTCGTCACCTCGACCAGCCTTGAGCGTATCGGCTTCAACGGCACATTCCAGGCGGAGCTTTCGCCTGAGCTGATGCTGACGGTCGACGGGTTCTATTCGAACTTCAACGATGAAAGCATCAAGCGCGGCATTGAACTGCCGCTCGGCTTCGGTGCTTTCGGCACCACCTTCAATCCGGCCACGGCGACGATCATTGACACGCCGACAGGCTCGTTCGCTTCGGCCGGCACGTTCAACAATGTTGAAGGTGTGGTGCGCAACGACATCTTCCAGCGCGAAGCTGACCTCTATTCGGGCGGCATCAATCTGGCGTGGGAAGGCAATAATGGCTGGAGCGCGTTTGCAGACTTCGGTTATTCGCGCACCGACCGCAACGAGCTGAGCCTCGAAAGCTATTCGGGCACGGGCTACAATGCCGGTGTCGGCGCGACCGATACTATCGGCTTCGTTTCCAATGAGAACGGCACCAGCTTCTCGCCGACGCTCAACTATGCCGATCCGAACCTGATCGTCCTGACCGACCCGCTGGGTTGGGGTGGCAGCCGCGTTCAGGCCGGTTATTACAACAACCGCATCGTCGAAGACGAGCTGTTCCAGTATCGCGTTGGTATTTCGCGTGAAATCGACGGCTTCTTCTCGGCGATCAATGTTGGTGCCGGTTACACTGACCGCACCAAGACGCTGACGCCGGACGAATTCTTCATCACGCCGCCCACCGGTGTGACCGAAGTTGCGATCCCCACCAGCGCCCTGCTCGAACCGACCGATCTCGGCTATCTCGGCCTTGGCCCGATTGTCAGCTATGACGCGCGCGACCTCATTGCAGATGGCACGCTGATCCTGACGCCCAACACCTCGAACGATATTCCGGCCAAGGCCTACAATATCAGCGAGGAACTGCTGACCGGCTATGTCCAGCTAGATATCGATCAGGATCTGCCCAACGGCGTGCTGACCGGCAACATCGGCGTGCAGGCCATTCGCACCGATCAGAACTCGACCGGTATTGCTTTTGCCGCTGGCCAGCAGGTCAATATCTCGCTGGGTGACGAATATTGGGACGTGCTGCCCAGCATGAACCTCGCTTTCCGTTTCGACAGCGACTGGGTTGTGCGTCTTGCGGCCTCGCGCCAGATCCAGCGTGCGCGGCTTGATGCGCTGCGTTCGGCCATCGGTTACGGCATCAACAACAATGTGCAGGACAGCCCGACCGGCCTCGCGCCGTTCATCAGCGGTGGTGGCGGCAACCCGCTGCTGCGTCCGTATCGTGCCAATGCGATGGACTTCAACATCGAGCGTTACTTCGCCGGTGGTTCGGGCGTGGTTGCGGCGCAGTTCTTCTACAAGGACATCGTCAGCTATATCGACGGTTCGCGCACGGTCTTCGATTACAGCGCCTTCCCGCTGCCTGCGGGCCAGGCCCCGGCAACGCTGATCGGTACGCTCGACTCCGAAGTTAACACCGGTGGTGGGGACTTCTTCGGCGCCGAAGTGTCGCTTACGCTGCCCTTCGACATCTTCACCGAGGCGCTGGACGGCTTCGGCTTCACCGGTGGTGCAGGCTACACCGAAACCCGGATCGAGAACGCCAATGGCGATATCGATGTGATCCCGGGCTATTCGGAATGGGTCGCCAACGGTACGGTGTATTACGATCTCGGCGGCTTCAATGCACGTACGAGCGTGCGCTATCGCAGCGGCTTCCTGGGTGACTTCACCGGCTTCGGTGGTTCGCCGACGCGCCGTCTGGCCCGTTCGGAAACGATTGTGGACGCGCAGATCGGTTACACCTTCGAAGGTGGCTCCCTCGATGGCCTGTCGCTCTTCCTCAACGGATCGAACCTGACCAACGCGCCGTTCGTGGCGCAGGCCAATGCCGAGAACGAGTTCCTCGTGCTCGACTATCAGGAATATGGCCGCCGCTTCCAGGTCGGCGCCACCTTCCGCTTCTAAGGGTCGCACTCCGGCGGGGAGCGTTCTCCCCGCGACCCGCCGGTTCCCTGTCCCCACGCGCTGTGGCACCATAGCGCGTGGGTGACATGAAGCGCGATGACGGGCAGGCGTTATGAACGAAGAGGCTCCATACGATTACGTAATCGCCGGTGGCGGGACTGCCGGATGGATGGCCGCAGCAGGGCTTGCCCGCTTTGCTCCTCCCGGAACACGTATTGCTCTGGTCGAAAGCGACGCCATCGGCACCGTCGGTGTGGGCGAAGCGACGATCCCGCAAATCCACCTCTGGCTAAACGCGCTGGGCCTCGATGAGCGCGAATTCCTCATCAAAACCAAGGCCAGCTTCAAGCTCGGCATCGCCTTTGACGGCTGGCTGCGCGAAGGCCATTCCTATATGCATGCCTTCGGGCAAGTGGGCCGCGCGCATGGTCTGCTGCCCTTCCAGCATTATTGGCTGCGCGCGAAGGCGGCGGGCTTTGCGAAGCCGCTTGCCGCCTATTCGCTGAACGAAGTGGCAGCGCGCAATTTGCGGATGGCGAAGGGCCAGCCGGGGGCCTTGCCCTATGCCTATCATTTCGATGCCGGACTCTACGCGCAGCACCTGCGCGCCTTTGCCGAAATGCGCGGGGTGGTGCGGATTGAGGGCACCATCGGTGATGTGGTTTGCGATGGCGAAAGCGGGGATATTGCCGCGCTTCTGCTCGACGGTGGACGCCGTGTTGCAGGCAAATTCTTCATGGATTGCAGCGGCTTCCGCGCGTTGCTTATCGAAGGCGCGCTGGGTGCGGGGTTTGACGACTGGTCACACTATCTGCCCTGCGATCGCGCGATGGCGGTGGCCTGCGATAGTGGCGGCGAGTTTACCCCTTATACCCGTTCGATTGCCCGCAAGGCGGGGTGGCAGTGGCGCATTCCCTTGCAGCATCGCATTGGCAACGGGATGGTTTTTTCCTCCGCCCATCTGTCCGAGGACGAGGCGGCGGCCACTCTACTCGCCAATCTCGACGGCGCGCCGCAGGGCGATCCGCGCCCTATCCGCTTCACCACGGGCAAGCGCAAAGAACACTGGAAAAACAACTGTCTGGCACTTGGACTTGCCGCCGGTTTTATGGAGCCGCTGGAGTCCACCAGCATCCATCTGGTGCAAAGCGCGGTCAGCCGCTTTCTCTCGGTTCTGCCCGGCACAACGGGCACACAAGCCACACGCAATTGGTTCAACAGCCAAGCCGACTTCGAATGGCAGCGCATCCGTGATTTTCTGGTGCTGCATTACCATGCCAACCAGCGCGAGGGCGAACCGTTCTGGGATGATGTCCGCCACATGGCGCTGCCCGACACGCTTGTCGCCAAGCTCGACCTGTGGCGCGCCACCGGCTTTATCCACCGCGAGCATGAGGAGCTGTTCACCGAGGTCGGCTGGTTCCAGGTGCTCGCGGGGCAGGGGGTCGCGGCAGAAAGTTACAATCCGATGGCGGACAGCCTGTCCGAAGCCGAGCTGCGCCTGATGCTCGACCAGACCGAGGCCGCTATCGCCAACCAAACCCGCCCGATGCAAGGGCATATCCAGTTTCTGCAAAACTATGCGAGCGGGCCAAGTCCCCGCGTGGAGGTACCAGCATGACACACCGTAGACGCCCGCAAACCGCGCTCGCTCTGGCGCTCGCCGCGCTGGCTCTGCCCGCCTGTGCCACCGCGCAGCAGCATGAGGGCATGGATCATACCGCGCACGCCGAGCACGCTGCGGAAACGCCCGACTATCTCGACCGACTGCCTTCCGATGAAGTTATCTACTTCGTCCTGCCCGACCGTTTCGAGAACGGTGATACCAGCAACGATACCGGCGGTTTCGAAGGAACCCGCCTCGATCACGGTTTCGACCCCACCCATCGCGGTTTCTTCCAGGGCGGCGATCTGGCGGGCCTGACCAGCCGCCTCGATTATCTCGAAGGGATGGGCATCACCGCGATCTGGTTCGCGCCGATTTTCCAGAACAAGCCGGTACAGGGGCCGCCGGGTGACGAGAGCGCGGGCTATCACGGCTATTGGGTCACCGATTTCACGCGGCCCGACAGCCATTTCGGCACGCGCGAGGAATTCGCCGCTTTCGTGGACGCGGCCCATGCGCGTGGCATGAAGGTCTACATGGATATCATCACCAACCACACGGCGGACGTGATCCGGTATGAAGAAGGGGACGATACCGACTATACCTATCGCAGCTTGGCAGACTTCCCCTATTCGCGGCGTGGCGGCGTGGATGGCGAGCCGATCAATGAAGGCTTTGCCGGGCACGAGGATTCGAGCGAGGAAAACTTCGCCCGCCTGACCGATCCCAGCTACGCCTACACGCCCTATGTGCCGGAGGCCGAGCGCGAGGTGAAAGTCCCCGCCTGGCTCAACAATCCGATCTATTACCACAATCGCGGCGACACGACCTTTACCGGCGAAAGCAGCCGTCAGGGCGATTTCGTGGGGCTGGACGATCTGTTCACCGAACACCCCTTCGTGCGGCAGGGCATGATCGATATCTATTGCGACTGGGTGGTTAACACCCGCATTGACGGGTTCCGCATCGATACCGCGCGCCATGTCGATCCCGGCTTCTGGCAGGCGTTCGTGCCCGCCGTGGAAGAATGCTCCGAAGCGGCAGGCATCCCCAATTTCCATATGTTCGGCGAAGTCTATTCGGACGATACGACCGCCGGATATATCGCCGAATATACCCGCCGCGACCAATTGCCTGCCGTGCTCGATTTCGCCTTTGCCGCCGCTATGCGCGAAGTGCTGGGCAGCGGAGAGGGCACCTATGTGCTCAACCGCCTGTTCGATGGTGATGCGCTGTATGAAGGCGGGGAGGAAGCCGCGCTCAACCTGCCGACCTTCCTCGGCAATCACGATATGGGCCGTTTCAGCACGCTGATCCGCGAACGCCGGCCCGATATTTCGCCCGAAGAGCTGTTGCAGCGCGTGATGCTCGGCCATGCGATGATGCTGACCCTGCGCGGTTCGCCCACGATCTATTACGGGGACGAGCAGGGCTTTGTGGGCGACGGGAACGACCAGCGCGCGCGCGAACCGATGTTCCCCAGCCTGACGGCGGAATATAACGACAATGATCTGATCGGCACCGATGCCACGACGGCAGAGGCGAATTTCGACACCGCGCATCCGCTGTATCGGCTGATTGCCGACTTTTCTGCCATCCGCCTCGCGCATCCGGCCTTCACCCGGGGCCGCCAGCAGGTGCGCCATTACGAGCAGGAGCCGGGCATTTTCGCCGCCTCGCGCTTTGATCCGGACAGCGGGCAGGAGTATCTCTCGGTCTTCAACACCAGCGGGGAAGCGCGCAGCGTGAATATCTGGGTCAATTACGATGCCACGCGGCTGGAAACGCTGGCGGGCGCTTGCCCCGCCGAAGTGACCGCGCCGGGCACTGCCGCCTTCACCGTTCCGGCCTTTGGCTGGGCCGTGTGCCGCCTGCACGAGGATGCCGAATGATCGCCGAAGCAGCTCTTGATACGCGGCCGGAAACCGTTGCCGCTTTGCCGTGGTGGAAGGGCGCGACGATCTACCAGATCTATCCGCGCAGCTTCATGGATTCCAACGGGGACGGGATCGGCGATTTGCCGGGCATTACCGCGCGGCTCGATCACGTGGCCAGCCTTGGCGTCGATGCGATCTGGATCAGCCCCTTCTTCCGCTCGCCGATGAAGGATTTCGGCTATGACGTGTCGGACTATCGCGATGTCGATCCGATTTTCGGCACGCTTGCGGATTTCGATGCGCTGGTGGCGCGGGCGCACGCGCTGGGGCTGAAAGTCCTGATCGATCAGGTCTATTCGCACAGTTCGGACGAGCACGAATGGTTCGCCGAAAGCCGCGCCAGCCGCGATAATCGGAAGGCCGACTGGTATGTCTGGGCCGATGCCAAGCCCGATGGCTCGCCGCCCTCCAACTGGCAAAGCGTGTTTGGCGGCCCCGCCTGGACGTGGGACGCGCGGCGAGGGCAGTATTACCTGCACAATTTCCTCAGCTCGCAGCCGCAACTCAATATGCACAACCCGCAGGTGCAGGATGCGGCGCTGGGCGTGATGCGCTTCTGGCTGGAGCGGGGAGTGGACGGGTTCCGTATCGATGCGCTCAATTTCGCGATGCACGACCCGGAACTGAAGGACAATCCGCCCGCGCCCGCCACCAACAAGCAGCGCACGCGGCCGTTCGATTTCCAATTGAAGGTCAACAACCAGTCGCACCCCGACATTCCCAAATTCATCGAGCGCATCCGCGCGCTGACCGATGAATTCGATGCGGTGTTCACCGTGGCCGAAGTGGGCGGGGATGATGCCGATGTGGAGATGAAGGCCTTTACGCAAGGCGATGCCCATCTCAATTCGGCCTACGGCTTCGATTTCCTCTATGCCGAGAAACTGACGCCGGGCCTTGTGTGCGGCGCGCTGGCACAGTGGCCCGATGCAGACGGCGTGGGCTGGCCGAGCTGGGCGTTCGAGAACCACGATGCCCCGCGCGCGCTGGGCCGATGGTGCGCTCCCGATGAGCGCGATGCCTTTGCGCGGATGAAGGTGCTGCTGCTGGCGTGTCTGCGCGGTAATATCATCCTGTATCAGGGCGAGGAACTCGGCCTCACTCAGGTGGATATTCCCTTCGAGCAGCTGCACGATCCGGAAGCGATTGCGAACTGGCCGCTGACGCTCAGCCGCGATGGCGCGCGCACGCCGATGCCGTGGGAACACAGCGCGTGCGGCGGGTTCGGTTCGGCCGAGCCGTGGCTGCCGCTGGGGGAGGAGAACCGCGCGCGCGCGGTCGCCTTGCAGGAACGCGACGAAGGCTCGCTTCTGAACCACACCCGCGCCATGCTCGCTCTGCGCAATGCCCACCCTGCGCTGCATCACGGGGCGGTAACGCGCTGCGATGCGGCGGGCGATCTGCTGGTGATGGAACGCCATGCCGATGGCGAAAGCGTGCGTATCTTCGCCAATCTGGGGCGCGGCGAGCAGCCGCTCAGCCCCGCCCAAACCGCCGGAACGCAGCTCGCCGCCGTCAATGGCGCAAACTCCTCCGCCCTTCCTCCCTTTGCAGCTCTTGTGGTGAAATTATGAACCTTGCCCGCTTTGCCCTGACTCTCACCGCCGCTTTGCTGTCGACCAGCGCGCTGGCGCAGGAAGTGACTTCGCCCGATGGCCGGATCGTCGCCACGCTCACCGCCAATGGCGAAGGTGTGCCGATCTATTCGGTCAGCTTTGACGGGCAGCCGGTGATCGAGGAATCGACGATCGGTTTCACTTTCACCGATGCCAATCCGATGCGCCGCGGCTTCGAAGTGGTGAGCGAGGTAGAAAGCTCCAGCGACACCACATGGGAGCAACCCTGGGGCGAGCGGCGCTATGTGGTTGACCGGCACAACGAACTCGCCGTGACTTTCCGCCAGAATGACGTGGAAGCGCGGCAGATGACCGTGCGGATGCGCGTGTTCGACGATGGCGTTGGCTTCCGCATGGAATTTCCCGAACAGGCGAGCCTGCCTGTTGCCAATATCGCCGAGGAGCTGACCGAATTCCGCATCGCCAGCGATGGCGAGGCTTGGTCGATCCCCGCAGGCGACTGGAACCGCTACGAATATCTCTACGAACGCACCCCGATCAGCGCGCTCTCCACTGTGCACACGCCGGTGACGATGATTTTGGAGAACGGCACGCACCTCTCCTTCCACGAGGCGGCTTTGGTCGATTATTCGGGGATGTGGCTGCGGCGGATGGAAGGCACGCGGCTGCGCGCGCAGCTTTCGCCCAGCCCGCGTGGGCCGAAAGTTGTGCGCGAAGGCGCCTTCCACACGCCGTGGCGCACGATCCAGATCGGTGACGGGCCGGATGATCTGTTCAATTCCAGCCTGATCCTCAATCTGAACGAGCCCAATGTGCTGGGCGATGTCAGCTGGTTCGAACCGCACACCTATATCGGCATCTGGTGGGAAATGCATCTCGACGAGAGCAGCTGGGCGAGCGGGCCTAACCACGGCGCGACGACCGAGAACGCCTTTCGCCACATCGATTTCGCCGCCGAACACGGCTTTCGCGGCGTGCTGATCGAAGGCTGGAATGTCGGCTGGGACGGGACATGGTTCGGCAATGGCCGCGAGTTCGATTTTACGCAGGCCTATCCCGATTTCGATATCGAAGCGATCGCCGCCTATGCGCGCGAGCGCGGCGTGCGGATCATCGGCCACCACGAAACCGGCGGCAATATCGACGTGTATGAACGCCAACTCGAAGACGCGATGGCGTTTTACGAGCGGCTGGGCATCGATGCAGTCAAGACCGGCTATGTCGCCGATGCGGGGGGCGTGATTGCCTCTGATGGCGAAGGTGGTGAGACCTTCGTGTGGCATGACGGGCAGGAGCAGGTGAACCACCACTTGCGCGTCGTTCAGGTGGCAGCCGAGCACCGGATCGCGGTGAACCCGCACGAGCCGATCAAGGATACCGGCCTCCGCCGCACCTATCCGAACTGGGTCAGCCGTGAAGGCGCGCGCGGGGCGGAGTATGACGCATGGGGCGTGCCGAAGAACGGGCCCGATCACGTGCCCGAGCTGATCTTTACCCGAATGCTGTCCGGCCCGATGGATTACACGTCAGGCGTCTTCTCATTGGAAGGGCGCGGGGCGACTGCGCCGGATATTCCCTCCACCCTGGCGCGCCAGCTCGCCTTCTACATCGCGATTTACTCGCCGATCCAGATGGTTGCCGATACGCCCGAGAACCTGGAGGCGCACCCCGAGGCGCTCGATTTCGCACGGCGCGTGGGCGTCGATTGGCACGAATCCATGCTGCTCGAAGGCGCGGTTGGCGAGTATGCGGTGATCGCGCGGCAAGTGCGCGAGGGCGAAACGTGGTTCGTAGGCGGCGTCACTGACGACCAGCCGCGCGATGTTACGATCGACCTCGGTTTCCTCTACACCGACACCGAATATGTCGCCACGATCTGGGAAGACGGCGAAGGCGCGGACGGGCTGGGCGATAACCGCCACGCGATGAATGTGCGCACCGTCACCGTGCGGCAGGGCGACACGCTGGACGTGCACATGGCGCGCGCGGGCGGCTTCGCTATCGAAATCGCGCTTTCAGGCGAATGATCGGACGGCTCCTCGCGGCGCTGGGTGCGCTTCTGCTCGCGGCCTGCGCCACGGTGCAGCCCGCCAGCGAAGCGCGGTTGATCGAGCGCGGGCCTTTCGCGGTGGAAGGCCTGCCCGACCAGCGCCTCTCGATCTGGCTGCCGCCCGGCTATGACAGCTCGGCGCGCCGCTATCCGGTGCTGTATATGCATGACGGGCACAATCTGTTCGATCTGGCGAATTCCAACTTCAACAAGATCTGGGCCGCCGATCAGGCGATGCTGGAAGCGATGGCGAGCGGCGCAGTGGAGCCGCATATCATTGTCGGCATCTGGGCACCGGGGCCGGATCGTTACCGCCAATATCTCCCCGCTTTCGCTACCGAAGAAGCCGAGGGCGCGCTCGCGCAAAGCATCACCGGTTACGCCAATGGCGAGGTGCTTTCGCAGCGTTACCTCGACTGGATGGCAGACGAATTGCGCACGCAAATCGACGCAGAGTTCCGCACGCAGACCGGCCCTTCCAACACCGCCATTGCCGGATCGAGCATGGGCGGGATCAATTCCTGCTGGGCGATTGCCGAGCGGCCCGATGTCTATGGCCGCGCTGCCTGCGTATCGTCGCACTGGCCGCTGGCCGACCCGACGCTGCCGCCGGTCGAGGGCGATCAGGCGCGCGAGCTATGGAGCGCCTATTTCGCCGCCAATCTTGGTGCGCCCGCAGGTCGCCGCATCTGGATGGACCACGGCACCGCCACGCTCGACCAGTATTACGCGCCCTATCAAGCCAGCGTCGGTGCAGACTTCCGCGCCGCGGGCTGGGTGGAAGGCGAGGACTTCCGTTCGGAAGCCTATGAAGGCGCCGAGCATGAGGAAAACGCCTGGGCCGCACGCTTGCCCGAAATCTTCATCTGGCTATTAGCGGGCGAATGAGCGCGCCAACTCCGCCCCACATCGTCGTCCTTGGCGGCGGCAGCGCGGGCTGGATCACCGCCTGCCTGCTGCACCACCGCTGGGGCGCAAGGGGCGGGCGGGTGACGGTGGTCGAGAGCCCCGATATCGGCATTATCGGCGTGGGCGAGGGATCGACTCCGCAACTGAAAGCCATGTTCGATCATCTCGGCATTACCGAAGCCGAATGGATGGCCGCCTGTGATGCGACCTATAAGCTCGGTATCCGCTTTTCCGGCTGGAGCGAGCGCGCCGGTTTTGAAAGCTATTTCCACCCGTTCCCCGGCCCGGTCGATCTGCACACCGAACCGGCCTTCACCCACAATGTGATGCTGGCACGGCGCGGCGCGGATGTTCCCGCGCATCCCGATGACTGGTTCCTCGCCAGCGTGCTGGCCGAAGCGGGGAAGGGGTCGCAGGCGGCGGAGAGTTTCCCCTTCGCGCCCTCTTACGGCTACCATTTTGACGCTTACAAGCTGGGCGCTTTTCTGCGCGATTGGGCGGTGGCGCGCGGGGTGGTGCATCGCCCGCTGACGGTCGAGCAAGTCGAGGTTGGCGAGGATGGCGAGGTCGCAGCGCTGCTGTGCGAAGGCGGGGAGCGTGTCACTGGCGACCTGTTCGTCGATTGCTCGGGCTTCCGCGCGGTGATCGCGGGCGATGCTTTGGGCGGCGAGTTCCTCCCCTTCGCCGACAACCTGTTCAACGACCGCGCCGTGGTGGTGCCGACCGCGCGGGTCACGGACTTCAAGCCGCAGACCGGCGCGGTGGCGATGCAGGCGGGCTGGCGTTGGCACATCCCGCTCACCACCCGCACCGGCAATGGCTATGTCTATTCCTCCAAATACATTTCGGACGAGGATGCGGCGGCGGAATTGCTTGGCTCTGTCGGCCTGAGCGAAGACGACGCAGAGCCGCGCTTCCTCCGCATGAAGGTCGGGCGGATGCGCGAAAGCTGGCGTGGCAATTGCCTTGCGGCGGGCCTCAGCCAAGGCTTTATCGAGCCGCTGGAAGCGACCGCGCTGCACATCGTCATCGCCACCGCGCTGGAATTTGCCGAGGCCTATGAAGCGGGCGGGTTCACCGCCCAGCACCGCGACACCTTCAACGCCAATATCGGCGCGCGCTATGATGCGATCTGCGATTACATCGTGGCGCATTACCGGATGAACCAGCGGTCGGACACGCAATATTGGCGCGACAATGCGGCGAACCAGCACCTCACTGACGGGCTGAAAGCGATGCTGACCGCGTGGTTCACGCATCAGGACATCGCGGCAGCCAACGCGCAGCAATACCGCATCCCGGCCTATGCCCCGATGAGCTGGCACGTGCTGTTTGCCGGATACGGGACGTTTCCTCCGGCGGACCGGATGCAGGCTCTGCCGCAAGGCGTTCAGGCGGCGGATTTGGACGGGGTGCGCGAATTGCTTGCGAAGAGTGCGGGGAATTTTGCGGCGGTGGATTGGTAGGCTGCTTCTGTTCGAAAGCACTTAAAAACCCTTCCCTTGGGGGAGTCGCAGACGGCGCGAAGCGCCTACGGTTGGGATGGGGGTTCGGCATCAAATTGGCGTGGAACCCCCACCCCCAGCCCCTCCCCACGGGGAAGGGAGATTTCGTTCAAGCCCTAAAGCTCCCCCCGCACAGTCTCATCCTGCCCCGGCTCCAGCCGCTCGCCCTTCCACAACCGGTGCAGGCGCCCCCCCAGAATATCTCCCGGCCCCGAAACAAATTGCGGGTTCCCAAACGCCTCCATCACCGCATATTGCTTCGCCAAAGCCCGCCTGTCCTGCGCCACCACGGGTCGCAGGAACAGCCGGATGGCGGCTTGCTTGAGCCAGCCGGGTGCGAGGCCTTTGGGAGTGGAAAAGCGCGCGAAGGGAGTGAACGTCCCCTCGGTGGCGGGGGTGAAGATCGCGGTGACGCACAGGGTGAGTTTCTCAGTCCCCTCCCACCGCGCTTGCACAGTAGTCGGTGGGTAATAGCGGGTGATGCTCCGCTCGCGGTCTTTCTCCAGAAAGCGCGACATCAGGCCGAGATCGGGCTGCGTCTGCGCGATGGCCATATCGATTCCGTCAGCATGCGTGGTCACCACCAGATCTACCGGAAGGCGCTTGTCGCGCCGCCGGATGAAACCGTGATGCAAATGGTTGGTGTGGAACGGGTCCATCACATTCTCGATGGCGTCATAGGCGCGCCCGCGCCACGTGCCTTGCTGCCACCAGAAATGGTCGAGATCGGGATTGCCGAAATCAGGGGGGAGGGGCGGTTCGGCGGGTGCGTCGTCAGACAGCGCGACGAAGATCGCGCCATGCCGCTCGGCGAGTCTGACTGGTTGGGCGTCGAGCTTTTTGTCCGGCCCGTCCAACACGCACCCCGGCACCGCGACGCAGCGTCCCGCGCCGTCAAACCGCCAGCCGTGATAGCCGCACTCGATCGCGCCATCGATCACGCGCCCCTCGGACAAGGGGTAATTGCGATGCGGGCAGCGGTCGATCAGCGCGGCGGGGCCATCTGGTGTGCCCCAAAGGACTACGGGTGTGCCGCAGACGTAAACTTGACGTATACTAGCTGCGCCGATGTCGCGCGACAGGGCGACCATGTGCCAGGCATTGCGGACGGCGTCGGGGAAGGCGCTCATGGCAATTGCTCCCCGTTCCATTCGATGTCGCTTGTGGTGGCAGAGGTCGTTGAAATTCCGTGCTTTACGCCGCTCAAAGCAAAGCCCGCCGCATCGGCAAGCGCGCCTATGATCGGCATCCGGTCGCCCGGGCGGGAAATGGCATCGTGTCCGTTTCGCATCGTCGCGCGCCACTTTGCCACACGACCCGAACGCATGGCCAGTGGCAACCCGAACACGGCTATAGCGGGGCCGAGATATGTCTCGGATTGCGGCGTGTCCGGACAAGGCTCGGCATCGGCAATCGCGCGGGCGAGGGCACCCCTGCCTGCAAGCTGGTGAACGCCGCTGGTGGCACGCGGGTTGCATTCGATCAGCCAAGGTGTGCCGCTATCGTCAATTATGGCATCGCAGGCGAATTGTCCGGTCAGGTCAGCGTTTTGGGCGATCTCGCTTGCAATGGCTTTCAATTGTGCTTGCAACGTATTGGAAACGGGCGAGAAGGCGAAGCTCGCCCCGCCACCCAATCGCCATGCCGAGCGATAGGCGGCGAAGGCCGTTAGGGCGCCCGCTTGCGCTACGGCGTAGAAGCAGACCTCCTCCCCATGCACCCGGCGCTGCGACATAAGAGGCAAACCTCCATCAAGGTTGAGGTTAAGAATATCCTGTGACGTCAGACCAATACGTGTGCTTTCGCCAAAGCGGCTGAAGACCGGTTTGAACACCCATGCGCCGGGCTGCGCGGCAAATTCGGGCATTTGCTCGCGCCGCGTGAGCAGATGACTCTCCGGCGCGGCGATGCCCCAATCTTGGCAAGCTGCGGCAAAAGCGTGCTTGTCGTGCAGCATCCGCAGCGTGGCGAGCGGCGGGGCGAACAGGCGGCCCGCCAGCGCCTCTGCCAGACCGGGCGAGGCGAGGTGGAACACCTCCTCGCAAGTGGGCAGCACCAGATCGGGCGCGAGTTGCTCCAGCAACGCCTTCACATCGCGCTGGAAGCCGGGCGGATCGGCAACGGGTGAGGCGTAGCGGTGTACCTTAGTCGCCGCCCGCGACCAGCGCATGATCCGCGCCGGGCTGCAATCGGCGGCATGGACGTCCCATCCGGCGGCGGCAAAATCGCGCGCCAGATCGAGCGCGGCGGCTGCCCGCGCGCCGGTAATGAACACGCGCCTAGCCATCGTGCCACGCAACCTTGCGCCGCTTGGGGCCGTCCTGCGCAACCGGCTCCCGCAGCAGTTCGACAGCGACCGGAACCAGCTCCGCAAGCCGGTCACGCGCGGTTGCCGACGCCTTGTCGGGCGCGGCGGGATCGACAGTGAGCACAACGCCCTGCGGCCACCCGACTGCCCGCCACGCGTGCTTGCCTCCCAGCGGGCCCTCGACTGCTTTGACCACCCGGCCGGGCGCAACCGGCGATAGGTGCGGATAATGCCAGATATCCTGCACGCGCCCCTGCGGCGGCTTGATCGCGAGGCCATGCATTCCGCACAGGCAGCGCCAGCGTTGCCGCGCGATTTCGATCACATCATCGAGCAAGACCCGCACAATGGGCTGGCTGTGGCGGTGCAGGTCGGTCACCACGCATTGATGGCAGCCCGCCGCTTCGTTGAAAACCAGCTCGAATGCGATCGCGTGATGGTTCGGGTGCAGCAGGCCATGCGCGCATTCCGCGCCAAGGAACCCCTCGGTCGCCTGATAGATCGCGCGCGGGGAAACACCGAAATGTGTGCCGACAAAGGCCTGCTCTTTGGGACTCATCGGCTCGCTGCCGAAAAGCAGGTGGCGTAGCTGCGGCAGCTTCGCTCCGGCCTTGGCGAGCGCCAGCAAGCGATGCGGCGGGGCGATCAGGATGGTGGGCGCGAAGGCGTCAAGCGCCGCCGCCGTCTCCGCAATACCAGCCTCCAGCGGGAAATGCCGGAAGGCCATCCGCCCGCCCGACACATCGGCATAGAGCGCGCTGTTCGCCCGCAAATGCAGCGCGATGCGCTGGCGTTGCAGCAGGGCCTTGGCAGGCAGCAAGCGGGCGAGGCTTTGCCCGACATAGTCGGCGCGTTCCGCTGGCGAGGCAACAAACAGGCCGCGCGCGCCGCCGCCCGTGCCGGTTGACCAGCCTGCGGTCAGCCCCCCGGCAGGTTCACCCGGTTCGGCAGCATCGGCCATCGCGGTGAGTTCCTCATGCGAAAGGCCCAGCGCATTCCACCGCCCGTAATCGGCGCGGATCTGCGCGGGTTCGACCACCGGAAACTCGGCGAGGGGCCGTCCCGCATACGCCGCCAGAGCGGGCGTCGCTGCAATCACCGGTTGGAGCGCCGCCCATTTTTTCGCGCGCAGTTGCACAAGGTCATACTCGAACAGCCGCATCGCCCGCTTGGTGCGCCACCAAGAGGCAAGGATCGCGCTACGCGTCATCCCCGCCCCGGAAAGCAGCGGCGGCGATGGGGCAGTGCGAGGGGAGGATCGCCAGCTCCGCATTGCCCGCCCGCGCCAGCACCAGCTGCGCCAGCGTTTGCCGATAGGTCGCCGTATCGCCCAGCATTCCCGTCACATAGCGCGGCGGCGGCGTGTTTTCGGTGATCGCGCGCGAGGTGTAGACTGCGTCGCCCGCCAGCAGCACCGCCTGCCCCTCCCCGGTCACAAACGCCAGCCCCCAGTGGCCCGCGCAATGGCCCGGAAGCTCCACCATCAGCAGGCTGCCATCGCCCAGAATATCGCGCCCTCGCGTGAAAGGCGCAAAGGCAGAAGGCAGCGGGACTTCTGGCGCATCCTCGAAGAAGCACGCCTGCCCCTCCATCGTCTGCGGCACCAAAGCGGAGAGCAGCCCCTTGCGCACCCGCGCCAACCGGCTGCCGCTGCGCAGCGCCGTAAGGCCAACGCGTGCGCAATACATTGGCAGGCCCGCGAGATGGCGCGCGCCCGCCACATGGTCGCCGTGGAAATGCGAGACGATCAGGCCCGCGATCTCGTCTTCGGCAATATCATGCGCCGCCAGCCACGCCCGCCATTCCTCGCCCGCGCCGATGCTGGCGGGGGTCGTCCAGCGGTAGATGCGTTCGGGGAAGGGCCCGGTCGCTTCGATAAAGGCCGGGTCATAGCCGGTGTCGAACAGGAACAACCCGCGTTCCGGATGCGCGATCACGCCCACCAGCGCGGGGAAATCCACCGGGCAGAGGCTGCCGCCCTGGATCATCCCGAATTCGGGATGGCGGCACGATCCGCGCTCCAGCCAGCGGAAGCCCACGCGCTTCACAGCGTCTTCCTGACTTCGGCGAGCAGCGTTTCGAGCGCGTCATAGCGGGGTTCGTAACCCAGCATCGCCTTTGCGCCTGCAAGGTCAAAGGTCTGCGAATAGGCCATGGTGGAAAGCGTGTAGCGGGTGATCGGTGGCTCCTTGCCGGAGCGAAAAGCGCGCGCGCCAAATTCGAGGACGGTTGCCAGAGCGGTCGCCACCGGCACGGGCAAATCGACCAGCTTGGGCGAGGTGCCAATCGCGTCCGCCACCGCCTGCGCCACCTGCGCCACAGGCATGGGCTTGCCCCCGCTGATATTCACCGCCTTGCCGCTGGTCGCCGCGCACCGTTCCGCCGCCTCGCACACCGCCCAGGCGACATCGCGCAAATCTGTCATTTCGATGAGCGCGCGGCCACCGCGAGGGAAGGGCACGCGCGGGCGCTGCGCGATTTCGATGAGGCGCGGCATGATAACGCGGTCGCCTTCGCCCACCAAAGCGCGCGGGCGGATGGCGCAGGTGGCAAAGCCATCGCTGGCGGCGGCGAGCACCATGCGCTCCGCCGCCAGCTTGGTGCGGGCGTAATGGTTCAATGCAGGCTCGGCGGGCGGGGTCGCCTCGGTGATGCCCACTTGGTCGCGCAGACGAGCGAAGATGGAGGGCGAAGAGACGAAGGTGAACCGTGCCACACCTGCAGCCTGAGCCGCGGCAAGCAGGCGCTGCGTCGCCAGCACATTGGCCCGCTCGAACGCCTCCGCACTGCCCCAGCTTGCCGAGAGCGCGGCGGCGTGAATGACGGTGTCGCAGCCTTCCACCAGCGGGGCGAGGTCGGCAGCGGGCGCGGCGAGATCGGCGGGGATGAACTCCACGCTTGCGTCATGCAAGGCGCTCCGCCCCGTCGCCTTGATACTCCATCCGCGCGCGCCAGCCTCGCGCAGCAGCGCCCCTCCAAGCCCGCCGGTCGCGCCGGTGATGAGGACTTTGGAGACGCTCACAATTGCACCACCATCGCGCCCGCGCTGATGCCTGCGGCGGTGCCGAGCAGCATGATCCGATCGCCCGCCTTCGCCGCGCCGCTCTCCAGCGCATGGGCAAGGCAGGTGGGGATCGAGGCGGCGATCTGGTTGCCGTGGGTGGCGAAGATATTGACGACGCGGTCTTCCGCAGGCGCGAACAGGCGGCGGACGTGCTCGACGCCGGGCGCGCTCGCCTGGTGGCAGATGACGCAGGCGAGATCGTCGCGGGACATTCCTGCATCCGCCAGCGCCCCGTTAATCACGCCGGGCAAGGCCTTGGCCGCCGCCTTGAAAATGCCGAAGGCGTCCATCTCGAAATAGGAGCCTGCCAGCAGCGCATCATACCCCTCGCTCACGCGCAATTTCGTGCCGCCGGAACGCAGCTGCGCCAGCGCATGATGCTGGCCGAAGGTCGCAAACCGGCTGGCCAGCAATCCGGCTGGCCCGTCACCCGCCTCAATCGCCACCGCCGCCGCGCCGTCGCCGAAAATCGAGCGGGTTTTGGCATTGGCCGGATCGAGGCCCGCGGTCGCGATGTCGGCGGAGAACACAAGCGCGCGTTTCCAGCGACCGCTTGTCAGACCCATCGCCGCGATATCGAGCGCGGTCATGAAGGAGAGGCACGTCTGGTTCACATCGAACGCCGCAATGCCCGAAGCGCCAAGCCCGAGCCTGCCCTGCACCAGCGCGGAAGTGGAGGGGATGGGCTGCTCCATCACCCCGCACCCGCCAATCAGCACATCGAACGCGCCTTCGTCCCAGCCAGCGCGTTCGAGCGCGGTTCGGCACGCCGCCGCGCCCATCATGCTGCTGGTTTCTTGCGGAGAGGAAACCCCGCGCTCGGCAATGCCGAATTGCGCCTGTGTCCAGCCAGCCGCCTGCCCGCCCGCCACATCGAGCGCGGTCGAGGGCACTGTGTTAGCAGGGCGGTAGGCGCCCCAACCGGCAAGAGTGAACTGGGCAAGCAAACGCAAGTCTCCGGGTTATTCGCGTCATATAGGAACAATGCGGTGAAGCGCGAGATAATGGCGGAACTTGTCGACGGGGGAATGCGCATGTTCGGAGATGGGGTTGGTTCACTGCCAACGCCGCTGATGCTAGGCCCGTCGAAGCGCATAATAGGAGCGATTACCTGTCAGCTCCTAAGGACGCTCGACGAAGATCCTGGCTATTGGCGTTCACCTACAATCACCAGCCTAATGCCTACAGGCGCGCTGAAACCGTATGAGTATATCGACACCCGCGACGTACGCTCGATGCCGTCTTGCCATACCGGGCTACTCCATTGCCCGATCTGATAGCCTTTCATTAAGGCTTCTTCGAGCTGCGGAGGATTGTTCGAAAAGTCGAATTGGTCTTCATAAGCTGATCGATTTTGCGCGGTGATCCGCTCTTCGGTCAATTCAGTCACATTGCCCAAAACATCGTATAATCCCCACTCGCTTGGTGGGAATGAACCCACTCGCTTTCCTTGGACGTGAGGGAAAATGTCGGCACTTGGACGGCCTCCTGACCAAGGAGAAGCAAATGGAATTCCGACCAAATCCCTTGTACTTAACGCCTCGCGGGTAGGATCGATATCGTCTCCCCATGGAAACCTTCGGGATGGATTGCCGGAACTCGCAAACCATTCCCATTCTTGGACTGTCGGAAGCGCCAAATCCGCGCCTGACACCGACTCAAGCCAAGCAACATAACATTCAATTTCAGCATCATTGAGCTCAGCTATCGGCCAGTCCAACCGTAACTGTGCAACCAATTCTGACCGCTCGTTTAGATCGATTGCTCTTCCGAAGTTCTCGCCGAGGATTGGTGCCGGGCAGGCACCAGCATCCACCGCCTGCCAGTAATTGTTCCATGTAAGCTCGAACTTTGAGACGAAGGTAATCGGGCGAAGGTCTGCGGGTGACTGCGGAACTCTGATGAAAGCTGGGCATCCATCGCAGGGGGCAAACTCTTCCCCAATTTCAACGGTATTTCCATGGAACCCCTGCTCCGTTTCGGCCCCGCCGCTCACGGCTGAGCACGAAAGCAGCGCAGTGAGGAAGGCAGATGATGCGAACAGCGTCCATCCCGACATTGCATTTCCCCATTGCTTACAGCGATTTCGCGGCGACATCTAACCCACTAAAAGCAACCACTGCAAGGATGAGCATCGGACAGACGCATTGAATGCTGCGATGCGCTCACACATTGCACCGCGCCCCCTGTGCGGTATGAAGGCGTTTCAGTTGTAACGAATACAGGACACGCCCATGCGCCGCATTGCTTCGCTCCTCGCCGCCACCAGTCTCTTCGCCGCCAGCGCGGCGTTTGCGCAGGAGGAGGCGGCAAGCGAGGCGGAGAGCACGGAGTGGGATGTGAACAATCCGCCCGGTGTCGAAATCACGCAGGTGCCCATCGCCACCGATGAAGGCACATGGATGGACGTGGATGTTGCGCCCGACGGGCAGACCATCGCTTTTTCTATGCTCGGCGATATCTACACCATGCCGATCAGCGGCGGCACGCCCACGCGCATTGCCGAGGGGCTGGCGTGGGAAGTGCAGCCGCGCTTTTCGCCCGATGGCAGCCGAATTGCTTTCACCTCTGATCGCGGCGGGGGGGACAATATCTGGGTGATGAATGCCGATGGCACCGACGCGCGGCAGCTGACCAATGAGGATTTCCGCCTGATGCACCAGCCCAGCTGGTCGCCCGACGGGCAGTTTATCGTTGCGAAGAAGCACTTCACCACCGGGCGCAGCCTCGGCACAGGGGAGGTGTGGATGTACCATATTTCCGGCGGCGCGGGCGTGCAATTGGTCGCGCGGCCCAATGAACAGCATCAGAAGGAACTGGGCGAACCGATCTTCGCGCCCGATGGCAGCGCGGTCTACTACACCCGCAACGTCACCCCCGGCAGCACGTTTATCTACGCGCAGGATTCGAACACCGACCTGTTCAATATCGAACGCTATGACATGGCGACGGGCGAGGTGACCACTGCGGTATCGGGCCTTGGCGGCGCGGTGCGGCCCACGCCTTCGCCCGACGGCACGATGCTGGCTTTCGTGCGGCGCGAGGATATGCAGACGGGTCTCTATATCCGCAATCTGGCGAGCGGGGAGACTACCCGCATCTATGACGATCTCGACCGTGATGTGATGGAGACCTGGGCCGTTACTGGCGTCTATCCGAACATGGACTGGACGCCTGACAGCCGCTCGATCGTGTTCTGGTCGGGCGGACATATCAACCGGATCAATGCCGATGGCACCGGCCTCGCGCAAATACCCTTCAGCATCAATGACACGCGCGGCGTGTTGCCCGCGCCGCGCCCGCAAATTGCCGTGGCGGTCGATCAGGTGGAGGTGACGATGGCGCGCTTCCCCGCCGTATCGCCCGATGGCCGCACCGTGGTGTTTGAAAGCCTCGGGCGGCTTTACACCATGCCGGCCAGCGGCGGCACCCCGCGCAGGCTGACCAGCGGCGGCGGCGACGCGCGCGAGCTGTTCCCCAGCTGGAGCCGCGACGGTTCGCGCATTGTCTATGTCCATTGGACCGATGCCGGCCTTGGCGAAATCCGCACGATCGCGCCCAATGGTTCGGGCAGCCGCACGGTCACCTCGCAACCCGGCCACTATTCGCGCCCGCATTTCTCGCCCGACGGGCAGACCATCGTGTTCGAACGCGGCGAGGGCGGCGGGCTGACCGCGCCCGAATATAGCGACAATCCCGGCGTCTACCGGATGCCCGCCAGGGGCGGCGCGATGGTGCTGGTGAGCCGCGAACACAGCCTCCCGCATTTCGGTGCGGAGAATGACCGCATCTTTATGACGGGCTCCTCCGGCGGCAACCAGGTGCTCGTCTCCACCGATCTGAACGGAGAGGCCGAGCGCACCCATGCCACGGGCGAAATGGTGACGAGCTATCACGTCGCCCCCAATGGCCGCTATGTCGCCTTTACCGAGAATTACGACGCCTATGCCGTTCCGCTGATGCCGGGCGGGCAGACGGTGACCCTGTCGGGCAGCGCGCGGGCTCTGCCGGTCGTCGAAGTCTCGGATAGCGGCGCGGCCTATGTCCACTGGGCGAGCGGCGGGGAACGGCTGCACTGGTCTTTGGGGCCGACGCTGTTCACTGCGGAGGTGAGCGAGCTCTTCCCCTCCGCCCCGCCTGCCGAGGGCGAGGATCGCAGCTACACCCAGCCCGAAACCGGCGTGTCGCTGCTGCGCACCGTGGCGGCGGACCGGGCTGATGGCAGGCTCGCCATAACCGGCGCGCGAATTGTTACCATGGCGGATGAAAATGGCGGGGTGATTGAAAACGGCACGATCCTGATCGAAGGCGATATGATCGCCGCCATCGGCGCGGCAGGCGAGGTCAGCATTCCGGCGGGCACGCCCACCATTGATGCGAGCGGTCGCACGATCATCCCCGGCATTATCGATGCCCACGCGCACGGCACTGTCGCCACCAATGAACTGGTGCCGCAGCAGAACTGGGCGCTGCAACAGGCGCTGGCGCTGGGCACCACGACGATCCACAACCCCTCCACCGAAAGCGCGTTCTTCGTGGCCGAGGATATGCAGCGCACCGGCGAACTGCTCGCCCCGCGGATGTTCAGCACCGGGCGCATAATCTACGGCGCGCGCAGCCCCTATGCCTATGCGCAGATCGACAGTCTGGAGGACGCGCTCGACCATGTGCGCCGCCTGCGGGCCGAGGGCGCGCCGAGCGTGAAGAACTACAACCAGCCCCGCCGCGAGCAGCGGCAGATGGTGGTCGAGGCCGCACGGCGCGAGAATATGCTGGTGGTGGCCGAAGGCGGCTCGCTGTTCGGCATGGATCTGAACCTGATCGCCGACGGCAATTCGACGCTGGAGCACAATATTCCGGTCGAACACTTCTACGAGGACGTGCTGCAATTCATGGCCGGGGCGGACACCAATTACACCCCCACGCTGGTGGTCGGTTATGGCGGCCTGGCGGGCGATCCCTATTGGCGGCAGGCGACCAATGCGTTCGAGCAGCCGCTGCTGCAAGCGCATACGCCGCCCGCTATCCTGCGCGCCGAAACTTCGCGCCGCACGACCGCGCCCGAAAGCAATTTCGTCGACGACGATATCGCCCGCGAAGCCGCGCGCGTGGCCGAGCGCGGAGTGGAAGTCGCCGCCGGGGGCCACGGCCAGCAGGCGGGGATCGACATCCACTGGGAAATCTGGAGCTTCGCGCGCGGCGGGATGAGCGAAGTCGATGCGCTGGAGACAGCGACCATCGGCGCGGCCCGCTCGCTCGGCATGGACAGCGAAATCGGCTCGCTGGAGGTTGGCAAGCTGGCGGATCTGGTGATCCTGACAGGCAATCCGCTGGAGAACATCCGCAACACCGAAACGGTGGAAACGGTCGTGATCGGCGGGCGCGCCTATGATGCGGCAACGCTCAACGAAGTGGCGAGTGGTGACAGCACCCGCGCACCCTATTGGTGGGAAGACTGAGCGCCTGAGGGTCAAACGGGCGGGGGAGAGATGACGGCAATCGCGCCCGAAATCCGACTGCTCGCCGCGCATTTGCGTCCTGCGCTCGGGTTGGCATCTGAGGAGGCACCACCGCTCACGCTGGCGCAGGCCGAATGGGCGATGCGCCGCCACCGTGTCGGCCCCTTGCTCCACCATGCGCTGGCTGGGAGGGCCGATGGTGATGCGGCGGTCGGTGCGCTGCTGCGCGGGTCTTATGAGCGCAATGTTCGCCGCCAACTGCGCCACCGTGCGGCGACGCAAAGGTTCACCGGTTGGCTGGCAGAGCGCGGGCACAATGCGCTGGTGGTCAAAGGCTGGGAACTCGGCGCGGCGCTCTATGGCGATGCGGGTTTGCGCTATTCCAAGGATATCGACCTGCTGATCGGCGCGGCGGCGATGCAGGACGCGCTGGGCATCGCGGCGGCGAACGGCTTTCTCGTCTCCGGCAAACCCGCGCACCAGGGGATGCGCAAGGCGCGGCTGCTCATCGGGCGGTTCAAGGAAATCGGCGTGGGTGATCCGGATTATGGCGTGCAGCTCGAACTGCATTCGCGTCTGCTAGTGCACCCGCCCCCCTGTTGGAGCGACCCCGAACCCGGAGACAACAACTGGCCGAGCCTGAGCAATCCCGAATATGTGCTCTACCTGCTGATCCACGGCGCATGGACATATTGGGACAGGCTCAAATGGCTCGCCGATGGCGCGATGCTGGCGCAACGGGTGGAGCGGGAGCTCATCCCCGTGGTTCTCGCCAATGCGCGTCTCCTTCACTGCGAAGAGGCTATCGTGGCGGGCCTGCGCATGGTCGGCGATCTGTGGGGGGAGGCGCTGGTGGCGGACTGGCTCGCCCACAGCAATGTCCCCGCAGACGATGCACTGATGCAGCGGCACTGCGCGATGATTGCCGAGCGGCTGGGTTACGATGCCCGCACCCCGTTCCCGCAGCGGCTGCTCCGCGCCACCGGAATCCGGCGCAATCCCCCCGTTTTCGGCACCCATCCGCCGCGCCTGCGCAGCACGATCGACAACGCGCTGTTTTGGATGGCGTCAAAGCTCTGATAGGCGGTTGGCGGATGCAAGTGACCCGATTCCTCCGGCGGCGCGCGCTGTATGTCGAGATCTGGCTCGGCCTTGCCGCGGCGCGCTTTCTCACCCGCTTTGTCCGGCTGGGGCGGTGGAAGCATTTGCTGGGCGACATGGACACGCACGCGGCGGAAGACCTTCCGGCAGCGCGGATCGAACAGGCGCAAGGCGTCGGGCGGATTGTCGCCCATGTCGCGCGCGGTGTGCGGCTGTTCGACGCGGTGTGCCTGCCGCAGGCGATGGCGGCGCGCTGGGTGTTGGCACGGCGCGGTATCCCCTCGCGCATCGTGATCGGCTCCCGCCGCGAGGACGGCGCGGGGACGATGCATTTCCACGCTTGGCTGCTGGCGGGCGGTGAAGTGGTGACCGGCGCGCGCGAACAGGCAGCGCATCAGGAAATGGTGCAGGCGGGGCCAAACGATGCAGCCACCTGAGCTAGAGCCACCGCTGGCGAGCTTGCGCGCCCTGCTCCGGGCGATCTTCGCCTTTGCGCGCGGCAGCATCGCCTCGACGCTGGCGATCATCCTGCTCGCGGCCTTGCTCGAAGGGGCGGGGCTGGTGCTGCTCTTGCCGGTGGCCGAGACCCTGTTCGCGCAGGAGACCGGCACGCAATCGGGGCTGACCGGCACTTTGCGCGCGATGCTGGAAGGGTGGAACGTTACCTCGGTAACCGCGCAACTGGCGGTGATGGGTGCGGGCTTCCTGCTGCTTGTGGCTTTGCGCGCGGCGGTGTTGCTGAAGCGCGACGTACTGATGATGCGCCTCTCGCAAGGCTTTGTCGACCACACCCGCCGCAGCTTCTTCACCCTGCTGGCACAGGCGGACTGGCCGGTGATCAAGCGATTCCGCAAGGCGCAATTGCTCAACGCGATGACGACCAATATCGCCCGCCTCGCCGCCACTATGAGCGCCCTCTCGCGCGGGCTTATCACCGTGGCGATGGCGCTGGCCTATCTGGTGGCCGCGTTCTTTGTCAGCGCGCTGCTGGGTGCGGTGCTGCTTGGCCTGACCGCCTTCGGGCTGGTGTCGGCGATCATCTGGACACGGCGCAGCCACCGTTTGGGCACGCAGCTGACCAGCGCCAATCGCGGCGTGATGCAGGAAACGACGCGCTTTCTGGACGGGATGAAGGCCGCCAAGGCAGCCCGCGCCGAGGCCGCGCTAACGCAGCGTTTCGACGCGCGGATTGCCGAGAGCCGCGCGCTGGCGGTGGAATTTGTCGAGCAGCAGGGGCGGCTGCGCAATGCGGTGCAACTGGGCGCGTCGGTCGCGGCGTTGCTGACCTTGCTGGTCGGCTATGGCTTGGTCGGCCTCAGCGGCGGAGAGCTGCTGGTGATGGCGGCGATTGTGCTGCGCCTCTCGCCCAATCTTATCGCCACATTCGGCGGTTTGCAGACCATCGCCCATGCGCTGCCCGCCTTCACGTCGATCCGCGAAACCGAAGCCGCTCTGCGCGCCGCGCAGGGAGAGGCAGAGCGTGACACGCCGGTAACTCTCGCTCATATCCCGTCGCCCGATGCGCCGCTGATCCTGCGCGAGGCGAGCGTCAGCGTGCCGGGCGAGGATGGCGGCGAGACGGTGCTGGTGCACTGCGCGCAGATTGCGTTTGCGCCGGGCACGCTGACGCATATTTCCGGCCCCTCCGGCGCGGGCAAATCGACGTTGGTGGAACTGGTCGCCGGACTGCATCTGCCCGCCAGCGGCAGCGTATCGCGCGGGGCCGTGGAGCTGACCGCGCAGACCCGCAGGGGTTGGCAACAGGCGGTCTCCTTCGCGCCGCAGGAGCCGTTCCTGTTCGATGACAGCGTACGCGCCAACATGCTCTGGCCCGATCTGGCGGTGGACGATGCCGCGATCTGGCAGGTGCTGGAGCAGTGCGAGGCGGCCGAGCTGGTGCGCGGTCTGCCCAAAGGCTTGGACCACGAATTGCTCGATGGCGGCGCGCGGCTTTCGGGCGGGGAGCGCCAGCGTCTGTGCCTTGCCCGCGCGCTGCTGCGGCCAGCCAGCCTTCTCGTGCTGGACGAGGCGACATCGGCTATGGATCCGGAGCTGGAGCGGCGGATTATCAGCGGTTTGCGCGAGAGCATCGGCCAGCGGATCGTGCTGCTCGTCTCGCATTCGCTCAATGCGGCAGGCTGCGCTGATCAGGCAATCCGGGTGAGCGGCGGGGTGGTCGAGACTGCTCGTCCCGCCTGAGCCACGCCTCGTCGCCACAACAGGGCACAAAATCGGGGAACAAAGCGCCGCAGCTTATGTTTCCTTTTTGCGTAACTTTGGCAGCTTGGTTAAAAACACCCCGTGGAAAACGATCACGTCTTCACAGCAGACCCCGTCGCCGGGGAATTGATCGCGAGCTCGCCGATTGCATCGGTGGTGAGCGATCCGAGGCTGCCCGACAACCCGCTTATCGCGTGCAATCAGGCGTTTATTGACCTGACGGGGTATAGCGAGGCCGAGATTTTGGGCCGCAATTGCCGCTTCCTCGCTGGTCCCGGCACTGAACCCTGGCTTACCGACGCGATCCGCGGCGGTGTGCGCGAACGCAAGGCGGTGCTGGTCGAAATCCTGAATTACAAGAAGGACGGCACCCCGTTCCGCAACGCCGTGGTGGTGGCACCGATTTTCGACGACGCGGGCGAGCTGGCCTATTTCCACGGTTCGCAGGTCGAGCTGGAGGAAGGCGCGGATACGCCCATGGTCACCCGCCGGGCGCGCGCGGCCGAAAAGGTCAAGGCGCTGTCAAAGCGGCAGCTTGAAGTGCTGAAAATGGTCGCGGGTGGCCTGCGCAATAAGCAGATTGCTTACGAGCTGGGCCTGTCGGAAAAGACCATCAAGATGCATCGCGGGCTGGCGATGGAAAAGCTGGGCGCGCAGAGCAGCGCGGATATGATCCGGCTGGCGGTGGAAGCGGGTATCTGATTTACATTGGGCAACTGGCCCAAAGCCCATATTTCGCATTGCGCAGTTTGCGGTAGACGTAATATTGCATCGTAGTCGGGATTTCGAGGTATTCCCCTCCCACCTCGTTTCCTCCCTCCATCCCACCCTTCCGGCTGCGATGCCCCCACACAGCCAGAACAATAGCGGTTTTACGCCCCGCAAGGCCGCTGGTTGCGGTCGATCGGGATTACCATATCGGCGCGTGCGGGCATTTCCTCCAGCATATGCCGGGTCAGCCGCTCGTAATGCGACACGAAGCGGTGCAGCGCGTCCTCATCCAACACGCCGGGGCCGAGCGGATTGAGCGCGGCGAGTTTCTCCTCCTGCCGCCGCCGGTTGGCGATCACCGCATCAAAACTGTCTACCTTCAGCATCACCAGCACATCGACGAGCTTGAACAGCCGCGCGTAATCCTCGCCCAGCCAGTGATTGACGAGCGTGCGCCACACCGCATCGCGGTCTTCCTCGGCTTCGAGCACGTTGACGGGGCGCGTCAGCTTGTCCGGCGCTTGCGGCGCCGCTCCGACGCACCAGCCTTCGAACAGCAGCACATCAACCGGGCCGCTGATCCGCGTGACTTCATTGCTGCGATCATCGAACGCCTTGTCGAAACGCGGCACTTCGAACGCGCGACCTGCCAGCACATCCTCGATAATGCCGAACGCCATGCTCACCGCATGGGTGCCCGGGACACCGCGCGTGGCGAACAGCGGGTGCACCTCGGCAGCGAGTTGCAGCCGCTCGGCATGGGTGAGGTAGAGATCGTCGAGCGAGAGAGTGACCGCGCGCAATCCGCGCCGTTGCAGAAGCAGTTCGAGGAAGCGGCACACGGTCGTCTTTCCCGATCCCTGCGCGCCATTGATCCCCACGATCAGTGGCGTCCGGCTGGCGGCGCGACGGGCGATTTGCGTGGCGAGTGGCTTCCAGTGCCCCTCCACAATCGCGGCATAATCATCGGGCAGGCGTTCGGCGGCGATCAGCTCTTCGATGGTCATGGCGGCTTATGTAGTGTGCAAAAGTTCCGGGCCAAGCGCGATCAGCATCCGCGTGTCGATCCCGACCCCGCCCTTGCGGAAATCCCGGATGGTGGCGGCGAAATCCGCGAGTTTGACGCGGTGGACGGTGATGTTCTCGCCTTCTACCCCGCCGCCCGGCGCGGTCTTGGTGAGGCCTGTAGCTTTGAGCAGCGTAAAGCTCTCGCTCACCATGCCGGGGGAGGAGAAGAAGTCGCCGACCACTTCCCAATGCGCCGCCTCGTAGCCGGTCTCTTCGAGCAATTCGCGCTTGGCCGCCGCCAGCGGATCTTCGCCTGGCGCGCTGTCATCGTCGCCGATCAGCCCGGCGGGCAGTTCAAGGCAAGGCTGGCCCAGCGGCACGCGATATTGCTCGACCAGGATGATGTGCTCGCCATCCAGCGCCAGAATAACCGCCGCACGGATATCCCGCGCCCGCGCCACATATTCCCAGCGCCCGCGCTTTTTCGCAGTGATCCAGTCGCCTTGCCAGACGATTTCTTCCGGCGCATCGTGATCGGGTGTGCTCATGGTGAGCGGCGCTAGCGGCGGCTCACACTTCGATCAAGCGGTCAGGAAGTTCGTTGTCGTCATCCTCGCCGCGCGGGAAGTGTTCGGCGAGCACTTTGCCCACATCGCGTACACCGGCGGCGATCCCTTCCGCGACGCAGCCCTTGCGGATTTCGGCGAGCATATCCGCCATCGCTTCTCCCCAAACCTCGGCAGGCACCAGCGAGGCGATGGAATTGTCGGCGACGATTTCCGCACGGTGTTCGCGCATGGAGAGATAGAGCATAATCCCCGTCTTGCCCTTGGTTCGCCCCTCTGCGCCGACCTTGAAATGCCGCACCGCCCGCATCCGCACCCGCTGCGCCTTGATCGGCGAGGGGACACAAACGAACCGCAGCGCATCCCAGCTCAGCAGCGCCCACACGGCGACGAATGTCACGAGGCCAATGCCCACCGCCCAGGCGATGACTTCCCCATAGGTCCATTCATGCGTCCATCCGCCCAGCAGCCAGTCGACCATGGACAGGAAGACATCGGGGAAGGCGGCGAAAATGCTCATCGCGGTGAAGGCCGCTGCAATCGCCCAGACGAGGATCACGTCGGTATAGCCATCCGAGCGGTCGGCGATGACCGGCACAATCTCGCCGCTGGTGGACAGCTCTGCCTCGGCTACGGCTGCGGAGACAAGCTGGTGCTGTGCTTCGTTCAGATACCCCATCACCAGCCTCCGCTCGCGCCGCCGCCGCCGGACATACCGCCGCCGAAGCCGCCAAATCCGCCGCCTCCACCGCCGCCGCCAAAGCCGCCGCCGAAGCCGCCACCGCCCCAGTCGTCATTATCGGTGATCCCGCGCGCAATCGCCTTGCCCGCCTCCCACAGGATAATGTCGCCGACAACGCCGCCCACGCCGCTGCGATAGCGCCGCCTTCTGCCCCTGCCGCCCAGCAGGGGAAGGATGAAGAAGAAGAACAGGAAGCCGAGCCAGATCAGCGTGCCGATAGGGAAACCGCCTTCGCTGCGTTCCTGCGCGGCTGCTGCCTGTGCAGCCTCTTCGATGGCGATCGCATCTTCCGGGCTGGTGGCGAGGTGGGCGAGAATGGCATCGACGCCCGAAGTTACGCCCCCGTCAAAATCCCCCGCCTTGAAACGCGGGGAGATCACATCGTTGATTATCCGCCCGGCCATGATACCGCCGAACCACGGATGCAGGCCGTATCCGACTTCTATCCGCATCCGGCGGTCATCGCGCGAAATGAGCAGCAACAGGCCCATATCCCGCTCCGCCCCGCCAATGCCCCATTCGGCAAAGAGCGCGGTGGCGTATGGCTCGATCTCCACCGACCGGCCGCTGGTATCCTGCAGCACCGGCACTGTGGCGACAATGATCGCGCGGCCGGTTTCCCGGTTGTAATCGCGCAGCCGCTGATCGAGCGCGGCCTCCGCCTGCGGCGAAAGCATATCCGCGCTGTCGAGCACCGGACCGCTTGGCGCGGGCGGGAAGGTGTAGGTCTGCGCGGACACAGGGCTCGCCAGCGCGGCGAACAGGGCTGCCAGCAGGAGAAAAATCCGCCTCATGCGGCGGCCTCCAGACAAGCAGGCGAGGTGGGTCGCGGTGTGGCGACGCTCTCGTCCAGCGTTGTCATAATGGCATCGACGCCTGCCTCGATCCCGCCGGGAAAATCACCATTCCTGAATTCGGGCACCATCGCATCCTCGATAATCTCGCCCGCGACCTCATTGGTTAGCACGCTTTCCAGACCGCAACCCACTTCGATGCGTAAGCGGCGATCATCGCGCGCCACCACGATCAGCACTCCACGATCCGTCTCGGCAGCGCCAATTCCCCAACGGTTGAACGTGGTGAAGGCATAATCCTCAATGGATTGTCCGGCGAGGCTTGGAATGGTGTTCACGACAATGGCGGTTTGTTCAGTATTCCAATATTCGGTCAGCCGTTGTGCCAGCTCCGCCTCGATCCCGGGCGGGATGATCTCGCCCTCATCGATAACCGGAGAGCTTGGCCGATCGGCCGCAGCAACGTCAGGCTCGCTTTGCGCATCGGCGCGGCACGCAGCCAGCGGCAGCAGGACTGCCGCCAGCACTATGCGCATCACACGCGACACCCGCCGCGCCGGCCTTAGCCTTCGTCACCCGTGATGTTGTTGAACTCGACATCCGGATTTTCCCGCGCGCCCTCGGCAGCCTCGAAATATTCGAGCGGTTCGGAACCGTGGATCACGTTCGCGCCGATGGAGGAGGGGAAGGTGCGGATTTCGGTGTTATAGTCGCGCGCGGCCTCGTTGTAGCGGCCGATTTCGGTGTTGATCATGTTGTTCGACTGCTCGATCTCCACCATCAGATCGGCGAAGCGGGCGTTGCTCTGCAATTGCGGATAGGCTTCCACAATCGTGCGCAGCTGGCCGAGCGCCTGCGTCAACTGGTTCTGCGATTCGTTGAACCGCTGGAACTCCTCCGGGTTGGAGAGATCATCGGTGGTGATGTTGATCGAAGTGGCGCGCGAGCGGGCTTCGATCACACCGGTCAGGATGTTTTCTTCCGATACAGCAGCGGCTTCCACAACCGATACGAGGTTGGGGATAATGTCTGACCGGCGTTGCAGCGCGGCTTCGACATTGGCCCATTGTGCCTTGGCGGCTTCTTCCTTGGTGGGCACCGAATTGATGCCGCAACCCGCGAGCGCGAGGCTCCCGAAAACGAGGGCGAACAGGGTGCTCAGACGCTTCAGCATTTTGGATAATCCTCCCAACCGGAAAAGGTGTGTTGCCGATATAGCACGGCAGCGGCGTTGTTCAAGGAAACCGCGTGTTACTTGCAGGCGATTTCGCGCCGTGGCAGAGGGTTACTACCACTTTAACGCAGGGGAGTAACGGGTCCATGTTCGCAGAATTCAAAGAATTTATCGCCAAGGGTAATGTGATGGAACTGGCGGTCGCGGTGATTATCGCGGGCGCTTTCGGCACGATTGTCACCTCGCTGACGGGCGACGTTATCATGCCGATTGTCGGCTTTGTCTTCGGCGGGGCGGATTTCTCCAGCTACTTCATCCTGCTGTCCACGCCCGAAGGCTACACCGGCAGCACCACCGATTATGCGGCGCTGAAAGAAGCGGGCGCGGCGATGATCGGTTATGGCGCACTGATTACGACGATCATCAACTTCGTGATCCTCGCCTTCGTCATCTTCCTGCTGGTGCGCTACGCCAACAAGGTGAAAGCCCGCATGGAAGAGTCCAAGGCCGAGGAGGTGGCAGGCCCGACCGAGATCGAGCTGCTGACCGAGATTCGGGATGCATTGAAGAAGTAACGCTAGCTAGCTCGTCATTGCGAGGAGCCGAAGGCGACGTGGCAATCCATTCCAGCCGTTGGAACTGGATTGCTTCGCCTCCGGCTCGCAATGACGGGACACTTTCAATTAATGTTGATGCGCCTATATAGGAGGTGCCGGTTTCGACCGGCTATGGCGATAAATGGCGCCGTGTAATAGGTACAGCGGACCCGGGGGCAGTACCCGGCGGCTCCACCAAAACCAGCAGTTTACTGCTGCTTCTGACGGGGCCGAACCAGGATCGACGTGTGCTGAAAGACGGTGTTTTTGCCCGGGCTGAGTAACCCGCAAAACTGTTCAAAACCTATAAGTGCCAACGATAACGAAGCACTCGCAATCGCTGCGTAATCTGACGTCCTAACGGACTGATCTTACAAGGCTAAAGCGCGGTTGGACCCACCGGGCAACAGAAGCGGATTCCGGGGCTCCGGGGGTAGCTAGCAACAGAAACCCCCACCCAATTCACCACAGGACGAAGCCATACCGGCCTGCGAATGCACGTTCGCTGCGCTTCCGGTGCTCACGACCTGAAAGGTCGCTGCGCGCCGGTTCTCGCGCCCGCACATTCTCGGCGCGGTCTGGCTCCGCCCTGAGGCGAATTTGGCGTCCTGCTAGCTGTGTCGCTTGGCGAACCGCATGAAGGCAAAGAACATCGCTCCCCATATCAGCCATCCGACGAGCAGGGGGAGCTCGCTTTCCAGTTGTTCACCAACGAAATTGCCAACGAAAACAGGAACTAACGATATTAGTATGAACACTGCCCAGCAGCCGCAGCCTTCATTGTTGGCGGGGCCGTAACCCAGACCTCCGGCCAAACGGTCAAACAGTTTGTGGGGGCGTTTTGCCAAGCCTATTCAGCCTTAGCAGCTTCACGCTCCGCCGCTTCGTATTTCAGGCAATCCAGAATCTTCGCCCCGCCCAAGAAAACCGCTCCGCTGCACGCGGCGAAGAGCAGCCAGCCGCCCCAGCCGGGATATTGCGCCAGATAGTGGCTGCCACGATCCATCGCGCCCAGCGCCAGTGCGTAAATGATCAGGAACGCTTCCCAGCGGGTCTTGATGACAAACAGTCTGCCGATCTTGCGAAGCATTCGTAACCTTTCTTAACGCGTTACACAGCAAGGGCCGTGCCAGACGCGCTATTGTGCGGGATACGATGGTTAAGCGATTGGCGGATGTAAAACAATCCGACAAGGCACTCGCGGCATCAAAGCAGTTCGGAAAGGCCCAGAGTTTCCAGCAGTTTCGCCCGCACGGCTCGCACCGCTTCGGCAAGCGCCGGATCGCCGATTTGCGCCGCATTGATGCTCTCGGGCCAATATTCGGCGATCACGCTTTCGATCAGCGTCGCCTTGGCATCGTCCAGCATAAAGCGCGGATCGACCGTCGCCGGATCGGCCACCACGCGCAGCCGCAAGCAGGCGGGGCCGCCGCCATTGGCCATGCTCTGGCGCACGTCGACGACATGGACGTGGCGGATCGGGCCATTGCCCGCGAGCATATCCTGCAACCAGTTCCAGACCGCGCCGTTGTCGCGGCATTCCTCCGGCACCACGAGCGTCATTTCCCCGGAGGGCGGCGTGAGGAGCTGCGCATTGAACAGGTAAGAGCTTATCGCGTCGGCAAGGCTCACCGCGCTGGCGGGCACTTCGACCACCTGCGCGCCGGGGCATTTCGCATGGATCGCGGCATAGGTGCCCGCCGGATCGGCGAAGGCCTGTTCGTGCGTGAACAGGACATTCTCATTCGCCACCGCCACCACATCATTGTGGAACGCGCCTGCCGCAATAGCCTCCGGGGCCTGTTCGACGAACAGGCAGCGTTCGGGATCGAGGCCGTGCTTGCGCGCAATCAGGCGGCTCGCCTGTTCGTGCTGGCGGGCGGGGAAGCGGCCACCGGGGCGGCCATAGACGAAGACTTCGAGGCCCGGCTCCCCATGGCTCGGCGCAAAGCGCATATGGTTCGCCGCGCCTTCATCGCCGAAACAGGGCGGGGCGGGTTCGTGTACCGCGAAATGCGCAGAATCGGCAAAGGCGAGGCGCAATTGCGCCAGCGTGTCGGGCCATTCCTGGCTGCGATGCGGCATGGTGACGAGATTGGCGACGGTCAGATGGCACTTGCCGTCCGAGGTATCGGGGGCGGGGCTGACCGTGGCCGCATTGGCCGTCCACATCGAACTGGCCGACCAAGCGCCCGCCACCAGCGCGGGATCGGTGCTGTCATCGGCGGCGAGCGTCTCCAGCCAGCCTGCATTGGGGCGCGGGAGCGGCAGGAAGAAGCCCTGCGCCAGCCCCATCGCCATATTCCCGCGCATCTTGGCAACGCCCTGCAACGCCGCCGCGCGCGGATAGGCGGTCTCGCCCGCATTCTTCGTCGCGGCGAGATTGCCGAGGCTGAGGCCTGCATAATTGTGGCTGGGGCCGATAATGCCGTCGAAGTTGATTTCTTGCAGGTTCACCGCGCGATACTCCACACCGTATCACCTTCACCCGCGCCGAGCATATCAGCCGCCCGCGCATCGATCGCGATACCGTCGCCGCGCAGCTCGCGCGCGCCGTAGCAGCAGCGGAAGTCCGCCATCTGTCCGGTCGCGAGCAGCGCCTTCTCGCCCTTTTCCAGCGTGGTGGAGACAATCGTGCCGTGATGCGCATCGGCGATGGCGCGCACGCGGTCGGTCTGCGCTAGCATGGTCGGCCCGCCATCGAAAATGTCGACATATCCCTGATAGGCGAAGCCTTCATTCTCCAGCATCCGCATCGCCGCGCGGCCCGAAGGGTGGGGCAGGCCTATCACCTTGCGCGCCGCCTCGTCCAGCATGGCGATATAGACCGGGTGCTTGGGCATAAGATCGGCGATAAACTGGTTGCCATGCACGGCGTTGAATTCGTCCGCTTCCTGAAAGCTCATCCCAAAAAATTTGCCGCCAATTGCATCCCAGAAGGGCGAGCCGCCGCGTTCGTCGATAATGCCGCGTAATTCGGCCAGAATCCGGTCGCCAAAGCGGTGGCGGTGGGAGGCGATGAAGAGGTAGCGGCTGCGTGCCAGCAGCATCCCCAATCCGCCCGCGCGCTCGCCCGGATGCAGGAACAGCCCGCCCACTTCGCTGCATCCGCCCAGATCATTGGTTAGGCTGAGCATTTCGGCAGTCACCGTGCGCTCCAGCTCCGCCGAATGCTGGGTCAGCGTGGTGATGCGGTAGGAGTAGAACGGCCATTGCTGGCCCACCGCGCTGAACAGCTGGCAGGTGCCGCGCACATCGCCCGTCTCGGTGTTTTCGAGCACCAGCACAAAGGTTTCGGCGCGGATGTCGTCCCCCTTGCGCGCAAACGCTGCGTCCGAGCCTTCCAGCTTGGCGCGCAGCGAATTGCGGTCGGGCGGCAGATTGGTGAAACCGCCGCCGGTCAGCTTCGCCATTTCATACAGGTGCTGCAAATCGTCCGCCGTGGCGGCGCGCATGATGTGGCTCACAAATGCTCTCCGGTGGCGAGGCGATGCAGGACGATGGCGGACAATTGCGCGCGCTCGGTCAGGCTGGGGACGATCATATATTCGTCCGGCGAATGGATCTTGCCGCCGCGCACGCCCATCGTATCGACCACGGGGACGTGATTGGCGGCGATATTGTTGCCATCGCAAACCCCGCCGCTCGGCTGCCAGCCAATCGTCTGGCCCAGCGCCGCGCCGCTCGCCTGCACCAGATCGAACAGCTTCTGCGCCTTGGCATCGACGGGCTTGGGCGGGCGCGAAATGCCGCCGTGGAGGTGGATCGAGACTTCGTGCCGCACTTCCAGTTCGGCCAGCATCAGCTTGAGATCGCGTGCAAATTGCTCGCCCGCTTCCGGCGTCTTTGGGCGGATGTTGAAGCGCAGCACCGCGTGATCGGGGACGACATTGTTCGCCGCGCCGCCATCAATTTTGGCCGGATTGATCGGCAGATCGCCATGCTGCATTTGCTTCAGCCGCAACACGCAATCCGCTGCCGCGACAATCGCGTTGCGCCCGTCTTGTGGATTGCGCCCGGCATGGGCGGAGCGGCCGGTGAAGGTGACCGAATAATTCCCGCTCCCGCCCCGCGCATGGGCCAGCGTGCCATCGGGCAGGGCGGACGGCTCGTACGTCAGCGCGGCGAATTTCCCGCGCGCCAATGCGTCGATCAGGGCGGCGGAGGCGAGCGAGCCCGTCTCCTCGTCTGAATTGATCATCACATCATAGCCGACATGAGCCGCCGCCGCGCTCGTCTCGAATGCCCTGAGCGCCTCCAGAATGATCGACAATCCCGCCTTCATATCGGCGGTGCCCGGCCCGTTGAGCGTCTCTTCATCGAGCCAGGTCAGCGTCTGGAACGGGTGATCGGCGGGGAACACGGTGTCCATATGGCCGGTGAGCAGCAAGCGCCGCTCCGCCTGCGGGCGCACAGTGCAGACTAGGTGCCGGCCATGCGGCTTTTCCACCTCGCGCCCGGCAGCATCCACCACGGTTACCGGAGCGGGATCGCGCAAAGTCACGTCGCCCGGCAGAGCGGAGAAAGCATCGGCCAGCAGGGCCGCGACCTTGGCCAGACCATCAAGATTTCCGGTGCCCGAATTGATCGCCGCCCAACTTTGCGTCCGCTCCAGCATGGCGGCCTGGTCTATGCCGGCAAGCAGGGCAGTCTCGGTGGCGGAAAGCTGTTGCATATGAAATCGCACTGGCGAGGCGACGCGCCTATGTCAAATCCCCTCTGGCGCCTTGGCTGGCCTCCCGTGGCCTTAACCCGGAGATAAGACCTTTGCGCTAGGCCTGCCCCGTCTAGGTCTTTGTGGGGAAATGAAATGCTCGCCGGTGGTGAGAGATCGCGTGTTGATAATCGAACGACAGCCATGCTGCGCGGCAAGATGCGCGACCGCCGTGGCACGCGCGATATCCGCATCGGTGATCTGTCCCCGCGCGGCCTGCTGGTGGTGTGCGAACACCCGCCCGAGCGCGGCGAGATTGTCGATATCACGATCAACGGCCACCACATCGTCGGCGAAGCACGGTGGAGCAGTGGCCGCCGCTGCGGAATGCGCGCAGACCGGCGGATCAATGTGCAGGCGGTGCTGGACGGTCGCGGGCCGGAACAGCGGTTCAAGGCGCAGAAGATCGAGACCCCCAACGATCCGTCAGCATGGTCGCCCAAAACGCAGATTGCTGCCTACACCCTGCTGGCGCTGACGGCGCTGAGCACGGCCTATCTGATCGCCAATTACCTTATTCTCTGATCCAGCGCGCGGGCCAGCGCGAGGAAATCGGCGACGGTGAGCGTTTCGGCGCGGCGCGTGGGATCGATGCCCACCGAATCAAGCGCCGCCAGCCCGCCGGGCAGACCTTTCAGACTTTGCCGCAACATCTTGCGCCGCTGGCCGAACGCGGCGGCGGTCAGGCGTTCCAGCACGGCGCCATCGACGCCTTCGGGCGCGGTTGCGGGGGTGACATGGACAATCGCACTCATCACCTTGGGCGGCGGGGTGAAGGCGCTGCGATGCACTTTCATCGCCAGTTTCGCGGTGGAGCGCCACTGGGCGAGCACGGCCAGCCGCCCGTATTCGCTATTGTCCGGCGCGGCGACGATGCGGCGGGCGACTTCCTGTTGGAACATCAGCGTCAGGCTTGTCCATTGCGGCGGCCATTCCTTGGCGGACAGCCAGTTGGTGAACAGCTGCGTGCCGATATTGTACGGCAGATTGGCGACGATGGCGAAGGGTTCGCCCATCAGCGCGGCGTGATCGAGTGCGAGCGCATCGTCCTCCACCACGCGCAGCCTGCCGGGGAAGGCGGCCTGCAATTCTGCTAGCGCGGGGATGCAGCGCGCGTCGCGCTCGATCGCGGTGACGCGGGCTCCGGCGCGCAGCAGGGCGCGGGTGAGGCCTCCGGGGCCGGGGCCGATTTCGAGCACCGCCTTGTCCGCAAGGTCGCCCGGAATGGCGGCGATGCGGTCGAGCAATTGCTCGTCGAACAGGAAGTTCTGCCCCAAGGCCTTGGAGGCGGAGAGACCATGCGCGGCGATCACTTCGCGTAGGGGAGGGAGTTTAGGTGTGTCCATGTCTCCCCTTTTCCGACTGCCCTGAGCTTGTCGAAGGGCTGTCCTTCGACTTCTTTGCCTCGCTAGAAGAAAAAGCAGTCCTTCGACAAGCTCAGGACGCGCGGGTTTTAGGGACAAGACGCCGCGCCGCAATGTCCCCCGCCATGCGGATCGCGGCAATCATCGCATCGGGCCGCGCGATGCCTTTGCCCGCGATATCGAACGCGGTGCCGTGATCGGGCGAGGTGCGGACAATCGGTAGCCCCAAGGTCACATTCACGCCCTCGTCAAAATCGAGCGTTTTCAACGGGACGAGCGCTTGATCGTGATACATCGCGATGGCGACATCGTAGCTGGCGCGCTTGTGCGCGGCGAACAGCGTGTCGGCGGGGTGCGGGCCGGTGGCGTCAATGCCCTCGGCGCGGAGCTGCGCGATGGCGGGGGCGATAATGTCGATCTCCTCGCGCCCCATCCGTCCGTCCTCGCCCGCGTGCGGATTAAGCCCGCACAGCGCGAGGCGCGGGTTTTCGATGCCGAAATCGCGCTGCAAGGCGCGCGCGACGATGCGGCTACGGTTGACGATCAGCTCTTGCGAAAGCCGACCCGGCACATCGGCCAGCGCGCAATGCACCGTCATCGGCACAGTGCGCAGCGATGGCCCGGCGAGCATCATCACAGACGCGGTATGCGGCAGGCCGCAGGCATCCGCGAACAATTCGGTCTGGCCGATGAAACCGGGCGCGACCTGCGCGATTTGCGCTTTGGAAACAGGGCCGGTCACCACTCCCGAGCATTCGCCACGCCGGACGAGCGCAATCGCCTCTGTTAGCGCCTCATAGGCGGTTTGCGCCGAGGCGCGGGTGGGTTCGCCCGGCACCGCGCCGCCGGGCTCGCCAATCACGCGGAAGGGCGGCAGGCCCAGTTCCTCGCGCCGCGCCGAGGCTGTGGCGATGACTTCCGGCCCGATCCCCGCCGGATCGCCGAGGCTGACCGCGAGCGGGGGAATGTCGGGCACGGCGTCAGTTATATTCGATCACGGCATCGGTGCGCAGATCGCGCAAATAGCTTTGCGAGCGGCGGTTGATCCGCTCTTCTTCTAGCTGCTCCATCAGATCTTCCACCGAAGGGCCGGCGGTATCGGCGGGCATTTGCCGTCCGCAGACCATAATCATCCGCACGCTGTCCGCCAGATCGCCGAAGGGCGGCGTCATTTGACCGGCTTGGAGGGTGAGCAGGATTTGCTGGAAGGCTGGCGGCAGATCGCGCAGCGCAACGCGCGGATTGTCCACCGTGGCCGCGCCGAGCGATTCGGCGACGATATCGGCCTGCTCGCACGATGTGACTGCCTGCATCTGCTCGATAAAGCTGCCTGCAAGCGCTTCGCGCGCAGCTTCGCTGGCATCTTGCGGCATAGCGAGCGACAGCTCTTTGAGGCTGAGCGTGGCATCGCGCGGATCGGGCATCCCGACCTGCCGCTGGTCAATCATCAAGAGGATCGAGAAACCGCCGGGGATTTCCAGCGGGCCGACCAGCTGCCCCGGTTGCATCTGCGCAGCGGCGGCTTCCAGTTGCGGCTGCTGCAATTGCGGCAGGAACAGCCAACCAAGGTCACCCCCGGTCACGCGGCTGCTGGCTTCCGAATATTGCCGCGCATAGGCAACAAAGCTGCCGCCCTGCTGCAATTGCTCGACAATCTGCGTAGCGTTGGCCAGCACCTGTTCGCGGTTATTGGCGTTGGCTGAGAGGAAAATCTCGCCCAGCCGGTATTCCGTATCACCGCGGGTTGCCTGCAGGCGTTCCCACAATTCGGTCACTTCGGCTTCGGAGACGTTGACGAAGGGCACGATATTGCGGCGCAGCAGCCGGTCCCATGCCAGCTCGCCCAGAATCTGCCGCTTCACCGAGCGGCCCGAGGAACCGAGCGATTCCAGATAAGCGTCCATTTCCGAAGGCCCGCGCCCTTGGCTGGCGGCGTATTCGGCATAGGCTTGGTTCACTTCGTCAGTAGTGACTTCCATTTCCAGCGCGGCCGCTTCCTGCGCCTGGATCGTCTCGTCCACCAGATTGAAGAACACCTGCAAGCGCAAGCGGGCGACTTCTTCGGGCGGCAGTTCAACGGTCTGCGCGGCAAGGATCAGCGCCAGCCGGTGGTCGATATCAGTCGAGGTGATGACGGTGCCGTTCACCCGCGCCACCGCGCGCCGGTCCATCGGATTGCCCGATTCAATGATGAAGGCGATATCTTCGGGAAGGTTGAACGCCTCCATCCCCGCAGACTGCGCCGCAGCACTTGTCGAAGCGAGAGGAGAGGCCAGCACGAGCGCACCCGCCATGGCGAGCGCGGCACGCGAAACTTTGTGCACGATGGAATTCACTGTTGTCATAATCCTGTATGCAGCGCGCAACCGGCGCGGTCTGTCATCTGTCACCTGAAATGATGCGCATTACACTGTCGGGCTTAACCCTAGCTGAGCCGATGGCTCAAGCCAAGGCCAGCTCTGCGTCGGGGAAGGGTGCGATCAAAAGCCAAGATTGCGCAGGTTGAAGTAGAGCCGGAAGCTGTCGCCGCTTTGCGCATCGGCGAGCTCGATAAAGTCGCGCCGCCAGGTGATGCCGAATTCCAAGCAGTCATCGGCATAGGCAATTCCCAATCGCGTGCGCAGCGGTTCAAAGCCGTCGGCGGTGAAGGATGGGTCTTCCTCGCGGTCGGTCAGGTTGATGACGGCGGACCCGAAGATCGACCAGTGCTGGTCAAACTCCCAGCGTCCCGCGACGCGCAGTTCCTCGCGGTCCTGCAAATCCTCCAGGCTGAAATCGATATCGCGGTTGAGCCGCAGATAGCCGATTTCGGCATAGGTGCGGTTGTTGCCGACCGTCGCGTCAATCTCGTTCCGGCGCACCGCCAGATTGTCCTTGTCCAGCCGGAAGCGGTGGGTGAATTTGATAAAGTCCTGATAGCGCACCTGCGTCCGGCCCACGATATCGGAGAATTCATCGGTCAGCCCGGTGCCGTTGGGGAACAGGCTGGGTGCATCGGACAGGCGGTAGGACTGGCCCAGCGTGGTGCTGATCCGCCAGCCGGGGAAATTCGCCTCCCAGTCAAAGCCATAGGTGAGACGCACCCCGTCTTCCACCCGGTCATAGCCGGGGAAGCGGTTGAGCGCGAAAAGGTTCGAATCCTCCAGATCGATGGCGCGGGCATCTTCGTTGGGAATATCGAGATTGCGGATTTGCGGCGCGGCAACCACTTGCACACGCGGGTTAAGCACCTGCGTGCCGCCCATGAACCCGCCGATAAAGGGCCATTGCACATCCACCGCCGCAATCGCCACGCCGCGCGTTTGCCAGCCTTCCTGCCCGCGATAGCTTGCAACGCTGGTGAGCAAATTATCGTCCGAATGGTAGACATCGCCGCGCACGAGGGCGGTCAGCGTCACTTCCTGCCCCAGCGGGGTAATCATCCGCCTGTCCCACTGCGCGCGGGCGAAGGCACGTTGCGTATCCTGCCCTTCCGAGCGGGTGATGGCGAGCGTGTTGGCTTGCACTTCGACCTGTCCGCCCAGCAACGGGTCTTCGAGGCGATAGCGCGCATCGATCAGTGGCAACGCCAGCGGCACTTGCCCCTGATCGCTGCTGACCAGCAGTGCCTGCGTCGCCCAGCCAGCCACCGAGATATAGGAATTGTCGTCAATCCGCTGTAATTCGACCACCGAGCGGATGCGGTCTTCGCGGCTGATATCGTAGCGGCGCAGGAAAGTGCGGTCGCTCGCCAGCCGGATTGATCCGGTGGCTGTCCAGTTTTCGTCAAGCTGGAAACGGCCATTGGCGTAGATATAGCCGCGCAGCCGGTTTTCGCTTGTTGGCGTGGTGGAATTCAAGGGAATGCGCGAGCTGTAGGTGCCGTATGCGGTCACCTGAAACGCGCCATTGTCGGTCAATTGCCGGTATTGTGCCGACGCCATCGGAGCAGCCGCCGTATAGAGATAGCCGGTCACCGTCAGATCGCGATTATCGGCAATTCGCCAGTAATAGCTGTCGCTGATCTCGATCCCGTTTGACGCGGTGAGCGCGATATTGGGGATGAAAAATCCGGTTTCCGCACTGCCATCGGCGCGCACTGACAACCCCGGCAGCGGCAGAATGCGTGATCCGAACAGTTCCAGATAGGCCCCGCGAAAGCGGATGCGCTGGGTTTCATTGTCGAAAAAAACGCGCTCGGCGGTGATGCGCCAGCTGGGGCTGCGGTCGCAGCCACCGGCATCGATCACGGCGCAGGAGGAATAGACCGCCCGCTCGGCCATGATGTCGCCATCCTCGGTACGCGTGGCTTGTTCCGCCGCGATGCGCCCGCCTTGCCGGAAGGCGATCAGCAGGTTCTGCAACGCGCCCGCTTCCAGCTCGTCGGTCAGCACCACGCGGTCGGTAAACAGCTGGTTGCCGTCAGGATCGACCACGCGCACCATGCCACTGGCGACGATTTCTCCGGTCAGGCGGTTCCAAGTTACCCGGTCCGCGCGCAGCGACTGGTCGCCCGACCGCAGGATGACATCACCTTCGGCTGTGACTGTATCGGTGCCTTGATCATAAGCGAGCGTATCGGCTTCGAACCCGATCTGGCGCTGGCCATCCTCGTTGAATTCGGCGACGGTGGTGACGTCCGCCGGGAAGGTGCCGTTGACCCGCTCGGGCAATTCGGCAGGGGGGGGATCGGTTTCTTGCGCCCAAGCAGGCGCGGCACAGGTCAGCCATGCCAGCGCTCCGGCGGCGGTTGTGTGGCGTAAAGTGGCAAGCGAAGGCATCAATCGCAATTGTGGCGACCCGGGCAGCATGGCTTGCCTATCGCACCACCCGCTCCTAACTGCAACGACAGCTTTGCGCGGCATCGCATTGCCGCCAGACCATAAGACAAACCGTTTTTCGGGAGACTTCATGAACATCCTTTTCCGTGACAGCCATGATACCAACACCACCCGCCTGATCGCGCGGATCGTTGCGCAGGACAGCCTGCCTGCCGATCTGCCACGCGCGGTGAAGGAAGGCGCGGAAAGCTCGCGCTTCAGCGGCAAGGCCGGGCAGCTGTTCGAAGGGTTTTACGAAGCCGATGGCGCAGTGGTGCGGCTGGCGCTGGCCGGAGCCGGGAAGGCCGACGCGGCAGACCGCAGCGCGGCGCTGGAGAAAGCGGGCGCGGCGCTGAGCGCGAAGTATCTCACCAGCGGCGAAACCGCGCTGGCGCTCGATGCTGCGGCAAGCGGGCTGTCGGCAGAGGAAACCGCGTCGGTTCTGCTCGGTGCGCGGCTGCGCGGTTGGCGCTGGGACGAATATCGTACGAAATTGCGTGACGAACAGAAGAAGTCGCTGGCCGAGATCGTTGTGGTCGGCGCGCCTTCAGGCACCGATACCGCCTGGGCCGATTCGGAAGCGGTTGCCAAGGGCGTCGAACTCACCCGCGAGCTGGTATCTGAGCCGCCGAACATCATCTATCCCGAAAGCTTCGTCGCACGGTGCCGCGAACGCTACGAAGGCACCGGCCTGACCGTCCGCGTGCTGGACGAGGCGGAGATGGCATCGCTCGGCATGGGCGCGCTGCTCGGCGTCAGCCAGGGCTCGGTGCGCGAAGGGCAGTTGCTGGTGGTCGAATGGAAAGGCGGCGGCAATGAAGCGCCGACCGTGTTCGTCGGCAAGGGCGTCACCTTCGACACCGGCGGTATTTCGCTGAAGCCCCCTGCGGGCATGGAAGACATGAAGTGGGACATGGGCGGCGCGGGCGCTGTGGCGGGCGCGATGCTCGCCATCGCGGGGCGCAAGGCGAAGGCCAACATCGTCGGCGTGTGCGGGCTCGTTGAAAATATGCCCGACGGCAATGCCCAGCGCCCCGGCGATATCGTCACCACGATGAGCGGGCAGACGGTGGAAGTCATCAACACCGATGCCGAAGGGCGGCTGGTGCTGTGCGACGCGCTGACCTGGGTGCAGCAGGAATTCAGCCCCAAGACCGTGGTCGATTTCGCCACGCTGACCGGCGCGATGATCATCTCGCTCGGCAATGAACATGGCGGCGTCTTTGCCAATGACGATGCGCTGGCCGAGAAGCTGCTGAGTGCGGGCAAGGCGAGCGGCGACAAGCTGTGGCGTTTCCCGCTCTCGCCCGAATACGACAAGCTGATCGACAGCCCGATTGCCGATATGAAGAATGTCGGCCCGCGCGGCGCAGGCTCGATCACCGCGGCGCAGTTCCTGCAACGCTATATCGAAGACGGCGTCGCGTGGGCGCATTGTGATATTGCGGGCATGGTGTGGGCAGACAAGCCGGGCGCAACCTGGGACAAGGGCGCGACCGGATACGGCACGCGCCTGATCGATAGCTTTGTGCGCGATAGCGTGGAGGGCTGATTCCCGTGGGGCGGATGAGGAAAAAGTCCGATCTGCCCAGCAAGATCTGCGATACCTGCGGCTTGCCTTTCACATGGCGCAAGAAGTGGGAGCGGGATTGGGACAATGTCCGCTATTGTTCCGACCGCTGTCGGCGCGGCAAGGGGACGGGTAACCAGTGAGAGTGGACTTTTATCTCTTGTCTGCCGACCCCGCACCCGCCGCCATCGCGTTGCTGGCCCGCAAGACGCGCGAGGCGGGGGAGCGGTTGCTGGTTGTCGCCGCCGATCTCGACCTGCTCGAAACCGTCTCACAAACCCTCTGGGAAAGCGCGCCGGAAGCCTTTCTCGCCAATGGCATCGCGGGCGACGAACACGATGCGCGCCAGCCGATCCTGCTGTCCAACGAAGTCGATGCCGTGAATGGCGCGCGCTTCCTGCTGATCGCCGATGGCCTCTGGCGCGAGCCGGGCGAGGGCTTTTCCCGCGTGCTGTTCCTGTTCGATGACACCACCCGCGACCACGCCCGCCAGACATGGAAAGCGCTGCAAGACCGCGAGGGGATGGAGCGCAAATTCTGGAAGCAGCAAAGCGGGCGCTGGGTCGAAGGGCCGTAATTTCTGCGGGGAATATTCCCCCGGCCGGATGCAAGGGAGTTTGTGAATGCGAGCAGTTTTGTGCCTTTTTGCCCCCCTGCTCTTGGCCGGATGCGGCGATGATCCTGTCGCAGCGCCGCCGCCAGCCGATGCGGCTGCGCAAGCGCCGCTGCCCGAAGGCTTCACTCTGCCCGCCGACACGCAAATCGCCTCGATGGAAGAGGTCAGCACCGACGCGGGCGCCGGAACGGTCGTCTTGCTGGAAAGCACGGCAACACCCGAAACGCTAGAGGCGCATTTCCGCGAGCAGGCCGAAGGCAAGGGCTTTATCCTGACCGTGGCCGAGAATGCGGGCGGTGTCTCGCAACTTCATGGTGAGCGCGAAGATGCGCTGCAATTCGATTTCGCCGCCTCGGCATACGAGGACGGCTCAACCCGCGCGAGCCTGGCGATCGGGCGGGTTGCCGGCGAATAGGGCGGACAGCGCAGTTGCTCCCGAGGCGCGGGGCTTGACCACCAGCGCGGAACGTGATGCTTTGCCAGCACAACCATTCGAGGGGGAATCATGCGCAATCTTGTCATTGTAACGCTCGGCCTGACGCTTGCCGCCTGCGGAGGCAGCGATAGCGGTACGATCGAAACCGAAGACGGCACTGTCGAATACGAAACCGAGCGCAGCGGGGGCAATTCCGAAATGCGCATTACCGATAACGAGGGCAATGAAGTCGTCGTCAATTCGGGCGAAGGCGTCGCCGCCAGCTTGCCTGACGGCTTTACTGTCTATCCCGGAGCCGAAGTCGTCTCCAGCACGGTGATGAACGGCACCGAGGGACAAGGCAGCATGACGATGATGACCAGCAGCGACACGCCCGAACAAATGGTCGCCCATGTCCGGCGCGAGGCGGAAGCTGCAGGCTTTTCCATCGAAATGGAAATGACCAGCAACGAAACCATGATGATCGGTGGCGAGGGGCCGGACGGCACCGCCTTCAGCTTCAATGTGAGCCGATCCGGTGACGAATCGAGCGGTATGCTGATTGTCGGGCGCGAGTAGTTGCCGCAACCAGCGGGCTTGCCCGCACCGCCGGGGAAGGCTAGGGGCGCGCGCAACACGCAACCCCTCGTTACATCCAAAGGAAACTCCCATGGCGGTTACCCGCACCTTTTCGATCATCAAGCCCGATGCCACCAAGCGCAACCTGACTGGCGCGGTCACCAAGAAGCTGGAAGACGCTGGCCTGCGCGTCGTTGCGTCGAAGCGCATCCGCATGAGCCAGGAACAGGCCGAAGGCTTCTACGCCGTGCACAAGGAACGCCCCTTCTTCGGTGAACTCGTCGAATTCATGATGAGCGAGCCGGTGGTGGTGCAGGTGCTCGAAGGCGAAGACGCTGTTGCCAAGAACCGCGAAGTCATGGGCGCGACCAACCCCGCCGAAGCCGCCGAAGGCACGATCCGCAAGGAATTCGCGCTGTCGATCGGCGAAAACTCGGTGCACGGTTCGGACAGCGAGGAAAACGCCGCCATCGAAATCGCTTACTTCTTCAGCAACGACGAAATCGTCGGCTAATTCGGCCACTTAACTGCCGTTCTTCACAAGGCGGCGCGAACCCGGGCGGTTTTCGGCAAAGCCGGAACGCCTGCGGATCGCGCCGCTTTTTGTGGCCTAGTCCGCGTCGAAACAGGCGACCTGTGCCGCGTGTTCCGTGTGCGGTGAATGGCAGGCGCGCCTTTGTTCGGCCTGCATTGCCGCCAAGGCTTTGGGCGAGAGCGTCAGGCCGAGATCGGCATAGATGCGCGCCACTGCCGCTTCCCAATCCTTGTCCAGATCGCGGAAATCGACATCCGCCACCGGCCCGGTAAAGGCGGCGCGTGCTTCTGCCATCCGTTCCTGCCGCAGCGCGATCTTGCGCTGCACTTCGCTGCGGATCCAGTCGATGCAGGGCGTGTCCGACTGGATCGTCATCTGGTTCGCCACCAGCGAAGCGGAGCTTGCGGCGAGATCGTCCTGGCAACGCTTGGTCATCACCAGCCGCGCTTCGGGGAATTGCTCCAGCAGCGCGGGCAAATCCTCGGCGAATTGCGGCACTTTGAGCACGCGCGGCTGCATCGCATTGCCGTGGAAATGCGCATCGGTGCGCAGGATGCGGGCAAATTCGCGGTAAACGGGCGCGGGATCGCGCGCTTCCGACCATGCCGAGAAGGACGGAATGCGCCACTGCGCTTCATAGGCGCAATGATCGAGCGCGCAGGCGAGCCAGCCCAATTCCTCGTCCGCTCGCGTCACCCCGAACGGGTGGATCGAATCGAGCCACGGATCGAGCGTGCGCGCCGCCAGCAGCGACAGCGCCGACCATGCAGGGCGCGTATCGGGCCTGCGCGGCACCGGCAGCCAGCTATCGCAAAAGCGGGTGGCGGCGTGCGCCGGATCGGCGGCGAGCAGGCGGTGCACCCGCGTCGTCCCGCTGCGCATCTGGCCGACCACAATGATCGGCGGAGCCATGGGATGAGCGAGCACGTCGGGCGTGCTCGCCCACAATGCGCCCAGTTCCAGGCGCTGGCGGATGACCCGCACAAGCTGACCATGGGCAATGGTGAGGCCAAGCGAATTGAGCCGCGCTTCGGCTTGCAGCGCGTGGGTGAGAGCGATCAACCGTTCGCGGAAATCGGCGACATCCTGCGCGCTGCGCCCGCCCGCTTCGCCTGCCGCAGGCGAATCCTTGAGCGCCTTCTCCCACAACACAGCCGGATCGAGCGACGGCTTGTTCGCAAAGCCGCGCTCCCACAGGCTTTCCAGCCAGCGATTGGCGCGCTCCACGTGTGGCGAGCGCGCCAAGGGGTGCGGGCGCGCCGGTGGCTTGGTGAATGGCATTGGGCTAAAATTCGTCCGCAATATCGAGCATCCGGGTCAGCCGCTTGGGTGCCACGCTGCGCCAACTGCGCTGCAGCCACTCGGCGACATTCTCCCAATCAACGCCCGGACGGTTCAGAATGATCCCGACCCACCCGCTCGCTCCGTAATAGGCGGGCTTGAAATAGGTGTCCGGCGCGGTTTCGGTCAGGCCGACCACTTCGTCTACGCCGCTGGTTTTGACAAGCACAGCGATATGGCGGCTTCCGTGATGCTGATCGTTAAAATGGGCGAAGAACTTGCCGCTGTTGCCGCCGGTGCGGAAGCCGGGGGAGCCGTGGCTTTCGCGTTCCTCCGCTTCGGGCAGCGCCAGCGACAGCGCGCGCACCTTCTCGAACAGCCAGTCGGCGCGGTATGCGCGCCCGACATAATCGGCGAGGCAGCGCGGATAGAGCTGGTATTCGGCCAGAATCACCCGCCGGGCGAGGCTGTCTGCCCTGTCATCGGGCAGAATCGCTACCGGCATCTGCCCCAACACCGGCCCGCTATCCAACTCCGGCGTTACCAGATGGACGGTGCATCCGCCAAAGGGATCACCTGCATCAATTGCGCGCTGATGTGTGTCGAGACCCTTGTATTTGGGCAGCAGCGAGGGGTGGGTGTTGACCATGCGGCCTTCCCATCGCTGCACGAAATCCCCGGTCAGAATGCGCATATAGCCGCAAAAGGCGAGATATTCCGCGCCGCTTTCCCGCAAGGCGGCGTCCATGATCGCCTCATGCTCTTCACGCTCCAGCCCCTTATGCGAATGGGCGAAGGTGGCGATCCCTTCGGATGCGGCGATGGCGAGGCCCGGCGCGTCGGGATTGTTCGAGGCGACGAGCACGATTTCGTAGGGGCAGTCCTCCAGCCGCGACTGGAACAACAGCGCGGACATGGTGGTGCCATTGCCGGAAAGCAGGCACGCGACCTTGGCTTTCCGCACTGGCGTGTCAGACATTGTGTGTGGCCGCCCAATCGGCCTTCGCCGCCCAAGTGCCACGGCAGCCGCGCACGGTGCAGCCACGCAGGCCTTCGACGACACGACCGACTTGGCCGAAGCTGTATTCGTCCTGCGGCAACCGGTCTATCACGGCGGCGAAATTGTCTTCCGAGACAGCGAGCACCATGCCCACATCGCAATTGAAGGTGCGCGCCATTTCCTCCGGCTCGATATTGCCCTGCGCCTGCAGGAACGCCATGAGACCGGACTGGTCCCAAACGTCGGCGTCGATTTCGGCATGGGCGCCTTCGGGCAGAATGCGGGGAATGTTCTCCAGCAATCCGCCGCCGGTGATATGCGCCAAGCCGTTGATCAGCCCGGCGCGAATGATCGGGAGGAGGCTGGCGACATAAATCCGCGTCGGCTCCATCAGCGCGTCGATCAGCAGGCGTTCCTGATCGAACAGGGCCGGGCGATCGAGCTTCCAGCCTTTGTCCGCCGCCAGCCGCCGTACGAGCGAATAGCCGTTCGAATGCACGCCTGAACTGGCGAGGCCGATCAGCACGTCGCCCGGGCGCACCCGCTCTCCCGTCAACTGCTCGCCGCGCTCCACCGCGCCGACGCAGAAACCGGCAAGGTCGTAATCGCCATCGGCATACATTCCGGGCATTTCCGCCGTCTCGCCGCCGATTAGCGCGCATCCGGCCTGCTTGCAGCCCTCCGCTATGCCCGCGATCACCCGCTCGGCGACGCCATTGTCGAGCTTGCCGGTGGCGAAATAGTCGAGGAAGAACAGCGGCTCTGCACCCTGCACGATCAGATCGTTGACGCACATGGCGACCAGATCGATGCCCACCGTATCGTGCCGGCCGCTATCGATGGCCAGCTTCAGCTTGGTGCCAACGCCATCATTGCCTGCCACCAGCAGCGGGTCTTTGTACCCCGCCGCCTTGGGATCGAAGAAACCGCCAAAGCCGCCGATCTCGCCATCCGCGCCGGGGCGCATCGTGGCTTTGACCAGCGGGCCGATGGCTTTTACCAGCCGGTTGCCCGCCGCGATGGAAACACCCGCCTGTTCGTAGGTGTAGGAGGTATCGTTTGCGCTCATACGCACCGCCATACGCATTCGCGCTTGGATTTCCACTCGGCTTTGGGCAAAAGGCCTTCGATTTCCCCCATGAGCACACTTTCTCTCCCCTTCCGCCCGCTTGCTAAGCCTTCGCCCGCCCTGATCGGGGGGATCGGCTTTGCTGTTCTGTTGCTGGTCGCGATTGCTTCGTTGATGGCGCAGGTCTCGGGTGAACGCGGGATCGCGCCGGTGGCGAGCAGCACCGATATCCAGGTCAACGGCATTGAAGTGAACGTGACCGGAGACAGTCCGGAAGATGCGCGCTCGAACGGCTGGCGGCAGGCGCAGCGCATGGCGTGGGAGCAGCTGGGCGGGCCTTCCATCGATGATTCCCGGCTCGAATCGCTGGTGTCGGCCATCGTGGTCGAGCGCGAGGCCATCGGGCCGCGCCGTTATGTCGCCACGCTGGGCGTGATTTTTGACCGGCAGCGGGCAGGGGCCTTGCTTGGTTCGTCAGGCGCGCGAGCGCGCTCTGCACCGATGCTTACTCTGCCGGTGCTGGTTGCGGGCGGCACGCAGACGATGTTTGAAGTGCGCAATCCGTGGCAGCGGGCTTGGGCGGAATACCAGTTCGGCAGCAGCGCGATCGATTACGTGCGGCCTTCGGGCGCGGGCGAAGAATCGCTGCTGCTTACCTTTGGGCAGACCCAGCGCCGTAGCCGCGCATGGTGGAACACTGTGCTCGACCGGTTTAGCGCCGCCGATGTGATCGTGCCGATTGCCAATCTCAGCTGGGATTATCCCGGCGGCCCTGTCACCGGGCGCTTCACTGCGCGTTACGGCCCCGACAATATCTACCTCGACAGCTTCACCCTGCGCGCGCCCAATGCAGAAGCCTTGCCCGCCATGCTGACCGAGGCGGTGGAGCGGTTTGACGGGATTTATACCGATGCACTCGCTTCCGGTCGCCTGCGCCCAGATCCGACGCTTTCGCTCGGCAATGTCGAGCTGAGCCCCGAAATCCGTGCGCTGCTGGAACAGGCGCGGCGCGGGGAAGATGCGGCGGCAGCGCCTGCCAGCGGTGGTGACGAAGCTGGTGCGGCGACAGATACGCCCACGGATGAGGCAACCGCAACCGAGCAACCGGCTGCAACGGCCGCCACCTATGTGGTGCAGGTCGCAACGCCCGACCCGGCATCGTTCGATACGGCGCTTTCCAACCTGCGGGGCACGCCGGGTGTCAGCGGGGTGTCGGTCACGTCGACCGCCATTGGCGGTGCTTCGGTTCTGCGTGTGACCTATACCGGCGACATCTCTGCATTGGCAGCGGCATTGCGCTCGCGCGGCTGGGCGGTGAATGAAGGGGCGAATGCGCTCGGCATTTCGCGCTAGGGTGCGGTGCGCCATGGAGCAGATTGCCCTTCCTCTCACCACCGCGAGCGGCCCCGCGCAAATCGTGCTGGGGAACGCCAATGCGCATGTCGCAGAGGCGCTGCTGGCCCCGGAAAGCTGGCCGTTCCGCACCGCCGTGCTCACCGGCCCACCGCGTTCGGGCAAATCCTTGTTCGCGCGCTGGTTTGCGGAAAGCGGCAAGGGCGCAGCGCTGGACGATGCACAGGCTATGGACGAGGATGCCGTGTTCCACCGCTGGAACCGCGCGCAGGAAGAAGGCACGCCGCTGCTCATCATCGGGGGCGAGCCGCCGTGGACTATCCGCCTGCCCGATTTGAAGTCACGCCTTGGCGGGTCGCTCCAACTCGATATCGGCCTGCCCGATGACGAGATGGCGCGCGACTTGCTGTTCTCGCTGGCGGCGGAGTGCGGCCTGCCGCTGCCGCACGATGCTGCCGATTATCTGATCCCGCGCGCCACCCGCTCGCAGGCCGATCTGGAAAAGCTGGTGGCGACAATCGACCGCTTGTCTCTGGAAAGAAAGGCCCCACCTCATCAGGGAATCTGGCGCGCCGCGCTGGAAGCGGTCCACGGGCCGGACGAGCCGACCTTGCTTTGAGCGGGTTTTGATGGAAAACCGGAGTTTGCCATGTTTGATCGGCTGATCAGCTATCTGGACTCGATCCACGCCCGCGATCCCGCGCCGCGCTCGCGCTGGGAAATTCTGTTCTATCCCGGCGTGCTGGCACTTGGCCTGCATAGGGTGGCGCACTGGCTATTCGAGGCGGAGATGTTTTTCCTCGCCCGTATGGTCAACCATTTCAGCCGTTTCCTCACCGCCATCGACATCCACCCTGGCGCGAAGATCGGGAAGAACTTCTTTATCGATCACGGCTTTACGGTGATCGGGGAAACGGCGGAGATTGGCGACAATGTCACCATTTACCAATGTGTGACATTGGGCGGCACCAATCCCACCAACGGCGTGGGCGGCAAGCGCCATCCGACGCTGATGGACAATGTGATTATCGGTTCCGGCGCGCAGATTATCGGCCCGATCACCGTGGGTGAACGCGCGCGCGTGGGGGCCAATGCGGTGGTGACCGACAATGTGCCCGATGGCGCGACGATGATCGGCCTCAAGGCCCGCTCCACGCTGGTGCCCGCCGACGAATGGCTGCGCGAATTTATTCCCTACGGCACGCCCTGCGATGATCCGTGCGAGGAGGGTCCCGGGCGTGACTGCATCGAGAAGCTGGAACGCGACCTCGCTGACCTGCGCGCCGAGATGGCGGCGTTGCGCAACAACTTGCCTACTCCTGACACAGCCGCGCCGGTTCCGGTGGCGAAGCGCAAGACGGGTACCAAGGCATAATGGGGCTGCCGCCGACAGGGCCCAATATCGTCAGCTTTCCCGGCCTGCGCCCGCCCGCCCAGATCGGGTTTGACCGGCACGAGCTGACGCGCATTCTCGATCTGTATGGCCGCATGGTCGCCGCTGGCGAGTGGCGCGATTACGCGATGGATTTCGACAAGGACTGCGCCACCTTCGCCGCCTTTCGCCGCACCGCCGAGGTTCCGCAAATGCGGCTGGAAAAACGCCCTGCACTGCGGGGTAGGCAGGGGATGTGGACGCTGTTTGGCGAGCAAGGGCAAGTGCTGAAACGCGGCCACGAACTGGCAGGCGTGCTCGCCCCGCTGGAACGGCGGCTGGTCAAGGTGGTGGACGCTTAGGCCGAAACCGCAACCACCGATGTCGCCGGAAGGTGTGCGGCCAGGTCTTCTGGCAGCTTCTCCACCACCGCCTTTCGGATCGTGCTCCAGAACGCGCTCAGCGTCAGCAGTGCCGATCCGATCACCAAGGCCGTTAGCGCGAAAGTCAGCTCCACCGCGCCAAAACGATCGAACAGGAATGTCAGCGCGATCAGCACATAGGCGAGGGCGGAGACGAGCAGTGCCCGCCGGTCGATGGTGAGCGCTACGAGGCCAAACACCACATACACTGCCAGCACGCCCAAGGCTGCGCCGACGCCCAGCGCCTCATTCTCCGTCACACCGAGCAGGTGGAAGACCGGATGCGCAATCATCGGTGCGGCGAGCAAATGCAGCCAGAAGGCAACATCGCTGCGGCGCGTGGAGCGCGACGGATCGCTCATGTCCCAGCGCATGGCGAAAGCGAAGACTGCGAGGCCTGCGACGAAGACGAGCGAGAGCATGATCGTCTCCATATTCTCGCGGTTCGGCCCGATAGCAGCCGCTATCAGCGCGACCAGCGTTCCGGCAATCGCCGCCGCTCCCGCCGCCACGGTGATCGGCACCATAAAGCGCTTCCAATGCAGCCAAGCGCCGCCTGCGCTGAGCAATGCTCCCCCGGCGATTACAAGAGGCGCCAGACGGTCATTTCCGTTGACCACGGCCGCTATCCCGAAGCCGACCGCACAGGCAAAAATGCCGCCGACGAAAGCCAAGAGCAGGATAATACTCGGCAGCGCCATCCGCCGTTTACGGGTGAAAAACTCTGCCAGCGGCCAAGCTGTCGCCGCGACCAAAGCTCCGCCAAGAGCGACCGAAAGTCCGTCTCGCAAGTTGGAGTAAACGGCAAACTCTTCCGCCATCTCGCCTTCGAGATCCCAGAAGCTCAGGCCCACCATGTCGGGGTAGAAGCCGCCCGCAACCGCTCCTGCAATCGCCTGCCCTATAGCGCCCATCGCCACCAGCATGATCACCACGCCGATCGCGACGAAAATATCGTTGAAACCGTTGATGAGACGGAAATTTTCCTCGTCCCCCAGCGGCACCTGCCGTGCATTCGCCACATAGGCGCGCAGCGCGTCGGCGGACTCCGATGTGATCGCCCCGCCCGCAACCGCGTCGCGCAGATCCTGCTCGCTATACATTGCTCTTCCCTTTTATACCCTTGGGCAAAAGGTAGCGAGCTGTATTACATTGTCAATACAGTGAGGTGCGATGTCGCTGCAATCAGGCGAAGACGTCGCTCTGGCTCTGATGCGCGCCATTGACCTGCGCATAGGTGACCTTGGTAACGATTTGCGCAAGATACCACGCCGATCCGGCAAGGAAGGTGTAGAGCAGTATGCTTAGCCCCAGCCATCCCCAGATCGGCATAATGACATGGACGAACTGGATCGAGTCCACAAAGACATAGCCGACAATCACCGAGAACATCAGCAACGCCGCCCAATTGCACGCCGCCCAGCTGGTGACATCGCCCGCGGGGATCGCGGCGTGCCAGTCGCTCTCGCCGTGGCTGCGATTATACAGCTCTCGTGTCGAGGCGAAGGGCACGTAGAGATTGATGAAGGGGATGAAGAAGGAAGCGGTCGCCCAGCCGGGTTGGTAATTCAGCCCTTGCACGCGGCTGTCATGCAGGTGCGAATGCGCCGCGTGAACCCACAGCGCGACCAGCACGATGGCGGCGAGGAAGACGAGCAGCTGGATAATCCCCAGGCCCCATGCGGCAAAGCCGATGATCGCCGCGCTGCTGCTCAGCATCAGATCGGGGACGGCCAGAGCGGTCAGCTGCATCAGGATCAGCATCGCGCAGGTGCCGACAAAGATCAAAAGGACAATGCGCAACAACGCGCCTAGCGACGCCAATCCGTGCGAGGACATACTCACGACGCGAATCCCCTGATTACAGCCCTGTTTTTGGTAGACTGCCGCGAATGTGGGCCGGTGCCAAGGTGTAAAACATGCTGTTTCCTCAGCTTAGCTTTCTGAGCGCATCGGGCAGTTCGCCTAGATGGTCGATCACCGCGTCCGCGCCCAATTCGGCCAGCGGCACATCGTGATAGCCGAAGGAGCACGCCACCACCGGCACCCCCGCCGCGCGTCCGGCGCGCATATCGTAGGTCGAATCGCCTACCATCGCCGCGCGGCCGGCGCCGCAATCCCGTGTGGCTGCGTGGAGCATATCGGGCGCGGGCTTGGCGTTTTCCCGCCCCAGCGTGTCCCCGCCATAGATCGCGGTGAAGCGCCGCGTCATATCGAGCGCATCGAGCAATTGCCGCGCGGGCTTTTCCGACTTGTTGGTACAGATCGCCAGCTTCACGCCTTCTTCAATCAGCGCGTCGAGCATTTCGAGGCAGCCTTCAAACGGCACCGTATTGGTGGTGATATTCGCCCAGTAATGCGCCAGCAGCGCCTCCATGAGGCGGGCGTAGTCGGCCTGCGCCACCATGCCGCCGGTCGCCTCCAGCGCGCGGGTGAGCATCATATCGGTGCCGCCGCCGATCATGTTGCGCGTCGCATCCTCGCTCACCGGGCCGCGCCCGATCACGCTGAGGGCGTGATTGACCGCAGGGCACAGGTCGCGCGCGGAATCGACCAGCGTGCCATCAAGGTCGAACAGGACGATATCGAAGGGAAAATTGCTCATCGCGCCGGGGCAATAGAGAGCGATATGGAAACCGCAACAAATTGCTGGCAAAGCGCACGCCATGAGTGAAAAACGCCCCATCGCCGCCATCATCCTCGCCGCCGGAAAAGGCACGCGGATGCAGAGTTCCCGCCACAAAGTGCTGCACGAAGTGGGCGGGCGCGCGATGATCGAACACCTGCTGGCCAATGTCGAGGCGCTGGAGCCTGCGCATCTGGTCACCATTGTCGGCGAATCGCGCGAGCAATTGCACGATGCGCTGGGGGATCGCTGCGCCTTTGCCGTGCAGGAGCCGCAACTGGGCACCGGCCACGCGGTGCAGCAGGCACAGGCGGCTCTGGCAAGGTTCGATGGCGATGTGCTGGTGCTCTATGGCGATGTGCCCTTCGTTAGCACCGCGACCATGCAGGCGATGATCGAACGGCTCAACGCAGCCGATGCGCCCGCCGCTGTGGTGCTGGGCTTCGAACCCGAAGACCCGCTGCGCTACGGCCGCGTGATCGCGGAGGCAGGGCAGATCGTCAAAATGGTCGAGTGGAAGGATGCCAGCGAGGGCGAGCGCGCCTGCACCTTGTGCAATTCGGGCCTGCTGGCGGCGCGGTCGGACAATCTCTTCGCGCTGCTGGGCCGCGTGTCGAACAGCAATGCGCAGGCCGAATATTATCTCCCCGATATCGTCAATATCGCCATCACCGACGGGCATAGTTGTGCAGTGGTTGTCACCCCTTCGCCTGACGAAGTCACCGGCATTAACTCACGTGCTGAACTGGCGGCGGCAGAAGCGCAATGGCAGGCGCTGAAACGGCGGGAGGCGATGGAGGCTGGCGTCACCCTGCGCGCGCCCGAAACCGTGTTCTTTAGCTGGGACACCGAAATCGCGCCCGATGTGACGGTTGATCCGCATGTCGTGTTCGGCCCCGGCGTCACGGTGGCCAGCGGCGCGCATATCAAGGCGTTCAGCCATCTCGAAGGCGCGCGCGTGGGCGAGGACTGCGAGGTCGGCCCCTATGCCCGCCTGCGCCCCGGCGCGGTGATGGAAAAGGGCAGCAAGGTCGGCAATTTCGTCGAGATGAAAAAGGCCGTGCTGGGCGAAGGCGCAAAGGCCAACCACCTCACCTATATCGGCGATGCGACCGTGGGCGCAGGCGCGAATATCGGTGCTGGCACGATCACCTGCAATTATGATGGCTATTTCAAATACCAAACCGTGATCGGCGAGCGGGCCTTTATCGGCTCCAACTCCTCGCTGATTGCGCCAGTGAAGATCGGCGCGGATGCGATTGTTGCGGCGGGCAGCGCGGTCAGCCGCGATGTCGATGCGGGCGAACTGCGGATGGTGCGCGCCGAACAGCTGGTGAAACCGGGCTGGGCCGACCGCTTCCACGATGCGATGAAGAAGAAGAAAGCGGCGGGCAAGTGAGCGACCGCTACGACGGCAAGCCGTTCCTGCGGCTGCTCGATTCCTACGTGCTCGACGCTATCGGTGCGCTGGATGATGCCAATGCGGCTTGGCTGACCGCGTCGGAACCGCATTTGCGCGCCACCTATGGCGGGGAGGGGAGCTGGCAGGCGATTGTCGCCGCGCAGATGCAGTTTCCGGCGGGAATGCAGGATGCGATCCGGCAATTGTGGGAAAGCGGCAGAGCGCGTTTCGCGGCGGCGGGGCAGGGGGAGCCTGATCCGGTGATGTTTGCGATCACCTTCGTCGATCAGAAATTCCCCCATTAGGCCTTGCAATGATATCATGATATGATATCAGTATATCACTATGGCACGCGTACTCGCAGATCTTCCCGATGACGACATCGAATGGCTCGACAAGCTCGCCAAGGAGCAGGGGAAGAGCCGTGCCTCGCTGCTGCGCGAAGCGGTGAGCGCTTACCGGGCGGAGCAGCCTTCTGCCGACACTGACTGGATCGATGCGGCCTTCGGGCTTTGGACGCGCGATGGCACCGCTTTTGACGCGAAGGAATACGAGCGCAAGCGAAGGGCCGAATGGACGCGCTATTGGGACGATGATTACGAAGAGGTTCGCGCCGAATCGCCCGATATGTTCGACGAGGAGGATGACCGGCAGCGCCAGATCTACCTCGATATGCTCGCCGGAAAACATCCCGAACCGAAGTCTGGCAAGCTGAAGTGAGCGGTTTCAGCTTCGACGCCAATATCCTGATCGACGCGCTGGCGGGGCATCCGCTGGCGCGCGCCGAGCTGAAGCGCGCGGTCTCACAAGGTGCCCGGCCATGGATCAGCCGCATGGCATGGGTCGAAGTGCTCTCGAAAGGTGACGAGACAATTGTGCGGGAAACGCAAAACTTCCTGATGCGCTTCGGCGTCGACGAAATTGACGAGGAAATCGCGGCGCGCGCTGCCGCCCTTCGCCGCGAACGGCCGCGGCTCAAATCGCCCGATGCCATCATCCTGGCCACCGCGCTTACCCGCGGCCGGGTTCTGGTTACACGAAATACCAAGGATTTTCCGGCAAATATGCCGGGTATCCGAGTCCCCTATACTCTCTGACAGGAACCCCTCCCCAATGTGCGGAATCATCGGAATAGTCGGCAAGGAAGCAGTCGCAGCGCGCTTGGTCGAAGGGCTGCGGCGGATGGAATATCGCGGCTATGACAGCGCGGGCGTCTGCACCGTGCATGAAGGCGCGCTGGTGCGCCGCCGGGCGGAGGGCAAGCTGTTCAACCTGGCGACCGAGCTGGAGCGCAACCCTGCGCCGGGCACAATCGGCATCGCGCACACCCGCTGGGCCACCCACGGCGCGCCCACGGCAAAGAACGCCCACCCGCACGCTACCGGCGAGATCGCGCTTGTCCACAATGGCATTATCGAGAATTTCCGCACGCTGCGTGCCGAGCTGGAAGGCCGGGGCCGCGTGTTCGAAAGCGAGACCGACACCGAAGTGGTGGCGCATCTGGTGTCGGAAGAAGTGGAGCAGGGCGCATCGCCGCAAGAGGCGGTGAAAGCTGTGCTGCCGCGCCTGCGCGGTGCCTTTGCGCTTGCCATCGCGTTTCGCCAGCACCCCGATATGCTGATCGGCGCACGGCTCGGTTCGCCGCTCGTGGTCGGCTATGGCGAGGGGGAAACCTATCTGGGCTCGGACGCGCTGGCGCTTGCGCCGCTCACCCAGAAGATCGCCTATCTCGAAGAAGGCGACTGGGTGGTCATCACCAAGGATGGCGCGCAGATTTTTGACCGCGATAACAACGCGGTGGAGCGCGAAGTTACGACATCGGGCGCGTCTGCCGCCGCCATCGAGAAGGGGCCGTACCGCCACTTCATGCAGAAGGAGATTTTCGAGCAGCCGACCGTCGTCGCGCAGACGCTTGCCTCGTATATCCGGCGCGAGGATAACACGGTGGCGCTGCCGCAGATCGACTTCGATCTGGCGGGGATCAACCGCGTCACCATTGTGGCGTGCGGAACATCCTTTTACGCGGGGATGGTCGCCAAATACTGGTTCGAGCAATTTGCCCGCTTGCCGGTCGATATCGATGTGGCGAGCGAGTTCCGCTACCGCGATCCGGTGCTGGAGGCAGGCGGGCTCGCGCTGTTTATCAGCCAGAGCGGCGAGACGGCAGACACGCTGGCAGCTTTGCGCCATTGCAAGGAGCACGGGCAGACCATCGCGGTCGTCGTCAACGTCCCCACCAGTTCGATGGCGCGCGAGGCGGATCTGCTGCTGCCGACCCATGCCGGACCGGAAATCGGCGTCGCCTCCACCAAGGCCTTCACCTGCCAGCTGGCCGTGCTGGCGGCGCTGGCGGCGCATATGGCGGTGAAGCGCGGGCGGATCGACAAGGCGGAGGAGGCGGATATCGTCCGCCATCTGATCGAAGCGCCCGCGGCGCTCAACGCCGCGCTGGCGCATGACCAGGACATTGCCGGTATGGCGCATCTGATCGCTCCTGCGCGCGATGTGCTGTATCTGGGGCGCGGAGCGGACTTCCCGTTGGCCTTGGAAGGTGCGCTGAAATTGAAGGAAATCAGCTATATCCACGCCGAAGGCTATGCCTCGGGCGAAATGAAGCACGGCCCCATCGCGCTGATCGACGAAGCGGTGCCGGTGATCGTCCTCGCACCGTCCGGCCCGCTGTTCGAAAAGACCGTGTCCAATATGGAAGAGGTGCGCGCGCGTGGCGGCAAGGTGGTGCTGATTTCGGATGCTGCTGGCATTGCCGAGGCGGGCGAGGGCTGCATGGCGACTATCGAGATGCCGCAAGTCCACCCGCTGATCGCCCCGCTGGTTTACGCCGTGCCGGTGCAATTGCTCGCCTATCATGTCGCTGTGGCCAAGGGCACCGATGTCGACCAGCCGCGCAATCTCGCCAAATCGGTGACGGTGGAGTAGTTATACTTGTAAAATCTGGCGGTTCTTTACAGCCTTTACCCGGTAGCAACCATTCCCTGCTTAATGCAGAGGCGTGAACAAGAACCCGACCGGCCTCCCGAAACTTCCGCTGCGTTTGACTGCGGCGCAAGTTATCGGCTTGCGTGACCCCGCCGAGGGGGATTGGGCGCGCCTGCGCACCTTGCAATATTGCGAACTCCATAAGGCCAGCCGTGTTCGGCTGGCCGCGCATGGCATCGCCGGGATCATGGCGGTGACGCTGTATCTGGGCACTCTGCCCGCTTGGCTGCTCGCGGGCTGGCTGCTGTTGACGGTCGGCACGATTTTCAACGTTGGCCGGTTGAACCGGCGCTTCGCCGATATCGAACGGCGTTCGATCACCAAGCTGGAGTTCCGCCAGCACGCGGGCGCAGTTGCCCTATGCGCGGTGCCGTGGGTGGTGGCGCTGCTGTTCTTTGTGCCGCAGGGTAGCGCGGCGCAGCATTTCGGGCTGTGGACGCTGGCCGCCATGCTGATCGCGGGGAGCGCGGCCACCAACGCCTCGCCGCCAGTCGCCACCGTGGTGTTCGACCTTGTGGTGGGCGTTGCCGGGGCCGCTTCCTTTATCATCACCGGCGAATATCTGTTCGCGGTTGCCAGTCTCGCCTTTGTGGCGACGATTGTGGCGGGCGCGCTGGGATCGGCGCGGATGAACCTTTCTGCGCGCATTGCCGAAGCAGGGGTTGCCGAGAAGGACGAGGTCGTCTCGCTGCTGCTGCGCGAATTCGAGGAAAAGGAATCCGATTGGCTATGGCAGGTCGATAATAACCGCCGCCTGCGCTCGGTCAGCCCGCGCTTCGCCTTTGCGCTGGGCCGCGAGCCGGGCGATGTCGAGGGCGAACGCTTTATCCGCCTGATCGCCGGGCACACATTCGACAACGGCGAAGTGCCGCGCAGTCTGCACGATCTGGCCGAACGGCTGAAGCGCCGCGAGAGCTTCTCCAACCTGCTGGTGCAAGTGCATATCGGCGAGGACATGCGCTGGTGGGAGCTTTCGGGCACGCCGATGCGCGATGCCTCGGGCAATTATATCGGCTTCCGCGGGGTCGGTTCGGATGTGACCGAACAGCGCGAAAGCGACGAAAAGATCGCCTACCTCGCGCGCTATGACACCCTGACGGGCCTGCCCAACCGCCTGATGCTCACCGAAGCGCTCGCCGAAGCGATGCGCTATTCGGAGCAGTGGCGCACGCGCTGCGCCTTCCTGATGATCGACCTCGACCGGTTCAAGCAGGTGAACGATTCGCTCGGCCATCTGGTGGGCGACCGCTTGCTCGAACGCGTCGCCGAACGCCTGCAACAGGTCTGCACCGATAACGAGCAATGCGGGCGACTGGGCGGCGACGAGTTTGCGGTGGTGATCCGCGAGGCGAGCGACCACACCCGCGTTGACCGCGTGGCCGAGACGATTATCGAACACCTCTCGCATCCCTACGTCGTCGATAACCACACGCTCTATATCGGCGCGAGTGTCGGCTCGGCAGTCGGCCCGCGTGACGGGCAGAGTGTCGAAATGCTGATGCGCAATGCCGATCTGGCGCTCTACCGTTCGAAGGACGAGGGCGGGGGTGTGCACCGCACATACCAGCCCTCGCTCCACGCCGATGCGGAAGAGCGCCGCACGCTCGAATTGTCGCTGCGCAATGCCATCGCGCAGGGCGAGTTGGAAGTGCACTACCAGCCGGTGGTGAATGCCAAGACCGAGCAAGCAGTGAGCTTTGAAGCCCTACTGCGCTGGAACAGTGCGGATCATGGCCCGGTCAGCCCCGCCAAGTTCATTCCGCTTGCCGAAGAAACGCGGCTGATCGTGCCCATAGGGCGCTGGGTGCTGCACGAGGCGTGCAAGCAGGCGATGCGCTGGCCGCAGGATATCAAGGTTGCGGTCAACGTTTCGGGCGAACAGCTGCTCGAACCCGATTTCCCCAGAACCATCGTGGAGGCGCTGACGGCCACCGGTCTGCCGCCGCACCGCTTGGAAGTCGAAGTGACCGAAAGCGTCTTCCTGCGCGATGCGCGGATTGCCAACCAGACGCTGGAAGCGATCATGGCGCTGGGCTGTTCGATCGCGCTCGACGACTTCGGGACGGGCTACTCCTCGCTCGGTTACCTGCGCGATCTGCGCTTCTCGACGATCAAGGTTGACCGCAGCTTTGTGCAGGGCGCGGTGAAGGACAGTCCGGAAAGCCTTGCGATTATCCGCGCGGTGGTGGCGATGGCGCAGTCGCTGGAAATGTCGACCACCGCCGAGGGCGTGGAGACGGCTGACCAGGCGGATCTGATCCGCGAACTGGGCTGCACCAAGATCCAGGGCTACTATTTCGGTCGCCCGATGAACGCCACCGAAGCCCATTCGCTGGTGGTGAAACGGCGGCACGCGGCGTAGTTGGCTTTGCGAAGCGGCATCCGTCGCTTCGTCCTCGCTAGACGCGCTCCGCTCTGCTGCGCGCCCGCTGCGGGCGGGCGGTCGCCCTTGTGGCCCTTCGGGCCGTTGCCGCCAATCGCAATTCTCGGGCGCGCAGCGACCGACCGAGCGCACGCGCGCGACCCGCAGGTGCCGCGTAGCGGGAGCGAAGCCCCCGCGAAGCGAATTGCACCGAGGACGAACCCGCGGATGCGGGTTCGAAACGACAACTAACCGCTAGCGAGAACTCCCAAAACACTCTCGAACAATCGCCGTCCGTCGCTGCCGCCCTGCGCATCCTCGATCGCGCGTTCGGGGTGGGGCATCATGCCGAGCACATTGCCGGCCGCGTTCAGCACGCCCGCGATACGCCGCTGCGAGCCATTGACGTCCTCGCCATAGCGGAACGCCACGCGGCCTTCGCCTTCCAGCCGGTCCAGCGTCGCGTCATCGGCGAAGTAATTGCCATCGTGATGCGCCACCGGAATGCGGATCGTCTCGCCCGCCGCATAGGCGCTCGTGAACACGCTATCGGCATTCTCCACAACCAGCGGCACGGTGCGGCAGATGAAGGTCTGCCCGGCATTGCGCATCAGCGCGCCCGGCAGCAGCCGCGCCTCGGTCAACACCTGGAAGCCGTTGCATACGCCCAGCACCGGCACGCCGCGCTCTGCCGCCGCGATCACGCTGCGCATGATCGGCGAATTGGCCGCCATCGCGCCGCTGCGCAGATAGTCGCCATAGGAGAAGCCGCCAGGCAGCGCGATGAAGTCCAGCCCCTCGGGCAAATCGGCATCGCCATGCCATACCTTAACCGGATCGCGCCCCGAGACATCGCGCAGCGCAACCCACATATCGCGGTCGCAATTGGAGCCGGGGAAGGTGACGACGGCGGTTTTCATTACGCGACCTTCTCGATCGCGTAATTCTCGATCACGGTGTTCGCGAGCAGCTTCTCGCACATCTCGGCGAGCGCCGCATCGGTCGTGTCATCCGCCACTTCAAGTTCGATCAGCCGCCCGATCCGCACATCGGCGACGCCTGCAAAACCGAGGCCCTCCAGCGCGTGATGCACCGCGCGGCCCTGCGGATCGAGAACGCCGGGTTTGAGCGAGACGTGGATGCGGACTTTCATGCGGGCGGCCTTTCGCGGCTGGGGCTTGCGGACTGCGCGCAGCCTATGGCGAAAGCGCCCGCGAACGGCAAGAGGGAGCGCGGGCGAATACCCAGCACGATGGCTTGGCGACACTGTTGCAAAGCGCGCAACCTGATACACCTGTTACACAGTCCTAGGGCAAAGATTCCGCGCTGCATTGGGCGAGAGGCGAAACCGTGGGAGAAGAGGGAGCGAATGGTCTGCATGAGACGCGGCTTGCTCCATCGGGCAGCCTGTAGGAAAGCGAACAGATGATCGGAACCGAGACATTCACTTTCACCGGCGCGGACGGGCAGAGGCTTGACGGGCGGCTGGAAAAGCCGCTCTACACGCAGCCGCGCGGTGCGGCGATTTTCGCGCATTGCTTCACCTGCACCAAGCAGAGCCGGGCGGCGACTTTGGTCGCATCGGCGCTGGCGGCGAAGGGCATCGCGGTGCTGCGCTTCGATTTCACGGGGCTGGGCGGGAGCGAGGGCGACTTCGCCGAGGCAGGTTTCGCCAGCAATATCGACGATTTGGTCGCCGCAGCGGAAGCGCTCGACGCGGCGGGTCTGCCGCCCGTCCTGCTGGTCGGCCATTCGCTGGGCGGCGCGGCGGTGATCGCGGCGGCGGAGCGCATTCCCTCTGCCTGCGCGGTGGCGACCATCGGTGCGCCGTTCGATGCCGCGCATGTGTTCCACCATTTCGGCGAGGCGGTGGAGGAAATCGAACGCGCAGGGCGCGCTGCCGTCTCCATCGCCGGGCGCGAATTCACCATCAGCCGCGACTTTCTGGAACAGGGGCGCGGGCAGCCGCAGGCCGAGCGATTGGCGCGGCTGGGCAAGGCGCTGCTGGTGCTCCACGCGCCGGGTGACGAGACCGTGGGCATCGAAAACGCCAGCGCGATTTTCAGCGCCGCCAAACATCCCAAGAGCTTCGTCTCGCTCGACCATGCCGACCATCTGCTGACCGATCCCGAACGCGCGCGCTTTGCCGCAGACATGATCGCCGCTTGGGCGGGGCCGCATCTCTCCGAACTGGCGCAGCCGCAGGGCGAGTTGGCGGGGACGGTCGAAGTGAGCACGGCTGGCGGCAAATTCGCACAATGGGTGCGCACCCCCCACCACGCCTTTATCGCCGACGAGCCGGTGCGCGTTGGCGGGCGTGACGACGGGCCGACGCCCTACGATCTGCTGCTCGGCGCGCTGGGAGCCTGCACGGCGATGACGCTGCAAATGTACGCAGAGCGCAAGGGCATCCCGCTGACGAGCGTGCGGGTCGATCTCGAACATTGGCGCGACCACCACACCGATTGCATGGACTGCGAACGCGGCGGGGAGCCTTTGCAAGTGATCGACCGTGCGATTGAATTGACCGGCGATCTCACTCCCGAACAGCGCGCACGGTTGATGGAAATTGCCGACAAATGTCCTGTTCACAGGACGATAGAGGGCGATTTGCATATCCATTCTACGCTGGTGGGGTAAGCGGAAACTTAAAGGAACCGACCGTCCTGAGCCTGTCGAAGGACTGCTTTTTCTTCTGACCTCGTGAGAGGTTTCAAAGTAAGTGCAGTCCTTCGACAAGCTCAGGACAAGCGGTAGAGATTCTTACTCCCCGCTTTCCCCCGCATCTTCCACCAGCACCCGCGCATCGGCGCGGCGCTCGGGCACCAGATAGCGTTGCGCCATCGCCTGGATTTCTTCCGGCGTGATGCTCATCAGCACATCGAGCTGGGTGCGCACCCGGTCGAGCCGGTCGGCCTCGCTCTGCGCGTCGCTGACCACGCCCATCCAGTAGCCGTTGTTCTCCCGCGCCTGCCGGATGTTCTCGATCACCGGCTGGCGCGCGCGCAGCAAGAAGTCTTCGCTCACCGGTTCATCGCGCAACTCGCCCGCGAGGCGGTGGATCAGGGCGAGCACATCACCCGCCAGCGCGGGGTCGATCACGGCCGCCATGCTGATCGTGCCGAAATCGTCAAACGTGCTGCTGGTCGATCCGCTGACGAGCGGGCTGTACGTGGCGGCGACTTCCTCGCGCAGGGTTTCGATACCCTTCAGCCGCAGCACGCCGACCAGCAGGCTGTGCGTCACCGCCTCGCGGTAATCGCCATCATCGGTGGTGCGCCAGATGCTGCCGACCAGCGCCTGGTCGGCCTGCCCGGTATGCGTAAAGTCGGCCACCGTATCATCGGACAGATCGTTGAAGGCAAGCACACGCTGTTCGGCGCGCTCGGCAAATTCGGCGTTGCGGGCGGGCAGGGCGCCAAAGCTCTGCGCCACCGCCGCAATCGCCGCATCGGGATCGATATCGCCGACAATGCCGATTTCAATCGCGCCGCTTTCCGCCGCTGCCTGTACGGCTGCCAGCAGCGCCTCGCGATCCACCGCGTCCAATTCCTCGCGGGTGGGGAAGGCGGTGTAGGGGCTGTCGGCGATCATCGCATCCGAGTTAAAGCCAAAGATCGAGGCGGGCTGCGAGAGGAGCGAGTTCCATACCTGCTCGATCACCGCGTTGAAGCGCGCATCGGCTTCGGGGCGCAGGCCCAGATCGGTGAGGAAGGCCGCGCTCACCTTCATCTGCAATTCGAGGTCGTCAGGCGTGGTGACGCCGCCGGTGCTGAACCGGTCGCTGCCCGCGCCGATACCGGTCGAAATCTGCCGCCCGGCAGTCACTTCCTGCAAATCATCCGCGCTATGCGCCTGCGTGCCGCCGACATCGGAGGCGATTTGCAGATAGATGCCCGCAGCGGTAGCGTTGGTGTCGCCCAGCGCGAAGCTGCCGCCATCCATATTGACGCTGAAGCGCACGCGGCCGGGTTCGAAATCGGTCTGCTTGATGTTCAGGCGGACATTGTTGGCGAACACCACTGTGCGGATGCCCAGATCCTCGATAAACGTGTCTGACACCACCGCGCCCGGCGTGCCCCAATCGTCATAGGCGAAGATCACCGCGTCGGCGTCTTCCGGCGGAGCGACCGCAACCTGCGTACTTTCGTTGAAGACCGCGGCGACCGCCTCGTTGCCGCCGAACTCCTGCTTCGCGGTGACGCGCACCAGCGGCGCGCCTTCGCTCCACGCTTCGCGGAAGGTCGCGTTGACCGCGTCCAGCGTCAATTGCGGGCGCATTTGGCGGAACAGCTCCAGCCGGTAGGCGGGGGTGGTGATGAAATCATTCTCGGTGGCCGCGCCCACCAGCGCCATCGCCAGCTGCGCATTTTGCCGCGCATCGGCCTGATCGGCGGCGCGTTCATAGCCCGCTTCGGTTTGCGTCAGCGCATAATCGAGCTCGGCCTGGGTGAAGCCGTGTTCCAGCGCGCGGCGCAGTTCCTGCTCGCCAATGGCAAGGCCTTGCTGCCATGCCCCGTCGCGCGTGCTGATGCTGAGCGAGGTGTAATCGGCCACGCCTTCATCGCTGCCCACGCCGAAGCCGCCGCCCGAAATCGGGCTGTCGGGCTGGTTGGCGATGCGCTGGATGCGACGGTTAAACATGATGCCCGCCAGCCCGCGCAGCTGGCCTTCGGTGCGTTCTGCCACAGTGTCCGCCGGATCGGTGTAGGGGCGCAGCTGGAAAATCGCGATGCCTTCGCCGATGGCCGGATCGACAAAGGTGTCGAACTGCGTTGCGCGGTCGAAATCGACATCGCCAAGCGGCGGCGTGGTGCCCGCTTCGCCAACGCCCTGCCAATCGGAAAAGCGCGCGATAATATCCGCTTCGATGGCAGCCACATCAACGTCACCGACCACGACCAGCGTCGCGTTTTCGGGGCGGTAGAAGCGCTGGTAGAGGCTGCGGAACATTTCCGGCGTGGCGGCGCGCACGGTTTCGTCGGTGCCGATGGGGAAGCGGCTGACATAGCGGGTGCCGGGGATGCGGAAATCGAACAGGTCGCGGAAGTTGCGCAGGCCCGCGCTGTCGCGCACGCGGCGTTCGCTTACGATAATCTCGCGCTCGCGCTCCACCGCTTCGGGGGTGAAGAGCATTTCGCTCGCCGTCTCGCGCATCAGGAACAGCGCGGTATCGACGCCTTCCTCATTCGCATTGGGAATGTCGAGCATATACACCGTCTCTTCGAAGCTGGTGTAGGCATTGGTGTCCGCCCCGAAGGCCGCGCCGAGGCGTTCGAGCAGCGGGATCATCTCGCCTTCGGGCACATTGGTGGTGCCGTTGAAGGCCATGTGTTCGATAAAGTGCGCAAGCCCCTGTTCCGCCTCGCTTTCGGCGAGCGAGCCGAAGTCGAAATGCATCCGGAACGAGGCCGCGCCATCGGGCACGTCATTCGCGCGGATGGCATAGCGCATACCGTTTTCCAGCACGCCATAGGTGATGGTGTCATCCTCCACCACATCGGTTGCTTCGGTGCCCCATTCCTGCTGCGCGAGCGCGGGGCTGGCGAGCCCAAGCGTCAAGGCAAGCGCGGCGGTGGAAATGCTGGCACGAAGCGCGCGGCGGATGGTCATGGGGGAAAGTCCTCTCGAATGGCGGTCACGGCTGCGGCGCGCGTGGATGCACGACGCCTTTGTTGCGCAGGACTATGCAGACCCGAACCCTGCCATGCAACAGCACAAAGGTCGGCATTCGGTGCCAGAGTGGCTGTTTTTCCGGTCTTTCCCATCCGGTAGCGGGAATGCCGCTTGGCGTTCATCGGGGAGCAAGGTTAGGAGGCGTGAGATGACACCTGTGATACGTCCCGCACTCCTTGCTGCAGCCGTTCTGGCGCTCCCCGCTCCGGCGATGGCGGAGGAAATGTGTACGATGGCGATCTCGACAGAGATTTTCCTCGAACATGGGGATCCCTATGAGCGCGGCATAGACGAGGCCGAGCGGGCGCGCCGCATGGTGCATTACCGCGAATGGCTGCGCGCCTATCCGGCGCAGGAAAGGGCCAGATGGGCAGAGAATGCAGCCGAATGGCGCGGTTATGAGCCGTTCCGGCAGGCGCAATTGCTCGTCAGCAGCCTGATGCCCAATCCGGCGCCTGTGAGTTACCACGTATGCAGCTATACCGGCCCCTATCCCTTGGGTTCGGACAGGCTGTATCAACAGTTGCAGCAGCATATCGACAACGCTCCGCCCCTTACGCCCCCACCCGTCGCGGATTACAGCGAAGGGGTCATCGTGGTGTCTGCGTCCCCCATTTTGCGCGACACCTTTGCGCAGGACTACGCCACCGTCGCAGGCCGGTGCGATGCGGAGACGCGCGATTTCGTGGCAGCAGAGCTGTTGCGAAACGCGGGCATTGGCGCGGTTAGCGAGGTGCTGGGTGGCATAGTCGAGCGTGGCTATATCCCGCATGGCGCGTTCCAGCTCTCCCGCAGTTCATTGCTTCTGTTCGATGCCTCTGGCGAATACCGGCTGGCCTTGGGCGGATCGCGCGATCCCGACCTCATCTGGCCACCGCAACAGCACGACCTTTTGCGCGAGGCGCAGGAGCAATTGGCGGCGGAGCAATGGCGGAGTCTGGAGGCGTTGCTGCAAAGCGATGGACTGGCCACAAGCGTCATCGCGGAAATCGAAAACGCCCTGGCCACTCGTTATGACGCGGGCGCGCCGTTTGACGGATATTGCCCGAATACCGCAGCGGAGATGCGCGCTTTGGTGGAAGAAGCGCTCGCTGATCGCCGCCTGCAATCAGGCCCGTGGGTCGTGGAATTGCTGGGCGGCTAACCCTACTTCTTCGGCTTCGGCGGGGCTGAGCGTAGGCGGGAGCGGTGTGCGCTCATATCCAGCACGTCGCCGGGGCCGCTTTCGTCTTCCTTTTGCAGCAGGCCGAGGCGCCGGGCGACTTCTTGGTACGCCTCTTCTTCCCCGCCCAGATCGCGGCGGAAGCGGTCTTTGTCGAGCTTTTCGCCGGTGTTGAAGTCCCACAGGCGGCAATTGTCGGGGCTGATTTCGTCGGCGAGGATCACGCGGCTGTAATCGCCATCGTAGATGCGCCCGAATTCCAGCTTGAAATCGACCAGACGGATATCGATCGCGGCGAACATTCCGCACATGAAATCATTGATGCGGATCGCCATCGCGGCGATATCCTGCATCTCTTCATGGCTCGCCCAGTTGAAGGCGGCGATGTGCTCCTCGGCCACGAGCGGATCGCCCAGCTCATCCGACTTCAGGTAATATTCGATCAGCGTGTGCGGCAGCATCTCGCCCTCGGCAATTCCGAGCCGCTTCGAAATCGAGCCCGCCGCGACATTGCGCACCACCACTTCCAAAGGAATGATTTCCACCTGCCGCACCAATTGCTCGCGCATATTCAGGCGGCGGATGAAATGGGTGGGGATGCCGATGTGGGAGAGGCGGGTGAAAACGTGCTCGCTAATGCGGTTGTTGATCACGCCCTTGCCGTTGATCGTGCCGCGCTTTTCGGCGTTGAAAGCGGTCGCATCGTCCTTGAAATACTGGATGATCGTGCCCGGTTCCGGCCCTTCATACAGGATTTTGGCCTTGCCTTCATAGATTTGGCGACGGCGGGACATGGGCGAAACCTTTCAAGCGGATGGGAAGCACGCTTCCCGAAAAATACGGCGCCCCGGCGGAGCGGAGCGTGAAGCTGCGCACGGGCCGGGGCGTGTTCTGATGGCTATACAGCAGGCGGCGGGGAAGGGCAATTGCGGGCGGAACGCCTACGGCAAGTTCACCTCGACCCAATTGTACCACATTTCACCATCCCATTGCCGCTTGTGAATTGCCGTCACTTCTTTGTCGAATGCATCTAGCTTCTTGGCGAATTGCGTTCCTGACGCATCTCCCGAAATCTCCGAATAGAGCATCAGATAACCCTGCGCTGCGGTCGAAGCGAGTTCAAAGGTTGACGGCACGACGCTCGTCACGCTTCGGAGTATAGCGGCACCACCGAGCATCACCGTGCGCGAATACTTCTCCGTATCGGCGATGTTCGAATTCATGACACGTTCTATGCGGCCCATTTCCTTGCCGACCTCGATCAATGCTCCCGCGAAGGCAAGTTTTCCGCTGTGCTTTTCAAAACCGTCGCGCAACGGCTTGGTTACATTGAAGACTGTGCGCATCCGCTTGTTGACGACCATGCCGCGAAGGTTGCCTGATCGGTTCATCACAGGCTCGAACGCCGCCCAGTTGAATCGCCGGAAAGCGCGGGATGCGCTGGAATTGGCGACAAAACTGCCGGTTTTCCCAACGTAATCGACAACCTTGTGGGCGGTCTCGGCCCTTTCGGCCAATTCAACGATCATCAACTGCTCCCCCTTGGGAGAGGGCGGCTGGGCGACGCACATATTCGGAACACTGGCCATTTTCGCGGTATCCCCCCGTTGCGAAAGCTGCGCGGGGAATAGAACGCATTCGCAGGCCGTTGGCAAGAAAAAGGGCGCGGCGGTTGCCCGTCGCGCCCCTCTTGGACAATGCCTGATGGCCGGTTGGCTCAGTCAGCCGGCGGAACGTCTTCGACGGTGGCATAGAGGCCCTGGCCGACCAGACCTTCGCGCACGTCTTCAGCGACTTCGGCGTTAAATTCCGAAACGGTGGAGATCACTTCGCCTTCTTCGTCCAGCAGCAGCGCGGGTTCGCCCGAACCGGCGCGCGCCATGCGGATGTAGACCGGGCGCGGAGCGAGGAAGTTCGATGCGCCGTTGCTGGCATCCACCACACCGCCGATAATGCCGCCTGCAATCAGGTTACCGGCCGCGCTGCCGCCGGTGCGGCTTTGCATATAAATCGTCACCGGTTCATATCCGGCGGCTGTGAAGGTCACCATGGTATCATTGCCACGGCGCATTTCGAATGTGCACGGAGCGGTACAGGTGCGGCCGTCAAGGATTTCGACCCCGGCACCTTCCGGCTCGGACACGAATTCGACGGGCATATTCACGCCGTTGAGAACAGTTGCGCAGCCCGACAGGCTGACAGAAGCGATAGCAATCGCGGTTGCGACCTTGAAATTCATTTTGGTTGACCCCTGCAAAGTTGGTTCGCGGTGTATCTGATACAATTCGCGACCGGGCAATCCGGAAAATGCACGGTCACACAAAATGTCGCTGTGATACAATTTCCGCAGCGTTCCGCCCGAGTTACAACCACATACTGCGCCGCTCGACCGGGCGGCGCAGGCCTGCCGCCAGCGATTTGGCGCGGGCGCGCAGCAGCACGCGCCGGCCGTGTTTGGAGCGCACGAAAACCAGCCGCGCAGCGCCGATGCGGTGCGTCCATAGCGCCAGAAAGTCCTCCGCATCCTCCTTCCGCTTGGCCAGCGCCTGCGGCACGGTGTGGTAATCGATACGGTGGAAGCCCAATGCCTTGTCCTCGCGCTTCAAGATGTAGCGCGGGTTCTCCACCGGCCCGAGCAGTTCGGCAAAGGCCCCGACAAAGGCGTGCCCATCAGCGCGGGTGCCGCCTTCGATAGTGACCGCGCGCTTGCCCTTCAGGCTCTCCTCGACGCGGATCGTGTAGGCGCTCGCCGGACGCGACAGCGCGCCCACCCGCGCCAGCCCTTCCACCAGCACTTCGGCCACTTGCCGCAGCCGCCGCTCCAGCGTGCCGTTGCGCAGCCAGAGCCGTGCCGAATTCCACAGGCCGGGCAGGGCGTAGAGCATTCCCGCCCCGCCGCCGATGGCCGCGACTGTGCCGAGGTCGGTAAGCCCGCGCACGCTCAGCCCCGCCGTCATCACCGCGCCGCCAACGCTGGCGAGGACGGTGGATTGGAGCGTGCCGCGCAGATACACGCTGGCGCTGCCGGTATCGCCGCTCACCTCGGCGACCTCGCGCGTTTGCGCCCGCGCAGTGCCTGCACCCAGGGATCGCCGCCAGCTCTCCGCGGTGATGCGCCGGACATAGGCGCGGCGCAGCGTGTCTTCGTTGAGCGTGGCGGCGGGCTGCGCCAGATCGAGCCCGATCCTCGCAATCCCATTCTCGATCACCGCGCTGCCATCCTCGGCAATCCCGTCAAACATCGAGAACCGCCGCTCCAGCCGCGTCACATCGCCGCCATGGCCTTCCAGCGCGGTGGGATCACGGGTGGCAAGGTGCCAGATATTCGCCACCTTGTCGGGCCGCGCAGGATCGGTGCGGATCGCCCGCCCGCGCATCTGGTTGGACAGCATAAAGCTCGCCGCATTGCTCGCCAGCACCAGCGCGTTCAAGGCGGGCGCATCCCAGCCTTCGCCGAGCAGCGCCTGCGTGCCGATAAGGATGCGGATATGCCCCTGCTCGACCAGCCGGGTGATAAGCGCGACGCGGCCCCGGTCTGCCGCCGACGCGAAGTCGAGTTTGCAATATCCCGGTGCGCCTTTGAGCGGGGTGAAGGTAAGATCATCGCACGGAATGCGCAGCGCCTGCGCCGCCTCCGCGCACACGCCCCGCGCGCTGTCAGGCACGATCACCAGCGTTCCGGTGAGCACACCCAGCGGCGCATCGATGCCTGCCCGGCGCAGCGTCTCGAAGATCGGCACCACGCCCAGCTTGGCAGGCGCGAAGGGCGCATCGGGTGAAGCGGGCAATTCGGCAGCGCGCACATGGTCGGACAGCACCGCCATCCGCAGCACGTCTCCTAACGCCGCGCTCTCGCAGCGGGCAATCGCGGTGATCGAGGCGAGCTTGCCCGTGCTGCCCGCCAGCACCCGCGCCAGATCGACGCTTTCGGAAAAATCCACCCGCTTGTTGCTGACCAGCCCGCCCGCCGAGAGCGCGCGCTTCCACGCTTCCTTGCGCGCATCCTCCAGCCGCCATGGGCCGATATTGCGGTGGAGCAGACATTCGAGCATCGGTTCCAGCCAGAAATGGTTGAACTCGGGCACCGGCTCCCCCTTCACGCCGAGCAGCACCAGCGGCTCTTCGGGCAGCGCCTCGGCGCCCTCGCGCGCGGCGAGATAGAAGAGCATGGCGGAGAGGTGCTCGGGCGCTTCGAGGATGGCTTCCTCGTGCCGGAACGGTTCGGCGATAAAGGGGTGGCTGCGGATGATCGCGGGCAGCGCCGCGTCGGCCATCACCTCGTCCATCAGCGCAAACACCGCCGCGCGCCGCCGCATCAGCACCGGCACCAGATCGCCCTCGGCATCGGAGACGTGGACGAAATCCTGATGCGGGGCGAGATCGCCATTGCGCACCAATTCGGGCACGCCGATTTCGGTGTCGATCGGGCCGCACAATTGCTCGTACCGCGCCCATTCGCCGCCGCTCGCATCATAGGGCGGGGTGGCGGTGAGCGCGACGATGACGAGATCGGGCAGCACATCGCGCAAGGCGAACAGCGCGTTCCACCACTCGCGCCGCAAATGGTGGCACTCGTCAAGAATGAGCGTGGCGGGGCCAAGTGCAGCCAGCTCCGCAAAGGGCGCGTTGCGGCTCCATGCGGCGTGGAGCGCCTGATAGGTGCCCAGCGTCATGCTGCCTGGCGCGGTGAGATCGCGCGAGATTTCCGCCCGGTGGTCGCCCAGCTTGGGGAGGAAGAGCGGCACCAGCCGGTCCTGCCACTGGTTGCGGATCGTCAGGCTGGGGGAGAGCACGATGGCGGGTCGCCCCAACCGCCGCATCGCCTCCAGCCCCAGCACCGTCTTCCCGCTGCCCGGCGCGGCGACGATATGCAGGCGGCCATCATCGAGCAGCCCGTCCATCTCCGCCAGCACCCGCGCCTGATAATCGCGCCACGTTCCCGAAAAAAGCATGGCGGCAAGGAGCGGGGGCGGGGTGGTCATAGGGGAGGAGTGCTAGCGGGTTGTGTCAGAATTCCAAGCCCTTGCTGCGCGCCCCCAAAGCTTCCCCGCAGGCAAAGCCGCTCGCCCAGGCCCATTGGAAGTTGTAGCCGCCGAGCCAGCCGGTCACGTCCACCGCCTCGCCGATGGCGTAGAGGCCGGGGACGTTCTTTGCCTCCATCGTTTGCGAGCTGAGTTCGGCGGTCGAAATCCCGCCCGCGGTGACTTCGGCCTTGGCGAAACCCTCGCTGCCATTGGGGTGGAAGCGCCAGCTGCGCAGCCGTTCCTCCGCCGCGCGCAAGGCCTTGTCGGGCACGTTTCCGAGATCACCGCTAATGCCAAGCTGGTCGGCAAGGACAGCCGCCAGACGATCGGGCAAGTGGCGGGCAAGGATCGTGCGAAGATGCAGCGAAGGCTCGGCGCGCTTCACATCGGTCAGCCAGCCTTGCGGGGCATCGGGCAGGAAGCGGATATTGACCGGCTCGCCATGCCGCCAATAGCTAGATGCCTGCAGAATAGCGGGGCCGGAGAGACCTTTGTGCGTGAACAGCGCCGCCTCGCGGAAGGTGGTCTTGCTGGCGGTCGCTTCGACTTCGGCGGAGACGCCGGAAAGCTCGCGGAACAGAACCTCCTCGCCGCCGAGGGTCAGCGGGACAAGCGCGGGGCGCGGTTCGACGACTTTGAGCCCGAACTGGCGGGCGAGGCGGTAAGCAAAATCGCTCGCGCCCATTTTGGGGATGCTCGGCCCGCCAGTGGCGATCACCAGTGCGGGCGCGGTGAAGTGGTCATATTGCGTGGTGACGGTGAACTGGCCGTTGTCATGGCCAATGCCCGATACTTCCTCGTTACAGCGGATGGTGACGGTGCCGGGGCCGGTGGCGCATTCCTCCAGCAGCATATCGACGATCTGCCGCGCGGAACCGTCGCAGAACAATTGGCCGAGCGTCTTTTCATGCCAAGCGATGTCATGCTTCTCCACCAAGGCAATGAAATCACGCGGTTTGTAGCGGCTCAACGCGCTCTTGGCGAAATGCGGATTGGCGGAAAGATAATTGGCTGGCCCTGCGCCCAGATTGGTGAAATTGCACCGTCCGCCGCCCGAAATCAGGATCTTTTTGCCAACCTTCTCAGCGGCTTCGAGCACCAGCACATTGGCCCCGCGCTGGCCCGCAATCGCCGCACAAAACAGGCCCGCCGCGCCGCCGCCGAGGATGATCGCATCATATTGCATGGCCCAGCGCGTTAGGCGGAATCCGCCCCTGCGTCCAAGCCTTAAGCAGCCTGCACCTTGTCCGCCGGTTCGGCCAGCAGCACGCGGTTGCGGCCCGCCTCCTTGGCGCGGTAGAGCGCATCATCCGCCGCCGCCAGCGCGGTGCGGGGGTCGGCAAAGGCGAAGACATCGGCCAATCCGCCCGAAAAGGTCACTTGCCCGAACGGCTGTTTGGTACGGCGGTTGACGAGCTTGCGCGCGGCCATCTTTTCGCGCGCCGAGTCGAGGATATTCAATGCCTTGCCAGCTGTTGCACCGCGCAGCAGTAGCACGAATTCCTCGCCCCCGTGGCGCGCAACATGGCATTTCTCGCCGGAGATTTCCGCCAGCAAATCGGCCACCGCGCAAATCACCCGGTCACCCGCATCATGGCCATGCGTGTCGTTCACGACCTTGAAGTGGTCGATATCGCAGAAGGCGACGCAAAGCGGTTCGATCGCTGCCTGCGCCGCGCGATATTCCTCTTCCAGCACAGCTTCAAAGGCGCGGCGATTGGGCAGGCCGGTGAGGAAATCGACCTCCGCATCGCGGCGCGCGCGGGCGAGGTTGTGGCGCAGCGTATCCGCCTCCTCCTCCGCCGCGCGCAGCTCCTGCTCCGCCTTGCGCGAGCGTTCGAGCATGGCGCGGGCATAGTCGGCGAGGCTGACGATAACGTCGTCGGTATCGGGCGCGGCGGCCAGCGCATCGACGTGCTCGGCCAGCGCTTGGCCATAGCTGGTGGTCGCGCTGCGGGCGTTTTGCGTGCTGCGGGAGAACTGGTCGATGCCCTGTTCGAGCTGCTCGGTCAGGCGCGAGATCGCTTCGTCATCCACCACTCCGTCGCTGGCGGTGGCTTGGTCGAGCCAGTCCTGCGTGATCGCTTCCCCGCTTTCGATACGCCGGAAGATGCGCCGTTCGAGCCCCGGATTGAAACCGGCAAAAGCGCTATGCGCGGCGGCGAGGTTTTGGGCGGAAATCTCCAACCCGTTATCGAGCAGGAAGGCGCAGATCCGGTCTAGCAGGAAGGCCCGCGCATGGCGCACCGGGTCGCTATAGCGGCGACCCGTCACCGGCCCGGCATCGTCGCGCCCGAAGCCGAGCCATTTGAGCAAGCCTCCGTGGGCTGCGTGCGCCGATGCTGGGTGTTCCTGTGTCATGCGGCAAAGGACGACCGCAAGGGCGGGGAATTCAGATAGGGGCGAGTGCCTAGGTCGCCGGTTCCTTTTGTGCGGCGAGGAAGTAGAGCACCGTGCCGAGTGCAATGATCGCCAAGAAGATCAAGACCGGGTCTGCGATGAACTCGCCGGTGTTTTGCATTTGTTGGATATTCTCGATTGATTGCGGGAAAAAGGGCCATGCGACGAAGACGCACAGGGCAATTGCGAGTGCCGCGACGACAGCATGAATTGGGCTACGCTCATTCTCGCGCCATTCAAGAATTGGTAAGGCAGCAGCGGAAATGATGTAAGTGACCAGCCGGATGAGCGTTCCAGCGACCGCAAGAACAGTGAAATCTTCCCACATTCCGAACAGGATCGAGGCGACGCCGGTGAACAAAATCGCGTTGCCCGGCGTCCCGTATTTCTCCGACACGCCGAGGAACCACTTGGGCAGCATCCCGCGCTGCGCCATGCCGTAAACGAGGCGCGGCTGGGTAGTGGAGCCGTTGAAATTGTTCGCCGCAATGCTGACGGCGGCGGCAACCACAATGGCAATCGCGCCGATATCGCCCATGGTTTCCAGCGCCGCTCCGGCGAGCGCATTGTCTTCATTGGGCACATCGGGTGCGATGGCGAGATAGGCCCAGATCACCGCCATATAGAGCGCGGTCACAGCCGCCACCATGGTGACAATGGCGAGCGGAATATCGCGGCGCGGTTCCTTCATTTCGCCTGCGGGTTCGGTCACCGCTTCAAACCCCATAAAGGCGTAGAAGGTGAGCAGCACCACCGTCTCCACATCGCTGAATTCGGGAATGGCAAAGCCGATGCCCGGATTGCCCGCGAACAGCGCGGAGAACACCAGCAGCACCAACGGCAGCACCTTGATGACGGTCATCACCCCGAGCATCCCGACTGCGCGGCGCATCCCGATGTAATTGACATAAGTGATGATCGCCAGAATGGTGGCAATCGCGCCCATTTCGACCACCGGATCGGAAAGGATCGGGAACAGCGCGGCGAGATAGGCGACCATCACGCTCGTATTCGCCGCCGCCGTCACAATCGCGCTGGCATAGCGCGCCCAGCCTGCCTGAAAGCCGACGAAACGCCCGAAGGCCGCCTCGCCATACAGCACCGGCCCGCCGCTATTGTCGAACCGGCGCGCCAGCCAGGCGTAGCACAGCGCGAGCGGCATAAAGGCGATCCCGCCCGCCAGCATCAGCCACGGGGCGAAGCTGCCCACTCCGGCGGCCAGAACGGCGGGCAGGGCGAAAATGCCTGCACCGATCATGCCGTTGACGGGGAAAAGCGCAGTGCCCCAAAAGCCCACCGTGCGCTGCGGTGCTACCAGTTTGTCCATGGGCGGCAGAGGTGCCCGTCTTTTCACACGCTTGCAAGCGATTGAGAAACGCGGCGCACCCGCCTATCTCTGCGCCCATGTCGCGCACGCCAGCAGGTTCTCCGCCCGATCCCCGGGGCAAGGAGCGGTTCAACGAGGAACGCGCGGCCTACACGGTGAAAGGCAGCGCAGAGAAGGGCGCGCAGCCCGATCTGGAAGCGGGCGTGAATGCGATCCGCAACGTCGTCGCCACGCTGAAGCCCAAGCCCGGCGTGTACCGGATGCTCGATGCGCGGGGCGATGTGCTCTACGTCGGCAAGGCCCGCAGCCTGAAGGCGCGGGTGGCGAACTACACGCAGATCAAGGGGCTGACCAACCGCTTGCAGCGCATGGTTTCGCAGACCCGCGCGATGGAGATCGTCACCACCAATTCGGAGGCCGAGGCGCTGCTGCTCGAAGCGCAGTTCATCAAGCGGTTCCGCCCGCCTTACAACGTGCTGCTGCGCGACGATAAGAGCTTCCCCTTCATCCTGCTACGCGAAGGGCATGACTATCCGCGCATCATGAAGCATCGCGGGGCGCGGAAGGCGAAAGGCGCCTATTACGGGCCGTTTGCCAGCGCGGGCAGCGTCAACACGACGATCAATGCGCTGCAGAAGCTGTTCCTGCTCCGATCCTGTACTGACACGTTTTTCGAACGGCGCGACCGGCCCTGCCTGCTGTATCAAATCAAACGCTGTTCCGCGCCCTGTGTCGGGCGGATCGACAAGCAGGGCTATGACGCGCTGATCCGCGAAGCGAAGGATTTTCTTGGCGGCAAATCGGGGGCGGTGCAGGCGCGGATCGAGGCGCAGATGCTGGAGGCGGCAGAGACGCTCGATTTCGAAACGGCGGCGCTGCTGCGCGACCGTTTGCGCGCGGCGACCTTTATCCAAGGCTCGCAGGCTGTGAATGCCAGCGGTGTCGGCGACGCGGATGTTTTCGCGCTGGCGGCGAAGGGCGGGCAGATCGCGATACAGGGCTTTTTCGTGCGCGGCGGGCAGAATTGGGGGCACCGCGCCTTCTTTCCCACGCGCACGCAAGATGTGGAGAAGGAGGAAGTCTTCGCCCGCGTCCTCGCGCAGTTTTACGAGGAAGTCCCGCCACCACCGGTCATTCTGGTCGACCGCGAACTGCCCGAGGCGGCTTTGCTGGAGGAGGCGTTCGGTGCGCTAGCGGAGCGCAAGGTCAGCCTCTCCGTCCCCCAGCGCGGCGAGCGGCGCAGGCTGATGCAGCAGGCAGCGCGCAACGCGGTTGAGGCGCTTGACCGGCGGCTCGCCGAAAGCGGGACGCAGGCGAAGATCATGCGCGAGATGGCGGAGTTTCTGGAACTGCCCGAAGTGCCCGCGCGGATCGAGGTCTACGACAACTCGCATATCCAGGGCGCGAAGGCGGTGGGCGCGATGGTAGTGGCAGGGCCGGAAGGCTTCGTGAAGAACCAGTATCGCAAATTCAACATCAAGACCGCGCAGACCAATGACGATTTCGGCATGATGCGCGAAGTGATGGAACGCCGGTTCCGGGCTTTGGCGGAGTCCGGGCGCGAGGATTTGGGTGAGGGCGCTCAGGCTGGCAAGGGCCACGAAGCGATCTGGCCCGATCTCGTGCTGATCGATGGCGGCAAGGGGCAAATGTCCGCTGTGCGCGATACGCTGGCGGAGATGGGGATCGAAGATGTGCCGCTGATCGCCATCGCCAAAGGCCCGCATCACGGGCGCGAGGGGCGCGAAGTGTTCCACTTCCCCGACGGGCGCGAGAAGACGCTGCCGGTCAATTCGCCCGTGCTGTTCTACCTCCAGCGCCTGCGCGATGAAGTCCACCGCTACGTTATCGGCGCGCACAGGGCGAAGCGCAGCAAGTCAATTACCGCTTCGCCTCTGGACGAGATACCCGGCATCGGCCCGGCGCGTAAACGTGCGTTATTGCTGCATTTCGGCACAGCGAGTAAAGTGCGCGCGGCGGCGCTTGACGATCTGAAGCGCGTGCCCGGCGTCAGCGAAAGCGTGGCGCAGACGGTTTATGACTTTTACCATGCGGGAGGGTGATGTGTTGCGTGCAGTCTGGATCGCTAAGGGATTCTTATCCGCCGCAGCGGGCTTGCTCGCCCCAGCAATAATCGCGTCGCCTGCGCTGGCTCAGGAAGAAAAGGATCGGGTAGCGCCTACAGAGGCGCGGGAGCCTGCTCCAACCTATACAACTATCGAGCCGATTCCGTCATCTCAAGCCGATGAGTCGACCATGGCATCGCCGCTGGATACGCAGAGTCTGGCGACGCGGATTATCGGTAGCTACCCCTCCCAAGCGATGAGGGCTGGCCAAGAGGGAACGGTGGGTGTGCAAGTGACCATCTCGACGACCGGGAGCGTAACGCGGTGCGTTGTGACGAGCAGCAGTGGCTACCCGATTCTCGACGCTGCAGCCTGTGATGTCATGGAACGCCATGCCGTGTTTGCACCGGCACGAAACAGAGCCGGCGACCCGGTCGAAGGTCTATTTTCTACATCGGTGACTTACGCGTTAGACTGAGCAATAGGCGCTCACCCCACGTGGCGCACCATGCCTTCTTGCGTCACGCTGGCCACCAGTCGCCCGTCCTGCGTGAAGACCTGACCACGGGCAAAGCCGCGTGCGCCGCCGCTCCACGGGGCTTCGGTGGCGAAGAGCAGCCATTCGTCCACGCGGAACGGCTCGTGGAACCACACCGCGTGATCGAGGCTCGCGGCCTTGATCTGGCCGCCGTGAATGCTCTTTCCATGCGGTTGCAGCACGGTGGCGAGGATCTGGAAATCGGAGATATAGGCCAGCACCGCGCGGTGTAGCGCGGCATCATCGGGCAGCGGCGCAATTGTGCGGAACCACACATGGCTGATCGGCGCGCGCTTCTGCGGCGCGATCCAGTCGCGCTCCTCCACCGAGCGGAAGTCGACCGGAAAATCGCGCAGTAGCAGGCGCTTGAGCCCGCCTTCGGGCATGATTTCAGCGATCTGGCGGCGAATGACCGAATCCGGCGTCAAATCTTCCGGCCCGGCCACATCGGGCATCGCCGGATGCTGGTGACCGGGGCCATCAACGGGCACCTGAAAGCTGGCGGTGAGGTTAAGGATCGGCTTGCCGTCCTGGCTCGCCACCACGCGGCGGTTGGAAAAGCTGCGCCCGTCCAGATCGCGCTTCACGCGGAAATCGATCGGCAAATCGTCGCTGCCGGGGCGTAGGAAATAGGCGTGGAGCGAATGCACATCGCGCCCGTCTTCCACCGTCCGGCTGGCCGCGCCCAAAGCCTGCGCAATAGCCTGTCCGCCGAACACGCGACCGGTGCCATCGGGGCGGCGACGGCCGACAAAATGGTCTGCGCCCTTGGCTTCCAGCTCCAGCAGGAAGACCAGATCGGCGACCACGCGTTCGGGCGTCGGCGGGGTTTCGGGCACGGTGCTCATCGCCGCTCCCTCTGCGCGGGGAGCGTGACGAGGTCAAGTCAGGCCGGGTATCCGGCGCGCCACGCGCATGGCATTGGCCTTGAAGCTGTTGCTCGAAGGCCACCGGCCCGGCGCGGCGGGCGACACGCCGAAGCGGCGCAGCAGGTGGTTGAAAGCACGGGCATCGGCCTCGTTGAAGCTCCACTCGCTGCGCCAGGTGATCGAGAGCGAGATTGACACGTCCTTGCCATTGCGCACGAAATGCGGCGCCATCACAGGGACATAGACCGCATCGCCGGGCCGCAGATTGAAATTCACGCCATGCGGTAGGAATTCATCCCGCCAGCGCAATTCGCGCGGGCCGCCGGTGTGATAGGCTTCGTGCGCGGCATCGGGCGCGAACATCGGATCGCCCGCCGGGAACACCGTCATTGTCTTCTTGCCGGTCAATTGCAGAAGAATATTGTGTTCCGGATCGAAGTGGTAGGGCGTCACCGCGCCGGGGCTGGAGATGAAGATGAAGGCCTGCAACTTCAGCATCTTGCCCGTCCGCTCTTCGATCACCGGACGCAGCTCGTCGAGCAGTTCTTCCAGCAAGGCGGCGTAGGGCTTTTTCTGCTCGATATTCTTGAGCACCGCCCAGCTGTTATTGTCGTGGATGCCGCGAATGGTCTGTTCGATGGTCAGGCCATTGCCTTCGGGCTTGCCGGTGACACCCAGAGGCAGATCGCCGCGATTATACTCCACGCTGCTTGCGGGCAGGGCACTGCCGAGCAGCGCCAGCGCGTCGAGTTCGAGCAGCGGGTTCGACACCATTTCGTGTTCCAACCGGTGCGCGCCTTCGGGGTAGGACGATTTGAAGAAGCTGCGCGCCCTTTCGGAAAAGGCGCGTTTGCCGCCAATGGCGCGGCCATGCAGCGAACGGCGGATGCGGCTCATGCGATGCCTCCCGGTGCAGCGCCGGTTTCCTGCCGGATCAGCGCGGCAAAGGCGCGGCGGCGCAAGGCCCCTCCGATGGCGATGGAATAGCGGTCGATTGCGCGGCGTTCGCGCCAGATGTGGTCGATCATCGGGTGGTCCTCGGCGGCGCAGCTGTCGCACCATTGGATGCGGTCGCGCGCGAGCAGGTCGAGATTGTCGAGCTGCAACAGGACGCCGGGGGAAAAGCGGGAATAGTCCTCGTCAAACGCGGTCTTGAAAGAGAACGCGCCGGGCGGGGCGAGGAAGGATGCGAGCATGGCGATAGGTGCGCCGTCGAGCGTGATCGCAAGCCGCTCCAGCCGCCCGCGATGCGCGGCACCGGTCAGCGCCTGCCGGAACGCGGTGGCGGTCAACGGATCGCTGGCAAGCGCGGAGCCCGCCGCGCCTTTCCAGCTGCGCAGTTCGAGCGCGAGGAAGCTGTCGATCCAGCTTTCCAGATCCTCCTCGCCAAGCTGGCGTACGGTTTCCAGCGTGCCCAGTTCGGTGAGGCGGCGGTGCTGGCGGCGCAGTTCCTTGCGCTTCTTGGCAGAGAGCGAGGCGGCAGCGTAGCTTTCCGCATCGCCATCGCCCGCCAGCATGGCGCGCTGTTCGTGCTGCACCGTCGCGGCAGGGCGTTTGCTGCTGGCGAGAACCTCCGCCAATGCGCGCACCAGCGGGGTGTCGGCGGGCATATGCGCACAGTGGAGGAAGGCGGCGATCCCGGCATGGCGGTCTACCCAGCCGAGCAGGTGCTGCCAGAACACATGCTCGAATCCGCGTGCAACCAGCGGGGCGCAGAGGAACAAATTGTGATGCGTCCAGATCCGCCAATGCGGGATCGGATGGCCGTAATAGCGGCGATCGAGCCGGAGCGGCACGAGGCCCACCAGTCTGCCATCGGCCTCCAGCGTCAGCAGCCGGACATTCTGGTCAGGATCGAAAGCGGCGAGGGCGGGCAGCAGGCTCCAGCTTTCGAAGAAGGGATTGGGCTCGCTCGCCTGCCGCGCCAGCGCGTCCCAGCGGGCGATGTTGTCGGCGCTGTCCATCACCCGCCAGCCTTGCGCGACGAGCACCGGGTCGGGCTTGGCCACGGCGCTCTCCGCAATCACTCGCGCGTCGGCCTTGGTCACAATCGCCAGGCCGTCAAAGTTGAGATCATGCTGCACCGGAAAATTGTTAACCCTTGCCAAAGCCACGCCCTGCGTTCCCCGTCTCTGGATTAGAGGCGCGGCGGAAAGGATTGCCTAAGGCAAAGGGTTAAAAAAGCCCTGCCCGGACATTGTCCGGACAGGGCACAGGTTTTTCCAACAGGTTACCGCCTGGATTTAGGCGACGCCGTGTCCGGCCAATGCGGCGAGCAGAAGTAGCGCCACAATGTTGGTGATCTTGATCATCGGGTTCACGGCGGGGCCGGCGGTATCCTTGTAAGGATCGCCCACCGTGTCGCCCGTCACCGCGGCCTTGTGGGCTTCGGAGCCCTTGCCGCCGTGATTGCCGTCTTCGATGTACTTCTTTGCATTGTCCCACGCACCGCCACCAGCGGTCATAGAAAGCGCGACGAACAGACCACCCACGATCACGCCGAGCAGCAAGGCACCGAGCGCGGCGAAGCCGTTTTCCTGACCGGCAATCGCGGTAATCACGAAATAGACCACAATCGGGGCAAGCACCGGCAGCAGCGACGGGATAATCATTTCCTTGATCGCCGCCTTGGTGACGAGATCCACCGTGCGGGCATAGTTGGGACGGCTGGTGCCGGCCATAATGCCCGGATCATTGGCGAACTGGTCTCGCACGTCGATCACCACGTCACCCGCAGCACGGCCGACCGCAGTCATGCCCATGGCTCCGAAGAGGTAGGGTAGCAGCGCGCCGAGCAGCAGGCCGACGATAACATACGGATTTTCAAGGCTGAAATCGACCGTCAGTTCGGGGAAGAAAATCCCCAGATCGGTGGTGTAGGCGGCAAACAGCACCAGCGCGGCGAGGCCCGCCGAACCGATGGCATAGCCCTTGGTCACCGCCTTGGTGGTGTTGCCGACGGCATCGAGCAGATCAGTCTTTTCCCGCACACTGTCGTCCAGCCCTGCCATCTCGGCGATGCCGCCGGCATTGTCCGTCACCGGGCCGTAGGCATCGAGCGCCACGACCATGCCGGCCAGCGCCAGCATCGCGGTCGCGCCGAAGGCGAGGCCGATCAGTCCCGCAATCTGGTAACAGCCGATGATCGCCGCGATGATCGCGAGCGTCGGCAGTGCGGTCGATTCAAGGCTGATTGCCAGACCCTGGATGACGTTCGTGCCGTGGCCGGTTTCCGAAGCCTTGGCGATCGAGCGCACCGGACGGTAAGCCGTGCCGGTGTAATACTCGGTGATCCAAATGATGACACCGGTCAGCAGCAGGCCGATCAGCGAGCAATAGAACAGGTCGCGTCCGGTGAACGGAACCATGTCCGTGCCAGGGTTGAGGACGGTGTTCATATCGATGTTGACCGTGCCCAGCGCGTGGGCGGTGGCAAACCAGATCAGCGGAATGGCGAGCACGGCGGAGACAAGGAAGCCCTTGTACATCGCGCCCATCACATTCGTGCCGCCACCAAGGCGCACGAAATAGGTGCCGATGATGCTGGTGACGATGCAGGCACCTCCGATCAGCAGCGGCAGCGCCATCAACGGCAGCAGCAGATCGCCCACGGCGGTCAGCAGCAGCGCGGTCAGCACCATGGTCGCACCCACGGTGACGACATAGGTTTCGAACAGGTCAGCCGCCATGCCCGCGCAATCGCCGACATTGTCGCCGACATTGTCCGCGATCACAGCGGGGTTGCGTGGATCGTCTTCCGGAATGCCCGCTTCGACCTTGCCGACAAGGTCAGCGCCGACGTCTGCCGCTTTGGTGAAGATACCGCCGCCAAGACGCGCGAAGATCGAAATCAGCGAGGCACCGAAGGCCAGCGCGACCAGCGCGTCCACCACGGTGCGGCTGGCAGGTTCAAGTTGCATCGGGCCGATCAACACATAGAAGAACACCGCGATGGCCAGCAGCGCAAGCCCTGCCACCAGCATCCCGGTGATCGCACCGGCGCGGAAGGCCATCGTCAGGCCCTGTTGCAGTCCTTCCGAAGCGGCCTGCGCGGTGCGCACATTGGCTTTCACCGAAATGTTCATGCCGATGAAACCGGCGACGCCGGACAAAACTGCGCCGATCAGAAAGCCGACTGCCGAAATCCAGCCGAGGAACACCCCGACCAGCACTGCTACAACAGCGCCGACCACGGCAATGGTTGAATATTGGCGGTTCAGATAGGCTTTCGCGCCTTCCTGGATGGCACCGGCGATTTCCTGCATTTTCGCGTTGCCGGCAGATGCGCCGAGCACCTGGCGGCTGGTGACGAAGCCGTACAAAACGGCAAGTGCACCAAGGCCTATAGCAATGAGTACGAGTTCCATGACCCGAAATTCCCCTCTTCCGAAATGAAAACGACCCGGTTTGCCGGGTTCGTGTGGCGCTATCGCTAGGCAAGCCGTGCGTTCAGGACAAGCCTAAAGCGCGCATTTTCGGATGCAGACGGGGATAAAGCGGAAAACCGCCCTATTCGTGGACATATCCAAGGCCGTCGGCATTCACCAGCGGCTCGCCATCGAGCACCAATGGGGCGAATCCCTTGGGCCGCACTTCGCCGATCCTTGTTGCCGGAACGGGTGGGAAGGTGCCAGTGGGCAGGGTGAACAGCAGTTCGTAATCATCGCCCCATGTCAGGCAATCCATCACCCGCGCAGGCGCAGCGAGTGGAGCGGCTGCGCTGTCGATAGCAAAGGTGGCCTCGCTCGCCTCGGCCATCCGGAAGGCATCGAGCAGCAGGCCGTCGGACACGTCCATCATCGCCGTGGCGAGCGGCGCAAGGTCGCGCCCCTCGGCCAGCCGCGCCATCGGGCGGGTGTAAGGTGTGGGATCGCCATCAGTGCCATCGCGCAAGGCCTCGAAACCGAGCATCGCCGCGCCCAGCGTGCCGGTGACATAAATCGCATCGCCAATCCTCGCGCCGCTGCGGCGTGGAACCGGCGTATGGCTGGCATGGCCGATGGCGGTGAGGCCGAAGGCGCGCGCGCTGCCGTGCACCCCGCTCACCGTGTCGCCGCCCAGCAGCGGGACACCGTAATGGGTCAGCACTTCATCCAGACCGTCGATAAAGTCCGCATCCCCGTCACCCAGCATGTAGCCCAGCACCACGCCAAGCGGATCGGTGCCCTTGGCGGCGAGATCGGAAAGGTTGGTCGCCACCAGTTTCCAGGCGACATCGGCCATGTGCTGGCCGGGCAGGAAATGGCGGCCCTCGACCAGCATATCATGGGTGATAACGAACACATCGCTGCCAAGCGCGATGACGGCGGCGTCATCGGCCAGATCAACTGCGCCCTTGTGGAGCGGCAGGTTGCGCAAGGCGGTGATGAATTGGGATTCGTTCATTTAATGCGATTCCCCCGATCCGATTGCCCTGAGCCTGTCGAAGGGCTGCACTTTTTCAAAACGCCACGCCACGCCACGCCACGCAAAAGGAAAAGCAGTCCTTCGACAAGCTCAGGACAGTCGGTTTCCACTTTTTCGATTAGCCGGAACGCACATCCTTTGCCACGGCATCCAACACACCGTTCACGAATTTCGCCTCGCGCTCATCAAAAAAGGCGTGCGCCACGTCGACATATTCGCTGATCGCGGTGCCGACCGGAATATCCGCCCGCGCGAGCAATTCATAGGCGCCGCAGCGCAGGATTTGCAGCATCGTCTTGTCGAGCCGCAGCAGTGTCCAGCCCTCGGCCAGCCGTGCCGTCAGTGCCTCGTCGATCTCCGCCTGCCGCGCGACCACGCCGGAGACGACATCGTCGAAGAAGTCGACTTCGGCGTCCGCATAGTGCGCGTCCTCGATTTCCTTGCCCAGCCGGTGCTGGTGGAATTCATCGAGCAGACGGGTGAGTGCGGTTCGCTCCATCTGCCATTGGTAGAGCGCCTGCACAGCGGCAAGGCGGGCGGCGGAGCGCGATCTGGAGCGGTTGGACTGGGTCATTTCAGGCGCACCCTTACGCTGGCAGCATGGGCGGGCAAACCCTCAATATCGGCCAATGCCGCAGCGGCAGGGCCGATGGCTTGCAGCGCGCTCTCGTCAAGCGCGATAAAGCTGGTGCGCTTCATGAAATCGAGCACCGACAATCCGCTGGCAAAGCGCGCGCGCCGACCGGTGGGCAGCACATGGTTCGGCCCGGCGACATAGTCCCCCACCGCTTCGGGCGTGAGGCGCCCCAGAAACACGCTGCCCGCGTGCTTGATCAGCGCGAACATGGCATCGGGATCGTCCACCGCCAGTTCGACGTGTTCGGCGGCGAGCGCGTTGGCGAGGGCGGGGGCCTCTGCCAGCAAATCATCGACCACGATCACCGCGCCGTAATCGTCCCAGCTTTTGCGCGCGACATCCTTGGTGGCAAGCTGCGCGCATAGCACATCGACGGCATCCTCCACCAGTTCGGCAAAGGCGGCATCATCGGTAATCAGGATGCTCTGGCTGGTGGGATCGTGTTCGGCCTGGCTCAGCAGGTCGGCGGCAATCCAGTCGGGATCGTTCTTGCCATCGGCGATGACGAGGATTTCGCTCGGCCCTGCGACCATGTCGATGCCGACCACGCCGTAAAGCTGGCGCTTCGCTTCCGCCACCCACGCATTGCCGGGGCCGGTGATGACATCCACCGGCCTGATCCGCTCGGTGCCATAGGCCATCGCGCCCACCGCCTGCGCGCCGCCGACGCGCCAGATCTCGTCAATGCCGCACAGATGCGCAGCGGCCAGCACCAGATCGTTGATCGCGCCCTTGGGCGTCGGCGTGCAGACGACGAGGCGTTCCACCCCCGCTACCTTGGCCGGAATCGCGTTCATCAGCAGGCTGGAGGGATAGGCGGCGCGCCCGCCGGGCACATACAGGCCCGCCGCATCGACCGGAAACCACTTCGCCCCCAACCGGACATTGGCCGCATCGCGGTAGTCGCGATCCTGCGGCAATTGCCCTTCGTGATAGGCGCGGATACGGTCGGCCGCGAGGTTCAGTGCGTCCTTCGCTTCGGCGGGCAGGAAATCGTACGCCGCCTTGCACTGGTCGGCGGTGATACGCCAGCTGGAGGTGTCTGCGGTGAGCGCGTGGTGGTCAAACCGCATCGTGTAGTTGCGCAGCGCCTCGTCACCCGTGCGCTTAACCTCGGCGAGGATTTCCGCGACATCGCGGCTGACATTCTCGTCGCTTTCGCGGCGATCATTAACGATGCGCGCGAAATGCGTGGCGAAATCTTTGGCGGAACTGTGGAGGCGGCGCATCGTCAGGCTCCTTCCGCCATGGCATTGCGGAACCGTTCGACCAAAGCGGCAACCCGCGGATCGGTCTTCAGCGCGGCGCGGTTGACGATCAGGCGGCTGGTCACTTGCATGATCGTGTCTTTCTCAACGAGGCCGTTCGATTTCAAGGTCTGGCCGGTCGAAACAAGGTCAACGATCCGGCTCGCCAGCCCGCTCGACGGTGCGAGTTCCATCGCCCCGTTAAGCTTGATGCACTCGGCCTGAATCCCTTCCTTTTCAAAGTGTCGGCTGGTGATGTTCGGATACTTTGTCGCGACGCGCAGGTGGCTCGCATTGCCATAGGCATAGTCGATCGGCACTTCGGGTTCGGCGACCGACAGGCGGCACGCGCCGATGCCCAGATCAACCGGCGCATACAGCTCCGAGTAGTCGAATTCCTCGATCACGTCGGAGCCGACAATGCCCATCTGCGCCGCACCGAACGCCACGAAGGTCGCCACATCGAAGGCGCGCACGCGAAAAATGCGCATTTCGCCGCTCTCGTCGGCAAAGCTGAGCGAACGGTCAGCCTTGTCGTGGAAAGCCGCTTCGGGCACCACACCCGCACGCTCCATCACCGGCACCGCTTCTTCGAGAATGCGGCCCTTGGGAACGGCGAAAATCAGCGGTTGGTTGGCAGGAACGTCGGTCATCGCCGCGCGATGTAGGGGCGAAGGCAGCAAAGGGCAACGGATATGGCAGCGGGTGGCGTAATGGCGATTAGGAGTGTGGCGGAGGCGATTGCATGGCAGGCCGAACACGCCGAGAACTCCGGTGCGCCAGGCACAGCGCGTGTGGTGCGCGCGCTGCTAGCGGTGATGGAGAGCGATACCGCTACGGGTCGACGGATAGCGGGATGGCAGGGGCTGACGCTGGAAGACGCCATGCCGCTGCGCATTGCGGGCGGGCTTCACGCGCTGCATCTCGCGGGTGAAAAGCGGCGGCTGGGCGATGTCTATAGCGGCCGCATCACCGATCAGGCGCAGGTCGATGCGATTGTGGTGGAGGCAGTGCAGACGTTCGATTGCAAATTGCTGCCGTGGCTCGATCACCCGCCGCAGACCAACGAGGCGGGTCGCTCGGCCAATATCATGGCGGCGCTCTTGTGGTTATCGGCGCAAGGCGCGGGGCCGACATTCGTGCTCAATGAAATCGGCGCCAGTGCAGGGATCAACACCATGCTGGGGCGCTTCTCGTTCGATCTGGGCGGTGTGAGCGCGGGTGCGGCGACATCCTCCATCCATATCGTCCCCGAATGGCGCGGAGCACCGCCGCCTGACGCTGCCGTCACAATTGTCTCCGCCAAAGGCAGCGACATTGCCCCCATCGACCTGCGTGACCCGGTAAGGGCTACGATGTTGCGCGCCTATATCTGGCCTGAAGCGAAGGCGCGGATGGCGCGGTTAGACGCGGCGATTGCGATGGCCCGGGAGGCCCCGCCCGATCTGGTGCAGCAGGATGCCGGAGCCTTTGTCGAAGCCATGCTGGCAGAGCCTGCCCACAACGGTGTGACGCGGGTGCTGTTCCATACAGTTATGTGGCAGTATCTGCCCGAGACCACCCGCGCGGCCATTACGTCGGCGATGGAGGCGGCCGGCGCTGCGGCAACCCGCGACGCGCCGCTGGCATGGATCATGTCCGAGACCAATCGCGAGACCTTCCGGCAGGAATGCCGCGTGCGCCATTGGCCGGATGGAGAAGACTGGGTGAAGCTGACCGAAAGCCACCCGCATGGAACCTGGGTGGAGTGGGTTGCTGACTGAGGTTTAATCCTTGTCCCGCCAGCGGAACTGGAATTCCAGCTCGTGCTCGCCGTCCGCCACGTCATGCTCAATCGAAAACCCGGTCGTCGCCGGAATGCGGAGCCGTTCCCCCGCAATCTGGATCGTGAATGCCTTGCCTTCTTTCAGGCTCTCGACCAGCCGTTCCAGCTTCTGGATGGTGTGCTTGCGGCTGTAGGTTTTGGTTACGTCGCGATCTGTGGTCACGGCAAATCTCCCTTCGATGCTAAGGGTTTGCCAGCCGAACATGACAGGGGTGTTTAAGCCGCCGTGTTTAGGCGGAGCCGGCAAGAAACGCATCCATCGCCGCATTCACCGCATCGGGCGCTTCCCACGGGATGAAGTGGCCGGCACCGGGCACTTGCTCGACCGTCAGATCCTCCACCCAGTCACCCAAGCCGTCGAGATTGGCGGGTAGCAGCGCCTCGTCACCCATGCCCCACACCACCAGCGTCGGGATGGTAAGCGCGGGGAAGGGCGGGTCGGTGTAGTCCTTGGGCAGGCCAATCGGCTCATCCATCGGCGGCACTTTGATCCCGCTCGCGCGGTACCAGTTGAGCATCGCGAAGGCGTTGCCGGGGCGCTTCCATTGCTCCATCAGCAGCGCGACTTCGGCGGGGTCGTAATTGGGGCGGCTGTCCCATGTGAGCGCGCTGGCGAGCAGGCCTGCCAGTCCGCTTGTCGCAATGAGCGCGTCATGCGCGGGATCGCGGAAGGTGCGCATATACTGGCTGGCGGCGCGCTGTGCTTCGTTTTCGAACAGCAGCCGCTGGAACACCGCCGGATGCGGCGCATTGGCGATGATCGCGCGATCAACCACGCCCATCGCCTGCCCGAAAGCCGCGACGCCCCATGCAAGCGCGCCGCCCCAATCATGCCCGACAATCGTAAACCGCTCGACGCCCAAGGTTTTGGCGAGCGCGAAAATATCGCCGATCAGCGCGGCAACCTCGTAATGCTCCGCGCCTTCGGGGGCGGAGGAATTGCCATAGCCGCGCTGGTCGGGCGCGATGCAGCGGAAGCGCGGGTTCAGATGCGCGATCTGGTGCCGCCACGTCCGGTGGTTTTCGGGAAAGCCGTGCAGGAAGATGAGCGCGGGCGCATCCTTCGGGCCGCTATCCCACACGTCCAGCGTAATGCCGTTGGGCAGGGTGACGGGCGTTAGCGCGCTCACGCTCACACGCCTTTGCTGGGAATGGCGAGCAGTTCGATGGTGAAAAACAGGGTCGCACCGCCCGGGATCGGGCCGCGTCCGGTGAGGCCATAGGCGCTTTCCGCGGGGATGCGGATTTCCGCCGTGTCGCCCACGCCCATATAGGGGATGGCGATCTGCCAGCCGCGGATCAGGCCGGACAGCGGGAAAGTGGCGGGTTCACCGCGCGCGACCGAACTGTCGAACACGCTGCCATCGAGAAAGGTGCCGGTGTAGTGGATGGTGATCTGGTCGCTGACTTCGGGTGCGGGGCCCGTGCCATCGCCCGCAGTGCGGCGGAACATGACGCCGCCATCGAGCCGGTACCAGCCATCGTCACGGCTGAGACCATGCAGCGCGGCCTGCTGCGCGTTGTGCCATTGGATCGATCCGGGCGCGCCGGCGGCGGGCTCGGCCGGGGCTTCCTGCGCGAGGGCGGGGGTGGCGAGGGTAAGGGCGGCGAGGGTGAGGAGTGTGTGTTTCATGGCGAGCGAGATAGCGCCGTCTCTCTCCTTAGTCACCTGTCATTGCGAGGAGCCGCAGGCGACGCGGCATTCCAGTTACGACGGGACTGGATTGCTTCGCTACGCTCGCAATGACGATAGTTATGCTCAAGGCTCGCTCACAGTCTTCGGCTTGCCTTCGGGAAGCGGAATAAACTCCTCCTCATCCCCCGGCACCTTCGCAAACCGGCCTTCGCGCCAGTCCTCCTTCGCTTGCTCGATCCGCTCGCGATCCGAGCTGACGAAGTTCCACCACACGTGGCGCTTGGTGGCAAAAGCCTCGCCGCCGAGGAGCATCGCGCGTGCACCCGTTTGGCTGGCAAGAGTCATCGCTTCGCCGGGTTTCAGCACGTTCAGATCATACAGCGCCAGCGGCTCGCCATCGAGGCTCGCTTCGCCGCCCACCAGCATCACCGCGCGCTCGTCCGCTTCGGCGTCGATCGGGATAGAGCCGCCCGGCTGAAGCAGGATTTCGGCATAGATCGTCTCGGCATGGCAGGTGGTCGCCGCCCGCGCGCCCCACAATTCGCCCATGATAACGCAAGCGCGCGCACCGTCGCCTTCGATCCATGGCAGGTCGCTAACGGCTTCGAACGCCGGGTCAATCTCCTCCTTGCCGTCGGGCAAAGCCAGCCACGTCTGCATCCCGTAGAGGCGCGGCCCCTTGGCGCGTTCGTCCTGCGGGCTCCGCTCCGAATGCACGATACCGCGTCCCGCCGTCATCAGATTCACCGTGCCGGGGCGGATCGTGCTGAACGTGCCGAGGCTGTCGCGATGCTCGATCGCGCCGGCATATTCGCCGTCGAACAGCCACGTCACAGTCGCCAGATTGATATGCGGGTGGGGACGCACATCCATGCCCTTGCCAAGATCAAGCTGCGCCGGGCCGAACTGGTCGACAAACACAAACGGCCCCACCATCCGCGCAGCCAGCGAAGGCACCGCGCGGCGCACGGTGAACTGGCCGAGATCATGGCTGACAGGGGTGACGGTGGTGAGAATGCTCATAGCTCGTCCAGCTCCTCGTAATGGCGGAATATCCCGTCTTCGTTGAATTCCATCCGCCGCTCGCTGGCGAGATAATCAGCCACCCCTTCCAGATCGGGCACCGCGCCCTGCAGACCTTCGAGATAGGCCCAGCTGCCTTGCATCGCGCGCATATAATTGGGGAACATATAGTCGAGCCCTTCCATCAGCTGGAACAGGCTGGTGTCGACATGGGTCGGCTGCTGTCCGAGCACGAACGGCCCGCCGCTGGCGGCAATCGCATTGTCGAAATGGATCAGATATTTGGGAATCCGCCGCGCGCGGAAATGGCCTGCCTTTTCAAAGGCGGCATCCATCTGGTCGGCGTAATACAGCTCGTTCGCCACCGGGTGATGGACGCCGTGCACTTCCTCCACGAGATCGGCGATATCGAGTTGCAGCTGGATCAATTGCAGATCAATTTCCAGCTCGCCCGAGCCAAGCCCTTCCTTGTCGGACAGATAGGCGAGGATATGCGCGGTATGCCCGATCACCACATCGCCATCGACGATATAGGGTGGGGCGAATGGGCGGATGCCTTGCAGGCCGTGCATATGCTCCACCAGCGCATCCGCGCCCTGCTCGCGCGCCATATCGGTGTAATCGATGCCAAAGGCCTCGCAGTAGAGCCGGACGAACTCGCCCCGGCCGGGGAAGTTTGGCCAGTACCACAGCTCTACGCTCATGCGGTCTCTCCGGGAGCAGAGCATTTCATCGCGAAGGCATGGACGCGGTTGCCGGGAATATCGCCCAGCGCGGCAAGCACCAGTCGTTGGCGCGCGAGGCGGTTCTTGCCCGCAAAAGCCGCGCTTTCGATCACCACGGTGAAGTGGCTTTCGCCGCTGCCGTCATCGCCCGAATGGCCCGCGTGCTGGGCGCTATCATTGATGACATCGAGACGCGTGGGCGCGAGCGCGGCGGTGAGCAGCGCGGTGATTTCTTGTGCGATATTTTGGGCCATACGGGCGAAATTGGGGGTTTCTTTGGCGCGGCGCAATCCCCATTCTGGTGCGCTCATGCGAAACGAGCGATTCCACGGGCGATATGAAAGCCAGGGGCGGATGTGCCAGCATCCGACCTGCCGCGAACCGGGCGAATTCCGCGCACCGGGCACGCGCGGCAATTCGTTTGACGGGCCGGGCGAGTGGCGCTGGTTCTGCCTTGACCATGTGCGCGAATTCAACGCGGGCTATGACTGGTTCGAAGGGATGAGCGCGGACGAGATTTACCGCGCGCAGTCTCCCGGCGCAGACTGGGCGAGTGAGAGCCCCGCCTTCTCCCCCACCGCAGGAATCGACGGGATGCCCCGCTGGGCGAATTTTGCCGATCCGCTCGATGCAATCGGCGCGCGGGCGAGCGAGATCAAACGCGCGGCGGCGGGGCGGGGGCGAGAGAATGAAAGCCGCTTTTCGCGGGAGGAGCGCGAGGCTTTGCAGGTCATGGGGCTGGGGCCAAAGGTCGAGCGCACCGAGCTGCGGCAGCGGTATTCCGAACTCGTGCGGCGCTACCATCCTGACCGCAACGGCGGCGACCGTGCCTATGAAGCGCGCCTGCAACGGGTGGTGGAGGCGTATCAGTTGCTGCGCAAGGCGGCGGCGTTTGCTTAGGGCCGCTGCTGGAACGCCCAGCGCATCGTGCTGCCCAGTGCATGGGTCACCAGCCGTGATGGCGTCGCGCGGGCGCCGGGGTTCTCCAGCGCCAGCATCGTGCGGGCAAAGGGCGGGAGCAGGCTGACCGCCGCATTGGCAAGGAAAGGCTGGATCGTGCCCGCTGGGCCGGGCGGCTTGTGGGTGAGCACAAGCTGCGCGACGTCGCGCGCTTCCTTAGTGGGGCGCAGATCGGTGCGCAGTTCGCGGAACACCGCTTGCGCCTCAGCTTTGCTTTCCGGCACCGGATCGGCCCCCAGCTTGCGGGCAATGAGAGCGAACTGGCGGAAATATTCGTCCTGCTCGGCCAGCGGCATTTGCGGTTTGACGTGGGTGAGCCAGGCTTCGAGGAACATCGTCGCCTCGGTCACGTGCACCCATGCCAGCGTGCGCGGATTGGTAGCGTGATAGGGTGTGCCATCGGGCAGTGTGCCTTGCACCGCCGCGTGAATGCGGTTCACCCGCGCAATCGCCGCCTCGGCATCGTCGCGGTGGCCATAGGTGGTGACGGCGATAAAGCGCGCGGTACGGCGCAGGCGGCCATGCATATCCTCCCGGAAATTGCTGAAATCGAGCACGCCTTGCAGCGCGTGCGGATGGAGCATTTGCAGCAAGAGCGCGGACATTCCGCCCACCATCATGCTGACAAGATCGGCGTGCACCATGCGGATGGGCGTGTCGGGCGCGAAAAAGGCCTCTTCCGAAGGCGGGATCGGCGTTTCGCCCTTGGACGAATCGTTGAACGCTGCGCGCACGCGCTCGACCAGTTTCAGCCGGGCAAATTCGATAGGATCAGGCCGCGCCATGCCCGCGATATGGGGCAGGGCGCGGCGCAATTCCAGCGTCAGTCTTCCGCCGGTCCCATGCCCTGCCGATAGGCTTCGCGAGCCTGCAATCGCGCCTGATATGCCCTGAAGCTGTCGCGCGGTTCGACCGTGCCGAAATTCAGCCCCCAGTCGAACTGGCTGCCGACATAGACATCGGCCATGGTGAACCGGTCTCCGCAGACATAGTCACGGCTCGAAAGCATGGCATCCATCGTATCCATCACGCGGGAATAGCTGCCAAAACCCGCCATGCCTTCCTGCCGCTCGCCTGCCGGATCCCAGCCCATCGCGTGGTTCATCACCGCGCTCTCCATTGGCCCGGCGGCGAACAACAACCAGCGGAAGTAATCCGCCTTCTCCTCGCTGCGCGGAAGCAGGTCGGGCGCTTCCATTTCGGCGAGGTAATGGCAGATCGCTGCTGCTTCGGTGATGACATGATCGTGCTCGCCGTGATGGTGGATCACCGTCGGCAGCTTGCCCATCGGGTTCGCATCGAGCAGCGATTGCGGTTTGTTCTCCCACTCGACCATCACCAGCTCCGGCTCGACGCCGGCTTCGGCAAAGGCCCATTTGGCGATCATCGCGCGGCTCATCGGATTGAAAAACAGGGTATAGCTGCTCACTGGGCCTCTCCTTCACACAGGGCTTTCAACTGTGCGGCACAGGCTTCCCAGCCTTGCACAAAGCCCATGTCCTCATGCGCCTTGCGATCCTCTTCGCGCCAGTGACGGGCGCGAGCGGTGTAGCGCGTGCCATCGCTTTCGGGCGCGATTTCCCAGATGCCGATCATAAACGGCCCGGCGGGTTGCAAGTCTGCCGTTACCGCATCGGTGGTGGCGAAAAGCCGCCCTTCGTCCCACGCCAGATAGAGCCCTTCATGCGGCATTTCCTCGCCATCGGGGCCGCGAAAAACCGAGGCAATGGCACCGCCCGCGCGCTTGTCATCACGCAAGATCTCGCACCGCCACGGGGAAGGACAGAACCACTCCTCCTGCCGGTGCGCCATGACATCCCAGACTTTCGCGGGAGGTGCGTGGATGAAGATTGTTACGCTGAGTTCCTGCATCTCACTCTCCCGCAATCGCCGCTTCAACGGCGGCGTGGTCGATCTTCACCATTTGCTGCATCGCTGTGAAAACCCGTCCGCGAACAGCCGCATCTTCGTGACCCAAACCCTGCATCAGGATGCGCGGGACGATCTGGAAGCGGACGCCGAACCTGTCCTTGATCCAGCTGCACGCCATCGGCGAACCGCCATTGCTCTCGATCGCGTTCCAGTAGCGGTCGGTTTCTTCCTGCGAGTCGGTGAAAACCTGAAATGAAACCGCGTCGGTGAAGGTATTCTCCGCCGCACCATTGAGGCCAAGCATTTCCTGCCCAAGCAAAGTGAACCCGACCGTCAGCGCATCGCCAGCCTTTCCGCCGGGATAGTCTGCGGGTGCGCGGTTCACTCCGCCCATCTCGCTATCTGGGAAAGTGTCGCAGTAGAAGCGCGCGGCTTCCTCTGCGGCACCACTAAACCACAGGCAGATCGCTAGCTTGCCGGCCATCTCAGCTCTCCCGCTTGCCGATCAGTGAGAACATCGCGCCGTGCGGATCAATGCCGTTGATGATGAATTCGCCGCCGGGAATTTCCATCGGGCCGTTGATAACCTGGCCGCCATTGGCGGTAACAAATTCGACCGCCGCATCGATCAGCGGCACGCGGAAGTAGAAGGCCCAGGCCGACACGGGCATTTCCGGCATCCGGCGCATCAGCCCGCCGAAGAGAAAATCGCGGTCTGCGCCGCATTTGAGCATGTCGTATTTGCCCATTTCGCCCATATCCATGCTGTCCGCGACAACCCAGCCGAACTGGCTGCCGTAGAAGGCCATCGCCGCCACCGGATCGGCCGCCATCAGCTCGTTCCAGGCGCAGGTGCCAGTCGCAGCTTCATGGGTGGAGAAAGCGTGGCTCTCTTCGCCCGAGCGGTCTTCGATCACGTAGAACGCTGCGCCTTCGGGGTCTTGCAGCATGGCGAAGGGGCCGACACCAGGCACTTCATTGCCTTCCATCAGCACATTCGCCCCCGCCGCGCGTGCGGAGGCGACTGCCGTTGCGGCATCGTCCACGCGGATATAGCCGACCCAGCCGGGATGCGCTCCGTGTTCGATCATTTCCGGCGTCAATTGCAGGGTTCCGCCCACCGGCTTTTCGTCCGCCGAAAACATCCGGTAATCGACGCCTTCCTGCCCCGAATCCGCAAAACTCCAGCCGAGCAGTCCAGCATAGAACGCCTGCGCGCTATCCGAGTCGGGGGTCATCAATTCGTACCAGACCCAGTCACCATGTTGATTTGCCATTACTTCCTCCCATCACCGGGCTCCCACACCCGTACCCCATAAAAGAACATTGCATGAACATATGCGCGCGTCAATCGCGGCCCATCGTCACAAGCGGAGTGAAGCCGCCCCACATCATCCGCACCCCGTCAAACGGCATCGCGTCCATATCCCAGAAGGGATCGCCCTCCATTTTCGCGTGTGCCGCTTCGGCAGTGGCCTTGTCGGGCCAGATCATCCAGCTGAAGACGATTTTCTCTCCCGCCTCGGCCTTGGTTGCCATGCGGAAATCGGTGACCTTGCCGTCCTGCACATCGTCTTCCCACGCTTCGACAATTTCGGTGACGCCGTATTCACGGAACTTGTGCCCCGCGCGCATGGCGACTTCGGCATAGGCGGCCTTTTTGTCCTCTGGAACGGCCAACAGGAAACCCTGAATATACATTGCAAACCTCCCTCGTCTGCGACTCGCGATTTGCACAGGCTGGCGTATTGAGTTACCAAAAGCAACTATGAAGTTACCAAAGGAAACCAAATCGGGGCACGGCAAGTGGTATGGCGATGCCTGTGGTACCGCTTTCGCCATGGAAGTCATCGGAGAGCGCTGGGCTCTTCTGATCGTACGCGAGCTTATGTTCGGTGCATTACGCTTTTCGGACTTGCGCGCCGGAATGCCCGGTATTTCGGCCAAGGTGCTGACCGAGCGGCTGGCCGGGCTCGAAGCGGCTGGCGTGCTCATCCGGCGCAAGCTCGCACCGCCTGCTGCTGGACAGGTGTATGAGCTTACCGCGTGGGGTTATGCGGCAGAAACGGCGATTATGGAAATGGGCCGCTGGGCAGCGATGTCTTGCGCGCATGATCCCACGCTGCCGTTGTCGCCCGCATCGCTGATGATGAGCTTTCGGACAATGTTCGATCCCGCGCTGGCAGACGGGCTGGAAGCGGATTTGGGTTTTGTGGTCGCAGGGCAGGCATTTCGCGCTACCGTCAGAACGGACAGCCTCAAGATCCGCCGGACACCGGCAGAGGGCGCTCAGGCCATTCTTCACGCTCCCGCAGCACCGCTTGTTGCGGCGCATGTTTATGGCGATGTGCCCTTGGCGGAATTGGCAGCCGTTCGTGTGGAAGGCGACGCTACTGTGCTTGCCCGTTTCGTAGCCAGCGTCAAGCTCCCGCCAAAAATCGGGTAAACCGGCAATGCTCGCCGATATCCCGTGTTGCAGCACACCGCTCCCCCGTCTAGGCAGCGCGGCGAGATGAATGATATGACCAAACCTTCCGAAACCGGCTCCACCATCCTTGCAGCGCCCGACACAGAGGTCAGCGTGCGCGAGGTGTTCGGTATCGATATCGACATGAAAGTTCCCGCCTTCTCCAAGGCGGATGAACGTGTGCCCGATACCGATGACAGCTATGTGTTCGATCCCGACACGACCCTCGCGATCCTCGCCGGATTTGCGCACAACCGCCGGGTGATGGTGCAGGGCTATCACGGCACGGGCAAATCGACTCACATCGAACAGGTCGCCGCGCGGCTCAACTGGCCGACCGTGCGCATCAATCTCGATGCGCATATCAGCCGGATCGACCTGATCGGGCGCGATGCGATCGTGCTGCGCGATGGCTTGCAGGTGACCGAGTTCCGTGAAGGCCTGCTGCCATGGGCGCTCCAGCATCCGGTGGCGCTGGTGTTCGACGAATATGATGCGGGCCGCCCCGATGTGATGTTCGTGATTCAGCGCGTGCTGGAACAGGCAGGCAAGCTGACCCTGCTCGACCAGAACCGCGTGATCCGCCCCGATCCGCATTTCCGCCTTTTCGCCACCGCCAACACGGTGGGCCTCGGCGATACGAGCGGGCTGTATCATGGCACGCAGGCGATCAACCAGGGACAGATGGACCGCTGGAACATCGTGGTCGGTCTCAACTATCTGCCCGCCGAAACCGAGCGCGCGATTGTCGGCGCAAAGACGACGCTGGGGGCCGATCTGGTGGCGGACATGATCCGCGTGGCAGACCTGTCGCGGCAGGGCTTTATGAATGGCGACATCTCGACCGTGATGAGCCCGCGCACGGTGATCACGTGGGCGCAGAACACCGAGATTTTCGGCGACCCCGGCTTCGCCTTCCGCCTCAGCTTCCTCAACAAGTGCGACGAGGCAGAACGGATGCTGGTGGCCGAGTATTACCAGCGTGTTTTCGGCAAGGAATTGCCCGAAAGCGTGGTGAAGGGGTAGTTTGCAAGTCGCCGGTGTCCGCTAGCACCGGCCTTTGGGGAGCAGGGTCGATGAAGTTTAGCTCGGTTTACGTCGCTGCATTCGTCTTGGGTGCGTCGGTAACTCCTGCCATGGCGCAGGAAGATGCACAGGCACCGGTGCGCTGGCAGCAATCGCCGATCATCATTCTGCCCGGTGCGACCGAGCGGCTGGAGCGCGAGTTTGTCGAGGGCGAGGCGGTGCTCGAACTGCCGCTGCGCTGGGCCTTCTCCACACGGCTCAGCCGCGATGTCGTGATCGAGCAGGACGGCGAGACTTTGACCCTTCCTGCGGGCGAATTGCTGCCCAAGGCGCTGCTTGACAATGGCGAGGTCGCCTATTGCACCCGCAGCCGTGTGGCAGAGGCGCAGGAGGGTTCCGGCTTCATGGGCGCGATGTTCGGCAGTATGCTGAATTCGTTGCAGGACAAGGTCGTTTGCCTGCAGGACAGCGACAAGGATCTGCTGCTCGATCGTGCGATTGTGCTGGGCGACGGGCCGGGAATCGTCGATCTGGGCGCGGTTGAACCTCTGGCGTTCGAAGACCTGATGGCCGAGCCGATGGGTACCGCCGACGACATCGCCCGCATCAGCATGATCCGGGTGGGGCGCAGCGTAGTGCAGTTGCAGCTTGATGTGATCCAGCGGGGCAGCACCCGCAGTTTCGACACTTGGCAAAGCGGCCGCTTTACCGCCCGCCGGTTCAACGATGTGCGTTTTGGCGAGGGCAATCGCGGCGGCTTCTATATGTTCGGCCTGCGGTTCGAGGTGATCGATGCGGTGCGGCAGGAAAACCGCGCCACCTTGCGCGTCACGCCGGAAATCAACCCGACCGAGTTTGTCGTGGTCCCCAGCGAGGTGCGCACCACCTATGGCTGGTAAGTTTTGCAGCGGCGGCTTGCGCACGCCACTTGCGGTTCATGCACGGGTGTGTAGCGTCCGCGCATATTGGACATTGAACGGGATCCTTTGATTACATGAAACACGTTTTGCTCATCGGCGCTGCGGCGCTCGCTTTCGTTGCGGTACCGGCTGCCGCGCAGGTTGCCGATCCGTCGGTTTCGACCAATCCGCTGACCGACCGCGCGACGCTGGAAAATGACGTGCGCACGCTGGCTGATGACGCGATGGAAGGCCGCGAGGCGGGCACCGATGGCTATGAACGCGCGGCGCAATATGTCGCGGGCCGCTATGCCGATATCGGCCTGCTGCCAGCGGGCGACGGAGACAGCTACTACCAGAGCTTCAATCTGGTGCGCCATAGTGCGGCGGCGGATACGCGGATGGGCATTATCGGCGCCGATGGCAGCCGCATGAAGGCCGAATACGGCACGGATTTTGTCGGCGGCGGCTTTGCCAGCGCGGGCGGTGAAGATGGCGCCGGAACGGTGGAAGCCGAACTGGTGTTTGTCGGCCACGGCCTGCAAATCCCCTCGCTCGGCTACAACGATCTCGAAGGTGTCGACCTCGAAGGCAAGATCGTCGTCTGGGTGTTTGACCTGCATGACGATCTCGATTCGCTGCTCTCCACCCACCTGTTGCAGGCGGGGGCGGAACGCTTTGCCGCATCGGGCGCGGTTGGTGCGATCATGGTGTGGCCCGAAGCGCAGAATATCCCGTATGAGCGCGCAGTCAGCTTCTTCGGCAATGTCGGCGGCCTGACCTGGGCGGGGCCGGACGGGGTCGCTTTTGACGGCGGCGGCGATCTGGAATTTGCGCTGGTTGCCTCGCCCGCTCTGTCGCGCGAGCTGCTCGCCGGAACCGCGTTCGATATGGACGCGCTCAACGCCGCGCTGCGCACGCCGGGCAGCGATATGCCGAGCTTTGAAATCGATCGCACCGTGCGCGTCAGCTACGCCAATGCATACGAGCACGAGCTGACCACCGGCAATGTGCTGGCGATGCTGCCGGGCACCGATCCTTCGGTGGCGGACGAATATGTCGTCATCACCGCGCATCTTGACCATGAAGGGCTGCAGGCTGGCCACGGGCCAGACAATGACCAGCTGTATAACGGCGCGATGGACAATGCGACGGGCGTTTCCGCGCTGCTCGAAATGGGGCGTCTGCTCGCCGCAGAGCCGCCGCGTCGGCCGGTCATCTTTGCCGCGCTGGGCGCTGAGGAGCTGGGCTTGCTCGGTTCGTCCTATCACGCCAACAATCAGGATCTGGACAACGGTTCCATCGTCGCCAACGTCAATGTCGATATGCCGGTGCTGACTTATCCCTTCGTGGATGTCGTGGCGTTCGGCTCGGATCGATCCAATCTGGGCGCGGCAGTCGATGCGGCAGTCGCGGCCTATGGCCTGACGCTGGTGCCCGATCCCAATCCGGGCGAGAATTTCTTCTTCCGTTCCGACCAGTACTCCTATGTCCGCGCCGGCATCCCTGCGGTCTATGTCGAAATCGGTTTCGGCAATGGCGGGCAGGAAGCGCAGACGTCTTTCCTTTCCACCCATTATCACGAACCGTCTGACGAGGCCGATCTGATCGCCTACGAACAGCTGGGCCGCTTTGCGGATATCGCCTATCTGGTGGTGCGCGATGTCGGCAATATGCCGGAAACGCCCGCGTGGAACTCCGGCGATTTCTTCGGCGATGTGTTCGGCGGCCCGGTGCAGGGCGGCGAGTAAAGATAACCAACTAACACAAGCAGATCGCCCGATCTTCGTCGGATTCTTGTAAAATCCGACGAAGCGGGCGTTTTTGCTGTCCGGTGAACAGGGGATTATCCAAATCCCTTATTGCCCCCGCAAGCAAAGCGGGTAACATTCGAGTCAGCAGCACAGGGGTGCTTGCGCAAAACAAGAATGTAAGGGGACGTTGATGTACAAATCCTTCACGAGCCAGATGGCAGAGGATGTTTCGCTGGGACTCGATTACCGCACGTTTGCCAAGGCCTTTGGCCGCAAGCAGCAAGTGGAAGACGTTAATCTGGTGCGCGAAATCGATGTCGAGCACTTTGGTGTCGATCTCGCCAATGCCAAGCCCGGTGGCACGCCCGGCGGCGGCGGCGGCGGTGGTGACGGCGGCGGTGGCACCACCTTCAGCCCCTACACCAGTGGTGCCGCAGGCGCGTTCAACATCACCATCGTGTTCGAAGGCACGTGGACGCAGGCGCTGTATGACATCTTTGTCGCAGCGGCGGATTTCTACTCCTCCCTTATCGTCGGTGACCTGCAGGACGTGACGATTACCAGTGGTCGCGGCAAGCGCGCCACCACGGAAACGATTGACGACCTCGTCATCACCGCCTCGCTCATCAATATCGACGGTTCGGGCGGCGTGCTCGGTCGCGCCGGTCCGAGCTCCATTCGCACCGATAGCCAGTTGACGGTGAAGGGCATCATGGAATTCGATATCGCCGATGCCGATGCGTTCAACGGGCTTGGCCTGTTCGACGATATCGTCGTGCACGAAATGGCGCACGTGCTGGGTCTGGGCACGCTGTGGGATCGTCTTGGCCTGTTGCTTCCCGACAACACTTTCGGCGGTGCGCTGGCTTCGGCGGAGCACGCTTTGCAGTTCAATGGCGACGATACGATCGCCATCGAAACCGATGGTGGCCAGGGCACGGCATTCGGCCACTGGGACGATGCAACCTACACCAATGAGCTGTTCACCGGCTTCATTTCGGACCCCAACTATATCAGCTATTGGAGCGCCGCTTCCTTTGCCGATCTGGGTTACGAGCTGAACTCGAACTATCGCCAGATTGTGGACGAGTACAATATCGCCTGATCGCGCTGGATCAGTCGATAGAAATGGGGCGGGCGCTGCGGCATCCGCCCCCTTTTTTATGGCCGGAAGGTTTCCATATTGGGGTTTCCATATTGGTAGGGCGGCGCATCACCTGATATTCAGGCAACACGCGTTAGCAGCGCTGCGCGTGACCATTGAGGGGAACCGGCGGAATTGGCCAAAATTCGCTCGCCATTGCTGTATTGCCTTGCTAACACACTGGCTAGTGGTTCAGTGTAGAGACAATGTGGCGTAACCTTTTCAGCAAGCGCGACAGGCGCGAGGCGGCGGGCGGCTGGAGCGAGCGCGACCTTGCGCTCGAAAATGCGCCATGGTCGCCCTTGCACGGGTTGGGTGATGATGACGAGGATTACCCTACGCATGCCTATCCTGGTGGCCACCCTGGCGGTATGCCGGGAGACTATCTGCCGCCTATGGCCGCACCGCAGGGCTGGCGGCGCTTTCTCCCCGCGCGGATGCGGGGCAAATCCTGGCTATGGTGGATCAGCCGCTGGATCGCAGGTATCCTGCTCGTCTTCTTCCTGCTGGTCGGCTATCTCGCGATTACCGCGCCGCTTTCCAAAAGCCTGCAGCCGATTGCGCCGCCGCAGCTGACCCTGCTGGCGGCTGACGGCACGCCGATTGCCCGCAACGGCGCGGTGGTGGACGAGCCGGTACAGATTGCCGACCTGCCTGATCACGTCTTCGAACCCTTCCTCGCCATCGAGGATAGACGCTTCTATTCGCACTGGGGTGTCGACCCGCGCGGCATTGCGCGTGCGGCGATTACCGGCGTGGGTGGCGGCTCGACCATTACCCAGCAGCTCGCCAAATTTACCTTCCTCACGCCCGAACAGACGCTGACGCGCAAGGCGCGCGAGGCGCTCATCGCGTTCTGGCTGGAGGCTTGGCTGACGAAGGATGAAATCCTCGAACGCTATCTCTCCAACGCCTATTTCGGCGACAATATGTACGGCATCCGTGCGGCGAGCTTGCATTATTTCTATCGCCAGCCGGAGAATCTGCGGCCCGAGCAGGCAGCGATGCTGGCCGGGCTGTTGCAGGCCCCCAGCCGCTTGGCCCCCACGCGCAATCCCGAAGCGGCAGCGGCGCGTTATGCGCTGGTCAAGAACGCGATGGTCGCCGCAGGATATATCACGCAGGAAGAGGCGGACGCGATGGCGGTGCCGGAGCTGGACGTGCGCACCCGCAACGATCTGCCAACCGGCACCTATTTCGCCGACTGGGCACTGCCCGAAGCGCGGCGGCTGACCGAGAACGGCTATTCCGAACAAACGCTCACCACCACGCTCGATTCCGAATTGCAGGGCATTGCCCGCCGCGTGGTCGAGCGCGCCCCTCTGGGGGAGGCGCAAGTGGCGCTGGTGGCCATGCGCACCAATGGCGAAGTTGTGGCGATGATCGGTGGCCGGGATTACTCGGACAGTCCCTTCAACCGCGCCACGCAGGCGCGCCGCCAGCCGGGCTCCACCTTCAAGCTGTTCGTTTACCTCGCCGCGCTGCGCAATGGCTGGGATTTGGACGACACCATCTCGGGCGCAGAGTTTACCACCGGCACCTATCGCCCCAGCAATTACAATGACGAGTATCAGGACGAGCTGACTCTGCGCGAGGCCTTTGCGCAGTCGTCCAACGTCGCCGCGGTGCGGCTGTTCAACGATGTCGGCAGCGCGGCGGTGATCGAGACCGCGCGCGATTTCGGTATCAGGAGCGAGCTGGCGGAAGGCGATCCCTCGCTGGCGCTGGGCACCAGCTCGGTCAGCCTGATCGAACTCACCGCCGCCTACGCCGGTGTCGCCGCCAATTCTTTCCCCGTCACCCCGCGCGCTTTCCCGCAAGAGGAAGAGGGCTGGTTTGACTGGCTGTGGGGCAATTCGGGCGATCTGAGCAGTCGCGATCATGCCGCAATCGAAGATATGCTGCGCAGCGCGATCAATGACGGGACGGGGCGCGCGGCGATGCTCGCCATTCCCAATTACGGCAAAACCGGCACCACGCAGGACAATCGCGACGCGCTGTTCGTCGGCTATGCGGGCGATCTGGTGGTGGGCGTGTGGATCGGCAATGACGACAACACGCCGCTTGATGGCGTCTCCGGCGGCGGCTTGCCCGCGCGCATCTGGCGCGATTTCATGCGCGGCGCATTGGGAGCCGGGGCAGCACCTGCGCCCACCGAGCCGGTGCCGACACCCAACCCCTCAGGCCCGGTCAAGCCGCTCGATGTGCCCGAACTCGGCGACATCCCGCTGGGCGATGGCCGCCGCCTGATTATCCGCGATGGCGAGGCGGTGTTCGAAACCGATTTCGATGGCGTGCCGGTCGGCGTCGGCGTGCGCGATGGCGGCGTTGCGCTCGACGTGGATGAAGAGGCGATCCGGCGCAAACTGGAGGAAGAGCTGGAAGCGCAGGGCGGGGGGCCGTAAGTTAAAGCTACCCCGCCGGCACCACCAGATATTTCTCGCCCGTCTTCATCTGCGCGTAGTCCATGATCGCATCCTTGGTGAGCATTTCCTCCAGCCCCACGCGCGCCTTGTAGCTGCTGGCGAAGGTGGTGGTGAGGCCGCTCACCACCCGCTGGCGAAGGCCCATCAGCGTCGGCACATCGCAACTGGCGAGGAAGGGCATCAGCAGCCAGCCCGACACCGTCCAGCCAAAACCATAGCTTGGCGTCAGGATCGTCGGCGAGAGATCGAGGCGGCCGTAGATATACATCTTCTTCGCCTGATCCGAGCCGTAGCGGCTGTATTCGGTCATTTGCGAGGCGGCCACCCGCTCCATCGCGCGCAGGCAGATGTCGGTCGTCTGCCCGCCGCCAATCGGATCGTAGCCGAGAAAGGCGCCCGTCTCGCCAATCGCCTTGGCCAGAGCCTTTTCGAAATCCTCGGCGGAGGAATTCACGATGTGCTGTTCGCCCTGTTCGCGCAGAATCGCGGCCTGTTCCTCGCGGCGGACGATATTGACCAGCGCCATGCCGTCCTCCTGACAAATGCGGCCGAGCATTTGCCCCAGGTTCGATGCGGCAGCGGCGTGGATAATCGCTTCGTGTCTCTCGCGCTTGGCAGTCTCGACAAAACCCAGTGCTGTCATCGGGTTGACGAAGGAACTTGCGCCCTGTTCTGACGTGTGCTCGCCCAGCGGAATGCACATCATCGCATCGGCAAGGGCGTATTCGCCGAACGCATTGCCGGGCACGCAGGCGACCCGCTGCCCCATCAGCGCCTGCGCCATTTCGCCTTCGCCCGCCGCGAAAACAGTGCCCGCGCCTTCATTGCCGACCGTCTGCGGCTTGCCATGCCGCGCGGCCTGCCCGGCAGCGACTTGCGGGTGCAATTGCATGGTGATTTTGCTGGGCTCGTAAGTGGCATTCGCAAGATCGGCGCCGGTCGTCATCAGGAACAGGTCGGACGGATTGATCGGCGCGGCCTCCATCCGCACGAGCACCTGGTTGCCGGTGGGGGCGGGGAAGGTCTTTTCCTCCAGCGCCAGCGTCATGGTGCCATCGGCGGTAAGGGTGGAGACGAGTTGGCGGCCTGTGGTGGTCATTTGAAAATCTCCCAATTGCCGTCATTGCGAGGAGCCGCAGGCGACGCGGCAATCCAGTAGCGACGGGACTGGATTGCTTCGCTACGCTCGCAATGACGGGATGGCTAGGCTTCGTCGGGATATTTCGCAGCGACGAAATACAAACCCTCTGGCGGGGCATTCAGCCCCAATGCGGCACGATCCTTCGCTGCGAGCGCCTCTGCCACTTGCTCGACGGCCCATGTCCCTTGCCCGACCAATGCGAGACAGCCGACCATCGAACGCACCTGATGATGCAGGAAACTGCGCGCGGCGGCGCGGATGATCACGCCTTCACCCTCGCGGCTGACGGTGAGCAGGTCGAGCGTTTTCACAGGGCTCGCCGACTGGCAATGCACGCTGCGGAAGGTCGTGAAATCATGCAAGCCCACCAGCGCCTGCGCCGCTTCGTGCATCGCCTCGTGTTCGAGCGGTTTGGCCACGTGCCAGGCGCGGCCTTTCTCCAGCGTTAGCGGCGCGCGGCGATTGCGGATGCGGTATTCGTAGCTGCGACCGGTGCAGGAGAAACGCGCGTGCCAGTCATCGGGTTTCACCTCGCAGGCGGTGATGGCGATGGGATCGGGCCGCAGGTGCGCGTTCAGCGCCTCCATCAGCCGGAAGGGCGCGATATCCTTGTCGGTGTCGAAATGGCTGCGCATCCCCAGCGCATGAACGCCGCTATCGGTGCGCCCCGCGCTGTGGAGCGTGATCGCCTCACCCGTAATGCGCGAAGCCGCTTCCTCGATGCATTGCTGCACCGAGGGGCCGTTGTCCTGCCGTTGCAGGCCGAAGAACGGGCCGCCGTTGAATTCGATGGTGAGGGCGAAGCGGGTCATGCGAGCGTGGTTCCCGCCGCCACCGGATTGCCGCGCAAGAAATCCTCCAGCGCCATCGCCGGCTTGCCCGCGCGCTGCAACTTAAGCGGGCGCAGCGCCATTTCACCGCAGGCGATGGTGAGGCGATCGTCGAGCACTTCACCCGGCGCGCCCGAGGCATCGACAACTTCGGCGAGCAGCAGTTTTATCCGCTCCTCACCCAGCATGAACCAGGCGCCGGGGAAGGGGGCAAAGGCGCGGATATCGCGTTCGAGTTCCGCAGCGGGACGGGTGAAGTCCAGACGCGCTTCTGCTTTGTCGATCTTGGGCGCATAGATGGCGAGGGCACAATCCTGCTCTTCAGCCACGATATTGCCGAGTTCGGCCAGCGTTTCGATAAGTAACCCGGCACCCAATTGCGCCAGTTCGTCGTGCAATTCGCCGGTGGTCTTGCGGTCAATTGGCGTCGCAGCTTTGAGCAACATCGGCCCTGTATCGAGCCCCGCTTCCATCTGCATGATCGTGATACCCGTCTCCGCATCGCCCGCTTGCACCGCACGGTGGATCGGCGCCGCCCCCCGCCAGCGCGGCAGCAGCGAGCCGTGGACATTGAGGCAGCCGTGCTTTGGCGCATCGAGAATAGGCTGCGGCAGCAGCAGACCATAGGCGGCGACCACCGCGACATCGGCTTGCAACGCGGCAAACGCCTCCTGCTCCTCTGCTCCCTTCAGGCTGAATGGATGGCGCACTGCGATCCCCAGCTCCTCCGCACGCGCTTGGACAGGCGAGGGCCGCTCCTGCTTCCCGCGCCCCGAACGGCTGGGCGGCTGCGAATACACCGCCACCACATCATGCCCCGCCGCCACCAATGCATCCAGCGTCGGCACAGCGAATTCGGGCGTTCCCATGAAGATTATGCGCATTCTATTCCTCTCCCCTCCCTTCAGGGAGGGGCTGGGGGTGGGTGTGCGGCGCTAATTATCATACGCCGTAAACCCCCACCCGACCTCCCCCTTGAGGGGGAGGAGTTTTGGGTTCTCTTTCACTTCGCTTCGCCCTATCTGCGGGGCCATGGCATCGCAAGAGATCGAAAACCTCGCCAGCGCATTGGCGCGCCTTCCCGGCCTTGGCCCGCGGTCGGCGCGGCGAGCGGTGTTGTGGCTGGTCAAGCATCGTGAGACCGCGCTGAAGCAGGTCTTGGATGCGCTCGGCGCGGTGCAGGACAAGCTGGTCGAATGCGAGACGTGCGGCAATGTCGATACGCAGAACCCGTGCAGCATTTGCGCCGATCCGCGCCGCGATGCGAAAAGCATTTGCGTGGTGGAGGACGTGGCCGACCTCTGGGCGCTCGACCGCGCGCGGCTGTTCACCGGGCGCTATCATGTGCTGGGCGGGCGACTCTCGGCGCTGGACGGCGTGCGGCCCGAAGATCTGGCGATCGACAGCCTGCTCGGCCGCGTAGCCGAGGGCGGGGTGGACGAGGTGGTGCTAGCGATGAACGCCACGCTGGAGGGCCAGACCACCGCCCATTATATCGCCGAGCGGCTGGAAGGCTTTCCCTTGCGCATCACGCAGCTGGCGCACGGCCTGCCCGTGGGCGGCGAGCTCGACTATCTCGATGAAGGCACGCTGGCGCAGGCACTCAGAGCGCGGCGGCCCTTGGGTTAGTTCCCCTCCCGCCTCCGGGAGGGGCTAGGGGAGGGCCTGTCACCGTGTCAGTTCGCTTACATTCCCTCCCCCAACCCCTCCCGAAACGGGAGGGGAGTTGAAGGACGCCCTTCGGGCGACTATTACTGTTCCATGGCCATCAGAGAAATCCTAGAAGCGCCGGATCCCCGGCTGAAAATCATCTCCTCGCCCGTCGAAACCTTCGACGGCGCGCTCAAGACGCTTGTCGATGATATGTTCGAGACGATGTATGCCGCGCATGGCATCGGGCTCGCCGCCATCCAGGTGGGCGAACCGCTGCGGCTACTGGTGATCGACTTGCAGGAAGAAGACCCCGATGCAGAGCCCGTGCCCTGCGATCATGACGGGCATTCGCACACGCATCAGCCGGTGAAGAAAGACCCGCGCGTGTTCGTGAATCCAGAGATTCTCGATCCCTCGCGCGATATGGGCGTGTATCAGGAAGGCTGCCTGTCGGTGCCGGATATTTACGCCGATGTGGAGCGCCCCGCGCGCTGCCGCGTGCGGTATCAGGATTTGGACGGCAATGTGCACGAGGAAGAAATGTCCGGAATGCTCGCCACCTGCATCCAGCACGAGATGGACCATCTGAACGGCATCCTGTTTATCGACCACCTCAGCCGCCTGAAGCGTTCGATGGCGCTCAAGAAGCTGAAGAAAATGCGCGAAGCTGCGTGACCCGGTCGCGCGTTTGCAACAAACAAAGGGCCGCCCCATCGGAGCGGCCCTTTTTTGTTGGACGGGCTTGAACGCGGCCGCCGGGGTAGGGCGGGGGATTACTGGTGAAAGCGGCTTGGCGTCGGCGTTCGTTCCAGCTATGTTCCGCGCATGGATTTACTAGCAATCGTCCTCGTTCTCGTTGCCCTCCTGTTCGCCGCTGCTCTCGGTTGGTTCGTAGGCGCGCGGCCCGTGGGCGAATTGCGCGAGCGGTTTGCTGCGCGCGATGCCGAGGCGCGGGAGCTGGACGAGAAGTTCCGCCGCGCGATTGTCGAGCTGGAAGGCGCGAGCGTGCGGGCGGAGAAGGCCGATGCTCTTGAGCAGGAGCTCCGTGAAATGCGCGAGCGAAATGAGCTAGCGCTTATCGCTCTCCGTGATGAAAAGGCATCGCTTTTTTCCGAGCTCAACAGTTTTAAAAGTACTTCGGCGGCTCGCGAAAAAGCCCTTGAGGAACGCTACCTTGAACGGGAACAACACTTTGAACGGGAATTTAAGCGGCTCATTGAAGCTGAAGAGAAGCTGCAGGCAAAGTTCAACGAGATTGGTGAGCGAATGCTCGCTGGTGCGCAATCGAAATTTCTCGAAGGTGCAGGTGCACACCTTGCTAGTCTGAACAAGGAGAGCCTCGCGGAACTCGAAAAGAAGGCTGAACCGATTAGCCGCACACTGGAAGATTATCGTAAGCGTGTCGAAGAACTAGAGAAAGGCCGTAGCGAAGCTTGGCATCAACTCCAAGGAGTGATCGGAGAAGTAAAGGCAGGACAGCGCGAAGTTATCGATGGTGCCAATCGCATTACAACTACTTTACAGGGTGCTACAAAGGCAAGAGGGGACTGGGGTGAACTCCAGTTGGAAAATCTTCTTGAAAGCTGCGGACTCACTGATCGCACTGATTTTCGACGTGAGGTGAACGTCAAAAATGCAGACGGAAATGATCTACGTCCAGACGCTATAATCAACATTCCAGGCGGTCGGAAGCTCGTTGTCGATGTTAAGAACGTATTCAACACTTATCGATCTGCCAACGAGGCTGATACCGAAGAAGAGCGACAAACGCTTCTGAAAGCCCACGCTCGAGAGCTTCGCACTCATATCGATGCGCTTTCAGTGAAGCGCTATCAGGACTCTGTAGATGGCTCTGCGGATTTCGTTGTGATGTTCGTTCCAGGCGAACACGTTTTGTATGCAGCGTTAACACAAGACAGCGGACTTCTCGATTATGCGCTTAAAAGACAAATTGTATTGTCAAGTCCCCTCAATTTTATGTCGATCGCCCTTACTGTCTCGACAATTTGGCGTCAGGCGGGAGTTCAGGCAGACGCAATGGAAATTGCCAAACTTGGCAAGGAGATTTACGATCAACTTGGAGTTGTGGCGGGACATCTATCAAGGCTGAGGAAAAGCATTTACTCGACAAACCAACACTTTGATGCGCTGGTGACGAGCTTCGACGGGCGTTTGCGTGTCCGAGGAGAACGGTTTGAACAGCTCAACGTCGATACAAGTGCACAAGACCTTACCGAAGCCCTGCCAATTGGACACAATCCTCGTGTCTTAGCCAACTTTGCAGACAGCGGAGCCGATGAAGAGGTCTAATTTAGACTCGCCAGCACCTCATACCCCAGCACCGCTGCCGCTACCGCAGCGTTGAGCGAATCCGCGCGGCCTTTCATCGGCATCGTTACCCGCAAATCGCACGCCGCCTCATAGGCTTCGGGCAGGCCTTGCGATTCGTTGCCGACCATCACGAAGCACGGGCTGGCATAGGGTGCGCCGCGATAGGGCACTGCGTCGCGTAGGGACGCTGCGACCAGCTGTCCCGCTCCACCACGCAGCCACGGCAAGAACTCCTCCCACCGCGCCTGCGCAATCGCCTGCGTGAACACCGCGCCCATGCTCGCGCGCACGGCCTCGACGCTGAACGGATCGGCGCAATCGTCGATAAGAAGCAGCCCGCCCGCGCCAATCGCGTCGCCGGTGCGCAGCATGGTGCCGAGATTGCCCGGATCACGCAACGCCTGCGCCACCAGCCAGATCGGCGCGGCATTGCGGTCCAGCTGGCCAAGCGATGTATCAAACTCCGCAAACACGCCGGCCACGCTTTGCGGATTGTCCTTGCCGGTAATCTTGCCGAGAATGTCGGGCGGGGTTTCGATCACTTCGCCGCCCGCCGCCGCTACTGCCGCCTCCAAAGCGTCAAGCAGCGGGTGGGGATCGCGCTTTTCGGCCATCACCAGCACTTCCGGAATGCGCCCGCATTCGCGCGCATCGGTCAGCAGCCGCAGGCCTTCGGCGAGAAACTTGCCCTCGCGCTTGCGATATTTCTTGTCGCGCAAGCTCCGCAGATACTTGACCGTGGGGTTGGAATAGCCGGTGATGTGTTTGCGCATGGCGAGGGACTTATTCCTCGCCGAAACCGGCCTCGACCAGCGCCACCAGCTCGGCCAGCCGCGCCTCTGCCGCTTCGCCTTCAACGCTCAGCGTGATCGTATCACCCTTGGCCGCGCCGAGCATCATCAGGCCGAGGATGGAGGTGCCCAGCGCCTCGTTCCCGTCCTTCGCCACTTTCACCGTGCAATTTTCCATCGCGGCGGTGGTGGCGACGAATTTGGCGCTGGCGCGGGCGTGCAGGCCGCGCTTGTTGACGATCAGCACCTCCTTGCCCGGGCTGCTCATGCGTGCTGCCCGAGAAATTCGGAGGCGAGGGTGATGTAATTGCGGCCCGCCGTGCGCGCGGCCTCCGCCGCTTCGCCCAGCGTCATCTCCTTGCGCGCGCCGGCCAGCCGGATCAACATCGGCAGATTGATGCCCGCAATCACTTCGGTCTTGCCCGGATCGAGCAGCGAAATGGCGAGATTGGAGGGCGTGCCGCCGAACAAATCGGTCAGCAAGATCGCGCCCATGCCGCTATCGACGCGCGCGATGGCGGAGGCGATTTCGCTGCGCCGAACTTCCATATCGTCATTCGGGCCGATGCAGATTGTTGCCACATCATCCTGCTGGCCCACCACGTGTTCCATGGCGGCGACAAATTCATCGGCCAAGCGGCCGTGCGTCACAAGGATAATGCCGATCATTGCCAGCACGCGGCCTTAAAGTTTGTTTGGGGGGAGTGCGTCCCGGTCATTTCTGCTGCGTGCCTTCTACCAGTTCTGCCGCTCGCGATGCCAGATTGCGATGCAAGACCGTGGGCGAAAAGCCACCGTCGCGCAAGACCTGAGCCATCTTCTCGGCCGTGTAAACGCTGCGGTGTCTCCCGCCGGTACAGCCGAAGGCGATGTTCACATAGGCCTTGCCCTGTTCCGCATAGCGCGGCAGCAATTCGAGCAGCAAGCTGCGGATTTTCTCGAAAGTTGAGGCAAATACCGCGCTTTGCTCGATAAATTCTCCAACCGGTGCATCCAGCCCCGTCTGCGCGCGCAGGTCTGGCTGCCAATGCGGATTGTCGAGAAAGCGCATATCGAACACCAGATCGGCGGTGGGCGGGGTGCCGCGCGAAAAGCCGAAGCTGGAGACGGTGACGGTCATTTCCTTGGGCGCGGTCTGCGCGAATTGGGCGCGGATCGTCTGCTTCAGATCATTGGTGGTGAAGTCGGTGGTGTCGATCAGCACATCGGCCCAGCGGCGCAACGGGCTGAGCAGCTCGCGCTCTGCCGCGATGCCATTCGCCACCGGCATATCCTGTGCGAGGAAGTGCCGCCGCCGCGTTTCGTTGAAGCGGCGTTCCAGTTCATGCCCCGCGCAATCGAGGAACAGGGTGGTGATGGCGACCGAATCGCTTTCCACCCACTTCTTCATCCGCGCGATGACATCATCGGGCACGAAGCCGCGCGTGCGGCAATCAAAGCCGATGGCGAGCGAGAAGGGTTCGGTGTCTTTGCCGACCAACCGGTCGAGCAGGCGGACGGGGAAATTGTCGATCGATTCCCAGCCCAGATCTTCCAGCTCGCGCAGGGCGGTCGTCTTGCCTGCGCCCAGCATTCCCGTCACCAGCAGAATGCGCTGGCGGCGCGCGGCGGATGGCGAGGGAGGAGCAGGGGGCGGGGTAGAGGTCTCGACCATGCCGGTGCGCTTTGCGCCCATCGCGCGCAAATGTGAAGTCCTTCCTTATGCGGTATCGAAGGCGGAATCGAAAACCAGCCCGTGGATTTCCAGCGCGGCTTCGGCGCGCAGCGGCAGAACGGGAGTGTCGGGATACAGGTCAACCTGCGGCACTTCGTGCCCGATCAGCAGCGAATGGCCGGTGCCCAGAGGCAGCCGCTCGGCATCCTTGGTGAGATGGATCACGATAGCGATGGGCGCGCTGGCGGAGGGTACTTCGAGCAGGCCGACATTGCGGATTTCGATCAGGCCTTCGGTGTTGGGCGGCGGTGCGGCGCGGACGCATCCGGCCTTGGCGTCCCACGCCAGCCGCACGCCGTCATCCCCCACCAGCTCTCCGCCGCGATCAAGCAGGGCGAGCGCCAGGCTCGATTTGCCGCTGCCCGGCGCACCGGTAATCAGAACGCCGCGCCCGCGCATGGCGACGCAGCTGACATTGGCCATAAGTTCGCTCATCGGCTTGCTATTCTCCCTTGCGCGGTGCCGGTTTGGCGGCGGGCAATTCCAGCACCAGGCACGCGCCGCCGAGGAATGGCGGAGCATCCTCCACCCGCAGCGTGCCGTCATGCGCTTCGGCAATTGTGCGGCCAATGGCAAGGCCGAGGCCCGAATGGTTGCCGAAACTTTCGTTTTCGGGGCGGTGCGAGTGGAAGCGGCGGAATACCTTCTCGCGCTCGTCCACAGGAATGCCCGGCCCCTGATCGCTGACCCGCACTTCCACCCGCCCTTCGGCATTGGTCACCGAAATCACGATCCGCCCGCCTTGGGGGGAAAAAGAGACGGCATTGTCGATCAGGTTTTCCGCCACCCGCTCCAAACGGATCGGCACGCCCATCACCGTGGCGGGCAAGCCGTCAGGTTCGATTTCGATGGTGCAGCCGCGCGTTTCGCCGCGCTCCAGCTTGCGCGCGACGACGTTGGAGAACAGCTCGGTCATGTCCACCTGTTCGAAGATGGCGCGGCTGAGTTCGGCATCGATGCGGCTGGCCTCGGAAATTTCGCTCACCAGCCGGTCGATGCGGCGCACATCATGCGCGGCGATATCGACGAGCTGCGCGCGCAGCTCCGGATCGTCGATCTTGGGCATCGATTCGGTGGCGCTGCGCAGCGAAGCGAGCGGGTTTTTGATTTCATGTGCGACATCGGCGGCGAAGCTCTCCACCGCGTCGATGCGGTGGCGTAGCGTGGCGGTCATATCGGAGACGGCGCGGGCGAGCAGGCCAATCTCGTCCCCGCGCTCCTGCATCCGCGGCACTTCGATATCGCGCTCGCGCCCCAGCCGCACGCGCTGCGTGGCGCTGACGAGGCGGCGCAGCGGCTCGATAATCGTCGATGCGAGATAGAGCGAGAGGATCGTCGACAGGAAAAGCGCCAGCAGGATGATCGTCATCAGGCTGGAACGCGCATTGCGCACCGCCTGCGTGATGTCGGTCGCGTTGCGGGTGGTGAGCAGCGCTGCGCCGTTGAGGCCCACCGGCGCAGCAGCGTTGATGACCGGCGTATCATCGGGCGCGCGGCGCAATTCGATCTGGCTGAGCCCCTGCTGCCGCACCCGCACAAGTTCGGGCCAGGCCTCCGCATCGGTGCTTTCGGGTTCGACATAGCGCGGGGCGGACGGCGCGCCGGTGACGATGTTCACCGCATTGTCCGTCCAGCGGGCGAGGTCTTCGAAGAAGGGTTCGGCCACCGGATCGTCAAAGGCAAAGCTGGGCGCGGCAAGGGCGAAACTGTCCGCGATCAGCTTGCCCTCGGCATCATACATCCGCAGCCGCATCGACTGTTCGCGCCCGATCTGGCTGAGCAGCGCTTCCTGCCGTTCGGTGGTCGCACCCGCCAGCGCTTCGGCGGTGATCTGCGCTTCGATGCGGGCGAGCTTGAACCGCTCGTCGAGCAATTGACGGCGGTAGGAATCGAGGAAAAACAGGCTCCCCGCCAGCACCAGCAGCGGGATCAGGTTCACCGCCAGAATCCGCTTGGTCAGCGATTTGCCCACCGGCATGGTTATCCGGTCGAGCCTGCTTCCCGGCCCCGCCTCCTCAGCCATGGGGCTTAGCCATCGGAAAAGCTGTAGCCCGCGCCGTAAAGTGTCTCGATCGCGCCGAATTCACGGTCCGCCGCGCGGAATTTGCGCCGCAGCCGCTTGATGTGCGAATCAACCGTGCGATCATCGACGAAAATATCGTCGGGATAGGCGGCATCCATCAGCTGGTTGCGGCTTTTGATAACGCCGGGGCGCTGGGCGAGGGCTTCGAGAATCAGGAATTCGGTGACGGTCAGGCTGACCGGCTTATTGTCCCATGTTACCTGATGCCGCGCCGGGTCCATGCTGAGGCGACCGCGCATAATCAGCCCGCCTTCGCTGCCGGAAGCCGGTGCGTCTGCCTCCTGTCCTTCCTCCAGCGGCGCGGCGCGGCGCAGGATTGCGCGGATGCGGGCGAGCAGCAGCCGCTGGCTGAACGGCTTGGCGATATAATCATCCGCGCCCATGGCAAGGCCCGCTTCCTCGTCCTCTTCCTGATCCTTGCTGGTAAGGAAGATGACCGGCAGATCGGATTTCTCGCGCAGGCGTTGCAGCAGTTCCATCCCGTCCATGCGCGGCATCTTGATATCGAACACGGCCAGATCGGGCGGATTGCTGAGCAGCGCATCCAACGCGGCCTCGCCATCGGAATAGACGCGCGTGGCATAGCCTTCCGCCTGCAAGGCGATGGACAAGGTGGTCAGGATGTTGCGATCATCATCCACCAGAGCGACCACGCGCTGGGCATCGCTTGTCCGGCCACCCGCCGTGCCGTGTGCTTGTTCGCTATCCGCCTGCATCACCTATTGCCTTTTTCTCTCCCCGCAAGGCCTAACCATTTGCGCGCTTTTGCACAACTTAAGCGCAAAAAGACCGCTGGAGAAAGCCGCTTGGGCGCGTTGTGAACGATAACATGGCGAGAGGTTAACCACAGGGATTTGACGCGCGCTTTTGTCGCCACTAAGGGGCGCGTCAAAGCTGTTACGCATTCGTATGCGTTGGCCCTGTTTTTCACGGGGCCGCAGCAGCTCCATCGGCGCATTCTGCCGCGCCAGACGCGTAATTGAGAGGATAGGCCTGTGTCCGCTTCGCTGAGTGTTCCCTTGTCCGCGCAGGGCATTGTCACCAACGCCACCATCCACGCTAATCTGGGCACGCCCGCGCTGGTGGAGCACGCGATTGCCAATGGCGAAGGCCGACTGGCCAAGCACGGGCCGCTGGTGGTCGAAACCGGCAAGCACACCGGCCGCAGCGCGAAGGACAAGTTCATCGTCCGCGATGCCGAGACCGAAAGCACCGTGTGGTGGGATAATAACGCCTCGATGAATCCCGAACACTTCGCCGCGCTTAAAGCCGACTTCATGGCGGCGCTGGCGGCGAGGGATACGCTCTATGTCGCCGATCTGTTCGGCGGCTCGCAGCCCGAACACCGCGTAAATGTGCGCGTCATCAACGAACTAGCCTGGCACAACCAGTTTATCCGCACGATGCTGTGCCGCCCGACGGCGGACGAGCTGGAGGGCTTCACGCCCGAATATACCGTCATCGATCTGCCGAGCTTCCAGGCCGATCCCGCACGCCACGGCACGCGGAGCGAAACGGTGGTGGCGGTGAACTTCACCGAGAAGCTGATCCTGATCGGCGGCACGCGTTATGCGGGCGAGATGAAAAAGGGCGTGTTCGGCATTCTCAATTACCTGCTCCCCGCCAAGGGAGTAATGCCGATGCACTGTTCGGCCAATACCGGAGCAGACGGCAAGACGGCGGTTTTCTTCGGCCTGTCGGGCACGGGCAAGACAACGCTTTCCGCCGACGCCAGCCGCACGCTGATCGGCGATGACGAACACGGCTGGAGCGACCAGTCGGTGTTCAATTTCGAAGGCGGCTGCTACGCCAAGATGATCCGCCTGTCCGCAGAGGCAGAGCCGGAAATCTACGCCACCACGCGGATGTTCGGCACGGTGCTGGAAAATGTGGTGATGGACGCAGACACGCGCGAACTCGATTTCGACGACGCCTCGCTCGCCGAAAACAGCCGCGGCGCTTACCCCATCGATTTCATTCCCAACACCAGCAAGCACAATCTTGGCCCGGTGCCGAGCCATGTGGTGATGCTGACCGCCGATGCTTTTGGCGTGCTGCCCCCGATTGCGCGGCTCACTCCCGATCAGGCGATGTATCACTTCCTCTCGGGCTACACCGCGAAGGTCGCGGGCACCGAAATCGGCGTGACCGAGCCGCAGGCGACCTTCAGCACCTGCTTCGGCGCGCCCTTCATGCCGCGCCACCCCTCGGTCTACGGCAATTTGCTGAAAGAGCGGATTGCCAAGGGCGGGGTGCAGTGCTGGCTGCTCAACACCGGCTGGACGGGCGGCAAATATGGCGTCGGCAGCAGGATGCCGATCAAGGCGACGCGCGCGCTGCTCAACGCCGCTCTCGACGGCAAAATGGACGCGGTGGAATACCGCAAGGATGCCAATTTCGGCTTTGACGTGCCCGCCAGCGTGCCAGCCTTGGCAGAGGCGGGGATTGACCAGACAATTCTCGATCCGCGCAGCACCTGGGCCGATGGCGCAGCCTACGATGCGGCGGCGCAAAAGCTGGTGCAGCTTTTCGTGGACAATTTCGCGCCCTTTGCCGCCCATGTCGATGACGGGGTGCGCGGTGCGGCGCCGCAGGCGGCCTAAGCCAAGCCTGCTGTAGAGTTGGAGAGGAGGCCCCGCCCGTGCCGGAGAAATCCGGTGCGGAGCGGGGCCCGAACTTTTGTACGTCTGGCCAAAACAGTCTGCCCCTGAGTCATATAGGTTTCACCTTGTTTTACTTGACTCCGCAGGCTGCGAAGCGTCCTTTCGCGCCAGCACACAACGCCATTCCAAGGAGCGATTTCCATGAGTATTTTCGACCAGATTCTCGGCCACGTCACCAACAACCCCACCGTCACCAACATGGCGGAAAAGCTGGGCATTGATCCCGCCGATGCAGCGCGCGCCGTGGCGGCGCTGGGCGAATCGCACCAGCAGGAAGGTGACACCATCGAGCTGGCGGCAGAGCGCACCGGCATGGATGCAGGCATCCTCAACCAGATCCGCGATGCGATTGGCGGCGAAGGCTCGCTGAGCAACTTCGCCTCGATGGTGGACAAGGATGGCGACGGCAATCCGCTGAACGACATCGCGGATATGGCCAAGGGCTTCTTCGGGCGTAGCTGAGGATGAGCCTTGCACAAATCCTCCAGCAGACGGGCGTCATCGAAAGCATGGCGCGCGAGCTGAACATCGACGAAGCGACCGCGCGCATGGGCGCAGGCGCTTTGCTTCCGGCGATTGTCGCGGGGATGGGGCGTAGCTCCACCGCAGGCGGCGGTTCCGATCCGCTCGGCGGGCTGGGCGGCGTGCTCGGCTCGGTTCTGGGTGGCGGAGCCTCTGGCGGTGGCCTTGGCGGCGGTCTGCTCGAAGCGGTGCTGGCTCCGCAACCGACGCCAGTAGAGCAAGGCAACGACATTCTCGGCAGCATCTTCGGCAGCCGCGATGTCAGCCGCTCGGTTGCAGGCGAAGTCGCCGGTGTGACCGGGATCGACGAGAACCTGCTCAAGCGGATGCTGCCGATCCTCGCCATGGCGGTCGTCGGCTATATGACCCGGCAGGCCGGGCAAGGCGAAGGCGCGCAAGGCGGCGGGCTGGGGGGAATCCTCGGCTCTATCGTCAGCGGCATGGCGCGCCGCTAATCCGTTTTTCGCGCTCGCGCAGTCAGACGGATTGCGCGAGCGCGGAATGCACCGCGCCGAACAGGCCGAGCCCGATCAACATCGCCGCGCCGCCGCGCGAGCCGATGCGCTGCCAGCGGATTTCGGATCGCGGCAACAGCGCCAGCAGCATCACGCCCATGGCGGCGATCACCAGAAATGTCAGCTCCACCGGGCGCTCCTTCCGCGTTAGGGAAATGGTAAGCTGCGCCCCATTGGTTAATTCTGGCTAAGCAAACAGGGTTAACAGCGCGCTAACCCGCGCTTATCTGCGCGCCATTGGCGATCATGTAGCGCGAGACATTCTGCCCCATCACATCAAGGGGCGCGTTGCCGCCTTCCACCACTGCCATGTTGAAATCGCGCAGATCGTAGGCGCTGCCCAGCACGCGCTGTGCGCGGCTGCGCTGGCGCAGGATTTCCAGCTTGCCGACCATGTAGCCGCAGGCTTGGCCCGGCCAGCTGCAATAGCGGTCGATCTCGTTGGTTGTCTCGGGAATATCCACTCCGCTGTTCGTGTGGAAATAGTCAATCGCCTGCTGGCGGCCCCAGCCTTGGGCATGGAGGCCGGTATCGACCACCAGCCGGATCGCGCGATAGGCGGCGGCTTGCAGATAGCCCAAGCGCCAGGCGGGATTGTCGGCATAGGCGCCCAGCTCGTCCGCCAGTTGCTCGCTATATAGCGCCCAGCCTTCGCTGAATGCGTTGAAGGCAAGGATCGCGCGGATCAGCGGCAACTGGTTCGAATATTCGCCTTCCCACACATGGCCCGGAATCGCCTCGTGATGCGTCAGCGTGACGAGATCATAGGCGCGGTGCAGATCGGTGGTGCGCAGGTTGATCCAGAAGGTGCCGGGGCGTGATCCGTCGACCGCAGGCGCGCCGCCATAGGCGGTGGGTGCGCCCAGTTCCTCGTTCGGCGGAATGCGCCGGACTTGCACGGCGGGATTGACCACGCGGCGGAACGCGCGGGGCATTTCGCCGCGTATCCATTCGATCCGTTCTTCGAGGAAATCGATGATCTGCGCGCGGCCCTCATCGCCCTCGGCGAACTTGAAGCGGTCATCCTGCGACAATTCGATCATCCGCTGGCCCGGATTGCCTTCGGTATAGCCGAGGCTGCGCAGGATCGGATCCATCTCGGCATGGATGTCGGCCAGCGTATCGATGCCAAGTTCGTGGATTTCGGCTGGCGACATGGTGGTGGTGGTGCTCGATTTGAGGCTCCACCGATACCATTCATCGCCTTCTGGCTGCGCAGCCATGCCCGGCGCGCTGCCCGCCATGCCGCGTTGCAGGCGCAATTCGGCAAGCTGGTTTTCCAGCCGCATGGCGACAGGGCCGGTAACGATGGCTTCCGCGCGCGCCTGCCAGTCACCGGCAATGCCCGCTTCCGCCGTGCGCCGGACAAGCGATTCCACCAGCGATCCGCCCGCCATCGCATCGCGCAATTGCCGCTCCATCTGGTCATCGGCGCGGGTCAGCAGGAAATCGGGCGGGATGACGCCCATCGTGCGGCCCGCCTGCATCCGCTCCAGCTCGCCCGCCAGAACATCGGGAATGGCTTCGAGGCGGGAAAGATAGGCTTCGGCATCCTCTTCGGTGCGGATCGGGTGGTCGCTATCGAGCGCGCGCGGCAGATCGATATAGGCGCCGACATTCTGGATGACGGGATAGGGCGCGGTGCGCCAACTGCCGACGGGGATATCGCCATAGGGCAGGGCGAAACCTTCCACCGCGGTGGCATAGGCACTCTCGACCACGGCAAAGCTGGTGCGGGTGGTGGCATCCAGCCCAACCTTGGGGAATTGCCGCGCGCGCTCCAGATCGCGTTGCAGGGTTGCGGCATAGGCATCCTGCCCCGCCTGCGTCGCATCGTGCAGGCGGCTGCGCAAAGCGGCGCGTTCGCCGGTATCAACGCCCAGACTGCTGGCGCGGGTGGGCTCATGCTCCAACAGGTTCCACGCAAATTCTTGCAGCAGCGCCTCGCCCGCCGCTTGCCCGGCAGGAGGGGTCATCATGGTGGTGACAGGCTCGATCTGCGCGGTTTGGCTGGCAGCGCAGCCGGGCAGAACGGTGAGCGCGGTCGTGGCCCCGAGCGCGCCAACGAAGGAACGGCGGGTGAGGGTGTGATCGAATGGTGTGGTCATAGGGCCGAGTGGTCGCTCACCAATGCGCTTCCGTCAAGCGGCGGTGCGCGCTAATGCGACGGGATGTTTGACGTGATTATCTCTATCATCATGCTCGCCGGTGTGGCGCTGGTGGCGGGCGCGGTGGCGTTATGGCGGCGCGGCAATCGCAAGAATGCGGGGCTGATGGCGCTGCTGGCGGCGGTGATGTTCGTCAATGTGGCAATCTGGCTGCTCCCGACAGCGGATGGCGAAACGCTCGCCGATGCCGCCGCCGGGAATGCCGAGTAGGCCTATTCGGGGATCTGCCAGGTGACTTCGCCGGTATAACTGCCCGCCACCCGTGCGCCGGTGGTGTCGGTGGCGGGGGTGAAGCGGGCGACGCGCTGGATGACGCGGCAGGTCTGCCGGTCGAGCCCGCTATGCCCGGTGGTGCGCGTCATCTCGCATCCGGTGACCCGGCCATTGCTGCCGATGGTGAGGCGATAACTGCCCGTTCCTTCATTGCCGCGCCGCAAATCGCGGTCGGGATAATCGTCGGTCGTAATCCAGCCTGCGGGGCCGTTGGTGGGGCGAGCCGCGACTGCCGCGATGGTGGGCGAGGGGGACGGTGTGGGCGACGGTGTAGCGCGCGGCGTTTCCGTGGGGCGCGGGCCTGCCTGTTCGCCGGGGTTGGTGATCGGCGGGCCGGGCGGGGCCATGGTGGGCGATGTCGGGATCGGATCGTTCGGCGTGAGCGGGAAGGGGCTCGGCGGCACATAGATGATGTCACGCGGCTGCGGGACGGGGTCTTCGACGACCTGCGGATCGGCTGGGGGCGGCGGTTCGACCACAATGGTAGCCTTTGGGCTTGGCGGTTCCTCAACCGGCTCGAAAGTGGTGACCGCAAGTCCGGCGATCAGCCCCGCGCCGATCAGCGCGTGGATACCGATAACGGTGGTGGCAGCCTTGGCGCGCTGGGCCGGGGTGACGGTGGCATTGGCGTATGACATGGCTTCTCTCCTTAGCGAGTCATGTTATACTGTTACCTATCGTAAGAAAGCGCGTATGGCAAGTCACCTCGCGTAACAGTGTTACGCGAGGATGTCCTGAAACCGTTTATTCGGAACTGTGCGCGTGGTTCGGTGCCCGATCAGGTGATCGGGCAGGCCGGATCGAGGCGGAAGTCGAGATAACGGTTGACCGACGCCATCAGCTCCTCCTGCTCGTTTTCAAAGAAGTGATTGGCGCGCGGAATCTCGTCGTGATGGATGGTGATGTGCTTCTGCGTCCGCAGCTTTTCCACCAGCTTTTCCACCGATTGCGGCTGCACCACCGTGTCATTCGTCCCCTGGATGAAAATGCCGCTGGCAGGGCAGGGGGCGAGGAAGCTGAAGTCGTACATATTCGCAGGCGGCGCTACCGAGATGAAGCCGCGGATTTCCGGGCGGCGCATCAGCAGTTGCATCCCGATCAGCGCGCCGAAGGATACGCCTGCGACCCACGTTACCTGCGCTTCGGGATGGATCTGCTGCACCCAGTCGAGTGCGCTTGCCGCATCGGAGAGCTCGCCAATACCATTGTCGAATGACCCTTGCGAGCGGCCCACGCCGCGAAAGTTGAAGCGCAAGGTGGCAAAGCCGCGATCGACGAAGGTCTTGTAGAGCTTCTGCACGATCCGGTCATTCATCGTGCCGCCGCCCTGCGAATGCGGGTGAAGGATCATGGCGACGGGCGCGCGCGGACGCGGGCCGGGGGAGAAACGACCTTCAAGGCGGCCTTCGGGGCCGGGGAAAATGACGTGCGGCATGGGCTTGTGTGGCCTTGGCAAAAATGGTGGGTGCGCACGGCGGCTGGCGCTGCGCAAGTGCGCGGCTATATAGGCATCATGCGCCAAATCGCAATCATTCTCGCCCGCCTGTTCTGAGATGGGCCGCATCTATCTCGATCACGCCGCCACCAGCCCGCTGCGCCCGGAGGCGAAGGCGGCGATGGAGGAGGGCTTCGCCATCTGGGCGAACCCGTCTAGCCCGCACGCCGAGGGCCGCAAGGCGAAGGCTGCGCTGGAAGATGCGCGGGAGCGGTGCAAGCGGGCGCTCGGCTGGGACGGCGAACTCATCTTTACGAGCGGGGCGAGTGAGAGCGCGCGGCTGGCCTATGACGCGGGCAAACAGGCGAGCGAGTATGTCAGCGCGGTCGAGCATGACTGCCTCATCAACCTCGCTCGCAATTATGGCGATATGACACTGTCGGTCGGCCAAGACGGCAGCGTGCAATACGCGCAGTTGGAAGCGGGGAACCCGCTGAGCATCGAGAACACAAGCGATTACTATCTGCAGCCAGCGCTGATCGCGGTGCAGCACGTCAATTCGGAGACTGGCACCCTGCAAGACCATCAGCGTCTTTCGCAGCTGATTGCTTCGCGAGGCGGCATATTGCTAGCCGATTGCGCGCAAAGTGCGGGCAAGATCGCGCTTCCGCCTAGCGATATGGCAATCGTCTCTGCCCACAAGTTTGGCGGCCCGATTGGCGTTGGCGCGCTCCTTGTCAGGGATTTTGCGCTGCTCACCCCGTATGGCGGCCACGAACGCGGTTATCGTCGGGGCACCGAAAATCTGCCGGATATCATGGGCATGGCAGCGGCGCTCGAAGCGGGGGATTGGGCGACCACTGCAGAGCAGCGTGCTGCGTTTCGTGCGCGACTGGGCGAGCGTATTCTGCGCATCGGCGAGCAGGTTGATTACATCATCCCGCTCACCCACCCCACCATGTCCGCGCAGGCCCTTCTGATCCGGCTCGACGCGATGGGATTTGCGGTCTCGGCGGGCAGTGCGTGTTCGTCCGGCACGCTCAAGAAAAGCCGCGTCCTGCACGCTTTCGGGGTGGATGACGCGACGGCCGCCCGCACGATCCGCGTTTCGCTCGGCTGGAGCACCACGCCGGAAGAGCTGGATGCGTTTGTGGCGGCCTGGGAAAGTCTCCACTAACTCCGCTCATCCTGAGCTTGTCGAAGGATTGCTTTTTCTTCTAGCGGAGCCTCAGGAAGGATGATGCTTCGACAAGCTCAGCATGAGCGGTATGGGAGTTAAATGATCTACCTCGACTATCAAGCCACCACGCCGCTTGCTCCCGAAGCCCGCGATGCCATGCTGCAATGGCTCGGCGGGCCGGAGAGCACTGCGTATGGCAATCCACACTCGCCCCACCGCATGGGGCGCATGGCCGCCGCCGCGATTGATCTGGCGCGCGAGCAGGTCGCCGCGCTCTTTCCGCCCGGCGGCACGGTGCATTTCACCGGCAATGCGTGCGAGGCGGTAACGCTCGCGATGAAGGGCTGCATTGCAGTGCGAGCGGGCGAGCGGATTGCCCTGAGCGCCATCGAGCACGCGGCTGTGGTCGAGAATTCCCGCGCGCTGGGCAATTGGGTGGAACTGCCGGTTACAACCGAAGGCATCGTCGATCTGTCCGCCGAGTTTCCCGCCCGCATCGGGCTGCTTGCGGTGATGCAGGTGAACAACGAAATCGGCACCGTCCAGCCCATTGCCGAACTGGTCACGAAGGCGCGAGCCGAAGGCGCGCTGGTATTGGTTGATGCGGTGCAAGCGGCGGGCAAGTTTCCGCTCGCCGAGGCCGACATGATCGCGATTTCCGCACACAAGCTCTACGGCCCCAAAGGCATCGGCGCGCTGTGGGTGCGTGACGGGGTCAAGCTGATACCGCTGGTGGAGGGCGGAAGACAGGAGGGCATCCGTTCGGGCACGCTCAGCACAGCTTTATGTGCAGGCTTTGGCGCAGCAGCCAAACTGGCGGCGGAGCGGATGGAGGAGGACGCGGCCCATGCGCGCAGCCTGTGGGAACGCGCACTCGACTTATTCGATGGCTGGGCGGTCAATGGCAGCCTGGAGGCGCGCAACCACGCGAACCTTTCGATCCGGCGCGAGGGGCTGGATGTCGCGCGGTTGATGAGCGATTGCCGCGAAGTGATGTTCTCCGCCGGGTCTGCCTGCGCCAGCGGATCGGGCAAGCCGAGCCATGTCTTGAAAGCCATCGGTCTTTCGGACGCCGAAGCGAAAAGCACCATCCGCCTCGGCTGGGGCCGCTACACCACGGTGGAGGAGCTTGAAGCGGGCGCGAAAGTGATTATCAGTGCTGCATCGCAGCAAGGATAACAGCCATCAAAATCACCTTCCTCACCCGCGACGGCGACAAGGTCGAAACTGACGGCGCGGCGGGCGACAGCCTGCTGGCGGTTGCGCAGGCCGCCGGTATGCCGCTGGAAGGCACGTGCGAGGGGCAGATGGCGTGCTCCACCTGCCATGTGATCGTGGCGCGCGAGTGGTTTGTGAAGCTGCCCGAAGCGAGCGAGGAAGAGGAAGATATGCTCGACCTTGCCGCCGATGTGCAGCCCACCAGCCGCCTGTCCTGCCAGATCGTGTTGGACAAGGAGATGGACGGCCTCACCGTGCGTATTCCCGATGCCAGCGTGAACGCGCAAGGGTTCTGAGATGCGCGAAAAGGTAAGGCAGTTCGTCGAAGCGGGCTGGTTCGAAAAGGCGATCATCACGGTGATCGTGGTCAATGCGATTGGCCTCGGGCTGGAAACCTCGCCTTCCGTGATGGCGCGGTTCGGCGGCATTGTGCACGCGCTCGACACGCTTGCTTTGGGCATTTTCGTGGTCGAGCTGGGGCTGAAGCTGTTCGCTTACCGCCTCGCTTTTTTCCGCAATGGCTGGAACATATTCGACCTTGTGATCGTGTCGGTCGCGCTGGTTCCGGCGTCGCAGCAATTCTCCGTGTTGCGAGCCTTGCGCATCCTGCGGGCGCTGCGGCTGGTGTCGGTCGTGCCGAGTATGCGCCGGGTGATCGTGGGACTGTTCCAAGCGATCCCCAGCATCGGCACGGTGATCGTGATGCTGCTTTTGCTGTTCTATATCAGCGCAGTGATGGCGACCAAGCTGTTCGGCGGCGCCTTTCCCGAATGGTTCGGCGATATGGGCCGCTCGCTCTATTCGCTGTTCCAGATCATGACGCTGGAAAGCTGGAGCATGGGCATCGTACGCCCGGTGATGGAGGTGTACCCCTACGCTTGGGCGTTCTTCGTGCCGTTTATCCTGCTCACCAGTTTTATCGTGCTGAACCTGTTCATCGGTGTGATCGTCAACGCGATGAGCGAGGCGACCGAGGAAGAAGCGCATGGCGAGCGCGAAATGATCCTCGACGAACTGCGCGGCCTGAAAGACGAAATCGCGGCGCTGCGGCGGGATATGGGTAGTGCGAAAGGCGGGGGCGGGTAAAAACCCACCCCTGCGCTGGCAAACTAGGCCTCCGCTTCGACAGGCGGATCAAACCGCTTGAGCAATCGCTTCACGCCCCATATCGCCCCTCCGACCGGCACCGCGATACTGGCGAGCACGATGAAAGCGGCAAGCAGATAGCCCAGTATTCCGCCAATGCTCGCTAAGGCTGATGTGACCGGATCGAGGAAGCTGCTCGCAGGCGCGCTGGCGGTGGAGTAGTCGATATTGACGCGGGTGAACGCAACCCGTCCGCGCATCTCCTCCAGCCAGGCGCGTGCCTGATCGATTTCTTCGTTGATCCGTGCGACCTGACGTTCGGCCTCAACGATTTCCTCGACACTGCCCTGGCGGGTGCGCAGGACTTCCATCATCCGGTCGCGCAGGGCGATGCGGCTGCGCAGCCGCGCTTCGGTGTCGACCATGTTGCCGGTGAGATCTTCGCCGGTGATCCCGGCGGTAACCTGCTCGCCGCCGACCGTTGTTGCCGCAGCACCCAGCCGCCCACCAAACTCGCGTGCCTGATCGGCCACCACGGCCAATTCCAGCCGGCCCGAGGCGTAACCGTCCTCGACATTGCCCGAATGCGATTGCGAGACGATCTGGCACACGTAAGGTCCTGCCGCTTCGCACATATCGGCGTGGCGTTCCTGCAAAGGGGCGATTTCCGCTGCGTCGAGCTGGAAGCCGTAATCATAGGTGTAGGCCATGCGCGGCAGGGTGATAGGAATGTCCGGCCTTGTTTCGAGCGCGGCGGTGTCCGGTGCGGTGGATGCCTGTTCGGCGATTTCCTCGCCCTCCTCGAACATGGCTTCGGGGGCTGCCTCGGTTGTGGCGTCCGCCTCGGTCAATTCGGCGCTTTCGCCATAATTGTCCGATTCGGAGCACGCGGCGAGCGTGACGCAAGCCAATGAAATTCCTACAAGTAATCCTCTCTTACGCATTTCGGCCTCCTGTTTGCCTTATTTGCGCCATAATTACGCCACATTGTGCCTTACTTGGCAAGTGCAAACGCAAAACGCCCCGCTGCCGGTGGGCAACGGGGCGTTCGGAGCAGCGCTTAAACTGCTGAATTACGGCGCGGCTTAGGCGTCTGCCATTTCGCCCGCATCCGCCATCTCCCTCAGCTGCGCGATCAGCGCGTCGGTGAAGGCGGGGATGTCGTCGGGGTTGCGGCTGGTGATGAGGTTGCCATCCACGGCCACCTCCTTATCGACCACATTCCCGCCTGCATTGCGCAGATCGGTGCGGACGCTCGGCCAGCTCGTCACAGTCATCCCTTCGACAATCCCTGCCTCGATCAGCAGCCACGGCGCGTGGCAAATCGCGGCAATCGGCTTTCCGGCGGCATCGAAATCGCGGACAAGCGCAATCGCCTTTTCGTTCATCCGCAGAATATCCGGGTTGATCTGTCCGCCCGGCAGAACGAGCGCGTCAAAGTCCGCCGCCTTTGCCTCTTCAAGCGCGAGATCGACCGTCACCGCATCGCCCCATTTGCCGCTGGAGAAGCCGCGGATTTCGCCGCTTTCGGGGCTGACGACGACGGTTTCGTAGCCTGCTTCTTCCAAGCGACGTTTCGGCTCCTCCAGCTCGGATTGTTCAAAGCCGTTGGTCGATAAAATCATGATCCGTTGGGTCATGGAGTATTCTCCTTTCACATTTGCGTGTCTGATCAATCAACGGGTGGGGAAATCACTATGTTCCGCGCTGTCCGGCGAAAGGAGCGGGTGATAGGGCGAGCCGATGGTCACTCCCGAAGATAATTCTGATTCCGAGCAGGGCATTACCCGCGAGCCGTTCGAAAGCGCGCTTTCGGAGCGGTATCTTGTCTATGCTTTGTCCACGATTACAGCGCGTTCGCTGCCGGATTTGCGCGATGGCCTGAAGCCGGTGCACCGGCGCTTGCTCTGGACGATGCGGCAGTTGCGGCTGTCTCCCGATAATGCGTTCAAGAAGTCCGCCCGCGTCGTCGGCGATGTTATCGGCAAGTATCACCCGCATGGCGACACCGCAGTCTATGATGCGATGGTGCGCCTCGCCCAGCCGTTCACACTGCGATACCCACTGGTGGAGGGGCAGGGGAACTTCGGCAATATCGACGGCGATAACGCCGCCGCCTACCGCTACACCGAAGCCCGCCTGACGCGCACCGCCATGCAGCTGATGGCGGGGCTGGATGAAGGCACGGTCGACTTCATCCCGACCTATAATGGCGAGGAGCAGGAGCCCGAGCTGATGCCGGGCCTGTTCCCCAACCTGCTCGCCAACGGGGCAAGCGGGATCGCGGTGGGCATGGCGACCAGCATTCCCAGCCACAATGTTGCCGAAGTGCTCGATGCCGCCGAACTCGTGCTGTTCAACAAGGATGTGACGCATGACGAGCTGATGGCGGTGTTCCACGGCCCCGATTTCGCTACGGGCGGCCTTGTCGTGGACGGGCCGGAGGCGATTTCGCGCGCCTATGAAATGGGACGCGGCGGCTTCCGCGTGCGCGGCCGCTTCCACGCGCCCGAGGCCGAGAATGCCGAGGATCGCGAGGCGGGGATCGAACGGCAGAAGGGCGGCGGATACCAGCTCGTCATTTCCGAAATTCCCTATCAGGTGCCCAAGAGCAAGCTGATCGAACAGATCGCGCAGGCGATTGCCGACAAGAAGCTGCCGATCCTCGAAGATGTGCGCGACGAAAGCGACGAGAATATCCGCATCGTGCTGGTGCCGCGCAGCCGCAATGTCGATCCGGAGATGCTGAAGGAAAGCGTCTACAAGCTCACCGATCTGGAAACCCGCATCAGCCTCAACATGAATGTGCTCGATGCCACCCGCACGCCAATGGTGATGGGGCTGAAAGAGCTGCTGGTGAACTGGGTGCAGCACCAGATCGAAATCCTGCAACGGCGCGCGCAGCACCGGCTGGAAAAGATCGCCGACCGGCTGGAATTGCTCGAAGGCTATATCATCGCCTTCCTCAACCTCGACCGGGTGATCGAGATCATCCGTTACGAGGATCATCCCAAAGCGGTGATGATGGAAGAATTCAGCCTGACCGACCGGCAGGCCGAAGCGATCCTCGACACGCGGCTGCGGAGCTTGCGCAAGCTCGAAGAAATGAAGCTGCGGCAGGAGAAGGATGACCTGCTGAAGGAACAGGGCGAGCTCGAAGCCCTGCTCGCCAGCCCCGCGCGGCAGAAGACGCGGCTCAAGAAAGACCTGGCGGCTTTGCGCAAGGAATACGGGCCGGATACGCCGCTGGGTGCACGCCGCACGACGATCACCGATGCCGCGCCAGTGGTGGAATTCGATCCCAATGCGATGATCGAGAAGGAACCCGTCACCGTCGTGCTCAGCCAGAAGGGCTGGGTGCGCGGGGCGAAGGGCCATGTCGATCTCGGCAAGGATGGTGCGGGGGATTTCAAATACAAGGAAGGCGACGGCCCCGCCTTTGCGGTGCATTGCCAGACGACCGACCGCGTGCTCCTCGCCTGCGACGATGGCCGCTTCTTCACTTTGGGCGCGGACAAGCTGCCCGGCGCGCGCGGCTTTGGCGAGCCTTTGCGCAACACGCTCGACATCGAAGCGAGCGCGACGATTATCGCGGTGATTGTCCACGCGAAGGACAAGCAGATCCTGCTCGCCAGCAGCATCGGCAAGGGCTTTGTCGCGATCACCGACGAACTGCTCGCGGAAACGCGCAAGGGTCGGCAGGTGGTCAATCTGAAAGAGGGTGCGAAACTGGTGGTCGCCCGCCCGATCGCGCCCGCGCATGATCATGTCGCGGTGGTGGGGGAGAACCGCAAGCTGGTTGCCTTCGCGCTGGAGGAAATGCCGGTGATGAGCCGTGGGCAGGGCGTCACTCTGCAACGTTACCGCGACGGTGGCCTGTCCGACGCGACGACCTTTACGCTGGCGGACGGCCTCAGCTGGACGATGGGCGGCGACAGCGGGCGCACGCGGACAGAGAACGAGATCGCGATGTGGAAAGTGGCGCGCGGCGCAGCCGGCCGGATGCCGCCGCAGGGATTCCCGAAGGATAATCGGTTTTAAGGGGGGTAGGCAGTAGGCAGTAGCGTGCCCTAACTTCCCTTCCCCTTGGGGAAGGGGCTGGGGGATGGGGGGCCGATGCCCGATTAGCGAGCGCCGCAAGCCCACCCCGCTGCGACTAAGCCTCACCTGCGGTTCGACAAGTCTCGCTGCCCCTCCCTCACGGGAGGGGTGGGCTCAGCTACCCAACGCCTCGTCCAGCAGCGCCTCAACCCGCGCCGCATCGGGGAAACCCTCGGCAACCCAGCGGCGTTCCACCGCTTGCAGAATGCGCGCCACTTCCGGCCCTGCCGCCACCCCGCGCGCGACAATCGTGCCGCCTTTGAGCGGGAAGTTGGGCACTGTGAAGTCCGCTACGCCCGCCACCGGCGCATTGTCCAGCAATAGCAGGTCTTCGGCAACGCGCGGCCCCTCGGCATAGATCAGCGCAGGCGTCCCTTCGGGCGCGCCGCCGCGCTTGGCGAGCCGCACCAGATGCACGCGCTGTTTGGTCGAGAGCCGCAAACGCGCCGCTACCTGCTCGGCGAGCCTGGGATCGGCGGGCAATAGCGCGGCGAGGCGGCGCAGCGGGGCAGCGGCCACACCTTGCGCCCGTTCGTGCGCCAGTAGCTGACCGTGTGCGGCAATTGTGTCCTCCCCCGCTTCGGGCAGGATCACGCCGAGCACGCCCGCGCGGTGCATCCGTGCCAGCGTCTCTTGCGGGGCGGGCAGGGCGAGGAGCGCGAGCAATTCGGAGGCAATCCGCTCCCGGCTCAGCCCTTTGAGCATTGGTGCCAATTCCGCGCAGGCTTCCTCCGCCTCCGCATCCAGTTCCGCGCCGAAACGCGACTGGAAGCGGTAATAGCGCAAAATCCGCAGGTGATCTTCGCGGATGCGCTCGCGGGCATCGCCGATAAAGCGCACGCGGCGCGCGGCGAGATCGCCAAGCCCGCCGAAATAGTCGCTGATTTCCAGCGTTTCGGGATGCGCGAACAGCGCGTTGATGGTAAAATCACGGCGCGCGGCATCGTCCTGCCAATGTTCCGCAAAGGCGACAGTCGCGCGGCGGCCATCGGTGGCGACATCCTTGCGCAGGGTGGTGATCTCGACATTGCCCTCGGGCAGTACAGCAGTAACGGTGCCGTGGTCGATCCCGGTGGGGATGGGCTTGATGCCAGCCGCCTCCAGCCGTTCCATGACTTCCGGCGGGTGCAGCGTGGTCGCCGCGTCCACATCGTTCACCTCGACGCCCAGCAGAGTATCGCGCACCGCGCCGCCCACCCAACGCATATTCTCCGCGCCGAGAGCGGCGACAAGCTGCGCCAGGTCTGCGCGCTGCGTCCAGTCGGTTTGGGGTAGGGTCGCCACACTCACTCCGTCTGTCCTGAGCTTGTCGAAGGACTGCCTTTACTTCCTTTGCTGCGCTAGAAGAAAGTGCAACCCTTCGACAAGCTCAGGGTGAGCGGGATGGGGGGACAAGCTCAGGGTCAGCGGGAAAGGGGACAAGCTCAGGGCAATCGGATGTGTGGAATTCAATCCACCAATTCCCGCCAATCGAGCCGCCGCGACAGGTTCGCGACAATCCCTGCGGTGATCCCCCAGATGCGGTGGCCGTTCCACACAATCTCAATATAGGGCCGCTGCACCCCGCCGAAGTCGCCCATTTTCGCCGCGTGATTGCGCGGATCGAGCACGTAGCGCAACGGTGCTTCGAACCAGCCATCGACTTCGCGCGGATCGGGCGTGATCGTGATATCTGGCGGCACCAGCCCCAGCACCGGGGTGAGGTTGAAGCCCGTTCCGGTCATGAAATTCTGCCCCGTGCCGATAACCCGCACCGCGTCTGCCGGAATGGCCAGTTCCTCCTCCGCCTCGCGCAAGGCGGCGGTGATCACGTCTTCGCCCGGTTCCAGCTTGCCGCCGGGGAAGGAGACCTGCCCGGGATGCGAGGCCATCGTCTTGGGGCGGTGGGTGAAGAGCATGCCCGGTTCGGCGCGGTCCGTAATCGCCATCAGCACGGCGGCGTCACGCGGAGTGCGCGTCACCCAGGCGCTGTCATCGCGAATGCCTTCGATGCCGATATGCGCGGTGGCACCGAACAGGGCCTGCGCGCGGGTGAAAAGATCGCTCATGCAGGCACCAGCGGAAAATCCGCGCCCTGGCTGGAGACGAGCGGCACATCGCCCTCGAACCGTGCCAGTTCAACAAGTTGCAGCCATGTCGAGCGGTTGAGCCGCGCCTCGCAGCCATGGCGCACCAGCAGATAGATCGCAGGAGCCTTCGCATCGCCCGCCGCGCGCAGCGGATTGTCCGGCCCGGCCAGCACCAGCTCGTCGGTGTTGAGGCGGAAGGCGAGCGCCCCCGCTTCCTCCTTCACGTCGACCGCGATGAAAGGCGCGTCCTCCACCGCAATCGCCTGCTTGTAATGCGGAGTGACGAGGAGGTAGCGCCCGTCGCCCTCGCGCCGGAGCAGGCTGGCGAAGGCGCGCACCATGGCGGGGCGGGTGATCTCTCCGTCATGGTGGAACCAGCGTCCGTCCGCTGCGATGCGCATTCCGCTGTCCCCCTGTTCGGGCGGGTCCCATTCGGCAACCGGCGGCAGACCGCGCGCGGCAATCGCCTGCGCGATTTCGGGAAGCGTCAATCCGGCGAGTTCGGGAGGCGGAATGTAAGGCATCGTCGCGGCATCAAATGCCAGAGCGCGTCAGCCAATCCAAGGCCCAAGCATACCTTCGTGGGGGAGCACGGCGGGATTGGCACAGCGCACCAGCAGGCGATGCTTCTCATACGGGCCGGGCAGCAGCCAGCCCTGCGTCGGCGCGGCGAAAAAGCCGAAGCGTTCATAATATTCGGGATCGCCCACCAGCAATTGCGGCAGCGCGGTTTGCGGATCAAGCGCAGCGGTCATCGCGGCCATCAGCGCGTGGCCGAAGCCTTCGCCCTGCCGTTCTGGCACCACGGCGACGGGGCCAACCATCAGCATCGGATGCGCACGGCCCGCCGGATCGGTCAGCGCAACTGGCCAGGTCTGGATCGTCCCGACGAGCAATTGTTCGCTATCGACCACGGCAAAGCTCAATGCGGGTAGCCAATCGGTGCCGAGCCGGACGCGATAGGCGGTGCGCGCATGGCGATCGGGGCCGAAGGCACGGTCGAGCAGAGCCTCGATCAATTCGGGCTGCACCGCTTCGAGCGGGATCAGAGTGGCGGTGTCATCCATGGAGCGCGCGCGGATAGGGCGCTGCGCCTGTTGGTGCAAATGTTTCTGCTGTAAATGGGCGGCGAAAGCCGACCACAAGGCCGACCGGCCGACCGGCCGCCCGCAGCGGGCGCAGCTTGCTGCGCATCTAGCGAGGACGCTCACGCGGATGCGTGAGCGCAAAACTCACTCAGCAGGCGTCAGCCGGATCAGCCTTCCGTTGTCGCCATCCTCGATCACCCAGACCGCGCCGTCCGGAGCAATCTCGATATCGCGCAGGCGGTTCGGGAATTCGTAACGGCCCAACTCCTCCGCGCTGTTCGCGCCCGAATCGGTGGCGATGCGCACAACCGAGGGGATGGTGAGATTGGCGACCAGCAACTGGCCCTGCCAGTCGGCGAACATTTCGCCGGAATAGAAATCCATGCCGCCCGGGCCGATCACCGGCGTCCAGTGCAGCGCGGGCTGGGTGAAGCCGTCATCCTCGGTGTGATCGGGAATGGCAACGCCATTGTAATTGTCGCCATTGGAGCGGGTGGGCCAACCGTAATTGGCGCCCGCGACGACGAAGTTCAGTTCGTCCCCGCCAGCGGGGCCGTGTTCCAACTCCCACAACTCGCCATCCTCGCGCATGGCGAGGCCGAGGAGGTTGCGCTGGCCGTAGCTCCACATCTGGTCGGCGGGGGAGCCCTGCGCGGCAAAGGGGTTGCCCGCTGCGGGTGTGCCATCAAGGTTGAGGCGGACTATGCCGCCCAGATTGTTGCCCAGATCCTGCGCGGGGGTCTGCTCCTGCCGGTCACCGCTGGAAATGAACAGATATTGCCCGTCGGGCGAGAAGGCGATGCGGTGCGAATAATGCCCGCGCCGTTCGCCCGCGCGGCTCTGCCGCCAGATTTCGCTCAGCCCGCTGATCGCGCAGCCTTCCGCGCCGCATTCGAGCGTCCCGCGCCCGACCACGGCGAAGGTGCCGTTATCGCCATCGCTCGCCGCCCAGCTGAGATAGACCATGCGGCTGGCGGAAAAATCGGGGGCAAAGGCGATGTCGCCGAGCCCACCTTGCCCGGCATAGGCGACTTCCGGTACACCGCTCACGTCGCTGATTGCGCCCGTCGCCGGATCATAGACTTTTAGCACGCCTGCCTTCTCGGTGATGAAAATCATCCCCGTTTCGGGGTGGAATTTGAGCGCCCACGGCTCGGCGAAATTGGCGTGCGCTTCGGCGGTGAAGGGCGAACCTTCGGCCAGCGCAACCGGCTCACCGGCGGTCACGACCATCGGCGGGCTATCCCCCGATTGGGCATTGGCGCAGCTTGCGAGCGCGAGGGTGGCGGGGAATAGGGCGAGGGTCAGGAGTGTGTGTTTCATGCTGTGTGCAACGCCTTATGCAGAATTTGGTGCCCGGCTGGGTGACACGCCGCTGGTCGCCGGAGTGGACGAGGCGGGGCGCGGGCCGCTGGCTGGCCCCGTTGTGGCGGCGGCGGTGGTGCTGTGCAAGCCTGCACCTTCGGGCATCAACGATTCCAAAAAGCTCTCCGCCAGGGCCCGCGCCGAAGCCGAACAGCGCATCCGCGCACGCTGCGCCTGGGGGATCGGCGTTGTCGACGTGGAGGACATCGACCGGCTCAACATCTTCGGCGCGACCATGCTGGCGATGAGCCTTGCGGTCGAACGGCTGTGCGATGTTTTGGGCGGAGCGCAGGTCACCACGCTGATCGACGGCAATCTGACGCCGGAAGGACGCTGCGAGCAATGGCGCTGGCCCGCGCGCGCCATTGTCGGCGGTGATGGCAAGGAAGCGTGCATCGGTGCCGCCAGCATCCTCGCCAAGGAATATCGCGACCGGCTGATGGTCGAAGCCGCGCAAGAGCATCCGCATTACGGGTGGGAGCGCAATAAAGGGTACGGCTCCGCGGAACATATGGCGGCGCTGCGCGTCCATGGGCCGACGCCTTTGCACAGAAGGTCATTCGCGCCGGTGGCGCAATTGGAAATGAGCCTGTAACGCCTGCCTCCCATGCTAATTCTCTCCCTGTCCATTCTCGGTGGCCTTGTCGGCCTGTTTGTCGGCGGCGAATTGCTCGTGCGCGGTTCGGTGGCGATGGCCAAACGGCTGGGTATCTCCAATCTGGTGACCGGGCTCGTGATAGTCGGCGCGGCGACATCCATGCCCGAGATGGTCGCCAGCGTGCAGGCCGCGCTCGAAGGATCGCCCGGCATTGCATGGGGCAATGTGGTCGGCTCGAACCTTGCCAATACGCTGCTAATCCTCGGCGCGACCGCGCTGGTGGCGCCGATTATCCTTCACGGCATCGGCAAGCGCGACGCGGTGGTCGCGCTGCTGGCGACGCTGGCGGTCTGGGCGCTGGCGGTGTCGCAAGCGGGTGCGCGCTGGATCGGCATCGCCCTGCTGGTAGCGCTGGTGGTGTATATCGTCTGGCGGGTGCGCCATCCGCCCGAACTGGAAGAAGAGGATGACGAGAAGCAGCCCGGTTTCGGTCTGGCGATCATCCTGTTCCTTGCAGGCCTTGGCGCGCTGGTGGTGGGCGGCAAATTCCTCGTCGATGGCGCGATCGAACTGGCGACGCTTGCGGGCATTTCGCAGACGGTCATCGGCCTCACCATCGTCGCCGTGGGCACGTCGCTGCCAGAGCTTGCCGCGTCGATTGCCGCCGCGCTCAAGGGGCGCAGCGATCTGGCGGTGGGCAATGTTGTCGGCTCCAACATCTTCAATCTGCTGATGATCGGCGGGGTGACGATGGCGGTTTCGCCGCTTGCGATCCCGGCGGAGATGCTCGACCTGGAATTCCCGGTGCTGGCCGGTTCAGCGGTGCTGATGCTGCTGCTGTGCCGCTATGCGCACAGTATCGGGCGCGGGCTGGGATTGCTGCTTTTGGCGGCGTTCACGGTGAATACGGCGCTTTTGTTCGCCTAATTTTGCAGGTGAGTCCTCGCGGCCACACCGCAGCATATCGAGTCCTGTAATCTGGTGCAGACTCAACATCTTGTGTGAGACTCCTTTTGTTCCGCTCTAACTGTGGTGGAGCGGTGCAAAATTGCCGCTTGACCCCGGACTCCCGAGGATTCATCCCCTGTGGATAACTTGAGGGGTATTGAGTGGGCAATCTGACGAAAATTCGCAGCATACCGGCCAAAACACGTGCGCCGAAGGTCGACAAGAAGGACTTGCCGCTGGGCCAGATCCTCGCGGGCGACTGCGTGGAGGAGATGCGCAAGCTGCCCGATGCCTGCATCGATCTCGTCTTTGCCGATCCGCCGTATAATCTCCAATTGGGCGGCGATCTTAACCGGCCCGATGGCAGCCATGTCGATGCCGTGACCGATCACTGGGACCAGTTCGACAGCTTCCAGATCTACGATAATTTCACCCGCGACTGGCTGACCGAATGCCGCCGCGTCTTGAAACCCGATGGCGCGCTGTGGGTGATCGGCAGTTACCACAATATCTATCGCGTCGGCGCGATCTTGCAGGATCTGGGCTTCTGGCTGCTGAACGATATCGTCTGGCGCAAAACCAATCCGATGCCCAATTTTCGCGGCACCCGCTTCACCAATGCGCATGAAACGCTGCTGTGGGCGAGCCAGGGCGAGAAGGCGAAATACCACTTCAATTACCGCGCGATGAAGACGCTGAATGACGAGCTGCAAATGCGCAGCGACTGGACATTCCCGATTTGCAGCGGCGGAGAGCGGCTGAAAGACGATACCGGGCACAAGGCGCACCCGACACAAAAGCCCGAGGCGCTGCTCTACCGCGTGCTGCTGGCGACGACCGAAAAGGGCGACGTGGTGCTTGATCCGTTCTTCGGCACCGGCACAACCGGCGCGATTGCCAAGCGGCTGGGCCGCGACTGGATCGGCTGCGAGCGCGAGGCGGACTATCGCAAGGTGGCGATGGCGCGGATCGAAAAGGAGCTGCCGCTGGACGAAAGCGCGCTTACGACAATGCAGAGCCGCAAAACGCAGCCGCGCGTGGCGTTCGGCGCGGTGGTGGAAGCAGGCCTGCTCGCCCCCGGCACCATGCTGTTCGACAAGGCGCGCCGCTGGCAGGCGACCGTGCGCGCCGATGGCAGCATAGAATGCGGCAAACTGGTCGGCAGCATCCACAGCGTCGGCAAAGAGCTACAGGGCGCGCCGAGTTGCAACGGCTGGACATTCTGGCACTACGAAGCAGGCGGCGAAGTAAAGCCGATCGATGCGGCGCGGGGGCTATATCTGCTGGCGAGTGAGGATTGATCCGTTCAATCGTCACCCCCGATCACATCCGGGGTGACGCTTTGGGTCTGCTTACGGCCACTTCCCTACACCCACGCTCTGCGCATACACCCGTGCAAATGCGCACCTCACACCCTTCCAATCGCTCCGCAAACAGGCGAAAGCTGCGGTGAAAAGTTTTGTCTCAGGACACTGTAACAGGTGTAACAGGTTAGCGCCCGAAAGCGGCTCAAGGCATTGAAAGCAAACGCATGACCCAATCGCTCTACATCCAGCCGATCTCCACCGTCTCCGGTCCGCAGGCGGTCGAGGGGGATGCGGTGCGGCTCGCGGGCGGGATGGTCTATGCGCGCGAGTTTGCGGTGATCGTGCGCGAGGACGGGCGGGTGCTGTCGCGCCAGATCGCGACCAAGGCTGGCATGGCAGACGTGCTTGCTTCGCTGCCCGATGCGCTGGCGGCGGAAGCCAGCGCACAGTGGGCGGGGCTCGCCAAGGTACACCCGCCGCTGGCGCTGGGCGGGCGAACGATCCGGCTCGACCAGCCGCAGGTGATGGGCATTCTCAACGTCACGCCCGATAGCTTCTCCGATGGCGGCAAGTTCATGGACGATCCGGAGGAAATGCAGCTTCATGCCGCCGCCATGCACGAAGCGGGTGCGGCGATTATCGACATTGGCGGGGAAAGCACGCGGCCCGGGGCCAAAGCCGTGTGGGAAGGCGAGGAGATCGAGCGGGTGCGACCGGCGGTCGGATATTGCGCCAACATGGGTGCGGCGGTGAGCGTGGACACGCGCCGCCCCGCCGTGATGGAAGCCGCGCTGGCGGCGGGCGCGCATATTCTCAACGATGTATCGGGCCTCCGCTACGATCCGCGCAGTCTGGAGTTTGCCGCAGCGAGCGGGGTGCCCGTCATCCTGATGCACGCGCCCGGCACCGGCGAGGATTTGCACGCGGGCGGCGACTATCAGGCGGCGGCGTTCGACGTGTTCGACACGCTGAAAGCCTTGCGCGACCGGGCGATTGCGGGCGGCATTGCAGTGGAGAGGATCGTGCTCGATCCCGGCATCGGCTTTGGCAAATCGCTCGCCGACAATCTCGCGATCCTCAACGCGCTGCCGATGTATCACGCGCTCGGCTGCCCGCTGCTGCTGGGTGCAAGCCGCAAGCGGATGATCGGCGCGCTGAGCAACGAAGCGGGTGCGCACCAGCGCGTGGGCGGATCGCTCACGCTGGCAAAGCTCGGCATGGATGCGGGCGTGCAGCTGCTGCGCGTGCATGACGTGTTCGAGACGGTGCAGGCAAGGAACGTATGGCGCGGCCTGCGCGATGCTGCGCTGACCGACTTTGCGGGACTGGAGAGCTAGGGCGCTCTAAAACGTAATGCTGTCGCGCACCTGCTCCAGCGCGGCGGAGGCTTCGTGCACGCCTGCATTGTCGCGGCTCACCAGCATCAGCGTGCGGCCATGCGCGGGGAGGAAGGTGTAGCGCGTGGTGGTGTGATCGGTGGTGTGCTGCAGCGCGACGCCCTCTGCGCCGTGCATCTCCACCGGTTCGAACGCCTCCATATGCGCGCGGTCGCGGGCGATGGCGGTGGTGTAATGGCTGAGTGGGCGCTCCAGCAGCGCCAGCGCGAAGCCGACTTCGTGGTCGGCGGTGCAGGGTTCGCGATGGCTTGCGGTGTCGAACGAGCAGCCGTCCGATCCGATCCGCTGCACAAGGTCGCGCGGGATGAACTTGATCGCGAAGGCGGTTTCGGTGAAGTCCGGGGGCAGCGGCAGCTCGGTTTCGACCTGGCTCAGCACATGCGCGTTGTAGGCGTAGTGGATATGCGCAAGGTTCCCCTCGGTCAGCGTCGTGGCTTGGGTGCTCGCGGAGGTGGCGGTTGCGGGCGCGACGGGTTCCCCCGATGCTGGCGAGCAGGCCGCCAGCGCCATCGTGCAGATCAGAAGGAATGAGCATTCGGGCCGTTGCATGACACTACATCGCACGAACCGCCATACGGTTCCGCGACTGCGCGCTGGCAAGGCCCGCTTAGGCTGCGTTGTCGATGCCGAGATCGGTGAGCTTGCGATACAGCGTCGAGCGGCCAATGCCGAGGCGGCGGGCGACTTCGGTCATCCGGCCGCGATAATGCCCGATGGCGAGGCGGATCACATCGGCCTCGATCTCTTCCAACGGGCGCAGATTGCCGTCGCCGGTGTAAAGCTGGACGCCCGCGCTCTCGCGCACCGGAATATCGGGCGCATAGAATTCGCCGACGATCTCGCGCACCTGCGGGAAATCCTCGGTCGTCAGCGCATCGCCATCGCAGAACACGGCCGCACGGAACAGCACCGCTTGCAACTGGCGGACATTGCCCGGCCAGTCGAAAGCGGACAGCAGGGTGAGCGCATCCGCAGTGATGCCGAGCGGACGCAGGCCCGGTTGCTCGCCAATGCGGGCGAGGAAATGGCGGGTGAGCGCGGGAATATCGCCGGTGCGCTCGCGCAGCGGCGGCAGTTCGATCGCAGTGCGCGAAATCGCCGCAAGCAGCCCTTCGCGGAAATGGCCGGTGGCGACCAAGTCGGCAAGCGGCAGGTTGCTCGCCGCGATGATCCGCACATCGACCTTGTAGGCATATTGCGCGCCGATCGGTTTGACCTGCCCGCTCTCGATCACATCGGTCAGCCGGTCTTGCAAATCCATCGACAGGCGGTCGATCTCGTCGAGCACCAGTGTCCCGCCATCGCAATGCTGGATCGCGCCGACCTGCTGCTCGAACGCACCGGGGAACGCGCCTTTCTCGTGCCCGAACAGCACCGATTCGAGGCTGCTGGCCGGAATGCCCGCGATGCTGAGCATCCGGAACGCGGTCTTCGAGCGCGGCGAGGCGCCCTGCATTGCCCGCACCAGCATTTCCTTGCCGGTGCCGCTTTCGCCTTCGATCAGCACATGGCCATGCCCGCGCGCGGCCTTCGCCGCCTTGGCCAGCGCATCGCGGAAGGGCGGGGACGTGCCGACCATCGCTTCGAAATCGAGCTGGGCGGGCATCTTTTCGGTGAGCGGAGTCAGCTCGTCACGCGGCGTTTCGCGGGTGGTCGCATTGCGCAGCGCCTGCATCAGGCGATCAGGCGCGACGGGTTTGACGAGGTAATCGGTGGCGCCTGCTCGCATCGCCTCCACGGCAAGCTGTGGGCTGGTGCTGGTGGTCAGCATCAGGATCGGCAGGGCGGGGCGGCGTTCTTTCAGCTCGGCGATCAGTTCGCAGGCGCGGTCTCCCGGCACCCACTGATCGAGGATAATGGCGGAGAGCTGCATCCCCTGCCGCGTGCCCAACGTGGCAATCGCGGTTTCGGAATCGCCGACCACCAGCGTGCGCCAGCCTTCGCGCCCGGCCAGCGCGGAAATCAAACGGCTCTGGGCCGGTTCATCGTCAATCAGCATCAAGAGACGCTGTTCAGGCTCTGCCATGCGCACCCACCATAATCGCCCGGACATTCGGGCAGGAACGCAGTTTGGTAACAGGAGGGGGTAAAAAGCCGATTAAGCTCCGCAACCGCGCTAAAACGCGCTTGGGGACTTGAGCGGGGGCAATGCGGGCGATAGAGCATCGCCAACAGTTCACCTTTTGCTTGCAGGAAAGTTACGTTCGAAATGGGCAATCCGCACGATATGAAAGCTGCCACCGGCACCTATTCCAGCTTCATCGCCACGTTGAAATGGGCAGTGCCGCTGTTGGTGGCGATCACCTTCTTCGTCATCTGGCTCATCGCCTGAGCGGCGGCGGACAGGTGATGCGGATAGCGGTTCTCAAAGAGCGGGCAGCTGGCGAGAGCCGCGTTGCCGCAACTCCCGAAACGGTCAAGAAATTCACCGCGCTTGGTGCCACCGTCGCGGTGGAGGAAGGCGCGGGCGCAGGCGCGTCGATTTCCGACGCTGCTTACCGCGAGGCTGGAGCGGAAGTCGCTTCCGGCGGCGCGGTGGTGAAAGATGCCGACATCGTGCTCGGCGTGCAGGCACCCGATGTCGCTTCGCTGACAGGCGCGAAACCCGGCGCTTGGGTGGCGGCGACATTCGACCCCTTCAGTCAACGCGAGCGCGTGGATGCCTACGCTAAAGCGGGGCTTGAGGCGCTCAGTATGGAATTCATGCCGCGCATCACCCGCGCGCAGAGCATGGACGTGCTCTCCAGCCAGTCCAACCTTGCCGGATACAAGGCGGTGATCGCGGCAGCCGACGCCTATGGCCGCGCCTTCCCGATGATGATGACGGCGGCGGGCACCGTGTCGGCGGCGAAGGTTTTCGTGATGGGCGTGGGCGTTGCCGGATTGCAGGCGATTGCCACGGCCAAACGTTTGGGCGCGCAAGTCTCTGCCACCGATGTGCGCTCTGCCACCAAGGAACAGATCCAATCGCTGGGCGCGAAGCCCATCTTTGTGGAGAATGTCGCCGGGATCGAGGGCGAGGGCGCGGGCGGCTATGCCACCGAAATGTCGCCAGAATACCAGGCCGCGCAGGCGGAGCTGGTCAGCAGCCACATCGCCAAGCAGGACATCGTCATCACCACCGCGCTGATCCCCGGCCGCGCCGCGCCGCGCCTGGTGTTGGACGCGCAGATTGCGACGATGCGCGAAGGCAGCGTGATTTTTGACCTCGCCGTGGCGCAAGGCGGCAATGTTGAAGGCTCGCTGCCCGATCAGGTGGTCGAGAAGCACGGCGTGAAAATCATCGGCTTCTCCAACACCGCGACGCATCTGGCGGCGGACGCGAGCGCGCTGTTCAGCCGCAACCTGTTCAACTTCCTCAACGCCTTCTGGGACAAGGAAGCGGGCAAGCCGGTGCTGGACGAGGAAATCGGGGATGCTGTGCGGCTGACGCAGGGTGGCGAAGTGGTGAATGAGAGGCTGAAAGGGGACTAGCCGTTATGGGACTTCTCAATGCAACAACCGCAAGTGGGGACGGATTTATCCAGGAGCACGGCCATTGCCTGGTCGCCGGCGAAAACGTTCTACTGGCGTTCAAGGCGGTGCGGGACTGGATTGTATTTACCGATTGGCGTGTGATCCATGTTGATGTGCAGGGGCTGACCGGGTCAAAGAAGGACTACAAGTCGGTTCCCTACCGATCGATCAACGCTTACTCGATCGAAAGTGCCGGAACCTTCGACCTTGATGGCGAGATCAAGTTCTTTGTGTCCGGTCTTGGAGGAATCCAGTTCAAAGTCGGACGTGACAGCGACGTTGCCGGTTTGCAAAGCTTGCTGGCAGAAAAATTGAACAGATGATCGCTGCAAGCGCGGTTTGCTCCTCCCCCGGCGCGGGAGGATTTTAGGAAAGCCCATGGACTTTATCTCAATCCTCTCGATTTTCGTGCTGGCGTGTTTCGTTGGCTATTATGTCGTCTGGTCGGTTACGCCCGCGCTGCACACGCCGTTGATGGCGGTGACGAATGCGATTTCCAGCGTGATTATCGTCGGCGGGTTGATCGCCGCGGCGGAGGCGGGGAGCGATGTGGCGAAGTGGCTGGGGCTGCTCGCCGTGGTGCTCGCCAGCGTCAATATCTTCGGCGGTTTCGCGGTGACCGAGCGGATGCTCGCCATGTACAAGAAGAAGGAGAAGTGAGCATGGGCCGCACTCTCCTTTCGTCATTGCGAGCGCAGCGAAGCAATCCAGTCCGGCGCTTGCTGGATCGCCGCGTCGCTTCGCTCCTCGCGATGACGGCGTTTTTCGTCTCCACCCCCGCCCAAGCAGCGACGGGCGAAGCGGTGAACCCTTGGGTCGCGCTCGCTTACCTCGTGGCAGGCGTGTTCTTCATTCTCGCACTGCGCGGGCTCTCCAGCCCTGCAACCTCGCGAGCGGGCAATCGCAACGGCATGATCGGCATGGCGATTGCCGTTATCACGACGTTGGTGACGCATAGTGTCGCCAATATTGTCGAGATCGGGATTGCGATTTTCCTCGGCGGGATCATCGGTGTCACCATCGCCCGACGCATCGCCATGACGCAGATGCCCGAACTGGTGGCAGGCTTCCACTCGCTGGTCGGCCTCGCGGCTGTGCTCGTCGGTTGGGCGGCCTACCTTAATCCCGGCGCGTTCGGGCTCCTGGCCGATGGCGGCGCCATCGGGCCGGTGAGCAAGGTCGAGATGGGCCTCGGCATCGCCATCGGGGCGATTACCTTCTCCGGTTCGATTATCGCCTTTCTGAAGCTCAGCGGCAAGATGAGCGGTTCGCCGATCATGCTGCCGGGGCGGCACGTGATCAATCTCGGCATGCTCGCGGCGATCCTCGTGCTGACCGCCATGTTTGCGCACACACCCGACGCTGCAGCGAACCTGCCCTTTATCGTCGCGTTGACGGTGCTCGCTTTCATCATCGGCTTTCTGCTCATCATCCCGATTGGCGGGGCGGATATGCCGGTCGTCGTGTCGATGCTGAACTCCTATTCCGGCTGGGCGGCGGCGGCGATGGGGTTCACGCTGGGCAACACCGCGATGATCATCACCGGCGCTTTGGTGGGCTCGTCAGGCGCGATTCTGTCCTACATCATGTGCCGCGCGATGAACCGCAGCTTCCTCAGCGTGATCGCGGGCGGCTTTGGCGGCGATAGCGGCGGCGGTGGCAGCGGCGAGGCGCGCGAGGCGCGGCCCTACAAGCAGGGCAGCGCGGCGGATGCTGCCTATATGCTGGAACAGGCGGAAAAGGTCATCATCATCCCCGGATATGGCATGGCAGTGGCACAGGCGCAGCACGCCTTGCGCGAGATGACCGACAAGCTGGAAGAGAAGGGTGTGGAGGTCAAATTCGCCATCCACCCCGTCGCGGGCCGGATGCCGGGGCATATGAACGTGCTGCTCGCCGAAGCCAATGTCAGTTACGACAAGGTCTTCGAACTGGAAGACATCAACAGCGAATTTGCGCAGGCCGATGTCGCCTTCATCATCGGCGCGAACGATGTGGTGAACCCGGCGGCGAAGACCGACAAGTCCAGCCCCATTTACGGGATGCCGGTGTTCGATGTGGACAAGGCCAAGCAGGTCTTCTTCATCAAGCGCAGCATGGGCGGCGTGGGTTATGCCGGTGTCGATAATGACGTGTTCTACATGGACCAGACGATGATGCTATTGTCGGACGCGAAAAAGATGGTCGAGGAAATCGTCAAGGCGCTGGACTAGCGGCGGCGCTTGCGCTTTTGCTGCAATTTGATTTGCAGCAAAAAGGGGCAAAGGCGTGCGCAAACTCGGCCTGATTGGCGGGATGAGCTGGGTTTCGACCCACCGTTATTACGAACGGATCAACAAGCGCATCCAGCGCGATGTCGGCCCGCGCCATTCCGCGCCGTTGCTGATCGAAAGTCTCGACTTCGCGCAAATCTACCAGTTGCAAACGCCAGAAGACTGGGAGCGCGGTGCGGCGGTGATTACGGCAGCGGCCAATCGCTTGGCCGACGCTGGCGCGGAAATGCTCATTATCGGCGCCAATTCAATGCACCGGATGTTCCGCGAGATCGAGGCGCAGGTGCCGGTGCCGATGCTCCACATCGCGGAGTGTGTCGGCGCGAAGATGGCGGAGGACGGCATCGCGCGCGCTGCGTTGATCGGCACGCGCAATGTGATGACCGAAAGTTTCTACCGCCGCCGGTTGGTGGCGCACGGGGTCGACTTGCTGCCGCCCGATATGGAGCACGCCGACGAGCTTGACCGGATGATCTATGAAGAGCTGATGGTGGGTAAGGCGCGCAAGGAATCCGAGCGCACGCTGCGCGGCTGGTTCACCGGCTATGAACGCGACGGAGCGCAGGCCGTGGTGCTTGCCTGCACCGAACTGGAGCTGATCGTCGATATCGATGCCAATGTGCTGCCGATCTATGATTGTATGCGCATCCATGCCGATGCGGCGGCTGCGTGGATTGTCGGCGCGGATTAGCTCGCCCAAACGGGGTTTTCCCGCGCCAATCGCCGCCGTTCGCGCCCTGTTCCCGTTGTCATCATCGGGTCTCTGCCATAGCGGTGCAGTCCATGTACCACGCGCCCGCCGGGAACAGACCGTATGCCGCCGATCCCGCGCAGAGCCGGGGGCGCGAGTTTTCGCAGCCGGGGCACACCGCGCGCGGGCCGCGCACCGCTTTCCAGCGCGATCGTGACCGGATCATCCATTCGATCGCCTTCCGGCGGCTGGCGGGCAAGACGCAGGTCTTTATTGCCCCCGATGGTGACCATTACCGCGTCCGCCTGACGCACAGTCTGGAAGTCGCGCAGATCGGGCGGGTGATCGCCCGCGATCTGGGTCTGGACGAGGATCTGACCGAGGCGCTGTGCCTCGCGCATGATCTGGGCCATCCGCCCTTCGGCCATTCGGGCGAGGATGCGCTGGATGCCGCATTGGAGCTGTCTGGAGGCTTCTGCCACAACGGCCACACTCTGCGCACCGCGATGCGGCTGGACAGCCCCTATCACGGGATGCGCGGGCTTAATCTCAGCTGGGAAGTGCTCGAAGGGCTGGCGAAGCACAACGGGCCGGTGGAAGCGCCCGGCTGGGCGCTGGCGGAGCTGGACGCGGCATTTCCGCTCGATCTGCATCTGCATCCATCGCTGGAAGCGCAGGTCTCCGCGCTGGCGGACGATATCGCCTATGACAATCACGATATCGACGATGGCCTGCGCGCCGGTTTCCTTGATCTGGACGATCTTCTCACGCTCGATTTCCTCGCCGATCTGTGGCGCGATATCGAAGCGCGCTTTCCGCTGGCGACCCGCGAGGAACGGTTGCGCGAACTGGTGCGCGCGCAAATCGGGGTGATGTGCAACGATCTTTTGGAGACGACGCGGGCGAACCTTGCGGGCGTTGATAGCGTCGCAGAGGTACGGCAGGCAGGGCGAGCGCTGGCGACCTTCTCGCCCGACATGGCCGCGCGCGAGCGGCGCTTGAAGGGCTTTATGTATCAGCGGCTGTATCACCATCCCGATCAAGTACGCACGGCGGAACTGGCCAAGACGGTAATCGCCAAGCTCTACGCCGCCTACGACCAGCAGCCTTCGCTGATGACGCCGCGTTGGGTGGAAAGCCTGCCCGAAGGCCAGCCGGAGCGGGGGCGGCATATCGCCGATTTTGTCGCGGGCATGACAGATCATTTCGCCATCCGCCAATATGCGCGGATTTTCGGCAGCGTCCCCGAAGGGCTGAGCAATGTCTGATCCGGCTGCACCTGCCGGGCCGCTGTTTGCGGAGCCTGCCGAGGCCGCGTCGGTTCTGCCGCGCCATGATCGCCGCCGCGTGCTGCTTGTGGGCGCCACAGGTCTTGTCGGGCGCAGCGTCATCGCCCGCACGCCGCACACGCCGCAAGTGGCGCTGCAAGGGCTGGCGCGGCGGGAAATGGACTTTCCCGACGGCGTGCGGATGGAATTGGTGCTGGCGGATATCCAGGACTGGCCGGAGGTGATCGCCTCGCTCGCGCCCGAAGCCGTCATCAACGCGCTGGGCACCACCCGCGCGAAGGCGGGGAGCGAGGAAGCCTTTCGCGCGGTTGACCATGATCTGGTGATGGCGGTCGCCGCCGCTGCCAAGGCTGCCGGAGCGCGCAGCTTCGTGCATATCTCCTCGGTCGGGGCCGATACCGCCGCGAAGAATTTCTACCTGCGCACCAAAGGCGAGGTCGAGCGCGAGCTAAAGACGCTGCGTTTTAACCGGCTCGATATCTTCCGCCCCGGCCTGCTGCGAGGCCAGCGGCAGGGCGATGTGCGCTTTCTGGAAGGGCTGGGCCGGATGCTCGCACCCGTCAGTGATCTGTTCCTGCGCGGCAATGCGGAAAAATACCGCTCGATCCACGCAGAAGATGTGGCCGCCGCCGCTTTGCAGGCCACTGGCGAGAGGGCGGGCGGGCAATTCATCCACGAACATTCGGGGATCTTGCGGCTCGCCGGGCGGTTCCAGAGCCATCAGGACTGATCGGGAGAGCGCACAATGCCTTGGGACACTATTTTCGCCGTTGCCAATGGCTGGGCGCTGCTGCTGTGGCTTATCCTCATCGCCTTGCCGCGCACCACGCTGTCGCAGACTTTCGTGTTCTACGCCGGGGTCGGCCTGCTGTGCTGCGCCTATGTGCTGCTTTTCGGCCTGCTTCTGAGCGGCGCTGTCGATCCGGTGCGGGTAGGTGAAGCGGGTGAGGCGTCGTTCACCAGCATTGCCGGGGTGCGCAGCCTTTTCGCCAGCGATGCGGGGGCGACGATCGGCTGGATCCACTATCTCGCGCTCGATCTCTTCGCCGGATTGTGGATCGCCAAGGATGCCGATCACAAGGGTTTCTCGCGGCTGGTGCAGGCGCCCGTCCTGCTGCTGACCTTTATGGCGGGGCCTGCGGGTCTGTTGCTGTGGTTCCTGATCCGCGAGAGGCGCGCGCGTGCCGGGGCGAGGCCGCGGCGGGTCAATCTGTGAAACGCCATGCGCCCGCTACCTTGCGCAATCGGGACGCGATTGCAGAGGTTTTGGCGCTGGAATTGCCGGGGCGCGGCACCGTACTCGAAGTCGCCAGTGGCACTGGCGAACACGCGGTGTTCTTTGCGGAGACATTCCCGGCGCTCGATTGGCAAGCCAGCGACGCTGATCCCGAAGCCATCGCCTCGATCGCGGCCTATCGGGAAGAGTGCGATCTGCCCAATCTGCTCCCGCCCTTGCGCTTTTCGGCAACCGACGCCGAATGTCCGCTCGCCAAGGCCGATGCGATTTTTTGTGCGAACATGATCCATATCAGCCCGTGGGCCGCATCCGAGGGGCTATTCCGGCACGCGGGCAGCTTGCTGGCTAAGGGCGCACCGTTGATCCTCTACGGCCCGTTTGTCGAACCCGATGTGCCGACCGCCGTGTCCAATCTGGAGTTCGACGCCAGCCTGAAGGCGCGCGATCCTGCGTGGGGGCTGCGAAGCCTTGAGGCAGTCGATGCTCTCGCGGCGGAAGCGAGCCTGACCCGCACCGCGCGCCAGACCATGCCCGCCAACAATCTGGCGCTGGTCTATCGCCGCGACTCACGCGACGCCGCGCCCTAGTCGATCGCGCGTTCGCCAGCCTTGCCGACGGATTCGATGTCCTGCCCGATGCCCTGAATGGTGTTGCAGGCGGTGGCGGTGAGCGCGAAGACGCTCGCGGTCAAAGCGATCATAATTTTGCGTGCCATGGATCTCATCCTTTCGTGTCTTTCGCCGTAAACATACCGGATGAACGGGTGATGGCGCGCTCAGGTTCCCTCCGGCGGCGTTGCTGCGGCGAGGCGAGCCTTGCGCAAGACACGCTCCCGCCAAGTGATCACGATGCCCGATCCGATAACAAACGGTGCGCCTAGCCACACGCCGAGCGTGGGCAGATCGCCAAAGATCAGCCAGCCGAACAGCGCGGCCCAGATCAGGCTGGAATAATCCATCACGATCACGCTCGACACCTCGCCAAAGCGCAGCGCCATGGTGATGAAGACTTGCCCCCAAGTGCCGAACAGGCCGATGCCAAGCAGCAGCAGCCATTGCTCGCCCGAGAGCGGCTGGTGCACAAAGGGCAGGGCTGGGGCGGTGACGAGCACGGTCGCCAGCGCAAACCAGAAGACGATCACCATCGGTGCCTCGGTGCGGCCGAGGTCGCGGATCTGGATGGCGATAAGCGCGATCATGAATGCGCCGCCCAAGGCCACCATCGCGCCGGTGAGCGGGATCGCCCCAGTGCCGGGCTGGGCGATGATGATGATGCCGGCGAACCCGGCAATCACCGCCGACCAGCGCCAGACGCCGACGGCCTCCTTCAGCAGGACAATCGACAGCAGCACAGCGAAGATCGGGCCGGTGTAGCTCAGCGTTGTCGCCTCGGCCAATGGCAGCAGGATAACACCGCCGAAATTCAGCAGCATTCCGACCACGCCATAGGCAGCGCGCAGGGCGTGGGCCTTGGGCCGCGCAGTCTTCAGCATCACCAGCCCACCAGCCAGCATCGCCCAAGCGAGCATGATCGGCAGCGTGATGAATTGCCGCCAGAAGATCAGTTCGAGCAGATGCACGCCGCTCTCGCTCGCCAGCTTGATGCAGACTGCCATCAGCGCAAAGCCCGCAATGCCGAGCAGGCGGAAAAGCAGGGCGAGCAGTGGTCGGTCGGTGGCAGAGGCGGGCACGGCGATTGCTTTAGGCTCCGGCGGGCATCGCGCAAGTGTTGTCACGCGCACAGGCATTGCGGGGCGAGGGCGTATCCACCATATGCCGCGCGATGAAGTGGCCAGCCTTCTTGCTATTGTCCAGCGATGCGACCCGTTACGTGATGGCGGGCGGGGCGCTGCTCGTGCTTTCGGCCATTGCTGCGTTCGGCGAACGGCGCCGGGCGCGCCGCAAGCATCCCGATGCTGTGGGCATCATGCCGTGGCGCGATATCGGCGCGCTGAGTATGTTCGCCGGGCTGGCGCTGTGCGCCTTCGGAATTGTCGGCTGGATCCGGGGATAGAGCAAAAGACTCTTGACCTTGTTTGGCGCTCACCCATCCGGGTGAGCGTCCTCGCTAGACGCGCTTCGCTACGCGCCCGCTGCGGGCGGGCAGTCGCCCTTTGTCGGCTGCTAGTCGCAGCCGATTTCACCTCTGTGCAATCGGAACTTCCTTGGAATCGGCGCCTTCAGGCGACGACAGCCCGCGACTGCGGGCCGGCCGGTAGGCCGTAGCCAAGTGAGCGAATGCGAACGCCGGCGCTTGAGGTGCCTGTTTACAAACAGGCTTCCAAATAAGCCTGGTCGAAGCCGAACTGGCGGGCCTTTTCCAGCGTGTAGGGGCGCAGGCCGGACGAGCGGTGTTCGCCGATAATCTTGCCGTCATCGCCTTCGTCGAGATATTCGAACGCGAACAGCTCCTGCGTCACGATCACATCGCCTTCCATGCCGATCACTTCGGTGACGTTGGTGGTGCGGCGAGAGCCGTCGCGCAGACGCTTCACCTGCACGATCAGATCGACCGATTCGGCGATCTGGCGGCTGATGGCTTCCTTCGGAATCTTGATGTCGCCCATCAGGATCATGTTTTCCATACGGCCAAGGCATTCGCGCGGGCTGTTGGCGTGGAGCGTACACATCGAACCATCGTGACCGGTGTTCATCGCCGCAAGCAAGTCGAAGCACTCAGCGCCACGAATTTCGCCGAGGATGATGCGGTCAGGACGCATACGCAGGGCGTTCTTCACAAGGTCGCCAATGGTGATCGCGCCTTGGCCTTCAAGGTTCGGTGGGCGGGTTTCCAGCGGCAACCAGTGCGGCTGCTGCAAGCGCAATTCAGCCGCGTCTTCGATGGTCAGCACGCGCTCGCCCGGGTCGATCATCTTCGACAAGGCGTTGAGCATCGTTGTCTTACCCGAACCGGTACCGCCCGAGATAACGATGTTCATCCGGCACGCGCCCGCGATTTTGAGCGCGGTGGCCATCTTGTCCGACATCGATCCGAAATCGCGCAGCATATCGATGGTGATCGGCTTTTCGGAAAACTTACGAATCGAAATCGCGGTGCCGCGCAGACTGAGCGGCGGCACGATCACGTTCACACGGCTGCCGTCCTTCAAGCGGGCGTCAGCCAGCGGCGTGGTCTGGTCGACGCGGCGGCCGACCTGGTTCACGATCCGCTGGGCGATCTGGAACAGGTGGCTTTCATCGCGGAACTTGATCGGCGCGATGGTCAGCTTGCCCTTCTTTTCGATGTAGGTCTGGTCGGGGCCGTTGACCATGATATCGGAAACGTCGGGATCGTTCAGCAGCTCTTCCAAAGGGCCGAACCCGAGCAGTTCGTCGATCAGCACTTTTTCCAGCGCGAACTGTTCGCGGCGGTTGAGCGTGACTTTGAGCTCGGCCAGCACTTCCATGATGATCGGGCGGAATTCCTCGCTCAGCTCTTCCTTGGAAAGCGTCGAGGCAGCTTCGGGATCGACCCGTTCGAGCAGGCGCGGCAGCACCTGTTCCTTGATCTTATGGACGCTGGCTTCGAACCCGCCGAATTCCTGCTGTTCATGAACGGCATTGGCGCGTTCGGACAGACGGTCCATCGCATTGGCGTTCTTGTCGGCAGAAGACGAGATCGGAGCCCCTTCGGCGGGCACCGGCGGGAACTGTTCACCGCCGCGCGGGCCGGCTCCGCTCTCTGCAACGCCGCCCGCACCCCCGTGCATCGGTTTGGCCACGCCAAAGCTCGGGCGATTGCCCGTGCCCATGCCGCCAGCTCCGTTTTTGCGTCCGAAAGCGCTCATCCGCTGTCCCTTGTCTCTTCCCACAATGGCGAAATCACAAATGCGACTTCACCGATACACACTCCCATTTCGCGGAGTTTGGTAAACATTTCGCTAAGGTTTGGCGGCGAAGCGGGGCAGGGGATGTAAACTTTCATGCTGCCGTAGAGCGCGATGGTGAATTTCCCGTTCACTGTCGTGTGCGGGCTATCCCGCGGGCTTGCGCGAAAGCGGCGATTGCACCGCGATGCGCGAGTGCCTAGAGCGCGCAATCGCTGTTCGGGTATTCTTCCATGCAACAATCGGATCGGGTCGGGCTGCTGTTTGCGCTGGCAGGCTTTTGCCTGCTGTCAGTCAGCGATGCGGTGGTGAAGAGCATGGCTGACGAATGGACGCCGACCGCGCTGGCGGCGGTGCGGTATACGATCGGGGCGGTTGGCCTGTCGGCCCTGCTGCTGGCGCGTGAGGGCACTGCTCCGCTGCGCTCGGTGCCCAAGCCGGGAATCCAGTTTTTGCGCGGTTTCGGCATTGCTCTGGCGACAGTTACCTTCTTCGGCAGCGTCTGGCTGATGCCGCTGGCCGATGCAGTGGCGATCACCTTTTTCCAGCCGATGATTACCGCCATTCTCGCAGCGATCTTCCTTGGCGAGCGGTTGCAGGCGGGCAAGATCGGCGCGATTATCATCGCCTTTGCCGGCGTGCTGGTGGTGCTGCGACCCAACTTCGCGGATATCGGTTTTGCCGCGCTCCTGCCGCTGATTTGCGCCACCGGCATGGCGGTGCTGATGACAGCGAACCGTGCGGTGCGAGGGGCGGGCAGTGCGCTAGCCGCGCAGGCCTATGCGGCCATCGGTTCGGCAGCGCTGCTGGTGCCCTTGGCTTTTGCGGCGGCCCGAAGCGGCTATGCTGAAGTCGCGTTCTTCTGGCCCGAATGGCACGTGTTGGCGCGCACCTGCATGGTCGCGCTGCTGGCCAGCATCGCGCACTGGCTGATCTTCAAGGGAACGCAGCGCGCAGGCGCAGCGACCGTCGCGCCGATGACCTATGTGCAGATTCTCCTCGCGACTATCCTTGCGTGGATATTCTTCGGCGAAGCGCCCGATCCGACCGCGTTGGGCGGTGCTGCGCTTATCATCATTGCTGGGCTGTGGCTGTGGCAGATGGGGCGCGGCGCCGATGCGGCAGCGGCGCGGAAAGCTGAAGCTAGCGCCTGATCCACACGGTCAGGACGCGGTCCTGCAACTCTACCGAGCGGCTTTCGTAGTAATCGGCCGCCAGCGCCGTCTCGACGAGCGCGGTTGTCTCCTCGTTCTGCACCGTCACGGGCCTGTCAGCGGTCACAATCGCGCCCGGCTCCATGGCCAGAATACGCCGCACCTCGTCCCCCTGATCGACATCGAGCGCCTTGATTTCCAGCGCGTTGTTCAGATGATCGGGATAGACGAGCCGCGTCGGCACGCAGCTTTCGCTCATCCGGTACAGCGCCGTCGGCCCGTCGAAAATCCACAGGCAGGGGCCGCGCGCATCGACATGGGGAGCAATCGCCCGCGCCAGATCTTCGGCAGCCTGCGTCTGGAGCCGCGATTCCGCGTGCCGGTCAGGTAGGTTGAGCAGCGCGACAAAGCCGGTCGCCAGCAACAGGCCGGGATAGAGCTTCAGCGGCCCCCGGCCATCGAGGAGTGGCAGGCCGACCAACGCAAAGGGCGCACTCACGGCGGCGAAATAATAGAGATAGACCGTGCTCGGCAGAAAGGCGGTGGCGAGGCTGGCGAGCGCCCATCCAGCAAAGAACAGCCAGGTGGCGAAGGGTTCGGGGCGGATCATCCGGAAAGCGGCATAGATCCCTCCGCCAGCGACAATCACCAGTGGCGCCACGCCCAGCCAGAATTCGGACGCCCAGCGCCCTTGCGGGGCGGGCATCCGGTCAAAGAAGCTGAGGAAATTGGCAAAGACAAAGGCGTCAAACCCGCCCGTTGCCGCATAGAGCAGCGCCACCGCCACGGTCGGCGCGAGGCCAAGCGCGGCAAAGGCTGTGCCCAAGGCGGCGACATAGGGAAGGGTGGAACCGCGCCGGTATTCCACCCACAGCGCATAAAGGCCGAAGAAGGCGCATTGCGGCAGCACCGTATACTTGATCTGCAAAGCGATCCCGCCCAGCAGCATCGCAGCGAGAGCGCGGCGGCGGAAATGCGGGTGTTCCGGATCAATCAGCAGCAGCGCCATCCCCAGCATCAGCGGCAGGAAGAACACCTCGCTCTGCGCCGAATAGCTGGCATAGGCGCACAGCAGCACGGTCTGAATAATCGCCGCCAATGTCGCGGAAGCGCGCCCGACAAGCCTGAGAGCCAGCCGGTAGGTCAGCCACGCGGACAGGAGAGCAAAACCCGCCGCCACGACCTGATAGGCCAGCGGACCAGGGCCGAACAGCCAGTGCGCCACGCCGAAAATGGCGAACAGACCAAAGGGCTTGCGATCCCACCAGTCGACAAAGGGCAGCTCGCCATATTGCATCCGCCAGCCGATGAAGCTGTAAAGCTGCTCGTCATAATCGGCGACCGGATTGCCGAACCAGATGCCGCGCGTGGCCGCAACCACCAGCAGGATCACTGCAAACGGCACCACATCCCCACGCAACCATAGTCGGCTTGCGGGTTCGGCATTCACGGAGATAGGCGCCATCGCGGTCATGCCGTGCTGTGTGGCGTCATCATGGTTAAGGAACCTTTATGATCGCCGGATTCTGGTAGCGGTGCTCGCGCAGGTTCTGCAAAATACAGCTTTGGGTAAAGTTAACCTGCTTGCGGTAACGCCGCGCCATGATCTCGCGGGCTATTATCATCAGGCGGCTTGAGCTTGTCGCGGCGGCATTGCTGGTTGCGGTGGGTAGCCTCGCGGCATGGGCCATTGCGCCCTTCACGATAACCCCCACAACAACCGTGCGCGCGGCAGGACAGATCGTTCGCGCTCCCTTTGCCGAGCGCATCATTATCGGGGACAGCCGCATCGAGTTCGCCGAGCCGGTCGAGAACGCGCTGCTGATCGGCTATGCCGGAGCAACCACGCGTGAGATGGAGCGGATGGTCCATCTCACTTGCAGCCTTAGCGATGCGCCGATGGTGATTGCGCTCGGGATCAATGACACGATACCCCAAATGACCGACCTTGCCGCATCGCAGGCGAGCATCGAGCGCGCCATCGCCGCTTGCGGAGCAGAACGTGTCGCAATTTCCGGGATTTGGTTGCCCGATCCGCAAGTCGAGCCGCTGGGCAATATCTATGATCTGGAAACGCTCGCCCGCCTCGATGCGCTGCTGGAGCAAGTGGCGCTGGAGAACGGCGCGGCCTTTGTGCCAGCGCCCGCCGCGCTTTCCGGGCATACGTTCGACGGCGCGCATTTCACGCCCGGCGTGTCGCGCGACTACACCGCCACGCTGCTGGCCGGACTGGCGGATCGGGGCGCGTAGGCTCCGTTTACGTATAGGTATGCGTGCCCGCGCAGTCCTTTGACGAACGCCGTGCGCCGTAATATCCTGACCGGATAAATGCATCGAAATGCATGGGAGGGTTGTCATGAAATTTGCTGCTGCTTTGCCGCTGGCTTTGCTGTTCCCGCTGCCGCTGGCCGCGCAGGAAGCGCCTGCCTTGCCCGATTGGCTCGCCGGATGCTGGGAAGCGAGCGACGGCGAACGCTGGGTCGAGGAATGCTGGACGGTGCCGCGCGCCGGGATCATGCTGGGTAGCGGGCGCAGCGGCGATGGCGAGAGGCTGCTCGGTTGGGAGACGATGCGCATCGCGCTTGACGAACCCAATGGCGATGGCCCGAATGTGCGGATGGCGTTTCTCGCGGCGCCGATGGGCGCGACGCCGACCTTGTTCGCCTGGAGCCCGGGTGATTCCGAGGGCGTCACTTTCATCAACACCGCCAACGAATATCCGCAGCGCATCCGCTATTGGCGCGAGGGGCGCGAGTTGATGGCGGAGATATCGCTGGTGGACGGCAGCAACCCGATGCGTTGGACGTATCGCCGGATGGACGATTAGCTGGTTGCGGGGCGAGGGGGCAGCGACTTCATCCCCTTGGTGCGGCTCGTCAGATGATAATCGCGGCATAGCGCACAACGATAAGGGCGCAGAGTTACCTGCGCCCCCAATGCAGCCGCAATGGCCTCGTCTTCGCTGGAATAGCGCCGTTTGCGGGCGCAGATGCCGGGGCGGGTCTTCACCGCGCGCGTAGTGCTGGATCAGCGGGCCAGATCAGCCTTCGACGTGCTCGGCCAGCACGGTCAGGCCCTTTTCGCCGACTTCGGCAAAGCCGCCGCGCACCATGATGCTTTCGGGCTCACCGCCCTCGGTCTTGTAAACCTGCACCGCGCCATCGCGGATCGTGGACATAAAAGGCGCGTGGCCTTCCAGCACCCCGAATTCGCCCTCTGCGCCCGGAACGACCACCATGTGGACGTCCTCCGAACGGACGAGCTTGGACGGGGTTACGAGTTCGAAGTGTAGTGCCATTTCACATCATAGCCCCCTGCGAAGCGGGGCTTCCTTCAACCCCCCTCCCGCTTGCGGGAGGGGCCGGGGGAGGGCCTGTAACCAGAAGGAGGGTGGCCCGACATTCCCTCCCCTGACCCCTCCCATAAATGGGAGGGGAATATGAGGAGTCCCGGCCTTTCGGCGGGACGCCTTAGTCTTACGCCTCTTCAGCCAGCTTCGCGGCTTTGGCGACCACATCTTCGATGCCGCCGACCATGTAGAAGGCGCTTTCCGGCAGGTGATCGTATTCGCCGTCCACAACTGCCTTGAAGCTCTTCACCGTGTCTTCCAGCTGCACGAACTTGCCCGGAATATTGGTGAACACTTCGGCCACGTGGAACGGCTGGCTGAGGAACTTCTGGATCTTGCGCGCGCGCGCCACGATCAGCTTATCTTCCTCGCTCAGCTCGTCCATGCCGAGAATGGCGATGATGTCTTGCAGGCTCTTATACTTCTGCAGCGTTTCCTGCACGCGGCGGGCGGTGTCGTAGTGTTCCTGCCCGACAACGCGCGGCTCCAGCACGCGGCTGGTCGAATCGAGCGGGTCCACCGCCGGATAAATGCCCAGCTCGGAGATCGCGCGGTTCAGCGTGGTCGTTGCGTCCAAGTGGGCAAACGAGGTGGCAGGCGCCGGGTCGGTCAAGTCATCCGCGGGCACGTAAATGGCCTGCACCGAGGTGATCGAGCCCTTGGTGGTGGAGGTGATGCGTTCCTGCAGATTGCCCATGTCGGTCGACAGGGTCGGCTGGTAGCCCACCGCCGAAGGAATACGGCCGAGCAGCGCCGACACTTCCGAACCCGCCTGCGTGAAGCGGAAGATGTTGTCGACGAAGAACAGTACGTCCTGCCCTTCCTGATCGCGGAAATATTCCGCCATGGTCAGGCCGGAGAGCGCCACGCGAGCACGCGCGCCCGGCGGTTCGTTCATCTGGCCGAAGACGAGCGCCACTTTCGAGCCTTCGCTGGTGGCATTGCCGTCCGCGTCCTTGGCGATAACGCCAGCGTCGAGGAATTCGTGGTACAGATCGTTACCTTCGCGGGTGCGTTCACCCACGCCGGCGAACACCGACACGCCGCCGTGGCCCTTGGCGATGTTGTTGATGAGTTCCTGGATCAGCACGGTCTTGCCCACGCCCGCGCCGCCGAACAGGCCGATCTTGCCGCCCTTTGCGTAAGGTGCGAGCAGGTCGATCACCTTGATGCCGGTGACAAGGATCGCCGCGTCGGTCGACTGGTCGATAAAGGCAGGCGCTTCGGCGTGGATCGGCGCGCTCATATCGGCACCGATGGGGCCACGCTCGTCAATCGGCTGGCCGATCACGTTCATGATGCGGCCCAGCGTCTTGGGGCCGACCGGCACGGAAATCTGCGCGCCTGTGTTGATCACTTCCTGACCGCGGGTGAGGCCTTCGGTCGAGTCCATCGCGATGGTGCGCACGGTGTTTTCACCAAGGTGCTGCGCCACTTCCAGAACCAGCGTGTTGTCGCCGTTCTTGGTTTCCAGCGCGGTCAGAATGGCGGGCAGTTCACCGGGGAACTGCACGTCGACGACGGCGCCGATGACCTGGCTGATCGTGCCATTGGTCGTTTGATTGAGAGCGGGGGCGGTGGCCATGTTCGTTTCCTTGCCTTGGGTCTCTTACAGCGCTTCCGCGCCAGCAATAATTTCAATGAGTTCGGTGGTGATCGCGGCCTGACGGCTGCGGTTGTACTTGATCGTCAGCTTGTCGATCAGCTCGCCAGCATTGCGCGTGGCATTGTCCATCGCGGTCATCGATGCGCCTTGCTCCGAAGCCTCACGCTCCAGCAGCGCGCCGAACAGCTGCGTCTTGACATAGCGGGGTAGCAGATCGGCGAGGATTTCTTCCTCGTCCGGTTCGTATTCGACGGCCGCGTCCGATGCCTCGACTGTGCCGGGCGAGGGGACAGGGAGCAGTTGCACCACCGTCGGGTCTTGCGCCAGCGCGCTCTTGAACTCGGGGTAGATCAAGTGGGCGACGTCAAACTCGCCCGCTTCGAACCGCGCCACCAGATCATCGGCAATCGCTTCGGCTTCGGCAAAGCCGATATTGCGGACGTTGCTGGTGTCGAAATTGAACGCGATCTTGCTCTCGTAATCGCGGCGGATGGGCGCGCGGCCCTTTTTGCCGACGAGGTAGAAGGTCACATCCTTGCCCTCTGCCAGCAGCTTTTGCGCTTGCAGCTTGGCCGCCTTGACGATGTTCGAGTTCAAACCGCCGCACAGGCCCTTATCGGTGTTCACCACCACCAGCAGGTGGCGCTTGTCCGCGCCCGTGCCGCGAAGCAGCAGCGGCGCGCTGTCTCCGCTCACCTTGCTGGCGAGCGAGCCCATGACGGAGGCGAGACGGCTGGCATAGGGGCGCGCAGCTTCTGCCGCCGCCTGCGCCTTGCGCAGCTTCGCCGCGGCGACCATCTGCTTCGCCTTGGTGATCTTCTGGGTCGATTTAACCGACCCGATCCGATCCTTGAGTTCCTTCAAAGAGGCCATGGTGGCTCCCTATTGCTTCGCTGCGGACTTAGGCGAACTGCTTGGCGAAAGCGTCCAGCGCGGCGACGACCTTGGCCTTCGTGTCGTCTTCGAACTTGCCGGTGTCGCGGATTTCGGCGAGCACGGCGGCGTGTTCATTGCGCATGAAGCTGAGCATCGCGGCTTCGTATTCGGTCACGCGGTTCACCGCGACGCTATCGAGATAGCCATTGGTGCCTGCGAAGATCGACACAGTCTGCTCTTCGAACGGCATGGGCGAGAACTGCGACTGCTTCAGCAGCTCGGTCAGGCGCGCGCCGCGGTTGAGCAGCTTCTGGGTCGAAGCGTCGAGGTCCGAACCGAACTGCGCGAAGGCCGCCATTTCGCGGTACTGCGCCAGCTCCAGCTTGATCGAGCCAGCGACCTTCTTCATCGCCTTGGTCTGTGCGGCACCGCCCACGCGGCTCACCGACAGGCCGACGTTGATCGCGGGGCGGATGCCCTGGAAGAACAGGTCGGTTTCGAGGAAGATCTGGCCGTCGGTGATCGAAATCACGTTGGTCGGGATGTAGGCCGACACGTCGCCCGCCTGCGTTTCGATGATCGGCAGTGCGGTCAGCGAACCGCCGCCGTTCTCGTCATTCATCTTCGCCGCGCGTTCGAGCAGGCGTGAGTGGAGATAGAACACGTCACCCGGATAGGCTTCGCGGCCCGGAGGACGACGCAGCAGCAGCGACATCTGGCGGTAGGCCACGGCCTGCTTCGACAAATCGTCATACACGATCACGGCGTGCATGCCGTTGTCGCGGAAGAATTCGCCCATCGCGCAGCCGGTATAGGGCGCGAGGTACTGCAGCGGGGCAGGCTCCGACGCTGTTGCGGCGACCACGATCGAATATTCCATCGCGCCGTTTTCTTCGAGCGACTTCACGATCTGCGCCACGGTGGAGCGCTTCTGGCCCACGGCGACATAGATGCAGTAGAGCTTCTTGCCCTCGTCATCGCCCGCGTTCACGCCCTTCTGGTTGATGAAGGTGTCGATGGCGACGGCGGTCTTGCCAGTCTGGCGGTCACCGATGATCAGCTCGCGCTGGCCACGGCCGACGGGAACGAGCGCGTCGATGGCCTTGAGGCCGGTCTGCACCGGCTCGTGCACCGATTTGCGCGGGATGATGCCCGGCGCCTTCACTTCGACGCGCTGTCGGGTGGTGTCGGTCAGCGGGCCCTTGCCGTCGATAGGGTTGCCGAGCGCATCGACCACGCGGCCGAGCAGGCCCTTGCCGACGGGAACGTCCACAATCGTGCCGGTCCGCTTGACGACATCGCCTTCCTTGATTTCGGCGTCCGAGCCGAAGATCACGACGCCGACATTGTCCGCTTCGAGGTTCAGCGCCATGCCCTGCACGCCATTGGCGAATTCGACCATTTCACCGGCCTGCACCTTGTCGAGGCCGTGGATGCGGGCGATACCGTCACCCACCGAGAGGACGGAGCCGACTTCGCTGACTTCGGCCTGGGTGCCGAAATTGGCGATCTGGTCTTTGATGACCTTGCTGATTTCTGCGGCGCGGATTTCCATGTCTATGCCTTCTTATATGGGGGAGCGCGCTCAGGCGCTCTTCATGGCTTGTGCAAGCGAGTTGAGACGGGTGCGGATCGAGCTGTCGATGCGCTGCGATCCGATGGTGACGACGAGCCCGCCGAGAAGATCGGGATCGACGTGGGATTTCAGTTTCACGGTGCGGCCTTCGCGGGCGCGCAGCTTGGTTTCAAGCGTGGCGATCTGGTCGCTGCTGAGCGGGTGTGCGCTGGCGACTTCGGCCTGCACTTCGCCGCGCTGGGCCGCTGCGATCATGGCGAATGCGCGGATCATGCCGGGCAACGCCGAGACGCGGCGATTATTCGCCAGCACGCCGAGGAAGCTCTTGGTGAGATCGGACAGGCCAAGATGCGCGCCGAGCCCGGCCATGACATTGGCGAGCTGGCCGCGGCTGATTTCCGGATTGCGGATCAGCGCGCGCAGATCATCCGATTCGCCCAGCGCAGCCTCCAGCCGTTCGAGATCGGACTCGACAGCGGTCACTGTGCCGGCTTCACCGGCAAGATCAAAAAGAGCAGAGGCGTAACGCCCTGCAAGGCTGGCCTGTATACCGGCGGAAAGCTCCACGCGCGAAGGTCCTCTTGGATCCGAGAAACGGTAAATTTCGAAAGCGATGGAATCGGGTCACGATTGCGTCCCTGCCAAAGCTGGCGCGCCCCTATCATCGGGGGACGGGGGATGCAAGCGGGGTGGGCGGCGGTTTGGCGGAACCTAGCCAAATGGCCTATGCGCGAAAGCTACAGCGAGCGGCCGAGCCAATTGACGAGGAGGAATGCGAGGCCAAGATAACCCAGCGCCACCATCCACCAGCGGCGGGCGAAAAACAGGAAGATAATCACTGCAAGCGGCGGCAATTCTGACATCACATACGGCAAGAGTTCGTGCAATGAACTGCTCCGCATCACGCCGATGCTAACCCAGTTTGCCGCCAGCGGCGTGAAGATCAGCAGGTAAAGACCCCACAGATAGCGCCGGTTTTCCTGATAATATGCGGCAAGGTCGATCCCTTCATCAGGCACGCGATCCGGCAGCGCGGCGGCAGCCAACAGGTTGAGGATGACGAGCACCCACATGATGGGAAGAAACCGCGCCAATGTGATCTCTTCTTCGGCGCTTCCGCTCGCGATCATCCACCAGAACGACATCATCGTCATCAGGACAAAGAATGCGAACAGCGGCTGCGCCCAGTGCCATTTGACCCTTTTTGATCGCAGCAGAGTGTTGAGGTGCTGGAGCTCGAAGGCCACCGCAATCCCAAGGACGATGGAAGCGAATACGAGCGCCTGTTGCATCGCGGTCTACTCCGTCTCGCCTTTGGTGCAGCGATAGACCAGCCGTTCGTTCGGCCTGTCCGGCAGAGCAGAGGTCACGCCCGCTTGCTGCGCGCCCAACCGGTTCGCGCCGTCCTCGCCTGCCTCGCAGCTGGGGGCGGAGTAATCACCACGCGCGGCCCGCGCTGCGTCCATCGGTTCGCGGGCCAGCAAGTAGCGTTCCATCACAAACTCGCCCGCTGCCGGATCGAAGCTGTTGATCGACACTGCCGCTTCGCTGTTCGGCACAAAAACGCGCGTCCATTCGCCTGCATCGAGGCCGTATTGGGTGCGTCCGTTGACGCAGCCGGTTTCGGTCCAGGTCAACGCCATTTGCTCTTCGGGGTCGCCCGTCACGCGGCTGCGATCGGCGTCGAGCACGCATTGATATTCGCCCGCTGCTCCGGCGGCGAGGTCAATCGTGCCGCTGTCCTCACGTTCGGGAATTGCTTCGCGCAGCCGCTCCTCGGTGCGGGTGTCGATGGAGTTGAAATGCGGGCGGGTGATCCATGCGATAGCGGCTCCGGCAACGCAGAGCAGCGCCACTCCGCCAGCCGCGGCGCGCAGGCGCGGGTTCTGGCCGATATGGCCATAGGCCGCCACGCCGCCCGTTCCCGCGCCGATCAGGAGCAACAGGAAGGCGAGCGCCAGCTTGGTATCGCGTTCCTCCAGCACTTCGAAAGTGGCGAGCCGCCGCGCTTCCTCTGTAGCTTGCGCCTGTGCAGCCGCTTCGGCCTCGGCGACATTTTGTGCAGCGGCGCGGGCTTCGGCCTCGCGCGCTGCTTCTTCCGCGTCGAGTTCGGCAAGGCTGCGGCAAGGGCCGGAGTTGAGGCGGGGGGCAACATTGTTCGCGCGGAGGAAGGGGAGCAACTCGCGCGTCGACACGGCGAAGAAGAACTCGGCATCCGAACCATCACTCTGCGCGCCGAAACTGTTGACGCCGAGCACGCGCCCGCAATCATCGACCAGCGGCCCGCCGCTATTGCCCGCCGCAATCGGCGCGGTGTGCAGCAGCGTATCGAAATCGCGGCTGGGTCGGCGTCCGGCGAGCGATCCGGCGGCGGTGACCGGCGGCTGCGCGCGGAACATGTCGCTGAAGGACAGGCCCTGCGCACGGTCGACATTGAGCGGGTAGCCGATGGCGGTAACCGCCCCGGTGGTCGCCGGATTGCCCGCGATGGTGAGCGCGGGGAGGCCCAACGGCTCGGTCGCCTCGATAATCGCCAGATCGTTGCGCTCGCTATAGGCGATCACGCGGGCATAGACCGCGACGTCGCGGTCTGCGGGCACGATGCCGATGGCCAGACGGTCATCATCCATCGCCTGTGCAATGACGTGCGCATTGGTGACAATCCGCTCCCCACCGACGGAAAAGCCGGTGCCATGCGAGATTGGATACAGCTCCGTCCCGTCCTGCCCGATAATCACCACCCGCACCACGCCGCGCGTCGCCGCTTCGATATCCTCCGGATCAGCGGCAGCGGGGATGGGCCGGGCGAGGGCGAGCGCGCAAAGGATCGCTGCGCAGACAAGGTGCAGAAGTCGCATGGACTGCTTTCCTATCGGGAAGCGCGCGCACCGCAAGCCCCGCTATGCGGTGAGATGTTGCAAGTGCTGCCATAAATCTGCATCACGCGCGCTATAGTGCACCTGCGAAGAGCCATGAAAGAGACCGGATTCGATGTCTGCCTTGAAGAAATATGCGCGTGAAAACCTCCACAGTTCGCAAATGCGGCTGATGCAGGATGTCCGTTACGAAGCGCATTTGCAGATGGAGAGCCTGAAGAACCGCGTTCTTCCGGGCCGCCGCTCGCGCATCAAGCAATTGCAGCAGCAGACCGATCTGAAGCTGCACTGGGGCTGCGGGCGGAAGAAGAAGGAAGGCTGGGTCAATGTCGATGGCTGGGCCTCGGCAGCCACCGATCTGGTCTATGATCTGCGCAACCGGATGCCGCTGGCAGACGGTTCGGTGGCGATGATCTTTACCGAACACGTGTTCGAACACTTCACCTTCGCCGACGGTGAGAAGATCGCTGCGGATTTCCACCGCGTGCTGAAGCCGGGCGGCACATTGCGCCTGATCGTGCCCGATCTGCAGACTTTCGCCGAGCGTTACGTCGCCGGAGACCGCGAGTTCATGGCCAACTTCCACCCCCAGGCAAGGCATCTGGGAGAAGGGCTGAACAATATCTTCTACGGCCACTTCCATCGCGGAATCTATGATTACCCGATGCTGGAAGACCTGCTGAAACGGGTCGGCTTCAGTGCGGTGCGCAAGGCAGATTTCCACGACAGCGCGATTGAGGAGCTGAACCAGGAACTCCCTTGTGAGGGACGGATGCCGCTCAACCTTTATGTCGAGGCGGTGAAGTAGCAGGGCTTTTGGCATTGGCCGCAAGCTGCGGGACGCAATCCCTGCGTTTCAAGGCGAAAAGCGCGCCATGACCAACACCGAACTCTCCGACGAAGAGCGCTGGCAGATCGCGCTCGCCAAGGATCGCCGTTTTGATGGCGCATTCGTAACCGGCGTGCATTCGACCGGCATTTACTGTCGTCCGTCCTGCCCCGCACGCGCTCCGCATCGCAAGAACGTCCGTTTTTATGCCACGCCTGCCGAGGCCGAGGCGGCGGGCCTGCGCGCGTGCAAACGCTGTTCGCCAAAAACGCAAAGCGCGGAGGAAGCCTGTGTACTCGCCGCTATAGCCGCGATCCGCGCTGACGGGGCGATGACACTGGAGGCGCTTTCCGAGCTTACCGGTTATTCGCCGACGCATTTCCAGCGCCTGTTCACCCGCACAGTCGGCCTGTCACCGGCAGCCTTCGCGCGCGCCCTGCGCGAGGAGCGTGTGCGTGAGGCTTTGGCGGAAGGATCGAGCGTGACCGAAGCGCTCTATGCGGCAGGTTATTCTTCCCCATCGCGCTTCTATGCGGAGACGAAAGGACGGCTGGGCATGACTGCGAGCGACTGGAGCAATGGCGGCGAGGGCCGGGTGATCTATTGGAGCGTGGTGCCGACATCGCTCGGCGAAATGCTGGTTGCCGCGACCGATATCGGCGTGTGCTGCCTGAGCTTTGGCGAGGGCGAAGCCGAATTGCAGGCCCGCTTCCCCAAAGCGGAACTGCGCGAAGGCGGCGGGGCATTCGCTGCGCTGTTCGCGCGCGTAACCGCAGCAGTGGAAGACCCTGCTTCCTCGATCAGCGCCGACATCCCGCTCGATGTGAAAGGCACGGCGTTCCAGCAGAAATGCTGGGAGGCCTTGCGCACAATCCCGCCGGGCGAAACCCGCTCCTATGGTGAGCAGGCCGCGATGCTCGGCAATCCCAATGCCAGCCGCGCCGTCGGCAGCGCGAACGGCGCGAACAAGATCGCCGTGCTGATCCCCTGCCACCGCGTGGTGCCCGCGAGCGGCGGGGTAGGTGGCTATGCCTACGGGCCGGAGATCAAGCGCGAATTGCTACGGCGCGAGGGGGCCGGGCGGGCGGATTTGCTTGCATCCGGCGATTTGTTCGGCGACGAGCCGCCGCATGGAAAACCCCGATAGCGCAGGCGATATCGCCAAAACGCAACCCCGCTCGATCTGGATTAGAGTCTGGCATTTCCCGCTGGTGGTGCTGGTGGTCGCAACGGCGATCATCGTTGGAACGGCTTTCGTATCGGCGGCAGTGGGGCAGGAACTGATCGCGCCCAATTTCGGGGAGAACACCGCGATCATCATGGGTGCACTGTTGCTCGTGACGCTGACCTTCCTTGTCTACAAGATCGGCGTCGTTCCGCTCGGCGCCAAGAAGCATGACGATCTGCCGGTCAACCGCGCGGCGCTGCGCGATACGGTTCTGGGATTCACAGGCGGCGCTGCTTTGATCAGCCTATGCGTCGGCCTCGCCGCGTTGGCGGGCGTTTATACGATCAGCGGGCCGGGTGGCTTTACCGACTGGGCCTTTATCCTCTTTGTCACAGGGCTTTACGCCGGGTTCTTCGAGGAATTGTTGCTGCGCGGCATCATTTTCCGCTGGCTCGAGGAATTCGCCGGAAGCTGGATCGCACTCGCCATTAGCGCGCTGGTGTTCGGTTTTGGCCATGCGGGCAATGACAATGCGACGCTGTTTAGCTCGCTTGCCATCGCTATCGAGGCAGGCATCCTCCTCGGCGCAGCCTATATGCTCACCCGCTCGCTGTGGCTGGCGATTGGGCTGCACGCGGGCTGGAACGTGGTGCAGGCGCTGTGGGGCGTGCCAGTGTCGGGCAACCCGGTCGACGGTCTGGTGCGCGCGGAGCTGGAGGGGCCGCCGCTGCTGGCAGGCGGCGGCTTCGGGCTGGAAGCGACGATCTTCGCGCTGGTCGTGGCGACAAGCGCGGGCGTGTGGATGCTGTGGAAGGCGCAGAAGGCCGGGCGCGTTGTGTCGCCGATGTGGAGCCGGAAGGAGGCGGGGATTACGTCCTACTAACCCCGCGCCCAGCCTTCTTTCGCAGGTTCTAGCGTCGTCAGAAACGCCTCCGCGCTGTCGAGATATTCGCGCTGCTTTTCTTCGCCCATCCGATCCCAGGTCGCGTAAATGCGGCCGATGCGATGGTTGCTTTCCAGCCGGTCGCGGTGGCGATCCATGAAGTGCCAGTAGAGCGGGTTGAAGGGGCACGCGCCTTCGCCCGTTTTCTTGCTCACCGAGTAACGGCATTCCTTGCAGTAATTGCTCATCCTGTTGATGTAATTGCCGCTGGCTGCGTAGGGCTTGCTCGCCAGTTTCCCACCATCGGCATACAGCACCATGCCGCTGACATTGGGCAGTTCCACCCATTCATAGGCATCGGCGTAGACGGCGAGGAACCAGTCCTGCACTTCGCGCGGGCGGATCCCCGCCAGCAGCGCGAAATTGCCCAGCACCATCAGCCGTTGGATATGGTGCGCGTGCGCGTCATCATGCGTCGACCGGACGCAATCGGCGAGGCAGCGCATATCGGTCTCGCCCGTCCAGTAGAACTCGGGCAGCGGGCGCTGCGCATCCAGCGCATTGTCGCTCTCCAGCCCCGGCATGAAGTGCCAGTAGAAGCCGCGCACATATTCGCGCCAGCCGATGATCTGGCGGATGAAGCCCTCCACGCTGTTCAAGGGCGCGGTGCCGTCGCGATGGGCTTGCTCTGCCCGGCGACACAATTCCAGCGGGTCGAGCAGGCCGAGATTGAGGCTGGTCGAGAGCATCGAGTGCCACAGATCATCCTGCCCGTGCACCATCGCATCCTGATAGGGGCCGAACTTCTCGATCCGCTCGGCAAAGAAGGCGTCGGCGGCGGCCTCCGCCTGTTCGCGGGTGACGGGCCAGCCGAAATTGTCGAGCGTGCCGAAATGATCGGGGAATTTCTCCGCAACCAGATCAATCACCTCCTGCGTGGTGGCATCAGGAGCAAAAGTGGGGCGCTTTGGCGCGTCCATCGCGCCTTTGGGCGGCTCGCGATTATCGTGATCGAGATTCCATTCGCCGCCCACCGGCGCGTCGCCATCCATCAGCAGGCCGGTTTTCTTGCGCATTTCGCGGTAGAAATTCTCCATCCGATAGGTCTTGCGCGTGCCTGCCCAATCGCGGAATTCGGGGATCGAGCACAGGAAGCGGTCATCGGGCAGGATTTCGATCGGGCAGGGGAATTTGTCCGGCCATTCCTCGATAGCCTGCTGCACCCGCCATTCGCCCGCCTCGACCACGTGGATGGAGCGCGGGGCATGGCGTTCGACGGCGCGGGCGACTTCGCCGGTGAAGCTGCCAGCGTTCTCCGCATCGGTCAGCCGCGTGTAATCGACCCTCCACCCCTCGGCACGCAATTCATCGGCGAAATGGCGCATCGCGGAGAAAATCAGCGCGATTTTCTGCTTGTGGTGTTTTACGTAGGTCGCCTCGTCCCACACCTCCATCAGCAGGATGACGGTATCATCCTTGGCCCTGCCGCGCAGCGAGGCGAGGGTGGTGGAAAGCTGGTCGCCAAGGACGGGGACGAGAACGGGGCCGGAAGTGGTACTGGTCATCCCGCTTCAAATGATTACGGGCGGCGCGTGGTTCCTGTCTGGCCACAGGAATCCGCACACCGCCCGTAGATTGGAGCGACTAAGGTGTTGAACGCTTAGTCCTGCTCGCAATCATACTCGGTGATCAGCGCCTCGAACTCCTCGCGCTCGGCATCGCGGGCCGCTTCGTCGAGATATTCGCCAGGATGATCGGGGCGCACCTGTTCGAGCAGCGGCGCGGTGTTGCCCTCGGCAAACTGGTCATACATCTTGCGGATAACGCACTGGCCTTCGCCCTGTCCGTCAATCCACTCGGCACCGACCACGCGGGCATCCTCGACCCGGTTTTCGGTAAGCAGCCAGTGCACCAGCGCCTGCCGCACATCACGATCATATGCGGCGTAGGAGAAGGCGGCTTCGAGAGCGAGGGTCGCATCCTCGTCCGGCTCAACCGCCGGATCAAGCAGGTGCGCCATGTAATAGCCGTAAAGCGGATAAGCGTGATCCACTTCCATATTGTTGGCTGCGGCGAAGCGGCGACGCGCCTCGGCGTATTGCGCGGGGTCTTCGAACGAGCGGCGCAAGGCGACATCGGCATAGTAGATGGCTGCGCCGGTCGATTCCGGATCGATTGCCATCGCGCGCTGGGCGAGAGCTTCGGCCTCGTCATAATTGCGCGCGTCAAATTCGGCTTCGGTCGCGGCGAGCAACACCGCCACGCTGTCCGGATACCGTTCCACGAGACCGCGGGCCACGCCGACCAGCCGCTCTGCCTCGGTTTCGTCTACTCCGCGCTTGGAACGGATCATCAGATCCATCTGCGCTTCTTCGGCCTCGGTCAGGCGGCGGATTTCCACCGCCGGCTCGGCTGCCACTGCATAGGGAACACGCAGAATGCGAGCACGGCCTTGGCGGAATTCTTCCAGCTCGGCCTCCAGCACATCGAGATCGCCGAAAGCACGGGCAGCGGCTTCCATGCGCGGCAAGCCTTCCGCGATGCCCTGCATGTAGGCACCCATCTGGCCACGCCGCTCGGGGTTCAGATTGAGATGGCTCGCAATCAGCCAGCCATGGGCATAGGTGCGCGCGACATAATAGCGGTCACGCCCCGGCGGCGGATCAAAAGTGGCTTCGAGATCGATCGAGACGGTTGCCAAGGAGGCGCTGCGCGCGGTTGGTACGTCGCCGATAACGAAGTGGTCCTCGTTGAATTCGAGGTTCGAGAAGAGCTCGGCAAAGCCCTCGCTATACCACAGCGGATAGGGTGCATCGCGATGCTGGAACATGAAATAGTGCACATATTCGTGGAACAGTACGCCGCGCGGATCGAGCTGCATTTCGCTTGGCATATCCTGACCACGGCTGCGGCCACGGCGGCGGTTCTGCTGGCGAGGGACGAAAGCGACCGCCCCGGTTGCGCGTGGGATAAAGAACCCGCCGACGCCGCTGTTGCGATTGCCTGCTGCAAGCGCGCTCATGTCCGATGTTTCGCCAAAGCGGAAAACCGTGAGCTTGCTCGATTCGGGCAGGCGCGCATCGTTGCCGACGCCGGTGAACAGGCTCAAAACCTCGTCCAACCGCTCCAAATCCTGCACGAATTCGAGCGTATCTTGCTCTGAATCCTCCGAATACAGGATGAAATGCTCGGATTCGGCGCGGTACCACTGCTGTGCCTGCACAGCCTCGGGCAATACCAGAATAAAAAACGCTACGGCGGCCAGAATGATGCGACTCATTTATGAATACTCCCAGTCCTAAGAGAGCGATCATATGGATTGAGCCGCTATGTGCAACACACCCTTTGGTATTTACCCGCGATTGAGCCAGAGCAGGTAGATTGCCGAGAGGACTATCCACCCGCCATCGAGTGTTTTGAGGCGCCGCGCACCCAGCCACAGGGCAATGGGCCGCGCGAGGAAGCCGCCTAGCGCTGCGGCGGGCCCGGCGAGCAGCACAACTTCCCATTGCAGCGTCGCATTCTCGATATGCCAGATCACCCCGCTCAGCATACTGATCGAGGAAATCAGACACGCTGCGCCGGTGCAGAGCAGCACCGGATAATGCCGGATAAAGAGGTAAAGCGCGACCAGCTCCCCGATCCCGACCGAGAACATTGCAGTCAGAATGCCGCCCGGAATGGCGATCAGCAGCAGAACGATCAGGTCGAACCGTTCGAGCCTGGCCTTCTCGGGCTTGTGGCGGTTCACGGTCCATGTCGTTGCAATCAGCGCGCAGCCGAGCACGATGGAGAACGCCTTGTAACCCATCAGCACCGCATTCTGGTCCAGCGTGGCGAAGCGTTGCGTCAGCAGCATGGCGGGCAGCGACAAGGCAAGAACGGCAAAGGCGGCGGTGAAGAAATCGCGCACGCCAACGCGCGCATGGCCCGGTTCCGGTGCGGGCTGGTGCAGCAGCCGGTCTGTCCAGCGCAGTGCACCCATCGTCATGCCGAAACACTGGATCGCCATGGAGACACCAACCACTTGCAGCGGTTGCAAATCCATCACACCCCATTCGCGCAGGGCATTGAAAACGGGCACGAAAACCACGCCGCCGCCGGTTCCCGAAGTGTTGGCGATAATCGCGCCGAGCACGCCGACAAAGGGCAGGAACCACAGCTGTACTAGCAGAGCAGGGCTGTAGGGCACCACGGCCCAAAGCGCTGCCCACGCGCCCGCCAACACTAGCGCGCCGACCAGCACAAGCCTTCCGGGGGGAGGCTGGCTCAATCGAGATTGGGGCGAAGCCACCGTTCAGCTGTCTCCATATCGACCCCGCGCCGCGCCGCGTAATCTTCCAGCTGGTCGCGCCCGATGCGGGCAACACCGAAATACTCCGCTTCGGGGTGGCCGAAATAGAACCCGCTTACGGCCGAAGTCGGCAGCATCGCGAAATTCTCGGTCAGTGTCAGGCCGGTATTGGCTTCGGCATCGAGCAAGTCGAACAGGATGGGTTTAAGCGAATGATCGGGGCAGGCCGGATAGCCCGGCGCCGGGCGGATGCCGCGATATTCTTCCTTGATAAGCTGCGCGTTGGTGAGGTTCTCGTTCGGTGCGTAGCCCCACAGATCGGTGCGCACGTGCTGGTGCAGCCGCTCGGCAAAGGCCTCGGCAAAACGGTCGGCCAGCGCTTTCAGCAGAATGTCCGAATAATCGTCCTTATCCGCCAGAAAACGCTGCGAATGCGGTTCGATCCCGTGGATGCCGACGGCAAATCCGCCGATCCAGTCGCCCGCCGGATCGATAAAGTCGGCAAGGCACATATTCGCGCGGTCGCGCGACTTGCGCACTTGCTGGCGCAGGAACGGCAGCACGACGTGCTCTTCGCGCCGCACGCGGTGGATGGTGACATCATCGCCATCGCGCGCGCAGGGCCAGAGGCCTGCAACGCCCTTCGCCGTCAGCCATTTCTCGCCGATGATCTGGTCGAGCATGGCATTGGCATCGGCGAACAGCTGCGTGGCGGTTTCACCGACCACTTCGTCTTCCAGAATTTTGGGATAGGTGCCGTGCAGTTCCCACGCGCGGAAGAAGGGCGTCCAGTCGATGCAGTCGCGCAGGTCTGCCAAGTCCCACGCGTCGAACACATGGACACCCGGCTTGGCGGGTGGTGCGGGCTTGTCCGAGAGATAGGCGTCGTAATAATTTGCCCGCGCTTCTTCGAGGGTAAGCAGCACGCTCGGCGTCTTGCCTTCGCGGGCGAGGCGCACTTTCTCGTATTCGCCGGCCACTTCGCCGACATAATCGTCTTTCTGCGTGTCCGAGAGCAGCTTCGAGGCGACACCGACCGCGCGGCTGGCGTCGAGCACGTGGATGACGGGGCCGGGATATTTCGGATCGATTTTGAGCGCGGTATGCACCTTGCTGGTGGTCGCGCCGCCGATCAGCAGCGGAATGGTCATGCCCGCCCGTTCCATTTCCTCTGCCACTGTCACCATTTCATCGAGCGAGGGGGTTATAAGGCCGGAGAGCCCGATAATATCGACCTTCTCGGCTTTGGCAGTTTCGAGGATTTTGGACCACGGCACCATCACGCCCAGGTCGATCACGTCATAGCCGTTACATTGCAGCACGACACCCACGATATTCTTGCCGATATCGTGCACATCGCCCTTCACGGTCGCCATGATGATCTTGCCCTTGGATTTGCGTTCTTCCTCGGGCAGCAGGTCTTTCTCGGCTTCGATAAAGGGGATGAGGTGGGCGACGGCCTTTTTCATCACGCGGGCGGATTTGACGACCTGCGGCAGGAACATCTTGCCGCTGCCGAACAGGTCGCCGACCACGTTCATCCCGTCCATCAGCGGGCCTTCGATGACTTCGATAGGACGGCCCGCCGCTTGCCGCGCTTCCTCGGTATCCTCGACAATATGTGCGTCGATGCCCTTCACCAGCGCGTGTTCCAGCCGCTTGGTGACGGGGAGCGAGCGCCACTCCTGCGCTGCCTTCGCTTCGGTTTCGGTCGTGCCGCGATAGCTTTCCGCCAGATCCACCAGCCGCTCTGCCGCATCGGCGCGGCGGGCGAGGATCACATCCTCGCACAATTCGCGCAAAGTCGGGTCGATCGCGTCATACACGTCGAGCTGGCCCGCATTGACGATCGCCATGTCGAGCCCCGCCGGGATCGCGTGGTAGAGGAACACCGAATGCATCGCGCGGCGCACCGTTTCATTGCCGCGGAAGCTGAAAGAGAGGTTGGAAAGCCCGCCGCTGGTTTTGGCATAGGGACAGCGCGCTTTGATTTCCGCCACCGCTTCGATGAAGTCGAGGCCGTAGCGGTCATGCTCGGCAATGCCGGTGGCGACGGCGAAGATGTTGGGATCGAAAATGATATCCTCGGGCGGAAAGCCCTCGGCCACCAGCAGATCATAGGCGCGCCCGCAGATTTCGATTTTGCGCTCCTTGGTGTCGGCCTGACCCACTTCGTCAAACGCCATCACCACTACTGCCGCGCCGTAATCGCGGCAGACGCGCGCTTGTTCGAGGAACTGTTCCTCGCCTTCCTTCATCGAAATCGAATTGACGATGGGCTTGCCCGAAACACATTTCAGCCCGGCCTCGATGACATGGAACTTCGAACTGTCGATCATCACCGGAACACGGGCGATATCGGGTTCTGCCGCGATCAGTTTGAGGAAGGTCGTCATCGCTTCCACCGCGTCGAGCAGGCCTTCATCCATGTTCACATCGATGATCTGCGCGCCGTTCTCGACCTGCTGCCGCGCGACTTCGACCGCAGCGGGATAATCCCCCGCCATGATGAGCTTCTTGAACGCGGCGGAGCCGGTGACATTGGTGCGCTCGCCGATATTGACGAAGTTTGCCGAACTTGGGCGGGCGGAGGAATTCTGGGCCATTGGTAGTCCTTCTCCCCTCCCGCTTGCGGGAGGGGTCGGGGGAGGGCCTGTAAAGGGAGCGGCGCGCATCACAAGCCCTCCCGAAAGCAGGAGGGGGATTAGGCAGCGATCACAAAGGGCTCCAGCCCTGCGAGCCGCATCGTGTTGTCACCTTTGGGCACTTCGCGCGGAGCCACGCCCGCCACGCGCTTCGCCATCGCGGCGATATGCGCAGGGGAAGAACCGCAGCATCCGCCAAGGATGTTCACGCGGCCATGATCCGCCCAGTCGCCCACCAGGCTGGCGGTCGTCTCAGGCTGCTCGTCATATTCGCCGAGCTCGTTGGGCAGGCCCGCATTGGGATAGATCAGCAGCAGCGTATCGGCGATGGCGGACAGCACCTGCACATGCGGGCGAAGCTGCTCTGCGCCGAAGCTGCAATTTAGCCCGATGGTGACGGGATTGGCATGGCGCACCGCGTTCCAGAAGGCTTCCACCGTGTGTCCCGACAAATTGCGGCCCGACAGATCGGTGAGCGTCATGGACAGCATAATCGGCACCCCATCGTCATTTGGGCGGCCTAGGGCGTGCGACAATTGCCGCACCGCCATAATCCCGGCCTTGGCGTTCAGCGTATCGAAAATCGTTTCGATCAGGATGAAATCCGCGCCGCCTTCCACCAAAGCCTCGGCCTGTTCGCGGTAGACGCCGGTGAGGTAATCGAAATCGATCTCACGATAGCCGGGGTCTTCCACATCGGGGCTGAGCGAGAGCGTTTTGTTGGTCGGCCCGATGGCTCCCGCCACAAAGCGCGGACGGCCATCTTTCGCCGCGTATTCATCCGCCAGTTCGCGGGCGATGCGGGCAGAGGCGATATTGATATCGCGCACCAGATCTTCCGCCGCATAGTCGGCCTGGCTGATGCGGTTTGCGGAGAAGGTGTTGGTGGAAATCACATCCGATCCTGCATCCAGATAGGCGCGGGTGATATCCGCAATCACATCGGGGCGGGTGAGCGCGAGGATATCATTGTTGCCCTTCTGGTCGGCGTTCAGCCCCAGATCGCCGGCATAATCAGCCTCGGTCAGCTTGCGGTTCTGGATTTGCGTGCCGAAGGCCCCGTCAAAAATGAGGATGCGCTCTGCGGCTTGCGCTTTCAGGTCTTCGCGGCGGCTCATCGTGCTGCCTCCATGGGGCGTCGTCCGAGCATATGGCAGATCGCATAGGCAAGGTCGGCGCGGTTCAAGGTGTAGAAGTGGAACTGGCGAACCCCGCCAGCATAAAGGCGACGGCACAATTCGGCGGCGACCGTGGCGGCGACCAACTGGCGCGCGGCGGGGCGTTCGTCGAGGCCTTCGAAGAGGCCGTCCATCCATTCCGGAATGACTGCGCCGCATTGCCCGGCAAACTTGCGCGCCTGCGCCACATTGGTCACCGGCAGAATGCCCGGCACCATCGGCGCATCGATCCCTGCGGCTTTGCAGCTGTCCTCGAAATCAAAGAATTTCTCTGCGGAGAAGAAGAATTGCGTAATCCCGCGCGTCGCGCCTGCGTCAATCTTGCGCTTCAGATTGTCGAGGTCGGATTGCGGACAATCGGCATCCGGGTGCGTTTCGGGATAAGCAGCGACCGAAATCTCGAAATCGGCCACTTCCTTCAAGCCCGCGACCAATTCGGCGGCGTTGCGATAGCCTTCGGGGTGCGGCACGAACGGCGCGCCCGGTTCGCCCGCATCGCCGCGCAGCGCGACGATGTGGCGCACGCCTGCCTCCCAATAAGCCTCCGCAATCGCCTGCGTTTCCGCTTTGCTCGCATCCACACAGGTGAGGTGCGCGGCGGCGGGAATGCCCGCTTCTTTGATCAGCCGCGCCACCGTATTGTGCGTGCGTTCGCGGGTGGAGCCGCCTGCGCCATAGGTGACGCTGACAAATTCGGGCGCGAGCGGGGCGAGTTCCTGCACCGCTTCCCACAGCTTTTCCTCCATCGCCGCGGTTTTCGGCGGGAAGAATTCGAAACTGATGTCAATATCGCCCGGCAGGCCGCTGAACAGCGGGGTTTCGCGCGAGCGGCGCTTTTCCTGCGCTTCGTCGAGCGTCAGCGCGCCGGGGAACGGCGCGAGGGGAGGGGCAGAGCTCATAAGGCTACTTCTCTTTGTGTTGGTGCGGGAGAGGGATGCGCCAGCCGCGTGGCCGACCAGATTTTGACAGTCAATTCACGTCCGGGGACGGAAACGGGAGTAGCAGGCGCAAAGCCCGCTTCGGTTAGCAGTTTCGCCATGCCCGCGTCGGCAAAGCCCAGTCGCGCATGGGCGTGGCGGATGCGCAGATCGTCCAGCTCGTGCCGCGCCAGATCGACCACTGCAATGCGTCCGCCGGGGCGGGTGACGCGCGCCGCCTCGCGCAAAGCCAGCGCCGGGTCTTGCGCGAAATGCAGGACCTGGTGCAGCAGCACGGTGTCGAAACTCGCAGCGGGGAAGGGCAAATCGGTGAAGTCGCCCTGCTGCAATTCCACCCTGTCGGGCACCAGCGCCTGTAAACGGGCGCGGGCGACGCGCAGCATATCGAGGCTCTTGTCGAGCGCGACGATATGCTCGGCGTGTGGGGCGAGCAGTTCGGTGATCCGTCCGGTGCCGGTGCCGATATCGAGCAAACGGCCGAGCGGTTGATCGGCGAGCACGGCAAGCAGCGCCTCCTCGCTTGGCTTCTCGGGGCCGTGGATTTCGCGCAAAGTGTCCCACTCGTCGGCATGGTGAGCGAAATAGCGGTCGGCCTCATCCTCGCGCGCCTGCCGGATCGCGGCGAGGCGGGCGCGGTCGGTGGCGGATTGCGCAGCGAAAGCGGCATCTTCGCGTTCGGCAATGGCGAGCAAGCGGGCCAGTGCATCGCCCAGCGGGCAAGGCGCGGCTTCGCGCAGGAACACCGAATTGCCTTCCTTGCGTCGCTCGACAAGTCCCGCATCAACCAGCTTCGTAACGTGCTGCGAAACGCGCGGCTGGCTCTGGCCAAGCACCTGCGCAATCTCGCCGACGCTCAATTCCATCTGCGCCACCAGCCGCATCACGCGAAGACGCGACGCATCGGCAAGAGCACGGAAGGCGGGTTCGATTTGCATAGCTACATAAGCATATAACGGAATTGTTATATTGCTAGGGAAAATGTGGTTTCTTTGGAAACTTTGCTTAACTCCCCTCCCCTTGGGGAGGGGCTGGGGGTGGGGGTTCCACGCCAATTTGACGCCGTACCCCCATCCCAACCCTTCCCCAAGGGGAAGGGCTATTCGCCTCAAACGAAACTATACGGATCAATATCCACGCCAACGCGCACGCCCGGCGGGTGTTGCACCTTTGCCAGCCAGTCGCGGATCACCGCCTGCAAGTTCGCGGTGCGCTTTGCGTTGAGCAGCAGGCGGTAGCGGTAGCGGTTCCTGAGTAGCGCCAACGGCGCGGGCGCGGGGCCGAGGATCATGACGTCGTCCAGATGCGGGCGGGTGTCGCCGATGCGGTTGGCGGCCTCGCGGGCCTCGCGGTCATCCTCCGCAGAGACGACAATCGCCGCCCAGCGACCGAAAGGCGGCGCGCCTGCATGGCGGCGGGATTCGGTTTCCGCCTCGTAAAAAGCATCGCGGTCGCCCGCTTCCAGCGCCGCGATCACCGGCGCTTCGGGATGCCGCGTCTGGATCATCACTTCGCCGGGTTTGGAGCCGCGACCGGCGCGTCCGGCGACCTGTGCGACTTGCTGGTAAGTGCGCTCCGCCGCGCGCAAATCCCCGCCTTCGAGCCCCAGATCAGCATCGATCACGCCCACCAGCGTGAGTTCGGGGAAGTGGAAGCCCTTGGTGACGAGCTGCGTGCCGACGATCACGTCAATCGCCTTCGCCTCCGCCATGGCAACAAACTCCGCAGCCTTTTCGGGCGAACCCAGCGTGTCCGACGTCACCACCGCCACCCGCGCTTCGGGGAGGATTTCGGCGACTTCATCGGCAATCCGCTCCACGCCCGGGCCGCAGGCGACAAGGCAATCGGGCTCCCCGCACTCGGCGCATTTTTCGGGCGGCGCGGTCTCGTGGCCGCAATGGTGGCAGGCGAGGCGTTTGCTGAGGCGATGCTCGACCAGCCATGCGCTGCAATTGGGGCATTGGTAGCGATGCCCGCAATTGCGGCACAGCGTCAGCGGCGCATAACCCCGCCGGTTGAGGAAGAGCAGCGATTGCTCGCCCTTCGCCAGCCGGTCTTCGAGCGCGGTGCGCAAAGGCGCAGCGATCCACGCGCCGCGCCCCGGCTGTTCCTCGATCAGGTTGATGAGCTTGATAACGGGCAGCTCTGCCCCGCCATAGCGGCTGGGCAGGACGAGCTTCTCGTAGATCCCGCTATCGGCCATATGCAGGCTTTCGAGCGCGGGCGTGGCGCTGGCGAGCACCACCGGCAGCCCTTCAAAATGCGCGCGCATCACCGCCACATCGCGAGCATTGTAGCGCACGCCATCTTCCTGCTTGAAGCTGATCTCGTGCGCTTCATCGACCACGATCAGGCCGAGATTGGCGTAGGGCAGGAACAGCGCCGAGCGCGCGCCGACCACCACCTGCGCCTCGCCGCTGGCAATGGCGCGCCACGCGCGGCGGCGTTCGGTGCTTTTGAGCGAGGAATGCCAGACGATCGGCGCCGCGCCAAAACGGCTCTCGAAACGCGAGAGGAAGGCTTCGGTCAAGGCGATTTCGGGCAGAAGGACGAGTGTCTGGCGGTTGGCCTTGAGCGCCTCTGCCAGAGCCTCGAAATAGGTTTCAGTCTTGCCCGATCCGGTCACGCCGTCGAGCAGGAAGGGCGCGAACTTGGCCTCCCGCACCGCCTCCACCAGCCGCGCTGCAACGCGCTGCTGATCGGTGTTAAGATCGACCATGGCGTGTCCTGCCGAAGCGCGCGGGTAGGGGCGGTCGACATCGACTTCGACCGGTTCGAGCACGCCCTGATTCACCAGCCCGCGCAGTAGGCCCTCGGAAACGCCCGCAATGCCCGCAAGTTCGCGGATCGTGGCTTGCTCGCCTTCCAAGGCCTCTAGCGCCGCCTGCCGCTGCGGGGTGAGGCGTTCGGGCAATCCGCCGCTCAGCCGGTATTCGGTCATCATGGCAGGCCCACGCAAAGCGCCGCCGCTGGCGATCACCATGCGCGCGACCGAAGCCAGCGAGGCGATGTAATAGTCCGCCGTCCATTCGATCAGCCGCCGCAGCTCCGCCCGGATTGGCGGCACGTCGAGCACTGCCAGCAAGGGCCGCAGTTTGGCCTCGGGCACCGATTGCGCGGGGAGCCTGTCCTCCTCCCATACGATTCCCGTCACCTGCCGCGGCCCCAATGGCGCGACCACCACGCTGCCATGCTGCACCGCCATGCCATCGGGCACGCGGTAATCGAGCGGGCCCAACGCGGCGTTCATCACCAGTAGCCTGACGCGAGATATTGCCATCGCACCTATATGGTCGCCGTGCTAAGCCCGCGGCAAGAAGAGGACGCAAATTATGACCGAATTCACTGCCACCACCGCCAATCGCCGCCGCTTTCTGGCGGGCGCAGGAGCCACCGGCGCGCTGCTTGTGCTGCCCGGCTGCGAAAGCATGGGCGGGCTTAGCCTGACCGAAGCGGTGCGGCGGTTGCTGGAGCTTTCCAGCCAGCGCGCGTTCGACCGGATGTTGCAACCGGGCGGCTATTGGGACGAGCAGGTCGCCGCGATTGGCCTCAACAGCTTCCTTGGCGTGCGCGGCAATGCGGTTGCGAATTTCCTCACATCCACCGCGTTTCGCAACCGGCTGGAAGATGTCTTCGCGGCCATTGCCCTCGAAGGCTCGGAAATCGCGGCACCTATCGTGCTTGAAACGGTGCGTGGCATCGGCATCAACAACGCGCTTGCCATCGTCAATGGCGGGCCGACCGCGGCGATGGAGTTTCTGCGCGGCGAAATGGGGATGACGCTGGTGGAACTGATCGTGCCAGAAGTCGGCACTGCAATCCGCATCGCCAACGAACCGGTCGTACGCGATCTGCTGGCGAGCACGACCGGCGTTGATGTGGGCGGCATCTCGCAGAACATGGCGACCCGCATCGACAATGCGATCTGGCGCGAAATGGGGGTGGAAGAAGCCGCGATCCGCGCCAATCCGCGCGCCACCAACGATCCGCTCTTGATCGGCGTGCTGGGTGCGCGTAATTTGTAGCTACTCGCTAGGAAAAAGGGGGTTTCCATGCGCATTGGTATCGAGCTTTTAATGGCAACCGGATTGTTAGCAGTCCCGGCGATGGCCTTTGCGCAGGCGGGCGATCCGACCGCGACCCCCGATTTGAGCGAACTGAACAGCTTTAGCCTTGCCGACACCATTCGCGCAGAACCTGCAGCGGCGGATGAACCGGCTGACGCGCCTGCGGAATTTTCCTGCGAGTCGGCGCGGGCGGCGGCTGAGGCCAACCAGCCCGTTGGCCCCGAATTGGGCGAGAACGGGCAGGTCATCATTCGCCGGGTGAGCGCGTGCGAAGAGGCCGAGCAGGCGCAATACCGCACGCTCGCCAGCGCCCGCCCGGTGGATCAGCGCATCACCGTTGCAGAGGAAGAGCCCGAACTGCCGCCCAATTGCGAGCGGACACCCGACGGTATCCGATGTTCGGCAAGTGTAGGCAGCAGCCCCGAGCAGGAGCGCCGCGCCGCCGAATTGCTCAACGGCTTGCTGAACGACGACTAGGCGGCGCCTGGATCAGGCTCGCCTCAGAACGAAAATTCAATCCCGATGAGCGGCGCATGGCCTACCGTGTCGGGGCCGTTATCGTCGAAGTCCTGCTGCCGCAGATAGGCGAGGCTCAGTTCCAGATTGTCGCTGACTTCGTAGCCGACGCCGATCTGGGTGCGCAGGCCGGTGATCCCGGTGTCGCTGGTTGGGCTGGTACCGCGTAGCGTCCAGAACAATTCGGCATTCGCTTCTGCACTCCAGCGTCCGTCCTCGCCGAGCGGAAGCGCAATCCCCGCACGCGGGCGCAAGCGCAGGCCCATGCGGCCGTCATTGCCTTCGACAAACCGCTGTTCGGCGCGCAAGCGACCGCGCAAGATGCCGCTGCTGGCCGAAAGCTGCTGGATCGTGCGCACTTCGTCGCGTCCGCCATCGTTGAACCGCTGTTCGACCGCGCCCGCCAACGTCAGCCCGTCGGCCACATCCTGCTTCACCCAGCCGCGAAAGAAATAGGTGTCGACACGGCCCCGGTCCAAAGCGCGCAGACGTTGTGCTGTTTCCAGCTCGATCGCGGTGTCATCGTCGATCGAATATTCGACCGAGGGGTTGAGCCAAAGCTCGAAATCCTCGTCCAGCTCCTGTGCCTGAACAGACGCTGGGGCAGCAGCGAGAGACAGAATGGCAAAACCAAATGGCAAGCGCATGGGTAATCCTATGAGATGATGTTACACATAAAGTGATAGGACGCCGAAAGGCCCCCCTTGTTCCCCTGCGCTTTGCCAGTATGTCCGGCGCTGCAATTATGGCTGACGAATCTCCCCTTGACCGTTTCAAACAGGCGCTGACTGGCGCAACCCGGGCAATCGCGCGCGATGCGGAGGTGGAGCTGGGCTTCACTGCCGACAGCGCCTCCGAACAGGGCCGCACCGTGCGCGTACCGATGCCGCCGCGCGATATTCCGGCTGCTGCCGCGCGTGAGGCGCGGGGGTTCGCCGACGCCTTTGCGCTCAAGCTGCGGCATCATAATCCCAAGCTGCATATGGCGCAGCGCCCCGCCGATCCCGATGCCCGCGCCTGCTACGACGCGATCGAGCGTGCCCGGTTCGAAGCGATTGGCGAGCGGAACTTTGCCGGAATGCGCGACAACCTTGCATCGGTGCAGGAACGGCGCGTGGCGGGGAGCGACATTGCCCGCGCGCAGACTTTCGCTGACGTCCCGCTGCACACCGCGCTTGGCCTGATGCTGCGCGAGCAGCTGACCGGCCAGCCGGTGCCAGAGGCGGCGCGGGCAGGGGTCGATCTGGTGCGCGAGCATATCGAGAGCCGCACAGGCGATGATTTCGAGCGGCTGGGCGAGTTGCTTGAAGACCAGTCTGCCTTCCAGCGGCTTGGCCTCGATATGCTGCGCCATCTCGACATGATCCAGACCGAGGCCGAGCCTGAGGACGGCATGGATCTCGACCAAGACTCGGATGAAGACCAGGGCGAGGATGACGGCCCCGAAGAGGACGATCAGGGCGAGGATGCGGGCGCAGACCAGCCCGAAGTCCGCGCCGAAGGTGCCGATGGCGAGGAAGGCGAAGGCGAGGAGCAGGACGAAGCGACCGGGGACGAGAACCTTGCCGAAGGCGATCCGGGCGATGATGGCGAGGAGTTCATGCTCCCCCAACGCCGCAACGCGCCGTGGCAGGATTTGCCTGAAGGCTTCGAATACAAGGCCTTCACCACCGAATTTGACGAAGTGGTTGAAGCCAGCGACCTGTGCGATGCGGAGGAGCTGACGCGGCTGCGCGCCTATCTCGACAGCCAGCTTGCCGGGCTGCAATCGGTGGTGACACGGCTTGCCAACCGGCTCCAGCGCCGCCTGATGGCGCAGCAGAACCGCAGTTGGGATTTTGACCAGGAAGAAGGCCTGATCGATGCCGCGCGGCTCGCCCGCGTGATCGTCAGCCCCGGCCACTCGCTCAGCTACAAGGTGGAGCAGGAGCAGGACTTCAAGGACACCGTCGTCACCCTGCTGATCGACAATTCCGGTTCTATGCGCGGGCGCCCGATCAGCATCGCCGCGATCAGCGCGGACATTCTCGCCCGCACGCTGGAACGCTGCGGGGTGAAAGTGGAGATTCTCGGCTTCACCACCCGCGCATGGAAAGGCGGGCAGGGGCGCGAGCAATGGCTGAAGGACGGGCGTCCGCCCAATCCCGGCCGCCTCAATGATTTGCGCCATATCATCTACAAAAAGGCCGACGAACCGATGCGCCGCGCGCGCCGCAATCTCGGCCTGATGATGCGCGAAGGGCTGCTGAAGGAGAATATCGACGGCGAGGCGCTGCTCTGGGCGCACGAACGCTTGCTCACCCGCCCCGAAGACCGCCGCATCCTGATGGTAATTTCCGACGGCGCACCGGTGGATGACAGCACGCTGAGCGTGAATTCGGCGGGCTACCTCGAAGGGCACCTGCGCAAGGTGATCGAATGGATCGAAACGAAGTCGCCCGTGCAACTGGTGGCGATCGGCATCGGGCACGACGTGACCCGCTACTACAAGCGCGCGGTGACGATTATGGACGCGGAACAGCTCGGCGGGACGATTATCGAGCAACTGGCGGATTTGTTCGAGGCGGAGTGATGGGTGTGTCGCCAAGCCCCCGTTTCGTCATTCCCGCGCAGGCGGGAATCCAGCTTTTTCGTGTGAATCGCCAGCAATTGCAGTAAGCTAGTCCCCCGCCTTCGCGGCGGTGACGAGGGAAGGAAGAGTATTTTGGTTGAAACCGTAACCCTCTGGCGTCCCACCGGCCCTAAAGAACTCAAGCTCGTCGAAGAATCCGGCTGGAAAGCCTGGCCTCCCCGCTTGCCCGAACAGCCGATCTTCTATCCGGTGACGACCGAGGAATACGCGGCGAAAATCGCTCGCGACTGGAATGTCCCCGCCAGCGGCTCCGGCTATGTGACACGGTTCGATGTGCGCAAGGACTATCTCGACCAGTATGAGCCGCAGCTTGCTGGTGGCCGCGATCACGAGGAATACTGGATTCCCGCCGAGGATATCGACGCGTTCAACGCGGCCATTGTCGGCACAATCGAAGTTGTCAGGACGTTTCCCGAAGAATGAAAAAACTCCTCGCCCTCATCCTCCTCGTCGCCCTCCTATTCGGCGGCTGGTATATCGCCTCGCCATGGCTCGCCATGAAGTCGCTCGCGGATGCGGCGCAGGCGGGAGACACTGCCGCGCTGGAGGAGCAGGTGGACTTTCCCGCGCTGCGCGCTTCGGCGGCGGAGCAGATTACCGAGGCGGCGCGGCGGCAGCAGGCGGAGGGTGGTGTTATGGGCCGGATCGGCGGCGAGATCCTCCAGCGCGTCGGGCCGGAAATGACCGAGCGGATGCTCACCCCCGATGCGATGGGCAATGTCGTGATGGTCGGCGGGCTTGCGGCGGGTCTGCTGCCCGAGAGGCTGCGCGGGCAGGAGCTGAGCTGGGATGTGCAGCGCGACGGGCTCGACCATTTTACCGCCGAGGGGACTTTCGAGGACGGCTCGACCGGGCCCGACCTGATTTTCGCCCGCGACGGCATCGGCTGGAAGCTGACGGGATTCCGGCTGAATGATCCGGATGAACCACGCGAATAACCTCGTCATTGCGAGTGTAGCGAAGCAATCCAGTTCAGACGCTAGTTCGTGCATCCAAACGTTGTAACTGGATTGCCGCGTCGCCTTCGGCTCCTCGCAATGACGGTGGGAGGAGAATAGTTGCCCGCCACCGCTCCCCGCTCTAAGCGCGTTTCCGCAATGACCGACCTCAAACTCTTCAACTCGCTCACCCGGCAGATCGAGCCGTTCGTCCCCGTCCATGCAGGCGAGGCACGGGTCTATTCGTGCGGGCCGACGGTCTACAATTATCCGCATATCGGCAATATGCGCGCCTATGTTTTTGCAGACATTCTCGGGCGGACGCTCAGCTGGAAGGGCTACAAACTCAACCATGTCATCAACATCACCGATGTCGGGCACCTGACCGATGATGGCGATGCGGGCGAGGACAAGATGGAGAAGATGGCGGCGGAGAAAGCGCAGTCGATCTGGGACATCGCCAAGCATTACACCGAGGCCTATTGGGCGGACGTTAAGGCGCTCAATATCCGCCAGCCCGCGCATTGGTCGGTCGCCACCGATTACATCGACGACATGATCGCCTTTGCGGAGAGCATTGCGGAGAAGCACTGCTACGAGCTCGACAGCGGCCTCTATTTCGATGTGTCGACGGTGGAGGATTACGGGCGGCTTGCCGGCCGCCACGAGCAAGATCAGCTCGCAGAGGATGCTGAAGCGCATATGCGCATCGATCCTGTGAAAGATAAGCGAAATCCAGCCGACTTCGCGATCTGGCGCAAAACTCCGCCGGGCGAGACGCGGCAGATGGAATGGGATTCGCCCTGGGGCAAGGGCGCGCCCGGCTGGCACCTCGAATGCAGCGTGATGGGCGGCAAATTGCTCGGCTTTCCGTTCGATATCCACACCGGCGGGATCGATCACCGCGAAATCCACCACCCGAACGAAATCGCGCAGAACCAGGCCTTTTGCAGCTGTGGCGGGTTGTCTGAGGCGACCAATTCGGGCGCGAAAATCTGGATGCACAACAACTTCCTCGTCGAACGCTCGGGCAAAATGTCGAAGTCGAGCGGCGAGTTCCTCCGCCTACAATTGCTGATCGACAAGGGCTACCACCCGCTGGCGTATCGGATGATGTGCTTGCAAGCGCATTACCGCAGCGAGCTGGAGTTCTCGTGGGAGGGCCTGGACGCGGCGCTGGTGCGGTTGAAGCGGATGGTGATGGCGGTGGAGCGTGTTAACACCAAAGCACTTCCTGCTCAGCTTGATGTTGCCGCAGCGGTTGAGTCGCGCTTGATGCGTTTCGGCGAGGCGGTTGCAGATGATTTGAATACGAGCGTGGCTCTGACGCTTCTCGAAGGGACATTGGACGCGCAAATTGGTCATGCCACCGTTCTCGAGATGGTGCGAGAGATGGACTCCGTCCTCGGCCTGAACCTCCTCAACCTGACCCGCGCCGATCTCCGCATCCGTCCCAAAGCCGCAACCATCACCGAGGCCGAAATCGATGACGCACTAGACCGCCGCAAGGAAGCGCGTGCGACGAAGGACTTCGCCACCTCCGATGCCATCCGTGACGAGCTGGCGGCGAGAGGAGTCGAGGTAATGGATGGCGACCCGCTCGGCTGGGAGTGGAAGCTGGGGTAACTTGCGTTTCGATGCGGATGTGAATAATTGGTTTCATGCTGCAACGTATTCTTTGGCTCGTTCTTGCGCTCATCCATCTTGCGCCTGCCTTTGCGTTATTCCGGCCCGCGACCCTGACAGAGCTTTACGGCATTGCGGGGAGCGACCCTCTTTTCATGTTGATGCAACACCGTGCTGCGCTTTTCGCTGCGGTCTTCAGTGCCTGTCTGGTCGCTGCTTTTATGCCGGAAGTAAGGCGACTGGCCGTGATTGTGACTGCCATCAGCATGGTAAGTTTCCTTGTTCTGTACGTCATTCATGAATCGCCGGAGGCATATCGCACAATCGCTCTCGTGGATCTCGTTGGTCTGCCAATCTTGATTGTGGTGGCTTGGATGGCATGGCGAGCCTGATGAGCTAACCATCCTCCAACAGCAACAACTCGCACACCACCGTCAGCCGCGCGGGGTCGACCACTGACGCCACCTCCACCACCGCCGCATCGGCGACCAGCTGGCCGGGGATCGCGAATTCGTGTTCGGGCAGGAAAGCGATAAAGCACTCGCCCGCTTCCACCGCCTCTGTGCCCTCGAACACCAGCTCGACGCGGTGCCGCGCTCCGGCGAAGGTGATGCTGGCCCAGGCTTTTTCCGAATGCGCGGTAATGCGGCCATGCCCCCCTGCGAGCGCCAGCAGCACCCCGGCCAGCCTTTCGCGCACGCCCTTGCGGCCCGGTCGGGCGGGAGTGGGAGCAGGCTTGTTCTCAAAATACATCCGGAGTCTCCATATATGTGTTCATGAAATGTTCCACCCGTCTTTCCGTGGCAGCGCGGGGTGAGCGGCCGTTGCGCAGATCGAGCACGAAGCGCGGATCGCTGGTGGCGAGGCGACCGAATTTGGTTGGTGGCATTCGTGTGTGGCGCAGGAAAACCTCGATCTTGCGGATAAGCACGGCGTGAATCCCCTTCAGATGCTGTGAACCGATGGTGCGAGCGACTCGGCGGCGACTCGATGGATGTAAAACAGCGCGCGAAATCCTAGGCGATTATCCCCTTGCGACAAGTAAGGCTTTATGCTACATAATGAGCATGAGCAACAAAGGCCCCACCCTTCGCCAGTTTCAAGACCGCTTCCCCACGGAAGAAAGCTGTCTCGATCACCTTATGCGCGTTCGTTATGGCGACCGCCACGAATGCGATGGTTGCGGCAAGTCTGCCCATTTCTACCGTGTGAAGGCTCGCCGCTCCTACGCTTGCGAGTATTGCGGGCATCAAGTTTACCCCACCGCCGGAACGCCTTTCCACCGGACGCGCACCAGCCTGCGCGACTGGTTTTTTGTCATGTTCCTGTTCTGCACGAAGCGTAACGGCGTTGCCGCAAAAGAAGTCGAGCGCCAGATTGGCGTGACCTACAAAACCGCTTGGCGGATGTGTCACGAAGTCCGCAAATACATGGCGATGCTCGACGGTGACGAGCCGATTGGCGGCGAAGGACAGATTGTCGAAATCGACGAGACGTTTCTCGGCGGCTATGAAAAGGGTGGCTTTGGCGGCAAGGGCAAAACGGTTGTTCTGGGAATGCGCCAGCGCGGCGGCGATGTAGTCACCTGCGTTGTTCCCAACCGTCGCTGGGATACCGTTATCCCCCAGATCACGCAGCACGTTCTCCCGAATACCGAAGTCCACACCGACGAAATGAACGGCTACAGCCCGCTAGTCACCTTCAACGGCTATGAGCACCGCAAGGTCAAGCACAAGGCTAAGGAATACGTCTCCAAAGAGGGCGTGACCGTGAACGGGCTTGAAGGGTTCTGGGCGCAGCTAAAGCGTTCGATCAACGGGACACATATCCACGTCAGCCCGAAGCATCTTCCGAAGTATCTGGGCGAGTTTGAGTTTCGTCACAATCGCCGCCAGCGCCCGCAGACGATGCTTTCCGAGATGATGCTGGGATTTCAGCGTTAGGCCCCGCCATCGCCTTTAGGAGGCGGTCGAATTTGGTGTCATCATGCATCCCCAATACCTTCCGTTAAAACCTCGTGCCCAAGTAGACGCGCCTCTGCATTCAAACCCTTTTCAGTATCAATCTGAACCTTGGCCAAAGTGGGGAACTTGTATTCAGATCGAAGTTCGATGGCCAAAACGTATGTGCTATCCTCTTCAAGAGGTATCATTTCGCCTTCAAGGCATAAGAGAAATGGTTCAGGTGATACTTCATCACTCATATCTCTTTTAACCATCGTAAATTGGCAAACGTTGGTGGTCATATGAGAAACGTGCCCACCCTTGGGCAACTTGAATGCCTTCCCCAGCAATTCGTCTTTGCCGCTGTAACCTTCAATTCCCGCTAGAATTGCAGAACAATTGAGCAAGACGCTCCTGTGATCGTTTTGAAGTTGCGCCGACAGCGCCATTGCGACGGGCGTGCCATCTTCTTTTCCTCTGCGAGTGCCACGCGGGTTTTGGATGCGTAGTTTCAGCACCGCCTTCGGATATGGGTAGCTAAACTGGCTTTGCTTAGATTCGTCAAATCGGGAGCGCGGCAAAACCTCTACCTTTCTACTGGCGGAAGTGCTCGCAGTTGGCTTGGACTTGCCAAAACGCCAAAGCACATGATCCGCTAAAAAGTGGCGGGGCCGATAGTGCCACAAGGCGGCGCACACCCCTACAGCGGCCATAGCAACACCCAGCCAGAATAGAGCCACCCTAACCCAGTCGGGAAAAGCGTCGGGAGCAAAAGCGCTCATCAAGGCAAAACCACCAGACAACGGAAATGCGCTCCACCACGGGAGCTTAGAAAAAATCCCCATCCACCCGTCATATCACTGCCTTTCGAGATTCGGGAGTCGCGGATTGCGCTCCTGTGGATACTTGTCCGAAGGGGATAATCGCCAAATCCTACTTGTCTAGGAAAAATACATCGTGTAGGAAGGTTTTATTCACCACGGGTAGGAAACAGCATGGGCGCGCGGGAAATTCTGGCAGAGGCAGCACGCGAAAAGGGCACCAGCCTTGCCGCCCTGTCGCGCATGATCGGGCGTAACAATACGTATTTGCAGCAATATATCACCAAAGGCAGCCCGCGAAAGCTGGAAGAGGAAGACCGCCGGATGCTCGCGGCGTTTCTCGGCCTGGACGAATCATCGCTCGGCGGGCCGCAGGATAAATCCTATGACAAGCAGCGGGGCGGCGAGTGGATTGATGTGCCGCGGCTCGATATCGATGCCTCCGCCGGCCCCGGCGCGGCGGCGGCGCAGGAGATACCCTTCGATGCCTTCCGCTTCTCCAAACGCTGGCTGAAGGAACAGGGGCTGGACGGCGCGCGGCTCTCCGCCATCCGCGTTGTCGGCGATTCGATGGAGCCACTGCTGCGCGAAGGCGACGAAGTGCTGGTTGACCGCCGCGACCAGCCCTTCCGCGACGGCGTCCATGTGGTGCGGCTGGATGACAGCCTGCTGGTCAAGCGCGTCGCCAGCCAAGGGGCAGGGCGCTTCAGCCTGCTGAGCCAGAACCTCTCCTACCCGCCGATCCAGGTTGCGGCAGAGGATTTGCAGATCATCGGCCGCGTGGTTTGGAAAAGCGGGCGGGTTTAGCCAAGCGTCAGCTTGAAGCCGGTGTGCGTGGGCACAAACCCCAATCGCTCATAAAACCGGTGTGCGCCGCCGCGCTGGCGGTCGCTCGTTAGCTGGACGATGCCGCAGCCGCGCTCTTTGCAGCGCTCGACCGCCCAGCGCATCATCGCCTCGCCAATGCCTTCGCCGCGCCAGTCTGCCAACACGCGCACGCTTTCGATCTGCCCGCGCCATGCGCCGCGGCGGGAGACGCCGGGGAGGAAGCTCAGTTGGAAACTGCCGACGGGTTCGCCGTGCTGCTCGACGATGTAGAGCGCGTGGTTCGGGTCGGTGTTGATGGCGCGCAGGCCTTCCAGCGCCTGCTCCGCGTGGTCGGGGCGCAGATTGTCGCGCGCCGCGCCAATACCGTCCTCGTCCGCCAGCCGATCGAGGAAGGGCAGGTCGGCTTCGGTGGCATATCGATAGGTGAGCGGCTCCATTAGGCGATTGTAGGCGCAAGGCGGGCGCGCGTCATCACCAAGCCGCGCGTGAGAATGCCCGAAGCCTGTTGGGGAGGGCGCGCTTGTGTGATATTTCTCGCAGGATGAAAGCTATCGCCCCGATCATCGCCGCTGCTGCCGTGCTTCTGCCCGTCCCTGTCGCTGCGCAGAAAGTTCCCCCGCCGGCATACGGCACGCCAACCACGAACGGTGAATACAGCGACTTCGTCCGCGCGCTGCAATCGGCGCTGGCAGCGGGCGAGCAAGATGCGGTGATCGGCATGATCCGCCTGCCCTTGCGGGTGAACGAAACCTCCGATGGCCCGGTGCAGACCACCTATATCGAAAGCCGCGAAGACATCGCGGCGCGGTTCGACTGGCTGTTCGATACACCGCTGCGTGCAGCGATCATGGCGCAGGATCCGGACGACGTCTTCGCGCCGAGCGAGGGCGGGATGATCGGTAGTGGCGAAATGTGGTTTACCGCAACCTGCCTTGACGATGCGTGCGAGACGACGGGCCCGGTGCAGATTTTCGCGATCAACCGGATCGCGACGCCATAGCAGGCGCGGCAATGCCCCCTTGCATGACGCGCGCCGCCAAGCCACCTACGCCCGATGACAACCGCATCCCCCATAGCCAGTCCGATCAGGGCTGCCATTCTCCCCGTCACGCCGTTCCAGCAGAATTGCTCGCTGGTCTGGTGCACGAAAACGATGCGCGGTGTCTTGGTCGATCCGGGCGGTGATCTCGAAAAGCTGAAGGCGGGCGTCGCCAAGGCGGGGGTGACGCTGGAAAAAATTCTCCTCACCCACGGTCACGCTGATCATTGCGGGCAAGCGGGGATGCTGGCGAAGGAGCTGGGCCTGCCGATTGAAGGCCCGCATGAGGCAGACCGCTTCTGGATCAGCCGTCTCGATGAAGACGGGCCGCGTTTCGGCATGCGCTGCGAAGTGTTTGAGCCGACGCGATGGCTGGAAGATGGCGACACGGTGAGCTTTGGCGAGGTGACATTGGAAGTCATCCACTGCCCCGGCCACACGCCCGGACACGTGGTCTTCGTGCACAAGGGCCAGAACTTCGCCTGGGTAGGCGATGTGCTGTTCCAAGGCAGCATTGGCCGCACCGACTTCCCGATGAGCGACCACCAGAGCCTGCTCGACGCGATCACGCAAAAGCTTTGGCCGCTGGGCGATGATATCACCTTCGTGCCGGGCCATGGCCCGACCAGCACTTTCGGGCGAGAGCGGGCGAGCAACCCGTTTGTGGGTGATGCGGTGATGGGGAGGCAGTAGGCAGTAGGCAGTAGGCAGTAGGCAGTAGGGGTTTAGATCACCCGCACGCCTGCCAACACTGCTGCCACGCCTAGGGCGAGCAGGATCGGGATCGTGCACAGCACGCCCACCGTTCGCGCAAAGCCGGGGATTTCCGCGTCCATGCCGATGCCGTGGAAGATCCGTCCGGCGAGGAACAGGCCTGCGGCAACGCCCAGCAGCCAGCCCGAATGGCCGGTGATCTCCAGCGCGAAGATCAGGATCAGGAACAGCGGGGTATATTCGGTGAAATTGGCGTGCGCGCGCATGGCGCGGCCCAGCATCGCGTCGCCGCCATCGCCATGCGCGACCTTGCCCTTCATCCGCGCTCTGCCGCAGCGGATCGCCAGCCAGATATTGATGAACGCGGCCAGCCCCGCGCTCAGCAGTGTAATGTGCAGATCAAGCGCATCCAGATTTCCCATTGCAACCCCCGTCGGCAATATCCAATTGGGTTGTCATAGGTGTGAGGGCAGTGCTTGCATAGTTGCAAAACTTCGGTATAGCGCGCGCCTTCGCCGCATCCAAAGGGACGCATCAGCCGCGCTTGCGCGTTGGCTGGGCATCGCCTAGGGCGGCATCCGAAACGAACAGATGTATTGGAACAGGTGCCGCTATGGCTGTCCCTAAAAGAAAAGTATCGCCGCATCGCCGGGGCAACCGCCGGTCGCATGATTCGCTGAAGGTCGAAGCCTTCCACGAATGTTCGAACTGCGGCGAGCTGAAGCGCCCGCACATGCTGTGCAATGCCTGTGGCCACTATAACGGCCGTCAGGTTATCGAACCCAAGGGTCTCTAAGACCCTTCCGGTCTGGAAAAGGATTGAGCGCATGAGCCTACCGCGTATCGCGATTGATGCGATGGGCGGTGATGAAGGTGTGCGCGTCATGGTCAGCGGCGCGGCCCTTGCCCGCCGCCAGCATGATTCCTTCCGCTTCCTACTGGTGGGTGACGAGGCGCAGATCAAGCCGGTGCTCGACGAGCATCCCGGCATGGCCGCTGCCAGCGAAATCCTGCATTGTGACGAGGTTGTGGCGGGCGATGAAAAGCCCAGCCGCGCTATTCGCCGCGCCAAGACCACCAGCATGGGCCTTGCCATCAATGCGGTGAAGGAAGGCGAGGCGGCGGCTGCGGTCAGCGCAGGCAATACCGGCGCGCTGATGGCGATGAGCAAGCTTTCCCTGCGCACCATGCCGGGGATTGACCGCCCTGCGCTTGCCGGCCTGATGCCCACGCTCGGCGATAATGACGTGGTGATGCTCGATCTGGGCGCCAACACCGATTGCGATGCGCGCAACCTCATCCAATTTGCGATTATGGGCGCGGCCTATTCGCGCATTGTGACGGGCAAACCCGCCCCGCGCGTCCGCCTGCTCAATATCGGCACCGAAAGCATCAAGGGCACCGAGAACCTGCGTGTCGCGAGCCAGCGGCTGCGCGATGCGACGGGCCTCGCCATGCAGTTTGACGGCTTTATCGAAGCCGACAAGATCAATCGCGGCGAAGTCGATGTGGTGGTGACCGACGGGTTTTCGGGCAATATCGCGCTCAAAGCGATCGAGGGGTCGGCGCGCTTCGTCACCGATTTGCTCAAAACCGCCTTCACCAGCTCGTTCCGCTCGAAAGTGGGCTTTCTGGTCAGCCGCCCGGCGACCGAATTGCTGCGCCACCATCTCGATCCCAACAACCACAATGGCGGGGTTTTCCTTGGCCTTGGCGGCGTAATCGTGAAATCGCATGGCAGCGCCAATGCCAAGGGCGTGGCCAATGCGGTGCACGTGACCGCGCGCCTGCTGGAAGACGATATCACCACACGCATCGCCGCCGATCTCGCCGAGCTGGGCGAGGATGCCTTGCGCGATACGGGCAATGGCGCCGCTTCCGCTGCCGCCACGACTGGCGAAGCCGCCGAATGATCCGCTCGGTTCTGAAGGGCTGCGGCAGCGCCTTGCCTGCCAACTGCGTCAGCAATGCCGCACTGGCAGAGCGGGTGGACACGAGCGACGAATGGATCCGCGAACGCACCGGCATCACCCAACGCTATCTTGCGGGCGAGGGGGAGACGACCGGCTCGCTCGGTACCGCAGCGGCGCAGGCAGCGCTGGACGATGCCGGACTGACGATTGCCGATATCGACCTGATCGTGCTCGCCACCGCCACGCCCGACAACACCTTCCCCGCCACCGCGACTCGCATCCAGCACGCGCTGGGCGGCAAGGGATTTCCGGCGTTTGACGTGGCTGCAGTGTGTTCGGGCTTTCTCTACGCGCTTGGCACGGCGGATGCGATGCTGCGCGCCGGCATGGCCAAACGCGCGATTGTGATCGGCGCGGAAACCTTCAGCCGCATTCTCGACTGGGAAGACCGCACCACCTGCGTGCTGTTCGGGGACGGGGCAGGGGCCTTCGTGATCGAGGCGCAGGATGTGGCCGAAGACGGCCCCGGCATCCTCGCCACCCGCCTGCACGCGCAGGGCGAGCATGGCGATCTGCTGTATGTCGATGGCGGGCCGTCGACCACGGGCGAGGTCGGCAAGCTACGCATGAAGGGCCGCGAGGTCTTCCGCCATGCTGTTGTAAACCTTGCCGAAGTTCTGGGTGAAGTGCTGGATGAGGCCGGGTTTGTGCCCGCCGATATCGACTGGGTGGTGCCACATCAGGCCAACCAGCGCATCCTTGATGCCACCGCCAAAAAGCTGGGCCTGTCGGGCGACAAGCTGGTGGTGACGGTAGACCAACACGCCAATACCTCTGCCGCATCGGTGCCGCTCGCCTTCGATGTCGCCAAGCGTGACGGGCGGATCAAGCCGGGCGATCTTGTCATGCTCGAAGCGATGGGCGGCGGCTTTACCTGGGGCGCGAGCCTGCTGCGGGTATAGGATTTTTCCCAAATCCATGCGGGCAGACGGCTTGCGTTTACAAACACTCCTGTTCATAACCCCCGGCGTTCGGGTCGCGTTAAAGGGAGTTCAAACGCAATGGAATCAATGCGCTCGGTAGGGACGTTGACACGCGCTGACCTTGCAGATCTGATCAATCGCAAGATGGGTTTTTCGCGTGCGGAAAGCCTCGAGATGGTCGAAGCGATCATGGCCAAGATGTGCGATGCGATGGCTGATGGCGAGAATGTGAAAATCTCCGGCTTCGGCAGCTTTGTGCTGCGCGACAAGCGCGAACGCATCGGCCGCAACCCCAAGACGGGCGTTGAAGTGCCGATCACGCCGCGCCGCGTTATGACCTTCCGCGCCAGCCAGAAGCTCAAAGAGCGGATTGCCAGCGCCGGATGAGCGGGGCGGCCTCTTCCAGCGGGCCGCGCTTCCATGACGGTAAGGCTGTGGGCGCGATGCGCACCATTGGCGAGGTGTCGGCTGCCTTCAACATCAAGCCGCACGTGCTGCGCTATTGGGAAAGCAAGTTCCCGATGCTCGCCCCGCTGAAACGCAGCGGCGGGCGGCGGCTCTACCGTCCCGAAGATGTGGCGCTGGTGGAGCGGATTGACCGGCTGGTAAACCGCGAAGGCTACACGCTCAATGGCGCCAAGAAGGCGTTGCAGGGAGCGGCGAGCGCGGCTCCGGCTCGTTCTGCGATTGCCGCGTCGGTGAGTGCACAAACTGATGCTGATATGGATGCCGTTGCGCGACAATTGCGGTCAATTAGGGATCGTTTGTCGGCTGCATTGAGCGCCTAAGCTCGGAAGAATGCAAGCTTCCAAAAAGCCCTTCCCCTTGGGGAAGGGTTGGGATGGGGGTACGGGATCAAATTGGTGTGGAGCCCCCACCCCCAGCCCCTCCCCAAGGGGAGGGGAGAGACGGCCTAAACCGCCGCCAGCACCGCTTCCACACCCGGCTGCGCGTGCAGAATGCGCCGGTGGCCAAGCCCTTCGAGCTGCTGCAGGGCGACATTTCCGCCCAATTTCGCGAACCGCTCCGCCGCATCGAAGCGCACTTCGTGATCGTCGGTCGAATGGATGATCGTCAGTCTGTTGGGCAGGCCCGCCAGCAGCACATTGGCATCCATCGCGCCCAGATCGCCGCCAAACGGCTCCACCAGCAGTTCCTCGAACACCTGCTGCACATCTGGCGAAAGGCCGAGCGCGCGGGCAAAGTCCTCGGTCACATCGGCGAGCCTGTTGGGGGACGCGATGAACAGCAGGTGGGTTGTCTCCGAAAGCGCGGGGCTCAACTCGCTCACCAGCGCCAGCGTGGAAACCGGCCCGCCGAAACTGTGCGCGATCACGCGGTCTATCGGGCCGTAGCGGTTGGCGACCGCCAGCATGGTCAGCACGCAATCCATCAGCAGCGCGCGGCGGCCGGTGGAATTGCCATGCGCGGGCATATCGAACGCGACGACATCAAAACCGCGCGCGCGCAGCTGGTCGACCGTCGCCGTCATAAAGGCCGCCGTGCTGGTCCAGCCATGCACGAGCAGCGCGGTGCCCTGCCGCTGCGCCGCTGTGTGCGCGAAGAAATACGTGGCGATGCGGAAGCCGCGCACCCGCAAATCGGCCCGCTCGGCCTCGGCCAGCTTGGCCTGCGCCTTGCGCACCAGCCGCCGTTCGGCCTCCGTGCGGATGACCGGCGCCATGGGATAGGTAAACAGCGTGAGCGCGGCTCTGCCCGCAATCTGCGGGTTGGCCGATTCGAGCAATCTGAACAGCCTTTGGATCCGTTCCACGCTTGCCTCCTTGATGATAACGCCGTTATCATTGGCGCATGACAATGGACAAGGTCAAGAGCGCGCCGGTTATGCACAAGCGGGATCTCCTGGTCGAAGCGGCGGCCCATGCGCTGGAGGAACAGGCGGTCGAAGGCCTGACGGTGCGCGATGTCGCGCGGCGGGCGCAGCAGTCGACTATCGGGATTTACCGGCACTTCGCGGGCAAAGACGGACTGCTCGATGCTCTGTTTCGCCGGGGTTTTGCGCAATTGGGCGAGGCGGCGCGGGCGGCGGGAGAGCGGGAGGCGTCTCCGCGTGCGGCCGTTCTGGCCACCGCTGCCGAATATCTTGCGCTCGCCACAAGCCAGCCGCAGCATTACCGGCTGATGTTCGCGCCCGAGAGCGCGGGCTTCACCCCCGATGGCGAGGCGCGCGCGCATCTGCTCGACAATTACGCCAACTGGGTCGCGCTGGTCGCCCGCCTGCCGCTGCCACCGGGGGAAGACCGCCGCGTGGCCGCCGATCTGTTCGCGTTGGTGCACGGCCATGTCGCGCTGCGCGCCCAAGGCTACGGCCCGCCCGCAGCGCCGGAGGAATGGACACAGCGCATCCTGTCGAGCGTCGAGCGGCAACTCGATATGCTGACGGGGACAGCCGGGACGTAGCTACTGCGCCGCAGGCACTGCCAACAATTTGACGCTCACAGAGGCACAGAGGCACAGAGAGGTGGCGCAACCTCTCTGTGCCTCTGTGCCTCTGTGAGCGCCGATCTGCTTGCCTGCGGCGCAAGCAACCTCCTAGCTATCCGGTCCCAGTTCGGGATCGAGATCGCGCGGACGGGCGAAGTGGACCAGCTGGCCGCATCCCGCGTCCAGTTCCGCCCAGCTTTCAATGTCGAGTTCCAGCACCGCGTAGGACGCGGTCGGGTATTTCATCATCACTTCGTTGTAGAGCGCGTTCTCGCCCTCCACCGGCACCAGATCGAGCGCCAGTTCCTGCATCCCGGGATTGTGGCTGGCGAGCAGGATCGCATCGTATTCGTCGGGCATTTCGCGCAGCAGGCCCATCAGCGTGGGCGAATCGCCCAGATAGGCGCGTTCGCGGTAGGAGGTTTCTACCCCCAGATCGGCGGCTTCCAGCGTGCGCTTCACCCGCTCGGCAGGGCTCGCGAGGATGTGATCCCACTTCGCTCCGCTCTCGCGGATATGCTCACCCATCAGCGCGGCGCCGCGACGGCCACGGTCGTTCAGACCACGGTCGAAATCGCGCTTGCTCATATCGTCCCAGTCGGACTTGGCGTGGCGCAGCAGGCCGAGGCGTTTCAAGTGGGCTGATCCTCTTTGGTCGGGGCGGTTGCTCCTGAAACACCGCTGGCGACGCGTTGTAAAGCCTCGTCCAGCGATAACCGCGTTATCGGCACGCCTTTGGGGAAGGCGGAAAGCAGGCGGCTGGGGAAAGAGGGGGAGAGGACGATAAAATGCCCGCGATCATCGCGGCTGCGGATCAGCCGCCCGAAGGCCTGCGCCAACCGCCCGCGAATAATCGCATCGTCATAGGCGCTGCCGCCGTTTGCCGCGCGTCGGGCGCGGTGGAGGATGCTCGGCTTGGGCCAGGGGACTTGCTCCATCACCACGCAGCGTAGCGATTCACCCGGCACATCCACCCCGTCGCGCAGGGCATCGGTGCCGAGCAGGCTGGCGGACGGGTCGTCGCGGAAAATGTCCACCAGCGTGCCGGTATCAATTGGATCGACGTGCTGCGCGTAGAGCGGCAAGCCCGCGCGCGCCAGCCGGTCTGCAATGCGCCCGTGCACGCTGCGCAGCCGCCGGATCGCGGTGAACAGGCCCAGCACCCCGCCCCCGCTCGCCTCGATAATCCGCGCATAGGCACCCGCGAGTCCCGCCAGATCGCCCTTCTGCACATCGGTGACGATCAGCACTTCGGCATTGCTGGCGTAATCGAACGGGCTTTCCGCTTCGGCCAGCTTTGGCTGCACGGCGATATGCGGCGCGCCGGAGCGGGCGATGGCAGTGGCCCAGTCGCGCCCGTCCTCGCGCCGGTCGGTCAGCGTGGCGCTGGTCAGCATAACGCCATGCGCACTGTCGAGCACGGCATTGGCAAAGGGTTTCATCGGATCGAGGAAATGGCGGTAAAGGCCGATATCAAACTCGCGCGCATCGTTGCGATCCACCGCCAGCCAGTCGACAAATTCGGAGTCGGCCGGGCCGCCCAGCCGCCCGAGCAAGGCTTCCCACGCCGCCAGCGTATCGATCCGCCAGCTTAGCGAGAAACGCGCGCCTTCAATGCGGGCGCGGCCTTGCCCGTCGAGCCAGTCGGGCGGGTCTTCCAGCATCGCTTCCAGCCGCAGGCCGAGCTTGATGAGGGGCACACGGATCTTGCCCAGCGCCTCTGCCGCCGCCTGCGCCTTCTCGATCAGCCGCCCGTCCAGCCCTGCCGCCTCGGTCTCCAAGGCGTATCCCGCATCCGCCGCGCCGCTTTCGTCGCGCGCATAGGTCGCGGCGCGCACGGCGGCGAGCAGTTCCTCGATCTCGCCAGAGGGCGCGTTCTCGGCAATCCGCCCCAGCCAGCCATCGCCGGGCAGCGCGAGCGCAGCATCGCGCGCCGCCTCGATCGCTTCGCCGCCTGCCTCGTCATAGCTGGCGACATCGGCAAGACGCGCGGAAAGGCCGCGCCTGCGCCCCTTGCTGCCTTTCTCCGGCCCGATGATCCAGCGCCGCAGTTCGATGGCCTCCTGCCCGCTCAGCGCGGCGGAGAAGGTGCTGTCGGCGGCATCGAAAACGTGGTGGCCTTCGTCAAAAATGATGCGCGTGGGGCGCTGCGCATGATCACGGCCTCGCGCAGCATTGACCATCACCAAAGCGTGGTTGGCGATGACGAGATCGGCCTGCGCGGACGCTCGCGCGGCGCGTTCGATAAAGCACTTCCGGTAATGCGGGCAGCCGGCATAGATGCACTCGCCGCGCTGGTCGGTTAGGGAACGGATAGCGCGGTTGCGGAAGAGCGTGCCGAGCCAGCCGGGCAGATCGCCGCCGATCATGTCGCCGTCCTGGCTATAGGCCGCCCAGCGCGCCACCAATTGCGCCAGCACCGCCGCGCGCCCGCCGAAGCCGCCCTGCATCGCGTCTTCCAGATTGAGCAGGCAGAGGTAATTCTCCCGCCCCTTGCGCACCACGACCGGCTGGCTGCCGTCGCTGCGCTGTTCGGGCCATGCGCGGCGGCTTTCGGCGCGCAATTGGCGTTGCAGGTTCTTGGTATAGGTGCTGACCCAGACCGTGCCGGTCGCCTTCTCCGCCCAGAGCGAGGACGGCGCGAGATAGCCCAGCGTCTTGCCGATCCCCGTTCCCGCTTCGGCAAGCAGCAGGTGCGGGCGTGCATGCTTGTCGCGCGGCGCGAAGATGCTTCCCACGGCGCTGGCATAATCGCGCTGGCCTTCGCGATATTCCGCGCCTTTCCCGGTGAGGGCTGCCAATTGGCCCAGCACTTCGGCCTCGCCGAGTGAGACTTGTGCGGGCTGCGGGCGCTCGGCGGCTTCTTCCCATTCGGGCAGGCGCGAGAACAGCCATTTCTCCGCTATGGTGGGCTTGGCGACGTGGGGTTTCAGCACGGGCGCCCACGGCCAGCGCAGCCGGGCGAGCGAATCGAGGCTGCTCCATGCGCCTGAGCGCTCCGCCCAACCGGTATCTTCGCAATGTTCCAGCAACACGCCCGCAGCCATTTGCAGGAAAGCAGGCACATCCGCGCCATCCTCCGGCTCCTCCAGCCCCAACGCGTGCGCCAGCCCCTTCGGCGTCGGCACACAGAAGCGGGCAGGGTGGACGAAGGCGAACAGCTCCAACAGATCGAGCCCCGAGAGGTCGGGATAGCCCAATCGTGTCGCCACCAAAGGCGCGTTGAGGAGCAGGTGCGGTGTATCCGCCGCCGCCATCACCGCCTGCCCTGAGGATAGACCCTGCGTCACCCCGTTGGCGGTACGCACCCAGCTTCCGGCATGGCTGGCGTGGAGCGCGGGGAGGGGTAGCGGTTGGGCAGGCATCGCCGACCAATATTGCGCAAGAGAACGGAAAGTAAACATCGGCTTTGCGCCCATGCCCGATTTGCATTCCCGCTGCGCCTTCGCCGCACCATCGGGACGTTTCGGCGCGGCGCGGCACATTCTGAACAGTCGTTCATGCAAAGTGCAACAGGCTGCGACTATAACTGTCATCGTCATGCGTATGCCCCTTGTCCTGACTGCACTTGCTGCGGCGCTGCTGCCCTGCGCGCCCGCGTGGGCGCAGGAGACATCGCCGCCGCCGCCGATCGCGCCAAGCGATTTCCGCTTGCCACCGGGGGAGGGCACGCAGCCTGCTGCTGAAGGGCCGACGCTGGGTTCGCAGCCGGTGCGCGCGGCGACGCCGACGCCTGCGCCGACGGCTACGCCAAGAACTGCGCCATCCCAGACCCCGACGCGCGCCGCCGCGCCGGTCGAGGCTGCTTCGCCGCCCCGCTCGCAACCGTCGTCGCGCCCGACGGCTGCGCCAACGCTCACTGCTTCGCCCGATCCTGTGGCGGAGGCGGAAGAGGCCGCAGTTTCAGCGGTAGTCAGCAGGGTTGTGCCGGAGCGCGAGGCGGTGCCGGTGGAAGCGGGAGAGGCAATATCCGCGCCCGAAGTCCCGACCGCTGCTGTGCCCGATGCCGGAGCAACCAGCGACAGGTTCGGCTGGCCATGGCTCATGCTGCTTGGCGCATTGCTGGCGGCGGCATTCGGCTGGCTGCTTCTGCGCCGCCGCGCTTCCCCGCCGGCCGAGCCGGCTGCGCAAGTGCTGCCGCATTCCGAACCGGCACCCGCGCCCGCTGAACCCGCCGAACCCGCGCCCGAACCGATCCTCGAATTGCCGCAGCCGACCTTTGACCCCGCCAGCCTCGTCTCGATCCGCCCGCGCAGTGCCAGTCCTGCTCCCTCTATGCCCGCCACTCCGGCAGCCGGTAGCGGGCTCGTCACCACCAATCTCGCCGCGAAACTCCGCGCCGAGGCCGAAGCGCGCCGCATCGCGGCCGAGCGCGAGGCCGCCCGCCAGCGACCCGTGGTGAAGGGCAGCATCACCTTCGACTGGAGTTAGCCCCGCGCCTTCGCTCTTGCAGCAGACGCGGCTTTGCGCGAAGGGCTTGGCCCTATGTTTGACGCAGACCTGATCAACGCCGCCCGCACGTCCAAAGCCTGGCCCTTTCAGGAGGCACAGCGGCTCGCCAAACGCTATCCCGGCGGGAAGCCAGACGGCGCGCCGGTGCTGTTCGAGACCGGTTACGGCCCGTCAGGCCTGCCGCATATCGGCACCTTCCAGGAAGTGCTGCGCACCACGCTCGTTCGCAAGGCGTACGAAATCGTCGCGGCGGACAAACACGGCAACCCCGCACCCACGCGGCTGGTCGCCTTCTCCGACGATATGGACGGCCTGCGCAAAGTGCCCGACAATGTGCCCAACAAGGCCATGCTGGCGGAAAACCTCCACAAGCCGCTGAGCCGCATTCCCGATCCGTTCGAGAAGTTCGAAAGTTTCGCCGCGCACAACAATGCGATGCTGCGCGACTTCCTCGACCGCTTCGGCTTCGATTACGAGTTCGTCGCCAGTTCCAGCCAGTACAATTCGGGTGCGTTCGACGATGCGCTGCGGGGTGTGTTGCGGAACAATCAAGCGATCCTCGACATCATGCTCCCGACTCTTCGGGCAGAGCGCGCGGCGACTTACGCGCCGATCATGCCGATCAGCCCGACCACCGGCCATGTGTTGCAGGTTCCCGTAGAAGTCGTCGATGCCGATGCGGGAATAGTGCGGTTTACGGACGAAGACGGCGCGGTGATCGAGCAAAGCGCGCTGGGCGGGATGTCCAAGCTGCAATGGAAAGTCGATTTCGCCATGCGCTGGGTCGCACTGGGTGTCGACTACGAGATGTATGGCAAGGATCTGACCGACACCGGCGTGCAATCGGGCAAGATCGCCCGCGTGCTCGGCGGGAACAAGCCCGAGGGCCTGATTTACGAGCTGTTCCTCGATGCCAATGGCGAGAAGATTTCCAAGTCCAAGGGCAACGGCCTGACGATTGAGGAATGGCTGACCTATGGCAGCGAGGAAAGCCTTGGCCATTACATCTACGCCAACCCCAAAAGCGCCAAGCAGCTGCACGTCGGCGTGATCCCGCGCGCGGTGGACGAGTACTGGCAATTCCGTGCGAGCATTCCCGAGCAACCCGTTGACAAGCAATTGGGAAATCCGGCGTGGAACCTGCTCCGGGTGAAGGACGAAAGCGGCGCGCAGCCGCCTGTGGGGGCGGGCGATACGCTGCCGGTCACTTACGGCCTGCTGCTCAATCTCGTGGGCGTGCTTGGGGCAGAGGCTGACCGCGATCAGGTCTGGTCCTACCTCGGCAATTACGTCGAGGATGCGCGCCCCGAATCGCATCCCGATCTCGATGTGTTGGTGGGCAAGGCGCTCGCCTATAACCACGATTTCGTCGCCCCGACGCTCGTCAAGCGGGCTCCGGCGGCGAACGAGGCGGCGGCCTTGCGCGCGCTCGATGCGCGGCTCGCCGAGGTGCCCGCGGATATGTCGGCAGAGGATTTGCAGACCATCGTCTACGAAATCGGCAAGGTCGAAGCCTTTGGTTTCGAATCGCTGCGCGACTGGTTCAAGGCGCAATACGAAACCCTGCTCGGCTCCGCCCAGGGCCCGCGCATGGGCAGCTTCATCGCGCTGTATGGCGTGGAGAACAGCCGCAAGCTGATCGCCGAGGCTTTGGCGCGCTAAGGCCTAAACCCACGACTCCGCGCGGTACCACTTGGTGATGATGTATTTCGCCCCGGCAATCACCGGGCGGCCCGCGTGTAGCGTCTTGTGGTTCACCAGCCCGTTCGCATCGGTGTTGTTCCACGCCAGCAGAACGCCGGGCTTGGGCGCGAGCGAAATGCCGAGATCGACAAAATCGGTCGTCCCACCTGCCTCGACCTCGTTCAGGAACACCATCGTCGTGTAGCTGCGCTGCCCGCCGCGGCCGATTTCGCTGTCCCAATAGCTGGTGTTGGGATGGAACCAGTCGTGATGCGGTTTGAACTCCTGCCCCGGCAGATACCGCTGGCCCTGGATGTTCTCGCCAAATGCGGAATCGATATCCATCAGATCGTCGATCCGCCGGTTGATCTTCTTCACGAAGGGATCATACGGATCGACATCGCCCGAATAGCTTGTGCGATAACCGTCCGAATAATCGAGATCGAAGACCTGGCTGGGCCGCGCGGTCGCATCGATCAACTCGCACATCTTGGCGCATTCGGCGGGCGACATGAAATCGCCGACTGCGAACAGTTCCACCCCATCGACGGGCACCTTGTAGGCTTCCGGATTGGCTTCGAGCCGCTGGCGCACGGCATCGCCCACCCGCTTCAGCCGCGACTGGCCGTAATTCGCCGGATATTTGCTTTTTGCTTCGCTGGTCATCGGAGCGGCATCTTCCAAACTCTCGGGCGGGAGGCAAGCCCCAATAGATGCGCGAAACCCTCCGGCTCTGCGCTGAGAGCCGGAGGGCCATTGCCGGCCACTCGCGCCGACAATGTCGGGAGAGCGGCTTACCAGAAGAAGTCGTAGACCACGTCGACCACTTCGCCGGTGTAGATATCGACCAGCAGCACATCGTCGTAATAGCGTACCCAGCGATAGGGGCCGTAGACTGCGGGCAGGCGATACTGCCACGGATCGTTGATCCAGTAGCGGTCACCAAAGAACACGGTATCGAGGAAGAAGCCGATGCTCAGGCGGCGATAGCGGTAATCGCGGTAGGGCGCATAATAGCGGCCGATGCGATAGGTGTTCTGGTTGCGATAGCGGTACGAATTCCAGTCATAGCGGTTGTTGCGCCGCCAATCATTGCGATCCCACCGGCGGTAATCTTGGCGCGCATCGCGGCGGCCTTCGCGGTAACCGTCACGATAGGTTTCGCGGCGATCGACGCGGCGGTCATAACGGCGATCTTCGCGGCCGATGACCCGGCCCACGGCGCGTTCCTCGGCGCGATCTTGGCGGCGGTCTGCCCGGCGATCATCGCGGCGATCATCGCGCCGGTCCGCGCGGTCGTCCCGCCGTTCCCAGCGATTGTCACGGCGATCATCGCGCCGTTCTACACGGCGATCGGTCCGGCGTTCCTGCCGGGTATCGGCGCGACGTTCCTGCCGGGTATCGGCGCGACGTTCCTGCCGGGTATCGGCGCGACGTTCCTGCCGGTTATCCGCACGGCGCTCCTGACGGTTGTCAGCCCGGCGCTCCTGCCGGGTTTCGGCACGACGTTCCTGACGGTTATCGGCGCGACGTTCCTGCCGCCGCTCCACCGTGCGTTCGACCGCGCGGCGTTCCACCGTGGGGGTTTCGCGCGGGGCACGCCTCTGCTCGCCGCCGGTGGCATCGGAGCGGCGCTGTTGCCGTGCCTCACGGTTGCCGCCACGGCGTTCCTGCCGCGCTTCGCGGTTGCCACCGCGGCGTTCCTGCCGGGCACCCCGGCGATCCTGCCGGTCGTGCATTACGCTTTCGCTGGCATTTGCCGCAGAGCTGGTCTCGGCAGCGGCAGCCGGTGTGGCGGGAGCCAGCATCACGGCGGCGAGCGCGGCCATCGCGCTCGATTTCAACAGGTGTTCGAGTTGCATCGCAACTTCTCCCCAAAGTGACCAATTCCGCCCGAGTGCTGCGGCGCTGATACGGTTAACAACACACGGTTCCTATCGGGCGCTGCCTGACCGGTCTCTGAACCGCTTGCGTAGTCATTCGTTAAGGTTGGCTGCCCTCTGCCTGAACCAGATCGCGCTTGCCCCGCCAGCGCCCGGGCGGCATGGAGAGCGCCGCTATGGAGAGCTTTGCCGACATTCACGCCGATATCGAACGCCGCCTTGTCGAAGGCGCGCGCAGCCGCCATTCGCCCTGCCATCAGGCGGTGATTGCCACCAGTGATGCCGATGCGCGGGTGATGGTGCTGCGCGCCTATGATGCGGCCAGCCGCACGCTGCGCTTCCACACCGATGCCCGCTCGCCCAAGGCCGCGCTGATCGGCGGTGGAGAAAGCGGGGGCGCGCCGGTGGGCGTGCTGTTTTACGATCAGGCCGCACGCATCCAGCTGCGCTGCAAGGGCACCGGGCGGATCGAGACGAGCGGCCCTGTGGCCGATGCTGCGTGGGCGGCGAGCACCGAGTTCGCCCGCCGCTGCTATATGGGCGAGGGGCCGGGCGTGCCGTCTGCCACCCCCACTAGCGGGCTGCCCGACTGGATCGAGGGCCAACAACCCACCGAAGAGCAGGTTGCCCCCGCGCGCGGCAACTTCGCGGTGTTGCTGGTCGAGCTGGCGAGCGTCGACTGGCTGTTCCTTAGCAATGACGGCCACCGCCGCGCGGTGATCGACATGGCAAGCGGGCCTGATGAGACTGTCAGGGGGCGCTGGGTGACGCCGTAAGCCCCTGATTTCGGGGAACCTGTTACACCTGTTACACAGTCCTGGAGCAAAAAACACAGGCCGTGCTTCGCGCGCTGGCTGGATGGTGTGCGGTGTGGCTTGACCGGAAGACATGACCCGTCTGTGCGCGGGGTTGGGGCGTGTAGGACAGCGCGCATTGTTTGCCATTGGAGGGGGGGTGTGTTGGATTACGCTTTAGGTCGCCTTAGCTGCGTTTCGTCATTCCCGCGAAGGCGGGAATCCAGTAGCGTTTTGGTATGCTTCGCGAATTTCAGCCCTGCGTCTACATCATCGCGTCGAAGCGAAATGGCACGCTGTATATCGGCGTGACGTCTGATCTGGTTGCTCGCATCCACCAGCACCGCGAAGGACAGGTTGAGGGGTTCTCGCGCCAGTACGGCATCCACCGCCTCGTCTGGTTCGAGCAACACGCGACGATGGAGAACGCTATTCAGCGCGAAAAGCGGCTGAAGAAGTGGAACCGCGAATGGAAGCTGCGGCTGATCGAGGAAGGCAATCCCCGATGGCGCGATCTGGCCGGGGGCTTTGGATTTGAGCCGCTAGACTAACCCGCTCGTCATCCCCGCGCAGGCGGGGATCCAGAGCAACAAAGCGCCGAGGCCAAACTGGATTCCCGCCTGCGCGGGAATGACGAAGAGGTTATTGTTTATCCCCGTGGCATCCATGAGGCGACGTGGGGTACCCTAGTTTCCAGCGCGCGGATCGCCCAAGGACGGGGCTGAGCGCAAGACTTCGGCAATTGGCGAAATCCTGATCGCTAACGCCATTTACGCAGAAGTAATGCTCATCCTCCATAAAGCGTGGATGGCCAGATCCTTGCGTGACATTCTCTCTGTGGTCTTTCTCGGCACGTTCGTAGCCTTTGCCGGGATGATCTTTATCGCAGTAGGAAGGTTCGATTTTCTTTTAAGCGGACTCTTTGCAACAGCAGCAACGCTTTATGCAGCCTTCCGGGCGCGGAAGCCAATAATGGCCGACATAAAGCGAAACAAGGATGAGCGCATCGCCGCTGAAAAAGATGCTATGAACAGGGCAAGAGTACAGTCAAAAGAGAGCTTCGTGGCGGCGTGTAAGGAAGTCGCCCAGATGATGGCTAATCTTAGCGATGCCGATTTGTCTGTCTTCATCACGGCAGATCAATACCTGCGCGAGGAAAGTGAAATTTATCGCTTTCGATCAACCCAAGGAAGTCCGATTCACAATTTGTTGGTTGCGATGGCTGATGTGGGAATGACCAAGCCGATTAGAATGGCACGCTACGCCCCCGACGTTGAGATATCCCATGTCGAATACGAGCTGACAAAGTGGGCAAGGGAAGCCCTTGAACCGACTATATGTGAGGCCTTTAGGCTTCGCCAAGTTGGCTAGACCCCCTACCGACTCAACTTCTTATACTGCACCCGGCTAGGCCGATCCGCCGCATCACCAAGGCGCCGCCGCTTGTCTTCCTCATAGGCCTCGAAGTTCCCCTCGAACCATTCCACATGGCTGTCGCCTTCAAACGCCAGAATATGCGTCGCCAGACGGTCGAGGAAGAAGCGGTCGTGGGAAATCACCACGGCGCAGCCCGCGAAGTTTTCGATCGCATCCTCCAGCGCCGACAAAGTTTCCACGTCCAGATCGTTCGTCGGTTCGTCCAGCAGCAACACGTTGCCGCCCTGCTTCAGCATCTTGGCCATATGCACGCGGTTGCGTTCGCCGCCCGACAATTTGCCGACATTCTTCTGCTGGTCCGTGCCCTTGAAGTTGAACGCGCCCACGTAAGCGCGGGTGCTGGTGTCGTGGCCGTTGACCTTCATGTAGTCCAAACCGTCGGAGATTTCCTCCCACACGTTCTTCTTCGGGTCGAGGTGGTCGCGGCTCTGGTCGACATAGCCGAGGCGCACGGTTTCGCCGATTTCCACGGTGCCGCTATCGGGCTGTTCCTTGCCGGTAATGATCTTGAACAGCGTCGATTTGCCCGCGCCGTTGGGGCCGATCACGCCGACAATGCCGCCCGGGGGCAGCATGAAGGACAGGTCTTCGAACAGCAGCTTGTCGCCATAGGCCTTGGAAATGCCCTTGGCTTCGATCACCTTGCCGCCGAGGCGTTCGGGCACCTGGATGACGATCTGCGCCTTGCCCGGCTTGCGGTTGCCCATTTCCTCCTGCAGCTGGTCGAACTTGCGGATACGCGCTTTCGATTTGGTCTGGCGGGCGGCGGGGGTTTGCCGCATCCATTCGAGCTCGCGCTGGAGGGCCTTTTGCTTGCCCGATTCCTCGCGGTTTTCCTGATCCAGACGCTTGGCCTTCTTTTCCAGATAGGTCGAGTAATTGCCTTCATACGGATAGTAGGAGCCGCGATCGAGCTCCAGGATCCAGCCCACCACATTGTCGAGGAAGTAGCGGTCGTGGGTGATCATCAGCACCGCGCCGGCATATTCCTTCAGGTGGTTTTCGAGCCACTTGACGCTTTCGGCATCGAGGTGGTTGGTCGGTTCGTCGAGCAGCAGGATATCGGGCTTCTGGATCAGCAGGCGGGTGAGCGCGACGCGGCGCTTTTCCCCGCCCGACAGGCTCTCCACGCCGCTATCCGAAGGCGGGCAGCGCAGGGCCTCCATCGCCACTTCGAGCTGGTTGTCGAGCGTCCACCCGTCCACTGCGTCGATCTTGTCCTGCAGCTCGGACATTTCCGCGCCTAGCGCATCGAAATCGGCATCGGGCTCGCACATTTCGGCGCTGATCGCGTTGAAGCGGTCCACCATGTCGGCGACTGCACGCGCGCCGTCTTTCACGTTTTCGAGCACGGTCTTGCTCTCGTCCAGCTCGGGCTCCTGCTCCAGATAGCCGACGGTGATGTTCTCGCCCGGCCACGCCTCGCCGGTGAAATCGGTGTCGATCCCCGCCATGATCTTGATCAGCGTCGATTTACCCGCGCCGTTGGGGCCGACAATGCCGATTTTCGCGCCGCGATAGAATTGCAGATTGATGTCATGCAGCACCGGCTTTTGCGCGCCGGGGAAGGTCTTCGTCATGTTCTTCATGACATAGGCGTATTGAGCGGCCATCGGGCGGGTCCTTCGTATCGGTCTATCAGTGGGAATGTGTTGCGGGCGCAGATAGGGTTTTGCGCGGCGGGGGGCAAGCGGCTTGGCGGCGTTGGAACACTCTGCGCTCTGCGCGATTGAGGCAGGATGACAATTGCAATTATCGGTGCCGGAATGGCGGGCCTTGCCTGCGCCACGCGGCTGGCGGCGCAGGGACGGGCGGTCACGGTTTTCGACAAGGGACGCGGTCCGGGCGGTCGGATGGCGACACGCCGCGCCGAGGTGGCGGGCGAGACGCTGCATTTTGACCATGGGGCGCAGTATTTTACCGTCCGCGATGATCGCTTCGCTGCGCAGGTGCGGGAATGGGAAGCAGCGGGCGTGGTCGCCCGATGGCCGGCGGCGGGCGAGGGCGCGTGGGTCGGCACGCCGGGCATGAACGCGCCGATCCGGGAAATGTCTCGTGCACAAAACGTCGTGTTCGGTGTGCGGATCGAAGCGATTTCCCGCGTGAGAGAGAGCTGGCAACTGCGGGGCGAGGGCGCGCCCGATATGTTGTTCGACACCGTGCTGATCGCGGTTCCGGCAGAACAAGTGGGCGCGCTCGCCCTGCCGCATTGCCCGCCACTGGCGCAGCTGGCCACCAATTCCGTCTCTGATCCGTGCTGGACGCTGATGGTGGCCTTTGACGCACAGCTCGACGCGCCCGACACACTGCGCCATGCCGGAGCCATCGGCTGGGCAGCGCGCAATTCGGCCAAGCCGGGGCGTTCGGGGGCAGAGTGCTGGGTCATCCAGGGATCACCCGAATGGAGCCGCGCGAATCTGGAGGAGGACGCAGCGCACGTGACCCGCCTCCTGCTCGAAGCCTTCGCCAACGCCGTGGGCGCGAGCCTGCCGCCCGCGCGCCACACCGCCGCGCATCGCTGGCGCTACGCCATGAGCGGCGGCGCAGGGCTGGGTGCTTACTGGGACGCAGAGCAAAGGCTGGGCGCTTGCGGCGACTGGTTGCTCGGCCCGCGGATCGAGAATGCCTTCCTGTCGGGCGACACGCTGGCCGAAAGGGTGCTGGGCGATGGGTGACGTTACCGTCTGGTATGACGGCGCGTGCCCGCTCTGTCGCCGCGAATTCGCGCTGATGCGGCGGCTCGACCGGCGCGGAGCGATCACTTTTGTCGATGTGAGCGCGGGCCAGCCCGAAAGCTGCCCAGTGTCGCAGGAGGAACTGCTCGCCCGTTTTCATGTGCGGGAGAACGGCCAAATCCTATCCGGTGCGGCGGGCTTTGCGGCGATGTGGCGGGCGATCCCGTTGCTCAAGCCCTTCGGCCATCTGGCGCGGCTGCCAGTGCTGAGTAGTCTCTTCGAAATGCTTTACCGGCTCTTCCTCCGCATCCGCCCACGCTTGCAAAAGCTGGTGCGTCAATGATCGGGCACCCGCAGCCCGAACCCGTCCAGCCGGGACAGGAAAGCGTGTGGGATTATCCGCGCCCGGCAATTGCAGAGCCAACGCCAGCGCACATCGTGATCGAGCACAACGGCATGACAATCGCCGACACGCGGAATGCAGTGCGCGTGCTTGAGACCAGCCACCCGCCCAATTACTACATTCCGCCGCAAGATATTGCCAAGGGCGTACTCCGCCGTGCGGCTGGGTCTTCCATGTGCGAATGGAAGGGTGCGGCAAAGTATTGGGACGTGGTTGCGGGTGACGACGTGCTTGGGCGGGTCGGCTGGAGTTATGCCAGTCCGACGGCGGGATTCCGCATCCTGAAAGACTATCTCGCCTTCTACGCCGCACCGTTTGACCGCTGCATGGTGGATGGCGAAACCGTCACCCCGCAGCCGGGCGAATTCTATGGGGGCTGGATCACCAGCAAGGTGGCCGGCCCGTTCAAAGGCATTCCCGGCAGCCGTTTCTGGTAAGGGCTTGGCAGGTCGCCTGCTCTGGCCTAGCCTCTTCCCCGATGAAGACACTGACTCTCGCCCTCGCCGCGCTTTCGCTCGCCATTCCCGCCACTGCCCAGGCCCAACGTTATGACAGCCGTTACGGGCTGGAACCCGGCGCGCATGACGAAATTGCGTGGGATTTCCTTGAAGGTCTCACCACCGAAATCGGCCCGCGTCTGGCGGGTACGCCCGAAGAGGCGGCGGCGCGCGCATGGGCGATGGACTGGCTGCGCGCGCATGGCTTCCAGAATGTCGTCAACGAGCCGTTCCCGATCCAGACATGGGTGCGCGGGGAAGAGCGCGGGCATATCACCGGCCCGTTCCCGCAGAATGTGGTGTTGACCGCCTTGGGCTTCTCCGGCGCGACTCCGCCAGAAGGGCTGACCGGCGAGGTCGTCTATTTCGAGAATATCGATGCTCTGCGCGCGGTGCCCGATGGCAGTCTGGCGGGCAAGATCGTCTATCTCGGCCACGCCATGCGGGCGACTCAGGACGGTTCGCACTACGGATATTTCGGCCAGCCGCGCCGACAGGGGCCGGGGATTGCCGCGCAGAAAGGCGCTGCGGCGATCATCATCCGCTCGGTCGGTTCAGACAATGACCGCGTGGCGCATACCGGCGCGACGAGCTGGCCTGCGGGCGTTGCTCCCATCCCCGCCGCCGCGCTGAGCAATCCCGATGCCGACCAGCTGGAGCGGATATTCGAGCGGACGGACGGCCCGGTGACAATGGATCTGCTGCTCACCCCGCGCCATCTGGGCGAGACGATGAGCGGCAATGTGACCGCCGAGATTATCGGGCGCGATCCTTCGCTGCCGCCGGTGCTGCTCGCCTGCCATCTGGATAGCTGGGACAATTCGACGGGCGCGATTGACGATGCTTCGGGCTGCGCCATCGCCGCTACGGCTGCTTTGCGCGTTGCCGAGCAAGGCCAGCCGCTGCGCACCATCCGCGTGCTGTTTGCAGGCGCGGAGGAAACCGGCCTGTGGGGCAGCGCCGCTTACTCTGCCGCCCATGCGGACGAGGAAATGGGCGTGGGGCTGGAAAGCGATTTCGGCGCTGGCCTGATCTGGCGGCTGGAGACCAATTTCTCGCAATCCAATCCGCTGCTGTTCCAACGGCTGAGCGAGGCGGTGACGCCTTACGGTGTGGTGCCCGCGCCGCAGCTGGTGGCAACCGGCGGCGCTGATCTCAACATCATGCGCGATCAGGGTGGGCCGATTATCGATCTGCAGCAGGACGGCACCCGCTATTTCGATCTGCATCACACGCCCAACGACACGCTCGACAAGGTCGATCCGATGGAGCTGGCGCAGAATGTCGCGGTGTGGACGGCGGTGGTGCAGGTGCTGGCGAACGAGCCGGGCGATATTGCCGGGCCGGGGATTGTCGCGGGCGAGTAGCAGCACAATCGCGCACTGAATGGCTTGCAGCGCGGGCGGCTTGGCTTTAGGGGCACAGCTCGCATTGAAGGGTGGGTGCATCCCGCCACCTGATGGCTCGGGGGCCTGTAGCTCAGTTGGTTAGAGCTGGCCGCTCATAACGGCTAGGTCGCGGGTTCGAGTCCTGCCGGGCCCACCATCCTTCATGCGGGAAAATCGGTCGGGGAGTGGCGCAGCCTGGTAGCGCACCTGTTTTGGGTACAGGGGGTCGCAAGTTCGAATCTTGTCTCCCCGACCAGTTTTTGTGACTCGAAGCAGTCCGGGGGACGGTTTCGGCCAAAAACTCGCAAGCGATAGCGCAGCGCCATGCGCCGAAACCGTCCGGGGCTTGTTTCGAGTCAATGCTCTCCAACCACTATGAGCTCGGAGCCGACAGCAGCCCTAATCAAGTGCATTCTGGGAGCGAGAGCAGATTGTCGTTCCACTTCCCATCAGCATAAGTTCGAAGATACTTACCATTCGGCCCATCGACTACTCCGATGTCACCTCGATTGCCATCGACGAGCGTGTAAAACGAATTGTTCCCAGCTTCGATTGACTCAATTACTTGCTGTCGTGTCCATTTCCAACCAGCACCGCCGAGGTGGGTTATCCCCTCGTACTGATTTTGGCGAGGTTGCTTGTTGATGCAGGTAACTTGCGCGTCGGCCATTGAGATCTCCTTACCTTCTGGCTCGATGCTAGACCAACGCCGGAACAAAGCAAGGACACCAATCCATTTTGGATCAATCTCCTATTTCACTGCCCGCACACTCTCGCGCTCGACCAGCTTGACCGGAGCGCGCATCTGCCGCGCGGTGCCTTCGCCTTCTGCCAGCCCGAGCGCGGCCTTCGCCAGCAGCAATCCCGCCTCGCGGAAATCGGGCTCCACCGTGGTCAGCGGCGGATTGCTGTGCGCGCCCGAGCCGAGCCCGTCGAAGCCGATCACGCCCACCTCGTCCGGCACCTGTATTCCGCGCGCCGTCAGCGCCTCCAGCACGCCGAAAGCCATCGCGTCGCACGAACAAAAGATGCCGTCAAAGGCCATTCCGCTATCGAGCAACTTGGCGACCGACAGCCGCCCCTGCTCGGCGCGCAAGGGAGCCTCGGCCCACACCGGCGCGGCGCTTTCCAAGCCGTGTTCCGCCATCACCGCGCAATATCCGTCATACCGTTCGCGGAACTGGTTCTGCGTTTCCGAGGTGTCACCGATAAAGGCGATCCGCCGGTGTCCGCCTGCCAGCAGCCGCTCTACCGCGAGCTTCGCGCCCGCATGATTGTCCGAATCCACCCGGTCATGATCGGTATAGGGTGATCCCCAGCACGCGACTTCGGGCCGGCCGAGGATCGGGCGGTGATATTCCCACGCCGCATCATTGGTGCTGGTGCCCAGCAACACGATGCCATCGGCCTGCCGCGTTTCGATATAGTCGCTGTCGAAATGGCATTCTTCCGACTGGAAGCTGACCAGCGCCTGATACCCCAGCTCGGATGCTGCCGCGCAGGTGCTGCCTAGCAGATTGTAGTGGAACGGGTTGATCTCGGTCGCGCCCTTGCCGGGGCGGGTGATGACGATGATGGCGATGGTGCGCGTCTTGCCGCTGCGCAGCCGCGCGGCGCGGGCATCGACGCGGTATCCCAGCGCATCGGCGGCTTCGCGCACGCGCGCCCGCGTTTGCTCGGTAATCGAAGGATCGCCCGAAAGCGCCCGCGATACGGTGGACTGGTTCACGCCAGCCCGCTCCGCCACTTCGAAGGAAGTTACCCTGTGCATGGGATGTCCGCTTAACCCTCTCTCTTGCCACAGTTTAGCGCGGTTGGACGCAAAATCCAGCCGCCACCGGCACGCCGGGGAAAAGTCAGCGGATTACCGTCATCATCACATCGGCGACGCTGGAAGGTTTGACGCCGCGCTGCTCGCAATAGGCGAAGATCCGCCGCCACCAGTCGTAGAGGTCGTCAAGATCCTCCTCGTTGCGGACATAGGGGGTGTTGCCGGGCGAGAGCGACGGGCTGTGGAACGAAAAGACGAGCAGCGGCGCGCCATCGTCCAGCGCAATGTCGATCCCGCGAATGGCCTCATCCGCGCTGGTGCCTTCGGGGGTGAGCGGAACCCGTTCCAGCAAACCGGCGCGCGAGAGCAAGCCGCGCATGGCGGGCGCGCGCCAAAGCCGGGGGTAAATCGTCTCGCCCTGCCGCCGCAGCAGACCCCAGAAGGATGTGGTGAGCGGCAGTTCGAGCAGCGTCTTGGCGTCGTCGAGCCAATAGGGATGGATCGGAAATCCGCGATAATCGGGCCCGCCTGTGGCCGAGTAGTCGAATTTGGGGCGCACCGAGCTATCAATGGCGATGCCGTTCTCGGCCAGCAATTCGGCGGTGTTTGGCCCCAAGCCATAGCGGCCCGCACGATAGATCAGCGGCACCGTGCCGAAATTCTGTTCGATCCGGTCGCGCAACTGGCGCAGTTTTGCGGCTTCCAAATCGCGCGGCAGATTGCCCGCGAAGGAATTGGCCTGTGTCACCTCCTCCTCGTGCGGAGGGTTGACCCATGGGTGTAGCTGCACCCCGATCTCCGCGCGACCTTCGGCCAGCGGCGTGCGCAGGATGTCCGCTGCCAGCGGCGAATTGGCGATGGGCCAGTCGACCAGATAGATCGGCACCACCCGGCTTCGCTCGCAGAACTCCTGAAATTTCTGCAATCGGCTGACGTGCTGGGTACTCTGGCTGTCGCGCGCGAGAGGCTTGTCCCAGTCGAATTCCTCTTCGGTATCGACGGTCAGCAGGAACCGCGGGATGCGATCTCTGAACCGGGCACGGTGGTCCGCCGAGGGCTTGTCAATCAGCCTGCGCATCGCCTTTGCGGCACTCCATCATTATTGGCGGGCTGTTACCCGCTCGCACGTCCCGAGCCCGCGCTAGAGTCGCCATCGCTGGCGGTCAAGGCGGGCAGGGCGAGTGTTATCCGATTTAATTTACAAATTAGTGTGCCTCCCGCATTTTCTGCCTCCGCCTGCGCCAGCTTGAAGGCGAAGGCCGGGCCGAATGCGCCCGCGCTGACCGCGCGCGGACGGCCTGTGTCGGGTGTTTCGGCGGCGGCGCCTTCGCGCATGGACTGCGGCGCATCCATTTCCAGCGTTATCGTCCCGTCCTTGCTGGTGAGCACCAGAGCGGCATCCTCGCCCGGAGACAGCGCCGCCGCCGCGCTTGCCAGCAAACGCCAGCACATCGCCATAACCTCGCCGCGTTCGATCCCGACGGCGAACGCGTCACCGCTGACATTAAGCGAGAACCCGGCATTGCGCGGGCGCAAGACCCCTTGCAGGCGCTCCACCGTCTCGGCGACGCATTGCCGCATATCGGATTGACCTTCGCTCAAGGTCAGTGCGCCGCTTTCCAGCTTTACCAGCCGGTCAACCTCGTCAAACCCGGCGAGCAATTTGGCTGCATCGACCGCGATCGCGGCGGCGTGGGCGCGGTATTCGTGCGGGGCGGGGCCGAACAGTTGTTGCTGGATGATCTCGGCAAAGCCCTGGATCGCGTTTACCGGTGTGCGCAATTCGTGCAGCACTTGCCGCATCCGGTCGCCATGGCTGTCGGTCTGTTCGGCTTCGGCTAGGATCGGGCGGCGCAGGCATCCGCGATAGCCGGCAAAGGCGCGGGTCTGCGGATCGAATAGCGGCGCGGCATCGATGCGCCATTCGCCGCCAAGGTCGGTCATCAGCGCGAGCGTGACGGGAGCTGTCCAGACAGGCTGGCGGTCGGCGAAGGCCTTACGCGTTTGCAACTGCGTATGCACGATGGCGGTATCGCGAGCTCCGGTGAGGCGCAGGCCGACGAGCAGAGCCGCCAGCGGCTCCTCCGCCCAGATGACTTCGCCTGCCGCATCGGCGCGGAATTCGATGCTGGTGACAGGCGCCTGCGGCTCCTCGTCATCGAGCGGCAGGCGCGGGGCGACCGGACGCGCGCCGCGTGTCTCACGGAAAGCCGCAATCCGGCGCAGCAGCGCACCGATTTCCTCCTGCGCGCCGGTTGCAGGCGCGGTCTCCGCTTCGACCTCCTGCGACAATTCGAGCGGTGGTGCTTCACGCGGCGCATTGTCTTTGGCCGTAATGCGTGCGCCGCCCGAGGAATCGGGCAGAACCAGATCGCGGACGCCTAGCCGCGCCAGCAGGTCGCGCACCTTGGGCGAGAGATCGCGCCTGTGGCGAAGGAAGCCGCGCGAATTGACCGGAAGATCGGGGATGATGGCGAGCCATTCCTCCTCGTTCAGCCGCGCGGTCGCCATGGCGGAAGCGGCGGGCTTGGCGTCTTGCGTGGCGAGGAAATTCACCAGCCGCACGTCTCGCAGCCGCAAACTGCCTTCGCGCAAAATGCGCGATTGCTCTTCCTGCGGGATAGCGTCACCCAGTTCGCCCAGCCGGGCATAGGCACGGTTGAGCAAATCCGCATCTGCACCTTCGGGCGACGTGCCCAGCAAGTCCAGCAACTGCCTGAACTGCGTGCGCAATCCACCTTCGCTATCTGCGCGCATTCGCAGCACAGTGGCAAGGCGATCGTCGAATTGCATCAAGGCTCCGGCGGATAGGGGGCTAAGGGCGTCCACTATCCGCATAGACCGCTTGCCGCGCGCAAACATTCGTCTTGCCAGCCGCGTTGCAAAAGGGGACAGTTGCGTGCATAAACAACAATCGGTCCGTTATTTGTCATAAAGCGTGCCGGATATTTCCTGTCACAAGGGTTGTGCCCGGAAAAACGCAATGGGAGCAGAGGGGCGAATGGCTACTCTCGATTCAATCGATCGCAAGCTGCTGGCCGAGTTGCAGGCAGAAGGCCGCGTAACCAATGTCGACCTTGCCAGCCGCGTCGGCCTGACCGCGCCGCCTTGCCTGCGCCGCGTGCGCGCGCTGGAGGAAGAAGGTGTCATCCGCGGCTACCACGCCGATCTTGACCCGTCCAAGCTGGGCTTTGCGATCACCGTGTTCGCAATGGTGAGCCTGCGCAGCCAGGCCGAGGAAGACCTGAAGGCCTTTGAAGACCATATAAAGGCGCTGCCCGAAGTGCGCGAATGCCATATGCTCAATGGCGAAATCGACTTCATCCTGAAAGTCGTCAGCCGCGATCTACAAAGTTTCCAGGAATTCCTGACGAGCAAACTGACGCCCGCCCCCAATGTGGTGAGCGTAAAGACCTCGCTGACCATCCGCACCGCCAAGCACGAGCCGGGTGTGCCGATCTGATCGCCCAAAGCTATGTAGCGAATGCGCTCTAGATCCCTATGGGGCGCAAGATTTCAGCATAGTATACGAATGCGTGAGGCTGTTCGTTTCGCATGTGCTGCATTACCAATCACTTGTGAACACAGGGGACTTCGCTTCGGGCGAAGGCCAATAACCCTTGGTCGCCGGGAGATTGCTGGAATGCCGAAATTTCGTCATCGTTTGTTGCTGGCCTGTGCTGCGTTGCTGACCGTTCCAGTGGGAGCCTATGCGCAGACCGTAGCGGTTGCCGCCGAGGAGGTTGAGACCGACGCGTTCTGGCGCAACGCGACGATCTATTTCCTCATGACCGACCGCTTTGCCAACGGCGATCCGTCGAATGACCGCGCCTATGGTCGTCAGCCCGATGGCGATACCTTGCGCTCCTTTATGGGTGGTGACATCGCGGGGATCATCCAGAAACTGGAGGCAGGATACTTCCGTGATCTTGGCATCACCGCCATCTGGACAACCCCGGTGATCGAGCAGGTGCGCCAGCCATTCTCGGAATTCGGACGATCCTACGCCTTTCATGGCTATTGGGCGCGCGACTGGACTAAGGTGGACGATGCCTATGGCACCGAAGCGGAATTTGCCCGCATGGTGGAACTGGCGCACCAGCAGGGAATCCGTGTGGTCGTGGACGTGGTGGTGAACCATGCCGGGCCACCCTTCGAAACGGGCGATCCCGCTTGGCCTTCGGATTGGGTGCGCAGCGGGCCAGATTGCGATTGGCAATCTTTTGCTGGCGTAGCGACCTGCCAGATCGTGCCGGCGCTGCAGGATATCCGGACAGAATCCGATATGCCTGTCGAGGTGCCGGAACACCTGCTTGCCAAATGGCGCGAGGAGGGCCGGCTGGAGCAGGAGCTTGCCGAGCTCGACGCCTCTTTCGAACGCACGGGCTATCCCCGCACACCCGCCTATTATCTAATCAAATGGAACACAGACTGGGTGCGCGAATATGGCGTTGATGCATTCCGCATCGATACCGCAAAGCACGTTGATCCAGAGGTGTGGGCTGCGCTGAAAGCAGAGGCTGAACTGGCTTTTGCCGAGTGGAAGGCAAACAATCCCGATGGTGTGCTGGATGACAGCGGCTTTTATATGTTTGGCGAGGTGTTCAACTTCGGTGCCGCTGGTTTCCAGCATGCGGTTGCCGGAACGCGTGACTATGATTACGGCGATATGCACGTCGATTTCTTCGATTTCGGTTTTGACGGCCTCATCAATATGGGTTTTGCCACCCATGCGCGCCTTCCCATCCCCGACTTGTTCCAGCTTTACGCCAATGAAACCAGCGGGCCGCTGCGTGGGGTGGGTCTGGTGAACTATATCTCTTCGCATGACGACCAGTCGCCGCTCGATCCGAGGCGCGAGAATCCGTACGAAAACGCCATCAAGCTAATGCTCGCTCCGGGTTCCGCACAAATCTACTATGGCGACGAATTGAACCGCAGCCTGGTGGTCGAAGGTGCGGTTGGCGATGCGACCTTGCGTTCGTTCATGAACTGGGATGCACTGGAAACCGAAGCGGGGCGGTCAATCCTTCAGCATTGGCAGCGGCTCGCCCGCTTCCGGCAGCGACACGTGGCGATTGGCGCCGGGTCGCATACCGAGCATTCATGGTCTCCCTACGTGTTCTCGCGCACGCTGGGTGAGGACAGGGTTGTTGTCGGACTCGCCGATCAGGCGTTTGGCGCGCTTGATGTGCACGGCGTGTTCGCCGACGGCACGCGCCTGCGCGAGGCATATTCGGGTGAGGAGGTCAGCGTTGTTGGCGGCGGCGTGCAGTTCGCTACCCCGCGTTCCATCGCTTTGCTTGAGTTGGCCGGAGAATAGCGGATCGCGGCAGCCGCCAGAGCTTACCCCTCCCGCGTCTCCAGCCAGTCTTCCAGCCATTTGATCGTGTAGTCGCCGCTGATCACATCATCCTGCCGGATCAGTTCCTGGTGCAGCGGGATGTTGGTCTTCACGCCTTCCACCACCATTTCCTCCAGCGCTCGGCGCAGGCGCATCAGGCAGCCTTCGCGGTTGCGGCCGTAGACGATCAGCTTGGCGATCATCGAATCGTAATAGGGAGGGACGGAGTAACCGGCATACAGCCCGCTATCGACGCGCACGTGCATACCGCCTGCGGGGTGGTAATAGCTAATCTTGCCGGGAGAGGGCGCGAAGGTGAACGGGTCTTCGGCGTTGATCCGGCATTCGATGGCGTGGCCTTTGAATTCCAGATCCTCCTGCGCCACGGACAGCTTCTTGCCATCGGCAATGCGGATCTGTTCGCGGACCAGATCGACCCCGGTGATCGCCTCGGTGACGGGATGTTCCACCTGCAGGCGGGTGTTCATTTCGATGAAGTAGAACTTGCCGTCTTCCCACAGGAATTCGATCGTGCCAGCGCCGCGATAGCCCATATCGGCCATGGCTTTGGCGACGATGCCGCCCATCCGCTCACGCTCTGCGGGCGTGATGACGGGGGAGGGTGCTTCTTCCAGCACCTTCTGGTGGCGGCGTTGCAGCGAGCAGTCGCGCTCGCCCAGATGGATAGCGTTGCCTTCACCATCGCCGAAGATCTGGAACTCGATATGCCGCGGATTGCCGAGATACTTCTCGAGATACATGGTGTCATCACCAAACGCGGCCTTGGCCTCGCTCATCGCGCGCTTAACGAGCGGTTCCATCGATTCCGCATCGGGAATGACCTGCATCCCGCGCCCGCCGCCGCCCGCAGCGGCCTTGGCGATGACCGGATAGCCGATCTCGTCGGCGATCCGCCGCATCTCGTCGAAGTCCGAAATTGCTCCGTCGGAGCCGGGCACCAGCGGCAGGCCGAGCGCACCGGCGGTCTGCTTTGCCTGCACCTTGTCGCCCATGGTGCGGATATGTTCGGGCTTGGGGCCAATCCATTTGATCCCGTGCGCTTCGACAATATCGGCGAATTGCGCGTTTTCGGAGAGGAAGCCGTAGCCCGGATGGATCGCATCGGACTGGGTAATCTCTGCTGCCGAAATGATCGCCGCGACGTTCAGATAGCTGTCCTTGGCCGCAGGCGGGCCGATGCATACGGCATGGTCGGCCAACCGCACGTGCATCGCATCGGCATCGGCGGTGGAGTGCACCGCCACCGTCTCGATGCCCATCTCATGCGCGGCGCGATGGATGCGCAGCGCGATTTCGCCGCGATTGGCGATCAGGATACGCGAAATGCCCATATCCGCCCCTTAGCCGAGCACGACGAGCGGTTGGCCAAATTCCACCGGCTCGCCATTGCCGATCAGCACCGCTTTCACCGTGCCATCCTTGTCGGCGGCAATCGGGTTCATGACCTTCATCGCTTCGACGATCAGCAGGGTAGCGCCCTTCTTAACGCTGTCGCCGACGGATACGAAGTTGGCCGCACCGGGTTCGGGCGTGAGATAGGCGGTGCCCACCATCGGCGATTTGATCGCGCCTTCATGGGCGTCTGCCGCATCCGCCGGAGGTTCGGCAGGGTTAGCGGTTTGTGTGGCCGGAGCGGCGGGAGCAGCCATAGGAGCCGCGCCCATCGCGGCGAACTGCGCAGGCGAGAACGCCATGCCGGCCCCTGCCGGATTGCGCGCCACGCGAATGCGCTTGTCGCCTTCTTCCACTTCAATTTCGGTGAGGCCGGTTTCGCTCAGCATATCTGCCAGCTCGCGAACCAGTTTCGGATCGACCGTCATGCCGCCTGTGTTGGCGGCGGGTGCCTTCTTCTCGGGCATGGGTTCCCCATCAGGATGTCAAAAGAATGCGAGCGGGCTAGACCCGCCAGCGCCGCTTAGCAAGGGTGATGGCGTGCTTTACAGCCAGTTCAAAGCCGCGCGGCAGCTTCCAGCGCCATCTCGTAGCCATAGGTGCCAAAGCCCGCGATGGAGCCAAGCGCCGCCATGCCGACATAGCTTTTGTGGCGATAGGCCTCGCGCGCGGCGGGGTTGGAGATGTGCACTTCGATCACCGGGGTGCGGATTGACTTGATCGCATCATACAGCGCGAGGCTGGTATGCGTGAGCGCGCCTGCATTGAGGATCACCGCCTTGACGCCATCGGCCTGCGCTTCGTGCAGCCAGTCGGTCAAATGGCCTTCATGGTTCGATTGCCGCATATCGACGGTGAGGCCGAGCGCGCTGGCCTTCGCCTCCACCCGTTCTGCCAGATCGTCGAGCGTTTCGGAGCCGTATATCTCCGGCTCGCGCACGCCGAGCAGGTTGAGGTTGGGGCCGTTGAGGATCATTACTGTATCGGTCATGCGTGCGTCATAGAAGACCGGACGCATAGCGCGCAACCGCCGCGCGCTTGGTTAGACGTATTTGCCGATTTTCATCGGGGCACCCTGCTGGATCGCCCATTCGATATCGCTTTTGGCCATGATGAGATAGCAGCCAGGCAAACGCTCGTGGCTCACCGCCACTGTGTCGAACAGGAGATCGGGCCAGCGCGAGGGGGCGGCGGAAATCCTGTCATACGGGATCAGGAAGGGCGGGTTGCGGTAGAGATTCGGGCCGCGCCATTCGATCGAGAGGCCTTCGCGGTGCACGCCCAGCGTCATCGCGCGATAGGTCGTATAATCGGTCGCCATCAGTTCGCGATGGGCCGCGCTGCTGAACACGACGGGGCCGACTGGCCTTGTGGCGATTGCGGCGGGCAGGTTGGCCTTGCCGAAGCGGTCGGAAAACCAGCGCCAACGCTTCTGCTGCAAGGTGGCGATGAACCAGAAGCAGCCCACCAGCATCGCGATGCCGAACAGGCTACTGAAGGCGGAACTGATGGACATGATGGCCCCCTCTTGTGCGCGAGAGGGGGCCTAGCACGGCGTGGTTAATGTCGTCCTAGCGTTCCACGCCCTTCACCTTGCCCCACTGGCGGGCGGCGGTGTAACCGAGATAGCCGGTGCCAAACAGCGCGTAGAGCGGTTCGGGCAGACCGGCGAGATAGGCGTTCATGCCCGCGCCGATATCCTGCGCAATCCCCGGACTGAAGGCGGCAAGCACGCCCATCGGCACGGCGAACAGGATCATCGTATACATGACATAGAGGAAGCTGGGCCGCGCGCGGCTCGTCCAGGGGTCGTGACTGTTTGCCTCTGCCACAATAGCGGAAAGTCGTGCGGTAATCGCTTCCATTTCCTGCGAGCCTTCGAGCCGGATCAGTTCGATCTTGGCGCGTTCGCGGGCTTCGGGGTCAGGAATAATCTTGTCGATCAGCGCGGCGATGGGGCCGATCAGGGATTCGAGTATGGCCATGGGTGGTCTCCGGATAGGTTAATCGGGAGAAATCGTTTGAACCACATTAGCGCGTGTAGGAAAGGGTGCAGAAGGCTCCTCTACGCACGGACATAATCGAGGAAGAAGTTCGCCGTCAGCCGCCCCGTTTGCGGGTCGAAGTTCAGCAGCTCGGGCCGGTCGATTATTCCGCTGTGCAGCGTGTGGCTGCGATAGATCAGCAGGCGGTCAGGTCGGGCATCGAAGGCGGCAATCCGGTGATAGCCCGGCGTGTTTTCGTCGGGGTAGCCCGCGTCCGGTGGCAGCGCCGCCTTCTCCTCCTGCCGTGCGGCCAGCCAGCTTTCGCGCAGTTCCGGCCCGATCTGCTCGGCATCGAGGCTAAGATGGCGGTAGAAGGCGGTACCGCCGAAATGGTCGGCGCAGAGGTAATGCAGCACGGCGACGCGGTTCTCGGCCGCGAAATCGACATGGGGCAGCTTTTGCGCCGGATGCAGCGCAGCCGGCGCGTAGGTGACGAGCGACAAGTTACAGTCGAAGGAACCCAGCTTCACTGCCCGCTCAGCGAAAAATGTAGCGCGGATGATCGGATCGATCTTGCGCAGCAGAACCCGCACATACTCGGCGGGGAGAGGGGCGCGAAGGCCGGGAAAGCCGCCATTCTTGCCGACATCGCGATAATCCTGCGTCGCCGCGAAGCCGCGCATCTGCGTCCAGTCCGCCATCACCCCGTCGATTACGATCACCGGCTCTGCATTGCGCCCGATGGGCACGATTTGCGGCGTCACCGCAGCAGCGAGGGCGAAGCGTTCCATGCGCGTCAGCTTGGCGCAAGCGGGCTTGCCGGTCCAGCACCGTGTGTTAGGTTCGAAGGCATGAGCGGGGCACGACCGATACGCGAAGTGGTGATCGCCGGGGGCGGCACGGCGGGCTGGATGGCGGCTGCCGCGCTGGCATCCTATTTCGAGGACCAGCTCAGCATCACCCTCGTCGAAAGCGAGTCCATCGGCACGGTCGGCGTGGGCGAGGCGACAATCCCGCAGATCCACCTGTTCAACCGGCTGCTGGGGCTGGAGGAGAACGACTTCGTCCGCGCCACCGCTGCCACCTTCAAGCTAGGGATCGAATTCGTCGACTGGGATGTGCCGGGGGAAAGCTATTTCCACGGCTTTGGCGGAGTGGGGCAAAAGATCGGCAAGCTGCCGTTCCACCAATACTGGCTCCGCTATCGCGCCGAGGGGGGTAAGCGTCCGCTCGACGATTTCAGCGGCAATGCGATTGCCGCACGCGAAGGGCGCTTCGGCAAAGTTGCGCTGGGCGGCACGAAGCGCGGACAGCCCGCAATCCGCCGCAGCCTGCCGCACGCTTTCCATTTCGACGCCTCGCTCTATGCCGCGTTCCTGCGCCGCTTTTGCGAGGCGCGCGGCGTGCGGCGGATCGAGGGCAAGATCCTCGCGGTCAAGCAGGATAGCGCCAGCGGGCACATTCGCGAGCTGCATCTGGACGGCGCGCGCAAGCTGGCAGGCGAACTGTTTATCGACTGCACCGGCTTTCGCGGTCTGCTGATCGGGGAGGCGATGGAGAGCCGCTATGACGACTGGTCGCACCTTTTGCCCTGCAACCGCGCGTGGGCGGTGCCGACACGGCGCGACACCCCGCCAGAGCCGCTGACCCGCTCCACCGCGCGCGAAGCGGGATGGCAATGGCACATTCCCTTGCAGCACCGCAGCGGCAACGGGCTGGTGTTTTGCGCCGATTACTGGGCCGAGGAGGATGCGCGCACGGCGCTGCTCGCCAATCTGGGCGGGGAACCTTTGGCAGAGCCCAAGCTGCTGCGTTTCACCACCGGCAAGCGGGAACGCGGCTGGGTTGGCAATTGCGTGGCCATGGGACTGGCGGGCGGGTTTATGGAGCCGCTCGAATCCACGTCTATCCATATGGTGCAATCTGCGGTGTCGCGGTTGATCGACTGCTTCCCGCGCAGCAATTTTTCGCATGCGACAATCGCCGAATACAATGCGCAAACCGATTTCGAGTATGAGAGCATCCGCGATTTTCTGGTGCTGCATTACCGATTGAACCGGCGCGAGGGGCCATTCTGGGCTTATTTGCGCGAAATGGAATTGCCCGACAGCCTGCAACAGAAAATGGCGCTGTTTGTGGAGACCGGCGCGATCAACCGCTTCAACAACGAATTGTTCGATGTGCCAAGCTGGCTACAGGTGATGCTGGGGCAGGGGCTGTATCCCGCAGCGCATCATCCGATGGTGAATGCCGTGCCAGAAGACAGTCTTGCGCGCTATATCGCCACCAACGCCCGCGATGCGGCGGCGGAGGCGGAGGGCCTGCCGCTGCATCAGGACTATATTGCGCAGCATTGCGCGATTGCGGACGCTGCCGCGCCCGTCACCGCCTAATTGATCGTCTCGTTCCCCGCCGGTTTGGCATCGCCCAGCTTGGCCGCGCCCAGCTTCTCCAGCGTTTCGGCGGGCAGCAGGCGACCGATCAGCGGGTGCATCTTGAGCTGGCCTTCGCCCGCCACTTGCCGGAAATTTGTGAGCACGGCGACAGTCGATTCCTGCGTCGGGGCGACAATATCAAACAGCCATTTGACGTCGCCCGAGGTCCACTCGTCGGGCTTCAAGCGGATGGGGAAAGTGCCTGTCTTGATCTGCTCGGTAATTCGCGCATCGACATCTTCGGAGACATTGGCCCACAACGCGAAGCCGATCATCTCGCGCGGCAGTTTCTGCTCGTTATCGTCCTTGTTGCGCGGATAGGCCATCGCCAGCCGGTCACGCATCAGCGGTTCGAGCACCAGATGCTGGAGATCACCGATGGTCTGGTTGCGGTAGCGCGGAAGCATCATCATCGCCATCGCCGCCTTGCCGAAATTCTCGCGCACGCTGGCACGCAATTTCTCTACCTGTTCGACAAATTCCGGCGGGATTTTGAGATCACCTTCGGCCCCTGCTGCATTACCCTTCGCGGCCGGCTTGGCGGCTGCCTTTTCCCCCTTTGCGGCCGCTTTGCGAATCGGTTTCTTGTCGTTTTTCTTGTCGGCCATGAAAATCCCCCAATTTGTATAAAAGCGACACATTTCCGCGAATTAGCAGCCGTGCCTTGCGAGCCTTGTTAGCCGTTTCATACGCAACACAACAAGATTCGCAAAGAATCTGTCCGGATTCGGCGAGTCTTGCTCTTTTTTGCTGCCGGAGTCTTGAACTCGCCAAAAAACTGGTTTCTATTTTCCTACGTGATCCTGCGGGAGAGATCGACGGGGGAAGTGGTTTCAGGCCCCAAGTGCACTCGGCCTGATATCCGCGCTGACATCCTCCACCGTCCGGGCCTGCACCCGGACTGCCACGAAGGCTTCGATACCCGCGCGATCAGCATATGGGGGATCGGTCTTGTGAAGACTGCGAAAAATCCGGATCAGTTCAGCCTTTCGCGCCTGCGGGATTTAGTCTGCCATGGCGCCTTTTCCCGCGAAGGGAGGGCCGTCTGATGGATGACGAAGCCAACCTCGTCACCGAAGTCACCCTGCTGAGCGGCAACCCCGAGCCGTTCGTGGGCGAAATCGTCCGCTTCACGATCCGCATCACCAATGACGGGCCTGATACTGCCACCAATATCCGCCTGACCGGCCTGCTCCCCGAAGGCCTGTTTCTGGTGGCGTATGACGCGGCGACAGGCACCTATAACGTCATTTCCGGCCTGTGGCAGATCGCCGCACTGGCAAGCGGCGCGTCGACCGAGCTGGTGATCACGGCCTTCGTGGAGGCCGGGTATGCCGGACAGACGCTTACCCTCGAAACCAGCATTGCCACGTCCGACCTGACCGATCCCGACGCTACCGGTGACGATCTCACCGAATCGGTGGACGTACAAGTCGGCATCGGCGGAGGCTCCGACGGATCAGGCGGTACGGGCGGCACGGGTGGCACGGGTGGAACCGGCGGAACAGGTGGTACTGGCGGCACTGGCGGCACGGGTGGCACTGGCGGAACAGGCGGCACAGGCGGCACAGGCGGCACAGGCGGCACAGGCGGCACGGGTGGAACCGGTGTGCCGGGCGAAACGCCACCCAACTTGTTCAATCTCAATACCTATGTGACGCTTATCAGCGGGAATGACACGCCTGCCGAAGGCGACGAAGTCACGTTCCGCGTCACCGTGCTGAATACGGGCAATGTCGATGCGACCGGCGTCAGTCTCGATACCTTCCTGCCCGAGGGTCTGGAATTTGTGTCTGCCAGCATTTTTGGTGGCGCATATAATTCGGGGGCGGGCATCTGGTCGATCGGATCGCTCACCGCCGGGCGCGGCGTTACGCTGGAGATCACCGCCAAGGTCGGCGAGGGCACATCCGCCGATACACTGGTTTTCTCGACCTCCGCCGCCACGGCGAATCAGGCGGACGCGTTTGCGAACGATGACTTGTCGGATTCGGTGACCGTCCAGAACGAAACCGATCTTGTCACCACCCTGTCGCTTATCAGCGAACACGATCCGCAGCCCACCGAAGGCCAACAGGTCACATTCGAGATCCGCATCGAGAATGTCGGCCCCGCATTGGCGAGCGCGGTGTCGCTGTCGCAAGTGCTGCCTGAAGGCCTGATGTTTGTTTCGGCTAGTGCCAGCACTGGTGTGTATGACGAAGCGACGGGTGAATGGGTTGTCGAGGAGATTCCCTCGGAAGGCTTTGTCACGCTTGAGATCACAGCAGAGGTCGAGCCCGGCTATGCGGGGGAGACGATTTCCCTCACCATCGATCCGCCCACCGCAGATCAGGACGATCCGGATACCTCTGGCGATGATCTGGAAGAGGAATTCACCGTCAGCAATGATGCCAATCTGGTCACCAAGCTGACGCTGGTGAGTGACAACGCGTCGCCCAAAATCCTCGATACCGTCACATTCAAGATCGAAGTCACCAATCAGAATTTCAGCCCCACTTCGGACGGCAATGGAGGCGAGGTTCCCGGCAAGAAGACCGCGAGGGTCGAAAACTTCACGCTCAACACCACGCTGCCCTTTGGTCTGGAGCTCTTGTCGTTCAGCACCAGCGACGGCTCGTTCAACGAATTTGCCGAGCAATGGACGATCGACCAGATCGACCCGGGGCAGACAATCACGCTGGAAATCACCGCGCAGGTGCAGGAAGGTTATGACGGGCAAGAGATCACCTACGATCTGCCATTGCCGACCAGCGATCAGGACGATCCCGAACCTGCCGATGATGATCTGGAAGAGACGATCAATGTGGAGCCGCTGCCGGATCGTGATCCGCCAGCACCGGAGATCGAGAAGGGCTCTCTGGATGAGGTGCTTCTCGCGCTGCTGGCGCTGGATGCGTATAATCGCGGTTATGACGCGAAAATCCAGGTAGATGGCGAAGCGCTTGGCGATACCATCACGGTTGAAGACGATAGCCTGAGCCTTGGCAGCGCGCTCAACCAAGATATCGGCTTTTTCGCGCAAAGTTATCTGCTGGATGGGAAAAAGGTCATTTCCTATCGCGGCACCGACGGTGCGATCGATATCCTTACCGGCTGGTTTGTCGGCGCTGGAGGCTATGCCGAGAAGCTGGCGGGCCTGATTGCCGGAGCGAGCCAGGCCGAGGCTGCGGCTCTGTTTTTGCAGCAGATTTCCGGCAACGAGAACTTCTACGATCTTGGCGGCGACAAGGTTATCACCACCGGGCATAGCCTTGGCGGCGGATTGGCGGGCTTTGCGTCCTATCTCAGCGGCGGCACGGGCGTTGGTTTTGACCATATGCCGTTCGGTTCTGCGGCGCTGGCGGTATTCCTTGGCGCGGTGCGGCAGGAAATCCTTGAATACAATGCAAGGCCGGAAAACGCTGAGAACCAGATTCCCGAAGATGTCGAGATTACCGAGGATCTGCTCCTCCGGCTGGAAATCCACCAGCCGAGCTTCGAGGATTTCCGCGGCGTGTCGCTGGCGCTCGAAATCAATGCGGGCCTGCGCAATGGCGGCTATGCCATCGGGCTTGGGGCGCTGGCCAATGCTGTCATTGGCGGCCCGCTGGGTCTGCTGATCGGCACTGTCGGCGCGGTCATTGGTGGCGAGCAGATCGCGGCAGAGAACCAGATCGATCAGGAAGTGCTGACCGCCCAGGGCTGGACGAACGTCAACCCGGTCACGCGGCATTCGATGGCGATCCTCACCATGCTGCTGTGGGCGGAGCGCGAAGCGACCATCAACACCGATATTGCCACATGGAAAAGCGGCGGGATCGCCAATGCCGGGCTGTGGGCGCTGATCGATGACACCATTGCCGAGGCCGCGCGGATCGACGAAACTGTCATCAGCGAAACCGATGCCGCCAATAACGAACGCATGACCAATGCGATCGCCTATTCACTCCTTGAAGGCGGGACGCTGCCGTTTGGCGATTCCGCGATCCGCGCCATGTTTGATGACTGGGCCCAACTGGGCAAAGTCGTCAGCGCGTCCAACGCCAATCCGTTCTTTAACAATTTTGTTCAGTGGGACATTCTGTCGCCGCTGCAGGGCTTCCAGCAGGATGTGAAGACCACGCTGACCCGTATTGCCACGCAATATGCGGCGGCGCTGGCGGGGTATAAAATTACCAACCCGAACGCGCGCGATGGCGTGCTCGCGCTCAGCGGCGACGGCAAAACGCTGATTTTCGATGCCTCGGATGAGCTGTGGGTTGACCGGTTGGGCGGCAATGATGTCGATCCCATTGACCTGAAGAATTTCCGCAATGCCGTCTTCGGTGAAGGCGATGACGGGCTGCTGCAAAAGCTCGCGCGCTTCCTCGGGCTGACCGATGCCGATGACGTGGCCAATCTGGGTTGGGCGAACCCCGATCAGGAAATCTTCAACCGCTTCCACATGGCAACGACCACCGACGATGCCACATTCATCCTCGATACGCGCGATTATGGCACCACGGGCGATGAAGTGGACGTTTTCCTGGGCGGCGACGGGGACGAGGATATTACCGGCACCGATGGGGATGATCTGATCATCGGTGCGAGCGGAAAGGATACGATCCGCGGCGGCGATGGCGACGATCTGCTGTTCGGCGGCGACGATGATGATGAGCTGGACGGCGGTGGTGGCAAAAACCGCTTGGTCGGCGGCGAGGGTGACGACACCGTCAAATATTCAGACACCGAAGGCGACAACGGCGTCAAATTCCACCTGGTAATCGCTCCGGAAGACGAGCCCGGTATCGAAGGCGTCGACAAGCTGAAAGTGCAGCTCAAAATCACCGGCACCGACGGGGTTGGTGACGAGGTCGACGATATCCTGTTCGGCATCGAGGACGTGATCCTCACCGACAAGCGTGACGAAGTGACCGTGAGCGCGGATCAGGTGTTCGATTTCTTCCGCGACAGTCTGGTGATCGATCTGGGCGATCCGAGCGGGTCGGGCAGCGACGGAGACTTGCTCACCTTCGAAACGCGTGACGGGATTTTCACCGAAGCGGGGGTCTATTTCCGCAACGGCTATGCGCAGCAGGCGACCTTCCTGTCGGCACAGTATGACGCGACCAATTTCCTGTTCGCGGCGCAGCCCATCGCACTGTACAATTTGCTGTTGTTGGAAGACCTGACGTTTCCAAGCGATAACGTCCGCTTCAAAGGCATCGACAATGTCACGCTGACCGAGTTGGATGACCGCTTTGTTATCGACAGCTTCAACAACATCGGAGGCAGTGCCTTCTCCGGTAGCGGCGAAATCAAGGGCCTTGGCGGCGACGACGTTTTCTTTATTTCCATCTTCAACGGAGTGGAGGAGAACGACTTCACCATTGATGGCGGAGATGGTGATGACATCATCGTTGCAGGTGGCCTCAACCGGATCGACACGATCGGAGGATTGGGCCGCGACCTGATCATTAACCTGTCGGTTGGCGGAAGGCTTTACGGGGACTCCAATACCAATCAGGTTGAAGGTGGAGGCACAATTGATGACGTGCCCGACACCGGCGATAACGCCGACCATTTCTGGTTTTCACCGAACACCACCATCTGGGATCCGCAAAACAACGATATTTTGAGCTTCTACGGCGTCCCGCTGACCGGCGGTGACGCTGGGGCTACCTCTGTCGCGTGGGCGGTGGGGGCCAAAACCGGGAGTCTCGACGTATTGAGCGCGGTGGCCGACGGGTTCGCGATTGCCGCCTTCACGACCAATGAATTCCTCGGCTTCGGGCGCGTGTTCTACGACACCTTCCTGCCCTTCATGGTCTATATCGCGCCGAACGATCCGCAATTGTATGGTGCGGAAATCGGCTTTGCGTCGAATGCCAATGTCGTCATCGCCAATATGACGGACATCCTGTTCCAGATTGCCACCGGCGTCATCGTTAATGACGTTTTGCAGATCGGGGACGGTGACGCCGATTTCACCGGCTATCAGGGCGTCCGCAACATGGAGATCGGCTTTGCGACCAGTCCGTTCGGCAGCGGCTTTGTATCGACCTTTTTCGGTTTCAATGCTGGCGCCGACTCCTTGCGGGATTCGCTCCTGAATGAAACCGGCGATTTCGGAATGCTGTTTAGCTTCCCGAGCGCATTTTCGGTTATTATGGGTGCCATTGGAGCCGTTGCCGGGAAAACCATCGAAGCGACACCTGTAATTGGGCCCATCTTCAGAGCACTGAGTGCATATAGCCTCGCCGATCAGGCGCTTTGGATCGCCAGTGCGGCTGTCCGTCACGGCAAGAACCTCTCGTGGGCTTATGGCGGCGATCCGCTGGTTATCGATCTTGACGGCGATGGGCTGGAATCGATCTCCTCTTACGATGGTTTCCGCTTCTTCGACTGGGACGGAGACCAGTTTGCCGAGCGCACCGGCTGGATCGGCCGCGATGACGGTATTCTTGTCCGCGACCTCAACAATAACGGCCAGATCGACAATATCGGCGAAATGTTCGGCAGCGTGGATACGCGCGGCTTTGCCGACCTCGCCATGTGGGATCTCATCGCCAATGGCGGCAATGAAGATGGCAAGATCACCGCTGCCGATGCCATCTGGGCCGAGCTCGCCGTTTGGCGTGATCGCAACAGCGATATGGTGGTCGATGCAGGGGAAATGCTCTCGCTCGATGCGCTAGGCATCATCTCTATCGATGTCGTCGGCACGGATATCGATATCGAAACGCCGCAGGGAACCGATTTGCAGGCTTTTGGCAAAGTCGAGTTCGGCAACGGTGACACCCGCAACATCTTCGAAGCGATCTTCGAGTATTTCGACAGCCTGACGATTTATGCCGGCGAAGCAGGGCGGGCCGACTGGCAGGGCGACCCGCAAATCGAAAGCCAGGGCTATGGCTCGTTGACCTCGCTCGGCGTGGCGATGGCCAATGATATCAATCTGTTCCAGATCGTGCAGGACACAGCTGCCGGGATGACCAATCCCGATCTGCTCGACCTGCGGCTGCAGGTGGGCGATATCCTGTCCTATTGGGGGCAGACGCAGGTTCTCACATCCGAACTGATGCCTGTGTTGTTGCAGAGCGATGGCGCTGGCGGGTTCGAACTCGCCGATCGCGGCATTTACCGCGAGGATGCGACGGGCGGATATTGGGTGCTCGCCAGCGGAAATCCGGTGCTGGACGGCGATGGTCTGGTCATTGATCGTCCCACGCTGGAAGATGTCACCGCGATGGCGGTTGCCGCCGGGCAGCATTGGCAGATCGAGCAGGGCTGGACACCTGCCGACCGCGCAGAGCTGCCGCAGTTCCGCACCGAGGCACCGTATCTGGGTGAAGTGATCGAGGGCCGCTTCGTTATTTCCGATTACGGGATCGAAAACCCCGATGGCAGCTGGCGGCTGGCAAGCGGCAATCCGGTGCGCGATGCGCAGGGGCAAATTATCGCCGCGCCCACGCTGGACGATGTGCTCGCATCCACCAAAACGCCAACGCAGGAATGGCGCGTCGAGCAGATCGGCTTCAACGAGAACGCGGATATCGATGTCGAACATATCGGCGTGCGCTTCACCGACGGGATCGTGGTCGATTACACGGTGCGCGTCACCGATCAGGACGGCGATTTCTATGTCTGGGCGCGCAATCTCGACCGCGCGCTTGAGCTGCAATTCAAGACTGGGGATTCGCGCGAATTCAACCTGCGCAATTTCGAAGTCGATTTCGATACGCTGGACGAGGTCAATTCGCGTGAAGGCAGCACCTATCGCGTCGAGCTGCTAACTCCCGGCCAGTTCCAGTTTGCCACCGCTTTGTCCGGGTTCGATTTCCAGAAGGAAATGCTCACCGCGACGCTCGACGAAAATACCGGGCTGATTGACTACAAGGTTTCCGAAGGCGGCAGCTACACGCTGTCGGCCACCGAATACGTATCGGTGATTGACGAGATGATCCAGCTCGTCAGCGCCTCGGTCGCGCAATATGTCCTCACCGCCATGCGGATGGGCGTGCGCATTGCGATGCAGGGCGGGCTGAAGGACTTCTTCGCGGGCATCGAATACAATTTCGAGGATGACCGTTATCGCCCGACCACCGAGCGTGAACTGGCGCCGATGTTTGAGGCCATCTTCGCAGGCGCTCCGGCCTCGAACGCTGATGATGCGGTGTATGATTACCTGATCAATTGGCAGGATATCCTCGCCACCTTCTATCCCGATTACGAGACGGGCGAGCGGCAGTATTTCTTCGATCCGGGCGTTGCGGTGGACGAATCCTTCGTCTTCCAGATGATCCTCGCCGCGTTCGAGACGACACCCATCGATCTCGATATCTATGCCGTCGCCAATGCGCTGGGCGTGACCGAGGAGCGGATTGTCGAGCAGGACGCGCTTTCCACCGAAACGGTTGGGCCCGCCGGAGTCAATTTCTTCATCCTTGGCGAAGGCGACCAGCGGGTTGTCGGCGGGTTTACCAAGGATCAGACCGCGTTTGATCCGACCGCGGAAGACACCGACGTCTATTTTGTCAGCCTGACGCCGGGCAACGACACGATTTACGATTCCGATCTTGGCGGGGAAGACCAGTTGCGGTTCGCGCATCTGACGCCCGATGATATCAAGGCGGTGCGCGACGGGGAGGACATGATCCTCTTCTACAACAACGGGGCCAACTGGATCCGGCTGGAAGACCAATTCCTGGGCGAGCGTAATCAGATTCTCGGCAACGGGCAGCAATTGCAGTCGGGCGTGGATGCCATCGTCTTTGCCGATGGCACGGTGTGGGACCGCTACCGGATGTCCTTCGCCGTGGTCGATTTCGAGCGCGCGGCGCTCGACGAAGCTGATCCGCTGATTGGTTCGGGCTCTGACGACATCATGTTTGGCGGCCTGGGCAATGACTTCCTGAGCGGCGGCGCGGGCGGCGATACCTACATCTACCGCATCGGCGACGGCCATGATGTGATCGACGATCTCGGCAATTTCTCCTTCGGGCCAGTGAAGGCCGGGCTCGATTTCCTCATGTTCCGCGGGGACATTACCGAAGATCGCCTGAAGCTGATCCGCGATGGCGAGAGCGAAGATCTCATCATCAAGATCCTCGACGAAAACGGCAACGAAACCGAAGACAGCGTTACGCTGGTCGGCCAATTCGGCGGTGTCCGGCTCAATCTTGGCCTGTTCAGCGAATTGTTGGGTGCCGATGACGGACTCGATTTCATCGCGCCCAACCTGATCGAAAAGATCATTTTCGAAAAGGGCGCGACGCTCGATTTCGAAACGATCGCGCAGCGCGTGATCGATAATGCCAAGACCGAATTTGACGATGCAATCTACGGTTTGCTGAACGACAATTCGCTGGATGGTGGAGCGGGCGATGATTTCCTGACCGGCAAGGAAGGCTACGATACCTATATTTACGGCCGCAATTACGGCCAGGATGTCATCTGGGATAACGACTTTTCCGCCGCCATTTTCGCGCCGCCGAAGGACGATTACCTCGTCTTCCAGGACGATCTGCGCTGGACCGATTTCGACTTCCTGCGCGTAGGGCGCGAGGACACGTTGCGCCTGCAGGTGAAGGGCACGACCGATCAGGTGATCCTGACCGATTACCTCGAATACGTCTTCCTCATCGGCTACACCAACCTCATCGAATTCATTACCTATGGCGATGGAACCGAGTGGTCATGGCTTGATCTGCTCGAACATTATGTCGCGATTGCCAAGACCCATGGCGATGATCTGATCTACGGTTTCGAGCTGGTGTCCGACCGCATGGATGGCGGGCTGGGCAATGACCGGCTGGAAGGTCTTTCCGGCAATGACGTGTATGTGCTGGGCGCCAATTACGGCACCGACACGGCGTTCGACGAGGGCGGTGATGACCGCATCGAATTCCTCGCTTTCGCCTCCACCGATGTCGAATTCAGCCGCACGGCGCTCGATCTGATTATTACCGTCACCGCGACGGGCGAACAGATTATTCTGGAAAACCAGTATGTCCGCGCCGGGGTGCAGCAATACGCCATCGAAACCTTCGTCTTCAGCGATCGGACGCTCGACTTCCGCGATTTCAATCCAGAAGATATCGACCTGGTCGGCACCAATGGTGACGAGACGATAACCGGCTCCAACTTCGCCGAAACCTTCGATAGCCGCGCCGGTAACGACACGATGATCGGCGGCGATGGCGGCGATATTTATATGTTCGATGTCGGTTACGGCAACGACACCATCACCGATGTGCGCGAGCGGGCGCACTGGCTGGATCGCCGCGGTGTCATCGTTCCGAAGGACGATATCGTCAAATTCGGTGACGATATCACCATCGACAATGTCGTTTTCACGAAGGACGGCAATGATCTGGTGATCTCCGTGCAGGGCCATGCGGATACGCTGCGCATCCGCAACCAGTTCCTCAATATCGATAACGGAATCGAGCGGTTCGAATTTGTCGGCGGGGATTTCCTGACCATCGCCGATGTCGAGGAATTGTTGCAGATTGCCGGCGGCAACCGGGGCGATAACATCATTACCGGTGTGATCGATGCGGAAAACACGCTCGACGGGCGGCAGGGCAATGATCTGCTGATCGGCGGCAATCGCGCGGACGATTACGCCTTCACCGCCGATTACGATTTCGACACGGTGCAGGAACGCCCCGACCAGGCTGGCGTGATCGACCGGATTATATTCGGTGCCTCGGTGACCCGCGATACGCTGATAATCACCCGTAACGGGAATGATCTGCTGATCGATCTCGGCAATGGGAGCGATGTGCTGACCATTCTGGGCGCTTTCAGCGGCACCAGCGTGGAGGAGTTCAACTTCGCCGACGGCACAGTGCTGACCTTTGACGACATTATCGACTTGATGCTCGCGGGCACTGCTGGCGATGACAATCTCGTCGGGCTGGACATTCGCAACGACACCTTCCTGTCGTCCGCAGGCTCGGATGCGATGATCGGCGGGCTGGGCAATGACACGTACCATTTCGGCATCGGCGATGGTGACGATCTGATCGATGACCGGGGCGGGGTGGATACCATCGTCTTCGGAACGGCCGTCACCCCTGAGAATGTGACCTTCCTCAATGTTGCCGGTGATCTGCTTATCCGCATCGACGGAACGGGCGACCGGCTGGTCGTCAAAGGCGGATACCGCACCACGCCGGCGGAGAGTTTCCAGTTTGCCGACGGCACCGTGCTCGACATCGAACAGGTGCGCACGATTATCCGGTCGGAACTCTCCAATGCCGGGCAGGATCTGCTCGACACGCGCGATTTCGAAGAAGGCGTCGCGCTGGAACCGGGCACGGGTTACGACCGCGTCATCATGGGGCAGGATCGCATCATCCTGCTGCGCGCCGGAGACGGGCTCGACATCGTCGAAATGGGCAGCGGGGTATCGCAGGCGCAGGTGATCTTCGCCGATGTCTTCGCCTCGGGCGTGCGGGTGCGCCAGTCCGCCATCGACACCAATGATCTGATCATGTTCTTCGCCAATGGTGACCAGTTGCTCATTCGCGGAGCGGCGGGCACCGGCGCCTTGCCGACATTTCAGTTCGGCGATGGCACGGTGTGGAGCCAGGCCGATCTGGTGCAGGCTTCGATTGCCAGCCAGGTCAGTACCAGTGACGACAATGTGCGCGGCAGCGACCTTGCCGATAACATTGCCGGCGGGCGCGGTGATGACCTGTTGCGCGGCGCGGGCGGCAATGATTCGTATTTCTTCACCGCTGGTGACGGCAATGACGTGATCGAGGATACGAGCGGCACCGATCGCCTCGTCATTACCGGTTACCGTGCGCCCGATCTGCTGGTGGAATTGCTGGCCGAGGGCAGCACCGATCTGCGGATCACTTTCGTCGATGCCGATGACAGCATAATCATTCTGAACAATTCGGTCGAAACCATTGAATTTGGTGATGGCAGCGTCATCACCAAGGCCGAGCTGCTGGCCCGCGCAACGCGTGTCACTACAGATGGTGACGATCTGGTGATCGGCGATACGGGCGCTTCGGTGATCGATGGCGGGCCGGGCGACGATCTGATCCTCGATGGCGAGGGCGCGGACAGCTATCTCTTTGCACTTGGTGACGGGCATGACCGGATCGGGCTGCGCGCAAGCGCGGACGGCCTCGGCACGATCACTTTTGCTGCGGGCATTCTCCCCGGTGATGTGACAGCCCAGCGCGATATCGATGGCAATATCGTGCTGCTGGTGGGCAGCAATGGCGACCGGATCACGATTCTGCTCGATTCCGCAATCGATCCTGAATCTCCCGTCGGCACGCTGGCCTTCGCCGACGGCACGACACTGGCACTCGATGTGCTAGCGGCCGGGATTCTGCCCAGCGATGGTGACGACACGATCAAGGTGCCCACTCCGCAGGTCAATTCCAGCGGCGGTTCGGGCCAGAACCTGTTCGGCGCGGGTGGGGATGACCGGCTCGAAGGCGGGCGCGGCGATGACGTGTTCGATGGCGGCACGGGCAATGACACGCTGCTCGGCTTTGACGGTGCGGACACCTACTTCTTCGCACGCGGCGATGGTCAGGACACGATCATCGATATCGATACCGATAGCGGTGCGGATATCGATACGCTCCGCTTTGAAGCGGGGATTGCGCCTGCCGAGCTGGTCTTCCTCGAAACCGGCCCCGCCGATCTCGTGGTTGGGATCGCAGGCACGCAAGATCGTGTGCGGATCGTCGATTTCTTCGTCACCGGCTCGCTTGACCGCGGGGTAGAGCAATTCGTCTTCGCCGACGGCACGGTTTGGGACATGGCCGCCATTCTCGGCGCGATTGCTGCGGGCACTACAGGCGACGATGCCATCGACTTCGGCACCTCGGTTGATGTTGGCGCCACCTTTGCGTCAACCGCCGGTGACGATGTTCTGGCGGGCGGCCGTGGTGATACGGTCTACAATTTCGGCACCACCAGCGGGCGCGATACGATTATCGAAGGCAATTGGTCAGGCTCGGTTGACCGGCTGGAGATTGCAGCAGGGATCGCTCCCACCGATCTGGTGGTGACGCGCCAGGGCAACGACATGATCCTCCGCCTGATCGGCAGCGACGCGCAGTTGCGCATCGTCGACCAGCTGGCGAGCGGCAGCCCGCGCATGGATTCCGTGCTGTTCGACGGCGGCAGCAGCTGGAGCGCGGCCTTCCTCGCTACGCAGGTGGTGAGCGAGGAGGCGGCGCAGGCATTGCTCGATCCGTCGGGCAGCGAGGCCAATCCCTTTGCCGACCCGATCTTCACCGGCGGCGGTACCCCGACGCCAACCCCGACGCCCACGCCCTCCGGCCCGGCGGATTTGGGAGCGGAGAGAGTTACCGGCACCACGGGCACCAGCGACATTTACCGTCTCTTTGTGCCGGTAATCGATGATGCGGCGGGCATTCCGCTGATTACCGATTTCGAGGCGGGCGATCTGGGCGATGTGCTCGATATCCGCATCGGCACGGGCCTTTCCGGCCAGCTGATCGCGCTGGCCGATGGTGCTGACACGATTATCTATTTCGCGGCGAACGATCCGGTTGGCTTGCCCGGCGCGCGGGCGATTGTGAAGCTGCAAGGCGTTGCCCCGGCGGCGCTCACCGCGCTCAATCTTAACGGCGATCCGTTCACGGTTCCGGGCGCAGTCACCATCGCCGGCATGACCGGCGCGGACACGCTGACCGGCGACTGGGATAACGAGACGATCACCGGGAATAACGGCAACGATATTCTCAATGGCGGGCCGGGCAATGATTTGCTGAACGGCCAGAGCGATGCCGACACCTACATTTTCGGGCGCGGTTTCGGGCAGGATATTATCGAGGACAATGCCGGTTGGCGCGGCGAGGCTGTGGACATCGTGCAGATGGAGCCCGGCGTCTTGCCGGGCGATGTGCGGGTCACGCTCAGCGGTTCCTCCACGCTCATCCTCACCATTGTCGATACGGGTGACACGCTGACCCTGCGCAACACCTTGAACGGTTCCAGCGACCTGATCGAGGAAGTGCATTTCGCCGATGGCACCGTGTGGACCAGCGCGCAGATGCAGCAAATGGCGATTGCTAATCTGTTCACCAGCAATTTCGGCGACAATGATTTTGACGGCACGAGTGCTGGCGAAACCATCGATGGCGGGCCCGGCAATGACGATATCGACGCCAATAATGGCGATGACGTGGTTATCGGCGGTGTTGGTGATGATTCCCTGTCCGGCGGCAATGGCGGCGACCGCTACGAATTTAGCGCGGGCTTCGGCGTTGATCTGCTGGGCGATCAGGGTTGGAGCGGCACTGCCGATACGGTCTATTTCGATGCGACGCTGAACCGGGCAGACCTGCGGGTGCGGATCGAGGGATCGGACATCATCCTCTCCTTCGCCGGTTCGAGCGACCGGTTGACCATCGACGATACGATCACCGCCGATTACCAACGGATCGAATTCTACGAATTCGCTGACGGAACAATTCTCTCCCACGCCGATATCATGGCCTTGGGACAGCTGCCGACCGATGGCGACGATTCCCTCCAAGGGGGCTTCGATGCCGAAACGCTTGCGGGCGGGGGCGGGAACGACTTCCTCCAGGCCAATGGCGGCAATGACAGGCTGATCGGCGGCACCGGCAATGACGAGTTGCGCGGTGGCGACGGCGACGATGTCTATGTTTTCGAAGCGGGTTTTGGCCGAGATGTCATCTGGGATATCGGCACCGGCACCGATGCTATCGAATTTGGCGAGGGCATCACGTCGGGCGATCTGGTGTTTGAATTGTCAGGCACCGATGATCTGGTCATCCGCATTGCTGGCACCGAAGACGCAATCACCGTCCGCGACCAGCGCCTCGGCGCGAGCTACCAGATCGAAACGATCCGGCTGTTCGACGGGACGGTCATCGATCTGCCCGCGCTCGTCTCCACGCTCGGCTCCGCCACCGCTGGCGACGATCTGCTGTACGGGACGCTCACCACCGACACGCTGAGCGGGCTTGCCGGCAATGACCGGATTTTCGGACGCGAAGGGAATGATATCCTCATCGGCGGCGCGGATAATGATTTCCTGCGAGGCGATGCGGGTGACGACACCTATTTCTTCGCCCCCGGCTTCGGGCAAGACGAAATATCCGACGCTTCCAGCACCAACACGCTCGGCGATACAATAGAGTTTGGCGCGGGCATCACCCAGGCTGACCTGATTATCGAGCGACTGCCCGATGATACGCTGGTCATCCGCATCAACGGCACCGAAGACCGGATTCTGCTGCGCAACCAGGACAGCACGAGCTATCACATCGAGAATATCCTGTTCTCCGATGGCTCCACGCTCAACCGTTTGGGCTATCTCTCGCTGATCGACAATAGCGGGGACGATATTCTGATCGGTGGCTTCCAGGTCGACTTCCTCGATGGCGGGCCGGGCGATGATATCATCGATTCGGTCGGCACTGACGGCAACATCATTATTGGCGGGGCGGGGAATGATTTCCTCGAAGGCAATAATGAGATCGACATTTATCGGTTCGCTCCGGGTTTCGGACAGGATATCATCAGCGACAATGGCTGGTCGAATGCCGGCAATGCCGACCGCATCGAATTCGACGCCGCGTTCCGCTCGACCGATCTGGTCGTCTATCTTGCGGCCAATGGCACCGATCTGATCCTGAGCATTGCGGGCACGAATGACGAGATCCGCGTGCTCAACTGGCGCACCAGTGTCAGCTGGCAGATCGAACAGGTCGTCTTCAACGAATCCGGCCTTATCCTGACTCCCGCCAATTTGCTGGCCATGGCAATTCCCGAGCCGACCGGAGTGACGCTGTCGGGCGGGGCGGGGGCATCGAATGTCCTCTCCGGTTCGGACGGGGACGATACGATCACCGGCCTTGCCACCGCCTCCGAAATCGACGGCCTCGAAGGCAATGATACGCTGATCGGTCAGGACGGGGACGACATTCTGACGGGCGGCACCGGCAATGACGATCTGCAGGGCGGCGCGGGCAACGATATCTATCGTTTCGGTGCCGGTTTCGGGCAGGACGTGATCACCGATGATGTGGGCGCGATCACGGTCGAATTCGACGTAACTATTCTCGCCACGGATTTGCAGGTCGAAATCGACGGCACGGATTTCATTATTGAGTTCGCCGGGTCGGATGATCGCTTGCGGATCATCAACGGTGCGGAGACCGGCGCGGAGCTGGGCGTTCCGGTGGCGCTGCATTTCAGCGACGGGACAATTGTCGAGAAGGCGGCGCTGATCGCGCAGGCGACTCCCTTCAATGCCGATGGCCTCGAAATCACCGCACCAACCAATAGCGGCTTCGTGCTGACAGGCACGCTGGGGCCGAACGAGTTGTATGGCGATGACTTCGATAACGAGCTCTACGGGCTGCGCGGTGAAGACTATCTCTACGGCTACGAAGGGAACGATATCCTCAGTGGCGGTCCAGGCTTTGATTATCTGTATGGCTATGGCGGCCTCGATACGATCCTGTTCAACCTTGGTGACGGGCTCGATTATTTCGACGAAGCCTATGATTTCGGCGATGGCTCGGCCTCGGAATACATCATCCACATGGGCGCCGGCATCGCGCCGGGTGATATCGTGTTCGAGTGGAAGCAGGATGGCAGCTATCCGAACTACCTGTTCATCAAGGTGGCCGATAACGACGCTCTCCTGACCCGTTTCTTCGCCACTGTCGATCCGGTCACCGGAGAGATCACTCCGGATGCTGTGCCCTCGTTCACCCGCATCACGTTCGAGGACGGCCATGCGCCGATCGAGTGGGCCGATGCACTGGCGGCGATTACGCAGACATTCAGCACCGAAATCACCGGCGCAGAGGTCACTTCGGGCGAAACGCTCACCGGCACCGAAGGCGATGACCGGATCACCGCCATCACCGGCAACAACACGTTGATCGGCGGCGCGGGTATCGACTACCTGATTGGCGGCGACGGGTTCGATATCATCATCGGCGGTGCCGGTTCGGACGAGTTGGAGGATTACGATGGCGGCGCGGAATTCCATTTCTCCGCCGGCTTTGGCACCGATTGGCTCTATTCCTCGCGCGGCGGCACGGCGATCAATGCGATTGTTTTCGACGCCACCATTACGCCTGCCGATGTGCTCGTGGAGAAGGATGGCTACGATTATGTCACGCTGACCGTCACGACCACTGGCGACACGATCGTCATCTGGAACATGGCGGACGAATTCAGCAATACTGATGGCGTGGACGAAGTCCGCTTCAGTGACGGCACGGTGTGGACGGCAGCCGATATTCTGAACGCGGCAACCTTCTACGATTACAGCGACATCTATCCCGACTATACCTATGAAGGCGGCGCGGGCGACGATGTAATTACCGTTCCCGACGGCGGCAACAACACGCTGCTCGGCAATGCCGGGAACGACATCATCACCGGCGGCTGGGATGCCGATACGATCACCGGTGGAACGGGTGATGATCTGCTTGTCGGCAATGATAATGATGACACCTACCGCTTCAGCATCGGCTTCGGCCAGGATGTGATCGACGATTCCGGCTGGGCGATTGCGGGCAATATCATCGAATTTGACGCGACGATTCTGCCCGCCGATGTGCGGATCGAATATGATCCGGCGGTTTCCAGCGATATCGTTATCCGCGTTATCGGTACCGGAGACCGGATCACCTATCTGAACGGTGCGGATTTCGAAGCTTTGGGCTTCATCCGCTTCGCTGACGGCACCGAATGGACGCAGGCGGAGATCATTGCCCGCTCGGTGCTCCCTTATTCCGAAACTGTCTCCGGGCCCGCCAGCGACGATGTGCTGACCGGAACGGTCAATGACGACATCTTGCGCGGTGAACAGGGCAATGACGAGCTCATCGGCCTTGCAGGCGACGACACGCTAGACGGCGGCAGCGGGAACGACATCATCAATGCCGGCCCCGGCACCGATACGGTAATCGACCAGCGCGGTGACGAGACCTATCTGTTCGCTGCAGGCGATGGCCGCCTGACGATCACAGACAGCGACGGAACCGATGCCATCGTGTTTGCAGCAGGGATTGCGCCTGCCGATGTGACGGTCCGCCAGAGCGCGGACGGGCTCAGCATTGTCCTGCGCATTGGTAGCGATGGTGACCGGATCACCATTATCAACGCCTTCGCGCAGACGGCCTACGCCATCGAGGAAGTGCGCTTTGATGATGGCACCGTCTGGAGCGCGGGCGATCTGGTCATCGCGGCGCTGGCGGGCACGGCGAAGAGCGAGACGCTGATCGGTACCGGCAATGCCGACACGATCAATGCCGCTGGCGGTGATGACCTTGTCGATGGGGGCGCGGGTGATGACGATATCAGCGGCGGCAGCGGCAGTGACACGCTGCGCGGCGGCGCGGGCGCGGATACGCTGCGCGGCGGCACGGGTGCTGACCTGCTCCAAGGCGGCGACGGGATCGATATCTATGTGTTCAATCCCGGCGACGGGCAGGACATTATCGTCGACAGCACTTTCACCAACAATATCCTGCAATTCGGCGCGGGCATCGCCACGGGCGATATTGGCGTGCGGCGCAGCGGCACCGATCTGATCATCACAACCGGCGTTGCAGGCGACCGGATCACCATTCAGGGCGCTATCCGCAGCGATGCCTTCCTGCGCGATCAGGGCGTGATCGGCGAAGTACGCTTCGATGATGGCACAGCATGGACGATGGCCGACCTATTCGCGCTTGTCTCGCAAACACCCACCAGCGGCGATGATGTGATCTTCGGCACCGACGCGGCGGAAACGATTGACGGGCTCGCCGGGAATGACCGCATCGATGTGCGCGGCGGTGGCGATACCGTTTACGGCGGCGCGGGTAACGACATCATCGAGGATCGCACCTTCGGCTCCGATGGCAACACCATGTTCGGCGGCGACGGTGATGACGAGATATATGGTGGCAACGGCGCCGATATCATCAGCGGCGACAAGGGCGATGATGTCCTCAATGGCTATGGCGGCGACGATGTCTACCGTATCGCGCTGGGCGATGGCGATGACGAGATTGCCGACACCACGGGCGCGAATATCATCGAATTCGGCCCCGGCATCGATCCTGCCAATCTGACTGTCTACACCGATGCGAACAATGATCTGGTGATCCGGATCGGCGGAGGAACCGCGGAGCAGCGCGTCACGATCACATCATGGTTCAACGGATTGCCTGGCCCGATTGCCGAAATCCGCTTCGAAGATGGCACGGTCTGGACCGATGCCGACTTGCTCATGATGGCGACCACCGGAACGCCGGGCGATGACTACCTGTGGGGATCGACCGATTCCACTGTCAGCGACAATCTTGACGGCGGCGACGGCAATGACCGGATCGACGGCGACAATGGCGATGATATCCTCAGCGGCGGAGCCGGAGATGACTTTGTCGACGGTGAAGATGGCAATGACGATCTGTCGGGCGGCACCGGCAATGACCGGCTCGAAGGCTATCGCGGCGACGATACCTATCGCTTCAACCCGGGCGATGGCCGTGACACCATTTACGATACCGCAGGCATAGACCGCATCCTGATCGGCCCCGGACTGTCGGTAAGCGATATCAGTTCGGTCAGCTACGCCAATTTCGGCAATGACTTCGTGATCCTGTTCGGTGACGGGCAGGACGGTATCCGGATCGAGCGCGGTGCTGGCACGTCCTCCACCTATTGGATCGAAGAAATCGTCTTCGATGACGGGACGACTCTCACCCGCAACGACCTGATCGATATCAGCCGCTCGGGCACGCCGGGCGATGATGTTTTCACCGGCACTGCGGCGGACGAAGTCTTCGGCGGCAAGGCGGGCAAGGATTCGATTACGGCAGGCGGCGGCACCGACGAGCTGACCGGCGGCGTCGATGCGGACTATCTGAGCGGCGGCACGGGCGGCGATATCTATCACTACGCCAAGGGCGATGGCCGCGATCTGATCGATGACAAGGGCGATGCAGGCGCTGCGCCGCCCGATACGTTGCGCATCTCCGGCTATGCGGCAGGCGAAGTGCGCTTCAGCCGCACCGGCGTGGGCGGCGCGGATATTACCATCCGCTTCGCCAATAGCGACGACGTCATCGTCCTGCGTGGCGGATTTGATGCTGCGGGCACGGGCGCGATAGAGCAGATCGTAATCGTCGATGACGGCGTGACACTGACCCATGCCGATGTGCTGGCCGCTCTGGTGCAAGACGCGCCGCTGACGGGCGATTTCCTCGTCGGCGATGATGGCGACAACACGCTAACTGGCACCGACGAGGGAGATTTCCTCTTCGGCGGCAGCGGTGTCGATACGCTCGACGGCGGGCTGGGTGATGATATCTTCGGCGATGTGTCGAACGACGATGCGGTGGATACCTATACCGGCGGGGCGGGTCAGGACACCTTCCGCTATCTCCCTGCCGCGCCGACTGCGGCCGCAATTGCGACCGATATCATCACCGATTTCACCCCCGGCGATGGCGGCGATATCATCCGCCTCGCCAGCAACAACCCCAACCCCTTCGATGCGGCGGCGCTCAAGGTGGTGCAGGCGGGCGATGATGCCATCGTTCTGCTCTCCGACCCGAGCGGCTTTGACCGTGCGATCCTGCGCTTGCAGAATGTCGACGCCAGCCTGCTGACGCCGTTCAACTTCGGCGGCCAGCCCTTCGGTCTCGATAATGCAATCAACATTTCCGACACGGATGATGGCAATGCGCTGTCGGGCAGTTCGCTCGATGACAGCATCCTCGGCAATGGCGGTGCAGACACCATCAGCGGCCTTGGCGGGAATGACCGGCTGGCGGGTGGCAGCGGCGGCGATATCATCGACGGCGGTGCGGGTAGCGACCAGATTTCCGGCGGGCAGGGCAATGATGCGCTGATCGGCGGCCTCGGCGACGACGTGCTGGGCGGCGGCAGCGGCGATGACGATTTGCTGGGCGGCGGTGATGGCATCACCCTGTCGGGCAACGACGTGTTCAAGGGCGGCGCCGGTGATGATCGCCTGCGCGGCGGCATCCAGAATGACACCTATCATTTCGGCGCGAATGATGACCGCGATACGCTGATCGATCCCGACGGGCTCGATGCGATCATTTTCGATGCCAGCGTCGATCCGGCGGATATCGAAGTACTCCAAAGCGGGCGCGATCTGGAATTGCGCGTTATCGGCGGCACCACCCGCATTACTCTGGTGAACGCGCTGGAGGCCGATCCGCGCGGCGTGATCGAAGCGATCAGCTTTACTGACGGCACGACTTGGGATTTCTCGACGCTGCTGCTGGCCTCGCAAAGCGCGACCGATGGTGACGACGATCTTCGCGTGGTGATGGCGCAGACGCTGCTGGGCGACAATCTGATCATCAATGGCAGCTTTGAGGAATGGGATGCTGCAGGACAGCGCTTTGCCGATTCCTCGGTCTATGCGGACACGATTCCGGGCTGGATCGAAGCCTCCGGGCGGGAACTGCAGCTGGCCGATACCGGCGTCGAAGGCGTGGTTGCCGATGAGGGCGTCCGTTGGCTCGATATGGAAGGCACGGCGGGCAATGCGGATATTTCGCAGACCGTTTCCGGCCTGACTGCGGGCGACGCATTCAAGCTCAGCTTCGCGCTTGCCAACCGTGCCAATCAGGATGGCGACGGGCCGATCGAAGTCTATTGGAACGGCGCGCTGATCTTCACCTCGGACGAGCGCACGACGGTGATGCGCGACATCGAGCTTGTCGTCACCGCGCAGGATGGGGACAACACCATCCGCTTTGTTTCGACCGGAGTTGTCCGGACGGGCAGCGACGGCCCCTCGCTTGACGATGTGCGGTTGCAGGCGATCCTGCCGCAGCCGGCCGGAACTGATTTCACTCTCACGGGCGGGAACGGCAACGATACCCTCACCGGCGGCTTCACTGCTGACACGCTGATCGGCGGCGCGGGCGATGATCTGCTGCGCGGCGGCGCGGGTGACGATGTTTACGTGATAGCAGGCGCGGGCTCGGGCCAGGACCGGATCGAGGATAGCCAAGGCCTCAACGATATTCTTATCGGTGCAGGCCAAGCCCCGGCCAATGTTCGCATCATCCGTGGGGAGGAAACCCTCTCGCTGCGCTTCGATGACTTCGCAAGCCGCGTCGATCTGGTGGTCGGCGCGAGTGCGACCTCGGCGTTCCGTATCGTCTTTGATGACGGCACGATCTGGGACGGCGCGATGCTGGAAAGCATGGCGCGCACCGCCACCGCAGGCGACGATCTGATCTGGGGCACCGACGATCAGGCCGAGACGGTTGACGGCCTTGCCGGCGATGACCGGATTATCACGCGCGGCGGCGATGATGATCTGGCGGGCGGTGCGGGTGCCGACCTGCTTGAAGGCGGGCTGGGCGACGATACCTATCGCTTCAACCTTGGCGACGGGCATGACCGGATTTCGGACGAGGGCGGCACGGCTGACATGCTCGTTTTCGGCGCGGGCATTGCGCCTGCAAATGTTACGGTCGAACAATCGGGTGATGGCAGCGCGCTGATCCTGAAAGTGGGCGGCACGGACGACCGCGTGCGGATCGAGAACGCGCTCACCACTGGCCGGATCGAGACTGTGCGGTTCGACGACGGCACCGAATGGAGCGTCGCCGATATGCTGGCGATGCTGCCGACGGTGCTTGATGATCGCATCTTCGGCGATGCCAATGCCAATGTGATCGAAGCCGGGCTGGGCGATGACCGCGCCTTCGGCGGCGGTGGTGACGATACCTACATCTTCACCCGCGGCGACGGGCGTGATCTGATCAACGATCAGGCGCAATCGACCGGCGACCGGCTGGAGATCAATGGCTACTCCGCCGATGAACTGCGCTTTGTGCGGCTCGGCAGTGCCAGCGAGAATGTGGCGATCCGCTTCACCACAACGGATGACGAGATCATCATCGTCGACCTGCTCGATCCGGCCAATCGCGGCATCGAGACGATCGTGCTGGATGACGGGACGAGTTTCAATCTGGCTGCGATCACGCAGAAAATCCTCGAAATCCAGTCGTCCGACCGCAGCGAGACGATTGTCGGCACCAATGGCAGCGAGATCATCGAAGCCAGCAAGGGCGATGATCTGATCGACGGGCTCGGCGGCAATGACCGCTTCATCTATCGCGCGGGCGACGGGGATGACCGGATCGATGCCTTCGGGACGGGCAACAAGGTGCTCGAACTCGCGGATTACAATCCGGACGATATCGATTTCGCCATTCGCGGCGGGCCGGGCAATAATGATTTCGTCATCACCTTCCTTGCGACAGGTGACCGCATCGTGCTCACCGATGCGCTGGGGTCGCTCAACAGCGGCGGCAATACGGTGACGATCCGCTTTGCCGATGGCACAATCTGGACGCGCACCGATATGCGTGCTCGTGCGCTGCAGGATATCGACACCGCGCTCGACGAGAATATCGAAGGCTTTGACGGCAACGATTTGTTCGAATTGCAGGCAGGCGACGACTTCGTTTTCGGCAAGACCGGTTCGGATACCTACCGCTACGAAATCGGTGACGGGCACGATACGATCGAGGATTCGGGCACGTCCACCAGCGAAACCGACACGATCTATCTGCTCGGCATCAATTCGGGCGATGTCGCGCTCGCGCGGCTGTTCCGTGGTAGCGATAGCGTGCAAATGAGCTTTGTCGGGGATGCCGACAACAGTCTCACCTTCATCGATGCGCTGGCCGATGACGGGCGCGGGATCGAAAGCTACGTCTTTGCCGATGGCGTGGTGTGGGATCGCGAGATCATCCGCACGCTGCTTGCCAACAATACGCCAGTGGCGACCGAGGACGGGTATTACACGGTCATCACAGGCGATGTGCTGACAATCTCCATCGCCACGCTGCTGGGCAATGATTTCGACGCCGATGAAGACCCGCTAACGCTGGTGAGCGTGGATGGCGGCGCCAATGGCACGGCCAGCCTCGACGGGCTGGGCAATGTGCTTTTCACGCCCACCAATGGCTTCACCGGCCCGACCACGATCACTTACCGCATTGGCGACGGCAACAATGCCTTTGCCGAGGCGGAAGTGAACATCAATGTCCGGCCCATTGCGCAGGCATTGGACGATACCGGCTTCAGCGTGGTAGAAGACCAGTTCCTCACCATCGCGGCCAACCGCCTGCTGTCGAACGATATCGACGGCGACCGGATGATTATCGGCCAAGTGCTGGGCGCGGTGGGTGGCACGGTGTCGCTCGCCAGTGATGGCACGATCAGCTTCACGCCCACTGCCAATTACAACGGCCCGGCGCGCTTCAACTATGTCGCCAACACGCCTGAAGGCGGGCGCGCAGAGGCGACGGTGTTCATTACCGTCACCCCCGCCAATGATGCGCCGGTCGCCCGCACCGATAGCGGATACCGCACGCTGGAAGGCCAGTCGTTCGAGATCGCGCCAGCATCCCTGCTGGCGAACGATACCGATATCGACGGCGACAGCCTGACCCTCGTTTCCGTTGCATCCTCGGCCAATTTGCAGGTCAGCATCGGTGCCAATGGCAATGTACTGGTGCGCCCGGTTGACCCGTATTTCTGGGGCAATGCCTTCTTCGATTACACGATCCAGGATCCCAGCGGCGAACAATCGACCGCGCGCGCCAATGTCTATGTCGAACCGGTCAACCAGGCGCCGGACACGGTCGATGACCGTTTTGACGAGACGCAGGCAGGCGAGCCGATCCGCGAGGACAATCCGATTGTCATCAATGCCGATCAGCTGTTCGCCAATGACAGCGATATCGACGGCGATGCGCTGACGATTGCCGGTGTGCGCAATTCGGTAGGCGGCACGGCGCGCTTGCTCGACAACCAGACGGTGCTGTTCACGCCGCGAGCGAATTTCAACGGCGATGCCAGCTTCGAATATCTCGCCAGCGATGGGCAGGGCGGCTTCACCTGGGCCAAGGCCACCGTTGTCTATCAGGCGGTGAACGACAATCCGGTGGCGCGCAATGACTCCTACCGCGATGACGACTTCGCCTTCCTGCTGCGCGGGCCGGAAGACGTGCCGATCGAAATTCCGATCATCGAACTGCTCAAGAACGATTTCGATATCGAAGGCTTTGCCGTTACGTTCGAAAATGCCGGGCAAGCGGTGGAAGGCGATATCGTCGTCACGGCCACTTCGATCATCTTCACGCCCGATGAGAATTTCTGGGGCGAGGCGAGCTTCGCCTACACCATCACCGATCCCGAAGGCCTTGTCGCCGGCGGGGTGGTGACGCTCTATTTCGACAATGTCAGCGATGCTCCGCCCGAAGCGGTGGCGGATGAAGTGTATGTCTTTGAGGACATTCCCACCACGATTCCGATTTCCGCGCTGCTGGGCAATGATGTGGATGTGGACCGCGATCCGCTGGTCTTCCTCGGCTGGCGACCGCTCAACGGCCTTGGCGACTTGTTCAAATTCGGTGGGAAGGCCGGGGGGCCGCTCAACGGCAGGCTCGAATATGATGTGAACGGCGATCTGCTGTTTACCCCCGATCAGGATGCGACGTTCAGCTCGGGCTTCGTCTATGGTGTAACCGACAATATCGAAGGGTCTTCCGAAGGCTTTGTCGATATCATTATCGTCCCCTCGAACGACGATCCGACGGTTGTGCAGGATACCGGCTTTGTCACGCCGTTCGACATTCCGCTGGCGATCAATGTTGCCGATCTGCTGTTCAACGATTTCGATATCGAGCAGGCGGATACCGATGGTGATGGCAAGATCGATGCCGATCTCGACGATCCTGACCGCCCGCGTCCGGAATTTGTGGCGGTCAACGCCATTCTCGATCCAGTGGCGCTGGCACAGGGCCAGCGGGTGCAGGTTGGCACGTTCGAAATCGTCAGCTTCCGGGGCGAGCAGTTCATGGTTGCGCGCTTCGATCCGGGATTCACTGGCGAGGTCGTGATCGAATATATCATCCGCGACGTGGAAGGCCTGCTCGATGTCGGCTTTGCCCGCGCGAACGTTGCGGAAGTCTATACCGGCGAGCTGACCGGCACGCCGTTTATCGACTATCTCGAAGGCAATGATCTTGACGAGACGATCTGGGGCTATCGCCGCGATGACCTGATCCTGGGGAAGGGCGGGAATGACATCATCTACGCAGACGATGGCGATGACGATATCGATGCGGGCGATGGTGACGACTGGATCGATGGCGGCGATGGCGGCGACGAGATCGACGGCGGCGCGGGTTTCGATACCGTTTCTTTCGAAGGTTCGAATATTGGCGTGCGCGCCGATCTGGAATCGCGCGTGGGCCAGGGTGGCTTTGCGCAGGGTGACGTTTACACCCGCGTGGAAGCGCTTTCGGGCACGCGCTTTGCCGATACTCTCGGCGGAGACGGCAATGCCAACACGCTGACCGGGCTTGGCGGCAATGATTTGCTCGAAGGGCGCGGCGGGGTTGACCTGCTGATCGGCGGTTTGGGCGACGATACGCTCGACGGCGGCACGGGCGGAGACGATCTTCAAGGCGGCGATGGTTCCGATACCGCCACCTATTTCTTCTCCGACGGCGCGGTCATCATCTCGCTGATCGACGGCACGGCCAGCGGCGGTTGGGCCGAAGGCGATGTGCTGACCAGCATCGAAAACCTGATCGGCAGCATCTTTGCCGACCAGCTAACCGGCGATGAAGGTAACAACGTGCTCAATGGCGGGCGCGGGGATGATATCCTGATCGGCCTTGACGGCGATGACATCCTGATCGGTGAACGCGGGGCTGACCAGCTGATCGGCGGCGCGGGTGTAGACACTGCCGACTATTCGATCAGCGCGACCGGCATCGTCATCGACATGGTCGATGGCACAGCCAGCAGCGGCGATGCCGAGGGCGATACGTTCAGCAGCATCGAAATCGTGATCGGCTCAAACCATGACGATGAAATCCGTGGCGACGCGAATGACAACATCATTCGCGGCAATCTGGGCGCGGATGTGATCGACGGGCGCGAAGGCTTTGACGCCGCCGATTATTCGGGTGCGGACAATGGCGTTGTCGTCGATTTGAAGGCGGGCACCGGCTCGGCTGGCGAAGCGCTGGGCGATACGTTGTTCGGCATCGAAATGCTCATCGGTTCGGACTGGATCGATACCTTCGTCGGCAGCGATAATGCCGATACGTTTGAAGGGATGTTCGGCGACGATCTGCTGATGGGCGGACTGGGCGGGGACACCTACCTGTTCGGTTACGACAGCAGCGAAGACACGATCACTGAGCTGGGCGGCGCAGGCGATATCGATCGCATCGTGCTGGATGCCGATGTTGAAACGCGCCATGTTTCGCTCATCCGCTTTGGTGATGATCTGTTTATCGAGCTGGAGCGCGACGACGGCTTCCTGATCGATAGCGTCACGGTCACCAACCACTTCCTCGGGATGGCCAACGGGATCGAGGAAATCGTCTTTGCAGATGGCACCGTTTGGGATGTGGACTTCATCGCGGCGAACCTGCGCCCGGGCCGCTTCAACGCGCAGAACGATATCGTGCGCTTTGCAGTGGAAGACGAGCCGATTGTCATCGATCCGGCGGATCTGATCGAAAATGATGCGGACGATCTGACCGGCATTTTCTTTGTCGGCGTCAGCTCGCCCATCGATGGCAGCGTGTTCGTCGATGAGAACGGCATGATCGTTTTCCAAGGATCGCAGGATCACAATGGCGATGCCTTCTTCAACTACACGGTAGAGGACGAATTCGGCCGCCAGTCCTCGGCGCGGGTCGAGGTCAATATCTCGCCGGTCAATGATGCGCCGGTCGCGGTGGACGATCCGCTGCAATATGGCGTCGAAGACGAATTGCTGCGCATCCGCATCGAGAACCTGCTGGCCAATGATTACGACGTGGATGGCGATGCCGAGCAAGAAGGGCTGCGCATTGTCAGCATTCTCCCGCTCACCAATCTCGCTGGCGAGCCGATTGATCCCTACAGCGACAAGAAAACCCACGATCTTGAAGGCACCCATGTCGGTGCGAAGCTGGACGGCCAGTATATCGAGTTCAAGCCGCGTCCCGATTATTTCGGCTTTGCCGGATTCCGCTATGTGCTGGAAGACAGCTCGGGCGCGCAATCGACCGCCGATGTCGAAATCTACTTCGCACCGGTCAACGATGCGCCGCGTATCGGGCGGCATCTGAAGAAGGTGCGGCTGGAGCAGACGACCGAGATTTCGATCACCGATCTGATGCGCCATGTCTATGACGTGGAAGACGATGCGGTAACGTTTGTCGGCCTCGTTGGCGGGGCGGACGAGAACCCGACCAGCAACGGCACGCTGACTTTCGATCCCGACACCGGGCTGATCGACTACACTCCGGCGCGGCTGGGCGCTTCGGTGATCGAATTCGAAGTGATCGATGCGCGCGGCCTGTCCTCGGTGCTGCAATACCAGATCGAAGTGCGCCCGCTGAACGATCCGCCCAAGGCGAAGGACGATTACGGTTACCGCACGCTGGAAGACACGATCCTGCTGATCGATCCGGCAGACCTGCTGCTCAACGACACGGATGAAAACGGTGACTTGCTGACGTTCGAAGGCGTTTATCGCTTCGCCGAGAACGGCAAGATCCGCGTCAATGAAGATGGCATGATCGAATTTGTCCCGCGCGACAATTTCAACGGCTCGGCCAGCTTCGAATACACGATCTCGGACGCTTTCGGTGCGACCGACACGGCGACCGTGCACATCACCATCCTGCCCGACAATGCCGGGCCGATCATCCGCGACGATGTGGTGGCGGGCATTGAAGACCTGACGCTGTATGTCATTCCGGGCGAGACCTTCGGTAATGATCTGGATCAGGATGGCGATGTCATCTTCTACAGCTTCACCGAAATTCTCGGCGATCTGGGCACGCGCTTCCTTGCGCCGGACTTCACGGTAGAGGCGCTGAGCGACAACAACACCGCATTGCCGGATTGGCTGACGTTTGACGAAGCGACGCTGACCTTCATCGGCGTGGTGCCGGATGGGGCGACGGGCAGTGCCGATGTGGCGGTGTTCGTGCGCGATCCCTCCAATGGCGGCACCTATCCCTTCCGCTTCAGCTTCGATCTCGGCGATGCGACCACCATCGCCGATCTCGCTGCCGGAATCTCGGTGGAAGCGGATGTGATGGACGGGTTCACCATCCGTGAGCCATTCGCCAAGAGCTTCGAATTCTCCGCCGAGACGGTGGACGATGCGGTTACCGCCACCGCCACTTTGGCCGATGGTTCGGAATTGCCCGCTTGGCTCACTTTCGACGCCGCAACGCTGACCTTCACCGGCACCCCGCCTGCTGAAGTGACCAATGCCTTCGATGTGACGATCACTTTCAGCGTCGACAATGAAGGCGTGCCGGTTACGCTGGAAGAGACGCTGAGCATCGATCCAGCGACGGTCGCGGCGGGTATCACTTACAACAGCGATATCGCGCTGTTCGAAATGGGCGCAGGCGAATGGAGCGTCTCGCGCGCCAGCAGCCGTCCGCTGCCGGACTGGCTGACGTTCAATTTCGACACGTTCAGCTTCGAACTGTCGGGCTTCGAACCCGATGCCGATGCGCCGGTCGCGCGCGTCCATGTCACATGGGTGCCCGATATCGACCAGCAAGTGGACGAGGACACCTGGCTTTCGACCAATCGCGGCTTCACGCTCGAATTCGTGATCGATCCGGCGGTCGGCATTGATCCGGCGATCAACGCGCTGCTCGCCAATATCGACTTCTTCGCCGCCCAAGGCCTGTTCGCCATCGACATGGGCGATGCCGCCAATGTGGAATCGACGCGCGAGAGCCGTGCGCCGCTCAACAACTGGCTCACCTTCGATGCGGAGGATATGAGCTACACTGGCATTCCGGCGAGCGAATATGTCGGCGCGGTGCCGATCCGGATCGATTTTGACGGCAACGGTTCGACCTTGCCGACGATGTCGATCATCACCGAAGTGGTGGTCGACCCGACATTCGATATTGTCGAGAATGATGCACTGCGCATCCGCGACGATGGCGAGCGTATCGATCTGACTCTGCCGGAGGATTACAACGGCCCGCTCGTCATCCGCTACGGTGCGGAAGACGAGAAGGGCGGCGTGTCCACCGACGATGCCTTCATCATCTTCAACGTGCGCCCCGATGGCGAAACGCCCGATCCGCGCGGCGATCGTGTCGATCTGTTCGAGGATGGCGACGTCACCTTTGCCGTCACCGATCTGCTCGCCAATGACCGCGACGATGATGGCGACGCGCTGCGCGTCGTGGCGCTGGGCGTGCCGAGCAATGGCGCGGTTGTGCTCAACCTTGCCGAAGTGACGCTTGAAGGCAGTGATGCGGTGGCGCTGGTGCCTGCGGGCGCGACATGGAGCGCGACGCTCGCCGACGGCTCGGCCTTGCCCGCATGGATGAGCCTCGACGCCACCACCGGCACGCTCACCGCGCTTGTTCCGCTGAATGTGCTGGCCACCTACGGGATCGTTTTCACCGCCAGCAATGGCAGCGAGACCGCGCAAGGTTCGGCCACGCAGGAATTCGACGGCAATCTGGCGACCGTAACCTACACGCCGGACAACGCCTTCTCCGGCCTGGACAGCCTCGTCTACACCGTCACCGACGATGCCGAGGGCACGGCAAACGGCGTGGTCACGCTCAACGTGCAGCCGCTGTTCGATCCGCCGGTCGCGGTCACCGACAACATCGCGGGTGTCGAAGATACGCCGCTGGTGATCGACCCGGCGGTGCTGCTGGGCAATGATTTCGACTATGACGGCGACCCGATCAGCTTCCTCGGTGTGCGCAACGCGACCGGCGGCACGGTGTCATTCGACGGCACGAACATCCTGTTCACGCCCACGCCGAACACCAATGGCATAGCGACCTTCGAATATCTCATCACCGACAGCACCCATGGCGACAGCGTGGGGCTGGTGCGGGTCAATGTCGCCAGCACCAATCAGGCGCCGGTGGCGACGCTCGACCATTTTGAAACGGTGGAGGATACGCCTTTCGAATTCACCATCGCCGATTTGTTGGGCAATGATTTCGATCCCGATGGCGACACCTTCACCTTCGTTTCGCTGAGCAAGGATGGTGCGCAGGGCCGGATTCAGGAGCTACCCGATGGCCGCTACCAATTCGTGCCGGAAGAAAACGTCTTCGGCGTGCAGACCTTCCGCTACACGATCAGCGATGGCCGGGCGACCCGCAACGGCGTGATCGAATTTGATGTCGCGCCGGTCAATGATGGGCCGATTGCCAATACTGATGGCACTTTCTTCGTCGATCAGGACACCGAAATTGTTATCAATTTCGCCGATCTGATCGCCAATGACCGTGATGTGGAAGGCCATTCCTTCTCCATCGTGGAAGTGTTCGACGGCGACAACGGCACCGTCCGCCGCGAGGGCGACACCGCCGTGTTTATCGGCCGCGAAGGCTATTTCGGCGATGCGCAGTTCCATTACCGCGTCACCGACGAATTCGGCGCCACCAGCGTCGGCGTTGTCGAATTGATCGTGCTGCCCGAATTCGAGCTGCCGATTGCAGTTTCGGATGCCGGTTTCGAAGTCCTCGAAGACAGCTTCATCGATATCGATCCCGAATTCCTGATGGCGAATGATTTCATTCCAGAGGAAACGATACCGACCTTCCTCGGGCTGGTCGGGCCAGGCGTCCAGCTGCTCGACAACGGGCTCTACCGCGTCACTCCGCAGGCGGATTTCTTCGGCACGCTGACGCTGACCTATGCGATCACCAATGAAAGCGGCTTTGCGGTGCCGACCACGGTCACCATCGAAGTGCTGCCCGCGCCGGACAATCCGGTGGCGACCGATGACACCTTCACCCTGACCGAAGACCAGCCACTGACGATCTTCGTGACGCAGGTGCTGGCCAACGACTTTGACGTGGATCGTCAGGCGGTGGTTATCAGCCGCCTGCTCGGCAGCCAGGGTGTTACCGTCGAAGACAATGGCATCGGCCAGCTGGTCATCACCCCCAATGCCAATTTCAACGGCAATGCATGGTTCGATTATGAGCTGGTCGACAGCACCGGCCGCACCGATACGGCGCGCGTTAATCTCACCATTGCTGCGGTTAACGATACGCCCGCAATCGGGGTTATCCCGGTATTCGCGGGCACGGAGGATACGCCGTTCACCTTCATCCTGCCGCGCAGCCTTGCCACCGATGCCGATGGCGATGCGCTGGTGGTGGAGCTGCGCAGCCCCGATGGCGAGCCGCTGCCCGACTGGATCAGCTACGACGCGCTTACGGGTCGCATTACCGGCACCCCGCCGCTGAACTTCAACGGCGATGTCGTGCTCGAATTCGCAGGGTTTGATGGCGAGGTCGAGACCATCAAGCAGGTCACGCTCGGCTTTGCCGCGGTCAACGATGCGCCGGTGCTCGACAATGCGATTGCCGATGCTGCGGCTGACGGGACAAGCGTAGTCAATATCGTATTGCCCGATGGCACGTTCAGCGATGTCGAGAGCGATACGCTGACGCTCACCGCAACGCTCGCCAATGGCGATGCGCTGCCCGATTGGCTGAGCTTTGACGGCACGCGCTTCACCGGCACCGTGCCCAATGTGGACGATGCGCTGTCGATCACCGTTACTGCCAGCGATGGCGAACTCAGCATCAGTGACACGTTTGATCTGGTGACGAATTTCATCGTGCTCAACGATCCGCCGCAGGTGGATATTCCGCTGGCCGATCTTACGCCGGTGGAAGGCGAGCACGTCTCGATCGCCTTGCCCGCCGGAATGTTCAGCGATCCCGATGGCGATGATCTGGTGATCCGGGTCGAGCGCGCGGGCGGCCGTCCGCTGCCCAGCTTCATGTCGTTTGACGGCACAACGATCTCGGCTGCTCCGGCACCCAATTTCGATGGCGTGATAGAGCTCTATGTCATCGCCAGCGATGGCGATCTGGAAGTCGCTGAGGTCTTCACTATCGATTGGCAGTCGGAAGAGGACGCGCCCATTGTCGCGGTGCCGGTTGCATCAGTGGAAGTTTACGAGGATGTGCCGCTGACCTTCGCCGTGCCTGCTGCGACTTTCCGCGATTATGATCGCGATCAGCTCACCTTGCGCGCCGAAATGGCCGATGGCTCGCCATTGCCTGCAACCTTGAACTTCGACGGCAGAACTTTCACCGGCACTTTCGCGCCCGATTTCAACGGCAATATCGATGTCCGCGTGTTTGCGAGTGATGGCAAAGCAGAGACGAGCACAATCGTCACCTTCACCGTATTGCCCACCAATGACGCGCCGACCGCTGTCGATGACACGCTATTCGGGCAAGCATCGGGCTTTGTTGTCCAAGCCGCCAATATCCTGCTCAACGACAGCGATATGGACGGAGACGCGGTGGCGCTGCTTTCGGTTGGCAATGCCAGCGTGGGCACGGTGTCGATTGATGCGGATGGCAATGTGCGGGTGGACGATCTCGGCACTTTTGCTGGCGAGATGACGTTCGACTATACCATCACCGACGGCGTTCTGACTGATACCGCCAGAGTGCGGGTGACCGTGCAGTCGGTCGATGCGCCCGATGCAATCAATGACGAATTGACCGCGCGCGGTTCACGCTTCGTGATCCTCGCCGCCGATCTGCTGGCGAACGATACGGACGTGAACGATGATGTGCTGACGGTCACAGCAGTGGGTTCCACCAGCCACGGTGAAATCGCACTGGATGATGATGGCAATATCGTCATCAACTATCTTGGAGAATGGAGCGGAACGTTGACCTTCGACTACACCGTTTCTGACGGCACCTATATCGATGTGGCATGGGCGCAGGTTACGGTCGGTTCGGCCTTTGCCGATTATGTCCAGGGCAGCGCGCTGGGTGACACGATGCTTGGCGAACTGGACTCGGAAAATGCGCTGTTCGGAGCGGCGGGGGACGATGTGATTTCCGGCGGCTATCGGGCAGACGCGATTGCGGGCGGCCTTGGTGCGGACAAGCTGCGTGGATTTGGCGGGGACGACCAGTTCTGGGGCGGTGCGGGCGATGACCGGATCGGCGGCAATTGGGGCACGGATACCGCGTATTACTACGGCCGCTACGCCGATTTCCGGATCACCGTGCTTGCCAATGGCAGCATCGAGGTGCGCGATCTCGATCCTGAACACGCCGGGGACGAAGGCACCGATCTGTTGTTCCACATGGAATATATCGTCTTCGGCGATGGCACGACTGTCGACATCGCCACTCTGATTGTGCCGCCTTCCAGCGCGGTTATCCAGCCGTCCTCTGCCGCTTTGTTCGCCAGCGCGGCGGCGGCGCAGACTGGCTTGGAATTCTACAACGAAGTGCCGGGATTTGCGCTTGGGGCAGCAGGGCCAGCCTTCAGCGTGGGCACACAGGATCTGCCCTTTGCGCGGATGCGGGCCGGGGAAGTGCTGGAAATGCAGGAGCTTGCGCCCGTACATTGGCGCAGCGCAGGCGTGATCGAAACACAGGACTTGCCGCTGCAGGCGGTCTTTGTCGATGTCGTGCTCGGCACGCAGGACTTGCCGCTCGATCGTGTGCCTGCCGATAGCGCGGTGTGGACGCAGGACCTGCCGCTGGAGGCGCTCGCTGCTGCACTCGTGCAACCATCTGCTACTGGTGAGAACGGGCTCCAGGAAGCAGACCCGGCGCTGCTGTCAGCCGAGGCCGATCTTGCAGCGTTCATGGCCGAGGTGGAGCGGCATGGCCTCACCATGTGGGAGGACCCGCGCGGACCGCGTCCATACGAGGTTCTGCCCGACTATGAGGACGTCAACGCGCTGTTGCCGCCGTGGCTCGATCCGTATCTGATCGGCTAGGGCGCGCAGACCGGTTTGCGCAGGCGGGCCGCACCACACGGTGCGCGCCTTGCCTGCCAAAGCCGTTGCGAAAGCGGGGAGGAAATCCACTGGTCGGGACGACAGGATTCGAACCTGCGACCCCTACACCCCCAGTATAGTGCGCTACCAGACTGCGCCACGTCCCGATGCCAGTGGAACCGCGCCTATATAAAGCGCGGCCCGCGATGGCAAGCGCCGCGATTCTCCAGCGACGCACTTGATCGCGCGCAGTCCAATTGCCACCTGTCGGCAATGCTGCTAGGCGCGGCATCCACACCTCGGGAGGGGACGTGGCGATAGTGTTTCGCCCCGACCGGTTCCCGGCATTTTGGTTTTGAACATGATCGGGATGGGCCGACACGATGCTTGATTTTCTTTCCGCCGCAGCCGGTGCCGAAGCGCCTCCGGGCTGGGTGCAGTTTCTGCCGATTGTCGGCATGATCCTGATTTTCTGGTTCCTGCTGTTCCGTCCGCAGATGAAGCGGCACAAGGAACACCAGGCCAAGATCGCCAGCGTCAAGAAGAACGACAAGGTCGTGACTGCGGGCGGCATTATCGGCAAGGTCATCAAGGTTGATGATGATTACGCCGAAATCGAAATCGCGCAGGGCACCCGCGTCAAGGTGGTGAAGGCCACCATCGGCGACATCATCCCGCCCGGCGGCACGCCCGCAAACGACTGATTGACAGACTGACAGAAGGCTAGGGCCGCGGCCATGCTCGATTTTCCGCTTTGGCGACGTGTATTTCTTTGGGGGATAACGCTGGTGCTCGCCGCGCTGGCGATCCCCTCCATCATGGGCCTGTCGGGAGACACGTGGCACGAGCAGTTCGACTTGCCCGAGATCAATCTCGGCCTCGACCTTGCCGGGGGCAGCCACATTCTGCTCGAAGCCGATCCCGCGCAAGTGGCGGAGCAGCGGCTGGTATCGACCGAGGAATCGGTCATCCAGATCCTCACCGATGCCGATCCGGACATCCGCTTCAGCGACGTTTCGACGCTGAACGGGCAACTCTCCTTCATGCTGGAAAATCCGGGCGATATTGACCGGGTGCGCGATGCGCTTTCCAACATCATCAACGGCACCGGCGTCGTTGCCGAATGGCGGCTGGAGGTTGAAGACGGCAACCGCGTGATCCTGATCCAGACCGAGCAAGGGCTGAACGAAGCCATCGACAATGCGATGAACAGCGCCACCGAAGTGGTGCGCCGCCGCATCGACTCGCTCGGCACGCGCGAGCCGACGATCATTCGCCAAGGCGACAACCGCATCGTGGTGCAGGTGCCGGGTCTGGAAGATCCCGAGGCGCTTAAGGCCTTGCTCGGCCAGACGGCGGAGCTGGAATTCAAGCTGGTCGACGTAAACGCGCTGCCCACCGATGTCCAGCAAGGTGTCGCCAATCCGGGTAGCGAGATTTTCCCCTTCGCGGATACTTCCGAGCAGGTCGGCCAATCCATCGCTGTGCGCCGCCTTGGCGGCATTCGCGGTGACCGGCTGGAAGGTGCGCAGCAGAGCTTCGATCCGCAAACGAACGAGCCGGTCGTCTCGATCCAGTTCGATGCACAGGGCGGCTCGCGCTTCTGTTCGCTGACAACGGAGAACGTCAACCGCCCCTTCGCCATCATTCTGGACGGCCAGGTGCTGTCCGCGCCGAATATCAATGAGCCGATTTGTGGCGGGCAGGCGCAGATTTCGGGCGGCTTTACCGTTGATACCGCGAACAACCTCGCCATCAGCCTCAATTCGGGTGCGCTGCCGGTCGATCTGACGGTTGTCGAGGAACGCACGGTCGGGCCTGATCTGGGCCGCGATTCGATTGTCAAAGGCGGCATCGCCATGGCCGTCGGCACGCTGCTGGTGATCGCGCTGATGATCGCCACCTACGGGCGGTTCGGCGTTTATTCGACCGTGGCGCTGGTGCTCAACGTGCTGATGATCCTCGGCATCATGGCGTTTATGAACACCACGCTGACGCTGCCGGGCATTGCCGGTTTCGTGCTGACCATCGGCGCGGCGGTGGATGCCAACGTGCTGATTAACGAGCGTATCCGTGAGGAGCGGCGGCGCGGGAGGCGGGTCATTGCGGCGGTGGAAACCGGCTACAAGGAAGCGAGCCGCGCGATTTATGATGCGAATATGACCAATTTCATCGCCGGTGTGCTGCTGTTCCTGTTCGGATCGGGGCCGGTGCGCGGCTTTGCCGTCGTGCTGATTATCGGCCTGTTCACCAGCGTGTTCACCGCCGTCACGCTCACGCGGATGTGGGTGGCCGGATGGCTGCGCGACAAGCGCCCGTCCGATCTCGTGATTTAAGGGGGAGGGAACCACTATGCGACTGCTCAAACTCGTCCCCGAAAATACCAATATCGGCTTCCTCAAATGGCGGATGCCGTTCTACGTCGTCAGCCTGCTGCTGATCGCGGCGAGCTGGGGTCTGGTGTGGTTCAACGGCCTCAATCTGGGTGTGGACTTTGCCGGCGGCCAGGAAGTCCGCGTCACCTTTGAAGATCGCGCCGAAGCGCCGATTGCCGAATTGCGCGAGAATCTGGGCACACTGGGGTATGGCGAGCCGACCATCCAACGGTTTGGCGATGCCAACTCGGTGAGCATCCGTGTGCGCTTGCCCGAAGGTGCAGAAGACCAGCCGGGTGCGGCAACCGCCATCGGTGACGAGGTGATCGCGAAGATCCAGGCCGACTTCGAAAATGTCCGCCGCGACGCGAACGAAACGGTATCGGGCAAGGTCGCCGAAGAATTCCAGCGCACCGCGCTGCTGGCGCTGCTGTTCGCCATGATCGCTATCTCGATCTACATCTGGGTGCGCTTCGAATGGCAGTTCGGCGTCGGCGCACTGTTTGCGTTGTTCCATGACGTGTCGCTGACCTTGGGGATGTTCGCGCTGTTCCAGCTCGAATTCGGACTGCAAATCATCGCCGCCATTCTGGCGATCATCGGCTACTCGCTGAACGATACCATCGTGATTTATGACCGCATCCGTGAGAATCTGAAGAAATTCCGCAAGATGCCGGTGCCCGAATTGCTTGATCTATCGGTGAACGAAACGCTGGCCCGCACGGTGATGACCAGTCTGACGCTGCTTATCGCGCTGCTGCCGCTGCTGCTGTTCGGCCCGGACAGCCTGTTCGGTCTGGTGGCGGCGATCACGCTGGGCATTTTCGTCGGAACTTACAGCTCGGTCTATATGGCGGCGCCGATCCTGATTTGGCTGGGCGTTTCCTCGGACAGTTTCGTGCCCGAAGAAACGGTGGCGGATCGGCAGGAAAAGCGCGCCCGCGGCGAGGTTTAATCAGCAAACGTCATTGCGAGGAGCCGCAGACGACGCGGCAATCCAGTCCCAGCTTCACGGGTTTGCCGCGCCGCGCTCGCAATGACGATTACTTTGCGATCAGCCCCTCGTAAAACGCCGCCAAATTCGCCGCATTGGCTTCCCAGCTGAACTGCGCGACATTTGTGGCGACGTCGTCGGGGGCGTAGCGGGCTTCCAGCACGTCGTGAATGCCCAGCGCGATGGCTTCGGCGCTGCGTTCAACAATGCGACCGGCGGATGGCTGCTTGACCAGCTCGCGCGCGCCGCCAGCATTGGTGATGACCAGCGGTGTCCCGCAAGCCAAAGCCTCAACCCATGCATTCGCCAGTCCCTCGCTTTCCGAAGGCAGCACCATCGCTTCCGCCGCGCAGAGCAGCTTGGGCAGCGCGCCATGGTCGAGACTGCCGAGGAAATGCGCCCGGTGCGGCAGATCGAGCTCGTAAGCGAGCTGTTTGAGCGCCGCGGAATCGGGCCCGGTGCCGACAAACACACAATGCACTTCGGGCAGGCCGGTCATCGCGCGCAGCACATATTCCTGCCCCTTGCGCGGGATCAGCGCGCCGACGCAGGCGAGCAGGCGCTCGTCCTCGCGCAAGGTGATGCCGTGGTGCTCCGCCAGCTTGCGCCGTTGCTTGGCGCGGTTGCGCACGCGGAACAGTTCGCGGTCGAGACCGGTGTAATGGATCGTGATCTTGTCACGTGGCAGGCCGATGGCGGCCATGTCCTCCGCTAGTGCCTGACTGACCGAGAGCAGCCCTGCCGCCTGTCGCGCGGCGGCGGCCATTTTTCGCTGGGCATAGCGCTTGTGCCCCCAATGCGAGATGTCTGCTCCGCGCGCCTTGATGCTGAAGGGCAGGCCAAGCTCCGCCCCAATGCGCGCGGCAACAGGCCCGTCGGGATAGAAAAACTGCGCATCGACCAGATCGAAGGGCTCTTCGGCGTGCAACCGGTGGGCGAGGGGCAGGGCGGCGCGCACGATCATCGCTGGGTTAAACGGCCCGCCCACCGCGGGGATCAGCGTGAAGCGCGGGCGGTGGACGTGCACACCCGCCTCCTCGCCGCTCACCGCTGCATCGGCCAAGGCCTTGTACCGGCCCATCGGCACGGGCGGCACGCCGATGGGATTGATGACGGTGACGTCCCACCCGTCCATTGCCGCCAACGCCTCTAGCTGCCGCGCCACAAACGTGCCGAAACGCGGCACATGACGGTTGGGATAGAGCGTGGCTATCGAGAGGAGGCGGGGCATGGGGCTGTGTTCCGGCGTTAGAGCTTGCGCACCAGCATTTCGGCCACGGCGAGCCAGGCCGGACTGTCGATCACGATCTGCCGCTGGCCGATGCCCGGTGGCAGCAATCCGACCAGCGCCCCCTGCCGGTCTATTAGCCTGCCAAAGGCAAACCGCCCGCCTGATCGCGGGGCCAGCACATCGCGATTGATGAGTTGCGCGGCATCATCGGGCGAGACTTGGCGCATCCACAACTGGTCGCCTGCGCGGTATTCGCCCTGACCTGCCTCGATCTCCAGACAGACGAGCTTACCGCTATCGACCAGTTCGGTGGGCAGGATGGCATCGCGCGGGCTGGAGAGGCTCTCCGCCCCGCCGCTCGTGAGCCGCGCCACGACTTGCGGCTGCGCCTCGTCCTCGGCCTTGACCAGCGCTTCCGGATCAACGCCGAGCGCGGCCCCGATGCGGTTCATCCACGTGAGCGAGAGATTGCGCATTCCGGTTTCCAGCCGCCCGATCGTTTGCGCGGTGGTGGGCGGGGTGCAGGCGGCGGCGACTTCGGCAAGGGTCATCCCCTTGCGCTTGCGGATATCCCGGATGCGATTGATCATCTGCGGCTCCCTGTTGCAAGCCCGATTAACCCAATTGGCAACTTTTTCTCTTTCCTACAACCGATTTGCAAATGCAAGGGTTTTGCCATCGTCACGATGAAGGAGGCCCGGATGCAGCGCCAGTATGTGCAACGTGAACTAACCCCCGAAGGCCCGCGCCGTCAGGGCGGGGTGGGGCGGCGCAAGCGGAGCGTGACGGTGAACCTTGCCGAAAGCCCGCTCGGCTGGCTCCATGCGCACGGCCATCTCGATGCGCGATTGTTCGATGCGGGCGAGTGGCTGCGGGCAGATTACGAGCGCGCGCAACTTGGCCCGGCGGTGACGATGCGCTGGGATCCGGTGCGGATCAGAAGCACCGGAGATGCTGGCCTTTCCCCCACCGAACGCCAGATCGCCGCGCGCCAGCGGTTCGACGGCGCCTTGCGGCAGGCGGGCAGGGGGCTGGAGGATATCCTGTGGCGCGTCGTCTGCGCGGGCGAGACCTTGCCTGTCGCGGAAAAGGCGCTGAGCTGGCCCGCGCGCAGCGGCAAGCTGGTGCTGCGGATCGCGCTCGACCGGGTGGCGGATTTCTACCGGATCGGGTGATCCACTTGCTGCTTGCAATTTTTCCAAACTCTGCTGATAAAACTTGGTCTACAACAAAGGGAGGGCAGATATGGATGAGCGATCAATGCTGACAGGAGCTCGTGCACAGATGATGTACGACGCGAACAAGAAATCAGCAGGCGTCAGCTATCTTCTGTGCCTTTTTCTTGGAGGTGTCGGCGCTCACAGATTCTACCTTGGCCGAACCGGGACAGCAGTTGGTCAGTTGGCGCTTTGGTTGCTTGGCTGGGTAACATTTTTTGTGGCGTGGATTCCTCTCGGAATTTGGATCATCGTTGACCTCTTCCTTATCGCGGGGATTGTCCGCGAGGAAAACATGAAGATTGCGGACAAGTTCGCGTTCGATTGAACAGGGAGTAGACGACCTATCTTGACTTGAATGCGCGCAGTTAACGGCGGCGCAGGAAAGCGAGTAGGCGGTTCCACAAGCGAACAAGCACTGATCCCGATGCGGCAGCTTCCGCCTCGCGCGCTGCCTCGGCTTCGCGGAGCAGCTTGGCCCGCAGGGCGCTTTGCTGGCCCGGTTGTGCAGCATGGACGATTTTGCGCCGCTCGGCCTGTTCGCGCATGAAGGCGTAGCCATCGATGCTGTCATCACCGGTAACGGTGATGTCTTCGCTGACAGGTTCGGATGCGGCAGGCACTGCAACGACAGGGTGAGGGGTCTCTGCCTGGTCATTGGTTTGAGGCGCAACCTCCTCGGGTTCGCTCTCGTCGCTGAGCCAGCGGTCGAGATCGTAGATATCTTCCGGCACATCGTAATCCTTGGCCGGATTGAGTTCGTCGAACCGAACGGGAGCGGGTGATACGACCGCGGGGCGGACGGGCTCTGCGACCGGCTCCGGCTCCGGCGCTTGCACCACTGTCGGCGCAGGCTCGACCAAGCGCGGCCTGTTTTCGATCCGACGTGCAACCGCTTCCAGCGCGGTCGCTTTCGGCTCGACCGGCGGGGAAGGCGAAAGTTCCGGCTGCTCCGGTTCGGCACGCTGCACGGGAGGAGGAGGAACGTTTACCGGTTCGTGATAAACGCCGCTTCTGATTGCCAGTGTGGGGAAGATGCGGTTCGCGATATCGAGCCCGTCTTCGATCGTGCCGAGCCGTTCGATCGGGCCCATCCCGATGTCGTCCTCGTCGAGCGCCTCATCGTCGCCTGCAAAATCAATTCCGTCATCGAACGCCAGCGCGTCGTCCTCATCTAGGAGCGGCGCGCTCTTGCGGCGGGTGAGCGAGAGCACGGCCTCTGCCGAGGGCTGGCCGGTATCGGCATCCTCGCCCCCATCGTCGGCCTCGCCCATTTCCTCCAGATCGTCATCATCCATCGGCGCGAGGCCGAGGATCATCGCCGGCTTGGGTGCGCGTTCAACCGTCTCGCCAAGTTGTTCCGCCGATGCTTCGTGGAAGGCGGCATGGGCCTGCGCCAGTTCCTCGGGGTCGAGTACCAGCACCGGCTGCTTCTTGAATTTGCGCACGCCGCCGAGGCCTGAACCCAGACCTTCAAGACTGCCATAAGCGGTTTCGTCGACGCGAAGCGCGGAAGATGCGGCACTGCCCATATCCCGCCTTTTGCGGTGGTTTGGTGCAATCGCTGTAACCAAAACTGGTTAACGCGGATTAGCCATGTTTGCAGATCTAGCCTTCGACCTGCTCCGCCAGCATGAGCCAGCGTTCCTCAGATTCGTCCTTCTCGGCGCGCGCGAGTTCGAGCGATTTGGAAATCCGTTCAAACCGGGCGGGATCGGCGCTGTAGAGCCCCGGGTCAGCCAGCGCGGTCTCGCCTTTGGCGATCAGCGCTTCGAGTTCTGCGATACGGTCGGGCAGCAGTTCGTAATCGCGCTGGTCTTTGTAGGAGAGCTTGGTGCTGCTCTCCGGCTTGCGGGCGACAGGCTCTTCTGCGGATTCAACCGCATCGGGGAGGGAAGATTTCGGGCGTTGTGCGGCACCCTTCTTCCGCTTCGCTTCCCAATCCTCGTAACCGCCCGCGACGATATCCACCGTGCCGCTGCCATCAAGGCCGAGCGTCACCGTAACTGTCCTATCGAGAAAGTCGCGGTCGTGGCTGACGATCAGCACCGTGCCTTCATAATCGGCGATCACTTCCTGCAACAGGTCGAGCGTTTCGAGATCGAGATCATTGGTCGGCTCATCCAGCACCAGCAGGTTGGAGGTGCGGGCAAATTCGCGGGCGAGCAGCAGGCGGCTGCGTTCGCCGCCGCTGAAGGTGCCGATCTTGGCATCGATCAGGCTCGCATCGAACAGGAAGTCTTTGAGATAGGCCTGCACGTGCTTGCGCACCCCGCGCACATCCAGCCAGTCGCCGCCTTCGGCCAGCACTTGCCGCACGGTGAGTTCGGGCCGGAGCAGCGCGCGCTGCTGATCGATCATTACGCCGCTTAAGGTTTTGGCATGGGTAACGCTGCCGGTATCGGGTTCAATCTCGCGGGTGAGCATTTTCAGCAGTGTGGTTTTGCCCGCGCCGTTCGATCCGACAATGCCGATCCGGTCACCGCGCTGGATGCGCAGCGAAAAGGGCTTGATGATCGGGCGGTCGCCGTAGGTTTTGGAAATATCCTCCGCCACGATCACCGCTTTGCTTTTGAACTCGGCATCACTGCTGAGCTTGAGCTTGGCGGTGCCAGCGGGGGAGATCATTGCGGCGCGGGCGGCGCGCATATCCCACAGCTTTTCCAGCCGCCCCATATTGCGCTTGCGCCGTGCGGTGACGCCGCGTTCAAGCCAGTGCGCCTCGATCTTCAGCTTGGCGTCCATCTTCTCCGCCGCGCGCGCCTCTTCGGCGTAGACCTGTTCTTCCCAAGCCTCGTAGCCGCCAAAGCCGACTTCCTTGCGCCGCAAATTGCCCCGGTCGAGCCACAGCGTCGCGCGGGTCAGGCGTTTGAGAAACGTCCGGTCGTGGCTGATGGTGATGAACGCGCCATTGAAACGGGTGAGCCAGGTCTCCAGCCAGTCAATCGCGGCGAGATCGAGGTGGTTGGTCGGCTCGTCCAGCAGAATGAGATCGGGCTCCTGCGCCAGCGCGCGGGCGATGGCAGCGCGGCGGCGCTCGCCCCCGCTGGCTGTCGCGGCCTCGCGGCTCATATCGATGCCGAGTTGCCCGGCGATGGATTCCACCGCGTGTTCTGGCGGAGCGCGCGTGCCGCTGGTGGCAAAATCCATCAGCGTGGAGTGCGCGGCAAAATCGGGCTCCTGCTCGAGCCAGACGATATTGGCGTGCGGCTTAACCTTGCGGGTGCCGCGATCAGCTTCCAGTTCACCGGTGATCAGCCGCAGCAGCGTGGTTTTGCCTGCACCGTTGCGACCGATCAGTGCGATCCGGTCGCGCGCGCCGACATGGAGATCCAGCCCGTCGCTGGTCGCAGGATCGCCAAACAGCCAGCGCCCGCCCTGATGCAAGCCGACGCCTTCGAGACTGAGGAGTGGGGGTTCTGCCATCGCTCGCGCGCCACTACGGCGGCCAGCAGGATGTGACAAGCGGCGAAACAAGTCTGAACGCCGCCGCCGCGCGCAATTCACACCTTGTTCAACGCGCCGCCTTTAGGCACAGAGCCATCATGAGAACGCCGAATGCCCTTTTCTCCGCCATTGCCTTGGCCGCCGCGTGTGCCAGCGCGCCTGCCGCCGCGCAGGCATTTGACCGTGATCGGGGCGGTGAGCAATCCTCCGCGCGGGCACAGATGGAAGCGGGGCGGATCATGCCGATCCGCGATATCGAGCGGCGGATTATCCCGCAGATGCGCGAGAGCGACGAATATATCGGCTTCGAGTACGATCCCGAAGTGCAGGCCTATCGCCTCAAATTCATTCGCAACGGGCGGATGATCTGGGTCGATGTCGATGCCCGCAGCGCGCGCATTCTGCGCTATTCGCGCTAAACCTCTCCCCACAGGAAACTCCTTGCTTGCTTGACGCGTTTCAGCGAGTGCGCAACAGATTGCGCCGTGGTTTGACAGGGATTTTTCGATGCGCCTTCTGATTGTTGAAGATGAGCCGACGCTTGGCCAGCAGCTGAAAACGACGCTGGAGCAAAACGGCTATGCGGTGGACCTCTCCACCGATGGCGAGGACGGGCATTTCATGGGTTCGACCGAGGAGTATGACGCGGTTGTGCTCGATCTAGGCCTGCCGGAGATTGACGGGCTGACCGTGCTGGGGATGTGGCGCAAGGAAGGCCGCAAGTTCCCCGTGCTGGTGCTGACCGCGCGCGATAGCTGGAGCGACAAGGTGGCCGGGCTGGATGCGGGCGCGGACGATTATCTCGCCAAGCCGTTCCAGACCGAGGAACTGATTGCCCGCCTGCGTGCGCTGATCCGCCGCGCTTCGGGCAATGCGTCGAGCGAGCTGACTGCGGGCGATGTGCGGCTCGACACTCGCTCGGGCCGCGTAACGCTGGCGGGACAGCCGGTGAAGCTGACCGCGCAGGAATACAAGCTGCTCAGCTATCTGATGCACCACAAGGGCAAGGTGGTGAGTCGGACGGAGTTAATCGAACATATCTACGATCAGGATTTCGACCGCGATTCGAACACGATCGAAGTGTTCGTAACGCGCATCCGCAAGAAACTTGGCGCAGATGTCATTACAACGATCCGTGGCCTCGGTTACAGCCTCGACGACCCCGACGAAGCGCCGCGCGAATAGCGCGGACGACACCGGCGACGTCTCTCTGCCAGAGGTTGTTGCGGCTTCGGAAGAAGACGCAGCTCCCGAAGACGCGCCCGAAGAAGAGGCGTTTTTCGAAGTCCCGCACACCGGCAGCCTCGCACGCCGGATGATGATGATCGCAGCGGGGTGGATCATCGTGCTGCTTTCGGTGGGCGGCGTGGCGCTGGACCGCGTTCTGGCCAACCAGATTGAGGCTGAGTTCGACAATCGCCTGCTAATTCCACTCAATTCGATGCTACGCTCTGCCGAAGTTGATCCGGTCTGGGGCGTTGAGTTCAATTCGATCCTAGGCGACCAAAATTATCTCGAACCGGGGAGCGGTTCGTACTGGCAGATTAGCGGGGAGGGGCATGAGCCGTTTCCATCGCGCAGCCTGTGGGATGACCGGCTGGTTGTGCGCGATGTTGTCGCTTTGGAGCCAATTTTTTATGATTCAGAGCAGTTCGATGACGAGACGCTGCGCATCGTCCAGCGCACGGTGCAATTGCCGGGCAGCGATGTGCAGTGGCAATTCGTCGTCGCGCAAGATCGCAGCTTCATAGATGCGCAGATCAATCAGGTGCGCCTGACCCTAATCTGGTCTTTTGCAGTGCTGGGCATCGGCCTGTTCCTCATGGCGATGGCGCAGACCTGGTACGGCCTCGGGCCTCTGCGCCGTGTTCGCCAAGCGATTGCCCGCATCCGCACCACCGGCTTCAACCGCGTCACCGAGCCGCTGCCGCTCGAAGTGCAACCGATGGTGGAGGAGCTGAACGCGCTGCTCGAACATTCGGAACGGCAGGCGGAAGAGGCGCGCACCCATGCGGGCAATCTGGCGCATGCGCTCAAAACCCCGCTCACCGTGCTCAACAATGCCGCGCACGCCAAATCGCCTGACCTGCCCGAAGCGGTGCTGCGCGAGGCGGATGTGATGCAGCGCCATGTCGACCACCATCTGGCGCGGGCACGCGCCGTGGGGCGGCGGGCGACAGGCCTTTCGCGGGCATCGGCAAGGGAGAGTGCAGAAGGCGTCGAACGTGCCGTATCGCGCCTGTACCAGCACGTCCGCTTCGATATTGCAGGGCCGGACGCCGATGTGGCGATGGAGCGACAGGATCTCGACGAGTTGCTCGGCAATCTTATCGAGAACGCCGCCAAATATGGCGGGGGCAGCGTGTTCATCACCATCGATGCGGAGCCTGACGCGAAAGAATGCGTGATCTGGATTGAGGATGACGGCATGGGCATCCCTGAAAAGGCGCGGGACGATATATTCGGGCGCGGGGCGCGGCTGGATACGGGTAAGCCGGGCACCGGCCTCGGCCTCGCGATTGTGCGCGATGTGGCGCAGATTTACGGCGGCACCGTCAGCCTGCACGAAAGCGAGGATCTGGGCGGATTGCTGGTCAAGCTGATCCTGCCGCGCGCGCCTTCGGAGTGATGCGATGCATTCAGTTTCGCACCCGCAAACCTTTCTGAATGCTGTCACAGCCGGTCAGAATTTATGCACGACACAGCCGATAGAAAATGAGACAGTGAAATGTCGGGGGTAGTGACCATGAACAACCGAGTTCTGAAAATCGCCTTTGCCGGAGCCGCCGCGCTCGGCCTGTCTGCCTGTGTGAGCTATGGCGGATATGGCTACAGCGATTACGGCTATTATGACGATGCCTATGCCGATTACGGATATTACGATTATGATGACGGAGCAGGCTATTACGGTTGGTATGATGACTACTACTACCCCGGCGTGGGCGAGTATGTCTACGACCGCTATGGCACCGAATATTTCTGGTCGCGCCGGCACCGCGATTACTGGTATTCGCGGCGCAACAGCTACAATGATTTCTACTTCAATTTCAGCCGCTTCGGATATTCGGTTCCCTACCGCTATCGCGACTGGAACCGTTACGGTCAGGAGCACCGCTACCGCGACCAGCGTTGGGGACGGTATGACCGCGACTGGCGCTACGACCGCCGCAGCCACCTGCGCGAAGGCGACACCGTGCAGCGCATTGCCGAGAATGCGGCAGACCGCCGATCCGGGCGTGACCGGGGTGATCGCCGCGATGACCGGTATAGCGACCGGCGCGGGCGGGGCGATAGTGCTGGCACGACGGGCACCGACCGTCCGCTGATTGCCCGTCCGCCGCGCGAACTCGACACGGCATCTGGCCCGCCCGAACGCGGCGATGGTCGCGGTATCGAGACGCCGCGCCCCATGCCGCAGCCTGTTGGCGAGCGTTGGGTGCAGCCGCAGCCGCCGGTGGCAGCGCCGCCGCGCACGCAGTCGCCGCGTCCGCCGCGCGAACCTGGGGCGGAACGGCCCCAGCGCCCGAACCGCACTGCGACGCCGTCTGTTGCGCCGCGCGAGCCTTCTCTCGAGCGCCGCCCGCGGCCCGAACGCCCGAACGGCGAAGCTCCGCGCCCGACGCGTGGTGATGACGGTAACCGTGGCAATCGCACCGAGCGGATGGAGCGTCCGGCTCCGCCGCCCGCCGGTGTGTCACCGCGCAATCCCACGGCGCCGGTCGACATAGCTCCGCCGCCAAGGCCGGAGCGCGTCGCACCGGCCCCTGCTCCCGCGCCGCGTCCCCAGGCTGCCCCGCCGCCGTCGCGTCCGCAGGCTGCCCCACCGCCGCCGCGCCCAGCACCGGCGCCGGCAGCAAGCGCACCGGCCCCTGCACCCGCTCCCGCACGCACGGCTCCGCAAAGGCCGTCGCGCGCTGAACGTGTGGCAGAAACTCAGCCGCAATAGCCTGAACTGACCCTCAAGACGGGGGGGAGACGACGGCCCGGGAGGTTCTCCTTCCGGGCCGTTTTCTTTTGCGCAATCAGTCGCCGCGCGCCTTGCGGTGGTGGCGGATCACTTCATCGATGATGAAGCGCAGCAACGCCTCGCTGAACTCTGGATCGAGATCTGCCTCCACCGCCAGTGCCCGCAGCCGGGCGATTTGCTTGGTCTCGCGCGCGGGATCGGCGGGGGGCAGACGGTTCTTTGCCTTATACTCCCCCACCGCCTGTGTGATGCGGAACCGCTCCGCCAGAATGTGGATCAGCGCGGCATCGATATTGTCGATGCTTTTGCGAAATGCGGCGAGTTGCTGGTCGGTCGTTTCGTTCATTGCGCCTGCCATACAAGCGCCGCAACAATATTGCACCTGTGAATGCGACGAAAAAGCCAGCTTGCCAAGCTGCGCGCTTGTCCCCAATGAGCAGGGCATGAGCGACAACGTCGTCCCCTTGAAACGCAAAAATGGTGAGGAGCGTCCGACGCTCGCGCCGATCCTCTCGCTGACCGCGACACCCATGAATGCGGTGAACGCGATCATCCTCGACCGGATGCAGAGCGAAATTCCGCTGATTCCGGCGCTGGCCGGGCATTTGATTGCGGGCGGGGGCAAGCGGATGCGCCCGATGCTGACGCTCGCCGGGGCGGAAGTCGTGGGTTATCAGGGCACCCGCCACCACAAGCTCGCCGCCGCTGTGGAATTCATCCACACTGCCACGCTGCTGCATGATGACGTAGTCGATGGCAGCGAAATGCGGCGCGGCAAGGAAGCGGCGAATATCGTCTTCGGTAATCCCGCCACCGTGCTGGTCGGCGATTTCCTGTTCAGCCGGGCGTTTGAACTGATGGTGGAGGATGGCAGCCTGAAAGTGCTGAAAATCCTCTCCAGCGCCAGCGCGATCATCGCGCAGGGCGAAGTTGACCAGCTGACTGCGCAGCGCAAGATCGAAACCTCCGAAGAGCGCTATCTGCACATTATCGGCGCGAAAACCGCAGCATTGTTTGCGGCGGCCAGCCGTATTGCCGCAGTCGTCGGCGAATGCAGCGAGGACGAGGAACTGGCATTGGATGCCTATGGCCGCAATCTCGGCATCGCCTTCCAGTTGGTAGACGATGCGATCGACTACGATTCCGATGCCGCCGAAATGGGCAAGGATCGCGGCGACGATTTCCGCGAAGGCAAGATGACGCTGCCGGTGATCCTCGCCTATGCGCGCGGTGACGAGACGGAGCGGCGCTTCTGGCAGGATGCGATTGCGGGCTTCACCACCGAGGATGAAGACTTGGCCCATGCGGTGGCGTTAATACACAAGCATGATTGCGTCTCCGCCACGCGGGAGCGCGCGCGCCATTATGCGCAGCGGGCTTGCGACGCGCTCGATATCTTCCCCGATTCCGCCGCCCGCCGCGCGATGGTTCAGGCGGCGCAGTTTGCCGTGGCGCGGGGGTATTAGGCGAAGCAGTTTCTTTTCCCGCTCACCCTGAGCTTGTCGAAGGGTCGTCCTTTCTTCTAGCGCAGGATGAGAAAGGAAAAGCGATGCTTCGACAAGCTCAGCATGAGCGGATTTAGTTTTGGAAACGTCGCTCCCCATAAACGCCGTCCTGCCGGACTTGCTCCGCGCGATGGAGCAGCACAGATCAACCGTGCTTATCGCGCCGCCGGGGGCCGGCAAAACCACCGCAGTTGCCCCCGCGCTGCTCGATCAGCCGTGGTGCACTGGGCAAATCATCCTCACCAGCCCCCGCCGTGTCGCCGCACGCGCGGCGGCGGAGCGGATAGCGGAATTGCTGGGCGAGCCAGTGGGCGAGTGCGTGGGCTATCTCACCCGTCTCGACAGCAAAACCAGCAAAGCGACGCGCATCCTCGTCGTGACCGAGGCGATTCTGGTCAATCGCTTGATGGAAGATCAGGAGCTTACCGGCGTCTCCGCGCTGTTGTTTGACGAGGCGCATGAGCGGCATCTCGATAGCGATCTGGGCCTTGCGCTGGCGCTGGAAACGCAGGGCGTGCTGCGCGATGATCTGCGCATTTGCGTCATGTCCGCCACCATCGACGGCGCGCGCTTTGCGCGGCTGATGGGTGAGGGGACTCCGCTGATCGAAAGCGAGGGAAAGGCGCATTCGCTGCGTATCGAATGGCTGGGCGCTTCCCCCGAGAAGCGGCTGGAGGAGAGCATGGTGTCAGCCATCCTTGCCGCGTGGCGGGCGGAGGAGGGCGACGTGCTCGCCTTTCTGCCCGGCGTTGGCGAGATTGAGCGGGTGCGCGAGCGGCTTGCCGAAAAGCTCTCTAACACCCCGATCCTGCCGCTGCACGGGCAGGTGCAGCCGCAAGACCAGCGCGCCGCGATCCGCCGCGACGCGCAGGGCCGCCGCCGTATCGTCCTCGCCACCAGCATCGCCGAAACCTCGCTGACGCTGGATGGCGTATCGGTGGTGGTTGATAGCGGGCTTGCGCGCCGCGCCGAATTCGACCGTGCAGCAGGGACGACGCATCTGGTGACTGGCCGCGCCAGTCAGGCCGCAGCAGCGCAAAGGGCAGGGCGCGCGGCGCGGCAAGGGCCGGGTGTCGCCTATCGCTTGTGGGAAGAGGGCGGTCATGCGGGTCGTCCCGAATTTGACACGCCGGAAATGCTCAGCGCTGATCTCGCGCCGCTGGTGCTGGCGCTGGCACAATGGGGCGTCGCCGATCCCGCCAGCCTGCAATGGCTCGACGCCCCGCCCGAGGCTTCGCTGGCGAGCGCGCGCGAACGCTTGCGGGCGCTCGGCGCGTTGGATGATGCAGGCGTGCTCACCCCGCGCGGCAAGCAGATTGCGGCGCTGCCGATGGAGCCATGGCAGGCCGCCATGCTGCTGGCGGGAGTCGAGGCGGGCGATGTTCTGACAGCGGCGCGGCTCGCCGTGTTGTTGCAAGAGCGCGGACTGGGCGGGCGTTCCGAGGATTTGGAGGCGCGGCTGGCGCGCTGGGCGGGGGATCGCTCGGCGCGCGCCAAGGGGGCGGAGCGGTTGGCGGAAGGCTGGGCGCGGAGGGCCACCCAGATTTCCGACTGCCCTGAGCCTGTCGAAGGGCTGCCCTCTTCTTCTAGTCCGGCACATCGCCAACAAAAATGCAGTCCTTCGACAAGCTCAGGACACACGGCATCTGTTGGATTTGGACTGTCTCCCGCCATCCTCCTTGCCGCTGGTCGGCCTGACATGATCGCGCGCCGCCGCGATGCTTCGGGCGAGAACTGGCTCAGCGCAGGTGGGCGGGGGTTCCAGCTCGATCCGGCGTCCCCGCTGGCCCGCGCCGAATGGCTGGTCATCGGCGACGCGCAGGGCAAGGCGAAAGCCGCGCGCATTACGGCAGCGGCGCGGCTCACCGCGGCGGAGGTCGAGCAGAACCTTGCCCATCTGAGCGAGACCGGCACCGTGGCACGCTGGAATGATGCGGAGGGCCGGGTCGAGGCTCGGCGCGAGCGGCGGCTCGGCGCGATCACGCTGGCGAACGGGCCTGATCCCTATCCCGACCAACAAGCGATTGTGGATATCCTTGTGCAAAAGGCCGGGGAGAAGCTGGGGGAATTGCTGCCCGCCAGCCTCCTCGCCCGCGCCCGCTTTGCCGGAGTGGAGACGCTTTCGGAAAGCCAGCTCCGCCAGCGGGCCGACGAATGGCTTGCGCCGATGCTCGCTAGTCGCCGTGATCTCGGCCTGCCGCAAGCGCGCTTTGCCGAGGCAGCGCTGGGACTGCTGGGCTGGGACGAGCGCCAGCAACTCGACCAGCGCGCGCCCCGGCACTTCACCAGTCCGGCGGGTACTACTCACGCCATCGATTATGCGGGTGACCATGCGCCCAGTGTGGAAGTGCGGGTGCAGGCCCTGTTCGGGCTCGACGCGCATCCGATGATCGGAGAGACACCGCTGCTGATCCACCTCACCAGCCCTGCTGCCAGGCCGATCCAGGCGACCCGCGATCTGCCCGGCTTCTGGCGCGGGAGCTGGGTGGATATGTGCAAGGATATGAAGGGGCGCTACCCCAAGCACCGCTGGCCGGATGAGCCTTGGTTGGAAAAGCCGAGTCTCAAGACCAAAAATGTTTTCAACCGCACATAGCCCCGCTTGTCCTGAGCGGAGTTTGGGGATTGAGCGCAACAGCAAAGCGAATTAGGGAGCGCAGCCATGGCAGACGCACGTATCTACAAGCGCCCGAAAAGCGCGATGCAATCCGGCAAGGCGCGCACCGATGAGTGGGTGCTCGATTTCATTCCGGCAGAGGCCAAGCGCCCCGATCCGCTGATGGGCTGGGCGGGCAGCGGTGATACGCGCCAGCAGCTGCAGCTGAAATTCCCGAGCTGCGAGGCCGCGCAAGCCTATGCCGAAAAGCACGGCATTACCGCCCGTGTGCATACGGTGCCGGCGAAGGCGCTGAAGATTCAGGCCTACGCCGACAATTTCCGGTAAAGCGAATACTCGCCTGCCCGCTTTGTGGCAGGCAGGCGAGCAATTTGCGGAGTTATCCGCGCAGTCCGATCAGACCTTGTTCGAAAGCGGCACGGCAATCGGTCGCATCCTTGCCGGTGTCTTCATCGAGCAGCACTTCGGCCATGTTGGAGCCGACGAAGCGCGGATCGTCGCACTCGCCGTCATTGGCCCATTCGCTGCTGTCATCCCCGAAATCGATAGCAGAGGCTGACGTACGCGCGCCTCCGCGAGGAGCAGCACCGCCAGCGCCAGCGGCAGGTGCCGCCGCAGGAGCGGCAGCAGCGCCATCGCCTCCACCTTTGCCACCGGATTCACCGCCAGCGGCAGCGGGTGCAGCCTCGCCACCTTCGGTCGGGGCTGCGGCTTCTGCCGGAGCTGCTGCAGTTTCTTCGCTAGTCGTTGCCTCGGCCGCATCGGCAGCGTCATCTGCTGCACGATCGGTTTCCCCGCCGCAAGCCGCCAAAGCAAGCGCGAGCCCTGCTGTCCCCAAAACCCATTTCACATTACGCATTCGTCCCTCCCTTGGTGAAAGCAGCTTCATGACGCAAATGTCATCTCTTGCAAAGCGAAAGCGTCCTCCCCATAAAGAGGGTCGGGAGTCGGGTGGACGTTCGCGTCTGCTCACCGGGTCAGGACCGGAAGGTAGCAGCCCAGGTAGATGGCAGCGGGTCGCTCGGCTCCTTTTTTCCACATCATTGTTGCGATGACATTCGTGCAGCGAGCGCCTAGCGTGTCTGCATGAGTGATTCCCCGGAAACACCGGACGACTTGCCGTGGGCGAGTGACGCGAAAGAGACCGAGGAGGCGCAACCTTCTGCGGCCGCGCTGGAGGCTGCCGGGCAGAATTCGATGTTCGGTGCGCCCGAGCCCGAAGCGGGGGCGGGTGCGGAGGAGGCTGCACCAGCTCCAGCGCCCGCTGTCGCACCGCAGAAAGCCGGGCAACCCTACCGCGTCCTCGCGCGCAAATACCGTCCGCAGACATTCTCCGCGCTGATCGGGCAGGAACCGATGGTGCGCACGCTCGCCAACGCGATCGAGCGCGAGCGGCTGGCGCACGCCTTCCTGATGACGGGTGTGCGCGGGGTGGGCAAAACCTCGACCGCGCGGCTGATCGCCAAGGCGCTGAATTGCGTCGGGCCAGACGGGCAGGGCGGGCCTACCATCGACCCGTGCGGCCAGTGCGAACCCTGTGTCGCCATCGCCGAGGGTCGGCATATGGACGTGATCGAGATGGACGCGGCCTCCCACACCGGGGTCGATGATGTCCGCGAGATTATCGAGGCGGTGCGCTATGCCGCCGTGTCGGCGCGCTACAAGATCTACATTATCGACGAAGTGCATATGCTCTCGCGCAATGCTTTCAACGCCTTGCTCAAGACACTTGAGGAGCCGCCCGCGCACGTCAAATTCCTGTTCGCCACCACCGAGGTCGACAAGCTGCCGGTGACCGTGCTCAGCCGCACGCAGCGGTTCGACTTGCGCCGCATCCCCTCCGAATTGCTGCACAAGCATTTCGCCTGGGTCTGCGCGCAGGAAGGCGTTGGCGCGGAGGATGAGGCGCTGGCGATGATCGCGGCGGCGGCGGAAGGCTCGGTGCGCGATGGCCTCTCGATCCTCGACCAGGCAATCGCCCACGCGGATATGGACAGCGCCGGCGAGACGACCATGGTCAGCGCGGCCAAGGTGCGCGATATGCTCGGCCTTGCGGATCGCGGGGCGCAGCGGCGGCTGTTTCAGCACATCCTCGAAGGCGAGCCCGCCAAACTGCTAGACGCCGTTGCGGAGCAATATGCGCTGGGGGTGGAGCCGCTTTCGCTTATCCGCTCGCTGATGGAATTTACCCACCGCATCGCGGTCGGCCAGATCGGCGAGCCCGATGCGCCGACGGCAGAAGAGCGCGCGGCGATTGGCGAGTGGGCGCAAAAGCTTTCGGCGGGGCAAGTGCACCGGCTGTGGCAATTGCTGCTCAAAGGTCATGACGAAGTGCGCAGCGCGCCCGATCCGCTGGTGGCGCTGCAAATGGCGCTGCTGCGCGTGCTCCACGCCGCCGATATGCCCGATCCGGGCAAGCTGGCGAAAGAGCTGAAGAATTTCGCGCTCAGTGGCGGGGCGGGGCAGGGCACTGGCGGTGGTTCGGCTGGCGGCGCGACGGCCGCGCTCGACTGGGCGGAGATGGTGGCGCAAATCGAGAATTCGGGCGCGCCCGGTTCGCTCAGCTTCGCCAGTATGCTCAGCGCGCAGGTGCGGGTGGTTTCGCTGGCGCCCGGCAAGCTCGAATACACCCAGCCGCCCGGCTATGATGACGACATCGCCAAGCACATCCGGCAGGGTTTGCAGGAGATCTTCGGCGGGCAATGGGAAGTCATCCGCAGCGATGCCGAGGGCGCGCTGACCCTGTTCGAACAGGGAGAGTCGGCCAAGCGCGCCGCCGCCGAGCGCATCCGCAACCATCCGCTGGTGAAGGCCGCCTTCGAATATTTCCCCGATGCGCAGCTGATCGCGGAAGAAGAGCCGGTGCGCGGGCGTGACGGGTGGAACAAGCGGGCTTGATTTTCCCGCTCTGATGCAAAGCTAGGCATGGGACGCGCCAGACGAGGCGCATTGAAATTCTGGAAGGACGCAGACATGCAGAACATGGAAGAAATGATGCGCGCCGCGCAGGAAGCCGCCACCAAGATCCAGCAGCAGATGCAGGATGCGCAGGTCGCGCTCGACAATATCGAGGTTGAAGGCACCGCGGGCGGCGGCCTCGTCAAAGTGCGCGCCAGCGCGCGCGGGCGGATCATCGGCGTGACCATAGATGAAAGCCTGTTCAAGGAAGAGGAAAAGTCGATCCTCGAAGACCTCGTCACCGCCGCCTTCAACGACGCGCGCGATAAGGCCGACCGCAAGGCGGGCGAGCATATGGCGCAAATGCAGCAAGGCCTCGGCCTGCCGCCGGGGTTCAATCTGCCCGGGATGTAGAGGGTGCGTAATCCGCTCTTTCCTTGACAAATGTGCAGAAATTGCACATATTGCTTGAAGGAGAACAGATATGGCAACCGCCTTCGCCGAAGCCCCTGCTGACAAGCGCCGCGACCTGACCGGCCCGGCGCTGCGCACCTTCTTCAACATCGCAGCGGCGTGGAAGCTGAAAGAGGCGGAGCAGATGAAGCTGCTCGGCATTGACAGCCGCTCCACGCTGCAAAGCTGGAAGCGCGGCAAGGTGGCGGCGCTTTCGCGTGACGCGCTGGAGCGGATTTCCTACATTCTCGGCATCTATAAGGGGCTGCAAATCCTGCTGCCGCAAAGCGCGGATGACTGGGTGCACAGGCCCAATGCCGCCCCTCTGTTCGATGGCAAGCCCGCGCTTGAGCGGATGCTGTCGGGCAATGTCGCCGATCTGTTCGTGGTGCGCCAGTATATCGACGCCCAGCGCGGGTGAGCATTCCGGTCAATCGCGTGCGTTGGACCAGCGCCTACCGCATCATTCCCAGCCGTTTCCCGCCGATTGGCCTGTTCGAGAAGGTCGCCGATCCGGCCGACCTGGAGGCGGTGTTCGAACTGGAAGCGATGACCAATGACCGCATCCGGGACGAAGTGGGCGACATCACGCTCGTCCCGCCGGAGGATCGCGTGTCCGGCCTCGGCAGCTCGCCGATCATGGCCGCCTTCACCCACCTGCGCCCGGGCGGAGACCGCTTTGCCGATGGCTCCCATGGCGCATTCTACTGCGCGAAGAGCCTCGACACAGCGATTGCCGAAACCAAGTATCACCGCACGCGCTTCCTTGCCGCCACAAACGAACCGCCGCAAGAGGTCGATATGCGCGTCTACCGCGTCGCCTTCGACACGCGGCTGCACGATATTCGCGGGCGGCAGCAGCGAATGGCGGATATCTATGCGCCGAATGACTATGCGGCATCGCAGGCCTTGGGCCGCAAACTGCGCGGAGAGGGCGCGAACGGCCTCGTCTACTCCAGCGTCCGCCACACAGGCGGCGAATGCGCGGCGCTGTTCCGGCCGCGAATGGTGCGCGAATGCACACAGGAACGCCACCTCGCCTATGTCTGGGATGGCAACGCGATAACAATGGTTTACGTGAGGTCTTTGCTGGATTGACAGGCGGGGAGGGTGGAGACATTCTGCTGCTTATGAGAAATTTCCGCTGTGCCGCGTTGGCCGCTGCTTCGCTCGTTTTTGCTGCAATTCCAGCTAGCGCCCAGTCGAGCATCGAAGAACTGCGGCCTGTCACCAACTGGAACCTCGACTACGCGGAGGACAGTTGCGGCCTTTCCCGGAATTTCGGTTCTGCTGATGCGCCGGTTACGTTGCTGATGCGACAATATGCTCCCGGCGCACCGCTTGCCCTGACGGTGGTGGGCAGGCGGACGATGCGCGCGAACCTGGATGCGGAAGTGCATTTTGGCCCGGGTGATAACGGTAATGCGCGGCTGATGACTGCCATCGAATTGCAGCTGGAAAACGGATTGAACGGGGTTCAGGCACAGACCTATGCTCCGTCCGACAATCCCGTAGGTGCGGACGCCAGCGCGCAATGGATTGCTGTATCCGGCGTGTTCGATGGCGACATCCGGCTTGAGACCGGATCACTGCAACCCGCGTTCAACGCGTTGGAGGAATGTCAGTATTCGTTGCTTGAGTATTGGGGGCTGGATGCTGAGGCGCATCGCTCTTTGCAGCAGCGGGCGAATATGAGAACTGGGGACGAATGGGTCGGGACGGCGCTGCTGCGGATGCCCGACAGCGCGGCGAATGCGGCGCGCAATTCGACGCAATGGATGCTTTTCTTTGTCGGTGCCGATGGTGATATCACCGCTTGCCGCGCTTTATCGCCCAACACGTTCGAGCAATTCGCGACACACTTTTGCGCTATGGCTGTCGAACGCGGAAGCGCGATCCCGGCAGTGAGTGCGCAAGGAGAGGCGATTGCCAGCGTGCTTTCGTTCGGGCTGGACGTACGCACTTCGGCGGAACCGTTCTACACAGATAACTAAATCGCACGCCGCATCCCATCCCCAACATTCCCGCCCAACCTGTTGCAGCGCAGCACGTGCGCCCCCATATCCTACAGCCAGAATTCATGCGGCTCTGCCTAACGCCAAAGCCGCTCACCACACGGATATGCATATGAACGCCTACCCCCTTCTCCCCTTGCGCGACATCGTCGTCTTCCCCGGCATGGCGGTTTCGCTGTTTGTCGGGCGGGACAAATCGGTTGCCGCGCTGGAAGCCGCGATGGAAGCGGATCGGGAGATTTTCCTCGTCTCGCAGCTCGATCCCTCCACCGACGATCCGGAGCGCGGCGATCTGTTCGATATCGGCACCGTCGCGCAGATCGAACAGATGCTCAAATTGCCCGACGGCACCGTCCGTGTGATGGTGGAAGGCAAGGCGCGCGCGAAGATGAGCGATATGCGGCTCGACGGGGCCTATTACCTCGCGCAGACCGCCGCGCTCGATGAAACCAGCGCCAGCGGCACCGAAGTCGCGGCGATGATGCGCACCGCGCTGGAACAATTCGCCGATTATGCGCGCAGCAACAAGAAGCTGCCCGACGATATCGAGGAAACGCTCGCAGAGATCGAGGATGCGGGGCAGCTCGCCGATGCGATCGCTTCCGCGTTGTCCGCCAAGGTCGAAACCAAGCAGCAGATGCTTGCCGAAAGCGATGCCATGAAGCGGCTGGAGCTGGTCTTCTCGGTGATGGAAGGCGAGCTTTCCGTGCAGCAGGTCGAGCGCAAGATCCGTGGCCGCGTGAAGCGGCAGATGGAGAAGACGCAGCGCGAATATTACCTCAACGAACAGTTGAAGGCGATCCAGAACGAGCTGGGCGGCGGCGGCGAGGATGGCGAGGGCGACGAGATTGCCGAGCTGACCAAGCGGATCGAACAGACCAAGCTGTCCAAGGAAGCCCGCGCCAAGGCCGAAAGCGAGCTGAAGAAGCTCAAATCGATGCAGCCGATGAGCGCCGAGGCGACCGTGGTGCGCAACTATCTCGACGTGCTGCTGGGCCTGCCGTGGGGCAAGAAGAGCAAGGTCAAAAAGAACATCGCCAAGGCGCAGGAAATCCTCGATGCGGATCACTACGCGCTGGAAAAGGTGAAAGACCGGATCATCGAATATCTTTCCGTGCAGGCGCGCACCAACAAGCTAAAGGGGCCGATCCTGTGCCTTGTCGGCCCGCCCGGTGTTGGCAAAACCTCGCTCGGCAAAAGCATTGCGCGCGCAACGGGGCGCGAGTTTATCCGACAGTCGCTGGGCGGCGTGCGGGACGAGGCCGAAATCCGCGGCCACCGTCGCACCTATATCGGCTCCATGCCGGGCAAGATCGTCTCCAATCTGAAAAAGGCAGGCACCAGCAATCCGCTGTTCCTGCTCGACGAGATCGACAAGCTGGGGCAGGATTTCCGCGGCGATCCGGCATCGGCGCTGCTCGAAGTGCTCGACCCCGAACAGAACAGCAAGTTCCAGGACCATTATCTGGAGCTGGATATTGATCTGAGCGACATCATGTTCGTGACGACCGCAAACAGCCTCAATCTGCCGCAGCCGCTGCTCGACCGGATGGAGATCATCCGGCTGGAAGGCTATACCGAGGACGAGAAGGTGGAAATCGCCACCCGCCATCTGATTGCCAAGCAGGTGGAAGATCACGGGCTGAAGGACGGCGAATTTACGCTGACCGAAGAAGCCTTGCGCGACCTTATCCGTTACTACACCCGCGAGGCGGGGGTGCGCACGCTGGAGCGGGAAATCGCCAATCTGGCGCGCAAATCCTTGCGCAAAATCCTCGAAAAGCAGGCCGAGAGCATCACGGTCACGCCCGAAAATCTCGGCGACTTTGCCGGGGTGCGCAAGTTCAAGCACGGCATGAGCGAGGAAGAGCCGCAAGTGGGTGCGGTCACCGGCCTCGCGTGGACGAGCGTGGGCGGCGAATTGCTCACCATCGAAAGCGTCACCACGCCGGGCAAGGGCGAGGTCAAGACGACCGGCAAGCTGGGCGAAGTGATGAACGAAAGCATCGCCGCCGCCTTCAGCTTCGTGAAGGCGCGCGCGCCTGCCTATGGCATCAAGCCGAGCATTTTCCAGCGCAAGAATGTGCACATCCACTTGCCCGAAGGCGCGGTGCCCAAGGACGGGCCGAGCGCCGGGATCGGCATGGTCACCAGCATCGTTTCGACGCTGACCGGCGTGACCGTGCGGCCCGATGTGGCGATGACGGGCGAAGTGACCCTGCGCGGGCGGGTTCTGCCAATTGGCGGGCTGAAGGAAAAGCTGCTGGCGGCGCTGCGCGGCGGGATCAAGACCGTGCTGATCCCCGAGGAAAACACCAAAGACCTCGCCGAAATTCCCGACAATGTGAAGCAGGGGCTGGAAATCATTCCCGTGGCCCATGTCGATCAGGTTTTGGAAGTGGCGTTGACCGCCATGCCTGCGCCGATCGAATGGACGGAAGCGGATGATCTGGCCAGCCAGCCGCAAGGGCAGGCGGGCGGCGGAGAGCCGGGCACAACCGCGCATTAGCGGTTCGCGTTCCTGCCGATTCGGATGCTGGCGGGAGAGTCCCTCCGACCGAAAACGTCGCGCCTGCGGGTGTGCGGCGCAACAATCGCTCGCTTTCCAGCCAGAAAACGTCGCTTCGGCTTGAAAAGGGGATTCTCTGCCCTGTTTCGCTTTGACAGCGCAGGGAAAACTCGCTCAATTTGGGGGAATCGCGGTGCGACCACGTCAAATATGCATTTCTCAGTTTTGAGGGGGTTTTCCAGACAATGAACAAGAACGAATTGATCGGTGCCGTAGCGGATGCGAGCGGCCTTTCGCGCAATGATGCGACCAAGGCTGTGGAATCGGTGTTCGACACCATCCAGACCACCCTCGCCAAGGGTGACGAAGTGCGCCTTGTCGGGTTCGGCACATTCTCCGTTGCACGGCGCAAGGCGTCCACCGGGCGCAACCCGCGCACCGGCGAACCGATGACCATCCCCGCCTCGACGCAGCCCAAATTCAAGGCGGGCAAGGGGCTGAAAGACGCGGTCAACTGATTACCGGTTAGGGAGGGGAAAGCTGCCTGCAATGGCAGCGGTCCTAAGAAGGGTCGTCCCCCAAGGGGCGGCCCTTCGTTTTTGGGTCGGTTGTTTGGGTGAGAGGAATACTTTTCACTCGAAGACAGAAAGACACGAAGAGGTCGAGCCCTGCGGCGGAGCCGCACCCATAAAAGTTCGCGCAGAGCGCGCAGAGTCCGCAGAGGAAGACGCATCAATCTTTGCGATCTCTGCGTGCTCTGCGCGAAAAGAATTGGCGCCTTCGGCGCGGGATCGTGCAGCCAATTCGTGTCTTCGTGGTCTTTGTGTCTTTGTGTGAACCCTTCACATTCTAGCGGGCGCGCGCACGGCCCCTATCGCGTCGCTATCGCATAGAGCGCGATCGCGCTTGCGTTGGAGACGTTCAGGCTCTCCATCGCCTCGCTGATCGGCAGGCGGGCCAGCGCGTCGCAGTGCTGCTGCACATTGTGCCGCATGCCTTCGCCTTCCGCGCCGAGCACCACGGCGACGGGGCCGGCAGGCAGGGCTTCGGCGAAAGTCGCTTCCGCTTCACCGGCAAGGCCGATGCGCCAGTATCCGGCTTCGGCGATTTCCTCCAATGCGCGGGCGAGGTTCACCACCCGCACCCACGGCACGGTTTCCAGCGCGCCCGAGGCAGACTTGGCGATCACGCCGCCTTCGGGCGGGGCGTGGCGGTCTTGTGTCACGATCGCAGCGGCGTTGAACGCGGCTGCCGAACGCAGGATCGCGCCGACATTGTGCGGATCGGTCACCTGATCGAGCACGATGATCGGCCGCGCGGGATCGCCATCCATCACGTCGGACAGATACACATCGTCCAGCGGCTCGCATTCGAGCACCAGCCCCTGATGCGGCGCATCCTTGGCGACCAGCCGTGCAAGATCAGCCACTTCGGCGCGTTCGAGCGGGAAACCGGGCGGCAGTTCACCAGACAGCGAATCTATCCCTTCCAGTGTGGCCCACAGCTTGCGATGCTCGCGGCGCGGGTTCATCAGCGCGGCTTCCACCGCATGGCGGCCCCACAGCCGCACTGCGCCCTTGCTCGCCCGGCCCGAGCCGCGCCCGCCCTGCATCCGCCCCGCGCGACCGCGTAGCGACTTCTTTCCCTTGGCCTTGGACATAAACTGCACCTTTCGCGGCGCCTACTGCCAGCGAGGGCATTGACAGGCAAGCGGTGCTTCGCCAAAGGGGCGCCTCTCGGCATGACGGCTGCGCTTTTTGCAGCCCCGAAATGCGATCAATCGCACATTCCGGCAACGGTGTGGACAGGTGGCCGAGTGGTTAAAGGCAGCAGACTGTAAATCTGCCCGCGCAAGCGTACGCTGGTTCGAATCCAGCCCTGTCCACCACCGGGAATGCAGCTTTCATCGATACATCAGCGTGGCGCACTTCGCCCGCGAGAACCAGCGTGCGGCCATCGCGCAGCGATGGCACGATGGGTCGGAGTCGGAGCGAAGCGGAGACGGCCAGAGCGAAGCGGCGGCCAATCCAGCCCTGTCCACCACCGGGAACACCCCAGCTAGAATGTCGCCTTCGCCCGCGCTCTAGCCCGGTGCAGCACCGGCTCGGTATAGCCCGAGGGTTGCTGTGCGCCGTAGACGATCAGTTCATGCGCGGCGGCCAGCGCGATATTTTCGCGCGGGTTCGCCAGCATCGGCACATAGGCCGGATCGCCCGCATTCTGCGCATCCACCACGCCCGCCATTTCGTGCAGCGCTTCGTCGATGGCGAGACGGTCGACAATGCCGTGCTTCAGCCAATTGGCGATATGCTGCGCGGAAATGCGCAAGGTCGCGCGGTCTTCCATCAGACCCACATCATTGATGTCGGGGACTTTGGAACAGCCGACACCCTGGTCGATCCAGCGCACCATATAGCCCAAGATACCCTGCACATTGTTGCGCAGCTCGTCGGCGATTTCCTTCTCCGACCACTCGGCACTCTCGGCCAGCGGTACGGTGAGCAGCTTGGCGAGCGGCGCGACGGGTTCATCGGCGCGCGCTTCCTGCCGCTCTGCCACATTGCAGCGGTGGTAGTGCGTCGCGTGGAGCACGGCGGCGGTGGGTGAGGGCACCCAGGCTGTGGTCGCGCCGCTCATCGGGTGGCCGATCTTTTCGGCAAGCATCTGGTGCATCCGGTCAGGCGCGGCCCACATGCCCTTGCCGATCTGCGCTTTGCCCGCAAAGCCGCAGGCGAGGCCGATTTGAACATTGCGGTCCTCGTAAGCGGCGATCCAGTCCGCCGCCTTGATCTCCGCCTTGCGCGCCATCGGACCAGCCAGCATCGAAGTGTGGATTTCATCCCCAGTGCGATCGAGGAAGCCGGTATTGATGAAGAAGATGCGATCCTTCACCGCGTGGATGCAGGCGGCGAGATTGGCACTGGTGCGCCGTTCCTCGTCCATCACGCCCACTTTCACGGTGTTGCGCTCTAGCCCGAGCATATCCTCCACCGCGTCGAACAGATCATTGGTGAAGGCGCATTCCTCCGGCCCGTGCATTTTGGGCTTCACGATATAGATGCTGCGCGTCGTGCTGTTGTAGAGCGGGCCGAGGCCGTTGAGGTCGTGCATACCGATAGCAATCGTGATCGCCGCATCGAGCAGGCCTTCGGGCATTTCTTGGCCATCGGGCAGCAGCACGGCGGGTGTGGTCATCAAATGGCCGACATTGCGCACCAGCAGCAGGCTGCGCGCACGCAAGGGGCGCGTTTCGCCAGCTATGTTGGTGTAGAAGCGGTCTTCATTGGGGGTGCGGGTGACAGTCGCTCCGCCCTTGGTGAAGCTGGCGGAGAGATCACCGCGAATGGCGCCGAGCCAGTTGCGGTAGGCCGCAACTTTGTCTTCCGCATCGACTGCAGCGACGGAGTCTTCCAGATCGACGATGGTCGAAAGCGCGGCTTCCAGCCGGATATCGGCGATATGCGCGGGGTCGTTCGCGCCAATCGGGTGCGCGGAATCGATCACGATTTCGATATGCAGGCCATTATTGGCGAGCAGCAGATTGTTGCCGATGGTGCCTTTTAGCTGCGCGTGATTGGCGAGGGCAGGGGTGCCGCCGCTCCAGTCCGCCCACGAACCTTCCGCAAGCGGCACCGCATCGTCGAGGAAGGCTTTCGCCCAAGCAATCACCTGCGCGCCGCGCTGCATGTCATACGCGCCTGACGCGGGCCGCGTGCCGAGCGCGTCGGTGCCGTAGAGCGCGTCATACAGGCTGCCCCAACGGGCATTCACGGCATTCAAAAGGAAGCGCGCATTGAGCACGGGGACGACGAGCTGGGCCCCGGCAATATGCGCGATTTCCGCATCGGAATTGGCGGTGCCGATGGTGAAAGGCGCAGGCTCTTCCACCAGATAGCCGATCTCGCGCAAAAACGCCTCGGGCGCGCCGCAGCGGGCCTGCGGATTGGCGCGGTGCCAATCGTCGATGCGCCGTTGCAAATCCTCTCGTTTCGCCAGCAATGCGCGATTGCGCGGGGCGAAGGTGGCGGCGAGTGTTGCAAGGCCCTGCCAGAAGCTCTCCGGCGCTATGCCGGTGCCGGGCAGGACTTCGCTTTCGACGAAACCGGCCAGCTGCTCCGAAACCCGCAGATATTGGCGCAGCACATAGGCTCCGCCTGTCTCTGCTGCGGTTTCGGGGCGGTTGAGCTCTGTCAGGGCCTGCGCGGTCATCGGGCGAACCGGCCCAGACGGTGGTGCAGGTTCACCAGCTTGCGGGTTTCCGCATTGTCTTCACCATTGCGGATAGCGACGGCGAGCGCGTTGCGGATCAGTCCGAAGTCCTCGGTCGAGAACACGGGGCGGGCCATACCGGGTTGTGCCATGATTGTGTCTCCTTTTGATGGCGGTTGGTAGGGTTGGGGGAGGCCGAAACTCTCCAATGTTCCGGCCCGGGGGTAGTCAGTGTTTAGGCGGCAAATTGATTCATCGTGTTGTGTGCGCCGCCTGCCTTCAGGGCGGCTTCGCCGGCGAAGGCTTCCTTGTGGTCGTCTCCGATATCGGAACCGGCCATGTTCTGGTGCTTCACACAGGCGATGCCCTGCCGGATTTCCTCGCGCTGCACCTGCTTGACGTAGCCGAGCATCCCTTCCTCGCCGAAGTAACGCTTGGCGAGATTGTCGGTGCTCAGCGCGGCCGTGTGATAGGTCGGCAGCGTGATAAGGTGGTGGAAGATGCCCGCACGATTGGCAGCATCGGCCTGGAAGGTGCGGATGCGCTCATCCGCTTCCTTCGCCAAATCGCTGTCATCATAGTGCTGGCTCATCAACCGCTCGCGCTCGTAATCGGTCAGATCGCGGCCTTCTTCTGCCCACTTGTCATAGACTTGCTGGCGGAAGTTGAGCGTCCAGTTGAAGCTGGGCGAGTTGTTGTACACCAGCTTTGCATTGGGCACGACGTCGCGGATACGGTCCACCATGCCCGCAATCTGGTCGATATGCGGCTTCTCGGTTTCGATCCACAGCAGGTCGGCGCCGTTCTGCAAGGCGGTGATGCAATCGAGCACGCAGCGGTCTTCCCCCGTTCCGGCGCGGAACTGGAAGAGGTTGGAGGGCAAGCGTTTGGGGCGCAGCAGCTTGCCCTCGCGGCTGATCAGCACCTCTCCATTGCCGATCTGCGCCGCATTGACTTCGTCGCAATCGAGGAAGGCGTTGTACTGGTCTCCCAGATCGCCCGCCTCCTTGGTGAAGGCGATTTGCTTCGTCAGGCCTGCACCAAGGCTGTCGGTGCGCGCCACGATCACGCCGTCGGGAATGCCGAGTTCAAGGAAAGCGTAACGGATCGCGCGGATTTTGTGCAGAAAGTCCTCATGCGGCACGGTGACTTTGCCGTCCTGATGGCCGCACTGCTTTTCATCCGACACCTGGTTTTCGATCTGGATCGCGCAAGCACCGGCCTCGATCATCTTCTTGGCGAGCAGATAGGTCGCCTCGGCATTGCCGAAGCCTGCATCGATATCGGCGATGATCGGCACAACGTGGGTCTGGTGCGTGTCGATGGCCTGCTGCGCCTTGGCCGCCGCTTCCTCGTCCCCGGTTTCGCGGGCCTTATCGAGATCGCGGAACAGCATTCCCAGTTCGCGGGCGTCGGCCTGGCGCAGGAAGGTGTAGAGTTCTCCGATCAGCGCCGGAACGCTGGTCTTTTCGTGCATCGACTGGTCGGGCAGGGGGCCGAACTCGCTGCGCAAGGCGGCGATCATCCAGCCCGAGAGATAAAGATACTTGCCCTTGGTGCTGCCGAAATGCTTCTTGATGCTGATCATCTTCTGCTGGCCGATAAATCCGTGCCAGCAGCCGAGCGACTGGGTGTAGGCCGCAGGATCGGCGTCATAGGCGGCCATGTCCTGCCGCATGATCTTTGCGGTGTAGCGGGCAATATCGAGCCCGGTCTGGAAGCGGTTCTGCATGGCGAGGCGCGCGGCGAATTCGGGGTCAATCCCCTGCCACGTCGCGCCTTCGCGGTGCTTGATGCCCGTCTGGCGGTGGATTTCGGCGAAATAGGTCATAAAGGCTCCGTCCAATCTGGAATGTCGTGAGCGCCTTCTGCGACACAAAATTGCCGGTGTCGCGCCATTCGGTGTCATCTTGTCAAACTTTACAAACTATGCTTGTAAAGTTGTAATCAACGGACACTGGAGCAATATGATGGCTGGAAAGACGCTCTATCTGGGGCCGCGCCTCAAAAAGCTGCGGCGCGAGCTTGGTCTGACGCAGGCCAATATGGCGAGCGATCTCGACATTTCCGCCAGCTATATCGCGTTGATGGAGCGCAACCAGCGGCCCGTCACCGCCGAAATGCTGCTGAAGCTGGCGACCACATACCGCATCGATGTCGCCAGTCTGGCGGATGAAGACGCGGATGAGACGGCGGCGCGGCTGGCGGGGGCGCTGAAAGACCCGATCTTCGCCGATATCGCCATCGAGCCACTCGATATCGAGGATATCGCCACCTCCTATCCCGGCATGGCCGAGGCGCTTCTGCGGCTGCATACCGCATTTGGCGAGGAGCAGCTAGCACTCGCCGAGCGGCGCGAAGAGAGCGCCAATGGGGGCGAGCAGGGGCCGTCCGATCCGGTCGCCGAAGCGCGCGCGTTCCTCGCCGCGCGGCGCAACTGCTTCCCCGAACTGGACGATAGCGCCAGCGCGCTCGCCCCCAAGCTCGACAGCTTTGCCGCCATGGGTGACCATCTGCTGGAGAACCACCAACTCGATTTGCGCCTCACCGATGACGGCATTCTGCGCGGCGCCTCGCGCTGGCACGATTACCACCGGCGGCGGGTGTATATTTCCGAACGGATCGACCAGGCAGGGCGGCGGTTCCAGGCGGCGCTCCAGATTGCCATTCTGGAGCAGGAAGCACCGATTGCGCAGATTGTCAGCGAAAGTCGCATCATGGGCGAGGACGGCAAGCGCCTCGTGCGGCGGGCGCTGCAATCCTATTGGGCGGCGGCGCTACTGATGCCCTATCGCAAATTCGCCAAAGCGGCAGCGGAAATGCGATATGACGTGGAAGCGCTGTGTTCGCGTTTTGCGGTGAGTTTCGAGCAGGTGGCGCACCGGCTCACCACTTTGCAGCGCCCGGGCGAGGAGGGCGTGCCGTTTTTCTTCCTGCGGGTCGACCGCGCGGGCAATGTCTCCAAACGGCTGGATGGCGCGGGCTTCCCCTTTGCCCGGCATGGCGGGGGGTGCCCTCTGTGGAATGTGCACACCGTGTTCGACAATCCGGGCCAGATCGACGCGCAGCTGATTGCGCTGCCCGACGGTGAGCGCTTCGTTTCCATCGCCCGCACCGTGCGCGGCGGGGGCGGGGCCTATGGTGCGCCCAGCGTGCGGCGGGCGGTGGCGATTGCCTGTTCGGCGGCGCATCTGGACAGGCTTGTCTACGGCGAGGGACTGGGCGAGCCTGCGCCCATCGGCGTGGCCTGCCGCCTCTGCCATCGCCCCAAATGCATCGCCCGTTCCGCCCCGCCGATGGGCCGCGATATCGTGCCCGCGCGCTTCCGCGAAAGCGGGGTGCCGTTCGATTTCTCGATGGAGTAGGCGCAGCGCGCTTTTCCCCGCAAAGCCGCCCCTGCGGGTTGTGAGGCGCGTCGCTTCGCCCTAGATACCCCCGTATGGCTGGTGAACTGAGAGACAATCGCGGACGCGGGGATGCCGAATGGGGCTGGCCCGCAATCCATCCCGAAGGCCGCAAATTCGGCGTGATCGCCGTGGGCATCGCGCTGTTCTTCTTTTTCGTGGGGTGGGAGCTGGCCGGATGGCCGCTGCTGTTCCTGTCGCTGGGCGTGTTCGCCTTTTTCCGCGACCCCGAACGGGTGGTGCCGCAAGCATCGACCGCGATCGTCTCGCCCGCCGATGGGCTTGTCTCGCTGATCGCTTCGGTTCCGCCGCCGCCCGAAATGCAGGGGCCCGATGGCGATGGCGCGGCAGGATTGGGGAGCGCGCCTGTCACCCGCATCTCGATCTTCATGTCGGTGTTCGATGTGCATATCAACCGCTCGCCGATTGCGGGCACGGTGAAGCGCATCGTGTATATTCCCGGCGCATTTATGAATGCCGATCTCGACAAGGCGAGCGAAGAGAACGAGCGGCAGCATCTGCTGGTCGAGCGGCCTGACGGTGTGCGCATCGGCTTTACCCAGATCGCAGGGCTGGTCGCGCGGCGCATCGTGCCGTTTGTGAAGCCGGGTGACATTGTCGCGGTCGGCCAGCGCGTCGGCCTGATCCGCTTCGGCAGCCGGGTGGATGTCTATCTGCCCGCCGGAACCGATGCCAAGGTGCTGCTGGGCCAGAAGGTTGTGGCCGGTGAGACGGTGCTGGCCGAACTCGGCACGCAAGGCCTGTTGGAGGGCGTTAGCCAGTGATCCCCGGCAACGGCCAGGACGGGAATGACTATGACGAGGACGACACCGTCCCTGCGGGCCCGGCTTGGCTCGGCCCCAAGGCCAGCGAGCACGAACACGTAACCCGCTCACGCGGCGGGCGGGGTCTGTCGATGCGGGCGGTGTTGCCCAATGCGATTACCGCCGCGGCTTTGTGTTCGGGCCTCACGAGCATTCTGTTCGCGGTGGCCGGGCAATGGGACAAGGCGGTGTTCGCGATGATTATCGCGGGCGTGCTGGACGCGATGGATGGCCGCGTGGCGCGGCTTTTGAAGGCGCAGTCGCGCTTTGGTGCGGAGCTGGACAGCCTCGCAGATTCGGCCAGCTTCGGCATCGCGCCCGCGCTGGTCCTGTATCTCTGGTCACTCTCGGAAGCGCCGCGCTTTGGCTGGCTGGCGGTGCTGGCCTACGCCATTTGCTGCGCACTGCGGCTGGCGCGGTTCAATGCGCAGATCGATGTGGAGGACCAGCCGCACAAATCGGTCGGCTTCCTCACCGGCGTGCCTGCGCCGATGGGGGCGGGGTTCGCCTTTATGCCGGTCTATCTGTGGCTGGCGACCGATCTGGCGATTTTCCGCGAGCCGTGGCTGGTCGGCCCGTGGATCGTGGCGATTGCGCTGCTGATGGTGTCCAACCTTGCCACGCCGAGCTGGAAATCGCTTCGGCCTACAGGCGAGCTGAAACTGGTGGTGATCGCTCTTGCCGGATTGCTGGTGGGCGGCCTGCTTATCGAAACGTGGTGGACGCTCACCCTGATCGGGACAATTTATCTCGCGCTGATCGTTTGGACGGTGATCCGGTATGACAAGATCAAGCGGGCGAAGGCCGAGAAGCTCAAACCGCCAGTGCCCGAACGAGAGCCGCTTGCGGTTGACGAAGTGGAACAGCAGCTTTCGGACGATCCATCGCGATAAGCTCCGCCCGGATGGCCCGGTATTGCGTCCATGCGCGGGTGAGCGAGGCGTAGACCACGCTCAACGCCAGCGCGGCCACCAGTCCGAAAAACAGCGAAATCGCCATAGCGAATGTCATTTCCATGTGTCCTTCCGGAACCCCAGCGCCTTCCGGCCCCTTTTGGTTCCCGATTGTGTTCCTGTTGCGTTCTATGTTCCACCAATGTTCCGCGTGGTCAAGTGATTTGTTCCAGTTTCGTTCCGATTCATCCGGAGCGGGCGCTTTTCCGCTGGATTTCCCCGCACGCTTCCGCTAGGCGCGCTCCCGCTTGAATGGCTCCGGCGAACCCTCGTCGTATCACGTTCGGGCAAATCCACATGGAAGGCACACATACCGGTGCCGTTGGCAGGGCGAACGCGCTGCACACGGTTCCCCGCTTTCCAGAGGCTTAACCGGAAAGGAATTATCTATGGCGGGCCCTACCGTCACCATGCAGCAATTGATCGAGGCCGGCGCACATTTCGGCCACCAGACCCACCGCTGGAACCCGCGGATGAAGCCGTATATCTTCGGCGACCGTAACGGTGTCCACATCATCGACCTGTCGCAGACCGTACCGCTCTTCGCGCGCGCGCTCGATTTCGTGCAGCAGACCACCCGTGCGGGCGGCAAGGTGCTGTTCGTCGGCACCAAGCGCCAGGCGCAGGAGCCGATTGCCCAGGCCGCGCGTGCGTGCGGTCAGCACTTCGTCAACCACCGCTGGCTGGGCGGCATGCTCACCAACTGGAAGACGATTTCGCAGTCGATCAAGGAATTGAAGACGCTTGAGGAAAAGCTTTCGGGCGACACCAGCGGCCTCACGAAGAAGGAAGTGCTGAACCTCACCCGCAAGAAGGACAAGCTGGAAATGTCGCTCGGCGGCATCCGCGATATGGGCGGCGTTCCCGATGTGATGTTCCTGATTGATGCAAACAAGGAAGATCTGGCGATCAAGGAAGCCAACGTGCTCGGCATTCCGGTCGTGGCGATCCTCGACACCAATGTCGATCCGGAAGGCATTGCGTTCCCGATCCCCGGCAATGACGATGCGAGCCGTGCGGTGCGCCTTTATTGCGACGCGATTGCCGCTGCGGCGCGCGCCGGCAAGGGTGAAGGCGTGGTCGATTCGGGCGCCGATATCGGCGCCATGGACGCACCGCCCGCCGAAGCTGTGGTCGTCGCTGAAGAAGCAACCGCCGAAGCGTGATTGATGGGACGACGCCTGCGTCGTCCGACCGTCACAAAACATGATTACGGCGCCGCTCCAATTGGGGCGGCGCCCCGTTTTCCATAAGAAGGAACAGAACAATGGCTGCATTTTCCGCATCCGATGTGAAAGCCCTGCGCGAAAAGACCGGCGCGGGCATGATGGACGCCAAGAAGGCGCTCGAAGAAGCCAATGGCGATATGGAAGCCGCGGTTGACGCGCTGCGCGCCAAGGGCCTTGCTACCGCCGCCAAGAAGTCCAGCCGCACCGCTGCCGAAGGCCTGATCGGCCTCGCGGTGGAAGGCACCAAGGGCGTGGCCGTGGAAGTCAATTCGGAAACCGACTTCGTGGCCAAGAACGACCAGTTCCAGGATTTCGTCCGCAAGACCACGCAGGTCGCGCTGGGCGTTGCTGGTGACGATGTCGAAGCGCTGAAGGGCGCGGCCTATCCCGACGGCGGCACGGTGTCTGACAAGCTGACCAACAACGTCGCCACCATCGGTGAAAACCAGCAGGTGCGCCGGATGAAGACCGTGTCGGTCTCGCAGGGCGCGGTTGTCGCCTATATGCACAATGCAGTGTCGTCCGATGCGCAGGATCTGGGCAAGATCGGCGTGCTCGTCGCGCTCGAAGGCGATGCCTCGGCAGACGTGCTTGCGGCGCTCGGCCGCGATATCGCGCAGCACGCGGCGGCAATGTTCCCGCTGGCACTGGACGCCGACGGTCTGGACGCCGAAGTGATCGAGCGCGAGCGCAAGATCGCTGCCGAAAAGGCTGCCGAAAGCGGCAAGCCCGCCGAAGTGCAGGAAAAGATGGTCGATGGCGCGGTGAAGAAATACGCCAAGGAAAACGCGCTGCTCAGCCAGATCTTCGTGAAGGACGGCAAGGCCTCAGTCGAAGAATACGTCGCCCGCACCGCCAAGGAAGCAGGTAGCACGATCAAGCTGGTGGATTACGTCCGCTTCCAGCTGGGCGAAGGCATCGAGAAGGAAGAAAGCGACTTCGCCGCAGAAGTGGCTGCTGCCGTTAAGGGCTAGGCGTTCTTTCCATTGTGGAAACGAGAAGCCGCCGGAGTTCGCGCTCCGGCGGCTTTTTGTCTGCGCTGTTACCGGGATTTTGCTTTACTCTCAGAGGCATCCGCGTAGGCTTCGGCAATGTTCGCCAAGCAATCGCCATTGATCGCCCTGTTGCTCTTCGCCGTCACTTCAGCATCGTCATTTCCGGCGCTGGCGCAGGATGACGCTAGCCATTACGATTATCGCCAGCGCACCAGAGAACTAGCTTTTGATCCGCAACGCTTTTTTCCAGAGCGGCCTGAACCATGGATGGAGATAGTCTACTCCGGCGATGACTACGGATATCCGGTATACTCAATTGGAATTCTGCTTGGCTGTACCAGCGAGGATGTTGGTGAGGCACGAAGGGGCTGCGGCAGTCGGATGATCGCGCGTATGGTTCGCGCGCCTTTCAACGGTGAGCCGCCGCGCCCGCGGAACCGGGGGCAGGCGCTATTTGGCTTTCTTTACGAAAGCGGTGTCAGTGATGACGCCAGCTTACGCGAGGCTCTTGGGCGCTATCGGCTAGAGTGGTTGGAAACGGATGTTTCTGAGTGCGGGCCAGCTATGGCGATGATGGAGGCCAATCCGGCGCTATCCTTTTTTGCCTTGCCGCTTGTGCCCCGAGATCCACTAAGCGGCATTGCGCTTCATACGGATAAAATCCGGTTTGTTCACCGCGACAGCTATTTGTTTGAAAGCACATATTATGGGGCGCTCTGGGAAGATAGTCCGGGAGCCTGGGCAGACGAGTTCGCGCAATCATTGGAAGCTTGTTGGCAACCCTCGGAAAGCACGCCGCCATGGGAGCGCGATTAGTTTCCGCGTAGCTCCACCACCCAAATCTCCGCCCGCGTGCCGAACCGTATCGGCAGCAGGCTCGTCCCCAAGCCTGCGCCGACCACCACGGTTTTGCCGTTCTCCTCGATCAGCCCGCAGGCGTAGCGATCGCCATAGGTCGACATATAGGCAGGCGCGCCCAGCAAGGGCAGGCTGATCTGGCCGCAATGCGTGTGCCCTGCCAGCACCAGCGGGATATCGGCGGGCACTTGCGGAGTGATGTCGGGGCTGTGGGTGAGGATCAGGCGGCCTCCGGCCAGTTCGCGCATCCGGTCGAGCACCTGCGACAGATCATCGCGGCGGGTGTAGGCATCGTCCACGCCGCCCACCGCCAGCGGGCCGATCTGCGCGGCTGAGTTCTGCAAGACGACGATACCTGCCGCCTCAGCCTCGTCGCGCAGGGCATCCCAGTCGAACCAGTGATCGTGATTGCCCGGCACCAGCACCACGCCCATCGGCGCCTCCAGCGCGGCGAGCGGGGCGACGATCTCCTCTGCCGTATAAATATGCGTCGCGGTGCGCTTCTCGCTCACCAGATCGCCCGCGATGAACACCACGTCCGGCTCCAGCGCATTGATCTGCGCGACGATCCGCTCCAGCCTCGATGGCGGCATATCCGGCCCGGCGACGTGGATGTCGGACACCAGCACCGCCGTGATCGCGCTTCCGTCGGGCATCCCCGGCAAGGTCACCTCTGCCCGCTGCACCACCGGATCGCCCATCGTGTCCGACCACGCTTTCCACGCCAGCAGCGCGGCAACGAGCAACAGGAAAAGCGCGATCTGCTTCCACTGGAGCCAGAGAAAATCGAGGATGCGCAACGCCATGCTGATCACCCCTATAGCGCCCGCCCGCCCGCACAAGAGCAAACCTTGGCGCAAAACCTTGGAGCAAAACCTTGGCGCAAACCCTTGGCACCGGCGCGCCCGCGCTCTAAGGCCGCGCAAACCCTTATCGGACGAGGACCCACTCCCCATGCTTTTGCCCGGCGCCAAGCGTATTTTGCTCAAACTCTCGGGCGAAGTGCTGATGGGAGAGCAGGAATTCGGGATCGATCCGGCCTATGTCATGCGTCTTGCCGAGGAGGTGAAGGCGGCGAAGGAAACGGGCCTGCAAATCTGCCTCGTCATCGGCGGCGGCAATATCTTTCGCGGAATGTCGGGCGCGGCGCAGGGGATGGACCGCGCGCAGGCCGATTACATGGGAATGCTCGCGACGGTGATGAACGCGCTGGCGATGCAGAGCGCGCTCGAACAGCTGGGCGTGCACACGCGCGTGCAGTCTGCCATCCAGATGGATCAGGTGTGCGAGCCGGTGATCCGCCGCCGCGCCGAGCGGCACCTGGAGAAGGGCCGCATCGTGATCTTCGCCGCCGGTGTCGGCGCGCCCTATTTCACCACCGATTCCGGTGCGGCCCTGCGTGCCGCCGAAATGCGCTGCGATGCACTGCTCAAAGGCACCAGCGTGGACGGGGTGTATGACAGTGATCCCAAGCGCAATCCCGATGCGGTGCGGTTCGATACGGTCAGCTATGACAAAGTGCTTGCCGACAATCTCAAAGTGATGGACGCCTCCGCCGTGGCGCTGTGCCGTGACAATGCTATCCCGCTCGTGGTCTTCTCGATCCGCGAAAAGGGCAATGTTGCGCGCGTGCTGGCAGGGCACGGGGTGCAGACAATCGTGCAAAAGGACTGAGACTATGCCGAAATATGACAAGAGCGACGTAGAGCGCCGGATGGCGGGCGCGGTGGAAAGCCTGAAGAGCGATCTGGGCGGCCTGCGCACGGGCCGCGCCAACACCTCGCTGCTCGATCCGGTGGTGTGCGAGGTTTACGGTGCGATGATGCCGATTTCGCAAGTCGCCACCGTCTCCGCGCCCGAACCGCGGATGCTCAGCGTGCAGGTGTGGGACAAGGGCAATGTGATTGCGGTGGAAAAGGGCATTGCCCGCGCCAATCTCGGCCTCAATCCGATGGTGGACGGGCAGACCATTCGCCTGCCGATGCCCGATCTGAACGAGGAACGCCGCCGCGATCTGGCCAAGCTCGCGGGCGAATATGGCGAGAAGGCAAAGATTGCCATCCGCAATGTCCGCCGCGACGCCAATGACGCGCTGAAGGAAGACGAGAAGAAGAAGGAAATCTCCGAAGACGACCGCAAGCGGTTGGAAGAGGAGGTGCAGAAGCTCACCGACAAATATGTCGCCGACACCGATGCTGCGGTGGAGAAGAAGACACAGGAAATCCTGACTCAGTGAGGACTCCCCTCCCCTTCAGGGGAGGGGCCGGGGGTGGGGCCTGTAAGAGCCGCAACCCTGACAACCCCCACCCCAACCCCTCCCCTGAAGGGGAGGGGCTATGAGCGTGAATTACCCCCGCCACGTCGCCATCATCATGGATGGCAATGGCCGCTGGGCGAAGGCGCGCAAGCTGCCGCGTGCGCTTGGCCATAAGGCGGGCGGGGATGCGGTGCGCAAAGCTGTGCAGGCCGCCGAGGTGCTGGGGCTCGAATGCCTAACGCTCTACGCTTTCTCCAGCGAGAACTGGAAGCGCGAGGAGGAGGAGATCTCCGACCTCATGAACCTCATGCGCAGGTTTATCGAAGCCAACTTGCAGGACATGATCGAACGCCGCGTGCGGTTGAAGATCATTGGCGATTACAAAGCCTTCGCGCCTGATATTGTTGCCAAGCTGGAAGACGCGCTGGAACGCACGTCGGGCGGCGAGCGGACGCTGGCGGTGGCGCTGAATTACGGCGCGCAACAGGAAATCATCCGCGCGGCGGGGCTGGCGGCGGAGGAGGGCGCGGTTACGGCGGAGAGGATCGAAAAGCACCTCTACACCGCCGATCTGCCCCCGCTCGATCTGCTCATCCGCACCAGCGGCGAAGTGCGCCTGTCCAACTTCCTGCTGTGGCAGTCGGCCTATGCCGAAATGCTGTTTCTCGATGTGCTCTGGCCAGATTTTGACGAAGGCCATTTGCGCGCGGCGTGCGAGGAATTTGCCAAGCGGGAGCGACGCTATGGCGGGCGCTAATGCAATCCTCCCCCACTGGGGGAGGTGGGCCGCCGCAGGCGGGTCGGAGGGGGTGTGCGCGCGCCTTTTCCTTGCCCCCTCCGTCAGCCCTTCGGGCTGCCACCTCCCCCGGAAGGGGAGGATGGGATGACTGCTGATCTCCCCCCCGAACGCAAGCGCGACAAGGCGAAGCGCTATGCCAAAAAGGCAATAACCGTCGTCCCCTTCGCCATCCGCACCGGCGATTTGCCCAAGCGGCTGGCGAGCGCTGTGGTGATGGTCGCGGTGGCGGGCACGGCGTTGTGGCTGGGGGGCTATGTCTGGAAGGCTTTTATCGCGCTGATCGCAGTCATCGGGCTGGGCGAGCTTGCGCGGATGGCGCTGCGTTTCAGCAAAAATGCCGCCACGCGCGCTGTCATCCTGCTTGTCGGCACCGCCTATATCGGCTGGGCGGCATACCGCCTGGGCGGGCTCCCCTACGAAGTCGTCCTCGGCGTCGTCGCGGTTGTCATCGCGACCGATACCGGCGCCTATTTCTCCGGCCGCGCGATTGGCGGGCCGAAGATCGCGCCGCGCATCAGCCCGTCCAAAACCTGGGCGGGGCTGGGCGGCGGGATGCTGGCGGCGGGGCTGGTGTCCTTCGCCTTTTTCTACAGCAATGTGGGAGAACGCAGCTTCTCACTCATGGGCCTTGTCGCGCTCGCCATCGGCGCGGTGCTGGCGATTGTGGCGCAGGCAGGGGATTTTCTGGAGAGCTGGCTCAAGCGCAAAGCCAATCTGAAAGATTCGGGCCGCCTCATCCCCGGCCATGGCGGCGTTTTGGACAGGGTGGACGGATTGCTGCCCGTTGCCATAGTTTCGGCGGAATTGTGGTATCGGATGCATCCGGCATGACACGCAGCATTTCCATCTTCGGAGCAACCGGCTCCATCGGCGATTCGACGCTCGACCTGATCCGGGGCGACCGCGCCAATTGGAACGTGGTGGCGCTGAGCGCGAATTGCTCGGCAGAGAAGCTGGCGGCGCTCGCCAAGGAATTCGACGCGGAGATCGCCGTCGTCGGCGACGAGGGATGCCTGCCCGAACTGCGCGCGCATCTCTCTGGCACCGCAATCGAGGCGGCGGGCGGGGAGCAGGCGCTGTGCGACGCCGCCCGCCGCCCGGCTGACCTAACCGTCGCCGCGATTGTCGGCTGCGCGGGCCTTGCGCCCACCATGGCGGCGATCGAGCAGGGCCGCACCGTGGCGCTCGCCAACAAGGAATCGCTGGTATCAGCGGGCCATGTGATGACGGCGAAGGTCGCCCAATATGGCGCCACGCTGCTACCGGTCGATAGCGAGCACAACGCCATCTTCCAGTGCTTGCAGGGCAATGATCTGGAGGATGTGCGCTGGATCACCCTCACTGCGAGCGGTGGGCCGCTGCGCACCAAAACGCTCGCCGAGCTGGACGCGGTGACACCCGCACAGGCGGTCGCGCATCCCAACTGGTCGATGGGTGCGAAGATCAGCGTCGATAGCGCGACGATGTTCAACAAGGGGCTCGAATTTATCGAGGCGTTCCACCTCTTCCCCGTTGGGCTGGATCGGCTGCGCATCGTGGTGCACCCGCAAAGCGTGATCCACTCGATGGTGGAATATCGCGACGGCTCCACGCTGGCGCAATTGGGGCCGAGCGATATGCGCGTGCCCATCGCCTCCGCGCTCGCCTGGCCGCGGCGGATGGATACCGCGTGCAAGCCGCTCGATCTGCCCGCGATTGGCGAGCTGACCTTTTTCGCGCCCGATGAGGAGCGTTTCCCCGCCACCAAACTGGCGCGCGAGGCCGCCCATACGGGCGGGGCGGCGCCTGCCGTGCTCAATGCCGCGAACGAGGTGGCGGTGGCTGCTTTCCTTGCCGGTCAGATCAGGTTCACGCAAATTTCGGCAATTGTTGCGAGAACTCTCGAACACTACGCGCCAACCGCACCGCAATCGCTCGACGACGTGCTCGCCGTCGATGCTGAGGCGCGGGTGCACGCGGGCGCAATGATGGAGCTTGCCTGAATTGGATATGCAGTCCGTTCCTTTGTGGATTTACCCGCTGGCGTTTCTGCTGGTGCTCGGGCCATTGGTGACCCTGCACGAGCTGGGGCACTATCTGGTCGGGCGCTTTTTCGGCGTCGGGGCAGAGGCGTTTTCGGTCGGCTTTGGCAAGGAATTGGCGGGCTTTACCGACAAGCGCGGCACCCGCTGGAAGCTCTCGGCGATTCCGATTGGCGGCTATGTCCAGTTCAAAGGCGATATGAACCCCGCCAGCGTGCCCGATCCCGAACATCCGCCGCAGCCCGATGATTTCCATTCGAAGCCGCTGTGGCAAAAGGCCCTGATCGTCGCTGCCGGGCCGTTTGCGAATATCCTGATTGCGGTCAGCATTTTTGCGGCGTTTTTCATGGTGCTTGGAGAGCCTGTTCCAAGCGATGCATCACAGGAAAATGTGATTGCGGGTTTTTCAGAAGAGTCTCCCGCGCAAGCCGCTGGTTTGCGAGAGGGCGATAGGGTTGTTGCTGTCGAAGGAGAGACAGTTCGATCGGTCCGCGAACTGATCATGGAGATTGCTCCCTACCCGAACACCGAGCTGGACATAACGGTTGATCGCGACGGTGAAGAGGTGACCGTAGCAATCATCACGCAAGCGGATGAGCGAACGGACGACTTTGGCAACAAGGCGGTTTATGGGGTAATTGGCATTTATCCGGGACGGAGCGAAGAGGAATATCGAGAGGTCGGCCCCGTCGAGTCCTTGAACCTTGCTGTGGATGCGAGCGTCGGCACGGTCGATATTATTGTGACTGGTATCGGACAAATTCTCTCAGGCAAGCGCAGTGTGCAAGAGCTGGGCGGGCCGATCACCATCGCCAAGGTCTCGGGCGAGCAGTTGAGCCTTGGCTGGCTGCCCTTCGTGACCTTCGCCGCGCTCATCTCGCTTAATTTGGCATTCATTAACCTGCTGCCAATCCCCGCATTGGACGGTGGACATCTGGCTTTCTACGCGGTCGAAGCGATCCGCCGGAAGCCAGCCAGCGCCCGCAGCATGGAATGGGCCTATCGCGTCGGCATCGCTACAGTGCTTGCACTGATGCTGTTCGTGACGGTGATCGATATTGCCAAACTGCCGTTCTTCGGCAGCTAGGCACGAATGAGGAAAGAGGCATTTCAGCGCGAAATCGGGGCCAAATACGGCAAGGTCGCTTGATTGCCATGCGGGCATCGGGCAAGGGCGCACTTCGCGTCAAACGGCCTTGAAGCATTTGGCCGGATTGTGGCCCATAGGGGTTGGGCCTGCCGGGCTGGACTTTGGGGCGCTGGTGTCGACTAGAGTGGACGGATAATGGGTTCCAAAGCACGGACAATAACTGCATCGCATTACGCGGCCGCTCTGCTCGGCTGCACCACTTTGGCGGGTTTGCCAAACGTGGCCCTGGCACAGGATGCGGCTCCGCCAGCCGAAGCCGTGCCGGTGGTGCAGGTGCAGGAAGATATCATCCGCGCGATCACCGTGCGCGGCGCGCAGCGGCTGGAGCCGGAAACGATCGTTTCCTACATTTCGCTGCGACCGGGCGATGCTTACAGCGCCGCTGCGGCTGACCGCGCGCTGATCGAACTCGCCACGACCGAGCTGTTCGCCGATTTCGCGATCAGCTTTGATCGCGGCACCGGCGTGATGCAGATCGATATCGAGGAAAACCCGATTATCAACCGCATCATTCTGGAAGGCAACAACCGGATTGAATCGGATGAAATCTATCCGGAAATCAACCTTGCCCCGCGCCAGATCTTCACCCGCAGCCGCGTGCGCGCCGATGTCGAGCGGATTATCGAGCTCTACAAGCGGCAGGGCCGCTTCGCCGCGACGGTGGAGCCGCAAATGGTCATGCTGGACCAGAACCGCGTCGATCTGATCTTCGAAATCACCGAAGGGCCGAAATCGAAGGTTCGCCAGATCAACATTATCGGGAACGAAGTGTTCTCCGATTCGCGCCTGCGCGGCGAAATGATCACCCGCGAAGACAGCCTGTTCGCCTTCTTCAGCTCGAACACCAGCTACGATCCGGACCGCATGGCGTATGACCAGCAATTGCTGCGCCAGTTCTATCTCAGCCAGGGCTATGTCGATTTCCGCATCGTCTCCGCCGTCGCCGAGCTGACGCCGGACCGCCGCGACTTCATCATCACCTATGTGGTGGAAGAGGGCGAGCGGTATCAATATGGCGACATCGAAGTTGTCAGCCAGCTGCGCGATTTCTCCAGCGAGGCGCTGACGAGCCAGCTGACCATCCAGACCGGTGACTGGTACAACACCGAAGAAATCGACGAAATCGAGGAAGGCCTGACCGAAACCGCCGGTGCCTTCGGCTATGCCTTTGCGCAGGTGCGACCGCGCATTGTCCGCAACGCCGAAGAACGCACGATGGACGTGACCTTCACCGTCGCCGACGCGCCGCGCGCCTATATCGAAGCGATCGAGATCAACGGCAACACGCTGACGCAGGACAAGGTGATCCGCCGCGAATTCCGCATTGCGGAAGGCGACGCTTTCTCCAGCCTGCAAGTGCGCCGCTCCACCGCGCGCATCAATTCGCTGGGCTATTTCCAGGAGAATTTCGAAGTCGAGCAGGTGGAAGGCAGCGCCGAAGGCCGCATCATCCTGCAAGCCAACGTGCAGGAAGAACCGACCGGTGAGCTTTCGCTGTCTGCCGGTTTCTCCTCGCTCGAAAGCTTTATCTTCAATGGCTCGGTGCGGCAGAACAACTTCCGCGGGCGCGGGCAGACGGTGGGCCTTGGCGTCAACTGGTCGCGTTTCTCGCGTTCGGGCAATATCAGCTTCACCGAACCCAAGCTGTTCGACCGCGATATTGCCGTCGGCGTTGACGTGTTCCGGCAGGATTTCAACAACGGCTTCTTCGACCGCGACCGTGCGACGTTTGAACAGACGACCACCGGTTTCAACATCCGCACCGGCGTTCCGCTCACCGAATATATCAGCTTCCTGGGCCGCTATACGCTCAACTATCAGGAAGTGTCGCTCGATGAATCGCAGTTCTTCGCGGACTTCGACGGTGACGGCACGTCGCAGTGCGAACCGCTGCTGGCGGGGCGCTTCCTGTGCGATGCGATTGGTGACCGGTTGCAGTCGATCCTCAGCGCGTCCTTCTCCTACAACACGCTGAACAGCCGCCTGCGTCCGACTGGCGGCACCGCGGCGAGCCTGTCGCTCGATTTCGCGGGACTGGGCGGCGATACGCAATATGGCCGCGCCCGCATAAACGCGGCGCGCTATTTCAACCTTGGCAGCGGCTTTATAGGTTCGCTCTCGCTCGAAGGCGGCTATATCTATGGCTGGGGCGATGAAGGTGTGTTGCTGACCGACCGCTTCTTCCTTGGCGAAGGCCAGTTCCGCGGGTTCGACATTCGCGGCGTTGGCCCGCGCGTGGTGCGGCGCTTCTACATCGAAAGCGATGGCGTAGAAGGCTTGTCCGAAGCCGATCTGCTGCCGCTGGATGACGAACGCAACACCGACGATGCACTGGGCGGCAATGCCTATTACCTCGCCCGTGCGGAAATCGAAATTCCGCTTGGTGCAGGTGCGCGTGAGCTGGGCCTGCGTCCGTCTATCTTCGTCGATGTCGGATCGGTGTTCAATGTCGAGACCCCGCAGCTCACCATCAGCCCCTTGCCCGATGGCCTGTTCATCCCGCAGCGCGACAGTGACGGCAACCCGCTCTTCCAGCAATTCATCCGTGACGATGGCGGCAACATCACCGGCTCGATCCTGGTGCCAAGCCCGCTTGCGCCCGATGGCTCCAACAACCAGGCTGCGGGCCAGACCCTGCCGCCCTTTGTCGAGGAATTCGTGGGCGACTCCGCCACGCCGCGTATCACCGCGGGTATCGGGGTGAACTGGAATTCCCCCTTCGGTCCGTTCCGGATCGACATCGCCACTGACATCCTGAGTCAGCGCGGCGATGAAGTGAAACTCTTCTCCTTCAACGTAGGAACGCAATTCTGATGAATACTCTTTTCAAGCAGGCGCTTGGCGCTGCGCTGTTCGCTGGTGCCATGGCGGCACCGCAAATGTCTGTCACCGCCGCTGCGCAGGTGAACGGTATCGCTACCGTCGATCTTCCCGCTGCCGTTGCCAGCTCCAATGCGTTGCAGACCGCCTATCAGCAGATCGGCCAGCAATATGCGACGCAGCGCCAGACGATCTCGGAGCGCCAGCAGACCCGTCAGCAGCTGATGCAATCGTTCGATTTCAACTCGAACGGCGCGCTCGATGATAACGAAGCCGCGGCGATGCAGGATCCGAACAACGCAACGGTGTTGCAGATCCAGACGATCGATCAGGAAATTGCGACCCTGCAGCAGCCGATCAACCTTGCCCGCGTGTATGTGGTGCAGCAGGTGGCGCAGCAATATTCGCCCGCCGTGCAGCAGGTGATTACCGCGCGCAACGTGCAGTTCATTCTCGATCCGGGCACGGTGGTCTATCAGGCCGAAGGTTCGGACATCACCGGCCCTGTGGTTGATGCGTTGAACGCGCTGGTGCCCGCCGTGAACATCATTCCGCCTGCCGATTTCCAGCCGAGCGAAGCCTCGATCCAGCTGTTCCAGCAGGTGCAGCAATTGCTGACCTTCGTTGCGCTGCAACAGCAGCAGCAGGCCGCCGCCGCTGCACAGCAAGAGCCTGCCGCTTCGGGCCGTTAATCGGCGAAGCGTGAAGGGGCAGGGCTGATGAGCGAGACGCCAGTGAGTGAAGTGTACGACATTCCGCGCATCCTCAAGGCCCTGCCGCATCGCTATCCGATGCTGCTGGTCGATCGTGTGACGGAGATCGTCAAGTGCGAGCGGATCAGCGCGATCAAGGCGGTGACGTTCAACGAAGGCTTTTTCCAGGGCCATTTCCCCGGCCGCCCGATCATGCCGGGCGTGTTGCAGATCGAAGCTTTGGCGCAGGCGGCGGGCATTCTCGGCATCGAGACGCTGGAGTTGGCCGATAGCGGCAAGCTCGTCTATTTCATGGCGATCGAGAACGCAAAGTTCCGCGCGCCGGTGGAACCGGGGTGTCTGCTCAAGCTGGATGTGAGTTTCACGCAGCAGCGTTCGAAAATTTGCAAGTTCGAAGGCAAGGCGAGCGTGGATGGCAAAGTGACGTGTGAAGTCAACTTCACCGCAATGATCGCTGATCCACCTGCTTAACCCGTCATTGCGAGGCGACGCAGTCGCCGTGGCAATCCAGAGCGTTCCGCGAGTCACTCTGGATTCCCTCGCTTCGCTCGCAATGACGAAACTAAGGTTGCAAAACTTGTTGAACGTCGCTAACCGCGCCGCTTCCCAGATAACAGCACGTCCGGTCGGAACCGGGCAATTGCTCAGAAGGACTACCGCCATGAAGGCCGATACGCATCCCGATTACCACATGATCACGGTCAAGATGACCGATGGCACCGAATTCCAGACCCGCACGACGTGGGGCAAGGAAGGCGACACCATGAACCTCGAAATCGATCCGACCAGCCACCCGGCATGGACGGGCGGTCCGCAGCGTATTCAGGACGGTGGCCGCGTGGCGAAGTTCAACCAGCGTTTCGGCGGTCTGTCGCTCAAGAAGCAGTAAGCGGCGTTTCAGTTGCTACACGAAGAGGCGGTCCTGCGGGGCCGCCTTTTTCGTATCAGCTTTCCGTCCGCTCCAGCCTGAGCACACCGATATACGTATACTCGCCCGTATCCGCCGGGTGGCGCTTGCCGTTGAACACGGGCACGTCGATCTCATACACATCGCTGCCATCGACACAGGCGAGGCTGACCGCGCAATTCTCCGGTTCGGAGCGTAATTCTTGCAGCACATGGATGCCGCATTGCGAGCAGAAGTGATGCTTCGCCACTCTCGAGCCGAAAGTGTAGGTCGAGAGCGCCTCGCGCCCCTGCGTTACTTCGACATCGCACTTGGGCACATCGAGCATCACGATGCCCTTCATCGCGCAGATCGAGCAATTGCACCGCCGGATCAGCGGCTCTTGCGGCATGGCGAAGGCAAAGCGCACCGTGCCGCAATGGCAGCCGCCCTCCCGCCGCTCAGCCATTCTCTGCCCAACCCCAAGGCCTCTCGCGATACCATTTGGTGATGACGTATTTCAGGCCTTTGCGCACTTTCATCGCATGATGGAGCGTGCTGACATTGCCGCGACCATCGGGCAGGCGGTTGTTCCACCCGACGAGCTTGCCGGTTTCCGGCTTCACCGTCTTGCCGACAACTTTGAACCGCGTCGCGCCGCCCGCATCAATATCGTTGAGATAGGCCATGAAGGTCCAGGTCCGCTGGCCCGCGACCGAGCAGTATTTCTCCCAGTCCGGCCCGTCAGGATTGAACCAGTCGGTGTGCTGCTTGAATTCCTGCCCGACTTCGTAACGCTGGCCCTGCAAAGGCTCGCCATGCGCAGCGTCGATCCCGGTGAGCGCAAACAGGCGCCGCTCGACCTCCTGCACCGCCGGATCTTCGGCTTTGAGATCGCAAGTCTCGCTGGTGCGGAATGCATCGTCACCATTGTAATCGGCAACGGTGGAGGGTCGGCGGTCAATATCGATCAGCCGCACCAGTTCTGCGCACAAATCGGCGGGCAGGAAGTTGGGGACGATCACCATCTCGACCTTGGGCGAGGGCACGTGCAGCACGCGCGGATCACGGCGCAGGATTTCCAGCGAGGAATCGCCCGGTTGAATCATGTATGCAGCGATAGCGAGGGCGTTGCGGCGCGCCAACCCGAAAACCGCCGTGTAACAATCTTGCGTGAGCGCGGCTGTGACGCATTTTTTGCTTTGCTCCCATGCCGAGTTGTGCAACAGGCCTGCCTCCGCGCTGTAACCCGCTTGACGCTGGGTTTCTGGCGCGTATTGGCCCATCGCATTCGCGCAATGCGTAGGGTGTGTGGCGATCGTAGCTCAGTTGGTTAGAGCGCCGGTTTGTGGTACCGGAGGTCGGGGGTTCGAGACCCCTCGATCGCCCCATTTTCTCCCCGCATGGCAAGCAGTTGTGCCGTAAACGGCAGGGGAATTGGGTATGCCGGCATTCTGGACCGAAGCCGATTGGGACGCGCATGAGCGGGTCGAAGTGGTGCATGATCGCGCCAGTGGCCTCACCGCAATTATCGCGCTGCATTCCACCCATCTCGGCCCCGGCGCAGGCGGCACGCGGTTCTGGCACTATGCCGATCCGGCAGGCGCAATGCGCGACGCGCTGCGGCTTTCGCGCGGAATGAGCTTCAAGAATGCGATGGCAGGCCTGCCCATGGGCGGGGGCAAAGCCGTTGTAATGCTTGATAAAGATGGCACCAAAACCGATGCCATGCTGGAAGCCTTCGGCGACGCAGTGGAGGCCCTGAACGGCCGCTATGTGACCGCCGAAGATGTCGGCGCAACGGTGGCAGACATGGTCAAGATCGCCGGGCGCACGCGCCATGTATGCGGCCTGCCGGTGTCCGAAGGCGATGCTGGCGGCGACCCTGGCCCGTTCACCGCGATGGGCATTTATCACGGTATCAAGGCGGCGGTGGCGCACAAGCTGGGTAAGGACAGCATGGCCGGCGTGCGCGTTGCCGTGCAGGGCTGCGGCTCGGTCGGCGGCGGCGTGGCGCGGTTGCTGGCGAAGGACGGGGCGAGCCTGATCGTCTCCGACATCAATACCAAGCGCGCGCAGGCACTGGCGCAGGAAATCGGCGGCGAAGCGGTGGACGGCGACGTGGTGATGGGCACGGAGTGCGACGTCTTCAGCCCCAACGCGCTGGGCGCGATCCTCGACGATGACGGCATTGCCCGGCTCGATTGCGCAATCGTGGCAGGCGGTGCGAACAACCAGCTCGCGCGCCCCGAACATGGCGCAATGCTGCACGAACGCGGCATCCTCTACGCGCCCGATTATGTCATCAATGCCGGCGGCATCATCAATGTCAGCCTCGAATATCTCTGCCGCCAGAAGGGCGAGCCTTGCGACATCAACGAAGTGCGCAAGCGCATCGCGCAAATCCCCGCGCGCTTGCAATCGATCTGGAACACGAGTGAGGCCGAATCCCGGCCGTCCAACGAGGTTGCCGACGCGATGGCGATGGAGCTGATTGGACGCGGTTGAGCGTCAAAAGCACTGGACGCTTTGGGTTTGGGCGGCTTTTGGACCATGTCGTGTCCGGTTTGCCTTGCAGCGCGGGTTTGCACCTGCCAATGATGCGCGCATTCGAACAGCTTGTCAGACGATGCATCTTTACGCCAATCCCAAACGTTTCCTGTCCATTGCCAACTGGCTGACCCCGATCCTGCTGGTGGGCGGTCTGCTGGTGACCGGCGCGGCTTTGCTGTGGGGCTTCACCCAGTCGCCGCCCGACCGGCTGATGGGGGATACGGTGAAAATCCTCTACATCCACGTGCCCGCCGCCTGGCTGGGCATGGGCGGGTGGACGGCGATTGCGATTGCCAGTCTGGTAGAGCTTGTTTGGCGGCATCCGCTGGCCACCATCGCCGCACGCGCCGCAGCGGTGCCGGGCGCGGTGTTTGCGTTTATCTGCCTTGCCACCGGATCGATCTGGGGCCGCCCGACCTGGGGCACCTGGTGGGTGTGGGACGGACGGCTGACATCGATGCTGGTGCTGTTCTTCCTCTATCTCGGCTATATCGCGCTCTCATCTTCGCTGGCGCGCGAAGGGCAGTCGAGCAGGATCGCCGCAATCTTCGGGATTGTCGGGGCGATCAATGTGCCGATCATCAACCGTTCTGTCGTGTGGTGGAACTCGCTCCACCAGCCCGCCAGCATCACGACCGGCGGCAGCTCGATTGACGGGACATATCTCTGGCCGCTGCTCTTTGCCGTGCTTGGCTTCTCCTTCCTTTTTGGCGGTATTGTGCTGATGCGGATGCGCACCATTTTGGCCGACATTCAGGCAGAAGCGCGGCTGCGGCGCAAGGCGCAGGCCGGCACAATGACGGGTGAGGAGGCCTTCCAGTGAGAGAAGCGCTGGAACATATGCCGTTTGTCTACGGTGCTTACGTCGTGACGATTATCAGCACGTTGCTGCTTGTCGGGCAAAGCTGGCTGGCGATGAAACGCGCCGAGGCCCGCCGGGACGAGGTGAAGCGCAAGTGACCCAAGAGACATCAGGTGGCATCAAGCCAAAGCATCAGCGCTTGGTGCTCATCCTGCTGGCGGTGGGCGCACTGATCGGCGCGAGCCTGTTGGCGATGGTCGCCTTGCAGGATCAGGCGAGCTATTTCTACGTGCCCGAGGATATCGAGGCCAACCCGCCCGAACCCGGTCAGGCGATCCGCTTGGGCGGCATGGTGGAGACCGGTTCGATCCAGACTGCGGCGGACGGGGTAACAACCGAATTTGTGGTGCATGACGGGATAGCGCGCGTGCCGGTAACCTACACCGGTATCCTGCCCGATCTGTTTGTCGAGAATTCCGGTGTGGTGGCAGACGGGCGGATGGACGCCAACGGCGTGTTCGTTGCCGACCAATTGCTCGCCAAGCATGACGAGAATTACACCCCGCGCGAACTGGAAGAAATGACCGCCGAGCAAATGCGCGCGGAACTGCAAGAGAGCGTCGAGTGATTCCCGAACTTGGTCTTGCCGCCCTGTGGCTGGCAGCCGCGCTGGCGGCGCTGCAATTGCTGGCGGGCTTTGTCGGCACGCGATCCGGAAATGCGGCTTTCGCGGCACTGGCCCGTCCAGCTGCGACCTTGCAGGCCTTCCTCTGCATCATCGCCTTTTGCGCGCTGCTCTATGTGTTTGCTGTCACCGACCTTTCGGTGCAGTTGGTGGCGACCAATTCGCATTCGCTGAAGCCGATGATCTTCAAGCTGTCGGGCGCGTGGGGCAATCACGAAGGCTCGATGCTCCTGTGGGTCACGGTCATGGCGATGGCGGGCGGCCTGATTGCGCTGATCGAGCGGCGCTTGCCCGAGAAGACCATGATGGCGACCCTGTGCGCGCAGGCCTTTGTCGCGCTGGGTTTCTACGCCTTCCTGCTGCTCAGCTCCAATCCGTTTGAACGGCTGGCCGAGGTGCCGCCGGAGGGCAATGGCCTCAACCCGCTGTTGCAGGATATCGGCCTCGCCTTCCATCCGCCCACGCTTTACATTGGCTATGTCGGCCTGTCGGTGGCGTTCAGCTTTGCCGTCGCGGCGCTGCTCACCCGCAATGTGACCCCCGACTTTGCCCGCGTGATGCGGCCTTGGGTGCTGGGCGCGTGGATTTTCCTGACCGTTGGCATCACCGCCGGTTCCTATTGGGCCTATTACGAGCTCGGTTGGGGCGGCTGGTGGTTCTGGGATCCGGTGGAGAACGCTTCGCTCATGCCGTGGCTGGCGGCAACCGCGCTGCTGCATTCGGCCAGCGTGCTGGCGGCGAGAGACGCGCTGCGGACGTGGACGATCATGCTCGGCGTGATCGCGTTCTCGATGAGTATGCTCGGCACATTCCTTGTGCGCTCGGGCATTCTGACGAGCGTGCACGCCTTCGCCGTCGATCCGGAGCGCGGCAGCTTCATCCTTGCCCTGTTGACGCTCTATATCGGCGGCGCGCTCGTGCTGTTTGCCCTGCGCGCCAACACCATTGCCGAGGGCGAGCGGTTTGCCGTGATGAGCCGTGAAGGCGCGCTGGTGGTGAACAATGTCGGGCTGACCGCCATTCTCGGCGTGGTGCTGCTCGGCACGCTCTATCCGCTGCTAACCGAAGCGTTTGATGTGCGCGTGTCGGTCGGCCCGCCATACTTCAATCCGGTGAGTGCGATCTTCTTCCTGCCGATGCTGCTGGTGCTGATGGTCGGCCCGCTGTTGCGGTGGAAGCGGGACGATTTTACGCGGGTGCGCAAGCCTGTGGCGATTGCTCTGGCGGTGACCATTGTCATTATCATCCGCGCGGTGTTCTGGGACGGGATCGGCCTCTTGCCGCTGCTCGGCCTTGGTCTGGCGGCAGGCGTGGCGATTGCCAGCCTTGCGCCTTTGCAAGGCCGCTCGCTCCGCCGGACGCCGCTCGCGATCTGGGGAATGTGCATCGCCCATTTCGGCATCGCGGTGGCGCTGTTCGGCATGGCAGCGGATACCGCCTTCCAGAAGGAACGGCTGGTCGCGGTCAGCGTGGGTGACACGGTTGAGGTCGGCGCATGGACGGGCAGGCTCGACAGCGTCAACGCCGTTGCGGGGCCGAACTGGACAGCGATGCAGGCGAATATGCATCTCTCCTACGATGGCGGGCCGGAGCTTGAGGCGCACCCGCAATCGCGCAATTTCTGGGCACCGGTGATGGAAACGAGCGAGGTTGCGCTGCTCACCCGTTGGAACGGCCAGCTCTATGTTGCAGTCGGCAGTCAGGGCGAGGATGGCCGCTGGCAATTGCGGCTATGGTGGAAGCCGTTCGTCACTTTCATCTGGTATGGCGGCCTACTGATCGCGCTGGGCGGTGTGCTATCGCTGATTGGCCGTGTGCGCTCTGATCTGCGCCGCCGCCGGGGCGAGGCGGACGATAGCGAGGAGATCGCCGATGCTGCTCCGGAACCCGAGCCGGAGGCGCAACCGGCATGAGAAACCTGCGCTTTGCCCTGTGGGGCGTGGTGATCGTTGCGGCCTTCGTGTTCGGCCTGTTCGGCTATCAGCTGACCCAGCCCAAGGATGAATTTGTGCGCAGCGCGCTGGTGGGCGAACGCATCCCCGAATTCGCGCTGCCCGCCATGGTCGAAAGCCGCCCGGGCCTTTCCAGTACCGATCTTGCTGATGGCGAGGCGAAGCTGATGAACGTGTTCGCCAGCTGGTGCATCCCCTGCGCTGCCGAAGCACCCTATCTCGAAGAGCTGGAGCGGCAAGGCGCGCAGATCGTGGCGGTGGCGATTACCGATACGCCGGAAGATGTAGACCGCTTCCTCCTGCAACACGGCAATCCCTTCACCCGCATCGGCGATGACCGGATTTCCGAAGTGCAATTGTCGCTCGGCTCCTCCGGCGTGCCGGAGACCTTCGTGATCGCGGGCGACGGGACGATCACTTACCAGCATATCGGCGATATCCGCGCGTCGGATGTGCCGGTGCTGATGGAAGAATTGCGGAAGGCGCAGGGGCAATGAGACTGCTCGCCGCCTTGCTCGCCCTGCTGATGGCTGCGCCGCTCGCCGCGCAGTCCAATGCGCCGCCCGCGCCCTACGCCTATCAGCAGCTGGAAGACCCGGCACTGGAGGAACAGGCGACCGAATTGATGCACACTCTGCGCTGCATCACGTGCCAGAGCCAGTCGATCGCTGACAGCGACGCGCCGATGGCGGGCAATATGCGGCATCAGGTGCGCACCCGGATTGCCAATGGCGAAAGCCCGGAGGCTGTGCGCGCGTGGCTGGTTTCGCGCTATGGCGACTATGTCAGTTATGAACCGGTGGCGAGCGCGAGCACGTGGCCGCTTTTCGTTATTCCCGGCATCCTGCTGCTGATCGCCGTTATCGTGCTGCTGCGCCGTGTGGGTCGCCGCGTGCCGGTTGAAGGAGAAGGCGCATGAGCTGGGCCATAGCTATCGCGCTCGCGCTGTTGGCGATGGGCACGGCCATCGCGCTCTACAAACTCCCGCGTGCGGTGTGGGCGGGGCTGGCGGCTTCGCTGGTGTTCGGCCTTGCCGGATACGCGATGCAGGCGAACCCTGACCTGCCGTCTGCTCCCAAGGCACCAGAGGAAAGCCGCGTTAATTTGGAAGAATATGATGTGGTTGCGCAGCGCCGCGAATTTATCGCCGATGATGAGCGCAGCCGCGCCGATTTCCTCGTCACCGCCGATGGCATGGCGCGGCGCGGGCAATTTGACGATGCGGTCACGTTCCTGAATGGTGTGACCACGGCCAATCCGCAGGATTTCGAAGCGTGGCTGGCGCTGGGCAATGCTCTGGTCGAGCACGCTGACGGTGCGCTCACCCAACCTGCGCAATATGCCTATCGTAACGCGGCGAGTCTGCGGCCAGACCATCCCGGCCCCGGCTATTTCATGGGCGTTGCCCTGATCCGGCAGGGCCGCTTCCCCGAGGCGCGTGAGCTTTGGGCGCAGGCGCTGGCCATTGCGCCGGAAGATGCGGCGGGCAGGGAAGGGCTGGTTGAACGGCTGAACCGGATTGACGCCATGCTCGCCATGGTGGCTCAAGCGCAAGCAATGGAAGCGGCCAATGCGGCTGCGGAAGGCGAACAGACAGCGCCTGCGACCACGGCCACAGCCGCTCCGGAAGCGCCTGCAAACGGACAATAGTGCCCTTGTGCATTGCACAATGTTGCTAGTGCCCGCTGGCGCTGCTATTTGCCGCGCTTTGCTGACCGGGACTCCCGGCGCCATGGGCCGTAAATCCATATGAACGCAGCCGAAAAAGACCGCGAATCCGCCAAGCTGAAGCTGGCAGCAGGGGCCATCGGTATCGTCTTCGGCGATATCGGGACCTCGCCGCTTTATGCCTTCCGCGAGACCTTTAGCGGCGCGCACAATCTCCCGATTGACGATCTGCACATTCTCGGCGTGCTCAGCCTGATCTTCTGGTCGATGACGCTGATCGTGGCGATCCAGTATGTCACCATTCTGATGCGGGCGGACAATAACGGGCAGGGCGGTAGCCTCGCGCTGGTGGCGCTGCTTTCGCGCAGTATCGGCAAGGCCGGATATGGCGGGCTGGTGGTGCTGCTCGGCGTGTTTGCGACCGCGCTGTTCTATGGCGATTCGATGATTACCCCCGCGATCTCCGTGCTGTCGGCGGTGGAGGGTCTGACGGTGGTGGACGAGCGGCTGCATCCCTTCGTGATTCCGATTGCCGTGGGCCTGCTCGTATTCCTGTTCTTCATCCAGCAGCGCGGAACCGAGAAAGTCGGTGCGCTGTTCGCGCCGGTCATGACCGTCTACTTCACCGTCCTCGCGGTGCTCGGTATCTGGCATATCTTTAGCACGCCGGAGATTCTTTGGGCGCTGAACCCGTGGTACGCGGTGCAGTTCTTTATCACGGACAAGTGGTATGCCTTCCTGGCGCTGGGATCGGTCGTGCTGGCGGTGACGGGCGCGGAGGCGCTGTATTCGGACATGGGCCATTTCGGGCGTGGCCCGATGCGGCTGTCGTGGTTCGGCTTTGTGATGCCTTGTCTGTTGCTCAACTATTTCGGGCAAGGCGCGATGATTATCGGCCTGCCGCAAGCCGCAGCCGAAGAAGCGATCCGCAACCCGTTCTTCTTCCTCGCGCCGGAGGCCTACCGCCTTCCGCTGGTGTTCCTGGCCACGGCCGCCACCTTCATCGCCAGCCAAGCGGTGATTTCGGGCGCGTTCTCGGTAACGCATCAGGCAATCCAGCTGGGCTTTGTGCCGCGGCTTTCGATCCTGCACACCAGCCACACGCAGCAGGGGCAGATTTATATTCCCCTGATCAACTGGGTGCTGTGCGCTTCGGTGGTTTTGCTGGTGCTGTTCTTCCAGAATTCGTCCAACCTCGCATCTGCCTATGGCATCGCAGTAACTGGCGCGATGTTCATCGACACCTGCCTGATGGCGGTGCTGTTGCTCGCAGTGTGGCGCTGGAAATGGTGGATCGCGGCGCCGGTGATCGTGCTCTTCTTCATTGTCGACGGAGCCTTCTTCCTCGCCAATATGACCAAGGTGGCGGACGGTGGCTGGTTCCCGCTGATGATCGGCGCGATTGCCTTCACCTTGCTCACCACATGGGCGAAGGGGCGAAAGCTGATGCGCGCGCGCATGACCGAGGCGAGTCTGCCCCTGGATATTTTCGCCAAATCCGCCCGCTCCAGCACGGCGCGCGTGCCGGGCACGGCGATCTTTATGAATTCGGGCAGCAGCGGAACGCCTTCGGCACTTCTGCACAATATCAAGCACAACAAGGTGCTGCATGAGCGCATCGTGGTGTTGACGGTGCAGATTGCCGACGTGCCCTATATCGACGATTCCAAGCGCTGCGAGATCATGGATCTGGGCGACGGCTTCTTCCGCGTCATCCTGCATTACGGCTTCATGCAGGAAACCGACGTGCCCAAGGCGCTTGCCAGCCACGAAATGTGCGGCGGCCCCTTCGATATGATGAAAACGAGCTTCTTCCTCAGCCGCCAGACGCTGCTGAGCGCGGACAAGCCGGGCATGGCGATCTGGCGCGAACGGCTGTTCGCATGGATGATGCGGAATGCGGCAACGCCGATGGAGTTCTTCCGCCTGCCGACCAACCGCGTGGTCGAAATGGGCAGCCAGGTGGAGATTTAGCCCGTCGGCGGCTCGTTCTTCACTGCTTCCTCGGCGGCCTCTTCCTCGTCGCCCACGGCAAGGCCGTGGCGCATCAGCATCGGCACCTGGGTGAAGGTGAAGAGGAAGGTGAGCGGCAGGAACAGCCAGAGCTTCATGGCAAGCCATGTCTCGAAACTGACTGTGTAGATCAGCACCGTGTTGAGCACGCCGAGCACGATAAAGAACAGCCCCCAATTGCGCGAGAGCTTGAGCCAGCCGGTATCGTCCAGCCCTTCAAACGCGGCATCGAGCAGCACTTTGAGCAGCGACACACCGCGCGCCACGCCCACCAGCAGCGCCACCGCGAAGATCGCGTAGACGATGGTCGGCTTCCACTGGATGAAGCGTTCGTCCTGGAAGTAGATCGTCAGCGCGCCGAAGCCCACGATCAGCGCCGTTGAGAGCCACAGCATCGGGCTTATCTTGCCGAGCCGGAACTTGCTCACCGCCAATGCGATGATGGCGGCGAAGATAAAGGCGGTCGTGCCCGCGATGACAGCGGCAACCTCGGCGATCATGTCCGCCCCGTCTTCGGGCGAGAACCATTTGTAGGTCAGGAAGAAGACCAGCAGCGGGCCGTAATCGACCGCGACATTGAGCCAGCCGGATTTGGGTTTTGACGATGTTTCAGAAGACATAAAAACTCCGCTCGCCCCGAGCTTGTCGAAGGGCTGCTTTTCCTTTTGGCGCTGCTTTAGAAGAAAGGACAACCCTTCGACAAGCTCAGGGTGAGCGGGGAAGGGAAGGCAGGCCTGATCTTACGCCACCCCTGCAATAACTCGCGCCACAAGGTCAGGATCGAATGGCCGCAAATCGTCCAGCGTTTCGCCCACGCCGATGGCGTGGATGGGCAAGCCATATTGCTCCGCCGCGGCCACCAGCACGCCGCCGCGCGCAGTGCCATCAAGCTTGGTCATGATGAGGCCGGTGACGCCCGCGACCTCCTTGAAAATCTCGATCTGGCCGAGCGCATTCTGGCCGTTGGTCGCATCGAGCACGAGGATCACATCATGCGGCGCTTCGGGGTTCAAACGCCCAAGCACTTTGCGGATCTTCGCCAGCTCGTCCATCAACTCACGCTTGTTCTGGAGGCGGCCTGCGGTGTCGACGATGAGCGCGTCAGTGCCAATATCGGTCGCCTTCTTGACCGCGTCGAACACGATGGAGGCGGGGTCGCCGCCTTCGGCGCCGGTTACGATGGGTGCGCCGATGCGCTCGGCCCAGATTTTGAGCTGCCCGATGGCGGCGGCGCGAAAGGTGTCGCCTGCGGCCAGCATCACCTCGTAATCGTCTTCCATCAGCCAATGGCCGAGCTTCGCGATGGTCGTCGTCTTGCCGCTGCCATTCACCCCGATCACCAGAATAACCTGCGGGCGCGGGAACGCGGTGACTTCGAGCGGCACTGCAACCGGGCGCAGGATGGCGGCGATTTCCTCCGCCACCGCTTCCTTCAGCTCCCGTTCGGTGATGCTCAGGCCGAAACGCTTTTCGGCCAGCTTGGCACGGATGCGCCCGGCGGCAGCAGGGCCGAGATCGGAGAGGATCAGCGCGTCCTCGACATCATCCAGCGTGGCATCATCCAGCTTGGCCGTGCTGACCACGCCGGTGAGGTTTTCGGACAAGCGATCCGAAGTTTTCCGGAAACCGCCGAACAGCCTTTCCGACCAGCTTGTCTCGCTCATACCAGCAGTCCTTCTGTGCTCGCCGTGGGCGTGACGGTTACAATGGCGCCGCGCTGTGTCCCTTCGGGCAGCGCGACCCGCGCGAAGTTTTCAGCATAGCCGGTGCCGTCCGCCTCGGCGAGGACGCGCTGCGGGCTACCCACAAGGCTGGCTAGCCAGCTCGCCCGCGCTTTGGCGACAGCAGCGCGCAATTCGGCGGCGCGTGCTCTAATAAGGGCCTTGTCCAATTGCGGCATGCGTGAAGCGGGCGTGTTGGGGCGGGGCGAGTAGGGGAAGATGTGGCCATGCACCACCGGCAGATCTGCGATGATCGAGAGGTTGTCCGCGTGATGCGCGTCGATCTCGGTCGGGAAACCGGCGATAATGTCCGCACCGATGGCGAGATCAGGACGATGGGCGCGCAGGCGTTCCACCAGAGACACCGCATCGGCGCGGCTGTGGCGGCGCTTCATCCGCTTGAGGATCAGGTCGGCACCATGCTGCAAGGACAGATGCAGATGAGGCATCACGCGCGGTTCGTGGGCGATGAGATCAAATAACACCGGATCGACCTCTGCTCCGTCGATTGAGGACATTCTGAGGCGCTGCAAATTAGGGAAGGCTCTGAGCACCGCGCGCACCAATTCGCCCAGCGGCGGCGAGCCCGGCAGATCGTGCCCCCAGCTGGTGACATCGACGCCGGTCAGCACCACTTCTAGCGCGCGTTGGTCGAGATGGCTCTCCACTTCGCGCAGAACCTGTGGGATTGTCAGCGAACGGCTTGTCCCGCGTCCCTGCGGGATGACGCAGAAGGTGCAGGCATGGTCACAGCCGTTCTGCACGGCGATGAAGGCGCGGGTGTGCTGGGGTGGCGGTGTTTGCTGCGGTTCGGGGACATTCCACGCGCGCGCATCGAGCTTTGCGGTGTTCGGCACCAGTCCGTCCACCTCGGGCATGGCGGCAAGCTGGTCGCGCTCGATATCCGCCGCGCAGCCGGTGACGAGCAGTCGCGCATCGGGGCGGGCCTTGCGGGCCTTGCGGATCGCCTGGCGAGTTTGCCGCACAGCTTCCATTGTCACCGCACAGGAGTTCACTACGACGACGTTCTCGCTCGCTACCAGTGCACGAATGCGCTCGCTCTCGGCGATATTGAGGCGGCAGCCGAGCGAGATGACTTCTGCGGTATTTTGGGGGGCGCTCACCCGAAGCTGTCCCAGTCGAATGAGCCGCGAAAACTCTCGGTTGCGCCGCCGGTCATGGTGATGCGATTGTCCGCGCCCCAGGCGATGGCGAGCGGGCCGCCGGGCAAATGCACCGTCACCGCGCGATCCGTGAGCCCGCGCCGCATGGCCGCGACCGCCGTGGCGCAGGCCCCGGTGCCGCAAGCGCGGGTGAGGCCTGCCCCGCGCTCCCACACGCGCAGGCGGATCGTGCCTTTGTCCCCCACGGTGGCGACATTCACATTGATGCGTTGAGGGAAAACCGGATCGGTCTCGATCACGGGGCCGATTGTTTCGAGGGGCACGGCATTGCAATCGGGCACGAAGAACACAAGGTGCGGGTTGCCGACATTGACAGCGAGCGGATGCTCCAGATCATCCCAGCCCAGCGGCAGGCTGGCAGTGTCCATCGCATAGGCGAGCGGGATGGCGTCCCAGTCAAAGCGCGGCTCACCCATATCGACCGCAATGCCGCCCGCATCGGGGCGCGTCGCAATCATCCCGCCTTTGGTGCGGATTGTCGCGGGTTCACCCAGCAGCATCCCGACCGCGCGCGAGGCATTGCCGCATGCTTCGACTTCGCCGCCATCGGAATTGAAAATGCGCATCTGGCAAGTGGCGCTGTCATCCGCCTCCAGCACGATCAGCTGGTCGCAGCCGATGCCTTCCCGCCGGTCCGCAATGGCGCGCACGCGCGCAGTGTCGAGCGCAGGCAGGGCCGCCTCGCGCGCATCGAGTACGACGAAATCATTACCGAGGCCGTGCATTTTGACAAAGGGAATGCGCATGGCAAGCCACGTAAGGTGCAGCGTGGCTTTCCGCAATGGCGCGGGTCGGTGTCAGCCCGCCTTGCGCAGCGTTTCGCTGATAGTGTCTACTGGCGCCTCGATGGCACCGGACGGCACCTTCACCAGCAGCCCCAGCTTATCCAGCCGGGCAGCGGTGTCGGCGGCATTTTCCGGACGGCCATAGAGATAACCCTGGCCTTTGATCTCGCCGAGGCCTTTCAGCTTCTCCAGCACTTCGCCGTTCTCGATCCCTTCAGCGGTCACCGGCAAGGACAGGCCGCGGCCGAGCGAGATGATCGCGAGCAACAATTCGCTGCCTACCTCGGCCTTGGAGATTTCGGTCACGAAGCTGCGGTCGATCTTCAGCCGGTCAAAAGGCAGCGAACGCAATTGCGAGAGGCTGGAATAGCCCGTGCCGAAATCGTCGAGGCTGACGCGGATGCCCTGGTTCTTGAGGCTCGAAATGATCGAGCGCACCGCGCCGATATTCTCGTGCAGACAGCTCTCCGTAATCTCGATTTCCAACCGCGCAGGGGGGAAGCCGCTCTCGACTAGCAAATGCAGCAGCTTTTGCGCAAACCAAGGATCGCGCAATTGTAATGGCGAGATATTGACCGAAAGCGTGATGGCCGGATCCCATTGCAGCGCATCTTTCAACGCCTTGCGGATCAACTGCTCGGAGAGTTCACCGATCAGGTCGATATCTTCGGCCACCGGAATGAAGATATTCGGCGCGACGACGCCATAGGTCTGCGAATGCCAGCGGGCGAGCATTTCGAAGCCCACCAGCCTTCCGCTCTCCAGATCGATCTGCTGTTCGTAGAAGGGCACGAATTCGCCGTTTTTCAGCCCTTCGCGAATGCCTGCTTCGATTTCGTTGCGGAAGCGCAGTTCGTCTTCCATCTGGTGTTCGAACCAGAAGTAGCGGTTCCGCCCGCGCTTTTTCGCGTGATACATCGCGATATCGGCGCGGTGCAGCAGCCGCTCTGCGCCGAGCGGCGTGGTGCCGTCTGCCTCGCGCCCGCTGCGGGCAATGCCGATGGAAAGCGTGGCATCGATAGTTGCGTCTTCGTGGGTGATCGAGTTGGAAACGCTGCGGATAATCGCATCGACCGTCGAATCCACCCTGTCGCGCGCGTGCAGCTGGAACGGGAAAGCGCAGGCGAACTCGTCGCCGCCGATGCGCACCAGCACACTGTCCTGTGGCAATTGCGCCTCGATCCGCTCGGCAATGGTGGCAAGCACGCGGTCGCCGATGTGGTGGCCGTTCAGATCGTTGATCTGTTTGAAATTGTCGATGTCGATCATCAGCACCGCGACATCGGCCCCGGCGGTCTGGCTCTCGGCAATAAGGTTATCTATCGCCGGAGGGCCGCTGCGGCGGTTGAGGCAGCCCGATAGCGGATCGCGCTCTGCCAGATCGCGCGCGCGGGCCTCGGCGCTTTTGCGTTCCTGCACTTCGCGGCGCAAATCTTTGTAACGGCGCCAGCCGAAAATCAGCAGCGCGATGTTAAGGAAAAGCGCATTGGTCAGCGCCAGATCGGGCGCGACGCCGCGTCCCATCCAGGAGGCGACGATTTGTGGCATCAACGATCCGCCGGTGCCGACAAACAGGATGACAGCCGCAACCGCAATCCCGAGCGCAACTATGTCGCGGTCGGCCTTTTGCAGAGTCGGCTTTATGCTGCGCCCGAAGCGGGAGGTGGTTTTCGACAAAACGGTTTATCCTCCAAAACAAGGCTTTGCTCTATCGGACAAGCATCTCAAATTTCCGTTAATTGCAGCCGGACGCCCGCCGCGCTAGGCGCGGGTGAAACAGCAAGAGGAGTCGTGCGTGCCCAACTACTGGCTGATCAAGTCGGAGCCTTTCAAATATGCGTGGGATGATCTGGTCCGCGACGGGGAGACGGTGTGGGACGGCGTGCGCAATCACCGCGCAGCGAATAATCTGAAAGCGATGCAGCCGGGCGACCAGTGCTTTTTCTACCATTCCAACAAGGGGTTGGAGATTGTCGGGATCGCCGAAGTGAGCAAGTCCGGCATGACCGATCCTACCGATCCCGAAAGCAAATGGCCGACGGTGATGGTAAAGCCGGTGCGCGCGGTGACGACGCCGGTGACGCTAAAGGCGATCAAGGCCAATCCCGGACTGGAAGGGATCGAGCTGGTGCGCCTCGGCAGGCTATCGGTTGCCGAAATCACGCCCAAGGAGTGGGACATCATCCTGACAATGGCGCAGTAGGGCTACGCTCCGCGCAATCCGCTGATCGTCGCGCCGCTGGCAGCGAGCTGTTCGATATCGGTAATGCAATGGAGCAGGCGAATGCCCTTGCGGCCCATCGCTTCTTCCAGTGCGGCATCGAATTCGGCGTTGCTTTCCACCCGCTTGCCCCAGCCGCCAAAGCTCTGCGCCATTTTCGCAAAATCGGGATTGGCGAGGTGGGTGGAGGCTTCGCGCCCCGGATACTCGCGCTCTTGATGCATCCGGATTGTGCCGTAGCTGGAGTTGTCGAACAGGATCACAAGCAGGTCGAGCCCGTATTGCGCGGCGGTGGCCAGCTCCTGCCCGTTCATCAGGAAATCGCCGTCACCGGCCGCCGCGACAACGCAGCGATCGGGGAAACGGCGTGCAGCAGCGACGGCTGCGGGGACGCCATAGCCCATGGCTCCGGCGGTAGGAGCGAGCTGCGAGGGGAAACCCGCATAGGGCCAGTAACGGTGCCACCAGCCCGAAAAATTGCCCGCACCGTTGCAGATGATCGCGTCTGCCGGAAGCAGGCGGCGCACGCTGCCCATCGCTACTGCCAGATCGAGATCATACCGGCGTTCTTCGCGCGGCGTATGCCAGGCGAGCCATTCGGTGTGCGCCTCGGCTCCCGCATCGTAGGGGATGATGTCCTCGGTCGGCCATAGCGCGGCGCTTTCGGCGAACTCGGCCATATCGGCACAGATCGGCAGATCGGTGCGATAGATGCGGCCCAGTTCGTTTGCATCGGGGTGGACGTGGATGAGTATCTGGCCCGGATGATCGGGCGTGATCAGGCCGTAACTGTCGGTCGTCGCCTCACCCAGCCGCGCACCCACGCACAGCACCAGATCGGCGGCCTTTACCCGCTCGACCAGCTTGGGGTTGGGGCCGTAACCCAGATTGCCGGCATAGACGGGGGAAGAAGGCGGCATCGCATCTTGCCGCCGGAAGGCGGTGGCGACGGGCAGGCCGATCCGCTCGGCAAATTCGGTGAAGTAGTTCCGCGCCCGCTCGTGCCAGCCCGCACCGCCGATAATCGCGATGGGGGCCGCCGCATCGCCGATCATCCGCATCATCGTGCCCATCGCATCGGGGCAGACCGCTTGAGCCGGCCGGGTGATGGCGGGGCGGACGGGGGAGGCGATGTCCTGCTCATGCAGCATATCCTCGGGCAGAGCCAGAACGACCGGGCCGGGGCGGCCGGACATGGCAACTGACCAAGCACGCGAAATATATTCGGGAATGCGCGCCGCATCGTCGATCTTCGCCGCCCACTTGGCAATCGGCCCGAAGAAGGCGGGGAAGTCGACTTCCTGAAACCCCTCCCGATCTTTCATGCCGCGATCCACGTCGCCGACAAACAGGATCATCGGCTGCGAATCCTGGAACGCGACGTGGACGCCGATGCTGGCGTTGGTCGCGCCCGGCCCACGCGTTACGAAAGCCACGCCGGGCTTGCCCGTCATCGCGCCATCGGCGCAGGCCATGAAGGCGACGCCGCCTTCCTGACGGCAGGTGACCGTATCGATCGCGCCGCAATCGGACAGCGCATCGAGCACGGGCAGAAAGCTCTCACCCGGAACGGTGAACACACGGTCGCAGCCTTGTTCGACAAGGCAATCGACCAGCAGGCGGGCGGCGGAGCGGGATGGTGTATCGGTCATCACGCGCTGCGTTAGACCCACCCGGTTTCGCCTGCAACTACCCACAGCGCTTTGCAAACCGTCCCGTCTGTGGACACGGCCGTCGCAGAGATATCGCTTATGGTTACGAAAGCGTTAAGACGGATGCCATGAGACGCGCACTTGTTCTGACCGATGAATCCCGCCGCCACTGGTTCAGGGCCTCGCTGCCGCCGCACGTTGTGCACCGCGCGAACGAGATCGAGCGGCAGGTGCCGTGGCGGTTGCGGCTTGGATTGACCCGCTCCGATCTGGAAAGTGTCGCCGCGACTTACGTCGCCGGTTTTGTCGGAACGATGACCTTCATCCTCTGATTACGCGGCGGCGGCTTCGGCGGCGCGCTCCGCCTTCAGCAGCTTCCTGCCCAGCCAAGCCGACACCAGACACATCCCCGCGCTCAGCAGCAATTGTTCGGTCAATGGCACGCCGATAGTGCTGAGCGCCAGCGCGAGCAGTGCGCCCGCAACCATCGCACCGGAATTGACGATATTATTCGCCGCCACCGCCCGGCTGGCGCGGTTCGCTTCCACCTTGGTGGTGAGGAAGGCGTAAAGCGGCACCACGAACATTCCGCCGAAAATCGCAATGGAAAGCAGGCTCGCCAGCACGGCCCATGCCAGCGGATAGGCGAGGAACGTGGTGATGTTCATCAGCGCGGTTTCGGTCACCGTGGCATTCCATGCGAGGCAGACGAAGTAGAAGACCACCACCATCACGCCCATCAACACTACCGATATCGGCGAATAGCGCGAGGAAACGCGCCCTTTCAGCAGCAGGTTCACTGCCACCGATCCGATGGCGACGCCGATGGAGAAGAACACCAGCAGCAGGCTGGCCACCGCCGGGTCGGCATAGAGCACATTCTTGGCGAGCGGCGGGAACTGGATGAACAGCACCGATCCGATCGTCCAAAAGAAGCTGATGGCGATGATGGCATAGAAGACCTCGCGGTTCTGCGACACTTCGCGCACCAGATTCCATGACGAGGTGAAGGGATTGAAATCGACCTTCTCGGGCTCCCCCATCGGCGGAGCGGGCGGCACGTGGCGGCTGGTGAGATAACCGATAATCGCGACCCCCATGATCGCCGCAGCGGCCACTTCTACATGGTTGGCGAGGAAACCGGCAATGATCGTCCCGCCCATGATCGCCAGATAAGTGCCCGCTTCGACCAGCCCCGTTCCGGCAAGCACTTCATCCTTTTTCAAATGCTGCGGCAGGATGGCGTATTTGATCGGCCCGAAAAAGGTGGAGTGCACACCCATAGCAAACAGCGCGAGCATCAGCAGCGGTATGGCGACCAGCTCCACCGCCACGCCGTGCAGCGCCATAAACAGGCCGATGGCGCCTACGGTCATAATCCCGATCTCGGCGGCCTTCACCATGCGGATGATTTTCGCCTTGTCGCGCAAATCGGCGAGCTGTCCTGAAACCGCGGAGAGCAGGAAGAACGGCAGGATGAAAATGGCCGATGCTGCGCTGGAGAACAGCACTTCGGCCTCTTCCGAGCTGTACACCGCATAGACGACGAACAGCACCATCGTCGTCTTGTAGAGATTGTCGTTGAACGCGTTCAGCAACTGGGTGGCGAACAGCGGCAGGAATCGCCGCTGCTTGAGCAGATGGGTCGAAGTGAACATGATCGTGCTTGAATCGCCTTCCTGATGCCCCCGGGCGCGGTTGCGTTCGGGCTTATAACCAATCGAGTCTATAGGCCACGCTTTTTCCCGAAGGATATTGCCGCTAGGGAAGTGCCCCATGTGGACATTGCCCAATATCCTCACCCTGTCGCGCATTCTCACTCTGCCGCTGCTCGGCTTTCTGCTGTGGTGGCCCGGGTGGGCGCTGGGATACTACCTCGCCTTTGGGCTATACTGCCTGATGGGGATCACCGATTATTTCGACGGAATGCTCGCCCGGTCGAGCGGCACGGTGAGCAAGCTGGGCATCTTCCTCGATCCGATTGCCGACAAGATCATGGTGGCGACAGTCATTCTGGTGCTGGCAGCGCAAGGCCAGTTGCGCGGGCCGTATGTGGGCGATCTGCACGTGGTGGCGGGGCTGGTTATCCTGATGCGCGAGATCGCGGTTTCGGGCCTGCGCGAATTTCTCGGCGGCCTACAGGTGAGCGTGCCGGTGTCAAAACTCGCCAAGTGGAAGACGACGTTTCAACTGGTGGCGCTGGGCGCGCTGATCCTCGGCGCGGCGGTGCACGGCCCTCCCTGCGCCTCGCTCGATGCGCCGGGCGGTTGTGGCACGTGGCAGGAGCAGTGGATTCGCACCGTCGGCCTCATCAGCCTGTGGAGCGCCGCCGCGCTTACAGTGGTGACCGGCTGGGATTACCTGCGCGTCGGCCTAAAGCACATGGATTGAGCAGGGCGGCGCGGCCTAAGCTTCGCCAACCGCCAGCGATTCCATGTCAATGACGAAGCGATAACGGACATCGGATTTCTCCAGCCGCTCGAACGCTGTATTCACCTCGTCCATCCGGATAATCTCGATTTCCGGCATCACATTGTTCGCGGCGCAGAAATCGAGCATTTCCTGCGTTTCCGCGATCCCGCCAATAAGTGATCCCGAAATCGACTTCCGCCCGAACAGCATCGGCGCGGTATTGGTGGGCGTTTCCAGCGGGCCGACCTGCCCGACGATCACCAGTTCCCCGCCGACATCGAGCAGCGGGATATAGGCATTGACGTCATGCGCGACTGGGACGGTATCGATGATGACATCGAAACTGCTCGCCGCTGCCGCCATCGCGGCTTCGTCCGTGGACAGGAGATAGGCGCTCGCGCCCAGTTCCGCGGCATCCGCCTGCTTGTCGGGGGAGCGGGAAATGACGGTGACTTGCGCGCCCATCGCGGCGGCAATCTTGACTGCCATATGGCCCAGCCCGCCAAGGCCGATCACGCCGACCCGGCTGCCTGCTGTTACGCCGCAGGCCTTCAGTGGCGAGTAGGTTGTGATCCCGGCACACAGCAACGGCGCAGCGCGGGCGAGATCGAGCGCGGCGGGCACGCCCAGCACGAATTCCTCGCGCACCACGATGTGCTTGGAAAATCCGCCCTGCGTCACCCCTTCGCCATCGGGATTGGGCGAGCCGTAGGTCATCGTCATGCCTTCGCGGCAGAACTGTTCCTGATGCGCATGGCACTGGTCGCAATGCTGGCAGCTATCGACCATGCAGCCGACCGCCACGGTATCGCCTTCGGCATATTTCGTCGCACCGCCGCCCGTCGCGATCACGCGGCCAACAATTTCATGGCCTGGAACAACCGGATAATTGGTCATCCCCCAATCATCGCGGGCGAAGTGCAAGTCCGAATGGCAGATGCCGCAATAGAGGATTTCGATGACAATATCGCCGGGAGCAAGCTCGCTTCGGCGATCAAAGGCGTAGGGCGCCAGCGTCCCGCTCGTATCGCGCGCTGCATAACCAATTGTCTTCATGACTAATCCCCCGGCAATGCCGCGTGTTCAGTCCAGCGGCTACAAGGCAGGGTTACACCTCTGCGGTAGCATTTGACAGAGCCTTATTCCACTTCCGACACCACGATGAACTGCGCGCGGATTCAAGGCAGCGCGTTGTGGTAATCGGCCACCGCGCGGGTGACCGCCTGCATCATTGCCATCCGCTCTTCCGTGGGGCGCTGCGTCTCGCCGATCATCACCGCGATGGCATAGGCGGTGCCGTCGGGCGCGTAGAGCAGGCCGACATCGTTGTAGCCTGACTGGCGGCCTTCGAAGAATTGGCCGGTGCCCGTTTTGTGCGCGAGGGTGAAGCCTTCGGGCGCTCCGGCGCGCAGACGGTTGGGGCCGCTTCGCGTCGCGAACATCACGTCGATCAGCCAGCGCGTGCGCTCGCGTGTGAGCAGGTGGCCGCGCTCCAGCCGCGCCAAGGCTCCGGCAATCGCAAGCGCCGATGCGCCGTCCACCGGATCGTCCTGATAGCGGCGGAAAGCGGCGGCGCGCACACTATCGGGCAGCGCCTCGCGTGCGTCGAAAAAGCCGAGGCGGGTATACGCATATTCCTGTCGCCATTCGAGGCCGGCAATCGCGCTCTGCATCGCCCGCTCGCCCGGGCCGAAGCGGATATCGCCAAGCTGCGCATCGGCCAACTCGGCGCGCACCGCTTCCGGCCCGCCGATGACATTGAGCACGGCATCATTGGCGGTGTTGTCGCTCTGCGTGATGGCGCGGGTGATCAGGTCTTCAACGCTGGCGGTGACCGAGCCTGCTGCGAGGATCTCCTCGCGGATCGGCTGGTAGAACACCGCCAGATCGGCGCGGGTGAGCGTGACGTCGCGGCCCAGATCGAGCGCGCCGGTGTCGGCTTGGCGAAGCGCGGTGAAGGCGACCCATAGCTTGCTGACGCTCTGCTGCGGGAGCAGCTGCGTCCCGTTCCAGTCGGTCTGCCAGTCGCGCTCGACATCGACCACCGCAACCCCGAGCGAGCCGCCGAAGTCCTCGCCAAGACGGTCAATATTTGCTGCGAGTTCGGCTTGCGCGGCTTCGATCTGCGCGGCGCGCTGCATTTCTGCACTGTTTTCCGACGATTGCGCCTGCACCGGCTGCTCGCTGCAACCGGATAGCGCACCGGACGCGGCGAGCGCAAGCAGAACAGGGGCGAAAAGCAACCGCATGACGGACGCTCCTATACCAGCAAGTGGTAAATGTTTCAGCCCGCGCGCAATTCCTCGGCCAGTAGGCGGAATTCCTCCGCCCGCGGCGAATTGGTGCGCCAGACCAGCGCGATCTCGCGCCCGGTTTGCTTGCCCTTCAAAGGCCGCGCCACAACATCGGTTCCCAGCAGAATGCCCGCATCAATCGCCATTTTGGGCAGCATGGTGAGGCCGAGGCCGTTATCCACCATCTGCACCAGCGTGTGCAGGCTGGTGCCGATCATCGTCGCACTCGCGCGCATTTCAGGCCGGTTGCACGCGGCGAGGGCGTGTTCCTTCAAACAGTGCCCGTCTTCGAGCAGCAGCAGCCGCCCTTCATCGATCATCGAAGGCGCAATTTCCGCAGGCGGATCGCGCGGATCATCCTTGGGGAAGGCGACGAACAATTCGTCATGCGCGATAATCTCCTTCTCCACATCGCCGGTGGCGAAGGGGAGGGCGAGCAGTACGCAGTCCGCGCGGCCATGATGCAGTGATTCAATCGCGTGGTCGGAAGTTTCCTCGCGAAGGAACAGCTTTAGCTGGGGGCGTTCACGGCGCAGGCGCGGCAGGATGCGCGGAAGCAGGAACGGTGCAATGGTGGGGATGACGCTCATCCGCAGTTCGCCCGACAAAGGCTGCCCTGCCGCCTGAACTAGGTCGGACAGCTCCTCCGCCTCGCGCAGCAACCGGTGGGCCTTGGCGACCACGCTGTTGCCCAGCGGGGTGAACCGCACAACCCGGCGGCTGCGTTCCACCAAGGTCACGCCGAGCAGCGATTCGAGCTCGCGAATGCCCGCTGAAAGCGTGGATTGGGAGACGAAGCTCGCCTCCGCCGCCTTGCCGAAATGGCCATGCTCGTGCAGCGCGACGAGATATTGCAATTGCTTGATGGTGGGGAGGTAGGTGCTCACTGAGCCGCCGCAGCCCCCGCCGTATTCTCTGCCGCCGCTACAGCCGCCACGCCGTCAATCCGCGTCATTTTCAGCCGTCCGTGTTCCACCGCGAAGGCGAGGCGGCCTTCGACGAGTTCCAGCGCATCCTTGCCAAAGACTTCGTAACGCCAGCCTTCAAGGATAGGCAGCTTGCGCACGCCTGCCGCCAGCGCCTCCATTTCATCGGACTTGGTGAGCAGGCGCGAGGCAACGTCAATCTCCCGCGCGCGGATTTTCAGCAGTAGCTTGAGCAGGTCGGCCACCAGCGCGCCTTCCTTGCCCAGCGGTGCACCGCGCTTGGGCTTGTCGGGCATTTCGTCGGGCGAGAGTGGCTCTGCATTCTTGAGCACTTTCATCAGCCGCCGCCCGATATCGTTATCTTTCCACGCCTGCGAAAGCCCGCGCACCTTGGCAAGATCGGCCTGTGTCTTGGGCGGATGGCTGGCCACATCGGCGAGTGTTTCATCGCGGATGATGCGGCCGCGCGGAATGTCCTTGTCCTGCGCCTCGGTCTCCCGCCATGCTGCCAACGCTTTCAGCCGACCCAGCACCGCCGGATTGCGGCCCGGGGCGCGGATGCGATGCCATGCGGTGTCGAGATCATTGGCGTAATTCGCCGGGTCGGCCAGCTTCTCCATCTCCGCATTCAGCCAATGGCCGCGATCGGTCTTGATGAGCTTTTTTAGGATTTTGGGAAAAATCTTGGCGAGATAGGTCACATCGCCAATCGCATATTCGATCTGCCGTTCGGTGAGCGGGCGGCGGCTCCAATCGGTGAACCGCGCGCCTTTGTCGACCGTGATGCCGAGCCAGCTTTCCACCAGATTGGCATAGCCGATCTGTTCCGACTGGCTGATCGCCATCATCGCGATTTGCGTGTCGAAAATGGGGAAGGGCGTTTTGCCGGTGAGGTTGTAGATGATTTCCACATCCTGCCCGCCCGCGTGGAAAATCTTCAACACCTCGTCATTGTCGGTCAACAGTTCGAGCAACGGGGTGAGATCGAGCCCCTCGGCCAGCGGATCGATGGCGGCCGCTTCATGCTCGTTCCCCACCTGCACCAGGCACAGCAGCGGGTAGTAGGTGTTCTCGCGCATGAATTCGGTGTCGACGCACACGAATTCGCTCTTGGCGAGCCGCTCGCACAGATCGGCCAGTTCGTCGGATTCGGTAATGAGGGGGTGGATTTGCATCGTGTCTTTCAATTCACTTGGCCGGTTCACCGTGCCTACCGCACTTGGCCCAATCGACATTCGCGTAAGGACGCGAATCTTGACAAAGCGGCGTGCATACCCTGTTAGCGCGCGCTTATGCCTAAGCCTTAGCGCAGCGCTGCCGCGCGCCCCTAGGGTATAGACCCCGAAATGGAAAGAGTCCCGATGCACGCTTATCGTACCCACACTTGCGCACAGCTTTCGAAAGAAAATGTCGGGGAAGGCGTGCGCCTGTCCGGCTGGGTGCACCGCAAGCGCGATCATGGCGGCGTGCTGTTTGTCGATCTTCGCGACCATTACGGCATTACGCAGATTGTGGCGGACGAGGATTCGCCCGCGCTGGCGCTGCTTGACGGGCTGAAGCTGGAAAGCGTCATTACCATCGATGGCGAGGTGAAGGCGCGCGATGCGGCGGCGGTGAACCCGAACCTGCCGACCGGCGAGATCGAGGTGTTTGCCCGCAGCGTGACCGTGCAGAGCCATGCCGAGGAACTGCCGCTGATTGTCAATTCGGCGGAGGATTACCCCGAGGAAACGCGCCTGAAATACCGCTTCGTCGATTTGCGGCGCGAGCGGGTGCACAACAATATCATGCTGCGCAACCGCGTGATTACGTCGCTGCGCCGCCGTATGATCGATCAGGGCTTCAGCGAATTCCAGACCCCGATTCTCGGCGCGTCCAGCCCCGAGGGCGCGCGCGATTATTTGGTGCCGAGCCGCCTGCATCCCGGCCGCTTCTACGCGCTGCCGCAGGCGCCGCAGATGTTCAAGCAGCTGCTGATGGTGGCGGGGTTTGACCGCTATTTCCAGATCGCCCCGTGCTTCCGCGACGAAGACCTGCGCGCCGACCGCTCGCCCGAGTTTTACCAGCTCGATTTCGAAATGAGCTTTGTGACACAGGAAGACGTATTCCAAGCGATCGAACCGGTGCTCGCGGGCGTGTTCGCCGAGTTTGCGAACGGCAAGGCTGTTACCCCTGCAGGCGAGTTTCCGCGCATTCCCTATGCCGAAACGATGCTCAAATACGGGACTGACAAGCCCGATTTGCGCAATCCGCTCGTCATCAGCGATGTGACGCATCATTTCACCACCTCGGGATTCGGCATTTTCGAAAAGATTGTCGGCGGTGGCGGCGTGATCCGCGCGATTCCTGCGCCAAATACGCATGAAAAGAGCCGCAAGTTCTTTGACGACATGAACGATTGGGCCAAGCGCGAAGGCTTCGCGGGCCTCGGCTATGTCACCCGCAAGGGCGGCGAATTTGGCGGGCCGATTGCCAAGAACCACGGCACCGAAGGCATGGAAGCGCTCTATGCCGAGCTGGGCCTTGGCGAGAATGACGGCCTGTTTTTCGCCGCAGGCAAGGAAAGGGACGCCGCCAAGCTGGCCGGTGCCGCGCGCACCCGCGTGGGCGAAACGCTGGAACTGATCGAGCAGGATTGCTTCAAATTCTGCTGGATCGTCGATTTCCCGATGTTCGAGTACGACGAAGAGGCGAAAAAGGTCGATTTCAGCCACAACCCCTTTTCGATGCCGCAGGGCGAGATGGAAGCGTTGGAGAACACCGACCCGCTCGAAATCAAGGCATGGCAGTATGATATCGTCTGCAATGGCTATGAACTCTCAAGTGGCGCGATCCGGAACCACAAGCCGGAAATCATGTATAAGGCGTTCGAAATCGCGGGTTATTCCAAGGAAGATGTCGATGAGAATTTCAGCGGCATGATCGAAGCCTTCAAGCTGGGCGCGCCGCCGCATGGCGGCTCGGCACCGGGGATTGACCGCATCGTTATGCTGCTGGCGGACGAGCCGAATATCCGCGAAGTCATCGCCTTCCCGCTCAACCAGAAGGCGCAGGATTTGATGATGGGCGCGCCCTCCGCGGTGACACCCAACCAGTTGCGTGATGTGCATATCCGTACAATCGAGCAGCGGACGGCTTGATTTGCAGGGCCGCGTCACCACGTACCGGCCACTGCAAAACGTTCTCTGCCCCTTGCCAGCCCGCCTGCCGTTCATTAGGGCGAAAGGCGATTTTGAAACCCCTATTTTCTTGAGAGGGATTACATGAGCGATACCGCTGAACGCGTGAAGAAGATTGTCGTCGAACATCTTGGCGTCGAAGAAGACAAGGTAACTCCGGAAGCCAGCTTCATCGATGATCTGGGCGCAGACAGCCTCGACATTGTCGAGCTGGTGATGGCCTTCGAAGAAGAGTTTGGCGTCGAAATTCCCGACGATGCTGCCGAAAAGATCAACACGGTCGGCGATGCCAACAAGTTCATCGAAGAGAACGCCGGCTGATTGCCGGCAATCGCTTTGAACTGATCCGGCCCGCCGCGATGCGCCCGAGGGCGCTGGTGGCGGGCGGATAAACAAGGGCTCGGCCGCCAAGGCTGGGCCTTTTGTGCTTGCGGAGAGAGAAGACTATGCGGCGCGTTGTCGTTACCGGCCTCGGCCTTGTCACCCCCTTGGGCGGGGACGTGGAAACCACTTGGAAAAACCTGATCGCGGGTGAAAGCGGGATCGGGCAGATCACCCGTTTCGACGCGTCGGACCAGAAATGCACCATTGCCGGCGAGGTGAAGCCCGCCGATCATCCGTGGGGCTTTGATGCGGACAAGCGCGTGGACGGCAAGATCCAGCGGCAGGTCGATCCGTTCATCGTCTTCGGTCTCGATGCGGCAGGGCAGGCTCTGGAAGATGCCGGTTTGACCGAGCTGACCGACGCGCAGAAGCTCCGCGCAGGGTGCTCCATCGGGTCGGGCATTGGCGGCCTGCCGGGGATCGAACTCGAATCGAACAACCTCGCCAATCGCGGCCCGGGCCGCGTCTCGCCGCATTTTGTTCACGGTCGCCTGATCAACCTGATCTCCGGCCAGGTGAGCATCAGATACGGCCTGATGGGCCCGAACCACGCTGTGGTGACCGCGTGCTCCACCGGTGCGCACTCCATCGGCGATGCCGCGCGCATGATCCGTGACGATGATGCCGACATCATGCTGGCAGGCGGCGCAGAAGCGACCATTTGCCCCATCGGCATTGCCGGTTTCGCGCAGGCGCGCGCGCTCAACACTGGTTTTAACGATCGCCCGACCGAAGCCAGCCGCCCTTATGACAAAGACCGCGAAGGCTTTGTGATGGGCGAAGGCGCGGGCGTCGTGGTGCTCGAAGAATACGAACACGCCAAGGCGCGCGGCGCAAAGATCTATGCCGAGGTCGTCGGCTACGGCCTGTCGGGCGATGCGTACCACGTCACCGCGCCGCACCCCGAAGGTTTGGGCGCGGAAAATGCCATGCGCATGGCGCTGAAAAAGGCCGGGCTGGAGCCGTCGGATATCGACTATGTCAACGCCCACGGCACCTCCACCATGGCTGACACAATCGAGCTCGCGGCGGTTAGGCGGGTGCTGGGCAGCGATCTGGGCGGTGCCAGCATGAGCAGCACCAAATCCGCCATCGGCCACTTGCTGGGCGGCGCGGGCGCGGTGGAGAGCATCTTCTGCATCCTCGCCATGCGCGACCAGATCGTGCCACCAACGCTCAACCTGCACACTCCGGATGATGGCACCGAAGGCGTCGATCTTGTGCCGCTGTTGGCCAAAAAGCGCGAAGTGAAGGCCGTGCTCAACAACAGCTTCGGCTTTGGTGGCACCAATGCCTCGCTGGTGATGAAGCGGGTCGAGGATTGATATGAAAAGCACGCTTGCCAAGCTGGTCGCGCTTGGTCTGCTCTTGGTCGCCTGCGTCGGCGGATGGTTGGCGCTGGGCTGGTGGGGCGGTGCAGAGGTAGAGGAGGAGACGGCGTTTACCGTCGCCTCCGGCTCCACGCTCACATCGGTCGCTAATGATCTGGAGGAAGCGGGGCACATCGCCTCCGCCGATGCCTTCCTGCTGCGCGCGAAGATTTTTGGCAGTGGTGATCCGATCAAGGCGGGCGAGTTCATGCTGGCAGCTGGTGCGAGCGCGGCGAGCATTCTCGACACCTTCCAGCACGGCGCGGCGATTGCCTACAGCATCACCATTCCCGAAGGCACGCCCTCTGTGGTTGTGCACGATCTGCTGATGGCGGAAGAGCTGCTGGTGGGCGATATTCCGGTGCCCGAAGAGGGCTCCGTCCTGCCCGACACCTACAATTTCGAACGCGGGGAGGAGCGGATTGCCGTCCTCGCGCGGATGCAGCGGGCGATGGACGAAACGCTGGCAGAGCTTTGGCCCAACCGCACAAGCCGCACCGTCGCGACCACCCCCGAAGAGGCGGTTGTTCTCGCCAGCATTGTCGAAAAGGAAACCGGCGTTCCGGAAGAGCGGCGCGAAGTTGCGGGGCTCTATTCCAACCGCATCCGCCAGGGGATTATGCTGCAAGCTGATCCGACGATTATCTACCCGATCACTCGTGGCCGTCCGCTGGGCCGCCGTATCCGCCAGTCGGAAATCCAGGCGATCAATGATTACAACACCTACTCGATGGTCGGCCTGCCGCGCGGTCCGATCACCAATCCGGGCAGGGCCAGCATCGAAGCGGTGCTCAATCCGGCGGAGACCAATGCGATCTATATGGTCGCCGATGGCAGCGGCGGGCACGAGTTCAACGAGACGCTCGAAGGGCATAACGCCGCTGTCGAACGCTGGTTCGCTCTGCGCCGCGAGCGCGGGGAAATGTGACGCCGATGCAGCATGGCGGGCCAGCGCCGCTGATCCTGACGGCCATGTTGCCCGATGATCTGCACGCATGGGCCACCGCGCTGCGCCGTGATTATTTTCCGCCGGAACGCAATTTTCTCGACGCCCATGTCACACTGTTCCACGCTTTGCCGCCAAGCGCGGAGAGCGAGGTGCGCGATTGCTGCGCGGCTTTGGCGAGGTGCAATGCGCCGGTTCCTGCCCGTCTTGTGGGGCTGATGAAGCTGGGCAAGGGCACTGCCATCCAGCTTGAAAGCGACAGGATGCTGGCGATCCGGCTGGATTTGGCAGAACGGTTCCACGGCCTCCTTACCCCGCAAGACGAGCACGCGCCGCGCCTTCACATCACCATCCAGAACAAGGTCAGCATTGAAGAGGCGAAGGCATTGCAGGCCAGCCTTGGCCCGCAGATCATCCCGCGCAATTTCGCCTTTGCGGGCCTGTCTTTGCACGCCTATCGCGGCGGGCCGTGGGAGCACATCAAAAGCTGGCGTTTTCGCGGTTGACCGCGCGCCTCCTGCACCCTAAATGCCGCGCCTTGCCCGCCGCCACAGGAGCTGCGGGCTGGCCTTTGTGGCGGAGTAGCTCAGGTGGTTAGAGCAGCGGAATCATAATCCGCGTGTCGGGGGTTCGAGTCCCTCCTCCGCTACCATTCATTCCTTTGATATCGTTTGATTAAATATCAAGATCACTGCATTTCGCGGGAAAAGCGATGTTGCATCTTGTTGCGCTGATTTCCGGCGTATTTCTCGGCATTCCGCTCAATTCCGGCGAGTCCGTGCAACATATCTGCGGCAAGGTTGGGGGGAATATTCGCGGGAAGGATGGGGGAAGGGTAAAAGCTGGTGTGATCGCATCTAGAACCGCCTTCTGACCCTCTCGTTATCGCAAACACAGTTTTTCGCCCGCGCGCGCGAGGGAACGACAAGGGTTGTAGCAAACGGCCATTTGCTGATGGAAAAGGCGCGGGACGATCGACACGATCGACAATCCGAGAGTGATGAATTTGCCTAATGATTTAGGAAAATAATTGGCGCGGTGTGCGTCTGCCTCTAGCGTTGGCTGGCAGTCATGAGGGATTGATCCATGGAAACGCCGCTTCGCCAATTGCTCGCCCAGTATCGCGACCATTCCCAGACCGAAAGGGAAAAGGGCACCTACTTTGAGCGGCTGGCGATTGTTTTTATGCAGCGCGATCCCGGCATGGTGCAAGAATATGAGGATTGCTGGGATTTCGCTACTTGGGCGCGGCAACAGGGATTGCCAGCCGGGGATAATGGCATCGATGCCGTAGCCAAGATCAGGGGTGAGGACAGTTTTTGCGCGATCCAGTGCAAATTCTATCGTGAAGGTGGCAGCATTCCCAAAGGGGAATTGGACAAGTTTCTCAGCACGCTGGGAGCGTCGCGGCATTTTTCGCGCGGCCTGATTATCGAGACAACGGGCAGGGAGTTTAGCGCCAATGCCAGCGCGCTCTTTGATGATTTGAACGTCACAAGCGTTGGCTTGGATCGGCTGGAGGAAAGCCCGATCGATTGGTCAGCATTCCTGATCAATGGCGAAATCCGGCTGGAGCCGCCCAAAGAATTGCGTAAGCATCAGGCCGAGGCGCTGGAGGCCGTTCGCAAGGGGCTGGCCGAGGCCGATCGCGGCAAGCTGATCATGGCTTGCGGCACTGGCAAGACATTTACCGGGCTTAAGATCGCAGAGGATATGGTGGGAGCTGGCGGCAATGTGCTGGTGCTGTTGCCATCGCTGGCGCTGGTCAATCAGACGATCAGGGAATGGACGATCGATAGCCAGACCCCGCTGCGATCCTTTGCGGTTTGTTCTGATAGCCAAGTCGGCAAGCGTAAGGGCGCGGGCGGTAGTGATGATATTGCCGAGGTCGAGCGGCACGATCTTGATTATCCTGCCACCACAAATGCAGCGCGGCTGGCCAGCAAGGCTGCAAATGATGCCAGCGATCGAATGACGGTGGTGTTTTCCACTTATCAGAGCATCCAAGTGATCAGCGATGCTCAGCGGCTCCACGGTTTGCCGGAATTTGACCTGATCATTTGTGATGAGGCGCATCGCACTACGGGGGCAACGCTTGCCGGGGAGGATGAAAGCAATTTCGTGAAGGTTCACGATCAGGATTTCCTGAAAGCAGGCAAACGGCTTTACATGACCGCAACACCGCGCGTTTTTGGCGAAGCCGCCAAGGCAAAGGCAAGTGAGCACGCGGCGAAGCTGGCGGACATGGGTGACGAATCCATGTTTGGAAAAGACCTATTTGTGCGCGGGTTCGGCTGGGCAGTCGAGAATGAGCTGCTGACCGATTACAAGGTGATCGTGTTAGCGGTGGATGAAGCAATGATCAGCGCCAGCGTGCAGAATAGGCTGCGCGATGGCCCCAAAGAGCTCAAACTTGACGATGCGACCAAAATTATCGGTTGCTACAAGGCGCTTATAAAATCTGGCTTGGCGAATGAAGTGCTTACCGACTCCCAGCCGATGCAGCGCGCGCTCGCTTTTGCCAAAACTATTGATGCATCCAAAACAATCGCAAGTGAGTTTCGCGCGGTGGTAGAGGAATATCGCGCCAGTGAGGAAGGCCAAGAGGCGCTAGGCAATGCTGAACCGCTGACCGTGGAATTGCAGCACGTGGATGGCACCATGGGCGCGCGCGAACGGGCGCAAAAGCTGGATTGGCTAAAAGAGAGTCATGGTGATGCGATTTGCCGTATCCTGACCAATGCCCGTTGCCTATCTGAAGGGGTGGACGTTCCGGCGCTGGATGCGATCCTGTTTATGCACCCGCGCAAGAGCCAGATTGACGTGGTGCAATCGGTTGGCCGTGTAATGCGTCGTGCTCCCGGCAAAAAGATGGGATACGTGATCCTGCCAATCGGGGTGCCAGCCGGGACGTCCCCAGAAGAAGCTCTAAACGATAACGAGCGCTATCGGGTGGTCTGGCAAATCCTCAATGCGTTGCGATCGCACGATGAGCGCTTTGAGGGGCGGCTAAATCAGGCTGATCTTGGGGAGGATATCAGCGACAAGGTGCAGATTGTTCCCGTGACTGCGGGTCTGGTTACAGCAACCATCAATAACTTGCCCAGCCGCAGCATGGCCAAAGTGGCCGGGGCGGGCATCGGTGACGGCAGCGCGGCTAGTGATGACGAGGGCAGCGACGGGGATAGCAAGCCCAAACCCTTAAGCCCGTTCCAGAATGGATTTGACTTTGACGAATTTTCCAAGGCGATCATGGCCAAGATCGTCAAGAAATGCGGCCAACGCGATTATTGGGAGAATTGGGCAGGCGATATCGCCAAGATCGCCCAGACCCATATCAGCCGCATCACCGGGATCGTGGCGAAAGAGGGAACGCCAGAGCGCGAAGCCTTCGATGGGTTCCTGGCCGAAATCCGCGATGATCTGAATGACAGCATCAGCGAGGGCGAGGCGATAGAAATGCTCGCCCAGCATCTGATCACCCGCCCGGTATTCGATGCGCTGTTCGAGGGATACAGCTTCGCCCGGAACAACCCCGTTTCAAGGGCCATGGAGGCCGTTCTGGGCGCGTTGGATGAGCATCGGCTGGATCGGGAGGCGGAAAGCCTAGATCGCTTCTACGCTAGCGTAAAACGGCGCGCAGCGGGGGTGCAGACTGCCGAGGCCAAGCAGCGCATCATTGTCGAGCTGTATGACAAGTTTTTCCGCAACGCTTTCCCGAAAATGACAGAGCGGCTGGGCATCGTCTATACCCCGGTCGAGGTGGTGGATTTCATCATCCATTCGGTCAACGAGGTGCTGCAATCCGAATTTGGCCAGACCCTTGGCAGCAAGGGCGTGCATATTCTCGATCCGTTCACGGGCACGGGGACTTTCATAACCCGGCTGCTGCAATCCGGCCTGATCGCGCCCGATCAGCTGGAGCACAAATACCGCAACGAAATCCACGCAAACGAGATCGTGCTGCTGGCCTACTACATCGCGGCCATCAATATCGAGGCGGTCTATCACGGGCTTTCTGAAGGGGACTATGTGCCGTTCGATGGCATCTGTCTGACCGATACGTTCCAGCTTTATGAGCAGGACAAGGATTTGCTGGCGACACTGATGCCGGACAATTCCAGCCGCCGGACGCGCCAGAAAGCGCTGGATATTCGGGTAATCATGGGAAATCCGCCTTATTCAGTGGGGCAAAGCAGTGAAAATGATGCTGCCAAGAATCTTGAGTATCAAAAGCTCGATCAGCGGATCAGCGAAACCTACGTGGCGCGTTCTAACGCTACACTTTCCCGCAATCTCTACGACAGTTATGTTCGAGCTTTTCGATGGGCAAGCGACCGTATTGGGAACGCAGGTGTATTGGCATATGTTAGCAATGCTGGATGGCTTGAAGGGAACACTACTGACGGCTTGCGCCAATGCTTGGTAGAAGAATTTGCGAGCATTCACATTTTCCATTTGCGAGGCAATGCGCGCACCTCCGGCGAGCAGCGACGAAAAGAGAAAGACAACGTCTTTGGCCAAGGGACGCGGACGCCAGTCGCAATCACGGTTCTGGTGAAAAATCCGGCGGCACAAGCGAATGGCCAAATCTTTTTCCACGATATCGGTGATTACCTAACCGAGCACGAAAAGCTGACGATCATCTCTAAGTTCAAAAGTATCGGTGGAATACATGAGGCGCGCGGCTGGCAGTCTATCCGCCCAGATGATCATGGGGACTGGTTAAATCAGCGGGATGGTTCGTTCGATCAGTTTATGCCGCTCGGTGACAAGACGGGAGAGATGGACGCCATATTCAGTGGGTTCTCTATGGGACTGCTGAGCTCCCGCGACGTTTGGGTTTACAATTCCAGCCGGGATGCGCTCACATCATCGATCGACTGCACTTTGCGGCAATACGCCTCTGACGTTGAGCGGTTTACTGCAACCTACGGCAAGATTTCGTCTAAGGAAAAGAAGAACCTGATCGATGATTTTGTTGAGAGTGATCCCACAAAAATCAGCTGGAGTCGGGGTCTAAAGGGCAATGCCGCATCTGGAAAATTGATTTCATTCAATTCGGATAACATATTTCCAAGTCTGTATAGGCCTTTCACGCGTCAATGGTTGTATTACGATCGCGCATTGAACGAAATGGTCTACAAAATGCATAGCATCTATCCCTTCGCCAAGCCTGACATTCAAAATCTATCGATTTGTTTGTCAGGAGTTGGGATGCGAGGGGCTTTCTCGGTCCTGATGGCGGATGCACTTCCCAGTTACAACTACGCCGATATGGGCAATAATCAGTGTTTCCCGCGCTATCTCTACTCGGAAGTTGAAGCGCCACGCGAGGGCGAACTGGCGCTGGGCGAGGCTACTGAGGCCGGGTTGGTCAAGCGCGATGCCATCACCGATGCGGGGCTTGCGCATTTCCAAGCGGCCTATCCGGGCGAGGCTATCACCAAGGATGATCTGTTTTACTACGCCTACGGCCTGCTGCATTCGCCCGAATACCGGGAACGCTTTGCCGATAACCTCTCCAAGCAATTGCCCCGTATCCCAGCCGTAAAAAAGGCGGCGGATTTCTGGGCATTCGTGGAGGCAGGGCGCAAGCTGGGCGATCTGCACTGCGATTTCGACAATGCCGAGCCTTACCCCGTAACAATCGCAGAGGGCGATTTGCGGCTGGCCTCCATTCCCGATCCAGAGCGGTATTACCGGGTCGAGAAAATGAAATTCGCGGGCAAGCGGCCAAACTTGGATAAGACCACGGTGATCTACAATTCCAATATCACGATCACGGGCATCCCGCTGGAGGCCTATGATTACGTGGTGAACGGCAAGGCCGCGCTCGATTGGGTGATGGAACGCCAGTGCGTGAAGGTCGATAAGGCCAGCGGGATCGTGAACGACGCAAACCGCTACGCGATCGAAACCATGGGTGATCCGGCCTATCCCCTGAAGCTATTCCAGCGAGTGATAACGATCAGTCTGGAGACAATGGCGATTGTGCGGGCACTGCCCAAGCTGGAGATTGATGGGTGAGCTTTCTTTCGCGGGCATACGAAAAGTTGGTGCACCGTTTTGAACGTTAAGCTGAAATCAACCAATTGGAATCTAGAGGAGCAACTAGTGTTGACATATGTTCACACTTATCTAAATGCAGGAGGCAATCCTGAGTAGCAGGCCGCGCCACCCGCATAAGGAAATTGAGGCCGCCGTGGCTTACGCTGAGGATTTGGGTTGGCGTTGGTTTGAATTGACTGGCCATGGGTGGGGCAAGTTGCTTTGTCCACTTGCCGACCGGGAGGGGTGTCAGATTTTTGTTTACAGCACGCCGCGTAACCCTGAGCGAGCGGCGCGTGGCTATCGACGCGACATCGAGCGATGCGAGTGTGCGAAAAAGGAGGAGAAGCGAAGTGAAGGTGCATGAATTCACCATCATAGTTTCCGGCTTCCACCCGGATCGTGATGATATTGCGAATATCTTTTTTGAGGCAGGTTGCGATGATGCAACTTTGGCTTTCCAGAAAGGCGTTCTTATTGTCAGCTTCGACAGAGAAGCCCCCAGCTTTTCATCGGCGGTGATTTCCGCTGTTGAGAACGTCGTGGCGACTGGTGGGAAAATTGAGCGATTTGAACCTGACCACTTAGTTAGCTTATCGGATATCGCGAAGCGCGCGGGACTTAGCCGTGGCGCTATCACCAATTACCACAATGGCGATCGAGGGGAGAATTTTCCTCCTCCTGCTGCGCGCGTAACCTCCGAGAGCCCCCTCTGGGATTGGTGCGAAGTTGCGACATGGCTGCATAATCGCAGGCAATTATCTTTAGAGGAGGTGGTTCACGCTCGGATCGTCAAGGAAGCCAACCTCGTAATCTCAAATTGTGAGATGAAGCCGGATCATTTTGCGGGTCGAATGGAAGAGCGGCTTAGAGTCTTGGAGGTAGCCTAGAGCCTTTTTGCAAGTGGCATTCTGCTGATAAAACAGGAAAAGAGCAGCAAAATGGGCGGTTATGGATCAGGGCGACAAGGCGGCAGACCAATCGCCGAGCATTGTTTGCGGATTGATTTCGGATTTATGCTCCGCAAAGGCTTTGTTGCTCCGGGCGCTTGGCGCAATGGCACCTTGCGTTGGTCATCTGGAGGGCAGCCATCAGGCGATATCTCCTATTCTTGCGATATGCGTGATCCGGAAAATTCGCGGCTGGAGCTGCGCTATTCGGTGGTCAATCACCTTACCGGCGATCGAAAGCAGCAAATCCAAAATATCCGGCTAAGTTACACGGTGCCCAAATTTGGTGGAAAGCGGTGGTGGATGCATTGTCCGGTCAGCGGCGCGCGGGTTGGCCAGCTCTATTTGCCGCCGGGTGGTGAGCTTTTTGCCAGCCGAAAGGTCTGGCGTATCGGATACCGTTCGCAGCGAGTCCCTGACCATGAGAAGCCATTTGAGGCGCTTTTCAGGCTACAGCGGAGGCTGGGTTGCGCGGAGGGCTGGGCGATGCCCATTCGCCGCCCCAAGGGGATGCATCACAGCAGTTTTGGCAAGCTGGAGGAACGCTATTGGCAGCTCGATCATCATTGCGCGCAGGTCTTTGCTGGAATGGAGGCCAGGTTGGGCGGTTTAGGCGAAGGCATTGCAGATGCTTCCAGCCGCACTTAGGTTTTCACCGTGTTTGAAAAACCAGAGAGCAAATCGCCTCCCGATCCGAGCAGAGGGATCGGCTATTGGCGCAATCGTTTGCGCGACATTTTGGCTGGCGTTTTCTTTCTGGGCCTTTGGATAGCGTTTCTTTTCCTTTCGCTGCCGCTTAACGGCTAACATTTCCCCCAGACCCCATGGTAACAGCTGTATGTGCTGTGAAATTCCCACCAATGGAAATTGGCGGATTACTGCCGTTTTTCGCCGCTAGCGGGTGTGAAATTCACAGCCGGTTCGAGCTATTTTTCGATTGGGAGCGGGGGTGTCGCTGTGAAATCCACTATCGGGATTTTGTTTGCCGCGAGTTGCTTGCAGTAGCGAGACATTGCGCGGAGACCTTTCTCCGCCCGCTTGCTTTCCCGGCTCTTGGGCGCGGGTAGGTAGTCTTGCCAGCTGTTTTTGGGCGGCTTGCCATCGATTGAGAGCCAAGTCAGTCCCCAGCAACGCGCGCGCGACGTTTCGGCTGCCTTGACCGAGAAATGGGCATCCTTTGTCATAACGATTAGCCCGGTCGCTTGCAGCAAATCGAACGCCTTTATGAGAGGACGGGCATCAGCCATCCCCAGCCGATCGATCGCGTCCTTTACGCCAAGCCAAAGCGAACCATTGTTGCGCCCGTTTTCCATCATGATCAGCTCAATGAGCAACGCGCGCGCCACGGGATCAAGCGCGCGATAGGCGGCTGATTTCAGGATTTCGTGCGGTATCCCGGCAAACCGCTTGGTAGTGTTTTCATTGCGCCCGGTGGGATTAACCTTGTTGCGCCCGCGCTTGCGGCGGCTGGGCACGATTTAGCCAATGCTGTTGGAGCGAAATGCCGCTTCAAGCTCAGAACGCCGGAAATACATCGCGCGTCCTTTGCGGATAACGGGCAGGTGGCCTTGTTCAACCATGTGGTAAACCTGCCTTGCAGTCAGCACGCCACCCGTTTCGGCCTCAACAGCCTTGGCACCCTTGATAAGATCGGTCGAAAGCATTTCTATCCTTTCCGTCTTTTCCCTAGACCTTCGATTTGAAACGATGCTATGCAAGGTTTCACAGGTTGGTTGTATAGGCTGCCGGGGCGTTCGGCAAGTGACCTATGAAACCTTTCACAGGAAGGGTGTTGAAAAGTGGGTTTTGAGATCGCTTGGACGTTCGGAGAGCTGGAAAGCGTTCTAGCGAGCGTTCACGGCATTGATCAGAGCAAGCGAACCGCATTCCAGTCCCGGCTGAAAAATTTTCATCGGCTGGGTTATCCCGTTGGTTTTCACGCGGTGAAGGGCAAGGCTGCCACGTATACGCCGCTGCAAATCATCGAGATGGCGCTGGCTGTCGAAATGACTCAGCTGGGGCTGCCGCCAGAGCGGGCTAGCTGGGTTCTGGCCCGCAACCGCTGGCCGATCCTCATGGCAACAGAAATTGTCGGTCGCGAGCTTCGCCAAATGCCAGACGCATTCAGTTCGGAGCGCGGGCTTGCCGAACGCGCCCTTTCCATGTTCCTCTATTTCGATCCCACAGCTCTAAATCCACTGACTTTGCATCTGCCAGCCAAGGTCTTGCCCGATCTAGATGAGGCGGCAAATTCGTTTTTCTACGGTGGTATGGGAATTGTTCGGGAAGGGATCGCGGCTTGGACTAGTGGTCAATCCGCGCGCCTATCTCTAATCAACCTGACCGCCATGGCGGGGAATGTCGCAACAAGCCCATTCGACGAAGGCAGTAATGATGATCTAGCTTATCGCCGGGATTTTTTCCGGCTGCTGGAGGAAAGCGCATTCAAGACTAGGGAAGAATGGGGCGGCGGCGATGAAGCCGAGGAGGATTACGTTTTCAACCTCCTAGAGCGAGAAATGGTCACAGACCCAGCGTCGCTGGCCGATCATGCTAGCATCCCGCTCAATCGGGCGGTGAGATACTGCGACGAATTTCGCGAGCGATGGGGAGGAGGGGCATATGACAGCAATCCGCAAACGTGAATGGGTTTCACCCAAGGGCCAGAAAAAGACCGCTTGGCTGGTTGATTACAAGGATCAGCATGGGAAGCGGCGCGCCCGTCAGTTTCCTACTAAAAAAGAGGCTGAATATTATGCCGATCGCGCGCGAAACGAGATCAGGCAGGGTCGGCATACCCATGACCGCGATAGCATCACCGTAGCGGTGGCAGCTGATCTTTGGATCGCCGCTGGCGATGCCAACGGCTTAGAGCGCAGCACAATCAAGCGTTACCGCGAGCTGTCGAATTTGCATATCGTGCCTAAATTAGGCGCGCTTAAGCTCTCCCAGCTGACCAAGGCGCAAGTGATCGAGTGGCGGCAGGAATTGCTGACTGTCAAATCCCGATCGATGGCCAGCAAGATCATTCGCGCACTTTCGGCCATCCTGAGCAATGCCATGGAGATCGGCGCGATTAGCCAGAATGTCGCATCGGACGTAAAGGTGGGCAGGGCCAAGCGCGATGCCGAACGGGTCGAGCCGCCAGCGAGGGCCGATCTGAAAAAGATGATTGAGGCGGCAACCGATGATGAGCGGCCTTTCATCTTAACTGCCATCACCACGGGGCTGCGATCATCGGAGCTTCGCGGGTTATGCTGGCGCGATATTGACCTAAATGCGGGAACGCTGACTGTCCGCCAGCGCGCCGATCAATGGGGCGTTCTGGGTTCGCCCAAGAGCGAGGCAGGGAGGCGCACTATTCCCTTGCCGCCTCAACTTGTTGTCGAGCTGACTAGGTGGAAACTGCGATGCAAGCCCACCACTATCGGGCTGGTCTTTCCTAGCAGCGCGGGAACAGCATTGCGGCACAACAATGTGCTGCGCCGAATGTATTTCCCCTTGCAGGTCAGAGCGGGGCTGGCTGTGCCCAAACTGGACGCTAACGGAAGGCCGCTATTGGATGATGAGGGCAATCCGATTGTTACCGGTAAATATCGGTTTCACGCCTTGCGCCACGCTGCCGCTAGCGGCTGGATTGCCAACAAGATCGATCTGAAGCGCTTGCAGGTTTGGATCGGGCACGAAAGCATCCAGCTAACGCTTGATACCTATGGGCATTTGCTGGCAGACCAAGAGAGGGATGCCGAGCTGGCGATGTTGGCCAGCCGGGATTTGTTTGGGTAAGTTCGAATGGATCAGCTCGCATTTGAAGGTGGGAAGCTCCTTTCGCAGTTAGGTGGGACTGCGCTTATTGCTTGGCTTGCCGTGCGCTGGGCCGTGTCGAAGTTTAAGCAGGAAAAAAAGTGGGAGCAAAAACTGCAAATTTACAGCCGCATTTTGGCTGCGTTGCGCGAAATGCAGTTTGTGAACGATCAATGGGTAATTGAGGCCTACAGGGATTTTGAACGCGATCCGCAGGAAGCTTTAGCTTTGCAAAGTCGGTATCGCGACGCCAAACGTGATTTAGACCAATGCATTGCCATGTCACGATTGGTGCTTTCGGACTCCACTTACCAGACGCTTGCGAGACTGCGCGATGAGATTGAGAATTTTCGGGATGAGGATGCGTTTCTAACATATGACGGTGTGAGCGTGCTTTTGAAGCGTGCACAAGATGAGATTAGTGAGCTAGGCCGCGCCGCTTTGCGATGACCCTCTGCAACAAGATTGCAACACGATCCTTCCCAAGCCGCCTAAATCCGCCGACTATAGGCGGAATCATAATCCGCGTGTCGGGGGTTCGAGTCCCTCCTCCGCTACCAGGATCTCATATATCTTCACCTGAGGAAGGTCCACTTTTGGTTGGCCCGCCATGATGCGCCAATATCTGGCTTTGGTGTGGAGAGCAGCCGCTGGTGTGGCAGCGACGCGAACATCGCGAGGCTGTCTTCAGCCGAATCCCTCGCGATAAACACGCAAAAGATTCGCTCCGAGTAATTTCTCTGCCTGTGCGCGGGCCCATCCCCTCGCCATCAAATCGCGGGCAATTTGTCGGTAAACATCAAGATGATTGTAATCCGGGACCATGGGCATGAAGTCCTCGGTTTCACCTGGTGCAGCGACCCCGCTTGCGATCCGTTCGCGTAGATATTGACGAAGGGCCTCACGCTGCTCTTCGTTCATGTTGAGCGGAAGCAGATCATTGTCTGTTCCCAGAGTGACGCAATCCTCACCCCCCACATTGGCGATATGCTCGATATGGCGTAGCAGCAGTTCTCCGCTGGGCACTGGATCAGGGCCCAGATAAGGGAGCATATAGACCCCGACAGTTCCACCTTTGTCGGCAACCGCACGTATCGTCTCATCGTCTACGTGGCGCGGATGGGGATGGATCGCCATCGCACCTGTGTGACTGATCGTGGGAAGTTTCGCGTGCAAGGCGCCCTGACGCATGGTGTTCTGGCCGCCGTGTGAAAAATCGATCAGCATCCGGTTGGCTTCGACAGCATCGACTATATCATAGCCAAGCCGTGATATGCCGCCATCAGCTTCTTCAAGCGCGCCATCCCCGGCGAGATTGCGCAGGTTGTATGTGAGCTGCACCTGCCGCACGCCCATTTCGCGCATTCTTTGCACCCGGTCCAGATCGGCGCCGATCATGATCGTGTCCTGTGTGCCCCAGATGAGGGCGATCTTGCCTTCGCGTTTGGCCGCACGAATGTCATCCGCCTTATCGACTTTCATGAATCGATCAGGGTTGGCCATTATCCTGCCGGTCTGGAACTCGGCGCTTCTTTCGAAACTTTCCCATGTGCCATCGCCGTTACCGACAGGCCTCATGGTGATACGTAGAGCCGTGATCCCGGTGGCGACCGCTTCTTGCCAAGCGCGATCCGTTAATCGTGTCTGTCCTTCCGGTGCATAAGGATTGAAAACATCGTCCAAGCCGTCGATTATGATGGCGTCTGCGAAATCGTCCTGAAGGAACGCATTTGCGCCTGTCGGCATGGCAGAGATGCCTATCGCTATTGCTGACCCACTCAAAATTGACCTTCGTGACCACATCCCTGCCTCCCTATCTCGACTTGGGCTAGCAATTGGATAAATGAAGCGGATTGTCTACAACTGGTTCACAAGCCGGCAGTCCGCTTGTGGCGATCACAATCCGGGTGTCGGGGGTTCGAGTCCCTCCTCCGCTACCATTTCACCGAATTTGATGGTTGATCGGCACCGCAAGTCGGGACCCTGCAATCCGTGCTTTCGTGCGGATTTTGGCGGAGCAGTGGTAGCTCTTGTCATTTCGTTGCCAAAATCCCTTTGAAATTATGGTTTCTTGACTCCTAACAACTGCGCCCATAGCCTCTCCCACTGACAAGATCGGCTTTGGAGTCGGGATTGTCGCAAATCATTTGGGGGGAGTGTATGCGGCGTAATTTACGCTTCGCGGCACTATTTGCTTGTGTCGTCTTTCCGGCAAGCCATGCGGCTGCGCAATCGGTGCCTGATCCGGGCCCCGCGCTTCCCGGACGCGAACAAGTTGACCCCCGGCCAGACCAGCTGGATCGCGGCGATATGCGCGTACGAACTGAGGGCGGGCTTGAAGATCTGCCCTGCGCGCTCGACGATTCCACCGTGCCGGTCACGCTCACGGCGGTGGTGTTCGAGGGCAACGAGCGTGGTTCGTCTCCACCCGCCGACATACTGCAATTGTTGGAGCCGCTCAGCACACCGCCGCAGGGCGAGAGGCCCGTTTCGGTTGTTTGCGATATCCGCGATGCGGTGAACCAGCGTCTGGAAGCGGCAGGCTATATCGCGCTCGCGCAAATCCCCGCGCAAGAGATTGCCGACGGCGTGCTGACCTTGCGGATTGTCTCGGCGCGCTTCACCGAAATGCGGGTAGTGGGCGATGTTGGCGGGTTCGAGGACACCATTCGCGAGCGGGCGCTTGCCTTGCAGGCGCTGCCGACGCTGAACCGCCGCGAGATCGAACGGGCGCTGCTTGCTGCAGGCGATATTCCGGGGGTCGATATCACCATGTCGATCAGTCCGGCGCGCGACGGAGTGCCGGGCAATGTCATTGGCATTCTCAACGTGCAGACCCGGCGTTTCCAGGCGATTGCCAATATCCAGAACTATGGTTCGGAACAGCTCGGGCGCTGGGTCGCCACCGTTCGCGGCGAAGCCTACGGGCTGACGGGAATGTCCGACCGCACGGTGCTCACCTATTCCAACTCGCTGGAATTTGACGAAATCCGGGTGTTCCAGGCAAGTCACGATTTCGCGCTTAACGACAACGGGCTGCGCGCAGAGTTGCGTGGTTCGATGGCCTGGTCGGTGCCCGATATCGAGAATCTGACGCTGCGTTCACGCTCGATCATTGCCGGTGTCGAAGTGCAGCAGCAGCTGGTGCGCTCGGTCAATTTCAACGTGCTGGCGTCGGGTGGCTTCGAATTTCTCCAGCAGCGCACACTGATCGAATCCGGCGGACAGGACGTGCCATTCTCCAAGGACGATCTGCGCGTGTTCTATGCGCGGGCGCAGGCGGACTATTACCAGCCGCTGCTGAGCGGCGGCGGCCACCGGATTTCCGGCTATATCGAGCTGCGCAAGGGCTTTGAGTTCCTTGGATCGAGCGTGCGGGGGCAACCCAATGGCCGCTTTTCGCCCAGCCGTTTTGACGGTGATCCCGCCGCTTTTGTCGCGCGGGCAGAAGTGCAAGGCGAAGTGCAGGTGGCCGGGCCGCTGGCGCTTGAGTTCGGTGCCTTCGGGCAATGGACCAACGAACCGCTTCTCAATCTGGAGGAATGGACGCTCGGCAATTTCACCTATGGCCGTGGCTATGATCCGGGGGCCAATTCGGGCGACCGCGTGCTGGCGGGCCGCATCCAGCCTTCGATCGGCATTCCGGTGGGGCAAAATGCGCGGATCGAGCTGCTCGGCTTTTATGACTGGGTACGGATCGACAATCTCGATGCCGGATCGGTTGAGACGGGGCGCGAGTTGACGTCGCTCGGCGGGGGCGTGCGCGTTCTGCTGCCCGGCCGCCTGTCGCTCGAAGCCTATTATGCCGCACCGCAGGATCCAGCGCTCAGCACCGATGATGAGCCGCCACCGGCGCGTTTCCTGCTCACTCTTTCTACCCGTTTCTATCCGTGGGGGATCAACTGATGGCCCAAGACACATCGAGCGCAATGCGGTTTCTGACCCGGCGGCTGCGGCCCGGCTTGTTGATCGGCACAGCTCTGTGCGTTTGGGGCGCGCCAGCACTCGCGCAGCCGGCGGTTGACCAGCTTCCCGACTTCGATGGGGCGGCGAATGGTGCAACGGTGAACACCAACGCCATGACCAACACGATGACGGTGACATTGCAGGATTCGGACGATGTTATCCGCTGGAACAGCTTTAGCATCGGCGAGGACGCGACCGTCAATTTCGTCACCGCAACCGATCTTGTTACGCAGTATACGGCGGTCAACCGTGTTCTATCGAATGGCAATGGTGCCAATCTTTCGGAAATCTACGGCACGCTGACTGCGCAGGACAATATCCATCTGTGGCTGGTCAATCAGGACGGGATCACGTTCGGTTCCAGCGGCGTGTTCAGTGGCGCAAGCCTGCTTTTGAGCACACTCCCGTTCACCGGCAATGATGCCCAGCTGTTGTTGGAACTCGGCACGGCAACGCCGGGCGTAACCTTTGACCGCAATGGCAATTCCTTCCGCCGGATCAATATCCAAGGCGGGGCGAGCCTGAATTCGACCACCGGGAATGTCGTTCTGCTGTCGGAGCGGATTACGCTCAATGGTGCGATCACGGCGGACAATGGCGATGTGGTGTTGGTCGGCGCGAGGGAAGTGACGTTTGGCGATATCAACAGTCCGCTATCCTTCACCATTCTGGAAGGCGTTCGGCTGAACCAGAACAATTCGGGCATCACCATTGCAGGCGATGTGACCGGCAATTCGGTTGTTGCGGCGGCGGGCGGAACCGGAAATCTGACCAGGGCCATTCTCAACATCAACAGCAATGCGACACTGACCGCAACAGCGGTCAATGGTCGCGTCGTGCTCGCAACCGCGACTGCGGCAACGTCTGGCACCGATACTGCGACCATTACCAATGACGCGGGAACCCGAGCAAATATCGTTATTACCGGGCCTGGCAACGGCACCGCCGCCAATGCAGGGGAAACCCGCACCTTGGTGAGCGAGCAGGGTGGAATCTCGATTGTCTCCGATTACAACGTCTTCATCAACGGAGCAGCGCTTGCTGCCGATGGCCTTGTGGCCATTACGGCGACAAGTGATGTGGGCGTACAGAACACAAGTATCGTCACACCTGGCGATGTGGCGCTGCAAGCAGGCGATGATATCGATTTCAACGCCACAACAACTTCTATCGGTAACAATTCGACGCGAGCGGCGACGGTTTCGTTAACGGCACCTGGCGAGATCGCCCTCGGTGATGTCACCGCGACAGGCATCGAAACCTCCGCCACCCCGCTCTTCCTGACGGTCAATGGATTGACGGCAGGAGACCTCGATATCACGAACGGCATCCGCATCTCTTCGACCGGAGATGTCTCGGTTGCTAGCATGACGTCCCAGTTCGGCACTGTGGACGTGAACGCAAATGCGGCCAATATTATCGGCGGCGGCAATATCAGCACCCAGGGGACTGTGGTGCTTACAGCGAATTCTATCGCGGTGGGCTCGGTCGTAGGCGGCTCGTTGATTGATGCTTTGGCAACGAATGCCATTTCCTTCTCAAGTTTGGCATCGGATAGCGACATTGTGGTCGCGTCGACAAATGGCAGCATCACCGGCGGAGACGTCAATCCCGGCAATGCCGCGCCAACAGGGGCGGCCTTTTTCAGCGTCGGCGCGGATGACGATCTAGAGCTGGGCAACGTCAATGCGACGACGCTCGGCAGCTCCGTGGGAGTCCCGCTCACGGCGGACAACATAACGCTGGGCGATGTCAGCACCACCAATGCTCTCGATATCGTTGCCCGGGATGGCGATGTTGACGCCGGCACTTTGCGCACGGATGGCGCGAATATCGAAGTGACCGCCACCGGCACCATCGATCTTGACGGCGCGCTGACGACGCTTGGTATGGGCGAACCGGGAGCTGGCAGCATCGGCCTGTATGCAGGCGGCGATATCGGTGCGGGCAATGCGCCGCAGACGCTGTCGGCAGGCAACGATGTGGCGGTGCGTTCGGTTGGCGGCGATGTGACCGTGGGTGACGTGTTCGCGGGCGATGACATTGTGCTGATGGCTCCGGTGACGGGCAACGGCACGGTTACTTTTGACTCGGTCACTTTCCTCTCCCCCGGCACCGCAGACAGCGACCATGCGACATTCGTGCTGGCGGATGACGATTTTGCCGTCCCGGCGCCGGGCACTGCGTCGTCGGTCGATTTCGTCGCCGAGGGGACATTTCTGGGCGGCGCACTCGTTTCGACCGAGCAGACCATGGGCCAGCGCAGCTGCGTTCCGCTGATCGCATCTTGCATCAATTTGACTGGGCAGCGATTGGCAATCGCGGCGCAACAACAAAATATTGGCGATCTCAACAATGTCGTCGGCGATCAGGTGTTTATCGGCGGCGATATTGTCCTGCCCAACAATTTCGACATCGATGGCAACCTGATTGTGCAGGGCGTCTCGGTCACTCTGGGCCAGAATTCGCAGACGCGCTCGCAGCAGGCGACCGGCTTCGTCGATATCGAAGCTACCGGCGGTGCGATTATCTTCCGCGGCAACCTGACATTGCAGTCGAATAGTGACGGGATGGGCGCGGAAGGGATTACGCTTACCGCCACCGGGGACATCCGGCCCAATGCTAACGGTAATATCACCCTACTTGGCGGCTCCCCGCTTGATCCTTCGGCGATCACCGTGGTGCTGGGGGGCAATTTCGAGGCGGACAGCATTACGGGCCTCAGCCTCGATCTGACCGACGGCATCAATCCCTTCACGCAGGGCAACATCACAATCGGAGAGATTACCACCGCGCTGGCGCTTTCCCTTCGGAGCAATAGCGGCAACATTCAGGTTGATGAAGCCGAAGTCACTGGCGCCAATCTTGGCATCGCGATAGCAACCGGCGGCAGCGGAAATGTCACCTCGGACACGTCGATCCTCACAAACGGCGGAGATATCTCGATCTCTGCGGGTGGAAACGCAGACCTTGCGCAGGTTTCCACAAGTAGCATTGACCCGCTCAATCCGGTGGCTGGTAATGTGAGTATCACGGCCGGGGATGAAGTGATCTTGAACAACGGCTTGTTCGCTGGAGGCGATGTTACCATCACCTCCACCGACCTCTCCGGGCCTTCTCTCGCCGGAGACCGCGAGGACGGCCTGATCGTCCGTGATTTCTCTGCCGGGTCAGCGGATATTGATGCAGCCACTGGCGATATTCGTATTGGAGATCTCGAAACCACTTCGGGCAATCTTACCGTCGATGCGTTGGATGGTTCGGTAACGGGTCTCGCCATCGGCTGGACGGCGCTAAACGGCGGGTCGATCATCGATGCTGTCGGCACGGTGACTTTGGCAGTTACAGGAACGGGAGAGATAGGCCAGCTTGACGCAGCCAGCGTGGTCGGAAGCGGAATTGACAGTCTGACTATTCGCGAACTCAATGTGACAAGTGCGACGCTTTCTGCGGTCAACCGTCTGCATATCGATAGCGGTTCTGCGACAACGGCCGATCTGGACACAACGGGCGGGAGCGCAGCCGCCTTCTCGCAAACCGGCGCGACGCCGGTCGCCAGCCATGGCCATGCGAACCTTTCCGCTGCAACTCAGCTTGGCGTCAATGCCGGGGGCGCTGCCCAGCTTGGAACCATTTCCGCAGCCGGAACTGGAGTCGCGGTATCGGTCACCGCCGAAACCGTGCAGGTCCTCAATGCAAGCACGAGCAATGCATTGGGCAATATCGAAATCAGCGCGACCGGCGGGAACCTCTTGATCGGCACAGCCCAGTCGGCAGGCACCCTGTTGCTCGATAAGGACGGCACCGAAGGCGAGCTTCGGACGAGCGGCGATATCACTTCCACCGGTGATCTCAACCTTGCCAGCGAAAGCAACATGACCGCAAACGGTGCGCTTGTCTCCACCAGTGGCAATATGTCTCTGACCAGCGTGGGCGACACAACGATCTTCTCGGCATTGGCTGCCAGTGGCACCTTTACCGCAAATTCGACAGCCAACGGCGTTACGGGCGCAGAAGGCAGTTTCGACGCTTCGCTGGTGCGGGCGCAGGGTAATGTGACGATCACCGCCGATGGCACCATCACCGCCGATGATGACCCCGCCAGTCTGGCGATCCCCGGCTTTACGCAGTCTATTGAATCCACCGCAGGCGATGTCGCGCTTAACAGCGGTGGTTTGACGGAGCTGTTCAGCGGGTCGGCGGACGGCCAGTTCGGTGTAACTGCCGGAGCAATTGATATCGGCCGGCTGAATGCCGCGACGATCAATCTGGCGGCTGATGCGGGCGGGATCGCGCTCGACGAGGGCGATGCGACGGGCGACATCCTCGTCAATGGCACAGGCGCAGGCGACGTTGTGCTCACCGATCTCGACACGAGCGGCGGCAATATCAACGTAAGCAGCGCAACCTCCGCCACCGTCACCACCGGCAATGCCGATGTCGGCAGTATCGATGTTATGGCAACGGACGGCGATGTGAACGTCAACACGCTGACGACGCCGGGAGCGTTGGGCGACGTGACACTTACCGCCAGCGCGAATGTCAATGCGGGTAGCATAACGGGCGGCGGCGATTTGCTCGCGGATGCTGGCGCGGACGCGACGATTGTGTCGACCCTGATGAGCGGAGGCGTGGACGTTGTCGCGGGTGATGATATCCGCATCGGTTCGGTATCGGGCGCGCAAGTGCAGCTCGACGCAGTGGACGATATCAGCGGACTGTCTGATCCCGGAGCCACCGGATTGGTGCCCGATTTCGGACGCGGCGATGCTAACGCGACGCTAGACATCAGCGCGACCGCCGGTGGCAATGTGCAGCTTGGCACGCTGGACGCCGGAACCTCGGTAACCGTTGCGGGGGCGGGCGTTGATCTGACTACCGCCGATGCCGGAACCTTTGTCGATATCGATGCCAGCGACGGGGTGCTGGAGCTAGGCACAGGGATTGCCGGGACGACTATCGCGCTTACCAAGCTGGGGCCGAATGACAGCCTTATTGCAGGCTCCCTTTCAGCGCCCGCCGGGATCACCGCCAATTCCTCCACCAGTGCAGATGTTACGAGTGCGATCTCGGCGAACGGATCGGTCACAGTCGAAGCGACAGGGGACGCCAATCTGGCGACGGGCACCGCCAATGCTGGCATTGTCTCCGTCACCTCTGCCACCGGAACCGCCAGCGGCGGAGCACTAACTGGCGACGGCGTTTCGGTCAGCGGCTTCGGGGTCGATGTCACAACTGCCAATGCCGGGGCTTTGGGCATTGATGCGACCGCCAATGGTGGGAACCTGTTCGTCGACACGGCGACTTCCGACACCGACATCACGCTCATCAAAACGGGCGATATCGCGGGCGACAATACCGATGGTTTGACGGCCAACAGCCTGACCGCTGACGATGACATCATCGTCTCCAGCGCGACCTTCGTCGATCTCGGCACCAGCAATGCGGGCAATTTGTTGAGCATTGTGTCGCCGGAGACAATCGAAGCCGATGATCTTGAGAGCGATGGCAGTATCGCCATCAATACCGGCGGCGATGCCGTGCTGGGCGATATCCGTTCGGGCCGCAGCATCATCCTGCTGGCCGCGGGCGATATCGGCGCCGATAGCCTGATTGCGGTCGAAGACATCGCCGCACTGGCCGGAGGCACCATTGCCATCGCCGATTTCGATGCGGGGGACAATGTCTGGCTGACAGCGGGAACGACGCTCGATCTGGGCGGCGGCTCGACCAGCGCAGGCGGCGCGGATGATGCGACCTATGTGCTCGATCTGTCGCTGGCTGGCGACACGGCCCAGACCGCACTGGCCATTACCGACGGCCCTGCTGACGCGCCCGATGGTGACATCGTGCTCGCCGCACCGACGGATTTCGCGCTTTCGGGAGCGATCAGCGCGGCGGCAGCCGACGCGACCATCATCTTGCGCAATCTGGCCGGCGGATCGGACACCACCAGCATCGGCGACAGCGGCGGTTTCGCAATCTCCGAAGCCGAACTCGGCCTGCTTGCGGCGGACAATGTGGTGATCGATGCAGGCGACCAGGATATCGCACTCGGCACTTTCACCATCGATAGCGACACCGGCCGGGATACGCTGCGCATTATCACCTCTGGCGAGATAACGCTGGGCGGCGCGATCAGCGGCAGCGGCACGGGAACGCTGCAAATCGGCCAGGGCGAGATCGGGATGGACGGGCTTGTTGATCCGGCCTCGCTCACTGCCCGGATCATCGCCACGACTGAAAATGCCAGTGTCGAATTTTCCAATGGCGTGGTCGATTTGCGCGCTGTGAGGATCGTCTTCGGCAATGCCGCCTTCGTGACGCTGACCAACAGCATTTCGCTCGATGCTGCGGGCGAACTGCTCGCCGATGCCGCGTCGCAGCTCTATATCGGTGACAATAGCCAGCGCACCTTCCTGCAGGCAGACAGGTTGCGGGTCGCCTATTCCGACTTCGCGCTGTTCCAGAACACCGCCTTCTCGCAAGGGGGCGGGGTGATCCTCAATGCCGATGCGGCCAATTCGGTTGACGATCTGGCGCTGGAACTCTTCAGCCAAGGGGATGACGGTCTGGACAGCTTTGCGCTGTTTGGCGAAATCAACGGTTTCATCGGACGCACGGCGGGCGTGCTGCCCAATTCGGTGCTCAATATCGGCACGCTCAACCCGCGCCAATTGCGGGTGACGCAGGCGCGCTCGCGCGTGAACGGCTGCGTCATCGGCTCGCCTGATCGCGGTTGTCTGATCGTCGATTTGCCGCCGCCCGAAATCACCACGATAGACGAACGGCAGACGCAGCGGCTCATTTCCACCGACGATCCCAGCGCCTTCCTCAATCCGCTTGTCGGGCGCGGCAACGAAGGGCTGATCCTCGATATCGCGCAGATTCCAGTAGGCATCGATATGCTCGAACAATGCGATCCCGAAGACGAAGCGTGCCAAGCGCAGGAGGGAGGACAATGATCATGCGTCCCGCCAAATCGACCCTGTTCGCGGCAGTTTCAGCCATGGCCGTGCTGATGACGCAGCCCGCCGCCGCGCGGCCCGACACGCCCGAAGTGTTCGCGCTGGGCGAAAACACCCAGGGCGACGTGTGCACCGCTTCGTTGCGCTGGCCGGATTCTGACGAGCTTGTGCGTTTTGCCGGTGACCAGCCATACGGCATCAATTGTCGCGGCATCGATGCGGCGCAATTGCAGGGCTATATTAGCGGCGCTCAGACCCGCGATACGTCAGGCTGCAGCACCAGTGTCGAAACGCAGATGCTGGCAGGTCTTGGGCAGGTGGACATTCGCAAGTGTTTCGATCCGCAGTTGCAGCGCGTGGCATACGATCTGCGCTTCGAGCGGAATGGCCGGCTGTGGCAGGGTGCAGCGATCGAAGCGGCTTTGCCCAATCTCGAAGCGGCCTTGCGCGTGCTGGTGAACAACGAAACTGCACCCGAAGGTGGCACGACGCCGCAAGGCTCGATTGATCTGTCCAACTTGCGCCAGATTGAATTGGCGGGGCAGGGCGAGGGCAATGAGGCAGGCGGTGTGAACACCGCAGATGCCGTCTTCACCAGCGGAGTACGCGCCTTGCAGACCGGGCGCTTGCTCGATGCCTCGCGCATCCTCAACGATGCCTTGCGCGAATTCGCCGATGCGGATGCAGCCACGCTGATCGATCTGCGGATGGCGGCGGGGCTGGCGGATTCCAATGTCAGCCAGTTTGAGGCTGCCGATCTGCACTTCGCCGCCGCCGAGGCCTTGCTTGATGCTCAGGGCAACGAAGCGAATGCAGAGCAGCAGGAGCAATTGCGCGTCTATCGCGGCCTCCATCTGATCAACCAGCGGCAATGGGACCGCGCGATCCAGGTGCTCAACGTGGCCACAACGACCGATGGGCAATTGCTCGATCCGGTCGTGCTGAGCCGCCTCAACCAGGAAACGCTGACTTTCGGCGCAGCGGCGGAAGATGCCGGAGCGGGTGATTTGCAGTCTTCGCTGGGTGACGAAGCGGGGCTGCAATCGGTCCTGCTGGAAGCGCAGCGTTACTGGACGCTCAGCGTCGCGCAACTTGCCAATGCCGGGCAACCCGGCCGCGACCGCACGGAAGGAGAAGCGGCGGCGGAAGTTTCCATCCGCAATGCCGCGGCGGTGGCTGCTGCGCCGATTGCCCGGATCGAACCGGCGCGGATCGGCTGGTTGCATTCGGCAATCGAGCGGCAGCAGGGCCGTATCCACGTACGGCGCGGCGATATTGCCGCGGCGGTGGCCAGTTTCGACTGTGCGATTGCGGCCTTGCGCGGTGCTGTTCCGGCCAATAGTTCTGCCTGCCTTGTGCGGCCCATCCAGCGCGGTGCCGATCTTGCGGCGACGAGCGCGCTGTTGCTGGAAACCCAGCTGGAACGCGCATCGGTTGCCTCGCGTGACCCCTCTCGGCGTAATGATGCACTGGAAGATTACCGGTCAGCCATTTCGGGGATTGCCAATCTTGATGGCGTGGGCCCGGTTTCGCAAGCGGCGCTGGAGCGGTATTTCGATCTCTTGTCCGAATCTACGCCGACCGAGGCGCGCAGTGCCGAATTCTTCCGCGCGATGCAGGCCATTGGCGAGCCCGCCATCGCCCGCGAATATGCCACGATGCAGCAGGAACTTTCGCAGGACGATACGATCCGGCAATTGCTGCGCGAACGGCGCGACCTGCAACAGGAGCGTAACGGGCTGACTTTCGCCATCGGTGCCTTGGCAGGGGAGCAAGGCGGCGGTGAACGGACAACGCTGGAAAGCGAGCTGCGCGATGTTGTCGCGCGGCTTGATGACGTCAATTCGCGGATCGCGGAAACCGGCGGGATTGCCCAGCTTGATGACGAGCCCATCGATCTGGAAACCTTGCGGAGTGTGCTGGAACCGGGCGAGGTCTATTTCAAGCTCGTCGAACTGAACGATGCGGTGTACGCGATGGTCGTCTCCCGCGAGGAGGCGAGTTTCCACCGTGTCGAGGGAACTCTGGATGAAGTGACGCGCGCTGCCGATGCTGTGCTGTCCTCCGCGCAGAGCCGTTACCGTCCGGAGCGCGACGATGTGGGAACAATCCCTTTCGATATTCGCGGGGCATATGAGGTTTTTGCGAGGATCACCGGGCCGGCAGCGGGACTTGTTGCCAATTCCGACAGCGTAATTTTCGATGCCGCGGGCATTTTCCGCCAATTCCCCATCGCCATGCTGGTGACCGACGAAGCCAGCGTCCTGGAGTATGAACGCTTCCCCGAAGAGCGCGGACGGTATGATCGTGCGCAATTCTTGGTCGAAAGTGCGCAAACAACGGTGGCGCTTTCGCCGCGCGCGTTCTTGAGCAGCCGGATCGAGCGCAGGCCCTCCGAAGCGGAGTTTGATATTTTCGGCTTCGCCAACGCGCCGGTGCCGCAATTGAGCGCGGCGCAAGGGAATGCCGCCATGCCGCTCGAATGCCGGGTGACCTTGCAGGCCTGGGCGAATTACATCTACGCAGCCGATCCGGTGAGCGCGGATGAGCTGCGGCTGATCGCCAATGCGCTTGGGCGGGACAATGTGCCGCAGCTGACTGGCGATGCCTTTACCGAAGAGGCGCTGCTCGGGGACAATCCCGCGGTTGATCTCAGCAACTACAGTATCCTGCATTTTGCTACGCATGGTCTGCCGGGGCAGCTCGTGCGGGCGTCCGAGGATGATGAATGCCTCGCTTACGTGCCACCGGCCTTGATTACCGCGCTGGCGGCTCCGGTGAATGGAGAAGTCGCCGGTGACGGGCTGCTGTCCTTCGACGAAGTGACCCGGCTTGATCTTGATGCTAATCTGGTGGTGCTGTCCGCTTGCGAGACGTCCGCAGCAGCCGCAGCTCTTGCGGCCAGACAAGCAGGGTTCGAAACCAGCGGGGCGGAGCTGGACGGGCTTGTCCGGTCATTCCTGGTGGCCGACGCGCGTGCGGTCATGGCAACTTTCTGGCGCGTGCCCGAAAATGCCAATACTCTGAAGATCATGCAGGATTTCTACGTCGCGGGGCAAAGCGAAACCATTTCGACGTCTCTGCAAACGGCACAACTGGCCGCGCTGCGCAATCTGCTCAGCTCCCACCCGTATCACTGGGCGAATTTCTTTATCGTCGGTGATGGCGCGAACAATATGTATGCCCGTGCCGGGGCGGATGAGGGGTCTTGAGCGGCTAACCGCCCACCAGCACGTTGGGCTGGCCGAGTATCAGGACACCCCCATGCGCGGTCATATCGCCGATGCGCGCTTGCGGCATCCCCATGGTGATGACCGTCGCGCTGCCTTTGGCGATCACATCGGGCGGGCCGACACAAACCGCCATGTCGGAAACACGCGCAGCAGGCAGTCCCCCGATCAGCACAGTCGGAGCGCAGGGCCCGCTAACCGGCCCGCCTACATGGGGCACAACGCCGGTTACCATCGGGCAAGTGTGCATATCGGTCAAACGTGATGCGGGCTGTCCCATGCGGGTGCCTCCTGTGATCCAAGGCTTGCAGCATTACACCATCGGCGCGCAAGAAAACAGTGGTGTAGCGCGGCAAAAAGCGTAAGCTATGACTGCGCGATAGTACCGAGGGGGGTGCGATGCTGATTGACGAAACCATCCGCGATGCCATCCTGACGCCGATTGACGGCGGCCTCGGTGTGAACGGGCGCGAGGATGAAGGCGAGGCGGCGGAGCTGCTGCGCGATATCCGCCTGAAGCGAAAAGACCGCGTGCGGGCAGAACAGGCGCTTGCACTGGATGAAGACGACGCGGCCGTCGAGGATGGCGTCGAGAGCTGGGAAGCCATTGCCGAGGACGCAATCCGCTATCTGACGGAGTTCGGCAAGGATCTGGAGCCGATGGCGATCTTGATCGAGGCTTCGGCGCGGGAAGATGATCCTGCCCAATCGCTTGCCGTCACGATGACTTTGCTCGCCGATTTTGTCGAGGCATTCTGGGAACAAGGCCTTTACCCCGCCGCGGACGAGGATGAAGAGGACGGCGTTGAAGCGCGCTTCATGCCGCTTTCCGGCCTTAGCGGCGGCACCAATGACCGCGAGGGATCGCTGGTTCTTCCGGTGCGGCAGATGGCGCTGGTGAAGGCAGGTAGCGACGTTCTGCGCTATGGCGACAAGGTGATGGTCGATGCGGCCAGCCAAAGCCAGGCCGGCGATGCCGACGCCAAAGCGGCCCGCGCGGAGGCACGCCAGTCAGCCTATGACAGTTTTGACCGGATTGTCACCATCGCCGGGCGGGCAAGGATGGCACCGGTGCTGGCTGCTGTCACCACCGCCGAGACGCAATGGCGCCGGGTGATGGAATATCTCATCAAACAGGCATCCCCCTATATGCCCGCAGGCTCGCGCCTGACGAGCGAGCTGGAGGGAATGCGTGAATGGTTGAAGGCACTTGTCGCGCGCTTGCCGGAAGAGGTTTCGGAAGAGAGCGAGGGAGCTGCCGAAACCGCCGATGCAGGTGCGTCGGCCAATGGTGGCGGCAGCGCAGGCACATTCAAGGCGGGCAAGATTGACTCGCGGGAAGATGCCTTGCGCGCGGTGAACGCAGCAGCGGATTACTTCGCGCGGCGCGAACCGCATTCGCCCGTCGGCAAGGCCCTGCGCGAGATCGATCGCCGGGCGCGGATGGATTTGCAGGAACTGATCGCCGAGCTGATTCCGACAGCCGATGCGCGCACCGAATTCTACTGGCGGTCGGGCATTCGCCCGCCGACAGAGGACACGGCGAGTGTCGCCAAGAGCGGAGACGACGACTGGTAATGTAAACGCGAGGCATCAGGTATCAGGGTCGCTCCGGTGCCGGGATTCACAACTCAAGACGAGAGGTCTGGAAGGGAGATCGACATGAGCGATTCTGTACACCAAAAACTCAAACGCGTTCGTAAGCCGCGCGTCCACATCACCTATGATGTGGAAACCAATGGCGCGACCGAGACCAAGGAAATTCCTTATGTCGTCGGTGTGCTCGGCGATTTTTCGGGCGATTCCGATGTTGCCAAGAAGAGCCTGAAAGACCGGCGCTTTATCGACCTCAAGAAGGACAAGTTCGACCAGGTGATGGCACGGCTGGAGCCGGGCGTGAAAATGAAGGTCGATGATGTGCTTTCCGGTGAGGAAGGCAAGCAAATGGCGGTCGACCTGAAGTTCCGTTCCATGGAAGATTTCGAGCCCGACAGGATCGTCGAGCAGGTGGAGCCACTGCGCAATTTGATGGAGCGGCGCAACCAGCTGCGCGACCTGATGGCGAAGGCCGATGGTTCGGAAGAGCTGGAAAGCCTGCTCGAACAAATCCTCAACGACGAATCCAAGATGGGCGAATTGAAATCCCAGCTTGGCGGCGAAGACAAAGTATAAGCGGAGCGTTTAAGAATGGCGAAAGAAGCAGCAGAAGGCGCAGCCGCAGCCGGGGCCACGGAAGAGACCGTAAGCCTTCTCGACCAGGCAATCAGCGTCACCAAACAGACCGAGCCCGACCGGGTGAAAGAATTGCTCTCCACGCTGGCAAGCGAAGCGACAGCGGAAACGGTGAAGTTCGACAAGAACATGACCGTTACTCTGCGCGCTGCGATTGCCAAGCTGGACGAGCAGATTTCGCGCCAGCTGGCAGAAATCATGCATCACGAGAAATTCAAGCAGATGGAAGGCTCGTGGCGCGGGCTGCACTATCTGGTGAAGAATTCCGAGATTGGTGAGAACCTCAAAATCCGGATGCTCAACGTCACCAAGAAGGAACTGGCCAAAGACCTCGCCTCGGCGGTGGACTTTGATCAGAGCCAGCTGTTCAAAAAGGTATACGAGGAAGAATTCGGCCATGCTGGCGGGCAGCCTTACGGCACGCTGGTGGGCGATTACTACTTCGGCAAGCATCCTGAAGATATCGAGCTTCTGCGCAATATCTCCAGCGTGGCAGCAGCAGGCTTCACACCCTTCGTCTCGGCAGCGAATTCGGATATGTTCGGGATGGACGATTATACCGATCTGTCCACGCCGATGGATCTCAAGCAGAAGTTCGATACGGCCGAGTATACCGGGTGGAAGAGCTTCCGGAAATCCGAGGATTCGCGCTTTGTCACGCTGACCATGCCGCGCGTGCTCGCGCGTCTGCCCTATGGCAAGGCGACCAAGGCCATCGAGGCCTTCGATTACGAAGAGGCGCCGTTTGATGAAGCCGGTAATCCCAAGCGAATGGATCATGACGACTATTGCTGGATGAATGCCTCTTACGCGCTGGCTGGCCGGATGACCGCTGCGTTCTCTGAGAATGGCTGGTGCACCGCCATTCGCGGGGCTGAAGGCGGGGGCAAGGTCGAAAATCTGCCGACGCATACCTTCATGACCGATGATGGCGATGTCGACGCGCAATGCCCGACCGAAATCGGCATTACCGACCGGCGCGAGAAAGAGTTGTCGGACATGGGGTTCCTGCCGCTGTGCCACTACAAGGGTACCGATTATTCGGTGTTCTTCGGGGCGCAGACCACGCAGGATCCAAAGAAGTACGACGATCCCGATGCAACGGCCAATGCCGCCATCTCGGCGCGCCTGCCCTACATTATGGCGACCAGCCGCTTTGCCCACTACCTGAAAGTGATGGCGCGTGACCGGATCGGCAGCTTCATGGAGGCCGAGGATTGCGAGGCATGGCTCAACCGCTGGATTAACACCTATGTCGATGCGACCGAGGGGGCAGGGCAATCGGCTCGCGCCAAATATCCGCTGCGCGAGGCCAAGGTTTCGGTGAAGGAAGTCCCGGGTTCGCCCGGCTCCTACAGCGCGGTGGCCTATCTGCGTCCGTGGCTGCAATTCGAGGAGCTGACGACCTCGATGCGGCTTGTGGCGAAAATCCCCGGCGGCAGCTGATCGCTGGACTGACCTATGCCTGAAGAGGGCGATATCCTGGCCGAAGCCATTCGCCATGCTGCTGCGGCAGCTGCGGGTGAGGACGGTCAGGATACACCCTCGCGGGACGCGGCCGATGTCGATCCGCGCATTGCTATCAATGCCGTGAGGGCCGCTGCGCGCGAGGAGTTGCTGGCGCTCGCCAACCGGGTGATTGTAGAACTCGACAAGCGGCTTTCCGCGATGCTCGATGCCATTCTGCACCATCCCGATTTCCAGCGCCTCGAAGCGCTCTGGCGGGGCACGCGCTGGCTGCTGGATTCTTGCGATGATCCGCAGGTGATCGTGCGGATACTCGACATTCGCTGGATCGAGATTGCACGCGACATGGAACGCGCCATGGATTTCGACCAGAGCCGCCTGTTCGATCTGGTCTATAACGAGGAGTATGGCCATCCCGGCGGGCGGCCCTTCGGGATGTTGGTGGTCGATCACGCGCTCTCGCACCGCCCCGGCAGGCAGGGGCCGACCGATGATGTGACCGTTCTCGACGGTCTTGCAGACGTCGCGGCAGCGGCATTTTGTCCGATCGTCTGCGGTGTCCACCCCAGCGTGATGGAGCTTGACCGGTTCGACGATCTCGATCTGCGGCAGGATCTGGCCGCCAGTCTCGCCCACCCTTCCTTCCGCACCTGGAACCGCACGCGCAAGCGGCCCGACAGCCGCTTTCTCGCTGCGGTTATGCCGCGCATTCTGGTGCGCGAGCCATGGCGCGGACGCGACTTTCCGCGGATCGGTTTCAACTGGGACGAGCGTATCGCCAATCCAGACGATTTGTGCTGGGCGAATGGTTCGTTCGCGCTCGGCTATGTCACTATGCGGGCTATGGCCAATTTCCGCTGGCCCGCCGCCATTCGCGGGATCGTACCGCCCGGCGAAGGCGGGACGGTGGATGGCCCGGTGCGGCATTTCCTTCCGGCGGACAGGCGCGGCGTTGTCGCGCGCTTTGCGGTCGAGAACGCTGTGTCCGAAACGCAGGAAATGGCGCTGAACGATGTCGGCATTATCGCGCTGCGGCAAATGCAGCATACCGGCATCGCTGCTTTCATGAACCTGCCGAGTATGCACGCGCCGCCCGATACGGGCAGCGATCTGGCGCGGATGAACGCGAAGATGGGTTCAATGATAAACTATATTCTCTGCGTTTCCCGCTTCGCACATTACGTGAAGGTAATGGCGCGTGACTGGGTGGGCAGTTACAAGGATGCGCAGCAATGCGAGACGCTGCTCCAGCGGTGGCTGCACAAATACACGACCGACGATGATGACCCTTCGCCCCAGCAACGGGTGAAATACCCGCTGCGGCAGGCGCGCGTCAGTGTCAGTGACCACCCGACCAAGCCCGGAAGCTACGAATGCGATATCGCATTGCGACCGCACTACCAGCTTGACCAATTGGCAAGCGAGTTCCGGCTGACGACGGTTGTCGGCGGGAAGGTGGCCTGATGATCACACAAAGCCTGCTTGACCGCCTGATCGATCTGGAACCGGAGCAGCTAGTCGAAGCGGCGCAGGACGACGATGACGCGCTGTCGGAGTACAAGATCCACCTGCTGCGCGATCTGGAACATCTGCTCAATACCACGCAGCCGATCTTTGTTTCGCACGGCCCGCATGAGGCGATGGGGGACAACATCGTCGGCTATGGCCTCGCGGATATGGCGACCGAGGACTTCAGCTCGGATTCAGTACGTGACCGGCTGCGGCGGATTGTTCGCGATACCATCATCCGGCACGAGCCGCGGCTGCACGATGTGTCTGTGCAGGCCGACGAATCGCCCACTTCGAAAGGCATAACCTTTCGCATCATGGCGGTTCTCACCATCAGCCGGGACGAGGAAGTTGTCGTCTATGACGCCAATGTCCGGCCGAGCGACAAGACGATAGAACTGGATTTGGGCAGCTGAGCACATGATCGACGATCTGATCGAATATTATCAGCGCGAGCTGGCTTATCTGTCCAACAATGCGGGCGCATTTGCCGACGCGCATCCGAAAATTGCCTCGCGCCTGCGGCTCACCAAGGAAGCGGTGGAAGACCCCCACGTCGGTCGTTTGATCGAAAGCGTCGCCTTCCTCAATGCGCGGCTGCGGCATAAGATTGATGACGAGTATCCCGAGCTGTCCGACGCGATACTGCACACGCTCTATCCGCATCTGATCCAGCCCTTGCCGTCGGTGATGGTGGTGCAATTGCAGCCTGCCGAGGATTTGGCCGCCCCCATCAATGTGCCCGCTGGCACGGAAATCCTGACCGAAGAGATCGACGGCGAAAGATGCCGCTATCGCCTGTGCCGCGACGTGCGGATGATGCCGTTGACGATCGCCAACGCGAGCATGACCGGGCCGCCTTTCGAAGTGCCGCCGGGTTGCCCCGCCAACGCCAAAGGGATGCTTCATCTCCGGCTGAAGACCAGCAAGCCCGAGATTGGCATCGACGCGCTCGATATCTCGACCTTGCGACTTTACATCAAGGGCAACGCCCGCCGCGCGCATATCCTGCTCGAACAATTCGGTACCAGCCTTGTCGGCATCACCGCTGCGTCGGGTCTTGCGGATAGGGGCGCGGTGCATCTTGATCCCAAATCACTGAAAATGTGCGGGCTGGACGAAAGCGGTCTGCTGCTGCCGCAACCCACGCATTCGCGGCGCTCTTATGGCTTGCTGCAGGAACATTTCGCCTATCCGCAGAAGGAAATGTTCTTCGAAATCGCCGATCTGGAGGCGCGCACGCTGACTTTGGATGGCGACACGCTGGAGCTGTATCTGTTCTTCGACCGGCTGTCTTCGGAGCTGGAGCGCGTGGTGCGCGCGGATGACTTCGATCTCTACGCCGCGCCCGCGATCAACCTGTGGGAGATGCAGGCGGAGCCGATCCTGCTCGATCATTCGGCCATCGAATACCGCATTATCCCGAGCACGCGGCGCGAAGATGCGATGGAAGTCTATTGCGTTGAGCATGTTGAGTTGCAGCGCGCCGATGGCGAGAAGATTCCCGTTCCCTCGCTCTATTCGATAGATCGCGGCAGTCCGCGCGAGGGTCGTTTTTTCCACACGATCTCGCGCCGGTCGAGCTTTTCGAAAGGAGGCGGGGATGATGTCAACCTGACCATCGCCGATCTCGACGGCGAGCTGCTGGGTGATGATACCACCATCGTCAATACCACGATCCTAGCGACAAACCGGGAATTGCCCGCGCGGCTCCCATTTGGCGGCGGGCGACCGCAATTGTCGATCAACGGCTCGGTGCAGGGGCTGGAGAAAGTATCCGCGCTCAGCAAACCCACGCCGACGCGTCGCGCGCATCGCAGAGGGGCTGCGCATTGGCGGCTGATCGGTCAATTGTCGGTCAATTATCTCAGCCTTGTCGGCGGTGACGAAGGCACCAGTGCGCTGCGTGAAGTGCTGGCGTTGTATGATCTGGGTGACACGACCGAGACCGCCTATCTGCGCGACCGCCTGAAATCGGTGCGCACGCAGCCGGGGGTCGCACGAATGCGGCTGAAGGGGCACAGCGTTATCTGCGCCGGGCTCGACGTGACGCTCGAGCTGGACGATGAACGGATGTCGGGCAGCGGCAGCTACATGCTGTGCGCTGTGATCGAGCGGTTCCTGGCAGGTGCTTGCTCGCTCAACAGTTTCGTCCGGCTGACCGCGCAATTGCAGCGCGAAAGCGGCGTGTGGAAGACCTGGCCCGCGCGCCTGGGCGACAGGCCGCTGGTGTAGCTGGCGCATGGCACTGCCCGATCTTTCCTATCTGAAACGCGCGACCTTTGCGCAGGCAGCACGGGTGCTGGGCCTGCTGAGCCGGCGCAAGGGGCGGGATCGCACAACCGGGCATGACGCAATCCCAGAAGACGAAGTGGTGCGCTTTGTCGCCTCGCAGCGCATGGGCCTGCCGCATTCGGATTTGCAGGACATCACGCAGGATGGCGAGCGTGCGAGGGTTATCGCCAATATCCTTGGCAGCGCGGGGCGCACCCCGGCCTTGCCCGCCCCCTACAGCGAATTGCAGCTCGAACGCCGCCGTTCACGGGACAATTCCTTCGCCGATTTCCTCAACCTGTTCGATCACCGTGCGCTCAGCTTCTTTTACCGGATCGAGGAGAAGTATCGTTGGCCGCTGATGGTGGAGCGCACGGGCACGGGCGAAGATGATCCCATCGGCCAGCTTATGCTCGCGCTGTCGGGCATGGATACGCGCGGCGAAACGGGACGCCTGGACCTGCCCGAACGCCAGTTGATTCCGCTGACCGTCCATCTGGCCGATACGCGGCGCAGCAGGCATAGCGTGGAAACGGTGCTTCAGGTGGCGACGGGGCTTGATCTGCGGGTGATCGAGGCCGAACCGACATGGATGGCGGTACCGCCGCAAGAGCAATCGCGGCTCGGCTTCGGGACGCTGGGCGCTTTTAACCAGCTGGGTGTGCCCGAGGATTTGCCCGAAGGGGAATCCGGTCAGGCGGCGATGATTGGCGAGGCAGTGCTCGATGTGCAGCATCACTTCCTGATCGAGATGGGCCCGATGCCCTATGCCACCTTGCGCGCCTTTTGCGCCGAAACCCGGTTCCGGAGGCTGGTGAGCCAATTGGCAACGCTGTCTGCAGGGCTCGACCAACGGCCTTCACTGCGGCTGTTGATTGCCGCGCGCGAGGTGCCTGCCCTGCGGTTGGGCGATGAAGAGACTCCGGCAATGCTGGGATGGACGACATGGCTGGGCGAATTCGAAAGCGCGGACGAAGTGCTCTCCGATTGCGTTATTCCGATCGATCATACCGCGATCCATCAGGAAAAAGCGGTTGTCGAAGCGATGGCAGAGGTATAGCGTTCTTCCGTGTCTGCCGGGCAAGCGCTTAGAGCAGACGGATAATGGGTCGCTATCGTTGATCGCATCGGGCGCTTGTCCGATGCTTGATCCTTGGGGGGATAGATGGCGCAAGAAACGCTCACGGCGTTGATCGGTAAACTCGACAAGACGTGCAAGCAGACACTGGAGTCTGCCTTGGGGCTCGCGCTGAGCCAGACGCATTACGATGTCGAGATCGAACACTGGCTGCAAAAGCTGCTCGACCGGCAGCGCAGTGATCTTGCGGAAATCCTCGACTATTTCGAAATCGATAAAGGCAAGTTCAGCCGCGATCTTTCGCTCAGTATCGAAAAGTTCAAACGCGGGAATGGCCGCAATCCGGGCATCGCTCCCTATGTGGTAAAGATGGCGCGCGAGGCTTGGCTGTATGGCTCGCTGCATATGGGCGCGGCAGAGGTGCGCTCGGGCCATTTGGTGTTGGCGCTGCTGACGAATGAAGATTTGTCGCCGCTCACCCGCCAGATGAGCAGCGAATTCGGCAAGATCAGTCCGGAAGCACTGCGCAAGAGCTTTGCCGATATTACCGCGGAATCCGAAGAAGCAGGCGCGGCGGTGGCCAGCGCGGCAGCACCCGGCGGAGCTGGGGGCGGTGAAGGCGCTCCGGCGGGGCAAGCGGGGCAGGGTGCGCTTGGCCAGTATTGCATCGACCTGACGCAGCAGGCCAAGGACGGCAAGATCGACCCGATCTATGGCCGCGATCCCGAAATCCGCCAGATCGTCGATATCCTGACGCGGCGGCGGCAAAACAACCCGATCCTCACCGGAGAGGCGGGCGTCGGCAAGACGGCTGTCGTAGAAGGCTTCGCGCTGCGGATCGTGCAAGGCGATGTGCCCGAAGCGTTGCGCAATGTGCGGTTGCTCTCTCTCGATCTGGGATTGCTGCAGGCAGGGGCAGGCATCAAGGGCGAGTTCGAGAACCGGCTGAAAACCGTGATCGAGGAGGTGAAGACTTCACCCACGCCGATCATCATGTTCATCGACGAAGCGCATACCCTGATCGGCGCAGGCGGGGCTGAAGGGCAGAACGATGCTGCCAACCTGCTCAAGCCCGCGCTTGCACGCGGCGAAATGCGCACCATCGCGGCAACGACCTGGGCGGAATATAAGAAGTATTTCGAGAAGGACCCCGCGCTCACCCGTCGCTTCCAGGTCGTCAAGATCGAGGAGCCGGACGAAGTGCTGGCCGTCGCGATGCTGCGCGGATTGGTGCCGGTGCTGGAAAAGCATCACGGCGTGATGATCTTGGGAGAGGCGCTGGAAGCCGCCTCTTCGCTTTCGCACCGCTACATCGCCGGGCGGCAATTGCCTGACAAGGCGATATCCTTGCTCGACACGGCCTGCGCGCGCGTAGGGATAAGTCAGGTGGCGACACCGGCGGTGGTCGAGGATCTGGATCGCCAGATCAGCCTGCTTGACGCCGATATCCGCATGATGGAGCGCGAAGCGGCATCGGGTGCCGACATGGCCACCCGGATCGAAGAAGCGCAAGCCAAGCGCGAGGCCTTGCAAGGCGAGAAGGCGGGATTGGAAGAACGCTGGCAGCAAGAGAAGGCGGCCGTCGAAAAGGTCGCCGGATTGCGCAAAATCCTGATCGAGGCGGATGCCGATTCCGCGGAGGCGAAGCAGGCCCGCGAAGAATTGAAGGCCGCGCAGGCGGACGTGCGCGCGCTGCAAGGCGAAAGCCCGATGATCTACGAAGTCGTCGATCACGATGTGGTTGCCGAAGTGCTGGCCGGGTGGACGGGAATTCCGGTGGGCCGCATGGTCACTGACGAGATCAACGCCGTGCTCCAGGTAAAGGATTCGCTGGGCGAACGGATCAAGGGGCAGGATTATGCGCTCGAAGTGATCGGTGAGACGGTGCGCACCGCACGGGCAGGCCTCGCCGATCCGCGCAAGCCCTTGGGCGTCTTCCTGTTCTGCGGTACCAGCGGTGTAGGCAAGACCGAGACCGCACTGGCTTTGGCCGAATTGCTTTATGGCGGCGAACACAACGTCACCACCATCAATATGAGCGAGTTCAAGGAAGAGCACAAAGTCTCGACCCTGGTCGGCGCTGCGCCCGGCTATGTCGGCTATGGCGAGGGCGGAGTGCTCACCGAAGCGGTGCGGCGCAAACCCTATTCGGTGATCCTGCTCGATGAGATGGAAAAGGCCCATCCCGGCGTACAGGATGTGTTTTACCAGGTGTTTGACAAAGGCCAGCTGAAAGACGGGCAGGGCCGCGACATCGATTTCAAGAACACGCTCATCATCATGACGAGCAATGCGGGCACCGACACGATCGAAAAACTGTGCCGCAACACCACGATCATGCCCGATCCGGAAGAGCTGGCAACCGAGCTGCGCCCATCCCTGCTCGAATATTTCAAGCCCGCATTCCTTGGCCGCGTTGTCACCGTGCCGTTCTTCCCGCTCCCACCGGAAATTCTGCGGATGATCGTGACGATCAGCCTCAATCGCATCCGCCAGCGGGTGGAAAGCCATTACGATGCCAGCTTCGATTGGGATGACGATCTGCTCGACGCCATCGTTGCCCGCTGCACCGAACATGAAAGCGGAGCGCGCAATATCGAGAACATTCTCAAGCGCGGCCTGCTGGCCGATCTCTCGCAATTGTTGCTGGTGCGCAGCGCAGAGGGTGAAGACATCAATGAAATCAAGGTCTGCAAGGGAACCGAAAAGGACTACGCCTTCGAGATCAAATGATGTAAATTACAATAAGCGAATGTGTGCAAAATATCCGCGCAAAAAAAATCGCAAGGGGTCCGTATCACAGTGAGTATACAGCGAGGAAGGAGAGTAAGGTGGCTATCTATCTGAAAAACGACAAGTTGAAGGGCAGCGCGACCGATGCCAATTTTAAAGAGCAAACGGAGCTGAGTTCTTTCCAATGGGGCGCCGGCCTCGGCGTCAGCAGCGCGCGCGGCGGTGACCGTACGGTGAGCGAGCCTTCGGTCTCGGAAATCACTGCGACCAAGGTGACCGACAAATCGTCCGAGCGCTTCTTCAAGGCGCTGCTGAAGGGCGATCCGGTCGGCAAGACGGAGATTGCCTTCACCGCGGCGGTGAAGGGGGAGTCGGTGGCTTATCTGACGCTGATCCTCGAAGACGTGATCGTTTCCGGTTTCTCGGTTTCGCACGGTGGCGGCAGCGAAATGCCGAGCGAGTCGGTTTCGCTCAATTTCACCAAGTTCGACTGGAGCTTCACCGGCCGCGACAAGGAGCACGCGGGCAGCCCGACGCACCTCATCTACAGCCTCGAGGAAAACAAGGTCGAGTGAGGATGACTGGCATTCTGCGGGCGCGGCATCTGCCTTTGGCAGGTGCAGCGTCCGCTGTGCCATTTGCGCCTGAACTGGCGCGCCGCGGGGTATTGGCAAAGGTTTCATGACGCATCTTCTGAACATCCGTGCGCTGGGCGACGAGAATGTCGAGGATTATGCGCTGTATCGCTTCAGCGGGCGTGAGGCGATCTCGGAGAGCTTTCTCTACGAAGTTGAACTGTTTACCGATACCGATCCCGATTGCAGCAAGCTGATCGGGAAATTGTGCGAATTCGACGTTACGCAGGGCAGCGCGGAACCGCGCATTTTCGCCGGGCGGATTTATGCCGCACGCAAGACCCGCCAAGGCGGATCGCACTTCGTTACCGTGCAGGTCCGTCCAGCCTATCACGCTTTGTCCTACGCCAGAGACACGCATTTCGTGCAGGACAAGAGCAGCATCGATATTTTCGAGGCGATGACCAAGGATTTGACGGGTTTCGTCAAATCGGTACAGGCCTCTCCCAGTCCGCAGCCGCGCGCCTATTCGGTGCGGCTCGACGAATATGAGAACCGTTTTCTCGACCGGCTCTTGAGCCATGACGGGCTGATGTATTTCTTTGTCTACGAGCGCGGGGCGGGGGCCTTCCGCCACAAGATGATCGTCAGCAACCAGCCATCGGCCTATATCGATGTGCCGGGCGGCGCGGTTGAATTTCGCCCGCAATCGGACAAGGCGGCGATCAACCATCTGGAGCGCAATTACGCCGCCAAGCCGCAATCGCAGGATGTCGCGACGTTCAGCTCGATCAATTCCGAAACGGTGAAACCCGGTAGCGAGGCGATGCCCGATTTCGCCAAGGTCTATGCCCACGAGACCAAGGCCTTCATCGACGAGGAAGGCGATAATTCCGCGCAGAAGAAGGCGTTCAAGGAACGCCACGCGCAGGAAGCCGACTATATCGAGGGGCGCTCGGATGAACCGCATCTGTTTGCCGGCGGTCGCGTCGAAATCAAGGAAGCCAATGGTCTGGTGCCGAACAAGGTTGTGCTCACCGCAGTGATGCACAGCGCGGAAGACCCGTGGATGTTCGATGCGGATCGGCCGGGCCAATATTCGAACAGTTTTACGGCGATTGATGCCAACCTCACTTTCCGTCCCGCGGTAGACGAACCGCAGCGTGTTGCGCCCGGGCCGTTCCTCGGCGTGATCGGAGACGAACAGGGCGTGACCGGCGAGTCCCATGTCGATGACAAGCACCGGGTGCCGGTGCTGATCGACGGTGCGCGCGATTATTCGGGGCAGGGGCTGAACAAGGCCGTCTGGCTACCTGTTCGCCAGCAATGGGGCGCTGGCGGCACGCATGGGTCGCAATTCCTGCCACGCGGCGGAACGCGGGTGGTGGTCAATTTCCTGCACGGCGACCCCGATCTGCCATATATCGATGGCGTGCTCTATTCGCCGGGCAACAAGTATCCCCATCCCCATGCCGAAAGCGGGCTCAAATCAGGCTGGCGCTCGGTCACCAACAAGGATGGCGGGGTGACGCAGGAATTCTTCTTTGAAGACAAGGAAGGCGAGGAGCGCATCTGGCTCTATACTGATCGCAATTACGAGCGCGAAGTGCAGAAGGATGAGTTGGGGCACATTTTCAACGATCAGGCGATCGAGATCGAGAATGACCAGCGGCTGACGGTGCACAACAACCGTGAAGTGCAGATCGATGTGAACCAGGTGACCAATGTCGATGGCGAGCGGCAGACGACGGTTACCGGCAAGAGTTCGCATGAATCGGTTCAGGAAATTCTGCTGACGGTCGGGCCGTCATCGATCAAGCTGACCCCTTCGGGTATCGAGATCACCGCGCCCACGATCAAGATTGATGCTTCGGCGACGCTCGACATGAGCGCGGGTGCGTCTGCCACACTCGGTGCACCGATGACCGAAGTGAGCGGCGACGGGATGCTGACGCTCAAGGGCGGTATGGTGATGATCAACTGATGCGCAGGGTGCTTCGATGACGCCGCCAAGTGCACCGGCACTGCGTTTCCGGCGCAGCGAATTGCGCGAGCACGGGCGGCTATCGCCCGGCGCACTCGCATTGCTCGACGATTGCGCGCAGCCGGCAGAGTTTGTCGAAACCCTCGTGGCGCGACAATTTGCCGATGACGCGGTGCACGCGCTCGCGCTGCTCCTGCCGCACCGGCAATGTGTCTGGTGGGCGTGCTTGAGCGTCCGTTTGATACCGGATATCGGGAAGCGTGAGCTGGAGGACGCTGCCGTCCTCGCGGCGGAGAAATGGGTGCAGTCGCAGGCGCCCAACGAAGCCGAAGCGGCCGGACGCGCGGCCAAGAAGTGCGACAAAGGCAAAGCGGCGGCCTGGGCAGCGCAGGCCGCGCACTGGTCGGGCCCGTCGCTCGCTCCGCGCGGCCAACCCGAAGTGCCGCCATCGCCCTTTCTGGCAGGCGTGGCGACACGCAGCGCGCTGACCTTGCTCGGCCTTGATCCTGCTTTCGGAAAGCCCGTGGCGCTTGCGCAATGGCTGCCCATCGGGCTAGCCTTGATGGCGGGTGAAAACGGGAAAGAGGCGCAGGGGCAGGTCAAGGAAAGCCTCGCTTAAGTCCGGCTATGTGGAACTTGCTGATATCGCGCATGGATGATCCGCCGGGTCAGTATTTTGACCGGCGACAGATTGATGCGGGCGAAGTGCTGCTGGGATCGAGCAGACGGCATTGCGATGTCGTTCTAGGCACCAAGGCGGACGGCGTTTCCGGCCAGCATTGCAAGATCATTTCGAGCGGCCTTGATCTGCTGGCCATCGACAACGGAAGCACCAATGGCGTCTCGCTTAACGCGCCGGGACAGCGGGTGACGCCGCACAACCCGTTCCCGGTGCGCGAAGGCGACCGGCTGTTTATCTCAGGCTTTGTGGTCACCATTGCCAGCGATGCGATGGCGGCGAGCATGCGGATGGGTGCCGCTCCGGTACAGGATCTGCCGGGCTTTTCGGGTGGCATGGCGGAGGATGATCCGTTCAACGATATCGATATGGGCGGCAGCAGTGGCGGCCTGCTCGATGATTTCGATATCGGCAGCCCGAATGGCGGTGATGATCTGCACGATTTGCTGCGTGACGAGATCGGCGCGCATATCGGCTCACCGTCACCGCCGAGGGATCGCGGCAGGGACAATTTCGGCGATCCCATCGGTATCGCGATGAGCGGGCCGATCATGGGGGACGCGCCGCTCGCCTCAACTGGCTTGGGCATTCCCGAAAACTGGCTGGATGTGGATGGATCGGGCGGTCTGCCCGATGATGTGTTCGACGATATTGGCGGCGGCGACGGTGCGATCGAGCAGCCGGGCGACATCGGCTTTGACGATCTGCCCACCACCGCGCCCGATACGCCTTCCGGCTTTGACGACGACCCGTTTGATGAAGGAATTCCGCAGGGCAACCCCGATGCGTTGATGGATATCGATCTGCCGCCGGTGGATGATATGTTGGGCGACTATGAACCCGCCCAGCCGCCGCTGGCTGTCGCGCAGACGACTCCCAGACCTGCACCAGCGCCGGTCCCGGCGCCTCCTCCCGCGCCGTCTCCGGTCGCCGACGTTGGAGCGCCCAATTGGTCAGCATTTTACGAGGGAGCAGGGCTGGGGCCGGAGGAACTGCGCCTTTCGCCCGATGCCCTGCGCAAGCTCGGCGTGATGTATCGGCAGGTCGTGCTCGGAATGTCCGATCTGATGCGCGATAGGGCGGAAATGAAGGGCGAGTTCCGTATGGAAAAGACCGTGCTCGCCATTGGCCGGAACAACCCGCTCAAACATCTGCCCGCGCAGGATGCTGCAAAGGTGCTGTTGGGCGAGCCGCTGCCGGGCTTTGTCAATTCGGAAGAGGCGGTGCGCGGTGCATTCGAGGATTTGAAGCGCCACCAACTGGCCATGCTTGCAGGCGTCCAGCGCGCGCTGCACACGGTGTTCGACCGGCTTTCTCCGGAGGAGATCGACAAGCTGACCGAACGGGCCAATGGCAACAAGAATCTGTTGTCACGCAAGGTCGATCCGTGGAGCCTTTATGCGACCGTGTATGATGCGCTCAAAAAAGATGCCACTTCGAACGCCAATGGCGTGATGAGCGTTGCATTTCGTGAGGGATACGAGGATTATCTGAAATCCGGACAGTAGTCCGGAGAATGGGGGGAATACGCGTGACGTGGGAAAACAAGCCTGTCTGGTCGGAAGGTATGTTCCTGCGTCCGCAGCACTTCCAGCAATTCGACCGGCACGTAACCGCGCAACTGGAAGGCCGTGTCTCTCCGCTTCTTTCCTACGCCTACGGTCTCACCGCGCTCCGCTTTTCCGAAGGTCAGCTGAAAACCGGCAAGCTGGTGGTCGAAAAATGTTCGGGCGTGTTCCCCGACGGAACCCCGTTCCGCGTGCCGGAAGAAGTGGCCGCGCCGATGGCGCTTGATGTAAAGGCAAACAAGCGCGACGCGATCGTACACTTGTGCATTCCCGAAATGCGCGCCGGTGCCGCCGAAGTCGCGCTGGACGAAACGGCGCAGGCCGAAACCCGCTTTGTCGCGGGGGAATTCGAAGCATCCGACAGCGTCTATGGCAGCGCCAGCCGCGTGGCGATGAGCGTGGGCAAGCTGCAACTTTCGCTGCGGTTCGAGGATGAGGGGCTGGAAGGCTACCAAACGCTGCCGGTGGCCCGCGTAACCGAGCGCAAGGCGGACGATTCAGTCTCGCTTGACCAGCACTTTATCCCGTGCGGTGTGGCAATCACCGCTGGCGAGAAACTGCCGCGCTTCCTTTCCGAGCTTGAAGGCATGGTGCACCAACGCGCAGAGGCAATCGCCGGAAGGCTGGGCACGCCGGGGGCCAAATCGGTGGCGGACGTCTCCGACTATCTGACGCTAATGATCCTCAACCGCGCGGAAAGCGAAATCCGGCATCTGGCCTCGCTCCCGGCTGTGCATCCGGCGGATTTCTACAGCTTTCTCGTCACCCTGGCGGGCGAGCTTTCGACTTACATGACGAAGGCGCGGCGGCCCAATTTCATGCCGACCTATATGCACCGCGAACAGCGCCATTGCTTCAATGCGGTGATTTTGGAGCTCAACAATCTGCTCTCGCAAAGCAAGATGGAGCATACGATCAACATCCCGCTGCAGCTTGCCAAGCACGGGGTGCGCTGGGGGCAGATCAACGATCGTTCGCTGTTTACGGCTGCCGAATTCATCTTGGCCGTGCGCGCAGAAGTCGATCCGGAGCGGGTGCGGGCAAACCTGCCCAAGCTCGCCAAGGTCGGATCGGTCGAACACATCTCGCAACTGGTGAACAAGCAGCTGCCGGGTGCCAGCCTCAGCCCGATGGGCGCAGAGCCGCGGCAAATCCCGTTTACCGCCAACACCACCTACTTCCGCATCAATACGACGCATGAGCAATGGAAGGCGGTGGAAGTCAGCGGGAAAGTGGCGATCCATGTGCAGGACAAGCTGCCGGGTATCGATATGGAACTGTGGGCAATCAGGGAGCCTGAATGATGGCAGACGATCCGGAGGACGAAGAGCGCACTGTCTTCAAGCCCGGATCGGCCGGGCGCCCATCGCCTATCCCCGGGGCGACGCCGCCTGCGCCTGCGCCTGTTCCTCCGCCACCGCCGCAAGGGGGCTACACTCCGCCCGAGCCGCAGCAATTGCAAACGCAGGTGCAGCGCGGCGCACCGGTGCCGCCGCCTTCGCCACGCGCCCCGGTAGACGCCAGCGCGCCTGCGCCGGGCGTTATCAGCTTCGCCGATGCCGAGCCGGAGTTGTACGGGCCGGAGCCGGTAGTCGCCGCTGCCGGACGGCTGATCCACCTCGCCGCACAGGTGCGCACCATGCCCGTGGGGCCAGACATCAAGGGCTTGCGTCGCCTTGTTGTCGACGAACTCGAAGCGTTCAAAACGCGTGTCCGCAATCTCGGGCTGGAGCAGCGGTCGGTGCAGCTCGCGCATTATATGCTGTGCGCTTTTGTCGATGATGCGGTGCTGGCAACCCCGTGGGGGGCGGACAGTCCGTGGGGCCGCAAGAGCCTGCTCGCTGCCTATCATAATGATACCACCGGCGGAGACCGGATGTACGGCTTTGCCGACAAGATGGCGCAGGATCCCCATCTCGAACCGCGCTTGATGGAACTGCTCTATCTGTGCCTATCGCTCGGTTTCGAAGGGCGGGCAGGGGTTGATGCGCGCGGCGAATCGCTGGTTAACCGGCATCGTTCTGCGATGTCGGGCAGCATTCGCAACCAGCGCCCGGTGCAGCCTGCTGATCTTTCGCCGCAATGGCGCGGGATGCAGGTCGCGGCGGGCAAATATGCGCCGCAGATCCCGCTCTGGGCGATTGCCGCAGGCTTCGGCCTGCTGGCCTTGCTGATCTTTGCCGCGCTGCTGATGCGGCTTTCCAGCTCTGCCGATACCGCGCTTGAGGGGCTCGACCGTGCGGTCGGCAACGCGGTGATAGTGCCGCCGCCGCCGGCGGCGCAAAGCCAGACGCCGACATACGACCAGATGGAAGCAATTCTCGAGCCCGATATCGCGGCGGAACGCCTGACGCTCACCCGCGAAGGGGGCGAAATCGTCGTGCGGCTCAACAATCGCGGCCTGTTCGGCGCGGGTGAAGCCAATCCGGCAGGTGGATGGTCGGACACTTTCGGGCGGATTGCCCAGGCGGCGAACCTCACCAGCGGGCCGATTGCGATCGAAGGTCACACCGACAATTCACAGCCCGGCGCGTCAATCGCCTTCCCGTCTAACCAGGCGCTCTCCGAAGCGCGCGCCGAGGCCGTGGCGAGCGCCATTCGCGGGGCAGGGCTGACGGATGGCAGCCGGATCAGCACCCGCGGATTTGCCGCAACCCGTCCGATGGCCGACAACGACACCGCTGAAGGCCGCGCGGCCAATCGCCGGGTCGAACTGCGCGTCGCCAACGATATCGCTTGGCGCTGAGGAGGAGGGGATCATGCAGAAGCTCAAGACACTCTTCACCAATCGCTGGTTCTGGCGGTTCCTTGGCGCGATAGTGCTGGGGCTCATCATCTGGTTCGTCGGGCCGCTGATCGCGATTGCCGATTTCCGCCCGTTCGGGTGGTGGGTCGTGACTCTGCTCGTCGCGCTGGTTCCGCTGCTGGTGGTGTCTATCCTCGCCATTCTCGCGTGGCGGCGAGAGAAGAAGAAAAATGCGGCGATGATGGAGGAACTGAAGCCGTCCCCCGCCGATATCGAAAAGGACGAAGTGGCGGCGAAGCTGTCCGAGGCGCTCGACCAATTGCGCACGGCCAAACTGGGCAGTCGGCAAGCCTATGTCTACCAGTTGCCATGGTATGCGATCATCGGCCCGTCGGGCGCGGGCAAAACGACGGCGTTGCTGAATTGCGGACTGGAATTCCCCACCGCCGTTGCAGGCGAATACCGCGCATTGCGCGGCCAGCCGAACACGCCCAATTGCGACTGGTGGTTCACCAGCGAGGCGGTGCTGATCGATACGGCAGGCCGCTATGTCAGCCAGGACGAGGACAAGGAGCATGATGCGGCGGGGTGGAAGAACTTCCTCGAACTGCTGCAACGCTACCGCCCGCTGCAACCGCTCAACGGCTTGATCGTCGCCATCCCCGCACCCGATTTCGTCGACGCGCGCAAGATGGAAGAGCACACGCGCAATGTCCGCGAGCGATTGGCGGAAACGACCAATCTGCTGGGGCAGGATTTGCCGGTCTATCTGATGGTGACCAAAACCGATCTCGTACCGGGGTTCCGCGAATATTTCGCCCGCGCGACCGACGAGGAGTCGGATCAGGTGTTCGGTTCCACCGCGCCCGGTGCCAAGCCCGATACCGATAGCGTGATGGCAGGGTTTGACGGGCTGGTCAGCAGCATTTCCAGCCGTGTGGTCGACCGGACGCAGAATGAAAGCGATATGCAGCACCGCGCGGCGATCGCCGGGTTCCCGGCACAGCTTGCAAGCCTTCGTAGCCCGATTGCCAGATTGCTGGGCGAACTCGCCAAGAAAACCCGCTTCGACAAGCCCGCGCGGGTGCGCGGTGTGTATTTCTCCTCCGGCACGCAAACGGGCAATCCGGTTGATCGCCTGCTGATGAATGTCGGCGTGCCCCCGCGCAGTTCGCAGCACGCGGTGGGGAGCGGGCGCAGCTATTTCCTGCGGCGTTTCTTTGCCGATCTGTTGGTGCCCGAAAGCGGCATCGCCAGTCGCAATCCCGCCGCCGAGGCACGCGCGCGGCGCAATTACGCCATCGGCATCGGCGCGGTGGCGGCGAGTTTCGTGATTGCGGTGGGCGTGTGGACTTGGGGGTATTTCCGCAACACCGCGCTGATCGACCGGGTTTATGCCATCACTGCCGACTACGCCAATGTGGCAGGCGAGTCGCGCGGCGGCAGCGCCTCGGTGCAGCAGGATCTGGCGGCATTGGGCGTGCTCGGCAGCGGCACCACCGAAATGACCGAGGCGAGCGATTTCGCACTGGGGCTTGGTCAGGGAGGCAGGCTGTCGGGCGAGATGCGCGGCATTTACGGGCGCGACCTGCAGCAGCGGCTGATGCCCGTGCTGATGGCGCTGGCGGAAGAGCGGATGGCGGATACATCCGATCCGGGCGCGGTTTACGATGCGCTGAAAAGCTACCTTATCCTCGGCGGTGAGGGGCCGGAGCAGGCCGAACACGTCATGGCCTGGGTGCCGCGTGCCTGGCTGGCGCGGGCAGGGGCAAACGAAAGCGAAGCGGGCGCAATGGCGACGCATACCGCTTCTTTGTTCGACATCGGCTTCACCCCGCTGGGCATCGACCCTGCACTCAAGGAAAACGCCCGCCGCCTGCTGCGCGCGCAGGCACCGGCAGTGCGCGTTTATGGGCGGCTGAAGAGCGAGGCGCTCGCATCGGGGCAGCGGCAGTGGACCGCGCGCGAGAATGCGGGGCCGCGGCCGGAGATATTCTTCGCGCAAACCGGCGCATTCGCGCCCAATGCGGGGGTTCCCGCGCTGTTTACGCGCGAAGGGTATGACACGATCTTTGTTCCGATCATCGAACGCGGGCCGGAATTGCTGGAGGACGAAGTCTGGGTGGTTGGCGACAACGCGACCGCAGAACTGACACCCAACCAGATCGCGCAGCTCCGCAGCGATCTCGAACGGCTGTATTTCGACGATTTCCTTGAACACTGGAACACCTATCTCGGCCTGATCGAGTTGCGCAATGCCAGCGGTCTGGAAGACAATGTGCAGCGGCTGCGCGATGCAGGCGGGCCGCTATCGCCGATACCGCCGCTGTTGCGTGCGATTGCCACCGCGACCGATCTCACGCCAGCACAGCCCGAAGCTGAGGGCGGCGCAGTTGCCGACGCGGCGGGGGATGCGGCAACGCGCGCTATTTCCAACCGTGCCGGGAGCGCGGGTCGGGCGATCAACGCCGCTGGCGCTGCGCAAGGTAGCGGTGGGGGCGATCCTGCGCCGGACGGCGGGCGGCAGGCGGTTATCCTCGCGTTCCAGCCACTGCGGCAGTTTGTCGGCGGGCCCGAGGGCGGAGGGGCAATGGACGGCACGCTGGCCAGCTTCACCGCTGTCGCCAACTCGCTCAACAACGTGGCCGTGCTGGGCGCGGGCGATGGCACTACCGGTTCGCAGGCGAGCATGGACGCGCGCGCGGCGATCCTGCAATTGCGCCAGACCGGCAACAGTCTGCCTTTGCCCGTCAGCGAATGGTCGCTCGCCATGGCGCAGGATGCCGAGAGCGCGCTGGGCATTGCGCGCGGGGCGCAGATGGGCGCCGCGGTCGATGCCAATTTCGCCAATTGCGAGCAAACTCTCGCAACCGCCTATCCGATCCAGGCATCGTCCAGCGCCGACCTGCCGATTGCGACCTTTACCCAATTGTTCGGGCCGAGCGGCACCTATGCCAATTTCGTCAATACGCAGCTCAACAACTATATCGATACGAGCGGGCCGGAATGGGCAATGAAGGGCAATGCCAGCGAGATCGGGCTCAATCCGGGCAGTGTGCGCGCGTTCCAGGCTGCGAACCGGGTAACGCGGATATTCTTTGCAGGCGATCCCACCGCGCCGAGGATGTCCTACCAGATCGAGCCGATTTCGCTCGACGGAGCGGATGAGGTGGTGCTGCAGATTGACGGGCAAACGCTGACCTATGACGGGGAAAACGAGATTCCCAAGGTCTTCAACTGGCCGGGATCGGGCAATGCGTCGCTGTCCTTCGACACCGGCGGCTCGCCATCCAGCCCGCGCACCTTCTCCGGCCCGTGGGCGCTGTTCCGGCTGATGAAGCTGGCAGCGGTGCGCGAAGGGGCTTCGCCATTGATCGGGGAGGGGAGCCTTACCCATTCGGGCGCGCGCTTCGATTTCCGCATCCAGTCCTTCGGCGCGGCCAACCCGTTTGTGACTGATCCCTTCGTGCAGGTCGCCTGCCCCGATATCGACCCTGCTGCGCTGGCGGTCAGCTATGCGCCGTGGCGGCACGAAGGCTGAGGGCAGGATAAGGGCCGCGTGACCATTTCGCTTAATCCGGTGCATCAAGGAGGTGAGGGAAGACGTCTGGCCAGCGGCTCGCTGCTGATCGGACGCGATCCGCGCGCACAGATCCGTATCGCTGACCCGACTGCTTCGGGCCGCCATTGCGTGATCTCGGGCGAGGGCGGCGAATGGCACATCCAGGATTTCAGTCGCAACGGCACTTTCCTCAACGACACGAAGCTGGAAGCGCGCGAGCGGCTGCAGGCGGGTGACCGTGTGCGCATCGCCGATTGCGAATGGCGGGTGGACATTGATGCGGCGCGCGATGCAGGTGATGCGACCTTTGTCCGCGCTCCCACGCCGGGCGATCCGATGGAGCGCACCCGCACCCATGCCTCGCCGCCGCGCGAAGGCAATTCCGCGCACACGCAGCATTCGCATCTGGCGCTGGAAATTCTGGCCGAGCTGGCGCGCACGCGGCAACAGGCGCGGGCCGACTTGTCGGGCGCGCAGGGACAGGCGAGCGAACGCTCGTCGCTGGCCGAGGCAAAGCCGGGGCAGGCGTTGGCATTTCTGGAATCGCTATCCAACGCCGACGGCGATGCCGCGCTCGGCGCTTTGCGCGCCCAAATGCTTGCGCATGATGCGGCGCTACTCGCGGCGATGCAGACCGCCCTGCACGAAGTCCTCCAGCACTTCAGTCCCGATGAAATCCAGCGTGGCGGCAAGAGCGACGCGCAGGCGTGGCAAGCCTACCGCGAAGCCTTCGAAGACCCGGACCTTGGCTTCGTGGAAGTCTTCGCGCGCAGTTTCGAACAGAAATACCGCGATCTGGCTGGCTAGTCCCCGGGGTCTTAGCTGCCCGGTATCTCGACCAGCTGATGCCACAGCATATGTGTGCGTATGCCATTGGCCTCAGCCAGCTGGGCGAATTGCGCGAAATTGCCGCTCACCAAAGCATCTGCTGCCGGATCGAGCTGACCGTTGCCTTCGAGCAGGATTACCGTTGTCCATGATGTTTCATCGGTTTCGCTGCGCAGCGGGAAGCTGAACTGGTTGGCGGACTGGCGGAAATCCTCGCCGATAATCTCCAGCACCGTGCCCGAACCCAGTTTCATCACCTGCCCGTCAGAAAGGACGAGTAGTGCAATCGGGGCGGTGCCCGGCAGGTTGATATCGACCGTGTGGATCGCGCCCGTTAGCCCCGCCAGAGCGGGGTCGCTATGATTGGCCGGATATTGCCGGATATCGGATGTGGTCTGCGCTTGCGTGATGGCATTGTCATCCGGCGCGCGGAACGGGCGGAGGCTATCCATCACTCCGCAATTGGACTGCGGGACCGGCGAAACGCCCGAAAAATCTGTACTGACCCCGCCGCCTTCCAGCGCGCCAAACACCGCAGGTTCGATCGCGCCCGGAAGCCCCGCGACACCGCTCGCGTTGAGCCGCAAGGCGCCGGGAGAGCCGCTGACCGCAAGATCGAGCCAATGGCAGTCAACGCTCGCCAACGCCGTTTGCGCGCGTTCGGTTGCCGCTGCCGCGTCGATATTCGCCGTGAGCGCGGGCTGCGCTCCTCCTCCGCCGCTGCCCACATCGATATCGGGCGCGTCACTGCCGCCACCGAATGCGATCATGGCGAGGCCGACGAGCAGCATCACTCCTACGATACCGCCACCGGCGAACACCGCCATGCGCGGCAGGCCCGCAATTGTCCCATCTGCTGTGCCGGAGCCGGAGCCGCCGCTGAACAGGGTTCGTCCCGGCACATAGCCTTCGTCGGCAAGACCGCCCGCAGTATCACCGGGGGCTGCATCCTCTGCAGATGCGTCCTCATCAACGTCATACACGTCGATCCTGTCGAGCAGCGTGATCACGCCGTCCATGGAACGCAGGCGCCGTGCGGGATTGTAAACCAACATCGCATCGAACAACGGGCGCAAGGCGCGCGGCGCTTCGGACGTGTCGATCCCTTCCTTGCGCAGGTCATTCGCTTCCACCGGGGACGTGCCCAGCTTCAGCGTCTTCCCGCGCGCCAGACCAAGCAGGACAAGGCCGAGACTGTAGATATCGGACCAGGGGCCGACATCGCTTTTGAAAGCGCCGAGCTGTTCGGGCGCAACAAAGCTGTATTTGCCTGCAAAGCCGGTGCCGATAACGGTGTTGGAGCCCGGATCGATATCGCGGGCGATCCCGAAATCGATGATTTGCGCGGCCGCCAGATCGCCATTTTCCAGCAGGATATTGTCGGGCGCGATATCGCGGTGGATCGCACCCATACTATGCGCCACACTCAGGCCTTCCGCGAGGCGGCGGGTCAGGCCGACGAGTTCTTCCAGCGAGGGCTTGATATTGCCGATCAGGCTTTCAAGGCTGACCCCTTCGATGAAATTGGTGACGATGTAGAACACGCCTGCTTCGGGATCGCGCGCCTGCGTCCGGTAATTCACCAGTGCGGGGTGGACGAGCCGTTCGAGCACGGTCGCTTCCTTGACGAACATCTCGATCACTGCCGGATCGCTGGCGAGGGCGGGCAAGATCACTTTCACCGCCACGCGCTGGCCATTGGTCACGTTCACGCCTTCGAAAACTTCACCCATGCCGCCGCGCGCGATGAACCGCTTGATCTCGTAAGTGTGGTTGAGCACCTGCCCGATGGTGATTCCCGAGATCGGTGTCTTGGGAGGTTTTAGCGCGGCGGGTGGCGGTGCCTGCTTGGCGGCAGGGCCTTGCGGAGCTTGCGCGGCGATGATCGTCCGGTCGATTTCCGGTTCCGGCGCAGCGCCCGCAGCGGGCGCGATGACAGTGCGCTGGTCGTCCTCGTTTTCCTCGGTCGGGGAAGCCGTGTCTGGCCGGATGATGGTGCGCCCCTCGTCCTCTTCCCTGTCTCCGGAACCCGAAGGCGAGGCTGCCGCCGCTGATCCCGGCGTCCGGATGACGGTCTTCTCGCCGTCATCGTCCTCATGTTGCTTGCCGCTCAAGCCCGTTCCTCTTCGCTCGCGCCCAATTGCAGGATCGTCGTTTCCTGCGCCGAGACCAATACCAGTGTCACATTGTCGGGCGCGCCGCGTTCGATGCAGAGTTGCACCAGCGTTTCGGCAGCTTCCTCCAGATCATCAGCTTCATCGAGGAGGCGGGCAATGTCTGCCTCCGGCACCGGGCCATACAGCCCGTCGCTGCACAGGAGGAAGACATCGTCGCTGCGCACCGTATCGTGCACCATGCCGATGCCGAAATTCTCCTCGATACCCACCGCCCGGGTGAGCACATTCTTGAGCTTGTGCGTTTCGGCCTCTTCGGCAGTGATAATGCCGCCATCGACCATATCCTGCACCTGGCTGTGATCCTTGGTCAGCCGCACGAGCTGGCCATCTCGCCAGAGATAAGCGCGGCTGTCGCCAACCCATAATACGGCAAACCGGTTGTCGCGGAGCAGCAGGGAGACAATTGTACTGCCCATCTGCTCGCCCAAGACGGCAGACTGGCTCGCAATCGCCGAATTGGCGTCCTCTATCGCGTTCCCGATCGTGTTGAGCGCGCTCTCCAGATTGTCTGAGAGCTTCACTGCGCCCAGCGTCTCGACGATCTTTTCGGCCGCCCAGTCGCCTTTGGCCATGCCACCCATGCCGTCTGCCACGGCCCAGTGGAATTGCGTGTCATCTACAAGGTGGCGATCCTCGTTGAGCTTGCGCACGCAGCCCACATCGGTTGTCGCATAGGAATCAGCGCGAAAATCCAAGCCGAACCACCTTTCCCCCCAGTCTCAGCTCCTATACTATGCGTGCGAAACGGCATTCCCGCAACAGGCGTCGGGAATTTCCTTTGGGGTACTCACAGCGCAGGAGGGGGAAGTGGCGCAAGCGGTAATTGTCCAGTCCTACGATCCGCGCGACTGGGCGCGGGCGTGGGAGGATGCGCGCACGGCCTTGCGGGCAGAGGCGCCGCGCAATGGGGTAGCCGGAATCGTCCCCAGCAAACCGATGCTGGCTGCGGCTATTGCTGCATTGGTGTTTCTTGTCGCCGGCCTTGCCTATGCGTTTGCAGGATCGGACAGCACGCCGACGGGCCGTGATCTGGCGGTAACGACAACCGCAGAGCTTTCGAACGCGCTGGACGAAGCACCGCCGCAGCTCAGCCGTTCGTTCAGGCTCGGCGATATTGCGGAGCTGGAAGCGACGCTGACCGCTTCCGGTTTCGATGCCGCGCTGGTTGCCGATCTCGTCGCATCGGCGCGCAGCTATTTCACCGCGGGCGAGGAAGTGCGCGGCACCTTGACCTTTGCTGCGGGCGAAGGCGGCGCGCTGCAATTGGCGACGCTCGATCTGCGCAAGCGGGACAGTTCGGGCGTGGTGTTCACAATCGAGGATGGCGCACCGGTCGCGCAGCCGGTTTCCGCGCAATTGACGCAGCAGGTATTCGTCGCATCAGGTCGGATCGACGAATCGAGCATTTACACCTCGGTTCTCGCCGCAGGCTTTCCCAATGCGCTGATCGATGCCTTCTTCGAAGCCTTGGCTTTCGATTTCGATTTCGCGCGTGAGATCAATTCCAACGATGCCTTCGAAATCGCCTATCGCCAAACGGTGAACGAGGAGGGCGAGCCGATGGGCGCGCCTGTGCTGCTCTATGCCTCAATGACCACGCCGACGCGCACCGCCAATGTCTACCGCTTCGAAGGGGCCGACGGCGAAGTCGCTTGGTATGATGCGAGCGGCCAGAACACCCGCCGGTCGCTGATGCGCACGCCGGTAGACGGGGCGCGGCTGAGCTCGCGCTTCGGGATGCGGCATCACCCGATCTATAACCGGTCACGCCTGCATGGCGGGGTCGATTTCGCAGCGCCAACCGGCACGCCGGTGTTCGCCTCTGGTAACGGCACGATCGAGATTGCCCGCGCGGCACCGCACGCGCGCAGCGGCAATGGCAGCTACATCGCGATCCAGCACGACAATGGCTGGCGCACGCTCTACCTCCATCTCAACGCCTTTGCGCCGGGAATCGAGCCGGGGGTGCGGGTGCGGCAGGGGCAGGTGATCGGCGAAGTCGGATCGACCGGCGGATCGACGGGGCCGCACCTGCATTACGAAGTGCATATTGACGGACAGAAGATGGATCCGCTGACCGTGCAGGGCTCTGACGAGCGGCAAACGCTTACCGGCGACTCGCTGCAAGCCTTCGAAAATGTGCGTGATGAAATCAATCTCGGCCGCGAGACGGGTGTCCGCCGCGCGAATTGATCGAAAAGTCTGTGGATTGACTGTTGTTTTTGCGCGCAGTTTCGCAGTCGTTTCGATCTGTGACACTTGCACAGGGCCTGTTCATCACCTTGCTGTCAGCCTGCGCTTACTGTATTTGTAAACGAGTGAAGCCATGCGAGCGCAGGATGCGCTTGCGGCGTAGATGATGAATTCCGGGGGGATTGAGATGACACGTTTTCTAACCAGCACTGCCATGGCCGCTTTGGTCTTGGTATCGACCCAGGCCGCTGCGCAAGTGGCGCAGGAAGACGGCGTCAGCCGCGATGCGGTGGATGTCTTCATCCGCGGAGAAGGTTTGGAGCCCTTGGCCGAGGGCGAATGCGTGCCCACTTCCGAAGAGGAATATCTGCGCACCGGCACCGAAACTGTCTGCGCAGAGCGTGGCGGGCCGGTCGGCACCACCATCTACCGCCCCAGCAGCTCCAATGCGAGCACGCCGCGCGTATCCCGTCCGTCGCGTCCGGCGAGTCGGCCCGCTGCGCGCCCGACTGCCGCGCCTGCACCGACACCGGCACGGCGTCCTTCGCCGCCGGTGGTGCGCATTCCTGAGCGCTGCGCGCCTTCGGACACGACCTCGCTCAATATGTGCCTGACCTTCGGGCTGGGCTCGGCCAATCTCACGGAAAATGCGCGCCAGCAAATCCGCGTGTTTGCCGAAAGCATGATCGAGAACGAGTCGACCGAAACCTTCATCATCGCCGGCCACACCGACATAAGCGGTACCGAAACGCGGAATTGCGAATTGTCGCGCGCACGTGCGCAAAGCGTCGCCGCCTATATGGTTGAGCTGGGTGTCTCTGGTGACCAGTTGCGCCCCGTCGGCTTTGGCCAGCAGCGGTTGCAGGAAGGCGTCGAGGCAACCGATGCGCGCAATCGCCGGGTGGAAATCGTGCGCGGGGATGCCGATGCAGCGGCGGGCGATGCCTGCGAGATTGCCAGCCCCGAACCGGCTGCCGCTCCGGCGGAATAGGACAAGCGAATTGACGCAGCGACCCTGCGGGTTAGACCTGCAGGGGTGACGATTCATCTGCTTCCTGCCCCGCCGCCGCTAGAGGCACTTGCTGCGGGAAGGCCGCTCGCGCTGTTCCTCGATTTCGACGGAACGCTGGTCGATATCGCACCGACGCCGGATACGATCCATGTCCCTGCCGATATGCCAGCCCGGCTGCACGCGCTTTCGGGGCGGCTCGAAGGTCGGCTTGCCCTGGTCAGCGGACGGGCGATTGCCAATTTGGAAGAGCATCTCGGGCCGCTGGCTATCGCCCGCGCAGGCTCCCATGGCAGCGATTGCCGCGCTGCCGATGGGACACTGCTGGGCGAACAGGCGCGGGGCTTGCCGCCCGAGGCGCTGGAGGACGTGGCGACATTTGCGAGCGAACACGGTTTCGCCACCGAGGACAAGCCGCATGGCGCGGCGTTGCATTTCCGTTCCGATCCCTCGCTGGAGGACACCGGCCTCTCCTTTGCTCGCGAGCTGGCGGCGGCGCACGGCCTGGTGGTCAAGCAAGGCAAATGCGTGATCGAACTGGTCGCCAGCGGTGCTGACAAGGCGGGCGCGGTGCGGGCATTTATGGCAGTGGCACCGTTCGCAGGTGCAACCCCGGTGTTTGTTGGCGACGATGTGACCGACGAGGACGGAATGCGCGCCGCGCGCGAAATGGGCGGATTGGGCGTGGCCGTGGGCGAACGACCCAGTGAAAACGCCAGTTTCTCCCTTGCCAGCCCTGCTGCAGTGCACCATTGGTTGCAATTGTGAGTGAACAACACGCGAATTCGCAGCAAAGCTCGCTAGAGCTGTGGCCTATCGGCAATTGCCAGGTCTCGGCTCTGGTCAACTCCACCGGCAGCTTCGTGTGGGGCTGTGTGCCCCGCGTCGATGGCGATCCTACCTTTTGTGCACTGCTCAATGGCGATCAACAGGATGCGGGCGTCTGGCGCTTCGAACTGGACGGGCAGGTCGCTTCCTCGCAGGAGTATATCCGCAATACGCCAATCCTGCTGACCCGCCTTGAAGCGGCGGATGGCAGTGCGGTCGAAGTGCTCGATTTCTGCCCGCGTTTTGAAGGCAAGGGGCGAATGTACCGCCCGGTTGCCTTTGCCCGCATCGTGCGACCCGTGGCGGGCAATCCGCGCATCCGTGTGGTGCTGCGCCCGATGAAAAACCACGGCGCCGCGCTCGCCGATACGACCACGGGCACAAACCACATCCGCTATCTGGTGGAACCGCAGGCATTGCGCCTCTCCACCGATGCGCCGGTGGGCTATATCATGGAAGGGCGCACCTTCCGTATCGAGCAGGATACCCACTTCTTCCTCGGCCCCGATGAACCATTCACCGGAAACTTGCGCGAAGAACTGCGCCGGATGGAGCAATCGACGCGCAAATACTGGCAACATTGGGTGCGCGGCCTGGCGACACCCTTTGAATGGCAGGACGAGGTCATCCGCTGCGCCATTACCCTCAAGCTCTGCCAGCACGAAGAGACGGGCGCGATTGTCGCGGCGCTCACCACCTCCATCCCCGAAGCGCCGGGGAGCGAGCGGAATTGGGATTACCGTTACTGCTGGATCCGCGATTCCTACTACACGGTGCAGGCGCTGAACCGACTGGGCGCGCTCGACGTGCTGGAGAAATATCTCAAATATCTGCGCAACATCATTGATGCTGCGAAAAGCGGGCAGATCCAGCCCTTATACTCCGTCATGGGCGAGGGGCGATTGAGCGAGACGACGGCGGCCTATCTGGCAGGCTATCGCGGGATGGGGCCGGTGCGGATCGGCAATGCGGCCTACAAGCAGATCCAGCACGATTGCTATGGCCAGATCGTGCTGCCGAGCGCTCAAGGCTTTCTCGACCGGCGGCTGTTGCGCATGGCGGACGAACGCGATTTTGAGAACCTGGAGGAAGTGGGCGAGGTGGCGTGGACAATGCACGACCAGCCCGACGCCGGCTTGTGGGAATTCCGCACGCGGGAAGAGGTGCACACCTACTCCGCCGTGATGAGCTGGGCCGCGTGTGACCGGCTTGCCAATGTCGCATCGCATATCGGCAAACCCGACCGGGCCGAATTCTGGCGCGAACGGGCCACGAAGATCGCCCAAACGATCGAGGCAAAGGCCTGGAAAGAGAACGCGGAGGGCGGTCATTACGGCGCCAGTTTTGAGAGCGACTATCTCGATGCCAGCCTGCTGCAATTGCTCGAACTGCGCTATATCGCGGCAGATGATCCGCGGTTCCTTGCCACCTTTACCAAGATCGAGCGCGATCTGCGGCGCGGCGAGCATATGCTGCGTTACGCCGCCGAGGACGATTTCGGCGCGCCCGAAACTGCGTTCAACATCTGCACGTTCTGGCTGATCGAGGCGCTGGCGCTGATGGACCGCAAGAACGAGGCGCGCGAATTGTTCGAAAAAATGCTTGGCCATCGCACAGCGTCGGGCCTGCTGTCCGAGGACATGGATTTTGAAACGGGAGAATTGTGGGGCAACTTCCCGCAAACTTACTCGCTGGTCGGAACGATCAACTGTGCCGGATTGTTGTCAAAGGCATGGAACACAGTCCGCTAGGGGCGGGCAAAAGGGGACCCGGTGCCAAGACTTGTCGTCATCTCGAACCGCGTTGCCGTACCCAAGGCGCGCGGGGTGGCGGGTGCGCAGGGCGGATTGGCGGGGGCGCTGAATGCGGCGCTGAAGGCCAATGGCGGCATCTGGTTCGGATGGTCGGGACAGGAAACGCCGGATTTCAGCGGTAGCATCAATTATGTCCGTTCGGCGGACGGGGTTACCACCGCCACGATCGATCTCGAACCGCAGGATATCGAGGAATATTACAACGGCTACGCCAATTCGACACTGTGGCCGCTGTTCCATTACCGCATCGATCTCACCAAATACGAGCGCGAATTTGGAAAGGGATACGAACGGGTTAATGAGCGTTTTGCAGAAAGCGTATTACCTCTGATCGAGCATGATGACAGCGTGTGGGTGCATGATTACCACTTGCTGCCGCTCGGTGAACGCCTGCGCTCTATGGGCGTCAGCAACAAGATGGGGTTCTTCCTGCACACCCCGTGGCCGCCAGCCAACCTCTTCGTCTCGCTGCCTTATCATGAACGTCTGGTGCGGGCGATGCTGCATTACGATCTGCTCGGTTTCCAGACCGCTGTCTGGCTGGAAAGTTTCCTACATTATTGCGGCAAAGAACTGGGAGCGGATGTCGACACCGAAACCGGCGCCATCACACTGGATGGCAAAACCACGATTGCTCGCGCTTATCCTATTGGAATTGATTTCGACTACTTCACCGTAATGGGCAAGACCGATGCGGCGGCGCAGGCGGAGGAGCGGCTTTTGTCCTCCACCCGTAACCGCAGCGCAATGATCGGCGTCGACCGGCTCGACTATTCCAAGGGCCTGCCCGAGCGGCTCGACGGTATCAGCCGCTTCTTTGATCGCTATCCCGAGCGGGTGCGCGATCTCGTCTTTATCCAGATTGCACCGCCCAGCCGCGAGGATATCGGCAGCTACAAGGATATACGCGCGCTGCTGGAACAGAAGGCAGGGCAAATCAATGGTGCGTGCAGCGAAGTTGACCTTGTGCCCGTCCGCTATGTCAACAAGGGCTACAGCCAGGAAGAGCTGATCGGCTTTTATCGGGCCGCGAGAATCGGCGTGGTGACCCCCTTGCGCGATGGCATGAACCTTGTGGCCAAGGAATATGTGGCTGCGCAGGACCCGGAAAATCCCGGCGTGTTGATCCTTTCGCGCTTTGCCGGGGCGGCGGAGCAACTCGATTGCCATGGCGAGGGCGCGGTACTCGTTAATCCCTACAGCGCGGATGAGATGGCGCATGCGATCCGCGTGGCACTGGATATGCCACTGGAAGAACGCAAGAGCCGGTATCACAAAATGATCGTCACCGTGCGCGAAGAGAATGTGCACGAATGGACGGCGAGCTTTATCGCCGATCTGGCGGGCGTCGCTGCCTGACGGCCGGTTTGCCGCGCCTATTTGCGTCAGATCATTCGTATCGCAGGCGGCGTGCTGGCGGGCATATGCTTGAGATGCCGCTGCGTCGCGCCGATCTGCCGCGCTTTCAGCATCTGGCGCACGCGGAACAGCAGCATCTTCTCGCTGAAGGGCTTGCGGATATAATCCTGCGCGCCGTGGTAATAGGCGATCTGTTCTTCGCGGATGGCCGTCACCGCGGTCAGCATGATGACCGGAATATCGTAAAGCCGCGGGGAATTGCGCAGGCGGCGCAGCAGCGCGCTGCCATTCTCGCGCGGCATATTCTGGTCGAGCAGGATCAGGTCGGGCTTGCGCTTCACCAGCAATTCCGCCGCCGCCTTGGTACTGTTCACCCAGCCGCAGCCATGGCCGGCATTGGTGAGGATATTGGCCGCGTGTTCGGCCACAATGTCGTCGTCATCGACAATCAGGATATATGCCATCGCCCATGCTCCTTCTTTGCCGGGGGCATGGCTGTGGTAAACGAGGGTGGTGCAGGGCGGCTGAAGCGGGCCCTGCGCACTAATCCCTAGAATGCGGCAAACGCGGCGAGCACGACCAGCGCGATGAGCACCAGCGAGGATGCCGCAAACAAAGCAAAGCGGATCACCACGCGGTTGATCGTTGCCTGCACCAGCGAATGCACCACCCGCAGCGCAACATAGGCCCAGCCCAGCAAGGCGGCGAGGCCGTTACCTGCTTCGAGCAATGCCAGCGTCAGCGCCACCGCATAAAACACCGTCGGCGCTTCATGCAGATGGTTGTAATTATGTGCTTTCCACTGGATGTGCGGGGGCAGGGTGCGATCGAGGGAGGCATCGGGATCGCGCGCCAGACTGTCCGGATCGACCTTTGCGGCGGACATTGCGGGGAGCCGCGTCGTATACATCCACAGCCACATCACCATCGTCCATGCGGCCAGCGCAATCAGTGGTTGCAGAATATCCATCAGAGCGTCGCCATCAGCGCGCGGATGGCGAGATAGGTGAGCGCGAATGTGCTCAGCAGGAACAGCATGAAGCGCACCGGGATCGTGTTCACCAGCGCCTGCCACAGCGAATGTGCGATACGCAGGGCGGTGTAGAGCCATGCGGCGATCACCATATCCTGCGTCGGCCCGACCATCGCGAGGATCACGACCACCGCGTAGAACAGCGTCGGCTGCTCCATCAAATGGGTGTAATTGTGCGACTTCCAGTTCACATTGTCGGGAACCAAGCCTTCGAGATCCTGCCCGCGTCCGCCCGGCTTGCTTGTGCTGACTGCGCCGGTGGAGCCGCGCGCCTCGCGCATCGCTTTCATCGCCGGAAAGCGCGTGAACGCCATCCAGAACAGCATGATGATCGACCACAGGATAAGCGCGGCGGCGGGTGCAAGAATGGCGGTATTCATGGTGTGAACTCTCCCCGAAAGACGCAGCAAGAGTTACTGCACTCAATTAGATTGTCAATTGCAACCTAATCAGCGTTCGCCAGCACCTTTGCGAAGGCGGCGGCGTCGGTATTGCCGCCGGTCAGCATCACCGCCGTGCTGTCATCCAGCGTGACTTTGCCCGCCAGCACCGCTGCTAGCGCCGCTGCGCCGCCGGGTTCGAGGACGAGCCGCAAATGCGCAAAGGCAAAGCGTTGCGCGTCGCGGATGTCCTTTTCCGAAACGCGCGCCCATTCGCGGCAGCGCTCCTTCATCACCGCGAAGTTGATCGGGAACGTGGCGAAGGTCTGGATCGCGTCGCAGGCGGTCGGCGGAGGGTTAGCGCCCACGCTCTGGATTTCGCCGCTTTCGAGGCTGCGGCACACATCGTCCCACCCTTCGGGTTCGCAGGGCACGATGCTCGCATCGGGGCAGGCGAGGGCGAGGCCTGCGGTGAGGCCGCCGCCGCCGCAGCACACGACGATGCGAGAGACCTCGCGGCCCGTTTGTGCCTGCATTTGTGCGGCAATTTCTATACCCGCACTGCCTTGCCCCTCGATCACCCACGGATCGCCATAGGCATGGGCATAGGTCGCGCCCTTTTCCGCCGCGATGGCCTTGGCGATCTCCTCCCGGTTTTCGGTCATGCGATCATAGGTGACGACGCGCGCGCCATAGGCGGCAGTGCGCTCCAGCTTCACGCGCGGGGCATCCTGCGGCATGACGATAGTCGCTTCGACGCCCAGCATCCGTGCGGCGAGCGCGATGCCCTGCGCATGATTGCCGCTGGACACCGCGACAACCCCGCGCGCGCGTTCCTCTGCGGACATCTCGGTCAGCCGGTGCCACGCGCCGCGGATTTTAAACGCGCCCATCGGTTGCAGGCAATCGGCCTTCGCCCAGACGGTATGCCCGCCCGCCTCGAACGGCAGCAGCGGGGTCGGCGGGAAGTGGGCGGCGATATTGGCAGCAGCGCGGAGCACGCCTTCGCGAGTGGGTTTTCTGGTGTCTGTTTCCATCGTCACGATGGTCTGCCGCTTTCCTACAGAATTGGAAAGATGCTGGATGATCCGGCTATGCGAATCTCCCCCGAATTTTGGCCTCTATCCCGCGCTGGAAGCGGGATTGCGGGTGGTGGGATGCGGTTGGCGTTTTTTGCCTCTGGACCGTGTAACAGGTGTAACAGGTTCGCCGTTCCCTCTTCCCTTTTGCGGCGTTTTGGGGAACGGGGGAGCCATGCGGCCCGTTCAGCGGGCAAACCGGACAGGAGTCGATGACAACATGAGTGACAAGCCCATCAACGATACGCGCAAGAAGGAACTGCTGAGCGCGCAGGTCGAACATATCGACATCACCAGCTTCGATGCCCGTCCGATCGTAGATTCGATGAAGAAGATGAGCTTCACCAGCCGCGATCTCGGCCGCGCGACCGAGATTTACAACCAGATGCTGGCCGACAAGGATTGCACGATCTTCCTCGTCATCGCAGGCTCCACCAGCGCGGGCGGCTGCATGGATCTGTATGCAGAGCTGATCCGTTCCAACATGGTCGATTGCGTCGTGGCAACGGGCGCGACGATTGTGGACATGGACTTCTTCGAAGGGCTTGGTCACAAGCATTATCAAGCACTTGAAGTGCCGGATGATGACACGCTGCGCAGCCTCTATATCGACCGTATCTACGATACCTATATCGATGAAGAGCAGTTGCAGGATTGCGACTTCACCATCAACGCCATCGCCAACAGCCTGCCGCCCGGGCCCTATTCGAGCCGCGCTTTCATCCGCGAGATGGGAAAGTATCTGGTCGAGCATGGCAAGAAGGATAACAGCCTCGTCAAGCTGGCTTACGAGCATGACGTGCCGATCTTCTGCCCGGCTTTCGTGGACTCGTCCGCCGGTTTCGGCCTGGTGAAGCACCAGGTTGACCAGATGGCCAAGGGCGAGCCATACATGATGATCGACGCGGTGGCGGATTTCCGCGAACTGACCGACATCAAGATCAAGGGCGGCGAATCCGGCCTGCTGATGATCGGCGGCGGGGTACCCAAGAACTTCATCCAGGACACTGTGGTGTGCGCCGAAATCCTCGGTCACGAAGACGTGTCGGTGCACAAATACGCGGTGCAGATCACGGTTGCCGACGTGCGCGACGGCGCGTGTTCGTCCTCCACGCTGCAAGAAGCGGCAAGCTGGGGCAAGGTCTCCACCGCGATCGAGCAGATGGTGTTTGCCGAGGCGGGCAGCGTGATGCCGCTGCTGGCATCCGACGCCTATCACCGCGGCCACTGGAAGACCCGCGAGAAGCGCCGTTGGGCAAAGCTCTTCGCGGGCGAGTAATTCTGCAATGTTGGTGGCGATGACGATGGAAAGCCAGGCAACCGAGAACCTTCTCGCGCTTGTCGCTCTGGTAATCTCCGTCATCGCCGCCGCTTACAGCTGGTGGGTCAGCCGCCAGCAGATGAAGCTGGAACGGCACGTTTCTGCCCGTGATGACCGGGTGGAAAAGTCGACCGCCTATCTTCAACTGGAGGTGCATTCGTCCGAGGCGTTTCGCTACGCCGCGCTGAATGCCGAGGCGATGCGGCCTTATGAAGCAAGCACCAAGCCAGCCCGGCTGCCCAAGCATGACCGGCAGAATGCCGAGATTGCGCGGCAATACTACTTTCAATGCCTTAACCTGTTCGAAGTCTGCTCGAACTTCCGCCGCAATGGTGTGATTGACGAAGCGGTCTATGCGAGCTGGGTCGCGTGGTTCCACGAGGTGCTCGACCAGTGGTATTTCCGCGAATTGTGGGTCACCGAAATGCGCGAGAATTACACGCCCGATGTGCGCAACCTGTTCGACATCGGGGTGCAGATTTATGCCGACCACAAAGACCCTGATGAACGCCGCCGCCAGTTCTACCATGCGGCCTGCCACCTGCTCGGCGGGTGCAAGGCTGTGGCGGGCTGGCTCGACGGAATCGAGCAAGTGCCCGAATGGCCTGCGAAGGAGCATGGCACGCTGGTGATGGTGCCGCGAAAGGCCGCAAAGCGATGACCGGTAGCCCCGCCGTCCGCTGGAACGCGCCGGAAGACATCCCGGACGCGGCCGCCTTTGCTGCCCGCGTGATCGGTGCGCAGGCGAGTTATATCAGCCATGGCGAAATCCAGACGGGCCTTAGCGATGACGGCGTAAGCTGGATTCCCGATCTGGAGGAACGCTACGCCGCCGATTTCGCCGATCCGGGTGATCGCGATATGTTGGTTGCGCGCGGCGTGGGCGGGGCGGTATGCGGAATGCTGATCGTCGCCTTCGAGCACGGCGAACATCGCAGCTTCGCGGTGATCGAGGACATGGCGGTTGACCCGCAGGCGCGCTCTGGGGGCATCGGCAGGCAGTTGCTCGAGCGAGCGATGGAACGCATCGCAGCGCGCGGCATCGACTGGGTGTTCCTCGAAAGCGGGCTGCACAACGAGGACGCACACCGCTTCTTCGAGAAGAACGGCTTTGCCAAACTTTCCAGCGTGTTCGGGCGTCGGCTGACTACCTAAACACCCGTGCGCGCCTCGCGGCTGTTGAGCTCTTTGGCGAGGTCGGACAAGCGCATGAACTGGTCTACCGTCTGTTCGATTTTCGTGCGGTCGTCGCTCGCCTCGATGCTCCCGCTCTCGAACATATTGCCGGTTTTGAGCGTGACGACGAGGCTGCCCTCGTGGAAGATCGTCGCCACATCGTCGCCGTGATAGCTCTTTTCGACCGCGATCAGCCGCTCGACATAAAGCGGGTCGATCAGATCGCGCGCTTCCACCTGATCGCTGGTGTAGATGTCGAAGCGGTCCTCGAAATCGGGATGCGTCATATCGGCATAGTCGAGTTGCATGCCGTTCACTTTGACGCTGTCCGACTTGCCGCCCCAGAATTTGCGATAGGCGTTGTCTTTCACCAGAATGGTCGTGCCGAGAAAGCGCTTGGAATAGCCGATGCTCATCACCAGTCCGTGGAAGACGGTGACCCAGCGGGTATTTTTGCCGGAGCCGCGCCTCTCCTCCAGCTTGGCCTCGTGCACGCTGAACGGGATGCTTCCGAAATGGCCGCGCCACTCGTCTTCGAAATGGGCGCGGTCGTGACTGGGCAGCACCTTGCACGCCTTCGCCAGCTCGAACGGCATTCCGGGCTCGCAATCATGGCTGTAGCTGAGGCCAAGGGCATCGGCGATGGCATCATTGATGCCCACTTTCACCGCTTTGACCGCGTTCATGACCGGCATATAGGCCCAGCCGAAGCCGAGCGCGCCCAACACAAACGTGCCCCAAATGACGGGCGCGAGATCAAAACTGAACGCGATCAGCACGAAGGCTGCCAGCGGCAAGAGCACGACCAGCACTGTGAAGCGCCGGCTGCGCATCGTTTTCTTCGCGTCTTCGCGCACATTCTCCTGCTCGCGCAGCCACGCTCCCAGTGGCCCGGCCAGCAGTGTGTCCACATCAGGACGTTCAATCATCGCTTACCCCCTTTTCCCCATGGCGCTTTGATGGCACACAAGGGGCTCACAGGGGAAGGGCAGGAACGCAATCATGGAATTTATCCTTATCGGCATCGTCATCGTGCTGGTCGTCGTCGTCATCGGCATTTACAACCGGCTTGTCGGCTTGCGGCAGAACGTCAATCAGGGGGTGGCCGATATCGACGCGCAATTGCGCCAGCGGCATGATCTCATCCCCAATCTGGTGAACACCGTGAAAGGCTATGCCAGCCATGAAGCGGATACGCTGGAAGCGGTGATCGCGGCGCGCAACAAGGCGGCGAGCGGTTCGGTCAATTCGCAGGACGAGGCGACGTTGCGGATCGCGCTCGACAAGGTGCTGGCGCTGGGCGAGGCCTATCCCGATCTGAAGGCGAACACCAATTTTCAGGAATTGCAGCGCGAGCTGGCCAATGTCGAAGACAAGCTGGCGGCAGCGCGCCGTGCGCTCAACGCGGCGGTATCGCGCTACAATACCGGGCGGGAAAGCTTTCCTGCGGTGCTGTTTGCCGGCACGCTGGGCTTTCAGCAGGCCGATTTTCACCGGCTCGACGACAGCGAGAAGGGCGTGGTCGACCAGGTACCCAATGTGGACTTCTCCTGACCGAAAGTCTGCGTAGGAATCGACGCGAATTCACTTGCAATTAAGCGGGGGCGCTTTATTTCCGCGCTTCCGCTGCCCCATGGGACACCCTCCGCAAGGCAGCCAGCTTTAACGCTAATGGTTTAACGCCTTAGGGGGTCCCTTGAATTGCACCAGTTTCCAGACGCAAAGGCTGTAGTTTCGGCGCTTGAGCCGGACGAACCTGTAATCCTCACGCGCCCCCACGCGGCGGCGCGCGCTGCGCGCTTCTTTGTCGAGAAGTTTCCGGGCACCTCGATGTATGCGGTGAAGGCGAATCCCTCGCCCGATTTGCTGCGCGTGCTGTGGGACAATGGCGTGACGCATTACGATGTCGCTTCCATCGGTGAAGTGCGTCTGGTGCGCGGCCTGCTTCCGCAAGCAAAGCTGTGCTTCATGCATCCGGTGAAGACGCCGCGCGCCATTCGCGAGGCCTATTTCACGCATGGCGTGCGCACTTTCAGCCTTGATACGCTGGACGAGCTGCAAAAGATCGTTACCGCGACGACTGATGATGACGGCGTTGAAGCGAGCGATCTGCAATTGCTGGTGCGCCTGCGGGTTTCCTCCGAACATTCGGAGCTTTCGCTCGCGGCCAAGTTCGGCGTCGATCTGATCGATGCCGCGCCGCTGTTGCAGGCGACCCGCCAGCATTGCGACGCGCTGGGCATCTGTTTCCATGTCGGCAGTCAGGCGATGACGCCATTTGCTTATGTGCAGGCGCTAGAGCGGGTGCGCGCAGCCATCGCCGAAGCCGCCGTCACTGTGGACATCATCGATGTGGGCGGCGGGTTCCCGAGTGAATATCCGGGCATGGAGCCGCCGCCCCTCGAAGATTACTTCGCCATGATCCACCGCCATTTCGAAGCCCTGCCGATTTCCTATTCGGCAGAACTTTGGGCTGAACCGGGCCGTGCGCTCTGCGCCGAATATTCGTCGATCATCGTGCGCGTTGAAAAGCGCCGCGAGAACGAGCTCTATATAAATGACGGTGCCTATGGCGCGCTGTTCGATGCGGCTCACGTGGCGTGGCGCTTCCCCGTGCGCGCGCTGGAGGATGATCTCATCAAGCCGCTCGGTGAATTTGCCTTCTATGGCCCGACTTGCGACGACGCCGACTATATGGCCGGCCCGTTCTTGTTGCCCGAAGATATACAGGCGGGGGACTATATCGAGATCGGGATGCTGGGTGCCTATGGCGCGGCGATGAAGACCGATTTCAACGGCTTCGGTGCCGTGGAAGGCGCGATTGTGATGGATGAGCCGATGGCCAGCCTCTATCGCGGCGACCGCGCCGATCCGCGCGAAAGCGACAATGTGGTGAGCCTTCGCTAAGAGCTTGGCGTGCGCGGGGGTTAACTTCCGCGCGCCACCTGCACTTCGAGGAATTGCGGCGCGGATTTCGGGCCGTCTCCCATCATCTGTGACGGGTAATTGCCCGGCGGCAGCGCGGCAAGCGGCATCCCTGCGGCGGCCAGCGCATAGGGCGACACGCGGTGCCGTGTGACAAGGCCTCCTGCGCCGTCGCTGACCAACGGCGTTTCAAACTCTACCCCGATGATGGCATCCTGCGAACGGCGCACGGTGCACACCGCCAATTGCCCGCCGCCAAGATCGAGCACCAGCCCGGTACCCACCGGCACGCCGACCAGTCCTTCGATCCGCGAGCCGGTTTGCGAAAGATCGCGCATCACGGCGTTGTAGCGGTTGTCCTCATGGATCACACCAATGCGGCGGAAGACGGAGCGGCGTTCGGGCCGGTAGGTTTCCGGGCCGCTCGGTTCGATCTTGTAGCCGCCATTGGCGATGATTTCGAGGATGTCGCTTTGCGGGCGGGCCTTGGAGTAAATCCACCCCTGGATATATTTCGCGCCCTTTGCCGTCACCAGCTTGAATTGGTCGAAAGCCTCGACGCCTTCCACCGTGACATCCATGCCCAGCGCTTCGGACAGACCGATAATCGCGGTGATGATCTTCGCGCTGTTCTCGTTCTTCTGGGTGCAGCTGTCGACAAAGCTCTTGTCGACTTTCAGCTTGTCGAACGGCGCGTTGCGCAGGTAGCTGAGCGAGGAATAGCCGGTGCCGAAATCGTCGAGCGCCAAGCGGACGCCCAGCGCCTTCAGCGTCTTGAAGGTCTGGTCGGTGGCCTCGCTGTCGCCCATGAAGACCGTCTCGGTCAGCTCCAGCTCCAGCCGGTCGGGCGCAAGACCCGTTTCGGCGAGCGCCTGCGTCACCACCGCTGGGAAGCCCTTGTTGGTGAATTGCCGCGCCGAGACATTGACCGCGATCCGCACATTCTCCGGCCATTGCAGCGCATCCTCACAGGCGCGGCGCAGCGCCCATTGGCCGAGCTGGTTAATGAGATCGCTCTCCTCCGCCGCCGGAATGAAGACCCCGGGGCTGACATTGCCGCGTTCGGGATGCTCCCAGCGCATCAGCGCTTCGAATCCGACCACGGCGTTGTCGCTGGTGCGCACGACGGGCTGGTAATGGAGCGCCAGCTGCTCGGTCGCCAGCGCCTCGCGCAGATCATCCAGCAGCTCCTGCCGTTCCTGCTCTACGTCTTTGAGGTCGGCTGAGTAGAAACGATAGGTGCCGCGCCCGCTGTTCTTGGCGGCGTAAAGCGCCAAGTCGGCGCCGTGGATGATTTCCTCGGCTTCCAGCCCGTCATAGGGGGCGATGGAAATGCCCACCGACGCCCCGATGATCGCCCGCTTGCCGTCCAGCTGATAGGGCGAGGTGAGCATCTGGATGATCTTTTCAGCCAGATCGCCCAATTTGCCGCGATCATCCTCGTCGGGCATAACAATCTGGAACTCGTCGCCGCCCAGCCGCCCGACTTCGCATCCACTTGGAACGACCGCCATCAGGCGCTCGGCAACCTGCCGCAGCAGATCGTCACCGGCTTGGTGGCCCATCGTGTCGTTCACCTGCTTGAACTTGTCGAGATCGAGCATCAGCAGGGCGCAGGATCGCTTCTCGCGCTTGTAGGCGGCGAGCGTGCTTTCCAGCTTGCGGTTCATCCGGTGGCGATTGGCAAGGCCGGTGAGCGAATCATATTCGGCCAGCCGCGAATCCTCGCGCGCCCGTTCGTAGGCTTGCGTGATATCCTTGGTGCTGCCGCGATAACCTTGGAACTTGCCCTCCGCATCGAACAGCGGATGGCCAGACAGGGCCCACCAGCTTTCCTTGGGCGTCGGCGCACCCGGCTGCCGGATGGGGCGCACCGGCAGGTCGGTGATCTTCTTGCGCGACTTGAGCTGGAATTGCAGCGGGCGGTCCGAACGGTCAGAATTGTCGGGATCGATTTCGAACAGCTCGGTCAGCGGCTTGTCGAGCAGGCTGGCAAGGCCTTCTTCCAGATGCTCGTCCGCGCTGGGGGAGAGGTAGATCAGGCGATCTTCGGCGTCGGTTGCCCAGATCCAGGCGATGCCGGTGCGCTCGTAATCATCGAGGACTTTGATCCGCGCCGCCGTATCATCGGCCGAGATCACGCGCGATGCGGGACGAGCGGAAACCGACCCGCCGCCAAAACCCCTAAGAAGTCCACCAACTGCCATTACGTACCCACATTGTGCGCCGCGCCGGAAAGGCGGGGCGGAACAGCAAGGCTATGCCAGATATGTGGTTACCAAGCGGCTAACATCTTGGTGATACTGGATGGAGCGCTGCTACGCTTTTGGGAGCAGTGGCAGTCATATCGAATGAGGTTAAACGACTACGAAGACCCTATTGCTCTTCACGCGTTTGTTCAGGTTCCGGTTTAGCGTTCATTCTTGCGACGTACTTCAACATTGCAACAAGACTAATGATGAAGCAGATGGCGAGGAGCTTGGCCAAAACACTTTCGAGCTGAAAATCATTCTCACGACCGAAAAACTCGCGTGTACCCCTCATAACTGTAAGCCATTCTAATCCAGCCGCAGCAAATCCCGCAGCGACCAGAGATCTCCAATCGGATCCCAACAATCCACCGATAAGCAATGCGGAAAGTAGCAAAAAAGGATCAAGCGCTGATCCCGCTGCTTTACCTCCCAAAATCCCAAACGGATGCGATTGCCAAACGAAAATATCGATTATGAAGAGCAATAGAAAGGCAAGCGTGACAAATACTGTGGCGTGCCTAGCAGGGGAAGCGACCAAGGAAGTCACTATTACGCGGCTTTGCGCAATTCTAGCGCGAGCCTATCCCAAATCTCGATTAGCGCGCCGGTCAATTCGGCCATCATCGCTTCGGAATGCATCGGGCCGGGCGTGAAGCGCAGGCGTTCGGTGCCGCGCGGAACGGTGGGGAAGTTGATCGGCTGCACATACACACCGTATTCGGCGAGCAGGATGTCGCTGATCTGCTTGGCGCGCACCGGATCACCCACCATCAGCGGGACGATGTGCGTGGTGCTGTCCATCACCGGCAGGCCAGCCTCGCGGAACAGGCGCTTGAGTGTCGCGGCATTGGCCTGCTGCGCATCGCGTTCCACACTGCTTGCCTTCAGATGCCGCACTGACGCCAAAACACCTGCCACCAGCGCAGGGCTGAGAGATGTCGTGAAGATAAAACCGGGGGCGTAGGAACGGATGCAGTCGATGATCTTCTGGCTCGACGCGACATAGCCGCCCATCACGCCGAAGGCCTTGCCCAGCGTGCCCTCGATGAGGTCGATCCGGTGCGCCGCCTCGTCCCGCTCCGAAATGCCGCCGCCATGCTCTCCATACATCCCGACCGCGTGGACTTCGTCGATATAGGTGAGGGCGTTGTATTTCTCCGCCAGATCGCAAATCGCGTGGATTGGCGCGACATCGCCGTCCATCGAGTAGACGCTTTCGAAGGCGATGACTTTCGGCGTGTTCGCATCTTCGGCCGCCAGCAACTCTTCGAGATGCTGCAAGTCGTTATGCCGGAAAACCCTCTTCTCGCAGCCTGAATTGCGGATGCCCGCGATCATGCTGGCGTGGTTCAGTTCGTCAGAGAAAATGACGCAGCCGGGCAGCAGCTTGGCCAGCGTCGAAAGCGTCGCGTCATTCGAGACATAGCCGCTGGTGAACAGCAGCGCGGCTTCCTTGCCGTGCAGCTGCGCCAGCTCGTTCTCCAGCTCCACATGGTAATGGGTGTTGCCGCCGATATTGCGCGTGCCGCCCGAGCCCGCGCCAACATCGTGCAGCGCCTCTTCCATCGCGGCGATCACTTTGGGATGCTGGCCCATGGCGAGGTAATCGTTGGAACACCAAACGGTGATCGGCTTCGGCCCGTTATGCCCGGCAAAGCAGCGCGCATTGGGAAACGCGCCCTTGTTGCGCAGAATGTCGATAAACACGCGGTAGCGGCCTTCGGTATGAAGGCGGTCAATGGCCTGGTCGAAAACCTGATCGTAATTCACGGCACGCACCCCGGAAGCGGGTTTCAGAATTGTGGCGATTTAGGGAAGGTTTGCCGCAGATTGAAGCACGAAGTTTGCGAGGCGTTCGCAACTACTTCTCGGCGCAGGCAAAAGCGCGCCTGACCTGCCCGAAAATCCGTATCAGAATTGCTCCACACGGGTGATGCCGAAGGGCGCGAATGCGGCGTAAATCGCGGAATCGGGGGTGGCGGTGGTGACCGCGAAGCTGCCCGCCGAATGATCGAACGCCTCGTTCTGCGTGAGCGAAACTATGCGCCGGGCAATGCCATCCGCGCCGTCAATAAAGGTCACCGCGCCGCCCATTGCCGCGCGCAATTCGTCCTCCAGCAGCGGGAAATGCGTGCAGGCGAGCACCACTGTGTCGATGGCATCTCCGCCCGCCTGTTCGCGCAAACCGGCCACGGCGCTGGCGATGATCGCGGGATCGGGCGTGCCGCCGCGCAGCTTTGCTTCAGCCGCGCCGACCAGACCGGGGGCGGCGTAACGGATCAGCCGCTTGTCGGAGGCGAATTGCGCTTCCAGATCGTCGACATAGCGTTGCCGGATCGTTGCCGCAGTGCCGAGCAGGCCGATCGTACCCGATTTGGTGAGCGCCGCCGCAGGCTTGATCGCTGGCACAGTGCCCACAATCGGCACGTTCAGCACATCGCGCACCATGCCGAGCGCAATCGTGCTGGCGGTGTTGCAGGCAATGCAGATGAGGCGCGGCGCATACCGCTCGCTCATCCTCCCGAGCAGCCCGGCCACCCGCGCGGCAATTTCCGCCTCGGTTTTTTCGCCATAGGGCAGGCCGGCGGTGTCGGCGGCGTAGATCACCGGCGCATCGGGCAAAGCCGCGCGCAGCGCCCGCAGCACGGTCAAGCCGCCAAGGCCGCTATCGAACAGCAAGATGGGAGATTTCGCGTCCAAATCCGTTTCTTTCGCGCCACCCTTCGCTTGTCGAAGGCGAGCATTTGCGGTTTAACGCGCTTTAGGAGCAAGCGCGGGGATTCAGCAAGCACTTGCAGGTGGCACAAGGGTTGATCGTGGAAAATATCATCGGTTTCGCAATCGGATATCTGTGCGGCTCGATACCCTTTGGCCTGATTCTGGCGCTGGCGACGGGCAAGGGCGATATCCGCAAGACCGGATCGGGCAATATCGGCGCAACCAATGTGCTGCGCACCGGCAGCAAGGGACTGGCGGTGGCCACTCTGCTGCTCGATCTGGCCAAGGGGCTGGTGCCGGTGCTGCTGGTGACGCAGTGGTACGGCGTCGCTTCGGTGATGCCGAATGCCGCTTGGGGGCCGGTGCCATGGGCCGCGCTTGGCGCGGTACTGGGGCATTGCTTCCCCGTCTGGCTCGGCTTCAAAGGTGGGAAGGGCGTGGCGACCAATGCGGGCGTGGCGTTCGGCCTCGCGTGGCCAATCGGGCTCGCCTATGCGGTGGTGTGGATCGCCGTGCTGGCTATCGGACGCATCAGTTCGGTGGCGGGGATGAGCGCGGTCGTGGCGGCGGCAATTGCCGCCGTGGTGCTGGGGTTTGAACCTTTCGTGCCGGTGCTGGCAGTGATCGCGCTGCTTATCATCTGGCTCCACCGCGCCAATATCGCGCGGCTATTGAAGGGCGAGGAGCCCAAGGTCGGCAGCAAGAAGTGACCGACGCGCCCAAGCTCAGCCAGGACGAGGCGTTTGCGCGCATTCGCCTGCTGCGCTCGGCCAATATCGGGCCGGTAAGTTATTCGCAGTTGCTGTCGCGCTTCGGCACAGCGGCGGAGGCGCTGGAGGCTCTGCCCGACCTCGCCGCGCGCGGGGCGAAGCGCAATTACACCCCCGCCGCTCGCGACCGGATCGAGCGCGAGATTGCCGAGGCGCGCAAGGCGGGTGCGCGCTATCTGTTCCACGATATGCCCGACTATCCCGCGCTGTTGGCCGAGATGGAAAACGCGCCGCCGATCATCACCATGCGCGGTCGGATCGAACTGGCGAGCCAGCCTTGCGTCGCCATGGTCGGCGCGCGCAATGCCTCGGCAGCGGCGGTCAAGCTGTCGCGCGACTTTGCCCGCAAGTTGTCGGAAGCGGGGTTTGTCGTCGTCTCCGGTCTGGCGAGGGGGATCGACGGGGCGAGCCATGAGGGCGCAATGCCTTCGACCATCGGCGTCATCGCCAGCGGGATCGACATTGCCTACCCGCCGCAACACGCCAAATTGCAGGAGCAGATCGCCAGCGAAGGCCTGCTGATCGCCGAGGAGCCTCCAGGTACCGAACCACGCGGGCAACATTTCCCGAAGCGCAACCGCATCATTGCAGGACTCGCCATCGGCACGGTGGTGGTGGAGGCGGCGGTGAAGTCGGGCTCACTCATCACAGCGCGTTTGGCGGCAGAGGCGGGGCGCGAGGTGATGGCGATCCCCGGCAGCCCGCTGGAAGCGCGCAGCCACGGCTGCAACCACCTGATCCGCGAAGGCGCGGTGCTGGTGCAAGAGCCGGAGGATGTGATCGAACTGCTGACCGGCTTCGACGGCGTGCCGCGCTCCAGCTTCCGCGATCCGGTGACTCCGGCCGATTTCGCGCCGCTGGAAGAACCTAGCGAGGCCGAAACCCGCGCCATCGCCGATATGCTGACCCTCGCGCCCGTGTCGGTCGATGAGTTGATCCGCCAGTCAGGCGCAAGCGCGGGTGCGGTGCAGATGGCGCTGCTGGAACTGGAGATTGCGGGACGACTTGAAAGGCACGCAGGTGGCAAGGTAAGCCTCACTACGTAAGTGAAACAGGGGATGAAGATGGAAAACGAACTGACAGTGCGGGAGGTTGTCGAAGGGACAATCGCCAAGGTTCAGGAAAATATGCAGATGCTCGTCGTCTTCGTGTTGACGCTAACAGTTCTGGGAACGGCGCTGCAGGGCGGCTTTTTCTTTCTGGGCGATGGCGACATCGCGGGTTTCGAAATACCTTCCTTCGTTCTGACGGCATTCGGGATAAGCGCCGGTATTGCCGGTATCGCGCTCCTGATCGTCGCAATTGTCGCCAGCTATCTGTTGTGGGAGTTGCTTCTGCGGCGTGCCGGCTATTACCCGCCCGACAGCGAGCGGCGTTTTTTCCGCTATGTTGCGCAGGCTATTCTGATCGGCATCGGAACCGGGCTCGGGTTCATGCTGCTGGTCATCCCGGGTCTCATTTTCGGTGCTCGTTGGGCGGCTGCGCCTGCATTCTTGATCGCCAACAAGCGGGGCACGATCGAGTCAATGGGAGACAGCTGGGACATGGTGAGCGGCAATACGACGCCTGTTGTATTGGCTTATCTCACTGGTGTGGCGATCATTGTCGTGCTTGGATTGGTGTTGAACATAACCGGATTTGGTTTGGTCTCGATTTTCTTTGAGAACCTTGTCAGCAATATCGGTACGGTTCTGACAATCGCTATGGGCGTTTTCTTGTACGACCGGTTGCATGGGCGAAGCGAGACGTTGTCACAGGTGTTTGACTAAACCCGCTTGACGAATCCGCCGCGCGTCCCAACCCTCGCGCGTACGTACACGTGTAAGGGCCGGTCCACACCATCATGCAATTAGTCATCGTCGAATCGCCCGCGAAGGCGAAAACCATCGAGAAGTATCTGGGCAAGGACTACAAGGTCCTCGCATCCTACGGCCACGTCCGCGATCTGCCGCCCAAGGATGGCAGCGTGCGCCCGGACGAGGATTTCGCGATGGACTGGGAAGTCTATGCCGACGCCCGCAACAAGGCGCAGGTCAAGGCGATTTCGGATGCCGCGAAAAAAGCTGACCGTCTGATCCTCGCCACCGACCCTGACCGCGAAGGGGAGGCGATCAGCTGGCACGTGATGGACTTGCTCAAGAAGCGCAAGGCCTTGCCTGCCGAGGTGGAGCGCGTGACGTTCAACGCCATCACCAAAGCGGCGGTGACCGAGGCGATGAAAAAGCCGCGCCAGCTCGATCAGGATCTGATCGACGCCTATCTCGGCCGCCGCGCGCTCGATTACCTGTTTGGCTTCACGCTCTCCCCCGTGCTGTGGCGCAAGCTGCCGGGGGCCAAGTCGGCGGGCCGGGTGCAATCGGTCGCGTTGCGGCTGATCTGCGAGCGGGAGCGCGAGATCGAGCTGTTCCGGGCCGAAGAATATTGGTCGGTCGTGGCGAAGATGGCGCATGACGGCACCGAATTTGATGCGAGGCTTGTGCGGTTCGATGGGAAGAGACTGGAGAAGCTCTCGCTAGGCGACAAGGGCAGTGCCGATGCAGCCAAGGCTGCGGTGGAGCAAGGGCGCTTCACCGTCGAAGAGGTCGAGACCAAGCCGCTGAAGCGCAATCCCGCACCGCCCTTTACAACCTCGACCCTGCAGCAAGAGGCCGCGCGCAAACTCGGATTCTCCGCCAGCCACACGATGCGCTGTGCGCAATCGCTGTATGAAGCGGGCGCGATCACCTATATGCGGACCGACGGCGTGCAGATGGATATGAGCGCCATTCTCGCTGCGCGCGATGCTATCGCGGAACGGTTCTCCGAAGACTATCGCCCGGAAAAGCCGCGCTTTTACCAGACCAAGGCGAAGAACGCACAGGAAGCGCACGAAGCCATTCGCCCGACCGATTTCCGCAAGGATCGCGCCGGATCGGGGGATGAGGCGAAGCTCTATGACCTGATTTTTAAGCGCGCCATGGCCAGCCAGATGGCGACCGCGCAATTGGAGCGCACCACGGTCACACTGCGCGATCCGACCGGTCAACACGAACTGCGCGCGACTGGCCAGGTGGTGAAATTCCCCGGATTTCTGGCGGTTTACTCCGAGAGTTTCGACGAAAAATCGGACGAGGATGACGACAATCTCCTCCCCGTGATGCGCAAGGGCGATGCGCCTGCGAAGAAGGCTGTGGAGGCGACCCAGCACTTCACCCAGCCGCCACCGCGCTTCTCCGAAGCATCGCTGGTGAAGCGGTTGGAGGAACTCGGCATCGGGCGGCCTTCCACCTATGCCTCCACCATCCAGACACTGCGCGACCGGGACTATGTGCGGATGGAGAAAAACCGCTTTTTTGCAGAGGATTCGGGGCGGCTCCTCACAGCGTTTCTCGAGCGATTCTTCCCCACCTATGTCGCCTATGATTTCACCGCCAGCCTCGAAGACGAGCTGGACGAGGTTTCTGGCGGGCGCGCGGAATACAAGGCATTGCTCGAAAGTTTCTGGAAGGACTTCAAACCCAAAAGCGACGAGGTGATGGAGCAGAAGCCTTCGGAAGTGACCGAAGTGCTCGACGAATTCCTCGCTGACTTCCTCTTCCCACCGCGCGAGGATGGCCACGATCCGCGCTGGTGCCCGCTCTGCGCCGAACAAGGCCGCAATGGCGGTGAACTGCATCTGCGCGGCGGGCGGTTCGGCGCGTTTGTCGCCTGCGTCAACTATCCCGAATGCACCTTCCGCCGCAAATTCGGCCAGCCCGGCGGGGAAGACGGTTCGGACGATGGCGTGATTGGAGAGCATCCCGAGACGGGCCAGGCGATCTCGCGCAAATCGGGCCGGTTCGGGCCCTATGTGGAAATGGGCGAGGGCAAGGAAGCCAAGCGCGCCTCCATCCCCAAGGATCTGGACGATTTCGGCCTCGAATGGGCGGTGAAGCTGCTCGACCTTCCGCGCATCATCGGCGCGCATCCCGAAACGGGCTTGGAAATCGAAGCGGCGATCGGGCGTTACGGGCCGTATCTGCGGCACGATGGCAAATATGCCAAGCTCTCCAGCACCCGCGATGTGTTCGAAACCGGGATGAATGCCGCTGTCACTCTGCTCGCCGAAGCCGCCAATCGCGGGGGGCGAGGGGCAAGCAGCCGCGAGCCGTTGAAGGTTCTCGGCCAGACCGAAGCAGGCAATGACATCAAGCTGATGGATGGCCGCTACGGCGCCTATGTGACCGACGGAACCGTCAACGCGACGCTGCCCAAGGATAAGGACAAGGACGCGCTGACACTGGAAGAGGCGCTGGTGCTGATTGCCGAAAAGGCCGCGAAAGCGCCTGCGAAGAAGGGCGGACGGAAAAAGGCTCCGGCGAAGAAAGCTGCTGCCAAGAAGAAGGCACCCGCCAAGAAGAAGGAAGCCGCGAAATAGGGCACACGCAAGGCCGTTCGCAATTCGTCAACCAATCATCATTAGGCCGTGACCCCGACATCAGGGGCGTGCCGTGTGATCGAGATCGAAATCCAGAACGAAACCGACCAGACGCAGCAGCGGCTGCGCTTTGCCTCGGTGCCGCGCATTGGCGAGGGGCTGCGGTTGCAGGACAAGAGCGGTTTGTGGGAGACCTACGACGTACTCGATGTCTGGTACCAGAAGGCTGCGTTTGGCGACGTCTGGGTGCCCTATATCCATGTCCGCGCGGCAGTGGCGACGGCGCCGCTGATGGCGGCATCCAGCGGCTATTGATGGTCAGAGGGATCACACGATGCAACATCTGATCAAGCGCCAAACCGGGATGCGCGCGGGCGAGGGCCTGCTGAAGGACAAGCGCACGCTGGCCGAACGGCTTGCCGATGCGCGTAAGGCTCCCGGCGTGGCCGATCCGGAAGACTTTGTCGCCGAGGAGGAACCGCTCGAACTGACCGAACTCGCGCCCGATCAGGAAGGCGATCTCGAACAGGTGGTGGAGGTGCTCGCCGATGTCGATGCGACCGATGCGATTGTGCAGCAGGCGATGGCGGCACGCGGCGCTGTGCCTGCGGGCAGGCAGGGCAAGACCTGCCTCGTGGTTGATGACAGCCGCGTGGTGCGCAAGCTGGCGGGCAAGATCGCGGCCGAACTGGGCTATATCGTGATCGAGGCTGAGGATGGCCGCGAGGCACTGCTCCGCTGCGAGAAGGCGATGCCCGATCTGGTGGTGACCGACTGGCAAATGCCGGTGATGAGCGGCCCCGAATTCGTCCGCGCCTTGCGGGCCTTGCCGACAACGAAGCGCCCGACCGTGGTGTTCTGCACCTCCAAGGGCGAGGCGAAGGACATCCACACCGGCATCGGCGCGGGTGCGGACGACTACATCGTCAAGCCCTTCACCGAAGAGGCGTTGAAGGCGAAACTGGTGAAGGTGATGGCGGGTTGAGGCGCGCGCTCTAACGCACCCAATCCAGCCCGATTTCTTCATAAATCTCGCGGCTTTCGGCCCAGCGTTCGTCCACTTTGACGTGGAGGAACAGGTGGACTTTGACGCCCAGGATTCCCGCGAGTTCGTTGCGCGCCGCCTCGCCGATTTCCTTGATCCGTCGACCCTGTTTGCCGAGCACGATCGGCTTCTGGCTGTCGCGCGCAATCACGATTTGTTGGCGGATTTCGACCGAGCCATCGGGCCGCTGTTCGTAGCTTTCGGGGCGCACGGCGGCATCGTAGGGTAGCTCCTCGTGGAGTTGCCGGTAGAGCTGTTCGCGGGTCACTTCGGCGGCGAGCAGGCGTTCCGACGCATCGGACACCTGATCTTCGGGATAGTGCCACGGGCCTTCGGGCATCAGCGCGGCGAGGTGATCCTTCAGTTCCGGCACCCCGTCGCCCGTCAAAGCGGAAACGAAGTAGACTTCCGAGAAATCGGCCAGCGCGGTCAACTCCTGCGCCAGTTCGAGCAGCGGTTCCTTCTTGCTCACATCGACCTTGTTAAGGACGAGGATCTTGCGCTCCGTGCGATCCTTCAGCCCTTCCAGCAACGGCATCAGTTCGTGCCGCCGTTGCTTCACCGGATCGACCACCAGCAGCACCGCGTCCGCCGCCGTTGTGCCTTCCCACGCGGCGCTGACCATTGCGCGGTCGAGGCGGCGCTTCGGCTCGAAAATGCCGGGTGTATCGACCAGCAGGATCTGCGTTGCATCGTGCAGCGCAATGCCGAGCAGGCGCGCGCGGGTCGTCTGCGCCTTGGCGGAGGTGATCGCGACCTTCTGGCCGACCAACTGGTTCACCAGCGTGGATTTGCCCGCATTGGGCGCGCCGATCACGGCGATGAGGCCGCATTTGGTCTCAGAAGTGGTCACCCGAATTTCTCCATAAACAGTCGCGCCGCCTCGGTTTCCGCATCGCGTTTGCCGCTGGCCATCGCCTCTACCTCGCCGACCTTGTGGACGCGCACGCGCACGGTGAAGCGGCGGGCGTGGTCAGGGCCGTCAATGCTGGTCACTTCGTATTCGGGCGGGCGGCGCTGGTTGCCGGCGGCCCATTCCTGCAAGGCGGATTTGGGATGTTTGGACTGGCCGGTTTTGCCATCGACCGCCTCGCCCCAAAAGCGGCAGATCAGCGCTTCGGTCGCGTCGAAGCCGCTTTCGATGAAACTCGCGCCGAGCAGCGATTCCATGATGTCGCCCAGCACATTGTCGCTGTCCTGTGCGCCGTCTTCGCGGGCCTGCTTGCCCATCAGCAGGTGCTGCGCGACGCCAAGCTCGCGCGCGCGATCCGCACAGGCGCCTTTGGCCACCAGCGCGTTCAGCCGCTGCGCCATGCGGCCTTCGTCGCTCGCGCTATCGGCGTAGAGCCAGTGCGCGATGGTGAGGCCGAGCACGCGGTCGCCCAGAAACTCCAGCCGCTGGTAATCGCGCTTGGCACCGGTGCTGCCATGGGTGAGTGCCTCGGCCCACAGCGCCTCGTTACCAACGGCAAAGCCGTGGGCTTCAAGCCAGCCCCGCGTGGCTGGATCGAGCCCGCTCATATGCCTTTGAACATCCGGCTCCAACGCACACCGCCGCCCCACGACCAGTACATGAAGCTTGCTTCGCCGACGAGGTTCTCGACCGGCACCAAGCCGATCCCGCGCTGCGCTTCGGCAGGGAAGCGGCTGTCGAGCGAGTTGTCGCGGTTGTCGCCCATCAGGAACAGCTGGCCTTCGCCCACGATGAACGGCGCGGTATTGTCCTGCGGGGTCACACCCAGATCGAGGATGTTGTAGGTGACACCGTTGGGGAGCGTCTCGCGATACTGCGGATTGCTGCAAACAGGGCCGTCTTCGGTCGAGATGCGGGTTCCGCGGCAATCATCGCCGGTGGCCAGTGGAATGACGAAGTCTTCGACCTGTTCCATCTCCACCGGCACATCGTTGATATGCAGCACGCCTTCGACCATTTGCACCGTGTCGCCCGGCAGGCCGATTACGCGCTTGATGTAGTCGCTGCGGTCAATAGGGTGCTTGAAGATCACCACATCGCCGCGTTCGGGCAGCGTCTGGAACAGGTGCCAGTCGCCCGCCTCGGGATCGAGCGGCAGCGCGGCGCGCGAATAGCCGTAGCTCCACTTCTGCGCGAACAGATGGTCACCCACCAGCAGGCGCGGCATCATGCTTTGCGAGGGGATGTTGAAGCTGGTGAAGGCGAAGGTGCGGAAGATCAGCACCACGATCACCAGCTTGACGAGGAACCAGCCGAAGCTCTTCCAGTCGTCTTCCTTCGCTTCCGGCTTGGCGGCTTTGGCCGGCGCTGCGCCAGCGGGCTCTTCGATCTCTCGGATATGCTCTTCAGACATGGGCGTAACCCTTGTTGCGGAGCGCGGCGAAGGTCAAGCATTTGCATCGGCGCGCCCGCCGATTCCCGCCACTTCCGGGGGCAAATCCAACGAACCTGTTACACCTGTTACACAGTCCTGGAGCAAAAACTGCGGCCTGCACGCGGGCAGCGCTTTGGGAGCGTTCCCGCATAGCTATTTCGCGGTTTGCAATCATGGCCAAGGCGCGTAGCGATAGGCGCCCATTGTAGGAAAGGATTCTCCACCCGTGCCCCTGACCCGTGACGAAGCGTGGAACGCGCTCGCCCTGCATCCCGATCCCACGCTGGAAGAGCTGTTTGCCGCCGATCCCGATCGGGTGGACAAGCTTTCCACAAGGCTCGAACTGCGCGGGGGCGAGGCACCTTTGGGCATCCGCTTCGACTGGTCGAAAACGCATTTGACCGACACACTGCTGAGCGAATTTGAAGCGCTGGCCGAAGCGTGCGATTTCGCCGGAATGCGCGCCAAGATGTTTACAGGCGAGGTGGTGAACCCCACCGAAGGCCGCGCAGCAGAGCACACCGCCTTGCGCGGGGTCGGCAAGGAATCCAGCGTCGAGGAAGCCGCCGCGCTGCTCGAACGCATGAAGTTGATGGTCGAGGCGATTCACGGAGGGGTTTTCGGCGAGGTCAAGCATCTGATCCATGTCGGCATTGGCGGCAGCGCGCTTGGCCCCGCGCTGGCGGTGGACGCGCTTACCCGCGACGGGGCGGAAGTCGACGTGCACGTTGTCTCCAATATCGACGGGGTGGCCTTGGAAGCCGCGTTCAAGGCGTGCGATCCGGCGACGACGATGCTGGCAGTCGCCTCCAAAACCTTCACCACCATAGAGACGATGACCAATGCGACCAGCGCGTTGAAATGGCTCGCCGACAATGGGGTGGACGATCCCACGGGCCGCGTGATCGCACTTACCGCCGCGCCGGAGAAGGCGGTGGAATGGGGCGTCGATGAAACGCGCATCCTGCCTTTTGCCGAGAGCGTGGGCGGGCGCTATTCGCTGTGGTCGAGCATCGGCTTCCCGATTGCCGTCGCGCTCGGCTATGCCGATTTTCAGGCGATGCTGGATGGCGCGGCGAAGGTGGACGAGCATTTCCGCGATACCGACGGGCGGGCTAACTTGCCCCTGCGCGCCGCCTTTGCCGATCTGTTCTACTCCCGCCTGGAAGGCGCGCAGACCCGCGCCGTGTTCGCCTATGACGAGCGGCTGCGGCTGTTGCCCGATTATCTCCAGCAGCTGGAAATGGAATCGAACGGCAAGAGCGTGAACGTCGATGGCCTGCCCACCGGCCCGACCGCGCCGATCACCTGGGGCGGGGTGGGGACGGACGCGCAGCACGCGGTGTTCCAGCTGCTCCATCAGGGCACACATCTGGTGCCGATCGACTTTATTGCCAGCATCGAGCCGGGCGATATGCTGGATGCCGCGCACCACCACATCCTGCTGATGAACTGCTTTGCGCAAGGTGCAGCACTGATGAGTGGCAAACACTCTGACGACCCGCACCGCAACTACCCCGGCAACCGCCCCTCCGCGACGATCCTGTGCGACGATATCGACGCGATGACCTTCGGCGCACTGATCGCCTTCCACGAACACCGCACGTTTGCGAGCGGGGTGATGCTCGGCATCAACCCCTTCGACCAGTTCGGCGTGGAACTGGGCAAGGAAATCGCGAAGAAGATCGAAAAGGGCGGCGAGCGGTTTGACGCGAGTACGGAGGCGTTGTTGAAGGCTGCTGGGGTGGGGTGAGTATGGGTATTTCAAGACGAGAATTGATTGTTGGCGCCACCGTTGCATCAACACTTGCCGCGAGCGCGAGCGTTTCTGCCTGCTCGCCGGTCGATTTCGAAATTCCCACGCTTTCGGGTCGCTTCTTCGCGTTGATTGGTCGGGGCGAGTGGGTGCAAGCGAAGGAGTATCTCGCGGAAGATGCGACCTTGTCAGTAGTCAGTTCGGCAGGAGGACACCTTTACTCAGAGCCGCAAGCTATCGTCGAAGTGCTCGGTCGTCTGCTTTCAACTGAAGGCTTCAATATGGTCGGCGATGGGCGCGGTGACGACGCTCTTGGCGGGATGTATTGGAGGCAGGTCGGCCCTTGGCTTTGCAGCGATATGCTGAAGGGGGATGCCGTAACCGTAAGCGGATGTGGCGGAGACGTATGGGGTTCAATGTTCAGCGTGCTGACTGACCCATTTACCGTTGAAGGAAAGCTCTCAACGATTCTGCTGGTTGAGTCTTTTGATTTCATCATCGGCCCGCTCGAGATGAGCAGGGAGTTTGAGCCTCCAGTGGACTGACGAATTATTTCGAAAGGAGGCTGTAGTCGCGAGCCAGCAGGGCGTGGCGATCCAACTTCTGACGTTGCAGCAAGCGGATAGCGTGGAAGCTGGATTGCCGAGTCGCCCAACGGCTCCTCGCAATGACGTGGAATAGGTGTATGCTCGCCCAATGACCTTCCCCCTTATCTTCGCCATCACATGGGCGCTCATTCTCGCTGCAGGCGGGGCGCTGCTTACCAGTATTGGCGAGTGGTATTACAAGCTCAACAAGCCCAGCTGGCAGCCGCCGGACTGGCTGTTCGGCCCAGCGTGGACGACCATTTTCGGCCTTGCCGCTTGGGCGTTCTATCGCAGTTGGGACGGAGCCGTGGCGGCGGGGGAGACGCAGTGGCTGATCGCGCTCTACGTTATCAATGGCGTGGCGAACTTCGTCTGGTCGCCGATCTTCTTCACGCTCCGCCGGCCCGACTGGGCGCTGGTCGAAGTGCCGCTCCTTTGGGCGAGCGTGCTGGCGCTGGTGCTGACGCTGGGCCGGTGGGACGGTCTCGCGCCGTGGCTGATCGTGCCGTACCTCGCATGGGTCAGCTTCGCCACCGTGCTCAACTGGAAGATCGTGCAGCTCAACAAGCCGTTCGGCTAAGCCTGCGTCATTGCGAGGAGCCGCAGGCGACGCCGCAATCCAGTCCCAACGTCAGGACTGGATTGCCGCGCCTGCGGCTCGCAATGACGCGCGCGCTCCCTAGAACCGCACCGCCGCAAACACGCCGTAAGTGCGCGGTTCATTGACCATGGCGGTGAGGTTGTTGAAGTCGATCCCGCTCACCGCGCTTTCATCATCGGTGATGTTACGCACGAACGCAGCGACTTCGAACGTGCCGTTGTCCCAACCCAGCCGCGCGCCGCCTTCCAGCAGGCTCGCATCCTGGAATTCCACGCTTTCATACAGGAAGAAGTTGATGCGGCTGCGGTAATACCAGTCGGTCAGCAGGTACACATCGCCGTCACCCACGGGGAATTCGTAGCGGGCCGTCCAGTTGGCGATCCATTCGGGCGCCTGCGGCAGGCTGTTGCCGTCGATGCTGACAATCGCGGCGGCAAAAGGCGCGGCCGGGGTCACAATCGGATCGGTGATGGTGCAGAGCGAGACATCGGGGAATGTGTCCACCCGCACCCCGCCGCACGCCGCGGTGGTGAGGCCGGCGTCCTGAATCTCGGTGTGATTATAGCTGAGGCCTGCGGTGAAGGTCAGCCCGTCCACCGGCGCCAGCTGCGCGTCAAGTTCGAGGCCGTAACCGCGCACATTGTCCGCATTCACCAGCCGGTTCGCGTTCACATTGCCGCCCACGGCGGTCAGCTGCGCATCGTTGAGATCGTAAATGTAGCCGGTGAGGTTCACCCGCGCACGGCTATCCCAGAAGGTCGACTTGATGCCGGTTTCATAGGACGTGATCGTTTCCGAACCCGCGACGGTCACACCGTCTTCCAGCGGCGTGGCGGTGGCGGGCGGGAAGAGGATGCGGCCCTGGATGCTCGGCGCGCGATAGCCACGGGCGACGCGGGCGTAGAGGTTTACATCATCGGTTGCGGCATAGGTGATGCTCGCGTCCCAAGTGATCGTATCATCGCTCACTTCGCGGGTGACGGTGCCGAGCGGGTTTTGCAGGAAGACAGGGAATTGCGAATCGGCGCTGCGCACCACTTCGAATTCGCGGCTGTCATCATTGTAGCGGGCACCGGCGCTGATGCTCAGCTGCTCGGTCAGATCGTAAGTGAACGATCCGAAAAGGCCGAAGGCGTCGCTCTGCTGGAACTGGCTGACGACGATATTCACGCCGCCGGGCTGGTTCAGCGGATCGCCCAGCGTGGAGAAGTTGTCGCTGCGGATGCTCAGATCTTCGCTGAAGAAGAAGATGCCGCCCTGATAGCTGAGCGGGCCGTCGCCATTGCTGGCGATGCGCAGTTCCTGCGTGAACTGGTCGAGCCCGGGGATCAGGTCGCGGGTTTCGGCGGTGAAGGGGATCTGCCCGGGGCCGGTGAGGTTCGGCGGCAGGAAGTTCGCGCCAAAACCGCCATCGACATCGCCGACGGAGGAGGACTCGCCGTGCCAGAAGCTGGTCACCGAAATCACCGATACCGCGCCCAGATCAAGCGTCACGCGGGCAGCGAGGTTCTGCGTGGTGACGCTTTGCGCATTCTGCCCGTCGACCGAAACCGTGTCGCGGTCAAAATTGGCGTTGAGGCCTTCCTGTCCGCGGGTGAAATTGTTGGCGCGGAACAGCCGCGCGGTGCCGTCCAGATCGCGGATTTGTCCGGTCAGCAGGATTTCAAAGTTGTCGGTCGGCTCAAGTAGCAATTGCGCGCGGAAGGCGATATCGGTGTAGCCGCCAAAGGCATCTTCGGTGGTACCGGAGGGCAGGACATTGTCCACCCAGTTATCCTGCCGCTGCACAAGGCCCGACAGGCGCAGCGCGCCAACATCGCCCACCGGCACGTTGAAGGCGGCTTCGGCATTCACATTGTTGAATGAGCCATAGGAGACCTGCGCATAACCTTCGAGGTTGCTGCTCGGTTCCACCGTATCGAATTTGACGATCCCTGCGGGCGTGTTGCGCCCGAACAGCGTGCCCTGCGGGCCGCGCAGGACTTCGACCTGCTGCATATCGAACACCGGGAAGCCCTTGAGGATCGGGTTTTCGAGAACGACATCATCATACACAAGGCTGACGGGCTGCGAGGCGTTGAAGTCGAAATCGGTGTTGCCGAGGCCGCGAATATAGAAGCGCGGGAAGGTGCGGCCGAACGAACTCTCGACGATCAGGCTGGGCGCGCGGCCCGAGAGTGCGCGGATGTCCGCCCCGCTGGCATTGACCGCGGCGAGCGTGTCACTGTCCACGGCGGTCACCGATACGGGAACGTCCTGAATGTCCTCGCTGCGGCGCTGCGCGGTGACGATGATCGTGCCGACGCCGGTTTCTTCCTGCGCGCCTTCGTCCTGCGCGAAAGCGGGGTTGGCGGTGGCGGTCGCACCGATCAGCGCGGAGGTGGCAAGCAGACGGGAAAAACTCTTGGTCATACCGAATGTCCTTAAGATCGCGCGGATGGGCGCAGCGGAGGCGGGATGGCGGCAGGCATTCGGTGGTGCCGCCTGTGCGAAGGCTTCTGAATCCGTATTGCGCGGGTAGGGTCAATCCTGTGCCTGTGGGAAATGTGAAGGTTCGCTTACATTGTTGTTGATTGGTGACACTTGTGTCTGAAATACGACAAGGATTGCCCTCGCGGCGACCGATTTGCTTTGACTTTCCGCAGTGCAGCATCCATATGCCCAGCATCGAAGCGCGCGCCTGCGTGAAGCGGCGGTAGTGAGAAAGCTACAAAGCCCCGGCAGCCCTTCGGTCCTTTTCCAAGAGACTTCCCTTTTCACGCGGGTCGTTTTGACACCCGCGCCGCGCCCGGAATCCGTTCCGCGTGCGCGCCGCATTTATTGCGAGTTCAATACTACACATGACTATCAAATTTTCCGACCTCGGACTGTCGCAGCCCGTTATGCAGGCCCTCGATATGCAGGGCTACGAAACCCCCACGCCCATCCAGGCGCAGGCCATTCCCGCCGTCCTTGAAGGGCGCGACCTGCTCGGTATCGCGCAGACCGGCACCGGCAAAACCGCCGCGTTCATGCTCCCCAGCATCGACAATCTGCGCAAGGCCGATAACCAGATCCCGTTCAAATCCTGCCGTATGCTGGTGCTTGCGCCGACCCGCGAGCTGGCCGGGCAGATCGCCCAGTCGGCGATGGATTACGGCGCGCTTGCGGGCCTGAAAGTCCACTCCATCGTCGGCGGCACCAGCGTCAGCAAGGATCGCAACAAGCTGCATCGCGGCACCGATATTCTGGTCGCCACACCGGGGCGCTTGCTCGATCTGATCGACCAGAAGGCGTTCAACCTGTCGGGCCTCGAAATCCTCGTGCTCGACGAGGCTGACCAGATGCTCGATCTCGGCTTTATCCATGCCCTGCGCAAAATCCGCGATCTGGCCCCGGCCGACCGGCAGACGCTGTTCTTCAGCGCCACTATGCCCAAGGCGATCAAGGAGCTGGTCTCCGGCTATTGCAACAATCCGGTGCAGGTGAGCGTAACGCCCGCCGCCACCACAGCTGAGCGGATCGACCAGTATCTGTTCATGGTGCAGGGCGATGAGAAGCAGGCCTTGCTGGAAATGATTCTGTCCGAACGCCATCAGGTTCCGGGCAAGTTCGAACGCGTGCTCATCTTCACCCGCACCAAACACGGCGCTGACCGGGTGGTGAAGAAGCTTTCGCAAATCGGCATTCCGGCCAACGCCATCCATGGCAACAAGAGCCAGCCGCAGCGCCAGCGTGCGCTCGACGAGTTCAAGCGGGCGAAAACCCCGATCCTGATCGCCACCGATGTTGCGGCGCGCGGGATCGATATTCCGGGCGTTTCCCACGTCATCAATTTCGAGCTGCCCAACGTGCCCGAGCAATATGTGCACCGCATCGGCCGCACCGCGCGCGCCGGAGCGGACGGGATCGCGATTGCCTTCTGCGCCGAGGACGAACGCGCCTATCTGAAGGACATCCAGAAGATGACCGATGCCGAGTTCGAACGGCTCGCCCTGCCGGAGAATTTCCGTGCGGTGGTCGAAGGGGTCGGCCCGACCAAGCGGGCGGCGCCCACCAAGATGAAGCGCGTGCAGCCAATGCCGCGCGGTGTCTCTGCCCAGCGTTCGGAAGAGCGCAAGGACAAGCCCAAGGACAAGCATCAGGCACGCAAGGGCAAGCCAAACCGGACCGGTGGCGCCCGCCCGCATGGTAGCGCCGAAGGCAGGCCCGGCGGCAATCGCCGTCGTGGCGGCGGCGGTGGCGGTAATCGCCCGCAGCGCAGCGGTGGCCAGCGACAAGGCTAATTAGGGGTAGGGCTAATCCTGCTGCGATAGACAAATCTTAAGCATAAGCCGTGTAGCGTTCCCGTCATGAAAACTGACGGGGACGCCACGCTGCGATGATACGCACTAAAACCACTCTGGTTGTCGGCGCGGGCGCATCTGCGGAACTGCAATTCCCCGATAGTGCGGCGCTATTGACGCGGATTGCCGGAGGGCTCGAATTCGCGCGCCTCGGCACCGAGGTAGTGAGCGATGATATCGCCGCCATGGCCGCGCATCTGGAAGCAATTGCCGAAGCGGCGCGGGTCAACAAATCGCACCTGTTCAAGGCGGGCCAGCAGATCCGCTCTGCAGCGCGGCTTGGCGGGTCGATTGACGCAGTGCTGGAGCAATTCGGCGACAATCCGATGGTGCTGGCAGTCGGCAAACTCGCCATCACTCATTTCACATTGGCTGCGGAGGCAGAATCGCCGCTCGCTGCCGAACCGCGCGATCCGGGCGATCTGCCGGTGCGCGGCAGCGAAAACTGGCTCTTCCAACTGGCGCAGGCGATTGTCAGCGGGGTGCCGCGGGCAAAGGCAGACCGCTGCCTCGACAATCTCTCGATCATCAGCTTCGATTACGACCGCTCGATCGAAACCTATCTGCCATGGGCCCTTTCCATGGCCTTCGGCATGAACATCGTCGAAGCGCGCGAGCTGGTGGCGGAAAAGCTGCGGCTGATCCACGTCTACGGAACGCCGGGGCGGCTAGACTGGCAGTCGGGCAAGGAGCCGGTCGCCGATTGGGGCGCGCGCACAATCGACAATTTGCCGGCGGTCGTCGAGCAGATCCATTCGCTCTCCGAACGGCTCGAAGAACGCGGCTTCAAGCGCAAGCTGTTCGGCGAACTGGTGTTCGGCAAGCGCCTGCTCTTCCTCGGCTTCGGCTTTGATGCAATGAACTGCTCGCTGCTCTTCGACGCGCCGATGGAGCATTATCCCGATGTCTATATCGCCATGCCCGGCGCGTCCGAAACGCAGCAAGTTGCGGTGCGCAAGGTGCTGCTGACGCTCGCCAAGCTGAAGCAGGAGGAGGCGATTACCATTGCCGATGTGTCTGCATGGCAATTGCTGCGCGATTACGCATCCTATCTGCAAAGCTGATCGGGCCAGCCCAGTCCAGTCCAACCCACGGCCCAATGTAACTTTCGGCGGTTGCGGCGCGGATGGCGAGTGTCCATAGCGCGCAGCAGCATTGCAGTTACAGGAAGCAGACATGGCCGACAGCTACGATTTCGACCTCTTTACCATCGGCATCGGATCGGGCGGCACGCGGGCGAGCCGGGTGGCGGCGGCGCATGGCGCAAAGGTGGCGGCGGCGGAGGAATTCCGCGTGGGCGGAACCTGCGTTATCCGCGGCTGTGTGCCCAAGAAAATGCTCGTCTACGGCGCGCATTTTGCCGAGGATCTGGAGGACGCCAGGCAATTTGGCTGGGACATCGGCGAATGCACTTTCGACTGGGTGCGGCTGCGCGACCATGTCCTGTCTGATGTGACCCGCCTTGAAGGACTCCACACCGAAACGCTGGAAAACCATCAGGTCACAATTTTCAAGGAACGCGCGACGATCACCGGCGACCATGAAATCACGCTGGAAAGCGGCAAGGTGGTGACCGCTAAATACATTTTGGTCGCCACCGGCGCGCGGCCCTTCGTGCCGGAATTTTCCGGCAGCGAGCACGTTATCACCTCGAACGAGGCGTTCCATCTGGACGCCGTGCCGGAACGCATTCTGATCGCAGGTGGCGGCTATATCGCCAATGAATTCGCTGGCATCTTCAACCAGTTCGGCAGTAAGGTGACAATCGTCAACCGCTCGGATGTGATTTTGCGCGGCTATGATCCGGCGCTGCGCGACCGGCTGCTGCAAATCTCGCTCACCAAGGGCATCGAATTCTGTTTCAACTGCTCGTTCGAATGGATCGAGAAGCAGGAGGACGGCACTTTGCTGGTCAAACTGACCGGCCACGAGCCGCGCGTGTTCGACCAGGTGATGATCGCCACCGGACGCGTCCCCAATACCGAAGGTTTGGGGCTGGAGACGGTCGGGGTCGAACTGGGCGCGAAGGGCGAAATCATCGTCGATGCCTTCAGCAGGTCGAGCGTTGATTACATCTATGCCGTGGGCGATGTGACCGACCGGGTGCAGCTAACCCCCGTGGCGATCCGCGAAGGCCAGGCCTTTGCCGACAGCGTGTTCGGAAAGGGGGAGCCCTATGCGGTGGACCATTCCTGCATCCCCAGCGCCGTGTTCAGCCACCCGCCCATCGCCTCTGTCGGCATGACCGAGGGCGAAGCGCGCAACAAGCTGGGCGCGGTCCGCGTCTACCAATCCGACTTCCGCCCGATGAAGCACGTTGTCGCAGGGCGTAACGAACGCGGACTGTACAAGATGATTGTCGACGCCGCGAACGACAAAGTGGTCGGCATCCACATGATCGCGCCCGAAGCGCCCGAGATTCTGCAAGGGGCCGCGATTGCGGTGAAGGCAGGGCTGACCAAGGCCGATTTCGATGCCACCATGGCCATCCACCCGACGATGGCGGAAGAACTGGTGCTGATGAAATAGGATTGCGAAGCGGATCGTCCAAAGCCAGCCCAACGGCCCCTTGAATTCAGCCCATGTTCTGGCGCACAAGCAGCGCCAACGAAAAACAAGAGGGCTGCCTGATGAACCGCTTTTTCCGCTCCGCCTTGCTGGCGCTTGCGCTGTGTGCGCCCGCGAGCGCCCATGCGCATAATCACGATCCGGTCGACACCGATTGGGCGATTGCTCTTCATGGCGGGGCAGGGACGCTAAGCCGTGAGGCGATGACGCCCGAGCGCGAGGCGGAATATACCGCTTCCCTGCAGGCAGCGCTGGATGCGGGCGCGGCGATCCTTGCCGAAGGCGGAACGGCGGAGGACGCGATTGTCGCGGTCATCACGATTCTGGAAGACGATCCGCTGTTCAATGCCGGGCGCGGCGCGGTGCTGACATGGGATGGCGGGATCTCGCACGATGCCTCGATCATGCTCGGCGATAGCCGCGCTGCTGGCGCGACGGCGGGCACATCCACCGTGCGTCACCCGATCCTGCTGGCACAAGAAGTCATGCGCGACGGCCGCCATGTTTTCCTCAGCGGCGCGGGTGCGGAGGAGTTTGCCGACCGCACCGAACTTGAACGGATGGAACCCGAATGGTTCATCACGCAGCCGCGTGTCGAAGCGCTTGAGCGCTATCGCGCCAACAGCACCGCATCGCTCGCCGATGACGAGCACCGGTACGGCACGGTCGGCGCGGTGGCGCGGGACCGGCACGGCAATCTTGCCGCTGGTACCTCGACCGGCGGGATGACCGGCAAAAGGTGGGACAGGATCGGCGATGCGCCGATTATCGGCGCGGGCACCTATGCCGATAACCGCGCCTGCGCCGTGTCGGCCACCGGCACGGGCGAGTATTTCATTCGCGCCAATGTCGCGAGCTCGATCTGCAATCTGATGCGCCTCACTGGCATGGGCCCGCGCGAGGCGGCGGACAATCTGATGGCCGAAGTCGCAGAACTTGGCGGCAGCGGCGGGGTGATCGTCGTCTCCCCGCAGGGCGAAGCAGCGTTTTCCTTCAACACCAGCGGAATGTATCGCGGTCGCGCCAATTCCGAAGGGCTGAACGAAGTGGCGATTTTTGCGGAGGAGGGGGGAGAGTAGTTATTCTCCGCCTCCGACTGCCCTGAGCTTGTCGAAGGGCTGCACTTTGATTTTGAAAGCTAGCGCAAGGTCAGAAGAAAAGCAGTCCTTCGACAAGCTCAGGACAATCGGTATTCTCCTAAGTTCCCCGCAGCTCTCCATCCAGAAACGCTGCCACATCCGCGAGATCAACCGCGCGGTCCAGAAACGCTTCACCGATCCCGCGCAGCAGGATGAAGGGCAGGGTGCCTGCATCCATCTTCTTGTCGTGCAGCATATGGGCCGTGAGCGCCTTGCCGTCGCATTTGAGGCCAAGCGAGGATAGCTCCGCAGGCAATCCCGCAGCAGCAATCGCGGAGGCTATCCGTTCTGCGTCAGCCTGCGCAAGATAACCCTTTCGTGCCGAATAGCGCGCGGCGAGCACCATCCCTGTGGCTACCGCTTCACCATGAAGCAGGCGGTCGGAATAGCCGGTCTCGGCTTCGAGCGCGTGCCCGAATGTGTGGCCGAGATTGAGAAGGGCCCGCGCGCCGCTCGTCTCGCGTTCGTCCTCGGCAACAATGCGCGCTTTGGCCTCCACGCTGGTAGTCACCGCGCGAGTGATGGCGTCCGGCTCCAGCGCCAGCACATCGCGGCCATGCGCCTCGCACCAATCGAAGAACGCGGCATCGCCGAGAATGCCGTATTTGATGACTTCGGCATAGCCGCAGCGCAGTTCGCGCGGAGCGAGCGTTGCCAGCACATCGGTGTCGGCCAGCACCAGAGCGGGCTGGTAGAAGGCCCCGACAAGGTTCTTGCCCGCCGCCACATTGATCGCCGTCTTGCCGCCCACCGAGCTATCGACCTGCGCCAGCAAGCTGGTGGGCACCTGGATAAAGCCGCAGCCGCGTTTGAGCATGGAGGCGGCAAACCCGGTAAGATCGCCGATCACCCCGCCGCCCAGCGCGACGATATGGTCACCGCGCTCGACTTCCTCGGCGAGCAGCCATTCGACCGTGCGCGATAGGCCGTCCCAGCTTTTCGCGCTTTCGCCCGGTGCATGGATCAGCCAGCGCGCCTCTTTCCCCGCCGCGCCCAGTGCCGCCTCGACCGTTTCGGCCCAGAGCGCGTGGACATTGGCGTCGGTCACAATCGGCACGCGCGGCTTGCGCAGCAGCGCGCCGCTTTGCGCGGCCAGATCGCGCAGCAAGCCGCCGCCGATACGCACATCATAGCTGCGCCCCGCCAATTCGACTCTCACCCCAGCCATTGATCGAGCCTTTCGAGAATGCGTCCCACCGCGACTTCATGCGGGCCGTTATCGCTGCGCACATGGATATGCGCTTCGGAATAGAACGGTTCGCGCTCTGCCTTCATCGCCGAGACTTTCGCAGGGATATCGCCCGAACGCAGCAGCGGGCGGCGCTTGTTGCGGCTCACCCGCTCGACCAGAGTGTCGATCGCCGCATCCAGCCAAATCGCAACCCCCTCTTGCAGGATCAGCGCGCGCGTTTCGGCTTGCAGGAAAGCGCCGCCGCCGGTGGCGATAACGCGGGGTTTGGTGCTTTCCTCGATCAGCCGCGCGATCACCCTCCGCTCGCCATCGCGGAAATGGTCTTCGCCATATTGATCGAACACTTCGGTAATGGTCATTTGCGCGGCTGCCATGATTTCATCGTCGGCATCGGTAAAGCCGATCCCCAGCGTGTTCGCCAGCTTGCGCCCCACCGTGCTTTTGCCGACACCCATCATGCCCACCAGCACCAAAGGCCGGTCAAGCCGCGCGCTGACGGCACGGATAAGCGCTTGATCGGGGAGGTGCTTTGCAATCGTCATTGCCGCAAGGCCTATAGTTAGGCTAACCGCGCTGGCAAGGTCGCCCGCGCGCTTGTCCGGGTGTGATAGGGAAAACGGGATCATCAGCACGGTGCCAGATCGCAGGACGATAATTGGAACGCTGCTGGTGCTGACGGGTCTGCTGCTGTTTGTCGCCTGGTGGGATGGCGGCCGGGAAGACCAGCGGCTGATTACCCAGCCCGTGAATGTGCCGGAGTCGAGCGAGTGAAGCGAATTGGTGTGTTTTTGAGCGGTGCGGCGCTCGCTTTGACTTCCAGCATGGCGCTGGCAGGCGATCCGGAGGATTTGCTCCCGCCCGCGTTCCGCAATCCCCCGCCGCAGCCCGCGCCCACTGCCGCACCGGCACCCACACCGACTCCGCGCGCGACGGTTGGCGGCACGCCTGCGGCGACGCCTGTGCCTTCTGGCGGGGGTGTGTCTGCGCCTTCCGTGCCATCGGCTCCGCAAGGCGCAAGCGGGGAGGCGGGCGCGCCATCCGGCGGCGGTTTCCGTCTGCCCGAAGGCTTCCCCACGCTCGAAGAGCTCGAATCGATGGAATCGGACGAGATCAACGAAGTGCTCGGCCTGCGTCCGCGCTTCGATATTCCCCCAGCCGCCCGGCGCGAGGTCGAGCGGGTGGGTGTGCTTTCCTCGGCAGAGGGCGGTTTTCCCTACGGCTCGCTCGAAGGCCAGCCCGGGCGATTAGTCGAAGCATCGCTGCGCGCGCTTGACGGGCCGATGGTCTCGCGCTGGGGGCATATCCTTGTCCGCCGTGCATTGGCGAGCCGCCTCAATGCGCCGCAAGGGATGAATCCCGTTACCTTCGCCGCGATGCGGGCGCAGGCTTTGGGCGCGATGGGCGAGGGCGCTGTTGCGCGCGCGCTGGTGCAGGATGTCGACGGCAACAATTACAATCGCTCGCTCACCGATGCGGCGTTTGATAGCTATCTGGCAACCGGCGATATTCTCGGAATGTGTCCGGTCGCCCGCCTGCGCAGCGATCTGCGCGAGGATGGCGATTGGGAAATGCTGCAAGGCGTCTGCCTCGCCTATGTCGGCGAAGCGCGCAGTGCCGACCGGCGGCTCGGCAGGACGCTGGGCGATGGCGAGGCGGCGGAAATCGACGTCCGTCTGGCGCAGCGTTACGCAGGCGCTGCGGGTGAGGGCGGGCGCGCGGTCAATATCGAGTGGGATGGGGTAGAAGAACTCACCCCGTGGCGGTTCGCGCTGGCGAGGGCTTTGGGCGTGGAAATTCCCGAGAGCCTGCTGGAGGATGCCCCTGCGCGCTTACGGCTGAACGATGTGCTGATCCCGGCGACCCCGCTCGATCAGCGCATCGGCGTGGCCGATCTGGCGGGCGCGCGCGGGATTCTCTCCTCCTCGGCCATGGTCGATCTCTATTCGCAGCTTTGGGCAAGCGATGCCTTCGAGCAGGGCGAGAAGGCCGACGCTGCGCTGTTGCGCGATGCCTTCGCCGCTGGCGGGATCGCGGCCCGCATCGCGGCAATGCGCAGCCTGTGGGGGGAGGATGCGCTCTATGGCCGCAAAGTCCTCACCGCCTATGCCGCCGCGCGCATTCCGGTAAGCGAGGCCTATGTTGACGATGCGTCTGGGCTGATTGCGTCGATGCTGAGCGCGGGGCTTGATCGCAACGCGCTGCAATGGGGAAGTGTGGTGCCGGAAGGAAGCGAGGCTTGGGCTATGCTCGCACTGGCGCAGCCCGAACGCTCCGAGAATGTCAGCACCGGTGCCATCGACAGCTTTGCCGGGGACGACGCAAGCGCGGATTCGCGCAAAACCGCATTTCTTGTCGCAGGCCTTGCCGGGCTTGGCCGCATCGACGCGCAAGACTTCGCCGCCTTTGGTGAGGATTTGGGCGTGGATTACACGCGGGACAGCGCGTGGAGCCAAGCCATTACCCGCGCAGCTGCGGTTGATAACCCCGCGCTTGTCGCGCTGTTGGCGGGCGTGGGAATGCGCGGCAGTTCGTGGGAGCAGATGACCCCGCGCCATCTCTATTACATCGTCTCCTCATTGAACCGCGTCGGCCTTTCCGCCGAAGCCCGGATGATCGCCGTGGAGGCGGTTACGCGCGGCTGATGATGTCCGCCGCCATCGACGCCTTTCTAGCCATGCTGGCGGCAGAGCGCGGAGCGGCGGCGAATACGCTGGCGGCCTATCGCCGCGATCTGGAAGGCGCGGGCGAAGTGGCGGGCGATCTGGAGCGGGCGGGCAAGGCCGATCTTTCGTGTCTGACCCGCGCCTGGGCCGATCTCGCTCCCTCCACCGTGGCGCGCAAGATTTCTGCGCTGCGCCAGTTTTACGGCTTTTGCATGGATGAAGGCTGGCGCGGGGACGATCCTTCCGCCGTGCTGGTGCGCCCGCAAGCGCGGCGGCCCCTGCCCAAAATCCTCTCCCACGCAGAAGTCGAGCGATTTCTGACGCAGGCGGAGGAAGAGGCGGCAGGAGACAAGCCCAATGCCGTGCGGATGCTGGCACTGCTGGAATTGCTCTACGGATCAGGACTGCGCGCGACCGAGCTTGTGTCGCTGCCGATAACCGCCGTGCCCCGCGATGCGCCCTTTCTGTCGATTACTGGCAAGGGCGGGCAGCAGCGCATGGTGCCCGTCTCGCGCCGCGCGAAGGAGGCGCTGGGGCGCTGGGTCGCGGTCCGTAGCGCTCCGGGTTCGCCCCATCTCTTCCCCTCGCGCACGGGCTACATCAGCCGTATCCGCCTGTATCAATTGGTGAAAGAGCTGGCACTGCGGGCGGGGCTCGATCCTGCGAAGGTCAGCCCGCACGTGCTCCGCCATGCCTTTGCCACGCATCTGCTGGAGGGCGGCGCTGATTTGCGTGTGCTGCAAACCCTGCTCGGCCATGCTGATATCGCCACCACGCAAATCTACACCCATGTCGATTCCGCGCGGCTTGTGGCGCTGGTGAATGAACGGCATCCTCTTGCAGCGGCGCGCGCGGGCGGGTAGCGGCATCGCCCATGGCTTCTTTTCTGGAATTCGAAAAACCCGTTGCCGAGCTGGAGGCAAAGATCGCCGAATTGCGCAGCGCGGCGGGTGACGGCAGCGATGTCGATATTTCGACCGAACTCTCGCGGCTCGAAACGAAGAGCGCGCAATTGCTCGAATCGACTTATGCCAAGTTGACGCCGTGGCAGAAGACGCAGGTTGCGCGGCATTCCGCGCGCCCGCATTTCCGCGACTATGTGGCGCTGGGCTTCGATCACTTCATGCCGCTGGGTGGTGACCGTCTCTATGGAGACGATCTGGCGATCATGGGCGGTCTTGCAACGCTAAAGGGCCGCAAGCTGGTGCTGATCGGGCACGAGAAAGGTCACGACACCGAAACGCGCATCAAGCACAATTTCGGCATGGGCAAGCCCGAGGGCTATCGCAAGGCGATCCGTCTGATGGAACTGGCCGACCGGTTCGGTCTGCCGGTGGTGACGCTGGTTGACACTTCGGGCGCGTTTCCGGGCATTGAAGCGGAGGAGCGCGGACAGGCCGAGGCGATTGCCCGCTCGACCGAAGCGTGTCTCGCGCTGGGTGTCCCGATGGTCGCGGCCATCGTGGGCGAGGGCGGTTCGGGCGGCGCGGTCGCGCTGGCGAGTGCCGAGCGGGTGCTGATGTTCGAACACGCAGTCTATTCGGTGATTTCGCCTGAAGGCTGCGCTTCGATCCTGTGGCGTACGGGTGAGAAAGCGCCGCTGGCGGCCGAAGCAATGAAGCTGACAGCGCAGGATCTGCTCGAATTGAAAGTGATCGACCGGATCGTGCCAGAGCCTATGGGCGGCGCGCACCGCGATCATGGCACCGCTGTGGGCAATCTGGCGCAGGCGATTGACGAAGAGCTGACCGCGCTCGGCGCGCTCAACGCCGACCAGCTGCGCCGCCAGCGTGAAGACCGATTCCTCGCCATCGGCTCGCAATTCCTCCGCTAACATCCTGTCATTTGACAGAGTTTTGCAACCGCTCGGCTGCGGAACATTGCCAAGCCTCGCCCGTTTTGCAAGACAGGTAGCGCGTCGTCTGGAATAGCTCGGCGCGCATGGAGGAGGCCCGCCCAATGTCGCATTTGCACACCCGTAAAGTCCGCTCGCTCGCTATCGCCGGGGTTGCCGCACTGGCATTGTCGGCCTGTGCCACCGTTCCCGGCGCCAATGTCTCGCCCGGCTCGCCGATCACGGCAGAGGAAGCGCAGCTTGGCGCACAGTATCACGAGCAGTTCGTGGCCGAATTCGGCGGCGAGATGACCGGGCCGCAGGCGCGCTATGTTGAGCAGGTGGGGCAGAACATCGCCGTCCAGTCAGGGCTCGCCTCTACGCCCGGCGCGTTTGATGTAACTTTGCTCAATTCCAGCGTGAACAATGCCTTCGCGGTGCCCGGTGGCTATGTCTATGCGACGCGCCAGTTGGTCAATCTGATGAACAACGAGGCGGAATTGGCCGCAGTGTTGGGGCACGAGGTCGGCCATGTCTCCGCGCGGCATTCGGCGCGTCGCCAGCAGGCCGCGCAGACGAACCAGCTGCTGGGCTTGCTCGGTGTGATCGGCGGTAGCCTGATCGGCGGTGATCTGGGCAATTTGCTCAGCCAAGCGGGGCAGCAGGCGCCGCAGATTCTTACCCTGCGCTACTCGCGCAATCAGGAATTGGAGGCCGATGCGCTCGGCATCCAGTATTTGAACCGCGCCGGTTATGATCCGCGCGCGATGGCGACGCTGCTGCAAAGCCTTGCCGCGCAAAACCAGCTCGATGCGCAGTTGCAGGGCCGCGATGATGCGACGATCCCCGAATGGGCATCAACGCACCCCGATCCGGCGAGCCGCGTGCAGAACGCGACGGCGCTGGCGGGCAACGCGACGGGTGTAACCAATCGCGACACCTTCCTCCAACGGATCGACGGAATGATCTATGGTGACGATCCCGAACAGGGCGTGATCGAGGGCAGCCGGTTTATCCATCCGGTGCTGCGCTTCAGCTTCACCGCGCCGCAGGGCTTTTACATGGTCAACAGCACCCGCGCAGTGGCGATCAATGGCGATGCGGGCAGGGCGCAGCTGACGCTGGCGCCGTATAGCGGCAATCTTGATGCCTATGTCCGCTCGGTGTTCCAGGCCTTGGGGGGTGAGCAGCAGCAGATTGCGCCATCCAGCATCCAGCGTACGACGGTGAACGGCCTTTCGGCGGCCTATGGCACGGCGCGGGTCGCCAATGGCCAGCAGCAGGTGGATGTCACGGTTTTCGCGTATGAATTTGCGAATGACCGCGCGTATCACTTCCTCGCGATTACGCCTGCGGGACAGGCCGCGACATTCAACTCGCTCTACAATTCGATGCGGCGGATCACCGCCAGCGAGGCGGGCAGCGTGGTGCCGCGCCGGGTCGATATCGTGACTGCCGGACGCAGCGACACCGTGGCAACACTCTCACGCCGGATGGCTTATGACGATGCGCAGGAAGCGCGCTTCCGTGTGCTCAACGGGCTTTTCGGCAATGCGCAGGTCGTGCCGGGGCAGAACTACAAGATCGTGGTCCGCGCCAACTGACCGGCTCCGTGCAAATACACAAGAAGGGCCGCCCCAGCGATGGAGCGGCCCGTCTTTTTGCTTTGCGCAAAACAAAAGGGCGACAGGTTGTCCTGCCGCCCTTCCGTTTGTCGTATGAGCGCGATTAGGCGTTCGACGAGTTCGCTGCGGTCAGCTCGGTCTTCACGTTGTTGAAGGTCGAGCTCAGCTCGGTGCCGAGGCTCTGCATGGCGGTGATCGCAGCAACAGCGATCAGAGCAGCAATCAGGCCGTATTCGATGGCGGTCGCGCCCTGCTCGTCACGGACGAGGTTCTTGAAAAAAGTCATGTTAGTCTCCTAGTTTTTAGTCTTCGATACCCTGCAAGGATAGTATTGATCCAACCTCACAGCGTTCGAAGTAGGGCAAAGCTCTTACCAAGGCCTTAAAGGAGCCGAGATAAATCACTGAATGCCCATCAAGTTCGGGTCTTTGTGTGAGATGTGAGCCTGCTTTGGACAAAACAAAAGGGCGGCAGGTTGCCCTGCCGCCCTTCGTTCTTAGCGTCAGCTTGCGATTAGGCGTTGGCCGAGTTCGCAGTGGTCAGCTCGGTCTTCACGTTGTTGAAGGTCGAGCTCAGCTCGGTGCCGAGGCTCTGCATGGCGGTGATCGCAGCAACGGCGATCAGCGCAGCAATCAGGCCGTATTCGATGGCGGTGGCACCCTGCTCGTCACGGACGAGGTTCTTGAAAAAGGTCATGTTAGTCTCCTGGTGTCTTGTCTTTGATACCCGGCCGCAGCAGCGTTTCCCGCGCGGCTACGGATACTTCTAGGGGCAAGTCCTTGATAAAATCCTAACCCCGCCCGGAAGAATTTTGACTCGTATCGAAATGCCGCCAGTTGGTGTCTTCCCGATGCTGACGATCGAGGAATATAGAAAACGGGCGGCAGGTTGCCCTACCGCCCGTTTATGCTCCAGTCTGACCAACCTAAGCGTTTGCTGAGTTGGCTGCGATCATCTTGGTCTGGACACCGTTGTACATCGTGCTCATCTCGGTTCCGAGGTTCTGCATTGCTGTGACCGCGGCGACAGCGACCAGCATGGCGATCAGCCCGTATTCAATAGCGGTTGCACCCTGTTCGTCGCGGATGACGTACTCGAAATAGTTCATGCGATTCTGTCCTGCGTGTGTCGGTTCAAACCGATGTTCGTTCAAACGGGCGGCTTGCCATCATGCGCCGCCACGTGCGGCGACGACTTTGCTGTCTACCCCGTTCCACATGGTGACGGTTTCGGTGGCAAGGCCTTGCAGCGCGACAATCATGGCGATGAAGATCAATGCCACGATCAGACCATATTCAACGGCGGTTGCGCCGCGATCGTCGTGCAGCAACCGTTTCAGGAAATGTTGTGCCGACATAGGTTTTCCGAATGTAAGAGGCGCGATAGGGCACTTTTTCGCAAGTGTGGGTAAACGGGAGATTTCACCAGATGGTTAACGTGGAAAATATCCCGACATGGCTGCCCGTGGTGGCGCTGGCGCTGATCGATGATGAGGGGCGTTTGCTGCTTCAGGAACGGCCTTCAGGCAAGCACCATGGCGGACTGTGGGAGTTTCCAGGAGGCAAGGTTGAAGCGGGGGAATCACCGAGGGACTCGCTGGTGCGGGAGATCGAGGAGGAGCTTGGGTTACACCTCGATCCGCACCAGTTCGTCCCCTCGGGATTTGCCGAGGAAAGCCAGCAAAGCCGCATTGTCCTGTTTCTTTACAGCACGCGCCAGAATGCCGGCGTTCCCGTGCCGCGCGAGGGGCAAAGAGTGGGCTGGTTCACCCCTGCATCGGCGCAAGACCTGCCGCTTGCCCCGATGGACCGGCGCCTGCTTGCGCAGCTGGATATGGGACCGGCGCTGAAAAAGCCCCACAAATCGGATTAGAGCCTTGCCAAGCGCCAATGCCCCGCTTATGTGCCGCCTCCTCCAGCGCACCCGTAGCTCAGCTGGATAGAGTACCTGACTACGAATCAGGTGGTCGGAGGTTCGAATCCTTCCGGGTGCGCCATAAAAAGGGACTGCCTGCAAAGGCGGTCCCTTTTTTGCTTTTCGGTGTGGCGGGGAGTGGCTCTGCCGTAACAGCGAGCTAATTCTTGACCAGCTTCCGCTGACCGCCCATTCGCGTCACACGGGCCTAAGATAGGTTCGGGAGACTCCGCATCACCAACTTGCCCGACATCGACGATGGGTTGGACGACAACTCGGTTGAACCCGGCGTGTGGCGCTATGCCCGCGCGCGCCGGGTACGCGTGGTGGTTGATGGCGAAGACTATTTCGACCTGATCCAGCAAGCGATGCTTAATGCACAGCAGCGCATCCTGCTGATCGGGTGGGATTTCGATACGCGCATCCATCTCAGCCGCGGGCGACGGTGGTGGCAAAAGGGCTGGCGGCGGAATTATCCTTCGCGCCTCGGCAGCTTTATCGTTTGGCTGAGCCGCAACCGTCCCAATCTGGAAATCCGCATCCTGAAATGGAGTTACGGCGTCTTCCAGTTCTTCTCGCGCGGCGCGATGATGCTCGATTTGTTGCGCTGGTGGCCGCACCGGCGGATCGACTTCAAATTCGACACAGCGCACCCCGTGGCCTGCTCGCACCACCAGAAGATTGTCGTGATCGACTGCGATTTCGCCGTTTGCGGCGGGATCGATCTGACCACCGGGCGATGGGACACGCGCGAGCACCGGCCGAAGGACTCGCGGCGGCGCGGGCCCAGCAAGCGGCCTTACGGCCCATGGCACGATGTGGCGATGTTTGTGGAAGGGGACGCGGCTGCCGCGCTCGATGGCCTGGGACGGTCGCGTTGGATTCAGGCAGGAGGCAAGGCTTTGCCGGTGCTTGGCTCCAATGTGCAATCTGCGTGGCCCGAGGGCCTTTCGGCAGACTTCGAGGACATCGAGGTCGGCATTTCCCGAACCCGCGCCGCCTATGGCGAAGTGCCCAAGATTGATGAGGTCGAGCAGCTCTTCCTCGACCAGATCGCCGCCGCCAAATTGTTCGTCTATGTCGAAAACCAGTTCCTGACCTCGCGTACGATTTGCGAGGCGATTGCGAAGCGCCTTGCCGAAGACAATCCGCCCGAATTTGTCTTCGTCATGCCGCTGGAGGCAGAAAGCTGGCTTGAAAACAGCGCCATGTCTCCGGCAAGGGCACGGTTATACGAGGCGTTGCAAGAACTTGACTGCCTCGACCGCTTCCATCTCTTTGTGCCCTATAATGAAGACACGCCGATTTATGTCCATGCCAAGCTGATGATCGTGGACGATCGCATCCTGCGCATCGGTTCTGCCAATATGAACAACCGTTCGATGGGGTTGGATAGCGAATGCGATGTCTTCATCGATTGCGCCCGTAAAGGCAACGCCAAGGCCGAGGAGGGCATCCGCGCCCTTCGCTACGCGCTGCTTGCCGAACATCTGGGGGTGCGGGAGGAAAATATGCCCGAGATTGCCGCGCGGCATGACAGTATGGCCAGCCTGATCGCCGCCGCGGGTGATAGCACGCACCGCCATTTGCGGCCCTTCCACCCGACTGTGGATGAAAGCCTGCTCAGCGCGCTGGCAGACCGGCAACTTTTCGATCCCGAGGAACCGGAACACCTCTTCACCGTTCGAGAGCCTAGACATGGCCTTTTCCGACCGGGCAGCGTATTGGCAAAGGCCCGCAATGCTCTCAGCAGAAAGCGTAGATTTTCATGACCGCATCCACGCCAGCCAATCCTCTGGCCAAGCCCGATGTTCCGGAGGACGTGCAGGAAGCCATCCGCACGCTGATCCGCTGGACGGGTGACGATCCGACGCGCGAAGGCTTGCTCGACACGCCCAAGCGGGTGGCGCGGGCATGGAAGGAATACTGCCAGGGTTATGACGAGGATCCGGCGGTTCATCTGTCGCGGGTGTTCGAAGAAGTCGGCGGCTATGACGAGATCGTGCTGCTAAAGGATATTCCGTTCCACAGCCATTGCGAGCACCACATGGCGCCGATCATCGGCAAGGCGGCGATTGCCTATTTGCCGACCGACAATGTCGTGGGCATTTCCAAACTCGCCCGCGTGCTGCACGGCTTCGCGCGGCGTTTGCAGATTCAGGAGCGGCTGACGGCAGAAGTGGCGCAGTGCATCTGGGACAATCTCAACCCGCGCGGCGTGGCAGTGGTGATCGAGGCGAGCCATGCCTGCATGACCGCGCGCGGCGTGCGCACCCCCGGCGTTGGCATGGTCACCAGCAAGGTGATGGGCACCTTCCGCAGCGATTCGCGCAGCCGCGAGGAAGTGCTCAAGCTGATGGGATATTGATCGCCCCCCGAACACCCTGTAGGCGCGCCTGAATCTATCGAGGTATTCCATGACGGCGCTATATGTTCGGGGCGGGCAGCCCCTTAAAGGCAAGATCGATCCATCGGCGAACAAGAACGCGGTTTTGCCGGTCCTCTGCGCGACCTTGCTGTCTGACGCGCCGATCATGCTGCGCAATGTGCCCGAAATCACCGATGTGCAGCGCATCTTCGCTTTCTTCACCGATCTCGGCACCACGATCGCGTGGGACAAGGCGGCAAAGACGCTGGAGATTGACCACTCGACCATATCCAGCAGCGCCAAGGCGACTTTGCCGCAGGCGATGCGCGCGTCGATCATGATGATCCCCGGCCTGCTCGCCCGTTTGGGCGAGGCCCGTCTGGAACATGAGGTGAAGGGCTGCACGCTGGGCGCGCGTGAAATCGATCCGCACGTGCAGGTGTTCAAGGCTTTCGGGGCGGACGTTTCCTACGAAGGCAAGGACATCGTCTTCCGCAAAAGCACGAAGGGCGAAGGTACGCGGATGTGGCTGGAATATGCCTCCGTCACCACGACCGAGAATTTCATCATCAGCGCGCTGGCGTCCAAAGGCACAAGCCAGATCGTCAACGCCGCGTGCGAACCGCACGTGCAGGAAATGTGCACCTTCCTTGAAGCGATGGGCTGCACCATTCGCGGCAAGGGCACATCGATGGTGGGCGTCGATGGCTGCGACCGGTTCGAGCCGGTGGATTACACCTTTGTCGAGGATTTCCACGAGATCGCGACGTTCCTTGCGCTCGCCGCAGTGACGGGCGGGGACATCTCGGTGCGCAACACGCGGCCCGAAGACTTCATGCTTATCGACCGCACGTTCGAGAAATTCGGCGCCCATGTCGAACACAAGGATGGCTGGTCGCGCCTCAATGCGCCTGCCGAGCTGGTGGTGCAGCAGAATTTCACCTCGCACATCACCACCAAGGTGGAGGCCGCGCCGTGGCCCTATATCCCGGCAGATTTGCTGCCTATCTTTATCGCGCTGGGCGTGAAGGCGAAGGGCCAGACGATGTTCTGGAACAAGGTCTATGAAGGCGGGCTGACCTGGCACACCGAACTGAGCCTCTTCGGCGCGCATACATTGTTGTGCGATCCGCACCGACTGATCACCTTCGGCGGGGACAAGCTGCGCCCGGCCACTGTCACCAGCCCCTATATCATCCGCGTCGCCATCGCGATGCTGATGGTCGCGGCGAGCATCGATGGCGAAAGCACGATCCTCGACGCCGACCCGATCCGCCGCGCGCACCCGGATTTCGTGCCCAATATCGACAGCCTTGGCGTCGATGTGGAGTGGGCGGATTAGGGCGCGTTTGCGGCTTGGAGCGGTAGGGCGTCTGTCGCTCAGCGCTTACGAGGCATAGGCGGGGCAGTCCTGCGCCACCCCGAAGCAAAAGGGGCACTCCTTCCGGGATGCCCTCACTGCGCAAATGCTATCATTTTTAGCGATTACAGCTGCCCGAGCAGGTGCTCCGCGCTGGAGACGCCGAATTCGCCCGGACCCTCGACATTCAGCTGGGTGACGACACCGTCTTCCACCAGCATCGAATAGCGGTTCGAGCGGGTGCCCATGCCATAGGCGGAGAAGTCCGCATCGAGGCCCAGTGCCTTGGCGAAGGTGGCGCTACCATCGGCGAGCATCTTGATATCGTCCGATCCGGCGGCCTGCTTCCATGCGTTCATTACGAAAGCATCGTTCACCGACGTGCAGGCGATCTCGTCAATGCCCCTGGCTTTCAGCTCGGCGGCCTTTTCAACAAAACCCGGCAAGTGCTTGGCCGAACAGGTCGGGGTGAACGCGCCGGGGACGGCGAACAGGGCGACCTTCTTGCCGGCGAAAAACTCGCTTGCCTGCATCTGGTTGGGGCCGTCGCTGGTGGCGTGCACCAGAGTGACGTCGGGCAGTTTTTCACCTTTGGAAATGGGCATTTGTTAACCTCCATGGACCTGAATTTTCATACAGATAGAAATGTAACGCCGGATCGCAAGATGGTTTCCGGCAACCATTCTCATTTTGGGACGCTCAAATGCTGCCATAGGAGGGCTTTACGCTTCGCCCCCGCACGCCTATGGCGCAGCGCAACAAGCGCGCTGCACGGAGCCCCGGCAGTGCTTCACCCCGAAGACTTGCAGGAGCAGCCCGTGGCCGACGCCGCTTTCACCGACTACATCATCAAGGATATTGCGCTCGCCGATTATGGCCGTGCGGAAATCAACATTGCCGAAACAGAAATGCCCGGTCTGATGGCGACCCGCGCGGAATTTGGCGACGCCAAGCCGCTTGCAGGCGCGCGCATCACCGGCTCGCTCCACATGACCATCCAGACCGCCGTGCTGATTGAAACGCTGGTGGAACTTGGCGCGGACGTGCGCTGGGCAACCTGTAACATCTTCTCGACACAGGATCATGCTGCCGCTGCTATCGCTGCCAAGAACATTCCGGTGTTCGCAGTGAAGGGCGAAAGCCTTGCTGAATATTGGGACTATGTCGGAAGCATCTTCGACTGGGAAAATGACGGTGAGGGCACGACCGCGAACCTGATCCTCGACGATGGCGGCGACGCCACCATGTTCGCGCTGTGGGGCGCCCGCATCGAAGCCGGCGAGGAAATGCCCGCGCCGACCAATGCCGAAGAAATCGAAATGCAGCGCGCGCTCAAGGCCTTCATCGCCAAGAAGCCGGGTTATCTGACCGAGACGGTGAAGAACCTGAAGGGCGTTTCGGAAGAAACCACCACCGGCGTGCATCGCCTCTATCACATCGCCAAGCAGGGCAAGCTGCCGTTCCCCGCGATCAATGTGAATGACAGTGTCACCAAGTCGAAGTTCGACAATCTGTATGGCTGCCGCGAATCGCTGGTCGACGCGATCCGCCGCGCGACCGACGTCATGCTGTCGGGCAAGGTTGCCTTTGTGGCCGGTTACGGTGACGTGGGTAAGGGCTCGGCGCAGTCGCTGCGCGATGGCGGCGCGCGCGTGCTGGTGAGCGAAATCGATCCAATCTGCGCGCTGCAGGCAGCGATGGAAGGTTTTGAAGTCACCACGCTGGAAGACGCTGTTACCCGTGCCGACATTTTCGTCACCACCACCGGCAATGAGGACGTCATCACCGCCGATCACATGAAGGCGATGAAGCCGATGTCGATCGTCTGCAATATCGGCCATTTCGACAGCGAGATCCAGATCAGCGCGCTGTCCAACTACGAGTGGACCGAACTCAAGCCCGGCACCGATCTGGTGCGCTTCCCCGATGGCAAGCAGATCATCGTGCTGGCCAAGGGTCGTCTGGTGAACCTCGCTTGCGCCACCGGCCACCCGAGCTTTGTGATGAGCTGTTCCTTCACCAATCAGGTGCTGGCGCAGATGGAACTGTGGACCAATGCCGCGCAGTACCAGAACGATGTGTATGTGCTGCCCAAGCATCTCGACGAGAAGGTTGCCGCGCTGCATCTGGAAAAGCTGGGTGTGAAGCTGACCAAGCTGAGCCAGCAGCAGGCCGATTACATCGGCGTGCCGGTGGAAGGCCCGTTCAAGCCGGAACACTACCGCTACTGATCCGTGGTTCTCCCCTCCCGTTCATGGGAGGGGAGACACCCATTCTGGCCATTGCATCGCAGGCCGCGCTCCCATAGCTGATGGCTTATGCAATTGACCCCCACCGCGCTGGCTTTGCTGGGCCTGCTTCTTGCCGCGTGGACGCTTGGTGCCGCGTGGCTGGTGGTCGGCTCGCTCAAGCGGGCGCGGGCGGCAAAGACGGCGCGCACCACGATGCGCCGCCTGTCCAAAATGATCGACGATTCCCCGGCGATTCCCTTGCTTGTCAAAGGCGATGGCAAGATCGAAGGGCCAGACCGGCTCGGCGCGTGGCTGGGGCTGGGCGGGCTTCCCGGCTTCCTCAGCGAGCTTGACGGCGGAACAACCGGGCTGACCGAAAGCGATCTCGATCAATTGCACGAAGCGGTGCGCCGCACGCAAAAGACCGCCGCACCTTTCCGCATGATGGTGACCCCGCGCGGTTCCGAAAAGACGCTGGCGGTGCGCGGCCAGCTGGCCAATCCGGCGATTGCCAGCGGCGGAGCGGCATTGCTCTGGTGGTTCGACTTTTCCGAAAGCCAGGGTGAGCTGTCCAAGCTGCGCTCGGAAACCGCGCGGGCGCGCAATGATTTTGCCGCGCTTGTTGGGCTGATCGAGGCTGCGCCCATGCCCATGTGGTTCCGCGGGCCAGACCAGCAATTGCGGCTCGTCAATTCCGCCTATGTTGCGGCGGTCGAGGCCCCGAGCGCGGCCAAGGTCGTCGAAAGCCAGATCGAGTTGGTCGAAACGGTGGACGGGCTGACAGCGGCGCAAATCGCTAAGCAGGCGAGCGAGCGCGATACGCCGATCGAGCGAATTGTGCAGGCGACCGTTGGGAGCCAGCGCCGGACATTGCGGGTCAGCGACTTGCCATTGGGCGCGGAGGGCGTCGCCGGATACGCCATCGATATCGAAGAGCTGGAAGAACAAACGCGCAAGCTGCGCGCCTTCCGCGCGGCGCAGCGGTCCATGCTCGATCAATTGTCTATCGGCGTGGCGCAATTTGACGAGGAGCGGCGGCTGACCTTCGCCAACCAGCCCTTCCAGCGCATTTTCGCGCTCCCCAGCAGCGCGCAGATCGATAATCCTGCCTTTGAACGCTTCCTGGACATGGCGCGGGACAAGGCGCGTCTGCCCGAAGTGCGTGATTTCCCCGAATGGCGCGGACAGCTTGCGGCATGGTTCCAGGCCGATGCTCCGGCAGAGGATGCGTGGACGCTGCCCGATGGTACGCATTTGCGCATTATCGCGCAGCCCATGCCCGATGGCGGGCTGGTGCTGGTGGCAGAAGATCGATCCGAACAGCTCGCCCTCTCGGCGACGCGCGACACGCTGCTGCGCACCCGCACCGCCACTTTCGATTCGCTGTTCGAATCGCTTGCGGTGTTCGCTCCCGATGGCCGGATGCAGCTGTGGAACCGCAGCTTCCCCGCAATCTGGAGCATTCCCGAAGAATTTTTCGACGCGCACCCTCATGTCGACAAGCTGCTCGACCGGATTTCGAACCGCCTCGCGCGGCCCGCCCAGCGCAAGGCGATTGGCGAAGTCGTGCGCGCCGCCACACTCGACCGGAAGGAAAAGGGCGGGCGCGTGGTTATGTCGGACGGGCGTACGCTCGAATTTGCCGGCGTTCCGCTGCCCGATGGCAACGGCTTGCTCACGGTGATGGACGTGACCGATTCGACCAAGGCGGAAGAGGCCTTGCGCGAGCGGGCGTCGGCGCTGGAGGAAGCGGACGCGGTGAAGACGCGCTTCCTCGCCAATATGTCCTACGAATTCCGCACGCCGCTCACCTCCATCGGCGGATTTGCCGAATTGCTGCAATCGGGCGTTGCGGGTGAACTCTCCGCGCAGGGGCAGGATTACGTTGCCGCGATCCTATCCTCGGTAGAGCGGCTTTCAACGCAGATCGAAAGTGTGCTCGATCTGACCCAGAGCGAGGCGGGGCTGCTGCCGATTTCCAAGGAAGACATCGAGCTCTTCGGCTTTATGACGCAGCTGGTGCGCGCGCGCGAAGAGGCGATTGAGGCGAAGGCGATTACGCTCGATCTGCGCGGGGACAAGAGCGCGGGCAAGGTCTCAGGCGACCAGCGCCAGCTCGCCCGCGCCATCGGCAATCTGCTCGACAACGCCATTACCGCCGCGCCGGATAAAGGCCGTATCCTCGTGGCGATGACCCGACGCAAGTCGAGCGTCAAGATCATCATTTCGGATAATGGCGCGGGGATGAAACCGGGCGAACTTGCCCGCGCGCTCGATGGCTATCGCTTGCAAGCCAGCGAAGGGCGCGAAGGCAAGCGCGGGCTCGGCCTGCCGCTCGCACGGCAATTGATCGAAGCGCACGGCGGCAAGCTGGAAATCCAGTCCGAATGCGGCGCGGGGACAACTGCAACGGTGATTTTGCCGTGATCCTGCTGACAACCGGATACCCTGAGCTTGTCGAAGGGTTGCACTCCCTTTTCGGATTTCGTGCGAGGCCAAAGGAAAAAGCTGTCCTTCGACAGGCTCAGGACGGTCGGAGTTAGAGCTATGGAACTCTACTTGCCTGATCTCGCCGCAATGTCCGCCTACGGCCAGCGCATTGCCGCAAAGCTCCGCGCGGGGGATGTGGTGGCGCTGTCAGGAACGCTGGGAACGGGCAAGACCACGCTCTGCCGCGCGATCCTCGCGGCATTGGGGCATGGGGGCGAGGTTCCGTCGCCAACCTTCACCATTATCGAAACCTACGATCATCTGCGCCCACCGGTGATCCATGCCGATTTCTACCGCTTGGAAGACCCGTCCGAAGTCGCAAATCTCGGGCTGGACGAATATCGCGAGGGTGCGGTGCTGCTGGCCGAGTGGCCGGACAATGCCGGTGGCTTCGCGCATGAACCCGCCTGTCTCGCTATCCATCTGGAAAGTGCGGAAGAGGGGCGCAAAGCAATTGTCACGGGCGGGGCGGACTGGCTAGAGCGGATGCCATGAACAGCGATTTGCCCGCGGGGCTTGAAGACTTTCTGAACCATGCGGGCTGGGGCGGGGCACAGATTTCCGCTCTGCCCGGCGATGCCAGTTTCCGCCGCTATTTCCGCATTGCCGATGGGGATCGCCGCGCCATGCTGATGGATGCACCGCCGCCAAACGAAGATCCGCGCCCGTTTCTCCATGTGGGCAAATGGCTCGACGCGCAGGGGCTGCGCGCACCCAAGATCTATGCCGAGAATCTCGACCGCGGCTTCGTGCTCATCGAGGATTTCGGGAATGACCGGATGCGCGACTGGCTGGACGACAATCCTTCCGAGGAGCGCCGCGCTTACACCGACGCCATCGATGCGTTGGTGGAACTGCACCAGCGCCCGCCGGGGCCGTTCGATCCCTATGCGATGGATGTTTACTTGCGCGAAGTCGCGCTATTCCCCGAATGGTTCTGCCCCGCCGCTGGGATTACCGTGGACGCCGGGAGCTATCTGGTTGCGTGGGAAGAGGCCTTGGGGCCGTTGCTGCTGCGCCAGCAACCCGGCGTCACCGTGCTGCGGGATTATCATGCGGAAAACATCATGCTGCTGGGGCCGCAGGGCGAATATTCGGGCGGGCAGGGACTGATCGACTTTCAGGACGCGCTGGTGGGGCACCGCGCCTATGACATCGTCTCGCTGTTGCAAGATGCACGGCGCGATGTGTCGGAGGAACTGGAAGGCGCGATGCTGGAACATTACCGCTCGCGCATCGTCACCGATGCGGAGTTTGCCGCCGACTATGCCCGTTTGGGCGCGCAGCGGAACGCCAAGATTGTCGGCATATTTGCCCGCCTGTGGCAGCGTGACGGGAAACCGCGCTATCTCGCAATGATCCCGCGCGTCTGGGCGGCGATGGAGCGCGATCTGGCGCATCCCGCGCTTGTACCTGTGGCGCGCTGGTTCGATGCCAATGTCCCCGATACCATCCGCGCCAATCGCGGCGGAGGCTTGGGCGAATGACCCCGCTCGCTTCTGACACCGCGATGGTGCTCGCGGCAGGGATGGGCAAGCGGATGCGCCCGCTCACCGCGACGCAGCCCAAGCCGATGGTGCGGGTGGCGGGAAAGCCGCTGGTCGATCACACGCTGGACAGGCTGGCCGAGGCGGGCATCGCTAGGGCGGTGGTGAATGTGCATTACCTCGCCGAGCACCTCGAAGCCCATCTGCGCGAGCGCACAGCGCCTGCCATCACGATTTCGGACGAACGCGACGCGTTGCTGGAAACCGGCGGCGGTTTGATCCGCGCGCAGGAGCAACTGCCCGATCCGTTTTTCTGCCTGAACTCAGACAATATCTGGCTCGACGGGCCGCAGAACTGCTTTGCCGATCTCTCGCGCCTGTGGGATGCGGAGCGGATGGATGCGCTGCTGCTGCTCGTCCCGCACAAATCCGCGCATAATTTTGCCGGGCTGGGCGATTTCCATCTCGATGCCGCCGGGCTTGTGAGCCGCCGCAAGCCGCACCGCATCGCGCCGTTCATTTTTTCGGGCATCCAGCTGGTCGCCAAACGCCTGCTGCGCGATGCGCCCGAAGGCGCATTCTCCACCAATGTGCTGTGGAACCGCGCAATAGAAGAAGGTCGGCTGTTCGGCCTGCCGTTCACCGGCCAGTGGTTCGAAGTCGGCACGCCCGAGGCGATCCGGCCGACCGAGGAAGCGTTGAAGAATGTCTGAGGCCGCGCGGCCGAACCTCTATTCCATCGCCGCGCATCGCGGCTTTGCCGACGCGCTCGTCGCCGGATTGGTGCCCCGCTATTCGGAGCCCGATGTCGGGCTCGCCCGCCTGACGCTTCTGCTGCCCTCCGCCCGTGCGGCGCGCACGGTGTCGGAAGCCTTTGTCCGTCATGCAGGCGAGAGCGGCACGCAAGGCCTGCTGATGCCGCGCATGGTGCTGGCGGGTGATCTTGATCTCGACGAATCGCTGGGGCCGCTGTTCGATTCGCTGGGGGCCGGGGCCAGCATCAAACCTGCCGCCGACCCCATACGCCGCTGGCTCAAGCTGGCACAATTTGTGGGGGAAGCGGCGACGGCGCTGGGGCGCGAGCCAATGGGCGCGAACACCCGGCTGCGGCTCGGTTTCGAAATTGGAACAACTCTCGATCGCCTCCATGCCGAGGGCATCAATCCTCGCGAATTGCTCGGCGACCGGCTGCTCCATGTGCTGGAAAACAAGGCCGAGCATTGGAAGCAATCGACCAAGCTGTTCTACCTCGTGGCAGAACAATGGCGCGCCGAGTTGGAGGTGCGCGGCGAGCAGGACGCAGCGGTGCGGCGCAACGCGTTGTTCAAAGCCGCGGCAAAGCGGATGCGCGAGGCTCCCCCGCCAACGCCCTTTGTGGCGGCGGGCGTCACCAGCGCGGCACCGGCGCTTGCGAAACTGCTCCGGACAATTGCCGATTTGCCCAATGGCGCGGTGATCCTGCCCGATTTCGATCTTTCCTTGGATGATGCGACTTGGGAAGAGCTGGGCAGCGCGGGCGATGCCGATACGCCCTTCGCCAAAGGCGATGCGGTGACGCATCCGCAATATCACCTGAAGCTGCTGCTCAACCGCATGGGCGTGCGCCGCGATGAAGTGCGGCCGTGGCACCGCGCGGGCTTGGCAAAAGGGCCGCCCGAACGCAGCCATGCAATCTCCAGCCTGTTCCTGCCGCCCGAAGCGAGCAAGGTGTGGGTCGATCTGCCCGCCGAAAAGCGCCGCATGGCGGGCGTTCGCCTAATCGAGAGCGCCAATCCCGAAGCCGAGGCGCAGACGATTGCGCTGCTGGTGCGCGAGGCCTTGGAAACGCCCGAAAGGCGCGTTGCGGTGGTGACGCCTGATCGCGGGCTGGCCGGGCGCGTCACGCAGCATTTGCGGCGGTGGAATATTCAGGCGGACGATTCGGCAGGCAAGCCGCTCTCGCAAACGCCTGCGGGCCGCGTGCTGCTGCTGCTCGCCGAAGTCGCGGCAGAGGCGGCTGCGCCGGTGCCGCTGATGGCGCTGCTCGAACACCCGCTGGTCTCAGCGGGCGAGGGGCGGCGCGATTGGCTGCGTGCGGCGCGGGCGATGGAGCTCAAACTGCGCGGGCCGCGCAAAGCGCTGGGGCTGGATGCCCTGCGCGGACAGGCGGCGGCAGCAGGGGTAGAGGCGTGGTGGGACGGTGTTGCGGCCATCCTCGCCCCGCTGCTCGAAGCACCGGAGGAATTCGGCCTCGCCGAATGGCTCGATCTGCTGGCCGAGGCGGCAGAACGCTTGTGCGGCGATACCGTCTGGGCGCGCGAGGATGGCCGCGCACTTTCAGCCTTTGTCGAGGAACTGCGCCTGCACGCGCGCGATGTGCCCGTGGCGTTGGCGGCGGGTGATTTGCCCGTTGCCATGCGCGAGGCGATGGATCGCGTGGCGGTGCGCCCGCCTTATGGTGGCCATCCGCGCGTGGCGATTTACGGCCTGCTCGAAGCGCGCATGACCCGCGCCGAGCTGGTGATCTGCGCGGGCCTTAACGAAGGCACCTGGCCGCCGACTCCTTCGCCCGATCCGGTGCTTGCTACCGCGATCCTGCGCGCATTGGGCGTGCCCGGTGCAGATTTCCGCATCGGCCTTGCCTCGCACGATCTGGCGGGAGCTTTGGGCGCGCCCGAAGTCGTGCTCAGCCGCGCGCGGCGGGACGTCTCCGGCCCTGCGATAGCTTCGCGCTTCCTGCTGCGGGTGCGCGCTTTGCTCGGCGAGAAGATGAGCGGGGAGGCGAGCGATACCGGGGTGATCGCGCTGGCGCGCGCCATTGATGACGGGCGCGATTGGATTGCCGTACGGCATACGCAGCCCAAGCCGACACCTTCAGCGGAGCAACGCCCGAAAAAGATCAGCGTCACCGCGCTCGACCGGCTGCGGTCTGACCCTTACGCCTTCTACGCCGCCAAAATTCTCCGCTTGGAGGAGCTGCGCGGACTGGATGCCAATCCCGATCCGGCGTGGCAGGGCACGCTGGCGCATGACATTTTGGAGGACTGGCATTCGAGTAAGGGTAATCTCGCAGAGCTCATGGATAAGCATTTGCGCAAGATGTCCGCGCATCCTTCCGTCCGTGCATTGTGGCGGCCAAGGTTGCTGGCGGCGCTGCAATGGGTGGAGCAGACTTTGGCGGGTGATACTGCGCGCGAGCCGGTGAAATGGGAGGAATGGGGAGAGCTTGAGATCGACGGGGTGCGCGTCTTTGGCAAGGCTGACCGTGTGGATCGCCTCGCCGATGGCAGTTACGCCATTGTCGATTACAAGACCGGCCGCTCGCCGACCAAGAAGGAAGTCGAAAACGGCTACGCCCTGCAACTGGGCTCGCTCGGCCTGATCCTGCAGGATGGTTCGATCGACGGGCTGACAGGCGAGGCCACTTTGTTTGAGTATTGGAAGTTCGGCGCGAACAGCGAATCCCCGACGGGCTTCGGCAAGGTGGAATCGCCGCTAAAGCTGGGATCGCGTCAGGGCGGGATTTTGCCCGATGAATTTCTGCCCAAAACCGAACATTTCGTGCGCGAAGCCATCGCGCAGTGGCTGCAAGGCGATGCGCCCTTCACCGCGCGCCCCAATCCCGATGCGCCCGGCTTTTCCACCTACGACCAGCTGATGCGGTTGGAGGAATGGCAGATCGACGCGGAGGACGAAGCGTGAGCGGCACTGTCTATCCGCTAAAGGGCAGCCAGCGCGAGGCGGTGGAGCCGCAGGAGAACGTCTGGCTCTCCGCGAGCGCGGGCACCGGCAAGACGCAAGTGCTTTCTGCCCGCGTGTTGCGCTTGCTGCTGACCGAGGATGTGCGGCCCGAACAAATCCTCTGCCTCACCTTCACCAAGGCAGGCGCGGCGGAAATGGCCGAGCGCGTGAACGATGTTCTCGCCCGCTGGGTGCGGATGCCCGCCACCGAACTGTTCAAGGATTTGCGGGCCATCGGCGCAGAAGGCAGCGATGCGGAACTGGCGCGCGCGCGCAGCCTGTTTGCAAGTGTGCTCGATTGCCCCGGCGGCGGGCTGCGCATCGATACGATCCACGCCTTCGCGCAATGGCTGCTCTCCGCCTTTCCGGAGGAGGCAGAGCTGCTCCCCGGCACCCGCCCGATGGAAGACCGCGACCGCGATCTGCTGGCCGAACAAGTGCTGCGCGATTTGCTGCTCGAATGGGAAGCGGGCGATCCGGCGGCGGTGGCCGCGCTGGAGGAACTGTCACGCAATATGGCGCCTGACAAGGTTCGCGGATGGCTGCTGCGCTGCGCCAAGGCGCGCGAGGCGTGGGAAGGGCCGGGCGGATGGCAGTCACCGATGCGCGACCGTGTGCTGCGCCTGCTGGGCTTGCCTGCTGAAGCGACGATGGAGAGCCTGTCCGCGTGCTGCGCTGACGATACGCCTGCCATCGCCAGCGTGCGGCAAGCGATGTGGGCCTTTCACGAATGGGGAACGCCTACCGGTCAGAAGATTGCCGAGGCGGTGGGAGGATGGCTGCTCGGCACGCCGCAACAGCGGTTCGAGAAAATCAGCGACGTGATGGGTGAGCTGTTCAACAAAGAGGGGGTTTTCAAGAACCTCAACAATCTCTCAAAGAAGGTCGAGAATGCAAAGGCGATCGGAGAGGAAGCACACGCTTGGCTGACCCAAGTCGCTGATCAGGCGGTGCTCTTCGAACTCGCGCAATTCCTCACCCCCGCGCTCGAAACCGGGCGCAAATTCGCCATGGCGTGGCAGGCGGCGAAGGCGCGCGAGGGGTTTGTCGACTTTGACGATCTCATCCACCGCGCCGCCGCTCTGCTCACCAAAGCGGAAATGTCTGACTGGATCCGCTACAAGCTCGACCGCGAATTTGATCACATTCTGGTAGACGAGGCGCAGGACACCAACGCGCAGCAATGGGAGATCATTGGCGCGCTGACCGATGATTTCTTCTCGGGCGAGGGGCAGAAGGGCAACCGCCAGCGCACGATCTTCGTGGTGGGCGATTACAAGCAGGCGATTTTCGGCTTTCAGGGCACCAGTCCGCAAAATTTCGCGCAGGCGCAGAAACGCTATGCCGAATTGCTGCGGACGCGGAAGGAAAACTGGGCGCGGGGGCGCGACGCCATCACTGTGAACGAGCTACGCGCGCTCGATCTCGGCCGCTCGTTCCGCACCGCGCAGCCGATCCTCGAATTTGTTGACCACGCGATTGCTGCCATTGGCCATGATGCCTTGGGGTTGGATGCGAATGCACCGCCACATGAGGGCGAGGATCGCGCAGGGATCGTGCGGCTATGGCAACCCGTTCCCGCTCAGGGCGGCGAGGCTTCCGATGACGAAGCGGAAGACGGCAGCGACTTCCGCCTCACCCCCTCCGAACGGCGCATGGCGGACGGAATTGCCAAGGAAATCAGACGCTGGCTCGATGAAGGCTTCCCGCTCGAAAAGGGCAAGCACCGCAACGCGACGCCGGGCGACATCATGATCCTTGTGCGCAAGCGCGGCGAGCTGGTGAACCCGATTGTCGCCCGCCTCCACGCCCGCGGTGTGCCGGTGGCCGGCGTAGACCGCCTGCGTCTGGGCGCGCCGCTGGCGGTGAAGGATCTGATGGCGGCGCTGCGCTTTGCCGCGCAGCCATTGGACGATCTGTCGCTTGCTAACCTGCTGGTTTCGCCCATTTTCGGTTGGTCGCAGGAGCAATTGCTCGAACACGGCTACCGGCCCGACAAGCGATGGCTGTGGGAGCATTTGCGCGGGTCGGACGATCCCTTTGTCGGGCGCACGGTTGCGGCCTTGCGCGACCTGCTGGCGCTGGCGGATTTCGAACCGCCACAGGCTTTGCTCCACTGGATGCTCACCGGCCCGTGGCGCGCGCGCGCGAAGCTGGTCGCGCGCCTTGGCAGCGAAGTGAACGATCCTATCGACGAGCTGCTCAACGCCGCGCTGCAATTCTCCGCCAGCCACACGCCGAGCCTGCAAGGCTTCATCCGCTGGTTCGATGCCGGGGACGGCGAATTGAAGCGCGAGGCCGAGGGGGCTGGTGGTCTGGTGCGGGTGATGACGGTGCATGGCTCCAAAGGCTTGCAAGCGCCCATCGTTATTCTGGCGGATGCTTGCGTTGATCCCGATGCGTCGAAAGCGCGCGATCTGGCGCTGGTTGAGGAGACCGTTGGCGATGGGCCGGAACGCGAAATCCCGATCATCGCATCGCGCAAGGAACAGCGCGTCGGCCGGATTGGCGAAGTCGAGGCGGCACAGCTGGCGGCGGACAAGGAAGAGCATTGGCGGTTGCTCTATGTTGCCATGACGCGGGCCGAGGAGGCGCTGTTTATCGGCGGCGCGCTCAATCAGAAGAGCAAGGACGGGCCGAAGCCCGACAGCTGGTTCGCGCGGCTTGAACCGCTATTTGACGGGGACTGGCTGGCTGGCGGGCCGTTCGGTGCCTACAAGCAATTGGGCCGGATGGCCGCGCCGGTGGTGGAAACCGGGAGGGTTATCGAGGGCCAACGCCTGCCCTTGCCCGATTGGGCCGTCACCCCCATCGGTGCGGAACCGCGCCCGCCGCGTCCGCTCGCGCCTTCGGGCGGGATTGAGGACAGCAGCGCTGATCCCCCGCTCCCCAGCGCGGAAGCAGCGGCGGCAGCGCGGCGCGGGGTTCTGATCCACGCGCTGCTCGAACGGCTGCCCGATGTGCCGGTGGAGCTGCGCGATGCTGGCGGGCGTGCATGGCTCGCGCGGCATGGCGAGGGGTTGGACGAAAGCGAGCGGGCAGACATCCTCGCGCGGGCCATCGCGGTGCTGGAGCATCCCGATTGGCGCGATCTGTTCTCGCCCGGCGCGCTTCCCGAAGTCCCGCTGGCGGCGACTGTGGGCACGCAAGTGATCGCGGGCACGGCAGACCGCCTGCTGGTGCGTGACGACAGTGTGCTGGTGGTCGATTACAAAACCGCGCGACGCCCCCCGCAATCGCTGGCGCAGATTCCGCCTGCCACCTTGCGGCAGATGGCGGCCTATGTGGCGGCTTTGCAGGTGATCTATCCCGGGCGGACGGTGTCGGCGGCGGTGCTTTATACCCAGACGCCGCGCTTGTTCGCGCTCCCCGCAGAAATGCTCGCCGCGCACGCGCCGGGCGAAACCGGAAGCGCGGCGTAGGCGAATTGGGGAAGACCCAAGGAAAGCTATCGCGCCAAACGCGTTGCCTTACTAACGAACGCACCTAAATGGTGTGCGAGACGAAATCAGGAGAAGCCGAGATGGCCACTATTGCAGTTACCGATGACAGTTTCCAGGCTGATGTGCTCGATGCCGAAAAGCCCGTGCTGGTGGATTTCTGGGCCGAATGGTGCGGCCCGTGCAAGATGATCGCGCCCGCGCTGGAAGAGATTTCGGAAGAGCTGGCCGACAAGCTGACCATCGCCAAGATGGACATCACCGATAACCCCGAAGTTCCGGGCAAGATGGGGGTGCAGTCGATTCCCTTCCTGGTGCTGTTCAAGAACGGCCAACCGGTGGCCCAGCAGGCGGGTGCCGCGCCCAAGAACGCGCTCAAGGGCTGGATCGAAAGCGTGCTGTGATCAGGAGTGGCCGAGCGCGTTCAGCCGCTCGGCCATGTCCGCCCAGAGCGCGGGCGACGCTGCGCCGATCAGGCCTTTGCGTTCCCATTCGTCCACGCGGTAGGGGGAACCATCGAGGCGCGCGACTTTGCCACCAGCTTCGTTGAGCCAGAGCGCGCCAGCGGCATGATCCCACGCCAGCGTGCGTTCGAAAATCGAGACGTCGTTCACGCCAAGGCCAAGGCGGGGATATTGCTCCGCCGCACACCACGGAATATCCACCAGCGTGTAATGCGGCGCGATATGCGTCTTCATCGCTTCACGCTGGGATTCGTCCATGAAGGCGAGCGAGATTGCGGCCACGGGCGGCGCATGACCTGTTGCCTGTGCGGTGACTTTCTCATCGCCGATAAACGCGCCCTTGCCCTTGTGCGCGATGCAGAGCCGTTCGGTCAGGCAGTCATAGATCCACCCCGTATGCGCCTCGCCGCCGCTGGCCATGGCGATGAGAATGCCGAAGGGTGGCTTGCCGGAAGCGAAGTTGCGGGTGCCGTCGATGGGGTCGACAATCCAGCAATCGGCTTTCAGGTTCTCCAGCGCCGAGGGATCGGCATGAACCTGCTCCTCGCCCACGAAAGCGAGGCCGGGGATGATCTTGTCGAGCCCTTCGCGCAGCATCGTCTCGGCTTCGCGGTCGGCGATGGTGACTGGATCATTGCCGCCTTTGTCCTCGATCTCGCCAGCGGTGAGGTTACGATAGCGCGGCAGGATGGCCTTTTCAGTGACGGTGTGCAGCAGCGTTTCGATAGCGCGGTGGAAGGCCATTATGTCGCTCACGAGCGATAATCCGCATTGATGCTGATATAGCCGTGGGTGAGATCGCACGTCCAAACGGTGGCGCGGCCATTACCGATGCCGAGATCGACAGTGATGTCGACTTCGTCGCCCGCCAGATGCGCCGCCACAGGAGCTTCGTCAAAGCCTTCGACAGGCAAGCCGTTGCGCGCCGTCCAATGCCCGCCAAAAGCGATGGAGAGCGTGTCGCGGTCGGCAGGCTCGCCCGCTTTGCCTACCGCCATAACCACGCGGCCCCAATTCGCATCGCCCCCTGCAATCGCGGTTTTGACCAGCGGCGAATTGGCGATGGCGAGGCCGACGCGCCGCGCGCTGTCATCGCTCGCTGCGCCCGACACACTCACGGAAATAAACTTGCTCGCCCCTTCGCCGTCGCGCACCACCAGATGCGCGAGCTGGCGGCAAACATCCTCCAGCGCGGCCATCAAGGCGTCGGCTCCGCCGTCATCGAACGAGGCGAGCGGCGCGTTACCCGCTTTTCCGGTGGCGAAGGCCAGCACCGTGTCGCTGGTCGAGGTGTCGCTATCCACCGTGATGCAGGAATAGCTGCGGCTGTTCGCGGCAGAGAGGCATTCTTGCAGGAAAGCAGGCTCCACCGCCGCATCGGTGAAGATATAGCCGAGCATCGTCGCCATATCGGGCGCGATCATGCCGCTGCCTTTGATAATGCCGTTGAGCGTGACTTTGGTCTCACCAATCATCGCCGTGGCGGTCGCTCCCTTGGTGAAGGTGTCGGTGGTGCCGATGGCGGCGGCGGCTTGCTCCCACGAGCACGGTTCGGCCTGTAAGGCGCTCGCTACGCCCGCTTGCGCGATATCTTTGGGCAAGGGCACTCCTATCACGCCGGTGGAGGACACCAGCACTTCACCCGGCCCGCAGCCAAGATGCGCGGCCACTTGCGCGGTAATCTGCTCCACCGCCTCGCGCCCGCGATAACCGGTGAAAGCATTGGAATTGCCCGCATTGACGATTAGCGCCCGCGCGCGGCCCGCCGCCACACTTTCGCGCCCCATTTCGACTTCGGTCGAGCAGCAGACATTGCGCGTGAACACACCTGCCAGCGCGGTGCCCTCGGCCAGCTCGGCATAGGTCAGATCAGAACGATCCCATGCCTTGTATCCCGCCCGCACTGTGCGCAGCGTCACGCCCTCAATCGGCGACATATCGGGGAAGGGCAGGGCGAGCGGGGAGCGCGGGATATCCATCGCTTGGCGCTCTATTGCGCCGGACTATGGCTCGCAAGTATCTTGGCGCATCAGGCCGTCGCGGCCTGCACGGTCTTGCCTTTGGATGATGCAGCGCCGGCCCGCGGTTCGAGCCTGTTCGCCACCACCAGCGCCAAGGCTGGCGCGACGATGATCGAGAAAGTCACTGGCGCGATAATGTCCTCCAAGCGGCCAGCCAGCCAGAGCACCGGCATATGCGTTGCATACAGCGGGTAGGATATGCGACCAAGCTCGGCGCAGGATCGCTCAAACGCCTGTGGCAGTGTCGCGCCGATGGCCAGCACGAACAGCGCGGGGAAGAGAACGACGCTCACCACGATGTCGCCAAGCGCATCGTCGATTTTGAAGACGTCCAGCGCCGCAATGAACAGCAGGGGCAGGGTTAGCGCGGGCAGCCAGGCGATGCCGCCAAAGCGCGGCATTGATCCGGCGCGGTACCGGCGGGCGAGGGCGACGCCCAGCACATAGGCGAAGGCGACGCGCGGCAGGCCGAGCAGCCAGCCCTCGGCGGCAACGCCCGACGTGTTCGATCCATGAACCATGATCGCAGCAACCAGCAGCACGCCGCTCACAGCCGTCAGATACCACAAGGTTCTCTCCTTGAGGCGCACCAGCAGCAGGCCGTGGACAAGGTTGGCAAGCAATTCGAGCAGCAGCGACCAGTGCGGCGTGTTGAGCGGGTAGAGGACGCCCGACTGCCAGAATGCGGGCACCAGCGCCATCGCCAGCATGGTGCTCATAACGAGACCGCCAACCGGCACCTGGCCCAGCATCGCCGCACCGCCGAGCACGGCACCCAAGGCGATGACCGGCCAAAGGCGCCGCACGCGCGATGTCATGAACCTGCGCCAATCGGTCAATCGCGGCTCTGCAGCGAGTCCGAGGACGAAGCCGCTAAGCAGGAAGAAGAAATCGACGAAGAGATAGGATCGGCCCAGCGGCACCGACAGGCCGAATTGCGCCACCATATGATACACAAACACCGCCAGTGCTGCGATGCCGCGCAGGCCATCCAGCAGCGGCAACCGTGTCGAAATGGCAGCGTTGTTAGGTGCACCCGTCATGCGATGGAGGCTATGCGAAAAATGCTGACAAATGGCTAAGGCAGGCGGGACGCAGGTTTGCAGCAATCTTTGCCCCGCACGCAGTCGGCGCAGAATTTCGCCTTAGTAGTGGACGATTAAGCCGCGCGCGCCTATCTGACACGCCAGATGCTTCGCCAATTGCTCACCCTGCTTGCCGTTTTCTCGGGCTTCACGCTCGCGGCGGAGCCTGTGCAGGCGGCGCAAGGCGCGGTTGTCAGCGTGGCCGCAAGTGCAGCGGCGAGCGAGCAGCAGGCTGCCGGTTACACGCTTGGTGAGCAGCAACTTTCGGTTGCGGAAACGCTGCAAACACAGACCTTTGAGGCAGCCGAGCAGCGCTTCGCCATCCCGGCAGCGCCCAGCGTCCGTCTGCAGGCCGACCGCGCCCGCGAATAGCGCGCCGCGCTTTTCCCATCGCCAGAGATTCTCAGGCCGTGCCCGTGCCGCATGGCCGCATTCCATATACACAGACAGGTATTTCCCATCATGTGGCAAGCTATCGCCAAGACCATTTTCGGTTCGTCCAACGACCGTTACGTCAAATCGCTCGACAAGACCGTCGCCCGCATCAATGCGCTCGAGGAGCAGCTCGTCGATTTCTCCGATGAGGAATTGAAGGCGCAAACGCTCAAATTCCGCAAGAAGCTGGAAGAGGGCCAGACGCTCGACGACATTCTGCCCGAAGCCTTCGCCACCGTGCGCGAAGCAGCCAAGCGCGTGATGGGAATGCGCCATTACGATGTGCAGATGGTCGGCGGCATCGTGCTCCATCGCGGCGAGATCGCCGAGATGAAGACGGGTGAAGGCAAGACGCTTGTCGCCACGCTCGCCACCTATCTCAATGCCATCGAAGGCAAGGGCGTCCACGTCGTTACCGTGAACGATTACCTTGCCCGCCGTGATGCGGAATGGATGGGGCAGCTTTACGGCTTCCTCGGCCTTACCACCGGCGTCATCATCCCCAATCTGCCCGAAGCAGCGCGGCGGCAGGCCTATGCCTGCGACATCACTTACGGCACCAACAACGAATTCGGCTTCGATTATCTGCGCGACAATATGAAGCAGGAACGCCGCCAGATGGTGCAGCGGCCTTTCAACTTCGCCATCGTTGACGAGGTCGACTCGATCCTGATCGACGAAGCGCGCACGCCGCTAATCATCTCCGGCCCGACCGAAGACAAGTCGGAGCTCTACATCGCGCTCGACGCGCAGATCAAACAGCTGGTGAAAGACCAGGCCGCGCTGGAAAAAGCCAATGGCGGCCCGATGCCCGAAGGCGAAGGCTATTTCACCAAGGATGAAAAGTCGCGCAATATCCAGCTCACCGAAGAAGGCTTCGAGGAGATGGAACAGCGCCTTCTCGCCGCCGGGCTGATCGAGACCGACAATCTGTATGATGTCGAAAACACGCTGGTGGTCCACCACATGGATCAGGCGCTGCGTGCGGTGGTGATGTTCAAGAAGGACACCGACTACATCGTCAAGCATGACAAGGTCATCATCATCGACGAATTCACCGGCCGCATGATGGACGGTCGTCGCTGGTCGAACGGCTTGCACCAAGCGGTCGAGGCGAAAGAGGGCGTGGAAATCCAGCCCGAGAACCAGACCATGGCCTCGATCACCTTCCAGAACTATTTCCGGATGTATCCCAAGCTGTCCGGCATGACCGGCACCGCCGCCACCGAAGCGAGCGAGTTCTGGGACATCTACAAGCTCAACGTCGTGGAAATTCCCACCAACGTGCCGGTGGCGCGCGTGGACGAAGAGGACGAGTTCTACAAGAACACGATGGACAAGTTCGCCGCCATTGCGAAGGCCATCAAGGAAAAGAACGAAATCGGCCAACCGGTGCTGGTCGGCACCGTCTCCATCGAAAAGTCCGAATTGCTCAGCAAATTCCTCGACAAAGAGGGCGTGGCGCACAGCGTTCTCAACGCCCGGATGCACGAACAGGAAGCCCGCATTGTGGCGCAGGCCGGTCGGCCCGGCGCAGTGACCATCGCGACCAATATGGCTGGTCGCGGCACCGACATCCAACTGGGCGGCAATGTCGAATTCCGCATCGATGACGAGCTGGCCGAGATGGAAGACGGCCCCGCCAAGGAAGCAGCCATCGCCAAGATCAAAGCCGAAGTGGCCGAAGAAAAGGCCAAGGTTCTGGCCGCGGGTGGTCTGTTCGTGCTCGGCACCGAACGCCACGAAAGCCGCCGTATCGACAACCAGCTGCGCGGCCGCTCGGGCCGTCAGGGTGACCCCGGCCTGTCGCGCTTCTACCTCTGCCTTGAGGACGATCTCCTGCGCATTTTCGGGCCGGACACGCTGTTCGCCAAGATGATGAACGCCAATCTGGAAGATGGCGAGGCGATCGGTTCCAAATGGCTCAGCAAGGCGATCGAGACCGCGCAGAAGAAGGTCGAGGCGCGCAACTACGAAATGCGCAAGCAGGTGGTGCAGTTTGACGACGTGATGAACGACCAGCGCAAGGTCGTCTACGAACAGCGCAGCGAGATCATGGATTCAGAGCGCGTCGATGACGTGGTCGATGAAATGCGCCGCGACGCCATCAACGCCATTGTCACCGGCGCGTGCCCGCCCGGCTCCTATCCCGAACAATGGGACGTCGCGGGGCTGAAGGAAAAGGTCACCGACACGCTCGGCCTCGATGCTCCCATCGATGCGTGGATGGAAGAGGAACAGATCGAGCCGGATATCTTCGAAGAGCGGTTGCAGGAAATGTCGGAAGAGAAGCTGGCGGCCAAGATCGCCGAGCTTCCCGAGGACACCTGGCGCCGGGTGGAAAAGAGCATCCTGCTCGAGCGGCTCGATTACCACTGGAAGGAACACCTCGCCACGCTGGACGCGCTGCGGCAGGTTGTGTTCCTGCGCGCCTATGCGCAGAAGCAGCCGATCAACGAATACAAGCAGGAAGCGTTCGGCCTGTTCGAAACGATGCTCGAAACGCTGCGTGAGGATGTGACCAAAGTGCTGCTGACCGCGCAATTCCGCGCCGCCGCCCCGCCGCCGCCGCGCCCGCTGCCCGATCTGCCCCAGTTCCTCACCGGGCATATCGACCCGCTGACGGGCGAGGACAATTCGAACGACGGGGACGGCTCGGAAGCCATGGCCCCGCTGTTCGGCACGCTTGCCCCGTCACCCGTAGCCTCGACCGGCTCGGGCGGCGCACAGACGAACGATCCCTATGCCGGGATGGGCGTCAGCCGCAACGCACCATGCCCCTGTGGTTCGGGCAGCAAATACAAGCACTGCCACGGAGCGCAGAGCTGATCGGCTGAGTTCCCGTTATATCGAAGAGAATGACGAGCGGCCGCGGACACCAGTTCGCCGCCGCTTGTCCATGACCAAGGTCTATTGCTGCGGGCTACCGCGGAGTTTGGGCGCCGGATTGCGCTTTCCCGGCCGAGTCACCTCTGGTAAGGAACGGCAAGATTTCGATGGGGGGAAATTCGATGGTTCTCGTTGGCGCTCTTCAGCAGCACTACGACTTAGCGAGGTATTATCTCGCTGGCGGAATGTTCGTCGCAATAGCCGAAGATCATACGAAAACGCATGGAAGAACATTGGCCGAGGCGCTACTGAAGTGTGGCCATGTGGAAAAGTTCTTCGTTGAATATTTTGGCCAAAGTTTCGCAGATAATGCGGCAATCGGATCTCTAAACTACTGTGCAGACGAAGAAGATTTCGATGGCATCAAAAGATTGAGAGATGACGAACACATTTTCTCAAGCCTCAAGACGAACCATGCTCGCCCGACTATAAAGGATCTCGCGTTTCTCGCCGCTGAGCGCGGAATAGAAGTCATAGCAGCCGATCCCAAGATTAGTCAGAAAACTCTCACGGATACGATTGAGCGGGACCAAGCAGCGGCAGAGATGATCGCCGAAAACTACTCAGCGCGAGTTGGGCGCGGGTGCTTGATGTTATGGGGCCAGGATCATCTCCGTATCGAAAACGGCATTCACAAGATGCTGATGCGGAGTGAGAAAGTACCTGGAATGGTGGTGCACCTCTTTGACGTAGCCGATCTTTGATTCGATTGGAAAATATGGCTCTACGCATCCACAGGCGGTACCGCTTGAATTCCCGGCGATGTGTGGAAAAGTGGCTCCCCGAGTAGGATTCGAACCTACGGCCAAGTGATTAACAGTCACCTACTCTACCGCTGAGCTATCGGGGAGCAGCCCCCAAGCGGTAACTCAGGGGGCAGGAGTGCGCCTATATGGGCGCGGGATTCGTTTGGCAAGACCGTTTGACGGGCAAATTTCACCGGCTGGTAATTTTCCTGAAGAGGTCAGGTAACAAACTGTTCGGCGACAATCCGCTCATCCAACGTGTGGCCGCGATCGAAGAGCAGCGTCATGCATTTCTCGCGCGCGATTTCGATGTGAACCTCCGCCACGTCGCGTACTTCGCGCTGGTCGGCAACGGCGGCGACGGGACGCTTGGCAGGCTCGCGGACGCGGAAGGTGACGCGGCTTGAATCGGGCAGGATGGCGCCCGGCCACCGGCGCGGGCGGAACGGGCTGATCGGGGTGAGCGCGAGCATCGCCGAATCGAGCGGGAGGATCGGGCCATTGGCAGACAAATTGTAGGCTGTGGAGCCGACGGGTGTGGCCAGCAGCACGCCATCGCCCGCCAGTTCCGGAATGCGCACTTTGCCGTTCACCAGAATTTCGATCTTCGCGGTCTGGCGCGTTTCGCGCAGCAGGCTGACTTCGTTGATCGCACAGAACGTATGCGCATCACCATCCTGCGTCACCGCGTCCATCCGCAAGGGTGAGACGACAATGGGCTTGGCCTTTGCCAGCCGCGCCGCCAGATCCTTGGTCTTGCGGTGCGGGTTCATCAGAAAACCCACTGTTCCCAGATTGATGCCGAACACCGGCATGATATGCTTGCCATCCAGCATTGCGTGCAGCGTATCGAGCATGAAGCCGTCACCACCCACCGCGATCACGGCATCGGCGTGTTCCAGCGGCACGAAATCCGCGCATTGCCGCAATTGCTGCGCCGCCTCTGCCGCCCGCTCGGTTGGCGAATGGAGCAGCGCGAGTTTGCTATATGGCTGCGGAACAGGTGCGGGCTCAGTCATGGGAGGCGACACTATGGAGCAGCGTCCCGATTTGCAACGCGCCATTCACTGCGCAAGACGCGGATGTTAAGATTTGCCAGAGGCCGCCAATGCCTATTCCCGCCCCCACCTTTGAACGGCGCACCGCTATCGATCGCCGCAGCAGCGAGCCGCATCCGATTACCGAGGATTTGGCCGAAGCCATTACGCGTGACAAGATCGAGCTGCTGTTCCAGCCACAATGGCGCTCCGACGACGGCGCGTTGGTGGGAGCAGAGGCGCTGATCCGCTGGAACCATCCCGAGCACGGGGCGCTGGCCGGCGACGCGCTGTTTGCCATTGCGCAGAGCGGCGGGCTAGCACGGCGCCTTTCGCGCCACGTCACCCGTGCCGCGCTGGATGCCGCGCGGCTTTGGCCTGCGGAGTTGCGGCTGTCGGTGAATGTCACGGCGATGGATTTGTTCGACCGCACCTTCGCCGAAGGGCTGCTCGAAATGATCGATGACAGTGGCTTTCCGCCCGCACGGCTGACGCTGGAGATCACCGAACAGGCGCTGGTGGCAGACCTTGATCGCTCGGCGACGCGGCTCAAAATCCTTGCCAATGCCGGACTGCACATCGCGCTCGACGATTTTGGCGCGGGTTTCTGCAATTTCCGCTACCTCAAGCTGCTCCCGCTGCATTCGCTGAAGCTCGACCGATCGATGATCGAGGGCGTGGCCGAGGATGCGCGCGATCTGGCGGTGCTGCGCGGTATTCTGGCGATGGCGAAGGCGCTCGATTTGCAAGTGATTGCGGAAGGCGTCGAAACACCCGCCCAGCGCGATGTAGCGGTGCGCGAGGGATGCCATGTCTGGCAGGGCTTTCTGGGCGGAAAGCCAGTACCCGTCGCAGACTTCGCCCATGCCGGGAGCGCGTTCCGCTTCGAAGCCTAAGCCGCCTTCTTCTCCGCGCGCTTCACGATATTGCCAAGCCCCTTGGTCAGCTGGAACAGCCCATTCAGGCGGCTTTCCGGATCGCCCCAGGCGCGGTTGATTTGCAGTTTCATATCCGGACGCAGTTTCGCGGTGCCTTCGCGGCTTTCATTGAGACGCGCCACATAAGCGATCAGGCCTGCGGGATCGGGGAAGTGGTCCTTGTGGAAGCTGACCAGTGTGCCGCGCGCGCCGACATCGATCTTGGCGATTTGCGCGGTGATAGCCTGCGCCTTGATTTCGATAAGGCGGATGAGGTTCTTGGTCGGTTGCGGCAGCTCGCCGAAACGGTCGATCATTTCGGCGGCGAGGCTTTCGATTTCGGACTGGCTTTCGGTCTGGTTGAGGCGGCGGTACAGCGCCATCCGCACCGCCAGATCGGGGACGTAATCCTCCGGAATCATGATCGGCGCATCGACGGTGATTTGCGGGCTGAGACCCGAGGAGGCTGCCTCCAATCCGGCATCGCCCGCCTTGGCGGCCATAATCGCGTCTTCCAGCATCGACTGGTAAAGTTCGAAGCCGACTTCACGGATATGGCCGGACTGCTCGTCCCCCAGCAGATTGCCCGCACCGCGAATATCCAGATCGTGGCTGGCGAGTTGGAAGCCTGCTCCCAGCGAATCCAAATCGCCGAGCACTTTCAGCCGCTGCGCCGCCACTTCGCTCATCTGCATATCGGCGGGTGTGGTGAGATAGGCATAGGCGCGGATTTTGGAGCGGCCAACGCGGCCGCGCAGCTGATAGAGCTGGGCAAGGCCGAAGCGGTCCGCGCGGTGGATAATCATCGTATTGGCGGTGGGCAGATCGAGCCCGCTTTCGATGATGGTGGTGGAGAGAAGGACTTCATACTTGCCTTCGTAAAAGGCGCTCATCCGCTCCTCGATCTCGCCTGCCCCCATCTGCCCGTGCGCGCTGACGGCCCTGATTTCGGGGACGAATTCGCGCAGCCATTCCTCGACAGATGCCATGTCCGAAATGCGTGGCACCACGATAAAGCTCTGCCCGCCGCGATGGTGTTCGCGCAGCAGCGCCTCGCGCACCACCATATCGTCCCACTCCATCACATAGGTGCGCACGGCGAGCCGGTCGACCGGCGGAGTCTTGATGGTGCTGAGTTCGCGCAGCCCGCTCATCGCCATTTGCAGCGTACGCGGAATGGGCGTTGCGGTGAGCGTGAGGACGTGGACGTCGGCGCGGAGCTGTTTCAGCTTTTCCTTGTGGGTGACGCCGAAACGCTGCTCTTCATCGACGATCACGAGGCCGAGATTCTTGAACTGCGTGTTCTTGGACAGAATAGCGTGGGTGCCGATAACGATATCGATATCGCCAGAGGCTAGGCCCTCGCGTGTTTCCTTCATCTCTTTGGCGGAGACGAGGCGCGACAGGCGACCGGTCTTTAGCGGGAAGCCGGCAAAACGCTCGCTGAAATTCTGGAAATGCTGGCGGGCAAGCAGCGTGGTCGGCGCGATCATGGTGACTTGCTGGCCATTCATCGCGGCAACGAACGCTGCACGCAGGGCGACCTCGGTCTTGCCGAAGCCGACATCCCCGCAAACGAGACGATCCATCGGCCTGCCGCTTTCCAGATCGCGCAGCACGTCGGCGATGGCGGCTTCCTGATCCTCGGTCTCTTCATACTGGAAGCGGTCGAGGAACTGGTTGTAACTGGCTTCGTCCGCCGCCAGCACAGGGGCCTTGCGCAAAGCACGCGCGGCGGCGACTTTCATCAGCTCTCCGGCAATGGCGCGGATACGCTCTTTCAGGCGCGCGCGGCGTTTCTGCCATGCTTCGCCGCCCAGCCTGTCGAGCGGGACGCTTTCTTCGGATGAGCCATAGCGGCTGAGGACTTCCAAGTTCTCGACCGGAATATACAGCTTGTCGCCGCCTGCATATTCGAGCCGCACGCAATCGTGCTGGCTTTTGCCGACAGCGATGGGTTCCAGCCCGATATATTTGCCGATGCCATGATCGAGATGTACCACCAGATCGCCGCGGCTGAGCGCCTGCAATTCGGCGAGGAAAGCGTCGGCATCCTTCTTCTTCTTGCGGCGGCGGACAAGGCGGTCACCCAGCAGATCCTGCTCGGTGATGATCTCCAGCTCGTCATTGGCAAAGCCGGTGTCGAGCGGCAGCACCATGGCCACCGCTTTTCCTTTTACTGAAGCGCCCAGCGCCTCCTGCCAGGTCGCCGCAGCGGCAACCGGTGTCCCGGCTTCCTGTATGATCGAGGTAATGCGGCTCAGCGAACCTTGGGTGTAGGCAGCGAGCAGCGGGCGCCTGCCCGCCTTGCCGAGCGCCGCCAGATGCTTCGCCGCCGCTTCATAGACATTCGCGCCTTGTCCGCGTTCCGGCGTGAAATCGCGGGCGGATTTGAAGCCGAAATCGAGAGTGTTCGCGCTCTCCGGCTCGTCAAACAAGGTCGCGCGGTGGATCGGCCAGCTGGCAAGCGCGTGCTGGAATTCGGCTTCGGTCAAATAGAGCTGCTCGGGATCGATCGGGCGATAGCTGCCCCGGCGCTGTCCCGACGTCTCGCCGCGTTGGCGGTGATAGTCGGCAATGTCCTTCAACCGCTCCTCGGCGGCTGACATCGACGCGGCGTCGATCACCATCGTGTCTTTCGCATCGAGATGGTCGAACAAAGTCGCCATCCGGTCTTCGAACAGCGGCAGCCAGTGCTCCATTCCGGCGAGCCGCCGTCCGTCGCTCACCGCTTCATAGAGCGGGTCTTGCGTGGCGTCCGCACCAAAGCTCTCGCGGTATCGGCTGCGGAAGCGTTTGATGCTGTCCTCATCGAGCAGCGCCTCGCTGGCCGGCAGCAGCAAATGGCTTTCCATGGTCGCGGTGGTCAGCTGCGTGGCGGGATCGAACAGGCGCAGGCTTTCCAGTTCGTCGCCGAAGAAATCGAGCCGCAATCCGCCTTCCAGCCCGCTGGGATAAATATCGACAATGCTCCCCCGCATCGCAAACTCGCCAGTGTCCACCACCGTGTCGACGCGGGTATAGCCTTGCTTGCGGAGCAGATTGGCGAGGCTGGCATGGCCGATTTCTACGCCCGGCTTGAACTCGCGCACCGCCTCGCGAATGCGGAACGGGGTGAGGACGCGCTGGAGCAGGGCGTTCACCGTTGTCACCAGCAATTGCGAACCGGCCTGGCCCTTTTGCAGCCGGTGCAGTGCGGCAAGGCGCTGCGCGCTGATCGACATGGCGGGGCTCGCACGATCGAAGGGGAGGCAGTCCCACGCGGGGAACTCGATCACCTCCAATTCGGGCGCGAAGAAGCGCGCGGCATCAGCGACCGCGCGCATGGCGGCATCGTCGGGCGCGACAAACACCGCGCGGCCTGTGGATGCGCGGGCGAGATCGGCCATCACCAATGGCTGCGCACCGCGCGCAACCTGTGCGAGCGTGAGGGGGCTTTCCGCCTTCAGGATACGGGACAGATCGGGCATCGGGGGCATCAACTCACGGCAAGCGAAAAAGCCCCCAGCTCTCATGAGATGGGGGTGCGGTGCCGCTCAAATGCTCACATAATCGAGTTTCCGCAAGGCCGCCATTTGGCTGCCTTGCAGATTTTCCGGCGGCTCCTGCGTGCCGAGCGCCCATGCCATCACATCCACATCGTCCTCGTCCAGCAGGGCCTCGAACCAAGCGAGCTCGTTCGCGCTCCATTGGGCGTGATAGGTATCGAAGAAGCAGCCGAAGGTATAATCGGCCTCGCGCGTTCCGCGATGCCAGGCACGGAACTTGGCGCGGGCGAGGCGAGTGGTGAGATCGGTGGAAGTCATTGCGCGGCCTTCTACCGATGCGCTGCGCAATCGGCTAGAGGCAATCCATGCGCCCCGAAATTCTCAACCCGCTGTTTGCCGAGATCGACAGCCTCGACGGCGTCGGGCCGAAGCTGAAGAAGCCGCTCGCCAAATTACGGTTGGAGCGGGTGCGCGATGTGCTGTTCCATCTGCCCGACCGGTTCGTGATACGGCGCGCGGTGCGCGATCTCGACGATGCGCAGGTGGGGGAGAACGTCTTTATTGCCCTGACCGTTGTCGAACATCGCAGCAGCCGTTCCCCGCGCGGGCCATACCGGGTGATTACGCGCGACGAGCCCGGCAATATCTGCACGATCACCTATTTCGGCAAAGCCAGTTTTACCGCGAAGAAGCAGCTTCCCGTCGGCGCGCGGCGGTGGGTCGCAGGGCGGCTCGACCAGTATGACCAGATGCTGCAGATCGTACACCCCGATCATGTGGCGGAAGAAAGCGCCGAAGCGATGGGCAAGATGGTGGAGCCGATCTACCGCCTTGCCGAAGGGCTAACCCAGCCACGGATTGCGGGCATGGCCACGCAGGCACTGGAACGCGCACCTGACCTCGCGGAGTGGATCGAACCCGGCGTGCTGGCGCGTGAAGGCTGGCCGTCATGGCGCGAAGCCATTGCTGCCGCCCATGCAGGCGAGAACGCCAAAGCCAGTGATCGCCTCGCCTATGACGAACTGTTCGCCAACGCCCTCGCGCTAATGCTGGTGCGGCAACAGAACCGCGCGCGTAAGGGCCAGGTCTTGCAAGGCACCGGCGCGCTGCGCGACAAGCTGCAACTGCCGTTTCCGCTCACCGGCGCGCAGCAGCGCAGCATTGCCGAGATCACTGCGGACATGGCGCGACCATCCCCCATGCTCCGCCTTTTGCAAGGCGATGTGGGCGCCGGGAAGACGGTGGTCGCGCTGGAAGCGATGCTGGTGGCGGTGGAGGCAAGCGCTCAGGCCGCTTTGTTGGCCCCCACCGAACTGCTCGCCCGCCAGCATTACGACAGCCTGCGCAAGTTAGCCGCATCGACAGGCGTAGAAATCGCGCTCCTGACGGGCCGCGACAAGGGCAGGGCGCGCGAAAGTATCCTGATGGGCCTGCTCGACGGGAGCATCGACATTGTCGTGGGCACCCACGCGATTTTTCAGGACACGGTTGCCTACAAAAATCTCGGCCTGGTGGTGATTGACGAGCAGCACCGCTTCGGCGTGTCGCAGCGGCTGATGCTGACGCAAAAGGGCCGGGTGACACCGCACACGCTGGCGATGACCGCCACCCCGATCCCGCGAACGCTGGTGCTGGCCAATCACGGCGAGATGGAAGTCAGCCGGTTGGACGAGCTTCCGCCGGGGCGGCAGGCCATAGACACCCGCGTGCTCCCCTTGGACAGGCTGGAAGATATCGCAGCGGCGGTAGGGCGGCATTTGGCGAGCGGGCAGCAGGCCTATTGGGTGTGCCCGATGGTGCGCGGCACCGAAAGCGAGACCGACGATCTGGCCGCCGCCGAGGCGCGCTACGCTGCGTTGAAAGTGCGGTTCGGTGACGACGCTGTGCTGGTGCACGGCCAGCTCGCCCCCGAGTTGAAAGACGCCGGGATGGCGCGCTTTGCTTCAGGCGAGGCCAAATTGCTGGTCGCCACGACGGTGATCGAAGTCGGGGTCGATGTGCCCAACGCCACGCTGATGGTGATCGAGCAGGCCGAACGCTTCGGCCTTGCACAGCTCCACCAATTGCGCGGGCGCGTGGGGCGGGGGAGTGAGAAGTCGACCTGCCTGCTGCTCCGCTCCAGCGAGTTGAGTGAGACGGGCAAGAAGCGGCTTGAGTTGATGAAATCCTCGCAAGACGGGTTCGAACTCGCCGAAGAAGATCTGCGTCTGCGCGGGGGTGGCGAGTTACTCGGCACGCGGCAATCAGGCGAGGAAGGTTTCACCATCGCCTCGCTGGAGCAAGTGTCCCGCCTGATCGACACCGCCAATGCCGACGCCAAGATGCTGGTGGAGCAGGAGGGCGGGCTGGACAGCGCCCGGGGACAGGCGGCGCGCGTGGTGCTGTATTTGTTGGAACGCGACTGGGGCGTGCAGACTTTGCGGGGTGGGTAGGCTGTCGAATCCCGATTGCGCGGCGCAAAAATCGGCGTAATCAACGCGGTGTGGCTGGTTGAGCGGGAGGGTCTCGCGGCAAGCCATGGGGTTCAATCAAAACATGATACTAGATCGGGTTAAACCGCTCGACGCCATCCTTGCGACGGCCGAGCGCAAATCGCTCCATCGCTCATTGTCGGGTATCCAGCTGATGCTGTTCGGCATTGGCTGCATTATCGGCACGGGCATTTTCGTTCTCACCGCTGCGGGCGCGCAAAAGGCCGGTCCCGGTCTTATGCTCGCCTTCATCATCGCGGGCGCAGTCTGCATCGTCGCGGCGCTGTGCTATTCCGAAGTCGCCTCCATGATCCCGGTGGCGGGATCGGCCTACACGTATAGCTATGCTTCGATGGGCGAGTTCATGGCGTGGACCGTGGGCTGGGCGCTCATCCTCGAATATGCCGTTGCCGCCAGTGCGGTTTCGGTCGGATGGTCGGGCTATTTCAGCGGGACGATATTACAAGAGTTTTTCGGGATATCTTTGCCAGCATGGCTTGCCGCAGGGCCGCTGGCTTTGGGCGGCGCACCGGGCGGTTTTATCAACTTGCCTGCGCTGGTGATCGCACTGCTGGTGACTGCTTTGCTGGTTGTCGGCACATCGGAAAGCGCGAAAGTGAACGCGGTGCTGGTGGCGATCAAAATCAGCGCGCTGCTCGCCTTCATAGGCCTGACGCTGACCAGTTCCGAGTTCGATATGGCGAATTTCAACCCCTTCCTTCCCGCCGGGCTTGATGGGGGGTTTGGCAGCGGGATTGGCGCGGTGGGGGCCGCCGCCACGATCTTTTTCGCCTATGTCGGGTTTGACGCGGTTTCGACCGCGGCAGAGGAAACCAAGAACCCGCAAAAGAACGTGCCATTTGGCCTTATCGGTTCGTTGTTGGTCTGCACCGTGTTCTACATCCTTGTGGTGGCAGGCGCGGTTGGCACGATTGGCGGCCAGCCAATCATGGGCCCGAACGGCATTCCCTTCCCCGCGGGATCGGAAGAGCTGGCGCGCCAGTGTGCCTTGCCCGCCTATTCGGGCATGCTCGTGTGTTCGGACGAAGCGCTGGCCCACGTGCTGCGGCAGATCGGCTTCGGCACTATCGGCAATATGCTCGGTATTGCGGCCTTCCTCGCCCTTCCTTCGGTCATCCTTGTGCTGATCTTTGCGCAAACCCGCATCTTCTTCGTGATGAGCCGTGACGGCCTGCTGCCCGAACGCCTCAGTACGGTGCATCCCAAGTGGAAGACGCCGCACATCGTGACCATCATGACCGGTCTGGTTGTCGCTGTTGGCGCGGCCTTCTTCCCGGTCGGATTGTTGGCGGACTATGCCAATGCGGGAACGCTCTACGCCTTCTTCATGGTGGCCGTGACAGTGATGGTGCTGCGCAAGAAGGATCCGACGCGCCACCGACCGTTCAAGATGGCTGGGGTGTGGATCATCGCGCCGTTGACTATGGCGGGGTGTCTGTGGCTTTATCTGAGCTTGCCCTATCAGGCCATTTTGGTACTGCCGATCTGGGCCGCTATCGGCCTGGTGATATACTTCGCTTACGGACGCAGCCGCAGCCATCTTGGGCGCGGTATTGTTGAAGTGGTGGACGATATCGGTGGCGAAGAGACCATGGTCCCGATCCATCCGCCAGCCGACGGCAAGTCCGGCTAGGGCCACTTGCCTTCGATTGCAGCTCGTCTAGTCTCCCGGAAAGCGATTTCCGGGAGACTTTTTATGATCCGCACCCTTCTTGCCGCAACGGCGCTTTCCGTGATTGCGCAGCCTGCCCTTGCGCAGAGTGCCGAGCAGGATTTCACCGAACTACGCCAAGAGGTGTGGGAGTGGACGCTGGACAACTCGCCGGGGCTTGCCACCAGTCTGGGGGATCGGCGGGGGGATGGGTTGCTGGGTGACAATTCGCTCGCGGGCAGCGAACGTTTGCTCGCCGAAACCGCTGCCTTCCGTGCGCGGTTGCTTGCCATCGATCCCGCCAGCTTACCCGCCAATTTGCAAATTGACCATGCGCTGATGCTGCGCAGTTTTGACGACGAGCTGGAAGCCGCCACCTATCCGCACACGCAGTATATCGCCTTCACCAATCGCGGCGGGCCGCAGGGGGCGATTGCGGGGTTGCCCTATGGCTCACCGCTGTTCACCGCCGCCGATTACGAAAGCTATATCGGGCGGCTGGAGGCGTTTCCTGCCTATGTCGAAAACGTGATCGAGCGCAGCGAGCGCGCCATCGAACTGGGGCTGACCCAGCCTTGCGAGCCGATGCAGGGCTACGAAAATTCGATCACCGGCCTGCTCGCGGAGACACCCGAGGACTCGGTCTGGTGGAGCGCCTTTGCTGAGCGCCCGTCCACCATTGCCGAAGATGTCTGGAGCGATCTGGTGGTGCGCGGCCGGGAAGCGATTGCGGACGGGGCCTTTGCTGGCCTGCAAAACTTCGCGGACTTCTACATCACCGAATACGCGCCCAATTGCCGCACCGACGCGGCACCCGGCATTGGCGGCACACCGGGTGGGCAGGACTATTACGCCTACCGCGTGCGCAGCTTCACCACGACCGAGATGACTCCGCAGGAGGTGCACGATCTCGGCCTGTCCGAAGTCGCGCGCATCCGTGCGGAAATGGAGGCAGTGGCAGCATCGGCGGGCTTTGCCAGCCGCGAGGCCTATATTGAGCATCTGCGCACTGATCCGCAGTATTATCCGACGGATGAGGCGAGCTATCTGCAATATACGCAGGCGCTGGCGAAAGAGATTGACGGGTGGATGCCGCGCCTGTTCGGCCGCCTGCCGCGCCTGCCCTATACGGTGCAGCCGATCCCTGCGGCCAATGCGCCGGGCAACACCACCGCCTATTATGAGCCGGGTTCGATCGCCACCGGACAGCCGGGGATTTACCGCCTCAACCTGACCGAGCTTGACCAGCGTCCCTTGTGGGAACTGCCTGCCTTGGGCGTGCACGAAGCAGTGCCGGGGCATCACCACCAGATCGCTTTGCAGCAGGAACTCGACATCCACCCGCTGCGCGCCAATGGCACGTTTTTCACTGTGTTTATCGAGGGCTGGGGCCTCTATTCGGAGCGGCTTGGCATCGAAATGGGGTTGTATGACACCCCCGCCGAGGAGATGGGGCGTCTGTCCTACGAAATGTGGCGCGCAAGCCGTCTGGTGGTCGATACCGGCATCCACGCGCTGGGCTGGACGCGGCAGGAGGCGGTTGATTTCATGCTCGAAAACACCGCGCTCTCCGAGGGCAATATCAATGCCGAGGTCAACCGCTACATCACCTGGCCGGGGCAGGCGCTGGCTTACAAGCTGGGCGAACTGAAGATCCGCGAATTGCGCGCAAGGGCGGAAGAGATGCTGGGCGAGAACTTCGATTTGCGCGCCTTCCATGACACCATTCTTGAAAACGGATCGGTGCCGCTCGACGTGCTCGAAGCGCATGTGGATCGCTGGATCGCTTCTGAATTGGCCGAAACTGCACAATAAGGCGAGCACAGCGCCGCCATTTTCATTGCAGGGCAAGGTGGCGCTTCCTAAAGCGCGGTTACGTCACACAAGGTAGTCTGAACACCGTGATCCTATCCCCATTCGAATGGTCTATCGCCAGACGCTATATGCTGCCCGGCCGCAGCGAGGCGATTATTGCGCTGGTGGCGGGCATTTCCATCACCGTGGTCGCGCTTTCGGTCGCCATGTTGCTGATCGTGATGAGCGTGATGAACGGCTTCCGTGCCGAGCTGATTGACCGCATCACTGCGCTGAACGGTCACGCTGTGGTGCAGGCCTATGGCGGGCGGCTCGAAAACTGGGAGAGCGTGCTGGAAGAAATCCGCGCGACCGAAGGCGTTATCGATGCCTCGCCAATGATCGAGCAGCCGCTTGCTGCATCCTATAATGGCCGCACCGAAGTGGTCTTCGTGCGCGGGCAGACCGATGAAGATATCGGCCAGATGGCGGAAAACCTCGTCGCCGGGGATCTTGCGACGCTTTCAAACGGCGAGCGCAATATCGCCATCGGCTCGCAGCTCCAGCGCAATCTGGGCCTGCGGCTGGGCGACACGCTGACCGTGTTCAATCCGCAGGGCCGCACCACGCCGTTCGGCACCGTGCCGCGCCAGATCGGCTACACCATCACCGCTGTGTTTGAAGTCGGCCTGTATGATTTTGACGAGCGGTTTGTCGTCATGCCGATCCCGCAAGCGCAGGAACTGCTGCTGACCGGCGATGCGATCAGCATGATCGAAGTGCAAACCGAAGACCCGAATCGCGTCGATGAAATTCTCGCGCCGGTGAAAGATCGGCTCGCTTCGCAGGCGATTGTCACCAATTGGCAGCAGATGAACGCCTCGCTGTTCGAAGCCTTACAGGTAGAGCGGGTGGCGATGTTCTTTGCCCTCTCGATCATCGTGCTGGTGGCGGCATTCAATATCCTGTCCTCGCTGGTGATGCTGGTGCGCAGCAAAACCCGCGATATCGCCATCATCCGCACCATGGGCGCGACGCGGCGCAGCCTCATGAAGATCTTTGTCACCACCGGTTCGGTCGTGGGCGTGATCGGCACGTTGACCGGGCTTGCGCTGGGCTTCATCGTGCTGTTCTTCCGCAACGGAATTGCGAAGTTCCTCAGCAATGTTTTCGGCGTGAATGTGTGGGACCCTTCGGTGCGCTTCCTCACCGAATTGCCCGCGCGCACCGATCCGGGAGAGGTGCTGATGATTGTCGGCATGGCTATGGGGCTGAGCTTCCTTGCGACGCTCTATCCCGCCTATCGCGCGGCGAATACCGATCCGGTGGAGGTGCTGCGTTATGAGTAGTCCGGTTGTCAAACTCACCGGCCTGGCGCGCAGCTTTACGCAAGGCGACGTCACCATCGAAGTGCTGCGCGGGGTCGATTTGGAAATTGCGCCGGGCGAGATCGTGGCGCTGCTCGGCCCGTCGGGCTCGGGCAAATCGACGATGCTGCAAGCCGTGGGTCTGCTGGAAGGCGGCTTTTCGGGCAAGATCGAGATAGCTGGCAACGATGCAAGCGCGCTCGACGGGGCTGCGCGCACCGTCTTGCGCCGCGATCATCTGGGGTTCGTGTACCAATTCCACCATCTGCTGCCCGATTTCACCGCGCTTGAAAACGTGATGATGCCGCAGCTGCTGGTCGGCACTGCGCGGCCCGATGCTGCCGAGCGGGCGCGGGCGCTGCTTAGCGCATTGGGATTGGAACACCGGCTCGATCACCGGCCCGCAAAGCTATCGGGCGGTGAGCAGCAGCGCGTCGCCGTAGCCCGCGCGCTCGCCAACAAGCCGCAGCTGGTGCTGGCGGATGAACCGACAGGCAATTTGGACGAGAAAACCTCCGACCGAGTGTTGGGTGAATTTCTCGAACTGGTGCGCGGGCAGGGCAGCGCCGCGCTGGTCGCCACGCATAATGAAGGCCTCGCCGCACGGATGGATCGTGTGGTACGCCTGCACGAAGGACGGATCGAATAGGGGGAAACCCATGTCCATGATGAAAGCACTTCTCACCGCCGCTGCACTGCTCGCCGCCCCCGCCGCTATGGCGCAGGACGAGAACGGTGCGGGCGAAGACGCCGAAGGTTCGCAGCCCGCCAAGGCTTCATGCGACGGCATCGAGTTTCGCGCTTTCGACTTCTGGATCGGCCGCTGGACGGTAGCGAACAATGGCGAAGCCCTGCCTTTCGCTATGAACCATATCGAAAGCGTGGCCGAAGGCTGCGTGATCCGCGAGACCTACACCCCGATGGACGGTCCGATGGGCGTTAGCATGACCACGCTGGAGCCCGATACCGGCGTATGGCACCAGCAATGGGTTGGCGGCGTTCCGGGGCGGGTGCATTTCCAGGGCGGCCCGGTGGGCGATCTGGGCGACACCATGGTGCTTACCGGCTTCTGGGGTACCGATAACAATGGTGTGCCGCGCCTCGTGCGCATGACCTATACCTACCGCGAAGACGGGACGGTACGGCAATTGGGCGAGGCGAGCAGCGACCAGGGCACCAGTTGGCAGGTCTCGTTCGATCTCATCTACACCCCCTATCCGCCGCAATAGGCGCTGGGCCTGCGTAACCAAAGCGCGCTGCGGCGCGAACCTTCCCCGCAAAGGAGGAAGCAAGCATGATTGAAGCACTATCCGACTGGTTCCTGTCGCTCGGCAGCGAATACGGGGTCAATCCGTGGATTTTCGGCGCGATCTATGTCGGCGCAATCCCGTTCTTCATCGCCTCCATCGGATGGCTGGTAAAGAATGCGCGGGCGGGCAAATCGACCGTGTTTCCGATCATGTCGGCAGGGTTCTTCTTCGTTTCCGCCTATATCTATCTTGCCATTGTCGGGAACAATATTCCGGTATGGGTCTGGATTTTTCTCGCCGTGCTGGTGATTTGGGGTGCGATTTCGCAGGTGCGCCAGACGCGCGCCAAAATTGCCGCAGCCAAGGCAGAAGAGGCAACGACCGAAGCCTAGTTTTGCCCGCGCTTCTCCATCGCCGGGCTTGGCGAATCCGGGGGCGGGACGCATATTACGGTCATGGCTTTTGCACCCTTTGTCCCGCTGCGTATCGTCTCCAGTTACTCGATGCTGGAAGGCGCGATTGATCCCAAGGCGATTGCCAAACTGGCCAAGGAACGCGGCTTTCCCGCCATCGCGATTTGCGACCGCAACGGCCTCTACGCCTCTTCCATGTTCGCCAGCGCGGCATTGGCAGAGGGGGTGCAGCCGGTCATCGGGACGCTCCTCGGCTTGCAACGCAGTGAGGGCGAGGCGGTGGATTACCTGCCGCTCTATGCGCAGGATGAGGATGGGTGGAACAACCTCTGCCACCTCGTCAGCCGCGCGCATCTTGACCGCCCGCTGGAATTGGAGCCGCACGTCACCCTGGCCGATCTGGAAGGGCATACGGACGGGCTGATCGCGCTGACCGGCGCAAGCGAAGGCGCGCTGACGCGGTTGCTCGCCGATGGCAAAGAGCGGCGCACGCATGAACTGGCGCAGCGACTGGCCGGGTTGTTCCCCGGGCGGCTCTATGTCGAACTGGCGCGGCGGGGTAATCCGGTGGAGGAAGCGGCGGAGCAGGGCCTGATCGACCTTGCCTTTGCGCAGAACCTGCCGCTGGTAGCCACGAACCCTGCCAATTTCGCCGAGCCACACCAGCACAGCGCGCATGATGCCATGCTCTGCATCGCCCATTCCTCGCAGATCGACAGCGCCGACCGGCCGACCTCCAACAAGCAAGCCTACGTCAAACACGCCAGCGTGATGGAAGAGCTGTTCGCGGATTTGCCCGAGGCCTCCGCCAACACCCTCGTCATCGCCCAGCGTTGCGGCTTCGCTCCCCCGCGCCGTAAACCGATCCTGCCCAGCCTCGCAGGCGATCAGGAAGGCGAGGCACGGATGCTGGAGGAGGATGCGCGCAAGGGACTCGACGCGCGCCTTGCCCTGTATGAGGGGCTGACCGCAGAGGAGCGCAAGCTGTATGATGAGCGGCTCGATTACGAGGTCGGCATCATCCGCAATATGGGCTTTCCCGGCTACTTCCTGATCGTTGCCGACTTCATCAAATGGGCGAAGGCGCAGGGTATTCCGGTGGGGCCGGGGCGCGGTTCGGGTGCGGGTTCGCTGGTTGCTTGGGCGCTGACAATCACCGATCTCGATCCGCTGCGACTTGGCCTGCTGTTCGAACGCTTCCTCAATCCCGAGCGCGTTTCGATGCCCGACTTTGATATCGACTTCTGCGAAACGCGGCGCGGCGAAGTGATCCGTTACGTGCAAGATCGGTATGGCAAGGACAAGGTCGCGCAGATCATCACCTTCGGCAAGATGAAGGCGCGCGCGGTTCTGCGCGATACCGGGCGCATCCTGCAAATGCCCTATGGGCAGGTCGACCGGCTGACCAAGATGGTGCCCAACCACCCGACCGACGCGTGGACGCTGCCGCGCACATTGAATGGTGCGGCGGATTTCAAACGCGAATATGACAATGACAGCGAGGTGAAACGCCTCATCGATCTGGCGATGCAATTGGAGGGCTTCCCGCGTAATTCCTCCACCCACGCTGCCGGCGTGGTGATCGGGGACCGGCCGCTAAGCCAGCTCGTCCCGCTGTTCCGCGATCCGCGTTCGGATATGCCGGTGACGCAATTCGACATGAAGAATGTCGAGGATACGGGGCTGGTGAAGTTCGACTTTCTCGGCCTCAAAACGCTGAGCGTGCTGCGCAAGGCCTGCGATTTGCTGGAGCGGCGTGGGATTGCGGTTGATCTCGATACGCTGGCTTGGGACGATCCGGGCGTGTTCGAGTTGCTCAAGCGCGGTGACACGGTAGGCGTGTTCCAGCTCGAATCCGAAGGGATGCGGCGCACGCTGACGGCGGTGAAGCCAACCAAGTTTGAAGACATTATCGCGCTCGTCTCGCTTTATCGACCCGGCCCGATGGACAACATCCCGCTGTTCGGCAAGCGCAAGGCGGGCGAAGTGCCGATCGAATACCCGCATCCCAAGCTGGAAGGCATTCTGGAAGAGACCTATGGGATCTTCGTCTATCAGGAACAGGTGATGCTCGCCGCGCAGATACTGGCGGGCTATTCACTGGGCGATGCCGATCTGTTGCGCCGCGCGATGGGCAAGAAGAATCAGGCTGAGATGGACCAGCAGCGCGCACGTTTTTGCGACGGGTGCCTCGAAGTCTCCGGCATCGCGAAGGCCGAAGCAAACGCTCTGTTCGACTTGATCGACAAGTTCGCCGGATATGGCTTCAACAAGTCGCACGCCGCCGCCTACGCCTTACTCAGTTACCAGACGGCGTGGCTGAAGACGCATTATCCGGAAGAATTTTACGCGGCTTCCATGTGCTTCGATATGCACCAGTCGGAAAAGCTGGCGGTGTTCGTCGACGATGCACGGCGCAATCGCATCGCGCTGCTGCCACCCTGCATCAACGCCTCCGAAGCCGAGTTCGCCGTTGAGCAGAACGAGGAAGGCTGGGCGGTGCGCTATGCTCTCGCGGGCATCCGCAATGTCGGCGAGAAGGCAATGGAACAGGTCGTTTCAGAGCGGATGGCCCATGGCCCGTTCGAGAGCTTGGAAGATGTCTTCCGCCGGTTGCCGCACGGGGCGATGAACCGCAAGCAATTGGAAAGTCTGGCGGGAGCAGGCGGATTCGACACGCTGGAGCCGAACCGCGCCAAAATCCTTGCCAATGCCGATATGCTCCTCGCCGTGGCGGACGCCGCCAATCGCGAGAAGGCGAGCGGACAGGCAGGCTTGTTTGGCGGCGAAGACCATGCCGAGCCAACGCTGAAGCTGCATGAGGTCGCTCCCTGGTCGCGCGGCGAGCAGATGGAACAGGAACGGCTCAATTTCGGCTTCTATTTTGCCGAGCATCCGGTGGCCGAGTTCAAGGAGATCGCCTCCGCCAATGGCGCGCGCAGCTATGCGTCACTTTTGGAAAGCGGCTGCGGTGGCGGGCGGCAACCGGCGGTAATGGCGGCGATGGTGGAAAGCGTGAACAAGGGACGCACCAAGCGCGGGGCGGCGTTCATTCGCGCCGATTTCAGCGATTCGTCCGGCCAGTTCAGTGCGGCCTGTTTTGAAGAGTCGCTCGTGGATAGCTTCGTCCAATGGGCGGCGGATGGCACCTGCGTGCTGCTCAATGTCGAGCTCGATTCGCCCAATCCGGATGATCCTCCGCGGGTGACGGTGCGCGGCGCCCGTCCGCTTGCCGACGTGACGAGCGCGCAGAAGATGCAGCTCCATGCGACGGTCGAGACCGCCGAAGCCTTGGCTCGGCTTTGCGAAGTGCTCGAACCGGGTCGCGCGGGACATGGCGAGGTGCGCGTGCGGCTTCCCCTTGGCGAGGAACATGATCCGCTAGTGCTGTTGGGCCGGGACTATAAGCTGGGGAGCGCCTTGTTGGACCGCCTCGAAACCGTCGAAGGTTTGCGCGATCTCCGCATTGAGCCCATTCGCGGCGCGGGACACTTGCGCCTGGTTGCATAAGCGGGCAGTCCGCAGCGGCACGCGAGCTTTCATTCAAGCATAGAAAAAGGGCCGGAGGATTGCTCCTCCGGCCCCTTTCTTATGCCATCGGTTGGCAGTGATTACATGCCCGAACCCGGGCCGTAGGTCACTTCCACACGGCGGTTTTGCAGCTCACGGACACCATCAGCGGTGGGAACGCGGTTTTGCGTTTCGCCGAAGGCTTCGCTCATGATGCGCGCAGCCGGGATGCCGCGGCCGGTGAGGTACTGCTGCACAGCGGCATTACGACGCTGCGAGAGGCCTACGTTGTACTGCGCCGAACCCGAACGGTCAGCGTGACCGGCGAGCATGACGCGGGCGGTGCCGCAGTTGCTGTATGCGCTGACGGCGCTGTTGAGCACGTTGGCCGCTTCCGGCGTAATGGTCGACTCGTCCCAATCGAAGAACACGATGTACGGGCCGGTCTCACACGCAACCACAGGCGGCGGCGGGGGAGGCGGCGNGGCAGAACACGCGAAGAAGCTCTCGCGGATTACCTTCCACGAGAAGCTTGGCACCGTCGCCGACAAGGTGGAGCGCGTCGCAAAGCTGGCGCGGTGGCTGGTGGAAGAGGGGATTGTCAAAGAATCTCCCCTCCCCCGTGGGGAGGGGAGATTCTTTGACAATCCCCTCTTCCACCAGCCACCGCGCCAGCTTTGCGACGCGCTCCACCTTGTCGGCGACGGTGCCAAGCTTCTCGTGGAAGGTAATCCGCGAGAGCTTCTTCGCGTGTTCTGCCAGCGGAACCTTCTTGTCCTGCTCCCAAAAGAACCGCGCATCGGACAGCCGCGCGGCGAGCACCTTTCGGTTGCCGTCCACCACCACGGCGGGATCAACTGCGTCGATATTGGCGGTGCAGATAAAGGCGTTGGCCAAGTCCCCCTCCCGCTTGCGGGAGGGGTTAAGGGAGGGACTGTCACTTGCGGCGGGGTGGGTTACAGGCCCTCCCCCAGCCCCTCCCGCAGGCGGGAGGGGAGCAGTGCATACGAAATACTTCTGGTTCACCCGCGCGGTGAGCTGGATGACTTCGGGGGGCACATCGAGGAAGTCCTCGTCGAACCGACCGAGCAGCGGCGCGGGCCATTCGGTGAGGCCGGCGTTCTCGATCACCAACCCCTCATCCTCGACCAGTGTGAGGCCAGCGTCCGCAGCGACCTTCGCCGCGCCTTCGCGGATGATCGCGGCGCGTTCCTCGTGGTCGACAGTGACATGGGCGGCGCGCAGCTTGCTGGCATATTCATCCGCATTGGCGAGGGTTATCGCGCCGGTGGAGTGGAAGCGGTGGCCGAAGGTCTCCCGCCCGCTCGCAATGCCATGCACTTCGCAATCGACCACAGCATCGCCCAGCAGCGCGACGATGCCCGACAGCGGGCGCACCCAGCGCAAACTCTCGGTGCTGAGCGAAGCCGCACCCCAACGCATCGATTTGGGCCAGGAGAAATCGCGGATAACCGCGGGGATCGCTTCGGCGAGCACATCGCGCATCGGCCTGCCCGGCGTGTCGATAACGGCGAAGTATGTCTCCCGCCCCTTCACATCGCGCATTTCGAGCGCGTCGCGGGTGATGCCCAGCTTGCGGCAGAAGCCCTCAACCGCTTGGTCGGGCGCGCCGACCGGCGGGCCTTTAGCCTCTTCGGAGACGGCCTCGGTCGCCTCGGGCAGATCGCGGGCAATCAGCGTAAGACGGCGCGGCGTCGACCAGACGGAGAGATCGCCCACCGAAACTCCGGCAGCCTCCATTTCACGGCGGAAGAGTTTTTCCAGTTCGCCACGCGCGCCAGCCTGCATCCGCGCGGGGATTTCTTCGCAGCGCAGTTCGAGGAGGAAGTCGCTCACAGCACCCACTCCGGATATTTCGCCTGCCATTGCGAGGTCATCACCTCGGCATATTTCTCGCAGGAACCGCGCGCCAGATCGCGCACGCGGGCCATGTAGCTGGCGCGTTCCTGCACGCTGATCACGCCGCGCGCTTGCAGCAGGTTGAAGATGTGGCTCGCCTCGACCGCCTGTTCATAGGCGGCAATCGGCACAGCATTGTCGAGCGAGCGGCGGCACTCCGCCTCCGCCTTGCCGAACAGGTCGAACAGCGCATCGGTATCGGCAACTTCGAAGTTCCACTTCGACATCTGCTTCTCGTTTTCGAGAAAGACCTGACCGTAGGACACGCCGCGCCCGTTGAAGTCGAGATCGTAGACGTTGTCGACGCCCTGGATATACATCGCGAGCCGTTCCAGCCCGTAGGTCAATTCGCCCGCCACCGGCTTGCAGTCGAAGCCGCCCATCTGCTGGAAATAGGTGAACTGGGTGACTTCCATCCCGTCGCACCACACTTCCCAGCCCAGCCCCCATGCGCCGAGCGTGGGCGATTCCCAGTCGTCCTCGACAAAGCGGATATCGTGGCGCAGCGGATCGATACCGATCACTTCGAGGGACTTGAGATAAAGCTCCTGAATGTCCGGCGGCGAAGGCTTCAGGATCACCTGATACTGGTAATAATGCTGCAGCCGGTTGGGGTTTTCGCCATAGCGGCCATCGGTCGGGCGGCGGCAAGGCTGGACGAAAGCGGCGCTCCACGGCTCCGGCCCCAGCGCGCGCAGAGTGGTGGCGGTGTGAAACGTGCCTGCGCCCATGCGCATATCGTAGGGTTGCAGGATGAGACAGCCCTGCGCGCTCCAGAAATCGTGCAGCGCAAGGATCATGTCCTGGAAGGATTTTTGCGGATTGCGTTCCATAGGACGGGCGCAATGGCTCAAGCCTTGCAAACCGTCAATGCCGCAACCGCGAAGGCGCTTGACAGAGGGCGGATTTGCAGGGCGTTATGCTGTTTATGCTGCGCACTTTCCTCGCCCCCGCCCTCGCCCCAGTCCTTGCCGCTTTTCTGCTGCTTCCGCACGCCGCCGCCGCGCAGGAGACGCAGGCCAACCCCTATGGCTTCACGCAGGATTACGATCCCGATCCGGCGATGTGGGTGCTCGCGGACGAGGACACGACGATCTATATGCTCGGCACGTTCCACGCTTTGCCGCGCGGGTTCGAATGGCGCAGCGAGCGGCTTGAAAGCGTGATCGCGGAGGCCGACGCGCTGTATCTGGAGACCACCGATTTCGACCTGTCGCTGGAAGCGGTCGATGTCGATACCAAGCTGGTGGAACGGCTTTCCCGCCGCGAGCTGACGTCGGACCGGCTTTCTGCCGAAGGCGCCGAGCGCTGGCGGCAGTTGGTGCACCTGTCGGGGCAGGATTTCGCCACCGTGGACGAAATGCCGCTGCTGCTCGCTTTGCTCACCATGGGTACGATAACGGGCGAGGCGGCGTTTGCCTCATCCTATCTATACGGTGTGGAAACGGTGCTGGAGCGCGAGTTCCGCGCGAGCAACCGCCCGATCTTCGCGATCGAGGATTCGGGCGCGGTGATGTACAGCCTCATCCGGATGGATGGCGACAATCTCCTCGCCGAACTGGATAGCCGTTTGCAAGCGTGGGACGGCAAGCAGGTCGCCTCCTTCTATGATGCGGACTATGTCGAGGTGACCGGCGATGCCTTCTGGGAGGCCGAGCACAATTGGGCACGCGGCATTGTGGCCGATGATTTCGATCTCGGCTTCGGCGATGGCGCGATCAACGATGCCTTTTCGGTCAATCTGCTCGACCGCCGCAATGCGCAATGGGCCGAATGGGTTGAAGCCAAGCTGGAAGAGCCGGGCACGATCCTGCTTGCCGTGGGTGCGGGGCACTTTGAAGGCGATGCCTCGCTGCTCGAAATGCTCGAAGCGCGCGGGCTGGTGGCGCAGCGAATCGAGTAGACGATTCGGGCTGTAGATTCGGCCCGAGGCGCTTTTGCGCCGGTTCTCGCGTGGTGCTTCTTAAAAATCCTGTTTCCTCTGGAAATCAGAAGCTTGGCTCCCCCCAAGTCATGCTATTGCGTCTTTTTGTCAGGGAGACTTGACTAGCGCAACTTGATAAGACATAAAGTCAGGGCAACCTGACAAAAAGAACGGTTGCTTTGACTATCTGGTGAAGTGGAGCGTCCGTCAGGATGAACAACAAGCTCAAAGTGCTGCGTGCCATGCGGGATTGGAGCCAGGCGGAACTTGCCGGGCACCTCGATGTCTCGCGGCAGGCGGTGAATGCCATCGAGACCGGCAAGCACGACCCCTCGCTCCCCCTCGCTTTCCGCATTGCGCGGTTGTTCGAAATGCCAATCGAGGAGATTTTCGATGACGGACAAAATTGACACCGCGCTGAGCGGAGAGGCGCGCGAGCGCCAGCGCAGGCGCAATTTCTGGCGGTATTTCGGCCTCGCAATGCTCGCCTCGCTGGTCGCAGGACTGGTGAGCGGCTTTGCCTCCGGTGCCTTCCTCGATGGCGAACTCCCGCTCTGGGTGCCGCTGCTGGCAGGGGCTATCGTGCTCCTCGGCTTCGTCTGGTTTTCCTTCGACTATTACCGCCGGATTGATGAGCTCGATCTGATGGACAACCTCTGGGCCAATTTGATCGGAATTCACATAGGCGTTCCGGTCATCGGTGGCTGGTGGTTCCTATCGGAAATCGACCTCACCAGAGCACCAACCGGTATCGAAGCCCTGTTCGTTTTTATGGCGTCGGTCGGCCTTGCCTACGGCCTGCGCAAACTCAATTTCCGTTGATCTGAATTCCCACCCATCCCCCCCAAAGGAGCTTACCTATGTTGAAGAAACTCATCATCTCCGCTTCCGCCCTCGCCCTGTCGGCCTGCGCGTTCCCCACCACCACGCTGGCGCAGGAAGCGCCGAGCGGCCCCGCTTTGTGGGTAGCGCAGGATGAGGACACGACAATCTATCTGTTCGGCACCGTCCACGTGCTGCCCGAAGGGCTCGACTGGCTCCAGCCGACTGTTGCGGAAGCGCTGGCAAGCTCTGACCAGTTCGTGTCGGAAATCGACACCAGCCAAATTGCGCAATTCGATCCGGCGAGCGGCGAAGCGCCGTCGCCTGAAGCAATGGAGTTCATCCAGTTGCAGATGAGCCTCGCCACTCTGCAAGGCGAACAGTCCTTGCGCGAGCTTATGACAGACGAAAATCGCGCCGAGTACGAAGCTGCCATGGCAGATCTCGAACTTCCCGTCGCAGCGTTTGACCGGTTTGAGCCCTGGTTTGTCAGCTTCGTGATGATGCAGCAGTCGATGATGCGGGCTGGCTACGACCCGAATGACGGCGTTGAAATGGTGCTGGATACGATGATCGATGGAAAGGAGCGGGCCGCGCTGGAAACCGTTGAACAACAATTGGGTTTCTTCGACACTATGCCGATTGAGTCGCAATTGGACTTTCTTGATGCGGGGATCGAAGGCTGGAACGATTTCGAAAATATCGATGGCGTGTTCCAGCAAATGGTGACTGAGTGGATTTCTGGTGATGCTGAAGGACTTGCTGCCATCTTGAACGAACAGATGGATGATCCCATTGTTTACGATATTATCCTCAGCCGCCGGAACGAAGCTTGGGCCGGATGGATTGATGATCGCATGGATCAGCCCGGCACCGTGTTCATCGCGGTGGGCGCAGGCCATCTTGCAGGCGAATACACCGTGCAGGACTTCCTTGCCGAGCGCGGCATTATGACGGAGCGTGTAGAATACTGATCCGCATTCTCTTTGCGACACTGGGGGCGCTGTGGCTGGCAAGCTGCGGCGCCTCTGGCGTTGATGGCGAGGCTCCGGCGCGCGACTGGCCCGAGCCCTCCCCTGCCCTGTGGGAAGCGACCGGCCCCGATGGCGAGCGCGCTTTTCTGTTCGGGACGATCCATTCGCTGCCCGATGGTGCGGATTGGCGCACGCCCGCGCTGGTCGAGGCGATCGCGGCCAGCGAGATCCTGCTGGTCGAAATCGCCAATCTGGACGATAGCGACAGCGCCGAGCGCGAGTTTTTTGCCCGCGCCTATGATCTGGAGCCGGTGCCGCTGCTCGACCGCGTCCCCGCCGCCGACCGCGCCGCGCTTGCCGCCGCGCTCGATCTGGCGGAGATCGATCCTGACAGCATGATCCACACCGAAAACTGGGCAGCGGCCCTGCAACTGGGCAATGCCAAGCGCTGCACCAGCTCGCAAAACGGCGTGGATCGCGCTTTGCTCGATGCCGTGCCTGATGTGCGTTCGCTCGAAAGTTTCGCCGAACAGTTCGCCATTTTCGATGCTCTGCCCGATGCGGCGCAGGCCGATCTGCTGATGTCAGTGGCCAATGAACGCGGCTGCGCGGCAGGAGAGGAGCGGGTCATGGCCTGGCTGACCGGCGATTTGGCCGCGCTGGAGGCGTCCATCACGCAGGGGTTTCGCGGCAATGCCGATTTGCAGAGCCGTCTGCTTGACCGGCGCAATGCGAATTATGTCGCGGATATCGTCGCGTTGCACGCGGAGCGGCCTGATGCCGACCTGCTGGTTGCGGTGGGAACCGGCCATATGCTGGGCGATAGCGGCGTGCCGGCTTTGCTCGCCGCGCAAGGCTATACAGTGCGCCGCATCCAGTAGTTGCAATTGCCACCATTGCTGCTAAAGGCGCGCCTCCCCCGTCATGGTCATCCCTGGAGGCGTGACGGGAGAGCTGTATCAAGCAACCGAAAGGCATGATTTATGAGCGACGCTCTGAACCTGTCGGCCGAGCTGCGCGAACGGGCTGGCAAGGGAGCCTCCCGTGCGCTGCGTCGTGAAGGCCGCGTCCCCGCCGTTATCTATGGCGGCAATGAAGAACCCACCACAATCCACGTCGAAGAAAAGGCGCTGATGAAGCAGCTGATGACGGGGCACTTCATGAACTCGATCGTGATGATCGACGTTGATGGCGCCACTGTCCGCACGCTTCCCAAGGATGTGGCGTTCGACCCGGTGAAGGATCGCCCGATCCACGCCGACTTCCTGCGTCTTTCCAAGGATTCCACGATCGACGTCTCGGTTCCGGTGATCTTCATCAACGAAGAAGCCAGCCCCGGCCTGAAGAAGGGCGGCGTGCTGAACGTTGTCCGTCACGAGTTGGAACTGGTCTGTGATGCAGACAAGATTCCGGGCGAAATCGAGATCGACGTTACCGGCCTCGAAGTCGGCGATTCGATCCACATCAGCGCGGTGACCCTGCCCGCAGGTTCGGCCAGCGCGATTACCGACCGCGATTTCACCATCGCCACCGTCGTTGCTCCGTCCGCGCTCAAGCGCGCTGAAGGCGAAGCCGCGAGCGCCGGTGAGGCTGACGAAGGCGAGTAAGCTCTCCTTTTCCTGTCAAACGGACATTATGCTGCGCCGGCTCCGATGGGGCCGGCGTTTGCATTTGTGCTCCCGACCTTTAGAGGAACGCCATGCAGATCTGGGCAGGCCTCGGAAATCCCGGTCCCAAATATGCCATGCACCGGCACAATGTCGGCTTCATGGTGTGCGATGTGCTGGCTGAAATGCACGATTTCGGGCCGGTGCAGAAGAAGTTCCAGGGCTGGGCGAAGGAAGGACGCATCGGCGGGGCGAAAGTGCTGCTGCTGAAGCCCGCCACCTTCATGAACGAGAGCGGCCGCGCGGTGGGTGAGGCGCTGCGCTTCTACAAGCTGGAGACAGACGCACTCACCGTCTTCCATGACGAGCTTGATCTGGAGCCGTTCAGGATCAAGGTGAAGCAGGGCGGCGGCCATGCCGGGCATAACGGCCTGCGTTCCATCGACCAGCATTGCGGCGCGGAGTTCCGCCGCGTGCGCATCGGCATCGGCCATCCCGGTCATAAGGACAGGGTGCACGGCCATGTGCTGGGCAATTACGCCAAATCCGAGATGGACGATCTGGTCGCCATGCTCGGCGCCATTGGTGCCGAAGCTGACTGGCTCGCCAAGGGTGACGATGCGCGGTTTATGAGCGACTACGCGCTCAGGATGCAGGACTAACCGCGCGAAGCACGCTCCGCCAGTTCGCGGTCAACCGGTTCGGCATTGCTGCGCGCCGCGAAGGGCTGGATCACCCGCAGCGCCTGTGCCGCATCGCCCGCTGCCAGATAGATCTCGGTAAGGATACGCGCATAGGCGGCGTTATCGGGAAAGCGGTTGACCAGCGGCTCGACCTGCGCTCGCGCCAGTTCCACCTGCCCCAGATTGAGCAGCGCCTGCCCGTACAGGCCGCGCGCGTTGTCATGATCGGCCACCGCCGCTTCATTCTGCTGCAAAAGGTCGCGGGTGGCCTGCCAGTTACCGTCAAAGGCCAGCACGCTGGCATCGAGGTAGATAAACTCGATATCGGTCGGATAGGCTGCCCTGCCCCGCGCTACCAGCGGACGGACAAGGTCGAGCCTGCCCAGTCGGTCGAGCTGCGAAATCGCGCCGAGCAGTGCCGGCCGGTCGTTCTCCGACAGCTCCAGAATGCCCATGTAAGCGCGCGCGGCCAGTTCCGCCTGACCGTCCATTTGCGCCAGGCGTGCGGTCACGAACAGCGTTTCGATACTTTGCGGGGCCAATTCCTGCGCGCGGGCAACGGCAAAGCGCGCCGCATCGGCATTGCCGCGATCGAGGTGGAAGGTTGCAGCGGCGGTGTAGAGCTTGGTCTGGTCACCCGGCGCGTCGCGACCGGCCATGAACGCCTCTGCCGCGCCTTGCGGATCATCCGCCATGATCGCTGCCAGTGCGCGCAAGCGCCAGCTTTCTGCGCTTTCCTCGCCTTCGAGCAGCTCCAGCGCCGCTTCGCGCTCGCCGGTTTGCAGCAAGGCCTCGGCCCGCAGCACCGCGCCGTCTTCCGGCAAGCCATTGGCGGTGGCAAGCCGGTCGAGCGTCGCTATGGCCTCCGCCCCCAGCCCCATCGCCAACTGGATGCGCGCGAACAGTTCCAATGCCGCGACATCCTCGCCATCTGCCTCCAGCGCCGCCAGAACATGATCGCGCGCGGCGAAATAGTCCTGCGCGGCAAAGGCTTCCTGCGCCTGCTCCACCGGATCGGAGAACAGCGAACAGGCGGCAAGCGAGGCGGTTGCAGCGGCGGCGAGCGCCAGCCGCAAGAAGGGTGTGTGTGTCATGGGCGCGGGATGTATCGCAAAACTGGAAAAATTCGGTGAAACTGCCAAACGCAAGATGTGCGCCGTGCTGGCAAAAGCGCCAGCCTGCCGCTAAGGCGCGGCGCAACACATACTCAAACAAAGGTAAAACTGATGGGATTCCGCTGCGGGATCGTTGGCCTGCCCAATGTCGGCAAGTCCACCCTGTTCAATGCGCTCACCGAAACGCAGGCTGCCGAGGCGGCGAATTATCCGTTCTGCACGATCGAGCCGAATGTCGGACAGGTCTCGGTGCCCGATCCGCGGCTCGACCAGATTGCGGCGATTGCCAAAAGCGCGAAGATCATTCCCACCCAGCTCGGCTTCGTCGACATTGCCGGTCTGGTAAAGGGCGCGAGCGCGGGCGAAGGGCTTGGCAACCAGTTCCTCGGCAATATCCGCGAGGTCGATGCCATCGTCCATGTGCTGCGCTGCTTCGAGGATGACGATATCCAGCACGTCGCCAACAAGGTTGATCCGATTGCCGATGCCGAAGTGGTGGAAACCGAGCTGATGCTCGCCGATCTTGAGAGTCTGGAAAAGCGCGTCGACAATGCCGCCAAGCGGGCCACTGCGGGCGACAAGGAAGCCAAGGCGCTCGCCAGCGTGCTGGGCCAAGCGCTCGCCCTGCTGCGCGACGGCAAGCCCGCGCGGCTGACCGAGCCCAATGATGACGAGGAAGCGCGGCTGCTGCGTCAGGCGCAGCTGCTCACCGCCAAGCCGGTGCTCTATGTCTGCAATGTGGCCGAGCACGAGGCGGCCGAGGGCAATGCGCTGTCACAGCGTGTGTTCGAAAAGGCCCAGGCAGAGGGTGCGCAGGCGGTGGTCGTTTCCGCTGCAATCGAAGCCGAACTGGTGCAGATGGCGCCGGAAGATCGCGGTGAATTTCTCGCCGATCTGGGCCTCACCGAAAGCGGCCTCGCCCGCGTGATCCGCGCCGGATACCAGCTACTCGGCCTCAAGACCTTCTTCACCGCAGGCCCGAAGGAAGCGCGGGCATGGACATTCCCCGATGGCGCTAAGGCCCCGCAGGCGGCTGGCGAGATCCATACCGATTTCGAACGCGGTTTCATCCGCGCCGAAACCATTGCTTTTGACGACTATGTCACGCTTGGCGGGGAAGTCCCGGCCAAGGAAGCGGGAAAGTTGCGACAGGAAGGCAAGGAATACGTCGTGCAGGATGGCGACGTGTTGCTGTTCAAGTTCAACGTGTAGCGCGCGCGTCGCTGGCTTTCTTGCCGAAAAGTCTGCGCATCGGCGTCGCCAGCGCGGCGGCGAGGATCAGCAGGGCGATGCCCAGTGGCTGCAACAGCTTGGCGAACAGCGCCCACACGCCGACATTCTTGGCAATCGCCACCCCCGCTCCGGTCGCCACCAGTCCGGCGATGCCATAGCCCGCCACTTCGTCGCGTTCGGCATCGAAATCGGCGTAGCGCGCGCCCGGATCAAACCGTGTTCGGCGGCCGAGATCCTGCGCGGCACTGCGGATTTCGGGCAGTTGCTCGATGCTGCCCACCACATTGAGGCTGAGCACCCCGTTGCGGCCGAGAACACGCAGATCATAATGCAGCGTATTGGGTTCACCATCGAAAAAGGTGAACTCTTTCCCCCAGGTGACGGTATTGGCCACGCTGTCATGCTCGGGCCGCTGTGCCCACCCGAGCAATTGCACATTGGTGTAGCCATCGGCCCGCCGCCCGGCATTGCCGCTGCGTACCGCGGCCTGCATCTGGCCGAGCAATGCGTCATAATCGGCATCACGCGCGGTTTCCGAAGACACATAGCCGATGTCCTCCCACGTCACGATAGCACCCCAGCCGCGCTGCTGCGGTGAGCTTCCGCGCGGCATGATAAGGCCGAGCACGCCCTCGGCCTCGCGCGCCGGGTTTTCCCACATTTCGACGAGGATGCGGCGCGTATCGGCGGGGCCGTAAAAGTCGTAGGCTTCACCGAGATCGATGCTGGCCTGCGCTTCTGGCAGCGCAATCACCCCGCCGCGCGGCGAAAGCGGCGCGCCCGCCACGCCCTGCGCGTGGAGCGGTGCGGCAAGCCAGCCGAGCAGCAGCGTGCAAAGAAGGAACCAGCGGAACATCCGCGCTCCCTTACCAGCCAAGGCTTACCATGCGGTGCACGAATGCGCGGGAAAGACAGAAAGGGCGGGAAACGGCAACCCGCTTCCCGCCCGTTCTTGAGGGTGTTGACCAGCGCGGCAATTACATCCCGCGCAGGGCTTCCACATGGGCCGTCCACAGCGCAGCGATAGTCGCACGCTCTCCGCCCACACTGGCAAAGCTGGCGAGCGCGGCATCATATTCGCCCTGCATCGCCTGGTTGATGCCGATACGCATATGCGCGGTATTGCCGTCGAAACCACGCTCAAGGCCGAGCGCATACATGTCTTCGGCCTGCGCGTAATCGTCGAGCGAGAACAGCACGTCGCCCGCATTCATCGCATCCAGCGCATCACCGCCGCGCCCTTCAGACACGATCCCGGCAATGCCATTGCGGTCAATCGGCGCGCGGGCTTGCGCAATCGTGTTTACCTCGGTGTAGTAGCCGTCCCCTTCGGTCTGGAACTCGCCAGCGGCCACGCCGATACGCAGGATTTCGAGCACTTCGTTCGACATCAGGCGGGGATCGATGGCTTCGATAAATTCGACCATATTGGGACGATCGACCAGCGCATCACGCTCTATCATCAGGCGGTAGAGATCGACGCGGGCATCTTCGCTCACTTCGAGCATCTGGCTCACGATCCGCAAGCCGTCGCTCCACGCACGGTCGGGCTCGTCAGAGGTGCGCACAAGCCGCAGAATAACCGCGCTCGCTTCGTCAACCATACCCTCTTCGTAGACAAATTGCAGCACGTTGCGCAGCCATGCCTCACGCACCGGCGTTCCGGCAGCATCGGCATCGGCAATCGCGCGCGACAGGTAGTCGTAGGCGCCGCGATCATTGCCTTCTTCGGTGTAAGTGCGGGCGATCAGGTTGACGATATCCGCACCGTCACCTGCATAGCCAGCCGCCATCGCTGCGTTCAGATGATCGCGCGCAGCGGCGTACTCCTCCACTTCAATCGCGAAATTGCCCGCATACCAATGGAGCAGGCCGACCTGCTCGGGTGCAACCAGTCCGCTGGCAAGGCGCTGTTCGAGGCCCCGACGCTGCATCTGGCGGTCGGAAAAATGGCCGCCGATATTGATCTGGATGGAGCCTGCAAGGTCATTGTCGCGGGCGTTTTCGACCGCCGCGAGGAGAGACGGGAGCATGGCGCGCGCTGCCTCGTAATCCTGCGTTTCGCCCTGCACCAGCGGCACCATCAGGTTATATGCCTCGCCAAAGGCGCGCGAAGGTGCCTGCGCTTCCTGTGCGAAAGCGGCCGGAGCATAGGCGACACCGGACACGGCAGTGCCTGTCGCCAGCGCGATGGCCAGCGCAACGTGCGAGGATTTCCGGCGAGTGGTGCGGAAAGCTGCGAACATGGGATACTCTCTCCTGAATAATTTGGGCGTGGCAGCCAATGCTGCCCCGTCGTTCCGGACGGTCTGTAATTGCACCGCCGCAGATTGCCAATCCGGGTTAGCGAAAATGCGCTGAATGGCGTTTTAACGCATTTGTAAACCCGTGTATCCCTTACCGCGAAGCAGCCCGTTGCGGATTGCGACGGGATATGTGGAAAACCGCCGTTTCTCCCCCGTTGCCGGTGCCCGAAAACTGGCGCTTTGCCCCCCCTTCCCCTACATTTTCTTTTATCTGAAACAGAACCGGAATTGCCCCGCTCGTGAGCGATGAAACCGACGATTTGACTCCGCCTTCCGCGCCGGAAGAATATGGCCGCATCGACATCGTCGATGAGATGAAGACGAGCTATCTCGATTACGCGATGAGCGTGATCGTCAGCCGCGCGCTGCCCGATGTGCGCGACGGTTTGAAGCCGGTGCACCGCCGCATTCTGTATGCCGCACAAGTGGGCGGTTACACCTCGAACAAGCCCTATCGCAAGTCGGCCAAGATCGTTGGCGAAGTCATGGGTTCGTACCACCCGCATGGCGACAGCGCGATTTACGATGCGCTCGCCCGCATGGTGCAGCCGTGGAGCCTGCGCCTGCCGCTGATTGACGGCCAAGGCAATTTCGGCAGCATGGACCCCGATCCGCCTGCCGCGATGCGTTATACCGAGAGCCGTCTGGCCAAGGCCGCGGACTCGCTGCTCGCCGATCTCGACAAGGATACGGTTGATTTCGTTCCCAATTACGACGGCAGCGAGACCGAGCCGTCGGTTCTGCCTGCCCGCTTCCCGAACCTGTTGGTCAACGGCGCGGGCGGCATTGCGGTGGGTATGGCGACCAATATTCCGCCGCACAATCTGGGCGAAGTGATCGACGCCTGTTTTGCCTATATGGATGATCCGGGCATCACGTCGGAACAATTGCACGAGATCATTCCCGGCCCGGACTTCCCGACCGCGCCGTTGATCCTCGGCAAATCGGGCGCGCGTTCGGCCTATACGACCGGGCGCGGCTCCATCCTGATGCGCAGCCGCCACGAGATCGAAACCGGGCGTGGAGACCGGCAGAGCATTGTGCTGACCGCCATCCCTTATCAGGTCGGCAAGGCCGGTCTGGTCGAAAAGATCGCCGAAGCGGCCAAGGAAAAGCGGATCGAAGGCATTTCCGATATCCGCGACGAATCGAGCCGGGCTGGTGTGCGCGTGGTGATCGATCTGAAGCGCGATGCGACGCCCGATGTGGTGCTCAACCAGCTGTGGCGGCACACGCCTGCGCAAACCAGTTTCCCCGCCAATATGCTCGCCATTCGGGGCGGACGGCCGGAAACGCTGGCGCTGCGCGATTTTATCCAGGCGTTCATCCAGTTCCGCGAGCAGGTCATCACGCGGCGCACCAAGTTCGAACTGAACAAGGCGCGCGACCGGGCGCATATCTTGCTCGGCCTGGTGGTGGCGGTGTCCAATCTGGATGAAGTCGTGGCGATGATCCGTGGCTCATCCAACCCGCAGATTGCCCGCGAAAAGCTGCTCACCAAGGAATGGCCGATTGGCGACATCGCGCAATATATCGCGCTGGTCGAAGCGATCGAACCTTCGGTGGACGAGGCTGGCGGCACCTATCAGCTGTCCGAGCGGCAAGTGAACGCCATTCTCGAATTGCGCCTCCACCGCCTGACCGCGCTGGGCCGCGACCAGATTGGCGGCGAGCTGCAAGAGCTTGCCGACAAGATCGAATATTTCCTCTCCATCCTCGCCGACCGCGTCAAGCTCTACGGCGTGATGCGCGAGGAATTGCAGGACGTGCGCGACCAGTTTGCGACCCCGCGCGTCTCCGAAATCGCGCCCGCTTGGGACGGGATCGACGATGAAGATTTGATCGAGCGCGAAGAGATGGTCGTCACCGTCACCCACGGCGGCTACATCAAGCGCACCCCCCTCGCCACGTTCCGCGCGCAGGCGCGCGGCGGCAAGGGCCGCAGCGGCATGGCGACCAAGGACGAGGATGCGGTGGTGGAGATGTTCGTCACCTCCACCCACAACCCCGTGCTGTTCTTCACCAATACCGGCCGGGTCTATCGCCTGAAGGTATGGAAGCTGCCCGAAGGCGGGCCGCAGACCAAGGGCCGCCCGATGGTCAATCTGCTGCCTTTGGGCAATGAGGAGCGCGTCACCAATGTGCTCTCGCTGCCCGAGGACGAGGCCGATTGGGAAGCGCTCAACATCGTTTTCGCGACCGAACAGGGCATGGTGCGCCGCAATTCGATGGACGCTTTCACCAACGTTCCCACGGCGGGCAAATATGCGATGGGCTTTGTCGAAGGCAGCGGCGACCGGCTGATCGGCGTCGCGCTGCTGACCGAGGATCAGGAGATTTTCCTCGCTTCGGATTCGGGCAAGGCCATCCGCTTCTCCGCCACCGATGCCCGCGAAACCAAGAGCCGCACCGGCATTGGCGTGCGCGGCATGACATTGAAGGACGGGGCGAAGGTCGTCAGCCTGGCGATCCTTGATCCGCTATCTGCCGATATGGAAACGCGCGAGGCCTATCTCCGCGCGGCGGCGTGGAAGAACAATGAGAACGAACCCACGCTGGCTGCGGACACCATGGCGCGGATGGCGGAAGAAGAGGAGTTTATCCTCACCCTCACCGCGAACGGTTATGGCAAAATCAGCTCTGCTTACGAATACCGCACCATCGGGCGCGGCGGTCAGGGGCTGACCAATATAGGCGAGCCCTCGGACAAGGATCGCAACGGCCCGGTTGTCGCCAGCTTCCCGGTGAAGCACGGCGCGCAGCTGATGCTGGTGACCGATCAGGCGAAGCTGATCCGCTTCTCCATCGACTTCCGCCATCTGCTCGGAAACGGGTTTGAGGAGCACAAGGGCTTCTCGATCTACGGGCGCAGCTCGTCGGGTGTGCGCATCTTCAACGTGGCGAAGGGCGAGCACATTGTGGGCGCGGCGCTGATCGATGAAGAGGAAGGCCCGGAAAACCCTGCGGAGGAAGCGGTAGCGGCGGAATTGCAGGAGTTGCGCAGTGACGGGGATGCGACGGAGCCCGAAGCGGATTAAAGCCCTTTTGTCATCCTGAAACGGGTTTGGAATGAAGGGTGGGGCTAATGCACCACCCGCAATTCCGGCGCGCGCTTTCGCAGAGTCGTTATCACCCCCACGGTGATGAGGAACACGCCCAGATAATAGGTCGGCCAGATCAGCAGAGCGGGCAGCACGCTGTCCGCAAGCGGCCCCATCTCACTGAAAATCAGCAGGTCAGAAATCACGAACAAAACGCCGCCAGCGCCCACCATGCGGCGGGGGAAGTCGCTCGCCCAGGCACCCGCCGCCATCGCGCCGAGCGCGAGCGCGTAAAGCGCGACGGGGATGCGCATCCCTTCGTCAGCGGGAAGATACCAGGCGAGCAGTGGCGTGCCGAGCAGCAGGGTGATGAAAATCAGGCTGTCTTTGCCCTCCATCGGCTTGCCCTTGTGGCGCAGGAACAGCGCCAGCGCGATCACATGGTAGACGAAGAAGGCCGCCCCGCCCGCCACAAAGTCGAACCGGATCGCCATGTCTCCAATCGCCGCGGCGACCAGCGCGGCGGCCAGCAGTCGCGCCGATTGCGAGCCATGCCGCAGCCACGCATAGACCGCGAGCAGGCCCACCGCGCTCCCTTTGATCAGCACCAGAAAGGGATCGGGCATCGCCGAATCCTGCACGAAATAATACAGCAGCGCCGCGCACACGCTCAGCACCAGAAAGGGGCGCTTTTCGACGAGGGCTTTCTTGGACATGGCCTGATGTCTACCGCGCAAGGCCCGATTGCGCCAGCGGGCAAAGCGACCTATCTGCGCGGGCTATGACCCATCAGGTGCACATTATCGGCGGCGGTTTGGCCGGAAGCGAGGCGGCGTGGCAATTGGCGCAGCGCGGGGTGCGCGTGCGTCTGTCCGAAATGCGCGGCGGCGGGGGCTCCACCCCTGCGCATCAGGGCGATGGCTTGGCCGAAATGGTCTGCTCCAACTCCTTCCGCAGCGATGATGACACCAAGAACGCGGTCGGCCTGTTGCACCACGAAATGCGCTGTGCGGACAGCCTCATCATGCGCGCAGGCGAGATCGCGCGGGTTCCCGCAGGCAGCGCGATGGCCGTGGACCGTGATGTGTTCAGCGCCGAGGTCGAGAAGGCCTTGGCAGGGCATCCCAATGTCACCATCGTGCGCGAACTTGTTGAGGCATTGCCAAACGCAGGCATGACCATCGTCGCCACCGGCCCGCTCACCGCCGAGAAACTGGCGCAGAGCATCGTCAAGGCGACGGGCGAGGATCGCCTCGCCTTCTTCGATGCCATCGCCCCCATCGTCCACCGCGACAGCATCGATATGAGCAAGTGCTGGATCCAGTCGCGCTGGAACAAGCGCACCGATGCCTCGAACGAAGACGGCGACTACATCAACTGCCCGATGACCAAGGAGCAGTATCTCGCCTTCCATCAGGGCCTGCTCGATGCCGAGAAGGGCGAGTTCAAGGAATGGGAGAAGGACACCCCCTATTTCGACGGGTGTATGCCGATCGAAGTGATGGCGGAGCGCGGGGTGGAGACGCTGCGCTACGGCCCGATGAAGGGTGTCGGGCTGGATAATCCCTACGACACCAATGAACAGCATCCGCAAGGCCGATGGCCCTATGCCGTGGTGCAGCTGCGGCAGGACAACAAGCTCGGCACGCTTTGGAACATGGTCGGGTTCCAGACCAAGATGAAGTATGGCGCGCAGGTGGAACTGTTCCGTACGATACCGGGGCTGGAGAACGCCGAGTTCGCGCGGCTTGGCGGGATGCACCGCAACACCTTCCTCAATTCCCCCAGCGTGCTCGACCGGCAATTGCGCCTGAAATCCGCGCCGCATATCCGTTTTGCCGGCCAGGTGACGGGGTGCGAAGGCTATGTCGAAAGCGCCGCTGTCGGCTTGATGGCAGGGATGATGACCGCCGCAGAGCTGGCGGACAACGATTGGACGCCGCCGCCTGCGACCACCGCGATGGGCGCGCTGCTCAGCCATATCACTGGCGACGCCGAAGCAGAGAACTTCCAGCCGATGAATGTCAATTTCGGCCTCTTCCCGCCGCTCCATGATGTGCCGAAGAAGCAGCGCAAAGAAGCCTATACCGGGCGGGCGAAGGCCGATTTCACCGCGTGGCTGGAAGGCCTCAGCGTTCCTGCCTAACAGCTGCAGCTTTGTGTAGACCGTGGTGACGGCCTGCTGGTGGCGAATTCCGCCTGTGTCAGTTCATCATCGCCGTCGGCATCCATGCCGTCGAACCGGTTAGAGGTGCTGATCGCCCATTCCTCGAATGTCAGCAGATTGTTGCCATCGGTGTCGAGCCGCCGGAAGGCGGCCGTGCGGGTGGAGAGCATTTCGTTGCGGCTGATCTTCAGATCGCGGTTGCGGTCGTAGCGGAAGAAGCGGCGCTGTTCGCGCGACAGCTCGCTCGCTTCGGGCGGGGCTGGGCCGCGCATTCCGCTCGCGTCCACCTGGGGCAGGGCATCCGAGTCTGCCGCGACCTCTTCGCCCGGCTCGGGCGGCGGTGCGGCCTCCTCCACTTGCGCCCTGCCCTGCATCCAGAACAGCGCGATTGTCGCCAGCACCAAAGCACCGAATGCCCCAAGCAGAATGCGGTTCATGCCGAGTCTCCTTTAATCAGCAGCTTAACCTACCTGCCGAACAAGCCAACCCGCATTGTAAACGCCATTGCCGCCGGCCCTTCGAGCAATTCGGCCTGCCCGCGATGGCGCGCGCGTTTGGCGAGCGCGTGCAGCACCGCGAGGGGGCGCAATGCCTTCGGTAGCCGGGCGGGCATCCATGGCTCCTTTGCCGTGGCATCTGCCACCAGCGCGGTTTCGCAGTCGGCGGTCAGCCTGCCGTCGAGATCGAACAGGGCCAGCTCACGCGCCGTTTGCTCGATGGGCGCGGAGTCGCCGCCGTGGCCGCCTGCATTGGTGACACCAGCCCAACCAAGGGACTTGCCGCGCAGATAGCTTACCAGCTCGGCCTCGCCGAAATCCTCCGCCAGCAGCGCTTCAAAGCCATCCACCAGCGGCACGAGGTGCGCCGGATCCATGGCGAGTGCGCGGAAATGATCGAGCAGCGGTTCGCCCGTAGGCCAGTTCTCGCGCGGCTCGGTCAGCCGGTCGCGCCACCATGCCAGCTTGATCTGCGCGATCATCGCCTCGCCCCCCATCGCCACTACACCCGCCAATCGCTGGTCGAGCACCATCAGGCCGAGGATCGCGGCACGCGATGCGCGCGGGGCGTAGCTCAGGGCAAGGCGCTGGGGCAGCGGCAATGATTCGGTAAGCGGATCGGTCACATAAAGGCGCGCACCACGGCTGCGCCGGAAATTCAAGCAAAGAGTCTCTCCGGCCCGTTAACCCTAGCCGTTTGCGAGCCGGTTACCTTTTCTGGCCTATTTCCCTGCATTGGTCCGCGAAGTGACGTGCGATAATAATTACGGAGAAGTCCGCCATGGGCGTTAACAAAGCTGGGTTTTTCGATCGCTTGCGCAGCTGCAACAGCGGCAGTGCCATGGGCCTTGTCGCCCTTGGTATGCCAGTGCTGGTGGGCGGCGCCGGTCTCGCGGTGGATGTTTCGCAGTGGTATGTCTGGAAGCGCGAAGTGCAGTATGCCGTGGATCAGGCCGCTATTGCCGGCGCCTATGCCTACAGCAACGAAGACATGCGCGAGGATTATGTCATCCGCGCAGGGCAGGAGTTCGCCGAGAACGAAGCGGTTATCGACGGCAGGACGAGCGAACCTTTGATTGGTCTTGAGGATTACAATGGCGGAACCGACAACGCTATTTCGGTCACCGCCAGCGTCTCCAAAACCTTGCCGTTTACCGGCATCTTCCTGTCCACGCCCGCTTCTGTAACAGCCACGGCTTGGGCCACGTGGGAAGGTGGCAATGATCCGCAGACCAGCTGCATTATCGCGGTGGACGAGGATGCGGACGTCGCCATTACCCTCAGCGGCAACACCAATATCCAGTCGGGTTGCGGGGTCACGGCTCTGTCGATCTCGTCAACCTCGATCGTGCTGAATGGCGGCGGCAATGATGATAATCTCAACAGCTCCTACACGCTGGGCTGGATTTTGTCTGGCGGCGGCGTCGATGACGGACTCGATGCGCTCGACGATACGCCGATTACCGAGAATGTGAGTGGATTGGTCAACCCGTACGCAGACCTGGTTCCGCCGGACAACCCGACCCCGCGTGCAGCGCCCTGCGAAGACTATAATGATGAAACGCCGGATGCCTCCTACACCAACAGCTACACGGTTACCCGGACAACCTACTCCCGGTATTATCGCGGTGATAACCGCTCGTCGATGACGATGCGCACCAGCACGCAGGTTGGCGAAAGCGCGACGCGCCAAGAAACTCTTCAGGAAACCCAGGCCGGGTGGAACCGCGAGGAGACGGTAAACACGATTTCCGGCACCGAAACACGGCGAGGCAGCGGCCGCAATGCATATTGGGATCGCACCGACACCGTTACGGTGGACAATTACGTGGTCACCAATTCGGTCGATAATAATGGCGGCGGGACGACGACTTCGACGGTCGGGTGGCTGCAACCGGGCACCTATCAGGGTTTTGATATCAGGTGCAACGTGACGCTCGCCTCGGGCGTCTACGTCATCGACGGCGGATTGTTCGAGATCAATGCGCAGAACAGCATCACCGGACACGGCGTGATGTTCGTGCTGAAGAACGGCGCGGGGATCAAGATCAATGGCGGTGCCGAAGTCGATTTGCTTGCCATGACGCAGACCGAACTGATTGCCGCAGGCGTTAACGCGGAAGATGCGGCCGTTCTGGAAGGGATGCTGATTTTCGAAGATCCCAATTCCCCCGGCAATGATCGCAACAAGGTGAACGGCACGGCTGACCTGCTGCTTGGCGGCATCATTTACCTGCCCGCCAGCCCGCTGGAATGGACGGGTAATGCCGGTGTTTCCTCACGCTGCCTTACCATCGCGGCGGCGACGATCACCTTCAGCGGCAACTTTACGCTCGGCAACCTCTGCCCGCCCGGGCAAACGCACACTGCTGTGGTGACGACGAATTCCAACGCCATCCGGCTTGTTGTGTAACGGAAAGCCGGACTTAAGGCATTTGAAACCCTAATGGGGATAGAAAGCCGTCATATGACACGTTCTGCTTATCCCTTTCCGGATCGTCCAGCTTGCTGCGGATCACGCCGCGTGTTCCGGCGGCTTTGGCAGGACGAGCGCGGGGCCATCTCCGTGGAAATGGCCTTCATCATTCCCGTGCTGCTGATTTTGGCGCTGGGCAGTTTCGAAGTAAGCTCGATGGTCGCGCGGCAAAGCGAATTGCAGAGCGCTGCCGCCGAAGCCGCTTCCATCGCCCGCGCGGCGACGGACGCAGATCCGGAGACGATTGAGGAAATCATGGTCGCCTCCACCGGGTTGGAAGCGGACGACGTCACGATCACCCAGGTCTTCCGCTGCGGCACGTATCACGAATACACCACCGACCCGACCGAGGATTGCGAGGACGACGATGTCGTGTCGACCTTTATCCAGATCCAGCTTAGCGACCGCTATGATCCGGTTTGGACGAAATGGGGCATCGGCTCCGGCTTTGACTACAACGTCAACCGGACGACGCAGATCGGATGACCATGCGCTTCCTTCTTCACCGCATTCGCCGGAACGAGAACGGCGCCGCCGCGATTGAATTTGCGTTTCTCGGCCCCATCCTGCTGCTGCTCATTCTCGGGGTGTTGCAGGTCGGCCTGGGCTACCAGAGCTACAATGCGATGCGCAGCCTTTCGGCAGACGCCGCGCGCTATGCTATGGTGCAATACCAGACCGGCAATGAAATCACCGATACCGATATCGAGACCTGGGCATTGGCCGAGGGTTCAGGCGCGCCCTATATGCTCACCGCCAGCCGCTTGCAGGTTACTGTCGATCCGGTGACCTCGCGGGTCGAAGGTGCAGACGAATATACGATCACGGTCACCTACACGCCCGATGGTGTGCTGGACATTGTCAATATCACCGCCCCCACGCTGACTTACGCGCGGCCCGTTTTCGTTATTGACGAATAAGGCTGCGGCCTGGTCTTCCTGCGGAAAATCATAAAGAAATTAACCATTTCGATTGAGAGAACTCTCAGGCTTTGCGCGTAACGCGTGTCGTATGAGCCAGAAGACATCTCTCTCGCCCGCGCCCCGCACCGGTTGGCTGACGCATCTTGCCAAGGATACGTCGGGCAACGTCATTGCTATCCTCGCCTTTGCGCTATTCCCGATGCTGGCGCTGATCGGCGGCGGGGTGGATATGGGCCGCGGCTATCTGGCGCAGAGCCGCTTGCAGCAGGCCTGCGACGCGGCGACGCTGGCGGCGCGCAAGCGTTTGGGCACGCGGGTTGCCGTCGATGGTGTGGTTCCCTCCGACGTGGTGGAAACCGGCAATCGTTTCTTCAACCTGAATTTCCAGGACGGCGCATACGGCACCGAGAACCGCCAGTTCAACATGGCGCTGGAGAACGACTATTCGGTCACCGGCACGGCCAGCGTTGATGTGCCGACCACGTTGATGGCTCTGTTCAATTTCAACACGCTGCCCGTCTCGGTCACCTGCGGTTCGATCCAGAGCTTCAGCAATCTCGATATTATGATGGTGATCGATACCACCGGTTCGATGCGCCACACCAATGCAGGCGACTCGCTCTCCCGCATTGACTCGGTGCGCGAAGTGATCCGCAGCTTCTACGACCAGATCGAGGCATCGAAGGCTCCGGAAACCCGGATCCGCTATGGCTTTGTGCCCTATGCCTCCAACGTCAATGTCGGCCACTTGCTGGAAGACGATTGGGTGGTGGACAATTGGACCTACCAGAGCCGTCGTGACACCGGCGTGCTGCTTCCGGCGGTTGGGCTTTCGTACACCTACTTCACCAATTATATGTATGTCTCCGGCACTCGCTCTCCCAACGTGGAGGTGAGTAGCTATGCTGCGACATGGTATCCGCCGGTCGGTGACGAGGCTGGATATTACCGCTGCGAAGGCACGCAGCCTGCAAACACCCGAATCTATGATTACGTGATCGACGATTCCAGCGCGACATTGTCCCTCCAGGCGTCACCTCCAGCTGTCATTACAACGAAAGATGGCGTGGCGACTGCCAATGGCACGGAATACTGGACGCAGCGCGACGGAGATACCTGCCGGGTTTGGTCGTACACCGACACGAACTATGTCGAGAACTTTGATTCGATCACCGTCCTCCCCTCGCTCGAGCGCCCGGTGTGGCAATACCGCCCGATTGCACGCGATGTATCCAACTGGCGCACCGAAACCGAGGGCTGCATCGAAGAGCGCGACACCTATGTGATTACCGACTACGACAATGTCGACTTCACCCGCGCGCTCGATCTGGACATTGATCTGGTGCCGACCGCCGGCAATCCCGCAACGCAGTGGCGTCCGCGCTATCGCAACGACATTTATGTCCGCTCGATGATGCATGATGGCACCGGCAGCTTCACCACCAGCAACGTCACCACAGCGGACGAATATGTCGATAGCGGCAATTGGTGGTTCTCCAATTGTCCTGCCCCGGCGCAGAAATTGCAGGAGATGACCGGCACAGAGCTCGACGCCTATCTCGATACACTCGTGCCCGACAGCGCGACCTATCACGATATCGGCATGATCTGGGGTGGCCGCCTGCTTTCGCCCACCGGCCTCTTCGCCAGCGATAATGCCGATACGGCATCCATGCAGATGAGCCGCCATTTGATCTGGCTGACCGACGGCCAGACCGAGCCCTACGATCTTGCATACGGCGCCTACGGTGTCGACGGGCTTGACCAGCGCCGCTGGTTGCCCGGCGGGAGCGAGACGCTGGCGGCCAATATCGAGGCGCGCTTCGGTGTCGCTTGCGAGCAGGTGAAGAACCGCGATATCGTGGTGTGGGTGATTGCCTTCGGCACGACGCTCAACCCGATCATGGAAGAATGCGCCGGCCCCGGCCGGTCGTTCCAGGCATCCAATGCCAGCGAGCTGAGCGATGCCTTCCAGGAAATCGCCGGTGCCATGAGCGAATTGCGGGTTGCCCGGTGATGTTTGCGCGGATCAAAAACCTGCATGGGGACGAGCGCGGGGTAACCCTCGTCGAATTCGCGCTGATCGCGCCGGTGCTGATCGTAACGATCATGGGCGTGTTCGACTTCGCGCTCAATTTCTACATGAAATCGGTGCTGGAGGGCGCGGTGCAACGGGCCGCGCGCGATTCCACCGTGGAACAATATGCCAATTCGCCCGGCGGGCGCGACGCTCAGGTGACCAGCGCGGTGCACAGCGTGTTGCCGAGTGCGCAGCTGGTGTTCACCCGTGCCGCCTACACCAACTACGCCGATGTTGGCCAAGCGGAAGAGTTCACCGACACCAATGGCGATGGCACCTGCAACAATAACGAGCCGTTCGAGGACATCAACAGCAACGGCATTTGGGATCAGGACCGCGCGCTCGACGCCACCAGCGGTGCGCGCGATACGGTGCTCTACACTGTCGAAGTGACCTATGAACGCAAATTCCCCCTCGCCTCGCTGATCGGGTTTGAAGACCAAGTCTACCTGCGCGCCGCCACCGTGCTGCGCAACCAGCCATACAACACCCAGGACGTATCCAACGCGACAGGGAATTGCACCATATGATCGCTTTCCGCCACACCCTGCACCGCTTGGCGCGCTCGGAATCGGGCGTCGCCATGACCGAGTTCGCGCTCGCCTTTCCCTTTATGCTCGGGGTCGGTCTGCTGGGGCTGGAAACCGCCAACCGCACCTTGGTGGAAATGCATATCGAGCAGCTTGCCATTCAGATCGCCGACAACGCCTCGCGCATCGGCGAGGATTCGGTGCTGGAAGACCGCAAGATTTACGAGAGCGAGATCAACGATCTGTTCTATGGCGCGCATCTGCAAAGCACCGCCAGCGTGGACATTTACTCGCATGGCCGCGTGATCCTCAGCAGCCTGCAGGTTGTCGATGGCACGACCAGCCAGCAGTATATCGCTTGGCAACGCTGCATGGGCATGAAAGCGGCCACCAGCAGCTATGGCGTGGAAGGCGACGGCCTGAGCGGTGGCGGGATTGTCGGCATGGGGCCGCCCGGACTCGAGGTGATCGCGTTCGAAGACGATGCCGTGATGTTTGTGGAGATTTCCTACGACTATCAGCCGATTGTGGGTGATCCGCTGTCCTTCGGCAGCCACGAGGTCACCGCCATCGCCAGCTTCACCGTGCGCGCCGACCGCGATTTGACGCAGATCTATCAGGTCGATCCGTCAGACCCGGCGCCCGTGGCGCGGTGCGATACGTACCAGCAATCCGGGCTGGCTTCTCCTAACTAGAGCTGCCTCACGGTTGGACGCGAAAAGGGGCGCGAATGGCCAGCATTCGCGCCCCATTTGTTGTCCGTCTAAGGTGTCAGTCGGCGTAGCAGACCTTCTTGCACGCAGCGACCACACGCGCCCTGTCGATCAGCGCCAGCTTTTCGAGATTGGCGGCATAGGGCAGCGGCACGTCTTCATTGCACACGCGCAGGACGGGAGCATCGAGATGGTCGAAGCCTTCCTCCATGCAGATCGCCACGATTTCCGACGCAATCGAGCAGGTCGGCCAGCCTTCTTCCGCGATCACCACGCGGTTGGTTTTGGCGAGCGAGGTGAGCACCGCTTCCTTGTCGAGCGGACGCAGGGTGCGCAGATCGATGACTTCGGCATCAATGCCCTGCCCCGCCAGCTCTTCCGCCGCTTCCAGCGCGATGCCGACAGCAATCGAATAGGCGACGATGGTAACGTCCGATCCTTCGCGCATGATCCGTGCCTTGCCGATGGGCAGGACATGGTCATCCAGCTGCGCGACTTCGAAGCTCTGGCCGTAGATCAGCTCGTTTTCGAGGAATACCACCGGATCATCGCTGCGGATCGCGGCCTTCATCAGACCCTTGGCATCCTGCGCGTCATAGGGCGCGATCACGATCAGGCCGGGGACGCTGGCATACCATGGGCCGTAGTTCTGGCTGTGCTGCGCGCCCACACGGCTCGCCGCGCCATTGGGGCCGCGAAATACCACCGGACAGCGCATTTGCCCGCCCGACATATAGTTCGTCTTGGCTGCCGAATTGATGATGTGGTCAATCGCCTGCATGGCGAAGTTGAAGGTCATGAATTCAACAATCGGACGCAGACCACCCATCGCCGCGCCGGTGCCGATGCCAGCAAATCCGTATTCGGTGATCGGCGTATCGATCACGCGCTTCGGGCCGAATTCGTCGAGCAGGCCCTGCGTCACCTTGTAGGCACCCTGATACTCGGCGACTTCCTCGCCCATCACGAACACGCGCGGATCGCGGCGCATCTCCTCGGCCATGCCATCGCGCAGGGCTTCGCGCACGGTCAGCTTGACCATGTTGGTGCCAGCGGGGATTTCCGGATCGGCGGGCCGTTCTTTCGCCTCGGGCTTGGCAGCCTCCGCAACTGGAGTTTCCGCCGGAGCCGGTTCAGCTTCCGGAGCAGCAGCGGGCGCGGTAGCGGGAGCAGCGGAGGCATCCTCGCCCTCGGCCAGCAGCACGGCGATGACGGTGCCGACCTTTACATTCTCGCTGCCCTCGGCAACCAGAATGCTCCCGACCGTGCCTTCGTCGATGCTCTCGAATTCCATCGTTGCCTTGTCGGTTTCGATCTCGGCGAGCACATCACCGGCGGAGACGGTGTCGCCTTCCTTCACCAGCCATTTGGCCAGCGTGCCTTCTTCCATTGTGGGCGAAAGCGCGGGCATTTTGAGTTCGATGGCCATGGATCAATACTCCTCGACCAAAACGTCGGTATACAATTCGTGTGCCTCCGGCTCCGGGCTGGTTTCGGCGAAATCGGCAGCTTCGGACACTGTGGTGCGGATAGCCTTGTCGATATCCTTGAGCGCGTCTTCGCTGACGCCTGCCTCCGCCAAATCCTTCTTCACCCGTTCGATCGGATCGTTCTTCTCACGCTGGTCCTGCACCTCTTCGCGGGTGCGGTATTTCGCCGGATCGGACATGGAGTGGCCGCGATACCGGTAGGTTTCGCACTCCATCAGCACCGGGCCATTGCCGTCGCGCACGTGCTTGAAGGCGATTTCGGCAGCCTGACGCACTTCGAGCACGTCCATCCCGTTCACTTTCATGCCCGGAATGCGGAAGGCCGCACCGCGGCGGTAGAACTCGGTTTCAGCCGAGGAGCGCTTGACCGCGGTGCCCATGGCGTACTGGTTGTTCTCCACCACGAAAACGATGGGCAGCTTCCACAAAGCTGCCATGTTCATCGTTTCGTAGACCTGGCCCTGGTTCGCCGCGCCATCTCCGAAATAGGCGAGGCACAGCCCGCCATCCTCATTATACTGGTGCGCCATGGCAAGCCCGCCGCCCAGCGATACCTGCGCGCCGACGATGCCGTGGCCGCCGTAGAATTTGTGCTCGGTGCTGAACATATGCATCGAGCCGCCCTTGCCCTTGGAAATCCCGGCGGCGCGGCCCGTCAGCTCGGCCATGATGACATTGGGATCGATCCCATAGGCCAGCATATGGCCATGATCGCGGTAACCGGTGATGACGCTGTCAACGTCGCTATTGAGCGCGGATTGCAGGCCGATAGCGACCGCTTCCTGACCGATATAAAGGTGGCAGAACCCGCCGATCAGGCCGAGCCCGTAAAGCTGGCCGGCCTTTTCCTCGAACCGGCGGATCAGCAGCATCTGCTCGTAGAAATGCTGGAGCTGTTCCTTGCTGGCCTTGAAGCGCTTCTGCTGCTCCAGCTCTTCCTGCAAAGATTTCAGCGTGAAGCTGTTTTCACCGGCGGCAGATGTGCTGGTTTTCGTCAATTGGGCCGGCGTTTTGGAGCCGCCGGATTTGGACGTGGAGGCTTTGGCCAAGAGGTGTCCCCTGTTTCCCGGATTGTTGTCATCGCTGGTGCGTCAAATGCACCACCATCTATAGGCAGGGTTTGATTTGACTGGCAACGCTGCGCATACGAATTTCGCCGCAGCGGCGCGATTGCTTTGGCTGGTTTACCGATTTGGTGAAATCAGTCGAGCGTCTCAAGCTCGACAATCACCTCGTCCTTATGCGCCACGCCCAGCGTTTCGCGCACCAGTTCCGAACCCAGATCGGGATCGACATTGTTGGGATCGAGCAGTTCGACACGATTCGCCAATACGGCCCGCTCTTCCTCCAGCACCGCAATGCGCGCCTGATGCGCCTGCAACTGCGCGGCGTTCTCCCGCCATGCGAGAAAACCGTTGGGCCCGACCAGCGCCAGCAGGCCGATGACGATGAGCACGAACAGCGCCAGCGCATTGCCGAGCTTCTCGCGCACCATTTCCCGCTTTGTCGGCACCGTGTTCATAGCGTGCTTGAATCACAACTTCCCCTGCGGTTCAAGCGGTTTGGTCAACTTTCCCCGTGTGATCGGCGTGTTCGAGGCAATTGCTTGCGCGAATCCGGCAAACAAGTTACATATGAAACCATGACTGATCTCTTCGAAAACCCGATTGGCCTTGATGGCTTTGAATTTGTCGAATTCTGCGCGCCGGAAAAGGGCCTGATCGAACCCGTGTTCGAGACGATGGGCTTTACCCATGTCGCCAATCACCGTTCCAAAGACGTGCAGCTTTGGCGGCAGGGGCAGATCAACCTGATCCTCAATTACGAACCGCGCAGTGCCGCATGGTTCTTCGCCCGCGAACATGGCCCTTCGGCCTGCGGCATGGGCTTCCGCGTGAAGAACGCCGCCAAGGCCTATGCAGAGCTGATCGCGCGCGGGGCGGAGCCGGTCGAAGTCACCACCGGCCCGATGGAACTGCGCATCCCCGCCATTCGCGGCATCGGCGGCGCGATTGTCTATCTGATTGACCGTTACGCCGATGCAGAGGGCAATGGCCTCTCGATCTACGATATCGATTTCGAATATCGTGATGGCGTGGAAAAGTGGCCCGAGGGCGCAGGCTTCGACGTGATCGATCACCTGACCCACAACGTCTACACCGGGCGCATGGCCTATTGGGCGGACTATTACGAAACGCTGTTCAATTTCCGCGAAATCCGCTTCTTCGACATCAAAGGCGAATATACCGGCCTCACCTCCAAGGCGCTGACCGCGCCCGACGGCAAAATCCGCATCCCGCTCAACGAAGAGGGCGAAGGCGGCAAGGGTCAGATCGAGGAATTCCTGCGCCAGTTCAACGGCGAAGGTATCCAGCATATCGCGCTGATTTGCGATGATCTGGTGGCCGCTTGGGATCGCCTCAAGAAGCTCGGCGTGCCTTTCATGACCGCCCCGCCCGCCACCTATTACGAAATGCTGGCAGAGCGCCTGCCCGGCCATGGCGAGCCGGTCGATGAGCTCAAAATGCGCGGGATTCTGCTCGATGGCACCACAGAAGGTGGCCGCCCGCGCCTCCTGCTGCAAATCTTCGCCGAGCCGCGCGTCGGCCCGGTGTTCTTCGAATTCATCCAGCGCAAGGGCGATGACGGCTTTGGCGAGGGGAACTTCAAGGCGCTGTTCGAAAGCATCGAGCGCGATCAGGTGAAGCGCGGTGTGCTGAAGGTTGAGGCGGAACCGGCGGAGTAGCCTCGGACAAGTTCCAAAAGCCCGTTCGTCCTGAGCCTGTCGAAGGACTGCTTTTCTGTGTTCCAGCGCCAAGCGCCAAAGAGAAGTGCAGCCCTTCGACAGGCTCAGGGCAGTCGGGCTTGGGAGTGGGTTGCCAGCAATTTCGAGGCACCGTAAGGGCGCAATAGGCGCGCCCGTAGCTCAGTCGGATAGAGCATCGGATTCCTAATCCGGGGGCCACAGGTTCGAATCCTGTCGGGCGCACCAATCCCTACGCAATCAATTCAGTTTGTCGGGCGGAGCGACCGGAAACGGCAGCGGCGCAACGGGGATGCCTTCGTCCAGCAGAGCCTTTGCTTCTTCGGGGCTCGCCTCGCCATGGATAGCGGCGTGCGCCTGTTCGCCGTAATGCATGGCGCGCGATTCCTCGGCGAACTTTCGCCCGACCCAGGTGCTGTCCTTGAGCGCCTTTGCCTGTGCTTCGGCGAGTTTCACCATCGCCTGGGCGACTTCGGGAGGCATTGGCGCGTTGGCAACCGGAGCCACCGGCCCGCTGGCGGGCGCGGGCTTCGTCGCAAGCTGGTTGCCCTTCCTGCCCACTGCCGGAGCCATCGGCGCTTTGTCCACCACCGCCGACCCGCATAACGGGCAAACCAGCTTCCCATCCTCACGCTGCTGCGCAAAGTCGTCGGACGAGCCGAACCAGCCTTCGAACCGGTGGCCCGCGTCACAGGAGAGGTCGAACACGATCATGGCAGCGGCGATCTAGGGATTTCGCGCTTGTTGGCAAGGCTGGGGAGCTGGCGGCGCACCTCGGCGATGCGCGAGAGGTCGATATCGCAAAAGCCCAGCCCCGGCGCTTCGCCGCCCATGTCGAGCAGCACCTCGCCCCACGGATCGACGACCAGCGAATGCCCGTAAGTTTCGCGTCCATCCTCATGCTTGCCGACTTGCGCGGCGGCGATGATGAAGGCAGTCGCCTCGATGGCGCGGGCGCGCAGGAGCGTGTGCCAATGCGCTTTGCCGGTGGGCACGGTGAAAGCGGCAGGCACCGCTATGGCATCGCAGCGGCGACGGCCGAGCTCGTCCCACAAAGCGGGGAAGCGGATATCGTAGCAGGTTGTCAGGCCCAGAGTGCCGACGGGCGTGTCCGCCGTCACGACCTCTTCGCCCGGCGCGTAGGCGCTGCTTTCGCGCCAGCTTTCTCCGGTCGCCAGATCGACATCAAACATATGGATCTTGTCGTAGCGCGCCGCAGTCGCGCCGCTCGCATCGATCAACAGGCTGCGATTTGCCCAGCGCCCGTCATCGCGCAGAACCGGCAGGCCCAGCGCCAGCGCAATCGCGTGTTCGCGCGCAGCATCGCGCACCGATTGCACCAGCGCGCTCGCTTCCTCGGCCACGATGTGCACACCCGCCCGCGCGCGGTTGCGATCGAGCAGTCCGGCCATTTCGGGCGTGAAGAGGATTTCCGCGCCCTGCCCTGCTGCCTGCGCCATCGCCTCGCGGATACGTCCGCCATTCGCTTCGGGATCGGTGCCCGAACTCATCTGCAAAAGCGCGATTTTCGGCATTACAGGCCCAGCAAGGTGTCCAGCTTGCCCTCGCGGTCCAGGGCGGAGAGATTGTCAGACCCGCCTACCGGCGCATCGTCGATAAAGATCTGCGGCACCGTCATCGCATCGGGCTTGCGCGCCAACATTTCGTCGCGTTTGGGGCCGCCCAGCGTGATGTCATATTCGGTGTATTCCACGCCCTTCTTGTCGAGCAGCCGTTTTGCCATGAAGCAATAGCCGCAATAGGCTTTGGTATAGATTTCGACCTTGGCTGTGCTCACCCGTCACTCGCTTTCCGTTTGCGCGCGCGGCACGGTTGAAACGCCGCCGCTGCTGCCTATCTTGTCAACCGCGGATGCCGCTTACGGGTCCGCATATATGTCCAAATTGCTCAAAAGAGGATTTGTTGCAATGAACCGTTTTGATTTGACCCCCTATCGCCGCTCCACCGTCGGTTTTGACCGGCTGTTCGACTTGCTCGAAAACAATGCGCGAAACGCCGGCGACAATTACCCCCCTTTCAATATCGAGCGCCGCCATGAAGATGCCTATCGCATCACCATTGCTGTGGCCGGTTTCCGCCCGCGCGATCTCGATATCACCGCGCAGCAGAACCTGCTGACCGTGATCGGCAAGAAGCGCGACGAGGCCACCGATGGCGCAGAAATGCTCCATGTCGGCATCGCCAATCGCGGGTTCGAGCGCCGCTTTGAACTGGCTGATTATGTCCGCGTCGAGAACGCCGATCTGCAGGACGGCCTGCTGGTGATCGATCTGGTGCGCGAAGTGCCCGAGGCGATGAAGCCCAAGAAGATCGCGATTGGCGGCAACACGCTGGAAATAGTGGACGGCGACAAGAAGGACAGCGATCAGGCCGCTGCCTGATGCCGCAATTCCTAACCATGCGATGAAACTATGGGGGCGGGTCCGCTAAAACCCGCCCCCTCGACGTTTAGAACGCCGACTCGCGCGGGAAACGGGCTGTCCGGGTCGCAAGAGACAGCCTATCTCCCACCGCAAGGCCACGCCGACGCCGCTTGAAAAGATAATGTTTTCCGCGCGCGGCCGGTCAAATCCGGTTGGTCAAACTGACGCAGATTTTGCGCTGCACCGCCCCTCCCTCAAGGATGCGGATGCGGCTTCCCCCACACAGCCTGTTATCGATTGTTACTATTTCGCAGGTGCAACGCGCAAGCGATTTGTTACAAAACGACGGCGCTTGTAATATTCATGTTAAGCATAGCGGATCACACCAGACGCGACTGTTTCAGCGCAGCGGCGATGAAGCCGGAAAACAGCGGGTGCGGATCAAACGGGCGGCTCTTCAGCTCGGGGTGGAATTGCACACCGACAAACCACGGATGATCGGGCCGCTCGACAATCTCGGGCAGCAGGCCGTCGGGCGACATTCCGGAGAAGATCAGGCCGCCCGCTTCCAACCGCTCGATATAGGCGGAGTTCACTTCGTAGCGGTGGCGGTGGCGTTCGCTGATTTCTTCCGCGCCGCCATAAATGCCGCTGACATGGCTATTGCCCGCCAGCTTGGCCGGGTAGGCGCCCAAGCGCATCGTGCCGCCGAGATCGGTATCGGTAGAGCGGGTTTGCAGCCCTTCTTCGCTCATCCATTCGGTGATGATGCCCACCACCGGCTCGCTGGTTTCTCCGAACTCGGTTGAGGATGCCGCACTGATACCCTGATCGCGCGCCGCTTCGATACAGGCCATCTGCATCCCCAAACAAATGCCGAGGAAGGGCACTTTGCGCTCGCGGGCAAAGCGCACCGATGCGATCTTGCCTTCGCTGCCCCGGTCGCCAAAGCCGCCGGGCACCAGAATGCCGTGCATCGGTTCGAGCTGCGCGGCGATATCGGCATCGTCGCCTTCGAAAATCTCCGCATCGATCCATTTGATATGCACTTTGGTGCGGTTAGCCATGCCGCCATGGATCAGCGCTTCGTTCAAGGACTTGTAGGCATCGGGCAGGCCGACATATTTGCCGACCACACCGATGGTCACGGCGCCTTCGGGGTTCTCGTAGCGGTCCACCACATCAACCCAGCGCGCCATGTCTGGCGGGTTGGAGGTGCCGAGCATCCCGAAATGGCGCAGCACTTCGGTGTCCAGCCCTTCCTCGTGATATTGTTGCGGCACGGCGTAGATGCTGCTGGCATCGAGCGCGGGGATCACCGATTCCTTGCGCACATTGCAGAAATTGGCGATTTTCTGCCGTTCGCCATCGGGCAGCGGATGCTCGCAGCGGCACAGCAGCACGTCAGGCTTGATGCCCAGCGCCGCCAGCTCGCGCACCGAGTGCTGGGTCGGCTTGGTCTTCAGCTCGCCCGCCGCCTTGATGTAGGGCACCAGCGTCACGTGCACCGAGAGCGTCCGCCCCGGCTCCAGCTCGTTGCGCAGCTGGCGGATCGCTTCCATGAAGGGCAGGCTTTCGATGTCGCCCACCGTGCCGCCGATTTCGCAGAGGATAAAATCATGGTCGCCCTGATCGGCGAGCGCGAATTCCTTGATCGCGTCGGTAACATGCGGGATCACCTGTACGGTTGCGCCCAGATAATCGCCTCGCCGTTCCTTCGCGATGATGTCGCGATAGACCCTGCCCGAAGTGATATTGTCGTTCTGGTGGGCGGAGACATTGGTGAACCGCTCGTAATGGCCCAGATCCAGATCGGTCTCTGCCCCATCGTCGGTCACATAAACTTCGCCGTGCTGATACGGGCTCATCGTGCCCGGATCGACATTGAGATAGGGATCGAATTTGCGGATGCGCACTTTGTAGCCACGCGCCTGCAAAAGGGCCGCCAGAGAGGCTGCCATGAGACCTTTGCCGAGCGAGGAAACCACGCCGCCGGTGATGAAAATATACCGCGCCATGGGAGGAGAGCCTTAAGCCTCGTTTCGGATTCGGGGCAAGCGGATTGCGGCGGTTTTCACCGCTGCAACGCGAATAAACAGGGGAAAGTCTGGTGCGTGCCTATTCGGCGACGTCGGCCAGCGGGTCGGCTTCGGCCGGAGCGGCCTCGGTCTCGGCGGTCGCCGGTGCCGGAGCGGCCTCTGGCCCCGCCGGAATGTCCGTTGCGCCGCTCGCGGTCGAGCGATCGAGCGTGCTTTCCAGCTCGCCGCCGCCCATCGCGCTCTGCGCCAGACCTGCGAGCACGATTGCCAGCACCACGAAGATCACCGCCGACCATTTGGTCGCACGGCTAAGGAAGTTTGCTGCCCCGCGCGCCGACATCACACCGCCCGGGCTACCGCCGCCGCCAATCCCCAACCCGCCGCCTTCGGAACGCTGCATCAGCACAAGGCCGACAAGCGTAGCGGCGACAAGCGCCTGGATGACGAGGAGGAAGTTGAACAGAGAAGCCATGGTTCGGTCAGTCAATCAGAAGGGGTAACAAATATGCCGCGCATTTAGGCGGTGCGGGCCATTCCCACAAGGGGCGAGTGCGCGGGTAATTGCGGGTGGATTACGCCTCGTCCCGCTCGGCAGCGGCGACGATAATGCCAAGGAAGCTCTCCGCCGTCAGGCTCGCCCCGCCGACAAGCGCGCCGCCGACATCGGGCGTCGTGAGAATTTCCGCCGCGTTTCCGGCATTCACCGAACCGCCGTAGAGGATGCGGATCGCCTCCCCCACTTCGCCATACAGCGCGACCAGCTTGGCCCGAATCGCGGCGTGCATGGCAGCGATATCGTCCGTGGTTGCGGTGTTGCCCGTGCCGATAGCCCAGACCGGTTCATAGGCCACGGTGATCCGTTCCGCAGCGCCATCGCTGTCGGGTAGCGAGCCCTTGAGCTGGCGCGTCACGACATCGACGTGCTTGCCCGCCGCGCGATCATCTTCGGTTTCGCCGACGCAGACGATCACACTCATGCCAGCGGCAATCGCGGCCTCGGCCTTGGCCTTCACCAGCGCATTGGTTTCTCCGTAGCCCGCGCGCCGCTCGCTATGGCCGACAATCGTGAAGCTCGCGCCAGCATCCTTGACCATGATGGCAGAGACATCGCCGGTGTGGGCACCGCCGTCCGCCGGGTGGCAGTCCTGCGCACCCACCGCGATCAGGCCCGCTTCCTTGTGGACCGCGTGAATCAGCGTGAAAGGCGGCGCCAGCGCCACTTCCACCTTGATGAGCCGCTCGGCCGCACGGTCTATCGCGCGCGCTTCGGAAAGCATCGAGCGCGTGCCATGCATCTTCCAATTGCCGACAATGAAAGGACGGGTTGTCATCAATAATCCTGTAATTTCCGCTGGGTGCCGAAACAAAACCCCAAGGGGTGCGGTGCCGCTGCGTTTCTCTCCGATGTCCGCTAATCGGGTGTAACAGGCTTGTCAAAGTGCCTTTCGCATTATTTTGCCGAGTGCGCGCAGCCTGTTGCGATAGGGTCGCAGGCCTTATATGGCGAGCGGCAATAACGGGCGGCGCCTGCGTTTCGCCCTGTCTATCATACCTTAGTCTTTCATGGCCTGTCGGGCACGTTCCGGATCAAAACCTTCCTATGATTTCCTTCTTTCGCAACTTCTTCCAGTCGAAAATCGGCATTGGTGTCACGCTGGGCTTTCTGGCCCTGATCGCGCTGGCCTTTGCCAGTTCGGATGTCGCCAATACGGGAATGTTCGGCGGTGTTGCCGGTGGAGACCGCGTGGCCGTGGTGGGCGAGCGGACGATTTCCACAGGCGATCTGAGCCAGAACGTCAGCAATGCTTTCGAGCAGGCGCGCGCGCAGAACCCCACCTTGTCGCTTGAAGCGTTTATTGAGCAAGGCGGCTTTGATGATGTGCTGGAACAGGTGCTCAGCCGCAACGCGCTGGCCGAGTTTGCCCAGCTGATGGGGCTGCGGGCAGGCAGCAATCTGGTCAATTCGGAGATTATCAGCGGCGGAGGCTTCACCGGGCTCGACGGCGAATTCGATGCCGAGGCCTTCCGCGCCATGCTGCGCCAGCGCGGCCTGACCGAGGCGACGGTGCGCGATGATTTGGCGCTCAGCCTGCTCGCGCGGCAGACGGTGGTGCCGATTTCCTATCAGGCGCGGATGCCGCTGGGGATGGCGCGCACCTATGCGCAGCTGCTCAACGAGACGCGCAGCGGTTCTGCCGCGGTGTTCCCCGCCAATCTGTTCGCGCCCGAAGGCGACCCCACCGATGCGCAGATTTCGGCCTTCTATGCGGAGAACCGCGCCAGCTACATCCGCCCTGAACGCCGCACCTTGCGCTATGCCGCTTTCGGCGCGGAGCAAGTCGCGGCAGACCTGCCGCCGGTAACCGCTGCGCAGATCGCCGCGCGGTATGAAGCGGACAGCGTGCTCTATCAGGCGAGCGAGCGCCGGAGCTTTACGCAGCTTGTGCTGCAAAGCGAAGCTGATGCGCGCGCCGTGCTGGAACAGGCCGAGGGCGGAATGAACCTGCAACAGATCGCGCAGCGCCGCGGCCTTGCCACCACATCGGTGGAAGATGTCGAGCAGGCGGATTTTGCCGCGACCGCCTCGCAGGCCGTGGCCAATGCCGCTTATGCAGCCGATCAGGGCGCGTTTGCCGGCCCCGTACAGGGTTCGCTGGGCTGGTATGTGCTGAGCGTCGATAATGTCACGCAAATCGCCGGGCGGTCACTGGCACAGGCGAGCGAGGAAATCCGCGAGACGCTGATGCAGGAACGCGTGCAGCAGGCGCTGGAGGACGTGTCCGAGCGGCTCGAAACCGAATTCGCGCGCGGCAAGACGCTGGAACAGGCTGCCGAGGAACTGGGGATCGAACTCAGCACAACCCCGCAATTGCTGGCTGACGGCCGTGTCTACGGCCAGCCCGCGCAGGCTCCGCAGCAGCTTGCCCGCGTCGTCAGCTTCGCGTTCGAAATCGACGAAGGGGACCCGGAAATCGCCGAACTGGTGCCAGGTGAGGCTTTCCTGATTTTCGACGTCGATTCGATTGTCCGCAGCGCCGCCCCGCCGATTGCCGAACTTCGTCCGCAATTGATCGAGGCGTGGCGCCGCGAACAGGGATTGGCGGCAGCGGGCGAAGCCGCGGCGCGCGTGCTGGCGCGGGTTGAAGGCGGGATGTCTTTGGCGCAGGCCGTGGCGGCGGAAGAAGTGGATGTGCCGGCTGTGCAGTCGATCAATCTCAACCGCCGCGAACTCGCCGAGCAGGAGCGGATCACCCGCGCCACCATCCTGTTCTTCTCGATGGCAGAAGGCACCACCGAACGCGTGGCCGTGCCCGAAGCGGGCAATTGGTATGTGGTGCAACTCGACAATATCGAAACGCCCGAGCTGGCGCTCGATAGCGAGGATGTGGCCAACACCGCCGCGCAATTGTCGCAGGTGATCGGCGACGAATATCTCCAGCAATTCATCAATGGCGCCGAACGCAGCGTTGCAATCGAACGCAATGATGCCGGTATCGATGCGGTCCGCACGGGCCTTATCAGCCGCTAGGGAGCAGGTTCGCTGAGCGCCGCTGTCCATCATCAGGCCGAGGCGCTTGCCGCGCTGGCGGAAGGGCGCAACACGCTCGTCTGGCGGCGCGTGGTCGCCGACACCGAAACGCCGGTGGGCGGCGCGCTCAAGCTGATTGTCGAAGGGCGCGGCGATTTCCTGCTCGAATCGGTCGAAGGCGGGGAGATTCGCGGGCGCTATTCCTTGCTTGGGATTGATCCCGATCTGCTGTTCCGTGCCGTGGGCGAACGCGCCGAGGTCAACCGGCAATGGCGGTATGACCGCGAAGCGTTCGAGCCGCTTCCTGCCGACGCGATGACCGAGCTGCGCGCGCTGGTGAATGCCTGCCGCATCGATGTGCCCGAAGGCCTGCCGCCCGCCCTCGCCTGCCTCGTCGGCTATTTCGGGTATGAGACCATCGGCCTCGTCGAAAAGCTCCCCCGCGCCCCGCAAAGCGAACTTGCGCTGCCCGATATGCTGTTTGCGCGGCCTGCGCTGGTGCTGGTGTTTGACCGGCTGACCGACGATCTGTTCCTGATCGCGCCGCTCTGGGCCGACGGCTCCGATGCGGCGGGCAAGGTGGCGCGCGCAGTCGAGCGGATTGACGAGGCCCTGCGACGGCTTGAGGAGCGCACCCCTGCCAGCCCGCGCCTTGCCGAACTGCCCGAAGCCGCGTTACAGCCGGTGATCGCCGAAGCGGATTACCGCGACATGGTGCTGCGCGCGAAGGACTACATCACGGCGGGCGACATCTTCCAAGTGGTGCTCGCCCAGCGTTTCACCTGCCCCTTCCCCTTGCCGCCGCTGGCGCTGTATCGGGCGCTGCGGCGGGTGAACCCCTCGCCCTTCCTCTATTTCCTCGACCTGCCTGGCTTTGCCGTGGTCGGCTCCTCGCCCGAAATCCTCGTGCGGGTGCGTGATGGTGAGGTGACGATCCGCCCTATCGCTGGAACCCGCCCGCGCGGCGCCACCGAGGCGGAGGACAAGGCGAACGAGGCGAGCCTGCTTGCCGACCCGAAGGAATGCGCCGAACATCTGATGCTGCTCGATCTCGGCCGCAATGATGTGGGCCGGGTGGCGGGCGCGGACAGCGTCGAAGTCACCGCCAGCTTCACCATCGAGCGCTACAGCCATGTGATGCACATCGTCAGCAATGTCGTCGGCCAGCTGGCGGGCGACAAGGACGCGCTCGATGCCCTCTTCGCCGGTTTCCCCGCCGGAACCGTCAGCGGTGCGCCCAAGGTGCGCGCTTGCGAAATTATCGCCCAGCTGGAGCCGGAGACGCGCGGAGCCTATGCCGGCGGCGTCGGCTATTTCGCGCCCGATGGCTCTGTCGATAGCTGCATCGTCTTGCGCACTGCCGTGGTGAAGGACGGGGTGATGCACGTACAGGCGGGCGCGGGCGTGGTGGCGGATAGCGACCCGGCGTCCGAAGCCGCAGAATGCCGCCACAAGGCAGGCGCTCTGATCGCCGCCGCGCGCGAAGCCTTGCGCATCGCCGGAGAGCCGGAGTTCGGGCAGTGATGCGCCGCGCGGCAGCGGCGGCGGTATGCACTCTCCCCCTCGCGGCCTGTGAGCTGCACTTTGAAGGCGAGGTGAGCGAAGAGCTGGCCTCCATCTGCGAGCCGGTGGTGTTCGAGGAAACGCCCTTCACCCACTGCACCGCCGATCCGGCGCGGCATACGGTCGGCACCGATCTCTCCCCGGAGGACAGCGATGCGCCCTATCGTTCGCTGCGGGTGTTCTCCTATGATGTGTTGGCGCAGGATGCCGCCTCGGTCGTTTTTGCGATGAATGGCGGGATGTTTGACGCGGAAGGCCAGCCCATCGGCTATTATGTGGAGGACGGGCTCCGCTTGACCGTGCTCAACCAGAACGAAGGCCCCGGCAATTTCCACCTGCTCCCCAATGGCGTGTTCTTCGGCGAAGCAGATGGCGGATGGCGCGTGCTTTCGGCCGAGCGCTTTGCCGACGAAGTCGAGAACCGCCCGTTTTTCGCCACCCAGTCTGGCCCCATGCTGGTGGTGGACGGCGCTCTGCACCCCGATATCGCGCCCGACGGCACCTCCTACAAGATCCGCAACGCCGTGGGTGTGGACGCCAGCGGCCGCGCGCATTTCGTCATCAGCGAGGCTCCGGTGAGCTTCGGCCGGCTCGCTCGCTACTACCGCGATGTGCTGCGCGTGGATAACGCACTTTTCCTTGACGGCAGTGTGTCGCAAATCTGGGACCCGGCCAACGACCGTCTCGACACCGGCCCCGAAATCGGCCCCTTGATTGTCGTGCGCAATCGGGCAGAGAGCGGCGAATGAGCGACATCCTCGTCATCGACAATTACGACAGCTTCACCTTCAACCTTGTGCATTACCTGATGCAGCTGGGCGCGAAAGTGGAAGTGGAGCGCAATGATGCGCTGACCGCCGCCGAAGCGGTGGCGCGCGGGGCGAAGGGCATTCTCATCTCGCCCGGCCCTTGCACGCCCAATGAGGCGGGGATCAGTCTCGATCTGGTGGCCGCCTGTGCGGATAGCGAAACCCCGCTGCTCGGCGTGTGTCTGGGGCACCAGTCGATCGGGCAGCATTTTGGTGGCCAAGTGGTGCGCGGCGGGTTGATGCACGGGAAGACCAGTCTGGTAACGCACGACGGCACCGGCGTGTTTGCGGGGCTGCCCTCGCCCTACACAGCCACGCGCTACCACTCGCTGATCGTCGAGGATATTCCCGACTGCCTGCTGGTCAACGCCACGGCAGAGACTCCTGGCATAGATGGAGAGGCCGTGATGGGTTTCCGCCATGCCGAGCTGCCCATTCACGGCGTGCAGTTCCACCCCGAAAGCATTGCGACCGAGCACGGCCACGCGCTGCTTGCCAATTTCCTTGCCATCTGCGGCCTGCCCGCCAAGGTGCCCGCATGAGCCGGATTCTGCCCCCCGTCGACACCCCGCTGGAAGAGGACGAAGCCGAGCGCGTCTTCGGCCTGATGCTCGATGGCGCGCCTTCGGAAGAGGAGATTGCGCAATATCTCACCGATCTGTCGGATCGCGGCGAGCGGGCTGGCGAGATCGCAGGGGCAGCGCGGGCCTTGCGTGCGCGGCTGCTGCCGATCGAGGCCCCCGAGAATGCCATCGATGTCTGCGGAACGGGGGGTGACGGGCATCACACGCTCAATGTCAGCACCGCGGTGAGCCTGGTGGTAGCGGCCTGCGGCGTGCCGGTCGCCAAGCACGGCAACCGCGCCGCGTCCAGCAAAGCGGGCGCTGCCGATACGCTGGAGGCGCTGGGGCTGGACATGGAAGCCGCCGGACGCACGGCGGAAAAGACGCTCGCCGACATCGGGATTTGCTTCCTGTTTGCGAAGAACCACCACCCGGCGATGGCGCGCATCCAGCCGATCCGGCAGAAATTGGGCCGCCGCACGATTTTCAATCTGATGGGGCCGCTCAGCAATCCCGCCAAAGTGCGCCGCCAGCTGATCGGCATTGCCCGCCCGGCCTATGTCCCGATCTATGCCGAAGCGATGGCGCGTCTGGGGACGGAACGGACATTTATCGTCTCGGGTGACGAAGGGCTGGATGAACTCAGCCTCGATGAAGGCAACGAACTGGCCGATGTGCAGGGCCGCGAAGTGCGGATGCGCCGCGTGGATGCCAGCGATGCGGGCCTGCGTCATGCGCCGGTGGAGGCCATACGCGGCGATGATGCGGCACATAATGCCAAGGCGCTGCAAGCCCTGCTGCTCGGCGCGCCCGGCCCCTATCGCGATGCTGTGCTGTTCAACGCGGCAGGCGCGCTGCTGGTGGCGGGCGAAGTGGAGAGCTGGCGCGACGGCGTGGAAGAAGCGGCAGAGGTCATCGACAAAGGTTTGGCCAAGCAATTGCTCGAATGCTGGATTGCGGCGGCGAGATAGTGGGGTTTCACACTAAGCCCACAAAGACACGAAGATGTTCCGCTGTGCCGCAGGCAGAAGTCCTCTAAAGCGTTTCGCGCAGAGGACGCAGAGTTCGCAAAGAACGCTAAAATGACCTCTGCGCACTCCGCGTTCTCTGCGCGAGCCGGAATAGGCTGCGGCTTCGCCGCGATTTCAGACCTCTTCGTGTCTTTGTGGTCTTCGTGTGAACCAAACAAGGCATGCCTATCGACACGGCCGGACCCCAAAGGCATAGGCTCATCGCGATGGATAAGCTCAAAGAAATCTGCGCCACCAAGCGCGAGGAAGTTGCGGCGCGCAAGGCGCTCAAACCGCTCGACGAATGCGACCGGATTGCCGCCAAGCAGACCCCGCCGCGCGGGTTCCGCAAGGCGCTTGAAGCGAAGGCGCAGTCCGGCTTCGGCCTGATTGCCGAGGTGAAGAAGGCCAGCCCCTCCAAAGGCCTGATCCGCGCTGATTTCCAGCCCCACCGCCACGCGATGGATTATGAAGCGGGCGGTGCTGCGTGCCTGTCCGTCCTCACCGATGCGCCCTATTTCCAAGGGCATGAGAGCTTTATGATGCAGGCCCGCGCGGCCACTAGCCTTCCGGTACTGCGCAAGGATTTCATGGTCGATCCGTGGCAGATCGCCGAAAGCCGGATGATCGGCGCGGATGCTATCCTCATCATTGTTGCTGCGCTCGAAGACGAACAGATGCGCGAAATCGAGGCAGCCGCGCTCGAACGCGGGATGGACGTGCTGATCGAAGTGCATGATGAGGAAGAGATGGAGCGCGCGGGCAAGCATCTGACCTCGCGGCTGATCGGGGTCAACAACCGAGATTTGCGCAGCTTCACCACCGATCTCGCCACCACGCAGCGCCTCGCCCCGCTGGCGCCCGAAGGCAGTCTGCTTGTCGGCGAAAGCGGGATCACCAGCCATGCCGATTGCCAGCTGCTCGCGCAGTCCGGGGTGCACTGCTTTCTGGTAGGGGAGAGCCTGATGCGGCAGGACGATGTGGTCGCCGCGACCCGGGCCTTGCTCGGCAACTAGATTTTACACTACCAGATTTTACACTACTAGATTTTACAAGGCGTTGCGCGCTGTCATACATTGGCAACGCGGCACAGCGATGCTAGTCCGGCTGCACGTTTCAGCTTATTTGGAAGGGGATTACCCATGGGAATTTTCAGCTCGATCAAAAACGCGATCTTCGGCGACGATGAAGAAGAGCAGGCCGCAGCCGCTGCGCCTGCCGCAACCACGCCTGCTGCCGCGCCCAAGGCGAGCGGCTTTGGCGCGGCCAAGGCTGCGCCCAAGAGCGAAGTCGATATTGCCGAAGTGCTCGATGCCAAGGACGGTTCGGACACGCTCAACTGGCGCACGTCGATCGTCGATCTGATGAAGCTGGTCGGCCTCGATCCCAGCTACGAAAACCGCAAGGAACTCGCCACCGAACTGGGCGATGCGGATTATTCGGGCAAGGCGGAAGAGAACATCTGGCTGCACAAGCAGGTGATGACCAAGCTGGCCGATGCCGGCGGCCGTATCCCTGCCGAGCTGCGCGACTGATATTCAGCTCCGATACTCGCTCTGTCCTACTGTTTGGGACTGTGGCACAAGACGGCGCATGATCTTTGCAAATGCGCCATCACCCTATGCAAACCGCCCTGCCCGCTCATTCCGCGCGGCAGGGCGGTTTTCTGTTTCAGGACTGTGTAACAGGTGTAACAGGTTCGCCCTTAACCTGCAGAAACTGGCGCGTTTGGCATGACCGGCCTGACGCATCTTGATGATACCGGCGCGGCGCGCATGGTGGATGTCGGGGCCAAGGCCGTGACGGCGCGGGTCGCGGTGGCGGAGGGGCATATCGCTATGTCGGCTGAGGCGCTTGCGGCGGTACGCGATGGCCGCGGGCCCAAGGGCGATGTGCTAGCAGCAGCGCGGATCGCGGGGATTATGGCGGCCAAGCGCACCGGCGAACTGATCCCGCTCTGCCACCCGCTGGCGCTCGACGCCGTGAATGTGGACTTCACCTTCGAACCTGATGGCGTCCGCGTGGAAGCGCGCGCGGCGCTGACGGGCAAGACGGGCGTCGAGATGGAAGCGATGACGGCGGTCTCGGTCGCGCTGCTGACGGTCTACGACATGGCGAAGGCGCTTGATAAGGGCATGGTGATCAGCGGGGTGCGCTTGCTCGCCAAGAGCGGCGGCAAAAGCGGGGACTGGCGCGCGGAGCCGTGAGGCGACGGTGTTTCTGCACCAAAATGGCGGTATCGCTTGACTTGACCGCCGGTGTTCCATATGTGTTCCGTGTTCGTTCCCAAAATGGAACATCGCGGTAAGGAACAGACCCATGCTGACTGCCAAGCAACACGAACTGCTGCTTTTCATCCATCGCCGCCTTGAGGATTCGGGCATTTCGCCGAGCTTCGAGGAAATGAAGGACGCGCTCGATCTGAAGAGCAAATCGGGCGTGCACCGCCTGATTTCCGCTCTGGAAGAACGCGGCTTCATCCGCCGCCTTGCCAATCGTGCCCGCGCGCTCGAAGTTGTCAAAATGCCGGAGAATGTCGGCAATGATGCGGTGGCGAAAGTAACCACGCCGCCCGCTGCTGCGCCGGTCGCGGCCAATGATGTGATCGAAATCCCGTTGCACGGCAAGATTGCCGCCGGTGTTCCGATAGAAGCACTGGAAGGCAGCCAGACTCTGCCCGTCCCCGCGGCGCTGCTGGGCGCGGGCGAGCATTACGCGCTCGAAGTATCGGGCGACTCGATGATCGAGGCAGGCATTTTTGACGGGGATTTTGCCCTCGTGAAGAAGGTCAGCACCGCCCGCGATGGCGATATCGTGGTGGCACTCGTCAATGGCGAGGAAGCGACGCTGAAATATCTCTACCATGATGACGGCAAGATCCGCCTCGATCCGGCCAATGCCTCCTACGACCCGCAGATTTATGCCGATAGCCAGGTCGAAGTTCAGGGCAAGCTGGCGGGCCTGCTGCGGCGTTATCACTGACCGTTTGCGCGTCGGGTGGCGGGCCTAGTCCTGCCGCCCGCGCCACCATCCGTGCTCGCCTTCGCTCTGGGCCACGGTTCGCATATGCGCTTCGCCCGTGCCGCTGAGGACGAGCGCGATGCCGCCGCTCTGCTCCAGCATCCGGCGGTCGGCCTTGAGCACGCGCGGTTGGCAGCTGCGCGGGAGCCAACGGTCGGTAATCACGATGTCGCTGCGCTCGCAGGCGGCTGCGAGAGCGCGCTCCTCGACGATATCTTCGCTGCGGCTCATCAGCAGATGCCATTCGCGGCCCTCGCGTTCAAGCGTGAGCGCGCAGAAATCCCGGCTGCATTCGGCCCCGTGCCATTGCTCCATGGGAACCGGATCGCCTTCTACACCCGCCAATTCGAGGAGATTATCGCGCGTAAACTCGCTGCGGGTATCGCGTAGCACCAGCAGCCGATCATCCTCTCCGGTGATCCCGACATGGCGACCGTCGGAGGAGATTAGCACATCGGGAATGGGCGTAAGATAGAGCCACAGGCTCGCTAGAGCCGCCGGGATGAAGCCGAAGAGCCGCGCCCTTCCCCTCCATAGGGCGAGCCAAAGTCCGCCCGCCGCAAACAGCAGCACGGTCGGCAGCGTCATTTGCGGGATGAGCTTCACCGCGCCCGGTTGATCTGCGGTAAAATGCGCAATCCCCACCAGCAGATTGAGCGATTGGCCCGCCAGCCACCAGAACGGCGCGCCCAGCCCGACCACGTCAAACAGCAGCGCAATCGCGATAAGCGGCATGGAAATGAAGGTCACCAGCGGAATGGCGATCACATTGGCCAGCGCGCCATAAACCCCCGCACGGTGGAAGTGGAATAGGACGGTCGGCATCAGCGCGATCTCGATTACCAACCCCGTCACCAGCAGCATCGCGGTATTGCGGCCAAGGCGCGCCAGCCAGCTCTCCTCGCGCGTTTTCAGGAAGGCGCGAACCGGTGCCGAACTGTGCAGGGCAACAATCGCGATCACCGCGCTGAAGCTCATCTGGAAGCTCGGCCCGACAAGGCTCTCCGGCCACACCAGCAGCACCGCTACGCCCGCGACAGCGATCATGCGCAGGGACAAAGGCTCGCGGCCCAAAGCCAGCGCGATGAGCACGAGCAAGGCAGCGATGCAGCTGCGCACGGTCGGCACCTCGGCTCCCGTCAAAAGTGTATATCCAATGCCCGCCAGCGCCGCGACGCCCGCCGCCAGCACCGGCAGCCGCACGCGCAGCACCAGCCAGGGCCACAGCGCCAGCAACTTGATCGCGAGCAGATAGGCGGCCCCGATAAGTGCGCTTACGTGCAATCCGCTGATCGAGAGCAGATGGGTCAGCCCCGAATCGCGCATCGCATCCTCGTCCGCGACGCTGATCCCGCCCCGGTCGCCGCTGGCAAAGGCCGCCGCGATGCTGCCCGCCGAGCCATCGAGCTGTGTGCGGACATGGGCCGACAGGCGGCGTTGCAGCGAAGGGATCAGCGCCTCGCTCGCCGGAGCGGGTTCGATGATCGTGATCTCGCCGGTCACGCTGCCGGCCGCCGCCAGCCCCTGAAACCATGCGGCGCGGGCAAAGTTGTAGCCGCCCGGCAACATGGGGGCAGCTGGCGGCATGAGCCGCGCTTGCGCCCGGATAATTGCCCCTTCGGTCAGGTCGGGCGATGCAGTTTCGAGCGGCACATTGACCCGCACTTTCGCCGCCTCGCCATCCTCGGGGGAGCGGATGGCGAGCACGAGGCGCACCCTGTCTTGCGCGGGTTGCTCGATCCGGTCGAGAATGCGGCCTTCGATTTCGGCGAACACCGGGCGCTCGAAAGCCTCGGATCCCACCAGTTCGGAGCGCGCCCAGATCAGGCTGGTGCCCAGCGCAAACACGATCCCGCAGGCGGCCAGAGCGGTGGTCAGGTGCACCCTGTCCTCGCGGCCCTTCCAGCGTGCCAAAGCGCCAAGCGCAAGGATCAGTCCGCCAGCAATCGCGCCCACCCATTGCGCCGCGCTTGGCAGGATGAACCAGGCGGCAATTCCCGCAGCGAGAACAACCGCCAGCCAGGGCCCGCGATCAAAGCCCGCTTGCCCGAGAAATTGCTCGGCAGTGTCAGCGATACTGGACAAAGAGACACGGCTGCGCCAAGGCGTCTGCTGCAACGCAGCATCAAGATCGTCGTCCCCCAGCGGAACCAAAGGCGGCTGCCGCGATGCCATGCAGGGTAATGGACAGGAATCGCAGCATTATGGCAAGCTCTGATAGCAATCACGCTGACGCACAGCGTCCGGTGGTGACGCGCTTTGCGCCCAGCCCCACCGGTTTTCTGCATATCGGAAATGCCCGCACCGGCCTGTTTTCCTGGCTTTATGCCCGCCATTTCGGTGGCAAGGCGCTGCTGCGGATCGAAGATACCGACAAGGCGCGCAGCACGCAGGAAGCGATCGACGTAATCCTCGAAGGGCTCGCCTGGCTCGGCCTCGATTTCGATGGCGAGACGGTTTACCAAAGTGAGCGTGCCGGGCGCCATGCCGAGGTTGCGCAGAAACTTCTTGATGCCGGCAAGGCGTATAAGTGCTTTGCAACGCCGGAGGAGCTTACCGAAATGCGCGAGGCGCAGCGTGCGGCAAAGCAGCCGATGCGCTATGACGGTCGCTGGCGCGACCGTGATCCCGCCGAAGCGCCCGCAGGCGCGCCCTTCACCATCCGTATCAAGACGCCAGAAGTCGGCGAAACGGTGATCGAGGATGCGGTGCAGGGCCGCGTGAAGGTGGACAACCGCGAGATCGATGATTTCATCCTGCTGCGGGCCGATGGCTCGCCGACCTATATGCTCGCCGTGGTGGTCGACGATATGGACATGGGCTGCACCCACATCATCCGCGGCGATGACCATCTCAACAACGCTTTCCGCCAGTTGCAGGTGATCCGCGCGATGCAGGGGATCGAGGATGGCTGGGAAGAGCCGGTCTATGCGCATATCCCGCTGATTCACGGCAATGACGGTGCCAAGCTCTCCAAGCGGCACGGCGCGCTGGGCGTGCGCGATTATCGCGACATGGGCATTCTGCCCGAAACCATGTTCAATTACCTGTTGCGGCTTGGCTGGGGCCATGGCGATCAGGAAGAGTTTTCGATGGAAGAGGCGATTGCCCTCTTCGATATCACAGCCGTTGGCAAAGGGCCGAGCCGCTTCGACATGAAGAAGCTTCTGAGCATGAACGGCAATTATATCCGCGCCGCCGACGATGCGCGGCTCGCGGCGATTGCGGCAGAGATACTGGGTGAAAAGGCGGATGTCGCGCTGCTGACGCAGGCGATGCCGGTGCTCAAAACCCGTGCGCGCGACATGAACGAGCTGGCCGATGGCGCGGCCTTCCTGTTCAAGACCTTGCCCTTTGCGATGGACGAGCAGGCTGCTGCGCTGCTGGACGATGAAGCGCGTATCAGACTTTCCGCTATCTTGGCCCGGTTGCAGGGTGAAACGTACTGGACAATCGAGGCGCTGGAGGCCAATCTGAAAGTCTATGCGGAGGAGCTGGGGCTCGGCCTCGGCAAACTTGCGCAGCCGCTTCGCGCGGCGCTGACAGGGCAGACAACCTCGCCCGGAATTTTCGATGTGCTGGTTCTCCTTGGACGGGAGGAAAGCCTCGCGCGGATCGCCGCGCAGGCAGCGGCCTGAAGGGGTCGATCAGCGGGACTGGTATTTGAAGGAGATGTTCATTGGCTGACAAGCAGGCAGACCTGAGCGTGGGTGGCGAAACCTACAGCTTCCCGACCTTAGAAGGCAGCGTGGGGCCCGATGTTATCGATATCCGCAAGCTCTACGGGGATACCGGCAAGTTCACGTTCGATCCGGGCTACAAATCGACCGCCAGCTGCGAAAGCGCGCTGACCTATATCGATGGCGATGAAGGCGTGCTGCTGCATCGCGGCTATCCCATCGGGCAACTGGCCGAGAATTCTAGCTTCATGGAAGTCAGCTATCTCCTGCTCAACGGGGAATTGCCGAGCAAGGAAGAGCTCGACGATTTCACCTATACGATCAGCCGCCACACCATGCTGCACGAGCAGCTTGCCACCTTCTATCGCGGTTTCCGCCGCGATGCGCACCCGATGGCGATTATGTGCGGCGTCGTTGGCGCGCTGTCGGCGTTCTACCATGACAGCACCGACATTTCCGACCCTGAACACCGCACGATCAGCTCGCACCGCCTGATTGCCAAAATGCCGACGATTGCGGCGATGGCGTATAAATACGCGGTGGGGCAGCCCTTCATGCAGCCGCGCAACGATCTGAGCTATACCGGCAATTTCCTGCGCATGACCTTCGGCGTTCCGGCTGAAGAGTATGTGGTGGTTCCCGAAGTCGAAAAGGCGCTGGACCGGATTTTCATCCTCCATGCCGATCACGAACAGAACGCTTCGACTTCGACCGTCCGTCTCGCCGGTTCGTCGGGCGCGAACCCCTTTGCCTGTATCTCTGCCGGTATTGCCTGCCTGTGGGGCCCTGCGCATGGCGGGGCGAACGAGGCGGCGCTCAATATGCTCCGCGAAATCGGCACGCCGGACAGGATTCCGCACTATATCGAGCGCGCCAAGGACAAGAACGACCCGTTCCGCCTGATGGGCTTCGGCCACCGCGTGTACAAGAATTACGATCCACGCGCCGCCGTGATGCAGAAGACCGTGCGCGAAGTGTTCGATGCGCTGAAGGTGAAAGACCCGGTGTTCGAAACCGCGCTGCAACTGGAAGAGATTGCGCTGAACGATCCCTATTTCCAGGAAAAGAAGCTGTTCCCGAATGTGGACTTCTATTCGGGCATCATCCTTTCGGCCATCGGCTTCCCGACAACCATGTTCACCGTTCTCTTCGCGCTCGCCCGCACCGTAGGCTGGGTGGCGCAGTGGAACGAGATGATTTCCGATCCCGGCCAGGTCATCGGTCGCCCGCGCCAGCTCTACACCGGCCCGACGCAGCGCGATTACGTGCCGGTGGAGCAGCGTTAAGGCACTCTCTCAACAATGCGAAGGAAAGCCCCGCTTCGGCGGGGTTTTCTATACCGAAAGGTCGGCAGGCAGTTCCAGCGTGAAGCGGGCGCCCTGCCCCTTCGCGCTTTCGACCGTGAGCGAACCGCCCATGGCTTCGGCAAGGCGGCGCGAGATATACAGGCCGAGGCCCGAACCGCCGTCGCCCTGACGGCCAAGCCGCTCGAATTTAGTGAAGACACGCGCTTGCTGGTCTTCATCCAAGCCCTCGCCCTGATCGGCGACGATGATGCGCGCCCGCTCGCCATCCCGCTCGACACGGATCCACACTTGCCCGCCTTCGGGCGAATAGCGGATGGCGTTGCCGACCAGATTGAGCAGCACTTGCAGCGTGCGGCGAAACTCGCCGATGGCGGGCGCGCTTTCGCCCAGTCTCGGCTCGTCGATGGTGATCCCGCGTTCCTTGGCGCGCACGCCCAGAATGCCCGCGGCGCGGCGGCCGACATCGGCAAGGTCGATGTGATCGGGCGCAGGCGCGAAATCCTCGTCCTCGACCATTTCCAGCGTGGTGAGATCGTCGATCAGCGCCAGCAAATGTTCTCCGGCAGAGGCGATGTCGGCGGCATAATTGCTGTATTCATCCGCCAGCGGCCCGGCCAGCTGCGTGCGGATCGTCTCGGCATTGGCGATGATCCGGCTGACCGGTTGGCGCAGCACGGGCGCAATCTCGCGCCCGATGCCCGCCGAACGGTCAGGCCGACGCGACGGCTTGGGCGGCGCTTCGGTCAGCGGCCGGTCGGGCACAAGGTAGAGATCGAAGCCGACGGGCTGCGCCTCGCTCCGGCCCAGAGGCACCAGCTGTACGGCCCATTGGCGTTCCGAACCGGGCACAACAATGCGGGTGCCATCGAGCAAGCGCCACTGTGCCGGAGCCGCCAGCGTCGGGTTTTCGGGCCGCGCCAGCTCGCTCCAGAGATGGCCGACGGCCTGCATCATGGCCTCGCCCAGCGTGTCCATGTCGCGCGCCGTCCAATCGACGGTGAGGATGCGCTGTTGCTCGTCTAACCGCGCGGTGAGCCCGGAGAGGTGCTTGACCAGTGCCAGGCGTCCGCGATTGTCTTCCGCCAGCGAAGGCTCGGGGAGATCTTCAGCCTGCCAGGTGCTGATATTGATAACGGTGCCCATCCGGCCCGGAGTTACTTCTGCCCAAGCGGAAATCTGTTCGAAGGTGTCCTGCGCGCGGATGGCGCGGGACACCTTCTTGCCACTCGCCCGCGCCTTGCGCACCAGTTCGAGCAAGGCCGGGGTGACAATCGGCCCCGGCAATTCGCCGCCCGCGCGCAGATGGAAGCTCGCCAGCGGCTCCTCCGCCTCGATCAACCGGTCATCGGCATCGGTGCGCGCGCGCGCGGACTGGATGTGGGCGCTTGCCATTAGGTTAGCTCACCCGTTCCAGCAACGCTGCGGAATCGGCCAGCGCGGCGGAAGCGCGGTCTGCCCGCAGCGTATCGAAGCCTTCAGGCAAGGTTATATCCGGATGCAGGAACAAGAACTGTTCTTCTACCTGCGCTGCCGAAAGCCCCGCCGCGCGCAAGGTCAGCGCCAGCCGCGCGCATTGGTTTTCGGACAGCGAGAGGACCGCGACTTCGCGCGATTGCTCGCCCGCCATTTCCAGCGCGGTGACGAACATTGAAACGCCCGCGTGATCGACGCTGAGCGCGCGGTGCGCCTTGTCTGCCAGTTGGTGGATAAGGCCAGTCAACCGGGTGATGCGCGAATTGCTCTCTGCGTGTTCTTCGCGCAGGGCGGTCAGCGTATGGCCGACCCGGGGAAACTCGGCGACAAGAGCGGCCTCGCAATGCGCGCACACGGTTTCAAACACACCGGCGGGCAGTTCGCCCAGCGGCAGTTCCATGCGCCGCTGCTGCTGCATAAAGCGCGCCTGCGCCGAAAGCGCCCGCATGGCCTCCCGCGCCTCGCCACCTTCGGGCGAAGCGACTAGCTCCTGCAACAGCGGCGACAGCACGGCATCGATCCCGCTGCGAATGCTCAGCCGTTCGGCGGTCAGCGCTTCCACGGCGAGCGCATGGGCGAAGCCAATCACCGGCGCGCTTTCCATCAGACCGGCGGCCAGCGCGTTCTGCCGCTCATCGGCAAAGCTGCCGCGATCCGTAATGCCGTCGCTCTTTGCGAGGGCGAACAGCACCTGGCGTGCCAGATGCGTCACCATCCCGCGCACCTTGGCGATGACTTCATCGTTGAACAGATCGAGGTCTGCATGGGCGAGCAAATGCCGCAGGATCGGGCGTGTCGTCGCGAGCGAGATATCGCCCTGCGCCAGCTCATCGCGCAAGCTGCTTTCGACGCTTTCGGCCAAGGTTGCGGAGGGAGTTTCGGCGCTCATACCCGAGTGTTACTCCAACAGCGTTAATGGCAGGTTATTCGCTGGGCTTGCGCTCGGGAAAAAGCAGCACCGCTAGGCAAAGCGCCGCGACGGCCATGAAAGCAATTTCAGGAGAGGTCACGACGGACATCACGCCAAGCGCCAGCGCGATGATGGCGCGGTCACGCAAGGGTTCCTCGGCAGCGCGGGTCGGACGGCGATCGAGCAGCAGCAGCGCAGCGCCCAGCACGAGGGCGGGAAACGCGCCGCGATACCACAGCCCGTCAATCGCCAGCACGCCCACCGCGAGTATCGCCGCATCAACGCTATGGCGCAGGAAGTGCCACTTGCCCCGCTTTGCAAATGGAGCGCCGGCCAAATGGCCGAGTGCGAGATACATCTCCAGCAAGGGCACGGCGAGCGCGAGCAGGCCGAAGGCCGCCGCCGGGACACCGGAGAAGAGCGTGACGGCGATGCTGCCCGCCAGCAAGGCCAGCGCGGTGCCTCCAATGGCCAGCCCCGACCAGCTTCGCGCCAGCAATTGCGCTCCGGCCCGCGCCACTGCCTTGCTTCCAAGCCAGCGTGAGGGCGCATGGGCTGGTACCACCCCGAGGTGGACGCTGAGCCAGCGTTTCTCGTGCGATGCGGCGGCCTCGGCGCCCCGAATGATCGTCCAGCTTGCAGAATCGAGAATATCATCGCCCAACCGCGCCTCGGGCAGGCGCTTTTGCAGGCAAATGCGCAGCAGCGCGGCGTGCGGGGCGGCATCCTCGGGCAAGCGGGTGAGCAGATCGAGCCAGCTTCCCGGCATCGTCAAAACACCTGCCCAGGCGCGATCGAGGTCGATCCTTTCGAACCCCGCCGCCGTTCCCGGGCCGGAGGAAATCACCAGCATCCGGTCGCCCTCAGCGCGCAAGAGGTCGAGCGCCTGCACCGCTTCGGGCAGCAGATCGGGCTGGATGACCAGCAGGCTGTCTCCGCTGCCGATGGCGCCAGGCAAGGCGTGGGCGTTGGTGATGACCTGAAACCGCAATCCCGCGCCCTCGGCGGCGTAGCGCAAGGCGATAGCGTCCCCCGACGCGCCGCCGCCATGCGCGATCACCGCGGTGCAGCCAAGCTCGCGCGCAAACAGCAATTGCCGCTCGGCAAGCGACTGCCCTGCAATCGAAGGCTGTTCGGCCTCGCCCGGCATTGGCAGGCTGATAAGCGCAGTGCGCATTCCGGGGTTTGGCTCCGCTGTCTCTGGTGAAGCCCCAATCTAGGGCGGCGGAGGCGATGTGAAAAGCGCGGCGGCCTAGTCGGCGGCGGAAAACCGCAAGTGCAGCTCGCGCAATTTACGCAGGACAGCGGGATCACCCGGAGCGCCGTCGATTGCTTCCTGCGCCAGCCGTGCAAGCTCGCCCGCATGAAAGCTCGCGCCAAGCCCCTTCAGGCGATGCGCGGCGACGTCCCAGTTCCCGTCACAGCGGGCGCGGCTGAGCAGCGTGATTTGCGCCTCCAGGCTTTCGAGGAAGCTGGCGCGCAGCTCCGCGATGAGGGCCATATCGTCCCCCGCAGCGGCGGTCAGCGCCAGTTCGAAATCACCCTGTTCGTAAGCCATGGCCAGCCAATGCACGACAATGCGTTAAGACGGGGTTTCAGATAGTTTACGATCTGGTAAGCATAATCCATGAAAAGCCGCCGCAGCCTTACCGCTTCCGAACCGTCGATGGACGATGTTGCGCCTAGCTTCGGGCAGGAAGAGGGCTTTGCGGGGCACGAGGATGATGGCGCGGCGCCAGTCTTTGTGGAACCCGAAGAACCTTCGGATTTCTGGGAGGAAGAGCCTCCGGCAAAGCCGCGCTGGACGTGGGTGACGCCCACCCTCGCGGTCGCGGCTCTGTTGGGCTGGACAGGGTTTTTCGGGTGGGCGAACCAGCAAGAGATGCTTGCCGGAGCGACCCCGCAGCAATGGACGCAGTGGATTTCCAGCTGGGCAATTCCTGCAATCTTCATTCTGGCCGTGTGGATGCTGATCCAGCGCAACAACCGGCGCGAGGCGAACCGTTTTACCGATGCCGCGCGGCTGCTTTCGCACGAATCACGCGCGCTTGAAGAGCGGCTGACCACTGTGAACCGCGAACTCAGCATCGCCCGCGATTTCATCGCCGCGCAGTCGCGCGATCTGGAATCGCTAGGGCGCAGCGCAGCGGAACGGTTGAATGACAGCGCCGAATATCTGCAAAGCCTGGTGCAAGACAATGCGGCGCAGGTTGAGACGATTGGCACGGTTAGCCAAACGGCCGTTGCGAATATGGAGAACCTGCGCGCCAATCTACCAGTGCTGGGAAATGCCGCGCGCGACCTCAGCAGCCAGATCGGCAATGCCGGGCAGGTCGCGCATTCGCAGGTGGAAAGCCTGATCGCAGGGTTCGACCGGCTCAACCAGTTCGGCGAAGCGGGTGAGCGGCACGTTACCAATATCAACGAACGGGTATCGAGCACGCTCGCCGCTTTTGACGCGCAGGTGACAGCCTTGGGCGAGACCACGCAGGCGCGGTTTGGCAGGCTGCGCGAGATCAGCGAATCCTTCCGCACAGATATGATCGAGACCGAGGACTCGGCGCTCGAATCGCTGCGCGTGCGGGCGGAGGAACTGCAGACGCTTCTATCGCAAAGGGCCGAAGAACAACGCACGAGCGAGGAAGCCGCTCTGTCCAATTTGCAAGCGCGCCTCGCCGAATTGTCCGATCAGGGCGCAGGCTTGATCGCGACGCTGGCTGATGGGCGGGATGCCGCCGCCACCGAATGGCAGGAAGCCATCGAAGCACTCGAAACGCGGGTGCAAGAGGCGATTGCGCGCATCGCGGATGTCGATCAGGCCGCTATGGACAACGCGCGGCGTCGCCTCGCGGTTCTCACCGAAGAAGCAGGCCGTGCAGACCAGCAGATCGCGCAAAGTCTCGCCTCCTTCGATGCGCAAATGGACCGCCGGCGTGACATAAGCGCGGCGCGGCAGGCGGAAGAGCTGGCCGAGCTCGACGAGCGGCTTGCGGTGTTCGACACATTGTTGGCTGAACGGCGCGAGGGATATGAAGCCGCGCTGTCTGCCATTGCCCAACGCAGCGAGGGCCTGCTGTCCCGCTTGTCGACCGTCGAAGCCGATCTCGCCGCACTGCGACAGGCGGGCGAGGATGCGGATGCGCAACTGGGCGGCGCTGCCGAGCAATTCGCTGCGCGGCTCGCCACTGCACGTGAGGCGCTGGATACCAATAGCACGCGCATCGCCCAGCTCACCAATGATGGCGTCCGCCTGCTCGAAATCATCCGCGCGAGTGCCGAACATTCGGAAGGCACGCTGAGCAACGCGGTGAGCCTTGCCGAGACCCGGCTCACCAGTTTCGCAGCGGAAGCGGAGCGGCTTAGCGGGCTTATCGCCGATGCCGAGGCGGGCGGCGAACGTCTCATGGCCCATATCGCAGATGTGCGGGGAAGCGGAACCGCTTCGCTCAACCAACTGGCCACGATGGAAAGCCGGATCGCCAGCGTTTTGGCCAATGCAGAGGAATTGGCCAAAACCACCCGCGACGAGCTGCAATCGGCCATCGCAACCCTGTCTGACGCCTCCGAAAATGCGCTGACGCAGTTGCGCGCCTCGCAGGGTGAAGTGGTGGACGAGATCGCCAACAGCATTGCCAGCGAAAGCCGAGTGAAGATCGCCTCGGCCATCCGCAGCGATGCGGTGGAAGTGATTGCGGAACTCGAAGCCGCCGTGGCGCAGTCTTCACAGCGCGGTCAGCAGACGACCAAGGCGCTGCGTGACCAGCTGGCGCTGCTCAACGACTTGGCGGGCAATCTGGAACAGCGCATCACCTATGCCCGTGAACGGGCGGAAGAGCGCGTCGACAGCGATTTCAGCCGCCGCGTCGCGCTGATTACCGAATCGCTCAATTCCTCCGCCATCGACATCGCCAAGGCGTTCGACAACGAAGTGTCCGATACCCAATGGGCGAATTACCTGAAGGGCGATCGTGGGATCTTCACACGCCGCGCGGTGCGGCTGCTCGACCGCGGAGAATCCCGTGCCGTCGCCGAGGTCTACGAAGAAGACAGCGAGTTCCGCGAAACCGTGAACCGCTTCATCCATGATTTCGAAGCCATGCTGCGCGAAGTGCTCGCCACACGCGACGGCAACGCGCTCGCGGTCACTCTGCTCTCCAGCGATACGGGCAAGCTCTACGTCGCGCTTGCCCAGGCTATCGAGCGGCTGCGCAATTAGCGGTTGCCGCTGTCGTAAGCGGGCGGCTCCGGGAAGATATTGATATCGTCCACCGTCACCCACCCCTGATGGAAATTGGCGACAAACAAAGCGCACAGGATTGCCGCCACGATGGTGGCGCGCTTCACCACTTTCCACGGGCGGAAATTGACCGGTGCGCTGTCCGCTTGCCCCGGCACCTTGGCCTCGCCCGCTTCGTCCGCTGTCTTCAACCCGAAAGGCAGCAGCACGAAAGCCGACATCACCCAGATGAGGGCATAGATTGCGATGATGGACGTCCACTGCATGGCGCGGCTTCCTGATTACAATCCGGGCGCAATGACACGGGTTTGCGGCTTTTTGCCACACCATCTTTCGGCTGCCCGCCGCGCGGCAAGGCGCGCCGCTTCCTTGATCGCCTCAGGCTCGTCGCGCCGCCCTTTGCGTAGCTTCATCAGCGCGTCGACGACATCCGCCTGCGCTTCGGCGATAAAGGCTGCGTAGTCCTCATCGAGCGGCAGACCCAAGCCTTCGATGGTCACACCGCCCTGCCCGTCCAGCACAACGATCAGCACGCCCGAATGCGCAAGCCGCCGCCGCATCGCCACCGCTTCGCCATTGGCGGGCACGATGATATCGCCATCGAGCACCAGCCTGCCGGTCGGCACGCGCGCAATGGTCGCAGGCGCGCCGGGGGCAAGGCGCACGATATCGCCGTTCTTCTGGAAGTGGTTGTGCGGAATGCCGCTCGCCCGGCCAAGGCGGGTCTGTTCCTGCATATGCCGGATCTCGCCATGTACCGGCACGAGGATATCCGGACGCAGCCAGCCATACAGCGCTTCAAGCTCCGGTCGCCCCGGATGGCCTGAAACGTGGATTTCGCTCTGCCTGTCGGTCACCATCACCACGCCGCGTTCGGCGAGCATATTCTGCACCCGCCCGATGGCGAGTTCATTGCCGGGGATGACGCGGCTTGAGAAAAGCACGACATCGCCCTTGTCGAGCGCGAGCGGATGCGTTTCCTCGGCAATCCGGCTCAGCGCGGCACGCGGCTCGCCCTGTCCGCCGGTGGCAAGGATCAGCACTTCGCCGGGCAGCAGCGCCATCGCGGTTTCGAAATCAACCGGCTCGGAAAGGTCGCGCAGATAGCCATTCGCTTGCGACACCGCGATAATCCGGTCGAGCGAGCGCCCCGCGACGCACAGTTTGCGCCCCGTCTCCTGCGCCACCATCCCCAGCGTCTGCAGCCGCGCGACATTGGAAGCAAAAGTCGTCACCAGCACGCGCTTGCCGCGATGCTTGCGCACTTCCTCCAGCATCCCGCGATAAACCGCGCCTTCGCTGCCCGACGGCGCGGGGTTGAAGACATTGGTGGAATCGCAGACGAGCGCCAGCACGCCCTCGTCGCCGATTTCGACCAGTTCTTCTTCGGTCGTGGGCTCGCCGATGATCGGCTCTTCGTCCAGTTTCCAGTCACCCGTATGGAAAACGCGGCCATAGGGCGTTTCGATCAGCAGCGCATTGCCCTCGGCAATCGAGTGGGCGAGCGGCAGATAGGTAATCTCGAACGGGCCGAGCACGATGCTGCCGTGATCCTCCGCGATCTCGATCAGCTCGACCGCATCGAGCAATTGCGCTTCTTCCAGCTTGCGGCGGATCAGATCGGCGGTGAAGGGTGTGGCATACATCGGCACGCCAAGATCGGCCGCGAAGTACGGAATGGCGCCGATATGGTCTTCATGGCCATGCGTCAGCACAATACCGAGCAGATCGTCCGCCCGCTCCTCAATAAATTCGGGATCGGCGAACATCAGTTCGGTGCCGGGATACTCGTTCGCCCCGAAGCTCATGCCCAGATCGACCATCAGCCATTTGCCCTGACAGCCATAGAGATTGACGTTCATGCCAATCTCGCCAGAACCCCCAAGGGCAAGAAACAGCAGTTCATCCTGCGGTGTAAAATCGTTTTTCATTATGCTCCGGAAGCGTTTTCGACTCTGGCGGCAAGGATTTGCAGGCCGCGAATGGTCAGATCGGCGTCAATCACGTCGAATATGTCGGTCTTCTCGTCGAACAATATGGCGAGCCCGCCGGTCGCTACAACCTTAACCGGCCGGCCGATTTGCGCCTTCATCCGCTCGATCAGTCCTTCCATCAGCGCGACATAGCCCCAGAAGACGCCGATCAACATCTGGTCTTCGGTATTACGTCCGATAACGCTGGTGGTTTCCGGCGCGCGGATGGCGATGCGCGGCAGTTTGGCAGTGTTGCCTACCAGCGCGTCGAGTGAAAGATTGATGCCCGGCGCGATAATGCCGCCCTTATAGGCGCCGTTGTAATCCACCGCTTCAAACTTGGTCGCGGTGCCGAAATCGACCACGATCATATCGCCGCCCACCAGCTTATGCGCTGCTATGCAGTTGAGCGCGCGGTCCGCGCCCAGCGTGTGCGGCTGCTCGACATCGATCTCAAAATCCCACGCCGCCGCGCCCTGCCCTGCGAAAAGCGGGGTGATGCCGAAGTATTTCTGCGCCAGCACCGTCAGGTTATGCTCTGCCCGCGGGACGACCGAGCCGTAGATTATGCGAGTGATCGCGGCGCGGTCGATACCTTCGATGGCGAGCAATTGCAGCAGCCACACCGCGTATTCGTCCCCCGTGCGCCGGGGGTCGGTGGCGATCCGCCAGCGCGCGCGTATCTCCGTCCCGTCGAAAACGGCGAAGACGACATTGGTGTTTCCGACATCGGCTGCGAGCAGCATCGTCACGTCTCCAAAATTACATCGCCAGCGTGGATGATCCGCTCTGTGCCATCATCGAGGAGAAGCCATAAGGCACCATTGGTCTCGTCGAGTCCAGCAAAGGCTCCGGTTACCACTTCTCCCGCGCCGATATTGACGCTCGTGCGCGCGCCCGCTTGGTGGATCGAGTTCCAAAGAAAGCCCGATAGGGTCGCGGACAGACCCATGTTCATCCCCTGTTCGCGCCAACGCCAATTGTCGAGACGTTGACGGAGGGTTTCTGTAAGCGATGCGGCGAAAGCGTCCCGTTCGATCTTGGCACCGGCTTGGTGAAGGGGCGCGGTTGGCCTGTCCGGAAGGTCAGGCGCAGTCGCAAGATTGACCCCGATCCCGACGACCACGGCATTTCCCACCCGTTCTAGCAGAATCCCTGCGACCTTCCCGCCATTGAGAAAAACGTCGTTCGGCCATTTGAGGTGCAAACGGTTTTGCGCCGTGACAAGCGGCGCGATGGTTGCGAAAACGGACAGAGCGGCCACAAAAGAGAGCGTTGCTGGCGGTGGATCGTCGTCGCGCAAATGGACGATGGTCGATCCGATAAAATTGCCCTCCCCGCCCTGCCAGCTGCGGCCCTGCCGTCCCCTCCCCGCAGTCTGGCGGTTGGCGACGAGCCAGTAGCCTTCGGGAAGATCGTCGCCCTTGGCCAGTCGCGCGGACAGATCGGCGTTGGTGCTGCCGGTTTCGTCTACGATCTCGATCAAGAAGCCAGCCTCAGCCGGGCAGGCCGAGCGAGGCCGCCGCCATATCCGCAAGGCTCCCCAGCCATGGCGTCAGGAAATAGCCCAACGGCGAAACGATCACGCCGCAGATCAGCAGCAGCGCCCAATGTGCCTTATCGGCCTCGCCGGTGATGGTGCCCGCGGGTTCGTCGAAGAACATGATCTTGACGATCTTGATGTAGTAGAACGCGCCGATCACGCTCGCCGCAATGCCGATGGCAGCGAGCGCCAACAGGTCAGCCTCGACAGCCGCCTGAAACACCACAAACTTGCCCCAGAAACCGAACAGCGGTGGAATACCGGCCAGACTGAACATCAGCGCCATCAGCGCCCAGGCCAGCGCCGGGCGTGTTGTGGCGAGGCCTGCCAAGTCGGAAATACCTTCCAGCTGGTTCCCCTCGGCATCGCGCATCAGGAGAACGGCGACAAAGCTGCCCACCGTCATCACCGTGTAGATGGCGAGGTAGACGAGCAGTGCGCTTGCCCCGCTGGCATTGGCTGCAGCGAGGCCGATCAGGATGAAGCCGACATTGTTGATTGAGGAATAGGCGAGCAGCCGCTTGATATTACTCTGCCCGATAGCGCCCAGCGCGCCGATCACAATGGAGAGCAGCGCCGCTGCAATCACCACCTGCCGCCACGCATCGACCTGCGACCCGAACGCTTCCATGCTCACCCGCGCGAGCAGCGCCACGGCAGCAACCTTGGGCGCGGAGGCGAAGAACATCGTCACCGGCGTGGGCGCGCCCGTATACACGTCCGGCGTCCACATATGGAACGGCGCGGCGCTGATCTTGAAGGCGAGGCCCGCCAACATGAAGATCAGACCGAAGAGCATTCCGGTGCTCAGCTCGCCCGACACCGCAGCTGTGATCCCGGCAAAGCTGGTCGTACCAGTGAAGCCATAGGTCAGGCTCATGCCGAACAGCAAAATACCCGAAGCCAGTGCGCCGAGGACGAAATATTTGAGCCCTGCTTCCGCCGAGCGGTCATCATCGCGCAGCATCGCCGCAAGCACATAGGCTGCGAGCGAATTGAGTTCGAGGCCCATATACAGCGTCAGCAAATCATTGGCCGAAACCATGATGCTCATGCCGAGTGCGGCGAAGAGGATCAGCACCGGAAATTCGGTCTTCATCGCGCCGATCTTCTCGAAGAAGCGCGGTGCGATCATCAGCGTGGCGCCCGATGCGGCGAAGATCATCAGCTTGGCGAAACCGGCAAAGGCGTCGGCGCGGAACAGCCCGCCAAACGCCTCGGTCTCCATGCCCGAAGCCCCGGCGCAGACGCTAGGCGCAACCAGCGCGAAGGCTCCGCCCAAAGCCACGGCGGCGGCGATACTGGCGAACCGGGCGAATTTGTCCCCACCATAGGCCGCGACCAGTGTCAGCAGCAGGCCGGTGATGCCGAGAACGAGTTCGGGCGCGATCAGCGCGAAGGAAGCGGCAAAGGCCATCAGTGTGCCCCCTCCCCGTGATGCTCCGGCTCGGCAGCAGGAACAGCCTGTCCGATCACCAGCTGCGCGTCACTCGCAGGCTCCGCCTCGGCCAGTCGCTCATCGAGCCACTGGATGTCCGCACGCATCGGCGCAAGGAAGCTCTCTGGGTACACACCCATCCACAGCACCGCCGCGGCAATCGGGGCGAGCAGCAGATACTCGCGCTTCGACAGGTCGGGCAACGCAGCCGCATCGTCATTAACCTGCGGGCCGAAACACACGCGGCGGTAGAGGTAAAGCATATAGGCAGCACCCAGAATGATGCCGGTGGTGCAGACGAAGGCGACCCAGCTATTGATCTGATAAATGCCCGCCAGCGCAAGGAATTCGCCGACGAAATTGCTCGTCCCCGGCAGGCCAACACTCGCCATCGTGAACAGCAGGAAAAGCATGGCATAAGCAGGCATATTGGTGCTGAGGCCGCCGTAACGTGAGATTTCACGGGTATGCAGCCGGTCGTAAATTACGCCCACGCAAAGAAACAGCGCTCCCGACACGAGGCCGTGACCGAGCATGATCATCATCGCGCCTTCCAGCCCCTGCACGTTGAAGGCGAACAGGCCGACCGTGACGATCCCCATATGCGCAACCGAGCTGTAGGCGATCAGCTTCTTCATATCGTGCTGCACCAGCGCGATCAGGCTGGTGGCAACCACCGCGACCATCGACAAGCCCCACACAAGCCACACAAATTGCGCAGAAGCATCGGGGAACATCGGCAGGCTGAAGCGGATGAAGCCGTAACCGCCCAGCTTCAGCAAAACGCCGGCAAGGATGACCGATCCAGCGGTGGGTGCCTGCACGTGCGCATCGGGCAACCAGGTGTGCACCGGCCACATCGGCATCTTCACCGCGAAACTGGCGAAAAAGGCGAGCCAGAGCCATGTCTGTGCCTCTGGAGCAAAGTCATACTCCATCAGGAACGGGACATGCGTCGTGCCCGCCGTGTTCACCATCCACAGCATCGCGATCAGCATCAGCACCGAGCCGAGCAGCGTGTAGAGGAAGAATTTGTAGCTCGCGTAAATACGGTTATCGCCGCCCCACACACCGATGATGAGATACATCGGGATAAGGCCGGCTTCGAAGAAGATGTAGAACAGGAAGATATCCTGCGCAGCGAACACGCCGATCATCAGCACTTCCATGAACAGGAAGGCGCCCATATATTCGCCCACGCGCTTGGTAATCGCGTTCCAGCTCGCGCCGATGCAGATCGGCATGAGGAAGACGCTGAGCATGATGAGCATCAGCGCAATTCCGTCGATCCCGAGCGCGTAGGCGAAGGTATCGAACAGATTGTGGTATTCGGTATACTGCCACTGCGCGCCGCCGATATCGTAGTTCAGCCACAGCAGCACGCCGAGCGCGAGGTTGACCAGAGTCGCCACCAGCGCCGTCCAGCGCGCAGTGTTCGCGCCGACAAACAGGCAGATGATAGCGCCGACCAGCGGCACGGCGAGCATCGCGGAAAGGATCGGGAAGCCACCCATCAGAACAGCACCCAGGTGATGGCGGCGACAAGGCCGATAAGCATGATCAGGGCGTAACTCGTCATTTGGCCGGACTGGAACCTCTTCGCATAGACACTGCCTTGCGACACCAGCCACGCAGCCCCGTCAGGGCCGAAGCGGTTGATAGTTCCCTCGTCCCCGCGCTTCCACAGCACACGGCCGAGCCAGAAGGCGGGCTTGACGAAGAGAAGGTTGTAGAGCTCGTCGAAATACCACTTGTTGTAGACAAAGTTGTAGATCGCACCGAGCTGCTGCGTGGTCTGGCGCGGGATATCGGTGTTGCGGATATAAGCGAGCCACGCGCCGAACAGGCCGAGCAGCATAACAAGCAGAGCGGTGTTCTTCACCCACCAGGGCACTTCGTGCATCGCGTGCATCAGTTCGGCATTGTAAGCGATCGAGCCGTTCCAGAAATCGGCACTGTCGAGGAAGTTTCCGGCAAAAACCTGACCGGCCGCAATGGCACCGATACTCAGCACGCCCAGGGGAATGAGCATGGACAGCGGGCTTTCGTGCGGATGATAACCGCCTGTCGTATCCTCGCCTGCCTCTTCCGGAGTCTTGTGCACGCTGTGCTGGATATGCTCGCTCTCGATCCAGCGCGGCTTGCCCCAGAAGGTGAGGAACATCAGCCGCCAGCTGTAGAAGCTGGTGAGAAGTGCCGCGAAGACACCGACCCAAAACGCGCCGGTTCCGTGGCCTCCGGCGGCGTAGGATACCTCAAGGATCGCATCCTTCGACCAGAAGCCCGCAAAGCCTGCGTGCAAGTCGTAAATACCCACCCCGGTAATCGCCAGCGTGCCCATCATCATCGCCCAGAAGGTCAGCGGGATGTGTTTCCGCAGGCCACCGTAATAGCGCATATCCTGTTCGTGATGCATCGCGTGGATCACGCTGCCCGCGCCCAAGAACAGCAGCGCCTTGAAGAAGGCGTGCGTGAACAGGTGGAACATCGCCGCGCCATAGGCGCCGACACCGGCGGCGAAGAACATGTAGCCGAGCTGCGAGCAGGTCGAATAGGCGATCACCCGCTTGATGTCCCACTGCGTTGTGCCGACGGTCGCCGCGAACAGACAGGTGGCAGCACCAATAATCGTCACGAAAGCCAGCGCTACCGGAGCCGCTTCAAACATCGGCGAAAGGCGGCACACCATGAACACGCCCGCCGTCACCATGGTCGCCGCGTGGATCAGTGCGGAGACCGGCGTCGGGCCTTCCATCGCGTCTGGCAGCCAAGTGTGCAGGCCCAGCTGCGCCGATTTGCCCATCGCGCCGATGAACAGCAGCAGGCACAGGATCGTCATCGTATCGAGCCGCATTCCCATAAAGCCGATACTGCTCGCCCCTTCCATTGCGGGCGCCGCTTCGAGGATGGCGGGGATGCTCGTCGTCTGGAACACGAGGAAGGTGCCGAAAATGCCCAGCATAAAGCCAAGGTCACCTACGCGGTTCACCACGAAGGCCTTGATCGCGGCGGCGTTGGCGGACGGCTTCTTGTACCAGAAGCCGATCAGCAGGTAGCTCGCAAGGCCCACGCCTTCCCAACCGAAGAACATCTGCACCAGATTGTCGGCGGTCACCAGCATCAGCATGGCGAAGGTGAAGAGCGACAGGTATGCAAAGAAGCGCGGCTGATCCGGGTCTTCCTCCATATAGCCCCAGCTATACAGGTGGACGAGCGCGGAAACGGTGGTGATGACCACCAGCATAACAGCCGTCAACGTATCGACGCGCAGCGCCCAGTCGAAGCTCATCGCCCCGCTTTCGACCCACTTCATCACTGGCACAACTGTGGCGGTCTCGCTGCCGGAGAGGAAGTCGATAAAGATCGGCCAGCTGAGGCCGCAGGCGAGGAACAACGCGCCGGTGGTGATGCTCTTGGCTGCGACATTGCCGATGGCGCGGTTGCCCAGCCCGGCAATGATCGCCGCCAGCAAGGGCGCGAAAACGATGATCAGGATGGAGTTCACGTCCCTGCTAACCCTTCATCTGATTGACATCGTCCACGGCAATCGTGCCGCGCGAACGGAAATAAATGACCAGAATCGCGAGCCCGATGGCGGCCTCGCCCGCCGCAACGGTCAATACGAACATGGCGAAGACCTGTCCGGCCAGATCGCCAAGGAAGGCGCTGAAGGCGACGAGGTTGATGTTCACCGCAAGCAGGATCAGCTCGATCGCCATCAGCACCACAATGATATTCTTGCGGTTCATGAAGATGCCCAGCACGCCGAGCACGAACAGGATCGAGCTGACGATGATGTAGTGTTCGATACCGATCACAGTTCGACCCCCTGCCCGACTTCGGGCTTCACATTGACGGTCGCATCCTGCGGGCGGCGCGCGTTTTGTTTGGCAATGTTCTGGTGTCCGCGCGTCGAGCGCTGGCCGCGATGCGTCAGCACAATCGCGCCGATCATCGCCACCAGCAGGATCACGCCCGCAACCTCGAACAGGAACAGGTATTTGGTGTAAATCAGCGCGCCGAGGCTTTCCGTGTTGCTCGCCCCGGCAATCGGAGCAGCATCACCCAGCGGCGTGCCCAATTCCAGCTTGCCCGCACGGTAAGCGCCGATGCCCAGCACCAGTTCGGCGAGCAGGATCACCGCTATCGCCACACCCAGCGGCGCGTTCTTCATGAACCCGGCGCGCAATTCGGCGAAGTCGATATTGAGCATCATCACGACGAACAGGAACAGCACCGCGACCGCGCCGACATAAACGACGATCAGCAGCATCGCGAGAAACTCCGCGCCGACCAGCACCATTAGCCCCGCCGCGTTGAAAAAGGCGAGGATGAGCCACAGCACCGAGTGCACCGGATTGCGCGCAAGGATGGTGAACGCGCCCGACGCGATCACCAATGCGGCAAACATATAGAAGGCAAAGACTGTCAATTGGGGTCCCCGTCGACTCTTGCGGCGCGCTTAACGATACGGCGCGTCGGCTTCAAGGTTTGCGGCAATCGCCCGCTCCCACTTGTCCCCGTTCGCCAGCAATTTGGCTTTGTCATAGAGCAGCTCCTCGCGCGTTTCGGTCGCGTATTCGAAGTTCGGCCCTTCCACGATGGCATCCACCGGACACGCTTCCTGGCAGAAGCCGCAATAGATGCATTTGGTCATGTCGATATCGTAGCGCGTCGTGCGGCGGCTGCCGTCATCGCGCGGTTCAGATTCGATGGTGATGGCCTGCGCCGGGCACACCGCCTCGCACAGCTTGCAGGCAATGCACCGCTCTTCCCCATTGGGATAGCGCCGCAAAGCGTGCTCCCCGCGAAAACGCGGCGAAAGCGGGTTCTTCTCGAACGGATAGTTGAGCGTCACCTTCGGCTTGAAGAAATATTTCAAGGTCAGCGCGTGCGCCTTGAGGAACTCCCACAGGGTGAAGGATTTGATGAGTTGAGCGGCGGTCATTTGTCTGTCCTATCGGTCGACACAAAGGTGCAAAGGCCGATGCCAAATATGGCCGAACCGTCGCTGGACACCACGGTCGTCCAAGCAGCTATAAATTCGTCACTTCCATTGTACGGCTCAGTCGAAAGCATGATCTGCGAAAGCAATCCTCGGTCGCTTTCAAAATCAAATAGGATGTCACCGCCCTCTCTCGATCCAAGCCATGTGGAAGCATCGACGTTGTTGGATATCCTTCGGATGCCGATCAAATCGCGAGGGTCAGAAACGACCACGTCAGAAATGTCATTCGCATCTTCTTGGTAGGCAATCCGAACTTGTGCTCGGTTCACCATTTCATCGTTTTGGTCGAGTTGCGCGAAGTTACAATTCAGCGTCTGGTTTGCATACCTTTCCGCATACTCAATCGCAGGCTCGCCTTGGAAAAAGAGCGCCGGTGAGAGCAAAGTTAACAGCACACTCATCACCCATACCTCGTAAACATCAGCCACCCGCTTGTCAGCACAACGAACAACAGGCTCATTGGCAGGAACACTTTCCAGCCAAGGCGCATCAGCTGGTCATAGCGGTAACGCGGCACCGTCGCCCAGATCCAGCTGAAGATGAAGAAGAAGAACACCGTCTTCAGCAGGAACCAGATGAAGCCCGGCACCATGTAAAGCGGCTCCCACTCGATGGGGGGCAGCCACCCGCCGAAGAACAGCAGCGTGTTGAGGCTGCACATCAGCAGGATGTTGGCATACTCGCCCAGCCAGAACAGCGCGAAGGCCATGGAGGAGTATTCGGTCTGATACCCCGCCACCAGCTCGCTCTCCGCTTCGGTCAGGTCGAACGGAGCGCGCTGCGTCTCTGCAAGGCTGGAGATGAAGAACAGCACCCACATCGGGAACAGCAGCAGGTTGAAGTAATAGCCGTTGATGAAGCCAAACCCGTGGCCCTTCTGCGCGTTCACGATCTCGCTGAGGTTGAAGCTGCCCGCAAACAGCACCACGCACACGAGGATGAACCCGATCGAGACTTCATATGAAATCATCTGCGCAGCGGCACGCATAGCGGAGAAGAACGGGTATTTGGAGTTACTCGCCCAGCCCGCCATCGTGATGCCGTAAACCCCCAGCGAACTGATCGCGAGCACATAGAGCAGGCCGACATTGATGTCCGCCAGCACCACGCCATCCGCAAACGGAATCACCGCCCAGGCGAGCAGCGCCACGGTAAAGGTGATGATCGGCGCGAGGAGGAAAATGCCCTTGTTTGCCGCGCTGGGGATGATGGTTTCCTGAAGGAAGACCTTCAGCCCGTCGGCAAAGCTCTGGAGGATGCCGAACGGACCGACGACGTTTGGCCCCCGCCGCATCATGACAGCGCCGAGCACCTTGCGATCCATGTAAATGACCAGCGCCACCGCGAGCATCACGGGGAAGGCGATCAGCAGGATGCCGGAAACCATACCGACAAACAGCGCCCACTCGTAGGACAGGCCGAGGTTTTGGAAGAATTCGGTCATTCCGCCTCTCCCTTCTCATCACCGCTTTCGGTCCTAGCCAATTCTTGAGCCTCAAAGTGCCGAAGAATTGCAATAACTCCAAAAGCAACAATCAAAACGACAGCGATTAGCTGCAAGAAGACGATCTGGTCGAAGCTCATTCCGCCGCCTCCTTCAGCGCGTCGCCGTGCAGCAGTTCTGCCGAACATTGCTGCATCACCGTGCTGGCGCGGGCGATGGGGTTGGTTAGGTAGAAGTCCTTGATCGGATAGGCGGCAATCTCGCCTGCCGCCTTCACGCCCTTTGGCGCGGCCGGGAGCGCGCCGTAATCGGCGATCATGCCTTCATCGCCCAGCGCAGGCACTTCGGCCACCATGGCGGCACGAAGTTCGCCAAAGCTGTCGAACCCGACATTCACGCCCAGCGCATCGGCCAGCGCGCGCAGGATCGTCCAATCCTCGCGCGCATCGCCGGGCGCGAAGATCGCCTTGTCGGCCATCTGCACGCGGCCCTCGGTGCTGACATAGGTTCCGGCTTTCTCGGTGTAGGCGCTGGCAGGCAGGACGATATCCGCCGCGTGCGCGCCCTTGTCGCCGTGGTGGCCGCTATAGACCTTGAGACTGTCGCCGAACGCGCTCCAGTCGACCTCGTCCGCACCCAGCGCCAGCACGACCTTGGGCTTGGCCGCGACGATATCGGCGATGCCGCCCTTCTGCGCGAAACCGAGCATCAGCGCGCCCATGCGCGCCGCCGCGGTGTGGAGCGCGTTGAACTCGGCCTTCAGCTTGCCTGCCACGCCCAAAGCCGCCTCATGCGCACCCGCAGCAAAGCCCGCCGCGCCGAGGATGACCGCGGATTTCTCCGCCGCCTTGAACGCATCGGTGACGCTGGCGGGCAGCTTGTTCAGCACCGACAGGTCGGTGCCAAGAAACTCCGCCTTGTACGTCGTGTCCCATTCCGGCCCGACCACGAACACCTTCGCCCCGCGCTTCACCGCTTTGCGCAGGCGGACATTCACCAGCGGCGCTTCCCAGCGCACATGGCTGCCGATGATAAGGATGGCCTGCGCCTCCTCGATCCCGGCAAAAGTGCTGTTGAAATTGACCGCCGCGAGGTTGGACACGTCATAATCCATGCCCGTCTGGCGGCTCTCCATCAGCGAAGAACCGCTCGCCTTTAGCAGCGCCTTGGCGGCGAACATCGTTTCGCAATCGACCATATCGCCCGCGATCGCGGCGATGCTGGCGCCCGGCCCGGAAGACTTATGGGCCTTGGCGATCGCCTTGAACGCCTCGTCCCAGCTTGCCTCGGCCAGCTTGCCGCTCCGGCGGATGAAAACCCGGTCGAGCCGACGCCGCGTCAGCCCGTCGACCTGATAGCGTGCCTTGTCCGAAATCCACTCCTCGTTCACATCGTCATTGATGCGCGGGAGCACGCGGAGCACTTCGCGGCCACGGCTGTCGATCCGGATATTGGCGCCAACCGCGTCCGACACATCGATGCCGAGCGTCTTCTTCAGCTCCCAAGGGCGGCTTTCATAGGCATAGGGGCCGCTTGTCAAAGCGCCGACCGGGCACAGATCGATCACGTTCGCCGACAGCTCGTGCTTGGCCGCCTGCTCCAGATAGGTCGTGATCTGCATATCCTCGCCGCGATACAGCGCGCCGATTTCGTCCACGCCCGCAATCTCTTCGGAGAAGCGCACGCAGCGGGTGCAGTGGATGCAGCGGGTCATGATCGTCTTGATCAGCGGGCCCATATTTTTGGACGTGACCGCCCGCTTGTTTTCGTGATAGCGCGTACCGCCCCTGCCATAGGCCATGGCCTGATCCTGCAAATCACACTCGCCGCCCTGGTCGCAAATCGGGCAATCAAGCGGGTGGTTGATGAGGAGAAACTCCATCACCCCTTCGCGCGCGGTCTTGACCATCGGCGTATCGGTGCGAATTTCCTGCCCTTCGGTGGCAGGCAGCGCACACGAAGCCTGCGGCTTGGGCGGCCCCGGCTTCACTTCGACCAGACACATCCGGCAATTGCCCGCGATGCTCAGGCGCTCGTGGTAGCAGAAACGCGGGATTTCCTTTCCCGCAAGCTCGCACGCCTGCAGCACGGTGGCACCATCGGGCACCACCACTTCCTGACCGTCTACGGTGACTTTAGGCATCGGTCTCACTTTCTACCGGCGCGTCATCCTGCGCCGCGAGAATTCGGTAACTGGCGGTGGCGAGCATCGCGCGCATGGCAATCGCGCTCGCTTCGATGGCTTCGCCATTCTGGGTGCAGATGGCCTGCACCGGTGCAAGCTGCGCGAACGCGCCGACTTCCGCATCTGAGGCGACCTCGGTGGCGAACAGGTCAGCCACCAGATTGGGCGCGCCTGTCACCATGCAATTGGCCACCTGATCGGTGTAGGAATAGGTCTCCGGCTGATTACCGATCACGGCCATCGACAGACGGATAAGCAGTGAAGGCTCCTCCACTGTTTCCATCGCCTGTTCGGCAAGGCCGCCCGCAAAGGGAAGCCCGCCCAGCTCGATTCGCCGATAGGCGCGCGGCATGGCGCGGAAGCACCGTTCGCTGATCCGGCGGTCACCCATGTCCTGCATAAGCCGCCGGTATTCATCCGTACGGTAATCCATCGTCAGCAGGCGGCGCACGTCTTCCGGAAACTCGTCCGCCATGCAGGCCGTCCAAGCCTCGACCGCGAGACGCTGCATCCGCTCGTTTCGCTCCTGCTGCGCAGCGGCGGGGGTTGCCATAGCGAAGCTGGAGACGGCAAATGCTGTGATGGCGAGTAGCTTCCTCACTCCGCCGCCTCCTGCAATGCCGGGTTTTGGCCACCCTCACGCTCGGCGATGCGGCGTTCGAGTTCGGGGCGGAAGTGTTTGAGCAGGCCCTGGATCGGCCAAGCGGCGGCGTCGCCCAGCGCGCAGATCGTGTGGCCTTCCACCTGCTTGGTGACCTGGTACAGCATATCGATCTCTTCGACCGAGCTTTCGCCCACCCGCAGCCGCTCCATCACGCGCCACATCCAGCCTGTGCCCTCGCGGCAGGGGGTGCACTGGCCGCAGCTTTCGTGCTTGTAGAAATAGCTGAGGCGGCTGATCGCGCGAACGATATCGGTGGACTTGTCCATCACGATGACGCCCGCCGTGCCGAGGCCCGAGCCGAGTTCTTTCAGCCCGTCGAAATCCATATGCGCGTGGCGGATTTGCTCGCCCGGCACCAGCGGCACCGAGGAACCGCCGGGGATCACCGCGAGCAAATTGTCCCACCCGCCGCGAATGCCGCCGCAATGCTTCTCGATCAGCTCCTCGAAGGTGATGCTCATCGCCTCTTCGACGACGCAGGGCGTGTTCACGTGGCCGCTGATCTGGAACAGCTTGGTGCCCTTGTTGCCCTCGCGCCCGAAGCTGGCGAACCAGCTTGCGCCGCGCCGCAGGATCGTGGGGACGACGGCGATGCTTTCGACATTGTTGACCGTGGTCGGGCAGCCATAGAGGCCCGCGCCCGCCGGGAACGGCGGCTTGAGGCGCGGTTGGCCCTTCTTGCCTTCAAGGCTCTCAATCATCGCGGTTTCTTCGCCGCAGATGTAGGCGCCCGCGCCGCGGTGCATGAACACGTCGAAATCGTAGCCCGAACCGCTCGCATTCTTGCCAATCAGGCCCGCGTCATAGGCCTCGTCAATCGCGCGCTGCAACGCTTCGGCCTCGCGGATATATTCGCCGCGAATGTAGATATAGGCCGCCCGCGCCCGCATCGCGTATCCGGCGATCAGAGCACCTTCGACCAGCTTGTGCGGATCATGGCGGATAATCTCGCGATCCTTGCACGATCCCGGTTCGGATTCGTCGGCATTGATGACGAGGAAGCTGGGGCGGCCGTCTTTGCTTTCCTTGGGCATGAAGCTCCACTTCATACCCGTCGGGAAGCCAGCCCCGCCGCGCCCGCGCAGGCCCGATGCCTTCACCTCGTCGATAATGGCGTCCTGACCGACTGCCATCAGCTTCTTGGTGTTGTCCCAATCGCCACGCGCCTGCGCCGCTTTCAGCCCGGGCGACTGGAAGCCGTAGACATTGGTGAAGATGCGGTCCTTATCAGCCAGCATTACGCCATGCCTCCAAACACGAAATAGGCCGCCGCCGCTAGCAGCAGGACGAGCACGGCGGTCTTGACGATGCCCTTCAGGACTTTCCACGCGATGGCGACGAGCACCAGCGCGACGATAACGGGGACAACCTGATCCATCACCACGCGCTCCGGTAATCGTGATTGGCGTCGACCATTTCCTTGAGCGTCGTCGGCCCGCCCGCTGGCTCGGACGTATGCCGCCCCGGCTCCTGCGTGCCTTCCTTGGGCTGCTCGCCCGTGGCCAGCGCATCGAGCACGGCGTTCAGGCGCTCAGGCGTCAGGTCTTCGTAATTGCCGTCGTTGATCTGCACCATCGGCGCAGTGGCGCAATTGCCCATGCATTCGACCTCGGTCAGCGTCCAGAGGCCATCCGCCGAGACTTCGCCGAACCGCATACCGCGCGCCTTGCAGGCTTCGATAATGGCATCCGAACCGCGCAGCATACACGGCGTGGTGCCGCACACCTGCACGTGGAATTTGCCCACCGGAACAAGGTTATACATCATGTAGAAGGTCGCGACTTCGAGCACGCGGATGACCGGCATATCGAGATAGTCGGCGACATATTCGATCACCGGCAGCGGCAACCAGCCCTGCGTGTCGGTTTCTTCCCCCACCTGACGCTGCGCCAGATCGAGCAGCGGCATGACCGCAGACTTCTGGCGGCCTTCGGGATACTTCTTGATATGCCAATCAGCTTTTTCACGGTTGGCATCCGTGAAAGTCCAGCCACCCCAGCGCGCACGCAATTCGGGGGTATCGGGAGCGATATGTCTACCGGCCATGTGCCAGTCTCCGTCGTTCGAAATAGCGACCCACATAGAGGCCGATCACCGCAGCGAAGGCGGTGGAGAGGATGTCCTTGAGCGGCGCTTCGCCATGGAATGCCACAAGATACGCAGCAACAGCCGAGGCGAAGGCGGCGAAGGCGGCGACAAGGATAAGGAGTTCGCGGAGGATCATGCGGTTTGGCCCTGCGCCGACTTGCTTTTAAAGAACCACCACCACAAGACTATCATTCCTACCGCCCAACCCGCGATTAAACTAACCGGCACATCATTCAGTCCAAGAAAACCCGTACCGAGAGTATACGCGAAAGCCGCAATGCGGGCCTCACGGCCACTAACGAAAAATCTCGAAACGAAAAGCGCGATCGCGCCATTCAGCGGAGTAACGAGGATTGCGATAAAGAACTGAAAGAAGGACCACTCAATCACCGGTCACACTCCCCGAACACCACGTCGATTGCGCCCAGAATGGCGGTCGCGTCGGGCAGCATATGGCCCTTGGACATGAAGTCCATCGCCTGCAGGTGGCTGAACGCGGTCGGGCGGATCTTGCAGCGGTAGGGCTTGTTGGTGCCGTCGGCCACCAGATACACGCCGAATTCGCCCTTGGGGCTTTCGGTCGCCACATAGACTTCGCCCGCCGGAACGTGGAAGCCTTCGGTGTAGAGCTTGAAGTGATGGATCAGCGCTTCCATCGACTGCTTCATCTCGGCGCGCTTGGGCGGGGAGACCTTCTTGTTGTCGCTCGCAATCGGGCCTTCGGGCATTTCAGCGAGACACTGCTTGATGATGCGCGCGGACTGATAAACTTCCTCGCAGCGGACCATGAAGCGGTCATAGCAATCCGAATTGGTGCCGACCGGGATTTCAAAATCCATCCGGTCATACACGTCATAGGGCTGCGACTTGCGCAAATCCCACGGGATGCCCGCCGCACGGATCATTGGGCCGGAGAAGCCCCAGGCCATCGCGTCTTCCTTGCTGACAACGGCGATATCGACATTGCGCTGCTTGAAGATGCGGTTGTCCTGTACCAGGCTCATCGCGTCACCGAACAGTTCGGGCAGCCGCGTATCGACCCAGTCGCCGATATCGGTGAGCAGTTTCAGCGGCACATCCTGATGTACGCCGCCGGGGCGGAACCACGCGCTGTGCATCCGCGCGCCAGAAGCCCGCTCGAAGAAGTTGAGGCAATCCTCGCGCAGCTCGAACACCCAGAGGTTGGGCGTCATCGCGCCCACATCCATCACATGCGCGCCGATATTGAGCATGTGGTTGCAGATTCGCGTCAGCTCGGCGAACAGCACGCGCAGATACTGCGCCCGCTCCGGCACTTCGACATTCAGCAGCTTCTCGATGGCGAGGACATAGCTGTATTCCTGCGCCAGCGGGGAGCAGTAATCGAGCCGATCGAAATAGGGCAGCGCCTGCAAATAGGTCTTGTATTCGATCAGCTTTTCGGTGCCGCGGTGGAGCAGACCAACGTGCGGGTCGATCCGCTCGATAATCTCGCCATCAAGCTCCATCACCATGCGCAACACGCCGTGCGCGGCAGGGTGCTGCGGGCCGAAATTGATCGTGTAGTTGGAGATTTCCTCGCCGTCGGTTGTTGGCGCGCTATCCTGGACGAGGCCGCTCACTTGCCCTCCTCCTTCTTGTCCATGGCGGGCGGATTGGCCTTGCTGCCTTCCGCCGCCTTTGCATCAGCCGCCTTGCCTGCGCCGGTATCGGCGGGCTTTTCGGTGACCTTGGGCTTGTCGACCGGCGGCACATCCGCCTTTTCATCGCCCGGCAGCACGTAATCCGCGCCTTCCCACGGGCTGGTAAAGTCGAAGCTGCGGAAATCCTGCGCCAGTTTCACCGGTTCATACACCACGCGTTTTTCCTCCTCGGAATAGCGCAGTTCGGTGTAGCCCGTTAGCGGGAAGTCCTTGCGGAAGGGATGTCCTTCAAAGCCGTAATCGGTGAGAATGCGGCGCAGATCGGTGTTACCGTCAAAGGTGACGCCATACATATCGAACACTTCGCGCTCCAGCCAACCGGCAACCGGCCACAAAGTGGTGACGGTGGGGACAGGCGTATCCTCATCCGTGCTGACCTTCACCAAGACGCGGTGGTTCTTGGTGAGACTGAGCAGCATATAGACGACTTCGAACCGCTCTGCGCGGTCAGGGTAGTCAACCCCCGCAATCTCCACGAGCTGCTGGTAAGCGTGATCGTCCCGCAGGCTGCGCAGGACATCCTCGATGCTCTCGCGCTTCACCGTGAGAATGATCTCGCCATGCTCTTCGGACGAGCTGATAACGTGCGCACCCAGCGCTGACGTCAAAGCGTCAAGCACACCTTCGTTGGACGCGAATTTGGGGGCGGAGTTGAGGACGCTCATCGCTCAATCGTCCCCACACGGCGGATCTTCCGCTGCAACTGCATCACGCCATACAGCAGCGCCTCCGCAGTCGGCGGGCAGCCCGGGATGTAGATATCGACCGGCACGATGCGGTCACAGCCACGGACGACCGAATAGCTATAGTGGTAATAGCCGCCGCCATTGGCGCAGCTGCCCATCGAAATCACGTATTTCGGATCGGACATCTGATCGTACACACGGCGCAGCGCGGGGGCCATTTTGTTGCACAGCGTACCCGCCACGATCATCACATCCGACTGGCGCGGGCTGGCGCGCGGGGCGATGCCGAAGCGTTCCATATCGTAGCGCGGCATATTGACGTGGATCATCTCCACCGCGCAGCAAGCGAGGCCGAAGGTCATCCACCAAAGCGAGCCGGTGCGCGCCCACTGGAACAGCTCCTCGGTCGAAGTCACAAGGAAGCCCTTGTCGTTCACTTCGGTCTGGAGCGCGTTGAAAAAGTCCGCATCGGGCTGCTTCACCTCGCCGCCTTGGGCGGCAGCGGGCACGGCGTTCGGCGGCATAATGATGGTCGAATTGCTCATTCCCAGTCCAGAGCTCCCTTCTTCCACTCGTAGGCGAAGCCGACGGTCAGAATGACGAGGAAGATCATCATCCCGATCCAGCCTGCCCATCCGGTATGCTCCAGGCTGACAGCCCAGGGGAACAGGAAGGCCGCCTCAAGATCGAAAATGATGAACAGGATTGCCACCAGATAAAACCGTACGTCGAACTGGCTGCGCGGTGCTTCGAAGGCGGGGAAGCCGCATTCATACTCGGTCAGCTTGCCCTCTGTCGGGTTGTGCGCGCCGGTCAGGCGGGAAACGCCCATCGGCAGGAAGACGAAAGCCACCGAAAGCGCCAGCGCGATTCCCAGAAACAGGATGATCGGCAGGTATTCGAGGAGATAGGCGGTTTGATCAGGCAAAATGGACTCGGTTTTGCTGTTGATTTGCGGCGCGTCTAAGCCACCCGATGCTGCGATGCAAGGTAGCTGAACGGACTAAAATCCCCTATTCTGCCGGACTGTCCACGAGTTGCACGCTGCGGATGCGCGAGACGCGCGACCACTCGCCTTCGCGCAGGACGCCGCCCTCCTCGTACAAGTCCCACTGGCCATCGCCGAGGTAATAGAGCGCGTCGCCCGCAATGCTGCCGCCGAGCGGCTCGGTCCACGCAGGGTTCGCGAATTCGAGCGTGCGGTGCGAGGCGATCACGCCAATCCCCTGCCCTAGCGAAAACGCCGTGATACGGTGCGGATTGAGGCCGTTCTGCACCGCGATCAGCTCGTTGCCGTGCAGCCACAAGCCATCCACCCCGTCGAGCAGCATCGGCTCTGCCGCGCGCATCCGGTAGACATGGCGGCTGCGGATCATCACCTGAGCAAGGCCATAGCGATAGTCGCTGATATACAGCGCATTGTTGTCCGGCCGCACCGCAATCCCCTGCGGGCTGCGGAATGTGCCCGGCGCTATGAAGGTGCGCATCGTGCTGTCCGTAACGGTTGCGAAATACACGCCGCCACCGATCGGATCGCTGGCATAGACAGTGCCATCCGGCCCCACGGCAATATCCGATATCGTTGCACCCGGCCCAAGCGGCACACGGCGGCGCTCCTCCAGCGTGATCCGGTCGAGCGCGATCAGGCCGCGATAGGCGCTTGCGGGGTCGGGCGTTGTGCTGACGACGCCGGAAGCGACCCAGATCAAATTGCGCGTTTCGTCGAGCGCAATTCCGGAAAAGCTGCCTTCGCCCGAAATCGGGTGCGCCTGCCACGCGCCGTCACTCTCGCGATAATGCAGCGCGCGGGAGACGATGCTAGTGACGAACAGGCGATCCTGTTCGCTGTCCCACAGCACGCTTTCCGCGAGCCGTGCGGCTACGGCTACGGGCATCTCGGCCGCCACATCGCTGGCAGAGACTGGGCTACGATCCCATTCAAAGGCGCGGCGCACAGCCATCCGTTCGTCATTGGTGGTAAAGGCGCTGCGCAATTGCCCGACCGCTTGCTCCGGCAGCAGATAGCGCCGCTCGCCTAGCCAGGCGAGATCGGCGATAATCGGGGCGGAGCCGGACTCTTCACGCGCGACAAAATGCGCGCCGAGCAGACGCATCCGCACCGAGGAGGAATCGGGGAAGTCCTCTGCCAACTGCGTCAAACCAACAATATCCCCGATCTGGCCGGTATTGGCATCGACCGGGCGCCAGTCCACCGGCGGCCCCATCCCTTCCACTACGACCGCTTGCGGCTCCGGCGGCAGGACACTACCGGGCAGTTCGATACGGGACGCGCAGGCGGTGAGCGACAGCGCGAAGGTGACAACGAGAGCGAAGCGGATCATGCACGGAAGCCTAGCGCAGCGCAGCGCCGCCGCCCACCCTCGCTTGCCGGATTTCCAACGCTACTTTTTGGCCATCAGCCGCAGCATGGTCTGCGCCCGTTCGCCATAGGGCGGCTTCAGCCCCGCAAGGCCCGCCACATCCAGCTTGGGCTGGGTGTAGACGGCGCGCGCATGACTGAATTCGCGGAAACCTTCCGGCCCGTGATAGGCACCGATGCCGCTCGGCCCGACGCCGCCAAAGGGCAGGTCTTCCGCCGAAACGTGGAAGATGACGTCGTTCACAGTCACCCCGCCGGAAATGGTTCGCTGGAGCACTTGCTCGCGCTCCTGCGCGTCGCTGCCGAAGTAGTAGAGCCCCAGCGGGCGATCCTGTGCGTTGATATAGTCAATCGCCTCGGCGACGCTCTTGTAGCTCTTGATCGGCAGAACGGGGCCGAAAATCTCTTCCTGCATCGCCTGCATATCTTTGGTCGGATTGCGGATGATGGTGAGCGGCATCTTGCGCTGGTTGCTACTGGCAAAATCCTCCCCCGCCGGATTGATCTCCAGCACCTCGCCGCCCTTTGCCCGCGCATCGGCGACCATGGCTTGCAGCCGCGCATATTGCTGATCGTTGATCACGCAGGCGTAATCGGCATTGTCGAGGAGCGTGGGATATTGGTCCATCGCGGCGAGTTCCAGCGCGGCGATCACTCCGTCCTCCATGCTATCGGGCACGAGCAGGTAATCGGGCGCGAGGCAGATTTGCCCGGCATTCATCATCTTGCCCGTCACGATCCGGTCGCCCGCGCGGGTGAGATCGGCGCTGCGCCCGATCACCACCGGGCTCTTGCCGCCGAGTTCGAGCGTGACAGGCACCAGATTGGCCGCCGCCGCCTGCATCACTTTGCGACCTGTCGCGGTCGAGCCGGTGAAGACCAGATGATCGAAGGGAAGCGAGGAAAACGCCTGCGCCACGTCGACCCCGCCGATGGCCGTAGTGACTTCCTCGGGCGCGAAATACTTCACCACCAGTTCAGCGATTAGCGCGCTGGTCTGCGGGGTCAGCTCGCTCGGCTTGAGCATAGCCCGGTTACCTGCCGCCAGCACCTGCGCTAGTGGGGCGAAGGCGAGGTTTACGGGGAAATTCCACGGGCTGATAATCCCGATCACGCCCTTCGGCTCAAACCGCAATTGCGCTTTGCCGCCCAGCAGGCCGAGCGGGAATTGCGTGCTGCGGCTTTCCGGCTTCGCCCATTTCCCCAGATTGCCGCGACAATATTTGGCGAAGTTCACCGTCGCCATAATGTCGGTAATCATGCTCTGCACACGCGAGCGGTTGCCGTAATCGGCATTCATCGCCTCGCACAGCGCATCGGTGTTTTCGCCCAGAAGCGCGATCAGCCGGTCGATCCGGTCACGGCGCGTGGCGAGCGGCTCCGGCCTTGCTGCGGTGAACGCGGCGCGCTGCGCTGCCAGCATTTGCGGGAGAATATCGGGGTTGGTGCTCGAAACAGTCATGACAAAGCCTTAGGTCGAATATGCAAGGCGCACAAAATGTGCATTCGTATTGGCAACGCACTGCGTTTGCATTCGTTGCATCGCAACACTAAACGAAAGGCCAATACGGCCACCTCTGAAATACCGAAAGGTTGGAATCTATCATGCCCGCTTTCAACGAAGCCGATCCTATTGTCATCCTCTCCTACGCCCGCACCCCGATGGGCGCGATGCAGGGCGCGCTGTCGGATGTTTCCGCAACCGATCTGGGCGCGACGGCGGTGAAGGCCGCGATTGAACGCGCCGGTGTGTCCGGTGACGATGTGAACCGCGTCTACATGGGCTGCGTGCTTCCCGGCGGCCTTGGCCAAGCCCCTGCCCGGCAGGTGGCGATCAAGTCCGGCTTGCCGCTGAGCGCGCAGGCGACCACGGTCAACAAGGTGTGCGGTAGCGGAATGCAGACCGTCATCATGGGCGCGGAAGCCCTCGCCAGCGGCAGTGTCGATACGGTGATTGCGGGCGGGATGGAAAGCATGACCAACGCGCCATACCTCCTCAAGAAGCACCGTTCGGGCGCGCGCATCGGTCACGACACCGCTTACGACCATATGTTCCTCGACGGGCTGGAAGATGCTTACGAGCCGGGCCGTGCTATGGGCACGTTCGCGCAGGAAATGGCGGACAAGTACCAGCTAACCCGCGAGGAAATGGACAATTATTCGATCGCCTCGCTGGAACGCGCCAATGCTGCGATTGCCAGCGGTGCCTTTGCCGATGAAGTCGTGCCTGTCACCTTTAGCACCCGCGCTGGCGATGTGACGGTCGATACCGACGAATCGCCCTCGAAGGGCCGCCCCGAAAAGATCCCGCAACTGCGCCCCGCATTCGCCAAGGATGGCACCATCACCGCTGCAACCTCTTCGTCGATTTCGGACGGTGCGGCAGCGGTCGTGCTCACCCGCAAGAGCGTTGCCGAAGCCAAGGGCCTGACGCCGGTCGCCACCGTGATCGGTCTGGAAGCGCACGCACAGGCACCGGCGGAATTCACCATCGCTCCGGTCGGCGCGATCCAGAACCTGCTCGAAAAGACGGGCTGGAGCGTCGACGATGTCGATCTGTGGGAAGTGAACGAGGCCTTCGCCTGCGTCGCCATGTTCGCCATGCGCGACATCGGCATCGATCACGCCAAGATCAACGTCAATGGCGGCGGCACCGCATTGGGCCACCCCATTGGCGCAAGCGGCACGCGCATTATCGTCACCCTGCTCAACGCGCTGAAGCAGCAAGGCAAGAAGCGCGGCATCGCCTCGCTGTGCATCGGCGGGGGTGAAGCCACCGCGATTGCTGTCGAATTGGCCTGATTTTACTCGCACCTCAGCCGAGAGCTTGCTAACCCTCTTCCCTCGCAACTGAGGGGAGAGGGTTTTGCGTATTACGATAGTATTGGCCGGTGCATTGGCACTGGCAGCCTGCGGCGGAGACGAAGCAGCAGCGCCCGAAACGGCGGATGAAGCAGCAAGCGAAGCGGCGGCAACAAGTGTCGATCCTGCCGATGTCGGCCTGTTCGAGATTTCCAGCGATGATGGCGGCACTGTGATGCACCGCCGGATGGCGGATGGCACTTTTACTGACAGCGCAGACGGCGAAGACCTCGGCGGCGGCGCGTGGCGGCGCAATGAAGACGGCGCGATGTGCTTCGGCCAGAACCAGGGCGATGCCGAAGAAGCCTGCTGGGTCGAAAGCGAACCGCGCGAGGACGGCAGCTGGACGGCGATGGCAAGCAATGGCGACACCGTGATCGTGCGCCGCGTTACCGAGCCCGATGCGGCGGAATGATTTCTGACTTTACCGTGACCAATTGAAAGGGAAGCATATTATGAAGAAGATTATCGCAGTAGCCGGAGCCCTCGCCCTCGCCGCTTGTGGCGGCAATGCCGAAGAAGCCGAAACCACCGAGGAAGCTGCTGAAACCGCGGAAGCTGCTCCGGCAGCAGCGAGCACGGCCGCAGGCACCTACACCGAACTCGACACGGTCGCGACGCCTTCCGTGGTCGATATCAATGCCGATGGCACCTACACGATGACCAGCACTGAAGGCGAGCAGGCTGGCAGCTGGGTCGAGAACGATCAGGGCGTGTGCATGACCGGCAGCGAAGAAGGTGCGGCTGAAAGCTGCTACACCATCTCCGATGCCGACGCGGAAGGCGTGCGCACCATCACCGGCGCCGATGGCAACGGCGTGCGCTATTCCTTCGCAGCCGAATAACCGGCCTTGCATGGAACCAGAGAGGGCGGCCTTCGGGTCGCCCTTTTTTGTTGCGGTAGCCTAAGGCTCGCCCGCGCCCCACAGCCGGTCTTGCATCACCCAGCCGCGCGCGCCGTTCACGTTCAGCTCGCACCAGTTGCGCGCGCATTCGCCCAGCTCGCCAATCACGCCGGGTTCGAGATTCCAGCGCAAGGCGGCACTGTCCGCCCCCGTCTCGCGCATCGGCACCAGCCCTTCGCCGATCACCATCGCGGTCCGCTGCTGGCTCAGCAGGCTGTCGTAAATCCACCCTTGCGTGCCGTCGGGATCCTCGACCAACCGCCAGCCCTGAAAGCTGCGCAGCACTTTCACCGGCAGACCGGGGCGGCGGTACACCCATTCAACTGGATATTGCCGCCCGGCCCCCACGCGCATCCGCGCTTCCTCCGCACTGATGCTCATCCAATAGGGGAGCGTCCGGCTGTCCTGCGCGCGCGCATCCGGCACTGCGAAGAGCGCGGCAAAAGCCAGTAAGCACAGCATTAGAGAATTACGAACCATCGCCGTGTATGTAGCCGCGTGGGAAGAGTCGCTGCAAGACGCGCAATCATCTTGTCAGCACAATGCTTTCCGGTCACACAAGCGCAAATTGTCAGCCGCGTCGCAGGGCGGGCAACAGGGGTAACAGAATGGTTCGCACGCGATTGGCCGCAACGGCGGTTGCAACGGGAATGCTCGCCGCAGCAGCACCGGCGCAGGCACAGGATTTGACCAATATCGCGCAGAACAATCCGGGCGACACCGCCTGGGTGCTGACCGCCAGCCTGTTCACCCTGCTCATTACGCTGCCGGGTCTTGTGCTCTATTACGCCGGACAGGTGCGGGCGAAGAACGCTCTGTCGGTCGGCCTCCAAGTGGCGGCGATCACCAGCATCGTCTCGGTGCTGTGGATCATGGTCGGCTACACGCTGGCTTTCGGCGATACAGTGGGCGGGGTGATCGGCAATGGCCGGGCATGGATGCTGACCGGCCTGACAATTCTGCGGGACGGCATGAGCATCCCCGAAAGTACCTATGTTTTGTTCCAGATGGGCCTTGCCATCATGGCTCCGGCGCTGGTTGTCGGCGCATGGGTCGACCGCGCCCGCTTCGGGTGGGTCGTGGCGTTCTGCGGGTTCTGGAGCCTGCTAGTTTACGCGCCCGTTGCCCACTGGATCTGGGGCGGAGGCTGGCTTGGCGGGCTTGGCGTGGTCGATAAGGCTGGCGGTCTGATTGTGCATACAACGGCAGGCGTGTCAGCGCTGGTCGTGGCGCTGCTGATGGGCAAGCGGTTGCAGGGCAAGCCCGGCGCGCATTCGCCCGCATTGATGCTGGCAGGTGCCGCGCTGCTGTGGGTGGGCTTCCTCGCGCGCAACGGGGTGCCTTCACTGACGGCAACCGACGATGCGTCTGCAGCCATGCTCAACACGCATCTCGCGGGTGCGGTTTCGGCCTTGGCGTGGTTGCTGGTGGAGAAGATCAGCCGCGGCAAATCCACCGTCAGCGGCTTCGCGACCGGATTTTTGGCAGGCCTCGTCACCATCACGCCCTCGGCCGATCTTGTTTCACCCGGCGGCGCAATCCTGATCGGGATTGTCGGGGCACTGGTGTGCTTCTGGATGTCAAACCTCGTCCGCACGCGCCTCCCGATCGATGATACACTGGGCGTTTTCGCCCTCAACGGCGTGTGTGGAATGCTCGGCACGCTCCTGCTGGGCCTGTTCGCATGGCAGGGCCTTGGCGGCGCGGGCTACACGTCGGCAAGCGCCATCCCCTTGGCGCTGGGCGTGCAGGCGATGGGCGTTGCAGTCGTGGCGCTCTACAGCGCCTTCGTGACCGCGATCATTGCCGTCGGCGTGAGCCTGTTCATCCCAATGCGGGTGAGCGAGGAAGAGGAACGCGAAGGTCTCGACACGAGCAGCCATGGCGAGCGCGGGTGGGACTTCGACTAGGTCGGTGCCCGATCCGCGTCCACCTGCGCGATCATGCCCAGCAATTGCTCGATACAGGCGCGTGAGGTGCCCAGCGTGAAATGCGGTGCGTCGATCCGCAGCGTAAAGTCCGCCTCGCCCTCCCGCCCACGGCTGCATTCCGGCGCGACGATCCCGTCCACACCTGACCATATCGCGATGGTCGGCACGGGCGGTTTGGTCGTGAAATCTTCGGCAAAGGGCGGGTTGTCCACCGTGTGATCGTTGATCGCCTCATACAGCTTCCATGCGACATTGGCGTGCCGGTCACCCGAGAACGGGCTGGCCACAGTCACCACCATGTCGAGCATCTCCGCGCATCGCTGCCCTATCACCCGCGCATAGAGACCGCCAAGGCTCCACCCGATCAGGATAACCTTTTGCCGAGTCTGCTTGTGCAAGGCGGCGATGCGCGCTTCGAGCTTGCGCACCTTCTCCTGATCCGCACCGGTGTTGAGGCCGAGCCGCCAGCCTTCCGGCACAAAGCCCCGCGCCTTTAATGTGCGCCGCAGGAGCGTGGTAGAGACATCGCCCGTCGCAAGGCCGGGAATGACGATCACCGCCCGGCCCTGCCCGATCTGCGCACCCGCCCGCGGCAGACGCAGCGGATTGAGCAACACCCGCGGCACCGCCATCGCCTCGCGCAAGGTATTGCGCAAAGGCGGCGGAGCGGCGGGCTTGCTCATCTTAGTCGCCGGTCAAGATCCGCTCGACCAATTGCTTCACCGTCGGGGTGAAGTTGTTCGAGTAGAACGGATCGGTCTTGAAGCGGTACGCCGAATGGCCAGCGAAGGCCAGATTGTCGTCCGGATCGCCGCCATGGGCAATGTCCTGCAAGGTCTTCTGGATGCAGAAGCTGCGCGGATCGGCGAGGCGGCCGGTGGTGTAATCATCATGGTCTTTCCACGAGGAAAACCCGCAATGCGACAGGCAGCCCATGCAGTCGGTCTGGTCCTTGCGAATCTCGTCCCGCTTTTCGGGAGTGACAAAAACCACAGTGCTATCGGGGGTCTTCAAGGCCTGCGTATGCCCCGCAGCGGCCCACTCATGCGCGCGGGCGCGATCTTCGGGTTTCACCCAGAAGTTCTTGCCCTTCACTCCGACATCCAGCTGCGCGGTATGTTCGCCTTCGGCTGCCTTGGTGTAGGCGATCTGCCGCTCGCTGCGCGCTTCCAGATCGCGCAGGAAGGGGTTCTTCACCGCGCTGGAATAGAAACCCGTGGGGGAGAATTTGTGCAGAAGGATATCGCCTTCATCCAGCGTGCGCAGCAGATCCTTCCACCTTTGCGGGATCGGGCTTTCCTCGGTCAGCAGCGGCCGCGTGCCGAACTGGAACGCGATCTGGCCAAGCTCCGGATTGTCGATCCAGTTCTCCCACTCGCGCAAAAACCACACGCCGCCCGCCATGACGATGGGCACATCTTCGGAGACGCCTTCCGCCCGCATCGTCTCGCGCAAAGCGGCGACGCGCGGATAGGGGTCTTCAGGCTTCCTCGGATCTTCGGCATTGGACAGGCCGTTATGCCCGCCCGCCAGCCATGGGTCTTCATACACCACCGCCGCCATCAGCTCGCTCACCTTGTGATAGCTGCGCTTCCACAGCGCGCGGAAAGCGCGGGCGGAGCTGATGATCGGCAGGTAATTGACCTGGTGCCGCGCGGCAATCTCGGCGAGCTTGTAGGGCATCCCTGCCCCACAAGTAACGCCGGTGATGAGGCCTTTGCAGTTCGACAGCACGCCTTCCAGAACCTGCGGCGCGCCGCCCATTTCCCACAGCACATTGATGTTGATCGCGCCCTTGCCCGACGCAACATCGTAAGCGCGCTTCACCTGTTCGGTCGCGCCGTCAATGGCGTAGCGGATCAGCTGTTCGTGCCGTTCGCGCCGTGTCGCTTGCGGATAAAGCTGCGGAATGGGATCGCCATTCGCATCGTAGCTGTCCGCATTCACCGCGCTGACCGTGCCGATACCGCCTGCCGCCGCCCACGCGCCGGAGCTTGCATGGTTGGTCGCCGAAACACCCTTGCCGCCTTCGATCAGCGGCCAAACTTCACGGCCGCCGTAAGTGATGGGTTTAAGACCCTTGAACGTCATTATTGTCCTCTGAGTGGCCGTCACCGTTGACGGTCAATTCGCTAACTGTTGCTGCCTGCTGGGCGCAGGGTTCGATATTCTGTGGATCGGGGCGTTCGCCCTCGATCTCGAATTGCGCGTAGTAACCGGCGATTTCCGGCTTTCTGACGAACTCGACAAGGCGGTAGCCGACTCTTTCGAATTCGCAAAACAGCAGTTGTGGATTGATGCCGTGCTGGTCGGTTGGCCGGTCGACATCCACCACGATCACTTGCCCGCCTTCGCGCAAGGCCGGACGCATCCGCCACAGGAAGGCGTAGGGCTCGGTGATCTCGTGATACATATGCACCATGAAGATGCGGTCAAAGCTGTTCGGCGGCAGGCGCGGATCGTCGATCCCGCCGGTGATGACCGAGACATTGTCGAGCCGCTCGCGCTCGACCCGGCTGCCGAGCCGCCGCAGCGCCTCGTCATCGATATCCTGCGCCAAAACCCGCCCTTCCGGCCCGACACGCGCGGACAGGCGGACGGTGTAATACCCCTCGCCCGCGCCAATATCGGCCACGGTCATCCCTTCGGTGATCGCCGCCTGATCCATCACCGTCTCAGCCTCGCGCCGGTCATCGCGCGCTTCCTCGGTGGAGAAGGAATTGCCGGCGAGATCAGAGACTGGGCGGTAGGGCTGCGGAAAATCGAGCGACGTCTCGGGCCGCTCGGGCGCAGCGCTATCGCATCCGCCCAGCGTGAAGCAGGCGAGCAAACCGCCGATCATGGAGAGAGTGGGCCCCGATCTCATGCCAACGCCTCTAGCGGCCAGCGCGGCCAAGGCAAAGGGACTTATTGTGCAGGGTCTATTGGCGGTGTGTCGGTGAGATCGAGGCGGCGGGAGATGGCTCATGAACGCCGTGAAGTCCGGCGCCTTACTCAACCAAACGCCTCTAACGGCACTTGTCATACTTGTTTTCTTGCGTGTGATGGTAATTCCCGCAAGATTTCGAAAGTCAGTGACTATTGGAGGTATGCATGATGCCAGATCGTTTTCAAGGAATCAGGCTGAGGCTTTTTGCTTTACGCTTCACTGGCCTGCTTGGTCTGTTTATGTCGTGTTTTGCCATTCCCGTTGCGGCACAAGCGCAAACCGCCGGTCAAGTCTTTGAGCGCGGGCTTGATGCCTATGATCGAGGTGATTTCCGCAACGCTGCTGTCCTGTTTGAGCAAGCCTGCAACGGCGGAATACCGAGCTCTTGCAGCAATCTCGCAGTCCTCTTTATGACAGGAGAGGGTGTACCTGCGGACCGGTCTCGCGGAATCGCCATGTTCGACGCAGCTTGCCGATTGGGCAGTGAGGAAGCTTGTGACAACGCTGCAACCGCACGCCGCGCAGATGCAGCCAGAAGTGCTCGTGCGGCACCTGCACAAGGCCCTGTTGTTGCATCGTCGATACCAGCGTCTATTCAAGCGTGTAATAATGGCAGTCAATCAGACTGCGTACGCGCCGGCCGGGCACTGACACTTGGAGAAGGCGTGCGGGCCGACTTGGCTGCTGCTAGGCCCATCCTAATACAAGCGTGCGAGGGCGGAGATGCGCAATCATGCTCTTGGGCTGGAATTGCTTTAGAAAGAGGCGAAGGAGGGCCAGTCGATCTTGTCCGCGCGGGAACATTCTATTTGCGCGCATGTGAAGCAAACCTTCGTCGAACAGGTTGCGCATACCTTGGCCGTTTCTATGATTTAGCCGGAGAGATCGCACTTTCTGAAGCTGCCTATGCTAGGGCCTGTGACAGCGCGAACCTAGAGTCATGTCAGCAGCAGGCGCAAATGCTTATTCGCATGGGCCGCGAGTTACAATCGTTGCCGATTCTGGATCAAGCTTGTGCTGCCGATTACCCGAGTGCCTGCGCTCTTTTGGGGTGGGTAGAGTATGGCAGGGAGAATTTTGAAGCCGCCAACCTCGCATATGCAAAAGCCTGCCGTCTTGGGGTCGAATGTGCATTTGCAAGCGAGTTGGCAACTGCTCTCGAACGCCGCCAGCAATGGTTCGCGGAGCGTGCGAACGAACGGGCAGAATTGGTGGGACTGCTCCAAGCGGGCGACATATCCGGTGCCATTGATTTCGCCGTCTATGATCTACGGTCAGGCCCCTTAGCTTCTGAAGTTATACAATTGGCAATAAACAATAATCGAATCGGATCAATTAACACTCAAACGCTATATGTGCTCGCCAATTGGTTTCGTGATAGCCCGATCAGGGCAAGTGTTGACAGAGAACTGCGCGCAAGGGGTACAGGTTTGGAAGGCACTTTTGGGACGGGTACCAACCAACCCGGCATGGCGGAGGCCCGCTGGCGGACTGCAAATGGCGGTGGCAATGATGCTTACAGCAGCTATCAGCCCTCTGCGTCATCTGCTCCGGCGCGACCGCCGGTGTTGAGCACGGCTGACGCGGCCGCCCAGACTAGGGACAGTTATCGGAGCGCGCATTGTCAAATGCCGGGGTCAAACTCCAGCGCCGCTGTGTGCAATTAGAGTAAGGCTAAAGGCTAGTCTCAGTCTCCCGTGGGTGAAAGCCCTCGGGAGAGGCTACTCCACATCCTCCACAACCACGCTCTCGCCTGTCACCCGCTGCGCCAGCGCTGCGGCGATAAAGCCATCGAGATCGCCATCCAGCACGTCGTCCGGCGTCGGGCTGGTAAAGCCCGTGCGCAGGTCTTTCACCATCTGGTAGGGCTGCAAAACGTAGGAGCGGATCTGGTGGCCCCAGCCGATCTCGGTCTTCTCGGCATATTCGCCCGCCGCTGCCGCCTCGCGGATTTGCATCTCGCGTTCGAACAGCCGGGCCTTCAGCATATTCATCGCCGTGGCGCGGTTCTTGTGCTGGCTGCGGTCGGCCTGGCTGGCGACCACGATACCGGTGGGCTGGTGGGTGATGCGCACCGCTGAATCGGTCGTGTTGATGTGCTGCCCGCCCGCGCCTGACGCCCGGTAGGTATCGACCTTCAAGTCCGCCGGATTGATCTCGATATCGATATCGTCGTCGATCACCGGATAGACCCACACGCTGGAAAACGAGGTGTGGCGGCGGGCCGAGCTGTCATACGGGCTGATCCGCACGAGCCGGTGCACGCCGCTTTCGGTCTTGGCGTAGCCATAGGCGTTTTCGCCCTTGATAAGGATCGTCGCCGACTTGATCCCCGCCTGCTCCCCCGCCTGGTATTCGACCGTTTCGACTTTGTAGCCGCGCTTTTCGGCCCAGCGCGCATACATCCGGAAGAGCATTTCCGCCCAGTCCTGGCTTTCGGTGCCGCCCGCGCCCGCGTTCACTTGCAGATAGGTGTCGTAACCGTCCGCCTCGCCCGAAAGCAGTGCATTCACCTTGTCGCGGTCTGCCCGCTCGGCCAGCTTAGCGAGGCTGGAGAGGCCATCGGCAACGATATCGTCATCGCCTTCGGCCTCGCCCATTTCCACGAATTCCACCGCGTCAGACATTTCGCTGGAGATTTCGCGCACGGTTTCCACCGAGTCCTTCAGCAGCTTATGCTCGCGGCTGATCGCCTGCGCTGCCTTCGGGTCGTTCCACAGGTCGGGATCCTGCACCCGCGCTTCCAGCTCGTCGAGACGGCGCAGCGCCATGTCCCAGTCGAGCGATCTCTTCACCAGCGCCAGCGCCGCTTCGATGCGGTCAATATGCGCCTGCCCTTCGGCACGCATGGTCTCAATCTCCAATCAAACAGCGAGCGCGGTTAGCCGAGCCCGCGCACAATGGGAAGAGCGGCAGCGCGGTTCCGCAGCGCGCCGCCTGCCCCCATCGCACGTAAGGTGTTAGTAGATGCCGCCTTCTTCCTCGGCGAAATTACCCTGCTCTTCGGTAGCTTCCTGTTCGACTGGAGCAGCCGCACGCTGCGGCCCATCGCGCTGGCGACGGAGCTGGGCGAGGATGATTTGGCGCATTGCGTCGATGTCATCCTGCCGCTGGGTGCGGCGCGGTTCGGTGTCGGGTTTGAAGGCTTCCCAAATGATCGCGGCGGTCGGCTCTCCCGTGGGCCAGCCGGAGAATACGCGGCTGCCCGTGCGCCGGTCGATCCGCACCATCCGGACGCCTTCGGGCGCGGTGAAGGGGCGACCGTTCCAATGGCCCGGCGATTCCATCACGAACTGGCGGAAGATCGGCGCGGCCGTGTTCCCCGCCTGCACCCAGCCCCCCAGATTGCGCGGGTTATCAAAGCCGAGATACACGCCGCCGACAATATCCGGCGATCCGCCCACAAACCACACGTCCTTGGGGCCGGTGCTGGTGCCAGTTTTGCCGAACAGCGGAATGTCGAGATCGTTCAGCCGTGTCGCGGTGCCCCGCTCGATCACACCGGTGAGCATATGGACGGTCTGGAATGCTGTGCGGGCATCCATCACCTGCTCTCCGGTGCGGCCAAAGCGCGGCATTGGCCCGCCGTCCCACTCGGCCATATTGCAGCCGGTGCAATCGCGGGTGTCGGCGCGGTAAATCACATTACCGTCGCGGTCCTGCACATAGTCGATCAGCGTCGGCTCATTGAGCCGCCCGTGATTGACCATCGCCGCATAGGCATTGGTGATGCGCATAACGGTTGTCTCGCCCGCGCCAAGCGCGAAAGCGGGATAGGGCTGGTATTCGATATTCTCCGGCTCCAGCCCGACATCGCGGAAATCCTGAATGACATTTTCCATCCCCGCGTCCATCGCGATGTGGATGGTCATCAGGTTCTTCGACTGTTCGAGGCCGTAGCGCATGGGATACTCCCCCCCGCCGCGGCTGCCGCCGAAATTGGTGAAGCACTTTTCGCCCAGATTGCTGCCCTGATAGTAGCAGTACTGGCTGTCGGGGATCATGCTCGCTGGTGTCATCCCGTTGTCGAGCCCGGTAGCATAGACAAACGGTTTGACGGTCGAACCGGGCTGGCGATTGGCTTGCACCGCGCGATTGAACGCGCCCAAGCGGCTGTCAAACCCGCCCTGCACCGCATAAACGCGCCCAGTATGCGGATCGAGCGCGACGAAGCCGCCCGAAATTTCCGGAATGGCGCGCACGCGGAACCCGTTGCCGCTCGGTGACACGGCGGTGACGTGTCCGACTTCCAATCCGTCGGGTAGACCTGAAAGCGGCGCTTCCTCGCCATCGGCAAAGCCGATTGTGGCTGAACCGCCGTTGCGCTGCGTCACCACACCGATGCGCCAGTCTTCGTAATTGATGCCGAGGTAGGAACTTGCGAGCTGCGACGTCAGCGATCCGTCGTCGGGATCAATTGTTGCAATCGGGCCCGTCCAGCCGCGATTACCGTGATAGCGCAGCATCGCATCGCGCAGCGAATTGCGCGCCGCCTCCTGCAATTCCATGTCGAGCGAGGTGCGCACCCACAGGCCACCTGCATAGACGCTGTTTTCGCCATCCACCGCCTCTTCGCCAAAACGGGCGATCAGCTGGCGGCGCACCTCTTCGAGGAAATAGCCGGCATCGACCGAACGAACCTGGCCCCCGCCTTGCACCACCCCAAGCGGTGCCGCCTGTGCTGCGGCCATCTGCTCTTGCGTGATGTAACCGTTGTCTTCCATCTGCGAGAGGATGAAGTCGCGGCGCTGCTTTGCATCTTCGAAATTCGCTTCGCGGCCATAACGTTCGGGCGCCGGTGTGATTGCAGCCAGAAAAGCAATTTCATGCAGTTCCAGCTCGTCCACATCCTTGTCAAAATATGCCAGCGACGCCGCCTGCACGCCGAAGCTGCGGCGGCCAAGAGGTATCACGTTCAGATAAAGCGTGATGATGTCCTCTTTTTCCAGAACGCTTTCGATGCGTGTGGCGAGGATCATTTCGCGCAGCTTGCGGGTGATCGAGTATTCGTCGCCCACAAGAATGTTCTTGGCGACCTGCTGGGTGATGGTCGAACCGCCCACGGCGCGCTCGCCCGAACCGATTTTCGACACATAATCGATAACCGCGCCAACAAAGCCGCCTGCATCGATGCCGCTATGGCTCCAAAACGTCTCGTCCTCGGCAGAGATATAGGCGTTGAGCAGTTGCGCGGGCATATCGCGGTATTCGAGCTCAATCCGCCGCTCGCGCTCGTACCGGTGGACGATCTCGCCATCGATACCGCGCACGACTGTCGGCAAATTGGGCTCGTAATCGAGCAAGGTCTCGGCATCGGGCAGATCGTATGCGAGCCAGAAATAGCCAATAACCGCCAGGAGGAAGCCACCGCCCAGTGCGTAAAACAGTACGCGGAACCAGCGGCGCGTCTGCCAGGCATTGCGGATGTTATTCCACGCGCCCTGCCCGCCACGCGAAATGCGCCGGGTGACGCCGGTTTCGGCCATATCGTCAGAAAAACCTTCGTTCATACGCGAGGCTTTAGCATGGTGATGAAAGCTGGCGCCACACCGAATAATGCCGCGAACGCGAAAAACCCGTCGATTGCGCGGCCTTATTGCGGATTGGATTGGCGGGCGAGATAGATACGGATGGCGCGCGCCATGACTTCGGCAAAGCGTTCCTGTCCCTCGGGCGAAGCGAGCGCGCGTGCCTCCTCCCGGTTCGAAATGAACCCGGCCTCGTACAACACTGCGGGCACGTCGGGCGCGCGCAGCACGGCGAGCGCGGCGGAGCGCAGCGTTTGCGGGTGGAAGCGCAGCACCCCTTCCCCTTCGCGCACGATCAGCCGGGCAAATTCCAGCGACCGTTCGGATGTGCGGCGCTGGGAAAGCTCCACCAGAATGGCGTTCACGCTTTCATCGGTGCCCGACAGATCAACGCCGTTGACAACATCGGCATCGTTTTCGCGCTGGGCAAAGCGGGCTGCGGCCTCTGACGAGGCGGTCTCCGACAACGTATAGATGCTCGCACCCGTTACCCCGCCATCCTCGCCTGCGGAATCGGCGTGGATCGAAATGAACAGGTCAGCGCCTAGTGCGCGCGCGATTTCGGCGCGTTCCTCCAGGATCACCAGCGAATCATCGTCGCGCGTCATGGCCACACGGATGCCGCCTTCTTCCAGCAGCCTGTCCCGCAGCGCGCGGGCAAGGCCGAGGACAACAGTTTTCTCCCGATAATCCTCACCTATGGCACCGGGATCGGGGCCGCCATGCCCGGCATCGATCACCACCAGCGGGCGCGTCAGATCGGCGGGGCCGGCGATTTCCGGCAGGCCAAGCTGCGCCTCCGCCTCGGGCAAAGGAATGGTGATGACATAGCTGCGCCCCAGCACCGGAACCGGAATGGTCTGCCCCAGCGCGAACAGCGCAGCGATCAGCAGCACCGGGAAGGCGAATAACAGTCCGATCTGCAGACGATCCGACATCGTTAGACTTCAGCTCCTCTGCCCATAGCGCTGCGCGGCGTAAGGCCCGCGCCAATATCCATCGCTTGGTTAATATCATCACAAGGGATTTTTGCGAGAACGCGCAATAAGGTTGCCGAGGCTTTCCCCGACTGCTAGCAAAACGCTGTCGGTATTCCCAAATCCCGACAATGGCGGAACGGCGATTGGCCGGTATCCGCACATGATTACAGGTTGATGCCGCAATGCAAAGCACACGTTCCATGGTCCAATCGCTTCCGCAAGGATGCGTGCCGGTTGCAGAACGTGCAGCGCAGACGAAAATCCTGCGCCTTGGCATTGCTGCAAACACGCTTCGCACGCCCCTTCGCCAGACGGTGGACGGACGTATGACTTCTCCCCGACGCCAAGGGCGCGGGGCTCACACATATTGGCAGACACTTCTTCCCGGCGCGGGTTTACCGCCAGCGCCGGTAGCTGGGTGGTCTGCCCGGAGAATATTTAGTGGCAACGCGTATGCTTATCGATGCGCGCCACCCGGAAGAAACACGGGTGGCGGTGCTCAAGGGAAACCGGATTGAGGAATTCGACTTTGAATCTGCCGAACACAAGCAGATCAAGGGTAACATCTATCTAGCCAAGGTCACGAGGGTCGAACCCTCGTTGCAAGCGGCGTTCGTCGATTTCGGCGGCAACCGCCACGGCTTCCTCGCCTTTAGTGAAATCCATCCCGACTATTACCAGATCCCCGCGGCTGACCGTGCCCGCCTGCTCGCCGAAGAAGCGGCTGCGGCGGAAGAAGAAGCCCAGCTTCGCGAGGAAGACGAGGACGAGGATTACGGCGAAAGCGCGCTCGACCGGATCAACGAGGAAGACGGCGAGGAAGAGGAAAATCTTGGTGCCGAAGGCGGCGTGACCGAGATCGACACTTCCGAGAAGGACGATGTCGCGACAATCGAGGAAGGCCAACTCGAAAACGGTGACGACGATCCCGAAGACGATTCGGATGACGACGAAACGTCTGAGGACGGCGAAGACGACGGCGTTGGCCGCCGCGGTCGCGGGCGTCGGCAGCAGCGTGGTCGGCGTCCGCAGGGTCGCGGCGGCAAGCGTGGCAGCCGCGCCAAGGAAATCGACGAAGCGCGCGCCAAGCGGCAAGCCCTGCGCCGCCGTTACAAAATCCAGGACGTTATCCAGCGCCGCCAGGTGCTGCTGGTGCAGGTCGTCAAGGAAGAGCGCGGGAACAAGGGCGCGGCCCTCACCACCTATCTCAGCCTCGCGGGCCGCTATTGCGTGCTCATGCCCAACTCCAGCCATGGCGGCGGCATTTCGCGCAAAATCTCCAGCGGCAGCGACCGCAAACGGCTGAAGAGTATTGTCAGCGATCTCTCGCTTCCCAAGAGCATGGGGCTGATCGTTCGCACCGCCGGTCTTTCGCGCACCAAGCCGGAGATCAAGCGCGATTTCGACTATCTCGCGCGCCTGTGGGACGAAATCCGCGAACGCACCATGGCCTCCAGCGCGCCGAGCCTGATCCATTCGGATTCGGACCTCATCAAGCGCGCCATCCGCGACATCTACAATCGCGAGATCGAGGAAGTGATCGTTGAAGGCGAAGGCGGCTACAAATCCGCCAAGGCCTTCATGAAGCTGCTGATGCCCAGCCACGCGCGGCGGGTGAAGGCCTATTCTGATCCTGTGCCGCTGTTCCAGCGATACGGTGCAGAAGACGAACTTTCGGCGATGTACGAACCAGTCGTGCAGCTGAAATCGGGTGGCTATCTGGTCATCAACCCGACCGAGGCACTGGTCAGTATCGACATCAACTCGGGCCGTTCCACCAAGGAACACGGCATCGAAGCGACCGCGCTGCACACCAATCTGGAAGCGGCCAAGGAAATTGCGCGGCAATTGCGCCTGCGCGACATGGCCGGTCTGGTGGTGATCGACTTCATCGATATGGATCACAGCTCCAATATCCGCAAAGTCGAACGCTGCATGAAGGATTCGCTCAAGAACGACCGTGCGCGAATCCAGGTGGGCCGTATTTCCAGCTTCGGCCTGATGGAAATGAGCCGCCAGCGCCTGCGCACCGGCGTGCTCGAAGCCTCCACCCGCGAATGTCCGCATTGCGACGGGACGGGCCTTGTCCGCACCGCTTCGAGCGCCGGCCTGTCCGCGCTGCGCCTGATCGAGGACGAAGCGGCGAAGGGCAAAGGCAGCACGATCTCGCTTTATGCTTCGACCGAGGCGGCGGTATATCTGCTCAACGCCAAGCGTGCCGACCTGGCGGAAATCGAAAGCCGCTATAACGTCTCCGTCGAAGTCCTCCCCGAAGGCGAGGACGAAGGCGCGAAGATGCGCGTAACCTCCACCGGCCCGAAGCCCAAGGAAGCTCCCCGCTTCGAACCGATCATCGATGAAGATGATGGCGCGGATTTCGAGGATCACGAGGACGATACGGACGAGGATGACGACACCGAAACCCGTGCCGACCGCGACAATGACAGTGACGACGATGGCGGCCAGCGCAAGAAGCGCCGCCGCCGTCGCCGGGGCGGTCGTGGTCGCAACAAGGGAACGGGCCGTGACGAGAACGGCGAAGAGTCCGAAGGCGAGGAAAACTCTGGCGACGATGCGTCAGGAGATGGTTCGGACGATGCTTCGGGTGAAGCGGAAGACGGCGAAACCAAGCCCAAACGCCGCCGCAGTCGCGGTGGTCGCGGGCGGAACAAGTCGCGCCGACCGGCAGATGATGCGTTCGACACCGAAGAGCAAATTCCGGCGGTCGAAGCAGTAGAGGCTGAGGCTGAGGGCGAAGTCGAAGCTCCGGCGGAAGAAGCCGCACCGAAGCCCAAGCGTCGCTCGCGCGCCAAGAAGCCGGTCGAGGAAGCACCCGCAGAGGAGCAAGCGCCTGCGGCCGAAGCTGCCGAAGAAGCTACGGAAGAGAAGCCCAAGCCGAAGCGTCGCTCGCGCGCCAAGAAGGCCAGCGAAGACGCGCCGGTGGTGGAAGCGCCTGCCACCGAGGAAACTCCGGCGGAAGAGGCTCCCAAGCCCAAGCGCCGCTCGCGCGCCAAAAAGGTGGAAGATGCACCCGAGGCAGCGACGTCCGAGACGCCTGCGGCTGATGCCGATGAAGCAGCCGAAGAAGGCGAAGAAGGCGAAGGCGGTGCCCGTCGCGGTTGGTGGCAGCGCACTTTCGGGCAATAATCCGCAACAGCGGCAAACAAAAAGGCCCTCGCACAGCAAATGTGCGGGGGCCTTTTTGTTGCGTGCGGGTATGTGGAATTAAGGCTCGATCCGCGCGCCCTTCCAGTCGAACACGCCGCCGCTATCCGCTGGCGTCAGGTTGGCAAGAACATCCAGCAGATGCTGCGCCGATTGCGCCGGAGAGGTCAGCTGGCCGTCGGGCAAATTCTTCTGGAACGGCCCGGACAAGGCGGTGTCCACCGTGCCCGGATGCAGCCCCACGATCCGCGCCTGTTTATGCGTGCGCGCCATCTCGATGGCAAAGTTGCGGAGCAACATATTGAGCGCCGCCTTGCTCGCGCGGTAGGAATGCCAGCCGCCGATGCGGTTGTCGCCAATCGACCCCACGCGGGCAGAAAGCGCGGCGAAAGTGGCAGGCGCATCGCGCTGAAACAGCGGCAATATGTGCTTGGCGATCAGCGCCGGGCCGATGGTGTTCAGCGCCAGTATCTCTGCCATCGCAGCGGCCTCAAGGTGCCGGTAACTGCGCTCCGGCCCCGTTCCGTCGGGAAGTGTAAGCACGCCGCTGGCAACGATCACCAGATCGGGCGGCGTGGCGCGCATTTGCGCAGCCGCAGCCGCTATGCTTGCTTCGTCGGTCAGATCGAAAGCAAAGGATGTGATCCCCGCTCCCTCCGGGATGGCTCCGCTGCGCGAACCGGCAAGCACCTGCGTGCCCCCGCCAGCCAAGGCGGTTGCCAATGCCTCACCGATCCCGCCGCTCGCTCCGAAAATCGCCGCGCGTTTCCACCGCATGAAGTGCTGCCTTTCCTACATCTGACGCTGCGTTCTACGCCGCTGCCATGCGCATGCTAACCTCTCCAACCTGCTGTACTTGCATCGCTGCAAAGCAGGCGGGCGTTTTTGCCCCAGGACTGTGTAACAGGTGTAACAGGTTCGTTGGATTTGCCGCAGCAAGGCGCGGAAAACCGTGGTTCAGCCAAAGGTCTGCCTTGCCCTTGGCCAAGCATCGGCTAAATGGGAGGCAAGCTGAAACCCACGGGATCGACATGGCCACTTTCACTCTCCCCAAGAATTCGAAGATCAACAGCAAGGGCGCGGTCCACAAGGCCGAAGGTGCCAACCGGAAGAAGACCTTCCGCATCTACCGCTACGATCCCGATAGCGGGGCGAACCCGAAATACGACACGTTCGAAGTCGATCTGGACGATTGCGGGCCGATGGTTCTGGACGCGCTGTTCAAGATCAAGAACGAGATTGACCCGACGCTGACCTTCCGCCGCTCCTGCCGCGAAGGGATCTGCGGTTCCTGCGCGATGAACATGAACGGCAAGAACGGCCTCGCCTGCACCACCGCGATCGAGGATGTGTCGGGCGATATTCGCATCACCCCGCTGCCGCATATGGAAGTGATCAAGGACCTGGTGCCGGACTTCACCCATTTTTACGCGCAATATGCCAGCATCCGCCCGTGGTTGCAGACGGTTTCGACGACGCCTTCGGGCAAGGAACGCCTGCAATCGCCGCAAGATCGCGAGAAGCTGGACGGGCTTTACGAGTGCATCCTGTGCGCCTGCTGCTCCACCGCCTGCCCGTCCTATTGGTGGAACAGCGACAAGTTCCTCGGTCCGGCGATCCTGCTGCAGGCGTATCGCTGGCTGGCGGACAGCCGTGACGAGATGACGGGCGAACGGCTCGACGATCTGGAAGACCCCTTCCGCCTCTATCGCTGCCACACCATCATGAACTGCGCCAATGTCTGCCCCAAGGGCCTCAGCCCCGCGCGCGCCATTGCCGAGATCAAGAAGATGCAGGCCGAGCGCGCCATCTAAGTCCGGTGCTTGCCCGTTACGAAAAACTGATCGCGGCGGGCGAGTTACAGCCCGACCCCGATCAACGCCGCGCTGCCGAACGGCTCGGCCGGTTGGCGAAGGAGCTGGAGGCGGACGCCCCCGGCGGGCTGCTCGCCCAGCTGTTCAACCGCAAGCCCCAGAAGCCGCGCGGCGTGTATATGTGGGGCGGTGTCGGGCGCGGTAAATCGATGCTGATGGACCTGTTCGTCAGCGCATTGCAGATTGAGCAAAAGCGCCGCGTCCACTTCCACGAATTCATGCTCGAAGTCGATGTGCTGCTGCACAAGGAGCGGCGGGGAAAGCACGAGGGTGCCATCGGCCGGGTGGCCCGGCGGATTGCCCGCGATGTGCGCTGCCTTGCCTTTGACGAGATGGTCGTCACCAACACCGCCGATGCGGCGATCATGGCGCGCCTGTTCACCGCGCTGATCGTGGATGAAGGGATAACGGTGGTGACGACCAGCAACCGCCCGCCGCAAGACCTCTACAAGGACGGGATCAACCGCTCGCTCTTCACCCCCTTCATCGATCTGATTCTGGCCGAGCTGGACGTGGTGCCGCTCAACGGCCCGACCGATTACCGTCTCGACCGGTTGGGAGACCTCAAAACCTGGCACGCCCCCATGGGCGATGCCGCCACCGCGCAGGTGCGCGAAGCCTTCTTCCGCCTGACCGACTATGCACCCGAAGATGCCGCCAACGTTCCCACCGGTGAGCTGGCGCTGGGCGGCGGGCGGACATTGCACGTTCCCAAAAGCCTCAAAGGCGTCGCCGTGTTCAGCTTCAAACGGCTGTGCATGGAAGATCGCGGCGCGGCGGATTATCTCGCCATCGCCCGCACGTATCACACGGTGATCGTGGTCGGCATCCCGCAGATGGGGCCGGAAAACCGCAACGAAGCGATCCGCTTCACCAAGCTGATCGACGCGCTGTACGAGAACAACGTGAAGCTGTTCGTCACCGCCGCCGCCGTGCCCGAAGCGCTATATACCAAAGGCGACGGCGCGTTCGAATTTGACCGTACGGTCAGCCGCCTCAAGGAAATGCAAAGCGCCGACTACATGGCGCGCGGCCACGGCAAAGCGGGCTAGCTGATCCCGAGCTGCGCCAGCGAACGGTCGAGCATCACCAATTGCCAGAGCAATCGGCCATGATCCGAGCGGCCGGAGATATGCGTCTCCGCAATCGCGGCCAGCTTGGCATTGTCGAACCAACCGGTGCGCGCCAGCACTGCGCTTTGCGAGATACCGCGCGCCTTGCTCTCCAGCGGTCCGCGGAACCATTCGGCAATAGGCGTCACAAAGCCTTGCTTGGGGCGATAGAGGATGTCTTGCGGCAGATACCGCTCCATCGCCTTCTTCAGCACCCACTTGCCTTGCTTGCCGCGTACGCGAAGATTATCGGGCAGAGCGGCGGCGAATTCGACCAGACGGTGATCGAGCAAAGGCTCGCGCGCTTCAAGGCTGACAGCCATGCTGGTGCGGTCGACCTTGGTCAGGATATCGCCCGGCAGCCAGAATTTGAGATCGGCATATTGCGCGGCATCAAGGCCCGATTGCACCGGCGCCTTCGACATCAAATCGTGCAGCGCGGCCTCCCCGGCATATCCGCCCAGCTGCTGCGCGAAGCTGCCGCTGTAGAGGCTATGGCGCAGATCCCCCGGCGTCACCGCCAGTGCGCGCGCATAGCCCTCTGCACCTGATCCGGCGAGCGATTGCAAGGTGGCCTTGGCACGCAGCGGGCGCGGTGCCCAGTCGAGCTTGGGGAAAGCATCGCCCAGCGGCCCCAGCACGCTGCGCCGGACGCCACCGGGGATCAGCCCGCGAATGCGCGCTTCATGGGCATGGAACACTTGCCTGCGGTATCCGGCAAAAGCCTCGTCCGCTCCGTCACCTGACAAGGCTACCGTCACGCTTTCGCGCGCCAATTGGCACACCCGCCATGTCGGCAAGGCGGAGGCATCGGCAAAGGGTTCATCGAACATCGCGGCGATGGTGTCGATGGCATCGAACTGGTCGGCGCTCACCCGCCGCGAAGTGTGGTCGGTGCCGAAAAGCGCGGCGATTTGCTCGGCATAGGATGTCTCGTCAACGCTGGCGACATCGAAGCCGATCGAGCAGGTGCGCACCTTGCCCTTCCCCGCCTCGGCCATGAATGCAACGACGGTCGAGCTATCGACGCCTCCCGAAAGGAAGGCACCTAGCGGCACGTCGGACACCATCCGGCTTTCCACCGCCACTTTCAGATGATGCAGCAGCTCGGCTTCCAGATCGCGCGGATTGGCGGTGTGGCGGCGTTCGAAGCTGATATCCCAATATTCGCGCCGGCGCGGCGGCGGCGCGTCATGCTTCAGCAGCAGCGTATGGCCTGCAGGCAGCTTGTGCACGCCTTTCAGAATCGAACGATGATCGGGGACGTAACCCCAGGTCATGTAATCCTCGACCGCCAGCGGATCGACCTCGCGCCGCAGCAGCGGATGGGCGAGCAGGCCCTTCAATTCGGACGCGAAGGCCAGCGCGCCATCGGATAGCTGCGTGTAGAAAAGCGGCTTCACGCCAAGCCGGTCACGGGCCAGAAACAGCGTGCGCTCGGCCCGGTCATATATGGCGAAGGCGAACATCCCGTTGAGATGCGCGGGGCAATCCTCGCCCCATTGCTGGTATGCGGCAAGGATGACTTCGGTGTCGCCCTCTGTGCGGAAGCGCGCGCCAAACCCTTCGAGCTCGCGGCGCAATTCGCGGAAATTGTAGATCTCGCCATTGAAGACGATCACCGCCCGCTCGTCTGCCGAAACCATCGGCTGCGGCGATCCTGCAAGGTCGATGATCGACAGGCGGCGGTGCCCCAGTCCCACGCCCGGAGCCGTCCATACGCCCGAGCCATCGGGGCCGCGATGCGCGATGGCGTCGCACATCCGCTCCACCCGAGAAGGGTCAACCGGCTTGATCGTTCCGGTGTGAAAAAGGCCTGCGATCCCGCACATGGAGCCTGCCGTTACTCAATCGATCCGGCGCGGTCTATCCATTCGCCAAGATCGCTGGTGGATGCGCGGAAATCGGCGACGGCCTGCACTCCGTCGACACCGTGGTCTTCCTCGGCGGAGAGGATGAGCATGGCGGTGGGGCGGGCGGTGAGGAACAGACGATCCTGCATGGTGCGCAGCTTGAGCTGAAAGCCGCTGGTGCCCGTCCAGTCGCCCTTGCGGAACCATGTCTCTGCCGTGCGGCGCTGCGTAGCCATGGCCTGGATGCGCTGGCCCGGAACGCCGTCTGCCGAAAGTGTGGCCGATTGCCAGCGCCAGTCCGTGTCGGGCGGCAACGCGCCCTGCCCGAACGCCCCCGCCTCGCGCCCATCGCCCTGTGCGGCGTAGAGAGCAAAGACCACATCGACAGTGCGGCCGTCCGCGTCGCGGTAGCTGCCGCGCAGAACCCGGTCTGCTCCGCCGGCCAAGGGTGCCCAGGGATAGCTGTTGGCCTCGGCAACCTGCGTCCAGCCGGGCACTTCGGGGAGCGCCAGCGTGTCGGCAATCTCGGCCTCCAACGCGCGGCTTTGCGCAGCCCAGACCAGCGCGGCCAAGGTGATCGCAATGCTGGCAGCGAACACCGCCCAGCCCTTGCCGTTCCACCGTTCGAGCGGGCTAAAGAATGGCAGGGCGGCGATGTTGTCTGCGTCGATGAAAGCATCATCCACTGTGCGATCAAAGAACTTCCAGCCAATCGCCAGCAGCAGGCCCATCACCAGCGCAAAGAAGAACCAGCCGTAGAAGATGTGGTCAAAACCAGCGGCAAAGGCGATGCCTTGCGATTGTGCGATGTAGATCGTGCCCCACGCGCGAACGCCGTTGGCTAGGATCGGCAAGGCAATCGCCAGCGCCATAAAGCCGATGCGCCGCCACCATGATTGGAACAGCACGTGCGAAACCAGCGTACCCAGCGCGATCATGGCGATCAGGAATTTGACCCCCGAACACGCCTCGGCGACTTCGAACAGGCCCGCAGGCGTATCGATGAAAACGCCTTCGATATGCGCCGGAATGCCGCTGGCCATGGTGAGTGCAATGGTGATGTCGGCGGTTATCATCTGCAATGCTGGCACCAGCTCGTCGCCGATGGGAACGAGGAACAGGCCATATGCGAGCGGGAAGAACAGCGCCCAGGACACGCGCGGGCCGAGCATCGTCAGCACCAGCGATTGCAGGGCGAGGACAAGGCCCAGATGGCTCGCGGTCGCGGTGCCGGAGATATCTCCCAAGAGCCAGACGAACAGCGCGCCTGCCAGAGGAACGAGCCCCGGCCACCAGCTGGCAGGCGCCAGCTTGGCCAGCTCTCCTGCGCGTTGCCACACGAGCCAGACGAGGATCGCGGGCACGAGCAGGATGTGGTTGTAGGTCGAACTGTCCCACCACTGCATCACCATTTCCGCGTAGTCGGAGGCGAAGAGGGCGAACAGCACGGCCCAAGCCAGCGCGAGCCGGATCAATGGCAAGCGCCATTGCGGCACGATCATCTCTGCGGCAAGCGCGCGGCGGGGCTGGATCGCATCAAGCCGCATCGCGCGCAGCTCCCGTCGGAAAGCCCATCAGCGCGGGCAAATCGGCCAGCATCGCAGGCCAGCTCATCTGGCTCTGCACGAAACTGCGCGCCGCCGCGCCGATGGCCTCGCGTTCGGCGGGCCGGTCGAGCAAGTGCAGCGCGTGTGTTGCCAAGGCGTGATCAGTGTCGCCGATGACGAATTGCGCGCCGTGCTTGGCATCAATGCCAGTCGCCGCTTCTGGGCTGACCAGCACGCAGCGCGCCATGGCCATGGCTTCGAGCACCTTGTTCTGCACACCGCGCGCAATGGTCAGCGGCGCGGTGACGATGGTGGCGGCGGCGAGAAACGGTCGCACATCGGGCACCGCGCCCCACACGGTGACACCGTCCCGCTCGCCAAGCCTCGACACCTCGGCCGTCGGCGCGCGGCCGACGATATGGAACTCCGCCAGCGGATGTGCCTTGCGGATGCGCGGGAGAATGCCTTGGGCAAAGCGCGCAACCGCCGCGATATTGGGCGCGTAATCCATCTGGCCGGTGAAGACGAAATGCGGCCCTCCGCTCGCCAGATCAGGATGCGGTCGGGTCGCTGCGGGGTCAAAGAAGTCGCAATCAATACCATTGCCCAAGGCGCGGATATCGCGGGCGCGGGTCGTGCGTTCGCGCAGCAATCCGGCTTCGGCTTCGCTCACCAGCAAGGTGGCGTCGGCATGGGCGGCCAGAGCCTCCTCGACACCGCGCAGTAAGCGCCCCTCGCGCGCGTCGATCCAACCGCGCGGGCCGCTGCGATCCAGCGCATAGGCTTCGAATTTGGCGCTATCGACATCGACCAGATCGACGATCAAGCGGCCCCTCCATTCCGCCGGAACATATTGCCCCATCTGGCCGGAGAAGACGTAGATTGCGCTGATATTGCGCTCTGCCATCGTCTTGCGCACCCAGTCATGCAGGGCTTGCGAGCGGAACGCGGCAAGGCTGACGGGCTCGCGCCGGATCAATGCCTCTACTCCGGCAAGGCTGACGGGTTTTGACCGACGCGGCATCGCATGGCTGGCGGCAAGCGCAGCCAGTTCATGTTCATGGGTGAAATCACTCGCATCCTCGGCAAGGCAGCCGACATGGACGGGCGCAATCGCCGCCAGCGCTTTCAGCACATGGTGCGAACGGATCTTGTCGCCGCGATCGGGCGGAAACGGCAGGCGATGCGCCAGGAAGAGGATCTCACCGCTCACCCGTGCCTCCTCAACCCAGCCCACGGGCGATCAGCGGGCCGACCCGGTTGGCGATCGGCAACGGGAGCTTCTTCCACAGCGCGATGCGCGACTGGTGCCGCGCGCTCGTCGGATCGGCATCGCGCTTGGCATGGCCGGGCGCTGTCCAGCTCGCATAGCTCAGCGGTTCGGGCGTAAAGCCCCAGTTCTTCTTGAAGGCGTAGGCCCCGCTATTGGTCTTGCTGCGTCCGAAATCGAACCGGTCACAGCCGCGCGCCCGGGCGTGCAGCATCAGCGCGTAATACATCCGGTCATTGGCGCGAAGCGCACGGGCGTTCCACGTGCCCCCGCCCCAATAGGGCATCACCGCTCCGTCGTGGTAAAGCGACAAGACGCTCGCCACCGCCTCGCCTTGATGGTGCACGGTGAGGATATCGGCGTCGAGCCGTTCCAACACCGCATCGAACAGGCCGCGCGGGAAGACCGGTGTGCCGAGATTGCGGACGCTTTCGGCGTAGACGGCATAATGCGCGGCGCGCTCCGCAGCGTCACGCCCGACACTGATTTCGAGGTCGAAAGTGAGCGAACGGCGCACTTCGGCGCGTTGTTTCCGCGGAATGGCGAGCAATTGCGCTTCGTCATCCGGCGCCAGCGGAGCGATGAAGCCGCAATGGCTGTCGGTGGTCACATCCCACCCCTCGCCCACCATGCCCCCGCGCAGCTCAATTGTGGGGCAGGAGAGACGCTGCGCATATTCGGTTGCCGCAGCACAGAGCAGCCTAGCGGTCGCCGGATCATCGGCCAACACGCCGCCCTCCACGGCAAAGCCGCTCGATGCGAGGACGCGGCCAAAGATTGGTGAATGCACTTCGGTCAGCGGAAGCCATCCGGTGATTGCTCCGCCCTTCTCCGCCAGCAGTCCGCGCGCGCGGTTACCGGTGCCAGCCTCGACCGCCAGAAGCCAGGCCGGGCGATGAAACACTGAGCCGTGCGTCTCTGCCACAAAGCCGTCAATCCGCGTCGCCTCATCAGGCTGGCGCAGTTCGGCGATGCGGACGGTTTCGCGGGTCAAGGCGAACGGCGCGTTCATATGCCCAGCTTGCTGCGCTCGGCCTTTTCGGCAGCGATGCGCGCGCTTTCCCGATGCGCGATCAGATCGATCCGGCCCCAGGCAAATTCCTTGATCAGCTGGCCGAGCTTGTCCGACATCCTGTCAAGGTTGGTATAGTGCCGCAGGCGCGAGCGCAGCGGCGCACCGGCAACGCGCGGTTGGCCGGGATCGATTTCCCACGGGTGGAAATAGAAGATCGCCGGGCGCTCTTCCTGCCGGTTTACCTGCCGGATCGCCCAGCGGCTGAAGGCATAGGGCAGCACGCGGAAGAACCCGCCACCTCCTGCTGCCAGTCGCTTGCCGCGAAACACGGCGGTGGTCACCGGAAGCTCGATCAGGCTGTGCCACGGGATCGGATTGAAGGCGAAACGCGGGGCTTCGGCCCAACCGTAATGGTCATGCGCCACTGGCGCGACGCTGCTCGAATAGAGATAGCCCTGCTCTGCCAGTTCGGCGAAGGCCCAAGGCGTGCGGTGATCGATAGAGAAGCTGGGCGCGCGATAGCCGATCACGCGCTTGCCGCAGCAATCCTCTATGGTCTTGCGTGTCTTCTCGATATCCTTGGCGAAGCTGGTGCGATCCATGCGGAACACCCGCTCGTGATCCCACCCATGGCTGGCCACTTCATGGCCGCGCTTCGCAATCTCGCGCAGCAACGGGCCGTGCCGCGCCGCGACCCAGCCCAGCGTGAAGAAGGTCGCGCTGGCATTGGCTTCATCAAACAGGTCGAGGATCGCGTGGACATTGCGTTCCACACGGTCATCCAGCGTGCCCCAGCTGTCGCGCTCGATCACATCCTCGAACGCGCCGACCTGGAACCAGTCCTCGACATCGACGGAAAGCCCGTTGACGATGCGCGACTGTACATCCTGTTCAGTCTTGAAAGCGATGGCGTTCACCGCACTCGCCTCCTGCTAAGCCGCCTTGCTCGAATCCATTTCACTTTCGATCCATTCGATCAGCATGGTTAGCGTCTGGCGGATCGAACGTTCCTGTTCAAAGCACCGTGCTTCGATCCGGGCGACCTGTTCGCGCATCAGTTCGATTTCCGGCGCAACCGCGCTGCTGACAGCGGCATCGGTCTGGTTGGAAATCTCGACAATAGCCTGCTGCAATTCGGCGATCTGCGCATCGCGTTCGGCGAGCGCGGCTTCGAATTGCTGCATATCAACCCGCGGGACGGTGGGCATGGCCTTCACCGGCTCGAATTCGGGTTCCTTCTGCTTCAGGGCAGACGGTGCAGCGGCGGGGAAAGCGCGCTCGGCCTCCATTTCGCGGAGCACCGACTGCAACATCGAAGCATCAATGCGGTTGCGCTCTTCCACCGCGCCCAGCAACAGAAGGCGGTTGGCGATCTGGTTGACCCGGCGCGGAATGCCGCCCGATGCCTCGAACAATTCGGCATAGACGCGCTGGTCGAAAGCCGGATTGCCGTTCCAACCCACCTTTTCGAGGCGGTGGATGATGTAAGGCTCGATCTCGCTCTTCTGCATCGGTTCGAGGTGATGCGCCGCGATCACGCGCTGGCGCAGCTGCTCGAGGTTCGCATCATTCTGCAAGGTCGTGCGGAACTCGGGCTGGCCGAGCAGCAGCGTCTGCATCAGCGGGTGGTTGCCCAGCTGGAAGTTGGAGAACATCCGCAGCTCTTCGAGCGCCGGAACCGAGAGGTTCTGCGATTCGTCGATCACCAGCAGCACGCGGCGGCCCGAGCGGGCTTCATCGTGCAGGAAATTCTCGATCTCGGTCAGCGCGGTGGCCTTGTCGTGCCCTTCGACATCCAGCCCCATCGACGCAGCAACCACATGGACGATCTCGTCCTCGTTGAGCTTGCTCGTCACGATCTGCGCCACCGTCACCGCATTGGTGTCGAGGCTTTCCATCATATGCGCGACCAACGTCGACTTACCCGAGCCGATCTCGCCGGTGATGACGATGAATCCTTCACCCTGCGCGAGGCCGTAGCCGAGATAGGACAGCGCCTTGCGGTGCGTGATCGAACGGAAATAGAATTCCGGATCGGGCGTCAGCTGGAAAGGCTTGCCGGAAAGGCCGTAGAAATTATCGAACATGAGTGCGGTCTCCCTTGGACCTATCGGAAGGTGTAGCGCAGGCCGAACAGGGCCGATGCGTTCGAGAAATTGGTATCGTCATCGCGGTTGATGCCATCGACGCCCACGGCGGCGGTTGCACCCAGCCCTTCGATGATCTGGCGATCATAGGCAGCGCTGACGCTGTAGCCCCAGCCATCGACCGAGCCGCCGAACCCGCTTTCAAAGCGATTGACTGTGCCGCCGACATTGACCTGCGACTGGCGATCAAGCTGGCGCCCGACATAACCGGCGAGGTAATAATTCTCGTCAATCACGCCGTCGATGGCAGCAAGAACGGTGTTTTCGGCCCCGATGAAGCTGCGACGGTCATACCCGGCGCCCAGCCCGTAGGACGTGCGACCCGCGCCTCCGCCGTAGCTGACCGCAACACCGCGGCTGCGGAACACGGCCGAACGCAGCGAGCCGAGCCGTGCGAGTGCGCAGCCATCGCCATCGGCAGAGCCGACCACGCAGCCGCCCAGATCACCCGTCACCGGATTGCGGAAGGCCTCGAAATCGGTGCCGAGATCGTTCAGCGCATCGCCGACCTGGCCGCCGAAGCTGTTGATCCCGTCATAAACGCTGATGCCAAACTGCGAATTCTGGTTCGGCGTGTAGCTGAAGGAACCGTAATAGGTGGTTGAGCCATAACGGCGGCCAACCTGCGCCTGCAATTGCGTGCGGCGGCTCGGACGCCACATCACGCCAGCATCCCAGATCAAGCCTTCGGTTTCGTAAGCCAGTTGACGCGGTGCACTGTCGTCGGTGACAAAGCGGCCATCGGGGCCAATCACCGGATCGCCATTCACATCGCGCACCGCATCGCGGCTAGAGACTTCGACCTGCTCATACCCGACGCCGCCGATCAGCGCGAGGCTGGGGGTGACGGGGATCGTAATGTCGGCACGCGCATAGCGGTCATCGATACGCTGATCGAGGTTGGAGACGTCCTGCCGGTTCCAGCCAGCGCCAACGCCCACACCCACGGGCAGCACGGTATCGGGGGCAAAGCCTGCCCGCACGCCGAGATTGTGCGTGATTGCTTCGTCAAAAATATCCGCCGGGCCGGTGGCGGGATCGATGACGATGGCGTCGGTCGCTTCCACCCGTGTATAGCCGATGCGGTAAGCGCCGGTGACTTCGGCCTGGCCGATCTGTGCGCGCACAGCGGGGCCGGCGAACACCGAGTAAAGCTGGCTGGTCGCATCATCGTCGATGCCGAAATTGCCGCTGCTCGTGCCACCATTCGATTCGACGCGGGTGCGCGAGGCGAGCCCGCCGACTTCGAATGTGGCATCGGGGCCAGTCATGGCGAGCGACGCGCGCGCAATGCCGGAGAAAGTGTCGGTATCGGGAACCGTATCGTCATAACCGATGCGCCGCTCGTAACGCAGCGAGACGGCTGCCTGCGAATTGCGACCGGTCAGTCCGGCATCCACGCCCGCAGCAACGCGGGTGTAGGTAACGATGTCGTCGCCCGGCGAAAGCTCGGCGGTCACAACCTGCGCGGCCTCGATATAGGGCGCGATTTCCACCCCGCGCGTGGCCGAGCGGTATTCTTCGCCGCCCTCTCCGCCGGGATCGCGTTCCTGCGCCTGGGCCGAAACCGGCACCAGCGCCATGGCCAGCAATGTGGTGAGTGTCATACGCATGGGATCATGCCTCCTGCCCGTAATAGGCGCCAAAGCGGCGACCGCTGGGGCTGAAATGCGCTGCATTGAGAAGCAGCTTGAGATCGGGACAGGCCGAAAGCAGCGTCAGTGCGTCTTCCAGCGCGCTCTGTCCCGTACGGTCGGCACGGGCGACGACAATCGCCTGACCGACATGGTTGGCCAGCTCGGCTGCGGGCGAGGCCGCAAGCGCGGGCGAGCTGTCGAAAATAACGATGCGATTGGGCGCTGCACGGGTCAGCCGGTCGAGCACTTCGCCGGTGCGTTCGCTCGCCAGATATTCGCTGTCCGACGTCGTGTGATTGCCCGCAGGCAGGACAAAGAGCCCCGCCACATCGGTCGTCATCACGCAGTCTTCCACCTTGAGGTCTTGGCGCGCCAGCGCGTCCATAAAGCCGGGGCCGCGCGGCAGGCCGAGCATGGACAGCACCGAAGGCTTGGCGAAATCGGCATCGACCAGCAGCACTTCGCTGTCCTTCTCCGCCGCCAGCGCCAGCGCCAGATTGACCGCGCAATAGCTCTTCCCCTCGTTGGGATGCGGCGAGCAGACCAGCACGCGCTGGGCGAGTTGGCCCGAGCCCGACTCGCGCGCCTTGCGCACCGATTGCAGCACCTGCCGCTTCACAATGCGGAATTCTTCGAGCAACATCGTGGCCTGCACATCGGGCTGGATCAGCCCGTAAGTGGCCAGCGCCTCGCGGTCGATCTGGTGGACCTTCGCGGGGAAAGTCACATCCTCATACACCGGTTCCGGCTCGGGGGGCGGTGCGGGCGCAGCAACAGGCACAGCCGCCGCAACCGGTGCTGCTGCCAGTACCCGTGGCGGCATCCGCCCGGCAAGCGCCTCACCCAGCGATACCTCGCGGGCGGCCTCAGGCTCGCGCTTGGGCTTGCGGCGGTTGACCGGATTGGCGAGCGTCTTGGGCACCGGCGCGGGATGGAAATCCCCGCCCAGCCCGAAGAAATTTTCCGCCCGTTCGAACAGCGATTTGCCGGGCGTGGGGATTTTGCGGTGTTCTGTCATATCCCTCTCCTCACGCCACATTGCTGCGCTGGACGAATTCGACGCCGACCAGCACGATGCAGAGCACGCCCAGCCCGCCCAATCCGGCAGCGAAATATTTGAACCGCTTGCGGCGCAGATCGCGGCCCGCTTCGGTGAAGGTGTGCGTAATCGTGCCGATCACCGGCAGACCGAAGGTGCGTTCGAGCTGGCTGGCGGTCGCAAAAGTCGAGCCGAGCTTGCTGAGCGCATAGGCCGTGCCCGCGCCCGCTCCCAGGCCAGCAATCAGCACGCCGAGCAAAAGCAGCGGACGGTTCGGCGCCGACGGCGCGCGCGGCGTTGTCGGCGGATCGATCACTTCGAATTGCAGCGCGTTGTTCTGGCTGGCGAGCTGGTCGCTCAGGCGCAGTTCCTCGCGATCTTCGAGCAGTTCGTCATACTGTTCGCGCAGCACTTCGTAATCGCGGCTGATACGTTGCGCTTCGGCAGCGGCACCCGGTTCGCGCGCGGCGCTGGCGTTAATCGAGGCGATTTCGGCCCGCAAGGCAGCGGCGCGCGATTGCAGCGACATCACGTTCGACTGGCGTTCGCCCATCGATGCTTGGAGCGAGCTGTAGGCCGGATTGGGGATACCGCCCCCGCCGCCGCCGCCACCGGAACCGGCCGAGCGTTCGCGCAGGCTGGCGACGGTGCGCTCGGCCGCGATAATATCGGGGTGCGAATCGGTGAGTCCGCGTGCGCGCAAAGCCGCCAACTGGCCCTCGGCCTGCATCAGCGCCGTGGGCGCGCTGGCGCCACCGCCGCCGACATTGATCGTGCGCGGGGTGCTGGCAAGCTGGCCCTGCAAGGATGCGAGCGAGGCCTGAGCCGCTGCCAAATCAGCCTCCACACTGCGCAATTCCGCGCGGGTCGAGGCCATCTGCGTGGCAATCGCTTCCGCGCCGCCAATCAATTCGGGGTTCGCCGATTCGAAAGCGAGGCGGCGCTCTTCTGCCGCAGCCAGTTCTTCCTCGCGTTCAGCAAGCTGACGGTTGAGGAATTCGATCGATTCCTCCATTTCGCCACGCGCCCCGCCGAGATTCTGCTCGCGGAAGATATCGATCATCCTCTGCGCAATGGTCTGCGCCAATTCGGCATTTTCGGAATCGGACAAATTGCCACGACCGCTCTGCGCGGTGATCTCGAAGATATTCTCGCCTTCGCTGACGACCGAGATGTTCTTGGCCAGCCCTGCCCGCGCGGCTTCCATTTGTACCGGGGTCGACACCGAGTCGCCGATCCGCGTCGAACGGATAATGGTTTCGAGATTCTGCGCGCTCACCAAGGTCTGGCGGATGCGGTCGATCTGCCGTTCGCGGGCATTCGCGCCGACGCCGATCTGTTCGGCCAGCGCGTCGTCCACCTGGACGAAGATTTTCGCTTCCGATTCGTAGGTATTCGGCATCAGCGATACCGCCAACCAGCCGAGCAGACACACGCCCCATGCGATGGCGAGCGCCATCCAGCGGCGGTTCCAAACGGCCCAGAGGCCGGCGCGCAGTTCTTCGAGGATCTGGTTCAAGCCCCCAACTCCCTCAGAAGAAACTTTCCGGAATGATGATCACATCACCCGGCTGCAGCAGAACATTGGCATCGCTATCGCCGCGGCGGAGCAGATCGTTGAGGCGGAGATCATATTCGGTCTGCTCGCCCGTCTCGCGGTCAGTGCGGATCAGGCGGGCACGGTTGCCAGCGGCATATTCGGACAGGCCGCCAACCGCGATCATCGCATCGAGCAAAGTCATATTGGCGCGATAGTTCAGCGACGCAGGCTGTGCCGTTGCGCCGACAATGCGCACCTGCTGGTTAATCGCGCCGGCAAATTCGGTGACGATCACCGTGACAATCGGATCTTCGATATATTGCGAAAGCTGCAGGCGGATATCCTCGGCCAGCATGGTCGGGGTCTTGCCGACGGCGGGCATATCCGAAACCAGTGGCGTGGTGATGCGGCCATCGGGGCGCACCTGCACCTCGGCACCCAACTCGTCATTGCGCCATACGTGAATGGTCAGCTTGTCGAGCGGCCCGATGACGTAATCCTCGCTCGGCCCCTCCTGCAGCGGGGTAAGCCGCGCGGGTGCCAGCGAGTTGCCGGTAGAGCCACCAGCGCAGCCGGACAGTGCAATAGCCATGGCGGCGGTGGCCAGAAGCGTCTTTGCCGAAATTTTCGTTCGCATCGAATGCGTCCTCGAACAGTCTTGGACGATCCGCTGACGCTGGCCTAATCGCCGCGCACGCATTTCGTCCCTTGGGATCCGGGGATGCTTCTCGCCAAAAAGGGTGAACATTGCGTTATCCTTGGGTGGCCAAACCAAGGAATCTGGGCACTTTTCGCGTGCTGTCCCGCTCTGGGACGCTGTCTGAGGCAGGTGTTAGACCAGCATTTCCTTCGCCGCGCCCTGGCCCAGAAAGGCAGAAGGGCTGGCCGATGCGCCATAGGCTCCGGCGCAGAAAACGGCGACCAGATCGCCTACATCGGCGCGTGGCAGATGCGCCTGATCGGCCAACCGGTCGAGCGGGGTGCAGAGGCAGCCGACGATATTGACGACCTCTTCCGGCGCACTTGCGTATCTGCTCGCAATGGCAGCAGGATAATTGCGCCGGACAACGGTGCCGAAATTGCCGGACGCCGCGAGCTGGTGGTGCAGTCCGCCATCGGTGACGAGATAGGTCGTATCGTGGCTGACCTTCCGGTCGACAATGCGGCACAGATACACGCCGGCCTCGCCCACCAAGTAGCGGCCCAGTTCGATGGCGAAGTCGGTGTTCAACAGATTGTGGGGCAGATCGGCGAACCGCTCTGAAAGCGCTGCGCCCACCGCCTTGATGTCAAGCGGCGTGTCCCGGTCGAAATAGGGAATGCCGAAGCCGCCACCCATATTGAGATGCGGCACGTCCACGCCCGCCTCACTCGCCAGACGCGAGGCGAGCGTCAGCACATTCGCTTGTGTCTCGATAATCGCTTCTGCATCAAGCGCTTGGCTGCCGGTGTAAATATGAAATCCGCGCCAATGTGCGCCAGCATCGACCAGTTTCCGCGCCAGTGCGGGCACGCGTTCTTCGTCAATCCCGAAGGGCTTGGCGCCGCCGCCCATCTTCATGCCCGAACCGCGCATTTCGAAGGATGGATTAACGCGAATGGCGAGACGCGGAGCCACGCCCAGAACTTTCCCTGTCGCCAGCGCGCGCTCTGCCTCGCCTTCGGATTCGAGGTTGATCGTCACCCCCGCCTTGATCGCGGCGTGCAGTTCGCGGTCGCGCTTGCCGGGGCCCGCAAAGCTGATTTCGCGCGGCAGAAAGCCCGCCTCGCGCGCCATCACCAATTCCCCGCCAGAGGCAATATCCAGCCCGTCGACATGATCGGCGATGAATTCGAGCAACGGCGCGTAAGGGTTTGCCTTCATGGCATAATGTATCCGCACCCGATCCGGCAAAGCTGCGCGCAATTCACCGATCCGCCGCGCAATCGCATCGCGCGAATAGACGAACAGCGGCGTGTCCCCCGCCTCCTTGACCAAGGCCGAGGCTGTGCGCCCGCCAATGGCAAGTTCGCCATCCAGCGTGTCGAAATACGGAGGGATCGGGCCGAGGGGTTTCATTGCGCCTCCGCCTTTAACTGGCTGCGATCGATCTTGCCATTGGGGTTGAGCGGCATGGCATCAACCCAGCGGATGACGTGCGGCTGCATGAAATTGGGCAGATCGCGACGCAAGGCAGCGCGCAAGGCCTCTTCATCGCCCGCACCGCGCACCACCAGATGGATGGCATGGCCAAGCCGATCATCGGCGACACCGAAAGCCACCGCCTCATCAACTATCTCGGTTGAAACCGCCGCGTCTTCGATTTCCTGCGGGCTGATGCGGTTGCCGCTGCTTTTGATCATCGCGTCATCACGCCCGACGAAATAAAGCAGGCCATTAACCGCGCGCCGGACATTGTCGCCCGACCAGACCGCCATTCCGCCATAGCGGGAGGCCGAAGGCGCCGGTTTGAACCGTTGCGCGGTGCGCTCCGCATCCTGCCAATATCCTTGCGCCACCAATGGCCCGCAATGGACAAGCTCGCCTTCGGGAGCGATTTCGCCTGCGCTATCGACCACCAGAATTTCCGCAAACGGAATCGCCGTGCCCATAGAGGTAGGAAATTCGTCGACCAGCGCCGGATCGAGATAGGTGGAGCGAAACGCCTCGGTCAGCCCATACATCGGAAACAGCCGCGCATCGGGGAATTGCTTGCGGAGATGACGCACCAGTTCCTCGCTCAGCGCGCCGCCGCTATTGGTGAGCCGCCGCATGGCCGCGACCGCCTCGGGCGGCCACTCCTGCTCGGTCAATTGCAACCACAAGGGCGGGACAGCAGCCACAGTCGTGACGCCATGCTTGGCGCACGCCTTCGTGACATCGCGCGGCGTCAGATAATCGAGCGGGGCGACGCATCCGCCTGCATACCAAGTCGAAAGCAGCTGGTTCTGCCCGTAGTCAAAACTCAATGGCAGCACCGCCAGCGTCACATCATCGCGCGCCATGCCGAGATAATGCGCCACACTCACCGCGCCGAGCCAGAGGTTGGCATGGCTGAGCATCACGCCCTTGGGTCGTCCGGTCGAACCGCTGGTGTAAAGGATTGCGCACAGCGCATCGGGATCGGCGCTCGACAAAGGCAGGCTTTCGGCAAAGCCGTCGAGCAGAGCGTAAAGCTCACCTTCCTCCACGATTGCGCAATCCGCAGGCACGTCGCCGTCTTCCAGCGAGTCCAAGCGCCCCTTGTTGGCGACAAGCAGGCGTGCTGCACAATCGGCAAGGATATGCTCAACCTGCGCCCGCTTGAGCAGCGGATTGATCGGCACATGCACCAGCCCCGCGCGCGCTGCTGCGAGTGGCATCAGGCAGGTTAGCTCCCCCTTCCCTGCCCATGTTGCGACCCGCGCGCCCGGCTCGGGAACCTGCCGCGCCAGCCATGCCGCCAGCCTGCCGACACGGCTTCTTAAGTCCTTCCAGCTAAGGGCTTCCTTGCGCAGGATCAGCGCTGGCTCATCAACCGCTCCGCACTCAGCGAGGTGGTCGAGCGGCCGGGGAACAGGATCGGGCGTGGTGGACACGAAAATTCAGGCTCCGGAAGGCGGAAACAGGCAGGTGATTTCGGTCAGTTATCACGATGATCTTAAAGAAGTGCAAGGCGATGCCCCGCTCGCCGCGCTGCTCGCCGTGCCTGCGGCGTCCTCGCCGTTTGACCGGCTCGAATGGTGGCAAGGTCTGGTGGAGCATTGCGACATGTTTCCGCTGATTGCAGTCATACGCCACGGCGAAGCGCGCGCCGTTCTGCCACTCTACCGGGTGAAACGCAGCATTGAAGGCCTTGCCAACTGGTACAACTTTACTCTGCGCCCGATTGTCTCCGCCGGTGCCGATGGCGACGCGCTCCTGGCCGAAATGGCGGAGGATTTGGCGGGTCAGGCGCCGCATATCACCCTCGCCAAATTGCCCGACGAGAATGGCGAGACCACGCGCCTCGCCGCTGCCTTCCGCAAGGCGGGCTGGCTGGCGTTCCGATCGCAATGCGATGTGAACCACGTGCTGCACGTGAATGGCCGCAGCTTTGCCGACTATTTCGTCACCCGCCCCGGCCCCTTGCGCACCACGCTCAAGCGCAAGGCGAAGAAGGTGGAGGTGACGCTGGAGACGTACTTCAATCCCGATAGCTGGGCCGCCTACGAAGCGGTCTACGCGCAAAGCTGGAAACCCGAGGAAGGCTCGCCCGCCTTCTTGCGCCAATTTGCGCAAGCCGAAGGCCGGGCCGGCAGGCTGAGGCTCGCTATCGCCCGCGCCGGGGGCGAGCCTGTCGCCGCGCAGTTCTGGACGGTGGAGGCAGGCACCGCGTGGATCCACAAGCTCGCGCATACCGAGGCATCGAAGCCACTTTCGCCCGGCACCACGCTCAGCGCCGCGCTGTTCGAGCAGGTGATCGACCGCGACAAGGTTACGCTCATCGATTTCGGCACCGGCGACGATCCCTATAAGCGCGACTGGATGGAGGATATCCGCCCCCGCTACCGCCTTGAAATGTATCGCCCGCTTTGGCCCGGCAACTGGCCCGCCATCGCCCGCGCCGTGGTGCGCCGACTTGTCAGCCGCCCCGTCTCTGGCTAAGCCCCCCGCCCACTATGGTAAGCAATCTTCCCGTCCCCGTCGCAGACACCGGCGACACCGAATTGATCCTGCGGCAAGTGCTGCAGGATGTGCTGGGCCTGTCGCTCGAACGCGCGGCGGAGCTGGACGCGGAATCAGGGCTGTTCGGTCATTTGCCCGAACTCGATTCGATGGCGGTTGCCGGTTTGTTGACCGAGCTGGAAGACCGGCTCGACATCATTATCGAGGATGATGATGTCGATGGCGAGATGCTGGAAACGTTCGGCGGTCTGCTGGCGTTTCTCGCCGCCAAGCGCAGCGATAGTTAGGCGGCAATGCTGACGGCCGGTGCGTGGCACAGTCCGTTTGGCGGGCCGACACGTCTGGTTTCTGCTGGCGATCCGGTTGGCGCGAGCGCGCGGCTGCTTATCCTGCCTGCTGTGTTCGATGAAGGACACAAGCTGCGCCGGTTGACGGTCAATGTAATGCGGATGCTGGTGGACAGCGGCATCGCCAGCTTCATGTTCGATCCTGCGGGCCTGATGGAAAGCGCGCATCCGCTGGGCGACACTACCTTAGAGGACTGGCGCGATGAGGCCGAGGCAGCGGCAAAGGGCCTGTCGGCAACGCATATTCTGGCCATTCGCGGCGGTGCGCTGATCGCGCGGGAACGCGCCAATCTTGTCCACTACGCGCCGCTGCAGGGCAAATCGCTCCTGCGGGCCATGCTGCGCGCAAGGATCATTGCGAACAAAGAAGCCGGAACGCCATCGACACAGGAAGAACTACTCGCGCGCGGGAGAAGCGAGGGGCTGCGACTGGCCGGATATGCGCTCTCCGCAGCCATGGTCAGTCAGTTGGAGGGAGCCACCCACCCGCAAGCGGCGCGCACCATTGCGCAAAGCGAGCTTGGCGGCGCGGCGCTGTGGTTGCGGGCCGAAGCGTCTTACGAGGCCGAGCAGGCACGCCAACTCGCCCGCCTGGTTGCGGAGTGGGCCAGCTGATGCGCGAACATTTCACCTTCAACGTGGAAGGCGCGCAATGCCATGCGACGCTGGATGACGGCCCAAAACCGGTCGGCCTGCTGATCGTCACCGGCGGCAATGAAATCCGCAGCGGAGCCTTCGCCGGACAAGCGCATATCGCCGCCCATATCGCGGCCAAGGGCTATCCCGTGCTGCGTTTCGACCGCCGCGGTGTCGGCGATAGCGAAGGCGAGAATGCGGAGTTTCACAGCGCCTCCCCCGATATTGCCGCCGCTTTGGCAGCGTTCAAGGCGCGCAAGCCGGAACTGCGAGCGGTCGCCGGTTTCGGCATTTGTGACGGCGCGGCGGCGTTGATGCTGGCGCAAGGCGCGCAGTGCAGCGCCCTGGTGCTCGCCAATCCGTGGACGTTTGACGATGACTCTGGCGATGCGATGCCCGCAGAGGCCATTCGCGAACGCTATGCCGCGAAGCTCAAAAACCCGTCAGAGTGGAAGCGGCTGCTGAGCGGCGGGGTGAATTTGCGCAAGCTGGCGGGTGGACTGAAAGCCGCGCGGAACACCGCGCCACCGCCACCGTCCAACCTGCTCGAATCGCTCAAGGCAGGCATTGCCGGCTTTGCAGGCGACATTCTTTTCCTCGCGGCCAAACGTGACCGCACAGGGGCGGCTTTCCTGTCTGCGTGGGGCGAGGATGAGCGGATCGCGGTAAGCACCACCGCCGACCATGCCTTTTCCGATCCCGCGGATCAGGACTGGCTCGTCCAGCACCTGCTCTCAACGCTTGATGAACAGGCTCGCCAGCTCGACATGGGTTGACCAGAGGAACTGGCCGACGGGGCGCAGCTCTGCCAACTCGTATCCGGCCTCTTTCAGCATCACGCAGTCCTTCGACCAACTGGATGGGTTGCAGCTGATATAGACGACGCGCGGCACCCCGCTCTTCGCGATCTGCTCCACTTGCGTGCGCGCACCGGCGCGCGGCGGGTCGAGGACGATGCCGTCAAATGCCGCCAATTCGTCGGCGCGAAGGGGATTGCGGAACAAGTCACGATGCGCGGTTTCCAGCGGCAGGCGGGCCGCGCTGGCGGCGCTGCGCAGGGCGAGAATTGCTGCGCGGTCAGCCTCCGCCGCCAGCACTTTCGCCATAGCTGCCAGCGGAAGGGCGAAAGTGCCAAGCCCTGCGAAAAGATCGGCGACATTGGTGCAGCCATTGAGCCAACCGCTCGCCGCTTCCACCAGCGTCCCCTCGCCCCACACAGTCGGTTGCAGGAACGCGCCGGAGGGAAAGCCGACGGGTACCCCGCCCAGCGTCACCGTCACCGGCTCCGGCTCCCAGAATCCTTCCGCGCCGTACCCGTGATCGAGCGTCAGCCGCGCCAGCCCCTGATCGCGGCAGAAATCGAGCAGATCCTCGGTCTGCTCCAACCCCTCGGGCATAAAGCCTTTCAGCCCCAGATCGACTCCCTGATCGGCCAACGTAAGTTCGATATCGATGCTATACCGCCCTTGCAGGCGGGCGAGATACTTCTGCAGCGGAGCAATCAACGCAAACAACCGCGGGTCGAGCACATAGCACTCGGCCAGATCGACAATCTTGTGCGTCCCGCTCTGGGTAAAGCCGATCAGCGGCCTGCCTCCGCCATTGATCGCCCGCATACTCGCGCGGCGGCGGCTATGCGTCGGCGAAATGGTGGGTGGCGCGATGGTAGCCGGGTCAAGCGCGTTGGCCACTGCCGCGTTGCCAACGCGGTCTGCCACGAATTGCGCGAAGGCGGATGCGTCGAGATGCTGCAACTCGCACCCGCCGCAGGTGCTGAAATGGCGGCAGGGCGGCGTGGCATAATGCGGCCCGCGCGTGATTGCGCCATCGCTTGCCACGAGGTCGCCCGGCGCAGTTCCAGTGACATGCCGCCCGCTGGCAGTCACGCCGTCACCGCGCGCGGCGATGCGGAGGATTTCCTCTGGCTGGCTCACGTTATTGCCTTCGCCCCGAAAGTCACCTTACTCACTGACCGGCAATCGATAGCGATCTGCGCCCACACGCACTTCGATCATGCCTTCGCCGCGCACGACTTCGGCGGGCTGCATACCGTCGGCGGTGATGATGCCTTCGCCCGGAACGCCCAGCTCGAAGCGGCGGAAAACACCGTCAGGGTGGCGGACGATCAGGATACTCGCCCCCTCGTCCTCGGCCCGCTCCATCGTGCAATCGGGCGCGAAAGCAGAGGCACCGTTGATCGCGCATTCGATGGCGGGCGCAGCGGCTTGGTCGTCCACCGGTTCGCAGGCCGCGAGTGCCAGCAATGCGATGCAAGCGGAAACGGTTTTCACCCTAGATATCGGCATAAACATGCGTTTCCTTTGCCGCGCCGGGATGGGTGATCGCGCCGTTCACCGCCGGGCCGACATTCTGGGCGTAGCGCCACAGGGCCCCCGACTGGTAATCATTTTCGCGCGGCTGCCAGCGCGCGCGACGCTCTGCCAGCGCGGCTTCATCGACCACCAGATCGATCGTCCCCGCTTCGGCGTCGATGGCGATGGTGTCGCCATCCTCCACCAGCGCAATCGGCCCACCCTCGGCGGCTTCCGGCCCGACATGGCCGATGCAGAACCCGCGCGTGGCACCGGAAAAACGGCCATCGGTAATCAGCGCGACCTTCTCGCCCATGCCCTGCCCGTAGAGCGCAGCCGTGGTGGAGAGCATTTCGCGCATACCCGGCCCGCCCTTCGGCCCTTCATAACGGATAACGATGACGCTGCCCTCGGCAATATCGCGTTGCTCGACCGCGGCGAAGGCATCCTCCTCGCAATCGAACACCCGTGCGATGCCGGTGAATTGCAGGCGCTTCATCCCCGCAACCTTCACAATGGCCCCGTTCGGAGCCAGCGAGCCCTTGAGGCCGACCACGCCGCCGGTGGGCGTGATGGGATTGGAAACTTCGTAAATCACCTTCTGGTCGGGGTTCCAGACAACTTCCTCGATATTCTCGCCCAGCGTCTTGCCGGTGACTGTCAGCGGTTCGGGATCGAGGAAACCGCCATCGAGCAGCGTCTTCATCAGCATATAGACGCCGCCAGCCTCGTGCATATCCTTCGCCACATAGCGCCCGCCGGGTTTAAGATCGGCGATGTAGGGCGTCGATTTGAAGATCTCCGCCACATCGAACAGGTCGAATTCGATGCCGCATTCGCTGGCCATGGCGGGCAGGTGCAGCGCGGCATTGGTTGATCCGCCAGTCGCCGCGACCACGCGGGCGGCGTTTTCGAAAGCGGCACGGGTGCAAATGTCGCGCGGACGCAGATTGCGCTCCAGCAGCGCCATGACCTGACGCCCGGCGGCCATCGCGATTTCTTCACGCGATTTGTAAGGAGCGGGTGCCATATTGCTGTTCGGAAGCGACAATCCAATAGCCTCGCCCACACATGCCATAGTGTTGGCGGTAAACTGCCCGCCGCAAGCGCCGTGGCCGGGGCAAGCGACCTTTTCGAGCGCGATCAGTTCCTGCAACGGACAATTGCCCGCCGCGTGCTGGCCAACCGCCTCGAACACATCCACCACCGTCACATCCCTGTCGTGAAAAGTGCCGGGCAGGATCGAGCCGCCGTAGACGAAAATGCTCGGCACGTTGAGCCGCAGCATCGCCATCATCATGCCGGGCAAGCTCTTGTCGCAACCGGCAAAGCCGACCAGCGCATCATAACAGTGGCCGCGCACCGACAATTCCATGCTGTCGGCAATCACTTCGCGGCTGACCAGCGAGCTTTTCATCCCCTGATGGCCCATGGCGATGCCATCGGTCACGGTAATGGTGTTGAACCGGCGCGGGGTGCCGCCCGCCTCCTCCACCCCGGTGCGGCAGATATTCGCCTGCGCATCCAACGCTGTGTTGCATGGGGCGCTGTCGTTTCCCGCAGAAGCAATCGCGACAAAGGGCTGCGCAATCTGCTCTTCGGTCATCCCCATCGCGTAATAATAGGAACGATGCGGCGCGCGTTCCGGCCCCATTGATACGTGGCGGCTCGGCAATTTGGATTTATCGAACGTAGTCAAGGCAAACCCCTTTCGCGGGCGTGCTTGGCGCGCAAGGGGCGGTAAATCAAGTGGCGGTTTCCAGCGCCAGCTTCACCCGCCCTGCGACATCGGCAATAATAGCCGCCCAACGTGCCTGCCCGCGCTCCTCCGCGATCAGATCATTGCGGATTTCGATGGCGCAATAGGGCCGCCCGAACGCCTCTGCGTGGCGGTTCATTGTCGCGTTGAGCAGCTTGCCCGAATAGGGCTCATTGTCGCCGACAGTTACGCCCAATTCGGCGAACAGGCGGATGGCCTGGCGCGCGGCGCGGTCATCCTGATTGTAGAGCAGGCCGATTTCCCATGGCCGCTCAGCCCCCGGTTGGGTTTCCAGCGCGGGCGTGAAGGAATGGATCGAGAGGATCAGCGCAGGCTGCACCGCGTCGAGCCATTGTGCCATGGCGGCATGATAAGGCCGGTGGAAATCGGCGAGACGCCGTTCGCGGTCAGCACCGATATTGCCGGGGATCAGGATGCCATCGCTGGTGGTGGGGATCAGCCCGTCCGAATCCTCTTCGCGGTGCAAATCGATGACCAGGCGGCTGACCTCGCCCAGCATCGCAGCGATGGCGTGCCGCCGCGCCAGCCGCTCGCACACGCCGCCTGCGCCAATGTCCCAAGCGATGTGCTTCTGCATCGTCTCGTCAGAAATGCCGAGTTCAATGCCGTCGGGCACCGCGTTGGAGGCATGATCGCACACCGCCACGATGCCCCCGCGCACCGCTTCGCCGATGATCCGGTGACTTGCCGATCGGGTCACAACAGATTGCCCTTCATCTGCCACCAGTCCGGATGGTTTCCGAGAAGTATCTCCGCTGCTTGATCGCGCTGTTCGTTGTGCTCGAACAGTGCAAAACACGTCGCGCCGGAGCCTGACATTTCGGCCATCCAGGGGCCGGTGGCCTCCAAGGCAGCCAACACATCGGCAATGACGGGGCACAGGCTGATCGCCGGAGCACGCAAATCGTTGCGTCCCGCGCGCGCGATGCGGCTCGCCGGGCCATCGGGCAGCGGCCCGCGATCCTTGCCGTCCCACGCCTTGAACACCGGCCCCGTGGGGAGCGGAACGCGCGGATTGACGAGGAGGACGGCCATGCCCTTGAGATCGTTCTCGATTTCGCGCCGCTCGTCCCCCACGCCGGTGCCGATGTGCATATCGCTGTCGACACACGCGGGCACATCCGCACCCAGTTTCGCCGCCCGCTCACGCCAGTCGTCGGGCAGGCCGTAAGCATCGCGCACCATCCGGAAAACTGCCCCTGCGTCTGCCGAGCCCCCGCCGAGCCCAGCGGCGACAGGAAGGTTCTTTTCGAGAGTGATGGCGAGACCACCTGCACGCGGCAGCGCGTTGAGCGCCTTGGCGACGATGTTGTCTAACTTGCCCCCTTCCCCGTGGGGAAGGGTTGGGGATGGGGGTGCTACGGTCGATAGGGAAGAGCCCCCACCCCCAACCCCTCCCCCAAGGGAGGGGGGTAAAGGTGCGAGCAGTCCCGAGAATTCGCCCACCACAAGGAGGCTATCGACCTCGGCAGAATGCGCCACCAGCACATCCCCCGCATCGACGAAAGCGAACAGCGTCTCCAACTCATGATACCCGTCCTCCCGCCGCCGCCGGACGTGCAGCGCGAGGTTGATCTTGGCGTAGGCTGTTTCGGTGGACATTTGCCATCCCATAATTGCGACATTTTAGGTTGTCTGCAATCCATTCGACGGGAAAGATTGGGACTTGGTGTCGCATCTCGAAAGAGAAAGCGGCAAAATTCCTCTGGAAAATTTGTCGCAAAATTTTTGAAAGCAAAAATTTATGGCCGAAAAGCATCTAATGATAGCTGTAAATTGGTTTGGCCCATATTGGGGAACACTCGAAGAGACACGTGCCGTGGCCAGGAGAGATTTTGACGACGGATTGTACATGTGCCTTGGTAAAGCAGCTTACCAACGAAAACGTTCGATGCAGTATGTGGGTATCGGCACCCCACTATGCAGCAGGTTATCAGATTCACATCATGCACTTCCCCGTGTGACACGCGAACGTCAAATTTGGCTCGGTGAAGTGGCGACCGCCGAACCATCAGGTAAAAAAATTAAAGCGACCAAAGCCACGCTTGATTATGCGGAATGGCTACATGCGAGATTTATGCAACTGCCATTAAATGACAAAAAGACAAAAGGACTACCACCACGAAGCGTTACCGTTCTTAATCGCTGGTGGAAGCAAGATTATGTGACAATGCGAGATCGAAGGCCTCATCCTGATTGGCCAGATTTCATCGATTTTCCAGGACATGACCTCACTGCTCGAATGGTTTGGTTTGGCGCTCCAGGCAAACAAAGCCGCTTTACTGCGCCTGAATATTAGAAAGGCGCGAGCGAAAGAAGCTTCAATTCCCATCACATATTCGGATAATTCGGCCCGCCGCCGCCTTCGGGCGTCGTCCAGTTGATGTTTTGGTTCGGGTCTTTGATATCACAGGTTTTGCAGTGGACGCAGTTTTGCGAGTTGATCTGGAATTTGGGCTCCTGCCCCTCCTCCACCAGCCACTCGTACACACCCGCCGGGCAATAGCGCGCTGACGGGCCTGCGAAGACCTCGAACTCGCTTTCCCGCTGCAATTCCAGATCGGCAACCTGCAAATGGTTCGGCTGATCTTCGGCATGGTTGGTGAAGCTGTAGGCCACGCTGGTGAGACGATCAAAGCTGATCACGCCATCGGGCTTGGGATATTCGATCGGCTGATACAGGTCGGCTCGGCCCATCTGCTCGTAATCGCGGTGGTGCTTCATTGACGGGATGATGCCGAGCTTGATCTGCCGCAGCCACATATCCAAGCCGGCCAGCACCGTGCCCAGATCATTGCCGAACTTGGCGACCATCGGCTGCGCATTTTGCACCAGCTTCAATTCCTTGGCGATCCAGCTTTCGCGCAAACTCACCTCATAATCGGCAACTTCGTCATGCTCGCGGTTCGCCGCGATGGCCGCCGCGATGCTCTCCGCCGCCAGCATCCCGCTCTTCATCGCGGTGTGGCTGCCCTTGATGCGCGGCACGTTCACGAAGCCTGCCGCGCAGCCGATCAGCGCGCCGCCGGGGAAAGCGAGCTTTGGCACAGACTGCCACCCGCCTTCATTGATCGCGCGCGCGCCATAGGCCACGCGGGTGCCGCCTTCGAGATATTCGCGGATCGCCGGGTGCTGCTTCCAGCGCTGGAATTCCTGAAACGGCGAGACATAGGGGTTGGCGTAATCGAGCGCGGTCACGAAGCCCAAGGCCACCTGCCCGTTCGCCTGATGATAGAGGAAGCCGCCGCCCCACGTATCGCTCTCGCTCAGCGGCCAGCCCTGCGTGTGGATCACGCGGCCCGGAACGTGCTTTTCCGGGTCGATATCCCACAATTCCTTGATGCCGAGGCCGTAGACTTGCGGCTGGCAGTCGGCTTCGAGATCGAAGCGCGCCTTCATCTGCTTGGTGAGGTTTCCGCGCGCACCCTCTGCAAACACGGTATATTTCGCGTGGATTTCCATGCCGGGCTGGAAATCAGGCTTGTGCGAGCCGTCCGCCGCTATGCCCATATCCTGCGTGATTACGCCGGTAACCGCGCCCGCATCGTTGAACATCACTTCGGATGCCGGGAATCCCGGAAACACCATCACGCCCAGCGCCTCGGCCTGCTCGCCCAGCCAGCGCGTCAGATTGCCCAGCGAGCCGGTGTAGCAGCCCTTGTTCGACATAAAGGGCGGCATGGCGAGGTGCGGGATGCTCGTCTTCCCGCCTTTGCTGAGGATCCAGTGCCAGTTATCGGTGACGGGCGTTTCCGCCATCGGGCAATCCATGCTGCGCCAATCGGGCAGCAGCTCGTCCAGCGATTTGGGATCGACCACCGCGCCCGAAAGGATATGCGCCCCGATTTCCGAGCCCTTTTCGAGCACGACGACTTCCAGCTCTTCATTGAGCTGCTTGAGACGGATCGCCGCTGCCAGACCCGCAGGCCCGCCGCCGACAATCACCACGTCTACGGGCATTGATTCCCGTTCAACCATCATTTCATCCCGTTTTACCGATGTTCTGTTGGAGCGGGACTTGATCGACACACCTGTTAAGGTCAAGACCAGCCTTGGCCTCGCAATGGATAAATTCACCGACATCTCGCCGGAATACGGCCTTGCAGAGCAATACGCCGCCGCGCTCGACTGGTGGCGCGATGCGGGGGTGGATTGCGATTATGTCGATACTCCCGAGAACTGGCTGGGTCGTGCGGAGGCGGATGCACCCGCTCCCTTGGCTGCGGCCGAAACAAAGGCGGCCGAGCCCGCGCCGTTCAAACCAGCAATCTCGCCTGCCGATTTGCCTGACACACTCGCAGCATTCCACGACTGGTGGATGGCGCCCGAAAGCCCTCTGCCCCGCACACCAGCCCCGCGCATCGCGCCGCGTGGGCAGGCGGGTGCCGCGCTGGCCATTATCGTCCCGATGCCCGAGCGTGATGACCGAGACGCCTTGCTATCCTCTGTGCAAGGCAGGTTCATTGCGAATATCGCGCGGGCGCTCTCGCTTGATCCGGACACCATTTACCACGCCTCGGCCCTGCCTTCGCATCTGACCCTGCCCGATTGGGCGGAGTTGCAGCGTGAAGGGCTTGGCACGGCGCTGGCGCGGCATATTGCGCTGGCAAAGCCGCAGCGGGTGATCCTGTTCGGTAGCCCCTTGCCGCTGCTGCTGGGCCATGATCCTGCTGCTGCGCCTGACAGCTTTTCTTCGATCGAGGGCATTCCCGCCCTCGCCACCTTCGCACCCGACCGCCTGCTCGATCACCCGCGCCAACGCGCGCGGTTTTGGCAGCGGCTGCTTGCCTGGACGTCTGCATGACCACTCTGTTCTCCCGCTTCCTTGCCGCCTCCGCCGTCATCGGAGCCGCCCTGATCCCGGCCAGCGCCATTGCGCAGGAGCCGAATACCCGCACGTACTTCACCGCGCGGATCGCCACGCCCGAAGTGCCGCAGCAGCTTTCGGCCAGCGACCGGGAGCATTACCGCGCGGTTTTCCAGGCTATCGAGCGCAATGATTGGACGACGGTAGAAAGCCTGCTGAACCAGCGCCCCGACGGATTGCTGACCGATGTGGCGCGGGCGCAATATTATCTCGATGCCGAATCTCCGCGCATTGAGCTTCCCGCCTTGCTGGATTGGCTGAATACGGGCCGCGAATTGCCGCAGGCTGAAGCGATCGGTCGCTTGAGCACCACGCGCGGGGCGGCAAGCGCGCCAGACCTTCCCTATGCCCGCGAATTGGTCGGGCAGAACTCAATGCCGCGCCGCAACCGCCCGCGCAGCGTGGACGACGGGACGATGCCGGGCAATATCCGCTCGGCCATTCTGGAACGTATTACCAATGACGATCCCGATGGCGCGCGCGTCCTGCTCGACGGGGTCGATGCCGCATTGAGCTCCGAAGCGCGGGCGGAATGGCGGGCGCGCGTGGCGTGGAGCTATTTCATCGAGAACCGCGACGCCGAAGCGCTGGCGATGGCGCAGACCGTAAGCGTCGGCAGCGGCGCGTGGGTGGCAGAAGGCGACTTCACCGCTGGCCTGGCCGCTTGGCGGCTCAACGATTGCCGCCAGTCGGGCGATGCGTTCCAGCGTTCGGCGGCCGGAGCAACCAGCCCCAATTTGCGCACCGCCGCGCTGTATTGGGGCAGCCGTGCCGCGATGCGGTGCCGCCAGCCCGATCTGGCGAACCAGTTGCTGACCGATGCGGCGCTTGATGATCGCACCATGTATGGAATGCTCGCGGCCGAGCAGCTTGGTCGCCGTTTGCCCGACAGGGTCGAAACCGCAGACTTCACCCAGCAGGACTGGCAGAGGCTCGGCGGTATCGAGAATGTGCAGGTGGCCATCGGGCTGACCGAAATTGGCGAGGATGTCCTCGGTAGCCAGGTTCTGCTGCATCAGGCGCGAATTGGCGATCCGGCGGATTACGAGCCCTTGTCGCGCCTTGCCCGCGCGCTCGGCTTCCCGCAGACCCAGCTGTACATGGCATTGAACGCGCCAATGGGCACGCAGGCTGACGAGGCATCGCATTTCCCTGCGCCAAAGATCGCTCCCTATAATGGATGGCGCGTTGATCCCGCGCTCGCCTTTGCGCATATCCTGCAAGAGAGCAATTTCCGCGCCGATGCGCGCAGCCCGGCTGACGCGATGGGACTGATGCAGATCACTCCGATTACGGTGCGCCAGCACGCGCCGACGCTCGGTCTCAGTGCCAGCAGCGTCAACATCTACGATCCAGGTACAAATCTCGCTTTCGGCCAGCGCAATCTGGAAATGCTGCGCGACGATCCGACGACGCGCCAACGCCTGCCAGTCATCATGGCGGCCTATAATGCCGGGATGACGCCGATCCGCCGCTGGGAAAGCGAGATCAACGATTTCGACGATCCGCTGCTCTACATGGAAGCGATCCCCTATTGGGAGACGCGCAGCTATGTGGCCATCGTGATGCGCAATTACTGGATGTACGAAAGGCAGGCGAACGCGCCCTCGCCCACCCGGATGGCACTGGCGCAGAATGGTTGGCCGCTTTTTCCCGATGGCAACGGCCTGAATGACGGTCGCGCCTACATGTCTGCGGGCGGACAATAGCGGCACTTCCCAAGCCAAGCGCGGAAATCCGCCAAAATTGTCCTCAAACGCGACAAAGTGATGCTTAATTGCGACTACTCTGCAACGCCTTTTCAAAACACGGTGCACAGCGCGAAATTTTACGATAAGGCACTATCGGCATAGTCGCAAAATATGGCTAGGAAGCCAATGATGCTGCGGATTGATTCGCAGTGGTTTGATTATAGGGGATATCCGGATGAGGAAAATCACGACCGCCCTGATGAGCGCAACCGCGCTTGTCTCACTGCCCGCAATGGCTCAGGACGGTGGGTTCTACATTGGCCTGGGCGCTGGCGTGCTCAGCGCGGAAGACACCACGCTCGAGCAGAACGATGTCGTCCAGATCGACATCGACAATGATTATGGCTGGGAAGGCGAAGGCGTCATCGGTTACGATGCCGGTCTGCTCCGCTTCGAAGTCGAAGGTTCTTACAAGAACTGGGAATTCGACAGCATGACCAGCGACCTGCGGGTTCCCGCCAGTTTCGCGCCCGATGGTTCGGTGCAGCTTTCGGATCCGGCCCAGACCGAATTCGACCCGATCGGCGGCAATGCCGAAGTGTGGAGCGGGATGCTCAACATCCTTCTCGACCTTGGTGGTGAAGGCAATGGTTTCGGCGCCGCAGTTGGTGGCGGTGTTGGCGTTTCGAACGTCCGCATCCTCGACCTGCAGGCCTTCTCGACCGGTGACTACATCATCGAAGAAGACAATGACGTGCGTTTCGCATGGCAGGCGATAGCGCAGATTTATGCGCCGATCACCGATCGCATCGATGCTTCGCTGAAGTATCGTTACCACAATGTGGAAGGCCTGAGCTTCACCGATACACTGGGTCGTGATTTCGACTCGCAGATCGGCACGCACTCGGTGCTGGGGACGTTCATCTACAACTTCGGCGGTGACGAGACTCCTCCCCCCCCCGCCGCCTCCCCGGCCGGGGGTGGGGGGTGCCACGCCCGACACGTCGAACCCCCATCCCCAACCCCTTCCCCAAGGGGAAGGGGCTTCGCTGGCCGATCTGGCTTACGAAGCCGCCAAGTTATGCAAGGCCGATCTCGTCACCGAAATGGTCGGCGAATTCCCCGAATTGCAGGGCCTGATGGGCGGCTACTACGCCCGCGCCGAGGGCCTCGATCCGCAAGTCGCAGACGCGATCCGCGATCACTACAAGCCAGTGGGGCAGGGCGACGATGTGCCGACCGCTCCGGTGACGGTGGCGGTGTCGCTGGCGGATAAGTTGGATACGCTCCTATCTTTCTTCGCCGTCGATGAGCTTCCTACAGGCTCAAAAGATCCATTTGCTTTGCGTCGCGCAGCTTTGGGAATAGCTCGAACCATCATATTCAACGCCATTCCCTTCAACCTGGGCGGCTTGCAGTCTCGATGGGATTGTGAGTTTGACCCGGATAAACGAGGCTGGATCAAGACACAAGCAGGCCTTGGCATAAGCGAGACCATTCTCGGTAAGCCAAATCCGCATGATCTCGAAGCATTGTTCTACGGCTTATCACCTGCCGAGTTTATGGAAGTATTGTCGGACACCAATTGGCGCGAGGAGGTAGTTAGCAACGAAAGAAGGACCCTCGACTTCTTCGCCGAACGCCTCAAAGTCCAGCAGCGCGAGGCGGGTGTCCGCCACGACCTGATCGACGCGGTGTTCGCGCTTGGCGGGGAGGATGATCTTGTCCGGCTACTCGCCCGCGTTCATGCGTTGCAGGCGTTTGTCGAAACCGGGGACGGGGTGAACCTCCTCGCCGGGTACAAGCGAGCGGCGAATATTCTCAAGAAGGAAAACCACCCCCTCGTCACCCCGGCGCAGGCCGGGGCCCAGCTGGATTCCGGCCTGCGCCGGAATGACGACATGATGAGCACAGGCGACGAAGACCCGCTCGAAAATGTCGACGATCCCGAAATGCGCGCAATCTACGCCGAGCAGATCGCGCAATCCGGCTCCGGCCTTTCCTACACGCCCGAAGCGGCCGAAAAGGCGCTGATCAATGCGCTCGATGCAGCCGAGCCGCTGGCGGCGGAGGCCATCGCGAAGGAAGACTTCGCCGCCGCCATGTCCGCGCTGGCCAGCTTGCGTGCGCCGATCGATGCGTTTTTCGAGGAGGTGACGGTCAATGATGCCGATCAAGCCAAACGAAAGTCGCGCCTCGCTCTGCTTGCGCGCTTCCGTGCTGCAGTGCACAATGTGGCCGACTTCTCGAAGATCGAGGGGTGAGGATGGTGCTATCCCCCAAGTGTCATCCTTCGTATTTCGGGACTTTAGCCAGGCAATAACAGAGGTTTGAACGATATTCCCGAAAGTGACACGGTGTCACCTTTGTCACCCGGGGCGTTCAGGAAAGAAAGCCAGTTTATGAAAACGGTCTACACCTTCGGCGGAGACGCTCCGCATGACGAATCAAGACAGAAGGACAAGACCGTCACCGGCGGCAAAGGGGCGAACCTGGCGGAGATGGCGGGCATTGGCCTGCCCGTGCCGCCGGGCTTCACCATCACCACCGAAGAATGCGTGCGCTACCTGCAAGAGGGCGCGGATTTCAGCGACCAACTGCGCGCCGATGTCGCCAACGCGCTGACGCATATCGAAGGCGCCGTCGGCAAACGCTTCGGCGATGCGGCTGACCCGCTGCTCGTGTCGGTACGCTCCGGCGCGCGCGTTTCCATGCCCGGCATGATGGACACCGTCCTCAATCTCGGCCTGAATGACGCAACCGTGCAGGGCCTTGCCGCCACCAGCGGCGATCCCCGGTTCGCCTGGGACAGCTACCGCCGCTTCATCCAGATGTATTCGGACGTTGTCCTCGGCCTCGATCACGGGCTGTTCGAGGAAGCGCTGGAAATCGCCAAGGAAGACAAGGGCTACTTCACCGATACCGAGCTGGAGTCCGAAGACCTCGAAGCCTTGGTCGGCGAATACAAGTCCATCGTCGCAAACGAGCTGGGCAACAGCTTCCCGCAGGATGTGACCGAACAGCTATGGGGCGCGATTGCCGCCGTGTTCGACAGCTGGGATAGCGAACGCGCCAAGGTGTACCGCCGCCTGAATGCCATCCCCGGCGATTGGGGCACCGCAGTCAATGTGCAGGCGATGGTGTTCGGCAATATGGGCAATAGCAGCGCCACCGGCGTCGCCTTCACTCGCGATCCTTCGACAGGCGAGCGCAGCTATTACGGCGAATGGCTGGTCAATGCGCAGGGTGAAGATGTGGTCGCGGGCATCCGCACGCCGCAATATCTCACCAAGGCGCGCCGCGAAGCCGCCGGAGCAGAGCTGCCGAGCATGGAAGAAGCCATGCCCAAAGCCTATGGCGAGCTGGCGCGTGTGTTCGACCTGCTCGAAGCGCATTACCGCGATATGCAGGATATCGAGTTCACCGTGCAGCAGGGCAAGCTGTGGATGCTGCAAACCCGTTCGGGCAAGCGCACTGCCAAGGCCGCGCTCAAAATGGCGGTGGACATGGCGGGCGAGGGGCTGATTTCGGAGGAAGAGGCAATCCTGCGCGTCGATCCGATGGCGCTTGACCAGCTGCTCCACCCGACGCTCGACCCCGATGCGCCGCGCGATGTGCTTGGCGAAGGGCTTCCCGCGTCTCCCGGCGCTGCCTCGGGCAAGATCGTGCTCGACGCCGATACGGCAGAGCTGTGGGCGAACCGCGAGGAGGAGGTAATCCTCGTCCGCGTGGAGACTTCGCCAGAGGACATTCACGGAATGCACGCGGCCAAGGGCATCCTCACCGCGCGCGGCGGGATGACGAGCCACGCTGCCGTGGTGGCGCGCGGCATGGGGCGACCCTGCGTCTCCGGCGCGTCGGCGGTCTCGATCAACCTCGCCGAACGCACGCTGCGCATCGGCCAACGCGAGCTGAAAGAAGGCGATGTCATCACTTTGGACGGCAGCACCGGCAAGGTGATGGCAGGCCGCGTGCCAACTATCGAGCCGGAGCTGGCGGGCGACTTCGGCACGCTGATCGGCTGGGCAGACAAATACCGCCGCATGGGCGTGCGCACCAATGCGGAAACGCCCGAGGATTGCCGCACCGCACGCCAGTTCGGCGCGGAAGGCATTGGCCTGTGCCGCACCGAGCATATGTTCTTCGATGCCGGACGCATCAGCGCGGTGCGCGCGATGATCCTCGCTGATGACGAAGCCGGGCGGCGCGCTGCGCTGGAGCGGCTGCTGCCCGAACAGCGCGGCGATTTTGCCGAGATTTTCCGCACCATGGCGGGCCTGCCTTGCACGATCCGCCTGCTCGATCCGCCGCTGCACGAATTCATGCCGACCCGCGATGCCGAGTTTGCCGATCTGGCCGATGATCTGGGCGTGGACATCGAGCACCTGAAGCGCCGCGCGGCAGAACTGCATGAATTCAACCCGATGCTGGGCCATCGCGGGTGCCGCCTCGGCATCACCTTCCCCGAAATCTACGAGATGCAGGCGCGCGCCATCTTCGAGGCGGCAGTGGCCGTTACGGGCGAGGGCGGCGAGCCGGTCGTCCCCGAAGTGATGATCCCGCTGGTGGCGACCAAGAAGGAACTCGAAATCCTGCGCGCGCTCGTGGTGCGCACCGCCAACACGGTGTTCGAGGAAATGGGCGCAAGCGTCGATTACCTCACCGGCACGATGATCGAACTGCCGCGCGCCGCGCTGATGGCGGGCGAGATTGCGGAGGAAGCGCGCTTCTTCAGCTTCGGCACGAACGATCTGACGCAGACCGCTCTCGGCGTTTCGAGAGACGATGCCGGGCGCTTCCTCGGCTCCTATGTCGATCAGGGCATTTACGAGCGCGATCCGTTTGTCAGCCTCGATATCGACGGAGTCGGCCAGCTGGTCGAAATCGCGGTGGAGCGGGGCAGGGCGACGCGGCCCGACATCAAGCTGGGCATTTGCGGCGAGCATGGCGGCGACCCCGAAAGCATCGCCTTCTGCGAGAAGGTGGGCCTCGATTACGTCAGCGCCTCGCCCTACCGCGTGCCGATTGCGCGGCTGGCGGCAGCGCAGGCGGCGCTTAAGGCTAAAGGCTGATCGTCGAGCGGCGGCCTGTCAGCGTGATGATTTCAAACGTCTCGCTGACTTTGCCGTCCGCATCGGCTTGCGCCAGAAAGGCCGCCCGCGCGCGCTCCAAACCGGAGCGGCCGAGCGGCGGGGCGGCGGTTGCCAGCACATTGCCGAGCGCCTGCTCGCGCAAGTCCTGAACCAAGCGGTCGAGCGAGGAGTAGCGCGCCGTGAGGGTGTAGCTATCGACCACCGGATCAGCCCATCCGGCGCGGCCCAGGAGTTCGGGGCACGAGCGCGGATCGATCATCGGATGCATCCGCGGCGCGGCGCGGTCGGGCTCGGCCTCAAACATGGCGCGGCGCAGCTTGCCAAGGCTCTGTCCGCCAACAAAGCTCGCCATCGCCAGCCCGCCGGGCACCAGCAGCTCGCGCATCTGGATCAGCGCGCCGACCAGATCGTTGACCGTGCCGAGCGAATTGACGCTGGCGGCCAAATCATAGGTGGCGGAGGTGTATGGCAAGGGATCGTCGAAATCGTGCTGCCACCCGCCGTCAAAGCAGGCGTCATGCTCCCAAGGCGATTCGCAGAAGACCGACGCCCCGAAGCCCTCTGCCAGTATCCGCGCCGGCTGAAGTCGCAGAAAGCCGAGCCGGTCGAACAGATCATCCGCCATCGCCTCGATCAAGAACCATGCTGGTTCGCCCCGGTCCGCCAGCACCGCAGCGCGACGTTTGCGCGCCAGCTTCCGGGTGGGGGAAAATATGCACGGCGGAGATTTGCGCTGCGATAACATCGCCGCTTGCCTACAGTCCCATGCCGCGTCAGCATAGCGCCAATGTCACTTTCCCGAACCCTGTCAGAGACATTCGCGCCCGTTGTGGACCTCGTCTATCCTCCGCGCTGCCCGCTCTGCGGCGAAGGGCTGGCGGCGCAAACCGGTTTGTGCACCGCGTGCTGGAGCGAGCTGGTCATCCCCGGCGAGCCTTGCTGCCAACGATGCCAGCGCCCGTTCTCCGTCGACAGTGCGAGCGGCCTGACTTGCGCGCCCTGCCAGCAACGCCCGCCGCCGCATGACGGAGTGTATGCCGCTACGCTCTACAACGACACGGCGCGGCAATTGGTGCTCAATTTCAAACATGGCCGCAAGATTGCCCTTGCGCCCATGCTCGCGCGGCAAATGGCGGCGCGCTTGCCCGAACTGGATGGCGAGTGGCTCGCTGTGCCGGTGCCACTGCATCGCTGGCGGCTGTGGAAGCGCGGCTTCAACCAGTCGGCGCTGCTTGCGCAGCAGCTGGCGAAGCGCGAGGGGATCAGCCTGTGCGTTGACGGATTGCAACGGGTGCGCGCCACACCCAGTCTGGGCGGGCAGAACCGGAGGCAGCGTGCCGACACCCTCAAAGGGGCAATCCGCGTCAAACCGTCAAAGGCCGGGATGATCGGTGGAGCGCAGATCCTTCTGGTCGACGATGTCCTCACCAGCGGCGCGACCAGCAATGCCTGCGTCGCGGCGCTGAAAGCGGCGGGGGCAGCCAAAGTGAAAATCGCCTGCTTTTCCCGCGTGCTGGAGGAGGCCATGAAGCCGCCAACGAAAAACGCCCGGAGGTTTCCCTCCGGGCGTTCACGTGACGATAACGCTGGAACCTCGCGCTAACCCCCCAGAAAGCGCGGCAGTCCCAAACCCTCATGTGAAACAGGTGCCCTTTTGGGCCTCCCGCTCCTCCCATTCCTTGGCCGAAACCTTGAAATGAACCGCAGCCCGTCGAGCTGCTGAGAGGCTTCATTCCACGCGCGGGCTTGCGGGGCAAACGCCATTCATCCTAGTGACAGAATTTGGAACGGCATTGTGTTCAAGATGCAACAAATCCGCAAAGCCGGAGGCGGCTTTGCAGCAAGATAAGGGCTCCCCGCGAAGTGACCGACGCCACAAATGATCGCGAGCAAGGCAGCACGCTGCTGCCCAAATTCGACGCCAACGGATTGCTGACCGCGGTGGTGCAGCATTGTGCATCGGGCGAAGTGCTGATGGTCGCCTTTATGAACGCCGAGGCACTGGCCGCGACACAGGCAACGGGCAAAGCGCATTTCTACTCACGCAGCCGCAAAGCGCAATGGATGAAGGGTGAGACATCCGGCAACACGCTGTCAGTGCGCGAAATGCTGGTCGATTGCGATCAGGACGCGATCCTGCTGAAGGTGGAGCCGGCTGGGCCGACTTGTCACACGGGCGCGCACAGCTGCTTCTACCGCAAGCTGGAGGATGGCGCGCTGTCACAATTGTAACGCTCATTCGAAAGCGAGAATGTGGGCGAGGGTGTTGGCCATTGTGCGGCCTGTAGCATCGCCACGCTAAAGAGCCGCACAATAGCCCGCTTGCGATTACTCGGTCGGCAGGAAGTCCGGAACCGAAAGGTAACGCTCGCCCGTATCGTAATTGAAACCGAGCACGCGGGTGCCGGGGGCGAGATCGGGCAGCTTTTTGGCAATCGCCGCCAGCGTTGCGCCGGAACTGATGCCCACAAGCATCCCCTCTTCCGCCGCCGCGCGCCGCGCCATCGCCTTGGCCGCATCGGCATCGACCGCGATTGCGCCGTCGATCGACTGGGTGTGGAGGTTGCCGGGGATGAAACCTGCTCCAATGCCCTGAATGGGGTGCGGGCCGGGCTGTCCGCCCGAAATAACCGGCGACAGTTCGGGCTCGACCGCCCAGGCCTTCATCGCGGGCCAAACCTTCTTCAATTCTTCGGCGCAGCCGGTGAGATGGCCGCCCGTGCCGACGCCGGTAATCATCGCATCGATAGGCGTATCGGCAAAGTCGGCGAGGATTTCCTGCGCGGTCGTGCGCGCGTGGACGGCAGGGTTGGCGGCATTCTCGAACTGCTGCGGCATCCATGCGCCTTCGGTCTGCGCAACCAGTTCCGCAGCGCGTTCCAGCGCGCCCTTCATGCCCTTTTCCTTGGGCGTCAGATCGAAGCTTGCACCATAGGCTAGCATCAGGCGGCGGCGTTCCAGGCTCATGCTCTCGGGCATCACGAGCACCAGCCTGTAGCCCTTGACTGCGGCGACCATCGCCAAGCCGATGCCGGTGTTACCGCTGGTCGGTTCCACAATCATGCCGCCCGGCTTCAGATCACCCGCAGCCTCCGCCGCTTCGACCATGGCCAGCGCGATGCGATCCTTGATCGATCCGCCGGGATTGGCCCGCTCGCTCTTGATCCACACCTCGTGGTCGGGGAACAGCTTGGCAAGGCGGATATGCGGCGTGTTGCCGATGGATTGCAGGATATTGTCGAACTTCATGGCTCAGCTCCCTTGGTTGGCGGGCAGGTTACGAGATGGCGTGTCGTCCGCGTCTTGCAACGTTTCGGGCGGATCGAAGGTGCGGGTGGTGCGCAAAACGGGGAAGATCCGGCTCCACAGCGCCACAATCGCCAGCGCGCCCGCGCCGCCCGCCACAATCGCGGCAACCGGGCCGAGCAGATAGGCGAGCGCGCCCGAAAACGCATCGCCGCCTTCGTTGGAGGCGCTGATCGTCATCATGCTGACAGAGGACACACGCCCGCGCTTGTCGTCCGGCGTGTGCAGCTGGATGAGCGACTGGCGGACATAGACACTGAACATATCGGATGCGCCGATCACAAACAGCATGGCAAGGCTCAGCACCAGATTTGTGGACAGCGCAAACCCGATGGTCGCCAGCCCGAACACCGCCACCGCCCACAGCATTTTGGGGCCGACATTGCTGTGCAATGGTCTGATCGAGAAGAACAATCCGGTCAGGATCGCGCCGGCGGGTGTCGCCGAAGCGAGCAGCGCGAGGCCGGTCTCGTCGGTGTGCAGAATATCGCGCGCAAACACCGGGATCAGTGCGTTCGCTCCGGCAAGGAAGACCGCGAACAGATCGAGCGTGATCGCGCCCAGCACCATCTTGTTGCGCCCGACATATTGCAGCCCGTCGACAATCGCCCCGATGGGTCGCTGATCCTTACGCATGGCAGGCTGCGGCACCGCGCCGATTGTGGAGAGTGCCACCAGCGAGAGCGTAAAGAGCGCAAGCGCAACGGCGTAGGGAAGCTCCGGCTGCACCGCATAAAGCACCGCGCCAATCGCCGGGCCGACCAGCCGCCCGACTTGCCAGGAGATAGAAGAAAGCGCGATGGCCGTCGGCAGAACGCTTTTGGGCACAAGATTGGGAGCAAGGGCCGACAAGGCCGGGCCGGAAAAACACCGGGCGATCCCGAGAAGGATCGCCACGCCGAACAGGATCGGAAGCGTGATCACGCTCTGCCACGTGCACCAGAACAGCACTCCAGCGCAGGCCAGTTGCAGTATCACGGTCAGCCGGGCGAGCGAGCGCCTGTCGAACCTGTCGGCCGCCAGTCCGGAGAAAGGCGTCAGAACGAAAAGCGGGAGAAATTGCAGCAGGCCGATAATCGCCAACTGCCCGGCGCCCTCGGCCACATTCATCCCGCTGTCGCGCGCAAGGTTGTAGGCCTGCCACTGGATCACCAGCAGCATCGCATCCAGCGCCAAAGTCATGCTCAGGCGGGATAGCCAATACGCGCGATAATTGGCGATCCGGAACGGGTGGGGGTGTTCGGGGCGGGGCGTTTCACTCACCCGCGCCCAATGGCAGCGCGCGCCGCGCTTGCCAAGCTAGCTTAGATTGTAACGGGTAAAGCTGGAAACGGGCTTCAGCCGCGCCGACGCAGCGCCGGATTGGGTTGCATTTCGGAAATCATGCGCTGGAAATCGTCCAAGCGAACGATGCGTTCGAACTGGAAGCCTGCGCGCTCGTGGGTCACCCAGATGCAATAGGCTTCGATGCGCCCTACGGCGGGCAGCCGCACGATCAGGCGGTCACCCCGCGCAACTTCCACGGCACCATCGGTCATGAAGCCATGCGCCGACACATTGGAAATGTGCATCTTCAGATCACCGTGCAGCAAATGCTCCGCGATGACCGAGAAATCCACCGGATGCCGCGACGCGCGTCGCAGATCGGTGACTGACAATTGTGCGCCTCCAGCCATGTGGTGCGGCCCTCCGTATAATTGCAGAGTGCCTTTTCGCAGCAAAAGGTGGAGATTGTGTAAAATCAGCCGTGGCGCAGAATCGCGTGCCGTTTCTTGCCCAGGCTGAGACGCAGCTCGACGCCTGCCGCAGGACAGGCGATCAGGTGGGCGGGATCGGTAATCGTCGCGCCATCAAGTTTGACCGCACCCTCGACCAGTTTGCGCTTCGCCTCGCCATTGGAGGCGGTGAAACCGAGTTCGGTCAGGGCGGCACCGATGCGGATGCCTTCGGCAGGCACTGCGAGTGCGGGCAAATCCTCACCCAGGCCGCCCCCGGCAAAGGTCTGCTCGGCGGTGGCCTTGGCAGATGCCGCCGCCGCTTCGCCGCGCACCAGCCGCGTGACTTCGTCCGCCAGAACAATCTTGGCCGCGTTGATCTCGCTGCCTTCGAGGGCTTCAAGGCGGGCGATTTCGTCAAGCGGCAGATCGGTGAACAGTTTCAGGAACCGGCCCACATCGCGGTCATCGGTGTTGCGCCAGAATTGCCAGAAATCATAGGCGGGCAGTTGCGCCTCGTTCAGCCACACCGCGCCTGCCGCCGTCTTGCCCATTTTCGCGCCATCGGCTGTGGTAAGCAGCGGCGTGGTGAGGCCGAACAGTTCGGTTCCGTCCATCCGGCGGCCCAGTTCCATGCCGTTGACGATATTCCCCCACTGGTCGCTACCGCCCATTTGCAAGCGCACGCCCATTTCCTTGGAGAGATGGCGAAAATCATACCCCTGCAGGATCATGTAATTGAATTCGAGGAAGGTCATCGGCTGTTCGCGTTCGAGCCGCAGCTTGACCGAATCGAAAGCCAGCATCCGGTTGACCGTGAAGTGCGTTCCCACCTCTTGCAGCAGCTCGATATAGCCGAGCTTGCCGAGCCAATCCTGATTGTTCACCATCACCGCATCGGTTGGCCCGTCACCAAAGGTCAGCAGCTTGTCGAACACGGCAAAGATGCCCGCGATATTGGCCTCGATCGTCTCGTCCGAGAGCATTTTGCGGCTTTCATCGCGGCCCGTGGGGTCACCAATCCGGGTGGTGCCGCCACCCATCACCACAATCGGCCTGTGCCCTGTCTGCTGGAGACGGCGCAGCATCATGATCTGCACCAGCGATCCGACATGGAGCGAAGGGGCGGTCGCGTCGAAACCGATATAGCCGGGCACAATCTGCCGCGCGGCAAGGGCGTCCAGTCCCGCCGCGTCCGTCATCTGATGGACATAGCCACGCTCTTCAAGCAATTGCAGCAAATCGGAAGTGTAAGTCGTCATCTCGGTGTACCGGGGCCTCTTAACCAGGTGGCGGCGCGTAGCACGAGGAACACTGCTTGCAAACGTATGAACTGGCTGCGCACCCGGCCCATCCCCCGCTCGGCGTGCTGCGAGTCGAAGCGCGCATCTTGTCCATCAACGATAGCTGGCTGCGCATCCGCTGGCGGATCGACGGCGCGGCAAGGCTGGTTATGCCGCCTTTTGCCGGAAAGGGGCGGGCGGATAAACTGTGGCAGACGACCTGTTTCGAGCTGTTTATCCAGCGCAAGGGCGAAGACGCAGCATACTCCGAATACAACCTTTCCCCGTCCGAACGCTGGGCGGCCTATGACTTTAGCGCCTACCGCGAAGGCATGGCCGAACGCCCCTTCGCGCGCGAACCGGACTGCGTGATGCGGATGGGCCAGTCGATGGCGATATTCGACGCCAGCCTGCCGCGCGCGCAAATACCCGACCCACCGTGCCGTCTGGGCCTTGCGGCGGTGATCGAGGAAGAGGGCGGCGTGAAGAGCTATTGGGCGCTGGCCCATCGCGGCGCTGCACCCGATTTTCACGATCCCTCTTGCTTCGAAGCCAGTCTTGCGCGAACCCGCGCGGCATGAAATTCGGAATCGACAGGCTTCTTGCCGAGCCAGACCTGCTGGAAGCGCTCAAGGGCAGGCGGGTTGCGCTCGTGGCGCACCCCGCCTCGGTCACCGCAGATTTGACCCACAGCCTTGATGCACTGATCGCAGCGGGCGTGAATGTCACCAGCGCCTTCGGCCCGCAGCATGGGCTGAAGGGCGACAAGCAGGACAATATGGTGGAAACTGCGGACGAGACCGATCCGCATTACGGCATCCCTGTTTTCTCGCTCTACGGCGAAGTGCGCCGCCCGACCGGCCAGATGATGTCGAGCGCGGATGTGTTCCTGTTCGATCTGCAGGATCTGGGCTGCCGCATCTACACATTTGTGACGACGCTTCTCTACCTACTGGAAGAGGCGGCGAAGCATGGGAAGACCGTCTGGGTGCTCGATCGCCCCAATCCGGCGGGCAGGCCGGTTGAGGGCACGTTGCTGTTGCCGGGGCATGAAAGTTTCGTCGGTGCCGCGCCCATGCCGATGCGGCACGGGCTGACGATGGGCGAGATGGGCCACTGGTTCATCCGCCATTTCGCGCTCGATGTCGATTACCGCGTTGTCACGATGCACCATTGGCTGCCCGAGGGGCCGGGCCTTGGCTGGCCGGAAAGCCGCATTTGGATCAATCCCAGCCCCAATGCGGCCAATCTCAACATGGCGCGTGCCTATGCCGGAACGGTGATGCTGGAAGGGGCGACGCTGAGCGAAGGGCGGGGCACCACGCGCCCGCTTGAAGTGCTGTTCGGCGCGCCCGATGTCGATGCGAAGGCGGTGCTGGCCGAGATGCATCGGCTCGCTCCCGACTGGCTCGCGGGCTGCGCCTTGCGCGAATGCTGGTTTGAACCGACCTTCCACAAGCACGCAGGCAAGCTGTGCAACGCGCTCATGATCCATGCCGAAGGCGGGTTCTACAATCACGCGGCATTCCGCCCCTGGCGTTTGGAGGCGCTCGCCTTCAAGGCAATCCGCAGCCTCTACCCCGATTACCAGCTATGGCGCGGCACCGATTTCAAATACGAATATACCGACAACGTTCTCGCCATCGATGTAATCAATGGCGGGCCGGGATTACGCGAATGGGTGGATGACGCTGAGGCAATGCCTGCCGATCTCGACACGCTGTCCGCGCCCGATGAAGCGCAGTGGCGCGAAGACGTGGCGGAGCTGCTGCTTTACTGAGCGCGGTGCAACAGCGGCGCTTCGGCCTGCGAGCGCGGCGGCAGCGGCTGGATACCGCTACTGGTCACCATGAAGTCGCACCCGCCAATATTGTAATCCACCGCGCGCACCATTTGTGGCCTGTCAGGCGAAGCCGGTTCGCGGCGAAATTGGGCCTGCCCGCGCTCTTCCATGACGGTTTCCCAAGTATCGGCGCAATTGGGGGACGGCAAAGGCGCGATGTCTTCAAAGACAAGCGGCGCATCTTCTACCGCCGGTGCGATGAGCGGATCGCCAACCAATGGGTCTGTATTCGCGACCAGCAAGGGCGAAGTGAGCAGGCAAGCTGCGGTTAGGACTTTACGGGCCATACGTTAAACTCCTGATGTCCTGAAGCTATACCATTGGTGCGGCGCAAGGTGAACCCTCACTCCGGCGCATTGCCCTGCGTTTGCGGTCGCACGGTGCGGAAAGCCACCCGGACAAAAACTTCCGAGCTTGGCTGCGGCGGCGGAGCGATCGTCCCGGTGGCGGTGGGAACAGGTGTCGGCGGGGCGATTTCCTGCGCGCCATTGGCGGCTTGTTCCAGTGCCTCGCTGGCAACCGTCGCGGTGACAGTGGGCGATGGTGCGGGTTCGGGCAGGGGCTCGAACCGCGCATTGGCTTGTAGTGCCCGGCACACACTGGTGGCAGACGCATTGCGCATCTGTGGAGGCGTGACCTGACTGCTGCCGCCAATCGTGCAGCCCGTGACAGAGCCCCCCGGCGCCACCGTCAGATAGGCGGCGATCACGCCGGTGACTTCCCCGTTGCCATACATCTGGCGGGGCAGATCCTGCTGGCGCACCCAGCTTTCGGGAGCAATCGGGATTCGTCCTGCGTCGGGAGCCAGACTCGTGGCGACGGCAACCTGCGGCAGCAAATCGCGCGGCGGAGGGGCAGGCGGTGCTTCAATAGGTATGGTTGGCGTGGCCGTTGGAGCAAGCACGGGTGCAGACGCGGACGTCTCGTCGTCACGGCTGCCGGGAACGCTCGCATATTCACCCAGCAGCATTCCGCCCACCGCAGCCAGCGCACCAGCCGCGACCAGACCAAGAATGATCCAGACGAGCTTACCGCTGCGCTTTGTGTGCGGGTCGCTAGGAGGATCGTCTTCGAAATCGCTTTGATCAAACGCCTCGGGTGATACTGGAACAACTTCGGTCACCCCGTCGTCGTCATCCTCTTCCTCGCCATACAAGGCCATCGGTGTTGTAGCCGAAGCGAACATGACGGTTTTCTCCAGCTCGTCCCCGTCAGTTTGCACCCATTCTTCCAGCGCCGTAAAGATCGGGCCGACGCGCCCCAGCACATCGTCCGCCGAGCGGAGGCGGTTTTCGGGGTGTGGTGCCAGCATCGCCGCCAGCATGGGTCGCATCGGCTCGGCAATGGCCGACAAGTCAGGCAGTTCGCGCCGCATCCGGATCGCCGCTCCGGGGGTATTGCCCATATTGATGCTCTTGCCCCGGGCGAGACCGACAATCACCAGCGCGAGGCTGAAAATGTCGGTCCACGGGCCGATGGGATAATCGGGTTCACCCAGCTGTTCGGGCGCGACGAAATTGTATTTGCCGGCAAAGCCCGATCCGATGATCGTTGTGCCGTCCCCTGCGGTATCCTTCACAATCCCGAAATCGATGATCTTCGGGCGTTCGATATCGCCGTCCTCCAGCAGGATATTATCGGGCGCCATATCGCGGTGGACGATTCCCGCCTTGTGCGCCGCGCGCAATCCGATAGCGAGTTCGCTAAGCAGCGAGAGCAATTCCTGCGGGCTGAATTGCCGCTTGCCGATCAGCGATTTGAGGCTGGGGCCGTCGATAAATTCGGTGACAATGAAGCTGAGATCGAGCGCCGGATCATGCGCAAAGGTGCGATAGGCGACCAGGCGCGGATTGTTCAGCCGCAGCATCGCCTTCACTTCCTTGCCAAACATTTGTTTGAACAGATCATCATCGGCCTGTTCGGCGCGGATCACTTTAATGGCGACATGGTCTTCCTCCATGAAGATATTCGCCGCGCGATAGACAGCGCCCATGCCGCCTTCGCCAATGCTTTCGAGTATGCGGTAATTGTTGTTGAGCACGGTTCCGGGTGCAAGCGCCAGCCGCCCCGTTCCGCCGCCTCCCACATCGCCTGCCATGACACCCCTTCGCACGGTTCCGCCTGCTGCCAGCCTAAGCCAGAGCGGCGCGAAGTGCCAGAGGCCAGGGGCTCTTCTAGTCTGCCAGCGCGATGGCCCGCATTCCCAGCAGGTTGAGCGTCGACAGATCGACTTCGGCGTCCGGATTGTTCCAGCCCAGCGATACGATAAACCACTCGCCCGCCGCATTGCGCAGCAGCCAGGTCAGATTGAGCACGCCCGGCTCCGACCCGCCCTTGTAGCCAACATAGTCCCACCGCTCGGCGATGGTCTCGCCGACCGCTGGGTTCACTCCCATCACGCCGAAGGCGTTATCATCCTCTAGCGCGGTCATCCGCGTGAACAGCGCGGCCAAATCCATGGGCGAGGCGAACCATTCGACCTCGATATTGTTCGGCCCGCTGCTGAAAGCGCCCAGAATCTCGGCATCTTCGCGTTCGGCGCCAGCCAGAGCGGCAAGGCGCCCCCGCCGCTGTTCCTCGGAAAGGGCGAGATAGGCCGCGCCGTCAAAGCCGGGCTCCGACTTTAGCAGAAACAGCTCGCGTGTGGTCAGCATCGGGCGCATCTGCGCAGGATCGGCATGACCGCTCGCCGCCACTTCTGCCTCCACCGCCTCACGCCCCAGCACCGCGATCAGTTGGTCGGTCGCGGTGTTGTCGCTGATCGAAATCATAAGCGTCGCCAGCGTGTGCAGTGTCACTGGTGCGCCTTCGGGCCAGTCCTGCATCATCCCGCTGGGATAGCTGCGGGTGTTTAGCGCGATCGTATCGTCCCACTCCAGTTCGCCCGCGTCCACCGCCTGCGCCAGCGCGGACAGCACGTAGAGCTTGAAGGCGGAGCCCAGCGCGAGCGGGGTTGCCGCATTATGCGCGGCGATGGGCGTATCGGCACCCAATTGCATGACCAGCAGATTGCTCTGCCCGGGAAGCGCCGCCACATCTGCGACCAGCGCCTCGATGCTGTCATTCAGCGGTTCCACGCCGGTCAGCAGCAAGCCGTTCACCAGATGCGGCGACCCGCCTTCGATATTAAGCGTGGCAGTCGCCATTCCACGTTCAAAGCGGATGCGGATGACGCCTCCGGTCGACGATGCGGCCGCGACATCTTCCAGCCCGATCAGCGCGCCGAACTGGGCTTCCAACTGCGTGGTAATGGTCTGGAATTGCGCTTCGGGAACCTGTGCGCGGAACCCTTCGCTGAACACCGCGGCATAGGGCATTTCACCACCAAGCACCCGCACCACGTCGCCCGCTCGCGTTTCGAGCGGCGCAGAGACTATCGCGCCCGCCTCGGCCTCCTGCGCGAAAGCAGGTGACGGCATGAGTGAGGGCACCAGCGTTATTGCTGCAAAAGCGGCGAGAAGCGATTTCATGGCAGAGACCCCGAAGTTTCTAACCCACAGCTTGGGCGAGGGGAACACAAAGGTCAACGCGCCGCCCGACGAAGCGCGCGCTTCGCCAGACGCAGGGTGTTGCGTGGCACCCTACGCGTCGATCATTTCCCGATCGATCTCGCCCGCGCGGTTCTGGATGAAGTTGAAGCGGTGTTCCGGATTGCGGCCCATCAGCTGGTCAACGAGTTCCTTCACCGCGAACCGCTGTTCGTGCTGTTCGGGCAGGGTGATGCGGATCAAGCTGCGGGAGGCGGGGTCCATCGTCGTTTCGCGCAGCTGCCCGGGGTTCATTTCGCCAAGCCCCTTGAAGCGGCTGACTTCGACCTTCTTGCCCTTGAACACAGTGCGCTCGATTTCGGCGCGATGTTCGTCATCGCGGGCGTAGAGACTCTCCTTGCCCGCCGTCAGACGATACAGCGGCGGCTGCGCGAGATAGAGGTGCCCGCCGCGCACCAGATCGGGCATTTCCTGGAAGAAGAATGTCATCAGCAGCGTGGCGATATGCGCGCCGTCGACATCGGCATCGGTCATAATGACGACGCGGTCATAGCGCAGATTTTCTGCGTCACAGTCCTTGCGCATCCCGCAGCCTAGCGCGAGCGCGAGATCGGCGATTTCGGAATTGGCGCGGATCTTGTCGGCAGTGGCGCTGGCCACGTTGAGGATTTTGCCGCGAATCGGCAGGATTGCCTGCGTCTTGCGATTGCGCGCCTGCTTGGCGGAGCCGCCTGCCGAATCGCCTTCGACGATGAACAATTCGGTCTCGCCTTCGCCGTCGCCGCTGCAATCGGTCAGCTTGCCGGGCAGCCGCAGCTTCTTGGCGTTGGTGGCGGTCTTGCGCTTGATTTCGCGTTCGGCCTTGCGTTTGAGGCGTTCCTCCATCCGTTCCATCACCGCGCCGAGCAGCGCCTTGCCGCGCTCCATATTGTCGGTGAGAAACTGGTCGAAGCGGTCGCGTACGCCGTTTTCCACCAAGCGCGCGGCTTCGGGCGAGGTGAGGCGATCCTTGGTCTGGCTCTGGAATTGCGGGTCGCGGATGAAGACGCTGAGCATGATTTCCGCCCCGGTCATTACGTCATCAGCGGTGAGGTCTTTGGCCTTTTTCACGCCGGTCAGCTCGCCAAAAGCGCGCAGCCCCTTGGTCAGCGCAGCGCGTAGCCCTGCTTCATGCGTACCGCCATCGGGCGTGGGCACGGTGTTGCAATACCAGCTTGTCGAACCGTCCGACCATAGCGGCCAGGCGACCGCCCATTCGACCCGGCCCATCTGCTGGCCGTCATCATTCTCCGGAAAGTCCTGATTGCCTGCAAAGAAATCGGCGGTGACGCATTCACGGTTGCCGACCTGCTCTTTCAGATGATCGGCAAGGCCGCCGGGAAACTGGAACGTCGCCTCGGCGGGCACATCGTCAGAGACTAGCGAGGGCGCGCATTTCCAGCGGATCTCCACCCCGGCAAACAGATAGGCTTTGGAGCGCGCAAGCTTGAACAACCGCTTGGGATTGAACTGGCGATCGCCAAAAATCTCCGTGTCGGGGACAAACGTCACGCTCGTCCCCCGGCGATTGGGTGTGTCACCGATTTTGCCGATTTTGCCCTGCGGCAGGCCGCGCGAGAATTCCTGCGCATAGACCTGCTTGGCGCGTGCGACCTCCACCCGCGTCAGGCTGGACAATGCGTTGACCACGCTCACCCCGACGCCATGCAGGCCGCCGCTGGTGGCATAGGCTTTGCCCGAAAACTTGCCGCCCGAATGCAGCGTCGTGAGGATAACTTCGAGCGAGGATTTGCCGGGAAATTTCGGATGCTCGTCCACCGGTATGCCGCGGCCGTTATCGGTGATGGTCAGGCGGTTGCCTTCCTCCAGCACCATTTCGATGCGGTTGGCATGGCCGGCCACCGCCTCGTCCATCGCGTTGTCGAGAACCTCGGCAGCAAGGTGGTGCAGCGCGCGATCATCGGTGCCACCGATATACATACCTGGCCGACGGCGGACGGGCTCCAGCCCTTCCAGCACCTCGATGGAGGAGGAATCATAGTCGCCGCCAGAGCTGGCGGGGCCGTCAAAAAGGTCATCACTCATACGCGAGGATATAGGCGGAGCAGGACTCCGCCGACAAGCGAGTTCGCGGGGTTATCCGCCCCCGGAAACCTGCCTCAGAAACCCGTGGGCGCCGGATCGACAATCGTGAAGGCGCCATTGCCGATCTGACGCACTTCGAACGCCCGCTCTCCCACACCATTGGTGCGGAAGCGGAAGGCACCGTCAAGACCGAGGAACCCGCCATCAGCGGTCAGCAAACCCTCGGGCAAGTCGCGGCCGGGAACCCAGTCGCGCGTGATCCGCAAGGTCAGCAGCACAGCGTCGTAGCCCAGCGAAGCGACGCGGAACGGCTCCGAGCCAAACCGCGCATTGTAGCTGTCGGCAAACTGAAGGTAACGATCATCCGAAACGGTGGCGAACCATGCACCGCGCAGTTCCGGCACTTGGGCGAGCGAGTCCTCGCGGCTCCACAATTCGGTGCCGATGATGGAGGGCAGGGCGTCGCCTGCCGCCTTCAGACGCGGCGCGGCGGTCATCGCCAATTGCGCATTGTCTGCAATCAGCACGGTGTCAAAACCGCCTGCCGCTCGCAGCCGGTCTGCCGCGCTGAGGATGGAGGTGTTGGTGCGGTCATATCGCTCCACCGTGACCAGACGCGCTCCGCGCGCGGCTAGCGCTTGGTCAAGCGCATTGAGCGAGCGGTCACCATAATCGCCCCGCGGAGCAAGTGCGGCGAAATTGCGCGCGCCTTGGTCGATTGCGAAATTGACCGCACGGGCCACCGCCTGCTCGGGGATTTGTCCCATCACGAACACATCGTTACGCGCAACGGACGTGTCGTTGGAAAAGGTAATCAGCGGCACATCAGCCGGACGCGCCTGCGCCAGCACATCGCCTACCTCGGAACGCTGCAAAGGGCCAAGGATCAGCTGGTTGCCATCTGCCACCGCGCGCCGCGCCGCTTCCGAGGCGCCGCCTGCGGTGTCATAGGTGGTGATGCGCAGATTGTCCGCACCTGTATCGAGCAGCGCCATGGTGGTGGCGTTGGCAATCGACTGGCCGACATTGGCGTTCGCGCCCGATAGCGGAACCAGCAAGGCAATCCGGTGGCGATCGGTGTCAGTCGGCAGAACATCGGCGCTCGGCGCAACATCGGTAGTTGGCGCATCGGCCACCGGGCCAGTCCCTGCCAAACCACCAGTCGTATCCGGCACCACGGCGCAAGCGCCGAGCATCAGAGTTGCCATTCCCACCAGCGCCGCGCGCTTCAAATACCCGATCATGCTTGCCGTCCTCGCATAAATTCGTTCATGGGGGTGCGCGTGACCCAAGACGGCGCTCCCCTTGCTCCCGGCCTCTATATCGTTGCCACCCCGATTGGCAATCTCGGCGATATCACCATCCGCGCGGCTGCGACGCTGGCGCAGGTGGAGACAATCGCTTGCGAAGATACAAGAGTAACCGGCAAGCTGCTGAAGCATCTCGGCATTGCCAAACCGCTATGGCGGTATGATGACCATTCGGCACCGAAGGATCGCGAACGGCTGATCGAAGCGATGCGGAGCAAGCCGGTGGCGCTGGTAAGCGATGCGGGAATGCCGCTGGTCTCCGATCCCGGCTATCGCCTTGTTATCGATGCCAAAGAGGCTGGTATTCCGGTAACCGCGCTGCCCGGGGCCAATGCGCCGCTTACCGCGCTGGCGCTGTCAGGGCTGCCCAATGACCGTTTCCTGTTCGCAGGGTTCCTGCCCAATAAGGAGAAGGCGCGGCTGGATATGCTGGAGGAACTCGCCCCTGTTCGCACCACGCTGATCTTCTTCGAAACCGCGCCGCGCCTTGGCAAAAGCCTTGCCGCGATTGCCGCCGTGATGCCGGAACGCGAGGTCGCAGTGGCGCGCGAATTGACCAAGTTTTACGAGGAGTGCCGCAGCGGCACTTCTGCCGAGCTGCTGGCGCACTACACCGCGAATCCTCCCAAAGGGGAAATCGTCTTGCTCGTCGGCCCGCCGGGCGAGGGGAGCGAGACCGATCCCGCCCACGCCGACGCAATGCTGCAAGACCTGTTGAAGACCGAAAAGGCCTCCAAAGCTGTGGCACAGGTGGCGAAGGCCACCGGAATGGACCGCAAGGCGCTCTACGCCCGCGCCATGGAGCTGAAAGGGGCATGAAGCGGCAGCTGGCCGAGGCGAGGGGGCGCAAGGCCGAGGATGAGGCAGCGGCGTGGCTGGAAGGACAGGGCTGGCACATCCTCGCCAAACGCCGCAAAACCAAGGTTGGGGAAATCGATCTGGTGGCGCGGCAAGACGGCCTGATCGCCTTTGTCGAAGTCAAATGGCGGCGCAAAGCGGCCGATCTTGATCTGGCGATCGACGAACACCGTCTCGCCCGCGTTGCCGCCGCGGCGGAGGCAGTGGCGCATGAATATGCGGCGAATGGCGAGGATTTGCGGGTGGACGTCATCCTCCTTGCACCCGGCGCAGAGCCTCGCCACATCACCAATGCCTGGATGCCGTGAATGGAGTTTGCCCAATGTCGCTGAGAGTAGCCGTCCAGATGGATCCGCTGGAAAGCATCAAGATTGCCGGCGATTCCAGCTTTGCCCTGATGCTCGCCGCGCAGGCGCGGGGGCATTCGCTGTGGCACTATGACGTCACGACGTTAAGCTGGCAGGACGGCAATGTCTTCGCCTGGGCGCGGCCTGTTACCAATGTCCAGCGCGTCGAAGGCAGCCACTTTACCGCAGGCGATCTGCAACAAATCAACCTCGCTGAAGATATTGACGTGGTGCTGATGCGGCAGGACCCGCCATTCCATCTCGGGTATATCAGCGCCGCGCTGCTGCTCGACCGGCTCGCAGGCAAAACGCTCGTCAGCAACGATCCGCGCGAAGTCATCAATGCGCCGGAAAAGATGTATGTGCTCGACTACGCGCATTTCATGCCGCCCACGCTCATTACCCGCGTGCTCGATGATGTGCGCGAATTCCAGCGGCAGCATGGCGCGGTGGTGGTGAAGCCGCTGCATGGCAATGGCGGGAAGGCGATTTTCAAGATCGATGCCGAGGGCACCAATCTGTCCGCGCTGTTCGAAGTGTTCAATCAGACCTGGCCCGAACCGCATATGGTGCAGCCCTTCCTCCCCAGCGTGGCCGAGGGCGACAAGCGGATAGTATTGATCGACGGCGTAGTGGCGGGCGCAATCAACCGGCGCCCGGGCACGGGCGAGTTCCGTTCCAACCTCGCCCAAGGCGGAAGCGCGGAAGCAACCACGCTCACCCCCCGCGAGCAGGATATCTGCGCGGCGATGGGGCCGGATTTGAAGCGGCGCGGGCTGACTTTTGTCGGGATCGACGTCATCGGCGGCGAATGGTTGACCGAGATCAACGTGACATCGCCCACTGGAATCGTGGCAATAGACGCGTTCAACGGCACCGATACGGCGGGCCTGATCTGGGATGCGCTGGAACGTCGTCACGCGGCGATGGTTGCTGCAAAGGGGTAGGCGTTTACCAAACGTTAACCATACTTTAGGTTTCCCATTTTTGGACTTTTCCCAGATACTTATGCTTCAATGCGCGCGCCATGGATGAGCTGATTATCGAAGCGATCGCGCGCGCCGGATATTTCGGCATTTTCCTGCTGATGGTGCTGGAGAACGTCGTTCCACCCGTTCCCAGCGAAGTCATCATGGGCATTGGCGGCGTGCTGGTGGAGCGGGGCGAGATGGCTTTCTGGCCGCTGCTGCTGGTCGGCACGAGCGGCACGGTAATCGGCAATTACTTCTGGTATTGGCTGGGCGATGTCTACGGATACGAACGGCTGGAACCGCTGGTCGACCGTTGGGGCCGCTGGCTAACCGTTGACTGGAGTGACATCGCGCGCGCGCAAGTCTTCTTCGCCAAGCACGGCCACTGGGTTATCTTTTTCCTGCGCTTCAGCCCGTTCTTGCGCACGATCATCTCGCTGCCCGCAGGCCTGGTGCACATGCCCAAATGGAAGTTTCTGGCGTTCACCTTTGCCGGATCGCTGATCTGGAACGCTGCGCTTATCATCGGCGGCGTATGGCTGAGCACCTATCTCAAGGAATCGCAGGACGTGCTCGGCTGGATTATCATCGGCTTCTGCGTGGCGGCGGTGGCGGGTTATCTCTACCGCGTGTTTACATGGGTACCGCGCGCCGAGCGGGACAAGGATTAGTCCTTCTCGCGTGGATGCGCCGAGCGATAGGCTTCGAGCATTTTCGCCGCATCGACCTGCGTGTAAATCTGCGTCGAGCCAAGGCTCGCATGGCCAAGCAGTTCCTGCAAACTCCGCAAATCCGCGCCCGAGCCAAGCAGATGGGTGGCAAAGCTGTGCCGCAAAGCGTGCGGCGTCGCGGTGTCGGGGAGGCCGAGCGCCTTGCGCGCCCGCGCCATCGCCTTTTGCACCATGCCCTGGCTCAGCGGCCCGCCTTTGGTGCCGCGAAACAGCGCGCTATCGCCGGTCAGCAGGTGCGGGCAGGCTTCCGCATAACGCGCCACCGCCTCGCGCACGATCGGCAGCAAGGGCACCACGCGCTGCTTGCGGCCCTTGCCGGTAACCACGAGTGTTTGGCCAAGCGGCAGGTCGCTCGCCTTCAGCGAGAGCGCCTCGGCAATCCGCATTCCCGCACCATACATCAGCAGCATCACCGCGGCATCGCGCAGCCCGATCCAGTCCTCGCCGCCGCTTTCGGCCACCGCTTCAACCAGATTGGTCGCTTCATCGGGGGTGACGGGCCGGGGGATGCCCTTCTTGATGCGCGGCCCGCGCAGGCGCGGCGCGGTGCCGGGATCGGCCCCCACTTGCTCGCGGGCATAGGTGACAAAAGCTTTGAGCGCGGACAATTCTCGCGCGGCGGAGGCATTGCCGAGTCCATCGGCACGGCGCGCGGCCAATTGCCCGCGCAAATCGCGGGTGGAGAGCGCGGCCACACCCTGCCAATCGTCAAGCGCGAGGCGTTCGGTCAGCCGCTGCGCGGTAGCGACATAGGCGCGCACCGTATGCGGCGAGCGACGGCGCGCGGTTTGCAGATGCTCGCGCCATTGGGAAAGAATTGAAGCACTCATAGCGCCACCTCCGCTCGTCCTGAGCCTGTCGAAGGACGTTGGCGCGAACGTCCTTCGACAGGCTCAGGACGAGCGGGGCTAGAGTACGCGCGTGTCATGCCTGCACCAACTCGTCAGCCACCAGTTTTGCCAGCAATGCATCCAGCAAAGGCATTCCCTTTTCAGTAATAATCAGCCGCGTTCCCTCTTGCCGCACAAAGCCCAGTTCCGCGTGCCGCTCGACTTCCCGCAAATCCACCAGTGCCGTCTCCGCCATGCCGAAGCGCGCGGACAGCAAGGCCAGATCGACCCCTTCGGCGAGCCGCAGTCCCATCAGCAAGGCTTCGGACGCCTGCTCCGCTTTGCCGAGCTGGCGCTCCTCCTGCAAACCGCTGCCATTGCGTTCCACCGCTGCCAGCCAGTTTTCGGGCTTCTTGTGCCGCGTGGTAGCGAAACCGCCGCGCCGCCCATGCGCGCCGGGGCCGATGCCGGCATAGTCCTGATACCGCCAATATGCGAGGTTATGACGACTTTCCTCGCCGGGGCGGGCATGGTTGCTGATCTCGTAAGCCGGCAGACCCCCCGCTGCGGTCATGTCGCGGGTAAGGGTGAAGAGATCGGCGGCTGCATCATCGTCGAGCGGCACAAAATCCTCGCGCCGCACCATCGTTTCGAACCGCGTTCCGGGCTCGATCGTGAGCTGGTAAAGCGAGAGGTGTCCGGTGCCCAGCCCGAGAGCACGGCCAAGCTGCGCACGCCACGCTTCGGGCGACTGCGAGGGCAGGGCATAGATCAGGTCGAAGCTGACCCGCGCAAAGGCCTTCTGCGCGGTATCAAGCGCTTGCAGCCCCTCGCGCGCGCTGTGCAACCGACCCAGAAAGCGCAGTGCCGCATCGTCCAGCGATTGCAGGCCGAGCGACACCCGATTGACCCCCGCTGCCGCCAGATCGGCGAATTTGGACGCTTCGACCGAGGACGGATTGGCTTCCAGCGTGATCTCGATCCCCGGTGCAAAGCCCAACAGCTTTTCCGCCTCCGCCAGCAGCGCCGCGACCAGAGCAGGGGGCATCAGCGACGGGGTGCCGCCGCCAAAAAAGATCGACTCCAGCGGCTCGCCACCCGCGAGCGTCGCCTCGTGCCGCAAATCGGCAAGCAGGCTCTCCTTCCACAGTGCCGCATCCACGCTGTCCCGCACGTGCGAGTTGAAGTCGCAATAAGGGCATTTGGCGAGGCAGAAAGGCCAATGGATGTAAAGCGCGCGCGCCATGATGCGCCGCTATATACCGAATTGCTCGGCCTTCAGCTTGGCAAAAGCATCGGCGCGGTGGCTGATTGCGTGCTTATCCTCCGGCGCGATCTCGGCGAAAGTCTGCACGCTGCCGGTGGGGACGAACACCGGATCATATCCGAAACCCATCGCGCCGCGCGGCGGCCAGGTGAGCGTCCCGTCGACCCGCCCCTCATAGACCGCGTGCGCGCCATCGGGCCAGGCGAGGGCGAGGACGCAGGAGAACCACGCATTGCGCGGCGTATCCGCGCCCTTGGCCTGCAACAGCCCTTCAACCTTGCCCATCGCCATATACCAGTCGCGCCCCGGTTCGCCTTCGAACCATTGCCGTTCGGCCCAGTCGGCGGTGTAAACACCCGGACGTTCGCCCAACGCCGCAACAGAAAGCCCGCTATCATCGGCAAGCGCGGGCAGGCCCGACGCCTCCGCCGCCGCGCGCGCCTTGATCAGCGCATTGGCAATGAAGGTGGTCCCGGTCTCGGCGGGCTCGGGCAGACCCAGCGATCCGGCAGAGATACACTGCAAACCAAACGGCGCGAGGAGAGCGGAAATCTCCTTCAGCTTGCCCGCATTATGCGTGGCAATCACCAGTTTCCCGCTGCCAAGCTTGCGCGTCATTGCGTTGCCGCGCCTTGCGCACGGAAAATCTCGCCACAACCCATTTGCGCGAGTCGAAGGAGGCGCAGCAGTGCTTCCTCGTCATACGTCGCGCCTTCGGCTGTGGCTTGCACTTCGGCGATCTGGCCGCCTTCGATCAGTACGAAATTGGCATCGGCATCGGCCGAGGAGTCTTCCGGATAATCGAGATCGAGCACCGGCGTGCCCTCAACAATCCCGCAGGAAACTGCCGCGACCTTGGCGGTGATCGGATCGACCTTTACTTCGCCGCTGGCCAGCAAGGTATTCACCGCCAGACGCAGCGCCACCCATGCGCCGGAGATCGACGCGGTGCGCGTGCCGCCATCGGCCTGCAACACGTCGCAATCGAGGGTGATTTGCCGCTCGCCGAGCTTTTCCAGATCGACCACCGCGCGCAAGGATCGTCCGATCAGCCGCTGGATTTCCTGCGTCCGCCCGCTCTGCTTGCCGCGTGCCGCCTCGCGCGCGCCGCGCGTGTGCGTGGCGCGGGGGAGCATCGAATACTCGCCCGTGACCCAGCCCGAGCCCTTGCCGCGCATCCATGGCGGCACGCCGCGCTCGATACTCGCCGTGCACAGCACCCGCGTATCGCCAAAGCTGATCAGGCAAGAGCCCTCCGCGTGCTTGGTGAAGCCGGTTTCGATCGTGATGGCGCGCATTTCGTCGGGCGCACGGCCGGAAGGTCGCATGAGAATCTCCAAAAGTTTGCGTAGGCGGCACTAGCGACTAGATAGGGCGCTGTCATGCCATCACCGCCCATCCACGAACTGACCGACCGCGCGCGGGAGATTTTCCGTCTGGTGGTGGAAGATTATCTGTCCAGCGGGCATCCGGTCGGATCGAAAGCGCTGGCACAGCATGGCGGTTTGAACCTCTCGCCTGCCTCGATCCGCAGCGTGCTGAGCGATCTCGAAATGCTCGGCCTGCTCGCCGCGCCGCATACCAGCGCAGGACGAATGCCAACCGAAAGCGGTTTGCGCCTATTTGTCGACGGCATCATGCAAGTGGCGGAGCCGACCGCAGAAGAGCGAGCGGCCATCGAACAGCAGCTTTCCGAACCGGGGCCCATCGAAGCGGCGCTCGAAAAGACCAGCGCGATCCTGTCCGACATTTCGGGCGCAGCGGGCATGGTGATGGTGCCGCGCAACGAGCCTCGGCTGGCGCAAATGCGACTTGTCCCGCTCGATGCCTCCCGCGCACTCGCCGTACTGGTGGGCGAGGACGGCAATGTGGAGAACCGCATTGTCGAGCTCGGCAGCGCAGTGTCCACTGCCACGTTGGAGCAAGCGGGCAATTTCATCAGCGCGCGACTGGTCGGGAAAACGCTGGCCGAAGCGGCGCAGGCGATGCAGGCGGAGATCGTGTCCGGCAAATCCGCGCTCGACACCGCGTCTGCCGCGCTGGTTGAGGCTGGCATCGCGGTGTGGAGCGAAGACCCCGCCAACCGCCCGGTGCTGATCGTGCGCGGGCAAGCCAAGCTGCTGGATGAAGGCGCGCTGGAGAACCTCGAACGGGTGCGCTCTTTGCTCGACGATCTGGAGAACAAGCAATCGGTCGCCAGCCTGCTGGAGCGGGCGCGCAAGGCCGATGCCACCCGCATTTTCATCGGCGCGGAAAATCGCCTGTTTGCGCTCAGCGGCTCTTCGGTTATCGCCGCGCCCTATCGCGATCGCACGGGCAAGGTTGTCGGCGTGCTCGGCGTGATTGGCCCCACGCGGTTGAATTACGCGCGGATTATTCCCATGGTTGATTTTACGGCCCAGTCGCTGGGCAAACGGATAGGTTAGCAGGACACAATGATCGATAATGAACACGACCGCGATGAAGCGGTTGAAAAGGAATTGGCCGGCGTTCCCGAGGAATTCCTTGCGGATGATGACGACAGCGAAAATTCTGCCGATGCCATGGGTGACGCGATTGCGGCGCTGAAGGCTGATCTGGAAACGGCGCGGCAGGAAGTGCTCTACGCCAAGGCGGAAACGCAGAATGTCCGCCGCCGGATGGAGAAAGACGTCGCCGATGCGCGCGCCTACGCCGCCACCGGCTTTGCCCGCGAAATACTGGGCGTGGCCGACAATCTCGCCCGCGCGATTGAAGCCGTGCCCGAAGATCTGCGCGAGGATTCGAAGTTCAAAGGTCTGGTCACCGGCATTCAGGCTACACAGCGCGAGCTGGAGAAGGCCTTCGCCCAGCAGGGCATCAGCCGCATTGCCGCCATGGGCCTGCCGCTCGACCCGAACCAGCATCAGGCGATGATGGAAATTCCCACCAACGATGCCGAGCCGGGCACGATCGTGCAGGAAATGCAGGCCGGCTACATGATCCGTGACCGCCTGCTGCGGCCCGCCATGGTGGCCGTAGCGAAAAAGCCGGACTAATTCTCTAAACGTCGCTGGAAACAGAAAAGGCGGGGCCGCACGGCCCCGCCTTTTCCTTTGTGCCTTGCGGCTCGTCCAACGGGTGAACCTTACTGGCTATAAAGCTCAGAAATGTGCAGCTGTGCGCTGGCATTGCTGGTGCTGCCATAAGTGCCCACCCAGATTTCGTAGCGGCCCGACATCGGGCTGCCGAAACGCAGCGACGGGTTGAGGCCGTTGCCGCCGTCATCGTCGCAATACCAGCGGCCGTCAGGCGCGTTCACGACAATCGTGGTGTCCGCCGACGCATTGACCGACAGGATCAGCGGAAGCGAACCGGCAGAGTAGTTGAGCCGCACGTCGGGGGAGGTAGCGATAAATCCGCGGCAACCAGCGCCCAGATTGCTCGCATCATTGGTTCCGCCCGAAGCGAGGTCAACCACGAAGGGATCGGGCGTAAAGCCGACCGACAGGTTAACAGTGCCGAAGATCGGATCGGCGTTGACGTCCTGCGCAACAGCAGGCGCAGAAACACAGGCGGCAACCATGGCCGCAACAGAAAAAGCAAATTTCACAAGTAGTTCTCCGAAAATGGAACTTTACTGGCTGTAAAGCTCCGAAATGTGCAGGTCTGCGGCAGCGTTATCGGTGCTGCCATAGGTGCCTACCCAGATTTCATAACGGCCCGACATCGGGCTGCCGAAACGCAGCGACGGGTTGAGGCCGTTGCCGCCATCATCATCGCAATACCAATTGCCGTCCGGCCCGTTGACCACCAGCGTGGTGTCCGCATTCGAATTGACCGAGAGGATCAGCGGCAGCGAGCCGGCGGAGTAGTTGAGCCGCACGTCAGGCGCAGTGGCAATGTAACCACGGCATCCGCTGGCAACCATCGAGGCATCGTTGGTGCCACCCGAAGCGAGCGAAACGATGTAGGGATCAGGCGTGTAGCCAGCGCGCAAGTTAACCGTTTCGAAGATCGGATCGGCATTCACATCCGGCCCGCTGCTCGGAATCGGCACGTCCATATAGATGTCGTCAACATACATATCGCCGCTCGGGCCATACAATTCGGAAATGTTGACGGTGGCGGGATAGTTGTCCGTGCCGCCATAGGTGCCGACCCAGATTTCATAGCGGCCGGACATGGCGGGCGAGAACTGCACCATCGGGTTGGGATAGCCGCCCGAATCATCATCGCAATACCAGTTGCCGTCCGGCCCGTTGATGACAATGGTGGTGTCGGCATCCGACGTCGCCGAAAGGATCAGCGGCAGCGAACCGGCTTCGAAATACAGCCGCACATCGGGATTGGTGGCGATAAAGCCGCGGCATCCATCGATGTAGCTGATATCGGTGAGGCCACCCGAAGTGACCGGCACGACATAGGGATCGTTGGCAAACCCGCCGCGCAGCGTAACGGTTTCGTAGGTCGCATTGGCGCTGATGTCTTGTGCGGCAACGGGCCCGGCGATGGCTGCGGCGAGCACAGCGGAAACGGTAAATACAGTCCTCATTTTTTGATTACCCCCTAATGGTCTTCGTCTCTTGTTGGCTGCGACCTGCCGCTTGTGTGCAAGCGGCCACGTTAACCGATTGTGTATTGTCCGTTCAATCTCCCGTTAAGCTGGCAACCGCGTCAAACGACCAGATACAAGATCAGGTAGCGCACGATCAACGCAACCAGCAAAACTGCCTGCACGTGACGGTTGCGCCATAGCATTGCCAAGCCCATCAGGAATATGAAAAACACTGTCACACCGATGGAAAGCGGTGTTATGATCTGATCGCGGACATTCTCCAGCGACAACAGATAGGCCCATTGCACCAAAACCAGCGCGATCAGGATGCCGAAGATCGTGCGCGCGACGCGGAAATAATGCGTGTCGAGATCGCGGAAACGCTCGGGGTCGGTGGGGAAAACCAGTCGCGCGGCGAGATAATAGGCGCTGGAAAAAGCGACGACTCCCAGCAGCATCGGGGCCGAAACGGTAATCAACGGGCGGATCGTCCAGGCAAACATCCAGAACGACATCAGATCAATCATGACGAACAGCGCCATCAGCGGGGTGAGCCAGCCGATTTTGAAGCCGTTCTCCCGCCCTTCGGCATCGCGGGCAAATTCCAGTTCCAGCGCGCGCCCGAACCCGCCCAGCAGCTCGACCAGTGAGAGGCCGAGGATGAGCGCGTAGAGCACGAAGATGAATTCGAAATCACTCATCCGGTGGCGCCGGGAAAATCGACCAGCCGGTCATACGCCGCGGCATCCGCAACCCCGCGCAGCTTGATCCCGTTGCGCAGCAAAAAGGCGTGTTCGACGATGCGCGCTTGCTGTTCGATTCCGTATTCCTCCAGCTTCCAGCCGGGTTTCAGCGCGTAGTCATAGCGCGCCCACGGCATCCGGCGGGTGACCAGATACCAGTCACCGCGGGTTTGGGTTTGCCAGACATGCACCATTTCGTGAATGAACAGCGCCTGCCGGTGCAGCGGGGCGCTGGAGAAATCGTCGCAATACACCTCGCCCAGCGGGTGGAAATGGATATGGCCGCGCGGCGCCATGGTCACCCGCTTGGGTTGGAAAAACGCCCATTTGCGCCGCCTGATCGTGACCTTGGTATAGTCGATGGCGCGACCGAAAATGGAGCGGGCGAGGGCGATTTCGCCCGGTGTCAGCGGGCGCTCACCCCCCACGGGGCAGGCAAGCGCCGCGCCTTCGCTCACGCCGCGTCGTCGCCTTCGCCGCTGGGCGTAAAGCCTTCGGGCGTTTCGCCCGCCGGATAGGCTTGCACGGTAAAGCTGCACTTGTCCCCGCCAGCAAAGGTCAGCGTGACTTCGGTTTCGCCGCCAGCCGCAACACCTGCGCCGATGCCCATGGCCATGATGTGTTTACCGCCCGGCTCAAACACGGCGGTGTCTCCCGGTGCGAGGCCGACTTGCGGCAGCTCGTTCATCACCACTTCCATCGCCCAGGTGCCGGTATCGTGCATCATCGCGCTTTCGGCACCCAGCACTTCGGCAGCACGGATCATGTATGTATCCTCACCGGTGTTGCTGATGGTGAAGTAAGCAGCGCCCGGATTCGCCTCCACTGCAGGCAGCGACAGCCAGCCATCGGTCACCGTAATCCCCGGCGGGCAGTCGCCTGCAACTTCAGCCGGAGCCTCTGTTTCACCGCCGCACGCTGCGAGTGCCAGCGCACCTGCCAGCACCGCGAATCTGTTCAAACCATGCTTCATCATCATTGTGTTTCCCCGTAAGACATTGCCGATTTTCTAGGGGCAAGCGTCCCTTGTGCCAAGCAAAAGCGCGCCTATATCCGCCCTCGTTACACAGCTTTTATGAGCTGCCGAGTGGCTTTGCCGGACTGGCGGGAGGCCGAAAGCGCAGCGTCCAATATGAAAGAGATGGGGAATTATGAGCAAGATTATCGGTATTGACCTTGGCACCACCAACAGCTGCGTGTCCGTGATGGAAGGCGGCAAGCCCAAGGTTATCGAAAACTCCGAAGGTGCGCGCACGACGCCTTCGATTGTCGCCTTCACCAAGGATGGTGAGCGTCTGATCGGCCAGCCCGCCAAGCGGCAGGCCGTGACCAATCCGGACAACACGCTGTTCGCGATAAAGCGCCTGATCGGCCGCCGGTTTGAAGATCCGACCACCAAGAAGGATATGGATCTCGTCCCTTACAACATCGTCAAGGGCAAGAACGGCGATGCTTGGGTCAATGCAGGCGGTGAAGATTATTCCCCCAGCCAGATTTCCGCCTTCATCCTGCAAAAGATGAAGGAAACCGCCGAAAGCTATCTCGGTGAAACGGTGACCAAGGCCGTGATTACGGTGCCCGCCTATTTCAATGATGCACAGCGTCAGGCAACCAAGGATGCCGGCCAGATCGCGGGCCTCGAAGTCGAGCGCATTATTAACGAGCCGACCGCCGCCGCGCTGGCCTATGGCATGGACAAGAACGACGGCAAGACCATCGCCGTATATGACCTTGGCGGCGGTACCTTCGATATCTCCGTTCTCGAAATCGGCGACGGCGTGTTCGAAGTGAAGTCGACCAATGGCGATACCTTCCTCGGCGGCGAAGATTTCGACAATGTGATTGTCGAATATCTGGCTGACCAGTTCAAATCGAAGGAAAACATGGATCTGCGCAAGGACAAGCTTGCGCTCCAGCGTCTGAAGGAAGCTGCCGAAAAGGCGAAGATCGAGCTGTCGAGCAGCCAGCAGACCGAAGTGAACCTGCCATTCATCACCGCGCGCATGGAAGATGGCTCTTCCACTCCGTTGCACTTGGTCGAGACGATCACCCGTTCAAAGCTCGAACAGCTGGTGGGCGACCTTATCAAGCGCACGCTCGAGCCGTGCAAGAAGGCGCTGGAAGATGCCGGCGTTTCCAAGGATGGCATTGACGAGGTGATCCTTGTCGGCGGCATGACCCGTATGCCCAAAGTGCGCGAGATCGTAGAAGAGTTCTTCGGTTCGAAGCCGCACACTGGCGTCAATCCCGATGAAGTTGTCGCGATGGGTGCTGCCATTCAGGCGGGCGTGTTGCAGGGCGATGTGAAGGATGTGCTGCTGCTCGATGTCACCCCGCTGTCGCTGGGTATCGAGACTTTGGGCGGCGTGTTCACCCGCATGATCGATCGCAACACCACGATCCCGACGAAAAAGACGCAGGTCTATTCGACGGCGGAAGACAACCAGAACGCTGTGACCATCCGCGTTTCGCAGGGCGAGCGTGAAATGGCGGCGGACAACAAGCTGCTCGGCCAGTTCGACCTTGTCGGTATTCCGCCTGCACCGCGCGGCGTGCCGCAGATCGAAGTGACCTTCGATATCGACGCGAACGGCATCGTGAACGTGTCCGCCAAGGATAAGGGCACCGGCAAGGAACAGCAGATCCGCATCCAGGCATCGGGCGGCTTGACCGATTCCGATATCGAACAGATGGTGCAGGATGCCGAGAAGTTTGCCGATGAAGACAAGAAGCGCCGCGAAAGCGCCGAAGTCCGCAACAATCTCGACAGCATGGTGCACGCCACCGAAAAGCAGATCACCGAAAACGGCGACAAGGTTGACGCCGCGATCAAGGGTGAAGTCGAAACCGCTTTGGCCGAAGCCAAGACCGCGTTGGAAGGCGACGACGTCGAGGTGATGAAGGACAAGAGCCAGAAGCTCACCGAAGCGGCGATGAAGATGGGTCAGGCGATCTACGAAAAGTCGCAGGCCGAAGGTGCCGATGCAGCCGCCGATGCGGCAGCGGCAGACACGGCGACAGCGGATGAAGAGGTCGTCGAGGCCGAATTCACCGAAGTCGACGACGAGAACAAGTCGTAAGTCTGACGATGGAAAAGCTGGCCGCCATCGACGCCCATAGCGTCGGTGGCGGTGCGCTTTAGGGGTCTGCCAATGTCTGCCGAAATCGACTTCTACGAACTGCTGGGCGTCGCGCGCAATGCCGATGGGGCGACCATCAAATCCGCCTACCGCAAGCTCGCCATGCAGTATCACCCCGATCGCAATCCGGGCGATGCCGAGTCCGAGGCGCGCTTCAAGGCCATCAGCGCCGCCTATGACATCCTGAAGGATGAGCAGAAGCGCGCCGCCTATGACCGCTACGGCCACGCCGCTTTCCAGAATGGCGGCGGCGGGCCCGGCGGCATGGGCGGGCAGGATTTCGGCGATCTGGGCGATATTTTCGAAACGATTTTCGGCAGCGCCTTTGGCGGTACAACCGGCGGCGGCCGGGCGCGACCACGGCGCGGGGCCGACCTGCGCTATGATATGCAGATTTCGCTGGAAGATGCCTTCCACGGCAAAAGCAGCGAGATCGAAGTCGAAGTCTCCACCGCGTGCAAAACCTGCTCCGGCTCCGGCGCGGAACCGGGCACGTCAAGCCGCCGTTGCGAGCTGTGCCATGGCGCGGGCAAAGTGCGCGCCAAGCAGGGCTTTTTCGTCATCGAACGCCCGTGCCCCAATTGCAGCGGTTCGGGCGAAGTGCTCGAAGCGCCGTGCCGTTCTTGCCGTGGGGAAGGGCGCAGCGATACGATGCAGACCTTGCAGGTCGATATCCCCGCAGGCGTCGATACCGGAACGCGCATCCGCCTGACGGGCAAAGGCGAGGCGGGGCCGCGCGGCGCACCGGCGGGCGATCTCTACATCTTCGTCCATGTGAAGCCGCACACAGTGTTCGAGCGTGAAGGCACCGCGCTGTTCACCCGCGTGCCCGTCAGCTTCACCACTGCTGCTTTGGGGGACACGATCGCGATCCCCGGGCTCGACGGCGAGACGCATGAAATCGAAATTCCCGCCGGCATCCAGTCGGGCAAGCAATTGCGCAAACGCGGCGCGGGGATGCCAGTGCTGCAAGGGCGCGGGCGCGGCGATCTGGTGGTCGAGGTGCAGGTGGAAACACCCACCAAGCTCACCAGCCGCCAGCGCGAATTGCTGTGCGAATTCCGCGAAACCGAAACGGGCGAGGAATGCCCGCAGAGCCGTGGCTTTTTCGACAAGCTGAAGGATGCGTTCGGAGGCTAGGACAGGGCCTCAGCCCAGCTTCGCCACAATCTCCGCCCGCAACTCCTCCACCAGGCTGCGCCGACACAGGCCGCGCGCCGCCTCTTCCTCGCAGATCGCCAGAAAAGTATCGCGCTTGAAGGCCAATCGTTCGGCATCGGCAAAGCCGCCGGGAATGGTGGAGCAGACGAGGTCAATCATCCGCTCCGCGCCGTGCAAACGGCCCCACAAGTAATCGTTCTCACGATAGAAGCGGCTGAAAAACGCGCCGAAATTGAAGAATTCGGTGCCGCGCAGGGTTGCCTCGGTGCCGCCTTCGCGCAGGGTGGTGGCATCGTCCGGGCTGATGCGGTCAACCTTGACCGGATCGAATTCGGTCAGCCCTTCATTGCGCAGCAGCGGCAAAGTGGCAACGTCGTAAAACGGAAAGCCGAGATAGCTGAGCAGCACGCGGCGGCGCAAATCCTTGGGCATCGCCTGCATTGCTTCGGCCAGAATTTCCTCTGCCGCCGTATCCGCCTCGCGCAAGGCCCGGCGGCGGGCGAGTTCGGCGAGGTAGAGTTCCGGCTGCTCGCTCGCCCGCGCGGCGATTTCGGCAAAGCCGTCCCCCAAATTCTCCGCCGCTTCCTTCTCGAAATACAGCGCGAGCGCGCGGTAGACCTGCTCGCGCGCTGCCTCCAGATCGTCGTCGGGAATGTCCGGATCGGCATCCCATTCGCGCGACAGCCGCCGCGCCAACAGGCGCAAGCGGCGCACGCGGTAGGCAAGATCGTGATCGCGCAAGAAGGCGACCGCCGTCTCGTTCACGCTCCCCTTGCCATGCACGATTTTGCCCAGACCGCGCGCTTCGATTGTCCGGCGCAAATGCAGTTCCACTTGCCGCGCGCTCACCGCATCAGCGGCAGGGGCGGAGCGCACCGCCAGTTCGGCCAGCCGCTCGATAATGCCGGAGAGTTTCGCCTGCGCGTAGGATTGGAAAGCGAAGCCCGCCTGCTCCACCACCGCCGCCTGTGCCCGCCCGCGCCAGATGGCGAGCCGCTTGGACGTGGGCTTGTCAAGGAACAGCGTGCGCCCGAACAGCTTTTCCACCGCACCTTCGACTTCGGGACGCAAGGCGGCGACCATATCGCGGAGCTTGTGCGCCTCGCGCGTCTGCTGCTCAAGTACTTCCAGATTGTCGCGGATCGGCTGTTCGCGCGGGATGGTGGAGATGGAACCGATGATCGCGCCGAAAAAGCCGACCGGCTTCACCGCCTCGCCGCGCTCCATCGCCCTTTTCCGGGGAGAGGGGTCGATATAGACAAAGCGCCGGTCAACCTCACGCTGCGCCGGGCGCGCGCCAAGCCCCGAAATCGCGCCTTCAAACGGTGCATTGTTGAGCACCGATCCATCGATCAGCGCGACATGGTCAACCGTGCCCCGCTCGACATGGGCAGGCATGATGCGGCGCAGAAAGTTCGGGCGGTTGCTCCACCCGCCGGGATCGAGCGCGTCGACTTCGGCAAGGCCCATCGGCGGAAAAGCGCCCGGAAAACTCGCGGTTGCGCGCGCGGCGAATGTCAGCTCGCACTTATGCGCCAGATCTTCCCCGCCGGAAACGGGCGCGGGCGAGCGAAAGCACACCGGCATCCGGTGCTCGGTTTCCTCCACGACCGGCGGACTGTTGAGGCGCAGCAGCTCCTTGTGGCCGCGATAATCGGTGGCAGTCACCAGCAGATCGACCGGATGGCCGGGCGGCAGCAGCGGCGCCTCGTGTGGCTGCTCGGCCATCGCTTGCAGCGCATTATACAGCAGCCGCGTGAAGCCGGGGCCGGAAAAGGGCGGTTCGAACCACCGCCCCCGCACCAGGCTGGAAATCTTCCGGCGCACTTCGGAACGCGTTTCCTTGGCGACATTCTCGTTCACCACATTGCCCGGGCGGTTGGTGAGATACCACACGAAGGGCCGCATATAGGGCTTGGACGCCATATCCGACCATGGCCGCGCCTCTTCATCGACCAGCTTTTCGACATCGGCATTGTCGAGCCACAGCTCGGTCAGCGGCTCAAGGCTTTGGCCCGAATGGATCGCCTGGGCGAGGAACACCGCATTGATCCCGCCCGCACTGGCGCCGGTGATGATGTCAGGCAACATCCGCAGGCGCAGGGCGTAGCTGCTCTCGATCCGGCGCAGGAGAGCGAGGTAGACCCCTTCGACGCCCTCCTGCACGGGGGCGTCCGCCTCGTGAAAAGCGCGACTGGCGCGGGCGAGTTTCCAGATTTCCTTGGTAACCCCGTGCATATAGACCGCGAGGCTGACCCCGCCGTAACACACCAAGGCAATGCGTAACTCTTTCTGCCGCATGGGCCAGACTGTGGCACAAAGCGACAGGCGGGCAAAGCATGGCGATGGTGCTTTTGCGCGGTTTTCAGGTGGCCTTGCGTTCCATTTATGTTCCGGTTAGAGCGGGCACATGGCCAAGCCCAAAAAACGCTATGTCTGCACCGAATGCGGCAGTGTCGCGACCCGCTGGCAGGGCCAGTGCGGCGATTGCCAGCAATGGAACACGCTGGTCGAGGATGCGCCGGAAACGACGTTTGCGGCCAAGCATGATCTTTCCACCGGCGGGCGCTCGATTGTGTTCGAGGCGCTGGATGCGCCGACCAAGCCGCTGCATCGGCGGACGACGGGCCTTGCCGAATTTGACCGTGCGCTGGGCGGCGGGCTGGTGCCGGGCTGCGCGATCCTGATGGGCGGGGAGCCGGGCATCGGCAAATCGACCCTGCTGCTGCAAGCCGCCGCCAAGATCGCCAAGAGCGGCGGCGATGTTGTGTATGTCAGCGGCGAGGAAGCGACCGGGCAGGTGCGGATGCGCGCCAAGCGGCTGGGCCTTGCCGATGCACCGCTCCGGCTCGCGGCGGCAACCTCGGTACGCGATATTCTGACGACGCTCGGCACCCATGGCGCGCCCGATTTGCTGGTGGTCGATTCGATTCAGACCATGCATTCGGACATGATCGAAGGCGCGCCCGGCACGGTCAGCCAGGTGCGCGCGAGCGCGTTCGAACTGATCCGCTATGCCAAGCAGACCGGCACCTGCCTTGTGCTGGTGGGCCATGTGACCAAGGACGGCAATATCGCCGGGCCGCGCGTGCTCGAACATATGGTCGACACGGTGATGAGCTTCGAGGGCGAACGCAGCCACCAGTATCGCATCCTGCGCTCCTTGAAGAACCGCTTCGGCGCGGTCGATGAAATTGGCGTGTTCGCGATGGAAGGATCGGGGCTGGAGGAAGTTTCGAACCCGTCCTCGCTGTTTCTATCGGGGCGGGAGGAACCGATTGCCGGGAGCGCGGTGTTCCCCGCGCTGGAAGGCACACGGCCCGTGCTGGTGGAAATCCAGGCGCTCATCGTCCGTCTGCAATCGGGCGCAACCCCGCGCCGCGCGGTGGTGGGGTGGGACAGCGGACGGCTGGCAATGCTGCTCGCGGTGCTCGAATCGCGCTGCGGGCTGAGCTTCTCCACCGCAGAAGTCTATCTCAACGTCGCGGGCGGCTATCGCCTGTCTGACCCCGCTGCCGATCTCGCCGTAGCCGCGGCGCTGATCTCCGCGCTGGCGGACAAGCCGCTACCCGCAAGCGGAATCTGGCTCGGCGAAGTGGCGCTTTCGGGCGAAGTGCGGCCCGTTGCGCACACCTCACTGCGGCTGCGCGAGGCGGCGAAGCTGGGCTTTGCCAGCGCCTGCGGCCCCGTGGACGGCGCGCAGGATGTGGCATCGCTCGGGTATAAAGACATCGCCGGAGTGTCCGCGCTCGTTGACCGGGTGATGGCAGGCTCCTAAATCGCTGGAGCTATGACGGGTTTCGACATCATCGTGCTCCTGCTTGTGGGAGTGGGCGCCATTGCCGGTTTCATGCGCGGCTTCGTGCAGGAAGTGCTCTCGCTCGCCGCGTGGCTGCTCGCCGTGTTCGCCATCCGTTATTTGCATACCGATCTGACGGCGGCGATTTTCGGTTACATGGGCTCGCCCATCACCGCGAGCATCCTCGCTTTCGCGCTGCTGTTGCTGGTGCCCTATGCGGGGATGAAGTTGATCGCGAGCATGGCGGGGCGCAAATCGCGCAATTCGGTGCTCGGCCCGATTGATCGCGTGCTCGGCTTCGGCTTCGGCGCGATGAAAGGGATTATCATTACCGTCATCGCCTTCTCACTGCTGGTGCTCGGCTATGACACGGTGTGGGGCGCGCAGGGCCGTCCGCAGTGGATTACCGAGGCGCGCACTTATCAGCTGGTCGATGCAGGATCGCGGGCGATGGTGCAGCTGATCGACGAGCGGCGCGAGCAGTTGCAAAGCGAACCAGCCGTGGAAGACAGCGCGGAGTGAGCGCGCTCTACACGCCCGCCATGCTCGCCGCCGCGGTCGAGCTGGCGCAGTATCCGGTCTTGCCAGCGCCTTGCGCAGAGGGGCGGGCGCGCTCGACCACTTGTGGTTCCGAAGTCACTGTCCAGCTGGCGTTGGCCGAAGATGGCCTGATCGCCCGGATCGGCTTGCAAGCGCGCGCCTGCGCCGTCGGGCAAGCCGCCGCTGCGGTCTTCGCGCGCCATGCGCCGGGCCGTAGCGAGAGCGCCATCGCAGCGGCGCATGATGCGCTCGCAGGATGGCTGGCGGGCGAGGGCGCGCAACCCGATTGGCCCGATCTCGATCTGGTCGCGCCCGCGCTGGACTATCCCGCGCGCCACGGCGCGATGCTGTTGCCGTGGAAGGCCGCGCGCGAAGCACTTTCCAGCGTCCCCGCTTCGCGCTAACCCGCTCGCAAAAGAGCCCAAGGGGAGAGCCAATGGAGGACACCGCAGCCATCGCCGAACATCAGCCAAGCGCCAAGGAAATCCGCCTCGTCATCGCGGCGAGCAGCGCGGGCACCGTGTTCGAATGGTATGATTTCTTCATCTACGGCACGCTGGCCTACATTCTCAAAGACGCGTTTTACGATGTCGACAACGAAACGCTGGGCCTGCTGCTGGTGTGGTCAACCTTCGCGGTCGGCTTCGCCTTCCGGCCCATTGGGGCGATCCTGTTCGGCTATCTGGGAGACAAGCTAGGCCGCAAATACACCTTCCTCGTCACGGTAACCCTGATGGGCGTTGCGACGGCGGGCGTGGGCCTGATCCCTACGGTGGAAACAGCGGGGATCGCCGCGCCGATCATCGTCATCTGCCTGCGCATTATCCAGGGCCTCGCGCTGGGCGGCGAATATGGCGGAGCGGCGATTTACGTTGCCGAACACGCGCCCCCCGAAAAGCGCGGCTTCTACACCAGCTTTATCCAGGCCAGCGTGGTCGGCGGCTTCGTGTTGTCGATCCTCGTGGTGCTCGCCTGCCGCGCGCTCATTCCGGAGGAGGATTTCGTGGCGTGGGGCTGGCGCATTCCGTTCCTGCTCTCGATCATCCTGCTCGGCATTTCGCTGTGGATGCGGCTGAAACTGTCCGAAAGCCCGGTGTTCAAGGCGATGAAGGCGGCGGGCAAGATGGCGGGCAACCCCTTCGTCGAAAGCTTCACCTATCCCGGCAACAAAAAGCGCATTTTCATCGCCCTGTTCGGGATCACCGGCGTACTGACCACGATCTGGTACACCGCTTTCTTCTCCAGCCTGTCTTTCCTGCGCGGGCCGATGCGGATGGAACAGGGGCTGGTGGAATGGATCCTGCTGATCGCGGGCAGCCTGTCGATGGCGTTCTACGTGATCGTCGGCAAGTGGTCGGACCGGGTGGGGCGCAAGAAGCCGATTATCATCGGTGCGCTGGGCGCGCTGGCGCTGCTGTTCCCGGTGTTCTGGGCGATGGGTTCGCTCGCCAATCCGGGACTGGCGCAGGCTTCTACCGACAATCCGGTGGTGGTGAGCGGGCAGCAATGCACCACCGATCCGTTTGCCGAACTGGCGGGCGCACAACAGAGCGACTGCGGCAAAATCCTCGAAGCCCTGACCGCGAACGGAGTGCGCTACACCATTGCAGAGGCGGATACGCTTGGACTTGCGGTGAATGGCGAACCGCTGCCCATCGGGGCGGACTGGTTGGATAGCGGCACCGCGCGCAGCGAGGGCATCATCGCCGCATTGACACCCTATGGCTTCGATTTCGAACGCCAGTCGCCGCCCTTTGCCAGTATTCTCGGCATTATCGGCCTGCTGCTGGTGCTGGGCGTGTTGTCCGCGCTGACCTACGGTTCGGTCGCCGCGCTGTTGACCGAAATGTTCCCCGCGCAAATCCGCTATTCCTCGATGTCGATCCCCTATCACATCGGCGCGGGCTATCTTGGCGGGTTCCTGCCGCTGATTTCCAGCATCATCGTGGCGCGCACGGGCGATATCTATTCGGGTATCTGGTACACCTGGGTCGTGGTCGCCTTCGGGGTCGCGGTGGCATGGTGGGGCCTTAAGGACGGCCCGCCGACAGACTTTGCCGATGACCCTGCTTGAGGAGCCGCCGCGCAGCCTGCGCCTGCGGATCGACCAGACAGCGATTGCCGACAATTGGCGGATGCTCGACGCGCTGTCGGGCAGCGCGGAGACGGGCGCTGCGGTCAAGGCCAATGCCTATGGCGTAGGCGTGGAGGCAGCAGTGCCCGCGTTGCTGGCAGCGGGCGCGCGCAGTTTCTTCGTCGCGCATTGGAGCGAGGTGGCAGTCGTCCGCACTTTGGCGGGACAGGCGAGCGTCAGCGTGCTGCATGGCGTGCGAAACGATCAGGAAGCCGCCTATGCGCGCGCGACCGGTGCCATTCCCGTCATCAACTCGCTGCACCAGGCGCAAGTGTGGTCGGCAAGCGGCGGAGGGCCGTGCCACCTGATGGTCGATACCGGCATCAACCGTCTGGGCATCGCGCCCTCGGAAATCGGCGATCCTGCCATTCGGGCACTCGCCATCGACACGCTGATGTCGCATCTCGCCTCTGCCGACGAGGATAGCGCGCTCAACGCGCTGCAACTGCAACGCTTCCGTGAAGCGGCGGCGGCGGTTCCGGCCAAGCGGCTGAGCCTTGCCAATTCGGCGGGCATAGCGCGCGGGGCGGACTTCGCCTGCGATCTGACGCGCCCCGGCCTCGCGCTGTATGGCGGGGTGCCGCATCCTTCGCTTGCGGGCCGCATCCGGCAAGTCGCTTTTCCCGAGGCCGCCATCCTGCAAATCCGCCACCTCGCCCCCGGCGACTGCGTCGGCTACAACGCCACATGGACGGCACAGAGGCCGACCCGCGCGGCGACGGTCTCCATCGGCTATGCTGATGGCTTCCTGCGCCAGATGGGGCTTGGCTGTGCATTGCAACACGAAGGCAGGGCGCTGCCGCTGCTCGGCCGGGTATCGATGGACATGGTTGTCGTCGATGCCAGCGACAGCACGGCCAAGGAAGGGGATTTCCTTGAAATCCCATGCGAATTGCCCGAAGTCTCCCGCCGTTCGGGCCTCTCCCAATATGAAGTCCTAACCGTTCTTGGCCAACGCTTTGCGAGAAACTAGGACAAGTTCTCTCCCGCAATTGCAAAATTCGTGCTGCAAGTGCTAAGATGGCAAGCGAAGAGAGAGAAAAGGATTCTTCATGGCCGATAAGGCGGAAGCGAGCTCAGATACGGTCGTCATCAAGAAGTACGCCAACAGGCGGCTCTACAACACCCAATCGTCAAGCTACATTACATTGGAAGACCTCGCCCGCATGGTGCGCGAAGGGGTCGATTTTCAGGTGCTCGATGCCAAGACGGGCAATGACATCACCCATTCGATCCTGACCCAGATCATCATGGAAGAAGAGGCCAATGGGGAGCATATGCTGCCCGTTAGCTTCCTGCGCCAATTGATCGGGATGTACGGCAATTCGATGCAAGCGATGATGCCGCCCTATCTCGAAGCGGCGATGGCCAATTTCCAGAGCAACCAATCGTCTTTGCAGGATGCGTTCAAGGCCAGCTTGGACCCGCAGGCTTTCGCGCGCATGGCCGAGCAAAACCTGGCCATGTTCACCGCGGCGGCGAGTGCTTTCATGCCCACGGCTGCGGCGGCTCCCAAGCCAGCGGCATCAGCCGAGGAGCCGACGGCGCGCGAGGATATCACGACGCTACGCGCACAAATGGCCGAAATGCAGCGCAAGCTCGACCAGCTCGGGGAATAATTCCGCCTTCTCGACACGCGCCGCGTGTCGCGCCAATACCTTTCACCACAGCTTCATCTCGGGACGGGACCCTTTAGCCATGTCTGCCATCCGCCATGCCCTCAACACCAAGCGCGAGGACGATTTCGCCGCATGGTATCAGGAAGTCATCTCCGCCGCCGATATGGCCGAGGAATCTGGGGTGCGCGGCTGTATGGTCATCAAGCCGTGGGGCTATGGCATCTGGGAACGGATGCAGCGCCTGCTGGATGACCGGATCAAGCGGGCAGGGGTACAGAATGCCTACTTCCCGATCTTCATCCCGCTCGCCAATTTCTCCCGCGAGGCGGAACACGTGGACGGGTTCGCCAAGGAAATGGCGGTTGTCACCCACCACCGGCTGATTGCCGACGGGAAGGGCGGGCTGATCCCCGATCCCGAAGCGAAGCTGGAAGAGCCGCTGGTGGTGCGCCCGACCTCGGAAACGATCATCGGTGACGCCATGAGCCGCTGGGTGCAAAGCTGGCGCGATTTGCCGCTGCGGCTCAACCAGTGGGCGAACGTGGTGCGCTGGGAAATGCGTACGCGGATGTTTCTGCGCACCAGCGAATTCCTCTGGCAGGAAGGCCACTCCGCGCACGCCGATGCGGAAGAGGCCAAGGCCGAAACGATGATGGCACTCGAAATGTACCGCGCCTTTGCCGAGGAAGACGCCGCAATCCCCGTGATTGCAGGCGAAAAGCCCGAAAACGAGCGCTTCCCCGGCGCGAAGGAGACATGGTCGATCGAGGCCATGATGCAGGACGGCAAGGCGCTGCAAGCGGGCACGAGCCACTATCTCGGCACCACGTTCGCCACAGCTGCCAACATCCGTTACCAGAACGCCGAGGGCTCGGAATCTTTGTGCCATACGGTCAGCTGGGGGATGTCCACCCGCATGGTCGGCGGGCTGATCATGACGCATGGCGATGATGATGGCCTGCGCGTGCCGCCTGCGCTGGCACCGTTCCAGGTGGTGATCCTCCCCATGCTGCGCGACAAGCCCGAAGATGCCGCGCTGATCGCCTATTGCGAAGAATTGCGCGCTGCTTTGGCAACCAAGACCGCGCTGAAAGAGCCGCTGCGCGTGCTGCTCGATACCCGCCCCGGCAAGGCTGCGGCAAAGCGCTGGGACTATGTGCGCAAGGGCGCGCCGGTGATTGTCGAAGTCGGCGGGCGCGATATGGAAAACGGCGTGGTGACGCTGCTGCGCCGCGATGCGCTGTGGGATTTGGATACGGGCAAGACCGCGTTCCAGTCCCCCTCGCGCGAGGAAGCGGCGGACGCGATTCCTGCGCTGCTGGAAGACATCCAGTCGGCGCTGTTCCTTGAAGCGCAGGCCCGCCGCGATGCCAATATCCGCGACGATATCACCGATATGGCGGCGCTCGCCGCGCATTTCGGGGAAAGCGCGAAATATCCCGGCTGGGTGAAAGTGCAGTGGAAAAAGCAGACGGGCGAGGCGCTGGACACTGTGGTCGAGCAATTGAAAGCGCTCAAGCTCACCTTCCGCAATGTGCCCATGAACACACCCCCTGCGGATGGACGCTGCATCTTCACCGGCGAACTGGCGGACGAACGGATTTACGTCGCGCGGGCGTATTGAGGCTTAGGGCCACTTGCATGGGCCGCGTTTTTGCGCGAACCATGCCGCCATGCGTTACCCGATCCTAGCAGCGGCGCTTCTGGCCGCTCCCTTCGCCTCTGCCAGCGCGCAGCAAGACCCCGGCCTCGATGTTTCGGAAGAGCGCCTGCGCGCCGATGTGGAGGCCATGGTCGGTTTCTACACGCGGCACACGCTCTCCAGCCAGACCGATCCCGAACGCGGCATCGGCGCGGCATTGGAATGGGGCATCGGCGAGTTCCGCGAGGCGAGCGCGGCTTGCGGCGACTGTCTCGAAACGCGCTTTATCGAAACCGAAGTCAGCGGACGGCGCATTCCGGAGCCGGTGCGGCTGCGCAATGCCATCGCCATCCAGTGGGGCACCGAACGGCCGAACGAGGTCGTCATCATCCAAGGTCATATCGACAGCCGCGGCTCCGATGTGCTTGATGCCGAAGTCGAAGCGCCGGGCGCGAATGACAATGCCAGCGGCAGCGCGTTGACGATCGAGGCCGCGCGGGTGCTCAGCCAGCACATTTACCCCACGACAATCATTTATGCATTGCTCAGCGGCGAGGAGCAGGGCCTGTATGGCGGCAATCTGCTCGCCGATTATGTCACCGAACAGGGGTGGACGGTGAAGGCCGTGCTCAACAATGATGTGGTGGGCGGATCGTGCGGATCGGACGGGGTGTGCGATGCCGAAAACGTCCGCGTCTTTTCCGAAGGTGTGCGCGCCGATGCCGACGCAGCCACCCGCGCGCGGATGCGCAGCATGGGCGGGGCGAACGATTCCCCCAGCCGCAACCTCTCACGCTGGCTCGATACGCTCGCTGCGCAATATGAGGACGGGCTGGATGTCCGCCAAACATGGCGCAGCGACCGCATGGGGCGAGGCGGGGACCACCTGCCGTTCCTCGACCGGGGCTATCCCGCCATCCGCTTCTCGGTCGCCATCGAAGATTACGAACACCAGCATCAGGATTTGCGGGTCGAAAACGGTGTGATCTATGGCGACACCATCGCGGAGATGGATTTTCCGTATCTTGCACGCGTGACGCAGTTCAACGTCCGCGCGGCGGACCGACTGGCGCGTGCTCCGATGCCTCCGAGGGTTACGGCGAACGGGATCGTGCGTCCGGATGTCTTGCTCGAATGGCAACCCGTGGATGGCGCTGCCGGGTACACCGTGTGGCGTCGCCGCACGGATGAGCGGGATTGGAACCAGCGCCTTACGGTTGCTGATGCCGGAGATGGTGCGGAAATCAGCGTGACGCTTGCACCCGATCGCGGCGATGACTGGATTTTCGGCGTCAGTTCAGTATCAGCGGACGGCAGCGAAAGCCCCGTCTCCAGCGCGGTTCCCGGCGGGGAGTTCTATCCGCTGCCTCAGGGAGATGACTCCCAATAAGCCGTCATTGCGAGGAGCCGCTGGCGCTGCGCCAAAAGCGTTGCTCGACACAAACCGAGCCGGTGCGTAATGCCAGCCTATGTCCAAACGCCCGAACACCCGCAAATTCCAAGGCCTCCCTTCGAAGGATCAAATCCTCGAATTCATCAAAACCGCTGACGGCCCGGCGGGAAAGCGCGAAATCTCCCGCCATTTCCGCCTGAGCGGGCAGGAAAAGATCGCACTCAAGGCGCTGCTCAAAGACATGGCCGAGGAAGGCCTGATCGACGGGAGCCGCAGCGCGTACACCCGCATGGGCGGCGTGCCCAAGGTCACCGTGCTGCGCATTGTCGAAATCGACGAGGGCGAGCCTTACGCGATCCCCGAAAGCTGGCAGCCCGACGACGCCACCCCGCCGCCTCGCCTGCGGGTGATCGAACGCAAGAAGCAGGCGGCGCTGCGCGTGGGTGACCGTATCCTTGCCCGCACCGAGGAGGCCGGGCGCGGCTGGTTGGCGCATCCGATGAAGAAACTGCCCTCGCAAGAAGGCGCGATGCTCGGCGTGATCGAGATTGACGGGGCCGGGCAGGCGTGGCTCGCGCCTGTGGACAAGAAGATCCGCAATTCGGCCAAAGTCAGCGATACGGGCGGGGCAGAAAAGGGCCAGCTCGTCCTCGCCGAACCGGCCGGGCGCGGGCGCAATGCCAGCGTGAAAGTCACCGAAGTGCTCGGCGACCCGCTCGCTCCCAAAAGCTACTCGCTCATCGCCATCCACAAATACGGCATCCCGCACACCTTCCCGCAGGAGGTGCTCGACGAGGCTGAACACGCCGCCAAAATCCCGCTTTCCGAAGACCACCGCGAAGATCTGCGCCATCTTCCCATCGTCGCCATCGACCCCGCCGATGCGCGCGACCATGACGATGCGATCTGGGCCGAGCCGGACGGGAAGGGCGGCTTCCGCGCGCTCGTCGCCATTGCCGATGTCTCCTTCTACGTCCGCCCGACCAGCAAGCTCGACCGCGAAGCGCGACGGCGCGGCAATTCGGTCTATTTCCCCGACCGGGTGGTTCCCATGCTGCCCGAAGTGCTTTCAGCCGATGTCTGCTCGCTGAAAGAGGGCGCAGACCGGGCGGCGATGGCTTGCCACCTGACGATCAACGCCAAGGGCCAAGTGACCGACTGGCGCTTCACCCGCGCCTTGGTGCGGATTCACGAGGTGATTGCGTATGAAGATGCGCAGGCCCGCATCGACGGGGGCGAGGCGGCGGAGAACCTCCAAAACCTCTGGGCTGCGTGGAAGGCGCTTGCCTCCGCCCGCAACGACCGCGACCCGCTCGATCTCGACCTGCCCGAACGCCGCGTGGTGCTGGACGAGCACGGCAAGATCAAGGAAATCGCCATCCGCGAACGGCTCGATGCGCACCGCGTGGTGGAGGATTTCATGATCGCGGCCAATGTCGCCGCGGCGAAGGCGCTCGAAAGTAAGGTGCAGCCGGTGGTCTACCGGATTCACGAGCCGCCCACGCGCGAGAAGCTGATTGCGCTGCGCGAATATTTCGAAACGTTGGGCAAAAAGCTGGCGTTGGGGCAAGTCATCACGCCCGGCCTGTTCAACCGGATGCTGAAAGACATTGCCGATCCGGCGGAAAAGGCGCTGGTGATGGAGGCGGTGCTGCGCAGCCAGACGCAGGCCTATTACGGGCCGAAGAATGCGGGGCATTTCGGGCTGGCGCTGGGCAGCTACGCGCATTTCACCTCGCCCATTCGCCGCTATTCGGATTTGCTGGTGCATCGCGCGCTGGTGGATGGATACGGGCTGGAGCAGCCCGCGCCCAAGGGCCAGATTCCCGACACCAGTGGCCTTGCCGACCACGACCGCGCCGATCTCGGCAAAATCACCGATGCGATCAGCATCACCGAACGCCGCGCGATGGAGGCCGAGCGCGATACGATCGACCGCTATGTCGCCGCGTGGCTCTCTGGCCGCGTGGGCGAGGTCTTCAAAACCCGCATCACCGGCGTGCAGAGCTTCGGCTTTTTCGCGACGATTGTCGGGCTGGGCGGTGACGGGTTGGTGCCGATCAGCACGCTGGGCCGCGAATATTTCCGCCATGACGAAGCCGCGCACGCGCTGATCGGCGAGCAAAGCGGCACCCGCTACGCGGCGGGCGATATGCTCGAATTGCGACTGGGCGAGGCGAACCCGCTCACCGGCGCGCTGAAATTCGAACTGCCCGAAGGCGGCGGAGAGCAGCGCATCGAACCGCGCGGCGGCCGGCACGGGCCAAAGCCCAAGCGCGACCGGCAGGGCAAGCACCAGGTCGGCAAACGCGGCCGCCCGGGCAATATCCGCCATCAAGGGCGGGGGAAGAAGTAGCGCAAATACGCACGGTCGCTTTAGCGACCGCAAGGGCGACCGCCCGCCCGCAGCGGGCGCGTAGCGGAGCGAAGCGCGTCTAGCGAGGACGAAGCCGCGGATGCGGCTTCGCAACCTCAAGAGAGTCGATCAATATCTTCCGCCGACAGCGCACCCGGCACGATAATCAGCGGGCAGGTCAGCGCGCTCATATGCGTCGAGAAATACGTCACCAGCGGCCCCGGCGCGCCTTCGGCGGCTGCGCCCAGCACCAGTGCGGCGACTTCGGGGTGCTCTTTCAGATAGTTGGCCACCACCGTCTTTCCGTCTCCCACGCGCACCGCGATCTGCGGCATCTTGCCGCTTTCATAGGCAAGCTCTCCCGCGGCAGAGTTCGCCAGCACCTCCGCCCGGTCGCGCGCCTCTTCCTCGATGGTCGCCTGCACGCCGCCAAAGGCGCTGAAATTCTGCTTCGGCACCATGGCCAGCAAATGCACCACGCCACCGGTTTTCGCCGCGCGGCGGGAGGCGAAACGCAAGGCCACGCGGGCTTCCTCGGTTTCGTCGATAATCACCAGATAGACGCGCATTCGTATTTCCCTGTGGCAAGCCTTGGGTATCTCGCCAAACGCCGCCATACGCAAGGCCCAGCACTGTAGGCCTTGCTCCGGAAGGGCAAATTGGCCAATGAATGCGCACACGGTCCAACGCAGTATCAGGGAGCCTGCACCGCCCATGCCCATTGCCATCAAGATGCCCGCACTTTCTCCGACGATGGAGGAGGGAACTCTCTCCAAGTGGCTGGTGAAAGTGGGTGACAGCGTGTCCGCCGGTGACATCATGGCCGAGATCGAAACCGACAAGGCGACGATGGAATTCGAAGCGGTGGATGAAGGTGTGATCGCGCATATCCAGGTGGCAGAGGGCACCGAAGGCGTGAAGGTCGGCACGGTGATCGCGACTCTGGCGGAAGAGGGCGAGGATGCGGGCAGCGTGGCGCCTGCTGGTGGATCAAGCGAAACAGCCAAACCCGAGAGTGCTGAGCCTGTCGGAAGCGAAGCTGAGGCGAAGGCTCAACCACTGTCCTCCTCTTCTGAAGAGAAGAGCAGTCCTTCGACAAGCTCAGGACAGTCGGAAACCAAGGTTGCACCCGCCACAGGCGGCGACCGCATCATCGCCTCCCCGCTTGCCAAGCGGATTGCGGAACAGAAGGGCATCGACCTTGCAGGCGTGAAGGGCTCCGGCCCCAATGGCCGCATTGTGAAGGCTGATGTGCAAGGCGCGCAGCCCGGCGCGGCTGCTGCTCCAGCTGCTGCGAGCGCTCCGGCCCCGACACCTGCTCCGGCTCCCGCACAAGCTCAGGATTTCGGCATCCCGCACGAAGTCGAAAAACTCTCCAATATGCGCAAGACGATTGCGCGCCGCCTCACCGAGAGCAAGCAGCAAGTGCCGCATATCTACCTCACGGTCGATATCCGCCTCGATGCGCTCTTGAAGCTGCGCGGCGAGCTGAACGCCGCGCTCGAACCGCAGGGCGTGAAGCTGTCGGTCAATGATCTGCTCATCAAAGCGCTGGGCAAATCGCTTGAAGTGGTGCCCGCCTGTAACGTGCAGTTCGCGGGCGATTCCATGCTCAAATTCAGCCGCGCCGATATTGCGGTGGCGGTTAGCATTCCGGGTGGCCTCATCACCCCCATCGTCACCGATGCGGGTAGCAAGGCGGTGAGCAAGATCAGCACCGAGATGAAAGACCTCGCCACCCGCGCGAAGGATGGCAAGCTGATGCCGGAGGAATATCAGGGCGGCACCGCCAGCCTTTCCAACATGGGGATGTTCGGCATCAAGCAGTTCGAAGCGGTGATCAATCCGCCACAGGGCATGATCATGGCCATCGGCGCGGGCGAGGCGCGGCCCTATGTGGTCGACGGCGCGCTCCAGATCGCGAGCGTGATGAGCGCCACCGGCAGCTTCGACCACCGCGCCATCGACGGCGCCGACGGCGCGCAGCTGATGAAGGTGTTCAAGGAAATGATCGAGGCACCGCTGGGGCTGGTGGCTTAATTGAGCGTAGCCACTGCCATACCAGTTTTTCGCTTTGTTGCAGTGGTCCTCGCTTGGCTGGAGATCGCTTTCGCCATATTCTGGGTTGCACTTCTGCATAGCGCCTTAGGCAATGAACCTAGCGATGGCATTCTCGCAATTCTCTTAGCCATTGTCTTCTGCTCTGTTCCGCTGGCTGGCCTTTTGGTCGTCAAGTTCGTCAATCGAAGCCTTATCGACGCGATCATAGTTACATTGTTAGTTTGTTGGCCACTTGCTGTTTGGTGGATGACTTGGAATCTGTGATGCAGAACCGTAACCCCGCCATGCGCACCGTCGCCATGCCCGCCGACGCCAATGCCTATGGCGACATTTTCGGCGGCTGGCTGATCAGCCTGATGGACTCGGGTGCGGGCCTTGTCGCGGCGCGCCATGCGAAGGGCAGGGCGGTGACGGTCGCGATGGATGCGGTCGAGTTTCACAAGCCGGTGAAAGTGGGCGACGAAGTCTCGGTTTATGCCGAGATCACCAAGGTCGGGCGCACCAGCATGGTGATCGCCACCGACGCCTTCCGCCGCGAACGGCACTCGGAGGAAGAGGAGCTGGTCACCTCGGCCAAATTCACCTTTGTGGCGATAGACGATGCGGGCAAACCGCGTGCGGTGAATGCAGGATGAGTGCGCCGCGAACCAACTCCTCTCCCCTTGCGGGAGAGGAAGGGGCCCGCCGCGCAGCGGTGGGAAGGAGAGGGGGCAGGCGCGACCTGCTGCCTTTGGCGAAACATATGCGCCGCGAGCCCACCGATGCAGAGCGCAAGCTCTGGTCGCTGCTGCGCGGCAAGCGATTGGGCGGCCACAAGTTCAAACGGCAAGAGCAAATTGGCGATTACATCGTCGACTTAGTTTGCTTCGGTTCCCGCGTGATTATCGAAGCCGATGGTTCACAGCACTCAGATGATGCCGACGCCGCGCGCGATCATTGGCTCACATCCCAGGGCTTTCGGGTCTTGCGGTTCTGGAACAACGAAATTCTCAACAATTCCGATGGGGTAGCGCAGATGGTTCTCGCTGCGCTCGAAACCCCTCTCCCCGACCCTCTCCCGCAAGGGGAGAGGGAGAAGGACGGCGAGGTATGATCGCACTCTTTCCTACAATCGGCGCGGCGGACATACTCTGCGGCATGAAACGCTCGCCGCACCTCTTTTTGCAATCCACAAAACGCGCGCCAAAACAGACCGCAGGTTTTTTCCTCCTGGACACTGTAACAGGTGTAACAGGTTCCAACCAACCCATTGAAAACAGGACAGCAAATGGCTGACAACTCCTACGACATCATCGTTCTCGGTTCCGGCCCCGGCGGCTATGTCGCGGCGATCCGCTGCGCGCAGCTTGGCATGAAGACCGCCATCGTAGAGCGCGAGAACCTGGGCGGCATCTGCCTCAATTGGGGGTGCATCCCCACCAAGGCGCTGCTCCGTTCGGCAGAGATCCTGCATTACGCGCAGCACGCGAGCGATTACGGGCTGAAGATTGCGGGCACTATCGAGGCCGATCTGGAAGCGGTGGTGAAGCGCAGTCGCGGTGTCGCCAAGCAGCTTTCGGGCGGCATCGCGCACCTGATGAAGAAGAACAAGATCACCGTCCATATGGGCGAGGGGACGCTGACCGGCCCGACTTCGCTCACCGTAAAAGGCGAGAAGGGCGAGGAGAAACTCACCGCCAAACACGTGATCGTCGCCACCGGGGCGCGCGCGCGCAATCTGCCCTTTGCTCCGGCGGACGGAAAGCGCATCTGGACCTATCGCCACGCCATGGTGCCGCCGGAAATGCCGAAGAAGCTGCTGGTGATCGGATCGGGCGCCATCGGTATCGAATTTGCCAGCTTCTACAACGATATGGGCTGCGATGTGACCGTGGTCGAAATGCTCGACCGGATCGTGCCGGTGGAAGATCACGAAGTCTCTGCCTTCCTCGAAAAGAGCCTCACCAAGCAGGGCATGACGATCATGACCGGCGCAGGCGTGGAAGCGCTGGAAGTGACCGGCAAGGGCGTCACCGCGAAGATCAAAGACAAAGCGGGCAAGGTGCACGCCAACGAATACACGCATTGCATCACCGCCATCGGCATCATGCCCAACACCGAGAATATCGGGCTGGACAAGCTGGTGGAGATGGATCGCGGTTTCATCCAGATCGACCCCTATGGCCGCACCAAGTCGAAGGGCCTGTGGGCCATCGGCGACTGCACGCCGGGGCCGTGGCTGGCGCACAAGGCGTCGCACGAAGGCGTCACCGCTGCCGAGGCCATCGCGCAGGAACTGGGCAACAAGGACGTCCACCCGCACCCGCTCAACCGCGATGCAATCCCCGGCTGCACCTACTGCCACCCGCAAATCGCCAGCGTCGGCATGACCGAGGCGAAGGCGAAGGAAGCGGGGCGCGAAGTGAAAGTCGGCGTGTTCCCCTTCATCGGCAACGGCAAGGCGATTGCGCTGGGCGAGGCCGAGGGCTTCACCAAGACGGTGTTCGACGCCAAGACCGGCGAGCTGCTGGGCGCGCACATGGTCGGCGCGGAAGTGACCGAGATGATCCAGGGCTACACCATCGGCATGACGCTGGAGACGACCGAGGCGGAGCTGATGAACACCGTCTTCCCGCACCCGACAATCAGCGAGTCGATGCACGAAGCGGTGCTGGGCGCATATGGCCGGGCGCTGCATATCTGATGGTCGAGGGGAAGGGCACACACTCCTACCTCCCCGATCCGCGCAATGCGGACATCCTGATCTGCGTCAATGGCGAGCATTTCGCGCGCGACGCGGCGAAGGTCAGCGTATTCGATAGCGGCTTCATGCTGGGTGATGGCGTGTGGGAGGGGCTGCGACTCCATCACGGAAGGCTCGCCTTTCTTGACCAGCATTTCGACCGGCTGTGGCGCGGGGCGAAGGCGATCCATATGGAACTGGGCGTCACCCGCGAGGAGTTGGAGCGGCGGCTCTACGCAGTGCTAGACGCCAACGGCATGACCGGCGACGGGGTGCATATCCGCCTGATGTGCACCCGCGGTATCCGCTCGACCCCGTATCAGGATCCGCGTGTGGTGATCAGCCCTGCCACCATCGTCATCATTCCCGAATGGAAAGAGCCAGCGCCCGAAACCGCGACGCGGATGCTCGACCTGTTCACCGTCCATGTCCGGCGCGGCTATCCCGATGTGCAGGACCCGATGCTTAACTCGCACAGCAAGCTGAACTGCATCACGGCCTGCATCCAGGCAGCGCAGGCAGGGGCGGACGAGGCGCTGATGCTCGATCCGCACGGCTTTGTAGCGACCTGCAATTCGACCCATTTCTTCATCGTGAAGGATGGCGAAATCTGGACGTCGAGTGGCGATTACTGCCTCGATGGGATTACGCGCGGAACGGTTATCAGCGTGGCGCGCGAGGCGGGGATTATGGTGCGCGAACGCAATTTCTCACTGACCCATGTCTATGGCGCAGACGAGGCTTTCACGACAGGCACCTTCGCGGGCGTGGCTCCGGTGGGAACGGTGGACGGGCGGGTGCTCGGCACGCAGCGGGGGCCGATGGTGGAGCGGCTACAGCAGCTCTACCTCGCCCGGCTGGCGAAGGACGTGGCAGCGCGGAGCAAGCCGTCGTGACGTTCCGGATCGCCATGTGGAGCGGCCCGCGCAACCTCTCTACAGCGATGATGCGCAGCTTTTCCAGCAGAGCGGACACAGCGGTGTCAGACGAGCCGTTCTATGGTGCCTACCTCCGCGAAACGGGCGATCCGCAGCCGATGATGGACGCGGTCATGGCGTCGATGGAGTGTGATTGGCATCGCGTTGCCGGTACGCTGCGCGGTGCTGCGCCAGACGGGAAGGCCGTTTGGTATCAGAAGCATATGTCGCACCACATGGAAGGCCCGGTTTCCATCGCCGACTTCCCCGAATTCCGCCATGCCTTCCTGATCCGCGATCCGGTGCGGGTGGCCGCGAGCTATGCCAACAAACGCACTGAAATCCGGCCCGAACACCTCGGCACGGCGCGGCAGCGGGACTTTTTCGAGCGCGAGGCAGACCGGCTTGGCCATGCACCGCCAGTGGTGGACAGCGCCGCCGTGCTCGCCAACCCGGCGGGCGTGCTGGAAGCACTGTGCGATGCGCTGGGTATCCTGTGGGACACAGCGATGCTCGGCTGGGAGAAAGGCCCGCACCCCGCAGACGGCGTGTGGGGCGCGCATTGGTACGACAAGGTGAATGCCTCCACCGGTTTCGGCGATGCGCCAGGCGGTTTGCCCGAACTTCCCGGCGAATATGCCAGAGTAGCAGAGCAATGCCGCGCCGATTACGAGGCTTTGGCGCACCATGCGATAAGGGCATGACAGAGGCCGCCATTCGCGCTAATTGCGCCGCGCTTGGCTGGACAGGTGGCAGAGCGGTTGAATGCACCGGTCTTGAAAACCGGCAAGGGTGCAAGCCCTTCGTGGGTTCGAATCCCACCCTGTCCGCCAACGAATTGGGGGGCCGCGACAAGCGGAAAAGACATGGCAATAGATGAAAGCAATTCAGTCATCGTGCTCGTCGGGCACTCTGGCGTTGGAAAATCCACCCTTGGGCCTACACTCGCGGAGGCGCTGAACTATAATTTTTTTGACGTAGATGCGGAAATCGCGAGCATTTCTGACGGAGGATCAAACGGACTATCTACACGCCGCGGCCTATTGCAAGGTCTGAGCCGATGCAACCAATCAGTAATTGCCGCTGGATACGAGGATTTCTCTGACGAAATTATGGGGCCGCAGATTAAGGAACGCGTGTTTTCTGTCTGGATCAAGGCTGCTCCTAACGAGAGGCTCGGAAAAACCGTAATTGGTCACCTGTTTTCCCCCGCGTCCTTAACCAGCTTCAACGCAATTAGTAGGCTCGAGCAAGATAAGCTGTTCAGCTTTGCGGATCTAACTGTTTCGATTGGTTCTCTCGACATACCGGAAGCCAGTAAGCTTCTGATAGACACGGTGAAGGCAGCGCTGCCACTTCGCCATTGAGCTACGCGTCCTGCGCCAAAGTCCGATTCCACACACTTCACCTTAATCGCGAGTCCATCTGCCTCAGAGCACAATTCAGGGGATTCCCTTTGGGGAGACGACCGCATAGGGTGCCCACATGATCAGCAAACCTCTCCGTCTCGCCGCCCTTGCGATTGCCGCTTCGCTCGCCTTCGCCACGCAAGCCAATGCCCAGACGCAGTCTTTTGACGCCTATCTCGAAACCGTCGCTGCGCAGGCCCGCGCCGAAGGGGTGAGCCAGCGAACGATTGACGCCGTGTTCACCGGCCTCACGCCCAACAACCGGGTGATCGAGCTGGACCGCGACCAGCTTGTTTCCGCAGGCAGCCCGCGCACGTCCACCGGCTTCCCCTCGATGGCCAACTACCTCGGCCGGCACAACACGCAGGCGCGGATCAATGGCGGCGTGCGCACTTTGGCGCGGGTGCGCCCGATCGCGTCGCGGATCGAGCAGGAATATGGCGTTCCGGCAGAAATCGTCATCGCCATCTGGGGGCACGAGACGTCTTACGGCGCGGTGATGGGCAGTTTCGATCTGCCGCGCAGCCTCGCCACGCTGGCCTGGGAAGGCCGCCGCCGTGATCTGTTCGAGCCCGAACTGATCGCGGTGCTGAAAATGGTCGATCAGGGCGTGCCGCGCAGCCGCTTGGTCGGGAGCCATGCCGGTGCATTCGGCAATGGCCAGTTTCTCCCCAGCGTCTATCTGCGCCTCGCGGTCGATGCTGACGGGGATGGGCAGCGCGATTTGTGGAACAGCGATGCCGATACGCTGGCCTCCATCGCCAATTATTTCCGCGACGCCGGATGGCGTCAGGGCGAGCCGTGGGCGGTGCGCGCCTTTGTGCCCAATACGGCTGACCGCAGCGGGATTGAAAGCCGCGTGACATCGCCGGTCTGCCCACGCGTGCACGAACGCCACAGCCGCTGGCTGACCGTGCGTGAATGGCGGGCGAGGGGCATCGAACCGCGCGCGCCCATCGGTGACGATGTGCTCGCCACGCTGTTCGAACCCGATGGCCCCGCCGCTCCCGGTTACCTGTTAACGCAGAATTATAGGGTTATCCTCGAATATAACTGCTCGAATTACTACGCCATGAGTGTGGGGTTGCTTGCAGATGAGATCTCCCGATGAATTCCGTTTCGCCCGGCTTGCGCCAAGGATTGCGCGGGCTCCGTTAACCCTTTCGCTTGGGCTTGCGCTGGCTGCCTGTGGCGGCGGTGCGGGACAGCCCGGCCTTTCCAGCGCGGGAGACGTGACCGCGCCTGCACGCAGCAACGGGCCGATTGCGGACTTCCCCGTGGTCGTCGGCGCGCCCTACACGGTTGGCAACACCGAATACGAGCCCGCCGATGTGCTCAATTACGATCATGTCGGCTATGCGACGATTGATGCAGGCGCGATGGGTTACACCGGCGCGCATCACACGCTGCCGCTGCCCAGCTATGTCGAAGTGACCGCGCTCGATACCGGGCGCACCATCCTCGTCCGTGTGGAGCGGCGCGGGCCGATGACGTCGAACCATCTGGTCGCCCTGTCGCCTGCCGCGATGGCGCAATTGGGAGCGAGCAGCGAAACACCGGTGCGCGTGCGCCGCGCGGTGCCGCCCGAAGACCAGCGCTTCCTGCTGCGGGCAGGGCAGGCTGCGCCTTTGCGGATGGATACGCCGCCTTCGCTGCTGACCGTGCTGCGTCGACGCTTGCCCGAAGATGGCGGCGCATCGCTGCGCGCGGAAAACGCCGCCAGCCCGGCCGCGACACCGCGCGTTCCGCAACCGATCCCAACGGTGGAGATTGCGCCCTCGACCGCGCAGCAAACTCCGGCGCCCGCTCCGGCACCTGCTCCGGCACCTGCGCCCGCTCCGGCACCGATGCCCGTTCCCGCGCCGCGCGTTGCGGATGTGCCCGCGCTCCCGCCGCTCGGTTCTAGTTCACCAGCGCCCGCTCCGGCCCCGGCTCCGGCTGCGACCACGGCTCCGGCAGCCACTCCCGCACCGGCACCTGCGCCCGCTCCGGCCCCAGCAACCGCAGTCACAGGCGGCTTCGTTGTGCAGGCCGCCGCGTTCGCTGATCGCAGCCGCGCCGACCGCGTGGCGCGCGATATCGGCGGGCAGGTAACGCAGGCGGGACGATTCTACCGCGTGCGCACCGGCCCCTTCGCCACCCGTGGAGAAGCCGAGGCCTCGCTCGCCAATGTCCAGCGCGCAGGCTATAGCGACGCACGAATCTTCACCGGCGACTGAGGCAGCGCGGATGCGCTTGGCCTCCGCCAGACAAGCGGAGCGGGCGTGAAACGGATTGGTGCGGCGATTGGGGCAGCGTGGGCGCTATGGCTCGCCGCGCCTGCTATCGCCAACGAAGCGCCGGTTCCCGATGATATACCGATTGCGCTGCTGGTTGACCTGTCGAACGGGCAGACGCTCTATGCGCGCGAGGCGGATCGCCGCTTCGTGCCCGCCTCCGTCACCAAGGTGATGACCGCCTACACCGCTTTCGCACTGATCGAGGCGGGCGAGCTGCGGCTCGACATGCCCTTCCTCTACAGCCAGGCGCTGGAGGATGAATGGTATAACGAAGGCAGTACCATGTTCCTGCGCGCGGGCGAGCGGCCCACCGTGGCGCAATTGCTGCTGGGGGTGACGACTGTTTCGGGCAATGACGCCAGCGTGGCGCTGGCCGTGGCAGCAACGGGTTCGCTTGATCAATGGCTGGCGCTGATGAACGCGAATGCGCAAGCGCTGGGGATGCGCAACACCCATTTCGGCTCGGCCAACGGCTTTCCCGATGGCGGGCAGACCTATACCACGGCGCATGATCTGGTGCTGCTCGGCCGCGCCACGGTGCAGGAGCATGAGGCGCTCTACCGCCGCTTCTACGGCCATCGCGGGCTGCGCTGGGGCGATATCGCGCAGGACAATCACGATCCTGTGACAGGCCGCGTTGCCGGGGCGGACGGGCTGAAAACCGGTTACACCAACGAAGCCGGGTTCAACTTCCTCGGTTCGGCCGAGCGCGACGGGCGGCGGCTGATGATGGTGCTGGCGGGCGCGCCGACCGAGCCCATGCGCGATGAAGCCGCGCGCGCCTTCCTCGAATGGGGGTTCGCCAATTTTCGCCAGCAGCGCCTGTTTGCGGGCGGCACCCGCGTCGGGCTGGCGCAGGTGCAGGACGGGGAGCGGCGCGAGGTCGGCCTGCGCCTGCCCGAGGATTTCGCCATCGCTCTGCCCGAGGGCGTGGGGGAAGGGGACTACACTATCGATATCGCCTATCGCGGGCCAATCATGGCACCCTTCGCCGAAGGCGACATCGTGGCACGCTTGCGGCTGGCGATTGACGGGGAGATCGTTCTCGAAGCGCCGCTGGCGGCCGCCGAAAGCGTGGAACGGGCAGGCCCGCTGGAGCGGATCGCGAACGCCTTTGCCGGGTGGCTGGGATGAGCGGCGGGCGCTTCATCACCTTCGAAGGCGGCGAAGGCGTCGGCAAATCGACGCAGGCCCGAATGCTCGCTGAAATGCTGCAAGCGCGCGGGCGCAGCGTGCTGCTGACCCGCGAGCCGGGCGGCACCAAGGGCGCCGAAGCCATCCGCGCACTGCTGCTCGATACGCAATATGACTGGGACGCGAATGCCGAGGCGCTGCTGTTCGCCGCCGCGCGGTCCGACCACGTCACCCACGCTATCGGACCCGCGCTCGATGCCGGCAAATGGGTGGTGTGCGACCGCTTCATCGATTCCTCACGCGCCTATCAGGCGGGAGGAGACGATCTGTCCGACGATGCGATCCTCTCGCTCCACACCATCGGCTCTTACGCGCTGATGCCCGATGTTACTTTCCTGCTTTATGCCAATGGCGAGGACGTGGCGCAGCGCCTGGAAGCACGCGATGGCGATACGCCCGACAGGATTGGCGGAAAATCGGCCGAATATCACGCCAAGGTCGGGCAAAGGTTCCGCGACCTTGCGGCGATGGATCCCGAGCGCTTCGTGCTGATCGATGCGAGCGGCTCGCCCGACGCGGTGCACCAGCGGATTGTGCAGGCGATGGCGCCGATGCTGGGCGAGAGCGGATGACGCGCCCGGCGGCCGACTATATCGGACATGCGCAGGCCTGGGCCGAATGGCGGCGCGCCATGGCGGGCGAGCGGATGCATCATGGATGGATTTTGTCGGGCCAGAAGGGCGTCGGCAAATCCGCCTTCGCGCTCGCCGCCGCGCGTGAACTGGTGGCCGAAGCGGGCGTGAAGCAGCCCGAGGGCGACCATCCCGATATCCTCTACATTTCGCATGGCCCGAAAGACGACAAGGAGGAAAAGAAGCGGCAGGACGGCAAGCCGTTTGAACTCGCCCGCAGCATCCGCGTCAAGCAAGTGCGCGAATTGCAGCAGCGCCTGACGACAAGGCCGACGCTGGGCAGCCGCCGTGTGGTCATTTTCGATCCGGCTGACGATCTGGAGAAAGGCGCCGCCAACGCACTCTTGAAAAGTCTCGAGGAACCGCCTGCGGGCACTCACTTCCTGCTGATCGCGCATCGCATCGGGCGACTGTTGCCGACGATCCGCTCGCGTTGCCGCGTGCTCGATTTTCCGCGCGTTTCCGACGCTGATATGGACGCGGTGCTGGCCCGCGAGGCACCACAGGCCAGCGCCGCCATGCGCGCCGCCGCGATTGCGGCCGCCAGCGGCTCTCCGGGTGCAGCGATCGATTTCGTCGAGCTCGATCTCGGCGCGATACACCAGCTGATGCAGGTGCTGGTCGAACGCGGTGATCCCGATTTCTCCCTGCGCGGCCAGCTCGCCGCCGCGATGGGCGCACGGCCCAAGCGCGAAAAGCAGTTTGCCGCCATCGAGCTCGCCCGCGCGGTGGTGGCTGACAGGCTGGCGCGCACGCCCAAGCGGGCCATCCCCACGCTCGTCGACACCCACAGCGCGCTGGTGAAGCTGGCAGGGCAAGCGCCGACCGCCAATTTCGATGCCGGCCTGCTCATCATGGAGGTCGGAACGCTGCTCGCCGGTCTTGCAGGCAGGAAAGCGTCAGCCTAGGGACAGCGGCGATGGCCGATCCCTTCTATCTCACCACCGCGATTCATTATCCCAATGGCAGGCCGCATATCGGCCATGCCTATGAGACGATTGCCGCCGATGTGCTCGCCCGCTTCCACCGCCAGATGGGGCGCGAGGTGCGGTTCCAAACGGGAACGGACGAACACGGCCTCAAAATGGCGCAGAAGGCCCGCGAACTGGGCATCACCCCGCGCGCGCTGGCGGACGAAATGTCAGGCCATTTCCGCAGTCTGTTTGATCAGCTTGATATCTCGTATGATCGCTTCATCCGCACCAGCGAGGATGTGCACCACCGCGCCAGCCAGGCGATCTGGCGGGCGATGGAAGCCAAGGGCGATCTCTATCTCGACCGCTACGAAGGCTGGTACTCGATCCGCGACGAAGCCTATTATGACGCAAGCGAGTTGACCGAAGGCGAGGGGGGCGAGAAGCTCTCCCCGCAGGGCACGCCGGTGGAATGGACGGAAGAAGAAACGTGGTTCTTCCGCCTCTCGAACTATCAGGACAAGCTGCTCGCGCTTTACTCTGAGAACCCCGATTTCATCCGGCCGGCAAGCCGTCGCAACGAAGTGCTGCGCTTTGTCGAGGGAGGCTTGCGCGATCTTTCGGTCAGCCGCACCAGCTTTGACTGGGGGGTGAAAGTCCCCGGTGCGGAAAACCATGTGATGTATGTGTGGGTGGATGCGCTCACCAATTATCTCACCGGATTGGGCTATCCCGATGCGACGCCGGACATGGCCAAATTCTGGCCCGCCGATCTGCACTTGATCGGCAAGGACATTACCCGCTTCCACACCGTTTACTGGCCCGCCTTCCTGATGAGCGCGGATATCCCGTTGCCCAAACAGGTGTTCGCGCATGGCTTCCTGCTCAATCGCGGGCAGAAGGAATCGAAGTCGCTGGGCAATGTCACCGATCCGGGCGAACTGGCGGAGCGGTATGGAGTAGACGTGCTGCGGTATTTCCTGCTGCGCGAATTCAGCTTCGGGCAGGATGGCAGCTATTCGGCAGAAGCGATTGTAAACCGTTCAAATTCGGAATTGGCCAACAGCTTCGGCAATCTGGCGCAGCGCACGCTTTCGTTGATCTTCAAGAATTGCGAGGCGGCCCTGCCCGAAGTGCATAGGCATACCGACGAAGACAACGCGTTGTTCACCCATGTTGACCGCGTAATCCATCAGGAAATGCCCGCCGCCTATGCCGATCTGGCTTTCGCGCAGGCGCTGGAAGCGTGGATGGGCGCGGTGTTTGCCTGCAACGCCTATATCGATGCAGCGGCGCCCTGGGCGCTCAAAAAGACCGATCCGGAGCGGATGCAGACGGTACTCGCCACGCTCTACATTTGTATCGCGCAGCTTGCGGTAGCGGTGGTGCCGGTCATGCCCGGATCAATGGCGAAACTGCTCTGCGCGATGGGGATTGGCGAGGACTTGCGCAGTCCCGATGCCATCCGGTCGCATTGGTACTCGCCGCTGGCAGAGAGCGATTTCCGGCTCGATCAGCCGCAAGGCCTGTTCCCCCGCCTCGAACTACCCGCAGCCGAGGGCGAGGGCGCGTAGTGCTGATCGATAGCCACTGCCACCTGGTTTACCAAGGGCTGGTCGAACGGCAGGCCGAGGTGCTCGCCAATGCGCGCGCGGCAGGGGTCGACGGCTTCCTCAACATCTCGACGCGCGAGCGGGAGTGGGACGAAGTGGTGGCCGTGGCCGAACGCGAGCCCGATGTGTGGGCCACCGTGGGCATCCACCCGCACGAGGCCGACCAGCACGCTGATCTGGGCCGCGAGAAGCTGCTGGCGGCAAGCGACCATCCCAAAGTCATCGGCCTCGGCGAAAGCGGGCTCGATTATTACTACGACAAGTCCGACCGCGATGTGCAGCGCGATCTGTTCCGGATGCATATCGGCGTAGCGCGCGAAACCGGCCTGCCTTTGGTGATCCACACCCGCGATGCGGACAGGGACACGGCGGACATTCTGGCGGACGAGATGGGGAAGGGCGCCTTCCCTGCCCTCATCCACTGCTTCACCGCCTCGCCCGCATTCGGCCGGCAGGTGCTGGAAATGGGGCTCACCATCTCGCTATCGGGCATAGTCACTTTCAAGAACGCTGTCGAACTACAGGAATTTGCGAAAGAAATTCCGGCTGGCCGCCTGCTGGTAGAAACCGACAGCCCGTTCCTCGCGCCCGTCCCGCATCGCGGCAAGAAATGCGAGCCTGCCTTTGTCCGTAACACCGCCGAATTTGTGGCAGACCTACGCGGCGTGAACGTGGAAGAACTCGCCGCAACCACGACCGCCAATTTCTTCGCGCTGTTCACCAAGGCCGGGCGAAAGGGCGCGGCGTGAAGCTGATCGTGCTCGGCTGCGGCACGTCCACCGGGGTTCCGCGCATCGGCAATGATTGGGGCGAATGCGATCCGAGAGAGCCGAAGAACCGCCGCAGCCGCGTTTCGATCATCGTCGAGAACAAGGCCGGTGCGCGGTTGCTGGTCGATACGTCGCCTGATCTGCGGGGCCAGCTGCTCAGCAATTCGATTGCCAAAATCGATGCGGTCTTCTGGACGCATGATCATGCCGACCACTGCCACGGCATCGACGATCTCCGACCCTTCCGCTTCGGCAGAACCTCGGGTGTTCCCGGATTTGCCTCCGAATTCACCGCAGGTCGGCTTCGGCGGCGCTTTGACTATGTATTTGAGGGGCAGAATGGCTACCCATCTATAGTCGAGCTTAACACGCTGGAAAACATACGGATTTTCGCAGGCTTCGGTGTCGAGCATATGGAAATGCCGCACGGGCCGATCACCACGACTGCCTATCGCTTTGAATGCGATGGTAAATCAATCGGTTATGCGACAGACTTCAGTCATTTGACGAAGGAAATGATCGCCTTCTTTGACCGGGTCGATATCCTCGTTACCGATTGCTTGCGGCGCGAAAAGCATCCCACGCACGCCAATCTCGCCATGTCGTTGGAATTTGCCAAAAAGTGCAAAGCCGGAAAGGCCGTGCTGTCGCATCTGGACAAGAGCATGGATTATGCGACTTTGCAGGCAGAAGTTCCGGGCAATGTCCTGGTCGGCTATGACGGAATGGAGCTGTTGGCGTGAACGGTGTGCATTGGGTCTCGATCATCGGATTGGTCGGCTGGCTGGCGCTAGCGGCTGGCGCGTATCGATCCTACCAGATCGACACCAGTGATACGATCCGCATGGCACTGATCTGGGCCGCGATATTTGTCGGCGTGGCATTTGTTTTCAGCGTGATAGCATGAGAGGGGGCTTCCTCTCTCCTACGCCCAATACTTTACATAATATATATTATCATTCCAATGTATCCATCCAGATGAACCACTCCCAACCGCTCCCCCGCTATGTCTGATCAACTCAATCGCCTGCTTTCGATCATGGCGCGGCTACGCGATCCGGAGCGCGGTTGCGAATGGGATGTCGCGCAGGATTTCTCGACCATTGCGCCATATACGATCGAGGAAGCCTACGAGGTCGCTGACGCCATCGAGCGCGGCGATATCGACGATCTACGCGGCGAACTTGGCGATCTGCTGCTGCAAGTCGTCTTTCACGCGCAAATGGCCAAGGAAGCCGATCATTTCGCCTTTGAGGATGTCGCCCGTTCGATTGCCGACAAAATGGAGGCGCGCCACCCGCACATCTTCGGCGATGAAGGCGGCGTGATGGACGGCGCACGTTGGGAGGACATCAAGGCGGCCGAACGCGTGTCAGGCGGAGCTGACAGCGCGATGGACGGCGTCGCGCGCGCGCTACCGGCTCTGATGCGTGCGCAGAAGCTGCAAAAGCGCGCCGCACGCGTGGGTTTCGACTGGCCCGACGCAGACGGGCCCGCAGCCAAAGTCGCCGAAGAAGTGCAGGAGCTGCGCGACGCCGCGCCGGACGAACGGTTCGAAGAAGCGGGTGATTTGCTGTTTGCTGCGGTCAATCTGGTGCGCGCCTACGGCATCGCCCCCGAAGATGCACTGCGCGCCGCCAACAGCAAGTTCGAACGGCGCTTCCGCGCAATGGAACATTTGGCGGACGGCAGGTTCGCCGAGCTCGATCTTGATGCCCAAGAGGCGCTGTGGCAGCGCGTGAAGCACTCTGAAAGCTAACCGCCAAGCGACTCAAATCGCCCGAATTCCTTATCTGTCAGGCGCACCACAAGGCGTCGTTGTGGCCCACCCTCACCCTCGCCCGCATCGTCATCGGCAAGCACTGCGCCATGGGCGTGCAGCCAGGCAAGCCGCGCGCCATCGCTGGCTGAAAGTGTCAGCGTATAGGTCTGCGCGCCTTTGGTCAGCACCGCGCCCAGATATTCGGCGAGCGAGCTAACGCCTTCCCCTGAAACAGCGGAAATCGGCACAACGGCATCATCTGTCGCGGCCCGAGCGCCTAGCTCCTCGCGGGCTTCGGCATCGAGCAAGTCCCACTTGTTCCACACTTCGACCACCGGCGCGTCGATACCCTCCCCCGCTTCGTCCACCACGCCGAGATCGGCGAGGACGGAGAGCACTTCGCGCTTTTGCTGCGCGGTATCGGGGTTGGCGATATCGCGCACGTGCAGCACGATATCGGCAGCGGTGACTTCCTCCAGCGTGGCACGGAAGGCTGCGACGAGCTGCGTCGGCAAATCGCTGATGAAACCCACCGTATCGGAGAGGATCGCCTTCTCGACACCCGGCAGGCTGATCGCCCGCATGGTCGGGTCGAGCGTGGCGAAAAGCAGATCCTCTGCCATGACGTCTGCCCCGGTCATCCGATTGAACAGTGTCGACTTCCCAGCATTGGTATAACCGACCAGCGCGATGACCGGCCACGGTGCCCGCCCCCGCCGCTTGCGATGTAGCGCGCGGGTTCTGCGCACCTGTTCGAGCTCGCGCCGCAACTTCGCCATGCGGTCGCGGATCAATCGCCGATCGGCCTCGATCTGCGTTTCGCCGGGGCCGCCGAGGAAACCGAAGCCGCCGCGCTGGCGTTCAAGGTGCGTCCAGCTGCGCACCAGACGGCTCGCCTGGTAATCGAGATGCGCCAGTTCGACCTGCAAACGCCCTTCCGCCGTGGCGGCGCGCTCGCCGAAAATCTCCAGAATCAGGCCGGTACGGTCGATCACCTTGCGCTTGATCTTGTCTTCGAGATTGCGCTGCTGGATTGGCGTCAAAGCGCCATCGACGATCACCAGTTCGGCTTCGTGCAATTCGCAATCGGTGGCGATGCGTTGCACCTGCCCTTCCCCGAACAGCGTATTGGGGCGCATATCACGCACGGTGATCGCATAGGCTTCGGCCACCACAATCCCGATGGCGAGCGCCAGCCCCTTGGCTTCCTCAAGCCGCGCAGCAAGGTCTTCGCCGACCCTGTAGCCACGAATTTCCGGACACACGATCAGCGCCCGCGCACCGCGGGTTACTTCGCCATCAAAGTCGTCATCAACTATCAGAATGTGGTGCCTCAGCTCTCGCCATCGCCGTCATCAATGCCATCGCCGGACAAGTCGACATGGCTCGCGGGCTGGATGGTGGACACGGCGTGCTTGTAGGCGAGCTGGACATAGCCTTCGCGCTCCAGCAGCATACAGAACAGATCGTAGGCCGCGATCCGCCCTTGCAGCATCACGCCGTTGACCAGAAACATCGTCACCTGCACCGCCGAATCGCGCACCCGGCTGAGGAAAATATCCTGCAAAAGCCGTTGCTTACGGTTGGCTTCTGACGCGGTGTCGAAGCTGTCGGCATCCACCGGATTGCCCGGCATGATGGTGGAAATCGCGTGCTTATAGACCAGCTGCGACTGCCCGTCGCGGCGCAGCAGGATCGAGAAATTGTCGAACCAGGTCACAATGCCCTGCAATTTCACGCCCTTGACCAGGAACATGGTTACCGGAATCTTCTCGCGGCGCAGGTGATTGAGGAACAGGTCCTGCAAATTGCCACCCTTCGCAGCAGGCGCGCTAGTGCTGGTGGTGCTTACCGAAATGTCTTCGTCCTTTTCGATCTGTTGTCGCGGACGGGCAGACAAAGTGCCCTTGGCCATGTTTAGCTCCATCGTTTTTGGCGACACCAAAGCATCGCAGTCTGGCCGCTGTGCGACCGGTATCATGTGACGAGATAGGCAGAGCCGGTCTTACGTCAATTGTAAAGTTAGCAACCTCTTATGAAAACTTGGATACTCTAGCGGCGGTGTAGATCATTTGCGGTACGCCGAACAGCAGTGTTCGCGTTAATCCCGCTCGCCTTGCTCGTTGCGTTCGCTCATCCCCAGCAGCTTCAGTTTCCGGTGCAAGGCAGAACGCTCCATGCCGATAAAGCCGGCGGTTTTGGAGATGTTACCGGAAAAGCGGCGGATCTGGATGCGCAGATATTCGCGCTCGAAATTCTCGCGCGCTTCGCGCAGCGGAACCCCCATCAGATTGGACATGCCCGTCCCGCTGTCGGACGAACCGCCGGTCAGTTCTTCCGGCAGCATACCGGGCGCGATCTCGTCAAAATCCTCGCGCGGGGCGAGGATCACCGTACGTTCGATCACATTGCGGAACTGGCGGACATTGCCGGGCCAGTCATAGGCCTGCAGCGCCGCCATCGCTTCGGGCGTAATGCGCGGCGGTTGCAAGCCCTGTTCGCGGGCATAGCGGGTGAAGAAGTGCTCGGCCAAAGCCGGAATATCCTCGCGCCGGTCCGACAGCGGCGGGATCTCGATCGGCACCACGTTGAGCCGGTAGAACAGGTCTTCACGAAAGCGCCCTTCGCCGATCTCCGCCAGCAGGTCTTTCGCGGTGGAACTGACGACGCGCACATCCACGCCCACTTGCCGCGTTCCGCCCACGCGCAGAAAGCTCTGCTCGGTCAGCACCCGCAAAATGCGGGCCTGCGAGCTTTCGGGCATGTCCGCGACTTCATCGAGATAGAGCGTGCCGCCATCGGCCATTTCGAGCAGGCCCGGTCGCACCAGCTTGCCGTCGGCTTCCTCGCCGAACAATTCGTGTTCGAACCGCTCGGGTGTAATGCGCGCGGAATTGACCGTGACAAAGGCCTTGTCGGCGCGCGGGCTCCAAGCGTGCAGCAGCCGCGCCGCGACTTCCTTGCCTGCCCCCGCCGGGCCATTCACGAACACCCGGCTACCGGTATTGGCAACGCGCTTCAGCGTGGCGCGCACCTGGTTGATGACCGAGGAATTACCGGTGAATTCGTCGGTTGACGCCATGCCTTCGCGCAGCCGCGCGTTTTCCCGCCGCAGCCGCTCGGTTTCGGTCGCGCGTTCGACCAGATGCAGCAGCCTGCTCGCCTCGAACGGCTTTTCGATAAAGTCCATCGCGCCGCGGCTGACCGCCGATACGGCGGTGTCGATATTGCCGTGGCCGGAAAAGATGATGACCGGCAAGCCCGGCTCGCGCGCCTTGATCGCGTCGAGCACTTCGAGCCCGTCGCGCGGGCTGCCATGGAGCCAGACATCGAGGAGCACGAGGCTGGGCCGCCGTTCATCGACCATCGCAATCGCCCGCTCGCTATCGCCTGCGGTGCGGCATTCATAGCCTTCATCGCTGAGCACGCCGGCAACCAGCTCGCGGATGTCGCGTTCATCATCAACCACCAGGATGTCGAGAGCCATTACTTGGTCCTTCTGTTTATCATGCTTGTCCCTCGGCGGGGTCGATTGCCACGGCGGGATCGATGGCAAAGCGCAGCGTCGCCTGCGTTCCGCCGCCAGTAGCAGGGGCGAAACTGATTTCGCCGCCATGTTCCTCGACGATCTTCTTCACGATGGCGAGGCCGAGGCCGGTGCCCTTTTCCCGCGTGGTGACATAGGGTTCGAGCACGTTGACCCCGCCCTGCGGCAGGCCGATGCCGTTGTCGGTAATCATCACGACAACCGCATCATCGGTGCTGCCCATTTCCACGACGATTCGCCCGCGCCAGTCGAGATCGGCTTCTTCCTCGCGCGCTTTGGTATCAACCGCTTCGGCGGCGTTTTTGAGCACATTGGTCATCGCCTGCCCCAGCTGGTGCCGGTCGCAGGCGATCAGCGGAATGTCATCCTCGGCAGCGAAGCCATAGGCGATTTGCGGATTGGCGACTTCTTGCAGGAACAGCGCCTGCCGTACGAGATCGACGGGGTCCTCCTGCCGGAAAATCGGCTTGGGCAGGCGCGCGAAATTGGAGAATTCGTCCACCATCTTGCGCAGGTCGCCGACTTGCCGGATGATCGTTCCGGTCAATTCGTCGAACAGCTCGCTATCACTTTCGATCTGGCGACCATAGCGGCGCTTGAGACGTTCGGTCGCCAATTGGATCGGGGTCAGCGGGTTCTTGATTTCGTGCGCGATCCGCCGCGCGACGTCTGACCAAGCCGCCTGCCGCTGGTCGACCAGTTGGCGGGTAATGTCCTCGAACGTCAGCACCATGCCTTCGCTGGCGGGGGAAAGCTGGACGGCGAAAGTGAACGGCTCCCCGCCGCGCTGGAACTGCACGATTTCGCTCGCCGAGCCTTCGCGCACCATGGCGGCGAATTGCGGGACGATTTCGCTGAGCTTTTGCCCGACCACATCGCCCTCTGAATTGTCCAGTAACAGCCGCCGGGCAGAGCTGTTCATCAGCAGGACATTACCCTCCGCATCGAGCGAGATGATGCCTGCGGTGATCGATTCCATCACCGTTTCCATAAAGGCGCGGCGCTCTGCCAACTGGTGGTTCGCGCCGAGCAAGGCATCGGTCTGCCGCTCGATCTGCGAGGTCATGCGGTTGAACGCGCGGTTGAGCAGGCCGATCTCGTCCGGTCCGGTGCGGCCGGAAACGCGCATGGCATAATTCCCCGCCCCGATCTCGCCAGCCGCATCGGCCAGCTCGGCCAGCGGTTTCACCTGCCGGTCCGCAAAGCGCAATGCGGCGAAGACGGAGATGCCCACCAAGGCGAGCGAAACAAGGAAAAGTGCGACGTTGAATTGCAGTTGCAGAACGCGGGCGCGCTGGTTCAGCTCGCCATAAGACCGCACCACGTTCTGCGCCTGTCGATAGAGTTGCGCGGCCTCTGGCTGCGCATCGCGCGCTACGTAAAAATAGGCTTCTGAATCGCTGTCGAGCAAAGCAATCGCCTCGTTGCGCTGCTCCGAGCTGCGTGACACAAACGAAGCGCCCGCATCGATTTGCGCCATGTCCTCCACCGAAACCCTCAGGCGCTGCCGGTCGGCCAACGGGTCTTGCAGATAAACGAGCCGCGCATCGCCCTCATCCGAACGGCGATAAATGCCACCCTCGCTCAATTTGCGAACGAGAAGCTGCTGCAAAAACTGGTCGTTAAACTCCGGACTGGTGACGGGCAGTCGTTCGAGTACGAACCGCATATCGCTTGCCATGGCGACAGCTTCCAAACCAACGGCGCGTTGGTTTTCGTCGTAATAGCCCTCTGCCAATTCGTTCGCGTTCTCCATGATCCCGCGCGAATCGTCGGAGAACCAGAACTCCACGCCCGACTGGAACAAGACCGAGGCAAACGCCGCGACGAACAGCGTCGGGATGGCGGCGATGAGCGAGAAGAAGAACACCAGATTGACGTGCAGCCGCGCGGTGGTGCCCCCTGCCCTACGGATGGCGATGCGTCTGCCTGCGAGAACGACAATGCCAAGCGCCGGGATCAGCGTTCCGAGCAAGAGCGCGGCTGCTTGCTCGGACGGCATCAGATCATTGCTGTTGGCGCGCGCTGCGACGGCGACCCAAGCGGTGATCAGCATCCCGATCAGCGTGACCGCAGCGAGAATTTCCAGCCACAGGAACAGATTCATCCGCCGCGCAAGCACCTGCGCGCGCCGCCACCAGCGTGAGCGTTTGCCTGCGGACGTGTCCGCTCCGGAGAGAGAGGTGGATGCCACGTTGCAGACTTACAACAACACTGTTGCCTCTTTGCAAGGGCTTTTTGCCCCCTTGCGGCTAAGCGGTGGAAAACTCCTCCGGATCGATACCCAGCTCCTGCAACCGCTTGCGCAGCGTGTTGCGGTTGATGCCCAGCATTTGCGCGGCTTTCAGCTGGTTGCCGCCGGTCTGGCGCAGGGCATGGCGGAACACCGGCGCTTCCAGCACAGCGAGCGCATCGTGATACAGCGCGCCCTCGGCAAAGCGGCTGGCGTTGAGCCAGCGCGCCACCGCTTCGGCAATATCGCCGTCTTCGTCCCCATCGTGCGGAATGCCTGCGTGGCTGGCATCAAGGCAGGCGAAAATGGTGTCCGCCCCGATCCGCTCCTCGCGCGCCAGCAAGGCGGCACGGAACATCAGGTTCTGCAATTCGCGCACATTGCCGCGCCAGCTTTGCGCCTCCAGCGCCCGCGCGGCATCGTCTCCCAGCACGCGCGGGGGGAGCCCCTGCTTCACCGCCTTGGCGAGGAAGTGCCGCGCCAGCGGCTCGATATCGCCCTGCCGCTCGCGCAAGGGCGGCAGCTTGATGGGGACGACATTGAGGCGGTAGAACAGATCCTCGCGGAACGTCCCCGCGCTGATCATCGGCAACAGATCGCGATTGGTCGCGGCGACGATGCGGACATTAACCGCGATTTCCTGATCGCCGCCCACCCGGCGAATCCGGCCCGATTGCAGCGCGCGCAGCAGGCGGGTCTGTGCCTCGGCGGGCATATCGCCGATCTCGTCGAGGAACAGCGTGCCGCCATCGGCCTGTTCGAACTTGCCGATATTGCGCGCGGTCGCACCGGTGAAGGCGCCCTTTTCGTGCCCAAACAATTCGCTTTCGATCAGCTCGCGCGGAATGGCCGCGGTGTTGACGGCGACAAAGGGCCCGGACTTGCGGCGGCCCAGCTCATGGATGGCTTCGGCCACCAGTTCTTTGCCCGTCCCGCTTTCGCCGAGCACCAGCACGGTCAGATCATTGTCGAGCACGCGGGTGATCATGCGATACACATCCTGCATCGCCGCGCTTCGCCCGATCAGCGGCAGGCCATCGGGCATGGCCTCGCCCGCGCTGGCCGTGCCTGACGAACGCTCCGCCGCCTGGCACGCCGCCCGCACCAGCTCGTCCAGATCGAAGGGCTTGGGGAAATATTCGAACGCCTGATTGTTGCTCGCCCGCACCGCAGTATCGAGCGTGTTCTGCGCCGAGATGATGATGACCGGCATGGCGGGATAGGCCGCGCGCACTTCGCCGAGGCTTTCAATCCCGTCGCCATCGCGCAGCATCACATCCGTTAGCATGACGTCAAACCGCCGCGCCGCCAAGGCGGCATCGCGCCCGGCCACGCTGTCGCACACCTCAACCGTGAACCCCTCGTGCTCCAGCCCGGCGACGATCACCGTGGCAATCGCGCTGTCGTCTTCCACCAGAAGGGCTGTGCGGCTCATGGCATGGGCGTCCTGATCAGTTTCACCATCGGCAAATGCACGCGGAAATGCGTCCACCCGGTTTTCTCGTCGCGTTCGTGGCTGACGCGGCCGTCCATATCGCGCACCAGCTTCTGCACCAGCGCGAGGCCAAGCCCCTGCCCCTGCGGCTTGCTGGAGACGAAGGGTTCGAAAATGTAATCCCGCACCGCCGGATCAATCCCTGCGCCATTGTCGCTCACCCGCACTTCGATTGGGAGCCTGACCGGCACGCCCAATCGCTTCACCGTCATGGCGAGTCCGCTGACAAAGCGGGTGCGGATCATCACTTCGGGGGCGACGCTTGCCAGCGCCGCGTCGCGGGCATTGGCCATCAGATTGATGAGCACCTGCACCAGCGCGCCTTCATTGGCGAGCACATCGGGGATCGAAGGGTCAAACTCCTCGCGCCACGCCAGCGCGTCGGGGCAATTGAGCTGCACCGTTTCCATCGCCCGGTGAATGGCCTGATGGAGATTGACCGCCGACACCGGTTCGGTGTCCTCGCGGCCCAGCCTTTGCATCCGGTCAATAAGTGCTGCGATGCGGTCAACTTCATCGGTGATAAGGCTGGTTAGCTTGGTGTTGGCCGGATCGGACTTGCGCGCCAGCAATTGCGAAGCGCCGCGAATGGCCGCCAGCGGGTTCTTGATCTCATGCGCCAACACCGCCGGGCCACGCAGAGTGGGCGCGCCGTCATGCTCGCCAAACCGCTCACCCTGGCTCGAATCTGACAAGGTCAGCGTCCGCCAGCCAGGATGTGTGGGGATGGTCGAGACGGTCAGATTGCTGCGCCACGTCCGCTCGCCAATCCCGACATCGACCCCGCGCGCGACAAACTGCGCTTCGGGATCGCCCAGCCCTTCTATCAGGCGCTGCTGGGTGAAATGCACGATATCGAGAAACTGCCGCCCGCGCAGGCGCGACGCGCTGGCACCGAGCAAGGACTCGCCTGCCGGGTTCAGATCGGCAATCTGCTGCTCCGGATCGAGCAGCACCATAGCGAAGCTGAGGCCGGACAGCTGCTCTGCCGGGCCGGGAATGTGCGCCGCCTTGCCTTCGCCAGCATCGCTCACGCGGCGCGGCGCCTCAGAAAGGGTTCGTAGAAGCGTTCCAACTCGCCCAGCACTTGCGCGGCGTCGTCGATGAAATTGGCCTTGTTGCGGAAATCGGCGCTGCCATGCATTCCCTTGGTGTACCAGCCCAGATGCTTGCGCGCGATTTTGACGCCGGTCTCCACGCCGTAATGCTCCAGCATGGCGTGGTAATGCTCGACGAGCGTTTCATATTGCTCGGCATAGCCGGGGCTTTCGAGGCTTTCGCCCGTCTTCCACCAGTGCATCACCTGCCCCAGTAGCCACGGCCGGCCATAGGCCCCGCGCCCGATCATCAGCCCGTCCGCGCCCGATTGCTCCAGCGCCTTGGCGGCATCGGCAATCGTACAGATATCACCGTTGACGATCACGGGGATATTCACCGCGTCCTTCACGGTGCGGATGAACGACCAGTCGGCGCTGCCCTTGTACATCTGGTTCCGCGTGCGGCCGTGGACGGTCACCAGCTTCACGCCCAGATCCTCGGCAATATGCGCCAGTTCGGGGGCGTTAAGGCTCGCATGGTCCCAGCCCATGCGCATCTTCACCGTCACCGGCACGTTGACGGCCTTTACCGTCGCTTCCATCAGCTTGGTGGCGAGCGGCACTTCGCGCATTAGCGCGCTGCCGGCGAACTGGCCGACAACCTTGCGCACCGGACAGCCGAAATTGATGTCGATAATCGCCGCGCCCTGATCTTCGCTCAGCTTCGCGGCTTCGGCCATGCTGGTCGGATCGCAGCCGACCAGCTGCATCGAGACAGGGTCTTCGCTTGCGTGCCAGCGGGCCTTCTGGATCGACTGTCGCGTTTCGCGGATCGCCGCCTCGCTCGCAATCATTTCGGTGACGTTGAGCCCGCTGCCATAGCGGCGCACCAATTGGCGGAACGGCATATCGGTCACCCCCGTCATCGGCGCGAGCACGACGGGGCAGTCGATCCGGATCGGGCCGATATCGATCGGCGTCACGGCCGGGGACGGAGGGATGAGCGGGTTTTCCATGCTGTGCCTAATAATTGGGCAGGCGCATAGTGGATTGCGAGGCGCGGCTCAAGGCGTTAGCGCGCTCGGGCATGAATGCCGCTGCCACTCTTCCTCCCTTTAGCGCCGTGATTGTCGCGGCGGGCAAGGGATTGCGTGCGGGCCAACCCTTGCCCAAGCAGTTTGCTGTGTGGCGGGGGAAGCCGGTGCTGCGGCACTCGGCAGAGGCGCTTGCAGGCGCGGGTGCAGCGCGGATTGTCGTTGCCATTCCCGAGGGTGCCGACGCAGCGGCGCAAGCGGCGCTCACAGGCATTGACGGCCTTACTCTGGTGACTGGCGGTGCGACGCGGCAGGAAAGCGTACGGCTGGCGCTGGAGGCGTTGGAAGCCGAGCCCCGGCCGCTTGTGCTCATCCACGACGCCGCCCGGCCCGATCTGCCCGGCGATGTCATAGCCCGCTTGCTGGCAGCTCTCAGCGCCTATCCCGGCGCGATCCCGGTATTGCCGGTTGTCGATTCGATGATCCGCGCCGATGGTGATCTGATGGCGGGCAATGCGCGGCGCGAGGAATTGCGGCGGGTGCAGACCCCGCAGGCCTTTCGTTATGCCGACATACTTGCGGCGCACCGCAGCTGGCAGGGCGCGAGCGATGCCGGAGATGATGCGCAAGTGCTGCGCGCGGCGGGGCACAGCGTGTCGCTGGTCGATGGTGACGAGCGGCTCAAGAAGCTGACATTTGCAGAGGATTTCATGGCTGACACCCCTTCCCCCCTCGCCATCCGCGTCGGCACCGGGTTCGACGTCCACCGGCTTGCCGATGGCGAGGAGCTGTGGCTGTGCGGAGTGAAGATCGAGCACACGCAGGGCTTGGCGGGGCATTCGGATGCCGATGTCGGGCTGCACGCGGTGGTCGACGCCATTCTGGGCGCTTGCGCCAAGGGTGATATCGGCGACCATTTTCCGCCCACCGATCCGCAATGGAAAGGCGCGGCTTCCTCCGCCTTTGTCGAACACGCGGTCAAGCTGGCGACGGAAGCGGGCTACGCGATCGGCAATGTGGATCTGACGCTGATATGCGAGGCACCCAAGATCAAGCCCCACCGCGAGGCGATGCGCGTCAGGCTGGCCGAATTGCTGGGTGTCGAATGCGACCAGGTCAGTGTAAAGGCTACGACTACCGAACGCCTCGGCTTTGCCGGACGGGGCGAAGGGATTGCAGCGCAAGCGGCCGCTACGCTGGTCAGAAAGGGTTAGATCGCATCATGCTTCGGACGTTTGCCATTTCTGCCGCACTGGCGCTTTCTGTCGCAGTCCCTGCAAAGGCACAGGCGCAACAACTGCCGAATGAAGCGCAAGTGACGGCAGCTGCGCGTTTCATGCTTCCGGTGGCGCTTGATGGCGTGCTGAACGCCTGCGCGGGACAGCTTGCCGGTGACACCTATCTGATGACCAACCGGGATCGGTTGCGCAGTGAATTTGAGACAGCGGCCGAAGGCTCTTTCGAAGAGGCCCGCCTTGCGCTCTTCGTGCTGGGCGGCGGCACCATCGGCGGGAAAGAGCAGCGCGCCGAACTGGACACGATAACGGAGACGATGATGCGCACGATCGTCGAGGAGCTTATCGACAGTGAAGTCGCCAACGCAATGAACGCGGAGTCTTGCGCGATTGCCAATCGTCTGATGCAGGAGCTTGCTCCGCTCCCGGCGGAAAACTTCGCCAGCCTGCTCGGTTATGTGCTGCACGAAACCGGGTTTAGCACGGGGCGCCGGTGAGTAAGCACACCGCCCTCCCCCCGTCGATCCTGCCCGATGATATCGTCGCGCTGGCGCAGCGCGTGGTCGAAGAAAACGCTGCGGCAAAGCGGACAATCGTGCTGGCGGAAAGCTGCACGGGCGGTCTGGTAGCTGCGGCGCTGACCGAGATTCCCGGCTCCTCTGCCGTGCTCGATCGCGGTTTTGTCACCTATTCCAATGCCGCCAAACAGGCCGAACTGGGCGTGCCTAGCGACATCATCGAAGCCTTCGGCGCGGTATCCATCGCCTGCGCCTTCGCCATGGCGCAAGGCGCGCTGGAAAACAGCGATGCCGATGTTGCGGTGGCGATTAGTGGCATTGCCGGGCCGGGCGGCGGCACGGATTTGAAACCCGTCGGCACCGTGGTGTTCGCCCGCGCCATTCGCGGCGAGGACACTCCGATGGCCGATGAACGCCTGTTCGAAGGCGAGGATCGCGCCGGTGTCAGGCGTCAGGCGACGCTTTGCGCGCTGGAGCTGTTGCTGCCGTAAAGCTCAGCCGCCCGCGCTTCGAACGCGGCGACCATTTTGCGGAAGGCCCGATCAACATATTGCCCGGCAAGCGTTTCGAACATGATGTTCTTGAACGCGAAATCGACCGCAAAATCGATCTCGCACGCGCCATCGCCAACGTCGCGGAACGTCCAATTGTTGTCCAAATCGCGCAGCGGCCCGTCGATATAGTGGACGTGGATGGTGTTCGGACGATCCTTCACCACCTTGCTGGTGAACTTCTCGCGCAAGGCCTTGAAGCCGACCAGCATATCGGCGGTCATCTCGGTGTCGCTGTCCTTGCGCACCCGCGTGGCGACGACCCAGGGCAGGAACTGCGGATAGGAATCCACATCTGCCACCAGATCGAACATCTGCTGCGCGGTGTAAGGCAGGCGTTTGGTATCGCGGATCGACGGCATCAGGCGGACTTTGCAGCAGCCTTTGCCAGCTTTTCCTCGCGCGCCGCTTTCATCACCGCGAAATCATCGCCGGCGTGATAGCTGGAGCGGGTCAGCGGCGAGCTGGCGACTTGCAGGAAGCCCTTCGCCCGCGCAATCGCGCCATAAGCGGCGAAGGCTTTGGGCGTCACGAATTCCTCGACATGGGCGTGTTTGGGCGTGGGCTGCAGATACTGACCCATGGTCATGAAATCGACATCGGCGCTGCGCATATCGTCCATCACCTGATGCACTTCCAGCCGCTGTTCGCCGAGGCCGAGCATGATGCCGGATTTGGTGAAGATCAGCGGATCGTGGCTCTTCACCTCTTCCAGCAACCGCAAGGAGGCGTAGTAGCGCGCGCCCGGGCGGATGGTCGGATACAGCCGCGGAACGGTCTCCAGATTGTGATTGTAGACATCCGGCCCCGCCTCGCAGATCGCCTCCACCGCCGCGCGCATCTTACCGCGGAAATCGGGCGTGAGGATTTCGATGGTGGTATCGGGCGTTTCGCGGCGGAGCGCCTTGATGACTTTCACGAACTGCCCCGCGCCGCCATCGGGCAGATCATCGCGGTCCACGCTGGTGACAACGATATGGTGCAGGCCCATCTCGCCCGCTGCCACCGCGACATTTTCCGGCTCCATGGGATCGACGATGCGCGGCATCCCGGTCTTCACATTGCAAAAGGCGCAGGCGCGCGTGCAGACATCGCCCAGGATCATGACGGTCGCGTGCTTCTTGTCCCAGCATTCGCCGATATTCGGACACGCCGCTTCCTCGCACACCGTGTTCAATTTGAGATCGCGCATCAGCTTGCGCGTTTCGTGATAGCCCTTCGAAACGGGCGCTTTCACGCGAATCCAGTCCGGCTTGCGCTGGCGCGGCGGACGGGCATCTTCGGGCTTCGGAGGGTTCGACAGATCGGTCATGACACAGGCCATCTAGTCAAGCGGGCGGATAACCGCAATGGTAGCGCTTGCCCTACTTTAGGCGGTGTCTTAAGCGCATTCGTATGGATACTGTTGGACTTCAGGCGCTGACCTCTCCGGTCGTGTTGTTTTTCGTGCTCGGCATCCTTGCCGCAGTCGCCCGATCCGATCTCGCGATTCCCGAAGCCATCGCCAAAGGGATGTCGCTTTACTTGATGGCCGCTATCGGCCTCAAAGGCGGGATAGAGGTGGCGGAAAGCGGGTTGGACGGCACCGTGCTGGCCGCGCTGGGCGTCGGGATCGCTGCGGGATTTATCATGCCACTCTACGCCTATTGGCTGCTGCGCGGCTTCGGCAAGCTGGACCGGATCAATGCAGGCGCGGTGGCGGCGCATTACGGTTCGATCAGCGTGGTCACCTTCGTAACGGCGGTCGAAATCTTCGAGCTGCAGGGCAATCCGCCGCAAGGCTATATGGTGGCCGTGATGGCAACGATGGAAAGCCCCGCCATTCTCGCAGGCTTGCTGCTGGCACGCGGTGGCGGATCGGATAGCGGGCAAAGCACCAAGGAGTTGCTGCACGAAGTGCTGTTCAACGCCTCGGTCGTCCTGCTGCTTGGTGCTTTCGCCATCGGCTGGATTTCCGGCCCCACAGGCTTTGCCGATGTCGAGCCGTTCTTTGGCGCGATGTTCAAAGGCGTGCTGTGCCTGTTCCTGCTCGATATGGGCCTGATCGCCGCGCGCCGGATGATGGATTCACGCGCTCTGACGTGGCGCTTGGTGGCGATTGCCATCGGGCTGCCGCTGGTGAACGGCGCAATCGGCACTGTGCTCGGCGTGATGGTCGGGCTGGACACCGGTTCGGCCGCCGCGCTTGGCGTGCTGTGTGCCAGCGCGAGCTACATCGCGGTGCCCGCCGCCATGCGGCTTGCGCTGCCGGAGGCTGACCCGGGGATTTATCTCACCATGTCGCTCTCAATCACCTTCCCCTTCAACGTCCTCATCAATATCGGCCTGATCGGCACGCTGGCGGCGATGCTGACCGGCACCGGAGCACCCTTGCCATGATCGAGACTGTCATCCGCAAACGCATCGAAATCCTCGCCGATCAAGCACAAGCGCGGCGCGTGACCAAGGCGATTGACGAGGCTGGAATCACCGGCTGGACGATCACGCCGGTTACCTCGGGCAAAGGGCGCGAAGGGCAATGGCGCGAGGAACGGGTGATGGGGACGGACAAGGTCTTCATCCTCACCATCGCCTCGCAGGAAAACGCCATGGCGCTGGCCGAGAACCTTGCCCCCATCCTCACCTCGCACGGCCTGCTGCTGACGATGTGGGATGTGGAGGTCATTCGCGGCGAGCGTTTCTGATGCCCGAATTCCACGAATTGCTGAACGGGTATCGTCGCTTTCGCAGCGAGGGCTATCCCCGACAGCGCGCCCGCTATGACGAGCTGGTCGCCCAGGGCCAGAGCCCCAAGCTGATGATTATCGGCTGTTCGGACAGCCGCGTCGATCCGGCGCAGATTTTCGATGTCGATCCCGGCGAGATTTTCGTCGTACGCAATGTCGCCGCACTGGTTCCGCCGTTCGAGAAGACCCCCGGCCAGCACGGCGTTTCCGCCGCGATCGAATTTGCTGTGCAAGTCCTGAAGGTGCGCCAGATCGTCGTGATGGGCCACGGGATGTGCGGCGGGTGCAAGGCGGCGCTGACGCAGGAGATGCACGGCAGCGAGCCGGGCGAAGGCGGGTTCGTCGCCAATTGGGTGCACCTGCTGGACGCCGCGCGCGAGCCGGTCGCCGCCGAGCACGGCACCAGCGGGCGCGCGGCGGAGCGGGCGATGGAAATGGCGGCGGTCGGCGTAAGCCTCGACAATCTGCGCACTTTCCCCTTTGTGAGTGCAGCAGTGGCGCGCGGCGATCTGAAATTGCGGGGCACCTTCTTCGCCATTTCCGAAGGCGTGCTGTATCACCGTGACGAGGCAACGGGCGTCTTCGAACCCGTTGAATAGCCAAGGGGCTTGCGCGGGCACGGCAGTGTGGCCACAAGACAACCATGCCCGAAGCCACTCTCAAAAACATCGCTCTGCTGATCGATGCAGACAATGCCAGCCATGCAGGAATCGACCCGGTGCTGACCGTGCTCGCCGAGCTGGGGCAAGTGAATATCCGCCGCGCCTATGGCAATTGGGCCAAGCCTGCTTTGGGCAATTGGAGCACGATCACCCACCGCTTTGGCCTGCAACCGATGCAGCAATTCGATCTGACCAAGGGCAAGAACGCCACCGACATCGCCATGACGATTGACGCGATGGACTTGCTCCACGCGGGCAAGGTGGACGGCTTCGGGATCATGAGCAGCGACAGCGATTTCACCCCGCTGGTCACGCGGCTGCGGCAGGACGGGCTGATCGTTTACGGCTTCGGCAGCACCAGCAAAACGCCCACCGCGTTCAAAAGCGCCTGCACCCGCTTCATCGATATCGACGCTCTGATCGCCGGGGCCAAGGATGATGCCGGGGCGGACCGAGACACGCCCAAACCGCAGCCCGAAGGCGAGAAGTCCGCGATTGACGACGAAGTAATCGAACTGCTCGGCACCGCCTTGAAGGCCGCCAAACGCGACGAGAACGGGTTCGCCACCCTCAGCGAGGTCGGCAATATTGCCGGGAACCGCTCCAGTTTTGATGTGCGCAATTACGGTTTCAAGCGACTGTCCGACCTGTTCGAAGCGACCGACAATTTTCAGGTGGAACGGCGCGGGGAATCGAAAATACCCTATGTGAAGCGCTTGCGCTGACCGGACATCGCGGCGGCTCAATGCCTCCCGAACAGTTTCTCGACATCGTCCATCGACAGTTTGACCCATGTCGGCCGCCCGTGATTGCACTGGCCTGATCGCGGAGTGGCCTCCATTTCGCGCAGCAGCGCGTTCATTTCGGTGACGCTCAGTACCCGTCCGGCCCGCACCGATCCGTGGCAGGCCATGGTGGCGAGGACATATTCGATCTTCTCCGTCAGCAGCAGCGATGCGCCATGCGTGGCGATATCGTCCGCCAGATCGCGCAGGAGTTGGCGCGGGTCGGCCTTTTTGAGCACGCCGGGGATGGCGCGCACCAGCATCGCATCGGGGCCGAAGCGTTCGATCACCAGCCCCAGCTGCGCGAAAGGCTCGCTCTGCGCTTCCAGCCGGTCGCAATCGGCTTCGTCCAGTTCGACCACTTCGGGCATCAACAGCGCTTGGCTCGCGGCAACCGTGTCTCCCGCCCCCGCCGCGCGCAGCCGTTCGAGCACGATCCGCTCATGCGCGGCGTGCTGATCGACCAGCACCAGCCCGTCCGCCGCCTCGGCAACGATATAGGTGTTCGCCACCTGCCCGCGCGCAATGCCGAGCGGATAGTCCGCTGCCTCTGCGGGCAAATCCTCTGCCGCTTCCGCCCTGCCCTGTGGGAGAGCTTCGGCGGACGCACTCCCCCACGGCAACGGCGTTTCCGCCACCCTCTCGCCCGCTTGCGCAGTCCAGTCGCGGCCAGCAAAGATCGAACGCAAGGCAGGCGACGGCTCGACCGGCTCGCTCTGCCAGCGCGCCATCGCGCCGCTATCGGGAGCCTGCGCGCTGCGCCGGTCGCCGGTCGACAGTGCCTGCCGCAGTCCGGTGACGATAAAGCCGCGCACCGCCGCGGCATCGCGGAAGCGCACTTCGGTTTTGGCGGGATGCACATTCACATCGACATCGGCGAAGGGAATATCGAGAAACAGCGCGAGCACGGCATGGCGATCCCGCGCCAGCATTTCGGCATAGGCCCCGCGCACTGCGCCGGTCAGCAGGCGGTCTTTCACCGGGCGACCGTTGACGAAGAGATACTGGTGATCGGCCACCCCGCGATTGTACGTCGGCAGGCCCGCAACGCCGGTCAGCCGCATCACTCCCTCGCCGCCCGGACGCTCCAGATCGATTGCGACGCCATTGTCCGCCAGTTCGCGCGCGACAATCTGCGCCACCCGCTCGGGCGCGCTTTGGCCAGCTTGGACGGAGAATATCCGCCGCTCGCCATGCTGGAACGTAAAGGCGATATCGGGCCGCGCCATCGCCAGCCGCCGTACAACATCGTGGCAGGCGGCATATTCGCTGCGGGCGCTGCGCAGGAATTTGCGCCGTGCGGGGACCTTGGCGAAGAGCTGCTCCATCCGCACCCGCGTGCCCGGCGGCAGGGCGGCAGGGCCTTCCTCCACCAGCGCGCCGTGATCGATCACGCGCCGCCAGCCCTCGGCAGCATCATGCGGGCGGCTTTCGATGGTCAGCCGGGCAACGCTGGCAATCGAGGGCAGCGCCTCGCCGCGAAAGCCGAGTGTGGCGACCTGTTCGATCGCTTCGTCGGGCAATTTGGAGGTCGCGTGCCGTTCCAGCGCCAGCGCCATCTGGTCGGGCGACATACCACAGCCATCATCGGTCACCTCGATACTGCCCAACCCGCCATCGGTGATGCTGACGGTGATCCGGCAAGCCCCTGCATCGATGGCGTTTTCCACCAGCTCCTTGAGCGCCGAAGCTGGGCGTTCGACCACTTCGCCAGCGGCAATGCGGTTGACAAGCGTTTCGGGAAGGCGGCGGATTTGGGGCATTCGGCGCAGGCTACAGGCCGCTGGCCGCGTTTTCGAGCCAAAGCTGCGCAAAATCTCCGCTTTGTCGACAAATATTTTGGCGTTTCTCCTGCATCCGCGTTAAGGGGCGCTTCTCTCCGCAATGCAGAGCCCTCTCACCGCGGATTCGCGGCGCCTCGGCGGCAATTCAGAATACAGGTTCTTCGATGAGTTCTTTCTTCTCCAATCTCTTCAAATTCGGTTCGCAAAACATGGCCATCGACCTCGGTACGGCCAACACGCTGGTCTATGTGCAGGATCGCGGCATTGTGCTGAACGAACCGTCCGTGGTTGCCATCGAAACCATCAACGGCGTCCAGCGGGTCAAGGCCGTGGGTGATGATGCGAAGCTGATGATGGGCAAGACGCCGGATACCATCCAGGCCATCCGCCCCCTGCGCGACGGTGTGATCGCCGATATCGAAATCGCCGAGATCATGATCAAGCACTTCATCCAGAAGGTGCACGGCAAGCGCACGCTGCTGCGCTATCCCGAGATCGTGATCTGCGTTCCCTCGGGCTCGACCTCGGTGGAGAAGCGCGCCATCCGCGATGCGGCGAGCAATGCGGGCGCATCTGAAGTATTCCTGATCCTTGAACCCATGGCGGCAGCCATCGGTGCGGATATGCCGGTGACCGAGCCGGTCGGCAGCATGGTCGTCGATATTGGTGGCGGCACAACCGAAGTCGCGGTGCTGTCGCTGCGCGGCCTCGCCTACACCACCTCGGTGCGCACCGGCGGGGACAAGATGGACGAAGCCATCGTTTCCTATGTCCGCCGCCACCACAATCTGCTGATCGGCGATGCCACTGCAGAGCGGATCAAGAAGGAATATGGCTGCGCCATGGTTCCCGATGACGGCGTGGGCGAAACCATCGTCATCAAGGGCCGCGACCTCGTGAACGGCGTGCCCAAGGAAATCAACATCAACCAGGCGCACATTGCCGAGGCCTTGTCCGAACCGATCGGTGCCATCGTTGAAGGCGTGCGCATCGCGCTGGAGAACACCGCGCCCGAGCTCGCGGCAGATATCGTCGACCAAGGCATTGTGCTCACCGGCGGCGGCGCGCTGATCCAGGGTCTGGACGATCATATCCGCGAAGAAACCGGCCTGCCGGTCAGCATTGCCGAAGATCCGCTCACTTGCGTGGCCATGGGCACCGGCAAGGCGATGGAGGACCCGATCTATCGCGGCGTCCTGATGACGGCATAAGGGCGCAACACGAGAGCAGAGGGAGCGGGCCGCAATGGCACCGCCACAGGCACAAAGAGCAGGCGCGAACAAGAAGGCACAGCTGGGCCTGTTCGCGGGCTATGTGTTCGCCAGTGCCGGAGCATTGATTGGCGCTTTGCTGCTGATCATCTCGCTCTGGCGTCCGGAAACCTTCAACGGGCTGCGCTCGATGGCGAGCGACGCTGCCGCTCCTGTTGGAGAGGCAGGCGCGAGCGGGCGCACGGGCTCGCGCAGCTTCTTCGAAGCGATTGCCGGATATTACGATGCCGGCTCGAAGAATGCCGCGCTCGAAGAGGAAATCGCCGTCGCCCGCGTGCGCCTCGCCGAAGCGCAGGCGCTGGAGCAGGAAAATGCGCGGCTGAAGGCCTTGCTCGGCATTATCGAAAGCGAAATCGAACCGGTCGCCACCGGGCGGCTGATCGGCTCCAGCTCGGCAAGCACGCGGCGCTTCGGCTATCTCGGCGCGGGCCGTAATGACGGGGTGCGCGTGGGAATGCCCGTCACCTCCCCCATGGGCCTGGTGGGCCGCGTGCTGGAAACGGGCGCGACGACATCGCGCATTCTCCTGCTGACCGATCCGGAAAGCATCGTGCCAGTGCGCCGCGCGACCGATGATGTGGTCGCCTTTGCTGAAGGGCGCGCGGATGGTTCGCTGCGCATCCGGCTGATCAATCTGGGCATCAATCCGCTGGAGGAAGGCGACATTTTCGTCACCTCCGGCGCAGGCGGACTGTTCCGCCCGGGGATCGCCGTCGCGGTGGTGAGCGAACTGACCGAAGACGGCGCGATTGGCCGCTTGCTCAGCAATCCGGCGGCAACCGATTTCGTGCTGGTCGAGCCGATCTTCCAGGCCGAAGCGATCGAGGCGGCAAACGCTCCGCTATTATCGGAAACCCCCGCAGAGGAGGACGCCGAAGCGGAGGAGGAGAGCTGATGGAAAAGCTCGACCCCAAGGCCCGGCGTGATCCGTTCGGCAAAAAGATCAACCGCGATCATTCGCCCGTGCTCGCCTACGGGGTGCCGTGGTTCACCATTCTGCTCGGCTCGCTTGCGCCGATGCTGCCAATCATCGCCGCCGGACCGATACTGCCCCCGCTCGGCTATCTCTTCCTGCTCGCATGGCGGATTTACCGCCCCGGCCTGCTGCCGATGTGGGCGGGCCTGCCACTTGGCCTGTTTGATGATCTGTATTCGGGCCAGCCGCTGGGTTCGGCGATCCTGCTGTTCTCGCTCACCATGATCGCGCTCGATCTGATCGAGCTTCGCTTCCCGTGGCGCGGGTTCTGGCAGGACTGGGGCATCGCTGCGCTTTTCCTGACGATCTATGTCGGCTTTACCGCGCTGTTTTCAGGCGCGAATATCACGGTGATTCAGCTGACTCTCATCTTGCCGCAATTAGGGCTGAGCGTTCTTCTCTTCCCGCTGGTGGCGCAACTCGTGGCGCAGCTTGACCGACTTAGGCTTACCCGCATACCGCTGTCGTTGATTCCATGGTCCAATCGGTAACTTCCAACGCGCTCAAGCAGACCTTTGACAGGCGTAGCTTTGTCGTGGGTGCGGTGCAGGGCGGCATCGGGCTGCTGCTGGCGGCACGGATGGGCTATATCGCCGTTGCCGAGAACGAGCGATACACGCTGGAGGCGGAAAGCAACCGCGTGAACCTCTCGCTGATTCCGCCGCGGCGTGGCTGGATCCTCGATCGCAACGGCTCCCCCCTCGCCTCCAACCGCGCCGATTTCCGTGTCGATATCATTCCCGAACGGGTCACCAATCCCGAGGCCACCGTCGGCCTGCTGAGCGACCTGTTGGGCTTTTCCGAAGTCGAGAAGCTCGACCTGCTCGAGCGGCTGGAAGGCGCGCGGGGCTTTGCCGCCGTGCCGGTTGCCAACGGGCTCGATTTCGAGAAGTTCGCCGCTGTCAGCGTGCGCCTGCCCGAATTGCCCGGCGTGATCCCGCAGCGCGGCTTTTCGCGCTTCTACCCCACCGGCCCGGCGGTCGGCCATCTGGTCGGCTATGTCGGCGCGCCGAGTCGCGAAGAGTATGACGCCGAACCGCAGCCGCTGTTGATGACGCCGGGCTTCAAGATGGGCAAAGACGGGCTGGAGCAATATTTCGACCTGACCTTGCGCGGCGAACCCGGCGCGCGGCGGGTCGAAGTTACCGCGTCGGGGCGCATTGTCCGCGATCTTGAAACCCGCGACGATGTGCAGGGCCAGCCGATCAAGCTGACGATTGACGGCCCGCTGCAAGACTATGCCGCCCGCCGCCTCGGCCTCGAATCCGGCTCGGTCGTGGTGATGGACTGCCTGACGGGCGATGTGCTGTGCATGGCCTCCATGCCGAGCTTCGATCCCAACAGCTTCTCCGACGGCATCGGCCGCGTCGAATATTCGATGCTCAGCGAAAACGAGCGTGTGCCGCTGCGCAACAAGGTGCTGCAAGGCCTCTATCCGCCGGGCTCCACAGTTAAGCCGACTGTGGGCATGGCGCTGCTGGGTGCCGGTGTTGACCCCGATGAGACCGTCTTTTGCGGTGGCGGCCTGCAAGTCGGCAGCCGCCGCTTCAACTGCTGGAACCGTCGCGGCCACGGACAGACCAATCTTGCAAAGGCCATCTATCAAAGCTGCGACGTGTATTTCTACGCCATGGCGCAGCGCACCGGCATCCAGCCGATAGCGAATGCTTGCCGACTGTATGGGATGCAGGAGCGGTTTGACCTTCCGGTGGCCAACCAGTTCTACGGCACCGTGCCCGATCCCGCGTGGAAGATGGAGAAATACGGGCAAGAATGGGCAGCGTTCGACACGGTGAACGCGACCATCGGCCAAGGCTATATGCTCGCCAACCCGCTTCAGCTTGCGGTGATGGCCGCGCGCCTCGCCACGTCCGAGAAGGTCAATCCGCGGCTCATTTTTTCCAACGAGCGCCCCAGCTTCGAAAGCATGGGCGTCAGCGCGGAATACAAGGCCTATGTGCGGCAGGCGATGAGCGATGTGGTGAACGGCCCCGGCACCGCCGGGCGCGCGCGTCTGCCCATCGACGACGTGCTGATGGCGGGCAAAACCGGCACCGCACAGGTGGTCGGGCTCAACATTTCGGATGGCCGCTCCGGCCCTTGGCGCTTCCGTGACCACGGCCTGTTCATCTTCTTCGCCCCGTTCGACAATCCGCGTTATGCGGGCGCGGTGGTGATCGAGCATGGTGGCGGTTCGGGAGCAGCCTATCCGGTGGCGCGCGATGTGATGACTTTCATGTTCGACCCGCAAAAGGGGCTCGACGCGCTGCACGCGCTGGAGGCAGGCTGGGGCGGCACCGCACAACAGCGGCTCGACCGGCAATATGCCGCTTACGCTCAGGCCGCCGGGGTCGATCTGCCCCCTGCCCCGCCGCCGATCACGCTGGCGCGGCAAGTCGATGCCGAAGCGCGCGCCGCCGCCGACGAACCGGAAGAAGCCGCGACCGACGCGGTCACCCCCCGCGAAGACCCGACCGCACGGTCTGACGAGGCGACGACATGAGAGGCAAAATCACTCTGCCCGCGCCTATCGCCGAGTTTCCGTGGCGCGTCGTGGTGCCGCTGACGCTGCTCGTCCTTTTTGGCGCAGCTGTGCTGTATTCGGCCGCAGGTGGATCGATGAGCCCCTATGCCAGTTCGCACTTGCTGCGCTACGTTGTCGCTTTGGGGATTGCTCTCAGCATCTCCTACCTCCCCATAGAGCTCACCAAGTGGGGGGCCATACCCGGCTATATCTTGATCCTGCTGCTGCTGATCGCGGTGGAAATCATGGGCCAGGTCAATGGCGGCAGCCAGCGATGGCTCAATCTCGGCTTCATGCAATTGCAGCCGTCAGAGCTGATGAAGCCCTGCATCGTGCTCATCCTCTCCGCCTATTTCGCCAATCTTCCCCCCGCGATGATCGGGAGTTGGAAAGCCTTGGCCGTGCCCGGCGGCATCATCGCCTTGCCGGTGGCCTTCGTATTGCTGCAACCCGATCTTGGCACATCGCTCGCTATTGTTTTCGGCGGCGTGGTGGTGATGTTCTTTGCGGGCATCCCGCAGAAATGGTTCATCGGCGGCGGTGCGGCGATGGTGGTTATTGCCCCCTTGGCCTATTTCTTCGGCTTGCAGCCGTACCAGCAACAGCGGGTGCTGACCTTCCTCAATCCCGAAAGCGATCCGCAAGGGACGGGCTATCACATCATCCAGTCGAAAATTGCCATCGGATCGGGCGGCATCACCGGCAAGGGCTTTGGCGAAGGCTCGCAAAGCCAGCTCAACTATCTGCCCGAACCGCACACCGATTTCGTCTTTGCCACCATGGCGGAGGAATGGGGCATGATCGGCGGTCTGTTCGTGCTGCTGATTTTCGGGATCGTCCTGCGCTGGGGACTCACCGTCGCGCGCGAAGCACCGGACCGCTTCGGCAGCCTGCTCGCTGGCGGACTTACCGCCACGATCTTCTTCTATGTCGGCGTCAATCTGATGATGGTGATGGGCTTTGCGCCGGTGGTGGGCATCCCCTTGCCGTGGATGAGCCATGGCGGATCATCGATGCTTACCAATATGCTCTGCGTGGGCGGCATCATGCTGGTCGAACGCTCGACCCGCGCGCAGCGCAAGAGCAATTTCTGAGGCGCCGCGAAATTTCGCAACAAGGCGCTTTCTGCACTTGCACAGCGGGCCGAACCCGCTAAATGAGCGCCTCCCGGACGAATCACCGCGTGACAGAGTCGAAAAGCCCGCGCCTTTAATGGTGCGAACGGGAATGGACGCATAGCTCAGTTGGTAGAGCAGCTGACTCTTAATCAGCGGGTCCTAGGTTCGAGCCCTAGTGCGTCCACCATCCCCTTCCATCACCCGTCATTGAACAGATGCGATATCAGGTTGTAGCGTACGCCTGAGGTTGTTTCCTGCACCTCGTGCAGCAGCGACGAGGAAAACACCATCGCCGATCCTGCGGGCACGCGATAGCCTTTGGGGCTGAACTCGCCAAATACGATGCCGCCGCCTTCGTAATCATCGTTCAGGCTGATCGAGAGCGCAAAGCGTCGGTGCGCGCCGACCGGGCTGGTGTTGTCGCGGTGGCCCATCGCAATCCCTTCGCGCTTGCCGACATAGCGCGCAATATGCAGGTCTTCGCGGCGCGTGACGTTGAACGCGAAAGCCTTGTTGATCATCGGTGTAACCCGCCCGAACAGGCGTTCATCGAGTATCGCCAGCGTATTCCGGTCGCGGATTATCAGATCGACGCGGTCCTGCCGCTCGTGTTCGTAAACCGGAATGCGGAAATTGCCCTCGAACTCGCCCGGCCGCGCCCGGCGCACGAGGAACGGCGTGTCCTTTTCGACCGACTCGATCAGATTGGCGCATTCTTCGGGGGAGAGCACATTCGGCACAATCAGTACCGGCGCGTGCGGCGGGCTCCAGCGGGTTTCAGTGGCGGCCTGTGCATTGTCGAGAATTGTCATAATCGTCTCCAACGTATCGCCAACGGAACCGTCCAGATCGAACCACGCGCGGATCTGCCGATAGGGAGTAAGCAGAACCAGTCGCACAACCTTATCGCTGCCCTTGTGCAAACCGTAAGAAGCGAAAATCGCGCCCGATGGATCACCTAGCACCGGCCAGACAAAGCCGGCCGCACGCTTGCGAGCCTTGTTCGCCGTGGCGTCGCTCGATGCACTCATCGCAATAACCGTCGCGTTTTCCGCATCAAGCCTCGACTCTAACGCAGCCAAAGACCTGAGCAATTCTCCGGTGTACTCAGCGTCGGGATCACCGATGAGTACGAGCAACAGATGCTTCCCCGAAATGTGATCGTCGGCGAGTCCGATCTTGCGACCGTCCTCGTCATGGCCACTGAATGCCGTTGCCAGCGCGCCCTGCCACATTTCCTGCACATAGGGCCGGATAGAGGGCGCTGCGATTTCGTAGGTTGATTGTGTGTCGCTCATCGGTGTCCGGCCCGTCCTGCCCTATCCACCAGCCTATCGGCCTCCATTGCAAAGCAAAAGCGGCAATTGTGCACTTTCCGGCTCGGGCTAGGCAAAGCAAAGGACGAGCAGCAGCTTGTTTCCGCAAGACCGGCGAGGCAAGAAGGGGAATGCATCGCGCACTCATTATTCTGCTACTCCTATTGCATCTTGCCGCTGGCAGCACCGCCGGACTTGCGCAGGAAAGCGCGCGTCAATCAGCGGTAGAACAGCAGGATGTCCGGCTTGCGCGCATCGCCGAGCAATTGCTGGGCGGCAATGCGGCGCTGTGCACCTCGCTGATGCCGCTCACCGGGCTGATCCTGCATAGTGTCGACCAGTATCGCGATGGCGAGGTGCGCGCACAGTTTCGCGACGGCAACATCGCGATTGCCGCCATTGTCCCGCATTCGCCCGCCGAGCGGGCCGGTTTGCGCCGTGGCGAGGCTTTGGTGGCGATCGGCGATGTGTCGCTCGATGCCCTGCCCGCGCCCGAGAGCGGCAATTTACGCGAAGCCGCGTTCGATATCCTCGCCGCGCAACCGACCGACGCGCCGGTGGCGCTGCGGCTGCGCACCGACGGGGTCGAACGAACAGTTATGCTGCCCGCCCCTGCCGGGTGTCGCTCGCTGGTCGAAATTCTGGTGAGCGACGGGCCGCGCGCGCGGTCTGACGGGCGGGTGATCCAGATCCAGTTCGATTTCGCGCGAGAGCTATCCGACGAACAGCTGGCTGTCGTCCTTGCGCACGAGCTGGCGCATACGGTGCTGGAGCATCGCCGGCGCAAGCAGGCGGCGGGCATCGACAATGGCGCTCTGGCCGAAGTGGGCCGCAACCAGCGCGCCAATCGCGAGGCCGAGGTGGAGGCGGACAGGCTGTCCATCCACCTGCTCGCCAATGCCGGTTTCGATCCGCTGTCGGTGCCTGCATTCTGGCGCTCGGACATCGGCCAGCGGCTCGGCGGCGGGATCTTCAACAGCTTCGTCTACCCGTCCAACGAAGCGCGCGCCGTGCTGGTGGACGAGGAAATCGCGCTCTACCTGCCGCAACGGCGCGGGCCGAGCTGGCCGGGGCACTTGCTCGAATTGCGCGAACGGGGCTTTGGCAGCGATTAGTCCTTCGGTCGGCGCGCGCGTTCGGGGGCTTCGCTGATATCGATATAGTGCCGGTCGTAATAGGTGAGCGGCGTGGCGTCCTGACGGTGGTTGGCCTCCACCAGCGTTCCAATAAAGATCGAATGCGTGCCGAAAGTGTGCCGGTCGGCCACGGTGCAGATCAGGCTGGATTGCGCGGTGGCGAGGACGGGGACTCCGTGATGGTCTTCCCATTCGCCCACCGCGAAACGATCGGGGCGCGGCTGCATGAAATGTTCCGCCACATCGCGATTGCCGAGGCCGAGCACGTTGACGCAGAAGCGCTCCGCCTTTTCAAGCGGTTCGTGCAATGACGCATCGCGGTTGATGCAAACCAGCAAGGAGGGCGGATCAAAGCTCAGCGAGCTGACAGCGGTCGCCAGAATGCCCCAATCATGGCCCTCATGCCGCGTCGTCACCGCATAAACGGTCGCCGCGACATGGCGCATAGCCTCGCGGAAGGCGGCGGCGATTTCGGAAGGGGTCTGTCCTACAGGGGGCATAAGGGCTCATAGATGGCGCTTTGGCTTGCGCGCAAGGCTGGAGAGAATGTGATGCAACCGACTTGTAATCACATTTTAATGTGATACTGGGCTTTCTATGAGTGAAACTGCAGAAAAAGTAAAAAAGCTGATCTCCGAAGGCCTGATGACACGCGCCGGGCTGGCGCGGGCGGCGGGGTTGCACGCCAATACCTTGCGCGATTGCACCGAGGAGAGCTGGAACCCTACCGCCGATACGCTCGGCAAGCTGGAACGGTTCCTCACCGAGAATGACGAAACGCCGGTGCTGGTCGGGATCGAGGAGATCATCGACGAGGCGCGCAATGGCCGGATGTATATCCTGGTCGACGATGAAGACCGCGAGAACGAGGGTGATCTCATCATCCCGGCGCAAATGGCGACACCCGCAGCGGTCAACTTTATGGCGATGCACGGGCGCGGCCTCATCTGCCTTGCGCTCGACAAGGCGCGGGTGGAAGCGCTCGGGCTCGAGCCGATGAGCCGCAACAACCGCGAATCGATGCAGACCGCCTTCACCATCTCAATCGAGGCGAAAACCGGTGTAACTACAGGCATTTCCGCCGCAGACCGGGCACGCACGGTCTCGGTCGCCATCGACAGTTCCAAAGGGCCGGACGATATCGTCACCCCCGGCCATGTGTTCCCGCTCACCGCCCGCGATGGCGGCGTGCTGGTGCGCGCTGGCCATACCGAGGCGGCGGTCGATATCTCGCGGCTGGCGGGCCTCAATCCCTCGGGCGTGATCTGCGAGATCATGAACGAGGATGGCAGCATGGCGCGGATGGATGACCTGATGCGCTTTGCCCGCAAGCATGACCTGAAAATCGGCACGATCCGCGATCTGATCGCCTACCGGATGCGCCACGATCATCTGGTGGAACGCGGTGACGAGCGGCAGTTCACGTCCGATTATGGCGGGCAGTGGCGGCTCATCACCTATCGCAACACCGTTTCGAACAATGAAGCCTATGTGCTTCAAAAAGGGCACATTGTTCCCGACAGGCCCACCCTCGCCCGCGTCCATCCGATCTCGGTTTTCGACGATGTGCTGGGCGAGCCGGGACCGCGCAAGCGCACGCTCCAGCGCGCGATGGAAGCGGTGGGCGAGCATGGTTCGGGGGTCATCGTCATTCTCACCGGGCGGGTGGGCAAGAGCGGCAACTGGACGACCGAGGAGGAAGTCCGCAATGTCGGCATCGGCTCGCAGATCCTCGCCGATCTGGGCGTGCATGACATGATTCTGCTCACCAATTCGCAGCCCAACGTGGTTGCCATCGAAGGTTATGGCCTCAATATCGTCGGCCACCATCCCATTCCGGAGACCGAATAATCATGGCGAATTTCCTGATCGTAGAGGCGCGTTTTTACAGCCATCTCAATGATATGCTGGTGGCTGGCGCGAAGGCGGCGCTGGAGCAGGCAGAGCATTCGGTCGATGTCATCACCGTCCCCGGCGCGCTCGAAGTGCCAGGCGCGATTGCGTTGGCGGCGGAAAGCGGGCGCTATGACGGCTTTGTCGCCATCGGCGTGGTGATCCGCGGTGAGACCTATCACTTTGAAATCGTTGCCGGCGAAAGCGCCCGCGCGATCATGGCGCTGACGATGGACGGCATCGCCATCGGCAACGGCATCCTGACCGTCGAGAACGAAGCGCAGGCGATTGTCCGCGCTGATCCGGCGCAGAAAAACAAGGGTGGCGAGGCCGCGCAGGCCGCGATGCGCTTGCTCGAACTGGCGGGCGAATTCGGCTGAGCGCCATCACATCGGATCACACCAGAATGTGATGTTGTTGGATACGAAGGCCACGCAGTGCTTGATTAAGGCAGAGCTTGTGTAGCTCTAGTATACCCCCAAGTGGCACCCTTGGCACCGTCAACTGCAGCGCAAATGCGCTTGGCTGCGCCTTTGGTGCCGCCAGAAGCTATCCAAGCTTTCGGAAGCAGCCCTTACCGGCATAAAATGCGCTCGATCCCAGCTCTTCCTCGATGCGGATCAGCTGGTTGTATTTCGCCAGCCGGTCCGACCGGGCGAGCGAGCCGGTTTTGATCTGCCCGCAATTGGTGGCGACCGCGAGATCGGCGATAGTCGCATCCTCGGTTTCGCCCGAGCGGTGGCTCATCACCGAAGTGTAGCCCGCGCGGTGCGCGACATCGACTGCGCACAAGGTCTCGCTCAAAGTGCCGATCTGGTTAACCTTCACCAGCAGCGAATTGGCCAGCCCCATCTCGATCCCCATGGCAAGCCGCTTGGGGTTGGTGACGAAGAGGTCATCGCCCACCAGCTGCACCCTGTCACCCACCATGTCGGTGATGGCCTTCCAGCCTTCGAAATCGTCTTCGCTCATCCCGTCTTCGATCGAACGGATCGGGTATTCGTCGCACAGCTTGGAGAGGTATTCGGCCATTTCATGCGGGGTAAGCGAGAGTCCCTCGCCCGAAATCTCGTATTTGCCTTCGCGGAAAAACTCGGTGGCGGCGCAGTCCAGCGCCAGCACCACGTCTTCACCCGGCGTAAAGCCCGCCTTTTCGACAGACGCCATGATAAAATCGAGCGCGTCGCGCGTGCTCGCCAGATTGGGTGCAAAGCCGCCTTCATCGCCAACTGAAGTCGCCAGGCCCTTTTCGGCAAGGCCCTTCTTCAGCGTGTGGAAAATCTCGCTGCCCCAGCGCACGGCTTCGGCCAAGGTCGGCGCGCCCACCGGCATCACCATGAATTCCTGCACGTCGATGGGATTGTCCGCGTGTTCGCCACCATTGACGATGTTCATCATCGGCACCGGCAACACATGGGCGGACACTCCGCCGACATAGGAATAGAGCGGCAGGCCGCGCGCTGCCGCAGCAGCCTTTGCCACCGCAAGGCTCGCGCCGAGAATGGCATTCGCGCCGAACCGGCTCTTGTTCTCGGTGCCGTCCGCCGCGATCATCGCCATGTCGATATCGCGCTGGTCTTCGGCATCCATTTCCAGCAGCAGATCGGCAATCGGCCCGTTCACTGCTTCGACTGCCTTGGTTACGCCCTTGCCCAGATAACGGCTTGTGTCGCCGTCGCGCAGTTCCACCGCCTCATGCGCGCCGGTCGATGCGCCCGAGGGCACCGCAGCGCGGCCCATGCTGCCATCTTCCAGAAGAATATCGACTTCTACCGTCGGGTTGCCCCGCGAATCGAGGATCTCGCGGCCGTGCACGTCGATGATGGCGGTCATGAAAAAAGGCTCCTGTTGTGCGTTTTGTCGCCCTCTATAGGGCGGAACCTTGCACTGCAACATACGTTGGTATCTTGAAGCCGGACTGTGTTATAACCATAATACAATCGTAGGGATTTTTCAGGCGGGCACTGCCCGCCGCAACGGAAAGGGATATCATTATGGCTGCCAAAAAGCCCAAGACGTCCGCCAACGTCGAGATCGAAACGACCGAAGCGGCCACCGAAGCCGCAACCGAAACTGTCGGAGAAGGCACATCCGAAGCCCGCTCGCGCTTTTCCGCCGCGCTGGACGAAGCCAAGGCCGGCGCTGCGGCCTTGGCCGACGAAGGCAAGGCGCGCGCTGCCGAAGCCAAGGAACAGGCCAAGGCACGCGGTGAAGACTGGTCTGCCGAAGCCAAAACCCGCGCCGGTGAACTGGCCGTGGAAGGCAAGCACAAGGTGAGCGAGGGGCTTTCCAGCCTCAGCCGCGTGATCGACGAAAACGCCCCCGCGCTGGATGAAAAGCTGGGCGCGAAATACGGCGATTATGCCCGCTCCGCCTCGCGCACGCTGGAAGAAAATGCCCGCCTGCTGGAGGAAAAGAGCCTCGACGAGCTGGCCAATGATTCGCGCGAAGCGATCCGCAAAAGCCCGGTCGCCGCAGTCGGCCTTGCCGCGCTGATCGGCTTCTTGGCGGCCCGCCTGTTCCGCTAATCCGCAGTGTCGCTTGCCGAGAACGCAGCCAGCGTCCCTCCCGAAAGCGATGACGCCACAGGTGCCCCGGCGCAGGATAATGCCGCCGGGGCCCCGCTGCGCTCGCTCTACGACGATTTCGAAGCCCTGATCGATGATGCGCGCACCTATTTTGACGCGGAACTCAGCTATCAGAAAAACCGCGCGGGCTTTGTCGCCAACCGGCTGAAGAACGGGATTGTTGCCGCGCTCGCCGCGCTGGTGATCGTGATCTTTGCGCTGATCGGGTTGACGGTCGGGCTGATTATCGCGCTCACCCCCCATGTTACGGCGTGGGGCGCAACCGCGATTGTGGTCGGCACACTGCTGCTGGGCGCTGCACTTCTGGTGCGGCGCGCGATGGTCGCTTTCCGCGAAATGTCCGCCGCCATGCAACCGCCTGCCGGAGAGGATAGCGATGGCTGATCTGCGCCAGCTTGAAGAAGACCGCGCACTGCGCGATGCGGCGAAAGGTCTGCTCGACCGCGACATCGCGCATTTGCGCGGCGATGTAAGCGCGCAGAATATCGGCAAACGCGCCGCCATCCGTTTGCGCGAAGGCGCGGAGGGCGTGGGCGGCGATGCCTCTGCTTTTGTGCGCGAGAACCCCGGGCGGGTCGGCAGCGCGGCGGCTCTTGGCGTCGGTCTGGTGCTGCTGGTGGCATTCCGCACCCAGCTGTCGGACTGGGTCGGCGCGCTGTGGCAGGCAAGCGGGCTTGCCGACGGGGCGACTGACCGCGAAGCTCTGGAAGAGAGCGACGAAAGCGGCGATAATTCAACCAATTGAGATTTGGAGAACTCCCATGAACGCTCCCACCATTCAGGAAAAACGCGAAGAGATCAAAGCCCGCATCGCCGCCGCCGAAGCGCGCGAGGCGCAGCTGAGCGAGCAGAGCCTTGCCACCCGCGCCGCCGATAGCGCCGCGGATGCGGGCGAGGCCTTCACCACCTTTGTCAAAAAGCACCCGGTTGCCTCGGCTGCGGGCGGCGTGTTGCTCGGCATTCTGATTGCGAGCGCCTTCAAGGGCCCGCGTCAGGCAGCGATCCGTGGCGGCGCGAAGGCGGCGAGCCTAGCGACCATCGGCGCGGAAATCGCCAGCGGCTTTGCGTCGCAACTGATGGACGATGCCAGCGAACTGGGCCGCGAAGGCGCACGCCGGGCGGAAGATCTGACCGATGTTGCAGGCGACCGCGCCCGCTCGCTGAAGCGCAGCGCCGCGCACAAGGTTGGCGATGCCGCCGATGCCGCGCGCATCGCCCGCCGCGAAACCGGCAAGGCTCTCGCCCGCGCATTGGGCCGCCGCTAGTCCGCGAATTTCCTTCAAGAACACCCTTGCGCGTCCTGCCGGCATTGCCGATAGGGCGCGCAATTGCATTCAGCCTCTGAGGGAAAATCGATGTCCGACACGCATGACAGCCAGCTGCTCCACATGGTGATCGGCGGCCGGGTAAATGATCCGCGCACCGTGGAATTCCAGGATTTGAAGGACATTCACGTCGTCGGCTTTTATCCCAGCTATGCCGAAGCCGAACACGCCTGGCGCGGCTGGGCGCAGCGCACGGTAGACGATGCCGAGATGAAATACGTCATCGTGCATCTGCACCGGTTGTTGGAGCCGGAACTGCCTGCGGGCTGATTCGCCCCCTGATATCGGTCAGAAACTCGGCGTCACCGGTGTAAAAATCGAGGACTTTTCTTGCGCGAGCAGTCGCAAACATATTCGGGATCGGGGCCATATAGGAATCCCAGCTTTCGCGATCCAAAATCCCGGCTCTATGTTGATGCCATGCAAATTCGCGGATTCGCAGGGCCTTGATGACCATCCATGTGATCCTGCGCTCATTCTCCGGAGAAATATCGTCATCATCGGAGATCAAATGCGGATCAACGCCATGATCTATGAATTTGGAAATCAGCGCCAAATCAGCGTCCAGTAATCCTTGGCGCGAATTCGCGGTAATCGCCTTGGTATTTTGTCTAATCTGGGCTGCCAGATACCATAGGCTAGCTACGACCGCGAAAGCTGCGGTGATGTCGCTGATTGCCGATACCGCGTCCCAATTCATGCTCTTGCCCCCCCAGAGAATTCTAGATGAATTCGATCTTCTTGATGAGATAGAACTTCTCACCCGAAGGCACGGTTACCTCAATCTCGTCACCAACGCTTTTGCCGATCAATGCGCGGGCGAGCGGGCTTTCGTAGGAAACACGGCCGACCTTCGCGTCGCTCTCTGCCTGGCCGACGATCTGGTATTTGCACGGCTTGTCGTCTTCATCGAGCACCGTCACCGTCGCGCCGAACACCACACGATCACCGGACAGCGTGGCAGGATCGATAATCTGTGCGCGGCTGGTCTTGTCTTCCAGCTCGGCGATCTGCGCTTCGACCTGGCCCTGGCGCTCCTTCGCGGCGTGATACTCGGCGTTTTCCGAGAGATCGCCATGCGCGCGAGCTTCCTCGATCGCCTCGACGATTTTGGGGCGCTCTGCCCGCAATGCTTTCAAATCGGCGGTCAGCTTTTCGTAGCCTTCCGCAAGCATCGGCACTTTCTGCATTGGCACTTCCTGTCTTGTGTCAGATCACCCGTCAAAACGAGCCTGCCCCGCCCTGCATAGGCGGCTGGCGCGGGTCGGAATGGAGGGAGAAACGGTGTCTATTTCCCGCTATAATAGTCCTGCAGGCTCTTGACTGCAAGGTCAGCCGCAGAAACCGAGACAATCGCGGTTGCCACAGCATCGCAAGCGGCAGCGGTGGTGTAGTAGGGAACCCGCGCTTCCAGCGCCGAGGCGCGGATGGATTGGCTGTCCTTGTGGCTCTGCCAGCCCTCTGTGGTGTTGAACACCAGCGCGATCTCACCATCGATGATCTTGTCGACGATATGCGGCCGCCCCTCGGCCACCTTGTTCACCCGCTCCACCGGCAAGCCCTGTTCGCGCAGATAGGCCTGCGTGCCGCCGGTGGCGATGGCGGTGAAGCCATAATCGATCAGCTTGCGCACCGGTTCGACAATCTGCGCCTTGTCGCCATCCTTGACCGAGACGAACATACACCCCTTCTCTGGCAGGCGCGTGCCTTCGGCGATTTGCGACTTGGTGAAGGCGGTGGGGAAATCCTTGTCGATCCCCATCACTTCGCCGGTTGACTTCATTTCCGGTGTGAGCACGGGATCGGAGCCGGGGAAGCGGGCGAAGGGGAACACCGCCTCCTTCACCGCGATATAGTCGATATCGCGTTTGACAGGCGGCAAGTCCGCCAGTTTCTCCCCCGCCATCACCCGCGCGGCGATTTTGGCGATTTGCGAGCCGGTGGCCTTGGCGACGAAGGGCACGGTGCGGCTGGCGCGGGGGTTGACCTCGATGAGATACACTTCGCCCTGTTTGATGGCGAATTGCACATTCATCAGCCCGCACACTTTGAGCGCACGGGCCAGAGCTTCGGACTGGCGCTCCAGCTCGTCAACGATTGCGTCGGGCAGGCTGTAGGGCGGTAGTGAACAGGCGCTGTCGCCCGAATGGACGCCCGCCTCCTCGATATGCTGCATCACGCCCGCCACCACGACGTCTTGCCCGTCGCACAGCACATCGACATCGCATTCGATCGCATCGCGCAGATACTGGTCGACCAAAACCGGCGATTCACCCGAGACTTCCACCGCGGTGTTGATGTAGTTTTCCAGCTGCGCGTCGCTGTCGACAATCTCCATCGCCCGCCCGCCGAGCACGTAGCTGGGGCGCAGCAGCACCGGATACCCGATGCGATGCGCCACCGCGAGCGCCTCCTCATGGCTGTAGGCAATGCCGTTTTCGGGCTGTTTCAGCTTCAGCTGGTTGACGAGCCTAGCGAACCGCTCGCGGTCTTCGGCAAGATCAATCGCATCCGGACTGGTGCCGAGGATTGGGATTCCCGCCGCCTCCAGCGCGCCCGCCAGCTTGAGCGGCGTCTGCCCGCCAAACTGCACGATCACGCCTTTGAGCGTGCCCTTGGACTGCTCAACCCGCAGGATTTCGAGCACATCCTCAGCGGTCAAAGGTTCGAAATAGAGGCGGTCGGATGTATCATAATCGGTCGAAACCGTTTCCGGATTGCAGTTGACCATGATCGTTTCATAGCCCGCTTCGGAGAGCGCGAAGCAGGCGTGGACGCAGCAGTAATCGAACTCGATCCCCTGCCCGATCCGGTTCGGCCCGCCGCCGAGAATGACGATTTTCTCGCGCTCGGACGGGTCAGCCTCGTTCTCGGCCACCCCAAAGCTGGGGGCTTCGTAGGTCGAATACATATAGGGCGTGATTGCTTCGAATTCCGCCGCGCAGCTATCGATCCGCTTGTAGACGGGCAGCACGCCGAGCTTCTCGCGCAGCTCGCGCACCTCGGCCTCGCTGGTAGCGCCCGCCATGGCGCGCAGGGCATCGTGGAGCAGCCCGCTGCGCTTCGCCTGCGTTTCCCCCAGACCGCCAGCGACACCCACCGAACGCACCGCCAAAGTGGCGAGACGTTTATCGGAAAAGCCCATCGCTTTCAGGCGGCGCAGCTCGTCTGCACTGTTGGGCAGGCCATCGGTGCCGATGCGCTTTTCCTCGGCGATAATCTCCTCGATATGCCGCAGGAACCACTTGTCGTAATGCGTGATCGCGTGGATTTCATCGACGGTGAAGCCTTCGCGGAAGGCTTGCCCGGCATTTAGCAAGCGGTCGGGCGTTGCCTGGCTGAGCGCGGCGGTAATCGCCTCGCGAGCCGCCCCTTCCAGGGCAGGCATCCGGTTGAACCCGTCGAGCCCGGTTTCCAGCCCGCGCAGCGCCTTTTGCAGGCTTTCCTTGAAGTTGCGGCCAATCGCCATGACTTCACCGACCGATTTCATCGCAGTGGAAAGCAGCGGCTCTGCGCCCTTGAACTTCTCGAAGGCGAAGCGCGGGACTTTGGTGACCACGTAATCAATCGTCGGTTCGAAGCTGGCAGGCGTCGCGCCGGTGATTTCGTTGGTAATCTCGTCCAGCGTGTATCCCACCGCCAGCTTCGCCGCGACGCGCGCGATTGGGAAGCCGGTGGCCTTGGATGCAAGCGCGGATGAGCGCGAGACACGCGGGTTCATCTCGATCACGATCAGGCGGCCATCCTTCGGATTGACTGCGAACTGCACGTTCGATCCGCCTGTTTCCACACCGATTTCGCGCAGCACATTGATGCTGGCGGTGCGCATGATCTGGTATTCCTTATCGGTCAGCGTCAGCGCGGGAGCGACGGTGATCGAATCCCCCGTATGCACGCCCATCGGATCGACATTTTCGATGGAGCAGATGATGATGCAGTTGTCGTTCCGGTCGCGGACAACTTCCATCTCGTATTCTTTCCAGCCGAGCAGCGATTCCTCGATCAGCACTTCGGTGGTGGGGCTGGCATCGAGCCCGCTGCGCACGATCCGCTCGAATTCCTGCCGGTTGTAGGCGATGCCCCCGCCCGTCCCGCCCATGGTGAAGCTGGGGCGGATAATGCTGGGCAGGCCGGTGCGTTCGAGGATGGCATAGGCCTCCTCCAGCGTATGCGCGGTGCCGCTGCGCGCGCTTTCCAGCCCGATCGCGTCCATTGCATCGCGAAAGCGCATCCGGTTTTCCGCCTTGTCGATCACATCGGCCTTCGCGCCGATCATCTCGACCCCGTATTTTGCCAACGTGCCATCCGCATCCAGCGCCAGCGCGCAATTCAATGCGGTCTGCCCGCCCATCGTCGGCAGCAGCGCATCGGGCCGTTCCTTGGCGATGATCTTGGCGACGATATCGGGCGTAATCGGCTCAATATAGGTGGCGTCCGCCATGTCCTGATCGGTCATGATCGTGGCGGGATTGCTGTTCACGAGGATGACGCGATACCCGTCCTCCTTCAGCGCCTTGATCGCCTGCGTGCCCGAGTAATCGAACTCGCACGCCTGGCCGATGATAATCGGGCCAGCGCCGATGACGAGGATGGAGGAGATGTCAGTTCTTTTCGGCATCGGTACTGCCTTCATTGTCAGTCGTGGTGTGGAGGGGCCCTGCTTCAGGCGCAGGCGGTGTCATTTGCCAGTCTTCGCGCAGCGGCTCCCACATCGGTTTCTCGTCTACATACACGCGGATATTCGATTTTACCCAAGCCAGCCCCGAGTCGCAGATGCGCAGCAATTCGCGATCGCCGCTCTCTGGCTTTTCGAGCGCGATAAACCCATGCCCGATCAGGGTGTCGAGCGCAGACTGGAACTGCTCCGGGGTCAGATATCCCCCCGAAGCCAGATGGTTTCTGATCCAGTGCAGGCTCCTGACGGAAGGATTGCGGTCATTCGACCGCCCGACCACCGTCATCAGCAGCGTCAGATCGGCCTGACGTTGATCCATTATCGGCAGACTCACCCCAGCACCCCCGAGAACTTCCCGAACAGGTGGCAAATGCCCTGCATGCCAGCGCCGATGGAGGAGATGTCGTTACGTTCGGGCATTAGGTTTCGATGTCCACAAGGCTATCAAGAGTGGGTGCCGTCAGCGGGTCTGCGCTGGCGGGCGGCGGCAGGACGATAACGAAGCTGGTGTGGCGGTCCACATAGCGCATAAAATCCTGCCGGTAGACGCGGCCATCGCGCAGGAAGGTGCAGCTTTGGCGGATGCTCACCAGATCGCTGCCGGTGCGCACGGCGACATAGGTGAGCACCTGATACCGCAGCGGCGAGGTCCGGCGGCCCATCACGTCAAGCCGGCTGACCACATCGCCCGGCGCGCTGCGGGTGTCGAGCTCCTCGAAACCACGCAGCCGCTCCTGCGCAAGATTGGCCGCGTGCACCTGCTCAAGCTGGTAGAGCGCGGCGCGATAGGGCTCGCGCTTGGCCGCCGCGCGGCACTCCATGCGGCCCGCGAGCACTTCGCCCTGATGGTTATATTGCAGCGGCCGCCAGAAGCTGGCGACGGCCGTATCGTCCACCCCCGATTGAAGCTCAACCCCGCCCTCGCCGATGAAAGCGACGCCTTCCATAAGTTGGACGGAGACGGGGGTTATGTCTTGGGCGGCGGCAGGCATGGCTGCGAGAAGCGCGAGGCTAGCTAGCGCCGCACACGCACCCCTAACCCCTCCCCACGGGGAGGCGAATTTGGTGGTGCAAGAGTTTGACGAAGCTGATAGCCCTTCCCCTTGGGGAAGGGTTGGGATGGGGGTTCCACGGTGGCCAAAAAGCGTTTGACCCAACTCGCGCGCGAAATGCGCAACAATCCCACCGAAGCGGAGACGCGCCTCTGGCAGCACCTGCGCGCCAGCCAATTCTGTGACGCGACCTTCACTCGCCAGCACCGGATCGGAGACTTCATCGCCGACTTCGCCTGCCGAAAACTGCGCCTCGCCATCGAGCTCGACGGCGGGCAGCACGCGGAGAGTGGCACGGACGCGGGCCGGACGCGGGTGATCGAAGCGCATGGCTACAAGGTGATCCGGTTCTGGAACAACGAAGTCCTCGGCAATATCGACGGCGTGCTGCACGTGATTGCGGAGGAGATTGCTCTGGCGAGAAATGAGTGCTGAAAAGCCCCCCTTCCCTTGAGGGAAGGGGTTGGGGGATGGGTGTACAACGCCCGAAAGGTAGCCCTGCCCTTTCACCGTCGAACCCCCATCCCCAACCCTTCCCCAATGGGAAGGGAGCGGGTCGCGCCGCTGGCGAAGATGGAGGAGATAGCGAGTCGGGCAGGCATTAGAAATTCTCAAAAGGAGTTGTAGGTATCGAGACAATTCGGACCGGTCCGCAATTTTCAGCTACATCACGGACGTTTTGAGGGGCTACGTGATGCTCGATGACCAGGGTCGTGTCGTCATCCCAGCGGAGGGTTATGTCGGCTTGGCCATGACCCCAAAAGGCTCGACAACTCAGTCTTGGTGTATCGCTTGGGTTCCAAGAACTTTTGACGAAGACGACGCGGTGGTATCCGCTAACTGCGCCAGCATCGTCAAATTGAACTCTGGCTTCACGCGAGCCATCTGGGGACTCAACTCGCTCATAAATTGTCCGCTCTGATGCCGCGATAAGCATTGCTCCAAAAAGAAGTCCCGGACTTAGAATCAAAAAGCCGACGAGCAGTACTACACAGCCTGACACTCCAGCGATTTTACGCCAATTCGCCATAGGCTATCCCAACATCCCCACAAACCTTTCGAACAGATAGAAACTGTCCTGCGGCCCCGGGCTCGCTTCCGGGTGATACTGCACCCCGAACGCCTTCTTCCCTGCAATCGCGATCCCGCAGTTCGAGCCGTCGAACAGCGACACGTGGGTTTGCTCCACGCCTTCGGGCAAGGTCGCAGCATCCACCGCGAAGCCGTGGTTCATGCTGGTGATCTCGACCAGTCCCGCGCTCGCGCCCCAGTTTTCGCCGACACGCTGCACCGGATGGTTCGCGCCTCTATGCCCCTGGTGCATCTTCATCGTCTTCGCGCCCGCCGCCAGCGCGAGCATCTGGTGGCCGAGGCAGATGCCGAAGAGCGGCACGTCCGCCTCCAGCAGCGCGCGGATCACCGGCACCGCATATTCCCCCGTCGCCGCCGGATCGCCGGGGCCGTTCGACAGGAACACGCCATCGGGTTTGAGCGCCATGATGTCTTCTAGCGAGGTCTTCGCCGGAACCACCGTCACCCGCGCGCCCGCCTTTACGAGATTGCGAAAAATATTGTCCTTCGCGCCGTAGTCGATCGCCACAACGTGGGGCTTACCGTCCCACGCGGCGCGCCCGTAACCATGGCCCAGCCGCCAGTAACCGCCCGACCAATCCTCGCGTGCCTCCCGCGTCACCCGCACGGCCAAGTCCATCCCCTCAAGCCCCGGCCATTCCTGCGCCCGCTGGAGCAGCGCATCGAGGTCGAACACGCCCTCCGGCGAATGCGCGATCACCGCATTGGGCGCGCCCGTCTGGCGGATGCGGCGGGTCAGCGCGCGGGTATCGACGCCCGAGAGGCCGATCTTGCCGTGCTTTGCCATCCATTCGGTGAACTCGGTCTCACTGCGGAAATTGGACTGCTTCGTCACTTCCTCGCGCACCACGCAGCCCACCGCGCCTTCCACCAGGCTTTCGACGTCCTCGCCATTGGTGCCGACATTGCCGATATGCGGGAAGGTGAAGGTGACGATCTGCGCGGCGTAGGAGGGGTCGGTCAGCACTTCCTGATACCCCGTCATCGCGGTGTTGAAGCAGACCTCGCCCACCGCCGAGCCGGTCGCGCCGAAGCCCTTGCCCCAGATGATCGTGCCGTCAGCAAGAACGAGAACACCCGTAGCTCCCTTGGGCGCAGACGAAGAGGCGGAAAAGGCCATGGTGGCTCCCGTGAATCAGTTGACCGGCAATGTGTGCTAAGTCCCAGCGGCTAAGCGTGCACTGTGCTCCCGTCAAGCGCGGGCTTGGCTTTATTTCGCGGCCCTCTACATGAGGGGCCAACCATCCACAGATTCTAGCGAGAGAACCGATGCTGCGCGACCAGATCAAGTCCGAAACCGTCACCGCGATGAAGGCGGGCGACAAGCCCCGCACCGCCGCGCTCCGCCTGATCGGCGCGAAGATCAAGGATAAGGATATCGAACTGCGCACCAAGGGGCCGGTCGATGATGACGATGCGCTGGTGGTCGATGTCCTGCAAAAGATGGCCAAGCAGCGCCGCGAGTCGATCCAGATGTACGAAGATGGCGGCCGCACCGAACTCGCCGAGCAGGAACAGGCCGAACTGGCGGTGATCGAGGAATTCCTGCCCACGCAATTGGGCGAAATCGAGACAAAGGCTGCGATCGAAGCGATCAAGGCCGAGCTTGGCGCAGGCGGCATGAAGGATATGGGCCGCGTGATGGCCGAACTCAAAGCCCGCCACGCGACCGTGCTCGATATGTCAAAGGCGAGCGGCTGGGTGAAAGAGGCGCTGAGCTAAGGCGCAACGCCGCAAGGTCGTTGCACAAAAAACTCCCCTCCCGCCTGCGGGAGGGGTGATTGTAGGGCATTCGCTCCTCGCCATCTGCTTAACAAAAATGTAGCATTCGCACCCCGAGCAAGAGTCGAAAAAGGAGTCGGGTCAGCGTTATGCTTACCCCACAGTGGCTTGACGAATTAAAATCGCGAATCACACTGTCTTCTCTGGTTCAGAAGACGGTGAATCTCCAACGCGCCGGGCGTGAGTGGAAGGCGTGTTGTCCGTTCCATAACGAGGCGACACCCAGCTTCTACGTCAACGACCAGAAGGGGTTCTATCACTGCTTCGGCTGTCAGGCACATGGCAGCGCGATCGACTGGATGATCGAGCAGCGCGGGCTGCAATTCATGGATGCGGTGAAGGAACTCGCTGCAGAGGCAGGAATGGAAGTTCCCGCCCCCGATCCGCGTGCCGCCGAGCGGGCGGAGAAGCGCGCGAGCCTGCATGACGTCATGCAGGCAGCGCAGGACTGGTTCGTGGCGCGGCTGGCTTCGGACGAGGGAGTAGGCGCACGGCGCTATCTGGAGAAGCGCGGGTTGTCGCAGCGGATGATCGAACAGTTCGGTTTCGGCTATGCCCCCGACGACAAGCTGGCGATCAAACAGGCGCTATCGCAATTTGACGAGGCGATGTTGGTCGAGGCGGGGCTGCTGATCGCGGTTGACGACAAATTGCCCTATGCGCGCTTTCGCGGGCGGCTGATGCTGCCGATTCAGGATGCGCGCGGGCGGGTGATCGCCTTTGGCGGGCGCATTCTGGAGAGCCGTGACGGCATTGCGAAATATCTGAACTCGCCCGATACGCCACTGTTCGACAAGGGGCGCACGCTCTACAATATCCACCGCGCAGGCGCGGCGAGCCGCAAGACCGAGCGGGTGATCGCGGTCGAAGGCTATATGGACGTGATCGCCCTCGCCCAAGCAGGGTTCGAGGATGTGGTCGCGCCGATGGGCACGGCCTTGACCGAAACGCAGGTCGAACTGCTCTGGCGCATGGCGGACAAACCGGTGCTGTGTTTTGACGGCGATGCGGCGGGCCAGCGTGCCGCGATGCGCGCGGCGGAGCGCACCCTGCCCCTGCTGCGCCCCGGACACAGCCTGCAAATCGTCCAGCTGCCCGCAGGGCTCGATCCCGATGATCTGGTAAAACAACGCGGCGCGGCGGCGATGGAGACCTTGCTCGCCCGGCCCAAATCGCTGCTCGACCTGATCTGGGAGCATGAGCGCGAGGCGCAGCCGCTTACCTCGCCCGAGGACAAAGCCGGGCTGAAAGAGCGGCTGCTGGATCATGTTGCTGCTATCCAGCATCCGGACATTAAATCCCTTTATAAGCGAGAGTTGCTTGACCTGTATGGCAGGCTTGCCTTCCCGCAGAGGGAATTTAAGAAGCGTGAGTGGACGCAAAAGCGTTCGACCAACATTATAGATTTTGTCGAAGAGAAGCGTCGGAGAGATGCGCTTAAGCACTCTGCCGCTTTAACGAAACAAGAGCAGTATTTACGCAACCGCCTTGGCAGCGCGCTTACGGCCGGCTTGTTGCGCAGGCCATACCTTATTCCTGCTCATGCAGCAGACATTTTCGCGATCCCAGAAGTGGAACTCGACCCGCGTCTCCGCCTACTCATTGAAGCTTGGCAAGACGGACTTGAGCTTGACCCAATTACAATGGGGGCTGTACTAAAAACAGCCGGTCAGGAATTGCCAAAGCCTGAGGATTACGGGCGCTTACGTTTCACTTTCGTCTGGCCAAGAGCAAGCGATGATGACGCGGAAAAAAGTCTAGAAAAGGGCGTAGGGCTTTATGCTGGCCTACCAGAGTGGAAAGAGCTCCTTGCTCGCGTGAATGCATCGTTCGAACAAGACCTTCGAGATGAAATATATGTCGAGCAACAGCGATTGAGGGCTCAAGTGGAGGACTTTCTCCCAAGCATTCGAAAGTTACTCGTAGCATAAGGTTGGGAAATCTTCCCTTGCCCGCTTGAAGCGGGCGATATTCCGCCCATATCCCCTACAGACATCCTGCCGCCGCCGCCGGATAACACCCGATTTACCTTCCTCAGCGAAGGCCATGATCCGGGCGCCGCGAGGGAGGAACTGGCCGAAGCCATTGCCATGCTGGTCGAAAGGCCCGCATTGGAAGCGGCAATTGCAGATGCCACGCGTCGTTTCGCTACCGATCCCGAAGGCGCCTTTGCCGAGCAACAACGCTTGCGCAAACGAAAGCTGGAAATTGAGGCGCGACTCGGCCAAATGGCAAGAAAACGGGCTGCGCTTGCAGCTGATCTGGATACTTCGCCCGAACCTGTAAAACAGGCTCCGGACGATCATAAAACGGACTGACGACCTGATAATGGCGACCAAGGCTAAGAAATCCCAAGGGGCAGAAGACGCCCCCCTGATCGATCTCAACGAATCGACGCTCAAGAAGATGATCGCGAAGGCGAAGCGCAAGGGCTACATCACCTATGATGAGCTCAACGAAGCGCTGCCCAGCGACCAGATGAGCGCCGACAAGATCGAGGATATCCAGACCGCGCTGTCGGATATGGGCGTGCAGATCGTCGAGAGCGCTGAAGATGCCGAGGACGAGGATGAAGGCCCCGAGGAAATCGCGCCTGCTGGTTCCGATGTCGCCGACGGCCCGAAGCAGAACGTCCCCGAAAAGAAGAAATCCGTCGCCGGCGAAGGCCGCACCGATGATCCGGTGCGGATGTATCTGCGCGAAATGGGCGCGGTGGAACTGCTCAGCCGCGAAGGCGAAATCGCCATTGCCAAGCGGATCGAGGCCGGCCGCGACACGATGATTATCGGCCTTTGCGAAAGCCCGATCACGTTCCACGCCATCATCATGTGGTCCGAGGCGCTCAATAACGAGGAAATGCAGCTGCGCGAGATTCTCGATCTCGATGCGATGCTTTCCAAGGAGCCTCCGGTCGACAAGATGGAGGACGGCGAAGACGATGATGACGGCGAGATTTCGGAAGAAACCGCCGGCCCCTCCATCCGCGACGATGACGAGGATGAGGAAGAAGACGAGGACAGTGAGGACGAGGACGGCGAAGGCACCTCCAAGCAGCGCGACGACGATGATGAAGAAGACAACACCATGTCGCTCGCGCAGATGGAAGCCGCGCTAAAGCCCGACGCGCTCGAACGCTTTGCCCGCATCACCGATCTGTTCAAGAAGTTCGAGAAATTGCAGGCCGAACGGGTCGAAACACTCGCCAATGGCGAGGCTTTCCCCAAGGCCAAGGAAAACAAGTACGAATCCTTGCGCGAAGAGCTGACCGCCGAGGTCGAAAGCGTGCAGTTCCACGCGACCAAGATCGAATATCTGGTCGACAATCTCTACGCCTTCAACCGTCGTCTGACCGCGCTGGGCGGCCAGATGCTGCGTCTGGCCGAGCGCCAGAAGGTGAAGCGGATCGACTTCCTCAATTCCTATGTCGGCAACGAGCTGGATGAAAACTGGCTCGCCGAAAAGGCGAAGAAGGACAAGAAGTGGGCCGCTTTTGCCGAGAAAGAGGCCGACGCGGTGGAACGTATTCGCGTCGAAATCGCCGATATCGCCAGCCAGACTGGCATGAGCCTCACCGAATTCCGCCGCATCGTGAACATGGTGCAGAAGGGCGAGCGCGAGGCGCGTATTGCCAAGAAGGAAATGGTCGAGGCGAACCTGCGTCTGGTGATTTCCATTGCCAAAAAATATACGAACCGTGGCCTGCAATTCCTTGATCTTATTCAGGAAGGCAATATCGGCCTGATGAAGGCGGTCGACAAGTTCGAGTATCGCCGCGGCTACAAGTTCAGCACCTATGCCACGTGGTGGATCCGGCAGGCGATCACCCGCTCGATCGCCGATCAGGCGCGCACCATCCGTATTCCGGTACACATGATCGAGACGATCAATAAGCTGGTGCGCACCAGCCGCCAGTTCCTGCACGAACAGGGCCGCGAGCCGACACCCGAAGAAATGGCCGAACGCCTCTCCATGCCGTTGGAGAAAGTGCGCAAGGTGATGAAAATCGCCAAGGAGCCGATTTCGCTGGAGACGCCGATTGGCGACGAGGAAGATTCGCACCTTGGCGATTTTATCGAGGACAAGAACGCGATCATCCCCGTGGATGCGGCGATCCAGGCGAACCTCAAGGAAACCGTCACCCGCGTGCTCGCCAGCCTCACCCCGCGTGAAGAACGCGTGCTGCGGATGCGCTTCGGCATCGGGATGAACACCGATCATACGCTGGAAGAAGTCGGCCAGCAGTTCAGCGTGACCCGCGAACGCATCCGGCAGATCGAGGCGAAGGCTTTGCGGAAGCTCAAACATCCGAGCCGCAGCCGGAAGATGCGGAGTTTCCTGGATCAGTAGTCACTTCTCGGGATCGCAAATATGAAGAGTTACTTCGCGTCCGCCGCAGCGCTGCTGCTGCTTCCGGTGCCCTCCGCGTCCTTCGCGCAGGAGGCCGAGACGGCGGCTGACGCAGAGCAGGTCAGCAATCTCGAACTGGCGCGCGAAGTAATCGAATTGGGATTTCCCGAAGAAACGCGGATAGGTTCAATGCTAGGTGTTGCCGATCAGTTGATTGCGCAAATGCGTGCTGGCAACCCGCAATGGCAATCCGACCCGCGCTTGGAGCGCGTGTTTGACCGCTTTGCTGCCCGCGTGTTGGAGACAACCAGCGATGTCCTGTCGCGGCATATCGATGACATGATGGAAGGGATGGCGCTGGCTTATGCAGATTCCTTCTCGCGCGAAGAGTTGCTTGCCATTCGTGAATTTGTGTCATCGCCCGCCGGACGGGGATTTCTGACGCGCGTCACCAACCTGAACACGCACCCCGCCTATGCCGAAGCGAACCAAGCCTATATTGACGAATACATGACCTATATGCCGGGGCTGCAGCAGGAGCTCCTGCGCGATCTGACGGAAACGCTGAGCCAGTCGGAAGGTGCAAAGGGAGGCGATTAGTCGCTCTGCCTAGCGCAATGCCCCTGATCCTCTTCAACAAGCCGATGAACGTGCTGTCGCAATTCACCGATCGCGGCAGTCCGACGCAGCGCGCGACGCTTTCCGATTACATCGACATTCGCGGTGTCTACCCCGCAGGCAGGCTCGACCGGGATAGCGAGGGGCTGTTGCTGCTTACCGATGACGGGCGGTTGCAGGCGCGGATTGCTGATCCGAAATTCAAGTTCGCCAAAACTTACCTCGTGCAAGTCGAAGGGGAGCCTTCCTCCGATGCCATCCGGCAACTCGCGCAAGGCGTCGATCTCAATGACGGCCGCACGCGCCCTGCGGAGGCGGAGCGGATTGATGATCCGCAGCTCTGGCCGCGCGATCCGCCCGTGCGGTTTCGCAAGAGCGTGCCCGATAGCTGGCTCAAACTCACGATCCGCGAGGGGAAAAACCGCCAAGTTCGGCGAATGACAGCGGCGGTGGGCCACCCGACCCTGCGCCTCGTGCGCATCAGCATCGGCGATTGGTCGCTGGGCGATCTCCAGCCGGGCGAATGGCGGGAGGGCTAACTAACTCCCCTCCCCTTGGGGAGGGGCTCGGGGTGGGGGTTCCACGCCAATTTGATGCCGAACCCCCATCCCAACCGTAGGCGCTGCGCGCCGTCTTCGACTCCCCCAAGGGAAGGGCTCTTGATCGCACAATAGACTCCCGCCCCGTGCTGTGGCATTCGCGGTTTCGGAGAGGACAGACCCGATAGTACAAATCAAGGATCGTCCGCGTGCCCACTCCTGCTCCCAAAACCATCGCCCCAAAATCGATAGCAATCGTCAGCCAGAAGGGCGGCTCGGGCAAGACGACGCTCGCTTTGCACCTCGCCACGCGCGCAGTGGAGGCGAAGCATCCGGCCTGCGTCATCGATACCGATCCGCAAGCCACCGCCGCGGCTTGGGGCGATTGGCGCGGCGATTTCTTGCCCACGGTTGTCACCGCTCCCCCCGCCCGGCTCGCGCGCACGGTCGAAAATGCGGGCAAGCAAGGGCTGGGGTTGACCGTGATCGACACCCCGCCCCACGCCGAGGCGGCCATGCGCGAGGCGATCAAGATTGCCGATCTGGTGCTGATGCCCACCCGCCCGCGCGCCTTCGATCTCCATGCGCTGGAAGCCATTGCGGAAATGGTGCAATTCGCCGGAACAAAGGCTTTTGTGGTGCTCAACGCCGTGCCCGCCCGCGCGACAAAGCAGGTGGCCGAGGCGACCGAAGCTGCGAAGGCGCTCGGGCTCGAAACCTGCCCCGTTACGCTGGGAGAGCGGGCAGATTTCCACCGCTCCTCCGCAAAGGGCGAAGTGGCGGCGGAAATCGATGCCAATGGCAAGGCCGCGCAGGAAGTCGCGGCATTGTGGAAATGGGCGGCAAATCAGCTGGGGCTGAAAGCCTAGATCCAGCGCCGCACTTTGGCGCGATAGGCCGCGAATTGCGGGCCAAACCGCGCCGCCAGCGCTGCTTCTTCCGGCATGATCTGGAAGCGGGTGATGTAAAGTACGAAGACGGCAATGCCGAGCAAGCTCGCGCCATTGCCCAGCCACATGCCCCAGCCTGCCAGCAGCAGCGCCATCCCGAGATACATCGGATTGCGGCTGATCCGGTAGAGCCCATCGGTTACCAATTCGCTCGCCCGCTCCGGCACCAGTGGATTGACGGTGGTGCGCGCGCGGATGAAGGCGGCGACAGCCACCAGCTCAATCGCCAGACCAGCAGCGGCCAACACGGCGGCCAGCACCATCTGGCCCGGCACCGAAAAGGCGGCTTGCGGAACGCTGTTCGCGGCAAACCACATCAAGAATGCGGTCAGCAGCCCGATAACGGGTGGGGGAATCCGGTTGTTCATTTCCCCCTCTTAATGCGCGGGACGTTGCGGCGGCAAGCGTGCCAGCATCGGTTCGCCAAGACATTCGTCTGCGGCCAATGGCGAATGGGCGAAAACTGTGTTGCAAGGGGTGGAGAATCGCTGCCCCCTCCCCTATGTCGCCTGCCATGCGTATCGCCATTGCCTCCGACCATGCCGCGACCGACCTGAAGGCCGAACTGCGCGACTGGCTTATCGAACAGGGTCACGAAGTGGCCGATCTTGGCCCCGCGCCGGGCGAAAGCGTCGATTACCCCGATTATGGCCGCAAACTGGCTGAAGTCGTCGCCGAAGGCACGGCGGAACGCGGCGTGGCTCTATGCGGCAGCGGGATCGGCATTTCGATCGCCTGCAACCGCAATCCCGCGATCCGCTGCGCCTTGGTCTCCGAACCGCTTTCCGCTGCCTTGTCGCGCGAGCACAATAACGCCAATGTCATCGCCATGGGCGCCCGCCTGACGGGCGGCGAAATGGCCAAGGCGTGCCTTGCCGCCTTCCTCGAAACAGAATTTGCTGGTGCCAATGACCCAAATAGCAGGCACCAGCGCCGCGTTGACAAGCTCTCCTGAAACGGAACCCCCTATGGCTACCCAAGAAATCATCACGCCCGATATGTCCCGCTTCTGGAGCGACAGCCTGGCCGAGGCTGATCCCGATATCGCTGCAGCGATCAACAAGGAACTCGCCCGCCAGCGCGACAAGATCGAACTGATCGCGAGCGAGAACATCGCTTCCAAAGCCGTGCTCGAAGCCGCGGGCAGCGTGTTCACCAACAAATATGCCGAGGGCTATCCGGGCAAGCGCTATTACGGCGGCTGCGACTATGCGGACGTGGTGGAAACGCTGGCCATCGAACGTGTGTGCAAGCTGTTCGGCTGCAATTTCGCCAATGTGCAGCCCAACTCCGGTTCGCAGATGAACCAGGCGGTGTTCCTCGCCCTGCTCCAGCCGGGCGATACCTTTATGGGGCTCGATCTCAATTCGGGCGGCCACCTGACGCATGGCTCGCCGGTCAATATGAGCGGCAAGTGGTTCAATCCGGTCGCCTACGGGGTCGACAAGGATAGCGAGACGATCGACATGGACACGGTGATGGCGACCGCGAAAGAGCACAAGCCCAAGCTCATCATCGCCGGTGGCACCGCCTACAGCCGCATCTGGGACTGGGCAGCCTTCCGCAAGGTGGCGGATGAAGTCGGCGCGATCCTGATGGTGGATATGAGCCACATTTCCGGTCTGGTGGCTGGCGGCGCGCACCCCTCGCCCTTTCCCCATGCTGATGTGGTGACCTCCACTACGCATAAGAGCCTGCGCGGCCCGCGTTCGGGGATCATCCTGTGGAATGACGAAAAGTTTACCAAGCCTTTCAACATGGCGGTCTTCCCGGGAATGCAGGGCGGCCCGCTGATGCATATCGTCGCCGCCAAAGCCGTAGCCTTTGCCGAGGCGCTGCAGCCGGATTTCAAGCTCTATGCCCACGCGGTGGTCGAAAACGCCCGCGCGCTGGCTGCCAGCATTGAGGAAAATGGTCTGCGCATTGTTTCGGGCGGCACCGACAACCACTCTATGCTGGTTGACCTGACTGCGATGGATGTGACCGGCAAGGCGGCGGAGAAGGGCCTCGACCGCGCCTATCTCACTTGCAATAAGAACGGCATCCCCTTCGACATGCGCAGCCCGTTTGTGACGAGCGGCATCCGCCTTGGCACGCCTGCGGGCACAACGCGCGGATTTGGCCCTGCCGAGTTCCGCAAGATCGGTGCTATGATCTGTCAGGTCGTCGAAGGGATGAGTCGCAACGGCGAAGATGGTGACGCACAGGTGGAAGAGCGCATTCGCCGCGAAGTTGGCGAATTGTGCGCGAATTTCCCCGTCTATCCGGGAATGTAAGAGAGATGACGAACGATCCGCGTCGCAGAGACGATAATGATATTGACCGCTTCATCCTGAAGGATGCGGTGGAGGAAGCCAAAGCGATGGGGCGCGAGGGTCTCTCGCATCCGTCGGTCAAGCCGGTGGCTGTCGGCGCTGCCGTCGGCGCGGTTGCGGCGGGCCTTCTGCCGATTGTCACCTGGCCCATCGGCTTGGTCGTGGGCGCGGGCTTCATGCTCTACAAGCGGGTCAGACCGTAAGCGTTCATGCGGTGCCCCTTTTGCGCGCATGATAACAGCCAGGTCAAAGATTCGCGCCCGACCGAAGACAACACCTCGATCCGACGCCGTCGCCAGTGCGAGGGGTGCGGCGCGCGTTTCACCACGTTCGAGCGGGTGCAACTACGCGAGGTGACGGTCGTCAAATCGGGCAGCGATGGCGGCGAAGTGCGGCGCGAGGCTTTTGACCGCTCCAAGATCGAACAATCGGTCGCGCTCGCTGTTCGCAAACGCGGGATCGAGCAGGAGCGGATCGACCAACTCGTCTCGGGAATCCAGCGGCAGGTGGAAACCGCCGGTGAAAGCGAAATCGCTTCCGAACGCATCGGGCAGATGGTGATGGACGGGCTGCGGCAATTGGACAGTGTCGCCTATATCCGCTTCGCCAGCGTCTATCGCGATTTCAGCGAGGCGAAGGATTTCCAGGACTTTGCCAGCGCCGTGGAAGAAGCCGGTGGGCGCGATGCCGCTGGAAGCTGAGCCACCCGTCATTGTGCTTGTCCGCCCACAACTGGGTGAGAATATCGGCAAGGCCGCGCGCGCCATGCTCAATTTCGGGCTGACCGAAATGCGCATCGTTGCCCCGCGCGATGGCTGGCCCAATCCGTCCGCCGGGCCCGCAGCCTCGGGCGCGGATATCGTGCTCGAACAGGCGCAGGTCTTCGACACCACGGCAGAGGCGGTGGCCGATTGCGCGCACGTCTACGCTACCACGGTGCGCAAGCGCGGCGTGACCAAGCCCGTGCTGACCCCCGAACAGGCGGCACGCGAAGTGCCGCAGCAGGCCGGGCGCAGCGCCTTCCTGTTCGGGCCGGAGCGGTCGGGACTGGAGACCGACGACGTGGCGCTGGCCCGCACCATTGTGACCGCGCCGATCAATCCCGAATTCGGCTCGCTCAATCTAGCGCAAGCGGTAATTCTGGTGGCGTATGAGCTGTCCAAGAATGCCGATCTGGCCATGCCGACGCGGGATGAGCTCCTGCCCCCTGCCCCGCAGGGAGAGTTGGAGGGCCTGATCGCGCATCTGGAGCGGATGCTCGAACCCCGCGACTATTTCTTCCCCGAAGCCCGTGCAGAGACCACGCGGCGCACCTTGCGCGGGGTGCTCACCAAGCCCGGCTGGAACCATCTGGAAGTGCGCACCCTGCGCGGGGTGCTGACGACGCTTGCGCGGCAACCGCGCGGCGATGATTGATCCGCTTCCCGCTTGACTTCCGCGCCCGCGCCGCTAATTGCGCGACCTCGCGACAAATTGGCTCCGCACCCCGGTGAAGCGGTAGCCGCGTCTGGCAGCAGGTCAGGCGGTGCGATGCCGGGTTGAATGGCTGCCATCGGGGTGGCCCAGCAAATTGAAGGATACGTCTCATGACGAAGCGCACCAGCGCCAAGCACAAACTCGACCGCCGGATGGGCGAAAACATCTGGGGTCGTCCCAATTCCCCGGTGAACAAGCGTTCCTACGGCCCCGGCCAGCATGGCCAGCGTCGCAAGGGCAAGATGTCGGACTTCGGCCTGCAGCTGCGCGCCAAGCAGAAGCTGAAGGGCTATTACGGCGACGTCACCGAAAAGCAGTTCAAGGCAACCTACAAGGCGGCCAGCCGCATGAAGGGCGACACCGGCCAGAACCTGATCGGCCTGCTGGAACGCCGCCTCGACATGATTGTGTACCGCGCCAAGTTCGCGCCGACGATCTTCGCCGCGCGCCAGCTCGTCAGCCACGGCCACATCAAGGTGAACGGCGTGAAGTGCAACGTTGCCTCGCGTCGCTGCGATGTGGACGATGTGATCTCGCTGGGCGACAAGGCCAAGGAAATGGCACTGGTCATCGAAGCGCAGAGCCTGCCCGAGCGTGACATCCCCGACTACGTTTCGGTGGATGGCAATGACAAGGTGAACTTCATCCGCGTGCCCACGCTGGACGAGGTGCCCTATCCGGTGACGATGGAACCGAACCTGGTGGTCGAGTTCTACTCGCGCTAATCCTTCGGGTGTTGCGACAAAAAGGGGCGGTCCTGCGGGGCCGCCCTTTTCGTTTGTGGGGTGCGCAAAATTGGCATCGCAAGTCTCGCTGCCGCTCCCTTGAGGGAGGGGCAGCGAGACTTGTGAACGTAGTGAACTAGTCGCAGCGGGGTAGGTGTTCGACGCCGGAAATTACGTCCGAACCCGATCCCACTCGTCAAATTCGTAAGCAATCGAGCCTTCGACCAGCACTTCCCAGATTTCGCCGATCACGGCTTCGGGAAGGCCTGCTGCGCGCGCTTCTGCCTGTGCCGCCGCGATCACCGCCGCTTTGCGTTCCTCGTCGCGCACCACATCGCGGCTCGGCTTGATGCGGGCCGCCGCGCGCATATAGCCGAACCGCCGAGCGAGCAGCGCCACCAGCTCGCGGTCGGTCGCATCCACGCCCTCGCGCACTTCGGGCATTGTGGAACAGTCTTCGGGCAGTTTTGGCATTAGGCGTCAGGCTTTCAGGTAATCGCGGCGAAAGTTTCGGGCGAAATCATCGAATGTCCCCGCGCTAATGGCATCGCGCATCGCCTGCATCAACTGCTGATAGAAGCTGAGATTGTGCTCGGTGAGCAGCATCGCGCCGAGGATCTCGCCGCTCTTGTGCAGATGGTGGAGATAGGCGCGGCTGTAGCTGGTGCAGGTCGGGCACGGGCAACGCGGATCGAGCGGGCCGGTATCCTCCGCATGGCGGGCATTGCGCAGATTGACCGGGCCATCCCAGGTAAAGCCTTGCCCGTTGCGGCCCGAGCGGGTCGGCAGCACACAGTCGAACATATCCACCCCGCGCTCCACCGCGCCGACCAGATCGTCGGGCTTGCCGACGCCCATCAGGTAACGCGGTGCGTCTTCGGGCAGCATGGCGGGCGCGTAGTCGAGCACGCCGAACATCGCCTCCTGCCCCTCGCCCACGGCAAGGCCGCCAATAGCGTATCCGTCGAATCCGATGGCGCGCAGCGCCTCTGCCGAATGGCCGCGCAGCTCTTCGTTCAAGGCACCTTGCTGGATGCCGAACAGGGCCGCGCGCGATGCGTGTTCCTGCCCACTGTCAAACCCGTCGCGGCTGCGCTGCGCCCAGCGCATAGACAGCGCCATGCTCGCCGCGATCTCGCTCATCGGGCGGTCGGCACGCGGGCATTCGTCGAACGCCATCACGATGTCGGAGCCGAGCAGGCGCTGGATTTCCATGCTGCGCTCAGGGGAAAGCATATGCTTCGAGCCGTCGATATGGCTTCGGAACTCCACGCCTTTCTCGGTCAGCTTGCGCAAGTCCGAGAGGCTCATCACCTGATAGCCGCCGCTATCGGTGAGGATCGGTCGGTTCCAGCGCATGAACTGGTGCAAGCCGCCCAGCTTGGCCACTCGCTCCGCACCGGGGCGCAGCATCAGGTGATAGGTGTTGCCGAGGATAATGTCCGCACCGGTCGCGCGCACATCTTCCACCTTCATCGCCTTGACGGTGCCCGCCGTGCCCACCGGCATGAAAGCAGGCGTGCGGATCGTCCCGCGGCGCATTTCGATCTGCCCGGTGCGCGCGCGGCCATCGGTCGCGTTCAGCGTGAAGCGGAAGCGGGGCTTGTCAGAAGCCATAGATCAGCGTGAAGCGCGTCAGCGTGTCGGTCGTTTCAGCACCCACGCCGGGATTGCTGTCATATTCGACGGCCCAGGACGCCCGCGCGCGCAGATTGCCGATAATCGTCGCTTCGAGCCCGGTCGTCGCGGTAATGCTGGTGTTCGCGCTGTCGATCACCACCAGCGCCTCGCCTCCGGTTTCGACCGTGGAGTTGGCGTCCTGCGTCAGCTTGATCGTATCGCTGATCTGCCAGTCGAAATCTACGCCGAACAGCGCGGCAAGGTTCTGGTTGCGGCGGCCATCGGTGAAATCGGTGACGCGGTAGGCCGGCCCGGCCTTGATCGAGAGATGCAGCCCATCGGAATTGAGCACACGGTATCCCAACCCGCCCGAGACGACGTAGCGTTCCGCATAGCCTTGCCGGTTGTCACGCTCGAACTGGGCAAGGCCGAAGGCGAACAGGTCTTCGTCAATCTGGTAACGCGGTTCATACTGGGCGAGCAATTGTTCGCGCGTTGTCGTTCCGTCCTGTCGCCGATAATCGGCAGCAAAGCGCAGGCGATGCTGCCAGTTGATCCCGTCGCGGTTCAGGCTCAGCGCAGTTGAGACACCGATTTCATCGGTATTGCCGGAGGACTGGAAGCCGCCGATCTGCCCTTCCCCGCTCCAATTCTCAAACAGGCCCGCCTGCCGGATCGCCTCTTGCTGGGCCGCAGCAGCGGCGGCAGCACGCTGCGCCTGCGCAGCCTGATAGGTCTGCCAGCGCGCGTCGATTTGCGCTGCGCTTTCGGGGAAGGCTGCACGGGCCGCGTTGAACACCGCTTGCACGTCGTCGGCATCGCCATTGGCAATCGCCGCGTCGATCATCGCTGCGGCGGCTTCGGGGAGTGGCGGCGCCGCATCCTGCGCGAAAGCAGGTGTGGCGAGCAGAAGGAGCGGAGCAGAAAGGGAAAGCAGTCTGGTCATGCCGCGCCTGCTAACGCCTCATTCGCGCAGACGCCAGCCTGTCTTGAATATCCACGCGATAATCCCGACGCAAACCAGCAAGAACGCCAGCGTCGCCCCCAGCGATACCGCGATGGGCAGGTCGGATTCGCCAATGAACGTCCAGCGCAGCCCGTTCACCAGATAAACCACCGGATTGACGAGCGAGATCGTGCGCCACGGCTCGGGCAGCATTTCGAGCGTGTAGAACGTGCCGCCAAGGAAGGTGAGCGGGGTCAGCACCAGCAGCGGCACGATTTGCAGCTTCTCGAAACTGTTCGCCCACAGCCCGATGATAAAGCCTAGCAGCGAAAAGGTCGCCGCCACCAGCAGGATATAGAAGAAGGCCAGCACTGGATAGGCGATCTGGTAATCGATAATCAGCGCCGCCGTTCCCAGAATGATCGCGGCAAGGATCAAAGACTTCACCGCCGCCGCGCCGACAAAGCCGATCAGCGTTTCGACCACGCCGACGGGTGCGGAGAGCAGCTCGTAAATCGCGCCGGTGAATTTGGGCATATAGATCCCGAAACTCGCATTGCTGGTGCTTTCGCTGAGCAGGGTGAGCATCAGCAGGCCGGGCACGATAAAGGCACCGTAGGGTACGCCTGCGGTCGTCTCCACCTGCCGCCCCATCGCCGCGCCGAACACGACGAGATAGAGCGAGGTGGTGATCACCGGTGAGAGGATCGAGCCGAAAGCAGTGCGGAACATCCGCATCAGCTCGTTCTTGAAGATGGCGTAGGCGCCGCGCAGGTTGAGATGCATCACGCCGCCTCCTCTTCGCGCTGGTGGACAAGATCGACGAAAATATCCTCCAGCGTGCTTTCGCGGGTATCGAGGCCGGTAAAGCCGATGCCCTGGCGGGTGAGTTCCTGCGCCAGTTCTGCGATTTCGCGTTTGCCCTTCCCTGTCCCGTCGCCGCCGCGATAGACGAGGCTTTGGCCATCCTTTTCCAGATGCAGCGGATAGGCGGAGAGGCTCGTTGGCACTTCCGCCATCGCCTCGGCCAGTTCGAAATGCGCTTCGGTGCGGCCGAGCTGCGCCATCATCGCGTCTTTGTCATCCACCAGCAGGATTTCGCCTGCATTGATGACACCCACACGGTCGGCCATTTCCTCGGCTTCTTCGATATAGTGGGTGGTGAGAATGATCGTCACGCCGCGCGCGCGCAGCGCGTCGATCTGCCGCCACATATCGCGGCGCAATTCCACATCGACGCCCGCCGTCGGCTCGTCGAGAAATAGCAGTTCTGGATCGTGGCTCAGCGCCTTGGCGATCATCACCCGCCGCTTCATCCCGCCCGATAGCTGGCGGATCTGCGCATCGCGCTTGTCCCACAGGCTGAGGCTTCTGAGGATCTCCTCCACCTTCGCCTCGTCCGGCGGGCAGCCGAACATTCCGCGCGAATAGCGCACCTGCCGGATCACCGTATCAAACATGTCGAAGCTGAGTTCCTGCGGCACCAGTCCGATGCGCCGACGCGCGGTCTTCCAGTGCTTGGCGATATCGAGCCCGAATGCGTGCATCGTCCCGCCCGTAGGCCGAACAAGCCCGCACACCGCGCCGATCAGCGTGGTTTTGCCCGCACCATTGGGGCCGAGCAACGCGAAAATCTCGCCCTTGCGGATCGCCAGATCAACGCCCCTGAGCGCCTGTACTCCGCCGGAATAGGTCTTTTCGAGACCGCGAATGTCGAGAATGGATTCCATCGTGCGCAATGTGGAGACGATTGCTCTCCGCTCCAAGCCCAAAAGCGCGCGAGCACAATTTGGGCTTGCACTTGGCCACTGCTTTGGGGAACATGGCGCAACGGGCCGCACCGCAGCGAAACAATCGCGCGCACATCTCGAGGGGGAGAATGCGATGCCTTGTCCGACGATCCATGAATTTGCCGCCATGGCCGATGCGATCTATTCGCCATCCAACAGCGTTTTGGTGCCCAATTACACCCGCATCAGCTTTCGCGAACGCTCCAATGGCTTCAAGGGCGGCCTCTACCGCCAGTCCAGCGGCAGGAACCAGACCAATATCATCGCCTTTGCCGGCACCGACATGAGCGGCGAAGCGGGTACCGACATTCGCGATCTCGCCGCCGACGTAGGCTTTGCGGGACGCAGTGTGACGCTGGCGGTCTATATCACCAACCCCGCTGCGGCGATCTCTATCGAGCTCGGCCGCCAATTGCTCGAGTGGCAGTTTCGCGAAGCACTTGCGTTGGTGCGCGATACGCTCGGCACGGCAGGGCATGGCAGCACCACCTATGTCGTGGGCCATTCGCTGGGCGGCGGCTTGTCGCAAATGGTGGCGGCGGAGCTGGGATTAAAAGGCATGGCCTTCAACGCGCCAACAACCTCGCAGCTCGGCTATTCGATCAGTCCCGCCAACCGCTTTTTGTGCGTGAACCAGTGGAACGACCCCGTCTCGCTCGCCACCAAGGCGATCGGCAACCATCTGGGCGAGGAGCTGATTATCAACAACGGTACCAGCGGAATGGACGCGCACAGCATGACGAACATTGTCAGCTATCTCGCCAGCAGCGGCGGCAATTATTACGGCCAGCAAGTACGGTTCTAGGCAGGCAACAATAGGCTCGAATCGCCGTAGCTGTAAAAGCGGTACTTCTGCGCGATGGCGTGTTCGTAAGCCGCCAGCATCCGTTCGCGGCCCATCAGCGCGCTCACGAGCATCATCAGCGTTGATTTGGGCAAATGGAAATTGGTCATCAGCCCGTCGACGGCTTTGAAGCGATAGCCGGGCGTGATGAAAATGTCGGTGTCGGCGGCGAAAGGCTGGATTGTGCCATCCGACCCCGCCGCGCTTTCCAGCGTGCGCAGGCTGGTGGTGCCCACCGCGATAATGCGCCCTCCCGCAGCGCGTGCGGCGTTGAGGCGCGCGGCGACGTCAGCCGTGATGCGGCCCCATTCGGAATGCATCGCGTGATCGTCTGTATCCTCGGCCTTCACCGGCAGGAAGGTGCCTGCGCCGACATGGAGCGTGATCGTCTCGCGCTTCACCCCGCGTGCATCGAGGGCCACGATCAGTTCGGGCGTAAAGTGTAGCGCCGCCGTGGGCGCGGCCACCGCCCCGTCCTCGCGCGCGAACATCGTCTGGTAATCCGCGCGGTCGCGTTCGTCGGTGGGGCGCTTGCCCGCAATGTAGGGCGGCAGCGGCATGCTGCCCGCACGTTCGAGCAGCACTTCAACCGGCTCCTCGCCCGCGAAGGCCAGCGTGAAGGAGCCATCGGGATGGCGCGTTTCGGCAATGGCGGTTACTCCGCCGCCGAACACCAGCTCGTCACCCTCGCGCACGCGCTTGGCATTGCGGATAAAGGCCTGCCAACGGCGCAAATCCTCGCGCTTGTGCAAGGTCACGCCGACCTTTGCCTCACCACGCCTGCCCTCCAGCTGCGCCGGGATCACGCGGGTGTCGTTGAACACCAGCACATCGCCGGGTTCGAGCAGATCGGGCAGGTCGCGCACGCCCTTGTCGGCAAACGGCTCGTCCCCGCGCACCAGCAACATCCGCGCCGCATCGCGCGGCACCGCAGGGCGCAGCGCGATCAGCTCTTGCGGCAGATCGAAATCGAACAGGTCAACCTTCACCGAACGTGCGCCCCACCGGTCGGTAAAGGCCTACTCGCCGGCGGGCGCGTTGAGCATATCCAGGGTGATGACTGCATCCTCCGCCGGAGCGTCAGGCCGCGGCATCATTTGCGGGATGTTGTCCGCCGCGATGGAAGCCTGCAAAACCCGCGTGGGGTTTGCCGGCGGCTCGCCACGCGAAATCGCGTCGACGGCTGCCATATTGTGAATGACGCGGCCGAAATTGGTGTAGTTCCGGTCGAGCGCGAAAGTCGGGTAGAAGACGATAAAGAACTGGCTGTTCGCGCTGTCTTCATTGCCGCCCTCGCGCGCCATCGACACGGTGCCGCGCACATGGGGGAGGAAGTTGAATTCGGCTTCCAGATCGGGGAGCGTCGAGCCGCCCTGCCCGGTGCCCGTCGGATCGCCCGTCTGTGCCATAAAGCCGTCGATCACGCGGTGAAAGGGAACGCCGTTATAGAACCCGTCGCGGGTCAGCGTCTTGATCCGCTCAACATGGTTGGGCGCCCATTGCGGGACCAGACGGATAGCCACCCGCTCTCCGGTCGACAAATCGAGCAGGAGGATGTTCTCGCGGTCTTCATTCATGTCGAAATTGACGCGCAGCGGCATATCGCCGAATTGCGGAATGGCCGATTGCACCTGCTCGACAGCGGGCTGGAGGTTGGTTTCCTGCGCCGTGGCAGAAGTGGAAACCATCGTAAGTGCGGCAAGCGCCGAAAGCGCGAAAGTGCGAAACATAAATCCCATCCGGGTTGAAGTCCTCAGTATGCCCGCGGTGTTAGTGGCGGCGGGCTGACAGTTCAATGAACATCTCCCCTCCCGCTTGCGGGAGGGGCTGGGGGAGGGAATGTAAAGTGCGGTGATATAATGACAGGCCCTCCCCTGACCCCTCCCGCAAGCGGGAGGGGAAAATCCTATCATAACTCGCCCCGCCGCCCGATCTCGGCAACGCGTGCCTCCACCGCATCCTTTACCTGCGGCGGGACGAAGGGGGCAATATCGCCGCCATAGAGAGCGATTTCCTTTACCAGCTTGCTGGCGATGGGTTGCAGCGAGATATCAGCCATCAGAAATACAGTCTCGATGCTGGCATCGATCTGCTGGTTCATCCCGGCCATCTGGTATTCGTATTCGAAGTCGGCGACCGCACGCAGGCCGCGAATGATGACGCCTGCGCCAACATGGCGGGCATATTTCATCAGCAGCGCATCGAACCCGCGAATCTCGACATTGGTCAGGCCGAGCCGCGCGACTTCCGCCGCCATCATCTCCATCCGCTCGTCGGTGGTGAACATCGCGGTTTTGCTGGGATTGGTGGTGACGCCGATAATCAGCCGGTCCACCAGCTTGGCGCCGCGCCGGATAATATCCGCATGGCCGAGCGTGCAAGGGTCGAAAGTGCCGGGATAGAGGCCGATGCGCTGGCCGCTCACCTGTCCCGCTCCACAATAAACCGTGCCAGCGCGCGCAGCAGGTCGGCTTCGCTGCCGTGGCTCGCGAGGTGGCCGATCGCCTGATCCGCCAGCGCGTGGGCCTGTGAGCGTGCGCCGTCGACGCCCATCAGGCTGACGAACGTCGCTTTGCCCGCATCGGCATCCTTGCGCAGCGCCTTGCCCGCCTTGGCCTCGTCGCCCTCTTCATCAAGCAAGTCGTCGGCAATCTGGAAGGCGAGGCCGATATCGCGGGCGTAGTTACGCAGGTGCGAGCGCCCCTCTTCCGGCACCTTGGCGAGGATCGCGCCCATTTCCACCGCCGCGCACAGCAGCGCGCCGGTTTTCAGCTGTTGCAGCCGGGTAATCGTGTGCAGATCGAGATCGCCGCCGACTTCCTCTGCCGCGATGTCCATCACTTGCCCGCCCGCCATGCCCTTATGGCCGCTCGCGCTTGCCAGCGCATGGACAAGCTCGGCGCGGATCCACGGATCGTTGCTCACCTGCCGCCCGCCGAGAATCTCGAACGCCAGTGCGTGGAGCGAATCTCCCGCCAGCACCGCAATCGCCTCGTCAAACGCCTTGTGCAGCGTCGGCTTGCCGTGGCGCGTATCATCATCGTCCATGCACGGCAGATCGTCGTGGATCAGCGAATAGACGTGGATCGCCTCTATCGCTGCCCCCGCATAGACCGCCGCCGCACGGCTCGCCCCATACATTTCGGCAACCGTCGCCAGCAGCAGCGGGCGCACCCGTTTGCCACCGCCGATGGCAGCATAGCGCATCGCCTCCACCAGCCGCGCCGAATTGTCGTCCGGCACCGGCAGTAGCGCGTCGAACGCGTCGTCGATTTCCTGCTGGATGCGTTTCAGCCCGCTGCCCAGAATATCATTCGCCACAACGAGTTCCATCAGTCCGCATCGAAGGGCTGGGTGCCCTGCGCCTTGCCGTCGGGCCCGGCGACAATCTTCTCGATCCGCGCCTGCGCCGCATCCAGCCGCGCCTGGCAATGCTGGCGCAATTTCTCGCCCTGTTCGTACAAGTCGATGCTCTCATCGAGCTTCGCCTCGCCGCTTTCCAGCTTGCGCACCACCTCTTCGAGCGCCCGCAGCGCGTCCTCGAAACTCATCCCGGCAATGTTCGGACTATCTCCCATATCGGGAACCTTTGGCCCGCACGTGCATCGGGGTCAAGCAGGCCAAGCCAAGGGGAGCGGGTTATGAAGTGGATTATTGCCTATATCGCGGCAGCGATTGCCTTCGGAGTGCTCGACAGCTTCTGGCTCCGCTGGGCCGCGCCCAATCTCTACCGGCCCGTGATCGGAGAAATTCTGGCCGACAGCTTCCGCATGGGGCCAGCCTTGGCGTTCTATACAATCTATATTGCGGGCATGGTGTGGTTTGGCATCAAGCCGGGGATCGACAGCGGCAATGTGTTGCAAGCGCTGCTCAACGGCGCGCTACTCGGTCTGGTCTGCTATGCGACCTTTGACCTCACCAGTCAGGCGGTGATGAAAGTGTGGGCGACGCACATTTCGGTGGCCGACATCGCTTGGGGCACCTTCGCCACCGGCGTGGCAAGCGCGGTGAGTTGTTGGGTGGTGCTGCGCTTCTTTCCCTGAACGTGCGGAGTTTTTTAAGGGGAAGTTGGGGCCGAAGGGCTAGCGAGGAGGCGCAGGCGAAGCTAAGGCGCGTCCCATGAGCGAAATCACCCCCGAAGTGGTCGAACAGCACGGCCTCAGCCCCGAAGAATACGACCGCGTTCTGCACGCCCTCGGGCGCGAGCCGAACCTTGTCGAACTGGGCATTTTCTCGGTCATGTGGAGCGAGCATTGCTCTTACAAATCGAGCCGCCTGCACTTGAAAAAGCTGCCGACCGAAGCGCCGTGGGTGATCTGCGGTCCGGGCGAGAACGCCGGTGTGATTGATATAGGCGACGGCCAGGCTGCCATCTTCAAGATGGAGAGCCACAACCACCCCTCCTATATCGAACCATATCAGGGCGCGGCGACGGGCGTGGGCGGCATTTTGCGCGACGTGTTCACCATGGGCGCGCGCCCGGTGGCGAATGCAAACGCACTTCGTTTTGGCCGTCCCGATCACCCGAAGATGAAACATCTGGTGCAAGGCGTCGTCGCAGGGATCGGCGGATATGGCAATTGCGTCGGCGTGCCGACCGTGTGCGGGGAGACCAATTTCCACCCCGCCTATGACGGCAATATCCTTGTCAATGCGATGACGGTGGGCGTCGCCGATGCGGACAAGATTTTCTATTCCGCCGCGACAGGTGTGGGGAACCCCATCGTCTATGTCGGCTCCAAAACCGGGCGCGACGGGATTCACGGTGCGACAATGGCCAGCGCCGATTTCGGCGAAGATGCCGATGCCAAGCGCCCCACGGTGCAAGTGGGCGATCCTTTCACCGAAAAGCTGCTGATCGAAGCCTGCCTCGAACTAATGGCGACCGACGCGATTGTCGCCATTCAGGATATGGGCGCAGCCGGCCTCACCTCCTCCAGCGTGGAGATGGCGACCAATGGCAAGGCGGGCATCCGGCTCGATATGGACAAGGTGCCATGCCGCGAGGAAGGCATGACGCCATACGAAATGATGCTGAGCGAAAGCCAGGAGCGGATGCTCATGGTGCTGAAGCCGGGCAAGGAAGCCATGGCAGAAGCGATCTTCAAGAAGTGGGAACTCGATTTCGCGGTCATCGGCGAAGTCACCGATACGCGCCATATGGTGCTCGAATGGGGCGGCGAAGTGGTGTGCGACATTCCGCTCGGCCCACTGGCTGCTGATGCACCGCTGTATGACCGGCCCTATCTCAGCCGCGAGGAATATACCGCGTGGGCGGGCATCACTCCGATCACCGAACGGCCCGACAGCGCCAATCCGGGCGCGGATTTGCTAACGCTGCTCGCCAGCCCCAACCTCGCGTCGAAAAGCTGGATCAGCGAGCAATATGACAGCCAGGTCGGCGCGGACACGCTGCAAACCGGCGGCGATGCGGGCGTGGTGCGCGTTCACGGGACGCGCAAGGCGCTCGCCATCAGCACCGATTGCACCCCGCGCTATGTCTTTGCCGATCCCTATGAAGGCGGCAAGCAGGCGATTGCCGAGGCATATCGCAACCTTTGCGCGGTGGGCGCGCGTCCCTTGGCGGTGACCAACTGCCTCAACTTCGCCAACCCGCAGCGGCCCGAGATAATGGCCCAGCTTGTCCACGCGCTCGCCGGGATGGGCAAGGCGTGCCAGTATCTCGATTTCCCCATCGTCTCGGGCAATGTCAGCCTGTATAACGAAAGCAAGGCGACGGGCGGCGGTTCGGCCATCCTCCCCACGCCTGCGATTGGCGGGGTCGGCCTGATCGACGATTACGCGCAGATGATGACGATGCCGTTCAAGGCGGCGGGGGAGACGATCTATCTCATCGCGCCCGAAGCCTGGGCAACACCCGATCCGTCCCGCTCGCATCTCGGCAAATCGCTCTGGCTGAGCGAAGTACATGGCCGCGACGAAGGCCGCGCGCCGCCGGTCGATCTGACGCTGGAAAAGGCTGCGGGCCGCATCGTGCGCGAACTGATCACTGACGGTCTGGTGAGCGCGGTGCACGATATCTCCGATGGCGGCCTTGCCGTCGCGCTCGCCGAAATGGCGATGGCGAGCGGTATCGGAGCCGATGTGCAGGCGGACGACAAATACACCGCTGCACAGTGGTGGTTCGGCGAGGATCAGGGCCGCTACATCATCACCGTGCCCGATACGCAGGCCTTCAACGAAGCGCTCGCCAAGGGCACCGAGAATGACGAGACGGCTGCGGTCGGCTTCACCCGGATCGGGACAACCGGCGGCGACAGCCTGCTCGGCGTGAGCATCGAGGATATGCGCAAAGCACATCGCAGCTTCTTTGAAGGGTGGATGGGTTGAGCCAAACCCACCACCCCTTCCCGCCGCTGCCCGACTATTCAGATGCGGAGCGCATTGCCCGCGCCAAGGCCGCTTACGAGCAACTGAAGACCCGCCATTCGTGCCGTGATTTCTCCGACGCGCCCGTTCCGCGCGAAGTGATCGAACATGCCATTCGCGCGGCGGGCACCGCGCCCAATGGCGCCAACCACCAGCCGTGGCATTTCGCGGTCATCCACTCGCCGGAGAAAAAGCGCGCCCTCCGCGAGGCGGCCGAAGCCGAAGAGCGGCGCTTTTACGGCGCGGATGGCGACGCGCCCAAGGCAAGCGCAGAATGGCTCGGCGCGCTTGCCCCCATCGGCACCGATGCGTCCAAGCCGTTCCTCGAAACCGCGCCATGGCTCATCGTGTGCTTCGCCCAGCGCACCGGCGGGATCGCGGAAGATGGCGAGACGCAGAATTACTACGTCAATGAAAGCGTCGGCATTGCGTGCGGGATGCTGATAGCCACGCTGCACGATGCGGGGCTGGCGACACTGACGCACACCCCCTCCCCCATGGGTTTCCTGCGCGATCTGTGCGGTCGTCCAAAGAACGAAAAGCCGCTGATGATAATCGTCGCAGGCCTGCCGGGCGAGAATGCGACGGTACCCGAGCACGCGGTCAAGAAGAAGCCGCTCGAACAGATTGCCAGCTGGCTTTAGGCCACCCAATCCTTCTCCGGAATATCCAACAGCTTCAGCAAGCTCGTCAAATCACCGCGATCCACCCAGCCATTAGCTGCGGCGCGGGCCTTGGGTTTGGCGCGATAGGCGATGCCATAGCTTGACGCCTGCAACATCGGGATATCGTTAGCCCCGTCGCCTGCGGCCATGCTGACGGCGTTCTCGCCCAAAACCGCCACTTCCTCGCGCAAGACCGCTTCCTTGGTCGCGCTGTCGACAATCGCGCCCACGAGGCCGCCGGTCAGCTTGCCGTCCGTGACATCCAGCCGGTTACCGACCACGCGCTCGAAGCCGAGTTGCCCGGCGACCCGGTCGGCGAAATGGTGGAAGCCGCCGGTCACGAGCACGGTGCGGCAGCCCTTGGCCTTGAGCGTTTCCACCAGCACCTGCGCGCCCGGGGTCGGGCGGATGCGCTCGGCGAGGCACTGGTCAATCGCACTTTCGGCCAATCCGGCGAGCAGACCGACTCGCTCCCGCAGCGCGCTTGCAAAGTCGAGCTCGCCCTGCATCGCCCGCTCGGTGATGTCCGCCACCTTCTCCTTCAGTCCGGCGAAATCGGCGAGTTCGTCGATGCATTCCTGCCCGATCATGGTCGAATCCATGTCCGAGACGAACACGCGCGGAAAGGCGAAGGGCCCGCTCGCCACAATCGCGTCGCTTTCGGGGAAATGCGCGTCCAGCGCAGCGCGGAACGCCACCATATCGGTGCCCGGGCTTTCGATCTGCAATACGTCACCGCAGAATTCGCGCATCACCGCGTTGGCCACCGGCACCGCGCCGTCCGCAAGCTGCGCCGTCATCGCGTCGAGACGGGTTTCCAGTATGGCGGGGTCTGCTATCAGACGGGCGATGAGCACTTCGGCAACTCCTGCGCAAAACAAGGTCGCGCTCATCGCAGGGCCAACCGCGAGCGGCAAGTCCGATCTGGCGGTGCGGCTGGCAAAGGCGTGGGAAAGCGCGCGCGGCGGCGGTGCGGTGGTCATCAATGCCGACAGCGCGCAGGTCTATGCCGATCTGCGCGTGCTCTCCGCTCGGCCCGACGAGGAGGAGATGCAGGGCGTGCCGCATCGCCTGTTCGGCACGTGGGACGGGGCGCAGGCGTGTTCGGCGGTGGATTGGGCGGAGAAGGCGAAGGCGGAGATCGCCATCGCCCATGCTGCGGGCGCGTTGCCGGTACTGGTCGGGGGCACCGGGATGTATCTGCAAGTCCTGCTCGACGGGATTGCGCCGATCCCTCCCATCGACCCCGACATTCGTGCGGAAATCCGGGCGATGGACGTTAGCCAAGCATACGCAGCCCTGAGCGTAGAAGACCCCGAACGCGCCGCAAAGCTCGCACCCTTGGATTCGCAGCGGATTGCGCGTGCGCTGGAGGTTGTTCGGTCTACAGGTGTCACGCTGGGCGAATGGCAGAAGCGCAAAGCAGGCAGCATCGCAGGCGACATCGACCTGCATCCGCTTGTCCTGCTCCCCGAACGGGAGTGGTTGTATGATCGCTGCGACCGGCGGCTGGAGATCATGGCGGCAAATGGCGCTGTTGCGGAAGTCGAAGCGCTGCTCGCCCGCAAGCTCGACCCCGATCTGCCCGTTATGCGCGCCATCGGTGTGCGCGAGTTTGCAGGCTTCGGTCGCGGCGAATGCACGCTGGAAGAAGCGATTGCCCTCGGCCAGCAATCCACCCGCAACTTTGCCAAGCGGCAATACACCTGGTTCCGCAACCAGCCTCCGCCCGAATGGCCGCGTATAGACTCCAGAACGGTCGATATTCGCGCACAATTCGACATATTATTTCACGATTAGCTGTTGACAGGACATTTTCGAAAAGCTACTTCGCGGATCGAGAGAACGGAACTATGGCCCGGCAGGAGCAATCTTGCCGGGTTCATTTTTGCCCGTTGAAAACTGAGGAGTGCTATCGTGTCGGAAGAGCGCAGCGGAGCTGCGATATTGGTGGAATGCCTTGCACGGCAGGGCGTGGAATTCGTCTTCGGCTATCCCGGCGGCGCTGTCCTGCCGATTTATGACGAGCTTTTCTCCGACACGCGCATCCGCCACATCCTTGTCCGGCACGAGGCTGGTGCGGCGCACGCGGCGGAAGGCTATGCCCGCTCCACCGGCAAGCCCGGCGTGGTATTGGTGACGAGCGGCCCCGGCGCGACCAATGCGATAACCGGGATTGCCGATGCCTATATGGACTCGATCCCGATGGTGGTCATCACCGGGCAGGTGCCCACGCCCTTGATCGGGACGGACGCGTTTCAGGAGGCCGACACGGTGGGCCTGACGCGGCATTGCACCAAGCACAATTATCTTGTGAAAGACCCTGAAGACCTCGCCGCAACTATCGAGGAAGCCTTCGAAATCGCCACGACTGGTCGCCCCGGTCCGGTGGTGATCGATATTCCCAAGAACGTGCAAATCGCCACCGCCCTGCAAGGCGACGGCCCGGCCCCGCGCAAGAAGCGGTATCAGCCGCGCATGATCGGCGCGCCGGAGGAAATCGCCGAGGCGGTCGAGATGATCGCGCAGGCCGAGCGCCCGATTTTCTACACCGGCGGCGGCGTTATCAATTCCGGCCCCAAGGCGACCGAATTGCTGCGCCAGCTCCAGTCGATCACCGGCGCACCCACCACCTCCACCCTGATGGGCCTCGGTGCATTCGCTGCCGATCATCCGGACTGGCTGGGGATGCTGGGAATGCACGGCACGTTCGAAGCCAATATGGCGATGAACCAGTGCGACGTGATGGTGTGCATCGGTGCGCGCTTTGATGACCGGGTGACGGGTCGCCTCGACGCCTTCTCGCCGGGGTCGAAGAAGATCCATATCGATATCGACCGCTCCAGCATCAACAAGATCGTCCCCGTCGATCTGGGCATTGTGGGCGATTGCGGCGCGGTGCTGGAACAGATGATTGCCTGCTGGGGGGATCGCAAATGCCGCGATCTGGGCGAGTGGAAGGCCCGCATCGCCGGTTGGCGCGCACGCGACAGCCTCGCCTATCCGCCGGGCAAGGATGCGATTATGCCGCAGCTTGCGGTCGAGCGGCTCTTTGCCCTCACCCGCCAGCGCGATCCGATCATCACCACCGAAGTCGGCCAGCACCAGATGTGGGCGGCGCAATATTTCGGCTTTATGGGCCCGAACAAATGGCTGACCAGCGGCGGGCTTGGCACCATGGGCTACGGCCTGCCTGCCGCTATCGGCGCGCAATTGGGCAATCCGGACAGCCTCGTGATCGACATCGCCGGTGAAGCGAGCATCCAGATGAACATTCAGGAGCTTGGCACAGCCAGCCAGTTCCGCCTGCCGGTGAAGGTCTTCATTCTCAACAATGAATATATGGGCATGGTCCGCCAGTGGCAGGAACTGACCTATGAAAGCCGCTATTCGAACAGCTATTCGGACAGCCTGCCCGATTTCGTGAAGCTCGCCGAAAGCTACGGCTGGAAAGGCATCCGCATCACCGATGAGGCGGGGCTGGATGCGGGCATCCAAGCGATGCTCGACCATGACGGGCCGGTGATGGTCGATTGCCAGGTCTCGAAGGATGCGAACTGCTTCCCGATGATCCCGTCGGGTGCGGCGCATACCGATATGCTGCTTTACGGTGATCTGGTCGGCGGCACGATGGAAGACGAAGCGAAGGCCTTGGTGTGATGGAGCATGCAGCAACAACACCCCTCCTCTTCATAGGAGGGGCAGTGAGACTTGGCAGCTTGCTGCCTAGTCGCAGCGGGGTGGTGCTTGCAGCACCAGCGCGGTCGTGCGACCGCGCAACCACCCCCAACCCCTCCTTTGAAAAGGAGGGGAGGAAGGCCTCATGAAAATCCAGCACCGCGCGTCCGAGCGCCACGTCCTTACCGTCGTCGTCGATAACGAGCCGGGCATTCTCGCCAAGATCACCGGCCTGTTCACCGCGCGTGGGTATAATATCGACAGCTTGACCGTGGCCGATATCAGCGAGGATCACGCGATCAGCCGCATCACCATCGTCACCGGCGGCCCGCCGCAGGTGATCGACCAGATCCAGGCGCAGCTCGAACGGCTGGTGCCCGTCCACCGCGTAATCGACCTCACCGAAGAAGGCCCGCATGTCGAGCGCGAGCTGGCGCTGGTCAAAGTGCGCGGCACGGGCGAAACCCGCGTCGAGGCGCTGCGCACTGCCGAGGTTTTCCGCGCCAATGTGGTCGATACCACGCCCGAAAGCTTCATTTTCGAACTCACCGGCTCCTCCACCAAGATCGACAGCTTTGTCGGCCTGATGCGCGGGCTGGGCTTGGTGGAAGTCGGCCGTTCGGGCATAGTTGGCATGATGCGTGGAGCCGAAGGGGCCTGAACACTATGGAATATGTAAATCCAGCTTTTCTGCTGCTGATGGCAGCTGCCTTGTGCGCGATTACCGCACTGGTGCATTCCGTGCTTGGCGAGCAACGGCTGATCCAGCCGATCCTAGCCAGCGGTATGCCGCTGATGGAAAGCCCGCTTGCGCGCGGCATCACGCGGTTTGCCTGGCACTGGACGGCGGTGCTGTGGTTCGGCGTCGCTGCCGTGCTCGCCCTCACCGCCTATGGCGATATCGATGCGCCCTGGCTGATCCTTGCCATCGGCACCGCGCATCTGGTTGCCGGATTGGCAGACGGCATTCTCACCCGTGGCAAGCATATCGGCTGGCCGCTTATCACGATCATCGGAGGGCTCACCCTCTTCGCTTATTACACGCTTCAGACCCAGTAGGATTGTTTCATGAAAGTCTATTACGACGCCGACGCCGATCTCAACCTTATCACCGGCAAGACGATTGTCGTGCTCGGCTATGGTTCGCAGGGCCATGCCCATGCGCAGAACCTGCGCGATAGCGGGGTGAAGGATGTGCGCATTGCCCTGCGCGAAGGCTCGGCCACCGCCAAGAAGGCCGAAGCCGCCGGGTTCGAAGTCGTCAGCAACGCCAAGGCCGCCGAAATCGCCGATATTCTGATGATCCTGGCGCCGGACGAGCATCAGGCGGCGATCTGGGCGAATGATCTGAAAGGCAAGATGAAGCCGGGTGCGGCGCTCGCCTTTGCCCACGGTCTCAACGTGCATTTCGGCCTGATCGACCCGACTGACGATATCGACGTCATCATGATCGCGCCCAAAGGCCCCGGCCACACGGTGCGCGCCGAATACCAGCGCGGCGGCGGGGTGCCCTGCCTGATCGCCATCCATCAGGACACCAGCGGCAACGCCCATGATATCGCGCTCGCTTATGCCAGCGGTGTCGGCGGCGGACGGAGCGGCATCATCGAGACCAATTTCAAGGAAGAATGCGAAACCGACCTGTTCGGCGAGCAGGCCGTGCTGTGCGGCGGCATCAGCCATCTGATTATGGCCGGCTTCGAAACGCTGGTGGAAGCGGGCTACGCCCCCGAAATGGCCTATTTCGAGTGCCTGCACGAAACCAAGCTGATCGTCGATCTGCTATATGAAGGCGGCATCGCCAATATGCGCTATTCGATCAGCAACACTGCCGAATATGGCGACTATCACACCGGCCCACGCATCATCACCGATGAGACGAAGGCAGAAATGAAGCGCGTGCTCGACGATATCCAGCGTGGCAAATTCGTCCAGCGGTTCATGCTCGATAATGCCGTCGGCAATCCGGAAATGAAGGCCGCGCGCAAGCGGCAGGCCGAACATCCGATTGAACAGACAGGTGCGCAATTGCGCGCAATGATGCCGTGGATCACCGCGAACAAGCTGGTTGATAAGACCCGCAACTAGCGGCTAATCCGGCGGTGTGATGAACGACAACCGCTTCACCCTCATCGCCCTGCTTGTGTGCGGGGCGTTGTGGGCGGGGGTGGTGCTGTTCCAGTCGAGCGAAAATCTCGCCAACGAGGTTTACGCGCGCACCGTCAGCGATCCAGCCATCGAAGAAGCGGCGCGCGCGCAATTGGCGGACGTGCAGCGCGATTCCTTTGCCGAGGACAAGGAGTTTTGCGGCCTGCTGGCCGAAAATGCCGATGGCGAAATCGTCTCGCGCACCGTGCTCGTTGGCGATCACGAAAGCTGCGACATCACCTATTTCGACGTGCGCACGCTGTATCCGCTGGCCACCTATCACACCCATGCGGGCTTCAATCCCGACTACGACAGCGAAGTGCCCTCGCTGATCGATGTCGAGGGAGATATGGCGAGCGGGATGGACGGCTTTGTCGCCACGCCCGGCGGGCGCTTCTGGCACATTGACGGCGCAACCGGCGTCGCGCGGCAGGTGTGCGGCGAGAATTGCCTGCCCAGCGATCCCGATTACCGCGAATGCAGCGGCCCGCCGATAGCGGAACAATACACGCTCGAGGCCCTGCGCGAACGCGCCGAAACCGCGTGGGGTGCGTGCTAGGGCGGGCGAAAGCTGCGCCTTGGCCGGAACAAGTTTTCCTCCTTGGACATTAAGCGTGTGATCCCCACCTTCGCGGGACGCAGGTTTCAAGGAGTTCCCCATGCGCAAGACCATTCTCGCTCTTACCGCTTCCGGCGCGGTTGCCGCGTTCGGCGCGACCGCCTCGCTCGCCGTCACCAATGACAATCCGCCGATCTTCCAGTCGCTCGATCCCGCCAGTGTCGAATCCGGCACCTACGCCACCGATCCCGCGCACACGCTGGTCGAATGGCGGGTGAGCCATTTCGGCTTCAACGACTATTTCGGCCTGTTCGGCGATGCCGAGGGGACGCTGGAGCTTGATACCGAGAACATGGCGAACACATCGGTCGATGTGCGTATCCCGATCAACTCGCTCGCCGTGGTGAGCAGTGGCCTGCGCGAACATATGCTGCGCCCCGGTGCCGATGGCGGCGCGCCCGACTTCTTTGGTCCCGATGCGGATGATGCCCGCTTCGTCTCCACCGCAATCCACCAGACCAGCGAAACGACCGCGCATATCATTGGCGATCTGACGCTGAACGGGCAGACCAACCAGGTGACGCTGGACGCCGAGTTTTCGGGCAGCGGCGACAATCCGTTCAACCAGCGCACCACGGTCGGCTTCCACGCCACCACCACGATCATGCGCAGCGAATTCGGCATGAACTACGCCGTGCCCGCCATCGGCGACGAAGTGGTGCTGGACATTACTGTGGCGTTCGAGAAGCAATAACGCACACTTTGCTGCACGAAACACGGGCGCTGCGCACAAAATGTGTGCGGCGCCCGTTTTCGTGTCTGGACGCTTTGCCCCTTCCCCGCTAAGCCTGCCCCCATGCAAACGGCCCGCAGCCTGCTTCTGCTTCGACTTACACGCCCTTAGGCGTGCCGTTTTGCCTGCGCCATGCAGGCACACCGCCTAAGGGCTTCTCCATCGCACCGAACCCAGTCGAACAAGGCTTCATCTCCCATGCCCATGCTCCGCGATCCGAGCACCAAATACCGCCCCTTCCCGCAGGTCGATCTGCCCGACCGGCAGTGGCCCAGCCGTACGATCAGCGCGCCGCCGCGCTGGCTCAGCACCGATCTGCGCGATGGCAACCAGTCGATTATCGATCCGATGGACAGGGCAAAGAAGACCCGCTTCTTCGATCTGCTGGTGGAACTGGGCGTCAAGGAAATCGAAGTCGGCTTTCCGGCGGCTGGCGAGACCGAATTCGGCTTCATCAACTGGCTGGTGAATGCGGACAAGGTGCCTGACGATGTGGTGGTGCAGGTGCTCACCCAGTCGCGCGAGGATCTGATCAAGCGCAGCTTTGAAAGCCTCGAAGGCGCGCATTCGGCCATCGTGCACCTTTACAACGCGGTCAGCCCCGCATGGCGCGAAATCGTGTTCCGGATGAGCCGCGAGGAAGTGAAGGCGATTGCCGTCAAAGGCGCGCAACTGCTGGTGGACGAAGCTGCGAAGCGCCCCGGCACCAAATGGCATTTCCAGTATTCGCCCGAAACCTTCTCCACCGCCGAACTCGATTTCAGTCTGGAAGTGTGTGAGGCCGTGATGCAGGCCGTCGGGCCGACGAAGGACTGGCCGATCATCCTCAACCTGCCCGCCACCGTCGAGGCGGCAACGCCCAATATCTACGCCGACCAAATCGAGTATTTCTGCCGCAATCTGCCCAACAGACAGGCGGCAGTCATCAGCCTGCACACCCACAATGATCGCGGCACTGGCGTCGCGGCGGCGGAGCTGGGCCTGATGGCGGGCGCTGACCGGGTCGAAGGCTGTATGTTCGGCAATGGCGAGCGAACGGGCAATTGCTGCCTCGTGACCGTGGCGCTCAATATGTACACTCAGGGTATCGATCCCGGCCTCGATTTCTCCGATATCGACCGGGTGATCGAGACGGTGGAATATTGCAACGCCCTGCCCGTCCATCCGCGCCACCCCTATGGCGGCGAACTGGTGTTCACCGCCTTCTCCGGCAGCCATCAGGATGCGATCAAGAAGGGCTTCGAAGCGCGCGAGGGGCAGAATGATGAAGGCTGGCGCGTGCCCTATCTGCCGATCGATCCGGCCGATCTGGGCCGTTCTTACGAAGCGGTGATCCGCGTCAATTCGCAAAGCGGCAAAGGCGGTTTTGCCTGGGTCTTGCAGCAGGATCAGGGGCTGAAACTTCCCAAGCGTCTGCAAGCCGATTTCTCGCGCCATGTGCAACATCTGGCCGATGCGCTGGGGCGCGAGCTCAATGCGGCGGATATCTGGGACTGCTTCCGCACCACCTATTACCTGCAAGTCGAAAAGCGACGCTTCAGGCTGGTCGATTACGAGGAGAGCCGGGGCGCGGACGGCACGCGCATCTTTACCGGCACGGTTGAGGTCGATGGCGTCGAGCAGCGTGTGTCGGGCCGCGGCAAGGGTCTGATCTCCTCGGTTCTGGCGACCTTGCGCGACAGTTTCGGGCTCGACTTCGAAGTGGCCGACTATTCCGAGCACGCGTTGGGTTCGGGCGTTGACGCCAATGCGGTGGCCTATATCGAGTGGGTTGCGCCCGATGGCCGGTCGGGCTGGGGCGTGGGAATGGACGAGGACGTGGCGAGCGCGGGCGTGCGCGCTTTGCTCAGCGCCGCGAATGCCGCCTCGCAAGGGCCCGGCACGCCGCCCTACTGAGCCATAGGGGCACTTCCCTAGCCTCCCGCTTGCCCGCCGCTAACGGCATCGCCGCTATCGCAGCGCCCGTCGCAATGGATGGTGTGCCCGATGCTGGAGAATTTCGCGCTGATGGCGCACCTTGCGCTCGCCGCGCTGTTTGCCGGGCTGTATTGGCGCGAGCGGCACCAGCGTGCGGCCGAGGCTTCGGCCCGCTCCGCCCATGAGAGCGCGCAAGCGGCGGCGGTGGAGGCCGAGCTGGCCAGCGCCCGCCAGCTTGCGCGCGACGAAGCGCAGGCCAAATCCGCCTTCCTCGCCAATATGAGCCACGAAATCCGCACCCCAATGAACGGCGTGGTCGGCTTTACCGAATTGCTGCTCGAAAGCGATCTCGACGAAGCGCAGCGCAGCCATGTCCAACTGATCGCCGATTCCGGCCGCGCGATGATGCAATTGCTCAACGACATTCTCGATCACGCGAAGATCGAATCGGGCGAAATGCGCATCGCCCCCGAACCCACCGAGCTGCGCCCGCAGCTGGAACATTGCATCAAGCTGATGGAGCCGATGGCGCGTTCCAAAAGCCTGTCGATCGGGATGTGGGTGGACGAGGCGGTGCCCAACACGATCGAGCTTGATCCGCTGCGCATCCGGCAGGTGCTGCTCAACCTGCTCGGCAATGCGATCAAGTTCACCGAATGCGGCGGCATCGACATGGAAGCGCGAATCGAGAACAGCAGCAATGGCCGCCTGCTGCTGCTGTCCGTCATCGATACCGGTATTGGCATCGCGGAAGACAGGCTGGCGGCGATCTTTACGCCGTTCCGGCAAGGCGAAAGCGCGATTGCGCGGGCCTATGGCGGCACCGGACTGGGGCTGGCGATTTCGAGCCAGCTGGTCGGGATGATGGGCGGCGATATCAGCGTGCAATCGCGGCTGGGCGTGGGAACGCAGTTCACCATCCGCTTGCCGCTGCACGCGGTGGCCGCCCTGCCCCCGCCAGCCCTGCCCGAGCCCGTTTCGCCGCCGTCCGGAGCGAGGCGGGAGCAAAGCGCGAATGCCCTGCGCGGGGCGCGCGTGCTGATCGCGGAGGATCACGGGATCAATCAGGAGCTGATTCTGGCGATGGCGGAAACGCTGGGGCTGGACGCGCATCTGGTCGACAATGGCGAGGACGCCATCGCCGCGATCATCGCCGCCGCCGATGCGGGTGCGCCCTTCGCTGCGGCGCTGATGGACGTGCAGATGCCGCATATGGACGGTCTCGAAGCCACCCGCCGACTGCGCGCCCTCGGCTTTGGTGCTGACCGCTTGCCGGTGATCGCGCTCACCGCCAATTGCTATGCCGAGGATGTGGCTGCCTGCACAGAGGCGGGGATGCAATCGCATCTGGGCAAGCCGGTGACGACATTGGCTTTGGCGCGTGAGCTGGCGCGCTGGCTGGGGCCGGAGCACGCTGCACCGGCGGAAATACCGGAAGCCATGGCAACCAAGCCCAGTGCGGCGCTGGAAGACCGTTACCGCTCGCGCAAATCGCAACTGGTCAGCCAGCTCCGGCAATCGCTGGCCCGCGCGCCGGGGCAAACCGATTGGGAAGAATTGACGCGGCAACTGCACCGTCTGGCAGGCGTTGCCGCCACCTTCGGCGAGCCAGAGCTGGGCGAGGTGTCGCGGCGACTGGAGCATCAATTGGCACTATCATACAGTGCCGAAGACCGGTTGCGGGCGCTCAAGAAGGAATTGCCCCTGTTCGAAGCTGCTGTCTGAAAGCGCGGCACCGCTTGCCTGCCACAACTGCTCAACCAAGGCATCGAGCAGCGAGAAATCGAGCCCGGCGCGGAACGGGTCTTTGCGGTTGAGCACGAAGCGCCGCGCACCATGCTGCAACAATCGCCGTTTGAGCGCCCGCTGCAACAGGTCGAGCCGCATCAGTGCCTCGTACCGCGCCATGTCGGGCTGGCGCATATGCGACCGCCGCCAGTGCCCCTCGATCTGCCCGACCCGTTCTGCCGCCAGCTCGTTGTAATGCCGGTGCGGCCCGCGATGCAGCGGCATACCGGTTCGCCGCGCTGCGGTTACGGTCGCGGGCAAGAGCAAGCCGTTGCTGCGGAAATCGTCAAACCGTAGGTGCGGACGCCCGATGCACGCGAACATCGCGGCAAACGCGGGGAGATGGAGCAATTGCACCGGCAGCACATGATGGCGCTGCATATCGGCTTGCCAGCCGGGCGACCCGTGCCGGTTGATTGAACGGAACGGGATGGGTTTGCGGCCTTGCAGCGCGCTTGCGGCGCCAATGGCTTGTGGCCTGGCTAGGCAGGTGCTCCCCTCCACAAGCGGAGAAGGGCAGAGTTTTCCACAGGTTCAAGCCAGAGCGGCGCGCCATCGGGGCCGGTAAAACTCTCGACGGAATCGATCCGGCCATGTTCCACCAGCCAGTTGACGATACGCAGCGCCACTTTGACCGCCTCCACCGGATCGTCATAGGTCGCGCGCGGGATTTGCAGCTCCTGCCCCGTGAACAGCGCCAGCCCTTCGCTTTCCAGCCCGTCGCGCCCGTTCGTGTTGAGCGCGGTCAGGCCGAGGCCGGGAAACACCCCGCCTTCGATCCAGTGATTGACGCCTTGCGTGAAATAGTCCGCCGCGCAACAGCTCCGCGCCGAATGCCAGGCCACGCTGCGGGCGTTGAGCGCACCGGCGAGTTGCGCCGTCAGCGAGGCGAGCAGGCGCACCACCGGAAATACCATCATCCCGCTGGTCAAATGCGGCCCCGGCACCAGCGTGATCGCCTCGCAATCGGAGGGCATTTTTGCCGGGTTCATGCCGAAAACATATTCGCATTGCGGCCGGTGGTCAGGCGCGCCGGGGGCAAGGCCGGTAAGGTCGAAAGTCAGCCCGTTGGCGACAAGTTCGACCCAGCCTTCCTGCAGGCCGCTTTCCCCGCCGGGATCGAAGCTGACAGCGAAACTGTTGCTGGCCTGTGCAGCCGCGTGCAGAGCCCGTGACGCAGGCCGTTCTCCCGGGGCGAACAGCAGCGAGCTGGCGCAAACAGCGTTCGCCATTTCCATGGTCTGCGCGCTAGCTATTGGTTCCACCCTTCCCTGCACCGGACAGCGCAATGCCGTATTCTGTCCATCGCGTCGATTCGAACGCAAGCAGCACTCCAATACTACTGATTTGATTGCCTTGCGGTAAACCCTGCCCATCGTATTCGCTCGAGAACCGAGACACTTCCCTGCCCGTCCGCCCACGGCTATGCATTGAGGATGGAAGCACATCTTGCGGTTCTTGGGGTCGAACATTCGCTTTCCGGCAAGCGCTGGAGTTGGCGCGGCGGGAATATGCAGCTTGGCGGCGCCGCCATTGCCGACCTCGGCAACGACATCCAGACGCAATTGCTGCTGTCGCGCGGGGTTGCACGCGAGGCTATCGACATCCACCGCCGCCCTGCCCTGCGCGATTTTCTGCCAGACCCTTCGGTTTTCGCCGATATGGACCGCGCGGCAGAGCGCATCGCCGAAGCGGTGATCGCGCGCGAGCCGGTGACCGTGTATGGCGATTACGATGTTGACGGGGCAACCAGTTCGGCCCTGCTGATCCGACTGCTGCGGATGCTGGGGCACGAGGCGCAGCATTATATCCCCGATCGCCTGCTCGAAGGATACGGGCCCAGCGGCGAGGCTTTGCTGAAAATCGGCAAGGCGGGATCGAGCCTGATCGTCACCGTGGATTGCGGCGCGATGGCGCATGAAGCGCTGGGCATGGCGCATGATGCGGGGATCGATGTGATCGTGGTCGATCATCACAAATGCTCCCCCGAATTGCCGCGCAGCTATGCGCTGGTCAATCCGAACCGGCTCGACGAAAGCGATGCGGGGGCCGAGCACGGCCATCTGGCGGCGGTGGGCGTTGCTTTCCTGCTCGCCATTGCGGTGGTGCGCACTTTGCGCCAACGCGACTATTTCCAGCACCGGCGGGAGCCCGATCTGATGGCGCTGCTCGATCTGGTGGCACTGGGCACGGTGGCCGATGTCGCATCGATCCGCGGGCTCAACCGCGCGTTTGTGGCGCAGGGCCTCAAAGTCATGGCGCGGCGCGCCAATACCGGCATGGCCGCGCTGATCGATGCCAGCCGCTTGAAAGCCGCGCCCTCGGCCAGCGATTGCGGCTTTGCGCTGGGCCCGCGCATCAATGCCGGCGGGCGCGTGGGCGAGGCAACGCTGGGCGTGCGGCTGCTCACCACCGAAGACCCTGACGAAGCGCGCGCCATTGCCGAACAGCTCTCCCGCCTCAATGAAGAACGGCGCGCCATCGAGGCAGCGGTGCAGGAAGCGGCCGAGGCGCAACTCGCCGCGCAGCACAACAGCCCTGTCGTCATCTGCGCCGGGCGCGGCTGGCATCCGGGGGTAATTGGGATTGTCGCCGGGCGGATCAAGGAGAAGTCGGGCAGGCCGAGCATCGTCATCGCGCTCGATGATGACGGGCCGGAAGGCAAAGGCTCGGGCCGCTCGATTGCAGGCGTGGATCTGGGGGCAGCGATTATCGGCGCGTGTGATCGCGGACTGCTGGTGAAAGGCGGCGGGCACGCCATGGCCGCCGGGCTGACCATCGCGGCAGACCAGATGGAAGCCTTCCGCGACTGGATGGCAGAGCGGCTGGAAGGGCCGGTCGCCCGCGCTTCGGCCGAACAGGCGATGACGCTCGATCTCGCCGTCGCGCCCGCCGGATTGACGCCCGATCTGGTGACAACGCTGGAAAGCGCGGGGCCCTATGGCGTCGGCTGGCCGGGGCCGCGCATCGCGGTGGGGCCGGTGACGCTGGTGAAGGCCGATGTGGTCGGTTCCGACCACTTGCGGGTGATAGCTGCGGGGCAGGATGGCGGGCGCTTCAAGGCCATCGCTTTCCGCGCTGCCGAAACGCCGATGGGGCAGGCGCTGCTGCACGGTGCGCAGGGGCGGCGCGTGTGGCTGGCGGGCCGCGCCAAGATCGACGATTGGGGCAGCCGTCCCGCCGCCGAATTGCATCTGGAAGACGCGGCTTGGGCCGATTGACCGGTAAAGTGCAACAAAGGCGAAATAATCGCCGCAATTGGGCTTGACCGCGTCGCAACACCCGCCTAATTGCGCCGCTCCATCGCTTGTGGCCCCTTCGTCTAGCGGTTAGGACGCGGCCCTTTCACGGCTGAAACACGGGTTCGATTCCCGTAGGGGTCACCACCGATGGCAGGCAGCAACAGCTGCCCTCCCCCCGACAATGTGACACGATCGCGCAGGCGCTGGCAAATGCCACGCAACTGCGCCAAAGCACCGCGCATGACGGAACGATTCTTTCCGATTGCCGGGATCGTTATCGCTCTCCTGACAGGAGGCGCGCTGGTCTATTCCGGTGTCGGCTGGTTGTTCGCTGTCGTCATCGTTGCGCTGTGGATCGCCTCCTTCTGGATTTCCGCCCCGCCACCACCTGTTTTCCGCCCGCCAGAGCCCGAAGGACTGACGCTGACGACCTCGGGAATGCGCGATCTGGTGGAACATTCAGGCCTGCCGGTGCTGCTGCTCGACCAGAACCGGATTATCGTCGCAAACGCCCAGGCGCGCGAGGAGATCGGCCGCCACGTGCTGGGGCAGGACGCGCGCGTGGCGCTGCGGCATCCGGCAGCGATTGACCTGCTGTCGCGCGAAGGCGGAGGTTCGGTCACCGTGCAAGGGCTGACCGGCCCCAAAAGCAATTGGCAGATGACCTGCCAGCGGATCGATGCGCGCTACAGTCTGGTCGAGCTCATCAACCGCACCTCCGAAGCCGACGTCAGCCGCGCGCATTCCGATTTTGTCGCCAATGCCAGCCACGAACTGCGCACGCCGCTCGCCTCGATCATTGGCTATATGGAAACGCTGGACGAGACAGGGCCGGACTTGCCAGCCGAAAAGACGGCCAAATTCTACCAGACGGTGCTCAAGGAAGCGCGGCGGCTACAATCGCTGATCGACGATCTGATGAGCCTCAGCAAGCTGGAAGCGGAAAAACACGACCAGCCGCGCGACGTGATCAACTTTGTGCCGCTGATCCAGCAGGCGGCGCGCGACGGCGCCGGGCCGGAACGCGCCGACCGCCTCGAATTCAAGCTGGAAGAAAGCGCGCTCAATGTGCGCGGCGCGCAAAGCCAGCTGGAACAGCTGATCCGCAATCTGGTGGACAATGCGCTCAAATATAGCGCCCCCGGCTCCAAGGTGACGGTGTCCCTCGCGCTGGGCGACCGCGATATGGCCATCGTGCAAATCACCGATCGCGGCGAAGGGATTGCGCGCGAGCACTTGCCGCACCTGACCCGCCGCTTCTACCGCACCGATCCGGGCCGAAGTCGCGCCGCCGGGGGTACCGGACTGGGCCTCGCCATCGTCAAACATATTGTCGAACGCCATCGCGGACGGCTCGATATCCAGAGCACGCTGGGCGAAGGCACAACGGTGTCGGTGCGCCTGCCTGTCGCCTCGCAAAGATAGGCCTGCGCGCTGGAACACCGCCCGTTGAACGCGGGCGCTATCCACAGGCAATTCTTTTCTGTCACATATCTGTCATATGACACGCCTAGGGCGCGGTCACATTTTGGACATATGACAGAAATGAGACACACCCCATGAAGGCTGCCTATGCTTTCCCGCTTGCTGCCTTCACGTGTGTGGCAACGCCTGTTGCCGCTCAGGAAGCGGGCGCGTCGCAGCGAAGCGAGGTGGACGAGCTGCGCGCACAGGTGGCAAGCCTGACAGCCCAATTGGTTGCGGTAAACGCCCGCCTCGACGCCATTGAGGGCGAGAGCGCCACACTGGCCAATGATCTAGCCGAGCGTGATCAGGCAACGGCGCAACCCGTTTTTGCCAGCGTTCCGACGCAGCTGAGCATGGGCGCAGCGCCTGAAACCGAGAGCGAGGACGGGTTCTCCTTCAAGCCCTTCGGTCGGCTGATGCTGGATGCGGGCTGGACTGCCCTGCCCGCCGGGCTTGGTCTCGCCGATGGTTTCGACGCCGAAGCACGCCGCGCGCGCCTCGGTGTTGAAGGCAATATTCCCGGTGGGTTTGCCTACAAAATGGAGCTGGACTTCGCAGGCGGCGAAGTCGAAATCACCGATGCGCTGATAGAATATGGTGCAGGCGATCTAACCATCAGCGCAGGCCAGTTCAACAATTTCCAATCTATGGAAGAACTGACCAGCAGCCGCTTCCTGTCATTCCTCGAACGCGCTGCCTTTACCGACGCATTCGGCTTTAGCCGCCGACTTGGGGTTGCCGCTGAATATGGCTCCGGCCCGGTGCTGGTGCAGGCGGGTGTGTTTTCCAACAATTTGGGCGAGCTGCCCGGCAGCGACCGGTGGAGCGTCGACGGGCGCGCTGTATTTTTCCCCGAAGTGGGGGATACGCAGCTGCATTTTGGCGGCTCGATCCATTACGCGGAAATCGGCGCTGGTGAGACCGTGCGGTATCGCCAGCGCCCGCTGGTGCACTTTACGGCCAATCGCCTCGTCAACACGGGCAGTTTCGCAGCAGGCAGCGAATTCGGCCTCGGCGCGGAATTCGCCGCTATCCGTGGCCCGCTGCACCTCCATGCGGAAGCCTATCGGCAGGAAGTCGGAGGCATTCCGATGGTGGACAATGCCGTGTTCCACGGCGCGCTTGTCGAGGCGGGCATTTTCCTGACCCCCGGCGATTCGCGCGGCTATCGCGGCGGGCGCTTTAACCGCACCCGTCCCAACAGCCCCATGGGCGAAGGCGGGATCGGCGCGGTGCAGCTCAATCTCCGCTATGACTATCTTGAGCTAAACGATGCCGATGCAGGAATCATCGGCGGCAGCCAGAACGGCATTTTCGGCAGTCTGGTCTGGACAACCACCGATTACACGCGATTGCAGATCAATTATGGCCGTCTCCAATATGACGATGCTCCGCTGGCGCTACCCGGCGGCGAGCGGGACTATGATGCCGATGTAGTCGGGATGCGCGCCGAGTTCGATTTTTAGGAATTCCCGTATTCACCGCCCCCGATTGCAAATAAGACCGCGATGTGACGCAAATCTGTCGCATGATCGCAATAGAGGGCCGCTAGTTCACAAACAGAAGTGAGATCACAGACCATGAAAAAGTTCTCCCTCGCCGTCGCCGCGCTGGCCGCGACTGCCCTTACTGCCTGCGGTGGCCAGGACAGTGCGAGTGGCGATAGCCGCGACGCAATTCATGCGGTCGGCTCGTCCACTGTATTCCCCTTTGCCACGCGCATTTCGGAAATCTTCAGCCGCGAAAATCCGCAGTTCCCCGCAGCCAATATCGAATCGATCGGCACTGGCGGCGGTATCGCCCAGTTCTGCGGCGGAATCGGCTTTAACACGCCTGATATCGCGCAAGCCTCGCGCCGGATGAAGCCGGACGAATTTGCGACTTGCCAGGCCAATGGTGTCGAAAACATCGTCGAAATCCAGGTGGGTATGGACGGCATCGCGCTCGCCAGCGCGCAGGGCGGCATCACCATGGATCTGACGCCGGAGATCGTTTACCGCGCCATCGCCGCCAACCCCTATGGCGAGGAGCAGACGGCGGAAAACTGGTCGGATATCGACCCGTCGCTGCCCGATCTGCCGATCCTCGTTTACGGTCCGCCCAGCACCTCGGGCACGCGCGATGCGCTGACCGAGCTGATCCTTGAAGTCGGTTGCGAAGCTGGCCCGCTGCCCGAAGGGCTTTCGGAAGAGGAAGAAGATCGCATATGCACCGAAGTGCGTTCGGACGGCAAATATGTCGATCAGGGCGAGCAGGACAATCTGATCGTGCAGAAGATCGAAACCAACCCGAATGCGGTGGGTATCTTCGGCTTTTCCTATCTCGATGCCAATGCCGATCGCGTGCAGGGCCTGTCGATGAACGGCGTCGCGCCGACTTACGAGAACATCTCCAATTTCTCCTACCCCGGCGCGCGCCCGCTCTTCATCTATCTGAAGGCCGACCATATCGGCGTGATCCCCGGTCTTGAGGAATTTCTGGCGACCTGGGTTGCCAATTGGGGTGCAGACGGGCCACTGGCGGAAATCGGTCTGGTGCCGAATCGCGACGACGTTATGGCGGCCATGACGGCAGCCACAACCGAGTTCCCGACGCTCACCGCTGAAGACCTGCAATAGAGGTGTAACCCCGCGCAATGTCACCTGTTCTGCCGCTTCTCCTCGCCATCGGGCTGGGTCTGGCCGGTTGGCTGGTAGCCCGCGCGCGGGCATGGACGTTCAAGCGATCCGCTCCTGACGGGCGGATCGCTTCGCTCCCCACCTATCACGCGTGGTATGCCGCGCTGTGGATCGTGGTTCCGGTCATCCTGTGGTTCCTGATATGGAACGGCATTTCCGGCAATCTGGTGCTCAGCCATGTGTTGGCCAGCCCCGAAGCGCAGGGCCTGCCGGATTTCGGCCTGCGCCGTGATGCTATCCTGATCGAGGCACGCAATATCGCCAATGGCAGCAACTCGCAGGTGCTGAATGATGATGCCTATGCGCTGGCCGAACGCTTCCGAGAAGCACAGTCACGCTACAGCATCATCGGGCTGGTCGTCGGGGCGATTGTTGCCGGAGCCGGTGCGGCTTGGGCCTTCCTGCGCCTGAAGCCCGATTTTGCCGCCCGCACCAAGGTAGAGCGTCTGGTGATGCTCGCGCTGCTGATCGCGTCACTGGTCGCGATCCTGACCACCTTCGGCATCGTAGTGACACTGGTGTTCGAAACGGTGCGGTTCTTCGGTTTGGTGAGCCCGCTGGACTTCCTGTTCGGCTTCCAGTGGAACCCCGATCCGATGAGCACGGGGGCCGTGGAAGGCGACCGCTACGGCGCCATTCCGCTGTTCTGGGGCACGCTGTTTATCGGCGCGATCATTGCCATGATCGTGGCGATCCCGCTGGGCATGATGAGCGCCATCTACCTCACCCAATATGCGCATCCCAAATTGCGCGCTTGGGTAAAGCCCATGCTCGAAATTCTCGCCGGTGTGCCGACCGTCGTCTACGGCTATTTCGCCGCGCTGACGATTGCGCCCGCGATCCGCGACTTCGCCGTTGCGCTCGGCTATTCCAACCCGTCGAGCGAGAGCGCGCTGGCCGCCGGTCTGGTGATGGGGGTGATGATTATCCCCTTCGTCTCCTCCATGGCGGATGACAGCATCGCCGCTGTGCCGCAGGCGATGCGCGATGGCTCGCTCGCTATGGGCGCCACCACCAACGAGACGATCCGCCGCGTGCTGGTGCCCGCCGCCCTGCCCGGCATTGTCGGCGGCGTGATGCTGGCGATCAGCCGCGCCATCGGGGAAACAATGATCGTCGTGATGGCCGCTTCCACCGCCGCCAACCTGTCTGCCAACCCGCTTGAATCGATGACGACCGTGACGGTGCAGATCGTCGCACTGCTCACCGGCGAAGGCAGTTTCGACCATCCGGCAACGCTCGCCGCCTTTGCCCTCGGCTTCGTGCTGTTCCTGGTGACGCTGGCGCTCAATTTCATCGCCCTGCGCGTTGTTAAGAGGTTCCGTGAAGCTTATGAGTGATCGCGTCACCCCCACCCGCACCGCTACATTCGAAGCACGGCTGAAAAAGCGTTACGCGGCAGAACGCCGGTTCAAGGCGCTGGGCCTGTCGGCGATTGTCTTCTCGGTGGTCGTGCTGCTGTTTCTGCTGGTCACGATGACGATCAACGGCATCGGCGGCTTCCAGCGCACCGAAATGCGGGTTGATATCGACTTTGCACAACTGGGCCTGTCGCTGCCGCAACAGGAGCTAACGGCAACCGAGGTAACCCAGCGACTGGGCGGACAGGGCCTGAGCGACATCGTCCAGTTCAGCGCCGAGCAGACCTTGGGCGCGGAAGGTGCACAACACCTCAATGGCGAAGCATGGCGTTTGGTGGCCGAGGAAATCCACGCCGATCCGGCAGTGCTGAGCCGCGAAGCAACCTTCTGGCTACCCACTAGCGAAGATCTCGCCAGCGCCTATGCCGGAGACGGCCAGGGCGATCTGCAACCGCTGGCGCAGCAACTGGCCGAACGGGGCGCATTGGAAGACAATTTCGACGTCGGCTTCCTCACCCGCGCCGATGCGACCGACCCGCAGCTCGTCGGCATCTGGGGCGCGCTCAAGGGTTCGCTCTTGACGATGGTCGTCACTCTCCTGCTCGCCTTCCCCATCGGCGTGATGGCCGCGCTCTATCTGGAAGAATACGCTCCGAAGAACCGCTGGACCGATGTGATCGAGGTTTCGATCAACAATCTGGCAGCGGTGCCCTCGATCATTTTCGGCCTGCTCGGCATGGCGGTGTTCCTGTCGATCTTCCCCAGTTACCGCTCCGCTCCGCTGATCGGCGGGATGACGCTGGCGCTGATGACGATGCCCGTGATCGTCATTTCGGGCCGCAACGCGATCAAGGCGGTGCCGCCCTCCATCCGTGACGGTGCGCTGGCGGTGGGGGCGTCGCCGGTGCAGGTGGTGTTCCACCATGTGCTGCCGCTTGCCCTGCCCGGTATCCTGACCGGCACGATTATCGGCATGGCCCGCGCGCTGGGCGAAACCGCGCCGCTGCTGCTGATCGGGATGCGCGCCTTTGTCGCAACGCCGCCCTCGGGCTTCACCGACAATGCGACTGTGCTGCCGATGCAGATTTTCCTGTGGTCCGATGAAATCGACCGCGGATTTGTCGAACGCACCAGCGCAGCGATTATTGTGCTATTGATATTCCTCCTGCTGATGAATGGCCTCGCCATCTATCTGCGCAACCGCTTCGAGAAGAAATGGTGATGCAAGAAACCGCCGCGACCCCGATTGCCGAAACGGCTCCTGTCGAAAAGATGGCAGAAAGTGCCGAGCCCACGAATGTGAAGATGAGCGCGCGCGGCGTGTCGGTCTTCTATGGGGACAAGAAGGCAATCGATAATGTCGATATCGAAGTCTACCAGGAATTCGTAACCGCCTTCATTGGGCCGTCGGGCTGTGGCAAGTCGACCTTCCTGCGCGCCCTCAACCGCATGAACGACACCATCCCTTCGGCCAAGGTCACCGGCACGATCGAGCTCGACGGCGAGGATATCTACGCCAGCGGGATGGACGTGGTGCAGCTGCGCGCCCGCGTGGGCATGGTGTTCCAAAAGCCCAACCCCTTCCCCAAGTCGATCTACGAAAATATCGCCTACGGCCCGCGCATCCATGGCCTCGCCGAGGGCAAGGGTGAGCTGGATGCGATTGTCGAAAAGAGCTTACGCCGGGCCGGCCTGTGGGAGGAAGTGAAAGACCGCCTGCAGGATTCGGGCACCGCGCTTTCCGGCGGGCAGCAGCAGCGGCTGTGCATTGCCCGCGCCATCGCGGTCGATCCCGAAGTGATCCTGATGGACGAGCCGTGCTCCGCACTCGATCCCATCGCCACTGCCAAGATCGAGGAACTTATCGACGATTTGCGCGGAAACTATGCTATAGTGATCGTCACGCACTCCATGCAGCAAGCCGCCCGTGTGTCCCAACGTACGGCCTTTTTCCACCTCGGCCATCTGGTCGAGTATGGACACACATCGGACATATTTACTAATCCCAAGCAGCAACGCACGCAGGATTACATCACTGGCAGGTACGGCTAATTATGGACCATACGGTCAAGGCATTTGACGAAGACATCACCCAGCTGCGCGGGCTTATCGCGGAGATGGGCGGTCTGGCCGAACTCGCCATCAGCGAGGCGCTGAGCGCGCTTGTCACCGGCGATATCGAGCTGGCACAACGCGTGATCGACCGGGACGTGAGGATCGACGCGCTGGAAACGCAGGTCGATGCGATGGCCGTGCGCGTGCTGGCACTGCGGGCGCCGATGGCCGATGATCTGCGCGAAATCGTCGCCGCGCTGAAGATCAGCGGCGTGGTCGAGCGGATTGGCGATTACGCCAAGAACATCGCCAAGCGCATCGGCAAGATCGAAGGCCGCGCCACATTCGAACCGCTCACCCTGCTGCCCGCCATGGGCGAGCTGGCAGCGGAAATGGTGCACGACGTGCTGACCGCCTTCGCCAGCCGCGATCCGGTGATGGCGCGCGAAGTGATCGAGCGGGACGAGAAAGTCGATGCCTTCTACGATAGTATTTTCCGCAATGTCGTCAGCCACATGGTCGAAAATCCGGCCACCATCAGCAGCGCTGCACAATTGCTGTTCGTCGCCCGCAATATCGAGCGGATTGGCGACCATGCCACCAATGTGGCGGAAATGGTGCATTATTCGGCCACAGGCACCTATCCCGACGATATCGAGCGCTAGGGGATTTCCCGTCAGCAGGCGGGCCTTTGCAACAAATATGACATGAAACTGTCATAACGCAGATCTCGTGCCACCTTCCGCGTGGCCACCGAGGGGAATCATCATGTCTGCACCCAAACTGCTGCTAGTCGAAGACGATCTGGCGCTCGCCGAACTGCTCGAATACCGCTTTGAAAGCGAGGGCTACGCCGTGCGCGTGACTGCCGATGGCGAGGAAGCGCTGGTGATGGCGGCAGAGGATGCGCCCGATCTGGTGATCCTCGACTGGATGGTCGAAGGCGTCAGCGGCATCGAGGTATGCCGCCGCCTGCGCCGCGAAAAGGCCACCGCCCATGTTCCGATCATCATGCTGACCGCCCGCGAATCCGAAGATGACCGTGTGCGCGGGCTGGAAACCGGGGCAGACGATTATGTCACCAAGCCATTCAGCCCCCGCGAACTGCTCGCCCGTGTGGCGGCGGTGCTGCGCCGTGTGCGGCCTGCGCTGGCCGGAGAGACCATCGAAGTGGGCGATATGCGGCTCGATCCGGTCGCGCACCGGTTGGAACGGCGCGGGCGCGAAATGGCGGTCGGGCCGACCGAATACCGGCTAATCAAATTCTTCATGGAGCATCCCCGCCGGGTCTTTTCGCGCGGGCAATTGCTCGATGCGGTGTGGGGCACGGGCAGCGAGATCGAAGAGCGTACGGTCGATGTGCACATCCGCCGCCTGCGCAAGGCAATCGCTCTCGATAATGTGCGCGACCCGATCCGCACTGTGCGCTCTGCCGGCTATGCGCTCGAACCCGTGTGATTCTGGGGCACCCTCCGACGCAGGTGCAACATTTCATGCTGCGAACGCATAATGTTACGATTTGTCACAACAAATTTGTGGCTTTGGAACAACAACTCGTCCCAAGTTTGGCTCATTTGAGGACATATTTTACAGCTACGGGGTTCACACCATCTCGCAACCGCGTTAAAGGGGCGGCATACCAAACACCTCCAATAGAATGAGGGCACGATGAAAAAGATTATTTCCAGCGCCGTTGCAGCAGGTCTTCTGCTGGGTTCCACTGCATCGGCCGCCGCGCCGATCTCCACGATCAACACCACCGCCCAGCTGGTGGATGAAGACGATCACGGCGGCAATATCGGCGGCGGCACGCTGCTGATCCTGCTGGTTGTGGCTGCTGCCATCGGCGGGGCGATCTTCCTGCTCGAAGAGAACCAGGACGAAGACGATCTGCCGACCAGCCCGTAAGGCAACCGGCATCCCGAAATTTGAAAGCCCCCGCTTCGGCGGGGGTTTTTGTTTGTTTGAGAGGGATTTACGGTTAGCGGCAGGTGCCGATGGCACGATTTCTGCCATGATCCAGATGCAGATGGTCGGCATGGGCGGCATTGTAATCGGGTGACAGCACCGCGCCGAACGCAGGGCAGGCGGCATCGCGCGCATCGCGCAGGAAGCGCGCCTTCTCGCCCTCGTCCGGCCAATCCTCCAGCACGCTGATCCGCCGCCCGTCTTCGAGCACGAAGGCTGCGATATCGATGGCATTGCCGGTCGCGTGTTCGCTCCACGGCGCGTCCGGTGCATTGTACATCCGGCGGCAGTTGTACGTGCCCAGATGCTCGATTCGCGCGATTCGCGAATCGAAGGCTTCCATGGCCAGCGGCTGCACCCCGTGTTCGAGCCAGAGGACAAGACCGACCGCCACCGGGCAGGTCATTTCCGGCGCAGCGGGTGCAAGCGGCAGAGCGGCGCTGGTCAGGCGGTCGGGACGCGCGCAGGCGGCCTCTCCGGTCGGCGGCAGCGCAGTGAAGGCGATACCACTCCGCTCCAGCACCGCGTGACACGCAGCGACATCGCCGCGCAAGCCGCCCAGCTTCGTGCCGGTCGCCCAGCCCGGCGGATCGCGCAGATCGAGCGGTGCCCACGGATTGTGCTGCGGATTTTCCGCCAGCCACGCCCGCCCCGCAATCGCCAAGGCGACGCATAGCAGCACCGCGACCACCCTTCCGGTGGTAAACCAGGCGAAGGGCCTCGCCCGTTTGCGCCGCGCCATCAGTGGAAATCCCGCGATTTGGGAATGATCCGCACATCGCGCGGATGGCGTGCCGCGTGCCCCAGATCATCCACCAGATCGCGCGGGCGGATAGCCTTCCTGTCGCGCCGCTCCTCGCTGGTGAGGCTGGTCAAATTGCGCCCCTGCGGCAACGGGCTGGTGACATGATCGGCGCGCGCCAGCGGTGCATTGAGCAGATCGTCGGAGAGGGCGTGCAATTGGTGCGTCGCATCGGTCATATGTTGGGCGATAACGTGGATCACCTCGTCATCATACTCCACCCGCCCGCGCACTTCCATCAGGCGTGATCCCATCACCACGCGCCGCTGCTTCTCTTTGAGATCGGGCCAGACGACCAGATTGATAACCCCGGTCTCGTCCTCCAGCGTGATGAAGCACACGCCCTTCGCGCTGCCGGGCCGCTGGCGGATCAGCACTACGCCCGCGACGTGAACCATGGAACGGAACTTGCGGTTGCGCAGATCGCAGGCGCGCACAAAGCCACGCTCGGCCAAGGCGGGGCGCAGGAAAGCCATCGGATGCGCCTTCAGGCTGAGGCGTGTGGTCTGGTAATCGGCGACGACTTCTTCGGATAACGGCATGGCGGGCAGGATCGCGCGGCGGCGTTCGGCCCCCTCGTCCCGCTCATCGGCATGGGCGAACAGCGGCAGATCGGCGCTGCCGATCAGGCTGCGCGCATCCCACAGGGCCTGCCGCCTGCTCATATCCATCGAACCGAACGCATCGGCGCTGGCGAGCCGCTCGATATGTGCGACGGGTATGCGCGCCCGGTCGCGCAGCTCGGCTACATCGGCAAACACCCCGTCCGCCGCGCGCGCGGCGAGCAATTGCGCGGCAACGTGCTCGGGCAACCCGTCGATCTGCCGCAAGCCGAGGCGGAGAGCGAGGTGTTTGTCCTGGCGGCCAGTGTCGGGATTTGATTCACGCGGAGACGCGGAGACGCGGAGGGATTCTGGACGCTCACAGAGGCACAGAGGCACAGAGGAATTCGTGCCCGCGCCGCAGGCGCAGTCAGTATTTCGCGCAGAGTCCGCAGAGGACGCAGAGGCAATAGCACCATCCCCTTCCCTCTGCGTCCTCTGCGGACTCTGCGCGAAACTGCCTTCATCGCCTTCGGCGGATTGCACGCCCTCCTCTGTGCCTCTGTGCCTCTGTGAGCGCACCAATCCATCATTCGCCACAGGCTCCAGCGTGCAGTCCCATTCCGAGCAATTCACGTCGGGCGGCAGCACCGTCACCCCGTGCTCGCGCGCGTCGCGTACGATTTGCGCAGGCGCATAAAAGCCCATCGGCTGCGAATTGAGCAGCGCGCAGGCAAACGCACCGGGGAAGTGGCATTTGAGCCAGCTCGACACATAGACCAGATGCGCAAAGCTGGCCGCGTGGCTTTCGGGGAAGCCGTATTCGCCAAAGCCCTTGATCTGGTTGAAGCAGCGTTCGGCAAAATCGGGATCATAGCCGCGCGCCACCATCCGCCCGACCATCATATCCTCCAATTCGTGCACCATGCCGCGGCTGCGGAAGGTCGCCATCGCCTTGCGCAACCGGTTGGCTTCCTTGGAGGAGAATTTCGCCGCATCGAGCGCGATTTTCATCGCCTGCTCCTGAAAGATCGGCACGCCCAAGGTCCGCTGCAAAATATTCGACAGCTCGTCCGGCGGGCCATGTTCGGGCGAAGGCGCGGGGATGATAACCGGCTCTGCCCCGCGGCGGCGTTTGAGATAGGGATGCACCATATCGCCCTGGATCGGGCCGGGCCGCACGATGGCGACCTGGATCACCAGATCGTAGAATTCGCGCGGGCGCAGGCGCGGGAGCATATTCATCTGCGCGCGGCTCTCCACCTGGAACACCCCCAGCGAATCCCCCTTGCGCAGCATGGCATAGGTTTCGGGATCTTCGCGCGGCACGCTCGCCAGCGTCAGCGCGCGGTCGTGATGCTGTTCGAGCAGGTCGAGGCATTTGCGGATGCAGGTCAGCATTCCCAGCGCCAGCACATCGACCTTGAGGATGCCCAAGGCCTCGATATCGTCCTTGTCCCATTCGATAAAGCTGCGGTCGGGCATCGCGCCATTGCCGATCGGCACCGTCTCGGTCAGCGCGCCTTCGGTGAGGATGAAGCCGCCCACGTGCTGGCTGAGATGGCGCGGCATTCCCACCATTTGGCGCGTCAAAGCGAGAACCCGGCGCAGATGCGGATCGGTCAAATCCATCCCGGTTTCCGCCGCGTGATCCTCCCCGATCTCGCGCCCCCACCCGCCCCACACGGTGCGGGCGAGCGCGCCGGTCACATCTTCGGACAGGCCCATCGCCTTGCCGACTTCGCGGATCGCCATGCGCGGGCGGTAATGGATCACCGTGGCGCACAATCCGGCGCGGTGGCGGCCATATTTGCGGTAGAGATATTGGATCACCTCCTCGCGCCGCTCGTGCTCGAAATCGACATCGATATCGGGCGGTTCCTTGCGGTCTTCGGAGATAAACCGGTCGAACAGCAGTTGGTGATGCGCCGGGTCGACATTGGTGATGCCGAGGCAGAAGCACACCGCCGAATTGGCCGCACTGCCGCGCCCCTGGCACAGAATCGGCGGCTCCACCCCGGTGCGGGCGTAATCGACAATGTCCTTGATGGTGAGGAAATAGCGCGCCAGATTCATCTTGGAAATCAGCGCAAGCTCCCGTTCCAACGTGTTGAATACGCTGTCCGGTATGCCGCCGGGATAGCGTTCCTGCGCCCCCCACCAGGTGGCGCATTCGAGATATTCCTGCGGCCCCATGCCGGCGGGATAAATCTCCTCGGGATATTCGTAGCGCAGTTCGTCGAGGCTGAAGGTGCACGCATCTGCCACCGCGCGTGCGGCGGCGATGGCGTGCGGCCAGCGGGCGAACAGCGCGACCATCTCTTCAGGGCTCTTCAGGTGCCGTTCGGCATTGGCGTGGAGCAACTGCCCCGCGCGCGCCACCGTCGTCTTGTGGCGGATCGCAGTCATCACATCCTGCAAGGGCCGCCGCTCGGGCGCGTGGTAATGCACATCATTGGTGGCGAGCAGCGCCATCCCGTTCGCCCGCGCCAGCATATCAAGCCGCTCGATCCGCGCGATGTCGTCCCCGCGATAAAGATAGCTGGCAGCGAGGTGGTTCAGCCCCGGCAGCGCATCGCGAAGGTGGCGCAGGAGTTCGGGAAAGGGTTTGGTGATTTCGCGCAGCGAGAAAGGATATTGACCCACGCCGAAACGCGGAGACTCTGAGATGTCTTCTTCGCGGCGCAGCCGCTTTTCATTTTTACGCTCGCAGAGGCGCAGAGGCGCAGAGGACTCGCGCGACTCCTCTGCGCCTCTGCGCCTCTGCGAGCGAATATTCCGGTTCTCGCCTTCGGCGATTCTCCACCCCTCCGCGTCTCCGCGTGAACCCAAGCCCGGAAACGGCACCACATTGCTCGGCAGCGTCACGGTGAAAACCCGCGCCAGATCGGGCGGCGGGAGGAGGATCAGCTGCACCTCCGCGCTATGTTCGGCCAGCATTGCCAGCGATATCTCGCACGCGCCCTTGTCCTGCCATTCGCCGTCCAGCTTGGCCATCCGGCCCGCACTGATAAGGCGGCACAGGTGCCCATAGGCCGCGCGGTTCTTCGGGTAAGCGAGGAAGGCGAGCCCCTCCACCGTCTCGATCCGCGTGCCGATCACCGGACGCAGTTTGAGCGTTTTCGCCTCGCTATGCACGCGCACCACGCCCGCCATCGAATTGGCATCGGCAATCCCCAGCGCGTCATAGCCGAGCTGGCGCGCGGTCATCACCAGATCGACCGCATCGCTCGCCCCGCGCAGGAATGTGAAGCACGACACCAGCCCCAGCTCGACAAACGGTGCGCGGGCGGGCGCAGCGATACTGTCAGGATCGAGCGCGATCCGGCGCTTCTCGGGCGTCGGGTGAGCATCAGGCACAGCCACCCTCCCCCAACCGCGCACCCGCCAATGCGGCAAGCCGCCAAAACGGATCGATCATACGCATATGTTCTACTTATGTTCTTATGAGAGATTCGCCAAGTGCGGTCTTTGGCCCTGTCCCATCAACGCTCCTCTATGCCTGTGTGACCACGGCACGGGACTTTCCTACACGCCATGATTGCGCTTGGCCGGCCTGCATGGTGATGGCACACTCCCTTCGCAGCCGCCTTCCTGCAATTTTCCGCGGGCTTGCGGCCCTTTGCGGACAGGCGAAATTTGTCCGTCAGGACTGTGTAACAGGTGTATCAGGTTGCGCGGTTTGCAACATAGGCGAAGGCAGTCACCTCGGCAGCGAATCACGCGAACAGGCCTTGCAGGAACCACTCCGGTTCGCCGCCGCGACCGTCTCCGGGCAGGCCGAGGCGGTAGAGCCAGTAGCGCGCGCCGCTGGCGGTTTCGACGCGGTAGTAGTCACGCAGGCGGGTCGCACCGCGCTCGCGCCACCATTCGGGCGCAATGCGCTCCGGCCCCTCGACGCGGGCGATGTCGTGCACCTCGCCGCGCCAGCGGAAGCGATGGGGGTAGCCCGCCTCGCAAACGGCCAGCACCGCGATCCGCTCGGCCCGGTCGAGCAGCTTGATGGGCCGCGTGTGGAAGGCGAGTTCCCCCTGCATCGCGGGTTCGGGGGCCAGCGGCGCCTGCCAGCGTTGCGCGCGTTCGGGCAGGTGGCTGGCATGGGGCACGGGCCGCTGCACCGCCTCCGGCCCGAGCCGCGCCGTCAGCCGGTCGATGCAGGCGGAGAGCGAAGTGCCATGCGCCTCTGCCGCTGCCTCCAGATCGGCCTGCCCCAGCGCCAGCGGTTCGGCCCAACTGGCGCGCAGGCGCAGCATCTCGATCCCGAACCCTGCATCCACATCGTCCAGCTTGGCGGCGAAGAGGCGGCACATATGCGCGGCATCGCGGGTGGCAGCGGCGAGTTCGAGCTCGCGCAGCAGCACCTCGCCATCCACCCGCCACAGGCCAAGCTGCAGGCGGCGCGCGCCCTGCCCCCGCGCTTCCAACTCGCGCACCATGTCCTCCGCCAGATCGGCGAGCACGGTGTCGAGCAGGTCGCGGTGGCGGATCGGCTCCATCAGGCGGCGCTGGACGAGCGGCTGGGTCACCGGAATGACCGGCAGCAGCGGTTCGGGCACAAGGCCGCTCAACTGGTCCATGCGGATCAGCGGGTTGGCGGCGGGCGACTTGCGGTTGCGGAAGCGGCGGTGCAGCGCGTCGCGGCCGGTCGGCCCGGTGCCAATACCGGCAAGATCGCCGAGCCGCTTGAGGCCGAGGCGGCGCAGCACCAGCAGCACATCATGATCAAGCCGCAGCGCGGCAACGGGCAGATCGGCGAGCCGCGCGGCGATGTCCTCCTCATGGCTGATAGTGGCACCGGCTTTGGCGTAATGCGCCAGCGCCCAGGCCGCGCCTGCCGTGGGGGCAATAGCGGCGCTGGTGACGAGGCCGCGCGCGGCGGTGCGGGCGGCGACATCGGCGAGCAGGCGGCGCTCCCCGCCGAACAGATGCGCCACTGCGCTGACATCCACCAGCAGGCCGTCGGGCGCGTCGATCGCGCTCCACGGCCCCCAACGCTGCGCCCAGATGGCCAGCCGCTGAAGGAAAGCGAGATCGGCCGCCGGATCGCCGGGATGCACCACGATCTGCGGGCAGAGCGTGCGCGCATCGGCGAGCATCATGCCCCGCGCCGGGCCGGCTGCGCGCCCGGCGGCATTGGCGGCGTCTATGCGCGGCCCGTGCGCGGTCTCGGCAATGAGGACGGTAGGCTCGGCATCCGCCCCCTCGCCCGGCTTACAGCCCTGCGCCTGCCGCCAGCGGTCGAACGCCAGCTCGCGCGCCCAGATGGCCATGATGCGGCGGGGTGCTGGCATGGCGTTTACCCATGCGCCCTCTCCCCTGCTGGGGAGAGGATTGCGGAGGCTGGAGCGGTGGGTGTGACACTTGCGGGGGGAACGCGCCCCTCCGCTTCTGCCTGTCCGGAGAGAGCAAGCTGCACCAGCCGCCCGTCCTGCTCGCGCAGCACCCATTCGCCCGGCGGATGCTTGCGGGCGCGGAACAGCTCGGCCTGCCAGGCGGCTTTGCCCGGCGCGCTCGCATTCCACAAAGGCGGAGCGGAAGGCGCAGCGCGCAGCCGCCAGCGCATCCGGGCAGAGCTGAGATCGGGCGCGGCATCGAGCCGGACGAGGAACAGCGGCACGCCGTGCTTCTCGGCAGCAAGGCTGAGGCGGCGCGAGGCGGTGAAATCCAAGGCCTTCGGATTGCCCGCCACTTCGCCGATGACGCAGGCGAAATCACGGCACCGCACGCCCTCCTCCAGCGCAAAAAGCGCGTCTTCAGGCGTCTTGGCGGCGACATGGATCAGGCGGTGGCGCCAGTCTTCGGGCAGGCCTGCCCGGTATGGCCGCCCGCCGAGCTTGATGGCGCGTGCCTCCTGCACCCAGAGGATCGCCTTCTCCTCTATCGCGGAGGCATCGCCTGCATCATTGGCTGCCGCCCTTGCCCTCAGCCCGTCGAGTGCGAGCGCCAGCGCCCCGCCCGCGCCGCTTGCCTCGGCAGCGGGGGCGAAAATCTCGCTATGCAGCGGAGCAGCGCGCCCCGGCTGCCAGCGCGTGTTGCGGACACCGGGAGACGCCAGCTCCACCGCACGCGGCAATGCGCGCAGTGTGGCAGCCATATCCATGGCGATTCGACTCCTTTGTTCGCTTTATGTTCCATATCCAGCACCTGCGCAACCGCAGATGCAAAAAGGCCGCCGCTCCATAGGTGGAACGGCGGCCTTTTTGGCTTTCGACGCAGGCTTACTCGCCGCCGAGAACGCCGGGGAAGATGCCGACGATCAGGATTGCGGTCAGCGCCAGCGGGCACAGCCAGCAGACGAGGAAACGCCAGAAGACGTGCAAGCCGCCCGACAGGCCGTTCTCGCTATCCACCAGCCGCTTGTTCGCCACCCAGCCGACAAAGATCGAGGTCAGCAGTGCGCCGATGGGCATGGTGATCTTGCTGGTAAAGGTATCAAGCGTGTCGAGCACGCCCATCTCTTCGAACAGCGGCAGGAAGCCGAGCGGGTGGAAATCCGACAGCATTCCGGTGGACAGCGCCGAAAGCGTGCCCAGCACTGCCGCGCCCGCCGTCACAATGCCCACAGCCAGCGGACGGTGCAGCTTGAAACGGTCAATCACCCAGGCCGAAGGCACTTCCATCAGCGCAACCGAGCTGGTCAGCGCGGCGAAGGCCACCATGATGAAGAAGGCCAGGCCAATCAGCGAGCCAAAGGGAATCTCCTGGAACGCGTGCGGCAGCGTCTGGAACATCAGCCCCAGCCCGCCATTCGGCTCCAGCCCGGCGGCAAAGACGATGGGGAAGATGCACAGGCCGGCAATCAGCGCCACCGCGGTATCCGCACCGGCAATGATCGCCGACGTGCCCGCAAGGTTCACATTGCGGCCGACATAGGCGCCATAGGTCACCATGCCTGCCACACCCAGAGACAGCGAGAAGAATGCCTGCCCGACCGCTGCCAGCATGACTTCGCCCGTCAGTTTCTCCGGCTCGAAGGTGAAGAGATAGGCGAAGGTCTCCGCCACCGCTCCACCGAAAAAGCCGTAAATCGTAATCGCGATCAGCAGCACGAAGAAAGTCGGCATCAGATACACCGCCACCTTCTCGATCCCGCCCGAAACGCCGCGCGCCACGAAGGCCAGCGTGATGATGAGGAACGCCATGTTAAGGGCGACCGTCACCGGGCCATTGGCGATCATCGCTGGGAACAGCGCCTCGACCTCCGCAAACGGCACGCCTTGGAAGGCGGGGCCGGTCAACCCGGTCGACACCAGATCGGCTGCAAAAATGCCGATGTAATACAGCACCCAGCCTCCCAGCACGCAGTAGAAGCTGAGCACGAGGAAGGCCGAAAACACGCCAAGGCTTGCCACGTGTTCCCACGCAGTCGACTTGCCCGATTGTTCAGCTACCTTGCGGAAGCTCTCAGGCGCGGCAGCCTGCCCGTGGCGGCCGATCAGCGTTTCCGAAAGCAGAACCGGCAGGCCGATCAGCACGATGCACAGAATGTAGAACAGCACAAACGCGCCGCCGCCATTCGCCCCGGCTTCCGCCGGAAAGCGCACCAGATTGCCGAGGCCCACCGCCGAGCCGATAGCTGCAAGAATGAATGCTGTGCGCGATGACCATCCATCGCGCCCCGAACCCGATTGGGTAAGTGCCATTATGTCATATCCTCTTGTCCCCGAAGGTATGCGCTCCCTTCTGCATAGAAATGGGGGTCGCGTCGAGGGGGTGATGCGATTAAGAGGGAGTATGTCCACGACCTACACACTCGATACATCCACCAGCCGCGCCAATCCAACGCCCGCCCCGATGCGGCGATTGACCGTTCCCAAGATCCGCGCGCGCAAAGTGGACGGAGTGACGGCAGAGCCGATTGTGATGCTCACTGCCTACACCGCGCGGCAGGCACAATTGCTCGATCCGCATTGCGATCTGCTGCTGGTGGGGGATTCGCTGGGTCAGGTGATTTACGGCCTGCCCTCCACCGTGCCGGTCACGATGGAGATGATGGCCAATCACGCCGCCGCCGTGGTGCGCGGCAGCTATCACGCGGTGGTGGTGGTCGATATGCCTTTCGGCGCTTACGAGGCCTCCCCCGGAACCGCCTTTGCCGCCGCAGCGCGGCTGCTGAAGGAAAGCGGCGCGGCGGCGGTGAAGCTGGAAGGCGGGGAAGCGATGGCGGAAACGGTCGCTTTCCTGACCCAGCGCGGCATTCCGGTGATGGGCCATGTCGGCCTCACCCCGCAGGCGGTGAACGTGCTGGGCGGCTATGCCGCGCGCGGGCGGAGCGATGCCGAGGCCGCGAAGATCGTCGGCGATGCCAAGGCTTTGGAGGAAGCGGGCGCGTTCGCCGTGGTCGTGGAAGGTGTGCTGGAGCCGATCGCCATCGAAGTCACCAAGTCCATTTCCTGCCCCACAATCGGCATCGGTGCCTCCGCCCAATGCGACGGGCAAGTGCTGGTGACCGAAGATATGCTCGGAATGTTCGAGCGGGTGCCGCGTTTCGTGAAGAAATATGGCGACATCGCCGCCACAATCGGCGAAACGGCGGCGCAATATGCCAAGGAAGTGCGCGCGCGCAGTTTCCCCGGGCCCGAACAGCTGTATCAGCCCAAAGACTGACCGCTTTCCACTCCGTTTATCAGTTCAGGAAAACTCCCGCATGGCCACGCTGCTGCGCTATTACACTTTCTCGCTTGTCTTCACCGCGATCTGCTTCGGGCTTGGCCTGTGGTATGCGATTGCCAGCACCGATACGCTGGGCGCGGTGTTGCAGATCATGTGGATCATCCTGATCCTCTCGATCCTCGAAGTCTCTTTGAGCTTCGACAATGCGGTCGTCAACGCCACCGTGCTGCGCGAGATGGATCCGGTGTGGCAGCAACGATTCCTCGTCTGGGGTATTGCGATTGCGGTGTTCGGCACGCGCATCGTTTTCCCGCTGGCGATTGTCGCGGTTGCGGCAGGCATCGGGCCGATCGAGGCGGTGAACCTCTCGCTCAACGATCCTGTCCGCTACGAGGAGATCGTTTCCGGCGCGCATATCGGGATTGCCGGGTTTGGCGGCGCGTTTCTCGCGATGGTCGGGCTCAAGTTCTTCTTCGATGCCGACAAGGAAGTGCACTGGATCGGCGCGCTGGAGCGGCAGCTGACCAAGGTCGCCGCGCTGCCCGCCATCGAAATCGCGCTGCTGCTGCTGGTGATCTGGGTGATCTCCATGCAGCTTTCGGATGCTGACGCGCTGACCTTTATGACCGCGGGCCTGATGGGCCTTGTCACCTACATCGCGGTCGATGCGCTGGGCGAATATCTCAATATGCGCGAAGAAGCGAAGAAGGCGAGCGGCGTTGTCGTGCGCTCGGGCCTTGGCGGGTTCCTCTATCTCGAAGTGCTCGATGCGAGCTTCAGCTTTGACGGAGTGATCGGCGCTTTTGCTTTGTCCAACAACATGATCGTGATTGCGCTGGGCCTGTCCATCGGGGCGATGTTCGTGCGTTCCATGACAATCCATCTGGTGCGCAAGGGCACGCTGGCGGAGTATCGCTATCTTGAACATGGCGCGTTCTGGGCCATCATCGTGCTGGGCGCGATCATGCTGACTTCGGCCATCGTCCATATTCCCGAAGCGATTACCGGCCTGATTGGCGTGGTGCTGATCGGCCTCAGCTTTTGGTGGTCGGTGCGGCACAACCGGGCCGAAGCGGCGGGCGAAGGCTCTACGACAACTGCCGACTGAAACGCGCGGCCAGAGGGGCCGAGACGATCATCTGCACCAGATGATAAATCAGCACCGGCAGCAAAACGAGGCCCGCCACTTGCGGCGTGAACAGCACCGCGGCCAGCGGCGCGCCCATGGCAATGCTCTTCTGCGCCCCGGCAAACTGGAAAGCGATTTGGTCGCCGCGCTCCAGCCCCAGCAATCTGCCGAGAAGCCACGCTCCCGCGAACCCGACCAGTAGCATCACCGCCACCAAAGCCAGCAACCAGCCCCACGCGGCGGGATCGAGCATCGTCCAGATGCCTTGCCGCACCGCGCTGGAGAAGGCGATGTAGACGGCAGTGGCGATGGCAATGCGGTCCATCCAGCTGACCAGCCTGCGCCGCTCAGCCACAAAGCCGCCCAACCGGCTTTGCAGCACTAGGCCGAGGACGAAGGGGAGGATCAGGATCATCCCGATCCGCTCCAGCCCGCCAAGGTCGATCCCCGGCATATCACTACGCGCCAGCAGCGCGATCAGCGGCGCGGTGAGGAACACGCCGAGCATATTGAGCACAGCGGCCGCCACCACCGAATGCGCGACATTGCCGCCCGCAATCGAGGTGTAGGCGGTGGCCGATTGCACCGTCGATGGAAGCACGCCGAGGAAGATGAAGCCGAGCGCGATACTGGCGGGAAGCACACTCTGCGCCGCGCCCGATGCGAGCCATCCGGCAAGCCCCATCAACCCGAACACAAACGCGACCAGCGGCAGGAGAAAGCGCGCATCGCGCATTCCGCGCAGCACGTCTCCGCGCGGCAGGCGCAGGCCATTGAGCAGGAACAGCAGGAAAATCGCCAAATCAAGAACCAGCCGCGCCACCGGCACAGCCTCGCCCGATACCGGCACGATACTGGCGAGGATGATGGCCAACACCAGCAGCCGCACCAGCGGATCGAAGAAGGATGACAAGCGGGCAAGCATTGCGGCGTGCCTTGCCCGCCGCGGACTATTGCTGCAAGTCGTAGGTCTTCAGCAAATCGTAGAGCGTCGGGCGGCTGATCCCCAGCAGCTTTGCGGTGTTGGAGATATTGCCTTCGCTGCGCGCCAGCGCGTGGCGGATTACTTTGCGGTCGGCCTTCTCGCGCGCGGCTTTCAGATTGAGCACATCGGCGCTTTCCTCCGCGCCCTCCCCCAGATCGAGATCGTCGGTGCCCACCAGCTTGTTGTCACACATAATGACCGCGCGCTTCACCCGGTTTTCCAACTCGCGCACATTGCCCGGCCACGCCCACCCGTCGATGGCGGCAAGCGCATCGGGCGCGAAGCCGGTGACGGCGGGGTTCATTTCCTGCGCAAAGCGTTTGATGAACGCCTTGGCGAGCAGCGTCGCATCGCCAGGCCGCTCTGCCAGCGAGGGGATTTTGACCACGATTTCGGCCAGCCGGTAGAACAGGTCTTCGCGGAAGCGGCCATCGGCCACCATCGCTTCCAGATTCTGGTGCGTCGCGCAGACGATGCGGGTGTCGACCGTGATCGCCTTGCGCCCGCCAATCCGCTCGATGGTGCGCTCCTGCAGGAAACGCAGCAGTTTGACCTGCAAGGGCAGCGGGATATCGCCCACTTCGTCGAGAAACAGTGTGCCGCCATCGGCCAGCTCGATCTTGCCCTCGGTCGTCTTCACCGCACCGGTGAACGCACCCTTTTCGTGCCCGAACAATTCGCTTTCGAGCAGGTTCTCCGGGATCGCCGCGCAGTTGATGGCGACGAAATTGCCGCTCTTGCGCGTGCTCGCTTCGTGCAGACCCTTGGCGAGCAATTCCTTGCCCGTCCCGCTCGCGCCCAGCAGCATCACCGAGACATTGGTGTTCGCCACCCGCTCGATAGTGCGGGCGACCTTGACCATTTCGGGGGCCGAGGTGATGAGTCCGCCCAGCACCCGGTTGCCTTCACCCGCCTTGGCGGCGAGCAGGCGGTTTTCTTGCTCGATGGCGTGCAAATTGAATGCGCGGCGCACGATCAGGCCGAGCTGTTCGATATCGACCGGCTTTTGGTAGAAATCATAGGCCCCGCGCTCGATGGCGCCCAAGGCACTTTCGCGCGCGCCATGGCCGGAGGCGACGATCACCTTGGTGTCGGGCTTGATCGCCATGATCGTGTCGAGCACGCGGAAGCCTTCGGTCGTCCCGTCAGGATCTGGCGGCAGGCCGAGATCGAGCGTCACCACCGCAGGCTCTTCCGCCCGCAGCGCGGCAATCGCGGCATCGTAATCGCCCGCAATCACCACGTCGAAATCCTCATACGCCCATTTCAGCTGCGCCTGCAGGCCTGCATCGTCCTCGACGATCAACAGCTTGGGTTTGTGTTCGGCCATTATGCAACCTCTTTTCTGGCGTCCGCCTGCTCGCGCATCGAACGCATGATGTCGCTTTGCGCGCTGAGCGGCAGACGCATGACAAAGCGGGTGCCCATCCCTTCGCGCGAATCGACATCCAGCCGCCCGCCCATTGCCCGCACCAGTTCGCGCGCTTCGTAGGCGCCGATCCCGAACCCGCCGGGCTTGGACGAATGAAACGGCTTGAACAGCCGCGTGCGGATAAATTCGGGAGACATCCCCTCGCCCGAATCGCGGATTTCGATCACCGCGTGGTTCGTCTCTTCGCGCAGGTCGAGATAGACGGGCGCGTCATCCGCTGTCGCATCCACCGCGTTCTGCACCAGATGCACCAGCGCCTGTTCCAGCGCGTCGCCATCGGCGGTCACCAGACATTCGCTGTTGGCCAGCACTTCAACGCGGTGACGCGCGGCATATTGCGCGGCGACCCGCTCCAGCAAGGCACCCAGCACAATTTGCTGCCGCTCCTTACCGCCCAGGCTGCCGTAGCGGCCGAGCCGTGCGAGCAGGGCCTGCAACTTGTCGGTCGAATTGCGCAGGGTGAGGATCATGTCCGCGCGGAAGGCGGGCTTGTCAGCGTGCTTTTCCGCGTTCTTGGCGAGCAGAGAAAGCTGGCTCGCCAGATTCTTGATGTCGTGCATCACAAACGCGATGCGTCGGTTGAACTCGTCGAAACGCTGCGCCTCACCCAGCGCATCCTGGCTCGATTGTTCTGCCAGATAGCTCGCGAGCTGGCGGCCGATCACGCGCAGCAGATCGAAGTCCTCCCAGTCAAGCCGCCGCGCAACCGGCGGACGGGCCAGCACGACAACGCCCACCAGCCGCTCGTAATGCAGCAGCGGCACCATGGCCCAGCTCTGGCCGCTCGCCAGCAGCCATTCGGGGCAGGCAGCGGCGGGAATTCCGGTTTCGGTGCCGCGCCGCAGATCGTCGATATCAACGATGAATTGGCTTTCTTCGAAGAAACGCACGCCCTCGGCGGAAAGCGCCTCGCCCGGCACTTCCAGATCGCTCCAATGCCAGCGCGCGGCGAGCATCAGCCCGCCATCCTCACGCGTGGTGAGGAGCAGGCCGGAGGGGCTATCGGTAATGTCCGCCACCGCCCGGATCGCGCGCTCGGGCAGCGGAGCCGCCTGCGGCCCGGCGCGCCCGATCGTATCGGTGAAGCGCAGCCATTCCGACCGGTAATCATAGCGGTGCTGGAAGAGGTTTTTGGACAGGCTCACCCGCAACCAGCTGCGCAGCCGCTTGGACGGCAGCAGCATCAGGGCCGCAACGCTCGCTAGCAACACAAAGCCGGTTTGCAGCACGCGGCCATAATCGCTGCCGATATAGGCCAGCCCCTGCGCGGCGACGACCATCACCACCAGATAAGCGCCGATCACGAGCAGCGAGATCGACTGGAAGGCAAAGCTGCGTGAGGGGCGGAAGCGCAATTCGGCCTCCTTGCGCGTCGCTCCCAAAGCAAGGATCGCCACCACCGCCAGCACGGTGAAAGCGCGCAGATCCTGCAACAGATGCGGCCGCCCCTCGCCCAGCCAGGCGATGGCATAGAAATTGAGGTCGAACAGGAACAGCAGGCCAAGCGCCGCAGCAGGCCAGCGCAGGCTGAGGCGGGATTGCTGGCTGGCTCCGGCAAACAGGTTGTGCACCAGCACCAGCGCGCCCACGGCAAAGAGCAGGTGCAGGGTGAAGGATATCTGCCAGATCAGCGCCTGCGCTTGCGGCGCGGCGATGAACTGGAAATAGGCCAGCACCAGCCCGAATTGCATCAGCTCGATAAAGCCCAGCGCCACGATCACCGGGCGGATCGGGCCGATCTTGGTATCGCGCTCGTCATAGCCGAACAGGCGATAGAGCATCCACAGCCACGCCAGATTGCTGCAAATCAGCGCAATCTCGGTAATGATGCTGCCGCGCCCGAAGCCTGCGGCGCTAAAGCTCCACAGCGCGATCATGCCCACTGCCAGCGCGTTCACTGCCGCCGCACGGCTGGCATTGCGCTGCAACGCGGCCAGCCATAGCGCCAGCGCGCTGGCACCGACGGCTGCGGCAAGATGCGTCAGATAGACAATCAGGGCCCAGCCGCTGCCCACTACCGCGCCCCCTCCGGCCACAGCACCACGCGCAGCGTTTGCAGCATGATCAGCAGGTCAAGGAAGGGGGTGTAGTTCTTGGCGTAATAGAGATCGTATTCCAGCTTGTGCCGCGAATCCTCGATGCTGGCACCGTAGGGGTAGTTGATCTGCGCCCAGCCGGTAATGCCCGGCTTCACCATATGCCGCTCGGCAAAATAGGGCAGCTTGTCTTCCAGATCCTCGACAAAGGCAGGGACTTCGGGGCGTGGGCCGACAAAACTCATATGTCCGGCGAGAACTGTCCACACCTGCGGCAACTCGTCGATCCGCACCTTGCGGATGAAAGCACCGACGCGGGTAATGCGGACGTCGTTTTTCTCGGCCCATTTCGCACCGTCCTTCTCGGCATCGGTGCGCATGGAGCGTAGCTTGATCAGCTCGAAGGTCTGGCCGTACAGCCCCACTCGCTTCTGGCGGAAGAAGGCAGGCCCTTTGCTGTCCAGCTTCACGATGATCGCGAACAGCGCGATGACCGGAAATGTGAGCAGCAGGAGCAGCAGGCTCGCGACAATGTCGAACCCCCGCTTGGCGACGCTCGAAATCGCGCGGCCAGAGGAAAAGCCATCCGAGAAGATCAGCCAGCTGGGATTGAGCGTGTCGAGATCGACGCGGCCCGTCTCGCGTTCGAGGAAGCTGGAGAACTCGTTGACGTGGACGCCTGCGGTCTTCACTCGCACTAGGTCTTTCAGCGGCAGCGCATTGCGCCTTTCCTCCAGCGCCAACACGACTTCGGTCGCGCCCAAGCTGGCGACATGGGCGCTCAGATCGGAAATGGTCGAGCGGTCAACCGCTTCGGGCAGCACGGAGGGGATTCCGCTCATATTGACGAAGCCGGAAATAACGAAGCCGCTCTCGGGCCGCTCGGCGAGTTTTTTGAGCCGCTCTGCCCGGTGTCCTGCGCCCAGCACAAGAATGCGGCGGCGGAAGGCCGAGGTGCCGAGCAGATTGCCCACCACCAGCCGGTTCAGCGCCAGCAGCACCGAGGCAATCACCATCGCGTAAAGCAGGATTGAGCGCCAGAAGGTCTGCCCCGGCAAGATAAAGTCGATCACCGCCAGCGCCAGAATGGCGAGACTAATTCCCACCAGCAGCCGCGCGGCGGCAAAGCGCATCGAGAGCAGCGCCTCAGGGCCATACACGCCGACCGCGATCATCGCGGTTTGGGTGGTGATGGCGAAACCTGCGAGAATCCACACCCGCTCGACCAGCGGCCCCGCGGCGATCCCGATCTGCATCGTGCGGACATTCCACGCCGCATCGGCTGCCACCAACAGCAGCACAAAGTCGATCAGACCCAGCATAAGAACGGCATGGGGAATATAGTGTTTGAAGAGACGAATCATCGCTCCGACCGGCCAATCTGTTGCGGGCCCACCCCGCTTCATCCGCCGGATTAGCGATGACCTATGAAATGTCGGTAAACTTTACACCCGCTTACAAGGCGATGCATCATCGGCGTGGTTCACAGCTGTGGTAAGCGCGCATTAACCGTATTGGCGGAGCAGGCCTTAACCCATGCGCGGTAATGGCACCCTATGGCAAAGCTCACCAAGCCTCCGATTCCTGCCAAAATGTACAAGCATTTTGCCGTCGCTACGGTCAGTCTGACCGGGGCGATCGCGATGTTTGCCGATGACGGCAACCGCCAAGCGGTAGTGGAGCACGTAGAGGAACGGCAGGAGCAGGAACGCCTGCAACGCGCCAGCGCCGCTATCACCGATTCGCAAGGTTTGGTGCGCAATGATCTGGCTGACCCTGTCGGCGGCTTCGGTTCTGAGGCCAGCGGCGACTACGGCTCGCCCACGGTCAATCCTGGCGGTGCCGGCGGTGGCAACGCAGCCGATCCGCGCCGCCGGCCCGAAGCGGGGGGCGGACGCCGCTCGGTGCCCGGATATGACCAATCGTGGATCGATGCGCTAAGCGAGGAGGATTACCGCATCTTCCTCGAATCGATCAGCGACGAGGCACTCAGCGAATCGCGCACTGCGGCCCAGCGCGCGCAGCAGCAATCATCGATCGAAGCCGAGTCCGCGCGCCGCGCTGGCCGTAGCGGCCGCAGCGCCGACGCGCCGCCGCAATCGTAAGGCTACATATTGTAGGTCGTCACCAGCAGGTAACTGAGGGTGACAACCATAATCATCACCAAGGGCACACCGGTTCGCAAGTAATCGCCGAACCGGTAATTCCCCTCTGCCATAATCAGCATATTGGTCTGGTAGGCGACCGGCGTTGCGTAACACAAATTGCACCCGAACAGCACGGCGAGGATCATCGGCTCAGGCGGCAGGCCCAGCTCAGTCGCGATGGCAAAGGCAATCGGCGTGCCAACGGTTGCCGCGGTCGCGTTCGACGCGAAATTGGTCAGCAAAGTCACGAACAGCATCACCGCCATCAGGACGAAAGCAGGCTGGAGATGAACGAGGCCCGAGGCAAGCAATTCGCCCAGCCAGCCCGCAGCCCCGCTTTCCAGCACGATGCGCCCGATGGCGATGCTGGCCGCCACCAGCACAATGACCTTGCCCGACAGCGCCCGCCCGACCCGGTCAAACTTCACGCAGCCGGTCACAAACATCAGGATCGCCCCGGCGAGCGCGGAAATCGCGATGGGGACTTTGACGAGATAAATCCCCTGCGCCCCGATCCACGGCAGGCCGACCGATGCCAGTGCAACCGCGCCGAACATAATCGCAGCCGAAAGGACGGCTTTGGACCGGCGCGGCATTTCGCGTACACCTTCCAGTTGCAGCAGGCTGTCTCCGGCCACAAACGCCTCCAGCCCGTCGGACAGGCCCATCACCAACAGCACGTCGCCCTCGGCAATCCGGATGTCGCGGCCAAGATCGGCGACATCATCGGCGAAAGGCCGCTTCGGCTTGTGCACTCCCAGCACCGCGACCCCGTAATGGTCGGCAATCCCCGAGCTTGCGAGCGTGCGCCCGACAATCCGGCTGTCGGCGGTCACCACCATTTCGACCACCTGGATATCCTCACGCTTGTGCCGCGACTGTTCGGTGATCTGGTCGACCACCCAGGCGGGCGCGACTTGCCCGCGCAAGACGCGGATGGCGCTTTCCAGCCCTTCATGCGTGCCCGAGATGAGCATCCGCTGGCCGGCCTGGAACTTGCCCGCCGGTCGCTCCTCGAAACGGAAGGCGTCGGGCAGCATATCGGTTATCTCGTCGAAATGACGGTTGGCCAGCTGGCTTTCCGGCGTCACCCGCAAATGGCTGTAAAAGCGCCGGATGCCTTCCTTTAGCTCCGGCGAATTGTCGGGCAGCAGTCGCGGCATGACCAGCCAGAGATAGGGCAGCGCCACCAGCGCCGCCATCAGCACGATAGGCGTAAAGTGGAACACCGACATGGGCGGCATCCCCAGATCGTTCGCGATCCCCACCACCAATAGATTGGTGGAAGTGCCGATGGTGGTCGCCATGCCGCCAATGAGCACCGCCGAATTCAAAGGCATCAGCGTCTTCGATGCGGGCATCGCCCCGCGCTGCGCCAGCGCCACGAAAATCGGCATCAGCAGCACCAGCACCGGCGTATCGTTGACCACCATCGAAAGGCCCATCGCCAGCATTAGCGAAACGAGCATTCCCAGTTGCAGGTTGAACTTCCAGATCCTTTCCAGAACCTGTGCCGCCGGTTCCAGCGCCCCGGTCACCACCAGCCCCCGGCCCAGGATCATCAGAGCGCAAATGGTAATCAGCGCGGGATGGCCAAAGCCGCCAAAAGCCAGCGCCAGCCCGTCGGTCGGCTGGCTGTGCGGCAGGGGATAGAAATACAGCCCCACCGCAATGATCGCGATGGCGAGCAGCGACACGATCTCGATAGAGATGCGGTTGCGCACAAACATTGCGAACACGATTACGGTGAGCGCCATCGCGGCAATCGCGTGGGGGGATGGGGCGTCTATCACGTCACCCGCACCGTTCCCAAAGCGCGGCGCAGAAAGCAAGCCAATTGCGCCAAGCCAATAGCACATGCCCGCCGGGCGCATGCGCCCAAATCCCGCTGGTACCTCTGGCCGGACTCGAACCGGCACTTCGTAAGAAACTCGATTTTGAGTCGAGCGCGTCTACCAATTCCGCCACAGAGGCACCTGAGCGCGGGAAAAAGCGGTTAGCTGGCCTTCAGCGCTTCCGCAATGATCTTGTGCAGGCGTGAATGCAGCGGGTCGTTTCCGGCGATCACTTGCGTATCACAGATCGCCTGCGAGCGGCCGCGATAGTCGGTCACAAAGCCGCCCGCTTCGCGCACCAACAGGCAACCCGCGGCGGTGTCCCACGGGCTGAGATCGCTTTCCCAGAACCCGTCATACCGGCCCGCTGCCACCCAGGCGAGATCGAGCGAGGCCGCGCCGAAGCGGCGGATGCCTGCGACACTGGGGCCGATGGCGTTGTAAATCCGGTTCCATTCGGCAAAATTGCCATGCCCCTGGAACGGAGTACCTGTGGCAATCAGCGCCTCATCGAGATGCCGCCTGCCCGACACGCGCAAGCGCCCGTCGTGCAGCCATGCGCCGCCCGATTTTTCGGCCCAGAAGGTCTGGTCGGTGATCGGCTGGTAGACCACCGCCGCGGTCACATCACCCCATTCGTCCGAACCCAGCTTGCGTTCCTGCACCGCGATGCTGACCGCGAAATGCGGGATGCCGTGGAGGAAATTGCTCGTCCCGTCGAGCGGATCGATGATGAAACGCGGCTTGTCTGCATCGCCTTCCAACTCGCCCGCTTCTTCCAGCAAGAAGCCCCAGCCGGGGCGCGCGACTTTGAGCTCGTCCCACAGGATGCGCTCCGCCGCTTGGTCGGCCTTGGACACGAAATCGCTCGGCCCCTTGCGGCTGACCTGCAAGTGCTCGACCTCGCCGAAGTCACGGCGAAGCCTGCCCCCCGCTTTGCGGGCAGCCTTTTCCATCACGCGGATGATTGCGGGAACTGCGGCCATGGCTAGTTAGCTCGCCTTGCCGACATAGCTTTGTTCGTAGACATCCACCACGATCCGCGTGCCGCTTTCGATATGTGGCGGCACCAGAATGCGCACGCCATTATCGAGCACGGCGGGCTTGTAGCTGGAGGAAGCGGTCTGCCCCTTCACCACCGCATCAGCCTCGACAATCACCGCTTCGATCTGGGTGGGAAGCTGCACGCTGATCGGCTTTTCTTCCCACAGCTCCAGGCTCACCTGCATTCCGTCCTGCAAGAACGGGCGGGCATCACCCAACAGGTCGCTCGGCAGCGTGATCTGTTCGTAGGTGTCGGTATCCATGAAAACGAGCATCGCGCCGTCTTCATAAAGGAACTGGTAGTCCTTGGTATCGAGCCGCACCTTCTCCACCGTATCGGCACTGCGGAAGCGGACATTGGTTTTGCGCCCGTCCTGCAGATTCTTCATTTCGACCTGCATATAGGCCCCGCCCTTGCCCGGCTGGGTGTGCTGGATCTTGGCGACTTTCCAGATGCCTTTTTCATATTCGATGATATTGCCGGGACGGATGTCCACGCCGCTGATCTTCATGGCTCGTGCTTCTTTACTATCCAGAATTTCAAAGATTGGCCGCGCCCTAGCCGCTGGTGCCCTTCGCGGCAAGCGGGATGCGGCGTTATCGCGCCAGTGCGATAGCGCGCAATCGGTTCATGGCGTGCTCAGCCGCGTCTGCTATAGCGGGCAGTATGAAACGGATCGCATTCTCACTCCTTGCTGCCTCGGCTGCTGTTTTCGCCGTTCCTGTCATGGCGCAGGAACAGATTGGCACGATCGAGCGCGGCACCTATAGCTGCGAGCTTCCCGGCGACGCGGCGGGCGCGGTTGGCGTGGCGCAGCCGCAAGAGAGCTTCACCATCACCAGCGCCTCGCGCTATTCCTCGCCGCAGGGCGAAGGCACCTATCTGCGGCGCGGCGATATCGTCACTATGACAAGCGGCCCGCGCAACGGCACACGCTATGCGATCGAGGGGCGGGGCTTCCTCCGCAAGATTGAGAATGGTGTACCGGGCCGCCTGCGCTGCGTGCGCCGGCCGGGGCAATAGAAGTTCACTCTCCAAACAACCAGAAATGGTGCAGGAAATAGACTTCCCGCATCAAGAAGGGCGCTTTGGTGCGCCATGAGCGGTAGCGAGTTGCAGGTGTCGCGCTGGGCTGAGCATCGATACCGAGCGCATCGGCCATCGCCATGGCCCTGCGCAGGTGGAGCGGATCGGAAACGATAATCGCGCTGCTGATTCCGGCATCGCGCATCACCGACTGCGCTTCGACGAGATTCTGCATGGTGGTGAGCGATTGGGTTTCGATTAGGATCGCATCTTCCGGAACGCCCGCTGCAATCGCCGCGATGCGCGCCGCCTCGCTTTCGGCGAGCGTATCGTCTTCAGATCGTGCTCCGGTGAATATCAGATACTGCACGCGGCCTTCACGGTGAAGGTCAACGGCATGGTCGATCCTTGCTTGGAATACGGGCGTGGGCGTGTCCCTCGCCACTGCCGCGCCAAGCACGATGGCGGCGGCGGCTTGGGCTTGAGGCGCTTCCTTCGGTCCGCTTGCAATCCAGACCGCAATCGCGCCAAGCCAGCCGAGCGCAAGCAGCGGTATGGCTAGACGTCGCCGCGTCACTTTAGCTTTGCGGCAAAGGCGTTGATCGCCGCCACTTCATCCCCGCCCCACACCGCGTGGCTGACCGCGAGGAAATCGGCCCCTGCCTCGATCAAGGGCGGGCAATTTTCGGGTGTGATGCCGCCGATGGCAATGCTGGGGATTTCGAACAGCCCGCTCCAGAAGCGGAGGAGTTCTTCGTCCGGGCGGTGTTCGCTCGGCTTGGTCTCGCTGGGGAAGAACGCGCCGAAGGCGACATAGTCCGCGCCTGCTTCCCCCGCTTCCATCGCCAGATGGCGGCTGGCGTGGCAGGTGACGCCGATTTGCATTTCGCGCCCCAGTTCCTCGCGCGCCTCGCGCACATCCCCATCGCCTTGGCCCAAATGCACCCCGTCCGCCTTCAACCGCTTGGCGAGCGAAACCGAATCGTTGACGATGAACGCAACATCGCGGGCCCGGCAGATTTCCAGCAAGGGCGCTGCGAGCCGCGCTGCCTCGTGCGGATCAACGCCCTTCACGCGGAACTGGAACGCGGTTGCCAGCCCCTCCCCCGCCGCCAATGCACGGTCGAGCCGGTGGGCGAAATCGCCGCCCACATCGAGCGGCGAGATCAGGTAAAGCTGGCAGTCTGACATCGGACGCTCAGCAGACCGACGCGGCGCAGATCTGGTCGATCGCCTTGCCCAGCGCCGCGTCAAACTCCGCATCGCTCTGTCCGGCGCGCAAATCTTGCAGCAGGCCGCGGCTGAAGCTGGCAATCATCCGGGGGTTCTTGGCAAGCTCGGCGCAGGCCTCATCGGTCGAATAGCCGCCCGACAGCGCCACCACCTGCAACACCTTGGGATGGTCGAGCAATTCGGTGTAGAGCCCCGCCGTCTTGGGGATCGACAGCTTCAGCATGATCTGCTGGCCTTCGGGCAGCGCATCCAGCTGCTTCAGGATTTCCACCTTGAGGATGTCCTCGCCCTCCGCACGGTCATCCGCAGTAATGTCGTATTCCGGCTCCAGCATCGGCATCAGCCCGGCGGCGATGATCTGCTGGCCGACGGCGAATTGCTGCGCGACGATCTGCGCAATCCCGGCAGAATTGGCGGACTTGATGACCGAGCGCATCTTGGTGCCGAACATCCCTGCTGCCACCGATTTTTCGAGCAGCGTGGGCAGCTTGTCGAGCGGCTTCATCAACTGCACGCCGTCCGCCTCGTCCTCCAGCCCCTGATCGACTTTGATGAAGGGCACCACGCCGCGCGCTTTGAGCGCATCGGCAGTCGGCTTGCCATCGACCATGCCGTCCATCGTCCGTTCGAACAGGATCGCGCCGATCACCTTGCCATTGGCAAAGCTGGGGGCCGTGATGACCCGGCTGCGCATTTCGTGGATCTTGCCGAACATCTCCTCCTCGCCCGACCATTCGTCATCCGCGACGCCGTATCCGCGCAGCGCCTTGGGCGTAGAGCCACCCGACTGGTCGAGCGCGGCGATAAAGCCCTGCCCTGCGGCAATCTTCGCGGTCATTTCGGCGGTGTTCATCTGGCAAGCTCCCTCTCGCGAATACGAATTCGAAACCGGCTCCTATGCTGCGATTCGCACGAGTGCAAGTTTGCGAAGTTTGCCCGTGTGCAGTATCGTAAGACGGGCTCGCTGCGAGCACCGATTGCGCTGTGTAGGAAAGCGGATTTGTGGCTCTTGCCCGCCTTGCTGAAGCGTTCAGCGCGTTGAAAGCAAGGGAAGCGCCCTATGGCATCGATGAGACGACACGCTGCACTTCTTGCTCAGGCCCTCTCCCTTTCCGCCTGCGCCACGGTGCCGGATGCACCGACCCTCACCGGCGGCGAACCGATGCCTGCAGGCAGCGTCGTGGCGCTCCGCCAGCCGGTTGCGGTGGGCGATGTGGTTGTCACGCCGATGCGCGTTGTCGAGGATTCGCGCTGCCCGATCAACGCGCGCTGCGTGTGGCCGGGTCGGTTGGTGGTCGAAACCCGCGTGGATGGCGCAGGCTGGCGCGAGACAGTGCCACTGACATTGGGCGATCCGCAAAGGGTGCGGGGATGGTCGATAAGCCTCGTTTCGGGAGAACCCGGACAAATGGCCGGTAGCGAGCCCGTTCGTGCGGAAGAGTATCGCCTGTCCTACGAAGGCCGCTTAACCTCTAGTGCGGCTTCTTCAACCCGGCGGTGAGGTTGATCGCCACGGAAATCCGCGTGCCCTCGCCATAAAACGGGCGCACCGCGTGTTGCAGCCAGCTGGGAAACAGCACGATCATCCCGGTTTGCGGGCGGACCGAAATCTCGTGCAATTGCGCCCCGCCATCCTCCGCCTTCAGCCGCAGATCGGGCGCAGCCATCTGCACCATCGGACTGCGCGGGTCGAGCAGTTGCAGCTCCCCACCCTGCGCGGGATCGCTCTCGCCTTCATAGCCGTCATCGACATAGGCGACCGCCGACCAATAGCTGCCCGGATGCGCGTGATACTGGTTGGCATTGCCCTTCGTGCTGACATTGGCCCACATTTGCGGCAGCCAGCCGAAGCGGCTCTCTTCCGGCGACTTGATATCGACGCAGGCATCGTCCGCCATGGTCATCGCTTTGAACACCAGCGCCCGCGCCGCTTCGCCGCCCCATTCGAGCATATCGGTGCCCGAATGCCAGCCGCCAATATTGCTGATCGCCAACCCCTTCTTGTCGCGATCCATCGCGGCAAAAATGGCCTCGCGCAGCATGGCAAGGCCCTGCTCGCTATTCAGCCGGTCGATGATGAAGGGCGTTGGGAAAAGCTGGTTGGTTTGGGGCATGGCTTCAGGCGCTAAGCGCCGCCACGCCCGGCAATTCCTTGCCTTCCATCCATTCGAGGAACGCGCCGCCAGCGGTGGAAATATAGGTCACATCCTCGGCCACCCCGGCATGGGCGAGTGCGGCCACAGTGTCGCCGCCACCTGCAACCGAGACCAGCGCGCCCGCCTGCGTCAGTGCCGCAGCGGTCTTGGCAAGCGCCACCGTCGCCTCGTCAAAGGGCGGCGTTTCGAACGCACCCAGCGGGCCGTTCCACACCAATGTGGCGCAGGTTTTGAGCACATCGCCCAGCGCCTCGACCGCGAGCGGGCCGATATCGAGGATCATCTCGTCCGCCGCGACTTCGTGCACATTGCACACGCGCATTGACGGCGGATTGGCGGCGAATTCCTTGGCCACCACCACATCATAGGGCAAGTGGATCGTGCAGCCCGCTGCGTCGGCTGCATCCATAATGGCGCGGGCAGTATCGGTCAGATCGTGCTCGCACAGGCTCATGCCGACATGCACGCCATTGGCGGCGAGGAAGGTGTTCGCCATGCCGCCGCCGATAACCAGATGCTGCACCTTGCGGCTGAGGTTTTCGAGCACGGCCAGCTTTGTGCTGACTTTTGCTCCGCCCACCACGGCCGCGACCGGCGGCTGCGGCGTCCCGAGCGCGGCGTCGAGCGCTTTCAGCTCCTTCTCCATCGCGCGCCCTGCATAGGCGGGCAGCAGATGCGCGAGCGCCTCGGTGCTGGCATGGGCGCGGTGCGCGGCGCTGAAAGCGTCGTTGACATAGAAATCGCCATTGGCAGCGATGCTCTTGGCGAAATCGGCGTCATTGGCCTCTTCACCCGGCCAGAAGCGGACGTTTTCCATCAGCCCGATATCGCCGGGGCGAAGGATATCGATGGCCTGCGCCGCCACCGGGCCGGCGACTTCGGGAATGAACATCACTTCGCGATCCAGCACCCGTTCCAGATCACCCTGCACCATGCTGATGCTCATGGTGGAATGCCGTTCCCCCTTGGGCCGCCCATAATGCGCGAGCAGCAGCACTTTCGCGCCGCGATCCGCCAATTCGAGGATGGTCGGGGCGACCGCGGTGACACGGGTGAGATCGGTCGCCTGCCCGTCTTTCATCGGCAGGTTGAGATCGACCCGCACCAGCGCACGCTGGCCAGAGAGATCCTGCGGCAAATCGTCGAGGGTTTTGAAGGCACTCATATACAAATCTCCGTTCGCCCTGAGCCTGTCGTAGGGCTGTCCTGTCTTTTTGACCTTCGTGCCGGTCGCAAGAAATTGCAGTGCTTCGACACGCTCAGCACGAACGGATGAGTGGGTGCAGCGAGTTTAGAGAAACTTCGCCATCACGCCCGCCGTGTCGATCATGCGGTTGGAGAAGCCCCATTCATTGTCGTACCAGCTCACCACGCGGCACAGCTTGCCTTCGAGCACGGCGGTCTCCAGCGAGTCCACGGTCGAAGACGCCGGGTGGTGGTTGAAGTCGCTCGAAACCAGCGGCTTGTCGGTGTAATCGAGCACGCCCTTCATTGCGCCATCGGCAGCCGCCTTCAGCGCGGCGTTCAGCTCTTCCGCTGTGGTGTCACGACCCGGCGTGAAAACCAGATCGATCAGCGACACATTGGGCGTCGGCACGCGCACGCTCGATCCATCCAGCTTGCCAGCGAGTTCGGGCAGCACTAGGCCGACCGCGCGGGCCGCGCCAGTGGTGGTCGGGATCATGTTCTGCGCCCCGCCGCGCGCACGGCGCATGTCGCTGTGCATCTGGTCGAGCATACGCTGATCATTGGTGTAGGAGTGGATCGTGGTCATGAAACCGCGCTCGATCCCCACCGTCTCGTGCAGCACCTTGGCCACCGGCGAGAGGCAGTTGGTGGTGCAGCTGGCGTTGGAGACGATCACGTCGTCCGCCGTCAGCACATCGTGGTTCACGCCGTAAACGATGGTGGCGGAAACGCCCTTGGCGGGTGCCGAGATCAGCACGCGCTTCGCACCGGCAGCGAGATGCGGACGGCAGGCCTCGTCGCTCTGGAAGAAGCCGGTGCATTCGAGCACCATGTCGACGCCCATCTCGCCATGCGGCAGTTCGCCGGGATTGCGTTCGCTGGTCACGGCAATGCGCTTGCCGTTCACCACCAGCGTGTTGCCATCGACCTCCACCGTGCCGGGGAAGCGGCCATGGGTGGAATCGAAGCCGAACAGCAGGGCGTTGGCGTTGGTGTCGGCCAGATCGTTGATCGCCACCAGCTCCAGATCGTGATCGTCCCGCTCCAGAATGGCGCGCGCCACGAGGCGTCCGATGCGCCCGAAACCGTTGATCGAAACTTTGGTCGCCATAGTCAGAACTCCTGCTTATCCGTTGATCTTGTGTATGATTTGCGGGACGATTGCCTCCGCCGTCAGGCCGAATTTGGCGTAAAGCTGCTCTGCCGGTGCCGATGCGCCGAAACGGTCGATGCCGAAATTCATGCCGTCCAATCCCGTATACCGTTCCCACCCATAGGTCGTCCCGGCTTCAATCGAAACCTTGCATACGTCTGCGGGGAGCATATCGGCCTTGTAGGCGGCATCCTGCTCGTCAAACAGCTCGGTGCAGACCATCGAGACGACATCGGCGCCGATGCCTTCTTTCTCCAGCCGGTCCGCGCATTCAAGCGCGAGCGAGACTTCCGAACCCGTCGCCATCAGCACCACGCCGCGCTTGTTGCCCGCGCGCTTGAGGCGGTAGGCACCAAGGCCGCATTGGTCGGTCTCTTCGGGCGCGTTGCGCACTTGCGGCAGGTTCTGGCGGCTGAGCGCAATCACCGAGGGGCGTTCGGTCTGACGCAGCGCGACTTCCCAGCACTCGGCGGTCTCCACCGCGTCGGCGGGGCGCATCACGAGAATGTTCGGCATCGCCCGCAGGCTCTGCAAATGCTCGATCGGCTGGTGCGTCGGCCCGTCTTCGCCTAGCCCGATGCTGTCATGCGTCATCACATAGACGACGGGGCATTGCTGCAAGGCCGAGAGACGGATCGCGCCGCGCGCATAATCGGTGAAGATCAGGAAGGTGCCGCCATAGGCGGTCACGCCGCCGTGCAGCGCCATCCCGTTCATCGCCGCCGCCATACCGAATTCGCGGATGCCGTAATAGACATAACGGCCCGCATAGTCCTCTGCCGTAAAGGCGGTGATGCCGCCCGCCTTAGTGTTGTTCGAACCGGTCAGGTCGGCGCTGCCGCCGATGGTTTCGGGGAGCTTGGCGTTGATCTGCTCCAGCGCCATTTCGCTCGCCTTGCGGGTGGCGACCTTTTGCGGGTTCTGCATCAGACCCTGCGTGTAGTTGGCGAGCGAGAAGCGCGCGGGCAATTCGCCCGCCATGCGGCGCTCGAATTCGGCCTTCTGCGCGCTCGCATTGAGGCGGCCCTGCCATTCGCAATGCGCTTCCCCGCCGCGCGTGCCGGTGGCGCGCCAGTCTGCGAGGATATCGTCGGGAATGACAAAGGGATCGTGCGCCCAGCCCAGTTCCTTGCGGGCAGCGGCAATCTCGGCCTCGCCCAGCGGGGAGCCGTGGACGCCGCTCGTCCCGCCCTTGTTGGGCGCGCCTTTGCCGATCACCGTGGAGCAGCGTACCAGACTTGGTTTGCCGGTTTCGGCCACGGCGGCGTCAATCGCCTTGCGGATGCTGGCGGGATCGTGCCCGTCGCAGCTCGTCACGTGCCAGCCAGTCGCTTCGTAGCGGGCGGGAATATCTTCCGACGACGACAAATCGACGGCGCCGTCGATGGTGATCTTGTTATCGTCCCACAGCACGATCAGGCGGCCCAGCTTCAGATGCCCCGCCAGCCCGATGGCTTCGTGATTGATACCTTCCATCAGGCATCCGTCGCCCGCGATCACCCAGGTGCGATGATCGACCAGCTCGTCTCCGAACACGGCATTCAGATGCCGCTCCGCCATCGCCATGCCTACGCTCATTGCCAAGCCCTGCCCCAGCGGGCCGGTGGTCGCCTCGACAGCGGGGATGAGGAAGTTTTCGGGGTGCCCCGCGCAGGGGCTGCCAAGCTGGCGGAAATTGCGGATGTCCTCCAGCGTCGGGCTTTCATAGCCCGAGAGCCAGAGCAGCGAGTAGATCAGCATCGAGCCATGGCCCGCGCTCAGCACAAACCGGTCACGGTCGGCCCAATCGGGCGCTTTGGGATCGAATTTGAGGTAGTCCTGCCACAGCACCGTCGCCACATCGGCCATGCCCATCGGCATTCCGGGATGCCCCGAATTGGCCGCCTGCACCGCGTCCATCGATAGCGCGCGGATGGCATTGGCCATGTTGCTGAAACGGGTATCGGCGTCGCTCATTCTTTGCTCCTGCGCCCGCCCCTTACGCGGGGGCGATTCGGTTTCCGGCTGTGTGGTGGGGGCAGCGTGTCAGGTCAAGCAAGTCGCTGCCATGTGCGACGTTTGGCGAGGCTGCGCGGGTGAAGGATATTCACAGCTTTGACGGCCAAGGCTTTGCTCTTGTTACGGATGTGGTTCATCTTTGCTGCGCTATGAGCGACATCTCACCTGCCGACAGGATGCAGCGCGCCCTTGCCCGGATCGAGGCAGCTTTGCGCCGTATCGAGGCGGCCCGAGTTGCGCCCGGCCTGCCGTTCGGAAATGGCGGCAGCAGCAATCCTGAATTGCAAGCCCGGTATGACGCGCTGCAGGCCGAGGCCGCTGCTGCGCTGGCACAGATCGAGGCGGTGCTGGGCACGCTCGAAAAGGATGCCGCGCCATGAGCAATGTCACGCTGGATATTGCCGGGCGCAAATACACCATCGCCTGCGCTGCGGGCGAGGAAGCGCATATCGAAATGCTCGGCGCGTCGATCAACGATAAGCTGGCCAAGCTCGATACGCTGGGCGGACAGTCGCCCGAACGTATCCTGCTCTATGCCGCACTGCTGCTCGCCGACGAATTGCACGAGGCAACCAGCGGCCAGCCCGCTGTCCCCGGCGAAGCGTTGGCGGTGCAGCTGGAGGCACTGGCAGGCCGGATGGAAGAGCTGGCCAACACGGTGGACGGTAATCCGGCTTGAGAAGTGCTGCGCTGCTCCCTACATAGGCGAGTGGCGGTTCTGCCCGGAACGATCCGGAGTGAAAATCCCTGAGGCTATAAGCAAAATCCATGGGAGCTGTCCCTGTTCGGCGCACCAGTTCGGCTGTGGTGCCGGTGCATATGGCGCCCACCTGACGTTGAGGCGTCAGAGGATTTCCAGGAAAACGACCCATGGTGGATCCGCCACATAATTTTTTCGCCCTACCGCTTCGCTACTTGAGGGCGGGTTTTTGCCCTATCGCTCCGCTACTTGAGGGCGGGATCTAAGAATCCGCTCATGCTGAGCCCTTCGACGAGCTCATGCTGAGCTTGTCGAAGCATTGCTTTTTCTTCTAGCGGAATCCCCGAAACTACGAACAATCCTTCGACAGGCTCAGGATGAGCGGAGTGGGTGTGACTGAAGACGTGCAAGACAAGGCGCAGTTGCGCACCAATCTCCGCAAAGCCCGCCGCGAGCACGTTGCGTCGCTGCCTGATGCGGTGAGCGCGCTGGTCTTCCGCCGTCCCCCTGCCCCTGTCATAGAGCTGATCCCCGAAACCGCGACCATCGGCCTCTATCGCGCCGCAGACGCAGAAGCGCCCGCTGCAGGCTATGCGCGTTTCTTTATGGAGGCCGGACACTCCATCGCCCTCCCCCGCATCGGTGATGACGGGGCCATGGCCTTCCACGCGCACACCGACCCGTATGGCGAAAGCGATCTGGAGGAAGGCCCGCACGCCATCATGCAGCCCACCGCCGATGCGCCGCAGGACACCCCGCAGGTGCTTTTCGTCCCGCTTGTCGGCTTCACCGATAGCGGGCAAAGGCTGGGCCAAGGCGGTGGCTATTACGACCGCTGGCTCGCCGCGCATCGGGGAACCATTGCGCTGGGTCTGGCTTGGGATGTGCAAAAGGTGGATGCCCTGCCAATAGAGGATCACGATATGCCGCTTGCCGCCATCATCACCCCCACCCGCATTTACGGGCCGTTCTGATGCGCACCGAACCGACCTGGCGCATCCCCGTCGGCATTCTCGGCCTGTTTGCCGTGCTGATGGTCTACGCCATTGTCATCGCCCGCTATGCACCTGACATTATCGGCGGCTGGCCGGGGATTGTGCAGGCGCTGGTTTACACCACGCTGGGCGTCGTGTGGCTGCTGCCCTTGCGCAATTTCCTGATCTGGATGGAAACGGGCCATTGGGGCGTGCCGAAGGACAAGAGCTAGGCCAGTTCCTCCAGAACCACCCGCCAATCGTCGGGCAATGGCACCGGCCTGCGGGTCTCCCGATCCACATAGACATGGATGAAATGCCCCTCGGCAGCGGGTTCATCGTTCCCTTGCGCGAATATGCCCACTTCATAGCGCACGCTGGACGTGCCGAGCTTCGCCACACGCACGCCCGCCTCCACCGTCTGCGGAAAGGCGAGCGGCGCGAAATAACGGCATTGGGTTTCGACCACGAGGCCGATCACCGCTCCCTCTTCGATATCGAGCACGCCGCGATCGACCAGTTCGGCGTTCACCGCCGTATCGAACCAGGCATAATACACCACGTTGTTGACATGGCCGTAGGCATCATTGTCCGCCCAGCGCGTGGGAATGGCGCGGAACGCCTTGTAGGCTGAACGCGGTTTGGACGGAGTGCGGGAGTTCTCTTTGGCGCTCACAGTGCCGCCTCATACATCCGCCGCGCATCGGCGCGGGTGATGGCGACCGGATTGTTCACCAAGAGCCGCTCCTGCTTCATCGCTTCGTCCGCCAGCAGGTCGAGATGGTCGCCGCCAATGCCCACCTCCGACAGCGTCTTCGGCAAGCCCGCCGCTGTGGCCAGCGCCTGCATTTCGCCAGCGAAAGCATCGGCCAGCACTCTCGCGCCCAGATGGCGCTTCTCCGCCAGTTCGGGCAGCATCACCAGCGCCAGCTCCGCATAAAGCTCCCGCGCGGCGGGCATATTGTGCGCAAGCACTTGCCTCAGCATCAGCGCGTTGGAGAGGCCGTGCGGAACGTGGAAATGCCCGCCCAGCGGATAGGCGAGCGCGTGCACGCCCGCGCAGGGCGCATTGGCAAAGGCGACCCCCGCCAGATAGCTCCCCCGCAACATCGCATCGCGCGCCGCAAGGTTCTCTGGGTCATCGCAAGCGGTCAGCAGATTGCCCCGCAACAGGCGCAAGGCCTCTTTCGCCAGCGCATCCGAGATAGGGTTTTTGAGCCGCTTCGTGGTGTAGGCTTCAATCGCGTGCACCATCGCATCGATCCCCGTCGCGGCGGTCACGTGGCGCGGCAGGCCGGTGGTGAGCGAGGCATCGAGCACAGCGTGCGCGGCATAGAGCGCATTGCTGACAATGCCCTTCTTCTGCGTTTCTCCCACCGTCAGGATCGCGATATTCGTCGCTTCGCTGCCCGTGCCTGCGGTAGTCGGCACCAGCACCAGCGGAGCGCCCTGCCCCTTGGCTTGGCCGACGCCGTAAATATCCGCAATCCGCTCTCCGCTGCCGAGCAGATAGGCCGCCGCCTTGGCGACATCCATGGGGCTGCCGCCGCCAAAGCCGACCACCGACCGCGCGCCCGCCTCCCGCGCCAGTGCCAGCGCGCCGAGCACACTGGCTTCATGCGGGTCTTCCTGCACATCGTCGAACACGACAATGTCACGGCCTGCCAGCCCCGCCAAAGCAGCGTCGCACAAGCCAAGGCGGCGCAAATTCGCATCGGTGACGAACAGCACCGGACCGTCAGGCAGCAGCGGCGCAAGATCGGCGCTCGCGCCGATGCCGGACGTGACCTGCGGGCCATAATGGAAGGTGAAACTGCCGCTCATGCGCGCAGCAATGCCGGTTCATTCCGGCGGAAGCAAGGAGGAGAAAAATCCCAAGTGGCGCGAGTGACGGGACTTGAACCCGCGACCCTCGGCGTGACAGGCCGATACTCTAACCAACTGAGCTACACCCGCGCACTTAAGCGGCTCTAGCGCCTCTTGGGAGCCGCGCGTTTAGTGGAGCCCCGATAGGGTGTCAACACATTGCGCGCGGCTTTTTGCACTCTTTTCCTACCCCGCTAAAATCGTTGCCGGAGCCTCGATCAGTTTCTTCAGCGCCTGCACGAAAGCCGCCGCGTCATAGCCGTCAACCACGCGGTGATCGCAGCTGATCGAGATGTTCATCAGCTTGCGCTTCTCGATCCGCTCGACCCCGTCTGCGCCGGTGACAAACATGGGCCGCTCGACAATCCGATTCGGGCCGATGATCGCCACTTCGGGGCGGTTGATAACCGGCGTTGTCGCCACGCCGCCGAGCGGGCCAAGCGACGTGATGGTGAGCGTCGAGCCGGACAATTCTTCCGACTTGGCCGTGCCGTCGCGCGCCGCATTGGCGAGCCGGGTGATCTCATTGGCGAGCTGGAACAGGTTCTTGCCCTGCGCGTCGCGGATGACCGGCACGATCAAGCCGTTACCGGTCATCGTCGCCATGCCCAGATGCACGCTGCCATGGCGGGTGACGACCCTCGCCTCGTCATCGAAGCGGGCGTTGATCATCGGGAAATCGGGCAGCGCCTTGCAAATCGCGGTGATGAGCAGCGGGAGCATCGTCAGCTTGGGGCGTTCCTGTCCTTTGGCTTCGCGATTTTCGTTGAGCTGAGCGCGGGTGCGTTCCAGTTCGGTAACGTCGCATTCTTCGACATAGGTGAAATGCGGAATGTTGCGCTTGGCCGCCTGCATATTCTCGGCAATGCGTTTGCGCAGGCCGATGACCTTGATTTGCTCGTCCGCGCGGGTTTTGCCCGCACCCGAGAAACCGCCCGAATAGCTTATGAAAGCATCGAGATCGGCATGGCGGATGCGGCCATCCTCGGCGGGTTTGACCTGCGCGAGATCGATGCCGAGATCCCTGGCGCGCGCGCGAACGGCGGGGGTGGCGAGGACTTTCTCTCCCCCTCCCGCACGGGAGGGGGCCGGGGGGTGGGTTTCCGAGGTCTCTGATGCAGAACCCCCATCCCCAACCCCTTCCCTAAGGGGAAGGGGCTCTTCGGGCTCAGGCGTTGGTTCGGGAGCAGGCGCAGGTGCCGCTTCAACCGCGACCGCTTCCTCAACCACATCCTCCGGCACATCGCCTTCAACTTCGATGACGAAGATCGGGCTGCCGATGGCAACCATATCGCCCGCCTCGCCCGCGATTGCGACTAAACGTCCGGTGACCGGACTTTCCAGCGGCACGGTTGCCTTGTCGGTCATCATGTCGACGACTTCCTCGTCTTCATGAACCATATCGCCGACCTTCTTCTGCCAGGTCACGATTTCCGCTTCGGTGATGCCTTCGCCGATATCGGGCATGGGGTGCGTGTATTTGGCCATGGTGCTTACTCTGCCAGAATCTTGTCGATAGCCTCGCCGATGCGGACGGGGCCGGGGAAATAGGCCCATTCGAGGCTGTGCGGATAGGGTGTGTCGAAGCCGGTCACGCGTTCGACCGGCGCTTCGAGGTGGTAGAAACAGCGTTCGGTCACAAGCGCGCTGAGTTCCGCGCCGAAACCGCTGGTTCGCGTCGCTTCGTGCACGATCAGGCAACGCCCGGTGCGTTCGACCGATGCTTCGATCGCTTCGATATCGAGCGGGACGAGCGTGCGCAAATCGAGAATGTCGGCCTCCACGCCCTTCTCGCGGCACACCGCTTCGGAGACGTGCACCATGGTGCCATAGGCGAGGATCGTCAGCTGGTCGCCTTCGGTCACTTTGCGCGCCTTGCCGAGCGGCACCTTGTAATAGCCATCGGGCACTTGCGCATCATCGCGGCCTTTCCAGCTTTTCGCAGGCTTGTCGTAAAAGCCGTCGAACGGGCCGTTATAGATGCGCTTGGGTTCGAAGAAGATGACCGGATCATTGTCTTCGATGCAGCTGATCAGCAGACCCTTGGCATCGTAGGGCGTTGCCGGAATGACGGTTTTCAGGCCCGAGACATGGGTGAAAATCGCTTCCGGGCTCTGCGAGTGCGTCTGCCCGCCGAAAATGCCGCCGCCAAACGGGCTGCGCACCGTCATAGGGGCGATAAATTCGCCTGCCGAGCGGTAGCGGAGGCGCGCCGCTTCGGAAATGAGCTGGTCAAGCCCTGGATAGATGTAATCGGCGAACTGGATTTCGGGCACCGGGCGCAGGCCATAGGCCCCCATCCCCACCGCCACACCGATAATCCCGCATTCGGAAATCGGCGTATCGAAAACGCGGGTCTTCCCGTGCTTTTCCTGCAAACCGGCGGTGCAGCGGAAGACGCCGCCGAAATAGCCGATATCCTCGCCCAACAGGATCACATCGGGATCGCGGGCGAGCATCACGTCGAGCGCGGAATTGATCGCCTCGATCATATTCATGTGGCGCGCCTCGCCCGCTTCGGCAGCGGGCGACAGCGTGGTGTCGGTCTGGCTCATTCTGCAGGGCCCTCCGGCCATTTGATCGCGCGTTCGCGGATGGCCTGTTCGCTCTGTTCTTTGAGATGCCACGGCAGTTCCTCGAACACATCTTCGAACATCGTGGCGAAGGGATGGTGCAGGCCGTGGCCGAGAATGCCGTTCTTCTCCGCCTCCTTCTGCGCGTCTTTCACCAGCTGGTCGAGCTCGGCGTCCTGCGCCTCCTGCTGCTCTTCCGACCATTCGCCCAGCGCAATCAGGTGGTTCTTGAGCCGCATGACAGGATCGCCAAGCGGCCATTCGTCACGCTCCTCGGCGGAGCGGTAGGCGGAGGGGTCATCCGAGGTCGAGTGGCCCTCGGCGCGGTAGGTGAAGTGCTCGATCAGCGTCGGCCCGCCATTGCTGCGCGCGCGGTCGGCGGCCCAGCGTTCGGCGGCATAGACCGCGAGCGGATCATTGCCGTCCACCCGCAGCCCTGCAATGCCATAGCCGATGGCGCGCGCAGCAAAGGTTGCGCGCTCGGCGCCGGCAAAACCGGAGAAGGACGAAATGGCCCACTGGTTGTTGATGACGTTGAAAATGACCGGCGCGTTGTAAACCGTGGCGAAGGTCATGGCAGAGTGGAAGTCACCTTCCGCCGTGCTCCCCTCGCCCACCCAGGTCGCGGCAATGCGCGAATCGCCCTTGCTCGCGCTGGCCATAGCAAAGCCCACCGCCTGCGGCAGCTGGGTCGCCAGATTGCCGCTGATGGTGAAGAAACTAAGCCGCTTCGAGCAATACATGATCGGCAGCTGGCGGCCTTTCAGCTTGTCGCCCTTGTTCGAATAGATCTGGTTGATCATCTCGACCGGCGAGTAACCGCGCGCGATCAGGCAGCCCTGCTGGCGGTAGCTGGGGAAGATCATATCGTCCCCCGCGAGCGCGTGCGTGGCGCAGACGCTGGTCGCCTCTTCGCCAGTGCACTTCATGTAGAAGCTGGTCTTGCCCTGCCGCTGGGCGCGGTACATCCGCCCGTCAAAAGCGCGCACTAGCGCCATTTCGCGCAGCATCCGGCGGAGGGTATCGGCATCAAGGCGCGGATCCCACGGGCCGTGTGCCTTGTTATCGTCCCCCAATACGCGGATCAGATCGGTGCACAGCGGATAGGTCTCGCGCGCTTCGCACACCTCGTCCGGACGCGGCTGCTCGCCGGGTTCGGTGATGTTCAGATCGCTGAAATCGACCGTGTCGCCGGGCCGGTATTTCGGCTCGGGCACATGGAGCGCAAGCGCGGGGCGGTTGCTGCCCTGATCCTTGCCGGCCTTGGCCATGCTGCTCTCCCAATTGGCGCCGCGAAAGCCTCGGGCGCGCGTTAGATTGTTTTATGCTGGCGCATTTATATTAGTTACGCCTGAAACCGTCAATCCGGTGCGTGTTACACCGCCACCGGTGCACGCAAAACGCCCTGCGGCGCGTAATCGCTCACTTCGAAATCCTCGAAGCGGTAATCGAAAATCGTCTCGGGCACCCTTAGCAGCGAAAGCCGCGGTTCGCCTGCGGGTTCTCGCGTGATCTGCTCCTCCACCAGCTCCGTGTGGTTGAGATAGAGATGCGTATCGCCCCCGGCCCACACCAGCTCTCCGGGCTGCAAACCCGTCTGCGCCGCCATCATCCGCGTCAGCACTGCTGCGCCGACAAGGTTGAACGGCAGACCCAGCGCGACATCGCAGCTGCGCTGGTAAAGCAGGCAATTGAGCCGCGCCGCCGCCCCTTCCCCGGCAACGTGGAACTGGTAAGTCTTGTGGCACGGCGGCAGTGCCATCCGTTCAAGCTCGGCGACGTTCCAGCCTTCGATGATATGGCGGCGGCTGCCGGGATTGCTCTTCAGGCTGGCGACCACTTCGGCGACCTGGTTGATCCCCGGCCCCTTCGTATACTTGCCGTCCGGCCCGTATTGATAGGTCGGCCAATCGACCCATTGTTTGCCATAGACGGGGCCAAGATCACCCCAATTCGCCGCAAAAGCATCGTCGGCGACAATCCGCGCCTCGAAATCGTCCTGGCTGATATCCTCGCCGGTTTTCTGGCGGTATTTGGCGAGCGGCCAGTCGCTCCAGATTTTCACGCCCTGTTTGAGCAGCGGCTGGATATTGGTGTTGCCGGTAAGGAACCACAGCATCTCGCGCACCGCCGCCTTCCAGTACACCCGTTTGGTGGTGAGCAGCGGGATGCGGTTATCGCCCAGATCGAAGCGCAGCATGGTGCCGAAGACCGAGCGCGTGCCCACGCCCGTCCGGTCAATCCGCTCGTCCCCGTGCTCCCAGATGTGGCGCATCAGGTCGAGATATTGCCATTCGGGATGCCGGGGGGATTCGCTCATGGGGATGGGCTAGCACCACCCGCGCGCACGCGCCACTGTCAGACCCCGTGATAGCCCCGATACCACTCCACAAAGCGCGGTACGCCGACATCGATGCTGGTTGAAGGCTGGTAGCCGAGGTTGCGCTGGATCGCGTCGATATCGGCATAGGTGCGGGTCACATCGCCCTTCTGCATCGGCTGCCAGTCGATCGCCACCTCGCGCCCACAGGCTTCGCCGATCAGCTCGATCAGCCGGGTGAGCTTTTCGGACCGGTGGTTGCCGATATTGTAGATCGCATGCGGCTTGGCCGAACCGCCCGCCTTATGCGTGCCGTCATCGGCCGGCGGATTGTCCAAAGCGGCAACAACGCCCGCGATGATATCATCGATATAGGTAAAATCGCGCCACATCTCGCCCTTGTTGAAGACGGGAATCGGTTCTCCGGCGAGGATTTTCTGGGTGAAAATCCACATCGCCATGTCGGGCCGCCCCCACGGGCCGTAGACAGTGAAGAAGCGCAGGCCGGTTTGCGGGATGCGGAACAAGTGGGCGTAGCTTTCGCTCAGCATTTCGTCGGCGCGCTTGGTGGCGGCATAGAGGCTGACGGGGTGATCTGCGCGGTCGTCCACGCTGAAAGGCAGCTTGTCATTGCCGCCATAAACGCTCGACGAACTGGCATAGACCATATGCGCAACCTCGCGCGCCCGCGCCAGTTCGAGCATATTGGCATGGCCCACCAGGTTGCTCTGCACATAGGCCGCCGGATTTTCGAGCGAATAGCGCACGCCCGCCTGCGCGCCGAGATGCACGATGGCGTCAAACGCCTCGGCCTCCAGCGCATCGGTGAGCGCGCCCATGTCGGCGAAATCGAGGCGGTAGAACAGGAAGTCGCCGCCCGCGCGCTCGACGCGGTTGACCCGATCGAACTTCAACTGCGGGTCGTAATAATCATTGCAATTGTCGATGCCGATCACGCTGTCGCCGCGCGCAAGCAACCGCTCCGCCAGCGCCGCGCCGATAAATCCTGCCGCACCTGTTACCAAAACCCGCATTCTGTCTTCGTCTCCTGAGCAGCCGTGCACATGGGGCCGCGATCACCCGCCCGCAATGGCAGCTTAGGGTTAGGATGCCGTGAAAATGTGGCGGGCTTCGAGTTGGGCTTGCCAGCGCCCCGGACTGACCCTATAGGCCCGCCTCTGCCTCGCGGGAGCCTCGCTTCCGCAAGCACCGGTCGGGGAGTAGCTCAGCCTGGTAGAGCACTGTCTTCGGGAGGCAGGGGCCGGAGGTTCGAATCCTCTCTCCCCGACCAGTTTTGCCTACGGAAAACCGTCCGGGGGACGGTTTTGCGTGAAAACTCCCGAGCGATAGCGACGGGCTGCAACGCCCTTTCCAACCCATTAACGCCAAATTCCGATTGCCCTGAGCTTGTCGAAGGGCTGCACTTCTCCTTGGCGATTGGTGCTGGGCGAGAAGAAAAGCAGTCCTTCGACAGGCTCAGGACGAACGGTTGATGGCTTTCGCCCTCAACCCCTCGGCTTTTTCGCCACCGCAATCATCGACTTCGCCAGCGGCGGGATACGCCCCACGCGCAGGAAGCGTTCAACCTCGAAGCCCGTCTCTTCCAGCAGCTCGGTCAGGGTCTTGATCGAGAAAAACTTGATGTGGCCATAGTCCCACAGCGCGGTGAAATGCGCGTCCATCGTGCCGGTGACGGCCATCGCAAGGTTCTTCCAATACCCGTGATAAGGCGTTGAAATAATCGCCGTTCCGCCCGGCTCCAGCAGCGAAAACAGCGTTTTTGCATAGATGCGCGGGTGGAATACGTGCTCCACCACTTCAAGGCTCGTCACCACCGGGAAGGTGCCATATTGCGCCGCCAAATCATCATAGGCCGATCCGAAATGCAGCTTCAGCTGCGGATGCCGCTCCCGCGCCTGTTTGATCCCGTCTTCCGAGACATCGACCCCGGTCACGTCCCAGCCCGCAGCTGCCATCGCCGCGCCGATGCTGCCATTGCCGCAGCCCAGCTCAAACACGCGCTTTTCGCCGCTCAGCCGCGCCAACTCCGCCTGCAAGGCGGGCAACAGATAATCGTGCGAATGGTTCAGCTCTGCATCTTCATAGGCGTAACCCGAAAGGTTGCTGCCGTCGGTCATATCATTCATCTGGCTTTTCCCCGGATTGCGGTGCGCTGCACTGCACAATTGGCGTTCGTCTCTACAGGACAGGTTCCGTAAAACAAGTCAGGCGTCGGCATAGCCCCATTGCGGCAACACCGGTTCCAGCTCGCGCTCGATACGCGCCACCAAAGCGGCATCGTCCAGTTCCCGCCACCGCTGGCTGCGGCCCTTGTTGAAGGTGAGCGAGCCGCCATAGATTGAACCGATATCGACCGCGTCCAGCGGTGTTTCCGGTTCGATATGCGCGTGGATCGCTGCAACGGCGGCGCGCTGCGCCTCTGCGCTCTGCCCGCCTGCGGGGCCGAGCAGGTCTTCAAAGGTCACTTGCAGCACGCCCGGTTCGCGCGTCCAGCCGAGCCCGCGGTCGAGAATGTCGAGAAACGGGAAAATCGGCGCAATGCGTGTCGGCCCGCCATCAAGCAGCACGCGCACCCGGTCTTCGCGCGACAGCGGCTTGAAATCGGGATGCAGATAAAAATCGGCGCGCCCTCCGATCCAGTCGGCAAAGCTCACCAGAATATCGCGCGGGTCGCGGCGGATGCAGATCATCCGTGCGCCTGCTTCGCGCAATGTCTGCGCCAGTTCGGGCGAATGCGCCGCGTGGCCACCCATGATCTTGCCCGCCAGCCGTTGCGCCTGCTTGGCGATATAGCGGCGGCTGACCGCGGCATTGGTTTCCAGCCCCACCTGCACCGCGTCACCCGATCCTCGCGGCGAGCGGATCAGGCGTTTGGCCCAGCGGTGCCGGCCATTAACCAGATGCGCGGCGATGCCGTTGAACGGGCCTTCAATGCCCATCGCATTCAAGGCCGAATAGGCAAGGTGGTTGCCCGATTTCCAGATGCCGGTGACAAAGATGCAGGGCTGATCGCTCATGCGCCGCGCTCCCCGCGCATCACCCGTTCGTAAAACGCTTCCATGCGCGCCGCGATACCATCCCAGCCGAATTCGGAAAGCGCCCATTCGCGGCCTTTCGCGCCCATGCTTTCGAGCGTGCCCGCCGCATCTGCCGCGATGGCCTGGAGCAGCGCATCGGTAAGACGTGCCGGATCGGGATCAACCCACCAGCCGCATTCCTGCGCGACCAGCCCCTGCCACGGTGCGCCGGTGCTGGCGAGCACAGGGGTTGCGCAAACCAGCGCCTCGGGCACGGTGAGCGCGAAATTCTCGGTGAGCGAAGGCAGCGCGAACAGGCGGGAATGGGCGATCAGAGCATCGCGCGCCGCGCCGAATTGCGGGGGCGAAATGGTGACGGTTCCGCCGCCATATTGCCCGGCGAGCGTGCGCAGTTGCGCCGCATAGCCATCGGGATCTGGCCCGGCGATTTCCAGACGCCAGTCGGGATGGACGGCACCCACCTGCTCCCAAGCCTGGATCAGGCGGTCATAGCCTTTCACCGGATGCAGCCGCCCGATGGCAACAACCCGCTTCTGCCGGGCGCTCCACTCCGGGCGGGCAATGGCGGTGTCCGCCACACCGTTGGGCACGATCTCCACATCGACATCGCCGAGAAAAGCGCGCGTATCGCTCTCCTCCTGCGCCGCCGTCGCATGATAGGCCGCAGCGCGGGCGAAGGCCCGGTTCTGCCATGCGGCGCGGATGATGCGCTTGGCGGTCGGCGAATAGGCCAGCGCAGCAGGCGCGAGCATTCCGTGCGGCGAGATGACGAGCTTGCCGCCACTCCCATTGATGCCCCGCCCTGCCCACGATGCGGCGACGGCGGAAGAATACATCCATATGCCGTGGAGGTGCACAATGTCGGGCTTATACGCAGCCAATGCCGCGCCGAGCTTCGGCATAAAGCCGAGATTGGCGGGGCCATAGCGCTGGAAAACTTCCGCCGGAGCGCCCTGCCACGTCTCGGAGTCGCCGTTCCCCCACGCTTCGTCAGCGATCCCGAACACGCGGATATCCGCGCCTCGTGCTGCCAGCGCGCCCGAGAGCCCTTCGATCATTTGCCGCACGCCCGAGGCGCGGCGCGACAGGTGTCCGGCAAGGAAGGCAATGCGCATCAGCCGGCCTCCGCCGCTACGGCGCGCCACACATCGGCGTAGGCCTGTGCCGCGCGTTCAGGCGCGAAACGCCGCACATTCGCCGCGCCTGTCTTAACCAGCTGCGCCCGCAGTTCCGGCTCGGCGATCACCCGCTCAACAGCGGCACGGATGGCGCCAGCGTCCTCCGGATCGACCAGCAACGCGCCCTCGCCCGCGACATCCCGCATCGGCGCGCGGTTCGATGTAATCACGGGCCGCCCGACCGCCTGCGCTTCGAGGATCGGCAAACCAAACCCCTCGGCGAGCGACGGGAACATCAGGATGTCGGCCCTCGCGTAGGCTTCTGCCAATTCCTCATCGGACAGATTGTGCCGCGCTTCGACCGCCAAGCCTCCGGCGCGCAAGCGGGCAAGCCTCGCCTCATCGACCCGCGCGATAATCTCCAGCGACACCGGCAAACCGGCCAGCGCCTCTGCCACCCGCTCGACATTCTTGTGCGGCCCCGCCCCGATCATCAGCAGGCGCGGCCGGACGATGTTGAAGGCTCGCTCATCGCGTTCGAGCGGCTTCGAGAGCGGATTTTCCACCACGCTCACCCTCTCAGCATCAACCGCAAGCCAGCGCAGCAATTGCACCCGCGCGCCTTCGGAGACGCAGGTGATCCGCGCTGCCTTCCAAGCGGGCAAACGCAGCCAGAAGAACCACAACAGCCACCGCTTCAATCCGCTGCTGCGTTCCAGAAACTCGCAATCATGCACCGTCAGCACGGTTTTGCGCCCCGGCAGCAGATAGACAAGATAATGCGCGTCCCCCGTCATATGCACCACATCGGCAGCGCGGCAGGCCTGTCGCGCGTGCCAGACGCCGCGCAGCCGCGAGAGCAAACCCCTGCTGGGGTGCGGCGAGGTAACCGTTGTCAGCGCAATGTCAGCAGGCACATAACGCGCCACTGTATCGAACACCGCTTCGATACTGAAAGCACGCTCTGCAACCGGGCGCATCAGCAGAGTGACGTTGATCGGCATCAATCAAGGCGTCCCGCAGCGTGTTCAACCGGTCGGACGGTGCTGGCCATCACCGGCTCCAGCCTTCGTCCCAGTCCCAGTAATCCGCCCCGCGACCCACCCGCTCGAGAAAGGCGCGCGAGGGTGCTTCGAATTGCTCGCGGAACCAGGCGATATCCGCCGCGCTCCACTCCGGTCGTTCGATGGCATGGGTGGTGGAGAGGGCACCGCGCAGCTTCTCCTTCACACCCGATGGCAGCGCCATGCTGAGATCGGCGTAGAGCTTGGTGTTGCGCAGCTTGCCCAGCCCGCCAACAAATTTGCGCGCCTCTTTCGACTGGCCATGCCGCGTTTCGAAGTCGAAGGCGAAGTCAGGGTCGATGCCGAGAAACTCGCAAATCCCGCGCAGCAATCCCGCCGCATCGCTGCGCAGATCATCGTAGAACAGCACTTTGACGCAGCCTGCACCAAACCGCGCTTCATACGCCTCCAGCGTGCGCAGATAGCGGTTCTTGTCGGCATAGACCGGATCATTGTGCAGAAAGTCGGTGAAGCTCACATCCGATATCTTGCTGCGCTGCATCCAGTCGCTTTCGCTGCGCGCGCGCGGATGGCGCACGATGTAAAGAAACTTCGGCGCCTCCATCACTTCGGCAATCCGGTCTAGCGTGTGCGGAAAGGTCTCCAGCGCCGAATAGGAGTTTGACGCCTCCCCCCGCACCAGTGCATTCTCCTTCCCGGCATAGAGCGTCGCATACCAGTCGAGCCCGCGCGCATGGACATCGTCCATCGAGAAATAGCTCGGCTCCTTTATCCGCGACATTCCCGCCTGCGGATGCTGGTCGAGATAGTTCCACAGCGACGTGGTGCCCGATTTGCCCGCGCCGATAATCAGGAAGGTGGGAAGCTGCCGCGCATCAGGCATAGGTGTTCCCGCCATCGAATGCGCCGCGATGGATCGCATAGCGTCCCTCGACACGTTCGTGCACCAGCGCGAAATTGGCATCGAAATAGCGTTCCAGCTCGGGGTGCCATTCGGCGATATGTTCCAGCCCGTCATGCCGGATGCGGCACAGCGTGTAGGGCAAATCCTCGATCAGGCGGAACACATCGCGCAGGAATTGCCGCGCATAGATCCAGCGATGGCTGTATTCGAACTGCACCGCGTCAATTTTGCCCGCCGCAAGGCTTGCCTGGCCGCCCTGCAACACGAGGAAATCATGCCCCTCGGCATCGATTTTGAGCAGCGCGACATGGTCTATGCCGTGCTCTGCCAGAAAGCTGTCCAGCGTGGTGGTTTCGATGGTGAGCACGCGCTGCGCACGGCCCACGCTGCTATCGTCGAAGGACAGCGTATTGGTGCCCGCCGTCTCGCCCCAGATCGCGATCTCCGCCGTGCCCGCTGCGTTGGACAAGGCGAGCGGATGCAATGTCGCGCAATCTCCGCCCGGCGTGGCGGCGAGTTTGGACTTGTAGACTTCGCGCGTTGCGGGAACCGGCTCGAAGGCGTGCAGATGCAGCCTGTCGGGCGAGCGCAGCGCGGTAGACGCGAGGCCCAGCAGCTGGCTCGACCACTGGCCCTTGTTCGCGCCGACATCGAGGATCGTCGCCGGCCCGTCACCCAAAGCCGCCAGCGTTGCGGCCTGCATATAGCGTTCGTCGCTGCTATCGGGGAGGTTGGACTGCGGCTCTCCGCGCGCGGTCATATACAGCCGCCGACCCAGCTTCCATTGCGCCCGCCGCAGCTTGGCCGAAAGTGATCCCATTACTTCGATGTCCCTTTGTTGCCGGACGCCAAGGCAGCGTCCAGCCAATGTGAAATCCGTGCGAATTGCGCGGCGGTCGAATAGCCCGCGTTTTGGCACTTCGCCATCCCCGCCTGCGCAATAGCCTCGCGCTTCTTCGCATCTGCAGCATAGAAGGCAAGCTTTTGTGACAACTCTTCCGGTGAGGCGAAAAATTCGGCCTCGACGCCTTCTTCGAACAGACGCTGGTGATCCCCCGTCCGCTCGGCGAGCAGCATGGTGCCCATGGCGGGAATCTCAAAGGTACGCGTCGTAGTCGTCTCGGGCACGCGTTTGGACAGCAGGCCGATGGCGATTTTGGCGCCGCCCAGCGCTTTGGCATAGTCCGCGCCATACAGGCCGGGGCCGCGCACCACAGCCTGCGCCCAGGCGTGCTTTTCGGCATATTCGGGCCAGCCCGGGCCCCAAATACTGAGCGGGGCAGCTTGTGCCGAGACTTCAAGCGTCTTGGCATAATGCGGCTGGCAATGGCCGACAAAGGCGACCTCGCTGCGCAAATGGTCGGGCACATCGTCTGCCAGCGCGGGATCGATACGCGGGCCGAAGCCCTGTTCGATCAGCAGCAAGTCACGCGCGCCGGCCTTGCGATAATGCTCCGTCTCGAAGGGCTTGGTCGTCACCAGCAAATCGTAATCGGGAATGGCACGGAAAAACTCGCGCGAGCGGTTGTCGTAGAAGGCCGCATCGGGCGTGTAGTGGATGGCGATCCCGGCGCGGGCATTGGCTTTGAGCGCCTGAACGCTCGCCCGCCGCAGCACCGTGCCCTTGTCGACCATCACCACATCATAATCGGCCCGCGCCGCCCGTGCTTGCAGCATGGCGTTGAGCTTGGCGACCTGCGGGCCGATCTGCCAGCGCGAGGTCATGGTGCGCACCAGCCGGTTGCCGCCTACGCGATAGGGCCGCGTGTCGATCCCCTCGACCTGCCAGCCCGCATTTTCCCACACCGAAATCCGGTCACGCCCGTTCCCGCCTTCGCGCAAGTTACCGATGTAAAGGAGCTTGCCCTTCACGCTGCCTCTCCCAGCCGCGTAGCTGCTGCGTCAAACGCTGCTTCCAGCGCCGCCGCGCCCGCTCCGCCGGGACGGACAATCGCCTCGGGAATCCCGAGAAACCGCGCCGCCTCGCGCCATTGCGGGTTTTCCGCACCCACCGATGGGCGTGTCCCGGTGATATGATCGTGGCGCAGCTCTTCCACGTCCCAGCCCGCTGCCGAGGCTATCGCCTGCAAGACCGCGCCCGGATCGTGGCTGAGATCGTGCAGCGTTGTCAGCACAGATGGCTGGCCCGCAGCAAGCAACGCACGACGCAGCACCGCATTTGTGCCCCACCAGAACGCCAGCAGCTTGATAAAGGCGGGCGCTTTGGCAAGCTCTGCAGCGGAGGGTGTAACTGCGCGCCAAAGGCGATGATCCTGCCGCAGCGCTTCGGCAATGATCGTTTCGTAATGGTAATTGTCGAAATAGCCCTTGCGGGTGAAGAAGCTCGCGCGGCGATAGCGGTCAGCTAGAGCCTTCTTCCAAGTGCCCTTCCCCGAGGGCAGCAAGTGCCCGGTAATCCAGCTTTGCGGATCGCGCACCAGCTGGACGGTCAGCACATCCTCCTGCTTGGAATAGAGTGCGGGCAAGCGGTTCCAGCAGCGCACCACGTCAATGGCGACATGGCTGTTCGCCCGGCCCAGCTGTTCGAGATAATCGCGCTGCGCATCATCCGATACGGACGAAAGCTCTGCCAACGGATCGATCGGCGGTGGCGCGATATCGGGATGCTCCTCGAAGAACGCCGCCAGTTCGCGCCACGTGCCCTTGGGATTGCTCCGGTCTCCGGCGGCAAGGCGCGGGTGGAACGGCTCGTCAAAAGCGGCAATCGCCGCGCTATGGCGGAAGCATTCCCATAGCGCGGTGGTTCCGGATCGACGCAGTCCGGAAATCACGATCATGCTGCGCTTGCTCATGCCGTTCCGTAGGCAATGTCGCGGTTCCGCTCGCGCGAGCGGTGGCGCAACTGGCCGAGTTGCCCGTAAATCAGATAGACGACGAGGCAATAGCCGAAATAGACCGACAGCGCGGAGAGGAACCCGACTTGCAGGAAGCTGCCCGATGAAGTCGCCCCCATCTGGATGCCGAGTGCGGCAGCAGGCAGATAAAGATAGAGGTGGCGGGAAAGCTGGTTCATCGTCATCCGCGTGATCACTGCAAAAATCAGCCCCATTATGGCTGAAAACAGCGCAACGCCGAACCATCCGAATTGCCAGTATCCGTCTGCGAAAACGGTGATCCCGATCTTGGTCTCTGTCGAAGGGTTCTGCGTCACAATCCCGTGAAACAGCTCGCCTGGGCCGATGATTGGCGGCTTGTCCGGCCACAGGAAACGCGGCACCCAGTAGACAAGCGGATTTTGCGTGAAGCCCGCTTCCACCCCGCTATCGCGCAATTCCATCGCGGCGTTTTGCGGCCCCGAGAAATTGAGCCGCAGCCACCATTGCTGGACCCCCAGCAATCGCGGCGGCAGATAGCCCTGCGCCGCATCGCCTTCGACAATCACGTCCCGCAAAATGCTCAAGCGGTCCGAAACACCAAGCACAATAAATTCGTTTTCTGCCTGTTGCTCTTCCGCCCGCGCAATTGTGTTGGTGTTCTGCAGCACGGTGTAAATCAGGATGGCGGGCACCACCCAGAACATCAGCCGCCGCATTGACCGGTGGCCGATATAGGCGCCAATGGCAGGCAACAGCATGGTGAGCATCACGCTGCGCTTCGAAAACTCGGGAAAAGCCAGCAGAAAGTGGAGCGGCCAGATCAGCCAGAAAGCCGTTGTCCAACGGCGATCACCTTTTGCCGCCAGCATCGCCATCAGCGCAAAGCCCAGATCGGGGAGGTAACGCAGGTTCCGCAGTATTCCCGGTACCTCGAAAGACGACGTGCCATAGACTGACGGCATGATGATCAGGTGTTTGAGCACCAATCCGAGTGACACAAAAAGGATCGCCACAGAACCGAGCGCCATTTTCGGCATGGGGGGAAATGTCCGGTTGCGCTGCGGCAGAGCAAAATAGACCGTAAGCAGCGAAATCGCGATGCCCACGGAGGTCAACAGATTGGTGCGCAGGCTTTCCTCGGCACTGATCGCGTAAACCGACTGCGCCTGATACGCCATGGTCGCATCACTGGCGATGAAGTTGGACATCGGCCCGAAGCCGTAAAACAGCGCGCACGCTCCGGCATAGGCAACCAGCGGAGTGAACAGTAATTGCGGACTGGCTTTCATAAAGCCGTACACTGCCAGCAGTGATGCAATCAGGATTGCTCCCAATCCCAGCAGATTGATGCCTTCATAGGTACGCGTGGCGCATTGCGCCGCACCGCAGCCGATTGTCGAAAAAGCGAAAAAGGCCGCGATGCACGTCATCGCCACCATCCAGGCGAACAAGACCGGGCGGATATCCTGCCAATTGATCGTCATGCCGGAGCCTCACCAGTCGTTCCATGCAGGGCAATCAGGGGTCGCCTGATCAATTCGGTCAATGCGGTCGTTCCGGATCGCTGCCGCTCACCGGCAAACCCTATGCGCCTGCCCCCTCTGCGTCCAGTCGCGGCTTCGGCCAAAAACAAACGATGATCTGCTGGCATGACGACGCGTTTACTCCACTGGCTCAAGCGGAGCTTCGTCAATCCACGAGCGGTCGGCCTCATAGCCTGCCGCCACCAGCGCATCCTGCGCAAAGCGGGCGAAGGTGTCGCGCGCCTCTTGCGTGTAATGCTCGCGCCACTCACCGACCTGGCTTTTGCGTTTGTGGTGGCCGTTGCCGCGTGCCTTGACCTTGGCGAAATCCATTTGGTCGATCACGTCAGCTAGCCTTGCGCGGTCGATCGGTTCGCCAGAGACCTTGGCAAAGACAGGCTCCAGCGCGGCCATCGCATCCGCCTTCAAATCCTCAAACCGAAGCCGCGTCAAATCCATGGCCATGGCGCGGCGCACATGATTGGCCCAGTTCATCGCGCTGTAGCGGGTTTCTGTGAAATACCATTCGATAAAGGCGGGCATCTGTTCGCGGATACGCGCTTTGTCATAGGTCATCCCGCTCGCCGCCTCGAACGCCGCAAGCGGCCGCATATCGTTGGGATTGGGGCTCAGTTTCATATAGCGCGAGACCAGCGTGTCGCGCCCGTCGCGCACAATATAAAATGTCCGCTCGCGCGCGGCGGGCGTGTCGACGAAGCGGTGCAGGTGGAACACATGCGGCGAAAGCGCGGGGGTCAGGCGCCGCCACGGCTCCAGAATCGGCACACCGAAATAGCGCGAGACGAGCTGGCACAGCCAATTGGTGCCCGATGACGGGAAGCCGTTGATGCAAAAGCTGCCCCCCATTTGCGCGCGCCGCGCGTGCAGCCAGATCGTCGGCCAATACACGGCCTGTTGCCGCCGCACCGTAACTGGACGCGGCAACGCGCGATCCATCGCAGTGACGAGGTCTGCCAGACTGGAGGGTTCATTCACGCGAAATGCCTTTGGATGCTGCGTTCTCGCTGTGGGCTTGTAGCGAATGCTGCACCTGCGTCCAGTCGAAGTCCGGCCAAAGCGGCATTGCGACATCCTGCTACTGAACCGGTCAACAGAATCATCTAGCACTCGGCATTTGGAAAATGTCGGCGCGGACGCCGAGAATCCTCTGGGCCTGGTATGCCAATTGCAATTGCATAACGCTCAGCGAAACGGCGGTGCCAATCGCGGCGCCCAGCGCGCCGAAGCTCGGCACCAGCAGCAGGTTGAGCACCACATTGAACACCGCCGCAACAATCGCCGCCTTCGCCACTATGCCGCCATTGCGGGTCATCTGCAGCGCGATGCTCACCATTGTGCAGCTGGCACCCAGCACAGAGCCCAAAGCGAGCACAAGACAGGGCCAATAGGAAGCGGCGTATTCCGGCCCGAAGACCAGCACCAGCGCAAACTCGCCGAAAATGGCAAACACGACGACAAAGCCGAGCGCGGCAGCAGTGGCCGCCCAGCCGGTATGCACCATCAACCGCCGCATCAGTGCCAGATCGCCGCGTGCATGGGCGGCGGCAATCTGCGGGGCGGCGATCGCGCGCAATATCTGCATGAGAATGGCCGCGATCACCGAAATCTGTGCGGCAATGCGGTAAACGCCTGCCTCTTCGGGCGGCTGCAAAATGCCCAGCATCAGAATATCGGTATTGTTGCTGACAATCGTGGTGGCCGTGGTCGCCGTCAAAGGAAGCATCGCCAGCGTCCATTCCTTCCAGCGAATTTCGGGCTCGGCATCGCCCGCTGGCGGTAGCACCGAGCGGATGAGCGCGACGATCACCACCCCGGCAATCAGCGTCGCGCCCAGTTGCAACCACAAGGCACCCACGCTGCCGGTGTCGAGCATGGCAAGGAACAACAGCAGCAGGCCAAGCATCGCGCCGGGGCGGATCAGCTGTTCCCCGATGCCAGAGAGCACCGGCCGTTCGAACCCGACCAGAATGCCGCGCTGCAAATGGATGAATCCCATGGCCGGCACGATCAGCAGTACCAGCAGTGCGATTTGGGTCTCACGTTCGTTCCACCACCACACGCCCAGGCTGACGGCCACCAGATAGGTGCCGATGGCCAGCCCGCCGAAAACCAGAAGGAGGATCAACTGGGTGAGATAGCCCCAGCGGATCACCCCGCGCAGCTTCCCCGCATCGCCGGTTTCGCGCGCCTGCGCGATCTCGCCGATCAGCAGCGTTGGCAGGCCGCCGCAAAACGGGAGCGAGAGCAAAGTGGCAACGCCAATGGCAAAGGAGAACACGCCGAACTCGGCCGCGCCCAATTCGCGCGCCAGAATGGTGGATACGCCCAGCCCCAGGACGACGGAAATGATTCGCAGCACGAACAGCCCCGCCGAACCGCCGATAAAATACTGTCGCAAGGATTTGCCACTCGCGCCTGATGGAGCGGGATTCGCCATGGTTCCAGCTTCACTCCGGCAAGATAATGCGTCTAGCGCACCGCTTCGAATTGCATTCCGGTGAGCCGCGCATCCAGCGCACCGCGCGTTGCATACGCTTCGCCTGTCAGCACCAGCCAGTAGATGTCGCAAGCGGGCGAGGCCGTAAACGTCGCCGCTTGGTCAAGCGTTTGCGACTGTCCACCTGCCGCTGTCTCTTCAGCGCCGGCGCAGAATAGCGACACCCGCAAATGCTCGGCATCGCGCGCAGGGCTGGTCTCGGCGGTAAAGCGATAGGTTCCGGGCGTCAGCCGCACCAATTGCCGTGCCAGTTCGCCAGCGGTCTGCCGCTCGACATAGATATCGTATCCGCCACCACCACGGGCGGCGAAGGACACGCTGCCGCTGCGCGTGCTGCGCCAGCCGATCGGGGCAAACTCATCGTCCGCCATAAAGCCCGTGCGCGGTGCATCCGCACCGGCAAGGTGCGCATCCCAATGGTCGAAGGCCTGCGCGAACAGGCCGCCATTGCCCAGACCTTCAAGCAGCAGCGCATCGCTTTCTCCGGTCACCCCGGCATCGACCGTCTCTCGCAACGCATACATACTGGCGAGCCCGCGCGGCGAGCGGGGAACGCTTTTCCAAAATGCCTCCGCCCACACCGGCTCTGCCACCAACGCATCGCGGATCGCAGGCACCGATGCAGCATCATCGAGCGCGGCTGTCAGCGGTTGGACAAAGTCATTGATAAGCGGCGGGTAAAGCACAGAAAGGCGGTTGAGCTGTGCGAACAGGCCCGGCAAGTCCTGCGCTGCTGCCACCCGCTGCAATTCCAGCACGCCCAGCGAGCGGTTGCGCTTGTCGAGGCGCAATCCGGCATCGACCAGCGCGTTGGCATCATCCGCGCGCCCATCGGCAGCCCAGGCAACGGCGATGGGGAACAGCGCATCGCTGGCCAAGGGCTCGCTGGCGAAGGCCTGTTGCGCGAGCTCGATCCCGGCGTCATTCACATCAAGCCGCAACGTGCTACCGCTTTGTTCGACCTGCACCAGCGCGCTGGCAAGATCGGCCTTCCAGAAACCGTTGAGATCAGCCAGCCGCGCATCCATCCGCGCATTCGCCATGCCCTGCACCAGCAGCAGCGGCGCCGCGATGACAGCCAGCAGGCAGCCGAGGATACGCAAGACGCGGGTCATCAGGCGGGCGCGCCCTGCGGGTCGCTTTCCTTGCCCTTCTCGCCATAGCCATAGCCGTAGCCATACCCATAACCGTAGCCATAGGCGGCGTTGCGTTCGTCAAGCTTGGTGACAATCGCGCCCAGCATTTCGGCGTTCGCCTGCCGCAGACGCTGGATAGCGCTTTCGATATAGCGCCACTTGCCGTCATTCGCTTCGATGACCATCACCACCCCGCCAAGGCAGGCGGCGATCAACGGCGCATCGACCAGGCCGAGCACCGGCGGGCCGTCAACGACCACCACATCATACTCGTTCTCCACCTCGTCGAGCAGCTTCTGGAAGCGGCCGTTGGAAAGCAGTTCGGCGACTTGCAAGGACTTGCGCCCGGCAGGCAGAATGTCGAACCCTTCGAGCGCCTCCGAACGCGAGAGCATCGCGCGCCAATTGTCGTCGCCCATCAGATATTGCGTGGTGCCGATAGTGCCGACCGTGCCGAGATAGCTCGACATCCCCGATTTGCGCAGGTCGGAATCGAGCAGCAGCACCTTTTTGCCCTGCCGCCCGAGCAGGTAGGCCATTGCGACCGAGCTGAGGCTCTTGCCCTCGCCCGGACGCGAAGAAGTCAGCATCACCGAACGCGGCATAGTGCCGCCCGCCGCATTGGCGACATTGGCTGTGAAGCTGAAATAGGCTTCGTAAAGGCTGGTGTAGGACTGCGAGAGATCCTCGACGATCTCGTTTTCCTCCACCGCCGGAATGCTCGCCAGCAGCTGCATTCCCAGCCGTTCCTTGACCTGTTGCGGATTGCGCAGGCTCTGGTTGAGCAAATCGTAGAGATAGAGGCCAATCGCGACCACCAGCAGCCCGATAAACAGCGAAATAATCAGATTCTGCCGCAGGCTCGGACTGTAATGGGTGCGCGGTTCGCGCGCTTGGTCGACGATCAGCACATTGCTCTCACCCACGCCAACCACGCCGATTTCGCGGAAGCGCTGGAGCAGGCCGGCATAGAGTTCGCGCTGCGTATCCACTTCGCGCTGCAGGATATTGTATTGCACGCTGTCCTGCCGCTGATCGACCAGCTGGCCGCGCAGGCGCGTGACTTGCTGGCGCAGGCTGTCCTCGCGTGCCTGGGCTTCGCGGTACGCGGCGCGCAGACGGTCGACCGATCCTGTTTGTTCGGAAGCAATCGCACGGTCGAGCTCGGCCAGCTGCGCGCGCAGCGCCTGCACCGGCGGATAATCATCGGTAAAGCGCGAGCTCAGCTCGGCCAGCTGCAACTGCACTTCGGCTCGCCGTGTGCGCAGGCTGGCCGTGGGGCCGGAAGCGTAATTGTCGCTCGTCTCGGCATTAGAAGCCGAGCGCGACTGAAGCGCCGCCTGTGCCGCGATACGGTCTGCCGTCGCCTGCTGGAGCGAGGCGCTGAACGCCGCCAGCTCGGTGGCGAGCAGCGATTGCGACGCGGTGTCGGCACTATCGCCATCGCCGGTTCCGGTGCCAATGGTCAGAATGTCCTGATCCGACGCATAGGTGATCAGATCGGCCTCTGCGGTTTCCAGCCGTTCGCGGGTTTCCGCGATCCGCTCTTCGAGGAAGTCGCGCGCTTCGATCGAGGCGCCAAAGCGGCGGCTGATGTCTTCGGCGATATAGGATTCGGCCCAGCCATTGGCGACCAGCGCGGCAAGTTCGCGCGACGGACTGCTGAACGAGATATCGACGAGCGAGCTGTTGAGAACCGGCGAAATGGTGATCCCGCCGCGCAGAATCCCGGCAATCGTCTGGTCGATATTGCCCTGACCGTCGCCCGAGAGCTGATAGGTCTCCAGAAACAGATCATTGTTCCGCAAATCCAGTTCGCGCGCCACGCGCAGCGCCAGCGAGTTCGATTCGAGCAATTCATATTGCGTCGGCAGATAAACGCGCGCTGCGTTGACGCTTTCTTCCTCCAGCCCTTCCACATTGGTGACATTGAGATCGGTCATCCCGATCTCGATCCGGGCGGTGGAGCGGTATTGCGGTTCGGCCAGCAGCGCGGCAATCGCACCAATCGCCAGCGCGAGTGCAATAACCCCTGCAATCAGCAGCTTGTTGGTGCGGATCAGCTCAAGGTACCGCTCGAACGGAATGACATCGAAAAAGCCGTCCCGCTCTTCCGGCATGGGCTGGCCGTTGCCCTGCCCGTTGCCTTGTCCACGAAACGCTGGAGCCGGTGCGGTGCCCGCAGAATCAATCATTCACAATACCTTGTATTCCGGTGCCAGAGCTTCATCTGGCGAACACTTGCTACGCAACAAAGACGCAATGCCAGCGTTTCTGCCAGATTGCCACGGGCAAGGCAAAAACCAAACGCCAGCTTGCCCGACACCGGGCCTCTTTACCCCATCTCGCACGTGCAGCAAGCCTTAGCTCCGCGCATCCTGCGCCGCGCGTGAAACGAGCACGATGGCAAAGGCGGCGAGCAGCATGATCGATGGCGTGCGCAGCGGGTAATCCACCGCACTATGCAGCACAATCGCCCCCAGCGTCAGCAAGCCGAGCAGCGGCGCCGCGAGGCTTTCGCCCGCCGCCTGCCGCGCGCGGATGGCCCGCCACGCCATGCGCAGCAGCCAGAGCGCGCCGATCAGGAAAACCAGCACGCCGGGCAGGCCGCCTTCGATCACCAGCTGCACCCAGTCATTATGCGCATGGTTGAGATAGCGCGGATTGAGCAAGGTTTCCGGCTCGATCGTGCGATACGCCTGTTCAAACGCGCCGAAGCCCACGCCAAACGGGAAATGGTCGGCAGCCATTTGCAGCACATAGGGCAAGGTGTCGGTGCGTTGGCCCTCGGCCAAGCCCCCTTCGTAGAAGCCGCTGAGCCGTTCGAGCGCGGGGATGCGTCCCAGCAGCGCGAACAGCGCGATCATCCCCGCCGCAGCCACTGCCGCGCCCGCTCCGGCAAGTTTCTGCATCAGCGTCACCTCCTTGCCCGACCGGCGCAGCGCGAGCAGCAGATGCACGCCATACACCAGCCCGATCAGCCCCAGCATCCCCAGCCCGAAGCGCGAGGAGGTGATGAGGATTCCCGCCACCAACACAAGCCGCGCCGCGGCGATCCAGATGGTCTTTTCGTCCCAACCCCGGCGCCCCTTACTGCCGGACTGGAACAGGCTGAAAATCAGCGCGATACTGAGGAACAGCGCGTTGTGGTTGCGGTTCGAGAACAGCCCCACCGCGCTATCGCCATTGGTGATCTCGTAGAAATAGAGCCCTTCGGAACCCGGCAATATGATCTGCGCCGCGCCGAGGATTGCACTCGTCACTCCGACAATCACCACGCCGGTGCGCAACCGCCGCAGACCTTGGCAGTCGAGGAGCGACAGCAACACCAGCGCCGTCAGCGGCACGACCAAAGCGGCCAGCGAATTCATCGTGCGCAACGGAGAAAAGGTCAGCGGGCGGCTTTGGCCATCCATGCCGAGCAATTGCCCTGCCGCAACGATATCCTCGCGCCCCGCCAGCGATTGCCATATAGAGGGCGGCAACGGCACAAGTTGCAGCGCCATCCAGATCGCCAGCGCAACCAGCAGGCCCAGCGGCACTGCGATGCTGCGCAATTGCTCGCCGCTCTGGAACCACAGGCCGGCCGCGAGAAATAGCGCGGCGATGGCGCGCAACGGCCCGGTGCTTTCAATGTCGAAACGCGAGCCGCCGCCCATCAGAAAAACCAGTGCGGCGAAGGCCACAAACAGCCAGAAAGCGCGGTCTGCGGTCACTTCATACCAAGGCGTGTTGGAGCGCGGGATCGTTCAAGTCCTTCAAAATGCGACCGCCCTTGCAAGGAGAACCCTCGCCGGGAAGAGCGGCGCAGTTACCCGCGAAACCAAAAACTGGCAAGCGCGGAGCCGCCCCGCAAAACACCAGTTTACACAGCTCGCACTTGCGCCATCCGCCACTTTCTCCACGCGAGCGCCCGCAATGCCGCTTGTAATCCAGCCGTAACATCGCCATTGCGGCCCCGCGCGGCAAATACGGCGACAGGCTCTCATGAATTTCACCCATCCCTTCCTCGATGAAGACGGTGACGACAAGCTGCATGAAGAATGCGGCATTTTCGGCATCATCAACGGGGAGCGTGCCTCTTCCGCCACTGCGCTGGGGCTCCATGCCTTGCAGCATCGCGGGCAGGAAGCCGCAGGCATCAGCAGCTGGGACGGGACGGAATTCTTCACCCGCCGCGCGCTGGGCCATGTCGCGGAAAACTTCGCCACCGAGGAATCGCTTGCCGAACTGCCAGGCCAGATGGCGGCGGGCCATGTGCGCTATTCCACCACCGGCGGCGCGGGCCTGCGCAATGTGCAGCCGCTCTATGCCGACCTTGCCAGCGGCGGGTTTGCGGTGGCGCATAACGGCAATATTTCGAACGCGGCGGCCTTGCGCAAAGACCTCGTCAATCGCGGGGCGATCTTCCAGTCGACTTCGGACACCGAAGTCATCATCCACCTTGTCGCCACCAGCCGCTTTCCCACCATGCTGGAAAAGCTGGTGGATGCGCTGCGGATGGTCGAAGGCGCCTATGCGCTGATCGTGATGACGCCGCGCGGCATGGCCGCGTGCCGTGATCCGCTGGGCATCCGCCCGTTGGTGATGGGCAAGCTCGGCGATGCAGTGGTGTTCGCCAGCGAGACGGTGGCGCTCGATGTTGTCGGCGCTACATTTGAACGGCAGGTCGAGCCGGGCGAACTGATCGAAGTCGATTTCGACGGCAGCGTCCGCAGCCACCGGCCCTTCGGCAATCCGCGCCCCCGCCCGTGCATTTTCGAACACGTCTATTTCAGCCGCCCGGATTCGATCTTCAACCAGCGTTCGGTCTACGAAAGCCGCAAGAATATCGGCATGGAGCTGGCGAAAGAATCCCCGTGCGAGGCCGATCTGGTCGTCCCCGTGCCCGATAGCGGCGTGCCTGCCGCCATCGGCTATGCCCAGCAATCGGGTATCCCGTTCGAACTCGGCATCATTCGCTCCCACTATGTCGGGCGCACCTTTATCCAGCCGAGCGACGGCGCGCGCCATGCGGGCGTCAAACGCAAGCACAATGCCAACCGCGCCATCGTGGAAGGCAAGCGCATCGTGCTGATCGACGATTCTATCGTGCGCGGCACCACTTCGATGAAGATCGTGCAGATCATGCGCGATGCGGGCGCTGCCGAAGTGCATTTCCGCGTCGCCAGCCCGCCCACCGGCCATGGCTGCTATTACGGTGTCGACACGCCCGAACGCTCCAAGCTGCTGGCAGGCCGGATGGACCTTGCCGCCATGCGCGAATTTATCGGAGCCGAAAGCCTGGCCTTCGTCTCCATCGACGGGCTCTACCGCGCGGTGGGTCTCAAGGGCCGCGATCCTGCGAGCCCGCAATATTGCGATGCCTGCTTTACGGGGGAATACCCCACATCGCTCACCGATCTGGCCGCGCGCCAGTTGGGCGATGCGCAGCTCACCCTCCCCGTCAGCGAGGACGCGTAAATGTCAGATAATCCGAACGCAAAGCCGCTCGCCGGAAAGATCGCGCTCGTCACCGGATCGAGCCGCGGGATCGGTGCCGCCACCGCCAAGGCGCTCGCCGCGAAGGGTGCGCATGTGGTCATCACCGGCCGCAAGGTGAAGAATCTCGAAGCGGTGGAGGATGCCATCCACGACGCGGGCGGCAGCGCCACCATCGCGCCGATGGATTTGACCGACGGGGCGAGCATCGGGCGGCTGGCGCAGGCGATTGCCGAGCGGTGGGAGAAGCTGGACATCCTCATCATCAACGCCGCGCAAATGCCGGTGCTGACGCCGGTGACGCAGATCGACGCCAAGCAGTTCAACGAAGTTCTCACGCTCAACGTTCTCGCCACGCAGGCGCTGCTGGCGGGGTTCGACCCGCTGCTCAAGCGCTCGGCGGCGGGGCGGATCATCGGCCTCACCAGTTCGGTCGGCAGCGAACCGCGCCCGTTCTGGGGCGCCTATGGCGCGAGCAAAGCCGCGTTCGAAAACCTGCTGCTGAGCCACGGCAAGGAAGTCGAGCGGATTTCGGAAATCCGCCTTGCGATCATCGATCCCGGCGCGACCCGCACAGCGATGCGCGAACGCGCTTACCCGGGCGAAGACCCGCAGACGGTCAAGCTGCCCGAAGTGGTGGCCGATTATCTCGCCGCGCTGCTGGAAAAAGATTTCCCCAATTTACATCGGGAAAGAGTGGAAACCTCCGCTTAACCATATCGGGTAAGTCCGCGGTAAGCACTTGCGCTCATTTTGTGCAAAGCAAAGGCCGCAAGGCCGTCCTTACCAACCCGTCTGGAGCTGGCACCATGACCATGCACACCACCCTGCGCAATTCCTCCCGCAAGCGTTACGAACTCGCCGCGCAAGAAGACCGCAGCGCGCCGCGCACGCGGATCATGATCCCGGCACAATTGCGCGCCTCGGGCAACCGCGCCTTCCAGACGGTGGTGAACGACCTCTCGCTGAGCGGCTTTTCCGCCACCGCGCTGAACCGGATGCACGCAGGCTCGATCTGCTGGCTGACCCTGCCGGGGCTGGAATCGCTCCAAGCCGAGGTGGTGTGGTGGGAAAATGGCGTCGCGGGTTGCGCGTTCACGAATCTGCTTTCGCCGATTGTGCATGACAATATTCTGGCGCGATATCGCGGGGATGGGTCGTTCCGGGGGTGAGCCGATAGGATTCGTCATTGCGAGCGTAGCGCAGCAATCCAGTTCCAACGTCTGGACTGGATTGCCACGTCGCCTGCGGCTCCTCGCAATGACGGGTTGAGAACAACGCACAATTGCCAACGCCGCAAGACGAACATAGGCTGCACCGATGGCCTATTCGCCTTCCATCTGGCCCAAAGTCCTCGTGGCCGTTCCCGCCTTTCTGATCGCGGGCGTGCTGCTGGGTAATGGCTTTAATGAGCAGATCGAGCGCTACGAGAACCGCGCCGCGACCGCCGCTGCACGGGAAGCGATGCAGCGTTGTGCGCGCGAACACGGGGTCGAGATTGCTTGGCGGTCGGATCCGCGATTACTCACATTCGATGTCGAGGAACGGTATTTTTCCGCCGCCAATCCCGCCGAAGTCGCCGCCGCCAATTGCATCGTCGACACGCTGCCAGAGATGGCACATCGTTCACAACATCCTATCGTGTGCTTTGACGAGACAGCCATAGTCCAGGTTGATCGCAGGGTCACTGGCCAGCACTTCAATCCGCCGGAGGAGAATTACAGCTTCTTCCTTTCGCCGTGCGGTGCGGTTCAAAGAGAGAACCCCTAGTCCGTCATTGCAAGGAGCCGCAGGCGGAAGCGAAGCTGTGCGGAGCACACGTGGCAATCCACCAGCGCCGGAGCTGGATTGGTTCAGGCTCCGCCTGTGCTTCGCAACCGCTCCGCTCGCAATGACCGGCGAGGACGCCTCCCCCTCGTCATTCCCGCGCAGGCGGGAATCCAGAGCAGCACGCAAACAAGCTGGAACCCCGCCTGCGCGGGGATGACGAAGTGAGATATTGCTGATAACTTGAACGAATGTTTGATTTGCCGCCCGATCCTCCCGCGTTTGATACCGATCCGATAATCGAAGCCCTAGTCGAATGCGGATTGCAGCGCGGCGGCTTGAAGGTGACTTATGACGACCTGCTTCAGGAAACTGTCGTCACAATTAGCGAAAGCGCAGGTGCGAGTGCCGAGCATTTCGGGTGCATTCGGGGCTCGCTCCAGTCTTACGTAGCGCTAGACTTCAAGGCTGAGGAATTGGGCGAGGACTATTGGGAATTCGTGGCGGAGCAGGAGCGGCCGCGCCGCCTTGCGGAAAGTGGTCGCAGGCTCGCAGAACTCGCACTACTTGAAGGATTTCCTCGGCGGGATCGCTTCACCAACTTTGCGGACTATCTTCGCGCGCTGGAGAGACACGCGGGACTTGTCGAAGGCGAGTGGCTTAGCGCCGATGGAGAGATCATCACTTTCCAGCCGCCAGAAGTTTCGGCAGGGCAAGACGCAACAGAACATTATGAGCGTTCTGCCAGAATTCTAACGCTGATCCATTACGCGAGCTTGCTTGGAGATTTGCCCCACTTCGGCTTCATCGGCAACGAACGCGCCGCCGAAGACTAATCCCGCTCCACCGCCTTCGCTTTGCGCGTCGAGAACATTCCCGTTGTATCGACCACGGCCTTCGACAGATAGCTGTCCCCCTCCAGCCGCTTGAATTGGCGGTGGCCTACCAAAAACGTCACGATATCCGCTGCCTCGCGTGCTTCGTCCGAGGCCACCAGCCGCACATTGGCGCGACCCGCCAGCGATGCAGGCAATTCCGACAGGTTCGGCTCCACCACCAGCACTTGCGCGCCTTCGATGCCCGCCACTTCCTCGACGATTTCCAGCGCGGGGCTTTCGCGCACATCGTCGACATCGGGCTTGTAGGTGATGCCGTAGCAGGCGACGGTCGGCACTTTGAACTTGTCCGCCAGCGCGCGGATTTGTGCGACCACGCGGTGGGGTTTGTCGTCATTCACGATGCGCGCCGTGCGGATCAGCCTCGCCTCGTCCGGCGCGCTGGAGACGATGAACCACGGGTCGACTGCGATGCAGTGGCCGCCCACCCCGGCGCCGGGCATCAGGATATTCACGCGCGGGTGCTGGTTTGCCAGCTCGCGCACTTGCCAGATATCGGTGCCCAGCTTGTCGCAGATGATCGACAACTCGTTGGCGAAGGCGATATTGACGTCGCGATAGGCGTTTTCGGAGAGCTTGCAGAGCTCTGCCACGCGGCTGTCGGTGATGTAGCAGGTGCCCATCACGAAGGACTGGTAAAGCCGTGCCGCCTTGTTCGCGCAATCGCTGGTGAGGCCGCCGATGATCCGGTCATTGCTGACAAGTTCGCGCAGCATTTGCCCCGGCAGAATGCGCTCCGGACAATGGCAGAGCGCGACATCGGCGACGCTGTCTTCATCGCGGTAGCGCGGGAAAGTCAGGTCAGGGCGTTCCTCGGCCAGAATCTCCCCCATCCGTTCGGTCGAGCCGACGGGAGAGGTTGATTCGAGGATCACCACATTCCCTTTTTCGAGCACCGGCGCGATGGTGCGGGCGGCGGCCTCGACATAGGTCATGTCGGGCCCTTCATTCACCATCGGCGTGGGGACGGCGATCAGGAAGAATTCGGCGGGCTCGGGCGTGGTTGTGGCGCGCAAGCGCTTGGTATCGACGGCAGCGGACAGCAGCATCTGCAAGTCCGGCTCCTGAAAATGCGCCTGCCCCGCATTCACCGCATCGACGACGCTCTGGTTCACATCGAGGCCGATCACCTCGTGCCCGCGGCTCGCAAGCATGGCGGCGGTCGGCAGGCCGATATAGCCGAGCCCTACGGTGCAGACTTTCATTGGACGGATGCTTTCACAAAGGCTGCGACCGAGGCCGCGATTTTGGCCGAGGCGGTGCCGTCGCCATAGGGGAACACGGCGCGCGCGCAGCTGGCGTAGTGGACGTCATCGGCGAGCAGGCGCGTCGCCTCTGCCACGATGGTGTCGATATCGGTGCCGACCAGCCGCGCCACGCCAGTGGCGACCGCTTCGGGCCGCTCGGTCACATCGCGCATCACCAGCACGGGCTTGCCCAGCGCGGGCGCCTCTTCCTGAATGCCGCCGCTATCGGTGAGCACGAAGTGGGAGGCTTTCATCAGCGCGACCATCTGCACGTAGTCAACCGGCGGGATAAGGTGGATGGCGGAGGTGTGGCCGAGCCGTTCCTCGACCACATTCTTGACCTGCGGGTTGAGGTGGACGGGATAGATGATCTGCGCATCGCCGCGCGCGGCAATGGCGGCAAGCGCGTCGCAAATGCGGGCGAAACCGTCACCAAAACTCTCGCGCCGGTGGCCGGTGACGAGCACCAACTTTTTCGCGGGATCGAGCGTGACGGGGAGCGAATCGAGTTCGCCGCCCTGCAATTCGCCCGCAATATGCAGCAGCGCGTCGATGCCCGAATTGCCGGTGATTTCGATATGCCGTGGCGTGCCAACGCCATCGGGCCGTTCGCGGCGGAGGTTTTCTGCCGACGCCTCGGTCGGCGCCCACAGCAGGTCCGCCACCGCGTCAATGCTGATGCGGTTATATTCCTCGGGCCAGGGGCGCTGGATATCGTGGCTGCGCAGCCCTGCCTCCACATGGCCGACCGGCACGCGATTATAGAAAGCGGAAAGCCCCGCCGCCATCGCGCTCGTCGTATCGCCATGCACCATGACGAGGCCCGGCTTGTGCTCGGCAATCAGCGCGTCCATTTCGCGCATCACGCGGGCGGTGATGTCCGACAGGGTCTGCCCCGGCGTCATCAGATCAAGGTCGATATCGACGCTTTCGCCAAAGGCGGCGAACACCTGATCGAGCATCTGGCGGTGCTGGCCGGTGCTGACCACCTTGAGATCGACTTCGGGCACCTGCCGCAAAGCGCGCACCACGGGCAGCATCTTGATCGCTTCGGGCCGCGTGCCGATAACGAGCAGAACGGGCGTCACAGAATGCGCGCCGGCGAGAGAGTTTGGACTGAGTTCAACCACACGGTTGCCCTAGCCTCGCGGCGTAAAAATATCGTTTCCGGCCCGTTCACTTAAGCGCGCTCAGCGCAGCATGGGTTCGGTCGGTTCATCGCCGATGGTGACGCTTTCCACCCCGCGCCTTGCATCCACCGCGCGCTGGACGGCGGTGTAGAAGCCGTTGCGCTCTGTCCCCTCGCCATTGCCGCCGGTGCTGTCGCGCCAGTTGGAGTTCGTGGCGATCACCAGATTGCGCTCCGGATCGATGAGAATGCCCTGCCCGAACAGCCCGCTCGCGGCATAGACGCCGCCCGGATAGGTCCACCACTGGTAGGCGTAACCGCGCCCGAAGCGGCCGGTTTCGAAGGCGGGCGTCACCGCTTCGGCGAACCAGCCCTCGGGCACCACACGCTCGCCGCCCGCCATGCCGCCGCCCATGGCGAAGAGGCCGAAGCGCGCCATATCGCGGGTGGTCGCCTGGATGCAGCAGCCGGAGATTTCCGAACCGCTGTTGGAAAGCAGCCACGTTGCGTCCTGCTCCATCCCGAACGATGCCCACACCTTTTCGGAGAGGTAATCCGCCAGATCGCGCCCGGTCGCCTCGCGCACCAGCACGCCGATCAGATTCGTCTCCCCGGTATTGTAGAGCCAGCGCGTGCCCGGCTCCGCCTCGCGCGGCAATTGGCGCATATAATCGACCAGCGAATCAACGCCTTCCTCGGCCGAAACGTGCTCGTTGAAGCGCGCCACATCGCTCTGCGGATCGTTGTAATCCTCGCTCCACCGCACCCCGCTGCTCATGGTGAGGAGCTGGCGGATTGTCACATCGTCATAGGCCGAACCCGCCATATCCTCGATATATTTGCTCACCGGATCGTCGAGACTGTCGATAAAGCCATCGGCAATCGCCGCGCCGACCAGAGTCGAGGTGTAGCTTTTGGCGACCGAAAAGCTCGTCCAGCGCCCCTGCGCATCAAAGCCGAGACCATAGCGTTCGAGCACGATCCGCCCGTCATGCACCACCACAATGGCCGAGGCGTTCTGGCTTTGCATGAAAGCATCAAGATCGAAGGTGCCCAGATCGAGCGGCTCGCCCTCGGGCAACGGATAGGTCGCATCGCCCGCCTCGATCACCCGCGCCTCTGCCAGCGCAGGAAACTGGTCGAGCGCGCGGAAGGCGGCATCGCGGGTTTCGACATCCCAGAACAGAACGTTGCGGTCGGTCGGCATATTGGCGAGCACCGCGCGCTGTTCGTCGCTCATCGACACATAGGCAGCGCCGCAGCCCGCCAGCACAATCGCTCCGACGCCGATCAGCCACTTTTTCACCCGCGCTCTCCCTTTTCTGCTTATCGCTTATGGGGAGGCGGTATGCCGCCGCAGACGACGCGCCGCAAGCGGGGACTAGGCTTTGTCCTTCATCGCCCGATAGGCCGCCAGCGCCCGCTCGCGCGCAGCCTTGTGGCCGATCATCTTGCGCGGATAGTCGCGTGGCCGCCGCCCGAATTCGTCGGGATCGTGGACGTAAGGATCATCCAGATCGGCCAGTTCGGGCACCCATTGGCGGATATAGTGCCCCGCATCGAATTTCTCGCTCTGGCTGAGCGGGGCCATGATGCGCACGAACATATTGCTGTCGACCCCCGTGCCGCTCACCCACTGCCAGTTGGTGGCGTTGGAAGCGTAATCGGCATCGCACAGCGTATCCCAGAACCACCGCTCGCCATGCGTCCAGTTGATGAGCAGATGCTTGATAAGGAAGCTGGCGGTGATCATCCGCACACGGTTGTGCATCCAGCCGGTGGCGTAAAGCTCGCGCATTCCGGCATCGACGATGGGGTAGCCGGTGCAGCCCTGCTGCCAAGCCTTGAGGTCGCGCGCGGCGGCTTCGTCCGTGTCGGGATCGCGCCAGAACGCTTCGTCATAACCGTCGCGATAGGGCTTCACGCCGTATTCGGGAAATTGGCAGATGACGTTCTGCGCATAATCGCGCCACACCAGTTCCTGCCGGAAAATGGTCGCGCCTTCGGATGTGTGACGCCGCATCGCTTCCCACAGCATTCGCGGGGAGACTTCGCCGAAATGCAGGCGCGGAGACATCCGGCTGGTGCCGTGGATGCTCGGCAAATTGCGCTTGTCGTCATACTGGTCGACCTGACCGAGGTAACGCTCGAACGCCGCCATCGCTGCGGTAGTGCCGTGCTGCTCGCCCCAGAAGGCGCGCATTCCGCCCGCCCAGTCGGGTGTGGTGGGCAGCAGGTCGAGGTCTTCCAGGCTCTCGCTGGCGGGCCAGCTTTCGGGCGAGGACAGGCTCGGCTCGGGCAGGATATCGAACCCCTCGATCGCGGCGAAGGTCGCATTCTTGAACGGGGTGTAGATCTTGTACTCCGCGCCCGATCCGGTGCGCACCGTTCCCGGCGGCAGCAGGTAATTGCCATCATGCAGTGCGAGCGGAACGCTGTCCTTGAGCGCCCCTTGCGCCTTGCGCCACCACGGCTCGTAATGGCGGATCGCGTGAACACAGGCCGCACCTGTTTCCGCGACGAGCTGAGGCAGCACATCGGTAACCTTTCCGCTCCGCAGGATCAGCTTGGAATGGTGCCGTGCGAGGTCGTTCTGGAGCGCCTCCAGCGAAAAATGCAACCACCACCGGCTCGCCCCGCCCATCGCGTGATTGCCGGGGGTTTCGTCATCGAGAATATAGACCGCAATCACCGGCCCCGCCTGCGCGGCGGCGGTGAAAGCCGGTTGATCGGTGAGGCGCAGATCGCGCCTGAGCCAGACGATTTGTGGTGCGGACAAATCTCTCTCCGACTGTCCTGAGCTTGTCGAAGGACTGTTTTGCCTTCTGAACAAACGCGGAAAGTAAAGGGCAGCCCTTCGACAAGCTCAGGGCAATCGGGTTTGGAGGCCTAACGTGGCGCCTAGCCTTCGGGTTCCGCACAAAACTCCGCAGGGATTTCGATGCTGAATCGATCTTGGGTTCGCGGATCGTAGAAACGTGCGTCTCGAAGGAATATAGAGCCATCTGCCTGACGGTCGAGGACAGGCGTCCGGCTCCAGAAGAGAAAGGCGTCGATCTGGCTGCTCTCGGCACGAGCAGCGTCGAGATCGCATTCCGAAAGAAGCATATTGCCGATCACATCAGATCCTATAGCTGCCCAGCCATCCTCATTCCATTGGACAATATCTCTCAGTGGTGAGGCAATCGGCGGTGGACTCGCAATTATGACGTCAGCCTCAATCATATCGTAAGGTTCCCAATTCTCCTCTGACCATGTGATGTAACTCTGCACCCCAATATACGCCAGCACTCCGGCGAGCACGACCCGCGCCGCCTTACGCCAATCATCCCCACGCTTCTCCCGCCGCAACGACCACCACAGCCCTAGCCCCATCAGCGCCCATAGCCACACGTCGATAATAAACAGCACATCGCCGTAGAACCATTGCGAGGAAAACGGCTCCAGCAGGCGGATGCCGTAGACATTCATCCAGTCGAGCGCCGGGTGGGTCAGGCAGCCCAGCAGCGCGAGGCCGTAGAGCCAGCCGAAATGCACCGGCAGCCGCCCCTCGGGCCTTTTCCCGCGAGAAGTCTGCCAGCGGTCAAAACCCCATAACAGCCCCGCCAGTATCAGCGGCAGCAGCACCATCGCTGGCGGGCCGTGGGTGATGCCGCGGCGGAAACCCAGATGCTCGGTGCCTTCCAGCCAGAAGAAGCACGCCGCATCCACATCGGGCAGATTCGCCCCGATAATCAGCGCGGGCATGGCCAGCCCGGTCTTCTTCTTGAGGCCCGTCTGTCCGATCAACGCGCCGACCAGCGAGTGTGTGAGATTGTCCAACGCCAGCTCCGCAAATGATCCGTTTTACGACACACCGCCTTTCCCGCGCGAATGCAAGGGGCATTGCGTTGATTTCGGGTGCGATGCAGCATAAGGCTCCCCGCGCGCTCAGGGGGAAAGATACACATCGCATGAAGCCCGTACCGATTCCTCCGCCCTCGACGGCGCACAAGCTGAAGCGGCTGGTCTGGCAGGCGCTGTGGCTGGTGCTCTATCGCCCCAGTCCGGTGCCCCTGCACGGCTGGCGGCGCTTCCTGCTGCGGACATTCGGCGCCCAGGTGGCGGGCGATGCGCATCCCTACCCTTCCGCGAAAGTCTGGGCGCCGTGGAACCTCACCATGGGCGCGCAAAGCTGCCTCGGCCCGCATAGCGAATGCTACAATGCCTGCATGGTGACGCTCGGCAAGCGCGCCATTGTCAGCCAGCACGCCTATCTTTGCACACCCAGCCACGAAACCGACGACGCCTTCACGCTGATCGGCGCGCCGATTGTGCTGGAGGACTGCGCATGGGTCGCCGCCAAGGCGATGGTCGGCCCCGGCGTCACAGTCGGCCGCGGCGCGGTAGTCGGCGCAGGCGCGGTGGCGATGAAGGACGTGGCGGCGGGCAAGGTCGTGGTCGGCAATCCGGCGCGGGAAGTGAGCGAAAGCGAGCTGGGCGCGAGTGGCGGCACGGTGATCCGGCAGGCCGACCAGTGAGCAATCCCACTGTCACCGCCGTCATCCTCACCAAGAACGAGGAGCAGCACCTGCGCCGCGCGCTGGATTGCATCGCGCCGCATTGCCGCGAAATCGTGATCGTCGATTCGGGCTCCGACGACGGCACCGAAGCCATCGCCCGCGAATTCGGCGCGCGCTTCGCATTCAATCCCTGGAAGAACTACGCCACGCAGTTCAACCACGGCATCGCTCTGGCGGGGACAGAGTCAGAATGGCTGCTCCGGCTGGATGCGGACGAAATTCTCGATCCGGACTGGTATGCCCGCTTCGCCGCGCTGGTGGCCAGCAAGCCAGAGACGACCGGCATTGCCCTGCGCCGCAGCATGACCTTTCGCGGCAAGCTCATCCGCCACGGTCTCGCCAAGACCTGGCAGCTGCGCCTCTTCCGCGCCGGTCGCGGCACCTGTGAAGCGCGTTGGATGGATGAGCATATCGTGGTGGACGGGCCGGTGGAACAACTTGCCGTCAATCTGGTCGACGACAATCTCAACGATCTCAAATGGTGGACGCAAAAGCACCTCGGCTATGCCGACCGTGAGGCAGTGGATCTGCTGATGATTGCCGAGGATCAGGCGAAGGAAGGCCAAAGCGGCTCCATGACCGGCCAAGCCAAGGCCAAGCGCTGGATCAAGGACAATATCTACGCCAAGCTGCCCATCGGCCTGCGCGCGCTCATGTTCTTTATCCTGCGCTACGTCTTCGCGCTGGGCTTTCTCGACGGGCTGCGCGGCTTCCAATTCCATGTGCTGCAAGGCTTCTGGTATCGGCTCTATACCGACATCCGCGTTGCCGAAATCCGCGAGGCGCAGGCGAAGCAGGGGCTCTCGCTAGAAGCGGCGATCGAGCAGGTGACGGGCATCGTCGTCGCGCCCAAGCCTGCCCTGCCCGCCGGAGACGACCGTGCCGGCTAACACGGGCAAAGCCTCTATCATTTTCGTCAACCGCTATGTCTGGCCGGATCGCAGCGCGACCTCGCAGATATTGTCCGACGTTGCCTTCCACTTCGCCGAGCAGGGCCATGATGTGCAGGTGATCGCCAGCCGCCTGTCCTATGAAAGCGACGAAGGCCCCTACCCCGCGCGCGAAACACATCGCGGCGTGACGCTGCACCGCGTCGCCACACCCAGCTTCGGGCGCGGATCGATTGCGGGACGGATTGCCGACTATCTCGGCTTTTATATCAGCGCCTTTTTCAAGACTTTGGCCGTGGCCCAAAGCGGCAGCGTGGTGGTGGCGAAAACCGATCCGCCGGTGCTGTCCTGGCCCATCGGCATCGCCGCGCGGCTGAAAGGCGCACAGCGCGCCAACTGGCTGCAAGACCTCTACCCCGAAGTCGCCGAGGCGTTCGGCGTGGTGCGCAGCGACAGCCTTGTCACCCGGATCACCCGCACCCTGCGCGACCGCTCGCTGCGCAAAGCGGACATGAACGTCGCCATCGGTGACCGCATGGCTGACCTGTTGCGCAAGGCGGGCGTTGCCGAAAGCCGCATCGCCGTCATCCCCAATATGACCGACGATGAAAGCATCCGCCCCATTGCGGCGGCGGAGAACCCGCTGCGCGTGGAATGGGGCTTTGCGCCTGCTGATCTGGTGGTCGGCTATTCGGGCAACCTAGGCCGTGCGCATGAGATCGAGACGATCCTTGGCGCGGCAGAGCTGGCGCAAGAGGCGCAGCGCGGGAACATCAAGTTCCTCGTCATCGGCGGCGGCTTCTTGCACGAGCGGCTTGAGCGCGAAATCGCGGAGCGGCGCCTCAACAATTTCACGCTCAAACCCTATCAGCCGCGCGACAAGTTGCCGCTCTCGCTCACCGTGCCCGATGTGCATTGGGTGAGCCTGCTCCCCGCGCTGGAGGGCTTGATCGTCCCGAGCAAGTTCTACGGCGCGGCAGCGAGCGGCCGCCCGGTGATCTTTATCGGCGATACAGCGGGCGAGCTGGGGGATATCGTGCCGCAATCGCAAAGCGGCGCGGTGGTGGGCGTGGGCGAGGCCGAGACTTTGGCCAAGCTGCTCTTCGCCTATGCCGATGATGCCGCGCGCCGTTTAAGCGAAGGCAGCAATGCCCGCGCGCTGGTGGAAAGCGGCTTCAACCGCCGCGCCGTTTTCGCCAAGTGGGATGCGTTCGCGGCAAAATTCGCGCGCTAGTTGCGCCGCCAGTTACTTCGCGCCGAAGCCGGTCAGCACCACCATCGCGGTGCGGAACAGGATCAGGAAATCCAGCCAGTACGAGAAGTTCTTGATGTAATAGAAGTCGTATTGCAGCTTGTCGTCGACATCGGACAGGCCGGTCACGTGCCCCTGATTGACCTGCGCCCAGCCGGTGATGCCGGGGCGGACAATGTGGCGGTAATCGTAGAACGGGATTTCCTGCTGGTACCAGCGTGACAGCTCCAGCGCTTCGGGACGCGGGCCGATCCAGCTCATCTGGCCGAGTAGGATGTTCCACATTTGCGGCAATTCATCGATCCGCGTCTTGCGCAGGAAACGGCCCAGCTTGGTGATGCGCGGATCGTTCTCGCCCGTCATCGCCTTCTTCCGCCGCGCCTCGACATCGCCCAGATCCTCCTCGCGCCGCATGGTGCGGAATTTGAGGACGAAGAAGGGCTCCCCGCGATAGCCGATGCGTTGCTGGCGGAAAAACACGCCGCCGCGCGAATCGAGCGCGATCAGCAGCGCCACCACGCAGAGCGGCAGAAACAGGATCGGCAGCAGCAACAGTGTGAGCACAATATCCGCCGCACGCTTCAGCCGCATGAAGGACATACTCGGGAGCAGCGAGCCGAAGCTGTTTTCGGAAAGATGCTCGACCTGCACCTTGCCCGTTGCCGCCTCGAACACTTGCTTGAAGTGGAACACCGGCACGCCCTGCAAGGCGGCATTGGCCAGCAGCCGTTCCCATTCGGGTGGATGGTCGCGGTGCAAGTCCGCCACCAAAATCGCTCCGCGATGCTTGGGCAGGATAGGCTCTGCCAGCCGCCGCGTTTGCAGGCCGACATCTTTGAGCCGCGTTATCCGCCCGCCAGGCACGGTGTAGAAGATATTCTGGTCAGACCGTGTCGCTACAATCATGATCGCCAGATAGGAGGAAACCGAAACCGCGAAATTCACCCCGAAAACGGGGATCGAATAGGCGATCCGCAGCGCCAGAATGCCCATCGCAACAAGGCCGAAACTGGTGATGAAAGCCGGGATGACCGAACCGAACTGCTTGACGCCGGGATAGATATTCACCCGCCGCGCCAAGAGGATGCCGAGCGTTGCCGCGACAGCTGTCCCGATCACCGAATTCTGCACCGCACCGGGGGTGAAGAGCGCCAGATCGGAACCGAAATACAGCACCGGTGGCAGGATCGTGCCCAACGCCAAGCAGGCGAGCGTTTGCAGGGCGAAGGAGCGGTAAAGGCTCCGGTCGTCCTGAATCAGCTCGTTTGGTGCTGCCATCAGCATTTGGCTGCATATCCCACTGTGCAATTTCCCCCTCGTTCGCAAACACCAGTAGGCGGCAATTGTTACGCCTATTGTGCAAGTGCGAACGCCGAAGGTGATACGCCCCGCTTGCGCAAATCGCAAGGGTGGGAACGTGCCAATTTGTAACGGGCTATCCGCGCGGAATGGCGGCCGGTCGCGTCAGGCTTCGACTGTCCAGGTCTGTCCCTTGGCGAGCAGCGCAGCCAGATTGGGCTCCTTGCCTTCGCTCAAGCGCCTGTTTTCAGCCGTAACCGCCTGCTCGAACACCGGCGCGGGATCGTCGTAAATCACGCCAAGCGGCATCGGGAACGGGCCGAATGTCAGCTCCACCAGCATATGCGCGATGGTGCGGTTGGTGACGTTGTGGCGCAACACGCCCGCCGCCTCCCAATCGCCATCGACCACATCGACGACTTTCAGATCGAGCGTCTCCATATCGATCGCAAGACCCTTGGCGCCGCCTGCGAACAGCATCGGCTCGCCATGTTCGAGCCACAGCTGGCGATCATCCGCTCCCTTGGGCGCGGCGAAATCGTTGAACACGTCCTTGTTGTAGACGATGCAGTTCTGGAAAATCTCGATGAAGGCCGCGCCCTGATGCGCGTGCGCGGCCTTCAGCACGTCGGGCAGGTTCTTCGACACATCGAAACCGCGCGCGACAAACCGCGCACCCGCACCCAGCGCAAAGGCGCAAGGGTTGGCGGGGCTGTCGATCGAGCCCGCAGGCGTTGACGGGCTGCTCGTCCCGATGCGGCTGGTGGGCGAGTACTGGCCCTTGGTGAGGCCGTAAATCTCGTTGTTGAACAGCATGATCTGCATATTCACGTTGCGCCGCAGCACGTGCATCATGTGGTTGCCGCCGATGGAAAGCCCGTCCCCGTCGCCGGTCACCAGCCACACATCGAGATCGGGATTGGCCAGCTTCACCCCCGTCGCCACCGCCGGCGCGCGGCCGTGGATGGTGTGGAAACCGTAGCTCTCGATGTAATAGGGGAAGCGGCTGGAGCAGCCGATGCCGCTGACAAACACGGTGTTCGCCGGATCGCAGCCAAGCTGCGGCAGGGTGCGCTGCACCGCCTTGAGGATGGCATAGTCCCCGCAACCGGGGCACCAGCGGACTTCCTGATCGGTTTCCCAGTCCTTGAGGGTGGTTTCGATTTTAGTGGGTGCGTTCATAGGGATAACCAAACAATTGGAGCAAAGGCTACTGCGAGCAAAGCATAGCCGAACCATGCGAGTTTGAGCTGGGAGCCATTCACTGTGCATCCTCCACAAACCCGCTCATGCTGAGCTTGTCGAAGCATCGCACTTCACTTCTTGCGCAGTTACCGAAGGAAAAGCGATCCTTCGACAGGCTCAGGATGAGCGGAAAAGAGAAGTCGGCACGCATCACTCACCCACCGGGCTTGGCAGCTGGCCGTCATTCACCGGGACCTCGCCGCCCTCATTACCAGCCTCGCCGTCGAAATATTTCACAATCGCGGCTTCCATTTCAGCAATCGCGAAGGGCTGGCCGCTCGTTTTGGTGAGCGGGGTCGCGTCGATCAGGAACTGGTCGCGGATCACGGTTTTGAACTGGCCGGTGTTCATTTCGGGCATCAGCACGTGGTCGAACTGGTCGAGCAATTCGCCCAGATTGGCGGGCAGCGGCCAGATATGGCGGACGTGGATGTGGCTGACGCTCAGCCCCTTGGCGCGGGCGCGGCTCACCGCCTGATGGATCGGGCCATAGGTCGAGCCCCAGCCGACCACCGCCAGCGTGCCCGAGGTCTCGCCGAGGCAGACCTCCTGATCGGGCACGGCAATCTGGCCGATCTTGTTCTTGCGCGCGTCGGTCATCGCCTGATGGTTGTCGGGCGCGTAGTCGATATGGCCGGTGTCCACCTGCTTCTCGATCCCGCCGATGCGGTGCATCAGTCCGGGCGTGCCCGGCTTGATCCACGGCCGCGCGCCCTTGGCATCGCGCTTGAAAGGCAGCAGCGTATCGTCGGGGCCGTTCTTCGCTTCGAGGAACTGCGCCGGGGCGCGCTCGAACGCGTCGGGATCGGGCACTTTCCACGGCTCGCTGGCATTGGCGATATAGCCATCGGTCAGCAGCATCACCGGCGTCATGTAATCGACCGCGATCTTGCAGGCTTCAATCGCGCATTCGAAGGCGTCGGAGGGGGAGCAGGCGGCGATCACCGGCATTGGCGCATCGCCATTGCGGCCATAGACAGCTTGGTAGAGGTCGCTCTGCTCGGTCTTGGTCGGCAGGCCGGTCGACGGCCCGCCGCGCTGGCTGTTGACGATCACCAGCGGCAGCTCGGTCATGATCGCCAACCCCATCGCCTCGCCCTTCAGTGCAATGCCGGGGCCGGAGGACGAGGTGACGCCCAGCGATCCCGCATAGCTCGCCCCGATGGCGGCGCAGATGGCGGCGATTTCGTCTTCCGCCTGGAAAGTGGTGACGTTGAACTCTTTCAGTCGCGCCAGATGGTGCAGGATCGCCGATGCAGGCGTGATCGGATAGCCGCCGAAGAACATCGGCAGCCGCAGCAGCCGCGCCCCCGCGACCAAGCCGAGGGACACCGCTTCCGCGCCGGTAATGGTGCGATACAGGCCGGGTTCGCTAAGGACGGGGTCGAGATGCACCTGACGCAGCGGGCCGGCCAGCTCGGCGGTCTCGCCATAGGCATGGCCTGCATCGAGCGCCGCGATATTGGCGGCGGCGATATCGGGCTTCTTCGCAAATTTGGCGTTGAGCCAATCCTTCAGCGGTCCGCGCGGACGGTCAAACATCCACAGCGCAAGGCCCAGCGTCCACATATTCTTGCAGCGCAGTGCGTCCTTGTTGCCGAGGCCGAAGGGCTTCACCGCTTCGATCGTCAACGCGCTGATATCCAGCTCCAGCACATCGAAGGGCGCGAGCGTATCATCCTCCAACGGGCTGACCGCATATTTCGCCTTGTCGAGATTGCGCTTGGTAAACTCGCCCGTGTCGACGATTACCAGCCCGCCCGGCTTCAATGCGCCAAGATTCACTTTCAGCGCCGCGGGATTCATCGCCACCAGCACATCGGGCGCATCGCCCGCCGTGTTCACTTCGCGGCTGCCGAAATTGATCTGGAACGCCGACACGCCGAACAGCGTGCCTTGCGGCGCACGGATTTCGGCGGGGAAATCGGGGAACGTCGCCAGATCATTGCCCGCCAGCGCGGTCGAAAGCGTGAACTGTCCGCCGGTCAGCTGCATCCCGTCGCCGCTGTCACCTGCAAAACGGACGACAATTGCATCCTGCTTGGAAAGATCAGACCGGGGAGCGGTCGTCTGCGTTGCCATAAACTCTGTATCCTGCCGCGCCTCTTTGGTCCGGGCGCTCGTGTAAATTCGCGTGTGCGACCTAGGTTTTGTTGCGCCATGGCACAATCAAGTTTTTCTGTCAGCCGCGTAGTGACTGGCTTTTGGGCTTAGTCCCGATTAGGTGCGCCGCCATGACCTCGATCAATCCATCGCTTTACCGCCCCTGCGTGGGCACCATGATGATCAACGCGCAGTCCGAAGTGTTCGTCGGCAAGCGGATCGACAACACCGAAGGCGACTGGTGGCAGATGCCGCAGGGCGGCGTCGATGATGGCGAGGATCTGGACGAAGCAATGTTCCGCGAACTGGGCGAGGAAACCGGCGTGGCGCGCGGCCTGCTGGAAATCGTCCACCGCCTGCCCGAAGAGCTGTTCTACGATCTGCCGCCCGAACTGCATGGCAAGCTGTGGGGCGGCAAATATGTCGGCCAGCGCCAGACATGGTACCTGACCCGCTTCACCGGCACCGACAGCGATATTGACCTCGAAGCGCACAAGCATCCCGAATTCTGCGAATGGAAATGGGTTGCGCCGGGCCTGCTGCCCGAACTGATCGTCCCGTTCAAACGCGAGGTTTATGAACGGGTTGTGGCGGGGTTCGCGGAGTTTTTGTGACGTCCGTTATGACAGCGGAGTCAGGGATGGCGGATATTAGTTCGCCGTCACACCCTCGGTCGGGTCAACCACTTCGGCGCGCAGCACCGGCGGGCCCGCAGCGATAGCGGCGGCGAGGCGTGCGGTTTCGGGGCAGCTATCGCCGCACATCGATTGCAGCACTGCCAGATTGGCCTGCGCGGCTTGCACCGCACCCTTTTCCACCATCGCCTCGCCCTCGCCCGCAATCGCGGCGAGGTTTTCGGGATCACGCTCGCGCGCTTCGCGGTAATAGCCGATGGCCTTGCCCTGCAGCCCCTCGGCCCGCGCCGCCTCGGCGAGGCGCAGATAAATGTCGGTATAGCCCGGATCGACCGCCAGCGCGGTTTCAAACAGGTCAATCGCGCCCTGCGTATCGCCCGCGGCGAGCAGCGCCTGCCCTTCGGCCACCAGCGCCTCTGCCACCGGATCGGGATCGAACCAGCTCGCATGGCTCACGCTCGCGGTGGCGGCGAACAGCAGCGAAAGCGCGGCAGCAGCGGGGGCGAAACGCATAATCAATTCCTTCAGCCGGGACGAAGAGGGTGCAGGTGCAGCGTCCATAGGAAGCGGGCTATCACGCTTTTTCTGCACGGGCGATGAAAAATCCGTCCGTACCGTCCTTGGCCGGTGTAAGGCGGATGCCGTCCCCGTGCGCGGTGCCGCGCGGCAAATCGGGCAAGGATGCGTGCCAGCCGGAATGGCGGGCAAGGAACGCGGCAAACTGCCCCTTCCCTTCTTCGTCGAGCAGCGAGCAGGTGACATAGGTAAGATGCCCGCCCGGCTTCACCAGCGCCGCGCCGATATCGAGCAGGCGGGACTGGATCGCGGTCAGCCGCTCCAGCTCGCGCGGGGTCAGCCGCCAGCGCGCTTCGGGATTGCGCCGCCAAGTGCCGGTGCCCGAGCAGGGCGCGTCAATCAGGACGTGATCGGCCTTGCCCGCCCATTCGGCCAGCGCCTCTGCCTCTTCGCCGGGGTTGAGAAGGATCGTGTCGGCAATCACCGCCACCGCCCGCTCCGCACGCGGACCAAGCTGCGACAAGCGGCGGCGATCGGTATCCGCCGCCACCAGCGTGCCTTTATTCGCCATCGCCGCAGCCAAAGCGAGCGTCTTGCCCCCCGCTCCGGCGCACAGATCGATTACGGTATCACCCGGAGCCGCACCGACCGCGAGGCAGGCAATCTGGCTGCCCGCATCCTGCACCTCGATCAGGCCATTTGCGTAGGCGCTCCATTCCTCCACCGGTGTTCCGGCGGGAAAGCGCAGACCATCGAGCCCCACCAGCGGCTCGCCAGCCTCCGGCAAATCCCCGAAATCTCCACCTGCCTTGAGCCTGTTGATCCGCATATCGAGCGGCGCGCGGGAGAGCAGGCTGGCCGCTTCCTCCTCGGAAACGCCGGAGGCGATCAGGCGGTCTTCCAGCCATTCGGGCGCGATGCCGCCTTCGGCGATGGCTTCGTCCTCGCGGATAGGCGGCGGGCCGTAGCCTTCGCCATCGAACAACGCGCGCAGATCCTCCCGCCCGTCCGCGATCAGGCCGAGCATAGCTGCCCGCCCGCTTGACGGCACAGGGCCGCAAGCGCGGATCGTGTCGTAGACGAGCTCGCGAATGGCGCGCTTGTCCTTGGAACCGGCAAAGCGGTGATCCTTGAACCATTGCGCAATCAGCCGGTCAGCGGGCGGGCCTTGATGGCGGGCTGCATGGATGACGCCATCAAGAATTTCGATAGCGGCCTGAACCCGGGCGGAGGGAGTCATACCCTCCCCTCCCGCTTGCGGGAGGGGCCGGGGGAGGGAATGTAACGGAAGTTCAAGCTGACAGGCCCTCCCCTAACCCCTCCCGCAAGCGGAAGGGGGATTGTTATCGAGTGGGATAATTCGGCGCTTCGCGGGTGATGCTCACATCGTGGACATGGCTTTCGGAAAGCCCCGCATTGGTGATGCGGATGAACTTGCCGCGTTCTTTCAGATCGGCAATCGTCGCGCTGCCGGTATAGCCCATCGCGGCCTTCACCCCGCCGACCAGCTGGTGCACCACATCGCGCGCCGGGCCCTTGTAAGGCACTTGCCCTTCGATCCCTTCGGGCACCAGCTTCATCTGGTCTTTGATATCCTGCTGGAAATAGCGGTCTGCCGAACCGCGCGCCATCGCGCCGACGCTGCCCATGCCGCGATAGGCCTTGTAGGCGCGGCCCTGATAAAGGAACGTCTCGCCCGGAGCTTCTTCGGTGCCCGCCAGCAGCGAGCCGATCATCACGGTGGAAGCACCCGCCGCCAGCGCCTTGGCCGCATCGCCGCTGGTGCGCAGACCGCCATCGGCGATAATCGGAACATCGCCTGCCGCGCTCGCGCTTTCCATGATCGCGGTCAATTGCGGCACGCCGACACCGGCGACAATGCGGGTGGTGCAGATCGAGCCCGGCCCGATGCCGACCTTGACCGCATCCGCGCCCGCATCGACCAACGCCTTGGTCGCTTCTGCCGTGGCGACATTGCCTGCGACGATCTGCACATGGTTGGACAGTTTCTTCGCCCGCGTCACCGCCTCGGCCACCGCCTTGTTGTGGCCGTGCGCGGTGTCGATGATGATGACATCGCATTCGGCATCAACCAGCGCCTCGGTGCGCGCGAAACCCTTGTCGCCCACCGTAGTGGCCGCCGCCACCCGCAAGCGCCCGGTATTGTCCTTGGTGGCATCGGGGTTGAGCACCGCCTTCTCTATATCCTTGACCGTGATAAGGCCGACGCAGTGGTAATCATCATTGACCACCAGCAACTTCTCGATCCGGCGCTGGTGCAGGATGCGGCGCGCCTGATCCTGCGTCACGCCTTCGGAAACCGTGGCAAGGTTCTCGCGCGTCATCAGTTCGCGCACCGGCTGCGCGGGGTTGTCGGCAAAGCGCACATCGCGGTTGGTCAGAATGCCCACCAGTTTGCCATCGGGCGCGACAACGGGAATGCCGCTGATATTGTGTTGCTGCATCAGGGCATTCGCATCGCCCAGAGTGGCATCCGGCGTGATCGTGATCGGGTTGACCACCATGCCGCTTTCGAACCGCTTCACGCGGCGCACCGCAGCGCATTGCTCTTCAATGGTGAGATTGCGGTGGAGCACGCCGATGCCGCCCAATTGCGCCATCACAATGGCCATTTCCGCCTCGGTCACCGTATCCATCGCCGCCGACAGCACCGGAATGTTGAGCGCAATACCGCGCGTCAGCTGCGTCTTGGTCGACGCCTGCGATGGGAGGATGTCACTTTCGGCGGGACGCAAAAGTACGTCGTCGAAAGTCAGGCCGGTTGCGATGTCCATGGATGCCACTTTTCTTGTCTGCTTTTTGATTCGTGGCGGCCCATGTAAACGCACTGTGTGACAGGCGCTAGGGGGCATGGGGAACGGTGAACAGATGCTCCGGCTGCCCGCGAAGAGGCGAGTCGCAGACGTATTGTTCAGCAAAACCGGCCCCAATCTGTATCGGACTTGTAAACGGATCGTCCCGGCAATGCCCCGCCCCGCCCCCGGAATCACGGTTAAGCGCGCGCGGGTTCATCGGCGCGACAGGTTTGCCGGAACATCGCGGAGGGGCAAAGGCGTTAAGACCTTGTCGCTATCCGCGCCGCAGCGCCGCCGATCACGCATGGATCGCGGCGGAGGCACACTACCGGCGCGATACAGTTTTTGAAGGAGTATCCATCATGCGCACACTCGTTTCCGCAGCCAGTCTGGCCGCCATCGCCCTCGCCGCACCTGCCTACGCGCAGGAATTGCAGCCGGCAAATTACGATCCCTCGGCGCAGCGGATCACCGTCACCGGTTCGATCCCGGCCGATCTGGAAGGCCTGCCCGCCGGGCCCGATCTGGAAGGGTTCATCTCGGCGCGCAATGGCAACCGCGTGCAGGTTACCAGTCCGATGGGCGTGAACGAGCAGTTCAACGTCTCCCCCGCCACCGATATCCGCGCGCGCGGCGGCTTTCTGGGTCTGGGCCGCACGCGGCTCGATGCAGGCGCGCTGATGAACGGCCTGCCGGTGACCGTGCGGACGGTGCAATGGGAAGGCGGCCTGATCGCCAGCGAAGTGCGCTTCTCGTCCGAAGACCTCGAAACCGCCACGATGATCCGCAGCGGGACCGAGCAGCAATTCGCTGTGCAGGGCGCAGCGATCGAAGAGAATGCGGCGGCCACCGAAGCATTGCGCGGCCGCGTCGCCAATATCGACCAGTATGACATTATGGGCACCGCCAATGTCTATTTCGACACCGGTCGCTGGAACATCACGCCCGCGGGCCAGGCCGAATTGTGCCGCATCGCACAGCAGGCCGAGGACACCGATAACGCGCTGTTGCTGGTGGTCGGCTACACCGACAATACCGGCGATTACGAGTTCAACCAGACGCTGAGCGAGCGCCGCGCGGGCCGCGTGGTCAATTATCTCCAGCAGCAATGCGGCTGGCAGCCGTGGCGGATGCTGACGCCGACCGGGATGGCCGAAGCCGATCCCGCTGCCGACAACACCACCGCCGCAGGCCGCGCACAAAACCGCCGCGTCTCGGTCAACATCCTTGTGAGCAAGGCCGTGTCGGGAATGTAATTCGCTGGCAAGCGAGTAAGGGAAAGGGCGGCCTTAACGGGTCGCCCTTTTTCGCTTGCTCGGGGTGCATCCGTTCCGGATGGAGTCGCACTTTGCGAGGCGCGCAATCCGGTGTATGCCAGCCACATGAGCAAATACTCGCCCCTTATCTCGGAATTCTCCTCGGCTGAGGAAGAGGCTGCTTATGAGGCATGGCTGAAGCAGAAGGTCGAGGCATCGCTTGCTGATCCTCGCCCCTCCATTCCACATGACGAAGTAATCGCGGAAATTGACACCATGCTTGAGGCCAAGAAGGCAAAGCAGGCGGCAGAAAGCAATTGAAGGTCATCTGGCGTCCGAATGCCCGCGACGATCTTCGGACGATCATCGACTATATCTCGGATTACGATGAAGCGGCGGCCTACCGTCTCCGCGACCGCGCCTTCGACTTTGCCGAGCGGATTGCGCAATTCCCGTATATGTTCAGAAGCGGCCGCTTGCCCAACACGCGCGAAGCGGTGCTGCATCCGAACTACATATTGATCTACCGCGTGAGCACGGACTGCATCGAAATTGTCGGGGTGATCCATTCCCGCCAGCAATATCCCTGAGACTTGTACAACATACCGCTCGCAAAATAGGACGACTTCCCAACCACTCTGCTATCGGCAAGAGCTACATCTTCGCTAAATCAACACTAAGCCGTTGGCCTATGATGTGAAGTCGGCAACGCGCTTCAGCGAAGCCACCCGCCTATCAGCCGCGAGAAAGTCCTCGATCGCTTTTATGCCCGAAGAATTGAGCCATGGAAGAAATCGAACCTTCGTGTCGTTTGTCTCCAAGACCAAACCAAAATGCGTTCGTCTTCGCGTACCAATCTCTTCCCTTATGAGGCGCTTCCCCGCCACCACCAGTTCATTGCCTTTGATGATGAATTCATAGCCACGCAGAATCGAACGAGCGGCCGGAATAAAAACAATAACTGTCTGGAGAAGAAGGCAAAACCACCCGACACTGTATGCGAGCCAAGCGGGCAACGGCCATCGTCCTTCGCTCACCCTATCGAGATCGATCATTCCCGTAGTCGCAAATTCGTGAACACTAATGATTGGCACAATGGCGACCACCAGAAATAGGCATCCAAAGCTGAACCATCGGTCGAATTTGTAGACTTCAAGATTGCTCACTCCGCCGTCCAGCCGCCGTCGATGCTCCAGTTCGCACCGGTGACGTTGCCCGCCTCCTCGCGGCACAGGAATGCGGCGAGCGCGCCCACTTCTTCGACCTGCACGAAGCGCTTGGTCGGTTGTTTGGCGAGCAGCACCTCGTTCTTCACCTGCTCCTCGGTCATGCCGCGCGCTTTCATCGTGTCGGGGATTTGTCCTTCCACCAGCGGCGTCCAGACATAGCCGGGGCTGATGCAATTCGCCGTCACGCCGCTTTGTGCCAGTTCCAGCGCCACTGCCTTCGTAAAGCCGTCGACGCCATGCTTGCTCGCGCAATAGGCGCTCTTGAACGGACTGGCGGTTTTCGAATGCGCGGAGGCGGTGTTGATGATGCGGCCCCAGCCCTTTTCCTTCATCCCCGGCACGGCGATCCGCGTGGTGTGGAACACGGCGGAGAGGTTCAGCCCGATAATCATTTCCCACCGGTCGAGCGGAAACTCCTCCACCGGGGCAACGTGCTGCATCCCGGCATTGTTGACGAGAATATCGACCGGCCCCGCCTCCGCCATCATTGCTTCGATTTCGTCCACCTTCAGCAGATTCGCGCCCGAATGCGTCGCACCCAGCTCGTCACACAGGCGGGCGATCTCGTCTGCGTCGCCGAAGCCGTTGAGCACCACTTGCGCGCCTTCTGCCGCCAGCGCGCGGGCGATGGCGAGGCCGATGCCCGAGGTGGAACCGGTGATGAGGGCGCGCTTGCCGGTGAGGAACATTTGCATCTCCATGAATTTGATTTCACAAGCGTCCTAATGCTGTGACAAAGAGCGTCCAGTGAATTTTGCGCGAAGACGGGGATGAGGGTCAGCGATGCGGTTAAATCCATTCGACACCAGCAAGATCAATGTCGGCACTACCGGCGGGGGCGGCGGCGTGCGGCGCGGCGGCAGTATCGGTTGCGGCGGGATTGTCGTGGTGCTGATCGGCGCGCTCGTTTTCGGAGTTGACCCCGGCCAGATGATCGGCGCGATGGAAGGCGCGCAAGGCGGCGGGGGCCAGCAGGTCTCCGCCAGCGAGGACGAACAGGCGATCTGTTCCTCCAACGCCTATGCCAGCGAAAGCTGCGCCGCGCTGACCTCGCTCAACGAGACCTGGGCGGTGCGCTTCCAGCAGGAGGGCATGGGCGAACGCTTCCGGCAGCCGCGCCTCGAATTCGCCACCGCGCAGCGGTTCAACACCGGATGCGGCGAAGGCAATGTGGGCATGGGGCCGTTCTACTGCCCGGCAGACGAAACGATGTATATCGATGTCGGCTTTTACGACCAGCTGGCGCAAATGTCGGGCGAGCGCGGCGACTTTGCCCGCGTCTATGTCGTGGCGCACGAATATGCGCACCATGTGCAGACGATCACCGGCGTCTCCGATTCGATCCGCAGCGCGCAATCGCAGAACCCGCGGCGCAGCAACCAGTTGCAGGTGCTGATGGAGCTGCACGCCGATTGCTATGCAGGCGTATGGGCGGGCCTCAACCGCAACCTCATCGAACCGGGCGATTTACAGGAAGGCATGAACGCCGCCTCCGCTATCGGCGATGACCGGTTGAGCGGCGGGCGACTGAGCCAGGAAAGTTTCACCCACGGGAGCAGCCAGCAACGTATGGCGGCGCTGCGGCTGGGACTGGACAGCGGCAGCAGCGACCGCTGCGACAACGAAATCCTCAATATCCGCTAGACCCGATGCAAAAGGCGGCGCTCCCACGCGGGGAGCGCCGCCTGGCGTAGGCGATTGACCTTCAGCCTTAAGCGGTAGCGCGCACCGGCGCGCGGGTTTCAGGGCAATCCTCCACCGCCTCGCTCACGACGCGGCCGGTCAAGGGGTGCGCCATCGGCGTCACCCGTGCGGCTGCGGGGGCAGGACGGGGTGATGCCGTAAACCCGAACGTCACGCGCGGCGGAACCGGTGGCTGCGGGGGCTGCACCGTGCTCGGAACTTTGGGCATGGCGCGCGACGACACCGCGCCGATCCGCGCACTGGCGGCTTCCATTTCCTCAACCGCCCGCTCCAATTCACGAATAATTTCGCGCCGTGTTTCGGCGGGGATTTGCGGGTTGTTCTCGATAGAGGCCATCGCCGCACGCAGACCGTCCGCTGCCTGCGCCTGCGCCTGCATTTCGATGTTCGCGGTGCAGATCATCATCGCCCGGCGCCTATTGCCGAGATCGACCTCTGCAACCGTCTCGCCGCCCGCACAGTCGGGTTCGACACCCCGCAACTCGTGGATTTCGGGAGCGCGCCCGTCGCGCGATACAAACACGACACGCTCGACATTGCGTTCGACATTGCGCTCGATCTCGCGGTCCAGGTCGGCCAGATCGCCATCGAGTTCGGCAAGCAGTTCGTCCAGCTCGCTTTCGCTCAGACTGCCATCGGTTCCCGGCTCTACGGGGCGACGGATGACGCGGCGGGTCACATGGCGTTCGCCATCCTCGCTCACGCTATCGTGGCTGATGGTGATGACCTGTTCGCCATCGATCACCACCACCTCGACTTCGGGATCGCCGACAGGCTCCCCCACCGGCGGTGCGGCAGGAGGCTGCGGCACATCCGGTGCGCCGGGGGCCTGCGGTGCGGCAGGCGCAGCGGGCGGATCGACCGGCTCTGCCTGCGCGTAGCTGATCGACGCGGTCAGCGGCAGCGCCAGTGCAGTGGTGGCCAAAGCGGCGATGCCAATGCGGCGGCGGCGGGCGGAAATATCTGTCATGGTGAGGCTCCTCAAACGGTGGATTATGCTCTTCTCGCCGAGCACCGGACAGGCCATCGGAGCCGCCAGAGCGAGGTGCTGACCGGCGGCGAAGCCCGCAATTACCTCGGCATAGGCAGCTCTTTCCGACCGCGCACGGCCAGCGACAACGCGCGCATCGCACGCGGCCTCCTGATCTCTGCGCATCGCTCGCCAGCCCCACCAGGCGAGCGGATTGAACCAGTGCAATGCCAACAGCGGCTGCGCCGCGATATTGGCGAGAAGATCGTGTCCGCGGTGATGCTCCAGCTCATGCGCGATAGCCATATCGCGGGCGGTTACATCGATGCGGTCCATAAATTCGGGCGGCAGGGCGACAACCTTGTCGCGGATGCCGAAGGCCACCGGCGCGGTAACCGCAGGCGTTTCCACCAGCCGCACCTTGCCCGCTTCGCCCACGGGGCGCGCCCGCGCGAGCAGATCGCGGCGCATCCGCACATACCCGCGCACGCGCAAGGCAAGGAAGATCGCCGCTCCGCCAAGCCAGAGCGGCAGCAGAATGTCGGTGTGCGTAAGATCAAACCACGGCGCTTCGCTGGGCGGCGCAGCGGCCGCATCTGGCCCCGAGAGATAGACCAGTACCGGAGCCGCCCCCTCTACGCCCGCTGCAACTGGCGCAGCCTCTGCCGCGGGCAGCGCAGGCTGCATCCATGCAGGCAGCACCAGCGGCGGCATGACAAAGCGCAGCAGGGGCAGCGCCCATAGCGCATAGGCGATTTGCGGCCCGAACAGTTCCGCGACGCGCCGTCGCACCAACAGGATCAGCCCTATCAGCAGCGCGGTGATGACAAAGGTATCGACCAGCCAGCTGGCGATATCGGCTCCCCCCAGCGCGATCATTTCTTGAGCTCCGCCAGCAGCCGCTCGATCTCGGCAATGTCATCGGCGGTCAGCGCCTCGTTCTCCGCCAGATGCGCCAGAAGCGGCGCGGCGCGGCCGCCAAACAGGCGTTCGACCAGCCGCTTGCTTTCGGTGCCGACATAGGCCGAGCGCGCAATCAGCGGGGTGTAGAGGAAGCGGCGGCCATCGGGCTGCGTTGCCAGCGCGCCCTTCTGCACCAGACGGGAGAGCAACGTTTTGACCGTGGGCATCGACCAGCCGCGTTGCCCGCAGACTTCCTCGCACACTTCGGCAGCCGTTTGCGGCGACTTGGCCCACAGGGCCTCCATCACCGCGTGTTCGGCATCGCTGATACGGTCCGCACCGGTTTGATTGGCATCGCTCTCAACTCGGGCAGTCACTCGCGTCCTCCCTGACTTGCCAGAGTTCAACGATTACGTTTGTAATCTGAATGCCGGTTGAACGCAATCGCCAGCAGGTGCAGGTATCAGCGGACGGTGCAATCTGGCGTGTAACCCGAGCGGCCTTTCGCGCGAAAAGCTGTAACCGTGGGGACAAATGACACGAAGTGAACAACAGGAACAGGCCTCTGCCGACGTGCTCGACCATTTGATTGTGGCGGCGCGGGACGGGGATCGTGCGGCGTATCGGCAGTTTCTGGCCGAGGCGTCGCAGCGTGTCCGCGTAATGCTGGCGCGCAAGATCGGGGCCGATAGTGAATTGGAAGATGTGTTGCAGGATTGTTTGATCGCCTTGCATGAAAAGCGCCACACGCTCGATCCTGGGCGACCGGTCGGGCCGTGGATGTATGCGATTGCCAATTACAAGCTGATCGATCACTGGCGCAAACGCGGACGCAGCAGATTGGTGTTGGATGACGAGGCCGATCTTGCCGTGGCGGCGGATACCTTTGCCGATGTCGACATTGCCGCCCTGCTCGGCGAATTGCCCGACGCGCAGGCAGAGGCGATCCGGCTGACCCATCTTGAAGGTTTGACCAGCGCCGAAGCGGCCCACCAGGCGGGCATCGGCGTGTCAGCCATGAAGCTGCGCGTGCATCGCGGCATGCTGCGGCTGAAAGATATTGTGAACGAGCAAAAACATGACTGATCTCGAAGCCCTGATCGATCGCCTTGCCGATAGCGGCGCGCAGCGCGATCCCCGCCACGCGGTGCGGTTTTTCGCGCTGCTGCTGGGCGCTGTGGTGCTGGGCGGCGCGGCGACTGCGCTGGTGCTGGAGGATGCCTTTGCCAGCGTCACCCTTTACGGTGTCGGCCCGATTGCGGTGAAATGGGGCTTTTCCTTCACGCTGCTGCTGCTCGCGGGCGCGGCTTTGTTTGTGCTGGGGCAACCGGGCAAGCCGGGCAAAGCGGCGATGATCGCGCTCGCCGTGCCGTTTGTGCCGGTGGTGGCGCTGCTGGCTTTTGAAGTCTCCATGCGGGGCTTTGTCGCCGATGGAGCCACGTGGCGCAGCTGCCTTGCCGCGATGACGATTATCAGCCCCCCCGCTTTCGGGCTGGCGGTGCTGGCCATGCGTTCGCTCGCTCCGGTCAATTTGCGGCAAGCGGGGCTGGTGGCCGGATTGTTTGGCGGCGCGGTGGCGATGACCGCCTATGCCCCCTTCTGCCCCGAACTCGGCATGGGCTATATGACGGCGTTCTACGTGGCGCCGATCCTCGCCATGGCCGCGATCGGCTGGCTGACCGGCCCGCGCCTGCTGCGCTGGTAACTTCGCACAAAAATGGGGGCCGGCCCCGCAAGGCCAGCCCCCTTCCCCCCTGTCAGTTGTCGCCGGATCAGGCGAAGCCAGCGCTGCCGTCATCCTCCTGCCGGATGGCCGACCATTCGACATTACGCGTCGCATACATGATGCCCGCCAGCGCCACGAACAGCAGCACCGCGCCGATTACCAATGAGAATGTCTCCATGCTCAGCAGCACGAAGAGCAGCGCATACAGCCCCGCCAGCATCCCCCCGATAAAGCCCGCGCGCTTCCACGTGCCGAGCACAGCTGCGCTATAGGCAGTCAAAAGCCCGATCACCGCCGCCGCCGCGATCACGTAAGCCAGCGCGAAGCCGACGATTTCGGCAAAGGCCAGCAGCAGCACGAAGAACAGGATCAAGCCCACACCGGTGAGCAGATATTCCGCACTCGCCACTTTCGCGCCGCCGACAATGTCGAACATCAGGAAAGCGGCGAAGGTGAAGCCGATGAACAGGAAACCGTATTTAACCGCGCGATCAACCTGGCTGTAGAGATCGACCGGATCGACCAGCGCAATGCGCGTCACCGCGCTCGATGCCGCCTCCAGCACCGGATCAGCGCCCGAGCCAACGGCATAGCCCTCCATCCGTTCATCGGCGGGCGGTGCGTGGTCGCTGACCGAGAGCAGCCGCTCGCCCAGCGCCAGATTGGTGATGCCGCTATAGGATGCGGTGAACCCCTCGCCCGTCACCTCGCGGTTATTGGGCAGGAAATTGCCGGTGAAGCTGGGATGCGGCCATTGCGAAGTGATATTCCACGACGTCTCGCCGCCGCGCGGCACCATGCCGAGCGAGCTGCTGCCACGCAGCCCGTATTCCCAGCGCACGGTGAGCGGCGCATCGCCTGCCCAGCTGACCGGTGTGGAAAAGCCCGAGCCGCCCGTCGCCAACGGACCGCCGCCGGGATTGAGCGCCAGCGCCTCGCCATTGGCCGTCACCCGCGCCCCGTCGGTCAGCCCGCGCGGATCAGACACGCCGAAGCGCAATTCCGCCGCATCGAGCAGCAGGGCCTCGCGCGCGATGCCGAGCCGCTGCAAATCATCAGTCAGCGCGAATTGCGCGGTGCCGCTGATGGCGGCCTCGTATACGATGCTCTCGTAAATCGCATAGCTTTTGCGGTCAGGATCGATCGCGGTTTCCACCGCCTGCGTTTGCGGCGAGACGAACAGCTCGCGCCGCACCTGTCGCTCGCGCGTCACGGTTGCGCCGTCCACCGTCTCGCTGCTGTTTTCGGTTGCTGTGTAGGGGATGACGAGCAGCGGCCCGGTCACCGTTTGCGGGCCGCCCCAGCCCGCCGTGATCTGCGCCTGCGCGGTTTCGGACTGGCTCTGGCGATCCCAGACCAGCGCGTAAACCATCATCAGCGGAACGATCAGCACCCCCGCAATCACTGCTGTCAGCAGCAATTTCATTCCCGGACTTCGTGATTTGGCCATTGTCGTAACTCCTCCTGTTTCACGATGAACCGTGCATTGTGAGCGACGAACTGAATTTCAAGTGAATGGATGTAGCCGCCATGCAATCCCTAGCGCGCAAGGATGCGCGCCCACACTCCCATAAGTGTGGGGTTACTGAGGACTTTGCGAAGAACGACAGGTAACCGGCGCGCGGTCGCCGATCAGTTGGCGACGCGCTCCAGCAGGATCAGCGGCTGGATGATCGTCGGCACCAGAGCCAGGATCGTGTCCAGACGGCGACGGCTGGGGGAATCGCCGACCATCACGATATCGCGCGGATAGATCACCGGATCGGGATAATTGCCGCGCTGGATGCCTTGCAGATTGTACACGCCGATGTAGCGTTGGCCCTCAACCGTGCGGAACACCAGCACTTCGGACTGGTTGGCATATTCGTCAAACCCGCCACCAATCGCGACCGCTTCCATCAGCGTAACGGTGGAGGTGATGGGGAAACGCCCCGGCCGGTCAATCTCGCCGCCGATGGTGAAGAATTGTTCGTTGCGCGCGGTGATCTGCGAGGTCACATCGGGGTTACGGACATAGGTGTCGCGGAGACGGTTTTCGAGCTGGTAGGAAAGCTCGTCCGTGGTCAGCCCCGATGCCTCCACGCTGCCGATCAGCGGATAATCGAACGTGCCATTGGTGCCGACTCGCACCACGCGCGACAGCTCCTCGATCCCGAACACGTCAACCTGGATCACATCGAGAGGGCGGATCAGACCTTCATCGGGTTCCGGCCCGAAATCTTCGAAAGTGGGCGCCGGCAAAGTGGCTGTATCGGAAACCTCGACCCCCGGCGCACCGCCCAGCGGCGGCGTGGTGGTGGCACAGGCGGCGAGCACAAGCGCCATGGCGGCGGCGAACATCATGCGGAAACGGGTCAAAGCAAAATCCTCGTGTGTCTGGCGCGCTTGCCTATGCCGGTTCGACTACGGCCATTGCCGCGCTTTCGCAACCGCAAAGCCGCGAATGTTGCGCGGTGTTACGGGTTCGCCGGAGCATCATCGGCGGAGGCCTTAGCATCGGGTGCGGCGGGGCGGCGCAGCACCGTCCACAGCTTGTAATAGAGCACTCCCACACTGGCAGCGATGGCATCGGTGAGAAAATCGTCCCACGAGGGAATGCGGTTCGTGGCGAGCGCGCCCTGCGCCGCCTCGATACATCCGCCCAGCGCCAGCAGCACCAGCCAGACAAGGACAAGATTGCCCTTCGGGAAAGCGGCGGGCGTCAACAGGCCGAGGATGAAGAAGGCCACCCCGTGATAGGACGCACCGCCCAGCCCTCCGGCGCTGGCAGGCGCAAGCGCGAAGTACAGGATTGCGCACAGGCAGACGAACCAAAGGAGGCGGAGGATGGCGGGTTTCATACCTTTTCGCAGGCTAACGCGCCCGGAATGAACCGGAAATGGCTACCACGTCCTAAAACGCCTTGCTCGCCATCCAGGCAGCGGCGGCGAGCAAGGCCAGTGCCGATCCGGCGCGCACCGTGACGCTGTTGGCCTTGTGCCTGATATACGCGCCAAGCGTCTCGCCGCCAAAGGCCAGTGCGATATGGATGGCAGTGGCAATCGCAAGATAGATCAGCCCCAGCACTAGATACTGCGGCGCAGGCGTGTGCGCATCATCGATGAAATTCGGAAACACGGTGAGAAAGAACAGCGCAGCCTTGGCGTTGAGCAGATTGATCAGGAAACCCCGCCGGAAGGCCTTCTGCTCGCCCGACTGGTCGTTTGCCGCCTCCCAACTACCCGTATTGCTCTCTCGCCAGGCATCCCAGGCGAGCCAGACCATGAAGGCGACTCCCACAAAACCCATGGCTTGGCCGAGCGCCGGACATTCCGCGACAAGCCGCGCAAACCCCAGCACGACCGCGATCATCAACACAGTCAGGCCGCAGAGGATGCCAAGCGCCGCCGCCAACCCCGCCCGCAACCCCTCACGCGCGCTGAGCAAAGCCAGCCAGACCATGTTCGGCCCGGGCGTCAGCTCGATCAACAAGGTGGTGAGCGCGAAGGAGAGGGTTAGGGGCAAGTGGGTGGTGTCCAAATGGAGCTGGCGGGGATCGCAGGTGCCGAAGTGGAATGCCAGAAAATGAAGGCTGCTGCACTGCTTGCTGCAGTTACCAATTTTTGGTATACGGCCAAGCCATGGGAAAAAACACCTCGATATCGCTCGGCGAGCACTACGAAGAATATGCCCGCCGCAAGGTCGCTTCTGGCGAGTTTGGATCGATCAGCGAAGTGATCCGCGATGCGATGCGCCGTGCTGAAGCACAGGACACCAAGGTCGAGCGACTGCGCCAGCTTGTCCGCGAGGGTGAGGAAAGCGGCGAACCTGTGCCGTTCGACTGGGACGGGTTCATGGCGCGCAAATTCCCCGATGCTTGAAATCGTTTACACGCCGCATGTTCATACGAAGCTGGAAGAAATCGCGGACTATACGATTGCAGAGTGGGGCCAGACCCAAGCCAAGAAATATCTCGCCGATATCCGCAGCCAGATCGAATTTGCAGCGGAGTTTCCCGGCATTGGCAGCGCGGTTTACGGACTGTCGCCCGAATACCGGAAGCTGAAAAGCGGATCGCACCGGATCATTTACCGGACGAATGACTCTCAACTGATCGTAGTGCGGATCGTGCACGAGCGCGATGATGTGCCGGATGATCTTGATCGATAATTCAAACAAACTGTTCTTTAGGTATCAGAGAGCTATATCTTTCACAACTTGAGCACAGATGCTGGCTAAATTCTTAAAATGTTTTGTGGTTTTTATGCGAGGATCGCCGCTATGTTGGATAAACCGACGCTCTGCCCAACTCCGCACATCCTTTGCGATCCGTTCATCGTGAGAGACTAAGGTGGCGATTATCTGGATTAAAACTCCCTTGCGAGAGAACTCCATGTAGGGTGCGACCTCGTCGGCTACTGCTCGGGCATAGTCGCGGTAGCATAGGATTGCGTGCGCCTGTCTTGATGATATCGTTGCCGGAACATGAGGAAAGAATCGCTGCACCGATTCGATTTGCGCAGGCGACGGTTCGGGGTCATCTGGTTTGGCCTCTGGCACTGAGAGGTTCAATTGTAGGTCGACAGTCCCGTCCTCATTAAAACCGAAGATGCGAACCGCAACATCGGTATCAATTGATCCGCGATACTCTAGCGGCGGACCATCTAGGTAGCTGACCTTTACGCCCATCAATACACCCGCTTCTTCGGCTTGATATACTCCGCGTCGTCGGTCAGCGTGTATTCGTGCACCGGGCGGTAGTCGATCTTTACATCGCCGCCTGATCCGCCCCAGCCTTTGAACCAGGCCACGGTGTGCTTCATCCAACCGGCATCGTCGCGCTCGGGGAAGTCTTCATGCGCGTGCGCGCCGCGGCTTTCCTTGCGGTTTTCGGCCGAGGACATCGTCACCACCGCCTGCGCCATCAGATTGTCGAGCTCCAGCGTCTCGATCAGATCGCTGTTCCAGATGAGCGAGCGGTCGTGGACTTTCACGTCCTCCAGCCGCTTGTTAGTCTCGGCCAGCTTGCTAACGCCTTCACCCATCAGCGCGCTGTCGCGGAACACGGCGGCGTGCTTTTGCATCGTCTGCTGCATTTCCTTGCGCAGCTCCGCCGTGGGCGAGCCGCCATCGGCGTGGCGGAAATGGTCGAGACGGGTGAGCGCCATATCCGCGCTGTCGGCGGGCAATTCGTCATGCGCCGCGCCGGGCTTGATCAGCTCTTTCAGGCGGAAGCCGGTTGCGCGGCCAAACACCACGAGGTCGATCAGCGAGTTCGAGCCGAGGCGGTTCGCGCCGTGCACCGAAACGCAGGCCGCCTCGCCCACTGCGAACAGGCCGGGCACCACATGGTCGGGATTTCCGTCCGGCCCGATGGTCACGACTTCGCCGTGATAGTTACAGGGGATGCCGCCCATATTGTAATGCACTGTCGGGGTCACCGGCAGCGGTTCGCGGGTCAGATCGACGCCGGCGAAGATCTTGCCGCTTTCGGTGATACCGGGCAGCCGCTCGGCCAGCACCTTCGGGTCGATATGGTCGAGGTGGAGGTAGATGTGGTCACCATTCGGCCCCACCCCGCGCCCTTCGCGCATTTCAAGCGCCATCGAGCGGGAGACGACGTCGCGGCTCGCCAGATCCTTGGCCGAGGGGGCATAGCGTTCCATGAACCGCTCGCCTTCTGAGTTGGTGAGATACCCGCCCTCGCCGCGCGCGCCTTCGGTAATCAGCACGCCCGCGCCGTAAATTCCGGTGGGGTGGAACTGCACGAATTCCATGTCCTGCAAGGGCAGGCCTGCGCGGAGCACCATCCCGCCGCCATCGCCGGTGCAGGTGTGTGCAGACGTCGCGGTGTAGTAGCAACGGCCATAGCCGCCCGTCGCCAGCACCACGCCGTGGCTGCGGAAGCGGTGGATCGTCCCGTCATCCAAACACATGGCGATCACGCCGACGCAACGGCGGTTCGCGCCTTCGCCCGTCATAATCAGGTCAATGGCGAAATATTCGATGTAGAAATCGGCCGAGTATTTGAGGCTCTGCTGATACAGCGCGTGGAGCATGGCGTGCCCCGTGCGGTCAGCCGCGGCGCAGGTGCGCTGCACCGGCGGGCCTTCGCCCATATTCTGCATATGGCCGCCAAACGGGCGCTGGTAGATCGTGCCGTCTTCGTTGCGCGAAAAGGGAACACCGGCGTGTTCCAGCTCATACACCGCCTGCGGAGCTTCGCGCGCCAGATATTCGATCGCGTCCTGATCGCCCAGCCAGTCGGCACCCTTCACCGTGTCATACATATGCCAAGACCAGTGATCGGGCGTGTTGTTGCCAAGGCTCGCCGCGATCCCGCCTTGTGCGGCCACGGTATGCGAACGCGTCGGGAAGACCTTGGAGATGTTCGCCGTCCGCAGGCCGGCTTCCGCCGCGCCCATCGTGGCGCGCAGGCCGGATCCGCCCGCGCCCACCACCACCACATCATAGGTGTGGTCGGTAATCGGGTAAGCGCGTCCGTTGATTTCGTAAGTGGCGTTGCGGGCCATCAGGCAGCTCCTGCGCCCAGCGACAGGCGCGCAATGCAGAACAGGCCGAACCCGGCCCCTGCGAAGGTAAGAAGGTTGAGAACGAGCAGCGCGGCAAACTTGCTGCCCGCTTCGTGGACATAATCCTCGATCAGCACTTGCAGCCCAAGCCGCGCATGCCAGAAGGTGGTGATGACGAGCAGCGCTAGCATAAAGGCGGGGATCGGCTCGCTAATCCAGCCGGTCACCGTGGCGTGATCGAGATCGGGCAGCATCACCAGCGAAATGCCGAGGAACAGCACGGTGACAAGGTTGCCGACCGCGGTGAAACGCTGCACCAGCCAGTGATGCGCGCCGTCGTGGGCCGAGCCGAGACCGCGCACGCGGCCGATGGAAGTTCCGTTACCCATTACAATTCCTCAGCGAAGCAGGATGAAGGCCCAAAGGGCGCCCGTCAGCACGATCGGCAGCAGCATCGAGACCCAAGACCAGTTGCGGTTGGCATCCAGCTCGTACCCAGCGCCGGTATCGAGGACGAAGTGGCGGATGCCGCTCGAAGCATGGTTGAAGAAGGCCCAGGTCAGCCCGACCAGCACCACGGTGCCGTACCAGCTGCCTGCGTGCCCCGCGAACCAAGCGTAATAGTCCGGCCCGCTCGCCAAAGCGCCCAGCCACCACAGCAGGACGAACAGGCCGACCAGAGCCATGCCGTCTCCAGTGACGCGGTGGAGGATGGAAACCGCCATATGCGGCCCCCATTTCCAGATCGAAAGGTGTGGTGAAAGCGGCCTGTTTGCCATTGTCCGTCCCGTTGAATCGACTGTCGGTGCCCACTTAGCGCATCACCCGCATGAGACAAGCGCCACCTTTGGTCTAAGTGTGCGCAATTGGGATGGTACCACTGGCCCCTTCCCCGCTACCCGCCTGCACGCTATGGGTTTTTCCCATGACCCATATCCTTGTCACCGGCACATCGCGCGGCATCGGCCTTGCTATCGCCCGCACCCTGCGCGAGCGCGGGGCGACGGTGATCGGTCACGCCACCCGGCCCGTGAATGCCGACACGATTGCCGCCGACTTTGCCGAACCTTCCGCGCCGCAAATGCTGTGGCAGGAGGCGCTGGAGCGGCTGGACGGGCGGATTGACGTGCTCATCAACAATGCCGGACTGTTCGAACAAAGCCCGATGCATGCGAGCGATATCGAATGGCTCGACCGGTGGGAGGATACGATGCGCATCAACCTCACCAGCGCCGCGCAACTCAGCCGCTTTGCCGTGCGCCACTGGCAGGAGCGCAAATGCGCAGGCCGCATCGTCCATATCGCCAGCCGCGCCGCCTATCGCGGGGATAGTCCTGCGCATTGGCACTATGCTGCGGCGAAGGGCGGCATGGTGGCGATGCACAAAACCATCGCCCGCGCCTATGCCGCAGAGGGCATTTTGAGCTTCGCCATCACCCCGGGTTTCACCGATACCAGCATGGCGGGCGATTATCTGGCGAGCCGGGGCGGCGACGGCCTCCTCGCCGACATCCCGCTGGGCCGCGTGGCCGAGCCGGAAGAAATCGCGCAGATCGCCACTTTCTGCGCGCTCGATGCACCGGCGAGCATGACGGGCGCGGTAATTGACGCGAATGGAGCGAGCTTTGTCCGTTAAATACTTGCTGGCCGCCCTCGCGCCGCTTTTCCTCTCATCCTGCGTTGCCGCGCAAACCCCTGCACCCCAGCCCGATCCCGATCCCTTCGCGACATGGACAGAGGCCTGCGAAGACTGGGGCGAGTGGGACAAGCCGGGGCCGCCGTTCCGTGTGCATGGCAACACCTATTATGTAGGCACCTGCGGAATTGCTGTCCTGCTTGTCGCGAACGGCGACCAATTGGTGCTGCTTGACACAGGAACGGCAGAGAGTTCCGCGTCGGTTATCGCAAATATTCGGGCACTCGGTTTTCGCCCTAGCAGAATTGAAGCGATTCTAGTGAGCCATGAGCATTTCGATCATGTCGGCGGCCTCGCATCGATGCAGGCCGAGGGGTTCGTCCAATATGTGGTAACTGGCCATCCTGCGGTCGAAGTTCTCACAACCGGTTTCTCATCGGAAGACGACCCGCAACATGGAATCCACCAGCCAATGGCGTCGGCGCAGCGAGTGCAAGGGACAGCTGGCGAAGGGCCGGTTACTGTTACCGAAGTGCCATCTGGGACCAGCATTTCATTTAATCCGATCGTAACACCCGGCCACACGCCCGGCGCTTTGACTTGGCAATGGGAAAGCTGCAATGACGAAGGCGAATGCTTGACCATCGTCTACGCCGACAGCCTCTCCGCGATATCCTCGGACGATTACCGCTTCTCCGATCATCCCGATTATGTCGAGGCGTTCCGTGATGGCCTTGCCCGGCTGATGGAGCTCGATTGCGATATCCTGCTCACCCCCCACCCGTCCTCCAGCGGGATGCGTGACAAGCTGCTTGCGGGCGACCTGACCAGTGGCATGAACTGCGCCGAATATGCCGAACTGATGGACACCCGCCTCTCGCGCCGGCTGGCCGAGGAAGCCGGGGCCGCGCAGTGAACCACAAACTCTCCGCCATCGCCTCCAAAGCCCGCATCGAAGCCGCGCTTGATGCGCGAGACGAGGCGTTTGACTGGGACGATGCGATCACCCTCGCTGCGTTCGAGACGGCTCCCGACGCGCCCGATGTGTGGCAGCTCGACGCCTATCTTGCCGCCAAGCCTACGACGAAGCAGCGCAAGGCGGTGGCGGCGCTGTTCGGCGATGATCCGCCCAAACTCACTGCCGAGGCGCTCCCCGAAACCGATTGGGTGAGCGAAAGCCAGCGCGGGGTCGAGCCGATCCGCGCGGGCCGTTTCTTCGTCCACACGCCCGAACACGCCCCCTCGCCCGATGCAGGCGTCACCAATTTCTGCATCCCCGCCGCGCAGGCCTTCGGCACTGGGCACCATGAAACAACCGCCGGTTGCCTCGTCATGCTCGACACAATGCGCGCCCAAGGCCTCGTCCCGCGCCATATCGCCGATATCGGCACGGGCACCGGCCTGCTCGCTTTTGCGGCGCTCGATCTGTGGCCGCGCGCGGTCGTCACCGCGAGCGACATTGATCCGGTGTGCGAGCCCGCAGTGATCGACAATGCGCTGCGCAACGGCGTCGCCATCGGCAACGGCCCCGGCCAGTGCAGCATGGTGGTGGCAGACGGGATGGACGATCCGCACCTCGAAGCCGCCGCGCCGTTCGATCTGCTGATCGCCAATATCCTTGCCGGGCCGCTGATCGAAATGGCGCAGGATTTTGCCAGCGCCGTCACCCCACGCGGCAACATCCTCCTTTCGGGCCTGCTCACCACGCAGGAACCCCAAGTGCGCGCCGCCTACCGCCGCGCAGGGTTCCGCCTGCAAGCGCGGCTGACAGGCGGCGACTGGAGCATCCTCTGGCTCCGGGCGCGGTTCACAGGATAAGGGCTCCCGATGAAGCAGCGCATCATCCATGTCTCGCTCAGCATCGTCGCCATGCTCGCCATGGTGCTGGTCGGTTACCCTGTCGCCGCGCTGGTCGGCAGTTCGATCCCGCAAAATGCCGGATGGGAAGAGCCCGCGAGCGGGGTGGAAATCCTCATCGAAACCAATGGCACGCATACCGGCATCGTGGTGCCGGTGGTCAACGCGCAGAAGGACTGGCGCGAGACCTTTCCCAGCGCCGCGCACCCGCTGCCCGGCGGCGAAGCGCCCACGCATATCGCCATCGGCTATGGCGAGCGCGAGGTGTTCCTGAACGTGCCGACCTGGGGCGATCTGGAAGCGGCGACCGCACTGCGCATCGCCACCGTCGGCGGCGACCCGCTGGTCCGCGTCAGCCGCTATTTGCGCCCTGCTCCCAGCAGCAATTACCGCCCGCTGCGCATCAGCGAGGACCAATATGCGCGGCTCGTCGCCAGTATCGAGGAAGACCTGCCGGTTATTGCCGCAGGCGAGCGCGAAATCCTCACCGGCACCTATGCCGATGATGCCTATTACGAAGCCTTGGGCGAATATTCGATGGGCAACACCTGCAACGAATGGGTGGGCGAACGGCTAACCGATGCGGGCATCCCGATGGGTTTCTGGACTCCGCTGGCGGGCGGCGTGACCAAGTGGATTCCGGTGCCCGAAGGCGAGTAAGCGGCGGGTTTGTGGATCAGCCCTGCGCAGCCAAGCGGGAACACCACTTCAAAAGGTAAAGCCGCTCGGCCGCGGGCGGCGCGGTGGCCAGCGCCCGGTCGAGCATTGCTGCCGCTTCGCGCTCGCGTCCGAGACGTTCGAGCAAGCGCGCCCGCGCGACGCAGAGCGGCCGATGGTTTGCCAGCGTGTCGGCGCCAACAGCGTCCAACGCCGCAAGACCGGCCACCGGCCCCTCCAGCTCGGCCAAGGCAAGCGCGTGATTGATCGCCACAATCGGCCCCGGGCGCAGCACCGTTAGCCCCGCATAGAGGGTAGCGACCGCCCGCGCATCGACAGTGCCATCATACAAGCGCCGCGCATGGGTGAGATGGATGGCCGCCAGCAATTGATACGGCCCCGGATCCGCTAGCGCCGCGGCCTCATCCAGCAGCACCCGCCCTTCCTCGATCATCGCAGAATCCCAAAGCGCCGGATCCTGCTGCGACAGCGGCACCATCGCCCCTTCATCATCGTGCCGCGCCCGGAGGCGGGAGCCTGCGAGCAGGACTAGCGCGGCAAAGCCCTTGGCCTCGGCATGATCGGGCAGCAGCTCGACCAGCATTTTCGCCAGCCGCACAACATCATCAGCAATTTCGCTTTGTCCGGCCTCGCTATGCTCCTCGTAAACCTGCGTAAAACTGACTTCGAGCGCGCCGAGCACCGATGCGGCGCGCTCCGGCCATTCGCGGCGTGGCGGCAGTTCGAAGGGAATTTTCGCCTTGGCGATCTTGGCTTTGGCGCGGGTAATGCGCTGCAGCATCGTGGGAACGGGCACTGCAAAGGCGCGCGCGATATGTTCCGTGCTGACACCGCAGACGACTCGCAACGCCAAGGCGACGCGCGCGTCAGGCGCCAGCGCCGGATGGCAGCAGACGAACAGCAGCCGCAAACGCTCGTCCGAGATCGGTTCGGGCATGGCCAGCACCGTATGCGTGTCGCCCATCGTCATCGCCGCTTCTCCGATGCGCGCATCCCGTCCCGCTTTGCGCTTGGCATCAATCGCCTTGCGCAGGGCCGCGCGATACAGCCAGGCGGCGGGATCGCGAACGTCCTCGCCGCCGTGCAACAGCAGCGCCTCACACGCCGCGCCGAAGGCATCCTCCGCCAGATCAAGATCGCGCCAGCGCGCAGCCAGTGCCGCAACGACACGCGGCCGCGCGCCGGCAATGCGGTCCGCAAGGCGGGACCGCGCTCCGCTCATTCCATGTCCCACACCGGACGCACTTCAATCGCGCCCTTGCCGGGGATCGGGATTTGCTTCGCCCACGCAATCGCTGTGTCGAGATCGGCGACGTTGATGATGTAATAGCCGCCGAGTTCCTCCACCGTTTCGGCAAAGGGGCCATCGTGCAGCGCGTGTTCGCCGTGGTTCCAGCGGATCGTGGTTGCAGTCCCCGCCGGATGCAGCCGGTTGCCCGACATGGCGATGCCGGCTTTGGCAAGGCTTTCGGCAAAGGCCATGTGCTTGCCAATCGTTTCGGCCATCAGCGCCTCGCCCCCGGCACCGGCATAGGCGCTCTCATCCTCATGGATCATCAGCATATATTGCATCACGTTTCTCCGTCTTCGACCGCACCGTTCTGGCGTGGTTTCACAGGAGAGACGTTGCGGGAAGCGTCAATTCGACAGCACCCGCGAAAAAAATTATCCCGCCGCCGCCACAATCGCGGCCCAGCCCGCTTCGTCGATCACTTCGATGCCGAGTTCTGCCGCTTTCTTCAGCTTGCTGCCCGCGCCCGGCCCGGCGACCAGCAGGTCGGTCTTCGCGCTGACCGAGCCGGAGGCCTTCGCGCCCAGCCGTTCGGCCTGCGCCTTGGCTTCGTCGCGGCTCATGGTTTCGAGCTTGCCGGTGAAGACGACGGTTTTGCCCGCTACCGGACTGTCGAGCGTTTCGACCTCGTAGCGCGGCGGGGAGACTTCGGAGAGCAGATCGTCCCACACGGCGCGATTGTGTTCCTCGTGGAAAAAGGCTCCCAACGCTTGAACAACCGCACCACCAATTCCGTCAATCGAGAACATGGAGATGGCAGCATCGCGTATCTCATCTTCGGAATAGCTCTCGGTGGTTGGAAAATGCTCCGCGTTCGCTGTCATCGAAACACAGCGTACTTCTTCAAGTGTGTGGAAATGCTTCATCAAATCCCGCGCCGTCACCGCGCCGACATGGCGGATGCCGAGCCCGAACAGCAGCCTTGCAGCATCGGGGCCGCGCTTCGCCTCGATGCTGGCGAGCAGGTTCTGCACCGACTTTTCCTTCCACCCCTCCAGCGCGAGAATCTCCGCCTCGCGGTCTCTCAGGCGGAAGATGTCGGCGGGGCTTTCCAGCCAGCCGAGCGCGAAGAACTGGTCAATGGTCTTCTCCCCCAGCCCCTCGATATCGAGCGCGGCGCGGCTGACGAAGTGTTTGAGGCGCTCGGTGCGCTGGGCGGGGCAGATAAGGCCGCCGGTGCAGCGGACATCGACCTCGCCCTCCTCCGCCACCGCCTCGCTGCCGCATTCGGGGCATTCGGCGGGGAACGCGAAGGCGGGCCGGTCCTCGTCGCGGGTAAGGTTCTCGACCACCTGCGGGATCACGTCGCCCGCGCGCTGCACCACCACCCGGTCCCCCGGACGCACGCAGAGCCGGGCGATTTCGTCGCGATTGTGCAGCGTGACATTGGTGACGGTAACGCCGCCCACGGTGACCGGCGTCAGCCGCCCGACCGGAGTCAGCTTGCCCGTGCGCCCGATCTGGATGTCGATCGCTTCCAGCGTGGTCTGTGCCTTTTCCGCCGGGAACTTGTGCGCCAGCGCCCAGCGCGGCGCCTTGGCGACGAAGCCCATGCGCTGCTGGTAATCGATCCGGTCGACCTTGTAGACGACGCCGTCGATATCATAGGGCAGGTCCGCGCGGCGGCGCTCGATCTCGCGGTAATGCGCCAGCATCTCCTCCGCCGAATGCGCGCGGACGAACAGCGGGGAGACCGGCACGCCCCACTCCTCGATCATCCGCATCACGTCATACTGGGTCTCGCCCGGCACTTCGGAGGCCGCGCCCCAGCCATGCGCCCAGAACCGCAGCGGGCGGACAGCGGTGACGCTCGCATCCTTCTGCCTCAGCGATCCGGCGGCGGCATTGCGCGGATTGGCGAACAGCTTGCCCCCTGCCGCCTCCTGCGCGGCGTTGAGCGCGGCGAAATCGCTCTTGGCCATGTAGACCTCGCCGCGAATCTCGAACACCTCGGGCACATTGCCGCCCGCCAGCCGCTCCGGAATATCTGCAATGTGGCGGACGTTGGCAGTGACGTTCTCGCCCTCCTGCCCGTCCCCGCGCGTGGCGGCGAGCACCAGTTCTCCCTTTTCATACCGCAGCGAGCAGGAGAGGCCGTCGATCTTGTCCTCGGCGGTGAAGGCGACCGGCTCGCTTTCGGGCAGCGAGAGGAAGCGGCGCACGCGGGCGGTGAATTCGCGCACTTCCTCGTCCGAGAAGGCGTTGTCGAGGCTCATCATACGAACCTCGTGCGTCACCTTGGAAAGCGGCGAGGCAGCAATCTCCGCACCGACCTGCCGCGAAGGCGAATCCTCGCGCACCAGGTGCGGGAACGCGGCCTCCAGCTCGGCATTGCGACGGACGAGCGCGTCATAATCCGCGTCGGAAATCTCGGGCGAATCCTCGGCGTGGTAGAGCCGGTTATGCTTCGCGATCTCCCGCGCAAGCCGCATCAGCTCATTCGCGGCTTCGGCTTCGGATGACTCAGGCATTAACAAAACTCCGGCCAAGGGGCCCCGCTGGCTTTGTTGCTGTGCCACCAGATGTAGGTTTCGACGAAGCCGAAAAACCATCCGGCCAGAACAAATAAGAACAGCATAATCCAACCGGCAAGACGTAGCTTGCCATTAACAACCCTCCTGCCGACCATTGCCCATACAATGATGAGGGGAACGCTTAGGGGCCAAGCATACGCAAAAAACGGATTGGGCTCGACAAAAAAAGGATCGAAGGTTGTGCAAGGGGCCGCGAGGTAGAGGCCACAAACCAGTCCGATGAGCGCGATGGCGAAGAACCAATCCAGTCCATGGGACTTGATACCTCGACTCATCAAACCCCCTCCAGCAACCGATCCGCTTGCGCACGCGCTTCCGGTGTCACTTCGGCACCGGACAGCATCCGCGCGATTTCTTCCTGCCTGCCTTCGGCATCCAGCCTTGCGACCGAAGTCTTCGTCACCGTCCCGCTCGAAGCCTTGGCGATCAGGTAATGCGTGCGCCCGCGTGCAGCCACTTGCGGCGAGTGCGTGACGGCGAGCAACTGCCCGCCATCCGCCAGCCGCGCCAAGCGTTCACCGATGGCACTCGCCACCGCGCCGCCCACGCCGCGGTCGATCTCGTCGAAAATCACCGTTGCCGCCCCGCCCTGTTCGGCCAGCGCCACTTTCAGCGCGAGGATGAAGCGGGAGAGTTCGCCGCCTGAGGCAATTTTGTTCAAGGGTGCGAAGTCCGCGCCGGGATTGGTCGCGATGAGGAATTCCACCGCGTCCATCCCGCTCGGCCCCCACCGGTCTTCGTCCAAAACACTCACCGATGTCTGGAACCGCGCCGCGTCCAGCTTCAACGGTGCGAGTTCCGCCGCCACCGCCTTGTCGAGCAGCGCGCCCGCTTTCACGCGCGCGGCGTGCAAGGCCTCTGCCGCCTTACGATAGGCCGCGCCAGCCGTCGCCGCCGCTTTCTCCAAATCCGCCAGATCGGCATCGCCCTGTTCGATCGCGTCGAGCTTGGCACGCAAGGATCGCATCACTTCGGGCAGATCATCGACCTGGCACCCATGCTTCCTCGCCAAGGCCCGCAGTTCGAACAATCGCGTCTCGATGCGGTCGAGTTCGAGCGGGTCATGCGTCAGCGCCTCCGCCGCGGCTTCCAGCTTTTCCTCCGCCTCGCCCGCTTCGATCACCGCGCGGTCGAGCGCCGCCAATGCCTCGGCCAGCAGCGGATGTTCGGGTGCAATCCGGTCTAGCTTGCGCGCCGCCGAGCGCAATCGTGCCAATGGCGCGTCGGAGCCGTCCCAGACGAGCCGCAGCTCCTCCAGATCGCCCGCCAGCTTCTCGCCCTTCTGCATATCGCTGCGCGCGCCCGCCAGCGTCTCCTCCTCGCCCGCTTGCGGTTCGATGGCGGATAGCTCGGCCAGATGCGCGAGCAGCAAATCCTGATCGGCCTTCGCCTGCGCAATGCCTGCGCGCACTTCATCCAACTCGCGCCGCGCGCCGTGCCACGTCTGCCATGCGGAAGACACCGCCGCGACATCCGCCGCCGCATAGCGGTCGAGCAGGTCGCGGTGGCCCTTGGGGTTCACCAGACCACGATCATCGTGCTGGCCGTGCAATTCCACCAGCGCGCCCGCCAATTGCCGGAGCAAGGCGACGCCGACGGGCTGGTCGTTCACAAACGCCTTGGAACCGCCATCGGCCTTCACCCGGCGGCGGATGATGAGCGGTTCGCCCGGTTCGAGATCGACCTCGGCTTCGGCCAGCGCCTCGGCAATCCCGCCCGGCATGGCGGCAAATTCGAAAGTCGCGGCCACGCTCGCCTGCTCCTCGCCCGCGCGCACTAGCCCGCTATCGGCGCGCGCGCCCAGCACCAAGCCGAGCGCATCGAGCAGGATCGACTTGCCCGCCCCCGTCTCCCCCGTCAGCACGCCCAGCCCCTGCCCGAAGGACAGATCGAGCGCTTCGATAAGCACGATATTGCGGATGGAGAGCGAGGTCAGCATGGCGGCTTTGGGTCAATACGACGCTGCCACACTCCGCGCAACGCGCGAGCGCCCGCAATTGCGATTCGACTCGAATCGGGCGATGCGTTAACCTGTGGATAACCACGGTGAGGAAGCCGGGGGACGGGGACGAAAAGAGGTCGCGAATGTCTACACCGCTCGCAGGAGCCTTGCGCCGCTATGCGATGAGCGCGCCGGTTGAACTTCAGCATGAAATTCAAGGGACAATGGCCGGTCTGCTGATCGAGCTGACGCAGGAATCTGCGCGGATCAGCCAGCTGCAACCGGGCACCTATGCTGCGGGCGACTCAATCACGGTGCAAACCCCGTGCGGGCGCAAATTGCCGGCCTTGGTGCATTCAACCTTCGGCGGCCGCGCCAATGTGCGCTTTGCGGAGGCGCTGCATCTGCCCGAGCTGGCGCAATTGCTCGACGCCAACCGTTCGCAGGCGGCGCTCGCCTGAAATCCCGCTTAGCGCAGCCGTTCCGGCTGGTGCTCTTCCATAAGTGCGTAGGCACGCTCGTACCATTCATTGCCCGGATAGTTGGCCCCCAGCACAGCCGCGTAACGCTGCGCTTCTTCGGGAATGCCCACGGCAAGGCTGGTTTCCACCAGACGGAACAGCGCCTCGGGCGCGTGGCTGGTGGTGGGATAATCGTCGATCACGTTCTGGAAGCGCAGTTGCGCGGCGAGCCATTGGCCCGTCCGTTCGTAAAACCGCCCGATTTCCATTTCCTTGCCCGCCAAGTGATCGTTCACCAGATCGATCTTGATCCGCGCATCGGCGGCATAGGGGCTTTCGGGATAGCGGCGGACAACCTCGTTCAACGCCTGCAGGGCCTGCCGCGTGATCGCCTGATCGCGCTCCACATCGCTGATCTGCTCGTAATAACACAGCGCGATCAGATAATAGGCATAGGGCGCGTCGGCATTGCCTGGGTGGATCGAGAGGAATCGCGTCGCCGAGCTGATCGAGGCGTTGTAATCGCGCGCGGCGTAATAGGAAAACGCGCTCATCAGCTGCGCGCGGCGGGCCCAGGGCGAATAGGGGTGCTGGCGCTCCACCTCGTCAAACAAAGCCGCCGCCAGCGTCAGATTGCCGGCATCGAGCCGTTCGCGCGCCGCCATATACAGCGATTCGACATCGCGGGCGACATAGGCAAGGTCGGCATTCTCGGTCGATTGGCCGCCGCCGCAACCGGTCAAAGCAAGTGCGCAGGTGGCGGCAGCGAGCGCGCCGCGAAGGGAAGTGTTGAGCGTCATGCCCTCGCCTATAGCCAGCGATCGGCTGAACGCCAAGTGAAGTGCGACACAGCGCGGCGCAAATCGCACAGGGCTGGCGCGCGCGGCAAGGCTTTCCTATAGCGCCGCTTATGGCGAAAGCGCTTTTCGAACTGAACCCGCAGCTGGATCGCGCTGCACTGGCGGCAGAGTTTGCCGTCCGCAAGCGGCTGCAAATCCGCGATGTGTTGACTGAGGAGACCGCGCGAGAGCTGCGGGATATCATGCACACGCAGGTGCCGTGGGGCATGGGAATGCAGGCGGGCGCGAATGCCAAGGGGCGCGGCTTCAGCGCGGCCGATCTGCGCGATCCGGTGCTGGCGCAGGAAGCGATGGAACTGGCCAAGGCGACCGACGCCGCGGCGGCGCGCGGGGATTACGCCTATCGCTCGCTGCGCTATTCGCTGGTGGAAGCGATCCAGAAGGGCTGGGACACCACAGGCACCATCGAAATCCTGCTCGAACATCTCAATGCAGAGCCGTTTCTGGGCTTTATGCGCGAAGTCACCGGCCTGCCCGATTTGCTGCGCGCTGATGCGCATTTCGCCTGCTATGCCGCGCAGCATTTCCTTGGCCGGCACAATGACAGCCATGTCGCCGAGGGCTGGCGCATCGCCTATGTGCTCAACCTCACCATCGATGACTGGCATCCCGACTGGGGCGGCTATCTGCTGTTCTACGACAAGCACGGCAATGTGGAGACCGGGTTCCGCCCGCGTTTCAACACGTTGAATATGTTCCTCGTGCCGCAGGATCACGCTGTGAGCTACGTCCCGCCCTTCGCGCCGAGGGGCCGCTATGCGATCAATGGCTGGCTGCGTGATCGATGAAAACGGCAGCGCGTAACTGGTTTATCCGCGCGCAGGGGGCACTGCGGACGGGAAATCGTGACGGCGCGCGGGCGCTGCTGGAGCAGGGAATTACCGAGCATCCAAACGAGGCCGGGCTCAATCACGCGCTGGGAAAATGGCACCTCGACGGCGGCGATGCGGCCAGCGCGGCGGATTGGTTCGGCAAGGCGAGCACGCTGGCGCCGGAAAACACCGCGTTCACTATCGACTGCGCGATTGCGCTGAGTTCGGCGGGCAGGTTTGGCGCGGCGCTCCGATCGCTGCGCGCGGTGGAAAGCGCCGCCAAGGACAGCGCCGCCTATTGCTCCACCCGCGCTTTTGCCGAGCGCGGTGCGGGCGATCTGGCGGCGGCGGCGCATTGGTATGACCGCGCGCTGCGGATCGAGCCGCAGCGGCCGCGCGCGCTGCAAGGCCGTGCCACGGTTGCGCTCGAACGTGGGGAACCCGATGCGGTGGCGCGCTTCGATGCCACGCTGCTGCGCGACAATACCGATCCGTTCCAGTGGTATGGCAAGGCGCAGGCGCTCGAAGTCGAAGGGCGCACCGCCGAGGCGCGGGAGATTGCCGAGGCGTTGGTGGAAAAACTTCCGCAGTGGCACGATGCGCTCAAATTCCTCGCCCAATTGCGGCTGGCGGCGGGCGAGGCGGACTTCACCGCGCATTACGCCGATGCCGCGCAGCGCGTGCCCGATGATCCGATGATCCGCACCGAATGGGCGGCGCAATTGCACGGTCTCGATCACCGCGAACAGGCCGCCGCCGTGATCGCGCAGGCGCGCCGCGACTTTCCCGACAACGAACGGTTTGTCCTGCTCGAAGCCATTTATGCGGGCGATGCAGGCGATCACGCTCTGGCCGAAAAGCTGTTCGCGCAAATCGCCATCGATACCGAGGAACGCTGGCTCAACGAGGCCCGCCACGCCATCCGCACCGGCGATTATGACCGCGCCGGACAAGCGCTCGACCGCGCGATGGCGCACGCGCCGTTCGGCATCAGCGTCTGGGCCTTTCGCGGCATCCTGTGGCGGCTGACCGGCGATCCGCGCGCCGATTGGCTGCACGGGCAGGACGGGCTTGTCCAGCTGCTGCCGCTGCGCGATGCGGACAGTGTTCTGCCGCCTGTGCTCGATGTGCTCCACCGGCTGCACGATGGCAGCGCGATGCCGCTTGGCCAGAGCTTGCGCGGCGGCACGCAAACGCGCGGGCGGATCTTTGACCGGACGGAGGCGCAACTCGCCGCTCTGCACGATGCCATCCGCGCCACGCTGGAGGACTACCGCGCGAACCTGCCCCCTGCCGATCCCGCCCATCCGCTGCTGCGGTTCCGCGATGCACCCTGGCGCATCAGCGGGTCGTGGTCAGTGCGGCTTGCGGGCGGCGGGGATTATCACGCGGCGCATATCCATCCGCAGGGTATCCTCTCCTCTGCGCTCTATTGCGCGCTGCCCGATACCAGCGGAGAGAGTGATCCGCAGGCCGGTTGGCTGGAGCTGGGCCGCCCCGCTCCCGAAATGCAGAGCGATCTCGGGCCGCACCGCGTCATCGCCCCGCGCGAAGCGCATCTGGCGCTGTTTCCCAGCACGCTCTACCACGGCACACGGCCGTTTACGCAGGGGCGCCGGATGACCGTGGCCTTTGATGTCACGCCCGAAGTCACATCAAGCGAGGCGGGCTGACCATGGCCAAGCACGACCAACATAGCAGCCACACTGCGTGGAATGCCTTTTGGGCGCAGAATGCCGCCTCCCCTGCCGGATCGGGCGGCGGTTGCCTGCCTGCGGCATCCCCTGGGATCGACCGCGTGCAGGCCAAGGCTTGGGCGAGTTTTGCGGCGAAATTGCCGCGCGCGGCCCGCGTGCTCGATCTGGCGACGGGCGATGGCCGCGTGATGCAGCGCCTGCTGGACGCGCGGCGCGATCTGAAACCGGTGGGGATCGATCTGGCGACCACCCTTCCCCCCGCCCCGCGCGGCACGAAGCTGCGCGGCGGGGTGCTGATGCACGATCTGCCCTTTCCCGATGGCAGTTTTGCTGCCGTCACCAGCCAGTTCGGCTTCGAATATGGCGATATGCAAGCAATAGCGGCGGAAATAGCCCGCGTGCTGCGCCCCGGTGGCTGGCTAGGCCTGATTACCCACCGGATCGATGGGCCGATCCTCAGCCATAACCTGCGGCGGCGCGAACAGATCGATTGGGCGGTTGCAGCGCAGGATTTGCCCGGCAAGGCCAAGAACAGTCTGAGATTGCGCGCGATCGGCGTGGGATCGTTGCCCGAAGAGCTGGCGACCGCCCCCGAACGCGGCGCGCGCGAGTTCGGGCCGCAATCGGCTGCTTGGGAAATCGCCGAGGCGATCCGTCAAACACTCGTCCACGGCAAGAATGAACCGCCCATGCAGACCGCCGCCGTGATCGACCGGATCGTGGCACAGGCGCAGAACGAGCTTGGCCGGATTGCCTCGCTCGAAGCGGCAGCACAAGCGGCGGGCACCGGCGAACCGGTGGCGGCGGTGCTGACGGCGGCGGGCTTGCGGCCCATCGCCAGCGAAATGCTGCACGATGCCGGGCCGACCGGCGCAGGCGCGCCCTTCGCCACTTTCCTGACCTTTCAGAAACCCGCCTGATCGCCAGCGCACGGCACGGCGCGGCACGGCACGGCACGGCACGGCAGACAGCACTTACTTTGCGCCCGGAAAAAAGAAAAAGGGCGGGAGGCCCGAAAGCCTCCCGCCCCTTTTGTTCGAGCTAATCGCCCGGTGCAGGTCGGCCTAGAAGCGAACCAGAACCGATGCGAAGAAGTCGCGGCCCAGCACGTCGTAGGTCGACGGATAGGTGTTCGCCTGCTCCTGGTTGTCGCCCAGCAACGTGCCGTTGTTGGTCGAGGTTACCAGAATGCCGTTGAACGTCGGGGTCTGCGGCAGGGTGTCGAACAGGTTGTTCACACCGACCGAGAACGTCATCGTATCGTTGAAGTCATACGACATGGTCAGATCGATCAGGTCGTATGCCGGGATACGCTCGACACCGTTGAACTGGGTGTAGTTCACGCCGTCATCATCGTCTTCGACAGCGCTCAGGTGACGCCAACGCGACGACAGGGTGAACGGACCGTCAACCCAGCTGAAGCGCGCCGTCCACTTGAACGAAGCGGTCGGATCGCCGCACTCGGCACCGAATTCGCCGGCACAGCTCACGACATCGGCGCCCGGGAAGGCTTCGAAATCGTTACGCTCGGTCCAGGTGGCGAGCAGGCCGATGTCGAAGTCCGACGAGCCGCCGCTGCTGAACACCGAAAACGGCAGTTCCATGCCGTAGTTGAGCTGGAAGTCGATACCCGACACGGCCAGCGTCGCAACGTTCTGGCCACCGAGGATCGGCGGGTTGCCGACGTCGATGATGCCGCCCGTACGGATCGAACCGTTGGGGTTGGCAAAGAACGGGGCGCAGATGCCGGAGTTCGCGTCCTGAACCTGATTGAAGCACAGGTCGAACGAGGTCGCCAGCGAGATCGTGCTGATTGCGTCTTCGATGGTGATGTCGAAGTAGTCAGCGGTGATCGTCAGGCCCGGGATGAAGCTCGGCTGCAGCACGATACCATAGGTCCAGCTGTCCGAAGTTTCTTCCTGCAGGTTCGGGTTACCACCGAACAGCGCGGGGATCTGCGCGTTGATCTGCACAGCGCCGGTGCCGACAATACCCGCCGGAACGCCGCTCTGGATGCAGAGGTCACGCAGAGTGCCCGGGGTTCCCGCCGCTGCCGTGGAGCAGGGGTCGGTCGCGCCGGGGAAGCCGATCGAAGTACCGCCGAACAGTTCGGCAACGTTCGGTGCACGCACCGCACGCTGATACTGGCCGCGCAGCGTGATGCCTTCGACCGGAGCGAACTGGATGCCGCCGGCATAGGCCCACACACCGCCAACGGTCGGAACCGAGTAGTCGGAGTAGCGGGCAGCGCCGTTCAGTTCGAGCCGCAGGCCCGAATCGGTATCGAGCACCGGAATGTTCAGCTCGGCGAACACTTCCTTCACATCGTACGAACCTTCGGTCGCATCACCGGCGTTGAAGCCGATCACGTCGCCCGAAGAAAGTGCAGTGTCAGGAATGAAGCGCGAAGCAACACTGCGATATTCGCCACCCAGAGCGAAACCGATCGGTGCGGCATTGCCGATGGCGAAATCACCAAAGGTGCCCGACAGGTAAGCGGTCGCCACTTCGAGCGTGGAGATATCGCCGTTCTGCGCCTGGATGCTGATCGCATCGACCATTTCCGGGGTCAGCGTGTCGGGGCCGAAGATGTTGATCGCGGTGCCGGTGCCATCGAGGCCAGCCTGGAAGGCCGAGCGCGAGATGTTACCTGCCTGCACGTTCGCATTCCGGGTACGGGCATACATATAGTACGCATCGTAGCTCAGGAAGTCGGTGAGGTCGCCACGCAGACCGGCGAGGACGCGGAATGCGTTACGCTCGTCAAGGCTGTTACGCGAGCCGGTTTCGGTAACACGACGCTGCAGGAACAGCGACAGCTGGCCGTTGTTGCCCGCTGCGGCACCGGTGCCGGTTTCGGTTGCGTCCAGCTGCTGCAGCTGGGCGAAATCGCCTGCCGACAGGAACGGCTGGATGGTGGCCAGATCAACGTTGAACGTGCCGGTGACCGGGGTTGCGGCCAGCTCGGTTGCCACGCGGTTGTTGACGAAGGTCACTTCGGTGTAGGCTTCGATGCCTTCCGAAATTTCGTATTCGGCATAACCGCCCAGCAGGTAACGTTCCTGCGGGATCTGCAGGTAGTTGACCGGAGCGTAGTTGTAGGTGTCACCGGTGCGGGTGCGGAACTCGCCAGCGGTGTCGAACACGACCGCGCGGTTGGCCGCGAAGTCGGTACCGGCAAGGTTGCCGTTGTTCGGCGCCAGATAACGGATCACGCCCTCGGGAAGGGTCGACGAACCGAACTGGATCTGCGGGCTGCTGCCGTTGCCGGGGGTTTCACCGCCGATGGCAAATTCGGAGAAGCCGCGGTCGCCCTGGAAGATCGAGCTGCGGTTGTAGTATTCTCCGAACACGGTAGCGCGGCCACGGCCGTCACCGAATTCGGTGCCGATTGCACCGTGCAGCTGGTAACGCTCGCCATCTCCGCGATCGGTGATCGAGTATTGGCCACCCACTTCCACGCCATCAACGTGACGCAGGTTGAAGTTGACGACGCCAGCAAGTGCGTCCGAACCGTACACAGCTGAAGCACCGCCGGTCACCACGTCAACATTCTGCAGCAGGAACTGCGGAATGGTGTTGAGGTCGACGATCTGGCCGGTATCGTAGAACATCCAGCGACGGCCGTTGACGAGCACCATGGTGCGCGCCGAGCCGAGGCCGCGCAGGTTCAGCGTCGCGGTACCGGTGCCGGGGTTGTTCGAGTTCGAAGTGAAGCCCGGAACCACCTGCGGCAGGGTGTTGATCACGTTTTCGACGTTGACCGTACCCGACAGCGAAAACTCTTCGCTGTCCACGACAGCGATCGGCGCGGCGGTGTCGACGTTCTGGGTCGCGATACGCGAACCGGTAACGACGATACGCTCGCCTTCGTTTGCGCCCGGATCGGTTTCCTGGGCGAGGGCAGGCGCGGCAAGCAGCGATCCGAAGATCACCGAGCTTGCAAGCAGAGCTGCCTTGGTGTTGCGATTAGACATTCATGAACTCCTGGTAAGTGGGAGAATTTTTCAGGGAAAGGAGGCACCAGACACGCAGGCTTTCACCCGCCGGATGTACGTGGCAACCAACTCCTCCTTCCTGATATAGCGCAAAAGCACGCCCGCTCGCCGCATACAATCGCAGTGTGGACAGGTTTCGCACGAGACAATTTCGTGTGACATTTTTGAAACAATTATGACACCGGAGTGACGGATTTGCGGCAGCAAAGCCTTTTGGCGGTATCCAAAGCGCCCGTTTCCGCTGCCCCAGCCACCCCGCTTACGCCGAATTAACCAATCCCCGCTAAGCCCCGTTCACCAAAACAACGGGGGGGACTCCTTTGCCTGAACACCGCTTTGCAACACTGATCGCCGACGAAACCGGGGCAACGGCCATTGAATACGGCCTGCTCGCCATGCTGATCGGCGTCGCGCTGGCGGGCGTGATGCTCTCGCTCGGCGACGAGGTGGAGACGCAGTACAACACCGTCTCCAGCGAATATACCGCCGCCAACTCCGCTGCCAACGGCGGGGCATAAGGCTCTTTCCTACAGTTTGAGACGCAGGGCACCGGCGAGGGATTTCTTCTCTCCCGGAGCCCTACCCCATGCCTGCCAAACCGCCCGCCACCACACTCCCCGCCTTCACCCCCGTGCCGCGCAAGTGCCAGCGGCATGACGGCTGGACGCCCGAGCGGCAGCACGGCTTTATCGAGGCGCTCGCCGATTACGGCTCGGTCCGCGCGGCGGCGAACAGCGTGGGGATGACTCCCGAAAGCGCCTATTACCTGCGCCGCCAGCAAGGCGCAGCGAGCTTCCGCAAGGCGTGGGAGGCCGCGCTCGATCACGGCGTCAAGCGGATCGAGGACACCGCAATGGACCGCGCGCTGAACGGCGTGGAGGTGCCCGTCTACTCCTATGGCAAGCTGGTCGGCACGCGCACCGTCTTTAATGACCGGCTGCTCATGTTCATGCTGCGCAACCGCGCGCCCAAACGCTTTGCGGCGGACGGCGCCAAGGGCCTGAGCGGGCTCGACAAGCACCGCCTCGCGCGGATGAAGAAGGAATGGCGCGCGGAATGGGAGCGCGAAGTGGTCGAACGCAAACGCCGCGAGCGCAAGGACATCCTCGCCAGTCTGGAGACGAAGCTGGAACGGATGCACCGCCGCCGCGAGGCCGCTCGCCAGCGCGAGGAGGAGGCGATGAGCGCGGAAACCCGCCGCCTCAAAGCCACCTACGAAGAAAGCCTCGAACGCGATAAACGACGCCCACCCGCCCTGCCCGCCGACACGGACGCGGTCACCGGCCCGAGCGAAGAAATGAAACGCTACCTCCCCGGCTGGCGCGAGAAGCCGAAAGTCGCGGACACCGGGCCGCGGGTGCGGAGTATCAAGGATGATGGGTGGGATTAAAGCGCGTTAATGCTTGAAGCAATTCTCGCGGTGCCAGCGGAGGAATTGCGGGTGCGGCTTTTCGCTCTCCCGCAAAGGAGCAATCGCGCGGCCGGTGCGGTTTATCATCGCTTCGACGCTGGATGGATCGTTGACCTGCCGCGACACCATGATCTCCAGATCATCGGAGAGAGCGATCAAGCCACGGTCGAACATCCAGTGCGCGGTGCCCGATAAGGCCAAGCCGTTGCGGACTGAGTCCGGCCCGCCATGCTCGACCGGCCTGATATGCGCCGCCTCCGCTTCCAGCCGCCCTCCCCCGTTGACGAGCTTCCAGCCGGTGACCGCGCAGCGCCCGTCATAGGCGTTCAGAACGGCGCGGCGGAACGCCTTGTCGCGGAAGGGGCGAGAAACCAGCGTCTCGACAATGGGCCGCTCGATTTCATAGGGGACTTGCTCCTCGCGGACGCGGTTGAGCGCTTCGTTCTCGCCGACACGCGGCAGCGTATCGTCTTCGGGTAGGCCGAGCGCGATAATGCGGGCAAAGTCGGAATGGGAAAGCGGGCGGACGGCGGCTTGCGCACGGCCAGAGATATTGCCCGCTTCGTTGAGAATACCGCGCTCCACCTGTTCGCCATTCACGATATGCGGGACAGTCGGCTCAAACGGCAAATAGCTGCCTGCCTCGATGATCGCGCGATAGCGGTCCGGCTCGTTCGGGTCACGAATGATCCGCTCGACCTTCGCGACCGCGAAGAAGCCTTTGGAGTTCGGGATTTTGACCGGCTCTCGATAGACAATCCAGTCGCCGACCATCTGCTCGGCACGGCTGAGATAGCTTTTCGGAAACTGGTAATGCACTTCGGGGATGTCGTCGTAGATCGACCCATCCTTGTGCATGAAAACGCCGAAGGTCATTGCGAATCAACCTCTACAAGTTGCAGTGCCCTCACAAAGCAAAACGCTTCCTATGCCTGCGCAGCCATCGCCAACGAAAAACTCGGATCATAGAAGCTTAAATGCTTACCAGTTTCGGTTTTCGAGCAATTCGACGCGTTCTTCGGTGACAGCTTCTCCAAGTGACTCGATTGCAGCGACCAATCCCGAGTGATTTTCATCAACCGCCTCATACAGGAGGGTTTTCAAATTCCGGTTCCTCCGCAAAGAATTTTGTAGGTCAGATGAGATCGGATCAGATGTCAGAAAAAAATGTGGATGTGAAGTGCCGGGATCATTTTGAAATGCTTGATTCTCAAGCAAGAGATTAAGGTCCGGATCTCCATATCCGCAACCGATGAACAAGAATGTGTGTGACCTAAGCGCAGCATCGAATGCATCGTAAAATAAGCTGTTGCTCACCCGCGCGCGCGCGTACTCTTCTTGAGTGAAAACTAAGGACGCGGGAGATGCTAAGCTTCCGTGAACCTTGACGATGTAGCGTGCATAACCTCTCAGAAACTCGCAAACATCCGGATCGTTGTAGATCTTCACGAATTGCGAAGTCTCATTGATCTCTCTTGATATGCTCTCGTAGATATCATCAAAATTCAGTGAGAACACGATCCTTGAATCTAGGAGGGCTATTTGACGATGAATCTGTGCGGGCGAAAATTGCGGATCAACAAATCTCCGCCGCAAGTAGGGGTTCCAATCTTCATCAAATCGTTTTTTTAGCCACTCACAAGCGTGTAGAAGATCACCCTGATCGATAGCGGCCGCAATATGAGAGCAGTCAGTCCCGACCTGAACCTCATCGACTGCGTCTCTAAGAAACTCCTTCCATAAAGGAGGACGAGTGCTCCCATCTGCTCCAACAGAATGCCGCGAGACGCCGGAGCCGATAACAATTACCGTTCGCCTTCTCGCGAGGTCTTTCACGAGATTTTTTGGCCAATCAGACAACAGCACCGGCTTTCACCCAATTCTCTTGATGAGTTCCTGGGCGACATTCCCAAAGATTTCGCGAGACTCCTTTACCTTCGCAAAATGCGCTCCAACAACGCCGTCGCTCGAAGTGAGTGCAAATATTGGCTTTCGTCGCGATTGTGACATTGGAGCCAAACTATGTAGGTTCGGAATTTTCCCCAACTCGAAAGGTTTAAGAGGTTGAAGTCCCTCGCTGAAGTGCGCCTCAATTTCCCCATCTATTTTCTGAATTATCTCGTCATACGATTTCACCGGTCGACGCTCACCAGAAGCATCTCTTTTTGCAATATACTGCTGCGACACATAACCGACGAACCGAGCGCCATTAAGCCGCTTCGCCTCTGCAACCATTTCATTATTCTGGTCGAACTGCGGGCTATTAACAGCATAGCTCCACTGCTGCTGCCACTTTTGCATCCATTCATTTATATTTTCGAAGGCTTTCAGAGAAAAAATATCAATTGATAGAGGACTGACAAAATAATCCGTAGACAAAAGAATTGTCCTGTTTATTGCGCCCAACGAGGGACTTACATCGAAGAATACATAGTCGTAGTGACGCAATGATTTTAACAATTCATGGAATACCAATGTGCTTGAAAGTCCACGTGGTGTATTCAGCCTAGCCCACTCCTCGGCGAGAAAATCCTCTCCCATGGAGAGCTTCGGACTCCCGCAAATTACGTCTGCGCTGAATGCAACGGATCGCTGGATGGGAATCTCCTTCGTATGCCCGGTTCCAGCCATCAAACCATGAAACAATTGCTCAATATTTCTCTCTTTTTCGAAGATCATTGGTTCAATTGCTTCGTCTGCAAACAGATATTGAGACGCATTGCATTGTGGGTCGCAGTCAACCACACACACCTTTTTACCCAATTCTTTGGTAAAGTAAGCTGCCACGTTGCACAAAAGGGTCGTCTTTCCAACGCCGCCCTTATTATTAAAGAACGTGAGAGACTTCATCAAATACTCCGATTTTTGCTCAAAAAGGCTCAGTCCATGAAAGCACAGAAATGATACGCAAACAAACTATATACCACTCTAGCCACGTTGGCACTCATCCAGTCTAAGGGCAGCTATCACTCCTCCCCCATCCGCAGAGCAGCAATAAACGCCTCCTGCGGAATGCTCACATCCCCCCCGGCCTCCGCCGGGGCAGGCCGCTCTTCGGGCGCTCCCGCATCCTCTGCGCCTCTGCGCCTCTGCGCCTTTGCGCCTTTGCGAGAGAAACATCGCGGACGCGGCCCCTCCACCATGCTCCGGATGGTCCCCCTCCCCGTTCCGGGGAGGATTCACTCTTCTCCCATACGTAAGGCTGCGATGAAAGCCTCTTGAGGGATCGAGACGTTGCCATATTCCCGCATCCTTGCCTTCCCCTTCTTCTGCTTTTCCAACAGCTTCTTCTTCCGCGTAATATCACCGCCGTAACACTTCGCGGTCACGTCCTTGCGCAAAGCCGCAATCGTCTCGCGGGCGATGATCTTGCCGCCGATCGCGGCCTGGATCGGGATTTTGAAGAGGTGGCGGGGGATCAGGTCTTTCAGGCGTTCGCACATTCCGCGGCCGCGTTCTTCGGCCACGCTGCGGTGGACGATCAGGCTCAATGCGTCGACCGGTTCGGCGTTCACCAGAATGTTCATCTTCACAAGGTCGCCTTCGCGCAGGCCGATCTGCTCGTAATCGAAGCTGGCATAGCCGCGGCTGATGCTCTTCAACCGGTCGTAGAAATCGAACACCACTTCGTTCAGCGGCAGCTCGTAAGTCACCTGCGCGCGCCCGCCGACATAGGTGAGGTTCGTCTGGATGCCGCGCCGGTCCTGGCACAGTTTGAGGATCGCGCCGAGATATTCGTCGGGCGTGTAGATCGTCGCCTTGATCCACGGCTCCTCGATCATCTCGATGCGGTTCACATCGGGCCAGTCGGCGGGGTTGTGGATGTCGCGCACTTCCGCGCTCTCGTGCTTGGTGTGTGCGAGGTGTATGCGGTAAACCACTGAAGGCGCTGTGGTAATCAGATCGAGATCATATTCGCGGCTGAGGCGTTCCTGGATGATCTCCAGATGCAGCAGGCCGAGGAAGCCCGCGCGGAAGCCGAAGCCGAGCGCAGCGCTGCTTTCCATTTCGTAGCTGAAGCTGGCATCGTTCAGCCGCAGCTTGCCGATGCTTTCGCGCAGCTTTTCGAAGTCCGCCGCGTCCACGGGGAACAGCCCGCAGAACACCACCGGCTGCACTTCCTTGTAGCCTTTGAGTGCCTCGGTCGCGCCGTTTTTCACCGTGGTGATGGTGTCGCCCACGCGGGCCTGTTCGACTTCCTTGATCTGCGCGGTGACGAAGCCGATTTCGCCCGGACCGATCTCCGGCAGGTCGATGCGCTTGGGGGTGAAACAGCCGACGCGGTCGATCAGGTGCTGCGTGCCGCCCTGCATGAATTTGACCTCGAGGCCCTTTTTGATCACCCCGTCGATCACGCGGACAAGGATGACGACGCCGAGATAGGGATCGTACCACGAATCGACGAGCATGGCGGTGAGCGGCGCGTCGCGGTCCCCCTTGGGCGGCGGGATCTTGGCGACGATGGCTTCGAGCACTTCCTCGATGCCGATGCCCGATTTGGCGCTGGCGAGGACGGCTTCGGACGCGTCGAGGCCGATAATGTCCTCGATTTCCGCGCGGACCTTTTCGGGTTCGGCGGCGGGTAGGTCTATCTTGTTGATAACGGGGACGATTTCGTGATCGTGCTCGATCGACTGGTAGACATTGGCGAGGGTCTGCGCCTCGACCCCCTGCGCCGCGTCCACCACCAGCAGCGCGCCCTCGCACGCGGCGAGGCTGCGGGAGACTTCGTAGGCGAAGTCGACATGGCCGGGCGTGTCCATGAGGTTGAGCTCATAGGTCTCGCCATTGCGCGCGGTGTAGTTGAGGCGCACGGTCTGCGCCTTGATGGTAATGCCGCGTTCTTTCTCAATGTCCATGTTATCAAGGACTTGGCTCGACATCTCACGCTCGGTGAGGCCGCCCGTGTACTGGATCAGCCGGTCAGCGAGGGTCGACTTGCCATGGTCGATATGGGCGATAATCGAGAAATTGCGGATCTTGGAAAGGTCAGTCATCCAGCCCGCCATTAGCTGTGCTGCAGGCGCTTGTCAGCAGGTCTTATTGGCGGGGTGGGATCAGCGGGCGCGGATTGAGCCGGAGGTGACGTCCACCTGCATGAAACGCGGCTTGCTGGCGGGTGCGCTTTGCAATTGCGGCGGCGCGGAAACGCCCGCCGGAAGCGCCTGCAAGGGCAGACCGGCGGCAGCCAGCATATAGGGTGAGACGCGGTGCCTTGTACACAATCCGCCTGCTCCATCGCTCACCAGCGGGGTTTCGAAGGACAGGCCCTGCGTGGCATCCTGCGAACGCCGCACAGTACCTACCACCAGCTGCCCCTCGCCCAGATCGAGCACCAGCTGCGTGCCCACCGGCACGTTCAGCAGGCCTTCGATCCGCGCTCCTGTGCGCGAGAGGTCGCGCAGCATGGCGACGTAATGGTGATCTTCGTGGATCACGCCCACGCGGCGGAACAGCGTGCGTCGGTCGGCGCGGTGTTTGGCGGGGCCTGCGGGCTCGTATTTCAGCTCGCCGCATTCCAGCTTGTCCAGGACATCATTCTGCGAAACCGCGCGGGAGAAGATGAAGCCTTGCACGAAATCGGCCTTGAGCCCGGCAATGCATTCGAGCTCGTCCATGGCTTCCACGCCTTCGGCAGTGGTGGTCATGTTCATGGCCGAGGCCAGGCTGACAATCGCGGTGATGATCGCCGCGTTGGAATTGTCCTTGGCCGCGCAGCCGCGCACAAAGCTGCGGTCGATCTTGATCTTGTCGAACGGAGCGCGGCGGAGATAGGACAGCGAGGAATAGCCCGTTCCGAAATCGTCGAGCGCCAGTTTGACGCCCAGCGCGCGCAGTTCCTTGAACTTGGTATCGGTGGCGATCACATCGCCCATGAAGACGCTCTCGGTGATTTCGAGCTCAAGCCGCTTGGGGTCGAGTTGCGCCGCGGTGAGCGCGCTGGCGACGATATCGGACAGGCGGTCGCCGGCAAACTGTTGCGCGGAAACATTGACCGAAACGCCGATTTCGTTCGGCCATTCGGCGGCATCCTTGCAAGCCTGCCGCAGCGCCCATTCGCCAAGCTCGTCGATCAGATTGCTATCTTCGGCAATCGGGATGAAGACGGCCGGGCTGATCTGGCCGTGTTCCGGATGGTTCCAGCGCATCAGCGCTTCAAAGCAGTGCACCATGTGCGTTCGAGAGCAAACGCTGGGCTGGTAATGCATTTCCAGCTCGCCGCGATGCATCGCGTCGCGCAAGTCTTCTTCGATCTCGCGCCGTTCGTCGGCTTCGTCCTTCAGATCGTTGGAATAGAAGCGGAATTGCCCGCGCCCGCCGCCCTTCGCGGCATAGAGCGCAAGATCGGTCGCCTTCACCAGCTCGGCCGAGCCGATGCCGTCATAGGGCGCTATCGCCATCCCGATCGACGTGCCGATGATCGCGCGGCTACCTTCGATCGAATAGGGTTGCGAGATCATTTGGATGATGCGGTTGCCGAGATCACCAAGCTGCCCACGATCATCCATGTCCGGCAGGATGACCTGAAACTCGTCGCCGCCCAGACGCCCGATCTCTGCTTCAGCGGGCAGGATGCGCTGCAATCGCTGCGAGACCTGGCGCAGCAATTCGTCCCCGGCCGGGTGGCCCAGCGTGTCGTTGACGGCCTTGAAGCGGTCGAGATCGAGCATCATCAGCGCGCAGGACCGCTTTTCCACCTTATAGGCGGTGAGGATCGTATCCAGGCGCTTGGTCATGCGGTGGCGGTTGGCGAGCCCCGTCAGCGAGTCATACTCGGCCGCGCGGGACTTCTCTCGCTGCGACTGGAAGCTGTCAGTGATGTTCTTGGCGCTGCCGCGATAGCCGAGGAAGTTCTGCTCCGCATCGTAATGCGGCTTGCCGGTGAGCGACCACCAGATTTCGGCCTTCTCGCCAGCGGCCTCTTCGCTCTTGTTGATGATCCGGACAGGCTGCTCGCTAAAGGTTGTCCGTGCGCTCAGAAGGAATGACAACGGCCGGGCGCGCTGGTCGCTATGCACGACATCGACGGTTTCGACCAAACTGCCCAGCTGCGCGCCCAGCACATGGGTTTCTGCCGGAAACTGCGCGATGGCATTGGGCGAGAGATAGGTCAGCGCGCCCTTGTTGTCGGTCGCCCAGAACCAGACGAGACCCGAGCTTTCGAAGGAATCGAGCAGAGACAGGCGCTGCGCATTATCGAGGCCGATGGCGTCGGTGACAGCCTTTTCCGCATCGGGCACGCGCACGGCGGCACCGGGCTGCGCGCCCAGTCCTCTGAAAATGCCGCGTACACCCACCTAACGCTACTCCTCTGCGAGGCGCGGTGTCATGCGAACTCCCGGCCCTTTACATCATCATGCGACTTAACCGTTTTGGCTTACCAAACGACTAAGCTGTACGAGAATTTGCCCTGCTGGCGACCGGCTCCGATCAGCCCGCTTTACGCAGTTCCTGCTCGTCCATCTGCCGTGGTGGCGGCTCTTGCAGGGCGGTGATCTGGCCATCGCCATCGCGTTGTAAGGGATTGGAAAACTCCACACCCATCCGGTCGTCCGCGCTCCAGCGCGTGGTGCAAGTGATGCGGTGACGTTCGGCGATCTGCACCGAGAAGACCGTGCCCACCGGCACGTTCCACAGCCCTTCGATCATCGCGCCGGTCACCGAGAGATTGCGAATCGTCCCGTTATACAGGTGCCCGTTGTGATCGAGCACCACCTTGCGCAGCATTTTCTGGCGCGGAGCACGGGCTGCGCGCGGGCCTTCGGCAATCGCTTCAAGCCCATGCGAAATCCGCTCGATAACCTGCGCGGCCGTCAAGGCGCGATGATAGATGAAGCCCTGCACATGGCTGCATCCGTGTTCGCGGACGAGATCGAGCTCGTCATGCGTTTCCACGCCTTCGGCAGTCGTATCCATGCCCAGCGATTGCGCGAGGCTGGTGATCGAGCGGATGATCGCGCCGTTGCGGCTACCCTTCTCGGTCACGCCGCGAATAAAGCTCTTGTCGATCTTGATCTTGTCGAACGGAGCCTTCTTCAGATAGCCGAGCGAGGAATAACCGGTGCCGAAATCATCAAGCGCCAGCCGCACACCGAGCCGCTTGAGCGAGGCAAACATGGCTTCGGTGCCGCTATCATCGCCCAAAAACACGCTTTCGGTGATTTCCAGCTCCAGCCGGTTTGCCCGGACTCCCGCGCTGGCGATGGCATTGGCGACAATCGCCGGAAGGTTGAGATTGGAGAATTGCACCGGTGAAACATTCACCGCGACGAATACTTCCTCCGGCCATTGGGCCAGATCGTCGCAAGCCTGGCGTAGCGCCCATTCGCCGATCTGCTGGATCAGGCCGCCATCCTCCGCAATGCCGATAAAGCGTTCGGGCGAAATCCACCCCTTAACGGGATGCTGCCAGCGCAAGAGCGCCTCGAACCCGGCGATGCGGCTTTCCGACAGCTTGATGATCGGCTGATAGTGCATTTGCAGCTCGCCATTGGCGATGGCATCGCGCAAGTCTTCTTCGAGCTTCGACCGCGCTTCTGCCTCCGCGTGCAAATCTTCGGCATAGAAGTGATACCGCCCGCGCCCGCCATCCTTTGCCGCATATAGCGCAAGGTCGGCGTTGCGGATCAGGTCTTCGCTGCTTTTGCCATGCTCGGGCGCCACCGCGATGCCGACCGAGGCCCCGATGACGACGCGCTGGCCATCGATCGAATAGGGCTGCGACAGCGAATGGATGATTTCCTTGCCCAGATCCGCCAGCGCCGAATTGGCCACGCGGTTGGGGATGATGACCTTGAACTCATCCCCGCCCAAGCGCCCGACCTGGCCGAGTTTGCCCACGGCGCGCTCAAGCCGCTGTGACACCTGCTTGAGCAGCGCGTCACCGGCAGGGTGGCCCATCGTATCGTTGACCTGCTTGAAGCGGTCGAGATCGAGCAGCATGATCGCGCAATGGCGGTTGGCCTCCGCCTTCGCGGTCAGGATTTTCTCCAGCGCCTGCGACATCTGGAATCGGTTGGCGAGGCCGGTCAGCGCATCGTAGCGGGCCAGACGCGTTGCCTGTTCCTGGCTGCGCTTGCGCTCGGTCAGGTCGGTTCCCGACCCGCGAAAACCAACGAAATTGTCAAACTGGTCAAAGATCGGGCGGCCCGAAACCGACCACCAGCGTTCTTCATTGTTGATGGCCGCCCGCACCGGCAATTCGCTGAAGGATGATCGCGCGGACAGGTGGAACATCAGCGTCCGTTCGCCTTCGTCTCCGGTATCCTCCAGATCGAACAGGCGGGTAAAGGGTTGGCCGATCAGCCGGTCGGGATTGCGCTTCAGCGACTTGGCCACGGGGGGTGAGACGTAGGTCAGTAGGGAACGGCGGTCGGTTTCCCAGAACCAGCCTTGCCCGGTCTCCTCGTAATCGGTCAGAATGTCGCGCGCCCGGGTCTGCACCCGCTCCTGCGCTTCCTTGCGCTCCTCCTCGTCGCGCTGCTCGTCAAGCTGCTCGCGGGTGACCAGCACGGCAACTGCGCCGCCAACAACGAGCCCGAGAAAGCCCACCAGCGAGGCGTTGACGAAAACAGCAGCCGTCCACACCGCGAATTGCGCCGCGAAAATCGCTGCTGGTTGGCGGCGCAGATAGGCCGTGGCGATGGCGGACACGCACAGGAGGCCGACCATCGCGACATCCCATTCGATGCCGCCGTCCATGGCCCACAGCGTCACACCGAAGCCGAACAGGAACAGCGGGACGACCATCGCAATGACCAATCCCGCAATTTTCGCGGCTATGCCGCGGTGCTGCACAAAATCATAGATGAAGCGCAGGGGAAGCGAGACCAGCGCGACCGAGGCCGCCAGCAGTCCTATTGTGCCTGTGCCGGGCAAGCTGTCCGATGCGGCAATGCAAACGCAAATCCCGGCCACAAGGCTGACCACGAGATACGTCCAGCTGCGCGGAAACAACTGGTTTGCGGGATTGTCGAACTTGGGAGCATTGACGGCGCGATCGGCTGTCGGCATTCGCCGCGCGCTCTTGCGCCGTTCCGGCTCGGCTTGCTGTGCGGAAGGCGCTGTATTCGAGAGACTTTCGTCAGGCGCAGGCGCGACCCCGCCCCCGCGCGCAGGCGCAGGTTGCGAGTCATGGGATGCCTTGGGCATTCGGGTCGCACCTTTCATGTCGCCGCCATCGCAAATCCGCTTTGAAGAAGGGTTAATTCCGCGTGGATTTTGTGCGGTCGCAATTCATCCGTGCACAGGCTTGTCCGGCGGATTGCGGGCGTGCAGCAAACGGTTAATATGGCTGGCACATTCCGTGCTGGAGCGAGGTTGGGTCAATCCATGCGCCACATCGCCATTATCGGTTCCGGCCCCGCCGGATATTACACCGCAGAAGCCGCGCAAAAGACGTTCGGCGATGATGTGCGGATCGACGTGTTTGACCGGCTTCCCGTCCCCTACGGCCTGATCCGCAGCGGAGTTGCTCCCGATCACCAGTCGATCAAGGGCGTTTCCCGCCGCTTTGAACATGTCGCGCTGTCGGAGAATGTCCGCTTTGTCGGCAATGTCACCATCGGCAGCGATGTGCAGATTGCCGAATTGCAGCGCCTGTATGACGCCGTGGTGCTGGCAACCGGTGCGCCGCATGATCGCGCGCTGGGGGTGCCGGGGGAAGACCTCGCAAACGTGTTCGGCAGCGCGGCCTTTGTCGGCTGGTATAACGGCCATCCCGAATTTGCCGGACTTGCCCCCGATCTTTCAGGCCGCACCGCCGTGGTGGTGGGCATGGGCAATGTCGCTCTGGATGTCGCCCGCATTCTCGCCAAGACGCCGGAAGAGCTGCGCGATAGCGACATTGTCACCCACGCCTATGATGCGTTGAAAAGCAGCATGTTGGAGCGGATTGTCGTCCTCGGGCGGCGCGGGCCGCACCAGATTATGATGACCCCGCGCGAACTGGGCGAGCTAGGCAATCTCACCCGCGCCGCGCCCCATGTCGACCCGCGCGACCTGCCCGATCCGGGCGATGATGCGATGTTGGAGCCGGGCCTGCGCAAGGCGGTGCGCGTGTTGCGCGAATTTGCCGCGATCCCCGAACATATCCGCGCCGAGCAGCCCATCGCCTTGGAATTTGCCTTCCTCAACCAGCCGCGCGCGCTGATCGGCGATGGGGCGGTGCAAGCGATTGAGGTCGAGAAAACCGTCCTCGAACGCGGGCGCGCGGTGGGCACCGGAGAAATCCGCCGGATTCCCGCCGATCTCGTCATCAGCTGCATCGGCTATCGCTCGTCGCCTTTGCCCGGCGTGCCGTTTGACGAGCGCGCGGGCCGCTTTGCCAATGACGAGGGGCGCATTCTTGCAGGCCTCTATTGCGTCGGCTGGGCGCGGCGCGGCCCCTCGGGCACAATCGGCACCAACCGCCCCGATGGCTTTGATGTCGTGGAGAAAATCGCCGCCGATATGGCCAGCGGCGCGCTGGGCGCACGCGGCAAGGCGGGCCGCGACGGTTTCGATGCGCTGGCGCAGGAGCGCGAGCTGGATGTGGTCACTTTCCAGGACTGGAAGAAGATCGACGAGGCCGAAGCCGCCGCCGCGCGTGAGGGCGCTCCGCGTGAAAAGTTTGTCGATATTGCGGCGATGATGAAGGCGCTGGGGTAAGCCCTGAACGCCTGCCCATCACACCCGCATCGGCATGAGCACATAGAGCGCGGGGCTGCTTTCATCCTCGCGGATCAGCGTCGGCGCGCCGGCATCGGCGAAGTGCAGTTCCACCGTATCCTTGTTCAGCTGCTGGAGGATGTCCTTCAGATACCCGGCGTTGAAGCCGATCTCCATCGCTTCCGAGCCATATTGCGAGCTGACTTCTTCCACCGCATTGCCGTTGTCGGGCGATGTCACGGTGAGTGTCACCTTGTCCGCATCGAGCCCCATTTTGACCGCACGGGTCTTCTCGGTGGCGATGGTCGCCACGCGGTCAACCCCGGCGAACAGCGATTTGGGATCGACTTTCAACAGCTTGTCATTGCCCGTGGGAATGACGCGGCTGTAATCGGGGAAGGTGCCGTCGATCAACTTGCTGGTCAACACCACGCCGCCCTCGCCGCCCAGCGCGAAACGGATCTTGGAGGGGCTGAGGTCAATCTGGACATTGCCCTCCATCGCCTCTTCCAGCAGCTTGCGCAGCTCTGCCACGGCTTTGCGCGGCACGATCACATCGGGCATTCCTTCGGCCCCGGCAGGGCGCGCCAGCGTGAAGCGGGCGAGACGGTGGCCGTCGGTCGCAGCGGCTTTCAACACGCCGCCATCCTCGTCCGCCACGTGGAAGAATATGCCGTTGAGATAATACCGCGTTTCCTCGGTGCTGATGGCAAAGCGGGTACGGTCGATCAGTTCGGCGAGCGTCTTTGCCGCCAGTTCGAAACTGGTGGGCAAATCGCCTTCAACGATCACGGGGAAGTCGTCGCGCGGCAAGGTCGGCAGCGTGAAGCGGCTGCGGCCCGCCTTGATGACCATGCGGTTGTCGCCCGTTTCCAGGCTGACTTCGCTGCCATCGGGCAGTTTGCGGGCAATATCGAACAGCAGATGCGCGGAGACGGTGATCGCGCCTGCACTGTCCACCGCATTGGCGCGCAGATTGTCCACCACTTGCAGATCAAGGTCGGTCGCCATGATCCGCACGTGTCCGCCATCCCCGGCTTCGATCAGCACGTTGGACAGGATGGGGATGGTGTTGCGCCGCTCCACCACGGACTGGACGTGGGAGAGACTGCGGAGCAGCTCAGCGCGTTCGATGGTGACTTTCATCGCGATCAATTCCCTTTCGGCGCGCTGCGGTGTCGGGAGACACCCGGAATCGCCCCACAGCGCCGGTCAATGCCCCACCATCCTTAGCGCAGGTGACAATGCGGGCAAGGGACGCTGTGCAGGAGGCGGGATTCCTTGGGGAAAAGTCGAAGCCCGCTGCACCCTAGCGCGCAAAAACCCGCGTCTGCGCAGCTTTCGCCTCAACTTCACTCACGTAAGTGGCGATTGCCGATGCAATCTTGGCCCCTCCGGTCACCGATGGCTCAATCGGATTGGCGTAGTCCGATGCTTCGTCGCAGATCATCCGCAGGTCGATGAGATCAAGTCCCGCCCGATGGATGTTCCGCGTGATAGCATCGTTGAAGATTGCCATAGCGGTCGTAATGTGCGGCCCCATATTGGCATCGTAGATCGTACAGATAGCTGTCGGCACCGCGAATGCCTTTGCGGCTTCTACCAAGCTGCGATGCGCAGGAGCAAACACTGACTGCGCTTCGGACAGCATATCCATGGCCGCCGCCATGTTGCCACATGGCTGCTCCAACATCGCCGCATGGTGGAGAATGTCGTTCCCGCCGCTCGATATCACGATATGCGTAGCGTCCGTAGGGCAATCGCCAAGATGCCCTTCGACCTGTTCAGAGATGCTGCCATCAACGGCTTTGAGCGTTACCCGGTCTTCAGGATCAAGCGCCTCGCGCAATTGCGCCGCCACGTCCGGCCCGCCGTCAATATATGCGGCATTATCAAAGATGGAATCTCCGAAAAGAACAACGTGCCGCGCCATCTAAACCTCACGAAATCATCGCCATGCCGCCATTCACGTGCAGCGTCTGTCCGGTGACATATCCTGCCTCGCGGCTGGCGAGGTAAGCGACTGCTGCGCCGATATCCTCGCCCTCGCCCATGCGGCCCATCGGGATGCGGGCGTTGATCGTGTCTTTCTGCTTGTCATCCAACACTTCGGTCATCGCCGAGCGGATGAAGCCGGGGGCAACGCAGTTGACGGTGATTCCGCGGCTGGCAACTTCCTGCGCGAGGCTTTTGGACGCTCCGACAAGGCCAGCCTTTGCCGCCGTGTAGTTCATCTGCCCCGGATTGCCGGTGGTGCCGACAACGCTGGTGATGTTCACAATCCGGCCGAAGCGGGCCTTCATCATCGGACGGACACTGGCGCGCATCAGGCGGAAAGCGGCTTCCAGATTGATGCGGATCACCTGATCCCACTCTTCATCCTTCATCCGCATGGCGAGATTGTCGCGGGTGATGCCGGCATTGTTCACCAGGATGTCGATCCCGCCCAGTGTATCGACGGCTGCGGGCACCAGCTCATCCACCTGCGTGGCATCGCCCAGATTGCAGGTGATCTCGACATGGCCATCATGGTCGTGATGCGCATATTCGCGGTTGAGCTCTTCGCGGAAGGCGCGCAGCTTGTCGCCGTTCGAACCCGAAAGCGCAATCCGCGCCCCCTGCGCCGCGAGCGCGCGGCTGATGGCAGAGCCAATCCCGCCACTGGCGCCTGTGACAAGGGCATTCATTCCGGTGAGTGAGAACATTTGTGTGTCTCCGTTCGTTTTTTCGCTCGCAGAGGCGCGGAGGCGCAGAGGGTTATCGGTTCGGGCGATGGTTGTTAACCACGCGGCGGATGCCTTCTTTCATAGTTTCGCCAGAAAAATTGAGAAGCAGCCCTACGGGCTGTTTGGTCAAACGCAAATAGGTGAGCAGCTGCTTGGCGTGCAAGTTCGACAGCTTCTCAACGGATTTGATTTCAATCAGCAGTTGATCTTCGACGACGATATCCACGCGAAAGGCTGCCTCGAAATGCAAACCGTCGAAGTCGATGCCGATCGGCTTCTGCCGATCAATCTTCAACCCGTCGCGCGCAAGCGATGCAGAAAGCACAGTTTCATAGACGCTCTCCAGTAGGCCAGGGCCAAGACCTTTGTGAATCCGGACCGCATGATCGACAACAATTCCGCTTAAGTCGTCAATTTGCCGCATAGCCCTCTCTGCGCCTCCGCGCCTCTGCGAGCGCAAACTTCTCTGTGCCCCTGTGCCTCTGTGAGCGCAATAACTGTAACGCCTAGTCCTCCCCTTCCCGAGGAGTGAAGTTCGTCCGGCGGCGTTCGGTTATCCGTTCCCCATCCCATGTCCCTTCGACAAGCTCATAGCCCATCAGCGCGAAGATGCGTTCGCCCAGGAAGATCGGGCGGGCATTGCCGTACCAGTCGACGCAGGAGGCGATGCAGCCGTCATCGGTGTCGCCCTTCGCACGGCTGTTCAGCTGCCCGCCGGTCGAAAAGATGCGGTTGTCGCGGCGCAGGAAGAAGATGGCCGACGCATTGCCGAGGAACTCGCCGCCCCGGCTGCGCCGCTCGCGCGTCACCGGCAGGCCGAGCGTACCCGAAAGGCCGTCCGCCGAATCCCGGTCAGCGCGATAGAAGAAGGCTTGTGAGCGCACTTCGCCCTCGCTCGCGGCGGGGAGCATATAGATGTCCTCCACCGTCACCTCCCGCCCGAGCGACAGCGCGGAAAAGCCCAGCGCATTCCCGCTGCCCGGCCCGATCGCCACCGCGTCGCTGCCCATCAGATCGAAGCGGGTTACGCCGTGTTCCAGCTCCACACGCTGCGCCGGGCGGCCATCGACGGGAGCAGCATAGAGGAAACGCGCGGCGTTCTCGTCGCCATAATCGGATGCCGAATAAAGCAGGTAATCACCCGCAAAGCGGTTCTGCAGGCGCCACCCCTCGACATCCGGCAATTCGCGCATCGCCTGCTGCGGGATGCGTTCCGAACCATCGGTAAACGCGCCGAGCGGCACGGTCAGCAGGCCAAGATCATCCTCGCTGAACTCGCTGCCCCACATGGCATCGCCCTGCCCATCTGCACGCAGCACGACGCGCAACACATTGTCGGCGGCATCCTCGGTGAAGGAGAACTGGTCGATTGGCGCGCCTTCCACCGGCACGGCACCGGGGCGCGAGCCATCGAGCGGCATCCGGTAAAGCTGGCCATCGCTTCCATTGCCATCCGTGCCCAATCCGCTGGTCCAGAGATAGACAGCGCGCTGGCTGACATAGAAAGACCGGCTCCAGCTGCCCAGCACCGCCGTCGCTTCGCAGTCGAGTTCGGCTGCCGCCAGATCGCAGCGGGTGACCGCGTGGGCGATGGGGAGCGGGCTCTTGCCGCGCCGCGCGGGGGCGGTGACGTAAATGTCCTCCGGATCGACCAGATCGACCACTTCGCCGTTCGCGCCGCCGCGCCGCAGCGCAGGCATGGTGGAGCGCCAATTGCTCCAGTTCATGTACACGGGCGCGTAGAAGATCAGCTCGTCGCCGATCATCCGGCTCGCGTAATTGCTCGACGAGTAATAGTCGCCGCTGCGCAGATAATGCGTGTCACGATAGGTCAGGCTGCCATCGCGGCCCAGGCGGAAGCGGTTAATCTCGGTGCCGAAATCGCCGTAGGAATAGCCGACCACGATCACCTGATCGCCGCGCACCAGCATTTCGTCATACCACGTATCGCCGGGATTGCGCGCATCGGGCGGGAAGGCGTTGATGGCATCGACCGGCTCCAGCGCATCGCCGCCATGGCGCACGGTAAAGATCCGCCCGCGCCGCAGGATGACGAGGAAATCGCCCGCATCCTTGACGATCGCGCCTTCATCGACGCCCGCTTCCTGCGTGTTGGTGATTTGCTCGCCCGGAGTTCCACCAATGTCCTCAGCAGTAATCGCATCCACAACGGCATATTGCTGTCCCGGAGCCGCCACGGAGGGCGGCGGCGGTGGCGGGGCGGCTTGGGCTGTCACCACGATATCGCTGGTCTCTTCAGCGTACCCGTATTCGATACCATTGCCTGAGCCTCCGCCACCCAGCGCGCGCATCCGCTCGGAAAAGGCTTCGAACGCTTCCTCGCTTTCGAAGGAATACAACCCCTCGGGATCATCCTGCGCCCTCTGTGCCGAGACTTGCGGCCCCTGCACCAGCGCAAAGGAAATGGCGGCGGTGCTCACCACCGCCGCCATTGCATAGCGGATACCAGTCTTCATCTCACGCCCCTCCCAAATGTAATACAATTACATTGAGCGGGAGACACGCTGAACGGGTGCTGTATGCCTCCCGCTAAGCCTTACTCTGCGGCTTCCGCACTTGCCGCCATGGCAGCAAACTGCATTTCGCCCATGTTCTGCAGCGCGATAAAGATCAGCAGCATCGTTGACAGTTCGCCGGTATTCGTGCCCGCATTGCCGATCTCGAGCTGGGCATTGCTGACAAACTGGCCCAACTTCTCGCCATCATCGGCGGAAGGCTCCCCGCTGCCGCCCATGCCTGCGCCCACCAGCCGCATCACGGCGGGCATCACATCGGCATTGGCCGGATCGGCAAGCGCCGCGTCAAACCGGGCGAGTTCGTCTGCGGTCAACGTACCATGCGCCCGCAGCGCTGCTGCGCCCTGACGGCCCATCTCGGCAATCGTGGCGAACTGGGTCTGCTCCTGCGTCCAGCCTTCGCTTTGCACACAGGCACCAATGGCGGGCGTGATCGCGCCTGCCAGCTGGCCGATGACTGGCTGGAAGAAGGCCATGCCGCCGTCCATTTCCGCCCCGAGCGCGGCGACCTGGTCACGTTGCTCCTGCGTGTACTGGCTCTCGATACAGGCGAGCCCTTGATCCTGCGCAGCGGCAGGTGCGCTCAATCCCAGCGCGGCAGTTGCGATGGCAATGGCGGTAACAGTCGAAAAGCGCTTCATGTGGTATCCTCGCTTTGAAATCTTTGGGTTGTGATCAATTGGCAAATTCGCGCGAGCCGATGCGTTGCAGGCCCATAAAGCCGAGCAGCATGCCCACCAGTTCGGGCGTGTCGGTACCCGCAGAGCCGACATCAAGGCCAAGGCCGGTGATGAACGCACCCATAGTCAGCGCGTCCATGTTGGACACTTGGACCGTTCCGCCAAGGCTAGCCATCACGGTGTTTTCCACCGCCGCCCACACGTCGGCGCTGTCGGGCCCGGCGAGCCCTGCATCCAGCCGCGCAAGCTCGTTCGGGGTCAACAGGCCGGAGGCACGGAAACCCTGCTCGCTCACACGGCCCATTTCGTAAAAGGTCGCATACATCGCTTGCTGCTGGTCCCAGCCCGATTGCGTGGCACAGGCCTGGATGGCCGGTGCCGCGATCATCACAATCTGGTTGAGCGCCGACTGGTTCAGCTGCGAACCATTGGCAAGGTTCCGCGATGCATCGCCGATGGCGCCGATCTGCTCCGCCGTGTAGCTATTCTGGATGCAGGTAATACCCGTATCCTGCGCCATAGCCGGTGCGCTCACCATAGCGGCGGCAAGCGTGGCGACGGCGGCGAATGTTGAAATGCGACCCATGCAATAATCCTTTGTTGTGGCCGTAATGGCCCTACAGTTCCTTGGCGAAAGCCTCGATATCATCCATGCTAACCAGGCTGGTCGTCACCGCATCGGGGGCAATCTTGCGAATCATCGGGCCGAGCACCTTGCCGCCCAATTCAACGAAATGATGAATGCCCGCCGCGTGCATGGCAAGGACGCTTTCACGCCAGCGAACCCTGCCGGTAATCTGCTGCACCAGCAATGAACGCGCTTCAGCCGCATCGGTCACCGGCGCGGCGGTGACATTGGCGTAGACCGGCAGCCGGAAGGCCTGCGGCGGGGTTTCGGCAAGCGCTGCCTCCATCCGCTGCGCCGCGGGCTCCATCAGCGAACAATGGAACGGTGCGGAAACCGGCAACTTGATCGCGCGCTTGATATCATGCGCCTTTGCCAGCTCGAGCGCGCGGTCAATGGCGGAGAGGTGCCCCGAAAGGACGACCTGCCCGGGGTCGTTGTCATTGGCGACTTCGCACACATCGCCTTGCGCAGCGGCATCAGCCAAGGCCTGCGCTTTGTCGAGGTCTGCTCCCAGCAGTGCACACATTCCGCCGACACCGATAGGCACGGCTTCCTGCATGGCGTTGCCGCGAATGCGCAGCAGCCTTGCGGTGTCTGCCAACGAAAATGCGCCCACGGCTGCCAGCGCCGAGTACTCACCCAGCGAATGGCCCGCAACCGCTTCGCCCTTCTCGGAAAGCGACACTCCGCCAGCCTCAAGCACCCGCGCCACAGCGATAGCATTCGCCATAATCGCGGGCTGCGCATTGGCGGTGAGCGTCAATTCGCTTTCCGGCCCTTCGCGCATCAGAGCGAACAGCTTCTGGTTCAGCGCATCGTCAACCTCGGCGAAAACCTCGCGCGCGGCGCTGCTGGCTTCGGCAAGCTCTGCGCCCATGCCGACCTTCTGGCTGCCCTGACCCGGAAAAACGAAAGCGATCATGTCTGTCTCCTTTGCGCGGCCGGATAGAGGGTGGAGCGCGATCGAATCAAGCGCCGAACGGCACAATGGCGTTTTGCGCATCGTGCCCGATATTGGCGCGGCCCAAATAGGGTATGCCATGCTTGGCGCACCAGAAGCGCGCGATTTCCTCTTCGCTCATGCCAAAGGGCCGGTCGTTCTCGGGCACAGCGGAGATACGGCCAAGGCGCAGTCCGGCAATATCACGCAGATTGGAGGTGACATGGAACATCAGCCGGTCAACGGCATAGAGATGCTCCGCCACTTCCTCCACCAGCACGACATGGCCCGAAAGATCGGGCATCAGATCGCCACCCACCAGCGTGGCGAGCGTGATCAGGTTGAAGGCGACGGTGGGCGTGCCATCCAGCCCAGCCTCCAGCGGAACCGCTGCGCCTGACAGATACAACAGCGCCCGCCGCACTGCATCCGCGCCGCCCTCGCGCTTGATATCGCCTGCCAGCGGCCCGTGGACGGGCTTTCCGATACCGTGCTTGTACAGCATGGCGAGCAGATAGCCGGTGTCCGAATAGCCGAGATAGGTCTTCTCCTGCGCCGCCCCGGTCAGCAAGGGCAAGGCATCGGCGGCGATGCGGTTGGAGCCGTATCCGCCCATGCCGAACCAGATGGCATCGACAGCAGGATCATTCGCCGCTTCGACAAAGGCGTTGCGGCGCGTTGCATCGTCGCCAGCGAAATGGCCGTGTTCGCTGAAGCATTGCGGGTGAAAGGTCAGCGCGACGTCGGGAAATTCCGCCTTGGCCAGCGCCAATACCGCTTCGGCACGGTCGCGCAGGATGGGCTTGCCGGGGCAGAGGCAGGTAATGCGTGTCATCGGGGCGGTATATGAGCATTCGTCATTCCCGCGAAGGCGGGAATCCAGCTTGTGAACGAAAAAAGCTGGCCCCCCGCCTGCGCGGGGGTGACGAAGTGGAGGAGGCGCGTTAGTGCCTCGCGCATGACATCGGCAAACCTCTCCCGACCCTATTTCTTCTGCGGCATCGGCGGATCGGGAATGCTCCCGCTGGCGCAGATCGTGAAGGGTCTGGGCGGCGAGGTGGCGGGGTCTGACCGTTCCTACGACCAGGGCCGCACGCCGGAGAAATTCGCCGCATTGCAGGCGCAGGGTTACTCGCTGTTCCCGCAAGACGGCAGCGGACTGACTTCCGCTGATCAGATCCTGATCGCCTCCGCCGCTATCGAGGATACCGTCCCCGAAATCGCCCGCGCCAAGGAGCTAGGCTGCGAGCGGCTGACCCGCGCCGAATTACTCGCACGGCTGTTCAACGACGCGCCACAATCGCTCGCTGTGGGCGGGACGAGTGGGAAATCGACCACCACCGCCATGCTCGGCTGGATCATGGAAGCGACCGGCCGCAAGCCGACGATCATGAACGGCGCAGTGATGAAGAACTTCGTCTCCGAAGACCGCCCCTATGCCAGCGCGGTGGTCGGCGATGGCGGGGTTTTCGTCAGCGAAGTCGACGAAAGCGACGGCTCGATTGCGCTCTATCGCCCCACGGTCGCGCTGCTGCTCAATGTCAGCCTCGATCACAAGAGCATGGACGAACTGCGCGAATTGTTTGGCAATTTCCTCAGCACGGCGGATCGCGGCGTGGTCAATGCCGACGATGTCGAGGCGTTCCGGCTGGTCGCGCGGGCGAAGGAACCGCTCACCTTCGGCATCACCAATAGCTGCGCCGCGCTGGGCATTGTCGCGGGCAGCATTGCCGACGGCCCCACCCAGCAAGCGGCCTTGGTGCTGGATCGCCGCGATGGCAGCGAGCACGCGCTGCGCCTCGCCATACCGGGGCGGCACAATCTGTCCAACGCGCTCGCCGCGATTGCCGCCGCGAATGCCGCTGGCGTGCCGGTAGCCGATGCTGTGGCGGCGCTGGCAGACTTCAAAGGCCTCGCCCGCCGCTTCGATATCATCGGCACCAGCGCGAACGGCGTCACGGTAATCGACGATTTCGGTCACAACCCTGAGAAGGCGCGCGCCACGCTCAAGACGCTCAAAATGCACGAAGGCCGCGTGATCGCCTTCTTCCAACCGCATGGATACGGCCCCTTGCGCCAGATGGGCCACGAACTGGCCGAGACATTCGCGCAGGAACTGGACGAGACCGATCTCACCATCCTGTGCGACCCGGTCTATTTCGGCGGCACGGTAGACCGCTCGGTCGGCAGCGAGCGGATTATCGACTTGATCCACGCCGCCGGAGGTAAAGCGCTGCACATCAACACCCGCGAAGGCTGCGGCGATTTCATCGTCGCGAACGCGAGGCCCGGCGACCGCGTCGTGGTGATGGGCGCACGCGATGATACGCTGACCGAGTTTGCGGAAAGCCTTTTGCAACGATTGTAAGGCAACACAGACGCTCAACAACCGGGAGCGCGCCGAACCTCATGCAGAAGAAATACAACCCGTCAGGCACCGGCCTGTTCGATGCCGCGCCCGGCACCTATCTCGTCTCCGCTTATTTCGATGATAATCTGGTCGATCTGGTCTCTTGCAACGTGCTCGGCTGGCAAGTGAACCAGGATCGCACGCTCACGCCGATGGTGCTCGATCCGCGCGCGGCGGATGAAGACCCGTGGTTCGTGCTGCACCCCGATGGCCGCGTCGAGGCGAGCGACGGGCGCAGTTGGCCGAACAAGGATGCGTGGTTGGCAGAGGAGCGGAAGACCCGGCGGGCGGTGGCTTAGTGCGCTGCCGCCTCCTCCGTATGCCCGAATCCCAGCACTTTGTGCAGGACGAACACAATCAGCGCGCCCAGCGCCAGCCCCACTAGCGCGGAAGCGCCGGCAAAGGTCAGCCAGCCCAGCACTCCGCCCAGCCCGCCCGCGACATGTTCCACCCAATGCTGCGCAGAATGGATCGCCTCTTCGGGGAACAGCACGCCCAGCTCGTGCAGGCCGTGGATGATAATCCCGCCGCCGACCCACAGCATCGCCACCGTCCCGACAACGGAAAGGAGGGTCAGCAAATGCGGCATCGCATTCACCAGCCCGCGCCCGAAATTGCGACCCGCTTCGGTGCGGCCTTCGCGCGAGAGGTGCAGGCCAGCATCGTCCATCTTCACGATCAGCGCCACCGCGCCATAGACCGCGACGGTGATGATTATCCCCACCACCGCCAACACGCCCGCACGGGTAAGCAGCGTCTCGGTCGCCACTTCGCTCAGTGTGATGGCCATGATTTCGGCTGACAGGATCAGATCGGTCCGGATTGCCCCTGCAACGCGCTCCTTCTCGAATTCCTCCGGATTTTCTATCGGGCTGTCGAGGTTCTTGCCGTGCTTGGCCCCGCCCAGCTTCTCGATCACCTTCTCGGCGCCTTCGTAACACAGGAACGCCCCGCCCAGCATCAACAGCGGCATGATCGCCCACGGGAGAAACTGGCTGAGCAGCAGCGCCGCCGGGAGCAGGATGATCATCTTGTTGAACAGGCTGCCCTTGGCAATCTTCCAGATGATCGGCAGCTCGCGCGCAGGCTCCAGCCCCGTGACATAGGAGGGCGTCACCGCCGCATCGTCGATCACCACACCGGCCGTTTTCGTGCCCGCCCGGCCCGCCGCCGCGGCAATATCGTCCACCGAAGCCGAGGCCGCACGGGCGATAATGGAAATGTCGTCAAGAAGGGCGGCAAGGCCTGATGGCATGGTGGAAACTCCCTGCTTTGTGATAAGGATTTCCCCTGCCCTGCCGCTTGCTTTGCCGCAAGCCTGCATATCGCTTGCTTTTGGCGGGCAAACCGCTAAGAGCGCGCCTTCCGTAGCGTATGGGCACGCAGCCCTGTTAAGGAAAATCGAAGAAAGCCGGAGGGACGCGCACGGAATTCGCCGTGCCAATGTCAGCGATCGGCATGGAAGTGAAAGGAAGCGCGTATGGCTCTTTATGAGCACATATTCCTCGCGCGTCAGGACTTGAGCCAGGCTCAGGTTGATGCGCTTGCCGCTGGTGCCACGGAAATCGTGGAGAACAATGGCGGCAAGGTCGTGAAGACCGAGACCTGGGGCCTCAAATCCCTCGCCTACAAGATTGACCGCAATCGCAAAGCGCATTTCGTGATGCTCAACATTGATGGCCCCGGCTCGCTGGTGGCTGAACTGGAGCGTCAGAACCGCATCAATGAAGACGTGATCCGCTGGCTCACTATCGCAGTCGAAGAGCATGAAGACGGCCCGTCTGTCATGATGCGCAAGAATGATCGCGATAAGAAGAAGCGCGCAGACCGGGAGGATCGTGACTGATGGCTCGTCCGTTTTACCGCCGCCGCAAGTCCTGCCCGTTCGCGGCCAAGGATGCTCCGAAGATCGATTACAAAGACACGCGTCTGCTGCAGGGCTTCATGTCCGAACGCGGCAAGATCGTGCCCAGCCGTATCACCGCCGTTTCTGCCAAGAAGCAGCGTGATCTGGCCAAGGCGATCAAGCGCGCCCGTCACCTGGGCCTGCTGCCCTACGTCGTGAAGTAAGAGGAGACCGGAACCATGGATATTATCCTCCTCGAACGCGTTGGCGGCCTTGGCCAGATCGGTGATGTTGTTACCGTGAAGGACGGCTACGCCCGCAACTTCCTGCTGCCGCAGAAGAAGGCCCTCCGCGCCAACGAAGCCAACAAGCGGGTCTTCGAAGCCAACCGCGACAAGCTGGAAGCAGAAAACGCCGAAAAGCGTGTCGAAGCCGAAAAGCATGGCGAAAAGGTTGCCGGTGCCGAGATCGTCCTGATCCGCGCCGCTTCGAATGCTGGCCAGCTCTACGGCTCGGTCAATGTGCGCGACGTTGCCGTCGGCCTGACCGAAAAGGGTCACAACATCGACAAGCGTCAGGTCATCATGGGCGCACCGATCAAGACGATCGGTATGTTCGACGTGACGATCCGTCTGCACCCTGAAGTCGAAGTGCTGGTAAAGGCCAATGTCGCCCGTTCGGACGACGAAGCCGAACTGCAGCGGCAGGGCGTGGACATCCTCGCGCAGGCTGCGGAAGAAGACGCTGCCGACCGCGCAGCCGAAGGCTTCCAGGAAGAGCTCGATCCCGACCACGAACTGGGCGATCTGCCCGCTCCGGAAGGTGACGATGCCGCCGACGGTGAAGAAGCCGCCGAAGGCTGATTTTTTCGTCACGGTTTATGCAAGAAAATCAGGGCGCTGCCAGCAATGGCGGCGCCCTTTTTCGTTCCGGCCAAAAAAAATTCTTCCCGCCGGGAACCCCTTGCGTGATGTTGCATTGTATCGCGTAGCAGGACCGGGCCCCTCTGGCGCGTGCAGCAATGCCGCGTGATGTCGGACTGCGACGAACAGCAGGGGCCGGGACCATCTCCCAACATCATTATCGCCCCTGATCGAAAGTCATCGTGACTCCGTGCCCTTTGGTGCGGAGCGAAGAAGGGAAGTATCTGATGAAGAAGATTGTTTCTGTTTCGCTGGCCGGCGCAGCCGCGCTTGCTCTGGTGGCTTGCAGTGAAGCTGCAACCGAAGGCGGCGAAGGTGGAGAGACCGCAGAAGCCGGCGCTGCGATCACCGAAGCCGATGTCGACGCCGCGCGCGAAGCCTGGGGCGAAGGCATTGTCGCCATCGGCGCGGTCAGCACCGAAGGTGGCGACGTGGCCGAAGCGGCCACGAACCACATCAACACCTTCTACGGCTACGAAGACGGTATGACCGTGCTCTTCAAGCCGACGCTGGCGGCGGTGGACCAGTTCCGCGGCACCTTCGATGAAGCGCTGACCTACTTCATCGGCGCCGAGGGCACCGAGGATGGCGGCTTTGCAATCAAGCCGTGGACGGCCGTCCGCTGGGAAAACGAAGGCACCATCATCGATGAAGACGGCAATACCGCGCTCGCGATGGGCAATTATTACTTCACCGACACCGACGGCAACGACACCAAGGTAGAATACACCTTCGGTTACGAGCGCAACGATGCCGGCGATCTTGTGATCGTCCTCCACCACAGCTCGCTCCCCTTCTCGGCTGAGTAACCGGGACGATCACACCCCTGTCCGGTGCTGACTCTCCACCATCGGTACCGGACAAAACGATGCCCCCGCCGCACCAACCCCGGCGGGGGCATTTTTATGGCTGGTTGCGCCTCAGTGCGAGCAGGTTGGAGTAGTGCGCCTCGAGCGTATCCTCGCCAAACTCCGGCGTCGCATCGGCATCATAAACCTGCCGCTGCGTATCCCACACCAGCATGGACTCGGTCGCATAGTAGCGCCCGATACGGGCATATTCGGCCTTGGCGGCAGCGCGCTTGGAAAACCTTCCGGCGAGCGACAAGGCGGCAATAGCCAGATCCATCAGGCGCGGCGTGATGCTGCGGTAGCGCGGCTCTTTGCCCAATATCCCGAACAGCATCTCGCCCTGCTCCTTCGGTGAAATTGCCGGACCGGGGCCGCCAATGGGGAGGATACGGTTATGCTTCGCCGGATCGTCCAGCGCAGAGACGATGAAGCGCGACAGATCGGCATCGGAAATCGGCTTGCACCGGGTCAACTCGCCATTGCCGAACAGCAGGAAGGGTTTGCCCTTCGCCACTCTCGCCACCTGCCCGCTCAGCGATTTGAAGAAGGCTGTAGGGCGGATGATCGACCAGGTGAGGCCGGAAGCCTGCAACTCTGCCTCGAACGCCAGCTTGGCCTGCTGGAAAGCGAGCTGCGGCTTCTGCACGCAAATGGCGGAGAGCAGGACGAATTGCCCCACCCCCGCCGCTTGCGCCTCCTTCAGGATCGCGGAATTGGCGGCGTAATCGATGGCCCAGGCATCATCCGGCACCCCGCTGCGCGAGGCGATGCAGGAGATGACGGCATCGAAGCGGGTCTCGGCCAGCACTTGCGCAATGCTCGCACGATCTGTGATATCGGCCTGTACGATCCTCGCCCCTTCACCGGAAAATCCGCTGCGCGTGATGCAGGTCGTCTCATGCCCCGCCACCAGCAGTTGGGCAAGCACCGCGCCACCAATCGTGCCGCTCGCGCCGAATAGCAGGACGCGCTTTGGCGACACGTTGCTCAATCGATCACCGCCAGCCCGTCACCGCCCGGCCCGGTGGCGATGCGGCGCAGCACTTCGCCGCTGGCGAAGTCGATCTCGGCAATCGTGTCGGTCGCTGTTTCGGCGGCGTAGAGGCGGATGCCATCGGCGCTGAACACCAGCGTCACCTGCACCGCATCTCGGCTGCCGGACACAGGGATAGTGCGCACCACTGCATTGGAGCGCGTCTCGATCACCGTCAGATCGCCACTGCCGAAATTGCTGCTGACGATATAGTCGCCGGACGGGTGCATGGCGAGGCGGATCGGCACTTGCCCTGTCGGCACTTCGGCGAGCACCTCCAGCGTCAGCGGATCAAGGCGGTAAGCAATGCTGTCCGCATTCGAAGCGACCCACAGGCTTCCCCCATCGGGCGAGAGAGCAATGGCCTCGATCTGGTTGCCGATGCGGGCGCGGGCGGCTTCTTCCGCGCCATCCAGATTGTAAAGCACGACTTCGCCTGCTTCGATGAATGTGCCCCAAGCGCTGCGCCCGTCAGGCGAGACGGCAATCAGGTGCGGGCCACGTGCCGCCCCTTCCCCGCCGCCAATTTCCTGCCAGGGAAAGAGCGGAGGCACTCGGCCGTCCTGCATTTGCACTTCGAAACTGTAAAGCGACCCGCGCCCTTCCGCGCCCGCGATGACGCGACCGTCGGGCAGCCACAAGGCACTGTGCACCCGCGCATTCGTGCCAAGGAATAGCGTTCCGGCTTCGGCGAGGCTCTCTGTCGAGAAGACCTCGACCGACCGCCCCGAATAGCACGCCACCAGCACAAATTGCGCATCCGGCGACACGGTCAGCTCATGCGGGTTCTCGCAGGTTTCCGCGCGGTGAGTCTCCTCGCCCGTAGCAAGGTCAATCCGCGACAGGCTTGCCCCCCGTTTGTTGGCGACGAACAGCGTGCCGGTGCCTTGCGCCGAAGACATAGACTGCGCCTCCAACTGGGCTGGCGCGCAGGCGGTCAGCGAGAGGCCAAGCATGATGAACGCAAGCAGGCGCATGGTTTCCTCCGGTTGCACGTTCCAGGCCGCCAATGTGGCGCATCGGCCCAGCAAAGGGAAGCACCGCTATTCGATCAGCGCAATCCCGTCCCCGCCCGCGCCTGCTGCCAAACGGCGGCGCAGCTGGCCGCTGGCCCAGTCGATCTCGGCAATGGTGCCGCTGGCCGTTTCGGAGGCATAGATCCGGGTGCCATCGGCGCTGAAAATCAGGTTCACCTGCTCCGCCGCGGCATCGCCGGAGACCTCTATCGTACGCACCACTTCGTTCGTCGCCACGTCGATCACTGTCAAATCGCCGCCTGCAAAATTGGAGCTGACCAGGAAATCGCCCGAGGGATGGAACGCCAGCCGGATCGGCAGCGCGCCCGTCTCCACTTCGGCCAGCACATCCAGCGTCAAGGGATCGAGGCGGATCGCCTGATTGTCGGTGTGCGAGGCGACCCACAGGCTTTCACCGTCGGGCGACAAAGCGGGCGAGCCGACGGTCTCGCCAATCCGGCGGCTTGCCGCATCGGCAGCGTTGGCAAGATCATAGCGCACCACATCGCCGCGCGGGATGACGGTGCCAAAGGCGAAGCGCACATCGGGCGACACCGCGAACAGATGCGCGCCAGTGGGCCAAGGCGGGCCGTCGACCCCGCCAAACTCGGTGAGCGCCTCTTTGCCGTCCAGCCCGGCCGGAAAATCGACGAAAATCATTGACCCGCGCCCCTCCGCGCTGACGATCAGGCGATCATCGCGCACCCAATGCGCGGCGTGCGGCAGTGCGCCATCGGGCAGTTCGACCGTGCGCACGGGGGCGAGATCGGCGGTCGCGTAAATTTCGATTGTCCGCCCCGTATAGCACATCACTGCGACATAGTGTTCGTCGGGCGAGATGGTCAGCTCGTGATTGTCATCGCAGGTCTGTGCGCGATGCGTTTCCTCTCCGGTGAACAAATCGATGCGCGAGAGGCTGCCGTCATATTTGTTGGCGACAAACAGGGTGCCTTCGGGCGGATCGAATTGCCGCGCGGGCTCCTGCGCGCAGGACGCGAGTGCAAGGGCGGCGGCGAACAGGGTTAGGCGCTTCATGCGATGGTGTATTCCATCGAAGGCTGGATAAATGGTTCACGCGGGGAACGCAAAGGCAGCACATACCCCTTCCCCACCCAAAAGCTGTCTACAAGGATATCGCGCAGAGTCCGCAGAGGTCGCCGAGGCCTTGCGTGCAATCAAAAATCTCCGGGCTCTCTGCGATCTCTGCGCGAACCAGAATGCAAGCGCCTACGGCGCGGAAAGGAACCGCACCAGCGCCGCGCCCAGTTCGGGCCGCGTCACGCAGCTCATGTGGTTGCCGGGGATCACTTCGACAAAGGCATCGGGCAGCGCATCGGCGAGGCGTTGGGGGGAGCCGTTGTCGCGGTCTTCATCGCCGATCAGCACCATGGTGCGCATGGCGATGGTGGAGAGCTTCGCCACATCGATATCGTCCACGCCCTTGGTCAGCAGCAGGCGGGCCGCATCCTTGTCGATGCCCTGCGCGGTCATGAAAGCCTTGGCGATAAACGCCGGATCGCCGCGCTCGATTTCATCGTACCGGTCGATCATGTCGATGAAAAAGGCGACGCGCTTCTCCCAATTGGTCAGCCCTTCCAGCCCCATGCCGGAGAGCACCAGACGGCGCGGCGCAAGGCCCGCAATCACATTGCTCACCGACGTGCGCGCGCCGAGCGAGAAGCCGACCATGTCATAGTCGGTCAGCCCCAGCGCCTCTACGATGGCGAAGCTGTCGCGCACCAGCACACCGGGCATGATCGCATCCACGTCGGTCGGGGAATCGCTTTCCCCGTGCACCCGCCAATCGGGCATGATGCATTCAAACCCTGCTTCTGTCAGCGCGGCGGCATGGCCGTATTTGATCCAGTTGACCTGCGCGCTGGAAAACAGCCCGTGCAGCAGCAGCACCGGCCGCCCCTCCCCCATCCGGTGAATGGCGAGGCGGGTGCCGTCGAAGCTGGTGATGTGTTGCGTGGTGAGCTCTGCCATCACCGGAAGATGCAGTTTTCGCCCGCCCACAGCGCTTCGACGGTCGCATCGTCACCGGTGCCGGTGAACAGGCCGGAGATGATCGCCTCGCCTTCGCCGATGGTGAATTCCTCACCCAGCGTGCTGTCTTCCACCATGGTGATTTCGTCATTGGCGAGCATATCGGCGCGCTGGCCAGTGCCCGACCATGGCGGCGTGGCGTAGTAACCGACAAATTCGTCGGCCTCGTTGAACGAGAGCGTCAGCCCGGCATATTCGGTCGTCTTGAGCCAGCAATCGCCGGTACCATCATGCCCGCCGGTCGCTGCGCCCACCACGTTGGCCAACGTCGCTTCGGTGGCCGCGCGGGCCGAGCCGAAGGGCGCGGCGAGCTGTTCGAAGCCGTTCTGTGCCGGGATGGTAATGCCGCCCGCGCCCAGATCGATGGTCGCATCCTCCGGCGCTTCGCTTGCCGCCTCTGTCGCTGCATCATCTGCCGGGGCATCCTCAGCAGGCGTGCAGGCGGCGAGTGCGAGGAGCGGGAGGACGAAAAACAGCTGACGGCGCATGGCGCTTACCCCTTCTGCAAATGGCGGCGGCCGAGCAGTTCGGCGATCTGCACCGCGTTCAATGCCGCACCTTTACGCAAATTGTCGCTGACACACCACAGGCTGATACCATAATCGACCGTCGGATCATCGCGCACGCGGCTGATATAGGTCGCGCCGTCGCCCGCCGCTTCGATCGGGGTGACGTATCCGCCATCCTCGCGCTTGTCGACCAGCATGATGCCGGGGGCCTCGCGCAGAATTTCCATTGCCTGTTCTGCCGAAAGCTCGTTCTCGAATTCGATATTCACCGCTTCGGAATGGCCGACAAACACCGGCACGCGCACGCAGGTGGCGTGAAGTTTGATCTTGGGATCGAGGATCTTCTTGGTTTCGACCACCATCTTCCACTCCTCCTTGGTGGAGCCGTCATCCATGAACACGTCGATATGCGGGATGACGTTGAAGGCGATCTGCTTGGTGAAGGTCTCGGGTTCGGGCTTGTCGCCGACAAAGATCGCGCGGCTCTGTTCGAACAGTTCGTCCATTCCCGCCTTGCCCGCGCCGGAGACCGACTGGTAGGTGCTGACCACCACCCGCTTGATCACCGCCGCATCGTGCAGCGGCTTCAGGGCCACCACCAGCTGCGCGGTCGAGCAGTTGGGATTGGCGATGATGTTCTTCTTTGTGTAGCCGTCAATCGCCTCCGGATTCACTTCGGGCACGATCAGCGGCACGTCGGGATCCATGCGGTAGAGCGAGGAATTGTCGATCACGACGCAGCCAGCCGCCGCTGCCTTGGGGGCATATTCCTTGGTCGGCCCGCTGCCTGCGGCGAACAGCGCGATATCCCAGCCGGCGAAATCGAAATGCTCGATATTCTTGCACTTCACCATGCGGCCCGAATCGCCGACTTCGATTTCCATGCCGGTCGAGCGCGAGCTGGCGACTGCCGCCACCTCGTCCATCGGGAATTCGCGCTCGGCCAGAATGGCGAGCATTTCCCGCCCGACATTCCCTGTCGCTCCGACAACCGCAACCCTGTAACCCATGACTCGCTCGCTCCATTGAAAGGGAGCGCCTGACTAGCGCCCCTGTTCGGGAGGGCAATAGGAATTGCGGTTTCAGGCGTAATCACCTGACGGCAAAACCTAGCCTTTGGTCGGTAGTACTCCCCAAGTCCAAAAATGACATTTTCTTTGCAGTCGCTGCGAATACTTCGCCCGCCAAGTATTCGGTGAACGATGGCTGACCGCAACATTCAGCCTTGCAGAAGTTACATCAGTTTACCTCGCATCTCCGGGGGCTCCAGAGAACAACCCAATAGGAGAAACATGATGGCACGGATTTTTGGAACGAATGGTATCGATCGTATCACCGGCACCGAGCTGGACGATTTCCTCTACGGCTACGCCCGCGGCGCCAAGCTGCTGGACACCGGTGCAGACCGCATCTTCGGCGGCAAGGGCAACGACTTCATCGATGGTGCCGCAGGGAACGACACCCTTGATGGCGGCGAAGGTGACGATGTGATCTATGCCGGGTTCGGCAATGATATCGTCTTCGGCGGCAAGGATCAGGATATCCTGTTCGGCGAAGCGGGTAACGACCGGATGTCGGGCGGCGAAGGGCAGGACCGGCTGGATGGCGGCGATGGTGCCGACATTCTCAACGGCAATGACGGCGACGATATGCTGTTCGGCGGCCTGATGGCCGATACGCTGTTCGGCGACGATGGCGATGATCTGCTCGACGGCGGAGCCGGTACCGACCGGCTGTTCGGCGGCGAAGGCACCGACACCCTGCTTGGCGGCGCTGGCCGCGATTTTCTGACCGGCGGGATCGGCCAGGACTTCCTCACCGGCGGTGCAGGCTCTGACTTCTTCATCTTCCAGGGCCAGTGGGATTTCGACACCGTGGTCGATTTCCAGAACGGGCGCGACAAGCTCGATCTGCGCGGCAACGGGCTGACCTTTGCCGATCTGATGTTCGAAATGGTCGATGCCGACAGCGACGGGCTGACCGACGACCTGCTCATCAAGAGCGATATCGGCGCGGTCGGCGAGATTGCCCTGCTCGACACGCAGATGCAGGCGATTGACGTGACCGACTTTATCTTCGCCTGATAGCGCGCACAAACAACGCCCCCGGAGCGCACAGTGCGTTCCGGGGGCTTTTTTGTGAATGCCCTAAAATCCCCGCGCTCAATCTTCGCCCGAAGTCTCCGGTGGGGTCACCCCGTGGCGTTCGAGGAAGTTGAATACGGTGTTGTACCGGTGCGGCGAAATCTGCTCGCCCGAAACGCGGTGCGTATATCCGGGATAGAGCATCATTTCGAACGGGACATTGTTCTCCTGCCAGACCGAGATGATCTCGGTCGCATTTTCGAACACCACGTTGTCATCGGCCATTCCGTGGATAATCAGTACCGGATCGGTGATGGCGGTCGCGTTGGGGATCGCGCTCGAGGTGGCATAGGCCTGCGCGTCAGCTTGCGGCGTGCCCATATAGCGTTCGGTGTAGTGGGTGTCGTACAGCTCCCATCGCGTCACCGGCGCGCCGCTGATGCCTGCGGCATAGACACCCGGCTCGGCCTGCAACCGCTTTAGCGTCATGTATCCTCCGTATGACCAGCCATCGATGGCGATCTTGTCGGGATCGACGAAATCGAGCGTTTGCAGGAAGGCCGTGCCCGCCGCCTGGTCGCGCACTTCGACCCCGCCCATCGCGCGGTAAAGCGGCTGTTCGAAGGCGACCCCGCGATTGTTCGAGCCGCGATTGTCCAGCGCGAACCAGATATAGCCGCGATCCACGATGGCCTGCCGCAAAGCGCCGTCCCAGCCGCGATTGACGATCTGCGGCCCCGGCCCGCCATAATGGTAGAAATACACCGGATACCGCTGCCCCGGCTCCATGTCCGGCGTCACCATTTCCCAATAGAGCGGCGTGCCGTCCTCGGCTGCTATCGTGCCATATTGCGTCGGGCGATGGCTGGCGAGGAAAGGCGCGTAGGGATGATCGGCGTTGAGCGCATTCTCCTCCACCCACGCCACCCGCGCGCCCGACTGGTCGGCGATGTAGATTTGCGGCGGCGTGTTGTCGCTGGAACGGCTCACCAGCATCGTCTGCCCCGCCCCGTCCATGCTCGCCGAATGGGTGAAGCCCGCTTCGGTCAGGCGGGTGACAGTCGCCGGGTCAGCCAGATCGAGGCTATAGACGTGCTGCTCAAGCACATCGTCGCGCGTGCCCTGGAAGAACACGCGGCCCGCATCCTGATCGACGCCGACCAGGCTGGTGACCACCCATTCTCCCTGCGTCAGCTGCTGCCAGCCGTCAGGCCCGAGCAGATAGAGATGCCCGAACCTGTCCCGCTCCGACCACCAGACCAGGCGGCCATCGTCGAGGAAACGGTAATTATCCGACAGGTTGATCCAGTAATCCTCCATCGCCGCATTTTCGGTGAAGAACACCTCGCTCGCGCCCGTTGCCGGATCGACGCGGAGCATATCGAGCACGGTCTGCTCGCGGTTCTGGCGCTGGACATAGATCGCGCTGCCATCGGGTGCCCAATCGACGCGGGCAAGATAGATATCGGTCTCCGCGCCCAGATCGACTTCGACCGCATTGCCGCCATCAGGGTCCATCACGAACAGCTGGACAAGCGCATTGGCGCTGCCCGCCACCGGATAGCGTTGGTCATACACCTGCGTTCCGGTCGCGCCGATGGCCGCGCGGGTGACGATGCCGACGGGGCTTTCATCGGTGCGCTGGACGACAATGCGGCTGTCATCGGGTGCCCACCAATAGCCCGTCAGGCGGCTCATTTCCTCCTGCGCGACAAATTCCGCCTCGCCCCAGCGGATCGTGTCTTCTTCGGCAGGCGTGATCGGCTGCGGTTCGGAACCGACCGCGCCCACCCACAACCGCCGGTCGCGCACGAAGGAGACATAGCCGCCATCCTCGCTTAGCGACGGGTTGAGCTCGCTCTCCTCGGTATCGGTCAGCTGCACCACTTCGCCGCCAATGCGCGCCAAATACAGATCGCCATCCAGCGGCACGAGCAGGCCGGTGCCATCGGGTGTCCACTGGTAGGAGATAATGCCGCGCAAATCGCCCACCCGCGCCCGCTCGCGCTGCATCCGCTCGTCCTCGCTCAGCGCGCGCCCGCTGCCCAGCGCTCCGCTATCGACCAGCATCGACCATTGCGACGTCTGGCGATCATAGGCCCACAGATCATACCGCTCGCGCTCGTCCTCGCGGTTGCGCAGCACGGTGAGATAGCGGCCATCGGGCGATAGTTTCGCCTGCCGCGGCGTCGCCCCGTTGAGCGAGGGGCTGGCAAAGACACGTTCGAAAGTGAGTTCGGGCGCAGGTTCGACCATATCTTGGGCCATCACAGGGGTTGCCATAGTGGTCGCGGCGAGCGCGGCGAGAATTGTACGCATTGCAGGAAAAGACCTCTCCGATAGTTTCGGATGAGCCTAATCATCTGATCCTGCACTGACAATGAAAAGCGCGCACGAAAAAGGGCGGCTCTCCGTTTTGGAGAACCGCCCTTCCTGAAACTGGCTTGTAGCCCGCAGCCTTACTTGGCCACGTTCTCGCGGCGCTCTGCAATACGCGCGCGCTTGCCGGTGCGGCCGCGCAGATAGTACAGCTTCGCACGACGCACGACACCGCGGCGCACCACGGTGATGCTGTCGACGATCGGCGCATAGAGCGGGAACACACGTTCCACGCCTTCGCCGAAGCTCATCTTGCGCACGGTGAAATTGCTGTTGATGCTGCGGTTCGAGCGGGCGATGCACACGCCTTCGAAATTCTGCACACGTTCGCGGTTGCCTTCGATAACCTTCACGCCGACACGCAGCGTGTCACCGGGGCGGAAATCGGGAATGTCCTTGCCAGCCTTGGCAATTTCTTCCGCTTCGATAGTCTGGATCAGGTTCATGGCCTGTTTGTCCTATGTATCACGCTGCACGCCAGAGGCAGGCTGACCCGGAGTGCCACCATGGCGCTCCCATAGATCGGGCCTGCGTAACCGAGTGTCTTCCTCCGCACGGGCTTTCCTCCACGCGGCAACCTTCGCATGATCCCCCGATCGCAGCACTTCAGGGATCGTGCGCCCTTCCCATTCATAAGGTCGGGTATATTGCGGGTATTCGAGCAAGCCGTCTTCGAACGACTCCTCATGCCCCGACAAGGCCGCGCCCATTACGCCGGGAAGCAGGCGAATGCAAGCATCGAGTATGGCCAGCGCGGCAGGCTCTCCGCCGGAGAGGACGATATCGGCAAGGCTGACCTGCTCGATATCGGGGCGGGCATCGAACAGGCGTTCGTCAAAGCCTTCGAAACGGCCGCACAGCATGATGACGCCGGGGCCTTGGGCGATCTCGCGGATGCGCGCCTGCGTTATGGGTGTCCCGCGCGGCGTCATGGCGAGGATGGGTCTTTTGGCCTCCCCTCCCTTGAGGGAGGGGATTGAGGGGTGGGTGTGCGAGGTTGAGGGCGTAGCGCCTACTGCCACCGTCGAACCCCCATCCCCAACCCCTTCCCCCAAGGGAAGGGGCTTTCCGATCACACTATCCAAAGCCCGCCCTAGCACATCGGCCTTGAGCACCATCCCCGCCCCGCCACCGGCAGGCGTATCATCCACCGTGCGATGCTTGTCGTTAGCGAAATCGCGCATCTGGACAGTCTCGCACGACCAGTCCCCCCGCTCGAGCGCGCGCCCCGCAAGCGAGACACCCAGCGGCCCGGGAAACATCTCCGGATAGAGCGTGAGAATGGTGGCGGTGAAGGTCACACTTCCCCTCCCTTGAGGGAGGGGATCGAGGGGTGGGAGTTCGACGTTGCGGGAGCAGAGCTACCCACTCCCTTCGAACCCCCATCCCCAACCCCTTCCCCAAGGGGAAGGGGCTTGCTGGCCGAGAGCGTGAGAATGGTGGCGGCGAAGGTCATAGCTGATCTTCACCTGCGTCTTTGCGCTGGAAGTAATCTGCAACGAGCGTAGCAATCGCACCAATAAACATCATCGGTAATGTGAGAAGCATTCCAAGGATACTCTCCAAAGCTTCGCCCGGCCCGTCAATCGGTCTCACTAGGAGAAAGGCGAATGCCGAAAGCGGAATGACAAGCGCGTTGAAAAGCAAAGCCCAAAGAATAGCGAGTTGGCCAAACCGCTCAGACTTTTTCAAAAGCGTGAGTATGGCAATTGACAGCGGTACAGAGCCCAATAGCAAGATGACGATTATATCCAACGCACCCCATCCTTCGCCCGCGTATCAACGCTCAACTCGAACACATCGGGCCGCGAGTAGTGGCCGTCGGTATCGAGGCTCGCCAGCCCCTCGTCGCGCATCGACAGGTCGAGTTCCGCGAACAGCGTCTCTTCGCCCTCACCCGCTTGCGCGACCACGCTCGCATCGGGTGCGGCGATCAGCGAGCCGCCTCGGTTGAGCACTTCGGCCTCGATGCTTTCAATCAGTTCGCGGCCTTCAGCGCTGCCACCAGCGCGCTCAAGTCCGTTGAGCACATCGTCCTTCGTCTGCACCAGACCCGCCGCCAGCACAAAACACCGCCCTTCCATCGCATAGTGGCGGCTGGCAATCGCGTAGCTTTCGCGCACCGTCGGCCATGCCGCGACATGCAAGCTCTCGCCAAGGTTGTGCATCGCCGCGCGGGCCAAGGGCATCCAGTGCTCCCAGCAGATCAGGCTGCCGACATTGCCCCACTCGGCCTGATGCACGCCCAAAGTCGAGCCATCGCCGCGCATCCATACCAGCCGCTCGCCATGGGTGGGCACCAGCTTGCGATGGTCGAGCACCGGCAGGCCGGGGCGGAAAGTCATCTGGTTGTTGTAAAGGCTCGATCGCACCCGCTCATGCGCGCCGATGGAAATCACCGCGCCGCTGGCATCGCACAGCTCCTGCAAGGGCAGCAGCCGCTCGTCCCCCGGCACCACCGCCTGTTCCAGCAGAATGCGGTGCAGCGCCTTGCTGCCCGGATGATCCCACAAAGCCGCGCCGGGAGCCTCGTCGAGCCATAGCGGGTATCCGCCGAGAAATGTCTCGCCAAACGCCACCAGCTGCGCCCCGCCCTCTACGGCCTCACGCGCCAGCCGCACGGCCTTGTCGATCCCGTCCGAAATGGCGAGCGGCACCGGTGCGGCCTGACAGATGGCGACGTTCAGCTTGGTCATAGAGCGTGCTTAGGCGGAGCGGTCAGCCCCCGCAACCACCGCATCCTCCGCCGCCGCAGCCGCCATCGCCGCCGCCATCGCTGCCGCAACCGCCACCGCCGCTATCACCGCCCTGCTGCGCCTGCCGCATTGCGTGAAGCGGTTCGAACGGCGTGCCCACCAGCACGGCGGTGCCGAACAGCGCGACGGCAAAGCCGACCTCCTCGCCGCGCGGCGCGCTTTTGAGGCGGCTGGCGCGCTCCTGCGCCTCGGCGAGCGTCTGCTCTCCCGCCCGCGTGCGCGGATTGAATTTGAGGAAGCGGATGATGCCGAGCACCGCCGCCAGCGCGGTCAGCCCGACAAGGAAGCCCACCGCCTCCCCCTCCGC
>NZ_LR701479.1:1566151-2132780 GCF_902498745.1 Erythrobacter sp. EC-HK427 | reverse complement strand
GCCTCCCCCTCCGCCGCGCCCGCCTGGATGCGGTAGAGGCCAAGCACCACGAGGAAGGCGTAGGGTAGCACGGGCAGCGCGCGGAATTGCAGCCGGTCTTCCGGTGCAATCAGCAGGCCGCGCGCGCTCAGTTCGCGGTCGAGCCGGTCGGCGTGGTCGGCCAGCGAGGGCTTTGCCTCGCGCCAGGTGCCGCTGCCGATCTGCGCCAGCATACTGCGCTCGGCCTCGCTCTCCCCTTCCGCGCGCGGAGCCTTGACGATGTCCTTGTCCAGCGCCAGCAAATCGCCTCGCCCGAACAGCGCCGCGACCACGCTTTCGGAAAAGCGCGCCTTGCCGCCTGCGAGATAGGCCAGCGTCTCCGCCCGCTTGGGCACGCCGCCGCTGCCGTCGGGCCGCATAAAAGCGGGGATCCACCATCCGGCGATCACCGCCGCGACGATCAGGCCGATGTAAAAGGCCAGAAAATCTGCGCCCGAATAGGCCGAAAATCCGATATCCATCACAGGCTCCTTCCCGCAAGAACTGCCACGATAACCACCAGCCCCATCGCCGCCAAGACCAGCCAGACGGCGCGCTTCGGCAATGTCACTACATCCGCCGGGTTAACGCGGTAAGACAGCGGATCGCTGCCGAAACGGCGCGCGGCGGGCGGCCAGATATCGGGCGGCGGTGGCTCGCCAAAGGCTGCCTCATACGATGCCAGCGTCTGCGCATATTGTTCGTAATAGCGGCTGCGTTCCACCTGCCCGCCCGCCGTGGGGCCGTGGTGCAGATCACCGCCGAGCACTTCGGGGCAGAAACGCTGCCAATAGTCGCGGCTATAGGTCAGGTGCAGATGCCACGCCTGATCGACCTGGTCGGAGGGTGTTACCTCGTGCCCGGCGGTCATGGCGAGATAGCAAAAGTTGTAATATTCGCGGATCACCCGATGGGCGAAGGCGGCGGGCCAGCGGTTCTCGCGCGCCAGACGGTCAGCGAAGGAGAGCGCCGCGTCGGCGGGGCCGATCCGATAGCCCTCCAGCCGCGCCCAAAGCTGTGTATCGAAAACCGTCACGCGGCTAGATATCGGCGAAATCCGCGCTCACCACAAGCCGCTGCCCATCCCATTCGGGCACGGCCTCCACACGCATCGGCACCATGAAGGTCTTGCCGTTCCCGCGCTTTATCTCGATGATATCGCCCGCGCCGAAATTGCGCACATCCACCACTTCGCCCAGCGGCTCTCCGGTGTCGGAGATGGCGGGCAGGCCGATCAGATCGGTGTGGTAATACTCGCCCTCGCCCAGCGGCGGCAAGGCATCGCGCGGAACGCAGAGCGTGGTGCCGCGCAGTTTTTCGGCCGCAGTGCGGTTAGCGATTTCGGCAAAGCGCGCAATCGCGCCGCCTTTGCTGTCGTCGCGCACCTTCTTGAGCGTGAGCGTGCCGCCGCCTTTGCTCAGCGCGAAGGTGGCATGCGCCTTGAACGTCTCCAGCCCCTCGCCAAACAGCTTGAGGCGGACTTCACCCGTCAACCCGTGCGCGCCGGTGATGGCGGCCAGGGTGATGGGGTTGTCGGGGGAATCTCCCCTCCCGCTTGCGGGAGGGGCAGGGGGAGGGCCTGTCATCGCCATAGCTCGATTACATCCCCTCCCCTAACCCCTCCCGCAAGCGGGAGGGGAATTTGAAGATCAGCCTTCCGACTTCTCTTCGGTGGCTTCCTCTGCAGGAGCTTCCTCGGCAGCGGGTGCCTCTTCAGCAGCAGACGCCTCTTCGGCCGCAGCTTCTTCAGCAGGTGCTTCTTCAGCCGGAGCCTCTTCAACCGGAGCGGCGGCAGCGGCCTTGGCCTCTTCTTCGGCAGCCTTGGCGGCTTCTTCGGCTTCAGCAGCCTTTGCAGCCTTTTCCTCGGCGCGTTCCTTGGCCGCTTCGCCCGGCTCGGCCTTTTTCGGGTTGTTACGTGCAGGACGCTCCAGAATGCCCGCGGCATCGAGGAAGCGGTGCACGCGGTCGCTCGGCTGTGCGCCAACGCCCAGCCAGTACTTGATGCGCTCTTCGTTCAGGCTGACGCGGTTGGCATCATCCTTGGCGAGCATCGGGTTGTACGTGCCCAGCTGCTCCAGATACTTGCCGTCACGCGCACGGCGGCTGTCAGCAGCCACGATGCGGTAGTAAGGACGCTTCTTTGCGCCGCCACGAGCGAGGCGGATTGCGATTGCCATTGTAGATTACCTTTCGATTCCAAATGTATGAATTAATGCAAATTACTTCTTGTTGATCAAATTCTGGATGTCCGGCGGGAGGCCACCCATGCCGCCGCCCATTCCGGGCAGACCCGGCATTCCGCCGCCGCCGCCCATGCCGGGTATTCCGCCGCCAGCACCGAACATGGCGGCAAGGCCTTTCAGCCCGCCCATCTTGCGGATCTGCTTCATCGCGCGACCCATTTCCTGGTGCATTTTGAGGATCTTGTTGACCTCCTGCACACTGCGCCCGCTGCCCGCTGCAACGCGCTTTTTGCGCTTGGCGTTGAGCAGTGCGGGATTGGCGCGTTCCTTTTGCGTCATGGAGCCGATGATAGCGTCCATATGGACGAGCGCCTTGTCGTCCATGCCGCTGGCCTGCATCGCTGCCTTGGCCTTTTTCATGCCCGGCATCATGCCCGCAAGCATCCCCAGCCCGCCCATGCTCTGCATCTGTTGCAGTTGCTTGCGCAGATCGTTGAGGTCGAACTTGCCCGCCATCATCTTCTGCGCGAGCTCTTCGGCGTCCTCCGCCTTGATCGTTTCGGCAGCGCGTTCGACGAGGCTGACGACATCGCCCATGCCAAGGATGCGGTCAGCCACGCGGCCCGGATGGAAGCGCTCGATCGCGTCGAGCTTTTCGCCCGTGCCGGCAAACTTGATCGGCTTGCCGGTGACAGCGCGCATGGAAAGCGCCGCACCGCCGCGCGCATCGCCGTCCATGCGGGTGAGGACAACGCCGGTCAGCGGCACTTCATCGGTGAAGCTCTGCGCAACATTGACTGCGTCCTGACCCGTCAGCGAGTCGACCACCAGCAGCACTTCGGCCGGATCGGCCTCGCTTGCGACGGCCTTCATTTCGGCCATCAGCGCTTCGTCAACGTGCAGGCGGCCTGCGGTGTCGAGCAGCAGCACGTCTATGTTTTGCAGCTTGGCAGCGTTCAGCGCGCGGCGGGCAATGTCCACCGGCTGCTGACCGGGCACGATAGGCAAGGTTGCCACGCCCGCCTGCTCGCCCAGAATGGCGAGCTGTTCCTGCGCAGCGGGACGGTTGACGTCGAGCGAGGCCATCATGGCCTTTTTGCCCTCTTTGTCCTTCAGCAGCTTGGCGATCTTGGCGGTGCTGGTGGTTTTGCCCGAACCCTGCAAGCCGACCATCATGATGACGGCGGGCGGGGTGACGTTGAGATTGAGCGGCTGCGCTTCGCCCGCGCCGTCGTCATCGCCGCCGAGCATGGCGATCAGTTCGTCATTGACGATCTTGATGACCTGTTGGCCCGGCGTGACCGATTTGAGCACTTCCTGCCCGACGGCACGCTCGGTAACGCGGTTGATAAAGTCACGGGCAACCGGCAGCGCGACATCGGCTTCGAGCAAGGCGACACGCACTTCGCGCATGGCGTCGCGCACGTCCTGCTCGCTCAACGCCCCGCGACCGCGCAGGCGGTCGAAGACATTGGACAAACGATCAGACAGCGTATCAAACATCCGCGTCGCTACTCCTCAATTTGACGTCCCACTGCCCGATATGGGCAGCATTTCGCCAAATGCCAAAAACGCCGGCGGACGAAAACTCGTCGGCCAGCGTGCGATTCCGAAAAAGGAACCGTCTTGCTCTACCCGAAGCACAGGACTGGATTGCCGCGTCGCTTCGCTCCTCGCAATGACGAGGATATGTCTGAAATCCATTTCGTCGATTTGTGGGTCTGAGCGCCAGCGAAAATGGTGGGTTCGGAGAACCGGCGCGCAGCGGCCATTCAGGCCGTGAGCACCGGAAGCGCACGAAACCGCCATTTGCAGCAAGCTCAGGGCCACAAGGCGATGAAATGGTGGAGCCTAGCGGGATCGAACCGCTGACCTCAACACTGCCAGTGTTGCGCTCTCCCAGCTGAGCTAAGGCCCCGTACCAAATCTGTATGCACCCCAAGGGGGCGCGGAGGCAGCCCTTTATGAGCGCGCCGCCTCCAGCGCAAGTGCAAAATCAGATTTCCTCGTCACCTTCGGCGTCGCCGGTGTCGACACCAAGGTCATCGTCACCGCCGAGATCGACGTCATTGTCGGGCGAATCGCCGTCGTCGTCGATATCTTCCAGATCGTCATCGGCCAGATCCGAATCGGGTTCGACGTCCTTCTTCTTCTCTTCCTCGAACGGGATCGGCTGCTTGGACTTGAGCACGGGCTCGGGCGTCCATTCATTGCCGCATTCGATGCAGGTGACCGGGTCTTCCTTGCCCAGATCGTAGAAGCGTTCACCGCATTTGGGGCAAGTACGCTTTGCGCCCCATTCTGGCTTGACCATATTACTCGTGTCCTTGGTTCGTCCGGACGGGTAATCCGGGAAATTCGTATGCGATATTCCGTCCAATGCCAATTGAGCCGGATTCGCAAGGTGGCGCGCCTTGCCATAGCCCTATGGCACTGTCAAAGCCGCGTGCGGTTTCGATAGCTAGGTAACATTGTGAGCCATTCCAATACCCCTTCATCCAAACGCTTTGCCGCGCAAGGCGCGCTGACCGGGCGGATTGCCGTTCCGGGCGACAAATCGATCAGCCACCGCTCGCTGATGCTGGGCGCGCTGGCGGTGGGCGAGACGCGGGTGACGGGCCTGCTCGAAGGCGAGGACGTGCTGGCGACCGCCGCCGCGATGCGCGCGATGGGAGCGACGATTGCGCGCGAGGCGGACGGGACGTGGAGCATTCACGGCGTGGGTGTTGGCGGGCTGCTCCAGCCGGAAGGCGCGCTCGACATGGGCAATAGCGGCACCAGCACGCGGCTGCTGATGGGCCTCGTCGCCAGCCATCCGATCCGCGCGGTGTTCACCGGCGATGCGAGCTTGTCCAAGCGCCCGATGGGCCGGGTGATTACGCCGCTGTCGCAAATGGGCGCATCGTTTGAAGCCTCCCCCGGAGGCACCCTCCCCCTGATGCTGCGCGGGATTTCGCCCGCCGTGCCGATTACTTACCGCCTGCCCGTTGCCAGCGCGCAGGTGAAGAGCGCCGTGCTGCTCGCAGGCCTCAACACGGCGGGCATCACCCGCGTGATCGAGCCGGTGCCCACCCGCGACCATTCCGAACGGATGCTGCGCGGCTTTGGCGCGAAGCTGGACGTGGGCGAAGAGAATGGGGCCAATGGGCCAGAACGCGTTATCGCCATCCACGGCGAGGCAGATTTGCAGCCGCAGACCATCACCGTGCCGGGCGATCCCTCCTCCGCCGCCTTCTTCACCGTCGCCGCTTTGCTGGTGCCGGGCAGCGATCTCGTGATCGAAAATGTCGGCCTCAACCCCACCCGCGCTGCCTTGTTCGACGTATTGCGGCAGATGGGCGGGAGCATCGAGGAATTGGACCGGCGCGAAGTCGGCGGGGAGCCGGTGGCGGATTTGCGCGTGCGGCATTCGGCGCTGACCGGTGTCGAGGTCGACCCCGCAGTGGTGCCCGCGATGGTGGACGAATTCCCCGTCCTGTTCGTCGCCGCCGCTTTGGCGCAGGGCACCACCACTACCAGCGGGCTGGAAGAGCTGCGCGTAAAGGAAAGCGACCGCATCACCGCGATGGCGAACGCGCTGACGCTGGCGGGCGCGCGGGTGGAGGAGCGCGAGGATGGCTTGGTGATCGAAGGCACCGGCGGCGATCCCCTCCCCGGCACGCCGGAAGGCGCGAGCGTTGTGACCCACCTCGACCACCGTATCGCGATGAGCATGGCGGTGGCAGGCCTCGCGAGCCGAAACGGCGTAGAGGTGGACGACACCTCCCCCATCGCGACGAGTTTCCCGACGTTTGAGGCATTGCTGGCGGAGGCGGCCACTGCTCCCCTCCCGCTTGCGGGAGGGGCCGGGGGAGGGCCTGTAACGGCTGCTTCCGCAAGTGACACGCCCTCCCCTAACCCCTCCCGCAAGCGGGAGGGGAACTGATGACCACCCCCCTCGACATCTACTCTATCGTCGGCTTCTTCGGCACGGCCTGCATTATCGGAGCGTATTTCTATCTGACGGCGGTCGAGAAGCCGAACCCGTGGATTCTGCACGGCACCAATCTCGCGGGCGCGGCGCTGCTGACTGTCAGCCTGCTCGTCCATACCAATTGGCCGAGCCTTGTGCTCGAAGGGTTCTGGGCGGCTATTGCCTTGTGGGGCCTGTGGAAGGCATGGTCGGCGCATCGCTCCAGCAAGGAGCATGAGGGAGATTCGGCATGAAATGGATCGCGGCCTTTGCGGCACTGGCCTTCGCGACACCGGCAGTCGCCCAAGCGGATGATCCGCTCGACTGGTCCGCGCCCGATCAGGAATTGCGCGTCGCGGTTGATGGCGGCGAGGTGTGGGTGCGCGTCAATGGCGATCTGGAGGCCGATGCCGCGCCCGCGATCTTCATCCATGGCGGCCCGGGCGGCACCCACACCGTGTTCGGCGGCCTCATCAGCATGGCGGACGAGCGCGCGGTGATCCTTTACGACCAGCTCGGCAGCGGAATGTCCGACCGCGGCGGCGATCCTGCCACTTGGGGCGTGGAGCGGTTTGTCGACGAGCTGGAAGCCATCCGGCAGGCGCTTGGCGTGGAACGTTGGCACGTGGTCGGGCATAGCTGGGGCGCGGCGCTCGCGCTGGAATATGCCGCCGCTTACCCGCAGCACACCGCTTCCGCCGTGCTCGGCGGCACCTATATCTCCACCCCGCACTGGATCCTCGGCACCAATTTGCTGATCCGCGACCTGCCCGACGATGTGCGCGATACGCTGATCGCGTGCGAGGCGGGGCGCGCGCAGCCGGGCATGAACTGCGATGCGGCCACCGCCGCATTCTACCGCGCCTATAATGGCCGCGCCGACAGCCCGCCGCTGTCGCCCGCCGCGCGCCGCTATTTCGGGCAATATAACGGGCGCGGGTTCAACGGTCAGATTTACAACACGATGTGGGGGCCGAGCGAGTTTTCCGCGCGCGGCACGCTGGTCGGCTATGACGGGACACCGCTGCTCTCACAGGTCGATGGCAGCCGCATCCTCTTTATGATCGGCCAGTATGACGAAGCGCGGATCGATACAGTGCAGGATTTCCTGACGCTGACGCCGGGCGCGGAATTTGCCGTGGTGCCAGGCGGCAGCCATTCCTTCCCGATGGAGCGCCCGGTCGAGACCGAAGCGATCCTGCGGGCTTGGCTGGCGCGGAAGGATTGAGTAGCTGGCTAGAGGGTATCAGAACGCTCAAAAGCACTGGGATAATTGAACCTAAACTCCAAATGACGGCCAATACCTTCGTGTTCATCGTCATAGGCTGAGCAAAAGCCGAAAATCTCTCGGTTCCAATCTCCAAGTTGGTCAAACAGATCTTGGATTTTTGCGCGAACGCCCGCATCGTGGTTGGAGAAGTTGAAGAAAGCTATCCCTACCCTGCTATTGTGCCGCGTCACCGTGAGCTTGGTGGCAGAATCCGCGAAAGCCTTCTCTACCTCTGCAACGACATCCTCCCATTTGAAGAGGATTTGATCCTCATCAATTGGATAGTTATCGATCCTCTCAGGTGTAACAATAAAGCCGGAATATGTGTTCATGGGATATCTATGACGAACCGCTTCTTCTCTCGCAACAAGTTGGAACACTTGGCATGATCATCGCCGTCGATGGCCCCACCGCTTCGGGCAAAGGCACGATTGCCAAGGCGCTTGCGGCGCATTTCGGCCTGCCGTGCCTCGACACCGGCCTGCTTTACCGCGCGGTGGGCTATCAGGTTGAGCAAGCGGGCGGTGATGCCGACAATGCGGCGGATGCGCTGGCGGGGTGCGACTTCCCTGACAGCCTGCTTGCGAATCCCGATCTGCGCAGCGAAGCGACCGGCGGGCTGGCCAGCCGCGTCTCAGTGCATCCCGAAGTGCGTGCGGCGCTGCTCGAACGCCAACGCGCCTTTGCGGAGCAGGAAGGCGGCGCGGTGCTCGACGGGCGCGATATCGGCACAGTGATTGCGCCCGATGCCGACGTAAAGCTCTTCATCACCGCCAGCGTGCAGGCGCGGGCCAAGCGGCGCTGGCTGGAAATGCAGGGGCGCGAAATGGAAATCACGCTCGACGAGATCGAGCACGATATCGCCATGCGCGATGCCCGCGATACTGGGCGGAAAGACGCGCCGCTCAGGATTGCGCCCGATGCGCGGGTAATCGACACGACCGCGCTCGGCAAAGAGGAAGCGATTGCCGCAGCGATTGCGGCGGTGGAACTCGCGCGCGATTAGCGCGACTAAGCAGCGGCGCTTTTCGCCCTCGCCGCGAACTGGCGCAGCACCAGCGCGCGGAAACGCGGGTCAACCGCCATTCCCAGCAGCGCCGCAGCGGCAATGGCCGCCACCAGCGCGCCGCTCCAGCCCAGCCCCGCGCCCACCAGCAGAAGCAGCAGCGGGTAATGCAGCGCGTAAAGCGGGAAAGACAGTCCTCCCAGCAGCCGTGCGGTGCCGCTCTCGCCCATCGCCAGCACGGCCAGCACCAGCAACGGGTGGACGATCAGGACAAAAGCAATCTCCCCCTCCCCGCTTAGCCATGCGGGCCAGAAAGCGAGCGCCAAGACATAGAGGAACACCGCCGGCCAAGCGGCACTTGCGGGCAACCACACACGGTCGCGGTTCCAGCGCCACAACGCCACACCAAGGCAATAGGAGAGCAGCACGCGCGGCAGGCCGAGCAGCGTGCCGACATCCAGCCCGCGCACTTCCATCAGCGGCAGCAGCACCAGCGCGCTTACCGCCACGACGGCGAGCAGCTTGGTGACGGAGATGCGGTGCAGCCATGCCGCGTGAATCATATTCGCGACGATCTCGAAAAAGATCGTCCAAGCGGGCGGATTGAACAGGATCACCAGCCCCACCAGCGGCAGGATCGCCAGCCCGGCGGCGAGATTCAGCGCCAGCTCACCCGGTGCCATGCCGTCCATCGCAAAGTAAATCGCGCCCAGCGCCACCCCGCAGGCGACCGGTGCCCAGAGGCGGAGATAACGTTGGCGGGTGAAATCCAGCGTGCGCGGCATCCGCCCTTCATAAGTGCGCGCCAGCACATAGCCCGAGAGCAGGAAGAACAGATCGACCGCGAGATAGGCCTTGTGAAACAGGCCCGATGCCGCCGAAGGAAAGTCGGCGATAAAATCCGCATGGAACCACGCGACCAGCAATGCCGCCACACCGCGCACCAGTTCCAGCCCGTGCAGTCTTCCCGTCATGCAAAACGGGTTAGCGACTTATGGTAAAGTTAGGGTGAAGCGCTCAAGTCGCCGCGCGGGGAGCCATCAATGCGTCGACGTCGCCCTTTAGCCCCTTGGCCAGCCCCAGCGCCCACAGCCCCTCGACCGTCATAAACAGCGGGCCGTGCAGCAGGCCGCGCAGGTCATCCATGAAGGCGGGCTTGCGGCCTTCATAATAGTGCCCGACAAACTGGAACGCCCAACCGACCACGAACAGGCCGATCCCGCCGCCAATCCATGCGGTGGTAGAGATCGCGGCAATCTGCGCGCCAATCGCGTAGAAAATCGCCAGCAGCGCAGTCATCAGCAGCCCCGTCTTCGTATCGAGCCGGAGATACCACACCGCTGCGAGCACATTCACCACCAGCGCGGGCGTCAACGCCATGCCCGGCAGCGGAAGGCCCAAAGCAGGCCGGGCGAGCAGCACATCGAGCGCCAGCACGATCATCGGCACGCCCACGGCATGGGTCAGCACATTGCGATGGTCGCGGTGATATTCGCCATAACTGGCGAGCGTTTCGGCCAGGGTCATGCCTCTCTCCTCATGCGCGGACTTTCCTACAGAATATCGCGCAGTGCAAGGCTCGCCGGATGATCCGTCAGCCATCCCTCGCCCCCTGCTCATCTGCAGCCGGATTGCGCCCTGCGGTTTTCCCCTCTGAACCGTGTAACAGGTGTAACAGGTTAGTTGGATTTGCCCGCGCCCGCCTCCTGCATAGCCTGCCCCAAACCGCTTGCCTTTCGCAGGGCTTTCGCCTAGGCGCGCGCCTGTTCCTTGCATCTCCTGATGGAATGGACCCGGGCGGCGGTATTCGGCCCCGCACGGATGTCGGCCTCTTGCCCCGGACGGCTCGCAATAGTGCGCAGCAGGCGGGAAAAGACCCCGGTAAAACCGGTGGCCGGTAGCAAACATGAACGAGGAAACTCAACCCTATGGCAACTTCTGCCAACCCCACCCGCGATGATTTCGCGGCCATGCTCGACGAACAGCTCGGCGGCGCCGATGGCGGCTTTGAAGGCCGCGTCGTCAAGGGCACCGTCACCGCCATCGAAAACGGCATGGCGATCATCGATGTCGGCCTCAAGAGCGAAGGCCGCATCTCTCTCAAGGAATTCAGCCGTGGTGAAGACGATCACGGCCTGACCGTCGGCAGCGAAGTCGAAGTCTTCGTTGACCGGGTCGAAAACGCCGATGGCGAAGCCATGCTCAGCCGCGACCGCGCCCGCCGCGAAGCCGCGTGGGACAAGCTGGAAAGCGAATTTGGCGAAGGCAAGCGCGTCGAAGGCCGCATCTTCGGCCGCGTCAAGGGCGGCTTCACCGTCGATCTCGATGGCGCCGTGGCCTTCCTCCCCGGCAGCCAGGTCGATATCCGCCCCGTGCGCGATGTCGGCCCGCTGATGGATATGCCGCAGCCCTTCCAGATCCTGAAGATGGACCGTCGCCGCGGCAACATCGTGGTCTCGCGCCGCGCGGTGCTGGAAGAAACCCGCGCCGAACAGCGCAGCGAACTGATCGACAAGCTGGCCGAAGGCCAGATCACCGATGGTGTGGTGAAGAACATCACCGATTACGGTGCTTTCGTCGATCTGGGCGGCATTGACGGCCTGCTGCACGTTACCGACATGAGCTACAAGCGCGTCAACCACCCCAGCGAAGTGATCGAAATCGGCCAGAGCGTGACCGTGCAGATCATCCGCATCAATTCGGACACGCAGCGCATCAGCCTCGGCATGAAGCAGCTCGAAAGCGATCCATGGGAAGGCGTCGGCGCAAAGTATCCGGTGGGTGCGAAGGTCTCCGGCCAGGTCACCAACATCACCGAATACGGCGCCTTCGTGGAGCTGGAAGCCGGCATCGAAGGCCTCGTCCACGTTTCCGAAATGAGCTGGACGAAGAAGAACGTGCACCCCGGCAAGATCGTTTCGACAAGCCAGGAAGTCGACGTGCTGGTGCTGGAAGTCGATGCCGACAAGCGTCGCATCAGCCTTGGTCTCAAGCAGGCCCAGCGCAACCCGTGGGAAGAGTTCGCCGAAGCCAATCCGGTGGGCGCAACCGTTACCGGCGAAGTCAAGAACGCGACCGAATTCGGCCTGTTCATCGGCCTGCCGGGCGATGTGGACGGCATGGTGCACATGTCGGACATCGCATGGGGCATTTCGGGTGAAGACGCCCTCGCTCTCCACCGCAAGGGTGAAGAAGTGCAGGCCGTCGTGCTCGATGTCGATATCGAGAAGGAACGCATCAGCCTCGGCATGAAGCAGCTCGAAAAGGGCGCTCCGGCAGAAGGCGGCGCTTCGGACAGCCTGCGTCGTGGCCAGGTCGTCACCGTCACCGTGCTCGAGGTCCGCGATGGCGGCCTCGAAGTGCAGGTGGGTGAGGATGGCGCAACCGGCTTCATCAAGCGTGCGGATCTCGGCCGTGACCGTGACGAGCAGCGCCCCGACCGGTTCCAGACCGGCCAGCAGGTCGATGCGATGGTCACCGGCTTCGACCGTTCGAAGAAGCCCAACTTCTCGATCAAGGCGCACCAGATCGCCGAAGAGAAGGAAGCGGTGGCACAGTTCGGTTCTGCCGATTCGGGCGCATCGCTGGGCGACATCCTTGGCGCAGCGCTGAAGAAGGGCGAGTAAGCTCTCCGTTGGCGCTCGCCCCTCCGGGCGAGCGTCCTCGGCGCTGTTCCCTCCGCCGGGGCTTCGCTCCGGCTGCGGGGCACCTGCGGGCTGCGCGTTCGCGCGCTGTCGGCACCGGAGCGGTACCGAGAAAAGGGCGAAAAAGGATCAAGGCCCGCTTGCCAATTCGGCAGGTGGGCCTTTCCTACATCCGGCATCCGTGTAAACTGGCGGTACGATGCCAAAGCGCCACGCCAGCTGCCAATGCGGTGCCCTGACCGCCGAAATCGCCGACGGGGCGGAAGCGGCGACAGTCGTCTGCCACTGTATCGACTGCCAGCGCCGCAGCGGCTCACCCTTCGGTGCGATCGCCTATTATCCCAAGGACAAGGTGACGCTGGCGGGCGAAGCCACCGAATTCACGCGGCCCACCGATGAAGGTCGCACCTTCACCACCGGCTTTTGCCCCGCGTGTGGCAGTACGGTATGGGCCCGGGCCGACAAGCATCCAACGATGATCGGCGTCCCGCTGGGCGCGTTCGCCGATCCGCTGTTCGGCAAACCAGCGCGTTCGGTGTACGAACGCAGCAAGCATTACTGGGTCGCGCTTCCGGCCAACGTGCCGCGTCATCCGATGGGGAGGAATACATGAGCACCGATATCGCGATCCACCAGTTCCCGTGCCTGCAAGACAATTACGGCTTTCTGGTGCACGATCTGACCAGCAAGCAGACCGCCTGTATCGACACGCCCGACCCCGCCGAATGTTTCGCCCAGGCCGAGAAGCGCGGCTGGACGATCACGCAAATCTGGAACACGCATTGGCACCCCGATCATGCAGGCGGCAACGCCGCGATCAAGGAAGCCACCGGCTGCACGATCATCGGCCCGCAGGCAGAGGCGGACAAGATTCCCGGCATTGACCGCGCGGTGCGCGAAGGCAATCTGGTCAAGCTGGGCCAGCACACCGCGCAGGTGATCGATGTCGGCGGGCACACCAATGGCCATATCGCCTATAATCTGATCGACTACGAAATCGCCTTTGTCGGCGATGCGTTGTTCGCCTTGGGCTGCGGGCGGATGTTCGAAGGCACGCCGGAACAGTTCTGGACGAGCCTCTCCAAGCTCAAACGCCTGCCCGAAGACACGCTATTGTTCTGTGCGCACGAATATACACAGGCCAATGCCCGCTTCGCGCTGCACGCCGATCCGGACAATGCGGTGCTGAAAGAATATGCCGAATGGATCGATGCAAAGCGTGCCGAGGGTGCGCCGACCGTGCCGTTCGGGCTGGAGCGCGAGCTGGAGACCAACCCCTTTCTGCGCGCCGATGATCCGGACATGATGGCCCGCTGGGGTGGCTCCGCTCCGCACGAGACGTTCGCCGCGCTGCGGGCTGCGAAGGATGCATTCTGAGCGGAACGGTCAGCCTCGTCCCCTATACCTCCGCTTGGCCTGTTGAGTTTACAAACGAGGCTTCGGCAATCAGAGCGGCGATTGGGCTGGCTTGCGTTCACATTCACCACATTGGCAGCACTGCGGTTCCGGGACTGTTAGCCAAACCGGTGATCGACATTCTGGTGGAGACGGAAACTCTGGCGGCACTGGACGCGGCGACGCCCGCCCTTGCCGCCTTGGGTTACACCGCGCGCGGTGAGTACGGGATCGCGGGTCGTCGCTATTTCGCGAAGAGTGACCGTGAAGGTCAGCGCAGCCACCACCTGCACGCCTTCACCATCGGTGCGCCCGAAATTGCCCGGCATTTGGCCTTCAGGGATTACTTGCGCACACACGACGCCGCGCGGGCGGAATATGCGGCTGCGAAATGCGCTGCCTTGCAGGATACAGGTGCCATCAAGGCGGACTACCAGTCGGCAAAATCCGCCTGCATTGCCCGCCTGTTGGAGGAAGCGCTAACTGGCCCCGCCAGTCCCTAACCCAACAAAACAAACCCCACGAAAGCTGCCGCGCCCACGCTGCTCGCGGTAATCGTCAGGCGGCGCAGGGCCTTGACCTGCAGACCCATCATAACGCCGCTCAGCACCAGCAGGAAGAGCACCAGCGCGAGCGCGGTGGCGTAGAGCTTGAACCACACGCTGCCCTTGGCCTTGTGCAGTTGCACCAGCCAGCGGTGGACGGTCGCTTCTTTCACCGCGACTGCGGCCACCATCGGGTCGGCACTGGCCGCAACGCTCGCCTCGCTGCGGGCGCCGGTCCAGATCAGGCTCTGCTCTGCCCCCTCGCCGTCAACGCTTGCTTCGCCGCTCGGCGCAGGTTGGCCGGTCGCTTCGAGCGCGTCGATGGCAGCCGCGCGCAGGCCCGCCTCGTCCAGCTCGGCATAGGGCTGCGAGAGCGTGACCGTTTGCGTGCTCTCGATCCACTCGCCCTTATTGCCCCAGGTGTAGAGCCCCCCTGTCACAAGGAACATCAGCACCGCCGGGAACATGAAGGCAGCAGCGACGAGATGGAGTTTGGTGAGAAGCACGCGATTCATTCGATCGGACCCTTATTGCAATTCGCTCGCATTAGCACAATCGGCGCAAATGCCAACGAAAAAGCGCGCCCGATCCGGAGAAGGGGCGCGCTTTTTGTGTTCCATCATGTCGCAAACTGTCAGAGGCTGGCGATCATCTCGTCGGCCAGTGCCTTGTCGGCTGCGGCATCGTGGTTGCCCGCAATCAGCGCGGCGGCGGCAGCGGTCGAGGCATCGGCGGCCTTGGCGCGCAGCTCGGCCACGGCTTGACGCTCGGCAGCGGCGATCTTGTCCTGCGCCATGCGTTCGCGGCGGGTAATCATCGCGGCGGTGTCTTCTTCCGCCTTGGCGACAATGCCCTTGGCTTCGCGGCGGGCATTGTCGAGCATCGCCTCAGCATCCTTCTCGGCACCGGCGATCTTGTCGGCATATTCCTGCCGCAGCGCCTCGGCCTCGGCACGCAACTGCTTCGCTTCTTCCAGATTGTCGCGGATCGCCTTGATCTTGCTATCAAGACCACCGGCAATCGACTTGTGCACCTTGGCAAAGCCGAAGACGAACAGCAGCAACACTGCCATCGCCACCGAAACCCACTGATAGGGCTCCAGGCCAGCAAATGTCGGCTCCGAATGCGCCCCGGCGTGTTCGGCGACTTCCGCCGCAACGGTCAGCAGATCAAGCATGGCGCATCGCCTCCTTCACGGCAGATTTGGCAGCGGTCTTGGTGACCTTTACCCCGGCAAGCCGTGCAGCGATGTCCTGCGCGGCTTCGGCGGCGACGCTTTCGATTTCGGCAGCGGCTTCGGCACGGCTGGCAGCAATGCGCTGCTCGGCCTCTGCCAATTGGGCGTCGATACCCGCCTGCACTTCGGCGAGGCGCGCTTCGGTCGAGGCTTGCGCCTTGGCCTTGGATTCGCTCACCAGCGCCTGCGCCGCTTCACGGTTGGCATTCTCGCGCTGGCGCCATGCCTCTTCCGCCGCATCGGCAGCATCGCGCGACGCCTGCGCCGCAGCCAGATCGTCGGCGATCTGCTGGTCACGCATACCCACGGTGTCCAACACCTTGGGCACCATGCCCTTGCCGATGACAAAGAACACGAAGCCGAACGTGATCAACAGCCAGAAGAGCTGGCTGGACCAGATTTCGGACATTTGATCTATCTGGGGCATGGACGGATTCCGCCTGTAAACGCGAGTGCAAGTTCAAAAACCGGCCGGACGCGAACCGCCCGACCGGCCAAGTTCGTATCAGACTTCAACGAAGAGAATGATCATCGCCACAACGAAGGCCAGCAGGCCGAGCAGTTCGGCTGCGGCGAAGCCGATGAACAGGCGGCCCTGCTGGCCGTCTGCGGCACCCGGATTGCGCAGCGCGCTTTCGAGGAACGAGCCGAACACATTGCCCACGCCCAGCGCAGCCATGCCCGCACCGATTGCAGCGAGACCCGCACCGATCAGCTTTGCAGCTTCTGCTTCCATTGTATTATCCTTTCAGAGGTAAAACTAATAAGAGATTGAAAAATTGAATTTAGTGCAGATGCTCAGCATCGTTGATATACAACGACGTCAGCAGTGCAAACACGTAAGCCTGAATGCCTGCGACCAAGATTTCCAGCGCGGAAATACCAATCATCAGGGCAAAGCTAGGAATACTTACCATCGCGCCCACGCCAATCCCGGCATTGGCACCATTGATAACGAAGCCCGACAGCACTTTCAGCAGGATATGCCCCGCCATCATCGCCACGAACAGTCGCAGCGCGAGGCTGAAGGGGCGGAACAGGAACGAGACGAACTCGATCGGCGCGATCACGAAGACCATCGGCAGCGGCGTGCCCGACGGCACGAATAGGCTAAAGAAGTGCAGGCCGTGCTTCCAGAAGCCGACGATCAGCACAATCGCAAAGCTCATAATCGCCAGCACGCCGGTGACGGTGAAGTGGCTGGTGAAAGTGAACGGGTGCACGCCGACAATGCCCAGCGGCAGCAGGCCGAGGAGGTTGGCGAAGAGAATGAACATGAACAGGCTGAAGATATAGGGCACATATTTGCGCCCTTCCTTGCCGATATTCGCTTCCAGCATATCGTCGATAAAACCGGTGAAACTTTCCACCATCATCTGCCAGCGGCCGGGCACCAGCTCGCGCTTCATCCCGCCGAGCATGAAGACGAACAACACCACGGCGGTGATCGTCATCCACATCGCGGAATTGGTGTAAGCAATGTTGAACCCGCCAATGTTCCAGTCCTGGCCGAGCAGCGGCTCGACAGTGAACTGGTGCATGGGGTCGACTTTGCCAGCTTCGGCTTCGCCTGCCACGTGATTGCTTCCCTTGCGCTTCTAGCTGTCAGCGCCCTTATCCGGGCCACTGCTGGAACTGCGAATAATATTCCTGAAGGCGACGATTATTCCGAGGAACAACCCCACCAACAGCGCCCACGGATTGATGTCGAAAAACCACCCGACGGTGTAACCGACAATCGCTCCACCAAGAACACCACCAAGCAGGTCTGCCAGCGCCCTGTTGCCCGCTTTCTCGCTGGCAGAGGTCGCTTTGACCGTTGTCCGGTTGCGCTCCTCTTCCCGCTCGCGTGCGGCTTTCAGCCGCGCTTCGAGCGCGTCGATCCGCGCATCCTCACCGATGGGTTCCCGTGCGGGTTTCTCGTCACTCATGCCTGCTCCTGTAAGACAGAAATATGGCACGGGCAAAGAGGTGCCCGCCAAGGGCGCCGCCCCCTTAGAAGGGGGGTGGTGGCGAGTCAACACGTGTGGGGCCGGAAATGGGCAAGACCTAGACCTTTGGCGGAGCCCTTACCCGCTTATCCTGCGCTCGTCGAAGGATTGCTTTTTCTTCTGGTGCTTGTGCAATCGGAAAAAGGGCGCGGCGCTGTTAGACAAGCCCAAGGCAGACGGTATGAAAGGGGATATGGAGAATTCCGAATCTCTTTTCCCCGAAACAGGCAGCGCGCCCAAGCAATCGGGTGCGCCAGGGCACCGCGCGCGGTTGCGCGAACGGCTCCTCACCGGTGGGGCAGAGGCTTTGGCGGATTACGAAGTGCTCGAATATCTGCTGTTCGGCGCTTTGGCGCGGGGGGACACGAAACCGCAGGCCAAGGCGCTGCTTGCGCGGTTCGGTTCGCTGTCCGCCGTGCTCAACGCAGAGCCCGGCGCGCTCAAGCAGGTGAAGGGCGTGTCCGATGCCTGCGTCGGCCAGATCAAGATCGCCGCGCTGGTCGCCCGCCGCATGGCGCGCAGCGAAGTAGCGGACAAGCCGGTGCTAGGCAGCTGGCAGGCGCTGCTCGATTATCTGGCGATCGACATGGCACATCTGACGGTTGAGCGCGTGCGTGTGCTCTATCTCAACGCGAAGAACCGCCTGCTGCTCGATCACCACGTGGGCGATGGCACGGTGGACGAAGCTGCGATCCATCCGCGCGAAGTCATCCGCCGCGGCCTCGATTGCGGCGCGAGCGCGCTGATCCTCGTGCACAACCACCCCAGCGGCAATCCCGAACCGAGCCGCGCAGATATCGCAATTACCAAGGCGATTGCCGAGGCCGGCCGCCATGTCGGCATCACCGTGCACGACCACGTGATCGTGGGGCGCGAAGGCCATGTAAGCCTTCGGGCGAAGGGGGTGATCTAGCAGGCGCTCATTCAGGTGGCGCAATTCCGTGCTGCGCGTATTCGGCTGCGAGCGGCGGATACATCAGCAGGCCGTGGCGGACATCCTCCGCGCCGCCTGCATCGCCCGCGTGCAACCGGACAATCCCGCGCAGATAGCGCGCCGCCGCCATTTCCGGGGCGAGCACCAGCGCCGCATCGAGATCGGCGATGGCCAGATCGTAATCCCCGCGCCGGAAATGCACCAGCGCGCGGCTGTCGAGCTGCGCCGCGGCATTGTCCGACCGTTCGACAGCCTGTGTGCAGCGCTCCACGGCGCTATCCAGCCGCAATTCGAACAGGCCACGGAACCAGCAATCGAGATTGAGCGCGGTGCTATCCTGCAGTTTGCCCTCGACCATATCGGTCATCAGCGCCTCGCCACCCGCCACATCGCCCGACATCGCCAACAAGACGCCGGTGTAATAGGCGTGGAAAGCCTCGTCCTCCTCGGCGACGGGAAGTTCGTCCATAATCGCGAGACCGCTCGCCACATCGCCATTAAGCGCCAGCAGATCGGCCAGCGTGCGGCCATAGCTGTGCGAGGGATCGAGATCATAGGCCATCCGCAGATCATCCAGCGCCGCATCGATATCGCCCAGCGACTGGTGGATAAACGCGCGCTCGGCATAGAGCGAGGCGGACGCCTCCTCCGCGATCAGGAAGTCGATATCAGGCAGCGCGCCCGCATAATCGTAGATATGCTGCATGAACCACAGGCGATACCGGCGCGGCGTGTGGTCATCCTCGTCGGCAAAGGCGATGGCGTCTTCCAGCAGATCGAGCACCGGCTGCGCCCGCTCGGCCCGTTCGGCATCGGTCAGTTCCCAGCGCCACACGACATCTTCCGGCGGGACAAGATCGGTCATGATGCTGTCATAGCGGCGCGCTTCGCGCTTCAGGGCAGGAACATCTGCCGCTGCCACTTCGCCTAGCGTTTCAAAGACTTCGACAGTGCCCGTCAGCACCCCGCCATCGATCTGCGTATTTCCGGCAACGCGCATATTGGCAATGTCGGCAGAAATGTCGGTCGGCCCGACCAGTGTGAAGCCCGCGCCGTTCTGCGGCAGCACGATCACCGATTCCATCAGCGCGCGCGAAGGCCCCACTGTCGCCACCGGAATATCCCGCCACGCCGCGCGGGAGCGGTCGGGATTGAAGGTGGGCGGCGCGTTTTCCTCGACAATGCTGCGCAGGCGCCCGTCACGCCATTCGAAGCTGGGGCGCATGATGCCGGTGAACACGGCTCCGCCAGTGGCGCTGTCATCATCGTAAGTCAGCGTAATCGCGCTGATCACGCCTTCCCTGCTGCTGCCCATGCTGCGGGCGATCATGCGCATCTGGTCCGGATCGTCGGCATCGGCCATCGCCTGGATTTGCGCCGCAGCGGGGCCGGTCATCGTCATCGACATGGTCATCAGCGCGGGCCAATCGACCCCGGCGGACTGGTCGAGCGTCACCCGCATCGCCATTTGCGGCTGGGCCAGATCGCGCTGCTCCATCGCCACCAGACCCGATCCGCCTTCGCGCAGCGGCAAGTCGTAATGGAACGGCGGCACATCGGCGAGATTGGCCACCCGCGTCGCCGTGCTCGTGCCGTCGAGCCAATAGACCACCCCGTCGATCTCCGCACGCACGATCATATGGTCAAATGCGCCGGGCAGCGGCAGCAGTTCGGGGATCGCATCGCCCGCTTGGCTGTGCACCAGCACGGTTTCCGACGTGATGCCCATTTCCCGCAGCAGGGCGAGCAGCAGGACGGATTTCGCCTTGCAATCGCCGTAGCGGATGGCCCAGGTCTCCTCCGCGCTTTGCGGCAGATAATTCCCGCCATCGAGCCCGTCGAGCAGATAGCTCACTTCATCCTGCACCAGCCGCGTGGCGAGCGCGGCGCGTTCGCGGGGATCGTCGGTCTGCGCCATGATCCGCGCCGCCTCCGCCGCAACCGGCGATCGGGCGGCAAGCTGCGCCGCGCTTTCGAAATGCGGCACCATCAGCGCGCTGAGTTCTTCCCAGCTGGCAAAACTGCCCACGCGCAGCACCGACGGGCGGCGATAGCGATAGGGCGCATCGCGCGGCACCGGATCGGCCTCTGCCAGCGGGAGATCGAGCGACAACCAGCGATACCCGTCGCGCAGTTCGGGCTCGGGCAACGTCACGCGGTCTTCCACATCCCAGTACATTTCCGCGTCCGCAGGCCAGCTGAACATCACCCGCGCCGTGCCCACTTGCCAAGGCTCGCTGCGCAGCCATTCAGCCGCCTGCACTTCGTGTCCCAGCGCCTGATCGGACAGGGTGACGCTATGCGCGATCCGCAGCACGTCGCCTTCGCGGAGGCCCGGGACGGAGACGGTCGCGGTCAGTTCGCCATCGAGCAGGCGGCGCTCCAGCCCCTGTTCGCGGCGCAACACTTCGAAGCGCACGCCCTGCGCCACCAGATCGATCACTTCGCCATCGCGGTAGATTTCGAAGCGGTGGATCGTCAGATCGCCCTTGTCGGGCAGCCAGGTGAGGCTTTGCGTATTCATGTCCATCAGCGACGCGGGATTGTCGATCCGGAAGACGCTGTCGGTGTATTCGACCACCAGCCCTGCTTCGAGCCGGAATTGCCGGTCATAGAGGATTTCCGCCGGGCCACGCTCGGCGATCAGCGCCGGGACATCGGCCTGCTGCACCCATGCGGGGGTTTGCGCATATTGCGGTTCCTCGCCAGCAAGCGCGGGCGCGCTCCAGACGATAGCGGCGAGCGGAAGGGCAGCGAGTGTCCTGTACATGAAAATCCCCTGTCGCAGCGCGAACGGCGCGCGGCTGCATTGCAATAAACAGTCTAAACCCCGCTGAATCAACGTCTCTTTTGGAATGTGGGGAAGATTGGCGCGATATGCGCCTTGCCATCGCATCTCCCCTCACCTAGCCGCGCTCGCAGCACGTCCATTGCCATCCGGAGTTACCCATGGTCCCCCGTTACGCCCGCCCCGCCATGACCGCCATCTGGGAGCCGGAGACGAAATACGAGATCTGGTTCCTGATCGAAGCGCACGCCACGCAGAAGCTCGCCGAGCTGGGGGTGGTGCCCGCGAGCGGCGCGAAGGCGCTGTGGGACTGGTGGGAGACGAACCCCGGCATCGATGTCGCCGCTATCGACGCCAAGGAAGCGGTGCTGAAACACGATGTGATCGCCTTCCTCGACTGGGTGGCGGAGCAGGTCGGCCCCGAAGCGCGGTTCATGCACCAGGGGATGACGAGTTCGGACGTGCTCGACACGACGCTGGCGGTGCAATTGGCGCGCGCGACCGATCTGCTGCTGGACGACATGGACGCCTTGCTCGCCGCCATCAAACGTCGCGCGCAGGAACACAAATACACCGCCACTATTGGCCGCAGCCACGGCATCCATGCCGAGCCGACGACCTTCGGCCTGAAGCTCGCGCAAGCCTATGCCGAGTTTGACCGTTGCCGGACGCGGCTGGTGGCCGCCCGCGCCGAAATCGCCACTTGCGCGATCAGCGGCGCGGTGGGCACCTTCGCCAATATCGACCCGTCGGTGGAAGAATATGTCGCGCAGCAGCTGGGCCTGACGGTGGAGCCAGTGAGCACGCAGGTGATCCCGCGCGACCGGCACGCCGCCTATTTTGCCACGCTGGCCGTTATCGCTTCGAGCATCGAGCGGCTCGCGGTCGAAATCCGGCACCTGCAGCGCACCGAAGTGCTGGAGGCCGAGGAGTATTTTGCGCCGGGGCAGAAGGGCTCCTCCGCCATGCCGCACAAGCGCAACCCGATCCTCACCGAGAATCTGACCGGGCAAGCGCGGATGATCCGCAGCTACGCCCTGCCGGCGATGGAAAACGTGGCGCTGTGGCACGAGCGGGATATTTCGCACTCCTCGGTCGAACGGTTTATCGGCCCAGACGCCACCATCACGCTCGACTTCGCCCTCGCCCGCCTCACCGGCGTGGTCGACAAGCTGCTGGTGTATCCGGAGCGGATGCAGAAGAATCTCGACCGAATGGGCGGCCTCGTCCATTCCCAGCGCGTGCTGCTGGCGCTGACCCAAGCCGGCATCACCCGCGACAACGCCTACCGGTTGGTGCAGCGCAACGCGATGAAGGTGTGGGAATCGGACGGCCAACTCTCGCTGCTCGAATTGCTCAAGGCGGACGAGGAAGTCGCCGCCGCGATGAGCGAGCAGGAATTGGCGGACAAGTTCAACCTCGATTATCACTTCAAGCACGTCGACACGATCTTCGCGCGGGTGTTCGGGGAATAAGGTGATGTTCTCTCCCATTTCGGGAGAGATACGGAGACTTGCGAGCTTGCTCGCTAGGCGTAGTTGAGAGGGCTTTCGACAGCCCTTCCAATCTAACTCCCCCTCGCCTAGCATCGGTAGGACGAGAAAATCGCCGGGAGGAAACGACAGTCATGCAAATCATCCGCACCATAATCTGGGTTTTGCTGCTGGTTGCGCTGCTGCTGTTCTCGATCGCCAATTGGGATCCGACAGTCACCGTGCGAATCTGGGACGGGATCGTCGTGGATACCAAGCTGCCCGCCATCGTCATCGTCAGCTTCGTGATCGGCTTCGTGCCGATGTGGCTCTATTACCGCGCGGCCAAGTGGCAGTGGCGACGCAAGGTGACGAGCCTGGAAAATGCCGTCCGCACCGCCGCCGCAACGCCTGTCGCGCCGCCGGAGACGGAGATTATCGAAGAAACCGTGTCCGACCCCGCGCCCGCTCCGGCCTATGAGCCGACCCCCGGCGCGGATATCGCCGATGCGGACAGCTCCCTTTCCCCCAGTGACGAAGCACCCAAGGCATGAGCAATCCGGTCTATCTTGCGCTCGATCTGCCGCAACTCGATGCGGCGAAAGCGTTATGCGAGAAGGTGAAAGGCCATATCGGCGGCGTGAAGCTGGGCCTCGAATTTTTCTGCGCGCATGGCCATCACGGCGTCCACGAGATCGCCCATCTCGGCCTGCCCGTTTTCCTCGACCTCAAACTGCACGACATCCCCAACACCGTGGCGGGCGCGATGCAATCGATCCATGTGCTCCAGCCGTCCATCGTGACCGTCCACGCCAGCGGCGGGCGCGCGATGATGGAGGATGCCAAGGCGGCGGCGGGGGAGGACTGCAAGGTCGTCGCGGTGACCGTCCTCACTAGTCTTGATGACACCGCGCTCAACCGCACCGGTGTCGGCGGCTCGGCGCACGATCAGGTGATGCGTCTGGCGGAACTGGCAGAGGCAAGCGGGCTCGACGGAATTGTCTGCTCCGGCCACGAGGTGAAAGCGGTTCACCAGCAATGGAAGAAGGGCTTCTTCGTCGTCCCCGGCCTGCGCCCCGGCGGCAAGGCAACCGGCGACCAGAAGCGCGTCGTCACCCCGCGTCAGGCCCGCGATGACGGCGCAAGCGTGCTGGTAATAGGCCGCCCGATAAGCCGTGCGGACGATCCGTTGGCAGCGGCCCGAGCGATTGAGGGGACGTTGTAGAAAATGACCGACCACGCCACGCCCAACCTGCCCTCGCGCGATTTTAGCTCAACCGAGGAGTTCTACTCGGCGCTTGGCTTCGAGAGCAGTTATCGCAGCGAGGGTTGGATGATCCTCCAACGCGGCGGCGTGCAGTTGGAGTTCTTCCCCTTCCCCGATCTCGATCCCTACGCCAGCAGCTTCGGATGTTGCATTCGGCTCGACGACTTAGACGGACTGGTGGCGCAGCTAGCCGCGTCAGATGTGCAGCAAGCCAAAACCGGCATTCCCCGCTATCACCCGCCACAGCGGGAGGCGAGCGGCCTGACTATCGCCTACCTCATCGACCCAGACGGTACGCTGTTGCGGCTCATCCAGAACGACTAGTTTGGGGGAGGAGGAGGTACTCGAGGAGCAGAACCGCCTAGCTCAGAATTGCTATCCATAGCTTCGGCCAAGACCTCCGAGTTGATGTCCCAGCCGTGCAATTCCATCTGATCGCCAGTGCCTTTGAACGTGAAAGTCTCTGTCGCTTCTCCGTTTTGATAGGTTGACGACATTGTGATAACCGTAGTTGTCTCGCCGTTGTTGCTGTTGAGATTGAAGCCCGTCCGCTCGCTGCTTTGCAGTTCTCCAAGAGATGATCGAACCAGTCCTTTCAGTCTGACGTAAGCGTCATCTAACTCGGAGCGGGTGCTCCCTTCCCGACTTGGGCCATGCATATCGGCCTGGAATTCAGCGATTAGGCGTTCACTGCTGTCCATCTGGGCAACCGGATTGCACGCCGACAATACGAGCGCGCACATTGCACCCAAAAACCAACGCATAATCAGTCCCCTCGATTCTTTGACCAAGCAAACATTGCCCACTTTCCCCGCCAACGCAATTCACCTAAGCCCCCTCCCCATGCCGCAACAGCTGATCAAGATCTGCGGGCTCACCACGCCCGACACGGTCGATGCCGCCATCGATGCTGGCGCCACGCATATTGGCCTCGTGCATTACGAGCCGAGCCCGCGCCATGTCAGCCTCGAAGATGCCGCGAAGCTGCGGATGCGGGTGCCCGAAAGCGTCAAGGTCGTGCTGCTGACCGTCAGCCTCGACCCCACCGAGACAGCGCTCGCCTTGCAGGAATTGCAGCCCGACGTGCTGCAATTGCACGGTGCGGAAGCGCCTGAGTGGCTCGCCATTCTAAAAGCCAAGACCAAGATCGAAATCTGGAAGGCGCTGGGCATCAAGGACAAGGCGACGCTGGAAAAGGCCGCGCGTTACAAGGATGCGGCGCACCGGCTGCTGTATGACGCGGCGGCGGGCGCGCTGCCGGGGGGCAATGGCCTCGCGCTCGACTGGCGGCTGCTGCTGGGGCACGACCATGTGCTGCCCTGGGGCCTTGCGGGCGGACTGACCCCGGCGAATGTCGGCGATGCGATCCGCTTTACCGGCGCGGAACTGGTCGATGCCTCATCCGGCCTCGAAAGCGAAAAGGGCGTGAAGGATACGGCCAAAATTGCCGCTTTTTGCAAGGCGGCACTTGCGGCTAGGGAAGCATTATGACCGAACAGAAACCCAATTCCTTCCGTACCCAACCAGACGATCGCGGCCATTTCGGCCAGTTTGGCGGGCGCTATGTCGCCGAAACGCTGATGCCGCTGGTGCTCGATCTGGAGCGTGAGTATCGTAAGGCGCAGGCCGATCCCGCGTTCAAGGCGCAGTTTGACGATTTGCTCGAACACTATGTCGGCCGCCCCAGCCCGCTCTATTTCGCGCCGCGTCTGACCGAGGAATTGGGCGGCGCGCAGATCTGGTTCAAGCGCGACGAGCTGAACCATACGGGCGCGCACAAGATCAACAATTGCATCGGGCAAATCCTGCTCGCCATGCGCATGGGCAAGAAGCGGATTATCGCCGAGACCGGCGCGGGCCAGCACGGCGTGGCGACTGCCACCGTCTGCGCACGCTTCGGCCTGCCTTGCATCGTCTACATGGGCGCAGAGGATGTGCGGCGGCAGTCGCCCAACGTGTTCCGCATGAAGCTGCTGGGCGCGCAGATCGTGCCGGTAACGGCGGGTCGCGGGACGCTGAAGGATGCGATGAACGAGGCTTTGCGCGACTGGGTCGCCAATGTGCATGACACGTTCTACATCATCGGCACAGCGGCTGGCCCGCATCCCTATCCCGAACTTGTCCGCGATTTCCAAAGCGTAATCGGGCGCGAGGCGCGCGCGCAAATGCTGAGCCGGACAGGCAAGCTGCCCGATCTCGCGGTCGCCTGCATCGGCGGCGGATCGAACGCTATCGGCCTGTTCCATCCCTTCCTCGACGATCCAGAAGTCAGGCTTTTGGGCGTGGAAGCGGCGGGCAAGGGTCTGGATGGAGACGAACACGCCGCCAGCCTTGCGGGCGGTTTCCCCGGCGTGCTCCACGGCAACAAGACCTATCTGCTGCAAGACGAGGACGGCCAGATCACCGAAGGCCACTCGATCAGCGCGGGGCTCGACTATCCGGGCATCGGGCCGGAACACGCGTGGCTGAAAGAGACGGGCCGCGTCGAATACACCTCCGCCACCGATGAGGAGGCGTTGGAGGCGTTCCAGCTGCTCTGCCGCACCGAGGGGATTATCCCCGCGCTGGAGCCGTCCCACGCCATCGCCGCCGTAGCAAAGGTCGCGCCGACAATGGACAAGGATCAGACGATCCTGATGAATTTGTGCGGACGGGGGGATAAGGATATTTTCACGGTGGCTGAGGCGTTGGGAGTGGAGATTTGATGCCTAACTCCACACAACACGTCACTCCGGACATGATCCGGAGTCAGGCTTGCTCTGACAAAGCGCAACAGGATGTCTTGGCCCGGCTCGGAGCCCGGAGTGACGATAATCCCGCGACCAATACGGGCACCAACTCTTGAAGTCCCGTCGCGACCTGTTGATTGGCGGCGTGGTGGCGACATCCGCAGCCTTTGCGAGCTTTACCGCGATGGACAGCTTTGCCGATGCATCGCCCACCCAGAATGCGCTGCATATTGCCGGTTATTTCTTCGTTGCTATTGCGCTCTATCTGTTCTTCAAAGGCCTTCGCACTCAGCAATGACACGCCTTTCTACCACCGTCATCCCGGCGAAGGCCGGGATCCATTTCAGCGGCAGCGCCTATGCCCCGATGGATTCCGGCCTTCGCCGGAATGACGAATAGCTTGAAACCTGGGGAGGGGTAGTTTGAGACGAGACTGGAGGCTGCATCTGGCCGTTTTCTTGCTGGGAGTCGGTCTTATCGCGCGCGAGACATACCACTCCAAGTTTTTGTGGTGGAAGGTCAGTATCGAGAAGGAAGCTGAGGCGCAGGCGCCGGGCATTCCAACCTGTCAATTCGACTGCCGACCCACACCTTTCGAAATCTCGGCATGGGGCGATACAGGCTTGGTGACATTGACTGCTGCATTTGCCTTACTCATCTGGACAATATTAGAATCCGCAAAATGACCCGCCTCTCCACCACCTTCTCCGCCCCTCGCCCCGCCCTTGTCGCTTTCATCACCGCTGGCGATGGCGACACTGCGGCCAATCTTGATGCGCTTGTCGAAGGCGGCGCGGATGTTATCGAGTTGGGGATGCCTTTCACCGATCCGATGGCGGACGGCCCCGCGATCCAGGCGGCGAATATCCGTGCGCTCGGCAATGGCACCAAAACCGCCAATGTGTTCGCGCTCGCCACGGCGTTCCGTGCGCGTCACCCTGACGTGCCGCTGGTGCTGATGGGCTATGCCAATCCGATGATCCGGCGCGGGCCGGACTGGTTTGCCGATGCCTGCGCGGCGGCGGGCGTCGATGGCATCATCTGCGTCGATCTTGCGCCGGAGGAGGACGAAGACCTTGGCCCGGCTTTGCGCGCGCGCGGCATCGCCCCGATTCGCCTCGCCACCCCGACCACGGACGAAGCGCGCCTGCCGCGTGTACTCGACGGGTCGAGCGGGTTTCTGTACTACGTCAGCGTGGCGGGCATCACCGGCAAGCAGGCCGCCGCCATCGTATCGATCGAGGCGAATGTGGCGCGCATCAAGCAGCACTCCGATCTGCCCGTCGCGGTCGGTTTTGGCGTGCGCACGCCCGAACAGGCGGCGGAAATCGCGCGTGTTGCCGATGGGGTCGTCGTCGGCAGCGCCTTTGTCGATCTGGTCGCCAAGCACGGCACAGACGCGCCCGAGCACTTGCGCGAACTGGCTGCGCAATTGGCCGAGGCTATCCACACCGCCCGCTAAACCCGTCATTGCGAGGAGCCGCAGGCGACGTGGCAATCCAGTCCAGCCTTCAGAACTGGATTGCTTCGCCTCCGGCTCGCAATGACAGCAAATTGAAGCTAAGGAACCCGACATGAGTTGGCTAACCCGAGTCCGCGAGCGCCTGCCGTTTATGAGCAAGCGCGAAACCCCCGACAATCTGTGGGTCAAATGCCCGCGCTGTCAGGAGATGGTGTTCCAGAAGGAATATGAGGCGAACCTCTATGTTTGCCCCAAATGCGAGCATCACGGCCGCATCGGAGCCGATGCGCGGCTGGAGCAGTTGCTGGACGCAGGCTACTCCGTCCTCCCCGCGCCGCAAGTGGCCGACGATCCGCTGAATTTCCGCGATACCAAGCGGTATAAGGATCGCATCAAGGCCGCGCGCGCCAGCAATCCGCGCCCCGACGCCTTCACCGCTGCTTATGGCGCGATCGACGGTGTTCCTGCGGTGGTCGGCGTGCAGGACTTCACCTTTATGGGCGGCAGCATGGGCATGGCAGTGGGCGATGCCTTTATCGCCGCTGCGCAAAAGGCGCTGGACGCGCGCTGCGGCTTTGTCTGCGTCACCGCTGCGGGCGGCGCGCGGATGCAGGAGGGCATCCTTAGCCTGATGCAAATGCCCCGCGCGACGGTGATGACGCGGCGGCTGAAAGAGGCGGGCCTGCCCTATATCGTCGTGTTGGCCGATCCGACCACAGGCGGCGTAACCGCCAGCTACGCGATGCTGGGCGACGTGCATATTGCCGAGCCGGGCGCACTGATCGGCTTTGCAGGCCAGCGGGTGATCCAGGAAACCATCCGCGAGAAACTGCCCGAAGGCTTCCAGCGCGCCGAATATCTGCACAAGCACGGGATGGTCGACATGGTTGTGCCGCGCGGGGAGTTGAAAGCGACTCTCGCGAGCATTCTGGGCTATCTCAGCCCGGCGAAGGCGGCGTGAGGCGAGTTGCTCCCCTCCCGCTTGCGGGAGGGGCCGGGGGAGGGCCTGTCACAATTGCCACCCCGCTGACACGCCCTCCCCTAACCCCTCCCGCAAGCGGGAGGGGAATGTGAAAGACTTCGCCATCTCCGATGATCCCGCCGTCCAGCGACAGTTGGACAGGCTCGGCGAACTTCCGCTGCCTACCGACAAAATCGGCCTCGAAACCATTGAAACGCTGCTGGAACGCCTCGGCAATCCGCAGCGCGCCTTGCCGCCGGTGTTCCACGTCGCGGGGACAAACGGCAAAGGCTCGACCTGCGCCTTCCTGCGCGCAATGCTTGAGGCGGACGGCAAGCGCGTCCACGTCCACACCAAGCCGCATCTGGTGCGCTATAATGAGCGTATCCGTATCGGCGGCGAGTTGGTGTCCGACGCGATGCTCGCCAGCCTGCTGGAGGAAGTGTTTGACGTGGCGGGTGATCTTCCCGCCAGCTTCTTCGAAATCACCACCGCAGCGATGTTCCTCGCCTTTCACCGCGAGCCTGCCGATGCCTGCGTGATCGAAGTCGGCCTGGGCGGACGCTTCGATGCGACCAATGTGCTGGAAAGCCCCGCCGCCTGCGGGATTGCGGCGCTGGGGGTCGATCATGCCGATTGGCTGCTGCAGGAAGACCCAACCGCGCCGCCCCCGCACCCGCCCTTGGTGCGGATCACTTTCGAGAAGGCGGGGATTGCGCGCAATGGCTCGCCGCTGGTGACGCAGAGCTATCCGCCCGAAGTCGAGCAGCGCATCGCCGAAAGCGCCGCCGCTGCGGGTGCCGTTCTCGCAATGCGCGGGCGCGACTGGTTTGCCGAGACGTCGCCAGACGGCATCACCTATCGCGACACACGCGGCGAACTCGCCCTGCCCCTCCCCACCCTGCCCGGCGCGCATCAGGCGGATAACGCCGCGCTCGCCGTGGCGATGCTCCGGCACCAGGATGCGGTGCCGGTGTCGGACGAGGCACTGGCGGCGGGCATTCGCGCTGCAACTTGGCCCGCGCGGCTGCAAACCCTCCGGCCAGGCCCGCTGACCGAGCTTGCTGGCGAGCGGCCCGTGCTGCTCGATGGCGGACACAACGAGGATGCGGCGGGCGCGCTCGCACGGCATCTGGCGACGCTGGGCGCGCCGGTGGATGCGATCATCGGCATGATCAAAACGAAGGACGCGCGCGCCTTTCTGCGCGTGATCGCGCCGCATGTCCGCTCGCTCACCGCCGTGCCGGTCAGCGGGCATGACGGCGTGGAGCCCGAGGAAATGGCCGCGATGGCGCGCGAGGTGAGGCTCACGGCAGAGGCTGCGCTGGAGCTAACCGCCGCCGTCGAAGCGCAGGCGGGCCGGAGCGGCACGCTGCTGATCGCCGGTTCGCTCTACCTTGCAGGCGAAGTGCTGCGGTTGAACCGCGAGTGGCCTCAATAAATCCGACTGCCCTGAGCCTGTCGGAAGCGAAGCTGGCCCTAGGCCAACGGCTGCACTTTCTTCGGCCCTAGGCGCTAGTCAGAAAGAAAAACAGTCCTTCGACAGGCTCAGGACAAGCGGGGTTTAGTTAGGAGAGCCCAACCCTACCCCGCCACCATATGGGCGTCCGGCTGCACCACGCCGCTATCTCTGCCGGTGCGGATGACCCTTATCCATTCCATCGCGCACAACACTACCGCCACAAGGCCGATCAGCGCGGTGAAGATAAAGACGTAGTAATAGCCGCGATCCTCGATCATCTGGCCCAGCGCGCCGCGCCCCAGCGTACCGATCAGCAGCGTAAGCGAGGCGAGCAGCGCGAATTGCACGGCGGCGTATTTCTTCGCCACGATGGAACTGAGCCACGCGATATAGGCAGCCCCCGCAATGCCGATGGCGAGGTTCTCCCAGAAGATCGTGAAGGCGAGCTTCGCCAGCCCTTCGGATGGCGGAGCGGCCACGAAGAATAGCGGGGCCACCCATGCGGCGAAATTATCGACCAGCCAGGTGAAGCCGATCGCATCGCTCGCCGCTTGCATCGCTGCGCCGCCCACGGCGAGGTTGGCATAGAGCAGGTTTGTTGCCGCCGCAATGATCGCCCCGAAGGTCAGCATGAACATCCGCCCGAACACGGTAATCAGCCAGCCGCCCAGCGCGAGGCCGAGCAGGATGGCGATGATGCCGAGGATCTTCGAGGCAAACGCGACGTCCTCTCCGGTGTATCCCAGCTCGCCGAGATAGAATGGATAGGCGAACACGCCCCACACCGAATCGGTGATGCGATAGGTCAGTACCAGCGCGAGGATCAGCATCAGCGACCAGCCCATGCGGCTGACAAACTCGACCAGCGGCAGCACCAGCGCGCGGTAAAGATGATCTGTCCACTTCACATCATAGTCCGAAACCGCACCGGAAGAAGCTGCGATGACATTCACCCCGTCACGCTGCTCCTTTGCCACCCATGCGGCGATGAAGGCGGGCAGCACGATTGTCGCCAGCACGATAAGCGGGCCGAAGATCGCGGTAAATTCGGTTGGGTCTGGCCGACCGCTCTCGCCCGAAGGCAACATTCCCAATAGCCAACTGATGTTGAAACTGCGCTCCGTCCCGAAAAGGCTGAAACTCCATGTAGGGGTGATGGGAGCGGTGCCGGTCATGGAGCGGGTCATGAAGATGATTACGATCAGGATCGCCCACGCCCAAAGCACACCCACTGCAAGCAGCGCGCGGTTGCGCACTTCCCCGGTCACTTCCCCGGGATTGTAGAGTTCTGCCACTTCGTCCCGATTGGCGGCGGCATTGGCCGCGCGGTCGTCCGACACGCGGGCGTCGGGCGCAAACAGCGCGGCAAGGCCGATCACCAGCATAAAGCCGCCGAACAGGACGTAAACGAAAGGCCAGCCGTAGCGGTCTGCCCAAATAAGGCCGAATGCTCCGCCTACCAGCGAAGCAAGGCGAAAGCCCATTTGCGTCAGCGTAGAGAGGATGTCGAGCGTTGCATCCTCGTCCGCGACATCGATGCGCCAGGCATTGATGCCGATATCCTGCGTCGCGCTCGCAAAGGCCCCGATGGCGGCCAGAAGGCTGAACCATGCGAGCGCATTCTTGGGGTCGAGCGTGCTCATCACAACCAGCGCAATGCCGATAATCAGCTGCATCGGCGCAATCCACTGCTTGCGCTTGCCCAATTTACTCAGCCCCGGAATATCGACCTTGTCGAGCAGCGGCGACCAGAGGAACTGGAAGGCATAGGCAAGGCCGACAAGGCTGAACACGCCCATCGTTTCCAGATCGACCTCTGCCTCGCTCAGCCACGCATAGAGCGTGCCGAGAAACAGCGCGGGGGGCAGGCCTTGGGCAAAACCGAACAGCACCATGAAGCCACTCTTGGGATTGCGTAAGGAACGGAACAGCGTTCCCCAGCCCGGCTTTTTCTTTGTCTCCACGGCGGCCTCAGCCATTTTTGACACTCCCCGAAATCATGTCCTTGTTCGCAATACTGCTAAACCATCGCAATGGAAGGCTGGATGAACGGGCTCTCTGCGGATAAGGGCCGTGCTATGTCCGAAAATGAACGCCCCGAGGGCGACCGCATCGCCAAATTGCTCGCCCGTGCGGGTGTTGCCAGCCGCCGTGAAATCGAGCGGATGATCGAAGATCGGCGCATCAAGATCGGCGAGGACTTTGTCACCTCGCCCGCCACCTTCCTCACCAGCCTCAACGGCGTGACGGTGGACGGCAAACCGGTCGCCAAGCCCGAGCGCACGCGGCTGTTCGCCTTTCACAAGCCCACCGGCCTGCTGACGGCAGAGCGCGATTTCTCCGGCCGCCCGACGATCTACGCCGCCTTGCGCAATGCCTTGCCGCAGGGCACGCCCCGGATGATGCCGGTCGGGCGGCTGGATATGAATACCGAAGGGCTGCTGCTGCTCACCAATGATGGCGGCCTGAAGCGGCAAATGGAATTGCCGAGCAGCGAAATCCCGCGCACCTACCGCGCGCGCACCTTTGGCGATATCTCGCAGGAACAGCTCGAAACGCTGATCGAGGGCGTCGAAGTGGACGGAATGCGGTATGACCGGATCGATGCCAATCTGGAACGCCGCACTGGCCAGAACCAGTGGATCGAGCTGACGCTCACCGAAGGCAAGAACCGCGAAGTGCGCCGCGTGCTCGAACATTTCGGGCTGAAAGTGAACCGGCTGATCCGCACCGCCTACGGCCCCTTCGGCCTCGCCGACTTGCCGCGCGGTGCAGCGGTGGAAATCGGCAAGGAAGATGTCGAGCGGTTCCGCGCGAGCCTTGCATCATGAGAATCATCGCCGGGGAATGGAAGCGCCGCCCGCTCACCGCGCCGCCGGGCGATGCCACGCGGCCCACATCTGACCGGACGCGCGAAACGCTGTTCTCCATGCTCACCAGCCGGCTTGGCAGCTTTGCCGATCTGCGCGTCGCCGACCTGTTCGCAGGCTCCGGCGCGCTCGGGCTGGAGGCGCTGAGCCGGGGTGCGGCGCATTGCCTGTTTGTCGAGCAGGACGCCGCCGCCATCCGCGCGCTGCGCAAGAATATCGCCGCTTTGCGCGCGCAGGCCCAATGCGATGTGATGGCGGCATCGGTGCTCAGCCTCGGCCCAGCGAAGCAGCCGCTTGACCTTATCATGCTCGATCCGCCCTACAAATCCGGCGCGGGCGCGGTGGCGATCGACAAGCTGGTCCGGCTCGGCTGGATTGGCCCGGCGACATGGGTCACGCTGGAAATCGGCGTCAAGGAAGACGCGCAGGTGCGCCGCCTGGAGGTGGAATCCGAACGCAAGGTGGGCGCGGCGAAGCTGGTGTTCTTCAGGATGCCCGAATAAGGCCCGCGCCGCCCTTGCGGGCAACACACGCGTTCTCTACCTGTTCACCGGTGACGACTCCCCCTGCCCTCTCCCCCACGCCCGAATGGCTGGCGCACTTGAACGATCCGCAGCGCGAGGCTGTGCTGACGACCGAAGGCCCTGTGCTGATGCTGGCGGGTGCGGGCACGGGCAAAACCGCCGCGCTTACCCATCGCCTCGCCCATATCGTTCGCGAGCGGCTGGCGTGGCCGAGCGAAATCCTCTGCGTCACCTTTACCAACAAGGCTGCGCGTGAAATGCGTGAGCGGGTGGGCAGGCTGACCGGCGGCGCGCTTGAAGGGATGCCGTGGCTCGGCACCTTCCACTCGGTCGGCGCGAAAATGCTGCGCCGCCATGCCGAATTGGTCGATCTGAAAAGCAATTTCACCATCATCGACACCGACGACCAGCTGCGCCTGCTCAAAACGCTGATCCGCGAACACGAGATTGACGAGAAGCGCTGGCCGCCGCGCCAGCTTGCGGGGCTGATCGATAGCTGGAAGAACAAGGGGCTGACTCCGGCCGACCTGACGCCGGTGGACAATGAAAGCTACGCCAATGGCCGGGGGCAGGAGATCTACCGCCTCTATCAGGCGCGGCTGATCAGCCTCAACGCCTGCGATTTCGGCGACCTGCTGCTGCACGTCCTCACCATTTTCCGCCAGCATCACGACGTGCTGGAGCAATATCGCCAGCGGTTCAAATATGTGCTGGTGGACGAGTATCAGGATACCAACGCCGTCCAGTATCTGTGGCTCCGCCTGATCGCGCAGAGCCGAAAAAATATCTGCGTGGTGGGGGATGACGACCAGTCGATCTATTCATGGCGCGGGGCAGAGGTCGCCAATATCCTGCGGTTTGACAAGGATTTTCCCGGCGCGAAAGTCATCAAGCTGGAACAGAATTACCGCTCCACCCCGCAAATCCTCGCCGCCGCCAGCGGGCTGATCGCGGCGAACAGCCAGCGGCTGGGCAAGACGCTGTGGACGCAGCTGCCCGAAGGCCCGAAAGTGCGCGTCATCGGCGTGTGGGACGCACCCGAGGAAGCAAGGCGCGTCGGAGAGGAAATCGAGCGGCTGGAGCGCGAGGGGCTGGGGCTCGACCAGATCGCCATCCTCGTACGCGCGCAATACCAGACTCGCGAATTTGAAGACCGCTTCATCCAGATCGGGCTTTCCTACAGGATCGTCGGCGGCTTCAGGTTCTACGAACGCGCCGAAATCCGCGATGCGCTGGCCTATCTGCGGGTGATCGCGCAGCCGGCGGACGATCTGGCGTTCGAGCGGATCTACAACCAGCCCAAGCGCGGGCTTGGCGATAAAACGCTGGAGAAGATGTACCAGCACGCCCGCCGTACCGGCCAACCGCTCGCCGCAGCCGGGCTGGAACTGGCCGATAGCGACGATCTGCCCGCCCGTGCGCGCGGCACTATCGCCAATCTTATGCGGCTGTTCGTCCAATGGCGCGCGATGGCGGAGGCAGTGACGCCTGCTGACCTGATGCGCGCCGTGCTGGAGGAATCGGGCTATGACGCGATGCTGAAAGCAGACCGCTCGCCCGAGGCCGCGGGCCGCGCGGAGAACCTCACCGAACTCGCACGCGCGATGGAGGAATACGAAACGCTCGAAGACTTCCTCGAACACGTCGCGTTGGTGATGGACAATGACGCGCGCGATGATGGCGAGAAGGTCACCATCATGACGATGCACGCGGCAAAGGGGCTGGAGTTTGACCACGTCTTCCTGCCCGGCTGGGAGGAAGGCGTATTCCCCAGCCAGCGGTCACTCGACGAAGGCGGGCTCGCCAGCCTGGAGGAGGAACGCCGCCTCGCCTATGTCGCGATCACCCGCGCGCGGCGCAAATGCACGATCCTGCACGCGGCGAACCGGCGGATTTTTGGCCAGTGGAACAGCTCCATCCCCAGCCGCTTTGTCGAGGAATTGCCGGAAGAGCAGATCGAGGTGGAAACCACGATGACGGGCGGCAAATCGCTGTGGCAAGCCAATTGGAGCGAGAGCGAAGACCCCTTCGCGCATGTTTCACAAAGCCGCCCCGAACGCTCCTCCGCACGCGGCCCCGGCTGGCAACGGGCATTGGCGACAGGCTATGACACGAAGCAGCAACGTGTGCGCGAAAGCACCAGCAGCGCCGCCAGCTTCGCCTCGCGGCCCCGCACCGACATCACCGTAGGAATGCGCGTCTTCCACGAGAAATTCGGCTATGGCGAGGTGACGGGGCAGGAAGGCAACAAGCTGCTGATCGCCTTCGACCACGCGGGCGAAAAGCGGGTGATTGATAGCTTTGTGAGTTTGGGGTGAGTGTGAAGCAGGCAGCGGGCGGTGTCTCGAAGAGATCAACGGCGAGTTTCGTACAATCAATTGATGTTGCAGCAAGCGCACTCCGCTTTTCTGGAAACCCCTGCTAATCGCTCCCCATGCCCTTTCGCGATATCGCCCTCCTCGTCTTGCTCTGCGTCATCTGGGCGGCGAACGTTATTGTCAGCCGGATTGTCGTTACCGATCTCGCCGTTCCGCCGCTGTTCTTTGCTGCGCTGCGCTCGCTGGTCGTCGTCGCGGCGCTCATTCCGTGGCTGCAATGGCCGGGGAAGGACTGGTGGCGGGTCGCTTTGGTGACCACGTCTGTCAGCGGGCTCGGCTTTGCGCTCATGTTTGTCGGCTTGCAGGATGCCACCCCTTCCTCGGCCGCCATCGTGCAACTGTCCGGTGCTCCGATGACGGTGTTGCTGGCCATCGTGATCCTTGGCGAGAAAGTCCGTTGGCGGCGCGGGATCGGCATTGCGCTGGCGCTGGCAGGCGTGCTGCTCGCAGTGGCCTCTCCCGCCGGATGGGCGAACAGCACAGGATTGCTCTTTATCTTTGCCGGAGCGTTCGTCGGCGCGCTCGGATCGGTCTATCTAAAGCAAATCGACCTTTCCCCTCTCCGCCTGATGGCGTGGGCGGGGTTCTTTTCGACATTGTTGCTGTTCCCGCTAAGCCTATTGCTGGAACAAGGTCAGGTCGGCGCGGTCACCGCCGCGCCGCTGCCATTCGGCGCATCGCTTGCCTTTTCGGGGCTCGTCGTCTCGGTCTTCGCACACACCGCCTATTTCCATGTCCTGCAACGCAACGAGGCGGGCGTCGTCGCACCGATCACGCTGCTGACGCCGATTTTCACCATCCTGATGGGCGCAAGCATTACCGGTGACGAGGTGAGCGGGCTGATGCTGGTGGGCGGAGCTTTGGCGGTAGCAGGTGTGCTCGTTATCACGATCCGCCCGAGCGCGACCTTCTTTAAGGGACTGCTGGTGCGGCCCAGGCTCTAGTCATGCACCGCCCGTATCGCATCCCCGAACCCGCTCTGTCCGAGCCAACCCACTTGCGTTTCTGCGGTCACGCGGTTGATCTCTGTCTGCGGCACGAAGCCGCCGCTTACCGGCATCCGCAGGGGCCGTGTGCCCGGGGCCATAGCAATGAGTTGTTCGATGGCGCGGGGGACGTCCATCGGGTCGGCGCTGCGGCCTGAGCCGTCTTCCTCGCCCATGCGGCTCACGACTGCCGAATAGCCCGAAGTGTGCCGCTCCTCCGCCCGTTCGCGCAAGCTGCGCGTGTAGATATTGCGGTTGACCCACACATCAGTCGGGTAGCCGCCGGGTTCGACAATCGCCACGTCGATGCCGTGCGGCACGAGTTCGTAGGCGAGTTGTTCGCCCATCGCTTCCAGCGCGAATTTGGTGGCGGAGTAATGCCCCGAATAGGGCACGATTACGCGGCCCAGCTGGCTGCTGATGGGGATAATCAGCCCCCTCCCTGCCGCGCGCATTCCCGGCAGCACCGCGCGCACCATGCGCTGGCAACCGAAAACATTGGTGTCGAAAATCAACCGCGTCGCTTCCATGTCCTGCACCTCGGCAGGGCCGGTAATGCCGATGCCGGCATTGTTGACGAGCACATCGAGCGGCCCGCCATTGATGCGCTCCGCCTCGGCGACGCCCGCTGCAACGCTTTCATCGGAGAGCACGTCGATTTCGAGGATGTGGATGTCCAGCCCCTCGGCTGCGGCCAGTCCGGCCAGTTCGGCACCTTCGGGACGCGGCAGATTGCGCATGGTGGCGAAAACCTTCGCACCGGCCCGCGCATAATGCTCCGCCCCCAGTCGCCCGAAGCCCGACGAACAGCCGGTGATCAGCACCGAAGTGCCGCTCAGATTGCGCGGCGTGTAGGCCTCCTGCGCCCGCACGCCGGTGGCAGCGACCGCGCCCAAGGCAGCGGTTCCGGCGAGCAGGCTACGGCGGGTGATATCAGGCATGGCGGGTTCCTCGGTTCGGTCTGGATGGTGGCTACCATACCAAATCCGCCCCTCGGCAACAGTTCCGCCAATTATGCAGCGATCAGGCGGCTCCGGCCTCGCCCGCTAGGGTGGCGTCCGCGCGATACCGCTTCTCCCACGGCCGCGCGAGTTCCCCAAGCAAGCCGCGCGTGCCCTCTTCGATGCCGGTTTCGCAATCGATATAGGGGGCAGGGTCGACATAGGTGCCGAAGAGCCTGTCCCACAGGGTGACGGTGTTGCCGTAATTGGTGCCCATCAGCGCTTCATCGCGGATATGGTGCAACCGGTGCGCGGCGGGAGAAATCAGCACTTTGCCGAGCGGGCCCAAGGTCCACGGTACATCGGCATGGATGAACGTGCCCCACCAGGTCCGGATCACACCCGCCAGCACAATCGCCCAGACAGGCAGACCCAGCGCCAGCACCAGCAGCAAATCGACCAGCATCGACAGCGCCTTGCCGACCGGATGCTTGCGATGGACGCTCAGCCAGTGGATCGCGGTGTCAGCATGGTGGGTTGCGTGATAGCGCCAGAGCGCGGGATGATGTTCCAGCCGGTGCCGCCAATAGGCGACCAGATCGATCAGCAGGATGGTGACGAGCAAGACGACCACGCCCGGCACTCCCGCCCAGAACCCGGCAAACCAGCGCTCGCCGTCAACGATGCCGGTGATGGTGAGAAACGGGATCGCCACCAGCGGCGCGACAATCATGCTGTTGATCGCAAATAGCAGCACATTGGTGGTCGCCTCGCGGCGCACGCGGCGCATCGCTTCGAGGATCGCGGCGCGTTTCACGATCACGGCCAGCAGGATAAAGAACAGCGCCATCGGCGCGGTATCGCGCAGCGGGCTCCAGATGGTGGAAAGCACAGCGTCCATGCGGGGGTTCATGCCCGCAAAAGCCCTAATTTCCGCTTAAGATTTCAGCTGGTCGAGATGTCGAGGAAAGCGGGTTTCGGGCCGTTCCATTCGCCAGCGGGCACCGGCGGATCATCCTGCGGATAGCGACCGCGCCCGCGCGGTTCGGCGCTGCGGGATTCGGCCTTGCGGTCGTCCCGGCGCGGTTCTGGCTTGCGTTCCGGTCTGGGCTCCGGCTTGCGCTCTTCCCGGCGGCTCTCTTCGCGCGGCTTGCGCTGGCGTTCGCGCGGTGCGGCTTCGGCATCAGCATCGTCACGGCTGCGCGACCGCTGGCGCTTGGGCTTTTCCTCCGCCGTATCGTCATCACCCGATGTGTCTCGGGTCTTGGGTGCCGGAGCCTTGGGCAGTTCGACGCGCACGTCCTTCTTGCCGAACACAGGCACTGTCGCGCCGGTCAGCTTCTCGACATTGGCGATCGCCTCTGCATCCTCGGGCGCGACGAAGGTGAAGGCCCGCCCCTTAGCGCCAGCGCGGCCGGTGCGGCCGATGCGATGCACGTAATCGTCGGGGTGCCACGGCGTATCGAAGTTGAAGACGTGCGAGACACCCTTGATATCGAGCCCGCGCGCAGCAACATCGGAGGCAACGAGAATATTGATCTCGCCCGATTTGAACCGCTGCAATTCGGCATTGCGCTGGTTCTGGTCGATATCGCCGTGGATTTCGCCCGATTTGAACCCGTGCTGTTGCAGGCTCTTGTTGAGCTCGCGCACCGTCGTCTTGCGGTTGGCGAAGATGATCGCGGTTTCCACCAGATCATTGCGCAGCAGCCAGCGCAGGGTTTCGCGTTTTTCGCGCGTGGCGACCGGAATTTTGAAGGCGGTAATGTCGGCATTGGTGGATGCCGCCCGGCTCACTTCGATGCGCTTGGGGTTGTTGAGGAAGGTTTTCGCCAGCTTCGTAATCGGCGGCGGCATGGTGGCGCTGAACAGCAGCGTCTGGCGCTGTTCGGGCAGTTTGGAGCAGATAAATTCGATATCCGGGATGAAGCCCATGTCGAGCATCCGGTCCGCCTCGTCGATCACCAGCAATTCGCAGCCCGAAAGCAGGATCTTGCCGCGTTCGAACAAGTCCATCATCCGGCCCGGCGTGGCGATCAGCACGTCCACGCCGTCAGACAGCGCCTTCACCTGCTCGCCCATCTGCACGCCGCCGATCAGCAGCGCCATTTTGAGATCGTGGTTCTTGCCGTATTTCTCGAAATTCTCCGCCACCTGCGCCGCGAGTTCGCGGGTCGGCTCCAGAATCAGCGAGCGCGGCATCAGCGCGCGGCGGCGGCCATTGGCCAGCACATCGATCATCGGCAGCACGAAGCTGGCGGTTTTGCCCGTGCCCGTTTGTGCAATACCGATCATGTCGCGCATCATCAGCACCGAAGGGATCGCCTCCGCCTGGATCGCGGTCGGCGTGGTATAGCCCGCCTCCTCCACAGCTTGGAGCAATTGGGGCGAAAGGCCGAGATCGGCAAAAGTGGTCAAAGCGCGGTGTTTCCGAAGATAAGGGCAGGAGCGGCAATGCGCTGCAAGCAGACGCGCGCCCTATGCAGCACAGGGGTGAAAAGTCAAGATTCGTGAAGGTGGCGCAGTGCCCGCGAATTAATCGGCGATGGCGACCAAGCGGGTGAACTGGGCAATCTGGCAACTGGCCCCGGCGCGCGACTGCAAACGGTCGCGATTGACGCACAGCCGCCCGTCGCTGCTGCGTTCGGTGTAAAAGCCTGCGTAGAAAGCGCGCGCATTGCAGCCTTCGACCAGCCGCGCTGCCAGAATCTGGTTCTGGTTGGTGAAGAACAGCAGCCGCCCGTCATTGCTCGGCTGCACGCCGATGACATTGTTCGCGGTCACGCATTCGCCGAATTCCGCCTCGGCATAGCTTGTGCTGAGCGGGCGGCGGGGCAGTTCTGCCAGCATTTCGCTGCGTGCATCGCGCGGGCCGGGGGTCACGCGCACGACCACGCGGCCACGGATGCGCACCTGATGCTGCACAACCGGCTGCCGCGCTTCCTCCAATGTGTTGAACGGCGGCAACTGGCCGGGACTGCTGCCCGTCAGCGGCACCGATTGCGGCCCGTTGACCTGCCCCGGCCGCAGCGGATCAGCGTCCTGCGCCTCCACCTGCACCGCCAGCCACACCGCGAGCAGCGGAGCGACCAGAAATGCCAGCAAAAGAAGGGGGAGTTTGTGCTTCATCAATCCTGTCACAGCGGCCTATTTGTTGGGCCTCGGGCAAGCAATGCGATGCCAAACGCGCCATCGCTTGGCCACTCTCCTAGCGCGCGGGATTGAATGTTGGCTTAACTGCTTGGCAATCCCGCCACCAAAATGGCATTGGCAGGCCATGAGCGAATTTGCACTTGCAGCGGCCAACCTGCTCGGCCCGCGCGGTTGGACGCAAGATAGCGAGCTGGTCGATCCGTGGCTGACCGATTGGCGCGGGCGCTATACCGGGCGCGCCATCGGCCTCGCCTCGCCCGCCTCGACTGCGGAGGTCGCCGCATTGGTCAGACTGTGCGCCGAGCATGGCGTGCCGATTGTGCCGCAAGGCGGGAATAGCGGAATGTGCGGCGGCGCAACCCCCGATGCGAGCGGCACCGCTATCCTGCTCTCGCTGCGGCGGATGGCGGCGATCCGGCGGTTTGACGCGGCGGCGCGCGAGATCACCTGCGATGCGGGTGTGGTGCTGCAAACGCTCCACGACACGGTCGAAGCCGAAGGCCTGCGCTTCCCGCTCACTCTGGGCGGCAAGGGATCGGCGACCATTGGCGGGCTGATCTCGACCAATGCGGGCGGCACGCAGGTGCTGCGCCACGGGGTGATGCGCGCGCAGGTGTTGGGGATCGAAGCGGTGCTGGCCGATGGCACGGTGTTCGACGCGCTGACGCCGCTGAAGAAAGACAATCGCGGGTTTGACCTCAAGCAGCTGCTGATCGGTTCGGAGGGGACGCTGGGGATTGTCACCGCGGCCACACTGCAATTGCAGCCCGCGCTGGCCGGGCGCAGCGTGCTGTGGGCGGGGCTTTCCTCGATCACCGATGCGCGCGCGCTTCTGCTCCATGCGCAGAAGGTAGCGGGCGACGCTTTGGAGGGGTTCGAAGTCATCCCGCAATCCTCGCTTACCGCCGTGCTCGATCATGTCCCCGGCACGCGCGCCCCGCTGGCAGGCGAGCACCCTTGGCACGCGCTGATCGAACTGGCGGGCGATGCCGCCAGCGCCGAAGCCCTACCTGCGCTTGCCGAAAATCTGCTCGCCAGCGCGTTCGAGGAAGGGCTGATCGAAGACGCGACGATTGCCGCCAGCGAAGCGCAGGCCGAACAATTCTGGCTGCTGCGCGATTCGATTTCCGCTGCCGAGCGCGCGCATGGCCCCGCGATGCAGCACGATATTTCGGTTCCGGTGGCGCGGATGGCCGATTTTATCGCCGCCACCGCGCCCAAGCTGGAAGCGCGCTTTCCGGGCACCCGCGCCATCGCTTTCGGCCATTTGGGCGACGGCAATGTCCACTTCCACGCCATCGCCCCCGCAGGAGCGGTGCGCGGCGAATGGGAGGAGCGCGAAGGCAAGGCCATCAGCCGTTTCGTGCATGATGAAGTCACCGCCTGGGGCGGCTCGATCAGCGCCGAACACGGCATCGGGCAGATGAAGCGGGCGGAGCTGGCGCGGGTCGGTGATCCGGTGCATCTGGCCATGCTACGGGCGGTGAAACGCGCGCTCGATCCGCAGGGGCTGCTCAATCCGGGCAAGCTGGTTGATACCGACGGGTAGCCTAGGCCATGCAGACGCTTGCCCTTCCCTCTGACACGCTCTAAGGCCCGCCCCCTGACATTACGGTGCCCCGGCGTGGAGCCATGCTCCTCCTGTTGCACTGCCTGACCATCCCTGACCGGAGAGACTACCATGGCCAGCGCGCCGAACCCGCAACTGCCTATCCTCTATTCGCAACTCGTTCCGCTCAACAGCAACGATCACCTTGGCTGGAAAGGCCGCACCACCGACAAGGCGCCGTGGATTGCCAAGCAGCACGCCATTCCGCTGACGGTGGAAGAATTCCCCGTGGCACAGCGCGATTATCCGATCATCTTCTCCTCGGGCGAGCGTCCGGTGCCGCTGGCGCTGATGGGCCTCAACGAAGGCGTGAACGTGTTCTTTGACGATGAAGGCAAGCCGCTCGGCACGCCTTACGTTCCCGCCTATGTCCGCCGCTATCCCTTCCTGCTCGCCAAGCTGCAGCCCGACACGGATTCGCTGTCGCTGTGCTTTGACCCGACGAGCGGTCTGGTGGGCGATTTCGAAGATGGCGAGCGCCTGTTCAACGACGACAAGACCCCGTCGGACCACTGCCAGCAGCTGCTCAACTTCTGCGAGAAGTTCGAGGAAGCCGGTGGCAAGACCCAGCTGTTCATGGAAGAGCTGGCCAAGGCCGACCTGCTGATGGACGGCGAGATTTCGATCCAGCGCCGCGACAATCCGGAACAGCCCTTCACCTATCGCGGCTTCCGCATGGTGAACCAAGAAAAGCTGCGCGAACTGCGCGGTGACCAGCTGCGCAAGTGGAACGAGAACGGTCTGCTGCCGCTGATCTTCGCGCACCTGTTCTCGCTGGAACTGATGCGCAACATTTTTGCCCGCCAAGTGGAACAGGGCAAGGGCCCGATGGCTGGCGCCAATGGCGCGGCGATCCCGCAGGCCTAACCGCCTTCAACGCATTGTAAACGCACCAAAGGCGGCGTTCCGGCAACGGAGCGCCGCCTTTTTGCTGGCTCTTGAAGAACACGGCAGACGACCTAAATTGCAGAAGTCCGGCAGGCGCTCCCCTCATGGCCTTGCCGGATTGGTGCACGTCCCCCGTGCACCTCCTCCCTGAACCTTGGCCGCCTCGTGCTTTATGCACGGGGCGGTTTTTTCGTTGTGGCCTGATGCTGCCTATTCCGCCGCTTGGGCAAAGCCGAAGCCGCCCGCCACCACCTCGTCGGCCAGCAGGCGGACAAGGCCCGCAATCGTCTCGCTGACGGCATCCACCCCTTCGGCGGGTTCGCGCATCGCGGCATCGAGATAGGCGCTGCGGCACACTTCCAGCTGCATCGCGCTGATCTTGCGCGCGGGCGCGCCGTGCCGGTCGAGCACATAGCCGCCCGCATAGGGCCGGTTGTGCGCGACAGAGGCGCCCTTGCGCTCGAAATGATCGAGCGTCGCACCCACCAGACGGCTGTCACAGGCTGCGCCGAACCGGTCGCCGATCACATAGTCCACCGCCGCCTCCGGCCCGCTTTTGGGGCCGAGCGGGGGCATCGAATGCAGATCGAGCAGCAGCGCCGCGCCCCAGCGGTCGCGCATCGATTCGAGCGTTTTCGCCAGCGCCGCATGGTAAGGCTGGTGCACCCAGGCGATCCGTTCTTCGAGCGCGGCACGGCTGATCGGCGCGCGCCAAAGCTCGCCCAGGCCCGGCAGGCGGCGCGGCACGAGGCCAAGCCCGCTGCGCGCCCTGCGCCCGGCGGTAAGCCGCGCGCGCACCGCGCTGCCCCCGCCCTGCACCATCTCCCAGTCGATATCATCGGGGGCGCGGTTGAGATCGATCATCGCCCGCGGCGCATGGGCCAGCAGCAGACCGGCCCCCGTGGCGCGGGCGACGCGATCCGCCACCAGATCGATATAGCGGTCTTCCAGCCGCAGACCCGCCTCGCGCGGATGGCGCAGCGCAGCGGTCAGCGCGGGCGGGTAGAAGCGCCCGGCATGGGGCACCGCGATCAGGACGGGGATCGGATTCGCGCGCGGCCTGCGCAGGACGAAGGCGGGCACACCCTCGGCGCCGGGCACACGCCCGCCGCTTTGCGTGGGCGAATCGCCCCAAGGCTGATCGAAAAGCGCCATGGCCCCGTGCTGGCGGGCTTTATCCACGAAGTCAAAGCGCGGTGTTCCAAAGCTGGCCACCCGCAAATCGGGGCAAGACTTTGTTACATCTTTCTGGGTAATGGGCCGCACCCGCCAAGACAAAACAGTAAGAGGCACCCTGCCATGATCCGAATCCTGCTGGCCGAAGACGACACCGCCATGCGCACCTATCTCAAGCGCGCGCTGGAGCAGGCGGGGTATTCGGTTATGGCGGTGAGTTCGGGCATCGAGGCGCTGCCGCTGATCGAAACCGAAATTTACGATCTGCTGCTGTCCGACATCGTGATGCCTGAAATGGACGGGATCGAGCTGGCGCAACGCTGCAACGACATCAGCCCGACGACGAAGGTGATGTTCATCACCGGCTTTGCCGCCGTCTCGCTGCGCGCCACGCGCGACGCACCGCACGCGAAAATGCTGTCCAAGCCGTTCCACCTGAAGGATCTGGTGCTGGAAGTCGAACGTCTGTTCGACGACGTGGCGGCCGCTTCGCTCTGATTCTTCCCCGATAGGGACTTGCCAGTTGATAGAGGCGGCGCTAGATGGCCCGCCTTGCCGCGCGAAACATGGCGCGGCAACACGAATGGTGCGGGCGTATAGCTCAGTGGTAGAGCACTATGTTGACATCGTAGGGGTCGCAAGTTCAATCCTTGCTACGCCCACCATTCGGAAAACCCCCGCAATCCCGATCACCCGGCCCAAGGCAGCTTACTGCCTGCGCAGGCTCAGCCGGTCGATCTTGTCCTGCGCCTCGGCATCCATCTGTTCCAGCTCGGCAATCGTCTGTTCGATCGCGGTCTGTTGTTCCACCAGTTCGGCGAGCCGCTGGTGGATGCGCGATTGCAGGTGACGCATCTGCTCCACCTTCGCGCCCTCGTCCTCGTCATAGAGCGAGAGAAACTCGCCGATCTCGCGGATCGAGAAGCCCAGCCTTTTGCCGCGCAGGATCAGCTGCATCCGGCCCATTTCGCGCTTCGAATAAGCGCGCATCGTGCCCACGCGCTGTGGCGCAATCAGGCCCTTGTCCTCGTAAAAGCGCAGAGTGCGCTGGGTCACGCCAAGCGCGTCGGCGGCCTCGGCAATCGACTTCAAAGGTTCGCTTCCTTGCGCCTCATACATGGTTGCCACGCTATCAGGCATTCAGGCCTCCATCCGTTGCAGTGGCGGCTGCCGCATCGCGCTTGGCCTTCTCCTCGGCCACCAGCGCCTTCTTTTCGAGCTTGCCGACCAGCGTCTTGGGAAGCTCGTCGCGGAATTCGTAAGAGTCGGGCATTTCAATGGGATTGAGCCGCATCTTGAGAAAGGCGTGCAAGGTCGCGGCGTCCAGATCCTCGCCATCATGCAGGGCGATGAACAGCTTGGGCGCTTCGCCGCGATAATCGTCGGGCACGCCAATGGCGACCGCTTCCTTCACCGCCGGATGCTCGTACGCCGCATCTTCGATCATGCGCGGATAGACATTGTATCCGCTGCACAGGATCAAATCCTTGATCCGGTCAACGATGAACAGATAGCCGTCCTTGTCGAGATAGCCGATATCGCCGGTGCGCAGGGATTCGCCGAAGAAGGTGTCCTTCGTCGCATCGGGGCGGTTCCAGTATCCCTTCATGATCTGCGGCCCGCGCGCGCAAATCTCGCCGCGATGATCGGGGCCGATGCCTTCGACCAGTTCGCCCTTCTCGTCGCGCAGTTCGATGATCGTGTGCGGGAAGGCAGGCCCGGCGGAGTTTTCCTTCACCGGCTGGCGGCCAAGCAGCGGGTTGCTGGTGATGATCGGCGAGGCTTCGGTGAGGCCATATCCTTCTGAAACAATCGAACCGGTGCGCTTTTCGAACTGCATCCGCACTTCCAGCGGGAGCGGCGCGCCGCCCGAACAGCTGGTCAGCACAGAGGACAGATCGGGCACCTTGTCATCGGGCAGCGAGCCGAGCGCGTTGTAGATCGTCGGCACGCCGAACATCTGCGTCGGCGGCTTGCGCTTCACGCATTTGAGCACCTCGTCCATTTCGAAGCGCGGCAGCAGGACAAGCTCTGACCCTGTATCAATGCCGAAATTGAGCACGCAGGTCAGCGCGAACACATGGAACAGCGGCAGCACGCCCAGCGTGCGCTCTTGCTGGTCGCGCTCAACCCCGACATGGAGCATCATCTGCGCCGAATTGGCGGCAAGGCTGCGGTGTGTCAGCATCGCGCCTTTGGGCCGACCGGTCGTGCCGCCGGTATATTGCAGCACCGCCACATCTTCGGGGTCTTGCTTGACCGGCGCGGGATTGGCCGGATGCGCCGCCAGATCGCGGTAATCAAGATAGGCGATGCCGTCCTGCCGCTGCGCCAGCGAGGAACGTTTCACCGTGCGCAGGCCGACCGATTTCCAGAAGGACAGCACATCCGCCATCGGGCACAGCACCACTTTTTGCAGCGGCACATGGCCTGCCTCATCCGCCTTGCCCCACGCTTTGGCGACTTTGGAATGCAGCAGTTCAAGATCGGGCACGGCCACCATCTTCGCGCCCGCATTGGTAATGAGGAATTCGACTTCGCTTTGGGAATAAAGCGGGTTGATATTGACCACCATGCCGCCTGCACGCAGCACGGCGTAGAACATGATGACCGAATAGGGCGTGTTGGGCAGACACAGGCCGAAGCGGTCGCCCGGCTCCAGCCCTTCGGCCTGCAGGCCGGTCGCGACGCGGTCAACCAGATTGCCGATTTCGCCATAGGTCCATTCGCGGCCGAGGAAGTCCACGCACACGCGGTCCGGCCAGGTGGCGACCGCATGGTCGAGCGCTTCAGTCAGCAGCCGCGGACGGATGGTGCCATCCGCGTTCATGAAGCGGCTCGTGTCCATCAGGCGGAACCCTTCGGGCACCTCGACCATGAAATATCCTTTCTTCATCCCCCGCCTTCAAATCGCCAAACAAAAGTTGCAGCGGGTGTGAGAGGCGGCTTGATTCCCTTGCCCTTAACGTATACGTCAAGTAACAGACTTTATCGTAACCATTCAGCGCAAAAGGTCAATCGACCTTGCGAAATGCAGAGGAAAGGCAGTCAAAACCATGACCGATGTCGTAATTGCGGGCTATGTCCGCTCCCCCTTCACCCTCGCTTACAAAGGCGCTCTGGCCAAGACCCGGCCCGACGATCTGGCGGCGAACACGATTCGCGGGCTGATCGAAAAGACCGGCGTGAAGGCTGAGGATATCGAAGACATCGTGATGGGCTGCGCCTTCCCCGAAGGCGAGCAGGGCTTCAATATCGGTCGCCTCGTCGCCCTGCTGGCTGACCTGCCGCTGAGCGTGGGCGGCATCACCATGAACCGGTTCTGCGGCTCTTCGATGAGCAGCATCCACTACGCCGCTGGCCAGATCGCGATGGGCGCGGGCGAGGTGTTCATCGCCGCCGGTGTCGAAGGCATGAGCCGCGTGCCGATGACCGGTTTCAACCCCATGCCGAACCCAGAACTCGCCAAGAAGAGCGCTGCCTATCTCGGCATGGGTGACACGGCGGAAAACGTCGCCAAGAAATACGGCATCAGCCGCGAGGAGCAGGAAGCCTTCGCGGTGAAGAGCCAGGAGAAGGCTGCGGCTGCCATCGCCAAGAATGCCTTCGCGGATGAAATCGTGCCCTACACCCTGCCCGATGGCACGGTGGTGGACAGCGACGGCACCCCGCGCCCCGGCACCACGGCGGAAGACCTCGCTGGCCTCAAGCTCGCTTTCGACCAGAACGGCACCGTCACCGCTGGCACCTCCAGCCCGCTCACCGATGGCGCGGTCGCTGTGCTCGTCTGCTCGGCAGACTACGCCGCGAAGAACGGCCTCACCGTCATGGCCAAGATCAAGAGCATGGCGATTTCCGGCTGCGCGCCCGAAATCATGGGCATCGGCCCCGTCGGCGCGAGCCAGAAGGCGCTGGAGCGCGCTGGCCTGACGATTGACGACATGGATGTGATCGAACTGAACGAGGCCTTCTCCAGCCAGTCCATCGCCACGATCCGCGATCTGGGCGCGGATGAAAGCAAGATCAACCTGGATGGCGGCGCGATTGCCATCGGCCACCCGCTGGGTGCCACCGGGGCGCGCATCGTCGGCAAGGCAGCGGCGCTGCTCCAGCGCGAAGGCGGCAAGTATTCGCTGAGCACGCAGTGTATCGGCGGCGGTCAGGGCATCGCTACGATCCTGGAGAAGGCATAATGCCAGAGAACACTCAAACCAAATCCATCAAGAAAGTCTGCGTCATCGGCGCCGGCACGATGGGTGCCGGGATTGCCGCACAGGTCGCCAATGCCGGCATTCCCGTGCTGCTGCTCGATATCCTGCCCAAGGACGGGGACAATCGCAACGCGGTGGCCGAAGGCGCCGTCGCCAAAATGCTCAAGACCGAGCCTGCGCCCTTCATGAGCAAGCGCGCGGCCAAGCTGGTCGAAACGGGCAATATCGAAGACCATCTGGGCAAGGTCGCCGAATGCGACTGGGTGGTCGAAGCAATCATCGAACGCTTGGACATCAAGCAAAGCCTGTATGAAAAGCTGGAAGCCGTGCGCACGCCCGGCACGGCGGTGTCGTCAAACACCTCGACCATTCCCCTCGCCCAGCTGACCGATGGCCGCTCTGATGCATTCAAGCGGGATTTCCTCATCACCCACTTCTTCAATCCGCCGCGCTATATGCGGCTGATCGAGATTGTGGCTGGCCCGCAGAGCGATGCCGGCACGGTGGGCATGGTGCGCGACTTCGTGGATCGTCAGCTCGGCAAGAGCGTGGTCGATGCCGAGGATTCGCCCGGTTTTATCGCCAACCGCGTGGGCACGTTCTGGATCCAGCAGGCGGTCAATTCCGCCTTTGATCTGGGCGTCACTGTGGAAGAGGCGGACGAGATCGGCGGCCGCCCGATGGGTGTGCCCAAAACCGGCCTGTTCGGCCTCATCGACCTCATCGGTATCGACCTGATGCCGCATCTGATGAAGTCGCTCACCAGCACGCTTCCGGCGGATGACTGGTACCAGAAGATCGCCCGGAGCGAGAAGCTGATCGAGGACATGATTGCCACCGGCTACACCGGCCGCAAGGGCAAGGGTGGCTTCTACACGATGGAAAAGGGCGCGGATGGTTCGCGCACCAAGATGGCGAAGGATTTGAAGTCGGGCGAATACCGCCCGGCGGCGCGTCCCGGCATCGTCCACGGTTCTGCGGCGCGCGGCGATCTTGGCAAGCTGATCGAAACCAAGGGCAAGGTCGGCGCCTATGCCTGGGCGGTGCTCGGCCCGACGCTGTCCTATGCCGCCAGCATTGTTCCCGAAGCGACCAAGACCGTTGTCGGCGTCGATGATGCGATGAAGCTCGGCTACAACTGGAAGATGGGTCCGTTCGAGATGATCGACGTGATTGGCGCTGCCAAGCTCGTCGAGAAGCTCAAAGCGAGCGAGTATCCGGTGCCGCCGCTTCTCGAACAGGTGGGCGACAAGAGCTTCTACCGCATCGAGAACGGCAAGCGCCAATATTTCGGCACCGATGGCGAATATCACGACGTTGTGCGCCCCGAAGGCGTGCTGCTGCTCGAAGACATCAAGCTGGCGAGCGAGCCGCTGCTCAAGAACGGTTCGGCTGCACTGTGGGATGTGGGTGACGGCGTGGTCGCGCTCGAATTCACCGGCAAGATGAACGCGCTCGACGAGCAGGTGATGAAGCTGATCCAGCAGGCAATCCCGCTGGTGAAGTCGGATTACAAGGCGCTGGTCGTCTATAATGAAGGCTCCAACTTCTCCGCCGGTGCCAATCTCGGCCTTGCGCTGTTCGCGCTGAACATCGCCGCGTGGAGCGAGGTCGAAAAGTCGGTGGCGGGCGGTCAGGCGGCCTACAAGGCGCTGAAATACGCGCCCTTCCCCGTCGTCGCCGCGCCCTTCGGTCTGGCGCTGGGCGGCGGATGCGAGGTGTGCCTCAATTCCGATGCCATCCAGGCGCACGCCGAAACCTATATCGGCCTTGTCGAAACCGGTGTTGGCATCATCCCCGGCTGGGGCGGATGCAGCGAGCTGATCGACCGCTGGCAGAAGAACCCGCGCCACCCCAAGGGCCCAATGCCTGCCGTCTCCAAAGCCTTCGAGATCATCTCGACCGCGACGGTGGCGAAATCGGCGGCCGAGGCGAAGGAACACGGCTTCCTGCGCCACACCGATCAGGTGACCATGAACCGCGACCGCTTGCTGTATGACGCCAAGCAACGCGCGCTCGCTATGGTGGACGGCTACACGCCGCCCGAAAAGCCCGAATTCCGCCTGCCCGGCCCTGCCGGTGCAGCGGCGCTGAAGCTGGCGGTGGAAAGCTTCCGCAGCCGCGGCATCGCCACCCCGCATGACGAGGTGGTGGCCGAACAGCTGGCATACGTCCTAACGGGCGGGAATACCGATCCGATGGAAACTGTTACCGAAGACCGGATGCTGAAGCTGGAACAGGAAGCGTTCATGAAGCTGGCCCGCCATCCGCATACTGTGGCCCGGATCGAGCATATGCTCGAAACCGGCAAGCCCCTGCGTAACTAGAACAGAGAGAGGATTTGTCCCATGCAAGTCTATGAAGCACCCATCCGCGATATGCGCTTCAATCTGGAAGAGCTGCACGAAGACGACGGCTTCGGAAATCTCGAAGGGTTCGAGGATTTCGACGCCGATATGCGCGCCGCTATCCTTGAAGAAGCCAACAAGCTGTGCCGCGATGTCCTCTTGCCGCTCAACTGGCCGGGTGACCAGCAGGGTTGCCGCATCGAAAACGGTGTCGTGCGCACGCCCGATGGTTTCCCCGAGGCCTACAAGCAGTTCTGCGAAGGCGGCTGGGCCGGTCTCGCCGTCAGCCCCAAATGGGGCGGCCAGGGCGCACCGCACAGCCTCGCCAAATGCGTCGAGGAAATGAGCTGTTCGACGAATCTCTCCTTCGGCCTTTATCCGGGTCTGACTGGCGGCGCGATGGTGAGCCTCGAAGCCTATGGCAGCGAAGACCAGAAGAACTTTTACCTGCCGAAGATGGCCAATGGCGAATGGACGGGCACCATGTGCCTCACCGAACCGCATTGTGGCACCGATCTGGGGATGCTGCGCACCAAGGCGGAACCGCAGGAAGACGGCAGCTATCTGATCACCGGCAACAAGATCTTCATCTCCGCCGGAGACCATGATCTGGCCGACAATATCATCCACCTCGTGCTGGCCCGCCTTCCCGATGCGCCTGCGGGCGTGAAGGGCATTTCGATGTTCCTCGTGCCCAAATATATGCCCAAGGAAGACTATTCGCTGGGCGATCGCAATCCGGCCTACGCCACCGCGATCGAGCACAAGATGGGCCTGAAAGCCTCCGCCACCTGCCAGATGAGCTTTGACGGGGCGAAAGGCTGGCTGGTCGGGCCGGAAAACCGCGGCCTCGAAGCGATGTTCGCGATGATGAATACCGAGCGGGTTGCCGTGGGCATCCAGGGACTTGGCATGGGTGAAATCGCGTACCAGTCCTCGGTCTATTACGCCAAGGATCGCTTGCAGGGCCGTTCGCTGTCGGGCGTGAAGAACCCCGATGGCCCTGCCGACCCGCTGATCGTGCACCCCGATGTGCGGCGGATGCTGATGACCATGCGCGCCTATAATGAGGGTTGCCGTGCGCTCTCCGCTTGGGTCAGCCGTGCCTTGGACGCCGAGCACGCCTCGCCCGAACCCGAAGCACGCGAACGTGCCCGTGATTTCATCGCGCTGATGACGCCGGTGGTGAAGGCGCTGTTCACCGATCTCGGCCACGAGACGACGCAGATGGCGATCCAGCTGCATGGCGGACACGGCTATATCCAGGAAACCGGGATCGAACAGTTTGCCCGCGATGCCCGCATTGCGCAGATTTACGAAGGCGCGAACGGCATTCAGGCGCTCGATCTGGTGGGCCGCAAGCTGCCCGACCGGATGGGCCGCAATCTGCGCGCCTTCTTCCACCCGGTCAGCCAGTTCATCGAAGACCACGCGGCAGACCCGCAGATCGGCAAGATCGTCGGCGCGTTGCAGCAGAGCTTTGGCGCGCTGCAACTCTCGACCGCGCATATCGCGCAAAAGGGCCTGTCCGATCCCGAGGAAGCGGCGGCTGCGGCAACCGATTACCTGCGTTTGCTCGGCTTCGTGGCGATGGGTTACTGCTTCGCCAAGGCAGCCAAGCTGGCGCACGCCAAGCTGGCGGAAGGCGTGGAGGACGAGCAGTTCTACAAGTCCAAGCTCATCACCGCGCAGTTCTTCTTCGATCGTCTGCTGCCGCCCGCAACGGCGCAGTTCATGGCGATCCGGAGCGGCAAGGCGAGCATGATGGATATGCCGGCGGACGCCTTCTGATGGCCACCGGCAACTGGCAGGACTTCAAGGCACGGTGCCGCATTCCCGCGATTGCGGCACCGATGTTCCTGTGTTCCGGCCCCGATCTCGTGGTGGAACAGTGCAAAGCGGGGATCGCGGGCACGTTCCCCGCCCTCAACCAGCGCACCAGCGAAGGGTTTGAGGACTGGCTGAAGGAAATCCAGGATCGCCTGCCCGATGATGCCGCGCCCTATGGCGTGAACCTGATCGTCCACCAGTCGAACCCGCGGGTGATGACCGATCTGGAATTGTGCGTGAAGCACAAGGTGCCGCTTATCATCACCTCGCTGGGCGCAGTGCCCGATCTGGTGGCGGCGGTGCATTCCTATGGCGGCCTCGTGTTCCACGATGTCATCAAGCGTCGCCACGCCGAAAAGGCTGCCGAGGCGGGCGTTGACGGCATTATCGCCGTTGCTGCCGGTGCCGGTGGCCATGCCGGAACGCTCAGCCCCTTTGCGCTGGTCAGTGAAATCCGCGAAGTCTTTGACGGCGCGATCATCCTGTCGGGCTGCATGACACATGGCGGACACGTTCTCGCGGCCGAAGCGATGGGCGCTGATTTCGGCTATATCGGCAGCCACTTCATCGCCGCCAAGGAAAGCATGGCGGTCGACGGCCAGAAGGCGATGATGATCGATTCCGAAGCCAAGGACATCACCTATACCGACAAGGTCACAGGTGTCGGCGCCAATTTCCTCACCCCCAGCCTCAACGCCGCGAGCATCGAGCACGCGCCGGGCGAAATGTCGCTCAATGAAGAGGCGAAGGCGTGGAAGACCATCTGGTCTGCCGGACACGGCGTGGGTGCCACTAAAGAGGTGTTGCCAGCGAAGGTGATATGTGAACAACTTATCGCCGAGTATGACGCTGCCAAAGCCAGAATCTGCGGATAATTCCCGCCTTGTACACGCGGTGGCCGGTCCGATGACTGACCACCGCGCTTCCCCCGTGCCCCGCATCACCGCCATCAGCACCGCCGTGCCCGATTGCGATGTGCATTCCGCCTATACTGACTGGGTGCGCGGACTGCTCGCCGGAAAGCGGGAGGCGGCTTTGTATGCCCGGATGGAGGCGCGCAGCGGGATCGCGCATCGTTACTCCGTGCTGGATGTCGCCGATGCGCGGATGGAACCGGGCAGCTTTTACCGCAATGGCGACGCGCCCGGCACGGCCAGCCGCATGGCGCACTACGCCGCCCACGCGCCCGATCTGGCGATCAAAGCGGTGGCCAAGCTCCCTTCGCTCGACGGGGTGACGCATCTCGTCATCGCCTCGTGCACCGGCTTTATGGCGCCCGGCCTCGATCAGGTGATTGCCCGCAGGCTGGGCCTTGCGAGCAATGTCGAGCGGGTGAGCATCGGCTTTATGGGCTGCTATGCGGGCGTAACACTGTTGCGCACCGCCGGGCACATCGTCCGCTCGCAGCCGGACGCAAAGGTGCTCGCCATCGCGGTGGAGCTGTGCACGCTGCATTTGCAGGAAACCGACGATCTCGAACGCCTGCTCGCCATGACGCAATTCGCCGACGGCGCGGCGGCGGCGCTGGTGAGCGGCAGCGGCGAAGGGCTGGCGCTGGGCGAGGGGATTTCGGCCACGCTGGAGGAAAGCGACGATCTGATTACCTGGAGTGTGGGCGATACGGGCTTTGCCATGCACCTCTCGGGCGCGGTACCCGGTCGGCTCGCCGAGGCGATGGACAGCGATGATCTACGCGCCGCCATCACCGGCGATGCCCCGCCGCAAAGCTGGGCGGTGCATCCCGGCGGCAAGTCGATCCTCGACGCGGTTGAACGCGGGCTGGCCCTGCCTGCCGATGCGCTGGACGCCTCGCGCAGCGTGCTCAATGACTTCGGCAATATGTCGTCCGCTACCGTGATCTTCGTGCTCGAACGGCTGCTGAGCGAGCGACCGGAAAGCGGCGTCGCGCTGGCTTTCGGGCCGGGGCTGGCGATGGAAGGTGTGCGCTATGGCTGGGTCGATGCTTGAGGAGCGCCTGCACGCCGACGAGCTAATGGACGATCCGGGTTTGCCGGAAGCGACCTATCGCGCGGTGCTGGCGGATCTGGTCAAGGTCAACCGCGTCACCATGGCCTATCGCCCCACAATCGCCTTTCTGGAGCTCGCGCTGAAAAGCCGCACCCGCTTCCGGCTGCTCGATGTCGGATACGGACAGGGCGATATGCTGCGCGAAGTGGCGCGCTGGGCGCAAAAGCGCGGGATCGCAGCGGAACTGGTTGGCATCGATCTCAATTCCCGCAGCGAAGCCGCTGCAACTGCCGCCACCCCGCCGGGCCTGCCGATCACCTATCGCACCGGTGACTATGCCGATCTGGCGGGCGGCGAGTGGGATTGCGTCATCTCCAGCCTCGTCGCCCACCATATGAGCCGCGCCGAATTGGTCGCCTTCCTGCGCTTTATGGAGGCCGAATCCCGCGCCGGGTGGTTCGTGAACGATCTGCATCGCCACGCGCTTAGTTATGCGGGCTATCCGCTGCTGGCGAGCCTCGCCCGCTGGCATCCGATTGTGCGGAGCGATGGCCGCACCTCCATCGCCCGATCCTACCGCCCCGCCGAATGGGCAAGCCTGCTGTCCGAAGCGGGGATTGGCGGCGCTGACATCCAACGCTTCTTTCCTTTCCGCCTTTGCGTTGCGCAGTTCCGGTGATCGCGCACCCGCTCATCCTCGGCGCTGGCCCCGCAGGCTGCGCGGCGGCGATCACCCTGCGCGCGCGCGGGGTGGACTGCACCCTGATCGACCGTGACGCGACGGTCGGCGATCCGCTCTGCGGCGGGTTCCTCAGCTGGCGCACGGCGGAGCAATTGGATACGCTCGGCATCGATATAGCCCGCCTCGGCGCGCATAAGGTCAGCACGCTGCGCCTCTTCGCGGGGCAGGATATGCGCGAGGTCGCCCTGCCTCACCGCGCCTATGGCCTCAGCCGCCACGCGCTCGACAGCGAAATGCGCCGCATCGCCTTGGCGCAGGGCGCGCGCTTTATCGCGGACACGATCAAAGGCCTTGGCGAAGGATACGCAATGGGCGCGCAGGAGGAATACCATTCGCGCAGCATCTTCCTCGCCACCGGCAAGCACGATCTGCGCGGGCACAGCCGACCGCGAACCGCCAAGGATACAACCGTGGGCATCCGCCTCCGCCTGCCCGCCTCGCCTGCACGCGACCGGCTGCTGGGCGGCGCGATAGAACTACATCTGTTCCCCGGAGGCTATGTCGGCATCGTGCTGCAAGAAGGCGGTTCGGCCAATATCTGCCTCGCCGTGCGCAAGTCCGCCCTCGCCTGCGCGGGAGGCTCCCCCGTCGCGCTGTTTGCCAAACTTGCGCAGGATAACAGGGCTTTGGCAGACAGACTTGGCGAAGGCTGGGAAGAAGCCCGCGTCGATACGATCGGCGCGGTGCCCTATGGCTGGATTTGCCGCGAGACTTCCCCCGGCCTCTATCGTCTGGGCGATCAGGCGGCGGTGATCCCCTCGCTGGCAGGCGAAGGCAATTCCATCGCCATCGCCAGCGGAGTCGCTGCGGCCAGCGCCTTCCGCACAGGCCGTAGCGCGCAGGAATACCAACGCGCCTTTGCCACCCGCGCCCGCCGCCCGGTGCGCCTCGCCGCCGCGCTGTGGCACATGGCGGAAACGCCGCTGGGTGCCCGCGCCGGGCTCGCCCTCGCCCGCATCGCGCCCGCGCTGGTTACGACTTTCGCCGAAGGCGCGCGGATTCCGCCCGCCCCCTCCCTTGCACAGACGTAAAGCTCTGCTAACACGCCCCCCAACAGGTCCAATCCAATCAAGAGGCAGGGAAGCCCCATGGCGAAAATTCAAGTCAAGAACCCGGTTGTCGAACTCGACGGCGACGAAATGACGAAGATCATCTGGCAGTGGATTCGCGAGCGGCTGATCCTGCCCTATCTCGATATCGACCTGAAATATTACGACCTTTCGGTGGAACACCGCGACGCGACGAACGATCAGGTGACGATCGATTCCGCCAATGCCATCAAGCAGTATGGCGTGGGCGTGAAATGCGCGACTATCACTCCGGATGAAGCGCGAGTGGAGGAATTCAACCTCAAGCAGATGTGGCGCTCGCCCAACGGCACCATCCGCAATATCCTTGGCGGCACGATTTTCCGCGAGCCGATTGTGATCGACAACGTCCCGCGCCTCGTGCCCGGCTGGACCGACCCCATCGTTGTGGGCCGCCACGCCTTTGGCGACCAGTACCGCGCCACCGACACGCTGATCCCCGGCGCTGGCAAGCTGCGCATGGTGTTCGAAGGCGAGAATGGCGAAAGCATCGATCTGGAAGTGCACACTTTCGATCAGCCCGGCGTCGCCATGACGATGTACAACCACGATGAAAGCATCCGCGATTTCGCTCGCGCGAGCTTCAATTACGGGCTCGACCGCGGCTGGCCGGTGTATCTCTCGACCAAGAACACGATCCTCAAGAAGTATGATGGCCGCTTCAAGGATCTGTTCCAGAAAGTCTACGACACCGAAGGCTTTGCCGCCAAGTTCGCAGAGGCCGGCATCCATTACGAACACCGCCTGATCGACGACATGGTCGCCTCTGCGCTGAAGTGGAACGGCAAGTTCGTGTGGGCGTGCAAGAATTATGACGGCGACGTGCAATCGGACGTGGTGGCGCAGGGCTTCGGCTCATTGGGCCTGATGACCAGCGTGCTGATGACGCCCGACGGCAAGACCGTTGAGGCAGAAGCCGCGCACGGCACTGTCACCCGCCACTATCGCCAGCACCAGCAGGGCAAGGCGACCAGCACCAACCCCATCGCCAGCATCTTCGCATGGACGCGCGGCCTGATGTATCGCGGCCGGTTTGACGGCACGCCCGATGTCGTCGCCTTCGCCGAAACGCTGGAGCGGGTGTGCATCGAATGCGTCGAACAGGGCAAGATGACCAAGGATTTGGCGCTCCTGATCGGCCCGAGCCAGGCGTGGATGACGACCGAGCAGTTCTTCGAAGCGATTGTCGAAGGGCTGGAGGCGGAAATGCGCAAGCAGGGTTTGGTTTGAGGCCAGTCTGCACCATGCAACTCCCCTCCCTTGAGGGAGGGGCAGCGAGACTTGGCGTGCGTAGCGCGCCTAGTCGCAGCGGGGTGGGCCTGCCGGCCCAGCGCTTCGCGCCCCACCCCCGGCCCCTCCCGACACGGGAGGGGAGCGACATATGACCAAAGCCCGCCTCGAAGTCCGGCAGGCCGAACCCGGCGATATCCGCCGCATCGCTGCGCTCGCCAAGCGGGTGTATGAGGACTTCGCGCCCTACACGCAGGGCGAAATCCGCGGGCAGATCAACAATTACCCCGATGGCTGCTTTGTCGCCATTCTGGATGACAGGCTCGTCGGCTATTGCGCCACCATGCGCATTGGCGGGGACAAGGCGCTGCGCCCGCATACGTGGGACGAGATTACCGGCAATGGCTACGGCTCCCGCCACGATCCGAAAGGCGACTGGCTCTACGGCTATGAAATGGTTGTTGATCCCAAGGTACGCGGCACGCGGATCGGGAGGCGGCTGTATGAAGAGCGCCGCTTCCTCGCCGAGCAGGAGGAGCTGAAAGGCATCGTCTTTGGCGGACGGATGCCCAATTACCTGCGCTCGCGCCGCCGGGTGAAGACGCCCGCCGAATATCTCGAACAGGTCGTTGCGGGCAAAATCCACGATCCGGTGCTGCGCTTCCAGCTCGCCAACGGGTTCGAGCCGCTGGGCATTCTCGAAGGCTATCTGCCCGAAGACACGCGCAGCCGCGGCAATGCCGTCCACATGGTCTGGCGCAATCCCTTCGTCGATCAAGAGGCGAGCCCGCAGGCCCGCGTGCCGCGCGGAGTGGAAAACGTGCGCGTTGCCACCTGCCAGTTGCAGGCCCGCGCAGTGAAGGACTTTGACGAGTTCATCGGGCAAATCCGCTATTTCGTGGATGTTGCCAGCGATTACGAAGCGGATTTCATCCTCTTCCCCGAGCTTTTCACGCTGATGCTGCTGAGCGCGGAGGAGGAGGAGCTCTCCCCGCTCAAAAGCATCGAGCGCCTTTCCGAATACACCCCGCGCATCCGCGAGACGCTCTCCGAGATGGCGCTCAAATTCAACATCAACATCATCGGCGGCAGCCACCCCACACGGATGGACGATGGCGACATTCACAATGTCGCGATGGTGTGCCTGCGCGATGGATCAATCCACGAACAGGAGAAGATCCACCCCACGCCCAACGAAGCCTATTGGTGGAACATTCGCGGCGGCGATGCGGTGGACGTGATCCAGACCGATTGCGGCCCCATCGGCGTGCTGATCTGCTACGATGCGGAATTCCCCGAGCTCGCGCGGCGGCTGGTGGACGAAGGCGCTCGGATCATCTTCGTGCCGTTCTGCACCGACAGCCGCCAGGGCTATATGCGCGTGCGCTATTGCGCGCAGGCGCGGGCGATCGAGAACCAGTGCTATGTGGTGATGAGCGGCAATGTCGGGAACCTGCCCAATGTCGCCAATATGGACATCCAGTATGCGCAAAGCTGCATCCTGACGCCGTGCGATTTCCCCTTCGCGCGCGACGGGATCGCGGCCGAGGCGACCGAGAATGTGGAGACGCTGACGATCAGCGATGTCAATCTGGCAGACCTCGCCTGGGCCCGCGCCGAGGGCACGGTGCGCAATCTGGCGGACCGGCGGTTTGATCTCTACCGGATCGAATGGGATCACCGCGAAGGCGCGACGCAGGCCGAACCCGGCGGCCCTCCGCCCTTGCACCGGCACGGGCCGGGCGGCGGATAGCGGCTTCGAGTTTAATAGCTCTCGCTGACTTCCGCGACTTGCAGTGCGGCCATTTCGGCCATTTCGGCATCAGCAGCACGCTGCTCGCGCTTTTCGCGTTCCATCTTGTCGCGCTGTTCGGCGACCGAACGGGCCTTTTCCGCGAGCCCGCGCCAGGTCTTCTCGGCGCGCAATTCGCGGTCGCGCACATTGTCCAGCGTGGCGTTGGCGGCAGCCTTGGCGGCCAGTTCGGCGCGCTCGCAACACATTTCATACGTGTCAGCCATACATTTCTCCGGGCAATCTGCGGTTGAGGGTTACAGGAATGGAAAACGGGCGCGGAGCCGAAACTCCGCGCCCGCTCCCCTAAAGTCCGTTAGTCAGCGGAGGAGAGGTTCACGGCGCTTTCCTTGCCGTTGCGTCCCTGCTCGACTTCGTAGTTGAGACGCTGTTCCTTATCGAGCGTCTGCATACCGGCGGCCTGCACGGCAGAGATATGCACGAAGCTGTCATTGGAACCGTCGTCGGGCTGGATGAAACCATAACCCTTGTCGGCATTGAAGAATTTTACGGTGCCTGTCTTAGACATAGAGAGTTCCTTTCGAGAACATTAGTGTAATCGCCCACGAAATTGCGGGCGGGTCGTGCGTCAAATCGTTCGAAGAAAGGAAGTCGTCGTCTGGTTTACGCCGGGGCTTTTTAAGCAAGCGGCGGTCGGCAAATTTCGAAGTCCGTCGCAAATTCCGACGTCAGCGGGAATGATATAGCGGGGATTTCGGAAAATAGCTAGGATTCATTTTCATGCTAGTCGGCCCACCGCTCCGTTACAGCATCGCGATGCCCTGCGAACATGGGTTGCAGGTATCCGCCTAGCCGCTTATGACATCGTTGTCATAAGGGGGTTGTATGCCGACAGAGCGAATGAGGGAGCTGGACGTGCTGCGCGGCATTGCCGTTGCGGTGATGATCTTGGTCACCTGCCCGGGTTCTTGGGCTTACACCTATCCGCAAATGCAGCATGTCGACTGGAACGGCTTCAGCTTTGCCGATTTCGTCTTCCCCGATTTCCTGTTCGGCGTGGGAATGGCGTTGGGGCTAACCTTCGGCGCTTCGCTTGATCCGGCCAAAAATCGGCGGAAGTTCTGGGGCAAAATCGCGCGCAGAGTAGCAGGGCTTGTCTTGCTGGGGGTCGCGCTCAATTTTCTTTACGTGATTTCGGGTTGGCTGGGGGCTGCGCCCGTCGGCCCGACCGATGAGCCGACATGGCGCTTACCCGGTGTGCTGCAACGCATCGCGGGGGCTTATCTGATTGCCGTACTGGTTTTGCTTGCAGTCGGCTCGCAACGCAAAGAAGGCGAACTCCGCTTGCGCACGCTTGGGATTATTGCAGCCATCGCGGTAATCCTTGTTGGATATTGGGCCTTGATGACCTTCGTCCCAGTGCCGGGGCACGGCGCCGGACTGCTGGACAAGACCGGCAATCTGGCGGCCTGGATAGACCGACAGGTTTTTACACCCGAACATATGTGGGCACTGGGCGCAGAAACGTGGCGCGGGGCGGTGGTCTATGATCCGGAAGGGCTGCTGGCGACACTGCCTGCGGCCACCAATGTCTTGTTCGGCGTGCTTGCCGTGTCGCTGTGGCGGCGAAGCGAGAGCTGGCGCATCGCCGCGCTTGCCGCATTTGGCGCAGCGCTCATCATGGCCGCGCTGCTGATTGATCCGGTCTTCCCGATCAACAAGAAAATCTGGACGAGCAGTTTTGCTCTGCTGACAAGCGGAATGTCGATGCTGTTGCTGCTGGTGGTCGCCGGGCTGTTGCGCACCAAACTGGCACCTTTGCTCGCGCCGCTAAGCATACTGGGCGCGAATGCGATCCTTGCCTTTTCGCTCTCGATTGCCACCGCCGCCTTTATCGCGGTCCCGTTTGGATCAGGCGACACTCCCCAAACAATCGCAGATCGCGGCTTTGAATTCCTGTCGCAATTTATCGCCGATCCCTATCTCGCCTCGCTGGCCTTTGCCTTCAGCGCGCTTGCGTTTGTCTTCGCGTGCATCCTGCCCCTGCACAGGAAGGGGATACATTTGCGGTTATAGCGAGGCCGTTCGGGCGGCACTCCCCGTCGCCAAACTCACCCCCCAAATCGCCAGCCATGCGGCGGCGAACCCCGGAATGATCTCGTACACCCCCGGCCCGCCCATAAACGCCGCGTTCCAGCCGAGGGCGATCCACGCCATCACTACGCCCGCGCCCACAACCAGTCCGGCCACCGCGCCCGCGCCGGTCATGCGGCTCCATGTCAGCGACAGGATAATCAGCGGGCCGAAGGCAGCGCCAAAGCCGGCCCAGGCGTTGCTCACCAGCGCCAGCACGCCGCTATTCGAATCGCTCGCAATCACGATGGCCGCAAGCGCAACGATCACCGTGCTGATGCGCCCGACATTCACCGCTTCGCGCTCGCTTGCGTTCTTCTTCAGGAACAGGCGGTAGAAATCCTCGGTCAGCGAGCTGGAGGCGACCAGCAGTTGCGAGGAAATCGTGCTCATAATCGCCGCCAGCAGCGCCGCCAGCAGGAAGCCGGTGACGAAGGGGTGGAACAGCGTGTTTGCCAGCAGGATGAAGATCGTCTCGGGATCGTCCAGCACAATGCCCGGATTGCGCTCTACATAGGCGCGGCCCGCAAGGCCGATGCCGATCGCGCCCACCAGCGCCACGCCCATCCATGTCATCGCGATATTGCGCGCCATCGGCACCCCGCCAGCGCGCACCGCCATAAAGCGCACGATGATATGCGGCTGCCCGAAATAGCCGAGCCCCCATGTGACGGCCGAGAGGAAGCCGATCACGGTCAACCCGCCGAACATTCCCAGAAACTCCGGATCGACCCCCGCCAGCGTTTCGCGCATCTGCGAAATCCCGCCGCCGCCATCGCCATACAGGATCACCAGCGGCATGATGACGAGCGCGGTCACCATGATGATGCCTTGCACAAAATCGGTAAGGCTGACTGCCAGAAAACCACCAATCGCAGTGTAGGCGAGCACCACCAGCGCGGTGAGCAGCACGCCCGCCATATAGGGGCTGAGGCCCATGATCGTGCCGTCCAGAAACGTGCTTTCAAACAGCTTGCCACCCGCCACCAGGCTCGCCGCCGAATAAACCGCGAAGAACACCACGATGATGATCGCGGAGACAACGCGCAGCGCGGTCGCCTTGTCGGGGAAGCGGTTGGCGAGGAAGGCAGGAATGGTGAGGGCGTTGCCGTAATCGACACTCTGCTGGCGCAGGCGCGGGGCGACGACAAACCAGTTCACCAGTGCGCCTGCAAACAGACCAATGCCGATCCACGCTTCCACCAGCCCGCTCGCATAGAGCGCGCCCGGCAGACCGAGGAGTAGCCAGCCCGACATATCGCTCGCCCCCGCGCTCAGCGCCGCCACCGCCGGATGCAGGTTACGCCCGCCGAGCAGATAGCCTTCGCTATCGTCGCCCGAACGCTTCCACGCATATACGCCTATGGCGAGCATGAGGACGAAATAGAGGGCGAGCGCGATGATCGTTGGTGTCTGCATGGCCCCAAGCATAACGATGCACGCGGTGCTGGCTAGGGGGCGAAGGGTTTTTGCAAGGGGGTTGCGCGGCTGGCGCGGTGAGCGAACGCAAGTAAAGCCGCGCCACCGCCCGCGAAAAATCCTTTCCTACAGACAATCCAACATGGTGGAGCATTGCCATGGAAAAAAGCCTTTGCAGACAGAGCCCTTTTTGCTCCCTGGACTGTGTAACAGGTGTAACAGGTTCGGCAGCGCTCGACGCTTTCGCAGTTGCAGCAATGGCGCGCGCTGTGTGATAGGATAGCCCATGCACCACGCCGAAATCTCGCCGCTGATGTCTGATGCGCTGGTGATCCTTGGCGCGACCGGGATCATCATCCCGCTCTTCGCGCGCTTCCGGGTGACGCCGATCATCGGCTTCATCCTCGTCGGCGTGCTGGTCGGGCCGTATGGCCTCGGGCGGATGACGTTCGAATATGCATGGCTGTCCTACGTCACCATTACCGATCCCGAGCGGCTTGCACCGTTTGCCGAGTTCGGCATCATCCTGCTGCTGTTCAGCATCGGGCTGGAGCTGAGTTTCAACCGCTTGTGGCAATTGCGGCGGCTGGTCTTCGGCCTTGGTGCGCTAGAGCTGATCGTGATCGGCCTGCTGCTCGCTGCCGCGCTTTCGATGATGGGGCAGTACTGGACGGGCGCGCTGGCGCTCGGCCTCGCGCTTGCCTTCAGCTCGACCGCGTTGGTGCTGCCGATTTCGGGGACGAACACGCCGGTGGGCCGCGCCGCGCTCTCGATGCTGTTGTTCGAGGATATCATGATCGTCCCGATCATCTTCCTCCTCGGCGCCCTCGCTCCAACAGCGGGCGATGGCGGCTGGGCGGGCCTTGTCGATGTGCTGTGGAAGGGCGCGCTGGTGGTGGCGGTGATGATGGTTGCGGGCCGCTTCTTGCTGCCCCGACTGTTCGCGCAGGCCGCGCGCACCAAATCGCCCGAGTTGTTCCTTGCAGCCAGCCTACTGGTGGTGATCGGTGCAAGTCTGGCGACCGCGCTGGTCGGCCTCTCGCCCATTGTCGGGGCGCTGCTCGCGGGCCTGCTGATCGCCGAAACCGAATATCACACCGAAGTCGAAGGGATCATGGAGCCGTTCAAGGGGCTGGCGCTGGGCGTGTTCCTGATCACCGTGGGCATGGGGATCGATCTGACCACGATCTGGGACAATCTCGGCGTGATTGCCGCCGCCGTTGTCGGTGTGCTGCTGCTCAAAGCAGTGGTGACCGGCGTCCTGCTGCGCCTGATGGGCGCAAGTAGCGCCACGGCGACCGAGACCGGCATCCTGATGGCAAGCCCGTCGGAAACCTCGCTGATCGTGCTCACCGCTGCCTCTTCGGCATTGCTGATCCAGCCAGGCACCGCGGCGTTCTGGCAAATCGTGATCGCCATCGGGCTGACCGTCACGCCGCTCCTCGCCATGCTCGGCAAGCGGGTGGCGCGCTCGGTCGATCCCGCACCCTCGCTCGACCAGCTCGATGACGGGGGCGAGGTGCCGCGCGTGGTCATTGTCGGACTGGGCCGCGTCGGCCGGTTGGTGGCGCAAATGCTGCAACGCCACGATCAGCCCTATGTCGCCATCGATTCCGATCCCGATCTGGTCGAGCAAGCGCGGCGCGATGGCTATTACGCGATCTTCGGCAATGCGCTGCGCGAAGACGCGCTCGACAAGCTGGGGATCGCCAAGGCTCCGGCGGTGATCCTGACGATGGACGAACACATCCTCGCCCAGCGCATGGTGCGCAAATTGCGCGCCGCGCATCCCGAATTGCCGATCATCGCCCGCGCCCGCGACAGCTTCCATGCCGCCGAACTGTATCGCAGCGGCGCGAGTACGGCGGTGCCCGAAACGCTGGAAAGCTCGCTGCAACTCTCCGAAGCGGCGCTGGTTGATATCGGCGTGCCGATGGGGCCGGTGATCGCCAGCATCCACGAAAAGCGCGACGAATTCCGCGAACGCATCCAGCGCGAAGGCGCGCTCGAACACAAGCCGAAGCTGCGCACGAGCACCGAAGCGGGTTAGCTTTCGCGCCTTCGAACGGATGGTTCACCCTCGGTCAATCGCACGTATTGCACGGTTCACCGGACATCATAGGGGGAAAGTTATGATTGCCAGCACCATCCGCAAAGCCGCTGCCGCCGCAACAATCGCTACTGCCATGCTGCTGACCGCGACACCGGCGCACGCCTCGCTCAACGACCAGTACCAGTGCGACCGGGAGGGCGAAGGCTTCCTGATTGTCGAAATCCAGGCGCTGCGTCACGGCACCGCGATCCTCTACGACAGCCCGGCGCCGGACGCCGATGCGGTGCGCGTCACGCTGCGCGGGCGCGACAATGCGCAGGGCTTCCGCTTCGCGCAGGGCGAGACCGTGTTCGAAGGCTGGGGCCTGGAAGGCACGCTGGAATATGGTGGCAGCTATTACATCTGCCGGATGCCGATTCCCAACGAGCTGGTGGAGGAAGAGCCGCGCACCGCGCCCGGCATCGTGCTGCTCAACGACTGGTTGTGGCTGATGGCGCCCGACGTGGACGATGACAGCGTTCTGGAGTTCGGCGCGAGCAGCGCGGAGGCGTCTGCGGCCCTCTCACCCATACTCGGCACACCGACGGTCAGCGAAGCCCTCGCCGAATGCCCCGCCGGGCCGCTCACGTTTCTCAACTTCGACGGGCTGACGTTGCATTTCCGAGACGATGCGCTGGGAGGCTGGTCGATGGAATATGGCGCGCAGCCGCCGGTTTCGATCCGCTTGCTGGGCGGCGCGCAGCTGGGCGATACGATGGATCGCCTGCCCGAATGGATGCGCCCGATGCCGGAGTCCACACTGGGCGATGAGCATTACGGAGCCGGTGTGCACGCGCTTGCCCGCGACAATAGCAACCGCATCGGGTCACTGTGGGCGGGCATGGCCTGCGTGTTCCGCTAGGCGGGGGCGCCAGCGCGCTCAGGCCGAGACGCGCAGCACCGCTTCCTTGATCGCGGCAATGGCGCTGTCCGCCTTGTCGCCATCGGGCCCGCCGCCTTGCGCCATATCCGGACGGCCACCGCCGCCCTTGCCGCCCACCGCTTCGACACCGGCGCGCACCAGATCGACCGCGCTGATCGTGCCGGTCAAGTCGTCGGACACGCCAACGCCGACCGTCGCCTTGCCGTCGTTCACCGCGATGATCGCGGCAACGCCCGAACCCATGCGCTTCTTCGCCTCGTCAAGCAGGCCGCGCAGTTCCTTGGGATCCATCCCGTCGAGTACTTGCCCGCTGAAGGCAATGCCGCCGACATCCTCGTCCGCCGCAGCTGCCGCACCGCCGCCGCCACCCAGCGCCAGCGCCTTCTTCGCCTCGGCCAGCTCGCGTTCGAGCCGCTTGCGCTCGTCCACCAGCGCCGCCACGCGCTCCTCCACCTCTTCGGGCGAAGTCTTGAGCGTTGCGGCGACGGATTTGAGCGATTCCTCGCGGCCCACGACCCATTGGCGCGCAGCCTCGCCGGTCAACGCTTCGATACGGCGCACACCCGAGGAGACGGCGCTTTCGGAAACGATGCGGAACAGCGCGATATCGCCGGTGGCGCGCACATGGGTGCCGCCGCACAGCTCGACCGAGTAATTGCGCCCGCCCGCGCCGCGCCGCCCCATGGACAGCACGCGCACTTCCTCCCCATATTTCTCGCCGAACAGCGCCAGCGCGCCCGCTTCAACGGCATCGTCCGGGCTCATCAACCGGGTGACGACTTCCTGATTGCTGCGGATCTCGGCGTTCACTTCGGATTCGATCGCCGCGATATCGGCGGCGCTGAGCGGCTTCGGATGCGAGAAGTCGAACCGCAGCCGGTCGCGCGCGACCAGCGAGCCCTTTTGCGTCACATGGTCGCCCAACTGGTTGCGCAGCGCCGCGTGCACCAGATGCGTTGCCGAGTGGTTCGCGCGGATTTCATCGCGGCGACCCGCGTCAATCGCCAGATGCACCGTATCGCCTACAGCGATCTTGCCGCTGGTAATGGTGCCGTGATGCGCGTGCAAGCGGCCCAAGGGTTTGGACGTATCGGCGACCGCGATTTCCAGACGGTGATCGCCCGAAATCGTGCCGCTGTCGCCCATCTGCCCGCCGCTTTCGCCGTAGAATGGCGTCTGGTTGGTAAGCACGATCACGTCCTGCCCGCTATCGGCGGAGGGAACTTCCTTGCCGTCCACCACCAGCGCGACAACGCGGCCCTCGCCTTCGCTGGCGCTGTAGCCGGTGAATTCGGTCGCGCCCTCGCGCTCGGCAATGTCGAACCACAATTCGCCGTCTGCCGCGGCACCTGAGCCTTTCCATGCTGCGCGTGCCGCGGCTTTTTGCAACGCCATGGCGGCATCGAAGCCGTCCTTGTCCACGCCGATATTGCGGGCGCGCAGCGCATCTTCGGTCAGATCGTACGGGAAGCCGAACGTATCGTAGAGCTTGAACGCGGTTTCGCCGGGCAGTTGATCGCCCTCGGCCAGCCCGGCGCTTTCCTCGTCGAGCAAGCGCAGGCCCTTTTCGAGCGTCTGGCGGAAGCGTGCTTCCTCGCGTTCGAGTACTTCGGTGATCAGCGGCTGCGCGCGGCCAAGGTCGGGATAAGCCTGCCCCATTTCGCTCACCAGAGTGGGAACAAGGCGGTGCATCAGCGGCTTTTCCGCGCCCAGCAGATGCGCATGGCGCATGGCACGGCGCATGATCCGGCGCAGGACGTATCCGCGCCCCTCATTCGAGGGCAGCACCCCGTCGGCGATGAGGAAGCTGGTCGAGCGCAGGTGATCGGCGATCACGCGGTGGCTGGCGATGGTGTCTTCGGTGGCCTTGGACTTAAGCAAATCCTGGCTCGATTCGATGATCGTGGCGAAGGTGTCGGTCTCGAACACATTGTGCACGCCCTGCATGACAGTTGCCATGCGCTCCAGACCCATACCGGTGTCGATGCTGGGGCGCGGGAGATTGCCGACAATCTCGTCTGCTTCCTGCACGTGCTGCATGAAAACGAGGTTCCAGATCTCGACAAAGCGATCACCATCCTCGTCGGGCGAGCCGGGCGGGCCACCGGCGACAGCGGGGCCGTGATCCCAGAAGATTTCCGAGCACGGGCCGCAGGGGCCATCCGACCCCATGGCCCAGAAATTGTCCTTCGTAGGGATGCGGATGATCCGGTCTTCGGGCAGGCCGGCAATCTTGCGCCACAGATCGAACGCCTCGTCATCGGTGTGATAGACGGTGACGCTCAGACGGTCCTTCGCGAGGCCCAGTTCCTGCGTGACCATGCCCCAGGCGAGTTCGATCGCGCGTTCCTTGAAATAGTCGCCAAAGCTGAAATTGCCGAGCATTTCGAAGAAGGTGAGGTGGCGCGCGGTGTAGCCGACATTGTCCAGATCATTGTGCTTGCCGCCTGCGCGCACGCATTTCTGGCTGCTGGTGGCACGCGGTGCCGGAGGTGTCTCCATGCCGGTGAAGACATTCTTGAACGGCACCATGCCCGCATTAACGAACATGAGGCTGGGATCATTATACGGCACAAGCGGCGCGGAGGGTGTTACTTCGTGATCGTTCGACGCGAAGTAATCGAGAAAGGCGCGGCGGATATCGTTGGTCGAATTCATGTGAGCCGAGTTAGGCGCAAGAGCGCGTTGCGACAAGCCGAATGCGCGCATTACTGTAAGCGGATTGTGCGATTGGCGGCTTATCCTTTGCGGGCGGTGATGAGCCACATGGCTGCCGGCAGCGAGACGATGCCGCCGAAGCAATGCCGGGATAGCAGCTCGCGCAGCCGGGTGATGAAGCGCTCGCGGGCGGCGGGATCGAGTTCGGCGGCGGCGCGGGCGGCAGGGCCGATCTTCAGGAAATAGGCGACCGCCTCTTCCACGGGATCATCTCCGGCCCCGGCAATCATCGGCAGATCGAGCGGTTTGGCCGCGAAGTCCGCCCATCCGGCGGCGGTCAAAATGCCGCGCACCCGTTCGCTATCGGCGAAGGCGAACGGCCCCGGTGCATCGGCGGGCGCGGGTTCGGGCGCTTGCGGGAGCAGGCGGGTGATTTCGGTGAAGAAGGGATTGCGCACGCGCTCGCGGAAGCAGGAGAACAGCAGGCCTGCGCCTGATTGTGCCTGTCCGGCGAGATGCGCAAAGGCGGCGGCCGGATCATCGAAGAACATCACCCCGTGCCGCGAGATGATGAGATCGGGCGCCTTGTCGGGCGTTGCTGTCCACGCGGCAGCATCGCAGGCTTCGAAGCGGATGTTGGTAAGGTTTCCCGCGCGGCTGTTCGCGACGTCGACCAGCTGCAGGGAAATGTCGATGCCGGTGACTGAGACTTCAGGCCGCCCGCGCGCGATGGCGAGCGCCAACTCCCCTGCCCCGCATCCCACATCGAGCACGGTTTTGAAGCGGAACTGGCGGGTCGCGGCGAGGAGCTGTTCGGTGAGCAGCGAGAAGCTGCGGTCGGTGCGGCGCCATTCGGTTGCCCAGCTTTCGCCGGTGCGGCCTTGCCATTCGCTTGCATCGGTCATTGTCTTGTCCCTTCCTGCGCACCGCACTTGGGGGCGCTTAGGTCGGTTCGCGCGTGGAGGGAAGCACCAACGCGAAGAAGCCGGCTCCGGTGGCTGCTGCACCACCTTTGCCGGCTCCGGTTTCGCAAGGTCGGGACTAACCTGTTACACCTGTTACAGTGTCCAGAGGGAGAAACGCCCCCGCCCGCCTTCTTGAGGATCAGTCTTCGGAGTCCGCGTCCGGCCCCGCCATCATCTCCCCGGCGACCTCGTCGGTTTTGCCGCGAATAGCGGTTTCCAACTTGGCGCAAAGCTCTGGATTTTCCTTGAGGAAGGTCTTCGCGTTCTCGCGACCCTGACCGATGCGGACGCTGTCATAGCTGAACCACGAGCCGGACTTTTCGACCACGCCGGCTTTCACCCCGAGATCGAGAATCTCGCCGATCTTCGAAATGCCTTCGCCATACATGATGTCAAACTCGACCTGCTTGAACGGCGGGGCGACCTTGTTCTTGACCACCTTCACGCGGGTGGTGTTGCCGATAATATCGTCGCGATCCTTGATCTGGCCGGTGCGGCGGATGTCGAGGCGGACAGAAGCGTAGAATTTCAGCGCGTTGCCGCCGGTCGTGGTTTCGGGGTTACCATACATCACGCCGATCTTCATGCGCAGCTGGTTGATGAAAATCACCATGCACTTGGAGCGGTTGATCGAGCCGGTCAGCTTGCGCAGCGATTGCGACATCAGGCGCGCCTGCAGGCCCACATGGCTGTCCCCCATCTCGCCTTCGATTTCGGCGCGCGGCACCAGCGCGGCGACCGAATCGACCACCAGCACATCAATCGCGTTCGAACGCACCAGCGTATCGACGATTTCCAGAGCCTGCTCACCAGTGTCGGGCTGCGAGACGATCAGTTCGTCAATATCCACGCCCAGCTTCTTGGCATAAACCGGATCGAGCGCGTGCTCGGCATCAACAAAAGCGACTGTCCCGCCGCTCTTCTGCGATTCTGCCAGCACATGCAGCGCCAGCGTGGTCTTGCCCGAGCTTTCCGGCCCGTAAATCTCGATCACCCGCCCCTTGGGCAGGCCGCCAATGCCGAGCGCAATGTCCAGCCCCAGCGAGCCGGTGGAGATCGCCTCCACATTCATCGCTTCCTTGCTGCCCAGCTTCATTGCCGAGCCTTTGCCGAATGCGCGGTCAATCTGCGCGAGTGCGGCGTCGAGCGCCTTTTGACGGTCCACGTTGGATTCCTTCTCAACCAGCTTCAGGTTCGCACTTGCCATGACACGGCCTCCGTCGGTTCGCTAGGGGAACATTCCCACTGTCTACAGCGACGCTTGTACCGCCTTTGTTCTATAAGAACAAGAGTGGAACAGAATTTTTGTTGGATTGGCGCAATTCTGCCGAAAATTACTCGGTTACAGGCTGCGGAACGCGGGTTTGCCAGTCGAGTTCGCGCGTGCCGTTCGCCGGAATCCGCAGCTCGGTGATTCGCTGCCCGTCGCGCAATGTCGTACGCACGCCCTGCAGTTCCCAACCGGTCGATGCGCCCAGCTCCACCCGCACCGTCACCGGATGCGGATTGGCGTTGGTGAGCGTGAGGCGCATTCCAGACCATTGCCGCGCCCAGTTCGCATCGCCGAAATTGGCCCGCGAGGCGCAGGTGGCAAACACCTGGCTGCTCGCGCCCATTGGCACTTCGACGTCTTGTCCGGAGGCATAGTCGCGCAGTCGTTCCTCGCGGATCAGCAAATCACCCACGGGGCTTTGCTCGAACACGGCAATCGTGCCCGATGGCAGCGCAACGCCCAGCCCGCTTTCTGCATCATTGCGGGTTTCCAGCACCATGGCGACAGGCATGGGTGCAGGTTCGCCGCCCCAGCTATTGGGCTCGCAGCGGGTTTCATACACAATCTCGCCTTCGACATCCTCTTCGCGCAGGAACATCACCTGCTTTAGCCCTTGCGCGTTGACATCGACCGGAACGGGAATGCGGTAGAGTTTGAGATCGCCGAGGTTTTCCTCGCCCGCGATCACCGGCGGCGGCGCACCAGGCGGGGGTGGAGGTGGCGGAGGCGGAGAAGGCATCGCCGCCATCCGCGCACCCGTCACCGTAATCATATCCGCTTCGGCATAGCTTTCTTCAAAATAGTCATCATAGACCGGCACCGGCGAACCCGTCGCCGTGCTGCCCTGCGGCCAGCATTGCAGCCGCAGCGGCGCGGCATCGGGCGGATCGGCGAGACCGGCAAAATTGCTCACGATATTAAGCGTGCCCGCCACCGCCATCAGCTCGGCCCCGGCAAAACTCTGGCCGTTATCGTTGAGGATGGTGAGCCAGCTGGTCAGATCGAAGCGAATATCATCCGCCGCGCGCCCATCTTGCACGGTGGCGACGTAATCGGCCTGCCAGTCAAAACCCCAAGACAGGTAAGTGAGCGTGACCTGATAGGTGCCGCCCGCATCGCTCGCAGTGTCGATAGTGAACACGGGCTGCGCGGAAAGGCCTGCGGGGATGGAGTCAAAACTCACCCGCTCGGGCAGGCCGGAGCAACGCACCGCCTCGTATCCCGCGCCTGTTTGCAACACCAGCCCGCCATCGGCGCGGGTGCGGACAATCGCGTCCTCGCTTTCGGCAATGCCGGTTGCCGGATTGGTGCGGGTGATGGTGACGCGGTTGCCCAGCGTGCCATCCACCAAAGCGGCGGGGCTGAGCAGATCGGCGTTGCGGTTCTTCTCGATCGTGCCGCCGGGCAGGCCGGTGACGATGGCAGAGACCGCGATCATACCTTCGGACACGCCATCGAAACGGATGGTCGAGCGGCCCTGTGGCAGCGTGACGGTGCGCGTTTCGCTGATCATGGCAAAACCGCGCGGCCAGTTGCGCTGAAGCTGCTGCCAAGGCTGGCGATTGGGGTCGCGATACACCGTAACCGCGAGTGCTTCGGGGGCGGAGGCGGTGACGGTTTGGCGGTCTTGGGCTTGGGCCGGTGCGGCGAGCGCTAAAGAAAGCAGCGCCAAAATCCTCCCCCATCGGGGGAGGTGGCAGACGCGAAGCGGCTGACGGAGGGGGAATGTGGCAAAGGCGGGACTTCCCCCCTCCACCGCCTGCGGCGGTCCCCCTCCCCCGATGGGGGAGGATCGGGTTACGCGGAGCACCGCCCGCCCCCTTAGTACCGCGTCTCGTATGTCACGCGCACCACGCGCTCGCTATTGGCGGGGATCGTCACCTGATAGCGGCGGGTATCGAAATTGAGCTGTTCGCCGGGCAGATCCTCGCTCGTCACGCGGAAATCCTGGCCCCACCAATATTGCGCCAGCCCGCTTTGGGTCAGCTCCACCGTCACCGGCTCGGGCTTGGCATTGGTGAAGGTGTAGCGCATCGTCGTGCGGTAATAGGTAAGCGCGCGCTCCTCGGTGATTTCGCGCACAACTTCGCCGTCCTCGATCACGCGGTAGCGCGCGCTGCGTTCATATTCCTCGCCGGTGATGCGCTGGCGGTTCTCGACCTCGGCCTGCATGAACACGTCGAACGCATTGCCGGTGGTAAGCGCCAGCGTGCTGCCCATCGGCGTGTGGCCGATGCCGTTTTCGCCGATGAATTGCGGGTTGCCCTCGCGGTCGTTCTGGTAAAAGCGCACCGTGCCTGCGGGCAGCGCATCGCCCAGCCCGCCTTCGCTCGCCGAGCTGAAGCTGATCGCGCTGGAAGCGGGGCGGAAATCGCTGTCGTTCTGCAACCAGCCCGAACCGATCGAATAGATGCGCCGCGCGGGCACGCCTTGCACATCAAGGAAGCTCACCTGCTTGGTCTGCGCATTGGCAATCGTGGTGCGGCCTTCGATGGGGTAGAGATAGTAATCGCCCAGCCGTTCGCGGTCTGCCGTTTCGGTGCCGGGGCGCACCATATCGCGGCGCGGGCCTCCGCCATTATACCCGGCATTGGGATTGCCTGCGACCAGCAGCGTGTCAGCGTTATGGAAAGTCGTTCCGGTATTGTTGGTGAGCGTCACCCAGCCCTGCATATCCACCGTGCCGCGCGCTTCGTCGTACAAGGCGACGTAATCGCTCGTCCAGCCGAGGCCGGGGGTGAGATAGCGGATGGTGGCGGGGCGCGTGCCCGACTGGTTGCTGTTGAGCGTGACCGACAGCGTCGGACGGGCGCGCAAGTTGGGCGGCACTTCGTCAAACACCACGCGCACCGGCAGGCCGTCATCGCGCAGCACTTCGATCCGGTCGCCAATACGGATGACGACGCCGCCTGCAACCGAGAGAATCTCCGCGCGCTCGGTCGTCTCGACGCCGGTGGCAGGGTTGGTGCGGATGAGCGTCACCGTTTCGCCCACCGCTTTTTCCATCAGCTTTTGCGGGGTCAGCAAGTCGAAGTCGAAATTCTGCTCGACAATTGCGGTGCCGGCCGCGGCGAAGCTGAGGGTTTGCGGGCGGATTTGCGCGGAGACATCAGGAAATTCGATGCGGGTGGTGCCGCGCGGAATGTTGAGCTGGCGCACATCCTGCACCAGCGCCTGCCCGTTCTGGTAGATCGTCACCGCGACATCGCCCTGCGCGGTCTCGTCAGGATCGGGGAGCGACTGCGCGGCCGCAGGCACGGCGAGAGCCAGCGCGGTGGCAGCGAGCAGAGTGGCGGCAGACAGGCGCGTGCTAGTGCGAATGGTCATTTGAAGAATCCCTCCCAAGGATCGGCTGGCAGGCCGTGCTTGCGATACATTGTATCGCCCGCCTGTATGCCATCTGAATGGGAGAGTGGCGCAAGGTGGCACTACTAGCAACCGCCAATTGCGGGTGGCCTGAAACGCCAAGGGGCGCCCCAAGCGGAGCGCCCCTGCTGTGCCTTGATCGGCTTGCCTATGCGATCCGTCAGGAGCGCGGCGGGAAGATGCCCTGCGTAACCACGCAATATTGCAACACCAGGCTCGGCTGCAAAATGCTGTAGGGCTGGTTGCCGCCAACCAGATCCGACTGGATGGCATCGGCGGCCATCGCGTCACTCGTGGTAGGCTCCTGCACTTCCTCGTGCACATTGGTGGCAGAGCGCGCGAAATAGGCGTTGATCGGGTTGCGCGTGGTGGCGTTCACCCGGCTCACCCGCATGACCGGATTGTGCGAGTGCGAGGGCAAATTGGCGGTGCTGAGCGTGTTGCTCTCGGTACCGGTCATCTCCCCCTGGCTGCGGAATGTCAGGCCAGGCCCTTGGCCGACATGCATCGGCAGCCGCCCGCGCATATCCGGCAGGGCGAAAGTTGTTCGGCCATCGCCGCCATAGGTGGTGCCGAGCAGCGAAAACAGCGCGGTGTTCTGCGAAATCGGAATCAGTCCGCCGTTCGCAGGCAGGGTGTTGCGCGGGCAGAAAGTGTAGCCAGCTTCGTAAATCTCGCCGATGTAGCGATCCTGCGCCTTTGCCGGAGCGGATATCACCAGCAGACCTGTGGCGCAGGCTGCGGCGGCAAGAATGGTGTTCAGTTTCGACATAGTCGTTCCCCCGGAATTCTCTTACTGCGCGCAATCAATTGCGCGACGGGAAGATGCCTTGCAGCGCGATGCAATAGGTGATGACCGCCGTCGGCATCATGTTCGAAATGGCTTGCCCGCCGCCAACCGTGTTGGAGCTGATCGCATCTGCCGCCATCAGATCGCCTGTCGGTTCGGTTGTTTCCTCGAACACGTTCAGCGCCGAGCGTGAAAGATAGGCGTTGATCGGATTGCGCGTGGTCGCGTTCACCCGGCTCACCCGCATCACCGGATTGTGCGCGTGAGCGGGCATATTGGCGACGAGCAGCGTCGTCGTTTCGGTGCCGACCCGCTCGCCAAGATCACGCGGCGTCAGGCCATTGCCACCGCCGATACCCATGGGTGAGCGTCCGCGCAGATCGGGCAGCGCGAAGGTCGTTCGCCCGTCGCCGCCGAAGGTCGTGCCGAGCAGCGCAAACAGTGCCGAGTTCTGGCTAATCGACAGCAATTGCCCGTCGGTGCGAGCAGACCCGCGCGGGCACCAGTCATACCCTACCGGAAACAGCTCTCCGAGCACCTTTTCCTGCGCCTGTGCCGGTGCACCGAGGCAGAGCGTCGAGGCGGCCAGCGCTGCGCCTGCCATCCACATCTTGATTGTCATTGTCATGCCCCCCTGAATCAGCTGCGCGACGGAAAAATGCCGTACAGCACCATGCAATACCGGTTCACCAGAACCGGCTGGATGTTGCTTACCGGAAGATTGCCGCCCACATTTTGCGAGGAAATGGCATCGCTCGCCATGGTGTCCCCCGTGGTCGGCTCCTGCACTTCCTCGAACACATTGTCCGCCGAGCGCGCAAGATAGGCGCCGATGGGATTGCGCGTGGTCGCATTGACGCGGCTGACGCGCATTCGCTCATTATGCGTATGCGCAGGCATATTGGTGATCGAAATGAAGTTTTCTTCGCTCCCGAAACGTTGACCGACAACGCGCGGAGAGAGGCCCGGCCCCTGCCCCGAATGCATCGGCACGCGCCCGCGCATATCGGGCAAACCAAATGTGGTCTGCCCGTCGCCGCCGTAAATTGTGCCGATCAGCGCAAACAGCGCGTTATTCTCGTCAATCGAGAGCAACTGCCCGTTCAGCTCTGCTGTATCTCTCGGGCAAAAGTTCGCGCCCGTCTGCAAAATCTCGCCGATATAGCGGTCTTGCGCCTGCGCCGGTGATGCGGCCATCACCAGACCTGCAACCGAAGCCGCAGCGGCCAAACCAATGCGTTGCCGAAGTTTCCGCAAAGCCCCCTCCCACAATTTTCATGCGTCAGGCATACCCCCGCCGACGCTTCTTGAAAGCGCGGCCTATCAAACCTGAAATGTAAAGGCGAACGGATTCTGCAATGCGCGGTGGAGAACGGTCAGCTCTGCGCGCGCTGTCGCAACACGCCGCCCACTTTCTCGCCGATCTGCTGCACGCTGAAGGGCTTGGGAATGAAGTGCATATTCTCGATATCGATCTGGCTGCGCAGCTGTTCCTCGGCATAGCCGGACATGAAAATAATCGGCAGATGCGGGCGCAATTTGCGCACTTCGCGCGCCATCGCCGGGCCATCCATGCTGGGCATCACCACATCGCTGACGATCAGATCGAAGCGGTCGGGATCGTCGCGGAACGCCTCCAGCCCTTCATCCCCGTCACTGGCAGTGACGATGGTGTATCCCTGCCGCGCCAGCGCCCGTTCGGCGACCGCGCGCACCATATCCTCGTCCTCCACCAGCAGGATTGTCCCGCCGCCAGACCATTCGCGCGCCGCCTCCACCTGTTCGGCCTTCTTCACATCGTCTGCGGTCAGCTCGTGCACCGGAAGATAGATGGTGAAGCGCGCGCCCTTCACCTTGCCGTCCTGCCCCTTGGCGTTGCTTGCGAAAATGAAGCCGCCCGTCTGCTTGACGATGCCATAGACGGTGGAGAGGCCGAGGCCAGTGCCCTTGCCCTGCTCCTTCGTCGTGAAGAAGGGTTCGAACAGCTTGCCGATAATCGCCTGCGGAATGCCGCCGCCCGTGTCCTCGGCAATCAGCACGGTGTAATCACCTGCGGGAATGATCTCGCTGCCCATGCGGCGGATATCCTTCGCCTCGACCCGGCGGGTGGCGAAGGTGAGCGTTCCCGCCGCGCTTTCGCCGCCGCCGCTCGACTGGATCGCATCGCGGGCATTCACCGCCAGATTGATGATGACCTGTTCCAACTGCCGCGGATCGGCGCGGACATGGCCGAGATTGCGATCATGCCGGACGTTGAGCGTGATCTTCGCGCCCAAAAGCCGCTTCAACAGCTGGCTGACTTCGGACAATATATCGGGCAGCTGGATGATTTCGGGCTGCAAGGTCTGCTGGCGACTGAAGGCGAGCAATTGCCGCGTCAGGCTGGCCGCGCGGTTGGAATTGGCCTTGATCTGCTGGATATCGTCGTAATCGCTATCGCCAGGCGTGTGGCGCAGCAGCATCAGGTCGCAATAGCCGATAATCGCGGTCAGCACGTTGTTGAAATCATGCGCCACGCCGCCCGCCAGCTGGCCGACCGCCTGCATCTTGGTCGCCTGCGCCACCTGCCGTTTGAGCCGCGCTTCCTCCGATGTATCGGCAAGGCTCAGCAGCACTGCCGCCTCGCCCAGCCCGCGCACTCCGGCAAGCCCCAGGCTGACAGGATCGTCCGGCTCATGCCGCAACCGCACGGCGATGTCGCCCGAACTGGCCGGGCCTTTGCCAAAGCGGCGCACCGCATCGGACATGGCGGTTTTGTCCCGCGCCACCACCAGATCGCTGGGATAAGGCGGCAGCTCCTCGCTCTCCAGCCCCGCCGCGCGGCGGAAGGCGGGATTGGCGAAGAGGAAATGCCCGTCCCGGTCGGTCGCAGCGAGGCCCAGCGGGAGCTGTTCGAGCAGTGCCTGCAATTGCGCCGATTGCCCCTGCGGCTCGCTTCCGCCCCAGCCGCCCAAGCCGATACCGGCGTCGATCAGCAGCATGAGAGAGGGCGCTTCTGCTGCAGCCTTGCCCGGCACCCGCTCACGCGCGGCCTTTTCGGGATCGGCCAGCGGCACTTGCACCAGCGTTTGCGGCGAGCCCTTCTTGCCCTCGCGGGCGAAATAGATCCGTTCACGCTCGTCCGAGCGGAGCAATTGCACGAATTCCTGCCCCGACATCCGCGCGGTCTCGTCACCAAAGGCACGGCGGGCGAGCGCGGGATTGCCCGCCTTGATGACGCCATCGGGCGCGACCACCGCTGCGGCGATGCCCGCTGCTCCCAGCACCTTTCCCAGCAGGCCGCCGATCTGGGTGCCAATGGCAGCAAAGGGATCCTCGCGGATCACAGGGGCGATGCGCCAGATGAGATAATCCTCCGCCCGCCCGGCGCGCACCGCATCGGCTGTCCAGCTTTTGTCCTCATCGGCAATAGTGACCGCTTCGCCCTTGCCATCGCGCCACGCCGCACGGACGAGCCGGGTCAGCCGCTCGCTGCTGGTGCCATCCACCGGCAGGCTGGGCGGGCCATTGCGCGAGCCAAACCACACTTCGAACGCGGCATTGGCGCAGACGAGGCGATTGGCGCGGTCGGTGATTGCAATGGCGAGATCGGGCCGCTCGATCGCGGCAACCGTCACCGACCAGTCGGGGATATCGCCCACCGCATCGCCGGGAGCCTGCGCGGGTATCCGTCCGGCGACGAAAGCAACCAGACCCAGCACCACCAGACCGCCGGTAAAGGCGAGCGTCACCGTTGCGCTTTGCGCCGCGTAATGGATCAGCGCGACGCTGGCGAGCACCGCCGCAGCGACGGCCAAACCGTCCACCAGTCGCCGTGATTCTTGCAAATTGGCCAGATTCATTCGGCCGCTGGTAGCACCTTACGTGCAGCAGGTCGCCTGCTCCAGCGGCGGGCGACGACAAACCTCCACAGGAAACTTGTCAGCAGATAACCGATAGCCGCCGTTACCACCGACAAGACGACAAAGCCGAACGCGGTCACGCCGGCGGTTTGCAACCACCAGCCGAATTCCGCCCACCAGCCCTGTTCCAGCGCCGCCTTGGCATTGCCCATGGTCGTGGGGTCGATCTTCAGCGTAAACTGCCCCACCTTGTTCGCCACCACCAGCCAGAACGGCAGGGTGAAGGGATTGGTGACAAACGTAATCAGCGCCGCCGTCGGCACATTGGCCCGCGCGGGCAGCGCGAGGAAAGCGGCGAGGAAAATCTGTCCCAGCGGAATAATGAAACCGGCGAAAAGGCCGAGCGCAACGCCGCGCGGCACCGAACGGCGGTTGAACCGCCACAATTCGCTGCGGCCGAAGCGGTGGGCAATAGGCGCAAGATATTTGTTGCGGGCCATCTCGTCCCGCTCGGGCATTTTCGGCAAGCGCGCCGAAAGCCAGTTTTTCGCCCTGTTGATCATATATCCTGCGCGGCTCATACACCTTTGGTGTCTATTCGGTAGATGGGAATAGCCGAGCGGATAACAATGCGAGCTTAACGGAGCGGGAAAAAGTTCGACCTATGTCGAAATACCCGGTCGGCAAGGCGTCCGGTCAGCCCTTGTCGCGCATCAGCCGCGCTTTGTCGCGTTGCCAGTCGCGATCCTTGATCGTCGCGCGTTTGTCGTGCGTCTGCTTGCCCTTGGCCAGCGCCAGCTCCACTTTCGCGCGGCCCCGCCCGTTGAAATAGATGCTGAGCGGCACCAGCGTCATGCCTTTGCGCTCCACCGCACCCAGCAGCTTGTCGATCTCGCGGGCGTGCAGCAGCAATTTGCGCGGGCGTTTGGGTTCGTGATTGTGGCGGTTGCCGTGGCTGAATTCGGGGATGGTGGCGTTGACCAGCCAGACTCCGCCATCCTTCACCTCGGCATAGCTTTCCGCAATCGAGCCTTCTCCGCCGCGCAGGCTCTTCACCTCGGTGCCTTGCAGGGCCAGCCCCGCTTCGAAAACGTCCTCAATATGATAATTGAACCGCGCTTTGCGGTTTTCGGCGACGGTCTTCTGTTTGTCGAAAGTAGCGGGTTTCGGGCGAGCCATAAGGAGCGCGGATGTAGTGCGCGCTTGGCACGATGCCAAGGCGCAACTCTTACCGCACCACAATAGACCCGTTCATGCCGAGGATCGAATGCCCGGTATGCGTGCAATCGACATCATAGCCGCCCGCCGCCGGGATCAGCCGCAGCTCGACACTGGCATTGCCCGCCACTTCGATCAGCCCGTCGCGCACCAGATTTGCGCTGGCCTGCTCCATCTGCGCGGCGGCAAAAAAGCCCGGCGCGGAGAAATTGTGCTCGCCATCGGAGACATTGGTGAACACCAGCACCACCGGCTGGCCTGCCGCGAGAGTGAGCGTGCGCGGCTCGAAATCGAAATTGTCGAGCCGCACCTCGACCCGCTGCGCCTGCGCGAAACTGGCAGAGGCTGGCGCGATGCGCGGGGTGATGATCTGCGGAATGGCGCACGCTGTCAGCGCGAGGGTGGCGGTGAGGATCAATGCGGCTTTCATGGTATTTCCCTTTGTATCGCCCCGCGTCAGACCACTTCGATCAAATGTTCCCCATCGTCCAGCGCATTCTCGACACGCTCCCATCTCGGCTCCAACCATTCAATCAATGCGCGGTTGGTCGCGTTGCCGATCCGCAGCCAAACGACCCGCAATTCCGGATGGGTGAACCGCAACGCGAAATCATCGTCCTTGGTGACGAGTATCATCGCGTTTGCCACCGCATATCGCAGAACCTCTATATCGGGCGTAGCGCCGGGAAGGACTTGGGCCACATGCACCGCCTCATGCCCACGCTTCGCTAATCCCGCGCACAAACCCGGAGGCAATTGTGCATCGACGAGAAATTTCACGCCGCGTCTTTGACGATCCGGTGATCGACTGCGTTCGCTGCGTAGGCGAGGCACGCACGGATGTCCGCTTCCGTCAGATAGGGAAAGTCAGCAAGAATCTCGTCATGCGATGCACCGCCTGCCAACATTTCGAGCACATCGACAACCCGCACACGCGTTCCGGCGACAATCGGGCGACCGCCGCAAACTTGTGGATCAACAACGATGCGCTCGTTCTGGCTCATGTGGTGAAGTTGCCCATTCGGATAACACTTTGCAAGAACTGTCACCCAATCCCCGCAATCTCCATCGCCGCATCCACCGCCGCCTTTGCCGCGTCAGAACACTGGACAATCGGCAGCCGCACTTCGGGGGAGAACCAGTCGAACATCCGGCTCAGCGCGTATTTTGCGGGCGCGGGGGAGGCGTCGGCGAACATGGCCTTATGCAGCGGATAAAGCCGCTCGTTAAGCCCGCGCGCGGTCGCATAATCGCCGCTTGCCGCCGCCGCGTGGAAATCGGCGCACAGCTTCGGCGCGACATTCGCCGTCACCGAGATGCAGCCGACCTGCCCCAGCGCATAGCCCGCCAGCACCAGCGGATCATCGCCCGACAATTGGCAGAAATCCGGCCCCGCCCCCATGCGCTGCGTCACCACGCGCGAGAGGTCGCCGCTCGCATCCTTCAGCGCGATGATCCGGTCGGGAAAGCGCCGGTGCAGCTCGATCACTGTGTCCGGCAGGATATCGGTCACTGTCCGGCCCGGCACGTTATACAACACGATCGGCAAATCGGTGCGTTCGGCCAGATAGCTGAAATGCGCCAGCAGCCCCGCCTGGCTCGGCCGGTTGTAATAGGGCGCGACCAGCAGCAGCGCGTCGGCACCGGCAATCTGCGCTTCCTTCATATGCCACAGCGCCGTCTGCGTATCGTTCGAGCCTGCGCCCGCGATCACTTTGACGCGGCCCGCGGCCTGTTCGGCGCAAATGCCGATGACACGGTGATGCTCGTCATTATCCAGCGTCGCACTTTCGCCTGTCGTTCCGCAGGGCACCAGCGCGGAGGAGCCGCTTTCGATCTGCCAGTCGATAAACTTGCGATAGGCGTCTTCATCCACCTGTCCATCCTTGAAGGGGGTGGCGAGCGCCGGTATCGATCCTGAGAACATTCGTGGAGCCTTTCGCGTCCGCTGCCGTTAGACAACGGTATAATCCATTCAGCGCCTGATAAGGAGCGCCTGCCCAAAATGTCCAGCATGGTTCGTTATTCTCTGCTTTCCGCCGCCGCTCTGGCCGCCCTTGCCACCCCTTTTGCCGCCAACGCGCAGGATGCCCGCGTGTGGGACGAAAACCGCGCCAGCCTGCGCGCCGAGGGGCCGGGGCCGATGGCTCCGCAGATCCAGCGCTGGGAACGGCTGTGGGCCGACCGGCAGGCGCAATTGCCGTTCACGACCTATGCCAACTTCATCATCGAAAACCCCGGTTTTCCCGATGAAGCCACGCTGCGCGCGCGTGCCGAGCGGCGTCTGCGCGAGGAGTTTGTCGATCCCGCTTTGCTGATGGCCTTCTTCGCCGAAGTCGATCCAGTGACCAATTACGCCAAGGCGCATTATGCGCTCGCACTGATGGGTACCGATCGCGAGCAGGCGCAACGTTGGGCGCTGGAGGCATGGCGCGGCGGCGAGATGAGCCCCACTGCCGAAGCCTCGATCTACGCCAATTTCGGCAGCGGCTTCACCCAGGCGGACAATGATGCGCGGATGGACGCGCTCCTGTGGCAGCGCGAGCCCGATGGCGCGGCGCGGCAGATGGCGCGCGTTTCGCCCGATCGTGTGCCGGTGTTCGAAGCGCGGCTCGCCATTCTGCAAGGCGGCGACGGGGCGACCGCAGCACCGGGTGCGACCGGCGATCCGGGCTATCTCTACAATCGTAGCCGCGAATTCCGGCTGGAAGGCTCTCCGGGCAGCGCGGTGCGGCTGATGACAACAGCGCCAGCCCTCTCCGCCCTGCCCTTTGACCGTACCTTGTGGATCGAGGAACTTTTGAGCGTCGCCCGCGCCGCCAACCGGCAGGACAGCGTCCGCGTGGCGCAGCGCGCACCGCAAGCGTTTGCTCCGGGCGAAGACATTTCCGGCATGGGCTTCCAACTGCGCGACGATTACACCTCACTGATGTGGCTGGGGGGCACCAATGCGCTTTGGTATCTGGGTGACGGCGCGGCGGCGGCTCCGCTGTTCTACCAGTATGGCGCGGCAGCACGCACCAGCCAGACGCGGAGCAAAGGCTTCTTCTGGGCAGGCGAGGCCTACCGGCAAGCGGGCATGGTCGCCGAGGCCGAGCGGCATTACGAAATGGCCGCGCAATATACAGACCGGTTCTACGGCTTGATGGCGCTGGAGCGGCTGGGCCGCCCGATCCCGCCCTATGTCGCTGCCCCTGCGGGCGCACCGACCGAGGAGGAACGCCGCGCTTTCCAATCCGCCCCGATTACGCAAGCGACCGCCGAAGTCGCGCGCGATACCGAATGGGCGACCGGCATCCGCTTCTACCGCGCGATCTCCGATCAGGCGGAGACGGTGGGCGAGCATCTGCTTGTGGCCGAACTCGCCCGCGATATCGGGCGGCGCGATCTGGCGGTGAACCTGGCGGACGCGGCGGCAGCCGATGGCCATGCCGGGTTTACCCGCATTGGTTTCCCCACCTTACAGACGCCTCCCGGCACCAATTGGACGATGATCCACGCCATCGCGCGGCAGGAAAGCCAGTTTGCCGAAAACGCCATCAGCCATGCGGGCGCGCGCGGGCTGATGCAATTCATGCCCGCCACCGCGCAGGAGGAATCGCGCCGGGCGAATATGTCCTATTCGCCGAGCCGCCTGCTGACCGACTCCGAATACTCGATGCAATTGGGCAGCAACCATATCGAGCGGCTGATCGCCCAGTATAACGGCAGCTACCCGCTCGCCATCGCCGCCTACAATGCGGGGCCGGGGAACGTGAACCGCTGGCTGCGCGAAAACGGCGACCCGCGCGTGACCGGAGACTGGCTGCGGTGGATCGAGGAGATCGGCTTCTTCGAGACCAAGAATTACGTCCACCGCGTGGTGGAGAACGCCGTGGTCTACGAACACCTCTACCCCGAAAACGCAACCATGGGCCGCAGCCGGCTGGTGAGCGATTTCTTGCGGTGAGGTTGGGGGGACTGCATTCGCTTGCGATTGCAGCCCTTTCGCTGGTGCTTGCCTCTTGCAGCAAAGCGCCAGCTGACACTGGGCCGCCAATCGAAAACCAAGCGGAACCGGCGGGCCTTCCACAAGGCGAACGACAGCCTCGCAATTGGGAGTTCGTGGAGGTCGATCTCAATGGCGATGGCGTTCCAGAACGCCTTCAGCTCGCTCGTGGCCCGGGAGGCTGCGGCGCGACGGGTGCCTGCACTCTTCTGATTTCGACACGCACGGAAGCCGGATACACTGAAATAGGTCGACACCCCACAGTTCGCCCTTGGGTGACTCTGCTTGAAAGCGAGAGCAACGGATGGCGCGATCTCGGATATGTCGTAAAGGCGGATCCGGAAACGCATTATCACGGCGTGATCGCATTGAATGGCCATCGCTACCGCATGCGCGAGACCGAGAGGCGCATCGATTGGAGCGCGCCTTTTGAGGGCCAATTGCTCTTTGATCGGTTGGATGGGTGGTCGGATGATGCTGGCTCTGATGTTCGCGACTTTCTGGCCGAGCAGGGGTTCTCCGGACCGCTCAACGGGCGCGAGCAAATCTATGAGGCCGGAGTTGTCCAAGCGGGGACTGACGCTTATAATATTTACACCTTTCGGGGCGTGCACCAGCCAGTACCCGGTGGTGTCGATCACGGCGTCAACAAGATACTCGTCTTGCGCAATGGCAACGAGTTTTTGGGGCAGTATTCGGTCTCGATGCCCTCGGCGTGCCAAGTTAGCGGGAGGCTAGTCGAATGCAGCACCGGCTCACCGCCAAGCACATTCGAATTCACAGCGGACGGCCCCCCAGCCGAAATATGGTTTGACGGAGAAGCCGTGCCGTTTGAGCGCGCCAATTGAACATTTACGGCTACGACCGCTATAGCTCCGCCCATGCCCTCCCCCGACAAAACCAACCCCATCACCCCTGCTGGCCTCACCGCATTGAAAGCGCGCTACGATCACCTGCTCGGCACCGAGCGGCCCGCGATTGTCGAGATTGTCAGCTGGGCGGCGGGAAACGGGGATCGGTCGGAGAACGGCGATTACCTCTATGGCCGCAAGCGGATGCGCGAGATTGACCGCGAGCTTTCCTTCCTCGCCAAGGTGATGAAGCACGCGAAGGTGGTCGATCCGGCGCAGCAGCCGGACAAGACCCGTGTCTTCTTCGGCGCAACCGTCATCATCGCGGACGAGGATGACACCGAACGCACACTCACCATCGTGGGCGACCGCGAACAGGACGCGAGCGCAGGCCGCGTCGGCTGGTCCAGCCCCATCGCCCGCGCCCTGCGCGGCGCGGAAGTGGGGGATTTGCGCGTGGTGAGACTTCCAAGTGGTTCAAAAGAATGGGAAGTGGTCGGGATCAGCTATCCGGAGGTGTGATGCGCGCTTTGATTCTTGGCCTGCTGGCTCTTTTGCTTCCGGCTTCCGCCCTCTCGCAAGAAGCCCGCTTGCCGATTGCCGCAGTTACGATTGCGCCAGCCGGTGACGATCTGCACGTTACGATCACGCTGGAACAGGCGGTGCAGCAGCTGCATTTCGACCCTGCCGATGTTCTGCGTGATGATGCCATGCACATCGAAACGCCCGGACTTGCCTATGCCGACAATGCCATCACCGGCAATGCGCCGTTCGACCGCGTCGAATTCCGGCTGGTTGAGGATCTGACCGAGCGGGACGCGAAATATCCGCCCTTCTACCGCATCGGCAAAGGGCGGCTGCTCTATGCGCAAACGGTATATCCCGATCTTGCCGCGTGGGACGTGACGCTGGAACTGGCCGGAATGCCCGAAGGCTGGACACGCTGGCCCGAAGCGCCGCTGCCTCAAGGCTATCTCTTCCTCGGCCCCGAAAGCATGGTGGTTGAACAAGGCGGCGTCCGCTTCGTGTTCGACGGCAATGGCGACGCTGCTTTCGAAGCGGAAATACGCGAGATGGTGTCGCAGTCCATCGGGCTGCTTGTCGATACCTTCGGATCGCCTCCCGCCAGCCCTCCATTCGTGGCGACCAGCATTATCGCCTCGGACCGCAGCTTCTCCACCGGAGACGTGACGAGCGAGGCCATGATCGGCCTGCGCTTTATGGGCACCGCGCCCGATCCGACATCGCGGCGCGCGCTCGCTTCCACCCGCTCGCTGATCCTGCACGAAGGGGTGCATTTCTGGAACGGCGGTGTCGCAATGTTCGCGCAAGGCACGCCGCAATGGCTGCATGAAGGCGGGGCCGAATATATCGCCACGCTGGCCGTATGGCGGCTGGGGTGGAGCGACCGTGCGCAGGTGCAGGGCACCTTTGCGAGCTGGCTGGATCGCTGTCGCACGGCGCTCGGCTGGAATGACGAGGTTGCATTGAACGATCTGTCCTTCATCCCTTCCAATATGCGCTATAGCTGCGGCCCGCTGCTGCATCTGCTCGCAGAATTGTATCAGGGAGAGGCAGAGTCCGGTCCGGGCGTCGTGCAAATGTGGCGGGAGACGGTCGGCAATGCCGTGGGCAGCGGCACCGGCGAATACACGCTGGACGACTGGGTCGCAGCATCAGGCGATGCGAGCTTGCTCGATCGCCCCGCCCTCGCCGCGATCCTTGCCACCAGTGGGGCCGAGCGCTGGGATACGGTCGATGCCGAAATGCGACGGATGGGCGTGGTGATCGAACCGCAGACCAATGCGCCGCTGCGCGCGCGGACCGCGCTGATGTTCCTGATCCGCAGTCAGTGCACCGCACTGGCGGAAGGCGAAGGCTATGGCTTTTACTCGGGTGCGGAGTCCTATCGGCTAGACACCCCGGCGGGTTGCGGACTGCTGGCGGGCGGGCCGGTGATCGGCACGCTTGGCGGGCGGCCGCTGACCGCGCTGACCGCCGAGGATTATGCCCATCTCCAGGCGCTGTGCGAAGCGGGCGAGCCGGTGCCCCTCGGCGTAGTGGATGGTGACCCAATCGAGGTGCCTTGCCCGGGCGACCTGCCAGAACCAGCGACGCAACCGGTCATCACCGGATTGCCCGACATTCCCGCCTTCCAAGACCCTGCCACCTAACCCCCAAATATCTCCACCCCGCCCTCGCCGCGCATTCTGGCGCCTTCGGGATTGGTACAGTCATAGGTGATGATCCCGCGCGCCTCGCTATCGCGCCCGGCCCACATCTTGTGGGTTAGCGAGTGGCGCATATCGGCGGCGCCGGTATCCCAGTGTTCGTTCACGCTGGCGCGGCTGAATTCGTAATCCTTGGAATAGCTTTCGTGCTCCTCGCGCCGGTTGATGAGCAGCATGATCCGGATCGCGCCCGGCCCGGCAATCGCGGTGAGCGCCTGGATATCAGGATCCTCGCGCAAGGCCTTGGGCAGCTTCTCGGCCAAGCGGCACGCGGCCAGCCGCAGCGCTTCCAATTGCTGCGCGGCATCGGTGTTGAAGCGGGTGCGACTGGAATAGCGGATATCCTTTTCGCGCTGCAGCACTTCGGAAATATCCTGCGGCATCGCCCCGCGCGCGTGGAACAGATCGACCTGGTAGATCGTCATGTCACACCGGTCTGCCTCGTCGAGCACATATTGCAGCGGGGTGTTGGAAACGAGACCTCCGTCCCAATAGGGCTCGCCCTCGATCATCACCGGCGGGAAACCCGGCGGCAGCGCGCCGCTCGCCATGATATGTTCGGGGCAGAGCCGTTCTTTGGTTGAATCGAACCAGCGGAAATTGCCCGTCAGCACGTTCACCGCGCCAAGGCTCACCCGCATGGGCGAGGCGTTGAGCCGGTCAAAATCGACGAGTTCCAGCAGCGTTTCGCGCAAAGGCGCGGTGTCATACATGCTGATCGCGCTGTGCATCGCCTGTTGCTTGGGGTTGAACCAATTGTGCGGGCGGAAAAAGCCGGGTGCGCCGATCACCGCGACCGTATTGGCGGCGAGTTCGTTAAACCAGCGGCGCGCGGGGCCGTCTGCCACCGGCGGCAAAGCGAGCAATTCGCTGCTCACCCTGTCCCAGAAGGCACGCAGGCGCGGCAGGCGCTGCTCAGGCGCATTGCCCGCGATGAGCGCGGCGTTGATCGCGCCGATGGAAATACCCGCGACCCAATCGGGCTCCAGCCCTTCGCGGTGCATTTCGGCATACATACCAGCCTGATAGGCTCCCAATGCGCCGCCGCCTTGGAGGACGAGGACGTGCGGGGAGGACGGGGTTGCTGCGGGTTTGGCCATGGCGGGCTTACTGCCCCAAGCCATGGTGCAGTGCAAAGCAAAAGGCCTGCGAGGCGCGAACCCCGCAGGCCTTTTCATGCGCTTGGGAGGAGGCGATTACTCCGCCGCTTCGGCACCCTTGGGCTTGCCTTTGGCTTTGCGATCATCCCCCACATTGGCCGCGGCATTATCCTGCGCGAACAGGCCGGGCGATTGCGTCTCGTCGGCAATCGCGGGAGCGGGCTCGAACCCGGTATTCGCCACGCCCAGAGCCGCGCCTTCGACTAGCTGGCCGAGCGATGCACCGGTGAGGCCCAGCTCCTTCATCAGCCCGTCGAGCACCGGGGCCTGCGCACGGTAAGCGAGCGCGGCGGCCACCGCGTCATTGGCAAGGTTGCCCGAACCGCCGCCCGCGCCGCCGGTCGAACCAGCCGCGCCGGTACGCTGGGTGAGGCCATCGACCTGCACGATCTTGATCGAGTCGATCGCTTCCATCGGCTTCGCGCTTTCGCGGATGACTTCGGGCAGCACTTTCAAGAGCGCCAGCTTGGTTTGCAGGCTGATCTGCTCCATCGAGAGGATATTCGCCGCCTCGTTCACCGCGCGCTGACCGGCAGCTTCGACTTCGAAGCGCACCCTTGCGGCTTCGGCGCGCAGCTTCTCGGCATCGGCCTCGCCTTGGGCTTCGAATTTGACCGCTGCGGCGCGGTTGGTGGCGGCGTCCTTCTCGGCCTCGGCTTCCACCTTGATCTTGATCGCGTCCCGCTCGGCGACCTTGGCCGCTTCGATCAGTTCGATCTTCTTTTGCCGCTCGGCAATCTCGCTTTCGCGCGCGGTGGCCACCTGTTCTTCTGCCGCGACAGCTTTGGCCCGCGCTGCGTCTGCCTCGGCCTTGGCCTGGCTTTCTTCGCGCGACTTGTTCTGCACCGCTATCTGCTGTTCCTGCCGGGCGATTTCGAGCGCGCGCACCTGATCGATGCGGGCCTCTTCCACCAGCCGGTCGGCCTCGATCTGCTGCGCATCGACCAGCTTCTTGGCCTCGATCTTGGCAGCATCGGCCTCGCGCTGGCGTTCGGCCTGCTGGCTGGCGATTTCGGCCATTTGCGCGGCGCGGCGGATTTCCACCTCGCGCTCTTGCTCCAACCGGGCGTATTCCTGATCACGCTTGATCTGGAAACTCGCCTGATCCGCCTCCAGATTCTTCGTTTCCATCTGCACGCGGGTGTCCTGCTCGATATCGTTGCGCAGCTTCTTGCGCGCTTCGATTTGCTCGGTCAGCTTGGTGAGGCCTTCGGCGTCAAACGCGTTGTTGGCATTGAAGTGTTCGATGCTCGTCTGGTCGAGCCCGGTGAGCGAGACCGATTCCAGTTCCAGCCCGTTCATCGCAAGATCGTTGGAGGAGACCTGCTGCACCTTCTGCACGAAATCGGCACGCTGTTCGTGCAACTCGTTCATCGTCATCCCCGCCGCGACCGAGCGCAGCGCATCGACGAACTTGCCTTCGACCAGATCCTTCAGCGCCTCGGGCTGCATGGTGCGCTGGCCAAGCGTCTGCGCCGCCATCGCGATGGCTTCGGCATCGGGCTTCACGCGGACGTAGAATTCTGCCTTTACGTCAATCCGCAACCGGTCGAGCGTGATCAGCGCTTCCGCGTCGCGGCGCACCACCGGCAGCACCAGCGTGTTCATATTGACGGGCATGGTTTCGTGGAGGACCGGCAGCACCAGCGCGCCGCCATTCATCACGACCTTTTCGCCGCCCATCCCCGTGCGCACAAAGGCGATTTCCTTTGAAGCGCGACGGTAGAGCTTGATGAGAAAGGTGAGGAAAGAAATCACCAGGATGACGACAACCGCAATCCCGATAAGCCCCAAGTCTAGCAGATTTTCCATGTCGTCTCCTTGTTCACATCCATCTTTGCGCGGCGAGCGCGCCTATTCGACCGGGGCCAGCTTGCGATCAGCCAGCGGCACCCCGAAAAACACTTGCCCCTCGCGGCGGACGAGCAGCACCTGGTCGCCTGCGGGGATGACACTGCCATCCTCGTGCGGCTCGACCATGACATAATGCGCGTGACCGAACCGGTCGCGCACTTTCGCCCGCGCGGGCGAGCCCTTCGCCGCGCGTCCATCCGTGATCTGGCCCCGCTTGCCCAACAGGCTGTCGAGCCCGACGGCGGTGGTTTCATCCTGCGGCATAATCCGGCCGAGCGGCCGGACGATCACCGATGTGGCAGGCACGGCGGCCCCGCCCGCAACCAGCGCAGCGAGCCAAGGATAGAGCGGCGATCCGGTCAGATCAGCGGCAAAGGCCTGCACGCCCAGCCCGATCATGCCAAAGCTGGCGAGCAGCACCATCAGCCACGCAAAAAACGGCACTTTGCCCAGCCCCAGCAAGGTGGTGATCGCACCGCCAAGGCCGGCACTGGTGGGATCGGCAATGGCACCGTCCGCATCAAGATCGACATCGCCGCCGACGTCGAAATCACCAAGCCCGATAAGCTGCAACAGGCCGAGCAACAGCATAGCCCCCAGCGCGATGGCGAAGGGCAGGTTATAGTCGGCAAACAGGCTCATCTCTCCACTCGCCGCTTGGAATTGGGGCCAAGGGCGCCTTTCATTTTGCGGGTTTTCTAGGAGAACCCCCTCCGTTCCGGCTGATATAGGTGAAAGGTCGGAATTTTTCCAGAATAACCGGACTTTGCCGGTACGATTTTTGTCCGATTTTGAGGGATTCACAGTGCAGGCTTTATGCGCCTATATAAGAGGAATGCTTCGCTGGATTGCCCCTGCCTTCGCCTTGGTCGTCTCCGCACCGCTGCTGGCGCATGGCGTGGACCGCGAGAGTCTGGGCGTGTTCGGCGATTGGGGCGCGTTCCGCGATAGCGACGTGCCGCGCTGCTACGCCATCGCCGAGGCCGAGGGGCGCGGCGGTGCCTTCGCCACCATCAGCACATGGCCGCGCCAGAATGTCCGCCAGCAAGTCCATTTCCGCTTGAGCCGCAGCCTCGCCAGCGATCCGCGGATGCAGCTTGCGATCAGCGGACAGCGGTTTGCGCTGTCCGGCAGCGGCACCAATGGCTGGGCGGAAAATGCCGCCGCCGATGCGCGCGTGGTCGCCGCCATGCGCTCCGCCAGCAGCCTGAGCGTCAGCGCCACCGACACACGCGGACGACGCTTTACCGACCGCTACAGCCTCGACGGCGCGGCCACCGCGATCGATGCGGCAGCAGTGGGGTGTGCGAACCGATGAATAACTCCAGACCCGACATCACTGGCCTCAGTTTTGTCCTCGCCGTGCCCGATGCGATGGCGACCGCACGCTGGTGGGTCGATGTGATGAAATTCGATGCTCTGCGCGATTTGGGTGGCTGGGTTTTCGTCCGGCGCGGCCGCTGCACGATCATGCTCGGCTCCTGCCCCGATGCGCCTCCGGTGCCCGAACTGGGTGACCACCAATATTTCGGCTATATCGAGTTCGACGATATCGATGCCTATTTCGCCGAAATAGACCGCGCGAATGTGGACATTCTCAAGGAACCCCGCACCGAGGAATGGGATATGCGCGAATTCGCTGTGCGCACGCATGATGGGCACCGCGTGATGTTCGGGCAGGATCTGATGGCGCGGCCTTTGAGCGGCAAATCGGCGAGTGGCTAATGGATGGGTTTGCAACCATGCATAGGATTTGGCTGATTCCGCTGCCTCTCTTAATTGCGCTGACGGGGTGTCAGTCCGAACAAGATCGGATTGAGGAGTTTCAAATATTCTGTCGTGCCAACGCTTCGACCACCGTGCATGAACCAACTCTTTGGGTCGAATTTATTGAGTTTCTGAAGACAGATAATAAGCGGATCGGCATTCCAAATGGCTCGCCAACGGTGCTTACAACATCTTATGAATATGATTTCGATTTATTTGACATCCCCGAGGACGATGATCAGAAGAATAAATACGCTCCTCAGATATTAAATATTTCAAGAGATGGCGTGCTTTTTGTAGAAATTATTGATTTTGAAGCTATATTATCAGAGGACTTGAATTATAGCAGGTCCACGACCTGCACAAGTGCGACGCCCGAAGTCTATTTTGGCTGGAACCTTTATTAATTTGGGAATGTCCAGCGCAGGTGTTGCCGCGTCCCCGCGCTCCTGAATTGCGCCTCTGGCAAAAGCGCGCGCCCTCGCCTATATGCGCGCCTCCCATGACCAATACGACCCTGATGAGCATTCCCGGGCAGATTGACCCGGTTCCCGTGGCGCGTGACATCACGCCGCGTGCCGATGGCCGCGTGGATCTGATCGGTCTGCCCAAGGCGCGGATTGCGGAGCTTTTCGAGGAAGCGGGGCTCGGCACACGGCAGGCCAAGCTGCGTTCCAAGCAGGTGTTCCACTGGCTTTACCATCGCGGCGTCACCGATTTTGACGCGATGACCGATATCGCGAAGACCATGCGCCCATGGCTGGCCGAGCGGTTTGTCATCGGTCGCCCCGAAGTGGTCGAAGCGCAGCATTCCACTGACGGCACGCGCAAATGGTTGCTCCGCACGGCGGACGGGCACGATTTCGAAATGGTCTTCATCCCCGATGCGGATCGCGGGACATTGTGCGTGTCGAGCCAGGTCGGCTGCACGCTCAATTGCACCTTCTGCCACACCGGCACGATGCGGCTGGTGCGCAATCTCACGCCGGGCGAGATTGTCGGCCAAGTGATGCTCGCCCGCGATGCGCTGGGCGAATGGCCCAAGGGCAATATGAAGTTCGATTTTGGGGCGGACCTCGATGATGCCGAAGATGAGGGTCACTACACCTCGGACGGCCGCCTGCTCACCAATATCGTGATGATGGGCATGGGCGAGCCGCTGTATAATTTCGACAATGTCAAAGGCGCGCTACAACTGGTGATGGATGGTGACGGCCTCGCCCTGTCCAAGCGCCGCATCACGCTTTCCACCAGCGGCGTGGTGCCGATGATGGATCGCTGCGGCGAGGAAATTGGGGTCAACCTCGCGGTCAGCCTGCACGCGGTGACGAAGGATATCCGCGACGAGATCGTTCCGCTCAACCGGAAATACGGCATAGAGGAGCTGCTGCAAGCCTGCGCCGATTATCCCGGCGCCAGCAATGCGCGGCGCATCACGTTCGAATATGTGATGCTGAAGGACAAGAACGACAGCGACGACCACGCGCGCGAACTCGTCCGGCTGCTGAAGACCTACAAATTGCCCGCCAAGGTCAATCTGATCCCCTTCAACCCGTGGCCCGGCGCGAATTACGAATGTTCGACGCCCAAACGGATCAAGCGCTTTTCCGACATCGTGTTCGAAGGCGGCATCAGCGCGCCGGTGCGCACCCCACGCGGGCGCGATATTGACGCAGCCTGCGGGCAGTTGAAGACGGCTGCGGAGAAGAAAAGCCGCGCGGAGCGGGATCGGGAAGCGGCTGAGGCGGCCCAAGGGTGACCGACCCCGCCACAATTGCCTTCTACGAAAAATCTGCGCCGCATTACACGCTCAGCTTCGGGCAAGCGCCTTCCCGCGATCTCGACGCCTTCCTCGACCGGCTTGCGCCCGGCGCGCATATACTTGAACTCGGTTGCGGCGGCGGGCGGGATGCGGCGCGGATGATCGAACGGGGTTTTGCGGTGGACGCGACCGATGGCGTGGCGGCGATGGTGCGCAAGGCCAATGAAAGCTTCAGCCTTGGCGCAAGGCACATGCGGTTCGACCAAATCGACGCCGAGAACGCCTATGACGCCGTGTGGGCCCATGCCTGCTTGCTGCACGTTGCGCGCGACGATCTGCCCGACATCCTTTCCCGCATTCACCGGGCGCTCAAACCGGCAGGATTGCACTACGCCAGCTTCAAACTGGGAACGGGCGAAGGCCGCGATTTGCTTGGCCGGTTGCACAATTTCCCCGCTGCCGACTGGGTGCGCGAACGCTATGCCGCAGCCGGGTTCGCGCCGGTTGGCGAGCGGATTTGGGAAGGCGAAGGGGCCGACGGCACCGTGCGCGACTGGATCGCTGTGACCGTCCAGAAGCTCGGCTGATCGCGCGCGAACAACAGCTTGTCCCTGAACCTGCATTCCAACGAACCGTTCATCTGCGGTTGTGAAAAACTGAACGATACCTCGTTTTACATCAGCACGGGCTGATCGAAGCGAAAGGAGATTGTTCACATGAAAAAGACCTTCCTAGCTCTCGCCGCCGCCACCACGCTGGCGATCCCTGCTGCGCCGGCGATGGCGCAGGGCGGACCGCCTGCCTGGGCTCCGGCCTATGGCTATCACAACGATGATCGCGGGTATGACCGCTATGATCGTTGCGACCGTTACGAGCGCCGGCGCGACCGCCGCGCTTGCCGCCGGGACCAGCGCCGCCACCGTGTCTATGACGATGACGGCCGCTATTACGAACCGCGCCGCGTGCGCCGGGGTGACCGCGTGTGGCAGGGCCGCGACGGGCGTTATTATTGCGAGCGCGAGAACGGCACCACGGGCCTGATCATTGGCGCTGCCGGTGGCGCGCTGATCGGGCGGGAGATCGATGGCGGGCGTGACCGCACCGTCGGCACTGTTCTGGGCGCCGCGCTGGGCGGTTTGCTCGGCCGTGAAATCGACCGCGGCGATGCGCGCTGCCGCTAAACCCCGGGCGCTGCGGATGCTGCGGTAACCGTCAGCAGGGTTGCCGCGAATACCCAAGTGTCCCTGAAGAAGCGCCGTCGCTCTCCCCCTTCGGAGCGGCGGCGTTTTGTTTGGGATAGCGCAGATTTCTGCGCTATGGGCGGCCTTATGAGCGCCAAGACCCATCCGTTCTTCGATATGCACACGCATGGTTTCGTGCGTGTCGCCACCGCCACCCCGCGCAGCCGCACGGCTGATGTGCGCTACAGTGTGCAGGGGATCATCGAGCAGGCGGAGGCGGCCCATGCGGGCCATGTAGATCTGCTGCTGTTTCCCGAATTGTGCGTATCCTCCTACGCCATCGACGATCTGCATATGCAGGCGGCGCTGCTCGACGCGGTCGAGGCGGGGATCGAGACTTTGCGCAAGGCGAGCGAAGCGCTCACCCCCGTGCTGGTTGTCGGCGCACCGCTGCGGCGCGGCGGGCGGGTCTACAATTGCGCGCTGGTGATTGCGCAGGGCGAAGTGCTGGGCGCGGTGCCCAAGAGTTTCCTGCCCAATTACCGCGAATATTACGAGAAGCGCTGGTTTGCGCGCGGCAATGCCTGCCGCAATCTCTGGCTGAGCGTTGCGGGCGAGGAAGTGCCGTTCGGGGTCGATCTGATCTTTGCAGCGGACAACCTTCCCGGCTTCACCTTCGGGATCGAGATTTGCGAGGATTTCTGGAGCCCCACCCCGCCCGGCACCATGGCGGCTTTGGCGGGCGCAAATATCCTGCTCAATCTCTCGGCATCCAACATCACCATCGGCAAGGCGGACGAACGGCATTTGCTGTGCCGCGCCTCCTCGGCGCGCAATGTCTGCGCTTATGCCTATTCCGCGAGCGGCTTTGGCGAGAGCACGACCGACCTCAGCTGGGATGGCCAAGGCATGGTCTACGAACTGGGCGATCTGCTGGTCGAAAGCGTGCGGTTCGAGCTGGAGCCGGAGCTGTGCGTAACCGATATCGACACGCAGCGTATCCGTAACGAGCGGATGCGGATGGGCACGTTCAACGATGCGGCGGAGGATGCGGGCCGACCTGAAGACAGTTACCGCGTGATCGGGTTCGAACATGACCACACGCCGGGCGATATCGGCCTCGTGCGCGCCATCCGCCGCTTCCCCTTCGTCCCCAACCGGCAGGATAAGCTGGACGAGGATTGTTACGAGGCGTTCAACATCCAGGTCGATGCGCTGATGCGGCGGATGCAGGCGACGGGCACGAAAGCGCTGGTGATCGGCATTTCGGGCGGACTCGACAGCACGCACGCGCTGATCGTGGCAGCAAAGGCCTGCGACACGCTTGGCCTGCCGCGCACCACCATCCGCGCCTATACCATGCCGGGTTTTGCCACCTCGGATGGCACCAAGGCCAATGCGTGGAAGTTGATGCAGGCCTTCGGCGTCACCGCCGAGGAAATCGACATCCGCCCTGCCGCCACGCAGATGCTCACCGATATGCAGCACCCCTTCGCCGATGGCGAGCCGGTGCATGATGTGACCTTCGAGAATGTGCAGGCGGGCCTGCGCACCGATTACCTCTTCCGCCTTGCCAACCATCACAAGGGCTTTGTGATCGGCACGGGCGATCTGTCGGAGCTGGCGCTGGGCTGGTGCACCTATGGCGTGGGCGACCAGATGAGCCATTACGCGGTCAATTCGGGCGTGCCCAAGACGCTGATCCAGTATCTGATCCGCTGGTGCACGCGCACCAACCAGTTCGACGCGACCTGCGATGCCGCGCTGGAAGCCGTGCTCGCCACCGAAATCAGCCCCGAGCTGGTGCCCGCCGGTGCCGACGGCGCGATCCAGAGCACCGAGAGCATTATCGGCCCTTACGAGCTCAACGATTTCTTCCTCCACCACACGATCCGCTGGGGGCAGAAGCCCAGCCATATCGCCTTCCTGTGCTGGCACGCTTGGCGGGATGCCGAGGCAGGCCTGTGGCCGCACGCCTTCCCCGATGAAGGCAAGAACGCGTATGATCTCGCGACGATCCGCAGCTGGCTGGAGAAGTTCGTGCAGCGCTTCTTTGCCTTCAGCCAGTTCAAACGCAGCGCGCTACCCAACGGCCCCAAAGTCAGCGCAGGCGGCGCGCTCTCCCCGCGCGGAGACTGGCGCGCGCCGAGCGATGCGGTAGCCGATGTGTGGCTGGAAGATTTGCGCGCCAACGTGCCCGAAGGCGAGTAGCGCGAGGCGCGCTGGCCCCAAGTCCGGCTTGCTCCGGCCGCGTCGCGCTGTAGGGTGGCCGCATGTCAGCCAAGTCAGTCCTCGTCACCGGCGGCGCCAAGCGCGTCGGGCGCGCCATTGTCGAACGCTTTGCCGCAGCGGGGTGGCACGTTGTTATCCATTACAACAGCTCTGCCGAAGCGGCAGAGGCGCTGGCCGCCAGTCTTCCCTCTGCACAAACGATCGGTGCCGATCTCTCCAGCGTCGACGCGGGACGCGCCATGGTGCGCGAACTGGCGGAGCAGCTTCCTGACTGGCGCTGCCTCGTCAACTGCGCATCAATTTTTGAACCCGACGATGTAACCGGACTGGACGCTGCGACGAATGCAGCCGCTATGGGGATCAATGCAACCGTTCCTGTTGCTATGGCGCAAGCCTATTTCGCGCATGGTCGCAGCAATGCGGGGCGGCGCGTGGTGCAGGTGACTGACCAGAAGCTTGCCAATCTCAACCCCGATTTCTTCAGCTACACGATGAGCAAGGCCGCCGCCGATATCGCCGCACAGATGATGGCGATGGCGTTTCACGGCGATGACCGCGTCTACACGCTCGCGCCCGGTGCCATCCTGCCGAGCCATGACCAGACGCCGGAAGAGGCACGGCGCAGCCATTTGCTCAACCTGCTTGTGCGGCAAACGGGCGCTGACGAAATCGCCGATGCGGCGCTGTTCCTTGCCGAGGGGCCGCTGGCTTCGGGGCAGAATATTACCGTCGATTCGGGCCAGCACCTGCTGCGCCAGCCGCGCGACGTGATTTACCTTGATCGGGAGGGGAAAGGCGCATGAGCGATGCTCTGGTAATGGAACCGACGGGTGGCGATCAGGTCACCACCGCCAAGCCCAAAAAGCGCCACGCGCTCAGCACAAGGCTGTGGCATTGGGCCAATGCCGCCAGCATCATTATCCTGTTTATGAGCGGCCTCAATATCTCCAACGCGCACCGCCGCCTGTATTGGGGCAATGACGGTTTCGCGCCCGAAGATGCCTGGCTGGAAGTGCCGCGTTTCCCCGGCTGGGCGACAATTCCCGATCATTACAACCTCGCCGCCGCGCGCGACTGGCATATCGTGTTCGCGCTGGTGTTTGCCTTCGGGCTGCTCGCCTTCATGATCGCCTCGCTGATCAACGGGCATATGAAGCGCGACATTTTCGCCCGCGCGAAGGAGTGGAGTCCGGCGAACATCTGGACGGACATTCGCGAGCATCTCAAGCTCAATTTCGAACATGGCGAGGGCAAGTATAACATCTTGCAGAAGATCGCCTATGCGGGCGTGATCCTGATCCTCATTCCGCTGATGATTGTCACCGGCATGGTGATGAGCCCCGGCATGGAAGCCGCGTGGCCGTGGATGACCGACCTGTTCGGTGGCCGCCAGAGCGCACGAAGCCTGCACTTTATCGCCGCGTGGCTGCTGTGCGGATTCCTTGTGCTGCACCTCGTGCTGGTGCTGCTCGCAGGGCCGATCCACCAGATCAGGGATATGATTTTCGGGGGGAAGGAATGATGCAGCGCCGCAATTTCCTCGTCGCCGCCGGTGCCGCTTTCCTTACCGGGTGCACCGAAATCGGCAAGACCGACTGGTTCGGTAAGATCGCCCAAGGCGCGCAAAACTGGCATCGCGGCCTGCACCGCGCGCTGGGCGGCGGGCGCATCCCCATGGCGCCCGAATATGATCGCAGCGCCATCTCGTCCTATTTTCGCGGCAATGGCAATCTGACGGTCGATAGCGACGCCTATCGCGAGGCCTTGGCTGCGGGCTTTCCCGATTGGCGTTTGACAGTCAGCGGATTGGTGGACACCCCTCTCAGCCTCTCGCTGGAGGATATCCGTGCCCTGCCCCAGCGCACGCAAGTCACCCGCCACGATTGCGTCGAGGGCTGGAGCGCGATCGGCGAATGGACGGGGCCGCAGCTTGCGCAGATTCTGGACATGGCGGGCGTGCAGGAAGGCGCGCGGTTCGCTGTCTTCCGCTGCGCCGATTTCACCATGCGCGGCCCTGCTGATAACCGCCGCCGCGTGGATTACTACGAAAGCTGCGACATGGATGATGCGATGCACCCGCAAACCATCGTCGCGCATATGCTCAATGGCGAGGCGCTACCCGAACGCAATGGCGCGCCCTTGCGGATGCGGCTGGAGCGGCAGCTGGGTTACAAGCAGCCGAAATACTTGACCGGTATCGAACTGGTCGCGAGCCTTGATGGCATCAATGGCGGCCAAGGCGGCTATTGGGAGGATGTGGCGGGCTATCAGTGGTATGCGGGGATTTAGGGTTCGCTACAGGAGCGGATACACCCGCCCCATGGCTTCCCAGTTTACCCGCACCAACTCCTCCAGCACGCCCAAGTCCACATCGGCGAGCTTGTTGATGTAGAGGCAGCTTTTGCCGCGCGAATGCTTGCCCAGTTTCGCCAGCAATTCCTCGTTGCGCTGCGCCGTCAACTCTTCGCAATAGCCGCCCATCAGATACAGCGAATGCTTGGCACTGCGCGGGGAAAAGCCGGTGCGCAGGAAGTCTCCCTCGCGCCCGGTCTCGTAGCGGTAGTGGTAGGTGCCATAGCCGATCATCGTCGGCCCCCACATCTGCGGCTCCTCCCCCGTCACGCGGCGGAACAGCGCGTCGAGCACCTTCGCATCAGCGCGTTTGCCGTCATGCGCGACTGCTTCGATAAACGCCTCGACCGCCATGGCGCTAGGCTGGGTGATATTTCCGTTCATGGGGAAGAGTGTAGCGCGCAATTGACTCTGCAGCAAAGCATCCGCACACGAGCGGTTTGAATTGAACACAAATCTTCAGGGGACGCAGGATTTATGTGGTTGCTCGACAAGTTGCTCAAGCGTGTCATCAAGAATGGCAAGCTGGTCATTACCGACCATGACGGCAAGGTTTACGAATATGGCGCGGGAGGCGAAGTCGAGGGCGGCTATTCGGAGCCGATGCACGTCCGCCTCACCAACCCGAAGGCCGCGATGCATATCGCCCGCTATCCGCAGCTGGGCACGGCAGAGGCCTTCATGTGGGGCTGGATGGACATTGTCGAACCGCATGATCTGCGCGACCTGATCCTGTTCTTCACCGCCCAGTCCAAGGCCATTGGCGATGCCGCGATCCAGCCGCAGAGCAAGGCCAAATGGCTGACGCAAAAGGCGATTGCCAAGGCCGACAGCATCAACCTGCCGGGCAAGGCGCGCAAGAATGCCGAGCACACCTACAATCTCACCCGCCGCCTGTATGAGCTCTTCCTCGACGAGGATCGCCAATACACGATGGGCTACCACCGCAGCCTCGATGTCTCGCTCGAACAGGCGCAGCTCGACAAGAAGGCGCATCTCGCTGCCAAGCTGAATATCACCGCCGAGAACGGGCCCAATATGCGCGTGCTCGATATCGGCTGCGGCTGGGGCGGTTTCGCGCTCTATCTCAACCGGATGTATGGCTGTGAAGTGCTGGGCGTGGCGCTCGCGCCCGACCAAATCGCCTTCTGCAAGGAGCGCGCAGCGGAGGCGGGCGTGTCCGACAAGGTGAAGTTCGCGCTGATGGATTACCGCGAGGTACGCGGCGAGTTTGACCGGATCAGCTCGATCGGCTTGCTCGAACACGTCGGCACGCCGCATTACCCGCAGTTCTACGAGCACACCGCCAAGCTGCTGAAGCCCAAGGGCGTGATGCTGAGCCATGCCTGCGGCCGCGCAGGGCCTCCCGGCTTTACCGACGCCTTCACCCGCAAATACATCTTCCCCGGCGGTTACATTCCTGCCCTGTCAGAGCTCATTACCCAGTCCGAACAGTTCGGCTGGCAAGTGATGGATGTGGAAGCGATGCGCTTCCATTACTGCCACACGCTGGAAGAATGGTACAACCGCACCGTCATGCACAAGGACGAACTGGTCGAGATGTATGACGAGCAGTTCTACCGGATGTGGCTGTTCTACCTCGCCGGGGCAGAGCAGGCCTTCCGCAATGGCGGGCTGGTGAACCACCAGATCGTCTATGTGAAAGACCGCACAGCCCTGCCGATGACGCGCGACTTCATGTACGAAGAAGAGCGCCGCCTGTTTGCGATGGAAGAAGCCCCGAAATGGCACCTTGATCCGGCATTTAAGGAAGCGGCGGAGTAGGCACGCACAGGGGGGAAACAGTGCGCATCAAACGCCGGACTTTGCTCAAAAGCGGTGCTTTCGGACTGGCGGCTGGCATGCCGTTTATGGGAGCCGTCGCCGCGCGCGACCCGGCGGTGCGGGTGCGCCATAGCGGAACGTCGCTCGCGGTGCCCGATGCCTCGCTCGCCTATCGCTGGACGAATGTGCTGCTCGACACTGCGGCGGTCGATGTGCGGCAATATGGCGCGCGGCCCACAGTGCTGGCGCGGGCGATGGGGATTGTCGTCTCCGCCATGTATGAGGCGTGGGCTGCCTATGACGATAGCGCGCAAGGCGCATGGTTCGGCACACGGCTGAAACGTCCGGCGAGCGAGCGCAACCGTTCCAATCAGGAAGAGGCGATCAGCTATGCGGTCGCCCACGCGCTGCGCGATGTCTATCCCGAGAGCGGCTCGGCCATCAGCGCGGCGCTGCTCGACTTCGGCTACGATCCGGATGGCGCCATTCCCAACGCCGTTACCCCGGCGGGCATTGGCACGTTGATTGGCGAGACGATCACCGGCGAATGCCACCGCGACGGGGCTAACCAGCTCGGGGACGAGCCGGGTTCGAGCGGCAACGCCTATTCGGATTACACGCAGTATAATCCCGTCAACCCACCCGACCGTATCCTCCACCCTGATCGCTGGCAGCCGATTACCTTCCGCTTTCCCGACGGCTCCACCCGCGCGCCGGGCTTCCTGACGCCGCACTGGTACCGCGTGAACACCTTTGCGCTGACGTCGTCCGACCAGTTCCGCGCCCCGCCGCCGCCGCTGGTGGGCTCGAACGAATTGCTCGCCGAGGTGCAGCAGGTGCTCGATTTCAACGCCGGGCTGACCAACGAGCAGAAGGCCATTGTCGAATTCATGCGCGACGGCCCCGGCTCGACCGGCCAGTCGGGCCACTGGCTGCGGTTCGCGCAAGACGTCTCGCGCCGCGACCGCAATGGGCTGGACGATGATGTGAAGCTGTTCTTCTCCGTCGGCATGGCCGCGCATGATGCCTTCATCGCCGCATGGGATACCAAGCGGCATTATGACAGCGCCCGCCCGTGGACGCTGGTGCGCCATTACTTCGCGGATCAGACCATTCGCGGCTGGGGCGGTCCGGGCAGAGGCACGATCGAACTGCCGGGCAGCGAGTGGTATCCTTACAGCCCCTACGAATTCGTCAGCCCGCCCTTCCCCGGCTATGTCTCCGGCCATAGCGCGGTGAGCGCCTGCTGCGCCGAAGTGCTGCGTCTGGTAACCGGCGACGATGAATTCGGCGCGGAGCTGACGCGTATTCCCGGCGAGATTACCGAGCCCGAGGCGCTGGGCGAGGAAGTCCGTATGGTGTTGCCGACCTTCACCGCCACCGCCGACATGGCGGGCATTTCGCGCATCTATGGCGGCTACCATATCGAGGCGGACAACCGCGAAGGCCTGCTGATGGGCCGCCGCGTCGCCGCCGTTGTGCATGACAGGGCGCAGGAGCTGTTCGGGGTGTAGCGCAATGCTCGCCGTGCGGGCTTTGCGAGCCGCTGGGCCAACAACCGGTTTCCAAAGAGTCTGGCCGCACATGATTGCAGCGCGCCGCGCCCCCTGCTAACCGCGCCTCCGCATTCAACAGGAAGCCCTTGCCCATGTCCGATATCAAACGAGTTGTCCTCGCCTATTCCGGCGGTCTTGATACCAGCGTCATCGCCAAGTGGCTGAGCGTGGAGCGCGGGCTTGAGGTTGTCACCTTCACTGCCGATCTGGGTCAGGGCGAGGAAATCGAACCCGCGCGCGCCAAGGCCCGGGCGATGGGCATTCCCGACGAGCACATCTTTATCGAGGACCTGCGCGAGGAATTCGTGCGCGATTTCGTCTTCCCGATGATGCGTGCCAATGCGCGGTATGAAGGCGATTATCTGCTCGGCACATCGATTGCCCGCCCGCTTATCTCCAAGCGTCTGGTCGAGATCGCGCGCGAGACCGGCGCCGATGCCATCGCCCATGGCGCGACCGGCAAGGGCAATGACCAAGTGCGGTTCGAACTCAGCGCCTATGCGCTCAATCCCGATATCCGCGTGATCGCTCCGTGGCGCGAATGGGATCTGACCAGCCGCACCGCGCTGATCGATTGGGCGGAGAAGCACCAGATCCAGGTGCCGAAGGACAAGCGCGGCGAAAGCCCGTTCTCGACCGATGCGAACCTCCTCCACACCTCGTCCGAAGGGAAGGTGCTCGAAGACCCGTGGGAAGAGGTGCCCGACTATGTCTATTCGCGCACCGGGCATCCGGAAAGCGCGCCCGACACGCCCGAATATATCACCGTGGACTTCGAACGCGGTGACGGCGTAGCGCTGAACGGCGAGTCGATGAGCCCCGCCACGCTCCTCACCACCCTCAACGATCTGGGCCGCAAGCACGGCATCGGGCGGCTCGATCTGGTAGAGAACCGCTTTGTCGGCATGAAGTCGCGCGGGATGTATGAGACCCCCGGCGGCGAGATCTACGCCCGTGCGCATCGCGGGATCGAGCAGATCACCTTGGATCGCGGCGCGGCGCATCTGAAGGACGAGCTGATGCCCAAATATGCCGAGCTCATTTACAACGGCTTCTGGTTCGCGCCCGAGCGCGAGATGTTGCAGGCGGCGATTGACCTTAGCCAGGAGAAGGTCAGCGGCACCGTGCGGCTGAAGCTCTATAAGGGGCAGGCATCGGTTGTGGGCCGCAAGTCGCCCAACTCGCTCTATTCCGAAGCGCACGTAACGTTCGAGGACGATGCGGGCGCTTACGATCAGGCCGATGCGGCGGGCTTTATCAAGCTCAACGCCCTCCGTCTGCGGCTGCTCGCCAAGCGCGACCGGTAAGCGCGGGGCCGCGAGACTGCAGCAAATGCGAGTCATTTGAGTCACTTCGCGCGGCCAATCGCCACAAAATCGCAGCCGGTTTCACCCGATACGGTGAGCCGTTGACTTATCCACTCTTGTCCACTGGCATTCCGGCCAAAAGTGGATAAGTGCACGCTCGCGCCCTTGCCCGACTCGGTCCGCAGGCGCATTCTCAAAACATCGAAGACGGAAACAGACCGCCACGAAGAACCGCCTGCCGGTTCGGACACAGGGGGAAGCGGAAATCGACGACGCGATGATGGCATCGTTCCTTGTGGAGGAATGGCGGACGAAAGGTCTCCTTCGGGAGAGCGGACAGAAACCGGACTGTTGAGACAAAGAGCAGCGATCAACGGATAGGCCGGATGTGGAAACCGGCGTCGAGGAAACGGAAGCACTGAGGTGCGGAAGGAGCCGCTTGAGACGCCAGCGAAAGCATCCAGTCTCGGAAACGGCGGGAAGCGCAGCTGAGAACCTTCGGGAGCTCGCAGCGTGGAAAACCGGATCCGGCACCGGCGCGAGCGCCGGGCGACATATTCGGCAAGGAACCGGGCCTTCGGGCAACGACCGGACGAAGAAACGCCAGGCGATAAGCATCCCTTCGGGGGTCCACCGCCGGTGAGAGTGGGGTCGGCAGCAATGCCGGCCCCATTTCTCCTTTCCGGCCCCCTTTTCGCCCCCTAATCCCGAGTCCGGCGCGAAAACCGCTGTTCTGACCCCTCCCGCTCTGTGGCCAAATCGGCATTCCGCCGCGTTTCCGGCCCCGATTTCCGATGAAGCGAGCTGCAGCAGCGACGGGCTGCGTGTTACATTTGGGGTCGTTTACCATTCGCCTGTATTGGCGCCTCCCATGAACGGGATGGAACCTCTCCGCACGCCACGCGCCAAGCGGTTGCGCGCCAAGGGCCGGGCCTCGCTCGCCCTCGCTGCGCTGGCGCTGCTGGGCGCGGCTGGCGTCGGGCAAGCGCAACAGTCGCCGCAACAGGCATCGCAGCGCGCGCCGCTCGCCGCCACCCACTCCGCGCCTGCGGGTGCGCCGGTGTTCACCCCCAGCCCCGAAGCCGCGTTTGAAGAGACCTTCGCCCGCTACGCCGATCCGGGCGCGGTGGCGATCCCTGCCCACGCGGTCGACATCGCCACGATCGAGCCCGCCACGCCCCCCGCCGCAGAGGCGCTCGGCAGCGGGGTTGCCTCCTATTACGGCCGCCAGTTCCACGGCCGCCGCACCGCCAATGGCGAGACGTTCGACATGAACGCGCTCACCGCCGCGCACCGCACCCTGCCCTTCGGCAGCCGCGTGCGGGTGACCAATACCGGCAATGGCCGCAGCGTGATCGTGCGCATCAATGATCGCGGGCCGTTCACCCGCGGTCGCACGATTGACCTGAGCCAAGCCGCCGCGACCGAGATCGGCCTGATCCAGCGCGGCCACGGCACGGTGCAGCTCGAACTGCTGCGCGACTAGGCCAGCCCGCGCTCTACCGGCCGGACGGGGACGGGCCGCATCCGGCATCCGCCACCAGCCCCTCCGCCTCGCGGATCGGCTCTGCTGCACTATCCTCCTCCGCTTCCCATGGCGTATCCTCGTCATCCCACAGATGCGCGGTGAACCACTGCTGGCGCTCCTGCTCGAACGCGGCGAGCTGCTTCATCGTGATCGCACGCTCTTCCTCAGGGCTCTTGGCTAACTCGTAGGGCCAGAAGGGCGTATCCAAGGGCCGTTCGCAGTCCATGCAATGCACCCGCTCGTCCAGATCGCACGCCTCGCACAGCCCGAAGTCGCTGTCTTCGCAGACAGGCCGCTGCTGGCACCGCCCGCAAAGCGCCTCCGCCTCGTGACAGGGAGGCGCGGCGCCCGCCCCTCCAGAGGCCGAACCTGTTACACCTGTTACAGTGTCCTGTGAGGAAACCGCGTCCGCATCCTCCGCCGCGATCACCGCCGCCAGATCCTCGCCGCGTTCAAGCGCATCGACCCAATCGTCGAGCCGCGCCTGATCCGCCTGCAGATCGGCGCGCTCGGCCATTTTGTCGAGCCGCGCGAGATGGGCGAGCAGCAGGCGGGAATCGTAGCGCCGCCGCCGCGCCACCTCCTCCCCGTGATAGAACACCGCCTCCTCCACCCCGTTGATCGCCCGGTCCGCCAGCTCCGCCTCCGCATGGACCCGCGCCGCGAGCAGCGCCGCATCCCACGCCCGCGCAAAAGCAGCCGAGCGCCGCCGCGCGCGATAGGCCGTCATGCGAGCGATTTTTGCGTGCGCGCAGGCGATGGAGACATTGCCGACCAGCTGGAGACTGGCAAGGAAAGCGCCTTGCAGCGCGGGCGTGAGGATCGGCTCGGGGCCGGGACGAGCGTGCTCGGCTTGGGGCTGCGGCTGGTCGATGGTGATGAGGGCGTTCATATGCGTGTGTGTCCTTGCGTGGTTCTGGGGGAACCGCGCAGGGAGGCATATTTGGGGGGGTGTAGGAAAGGGGCTAGTCTTCAACGCATTCAGGTGTGATGCCAATGGCTAAGACCGGACACCCACCGTTTCGACCTGCGTCCAATCGGTAGAGCAGCTTGCCCATCCATGTCGTTGAGGCGCCAAATTTCTTGTAGACGTCTGCCGTTCCCTCCTGCCCGTCCTTGGTGAGGACTTTTCCAAGCCCGCGGAGGAAAGACGTGTCGATCGACGACCCGCGAGTTAACACTACGCCCACATCAATTGCCCCTGCCTCATAAAAGGCTGAAAAGGCATAGAGATCCCTGTCATAGGTTTGGTCTTTGCTGTTCCATTCAAGATCCAGCGCTACACGACCCTTCAGGAAATCAATCCGGTGACCGTCTAGAAAGCCGTCGCGGACGTATTCTTCGAGAACTGAATTCTTCTTTTTTGCGTGCAGTAGTTTCACATGAAGGTCGGCAGTAATGCGGGCTTCTCTCCACCCTTCCTCTTCGGTGAAAATCGTGTCGACATACTTGGCGATAGGCCCTTTGCTGCCACCGGGGATTCTTATAAGATCCTTCGAAATGCTGAACTTAGTCAAACCTTCGATAATATCTGAGAATTGTTCAGGAAAGCCAGACGCTAGAATGGTAGCTGCATTTCGATAGCTAAATATCTCGAATTTTTCTCGCAGCGCCTGTGGCATAACACTGGCCACAACTGTGTCCAAATCTGCCCCTCTACCGCTCGACACATCGTCGTCACGGACAGCAGAATCCATCGCTTCGTCGGTTTTTGCAGTCATTCGGCGGCGACACTCAGCGCGCTATTGTAAGAATAAGTATCCCAGCTCGGGCGATAGGTCTCATCAGCTTGATTGCCCCACACTGTCCACTCCTTGCGGGCACCACGGCTGAACAACTCCAAACGTGGCCCCCAACTGCAATCCTCGATAATTTTGTACTGTTCGTCCGGCTTCCGGCTGTGTTCACGCTTGCGGGACTGGATCATGTTAACCTGACTGCGCCCTGGAGCGAGGGTACGCACGTCCTTACCGCGCACACCGAAGAGCAACAATTCAGTGACGTTCCTAAAATAGAAACCGACACCTCGTCCATCTGAACCACCGTCCTTGCGGACCTTGTGCCAAACAATGTTAGAGATATACCGGAATCCCCACTCATCCATCACACGTAGACCATCTGGCAACAATGCGTTGGGAACCCAGAGATATAAATGAGACCTGTCCGCCGCGACATCTTTGACTGGAAGATCGCAAATCTCGTCGAGGGTCATCGTACCATATCGCGATAACCGCTTATGCTCCGGAGCAACTTTCCCGGTCCGATTTTGGAACTGCCAAGGCGGATCAGCCAGAATTGTGCCGAATTGCCGCCCATTGGCGGTTCGAAGCAGGTCAATTCCCGCATCTGATTCTGGTTGGAACATAAGGTGATCATACTCACAAAAGTCGCCCTAAGTCAACGTGAGCGAGACTGATTATCCCAACTTCACTTCCGAGCTCGATCAACCTGAGGGGCATATTGCGCCCGGTACATTTGCTGTCTCACTCCACCCTCACCACTCCCCGCCAGCGTCCTTGATCGCTTGCAGCAGCGCGCGCTTGCTTTCAGTGCGGTTTGTCCCTGCGTTGCGCGGGGGATCGGGCAGGCCAAGCTCGGCCTTGCGCGCGGCGATGCGGCGGCCGAATTCGCCCATGCGAATGACCTGCTCTTGCGGCTTATCCGGTGATGTCTTCGACGCCATATCTGCCTGCGCTTTCCTCGCGGATGCGGGGCATATACGGTATGTCGAGGCCTTCACAAAGACATGAGGAACGACTGCAACGCTGAAGGACTATCGAACCCAAAATCGAAGCCATAGCGTGTCGCCTTCTTCCCTGTATTCTGGCGAAGGTCGAACGAACGCATGTTCGAGTTATGGTAGGGCTTTGATAAAGGCTTAGCCCGTCGCACCCCTTGCATTCCTGCCAATTTGGCAATGCTCGGCCCATGCCTGCCATGAATAACGAGTGGGTGGTCTGTCCCGCCCACTTTCACATAGACTGCTTCTGATTTCTGGCGGTATTCAATCAGCTTCTTGGTGGCGTGGACTTTCACAAAACCCGCCAAAACTAGCCCGCTCTCGATCGCAGATTTGTCCATGTAAGTTCCTTCCGCCGCAACTGTTCCGTACCAGAAAAGAAGCCTTGCCCCGGATCAAGTCCGGGGTGACGGTAGAGCTACGGCGCACCCCGCTCCAACATCGGCTTCAGATACTGCCCCGTATAACTCCCGCTCACCCCAGCGACCTCCTCCGGCGTCCCCTGCGCAACAACCTCACCCCCGCGCACCCCGCCATCAGGCCCCAAATCGAGCACCCAGTCGGCCGTCTTGATCACATCCAGATTGTGCTCGATCACCACGACCGAGTTCCCCTGGTCCACCAGCCGGTGCAGCACTTCGAGCAGTTTGCGCACATCCTCGAAATGCAACCCCGTAGTCGGCTCGTCGAGGATATACAGCGTCTGGCCGGTCGAGCGCCTCGACAGCTCCTTGGCCAGTTTCACCCGCTGCGCCTCTCCGCCTGACAGCGTCGTCGCCTGCTGGCCGACCTTCACATAGCCCAGCCCCACCTCGTTCAGCATATGCATTTTGTCGCGGATGGGGGGGACGGCCTTGAAGAAGCCTTCCGCGTCCTCGATCGTCATGTCGAGCACGTCGGCAATCGAGTGGCCTTTGAACTTCACCTCCAGCGTTTCGCGGTTGTAGCGTTTGCCGCCGCATTGCTCGCAGGTCACATAGACATCGGGCAGGAAGTGCATTTCGATCTTGATAAGGCCGTCGCCGGAGCACGCCTCGCACCGCCCGCCTTTCACGTTGAAGCTGAAGCGGCCGGGCTTGTATCCGCGCGCCAGGCTTTCGGGGAGGCCCGCAAACCAGTCGCGGATCTGGGTGAAGGCGCCGGTATAGGTCGCGGGGTTGGAGCGCGGGGTGCGGCCGATGGGCGACTGGTCGATCTCGATCACCTTGTCGCAGAATTCGAGGCCGGTCACCTTGTCATGCGCGCCCGCGATCACCCGCGCCCCGTTCAGCGTGCGCGCGGCGGCGGCGTAGAGCGTGTCGATGGTGAAGGAGGATTTGCCGCTGCCGGAAACGCCGGTGATGCAGGTGAAGGTGCCCAATGGCAGGCTGGCGGTGACGTTGTTCAGGTTGTTCGCCCGCGCGCCGTGGACGGTCAGCTTGTGGCCGTTGCCCTTGCGGCGCGTCTTCGGAACCGCGATTTCGCGCCGTCCGGTGAGGTAATCGGCGGTGAGGCTGTGTTTGGCCTTGAGGATTTGCTTCAGCGTCCCCTGCGCCACCACCTCGCCGCCGCGCACCCCCGCGCCGGGGCCGAGATCGACGATATGGTCGGCCGCGCGGATCGCGTCCTCGTCATGCTCCACCACGATCACCGTATTGCCGAGATCGCGCAGGCGTTTGAGCGTTTCGAGCAGCCGGTCGTTATCGCGCTGGTGGAGGCCGATGGAGGGCTCGTCGAGCACGTAAAGCACGCCGGAAAGGCCGGAGCCGATCTGGCTGGCGAGGCGGATGCGCTGGCTCTCGCCCCCTGATAGCGTGCCGCTGGTGCGATCCAGATTGAGGTAATCCAGCCCGACATTGTTGAGGAAGCCAAGCCGCTCGACAATCTCCTTCAGGATGGCGCGGGCGATCTGGTTCTGCGTGTCGGTGAGCTTGGCGGGCAGCGCCTCGAACCATGCGAGCGCGTCGGAGACGGAAAAGCGCACCGGGCGGCTGATGTCCGTCCCGTCAATCTTCACCGCCCGCGCCTTCTCGTTGAGGCGCGCGCCGCCGCAGGTCTCGCACGGCTGCGCGGTCTGGAACTTGGAAAGCTCCTCCTGCATCCACGCGCTTTCGGTCTGCGCGAGGCGGCGGTTCAAGTTGCCGATCACCCCTTCGAACGGCTTTTCCACCGTGTAGCTTTTGCGCCCGTCCTTGAAGGTGAGCGGCACGCGGCGGCCTCTGGTGCCGTAGAGGATGATGTCGCGATGCTCTTCGGACAGCTGGTTCCACGGCGTGTCGAGCGCGAAGCCGAACTCCGCCGCCAGACTGCCGAGCACCTGCATATAATAGGGCGATGGCGGGTTGGACTTCGCCCACGGCACCACCGCGCCCTTCTTCAGGCTGAGCTCCTCGTTGGGGACGACCAGCTGCGGATCGAACAGCTGCTTCTCGCCGATCCCGTCGCAGGTCGGGCACGCGCCCTGGGGGGAGTTAAACGAGAACAGCCGCGGCTCGATCTCCTCAATGGTAAAGCCGGAAACGGGGCAGGCGAACTTTTCGGAAAAGACGATGCGGTTGGGGGGGATGCCGGCGCCTTTCATGCCACTCCCCTCCCGCTTGCGGGAGGGGTCGGGGGAGGGCGTGTCAGATGCGCCGCCGGTTACAGGCCCTCCCCCGGCCCCTCCCGTTTCCGGGAGGGGAGATTGCAGTGCCGCCACCGTCCCATCCGCCAAATCCACATAGGCCAGCCCCTCGGCCAGTTTCAGCGCCTGCTCAAACGAGTCCGCCAGCCGCGTCTGCAAGCCGTCCTTCACCGCGAGGCGATCGACCACCACTTCGATGTCGTGCTTGAACTTCTTGTCGAGCGCGGGCGCGTCTTCAATCGCATACATCTCGCCATCGATGCGCACGCGGGTGAAGCCGGCCTTCTGCCATTCGGCCAGCTCGCGCCGGTATTCGCCCTTGCGCCCGCGCACCACCGGCGCGAGCAGATAGAGCCGCGTGCCCTCGGGCAAGGCCATCACCCGGTCGACCATGGTGGAGACGGTCTGCGCTTCAATCGGCAGGCCGGTGGCGGGGCTGTACGGCACCCCCACCCGCGCCCAGAGCAGGCGCATATAATCGTAAATCTCGGTAACGGTCGCCACGGTGGAGCGCGGGTTGCGGCTCGTCGTCTTCTGCTCGATGGAGATCGCGGGCGAAAGCCCGTCAATATGCTCGACATCGGGCTTCTGCATCATTTCGAGGAACTGCCGCGCATAGGCGGACAGGCTCTCGACATACCGCCGCTGCCCCTCGGCATAGATCGTATCGAAAGCGAGACTCGACTTGCCGGAGCCCGAAAGCCCGGTGATGACGATCAGCGCATCGCGCGGCAATTCAATATCGACACCCTTGAGATTATGCTCGCGGGCACCTTTGACGGTGATGTGGGTAAGAGCCATGGCGGGTCACTTGGGGCTTGGCTGGCGCTGAGTCCAGAGGGGCTGATGGGGGTGTTGGGCGTGACGTAGCCGAAGCGGCGATGTTCTGCAAATGTTCGAGCGCGGCCTGAGTCGCGTTTTCCCCTGCCCCCCCCTGTCGCATTTCGCCAAGCCCCCCGCCCGCGTCCCGTTTAAGAACGCCCGCACCAGCCTAGCGATTGGGGCTTTTGCCTATGCCCGGTCGATGATAGGCTTGCGCCATTGTCCGCCCGCGCATTGTGCCTTCCGGCCACGCAGCGCACGCGGGTTACCGGCTTGCCCTTGTGCGGCGGCCATGTGGGGGAAATGTCATGTCGATTACGCCGACAACCTGGTTGCAGGAATTCATCACCAATCTCGTCACTGCCAATAATCAGGCCAATCCGCGCGTGGTCGCGCTGGCCAACGGCAATTTTCTGGTGGTGTGGGAGGATGATTCCAATCCGGTGGGCGGTGGCGCCGGCACCGACATTGTCGGGGTGATTTTCAACGCGCTGGGGCAGCCGATCACCGGATCGCTGTTCCTGAACAATTTCTTCGGCTTCTCGCGCAATGAAGTGCTCAACTCGGTCGCGGCGACACCCGATGGCGGTTTCGTGATGGTCTACACCTTCCCGAATGCTGACGACACCGATCTGATCTTCGGCATTTATGATGCGACAGGCTTTCGCACTGTCGGGGACTTTGCCGTAAACGACTCTGCGGGGAACGGATTGACCTACTCCAACCCCAACGTCGCGGTGCAAGCAGACGGCAGCTTCTTCGTCACCTTCATCCGCGATGACGGCACCAACCAGGATCTCGTGGGGCGCAAATTCACCTCCTTCGGCACGCAAGTGGACAGCGAAGTGGTGATGCGGGAAGACGGCTTCTCGGGCAGTGCCGATAACGAAAACATTGCCGAGCCGGATACCATCGCGCTCGCCAATGGCGGCTTTGCGACGGTCTATACCGAGAACGACACGTTCGGCGGATTCAACCGGCGCACGGTCGAATTGCGGCTGAGCAATGCCAATGGCACCAATGGCGCGCTGGTCAACAACATCTCTTTGCCCGATGACGGCGATGACGACAGCGGCCCGCGGATCGTGCAACTGGCGGATAACCGCCTGCTGATCGCGTGGGTGGAAAGCGGCGACATCCGCGGGCGCATCCTGAACGAGAACGGCACCTCTTCGGTGCCCGAATTCAATATCACCAACAACACCACGCTTAATTTCAGCACCATCGATCTGGTCGCGCTGGAGGATGGCGGGTATTACACGGTGTTCCGCGACGATACCGTGGGCCGCCTGCTCGGCGTGCGCGGGTTTAACGGCAGCCAGCAGGGCGTCACCATCATCATCAGCAATGATGCCGACGGGGTGGGCGGCGATATCGGCGATTTCTCCGCCAGCCTCACCACCGACGGGCGCATTCTCGTGAGCTGGGAAAACGGCGAGATCTACACCGAAATCCTCGATCCGCGCCTGTTCAACACCGCGATCACCGCCGATCCGGGCGATGGCCAGATCACTGACCGGCAAGCGACCGACAATACCCTCAACGGCTCCGGTCTGGATGACATCCTTTACGGGCTCGACGGAAGTGACGTCCTCATCGGCAATAATGGCAATGACACGCTCGACGGCGGCACCGGCAATGACGAGATGATTGGCGGACTGGGCAACGATACCTATTTCATCGACAGCATCGCCGACATTGTGACCGAACTGCCCGGCCAAGGCACCGACCGGCTCAACACTGCAATCAACCTCAACCCCTTCGGCACCCGCTACGCCAATATCGAGGTGTTCGCGCTGATCGGCAGCGCGATTGCGATTCACACGACCGACAATGGCGAAACGATCTTCGCCAACCCGACGCTGGGGAGCCGCATATTCGCCTATGGCGGGGATGATACGATCAATGGCAGCGTCGGCAATGACCGGATCTTCGCCGGCAGCGGTAACGACACCATCTTCGGCGGCGGCGGTAATGATGTTATCGACGGCAATGCCGGTGCCGACACGATGACGGGCGGGGCCGGGAACGACAATTACTTCGTCGACAATCTGGGCGATGTGGTGATCGAGTTCGCCGATGAGGGCACGGACTTTGTCCGCTCCTTTGTCGACTTCACGCTGGGAGAGAATATCGAGCTGTTGCGCCTCGCGCTCACCGCCTCGGTCGGCAATGGCAACGCGCTCGACAACACCATCGTCACCGCAGGCGGCGCGGCAACGCTGCGCGGGTTTGACGGGAATGACAATATCCGTGGCAGCCAGTTCAATGACATCATTCAGGGCGGACGCGGTAACGACACCATCAACGGCCTCAGCGGTGCCGACACAATCGATGGCGGCTCGGGCGATGACGAGATCAAGGGCAGCAACGGCGATGATATCATCGATGGCGGCACCGGCAATGATACGATTTTCGGCGGCAAGGATAACGACACCATCACCGGTGGCGCGGGCCTCGACACCATGCGCGGCGATATCGGCGCGGATATTTTCGTCTTCGATGACGGCCATTTCTCAGGCCTGACCGCAAGTACCGCCGACACGATCACCGATTTCGACCAGGCCGAGAACGACACAATCGATCTTTCATTGGTCGATGCCATTCTGGGCGGCGGCGATGACGCCTTCACCTTCATCGGCAGCGGCGCGTTCAGCGGCACTGCGGGCGAAGTGCGTTTCGAACAATCGGGCGGTGTCACCATGATTTTCATGGACACCAACGGCAATGGTAATGCCAATCTGGCGATCGCGCTGACGGGGCTAATCAATCTGACCGAGGCGGATTTTATCCTCTGATCCGGCTGGCCGGGCCGCTCGCCTTAACCTTGCCTTCTAAGGCGGTGTTCATCTTGTCGCGGCAGTGACTTTGCCGCACTATAGGTGCGCGTGACACGATGAGGCATTCCCGATGAACCCGACGCCGCAAGAGCAGCTGTTTCTCGAATTGATCAACCGTCTGCGGATGGATCCGCATGGCGAATACGCCCGGCTGACCACGGCGGAGGTGCTGGCGGAAATCCAGGGCGCGCTCAATTTCTTCGGGGTCGAGCTGAGTTCGTTTCAAGCGGCTATGCTCGCCTTTGCGCCGGTCAATCCGCTGGCGTGGAACAGTGCCCTCGCCCTCGCCGCGCAGCGCCACAATGACGAAATGATCGCGGCGGACACGCAAAGCCACCAATTGCCCGGCGAATTGGGCCTCGGCGCGCGCATCACCGATGCGGGCTACACCAACTGGTCGCGGCTGGGGGAGAATATCTACGCCTATTCGGATAGCGTGGTCTACGGCCATGCCGGATTCGTGGTCGACTGGGGCTTCGATGACGAGGATTTCGACGGCAACAACGTGCGCTATAACGACTGGCAGACGCGCGGCGACGGTATCCAGGATCCGGCGGGGCATTTGCTCAGCCTGATGAATGCCAATTTCACCGAAATCGGCATCGCGGTGACCGCGGAGACCAATTCCGCGACCAGTGTCGGCCCGCTGGTGGTGACGCAGGATCTGGGCACGCGCTTTGGCTATCAGGCGCAATTTGTCGGCGTTGTCATCAACGATACCGACAATGACGATTTCTACGATATCGGCGAAGGCATGGGCGGCGTAACGGTGACGCTGACGGGCACCAGCGGCACCTTCTCCACCATGACGTGGGATGCGGGCGGCTGGCAGATCGCGGTGCCTGCGGGCACCTATGACATCGTTTTCTCGGGCGGCGGGCTGGTCGGCACGATCACGGCTTCGGCGACTTTGGGCACGGCAAACGTCAAGCTGGATGTCGAAGCCGCAGATGCGGTGGACACGAGCAATGTGCAGAACGGGACGCCCGGGGTCGATACATTAAATGGCGGGGCGGGTGTTGACGTCCTCAACGGGCTTGCGGGCGATGATGTCCTGTTCGGCTTCGGCGGCAACGACACGCTCGACGGCGGGCTTGGCATTGACGACATGACCGGCGGCGCGGGTGACGATAGCTTCTATATCGACAGCGTGTTCGATGTGGTGCGCGAGCTGGCGGGCGATGGCACTGACCGGATTTACACCAGCATCAATCTCAACCCCTTCGGCAACCGCTACGCCCATGTCGAGAGCTTCGCGCTGATCGGCAGCGCCACCGCTTTGCACGGCACCAATAATGGCGAAGAAATCCTCGCCAACCCGACGCTCGGCAGCAGGCTGTTCGGCTATGGCGGGGCAGACACGCTGGTGGGCAGTATCGGCGCGGACAGACTGTATGGCGGCCTTGGCAATGACACGCTCCTTGGCGGTGCGGGGCGCGATCTGATCGACGGCCAGGCCGGCGCGGACGATATGCGCGGCGGTGCGGATAACGACAATTACATCGTGGACAATCTGGGCGACACCGTGACCGAGAACGCGGGCGAAGGCACCGACACCGTGCGCGCCTTCGTCAACTTCACGCTGGGCGACAATATCGAAAACCTGATCCTTGTCGGCGGTGCAACACAGGGCGATGGCAATGGCCTTGCGAATGCCATCTACGCCAAGAGCCCGGGCGCCGTGCTGCGCGGCTTTGGCGGAAACGATTTCCTGCGCGGCAGCCAGGGCGATGACACGCTCGATGGCGGGGCGAATAATGACACGATCAACGGGCTTGGCGGGAACGACCAGATTTTCGGCGGATCGGGCAATGACGAGCTGAACGGCAGCCACGGCAACGACACGATCGATGGCGGCTCGGGCGACGACACAATCTTCGGCGGGCGCGACAATGACACGATCATTGGCGGCATCGGCAAGGACACGATGCGCGGCGACATTGGCGCAGATGTCTTCGCGTTTGATGACGGACACTTTGCCGGGCTGACCACGACGACAGCTGACCGCATTACCGACTTCGACCAGCTCGAAGGCGACCGGATCGACCTCTCGCTGGTCGATGCCATCACCGGCGGCGGCGACAATGCCTTCACCTTCATCGGCGCGGCAGAATTCACCGGCGTGGCAGGCCAGCTCCGCTTCGAGCAATCGGGCGGCGTGACGATGGTGTATATGGACACCAATGGCGACATGACCGCCGACTACGCCATCGCGCTAACCGGCCTCATCACCCTGACCGAGGCGGATTTTGTGCTGTGATAGCACACGCCGGATTGTGACAAGGTTTGTCACTGGACAGCGGCGCGTGTAAAAACCAAACATCCCCCCCACTGATGCGGCGGGCGCTTTCCGATGACCGGACGCCTTCGCGATCGCGCATTTTCGGGGGTTACCAGCATGAGCTTTCCTGCAAGCATCGACCTTTCCACACTCGACGGGCAAAACGGTTTCACCATCAGGGGTATCGGCTCAGGTGACCGTGCGGGCTTCTCGGTCAGCAACATCGGCGACGTCAATGGCGATGGATTCGACGATTTCATCATCGGGGCTTGGGGCGGGGACGCAGGCGCTACCGATAGCGGCGAAAGCTATGTCGTGTTTGGCAAGGCGAATGGGTTTACCTCTGCCCTCGATCTCTCCACGCTTGATGGCTCCAATGGTTTCCGCCTCGATGGGATCAATAACAGTGATAATTCCGGCTACTCGGTAAGCGGTGCAGGCGATATTAACGGCGATGGGTTCGATGACATCATCATCGGGGCTCAGGATGGCGACGCGGGCGCCACTGATTCCGGAGAAAGCTATGTCGTATTTGGTAAGGCCAGTGGTTTTACCGCTGCGCTCAGTCTCTCCATGCTTGATGGCACCAATGGCTTTCGCCTCGATGGAATCAATAGCAGTGATAGTTCCGGCCAATCGGTGAGCGGGGCCGGAGATGTTAATGGCGACGGGTTCGATGATATTATCATCGGGGCTCGGGGGGCCAACGCGGGTGAGACCGGTTCCGGACAGACCTACGTAGTGTTTGGTAAGGCCAGTGGTTTTACCCCTGCGCTCAGTCTCTCTGCCCTCGATGGCTTTAATGGCTTCCGCCTCGATGGGATCGATAACAGCGATAGTTCCGGCTTTTCGGTGAGCGGTGCAGGCGATGTTAACGGCGATGGATTCGATGATATTATCATCGGGGCTTTTCGCGGAGACGAGGGTGGTCTCGATTCCGGGGAGAGCTACGTTGTATTCGGCAAGGCCAGTGGTTTTACAGCTGCCCTCGATCTCTCCTCGCTTGATGGCTCCAATGGCTTCCGCCTCGATGGTATAGATACCATTGATTTTTCTGGCATTGCGGTGAGCGGCGCCGGCGATGTGAATGGCGATGGATACGATGATATTATCATCGGGGCTCATTTCGGAGACGCAGGCGCTACCAATTCCGGAGAGAGCTACGTTGTATTCGGCAAGGCCAGTGGTTTTACAGCTGCCCTCGATCTCTCATCGCTTGATGGCTCCAATGGCTTCCGCCTCGATGGTATAGATGCCAATGATCAATTCGGTAGGTCGGTGAGCAGTGCCGGCGATGTCAATGGCGACGGCTTCGATGATATTATCATCGGTAGTTTTAGTGGTGACGCAGGCGCTACCGATGGCGGCGAAAGCTATGTGGTGTTTGGTAAGGCCAGTGGTTTCACCGCTGCGCTCAACCTCTCCACGCTCGATGGTTCCAATGGCTTCCGCCTCGATGGAATCGGTGTCAATGATTTTTCCGGCTGGGCGGTGAGCGGTGCCGGCGATGTGAATGGCGATGGCTACGATGATATCCTGATCGGCGCATTTGGTGCCGATGCTTCAACCGGCGAGGCCTACGTCATCTTCGGCCGCACCTCCAACCAGACCGAGGGCACGCCCGCGACCGACGACAACCTGCTCGGCGGGCGCGGCAATGACCGGTTGAACGGCTATGCCGGGAACGACCGCCTGAACGGCCGTGACGGCGATGACATCATGGCGGGCGGTGCAGGCGACGATCTCTATTTCGTCACCAATACCGGCGATGTGGTGATCGAGCTGGCGGATGAAGGCGATGACACCGTCACCTCCTCGCTCAGCTATACGCTCGGCGAACACGTCGAAAACCTGCGGCTGCGCGGCGATGCGGCGGAAGGCGTGGGGAATGAGCTCGACAACTCAATCGTCAGCGTGGCGGTCGGCTCGACGCTGCGTGGTTTGGGCGGGAACGACTATCTGCGCGTCAGCGATGGCGGCGGAAGCCTGTATGGCGGCGATGGTGACGACACGCTGATCGGACGCAATGGTGATGACTGGCTTTCGGGCGGCGCGGGCTTCGACAACCTGCGCGGCGCGCAAGGGGCCGATACCTTCGCCTTTGCCGATGGCGACTTTGCCGGGCTCACCGTGCTGACCGCAGACCGCATCGCGGGTTATCGCTCGGCGGACGGCGACAAGATCGATCTTTCGGCGGTCGATGCGATCCTCGGCGGCGGCGATGATGCCTTCACCTTTGTCGGGGCGGCCGAGTTCAGCGGCACCGCGGGCGAGCTGCGCTGGGAAGTCGATCGCAACCAAACGATGCTGCTGATGGACATCGATGGCGATGGCGGCGCCGATCTCGCCATCCGCGTCAACGGCCTGCACACGCTGACCGAAGCGGACTTCATCCTCTAGCCTCGACTACGCAATCTGTGCCAAAGGCAGCGAATGTCCCAGCGCCGCCTGTTTGTCGCCCTGCGCCTGCCGGAAAGCGTGTGCGATGCGCTGCTCGATACGATGGAGGGCGTTGCGGGCGCGCGCTGGCAGGATGCGGATAATCTGCATATCACGCTGCGCTTTATCGGCGAAGTTGAACGGCATCAGGCTGATGATGTGATAAGCGCGCTGGAGAGCGTGCCTTTCCGCCCCCTCCCTGTCGCCATTGACGGCATCGGCCATTTTGACGGGGCGAAGCGCGCCAAGGCGATCTGGGCCGCAGTAACCCCCTCGCCCGCGCTCACCGAATTGCAGCACAACGTGGAAATGGCCTGCCGACGCGCAGGACTGATGGCAGAGACGCGCAAGTTCATCCCCCACGTCACCCTCGCCCGGCTCAATTCCGGCAGCGCAGCGATTGGCGACTGGCTGGCGATGCACAGCCGCCTCAGCCTTGGCCCGTGGAGCGCCGACAGCTTCGCGCTGTTCGAAAGCGATCTGACGCCGCAGGGGCCGCTCTACACGCAAATCGCCAGCTTTCCCCGGCGCTAGTGCTTGGCAGCGGGCGTAGCGCGTTCTAGAACGCTCCGCAGAACGGCGTCCGGTCGCTTGAGGAACGCCGCAACACAAGAGAGAGAAAGACGAGGCCGCCCTCATGAAATCGCGCCTGCTTGCCAGCACCACGCTGGCCTTCGCCCTGACCGCCTGCGCCACCATGCCGGAGAGTGACATGAATGTGACCCCGCCAATGGCCGAGATCGCCTATGATCCCGAGATCCCGGTCGCCACCAGCATCTTTGCCGAGCCGTCCCCGCTCTATATGCACGCGCCGCAATTCGACCAGGTTGCCGACAGCGCATGGCAGGGCATTATCGAGGAAGCGATTGCGATCCGCCTCGCCGAGGTTGAAGCGATTGCGAACAATCCCAACCCGCCCACTTTCGATAACACGCTGGTGGCGATGGAGCGTTCGGGCCAGGTCTTCTCGCGCAGTTATTCCGCCTTCAGCCAGATTGTCGGCGCGAATATCAACGATACGATTGCCGATGCCGACGCCGCGCTCGCCCCGCAGATCGCGGCGATGAGCGACAGCATCTATCTGAACCCGCAGCTGTTCGAACGCGTCCGCACCATTTACGACAACCGTGCCGCCATGGCCATGACGCCCGAAGACGCGATGTTGCTGGACATCTACTATAACGAGTTCGTCCATCGCGGCGCGCAGCTTGGCCCTAATGCGCAGACCGAATTGCGCGCGATTAACGAGCGTTTGTCGACGCTCTCCTCGCAAATCTCCCAGCTGATTACGCAGGGGCAGAATGCGGCCGCCATCGTGGTGGACACCCGCGAGGAGTTGGCGGGCCTGTCCGACGGGCAGATCGCGGCTGCCGCGGCTTTGGCGACCGAGCGCGGGCATGACGGCAAGTTCATGCTCACCGTCAGCAACACCACCGGCGTGCCGATGCTGTCCCAACTCCACAACCGCACCACGCGCGAGCGGCTGCACCGTGCGAGCGTTGATCGCAACCAGTCGGGCGAAACCGCGACGCTGCCGATGATCCGCGAGACCATCGCCCTGCGCAACCGCCGCGCGCAATTGTTCGGCGAGCCGACACACGCCAACTGGCAGATGTATGACCGGATGGTCAGCGATCCGCAGCAGGCGATCGGTTTCATGGCCGACATGGTGCCCGCTTTGCGCGCCACGCAGGAACGCGAAGCCGCCGTGTTGCAGGAACGGCTGGAGCAGGACGGGCATACGTTCGAGCTCGCCGCATGGGATTGGCCCTATTACGCCGAAATCGTCCGGCAGGAACGCTATGCGCTTAATAACGAGGAAATCCGCCAGTATTTCGAAGTCGACCGCGTGCTCGAAGAGGGCGTGTTCTACATGGCCGGAGAGCTTTACGGCCTGACCTTCGAAAAGCGCGACGATATCCCGACCTACCACCCCGATGTGTCGGTCTACACCGTGTTCCACGATGGCGAGCCGATTGCGCTGTTCTACTTCGATCCGATGCAGCGCGATTCCAAGCGCGGCGGGGCGTGGATGAGCAATTTTGTCGAACAGAGCCATCTGCTCGGCCTGCGCCCGGTCGTCACCAATACGCAGAACATCGCCCCGCCCGCGCCGGGTGAGCCGCGTCTGGCGACGTGGGACGATGTCGAGACGATGTTCCACGAATTCGGCCACGCGCTGCACGGCATCTTCGCCGACCAGCCCTATCCGTCGATTTCGGGCACCAACACCGCGCGCGACTGGGTGGAATTCCCCAGCCAGTTCCACGAGAATTTCGCCGCGCTGCCCGAAGTACTGGAACGCTATGCGCGCCACCACGAGACGGGCGAACCGATCCCGGCCGAACTGGTTGAAGCGATTGGCCGCGCCAGCCGCTTCAACCAGGGCCACGGCTTTGGCGAAGTCATCGCCGCCAGCCTGCTCGATATGGAATGGCACTCGCTCGATCCCAGCGAGCCCGCACCGACCGATGTGATGGCTTTCGAAGCCGAAGCACTGGAACGGATCGGTCTGCGCCACGATCTGGTGCCGCCGCGCTATCGCACGCCGTATTTCCGGCACATTTTCGAGCATGGATATGATTCGGGCTATTACGCCTACACCTGGACCGAAATGCTGCATCACGATGCCTACAGCTATGTTGAGGCCAATGGCGGCATGACCCGCGCAATGGGCGACCGGATCGTGGCAACCTTCCTCGGCCAGGGCCATTCGAAGAGCTACGAACAAATGTTCCGCGACTTCACGGGGCGCGATCCGCAAGTCGAGCCGCTGCTGCGGGCGCGTGGGTTGCTGGCGGAGTAGGGTTTACGGTTCGCACGAAGACCACGAAGACACGAAGGGGGCGGTGCTTGGCATCGCCCCCTTTCTTTGCGCCGCAGGCAATCGATAATTTCGCGCAGAGATCGCAGAGAGCACAGAGTTTTTTTTGGCCACGACCCTCCGCGTTCCCTGCGGACTCTGCGCGAAACATATTGCGCCTACGGCGCGTGTGTGTGCCACATCTTCGTGGCTTTGTGTTCTTCGTGTGAACCCTAATACACCAGCGCCCGAGCGCCCTCTTCGCCGATCCAGTGCGCATCGACGCCCCACACCTCTCGGATGGTGCCGCCGGAAAGCGCCTCTTCCGGAATGCCGTCCGCCACCAGCCGCCCTTTGTCGAGCACCAGCACGCGGTCGGCGTGGTTCATCGCCAGCGCCAGATCGTGCAGCACCAACACCACGCCGCAGCCCGCCTCGGCCTCGCTCCGCAGCACACGCAGCATCGCCAGCTGGTGCGCCAGATCGAGCGCGGCGAGCGGTTCGTCGGCGAGGATCCATTGCGGCTGGCCCGCCAGCACCCGCGCCAGCAACGCCCGCGCCTTCTCCCCGCCCGACAGCGTGGAGACGGGACGATGGGCGAGGTCATCCAGATCGCAAATGCCGATCGCTTGCCGCACTTCCGCCTCGCCCGCATCGCGGTGCGGCAGGCGGCCCAGCGCCACCAGATCGCGCACCGCCACATCCCACGCGACTTCGCCCGTTTGCGGCAGATAGCCGATGTTGCGCGCGCGGGTGAGCGGATGCATCGCGCCCACCGGCTTGTTGCTCAGGGTAACGCTGCCCGCAGCGGGCTCCATCAGATGGGCCAGCGTTGAAAGCAGCGTCGATTTGCCAGCGCCATTGGGGCCGCAAATCGCGGTGATATCGCCGGGGATCAGCGACGCGGTGACGCCATCCAGAATGGCCGTGCCGCCACGCTCGACCGTAAGACCTTCGCAAGCGAGAATCATAACCAACCTCCGCTCATGCTGAGCCTGTCGAAGCACGCATCCGCAACAGCAGCAGCAGGAAGAACGGCGCGCCGATCAGGCTTAGCGCGATGCCCAGCCGTAGCTCGGTCACCAGCGGCAGGATGCGGCACACCACATCCGCCACCAGCACCAGCAGCGCGCCTGCCAGCGCCGATGGCACGATCAGGCTGGAAGGGCGCTTGTCGGTGAGCGGGCGCACCAGATGCGGCACGATCAGGCCGACAAAGCCGATGATCCCCGCAACCGCCACGCCGCTGCCCACGGTGAGGCCGGTGCCCAGCACCATCGCCCACATCAGCCGCTTGGGATCGACCCCCATCGAGCGCGCCGCCGCCTCGCCCAACGTCATCGCATCAAGTGCGCGGCCCACTCTCCACAGCACCAGCACGCCCGCCAGCGTCAGCGGCGCGGCGAGCTGCACATCGGCCCAGCTGCGGTCGGTCAGCGCGCCCATCAGCCAGGTGACAATGCTGCTCATGGCGAAGGCATTGGGGGCAAGGCTGATGGCAAGGCTGGTCAGCGCGCCCGCAAGGCTCGCAATCATCATGCCCGCCAGCGTGAACAGCGCGATGCCATTGGCAGGGCTGGCGGTGCGTCCCGCGATCAGCGCGAGCAGCGCCATCGCTCCCGCCGCGCCCGCCAGCGCCGAACCGGTCAGCAGCAGGTTCCACGACACGCCAAATGTCAGCGCCATCACCGCGCCCAGCGCCGCGCCCGGCGCAATGCCGAACAGGCCGGGATCGGCGAGCGGGTTGCGTAAATAGCCTTGCATCGCCGCGCCCGCCGCGCCCAGCCCGCCACCAATCACCACCGCGAGCACCGCGCGCGGCAGGCGCAATTCGGCGAGGATCAGCGCGGCATTGGGCGTGCTCGCCGGGTCAAGCCACACGCGCCCCGCTAGCAGCGAAAGCGGGATGGCGAGCGCGAGGAGGCCGCCGAAAATGAGAGTGGCGCGGTTCATCCTGCTTGCCGCCTAATCTCGCCGAGGCGCTCCAACGCGCGCGGAATGGTCGGCCCGCCGCAATACAGCAGCGCGCTGTCGAACGTGGCGTAACGCACCCCGTCCAGCGCGCCGAGCACCGGGTGCGTCAGCACCCGCTCGCCGCCCGAAGCAAGGATCAGCTCTGGCGGATCGGCCAGCACCTGTTCCAGCGGCAGGTAAGCGCCCTGCCCCAACCCGCGCGCGGCGGAGTGGCTGGTAAAGCCCGACTGCTCCAGCAGCGCGAACGCGAGCGAGCCCTCGCCTGCAACGATGCCGCCATCCTGCCAAAGCAGCGTGGCAACCGGCGCGGCATCGCTGGCGGCATTGTCCCACGCCGATTGCACTGTGCCCGCCAGCAGCGCAGCCCGCTCCGGCGCGCCAACCGTCTCGCCCAGCAGAGCGATTTGCCCCAAGCTGTCCTCCAGCGAGGACACCATGCCCACCGAAACGATGGCAACTCCCGCCGCCTCCAGCGCTTCTCGCGTTGCAGGGGCAAGGAAAGTGTCGGCCACAACGATATCGGGGGCGAGCGCGAGCACTTCCTCCACCGTGCCGCCGGTGGCCTTGTATTGCAGCGCGTCCGCCAGCACCATCGAGGTGGCGCCGGGATCGTGGCTGTAATGCGAGACAGCGAGCAATTGCCCGGGCGCGGCGACCTCGTGCAGGATCGCATCGGCGCAGGGGTTAAGGCTGACGATTGTGGGGTGGGTAGAGGCACGCTCGGTTTCCAGCGCCCCTCCACATCCCGTCATTCCGGCGAAGGCCGGAAACCAGAGCAGGCGCAGCGCCATTCTGGTTCCCGGCCTGCGCCGGGATGACGAAGGGGTTGTGGGCATCAAAGCGCCAACCTCGCCCCGACAAACGCCACCCTCCCGCGTGTCGCGTAACCGGCGGCCGTCTGGTAATCTGTGTCCCACACATTCTCGACGCGGCCGTAGAGTTGCACTGCGTCGGTCACATCATAGGCCACGCGGACGGTGAGGACTTCATACCCGTCGAGCGGCACGAAATTGCCCGCATCGTCGAAACTGTCCGACACAATCCGCATATCCGCGCCCACTGTCAGCGCATCGACGGGCGACACATCCGCGCTCAGCGTCAGCGCATGGCGCGGGCGGCGGGCGAGCTGGTTGCCGGTGTCGCGGTTCTCGGCATCGGTAAAGGCATAGGCCGCGCCCAGCACCACGCCGCTCACCGGACGCGCGCGAAATTCGGCTTCGACGCCCTGTGCCCGCGCGCTGGTGATGTTGTCGTACGTACCGAAGGGGCGGTTGTCGCAAATCGGATCGCTCGAACCAAAGCAGCCGACGAAGGCGATCTGGTCTTCGGTATCGCGGCGGAACAGCGTCACCGCGCCAAAGACATTGCCCGAAGCCCGCTCGCCATAGGCAAGCCCGAGATCGAAGCTGGTTGCGCGTTCGGGTTGCAACGCCGTGTTGCCGAAATCGCTGAACAGCTGGAACAGGCTCGGTGCCTTGAACCCTTCGCCCACGCTGGCGCGCAAACGCCAGTCGGGCGCGACTTCGTAGCTGAGGTCTGCGCCGAAGCTGACTGCGCTGCCGAAATCGGCATGGTCGTCCACCCGCGCGCCGATATGGCCGGAGATCCCGCGCCACTCGATGCCTGCCTGCGCATAAGCACCGAAAATCCGCGTGTTATTGCCGGAATCGAACAGCGTTTGGTAACTTGTCCACTCGTTCTCCGCGCCGAAATTGACGATCAGCGGGCCGATGGGCCGCCATTCGCCGCGCAGTGAAACGCGGTCGGAGCGGCCATCGCTGGTGAAGGTCTCCGCGCCTGTATCGTCGAGATTGTCGCGCGAGGTGTCGGCGAAGCTGTAGGCGGCTGAGAGGAACAGTGGACCGCTGTCATACACCGCGCCTGCCGAGCCGAAGGTTTGCGCTGTGTCCTGCGTCTCGCCCGAATCGGCGAGCGTGAAGGCGGGTGCAGGGAAACCGTCGATGTCGAGCTCTCCCTCGGCATGACGGATGCGGGCGAAGAATTCGAGCTCGTAGCTGGCATAGTAACGGCCATGGCCTTCCAGCGCCCATTGCGCGAAACCGTCCGGCTCGGTGCCACTGGCGGCGGCGGAGAAGCCGTCGGTGCGGGCATAGCTGGCGGAAGCGCCAAGGAAGCCGATATCCTGATCGCCCACGCCCCCCGATGCGGCGGCGGTGAGGCTGTCATCGCTGCCATATTCGATAGCGCCCGCAAGGCCGGTGTCGGCGCGGGTCGAGGCGACGATCACCCCGCCCAGCGCGTCCGATCCCCAGATGGTGGAATTGGAGCCGCGCAGGACTTCGACCTTGGCGAGGTTGGTGGAAAGCAGATTGCCGAAATCGAACCCGCCCGAGGGCGATGCCGGATCGGCCACGCGAACGCCGTCGAGAATGACGAGCACTTGCTCCGCCTCCGCGCCGCGCAACCGCACGCCCGTCTGCGCGCCGAGCCCGCCGGTACGGCTGTAGGTAAGGCCGGGGACGCGTTCGAGCACGCGCGGCAGGTCGGGGCCTTGCAGCGCGGCGATCTCCTCTTCGCCGATTACGGTGATGGCTTGGCCCGAATCCTCGATTTCGGTGCGGGTGCCGGTGGCGGTGACGGTAATGGTCGCCTCGTCCAACGCCGGGTCGGCCAAGGTGACGGTGTCGAACTCATCCTCCTCCTGCGCCATCGCAGGCGAGGCTATCGCCACCAGAGAAACACCGATAAACAGATATTTAACCACAAAACCTCCTATCACAAGCGAACGTCGCCTATGACGGAAGCCAGCGCGGGATTGCGCTTCGTCCGAATGCGTCCGGTACACCCCGCCCGGCAGCAAAAGCGACCGTCACCCGGCAGGTCTCCTGGCTCCCGGATCATCGCTTGCCGCCCGCCTTCCCGCTCCAACAAGCAGTGGCATATCGGGCGAAAGCTCCCCGGTCACAGTTGCGGGGGCAGCGCGGGATTTGAACCCGCTTCCCTCTTAGGTTCGATCGCTCGAACAACCCGTGACGATGCCTGCCCTTAAGTTGGTATCATGCGCGCTGCAAGCCTTGCCATGCATTAACCAATGTCCCGCCATGACACGCGCGGCGATGCGCAAGTGTTTGGCAAGGACTATGCCTGTATGGGGCAAGGGTGGAACACGTTCCGATCACCATCCCCGAATCTCCCCGTCGGGATTTTCGTACCCGCCGCGCATCCCCGCGTGAGCGGATGCAGGGCTTTGCCAAAAAGGCGGGCGTGTTGGCGCTGGCGATTGCGGTTCCGGCGATTGCCGCCAATGGCGCGCCGGGGTTTTTCTCCGGCGGAGACGAGGCGGAACTGCCCTATCTGATGCCGTTCGAAACGCCGGGAGAGAGCTTTCCCGGTTCCGCCTTCTACTACCTCGAAGAGTCCCCGCAACTCGTCGAAAACGATGCGTGGGACAGGCCCATCCAGGTGATCGGCGGGGCGGGCATTCTCACCGATGATAGCGAGGACGCCGCCAGCGCGCTCGCCAATCTGCCGCTTGCCGCCACCCCGCTGCGCATTCGCGGCAGCGATCAGGATCACGCCCGCGCGCAGCAATGCATGACGCAGGCGATTTATTACGAAGCGGCGAGCGAAAGCGATGCGGGCCAGCGCGCAGTAGCGCAGGTCGTGCTCAACCGCGTGGCGCATCCGGCATACCCGAACACGGTGTGCGGCGTCGTGTTCCAGGGCAGCGAGCGGCGCACCGGATGCCAGTTCAGCTTTACTTGCGATGGCGCGCTCAATCGCCGCCCCTCTGCGGCTGGCTGGGCGCGCGCGGGCCGCCATGCGCGCGAGGCCTTGGCGGGCGTGGTCTATGCCCCCGTCGGCACGGCGACGCATTACCACACGCTGGCGGTCAACCCCTATTGGGCACCGACGCTGGAGACGGTGACGGTGATCGGCTTCCATATCTTCTACCGGATGCCGGGCAATGCCGGGCGACCATCGGCCTTCCATTCGCGCTATGGCGGCGGAGAGCCCGCACCGCAGCGCGCCCGCGCCGCGACGCAGGAGGCACCTGCGCTCGATGTGCCGATCGATATGTCGCAATATGCCCTGCCCGCCGCGCCTACTGCTGCCGCTCCGCGTCCGCAAACGCCGGGTACGCAGCCGCAAGCCCAGGCTGCACCTGCTGAAGAGCAGCGCAGCGATATCCTTCCGCAAAGCGGCAATGTGCGCGAGGAATATGCCAATAGCGGGCGCTGGATAGAGCGCGACTAAACGCGACGTGAAGCGGCCGCGCACCCGTAGGCAGTTCTAAAGATCGCGGAAACCATTGTGCAACACGCTTGCTTAGCAGGTGCATTTTACAAGTGGGTACAGTCGCTAATCGCGCCTGTTGATTGCCAATTTGAACACCGGAACTCCGCCTCCCATGTCCATCCGCTTTGCCGCTTCCCGCACCAAACGCTCGGTCTGTATGCACCGCGAGCTGGTGCGGATGCTGTCGCTGGTTCCGGCCAACGACAATGGCCATGCGGTGCAGCGCAACGTGATGGATGCAGCCCTGCGGCACTTTGCCGAGCACGGCATTGCCGCCGCGCAGAACGCCCGCGAACAGGCGATTCTGGCGGGCAAGGCGGGCGAGCGCGAGCTGTTCGAATACTGGCTGGAAATCTGCCGCGCGCTTGACCGGCGCATGGCGCGCCAGCTTGATCCGGTGGACAGCACCGGCCGCCGCTGAGCCGCCCGCCTTCCCTACGCATCATTGCCGATAGCTTTCGCGTCACCGCGCCGTCATTCTGGCGGCCTATCGCCGTGCATGAAAGCCGCGCCACGCGGCCTCAAATGCTATTGAAAACCATTATCATATCATTAGACTTTTTGATGGTTGCAATGGGTTTCCACCCCTTCTAGGGCTGGCCGAAACACGCTGCATCACCGCGCCGGGCGCATGGTGAATTGTGGCAGAACTAACGTGGATGCGCCCGCAGGCAGCTGAAGGACAACAGGCTTACCCATGGCACGCAAAAAAATCGCGCTGATCGGCTCCGGCATGATCGGCGGCACCCTCGCCCACCTCGCCGCGAAAAAGGAAATGGGCGACATCGTCCTGTTCGACATTGCGGAGGGTATGCCGCAGGGCAAGGCGCTCGATCTGTCGCAGTGCGGCCCGATCGAAGGCTTTGACGCGAAGATCACCGGCACCAATGACTATGCCGATATTGCCGGGGCCGATGTGGTGATCGTCACCGCCGGTGTGCCGCGCAAGCCGGGGATGAGCCGCGACGATCTGCTGGGCATCAACCTGTCGGTGATGAAGGCCGTGGGCGAAGGCATCAAGACCCACGCGCCCGACGCGTTCGTGATCTGCATTACCAACCCGCTCGATGCGATGGTCTGGGCGCTGCGCGAATTTTCCGGCCTGCCGCATAACAAGGTGGTGGGCATGGCTGGCGTGCTCGACTCCGCGCGCTTCGCCACTTTCCTCGCCTGGGAATTCGGGTGCAGTGTGAAGGACGTGAACGCCTTTGTGCTGGGCGGCCACGGCGATACGATGGTTCCGGTGCTTAGCTATTCGACGATCAACGGCATTCCGGTTGACGACTACGCCAAGATCAAAGGCGTTCCGGCAGAGCGCCTCGACGAAATCGTAGACCGCACTCGCAAGGGCGGCGGTGAGATTGTCGGCCTGCTCGGCAATGGTTCGGCCTATTACGCCCCCGCCACCAGCGCAATCAGCATGGCCGAAGCTTATCTCGGCGACCAGAAGCGCATCCTGCCCTGTGCAAGCTATGTCGAAGGCAAGTATGGCCTCGACGGGCTGTATGTCGGCGTGCCCACCGTGATCGGCGCAGGCGGCACCGAGGAAGTCATCGAAATCGAACTGTCCGACGAAGAAAAGAGCAACCTCAAGGTTTCGACCGACGCAGTCGAGGAACTGCTTGAGGCTTGCAAGGGGCTGGATGGAGATCTCGCGTGAGGCTGGGCAAGCTCGTTGCAGCCCTCGGGTTATCTGCCTTGGCGTTCCCGACGACTGCCAATGCTCAGGAGTTTCGATCAGGCGATATCTTTGCGCCGTTTGTCCTCATTTGCCTTCAGAATGTGGGCGATAGCGAAGCTCAATTGGATGCAGCGCGAAGTCTAGAAAGTGTTACAGAGCCCCAATCGGTCTGGACGCTTCTCGAAGAAACAACAAGCGGAAGCAGGACGCTACTCACCTTTGAGAGTGCATTTGTCGAGGTATCAAGTAGCCTCTGCTCCTTCGGCTCCGAAGTAAGCGCCGATGTAACTCGCGAAGTCTTCGTAGAGGGCCTCACCGAAATTTTCGGTGGGATGGAGCCAACACCGAGAATCGGCAGCGATGAGGTTTCTTGGATGGCAGGCATCGGCGGAAATCCGGTTATGATTTCTGCCGACCTGATCCAGCGCGAGCAAAGCAACTACGCCCTCCTCAAAGTTCAATAGTCGGAGCAATCAATTGTCCATCCTCGTAAACAAAGACACCAAGGTCATCACGCAAGGGATGACCGGCAATACCGGCACGTTCCACACGCAGCAGGCGCTCGATTACGGGACGCAGATGGTGGCGGGGGTGACGCCGGGCAAAGGCGGCTCCGAGCATCTCGGCCTGCCGCAGTTCAACACGGTGCGCGAGGCGGTGGAAGCCACCGGCGCGACCGCGAGTTGCATCTATGTGCCGCCGCCCTTCGCAGCAGATGCAATCCTCGAAGCGATCGAGGCCGAGGTCGAGCTGATCATCACCATCACCGAGGGCGTTCCGGTGATGGACATGATTACCGTGAAGCGCGCGCTCACCGGCTCCAAGTCCCGCCTGATCGGCCCCAATTGCCCCGGCGTGCTGACGCCGGACGAGTGCAAGATCGGCATCATGCCGGGCAAGATCTTCCAGAAGGGCAGCGTCGGCGTCGTTTCGCGTTCGGGCACGCTCACCTACGAAGCGGTGCACCAGACCACCGCCGTGGGCCTTGGCCAGTCTACCGCTGTCGGCATTGGCGGCGATCCGGTGAACGGCACCAACTTTATCGACGTGCTCGACCTGTTCCTCGACGATCCCGAAACCAAGTCGATCATCATGATCGGCGAGATCGGGGGTTCTGCGGAGGAGGAAGCTGCGGCATTCCTTAAGGCGGAAGCGGCAAAAGGGCGTTCCAAGCCGGTCGTCGGCTTCATCGCCGGTCGCACCGCGCCTCCCGGCCGCCGCATGGGCCACGCGGGCGCCATCGTTTCGGGCGGCAAAGGCGGCGCGGAAGACAAGATCGCAGCGATGGAAGATGCGGGCATCCGCGTCTCCCCCTCGCCCAGCGAACTGGGCACCACACTGGACGCGCTGCTGAAGGAGCTGGCGTAACCGCTAGCGAGAACCGCCATGGGTAACGAACCGAAAAACTTCCTCCCCGAACTGCCCGGACAGGACGGGCCGCAAGCGGGGCCGAGCTGGAGCAATCCGCGCTGGCCGCTCACCGACGACGCGGCAGACCGCGATGCGGCGATGGATCCGACCGATATGTTCGTCGCGGTGCAGCAGGCCGCAGCGGCAGCGGGCAAGCCAACCGACAAGGCCAGCATCGAAGAAGCCTGCCGCCAGTCGGTGCAGGCCATGCTGCTGATCCGGCTTTACCGTGTGCGCGGGCATCTGGCGGCCAATCTCGATCCGCTGGGCCTCTCGCATCCCGAAGTCCCTGCCGAGTTGACGCTGGAATGGCACGGCTTTGCGGGGCAGGAGGCGAAGGAAGTTTATGTCGGTGGCGCGTTCGGGTTCGAATGGGTCAAGGTCGGCACTCTGTTCGAAGTCCTGCGCGCCACTTACTGCGGCGATGTCGGCCTCGAATATATGCATATCGCCGATACCGAGGAACGGCGCTTCCTGCAGGACAAGTTCGAAAAGCCCGAAGATACGATCAGCTTCACCCCCGAAGGCAAGAAGGCTATTCTGCAGGCCGTGATCCGCGGCGAGGAATACGAAAAGTATCTCGCCAAGAAATATGTCGGCACCAAGCGCTTCGGCCTCGATGGCGGCGAAGCGATGATCCCGGCGCTGGAAGCGGTCATCAAATATGGCGGCAGCACGGGCGTGCGCGAGATCATCTACGGCATGGCGCACCGCGGGCGGTTGAACGTGCTCGCCAATGTGATGGCCAAGCCTTACCGCGTGATCTTCCACGAGTTTTCGGGCGGCTCGGCCAATCCCGATGATGTCGGCGGTTCAGGCGATGTGAAGTACCACCTCGGCACCAGCACCGACCGCGAATTTGACGGCATCAAGGTGCATATGAGCCTCGTGCCCAACCCCTCGCATCTGGAAGCCGTAAACCCCGTCGTGCTCGGCAAGACGCGGGCGCAGCAGGCGTTCCGCGACGATCTGGACGCGCATGAGCAAGTGTTGCCCGTGCTTATCCACGGCGATGCGGCCTTTGCCGGGCAAGGCGTGGTGTGGGAATGCTTCGGCCTGTCGGGCGTGCGCGGCTATTCCACTGGCGGCTGCATCCACTTCATCATCAACAACCAGATCGGCTTCACGACCTCGCCCAAATTCGCGCGGTCTTCGCCCTACCCGTCCGACGTGGCGAAGGGCGTACAAGCGCCGATCCTGCACGTGAATGGCGATAATCCGGAAGCGGTGACATTCGCCTGCAAGCTCGCGATTGAATACCGCCAGCGGTTCAAGCGCGATATTGTGATCGATATGTGGTGCTATCGCCGCTTCGGCCACAATGAAGGCGACGAGCCCAGCTTCACCCAGCCGCTGATGTATAAGGCAATCCGCAACCATCCGCGCGTGTCCGAAGTCTATTCGGAACGGCTGCTGGCCGAAGGCGTGATCGAACCGGGCACCGCGCCGGAAATGCGCGATGAGTTCATCGCGCAGCTCGATGAGGAATTTGAAGCGGGCAAGAGTTACAAGCCCAACGAAGTCGACTGGTTCGCCGGCCGCTGGAGCGGACTGCACAAGCCCGCCGATCCGGAAACCGCACGTCGCAATGCGGAAAGCGGGATCGAGCGCAAACTATTCGACAGTCTTGGCCGTACGCTGACAACTGTGCCCGAGAAAGTCACTATCCACAAAACCTTGCAACGTGTGCTCGATGCCAAGGCGGCAATGTTCGAGACCGGCGAAGGGTTCGACTGGGCGACGGCCGAAGCGCTCGCTTTCGGCAGCCTCGTATCCGAAGGCTACGGCGTGCGCCTTTCGGGGCAGGATTCGGGACGCGGCACCTTCAGCCAGCGGCACGCGATCTGGGTCGATCAGAACACCGAAGCAAAATACATCCCCCTCACCACTCTGCCGCATGGCAAGTTCGAGGTGTATGATTCCACGCTGAGCGAGTTCGGCGTGCTTGGCTTCGAATATGGTTTTGCCATGGCTGATCCCAAAACGCTGGTGTTGTGGGAAGCGCAGTTCGGCGATTTTGCCAATGGCGCGCAGATCATGATCGACCAGTTCATCGCCGCAGGTGAAGCAAAGTGGCAGCGCGCCAACGGCCTCGTGATGCTGTTGCCGCACGGTTATGAAGGGCAGGGGCCGGAGCATTCCTCTGCCCGTTTGGAACGCTTCCTGCAACTCTGCGCGAACGACAATATCCAGGTCTGCAACATCACCAGTCCGGCGAATTACTTCCACGTTCTCCGCCGCCAGATGATGCGCCCGTTCCGCAAGCCGCTGGTCATTATGTCGCCCAAGAGCCTGCTGCGGCACCCGGAGGCAAAATCGGCAACGAGCGACTTCCTCAACGGCAGCAGCTTCAAGCGCATCCTTTCGGACCGCAAGGACATTGCCGATGCCAAGGTGCGCCGCCTTGTGCTTTGCAGCGGCAAAGTCGCTTTCGATCTGATGGAAAAGCGCAATGCCGAAGGTCTGGACGATGTCTCCATCGTGCGGATCGAGCAGCTTTACCCCTTCCCCGGCGAACCGCTCGCCGTGCGCCTCAAGCGGATGGGCAATCTGCAAGAGGTCGTCTGGTGTCAGGAAGAACCGCACAATAATGGTGCGTGGTTCTTCGTGCAGAACCGCATCGAGGACGCGCTGACCGCCGCCGGGCACAAGGGTATGCGCCCGGTTTACGCGGGCCGCGACGAAGCCGCATCCCCCGCCACCGGACTTGCAAGGCGCCATGTCGAACAGCAGGATGCGCTCATCGCCGATGCGCTGGGCCTGTCGGGGCGCGTCTCCGGCAATGCCAAGCGCGCCAAGAAATAATCACAGGACGCCAAGGAAAACAGTCACATGGCAACCGAAGTTAAAGTTCCCACTCTCGGCGAAAGCGTTACCGAGGCCACTCTTGGCGAATGGCTGAAGCAGCCCGGCGATGCGGTCGCCGCTGACGAGCCTATTGCCAGCCTCGAAACCGACAAGGTCGCGGTCGAAGTCCCCTCGCCTGTCGCCGGAGTGCTCGGCGAACACAAGGTCGGCGTGGGCGACACAGTGGAAGTCGGCGCGATTATCGCGATTGTTGAAGAAGGCGGCGCGGCTGCCAAACCCGCCGCTGCCCCTGCTGCTGCTGCCAAGCCTGCCGATGCCGGAAGCGCCGCGAAGAGCGAAGCTGACGACACCGCTGCGGTCGATCCCTCGCTCACCATGTCGCCTGCCGTGCGCCGTGCGGTGATCGAACACGGGGTCGATCCCACCACGATCAAGGGCAGCGGCAAAGACGGCCGCCTGACCAAGGAAGACGTGATCGCCGCCGCCCAAGCGAAAAGCGCGGGCAGTGCTGCTCCGGCAAGCGCACCCGCACCCGCACCCGCACCCGCTCCCGCGCCCGCCCCTGCTTCGGCAAAGGGTGAACGCCGCGAGGAGCGCGTCAAAATGACGCGGATGCGCCAGACCATCGCCAAGCGGCTGAAAAGCGCGCAGGACAATGCCGCGCTGCTCACCACCTTCAATGATTGCGACATGACCGCCGTAATCGCAGCGCGCGAGGCCTATAAGGACGTGTTCGCCAAGAAGCACGGCATCAAGCTGGGCTTCATGTCGTTCTTCGCCAAAGCCGCCGCGCTGGCGTTGAAAGACGTTCCGGCAGTCAACGCCTATATCGACGGGGACGAGATCGTGTATCACGACTATGTCGACCTGTCGGTGGCCGTCAGCGCGCCCAATGGTCTGGTGGTTCCGGTCGTGCGCAGCGTCGATGCGATGAGCTTTGCCGAGATCGAACTCGCCATCGCCGATTTCGGCAAGCGCGCCAAGGAAGGCACGCTTACGATGGAAGACATGACCGGCGGCACATTCACCATTTCCAATGGCGGCGTGTTCGGATCGCTGATGTCGACCCCGATCATCAACCCGCCGCAGTCTGCTGTGCTTGGCCTGCACCGGATTGAAGATCGCCCTGTCGTCCGTAATGGCGAGGTTGTGGTGCGCCCGATGATGTATCTCGCGCTGAGCTACGATCACCGCATCATCGACGGGCGCGAGGCAGTGACTGCGCTCAAGATCATGAAGGAAGCGATCGAGGATCCGATGCGGATGCTGATCGATCTGTGATGTGCGATAAAGGAACCCGGCCCGTGCTGAAGCAAATGACTCTCCTTGCCGCTGCAGCCTTAGCGCTCACCGGCTGCGATGCCGCCACGCAGATGGCGGGCGATGCGGTGGAGGCGGAAATCCGCAATGCCGTCGTCCTGCAATGCCAGGAAATGTCGCAAAGCGCAGGGATCGTGGCAGACCGGGTCGCGGGGGTTTGCGAATGCAGCGCCGATGCGTTCCTGAACGATCCTGACCTGACAGCGGACGACATCAGCCGCGAGAATATCGAAACCATTGTCAATGAATGTGCGACAAGTGCCGCACCTGCGGCAGAAGCCTCTGCCGACGCGACGCCAACGGAGCAATAACGTGGCCGATCACTCCTACGATTACGACGTCCTCATTATCGGTGCCGGCCCCGGCGGCTATGTCGCGGCTATCCGCGCGGCGCAGCTCGGGCTGAAGACCGCTTGCGCCGAAAGCCGCGAGACGCTGGGCGGCACCTGCCTCAATGTCGGCTGTATTCCGTCGAAGGCCATGCTCCACGCATCCGAATATTTCGACGCGGCGGCGAATGGCACGATGGCGGAAATGGGCATCGAGGTCACACCAAAGCTCAACATGGAGAAGCTGCACGGCCAGCGGCTCGATGCGGTGAACGGGCTGACCAAAGGCATCGAATTCCTGTTCAAGAAGAACAAGGTCGACTGGAAGAAGGGCCATGCGCGCTTCGTGGATGCGCACACGGTCGATGTGGGCGGCGAGACCGTCACCGCGAGGGAAATCGTCATCGCCACCGGCTCCTCGGTCACGCCGCTGCCCGGCGTCGAGGTCGACAATGCCAAGGGCGTCGTGGTCGATTCCACTGGTGCGCTGGAGCTGGAGAAAGTCCCCGGCCACATGGTCGTGATCGGCGGCGGCGTGATCGGGCTGGAGCTGGGCTCGGTCTGGCGTCGGCTCGGCGCGAAGGTCACTTGCGTCGAATATCTCGACCAGATCCTGCCCGGCATGGATGCCGATGTGCGCAAGGAATCGCAGCGCATTTTCAAGAAGCAGGGCATTGAATTCAAGCTCTCCACCAAAGTCACCGGCGTATCCGTGAAGGGCAAGACCGCGACGCTGACGCTCGAAGCCGCTGCGGGCGGTGATGCAGAAACGATGGAAGCCGATTGCGTGCTCGTCTCGATCGGCCGCAAGCCCAATACCGATGGGCTGGGCCTTGAGAATATCGGGCTGGAAACAAACGCACGCGGCCAGATCGAAATCGACCACGAATTCCGCACCGCTGTCGCTGGCGTGCGCGCCATCGGCGATTGCGTCCCCGGCCCCATGCTGGCGCACAAGGCCGAGGATGAAGGTATCGCGGTCGCCGAATGGATCGCAGGCGAGACGGGCATTGTGAACCACGATGTAATCCCCAGCGTCGTCTACACTCTCCCCGAGATCGCCGGTGTCGGCCTGACCGAGGAACAGGCCATCGCCAAAATGGGCGGCGACAAGGCGAAGGTGAAAGCGTTCAAGTTCCCGATGGCGGCCAACAGCCGCGCGAAGACCAATCACGAGCCCGACGGTTTTGTGAAAGTCATCGCCGAAGCTGAGAGCGACCGCGTGCTGGGCGTGTGGGCGATTGCCTCGGTTGCCGGGACAATGATCGCCGAAGCCGCACTCGCGATGGAATTCGGTGCGACCTCTGAAGACATCGCCTATACCTGCCACGCCCACCCGACCCATGCCGAAGCCTTGAAAGAGGCGGCAATGGGCGTGCAGGGCAAGCCGATCCATATGTGATGCAGCTGTTGCGGAACCGCCTCCCCGCCATCGCGGCGCTGGCGGTTCCCGTTGTCGCGGGCGCGGTGTGGATGAGCATCGGCGGCGCGCCGTCGCATTACGCGCTCACCAATCTGGCCGTCCTCGCCGTCATGGCGCTGTGGGTGGCCGTGGGTCGCGGGCCGCATACGCCGCCGAGCCGCCATATCCTCGCCATCGTGTTGCTGCTGGTCATGCTGCTGCCGCTGACCGCGGGAGAAGCGGTCAATTCGGTGACGGGGCAGGACGTGAAGCGCTGGGTGCAGATCGGGCCGCTGGGCTTGCATACCGGCATGATCGCTCTGCCCCCGCTCGCCGTGCTGGCCGCGCGCAACCGCAAGCTGGGCGCGCCGATCCTCTTCGCTGCGCTCCTCGCCGCCTATTTCCAGCCCGATGCCGCGACCGGCTTTGCCATCACCTTTGCCGCCATCGGCATCCACCACGTGACCAAGGACTGGCGCATGGGCGGCGTAGTGGTGATCGGCTTCTTCGCCTCGCTGGTGATGGCGGTGCGCGGTGAAGTTCCGCCGCAGCCCTTTGTCGAGCGGGTGCTGGTGCAGGCGGCAGAGCAGAACGTCGCGCTCGCTTTGCTGCTGGCCGCCGCGCTGGCAGCCAGTTTCGCGCTGATCCTGTTCGCCAGCCATCTCAGCCGCGAGAAGCGTTTTGCGCTGGCGGGCGCGCTGTTCGGCTTTGCGATCATGGCGATGATGAACAGTTACCCGACCCCGCTGATCGGTTATGGCGCAGCGCCGATCATCGGATTCGGCCTCGCACTCGGTTTGAAGAAGGTTCCGCAGCGATGACCACCATGCCTCCCTTTCACCTCGCTTTTCCGGTCGATGATCTGGACGCGGCCCGCGCTTTCTGGGGCGGCGTGATGGGCTGCGCGGAGGGGCGATCCTCCGACCACTGGATCGATTTCGACTTCTACGGCCACCAGATCGTCGCCCATCTCTCGGGCGCGGCGGGCGACCGCGCGAGCAATGCGGTGGACGGACATGACGTGCCGGTGCCGCATTTCGGCGTGGTGCTCGATATGGCGCAATGGCAGGAACTTGCGGGCCGCCTCGCCGCCGCCGGAACCCGCTTCGTGATGGAGCCGACCATCCGCTTCAAAGGCCAGGCGGGCGAGCAGGCGACGATGTTCTTCCGCGATCCGGCAGGCAATGCGATCGAGATGAAAGCCTTCGCCGACCGCGCGCAGCTGTTCGCGAAGGACTAGCGCCAGAAATTTCGTCATTGCGAGGAGCGCAGCGACGCGGCACTCCAGCAACAACGCTTGGACTGGATTGCCACGGCGACTTTGTCGCCTCGCAATGACAAGGAAAATGATGACCCGCTCCAAACTCATGCGACTGTTCGCCAAATGGCACATCTGGCTCGGCTGGCTGGTCGGTGTGCCGGTGCTGATGTGGACGGTGACCGGCCTTGTAATGGTCATCACCCCTATCGAGGAAGTGCGCGGCAACCATTTGCGCGTCGAGATCGAACAGGCTCCCTTGCCCGCCCAACTCGTTTTGCCAGACATCCCCGATGCGGGATCGATGGAGTTGCGCGCCGTAATGCAGGGGGACAGGCCCGTGTGGTTCGTCACCGATGCAGAAGGCAACACCGCCCGCTACGCCGCCGATGGCACCGGCGCTGCCATCGCGGAGGCGGACGAGGCCTATGCCCGCGCGCTGGTGGCCGAACGCATCATTGGCGGCGACAATACGGTGGCTTTCGAAGCCTTTGGAGCGGACAACCCGCCGTTCGATTTCCGCCGACCCGTTCCCACCTGGCGGGCGACTTTGGAGGACGGGACGCATATCTATATTGATCGGACCACAGGCGAAATCGCTGCCATCCGCACGCGCTGGTGGCGGGTGTTCGATTTTATGTGGGGCCTGCACATCATGGATCTGCAAACCCGCGAGGATACCAGCCACCCGATCCTGATCCTGTTCGCTGCCTTGGGCGTGATCGGATCGCTGCTCGGCTGCGTGCTGATGTTCCGGCGACGCAAATCGCGGATCAGGGGCCTGACATGACCCCGCAAATTCTCACCCCGCTGCTCGATGTGCTCGACATCGTCGGCGTGGCGATATTTGCATTGTCCGGCGCTTTGCTCGCCGCCAAGGAACGGCAGACTTTCGTCACGATGGTGTTCTTCGCGCTCTTCACCGGCGTGGGCGGCGGAACGGTGCGCGATCTGCTGATAGATGCGCCGGTGTTCTGGATTCGCGACCCGTGGATCGCGCTGGTGTGCTTTTCCACCGCGCTGCTCGCCTGGTTCACGCCAACGCGGTGGTGGGACGGAAAGCTGCTGGAATATGCGGACGGGCTGGGGCTTACCGCCTATGCGGTGCTGGGTGCGGCCAAGGCGCTGAGTTATGGCGTCCCGCCCGTTCCGGCGGTGATGATGGGCGTGGTGACCGGCTGCGTGGGCGGCATTATCCGCGACGTGGTGGCGGGCAGGCCGTCGATCATCATGGGGCCAGAGCTTTACGTGACCGCCGCGGCGCTTTCCGCACTGCTCTGCGTGCTGGGAGACGCGTTGGGCCTGTCGCGCGAGCCGGTGTGGATCGTCGCCGGGCTGGCAGGTTTCATTCTGCGCGCCGCCGCAATCCGCTTCAAGCTGGGCCTCCCCGCCTATTCACGCGAGGCCTGAGGCGAGACCTTAGTCGAGATCGGCGCGGGCGGTTTCGTAACCCTCTTCGTAACTGGCCTCGTAATCCTCCTCGCCGGGCAGCGGGCCTCCGGGATAGGCAGGCTGCGGGCCGTCTGCCTCTTCGGGCACCAGCGGCGCATCGCCGCGGCGATAGGTGTATTCGCTCTCCGCCGGCGTGACCGTCGCCGCGCGGGCGCGGGCATAGTCGGCATCGCTCCATTGCGTGCCAGCCGAGGCCGATGCTTGCCCCTGCGAATAGTCCTCGCCGCCGAAATCGACGCTGCGGATGCGCCCGTCATTGTCGATCCAGCAATTCCAGCCTTCGCCGCTGGTCAGCACGCCTTCGACGCGCCAGCCATCGGCGGTGCGCCGCGCGCTGGCAACATAATCGACCCGCGCATCCCCACGCTCGACCTGCTCCACGCACATATCGGCAGCATTGGCGATGCCAGTGCTTTCGTAGTCGCTATTACGATCACGGCTGCGGCGATCCGCATCGCGATCCCGCTCGTAATCGTAATCCCGGTCGTAATCACGATCCCGCCGGTCGCGCCGGCTATCATCGCCATCGGTCGCATCAACAATCGTCGCCAGCGCGCCGAGGATCAGAACACCCGTCACCACATCGCCCAGATCGACCCCGCGCCGGTCATGGCGGCGGCGATAGCGGCGCGTCCACGGATCGGCATAGGCGTTCCATTCGGAGCCGGTCACGCCGCTATCCGCCAGCGTAGCTGTCAGCGCGGCTGCGCCCTCTGTAGCGGGCACTTCGGCGGCTTGCGCCGGAACCGCGCTGATCACGAGAGCGCCTGCGAAAGCGGCAAAACCAACCAGACGAAACTTGACGAGGGCCATGCGACCTTTCCCCTGTTTGCGATACTCTGCGCGCACGACTAGGCGGCCCAGGCTGACACCAGCCTGAACCGCCCATTTTTTCATGTCGCCTGTTTAGAGGCCGCGGATGCCGCTGAAGTCGAGTTCCGAAATCCGCCCGTCACGGCTGACGTCGCATTCGAAGCGGCCTTCTTCCCAGCCGTCATTGCGATTGCCACGACGGTAGTTATTGCCCCAGCCGTCGCGCACCGCGATCCGGCCCTTCACCTCGAAGCCACCGCGCTCGCGGTCAACATCGTAGATTTCGTAGACCTCGGCGCGGGCACCGGAGTAACGCTGGGCACGGCGTTCGGCTGCTTCGACGCAACGCTCGACCGCGCTCCGCGCATTCAGGCCGCGATCGTAGCCCCGCCGGTCATCGCGGTAATCGCGATCATTGTAACGATAGTCCCGATCGCGCGAACGGTAATCATTGTCGCGGTAACGGTAGTCGCTGTCGCGATAACGGTCATCGTCGCGGTAGCGCCGATCATCATCATCGTCCCCGGACAGGATGACAGCGGCAAGACCGCCGAGAATAACCGCGCCGGCGATCACCTCGCCTGCGGACAGTCCGTCATCACGATCATGATGGCGATCCTGCGCTGCGGCGGGAGCTGCCGCGGCCATGGCGCCGGCCGCAACAGTGGCGAACGCACCCTTGGCCAAGGCTTTGGACATGGTTTTCATAAGGCTTCTCCTTCAGTGACCGACGGCACCCTTGCCATCGATATAAAGGGGTCTACCGAATCGCCCTTGAGCCGAGTCTGAACTCGCCGGTTGGCTGGCATTCAGGAAACAAGGTCATTTCCTGAATGCCCAAACCAGCCCTACTCGGGCGCTTGCAGCCCCGTCCAATAGCCCAGGAAGCTCAGAATATCCGCCGCTTCCTCGATCGCCTTGTCAGTCGGTTTGCCCGATCCGTGGCCTGCGCGGGTTTCAATCCGGATCAGTTGCGGCCGCTCGCCCAGACCAGCTGCCTGCAAAGCCGCAGTGTATTTGAAGCTGTGCCCCGGCACCACGCGGTCATCGGTGTCCGCCGTCGTCACCAGCAGCGCGGGATATTCGGTGCCCGGCTGGATATTGTGATAGGGCGAATAGGCGCGCAGGATGCGCCAGTCTTCCTCGCGGTCGGGATAGCCGTAATCGTCCACCCAATAGCGGCCAGCGGTAAACTGGTCGAAACGCAGCATATCCATCACGCCCACCGCAGCATTGCCCGCCGCGAACAGATCGGGCCGCTGGTTGACCACCGCGCCCACCAGCAATCCGCCGTTGGAGCCGCCCTGGATCGCGAGCCCGTCTTCCGGCGTGATGCCTTGCGCGATCAGATGCTCACCCGCAGCGATGAAATCGTCGAACACGTTCTGCTTGTTCGCGCGGCGGCCGCCATCGTGCCAGGCGCGGCCATATTCACCGCCGCCACGGATATTGGCCATAACGAAGGCACCGCCCGCCTCGACCCATGCCAGGCGGCTGGGCGAGAAGCCGGGAGTGAGCGAGATGTCGAACCCGCCATAACCATACAGCAGCGTCGGCACCGCCTCCCCGCTCGCCGCCACATCGGCACGGCGCACGAGGAACATCGGCACCCGCGTGCCATCGCGGCTTTCGTAGAATTGCTGCTCGACCACGAAATTCTCCGGGTCGAAGCTGACTTCGGGCGCGGCAAACGTGCTCGTTGCGCCCGTCGCCACATCATAGCGGTAGATCGTGCCCGGACGGTTGAAGCTGGAGAAGCTGTAGAAAGTCTCGCTCTCGGTCGGCGAACCGCCGAAGCCGCCCGCGCTGCCGAGGCCGGCAAATTCGATCTCGCGCACCAGCTCGCCTGCGAGGGTCATCACATAGGCGCTGGAGGAAGCATCCTCCAGATATTCGACAATCAGATGCCCGCCGACCATCGACGCGCCGTTGATCGGCTGCTCGCGTTCGGGGACGATTTCGGTCCAACCTGCGGCGATATTGTCCATGTCGATGGACACGATGCGATAGAGCGGCGCGTCCATATTGGTGGTGAAGTAAAGCGTGGAGCCGACGCTTTCGATCAGGTTCCAGCTATGCTCGAAGCCGGTGACGAGCGGGATCGCTTCCCAGCCATTGGTCTCGCGCGCTTCGAGGTCGATCATGTGGATTTCGTATCGCGAATCGGTGCCGGTGGAGGAGACGATTGCCATCCACCGATCATCATCGGTCACACCCGCGCCGTGGCCGCGTTCGGGATAGTCGGGGGTAGAGAAAACCAGCTGGTCGGCGGATTGGTCAGTGCCTAGCGTGTGGTAATACACCGCCTGGTTGTAATTGAGCGCCTGGAAGTCCTCGCCCTCCTCCGGCTCAGGGAAGCGCGAATAGGTGAAGCCTTCATTGCCGACCCAGCTGAGGCCGGAGAATTTCACCCAGCGAATCTCGTCGCCGATATGTTCGCCCGTCGCCACATCGAGCACGCGCACGATGCGCCAGTCGGTGCCGCCATCCTGCACGCTGTAGAGCAGCTTCGTGCCATCGGGCGAAGGCACCCAGCCGCCGAGCGCGGTTGCGCCATCGTCGGCCCACGCGTTCGGGTCGATCAGCAGCTGCGGTTCGCCATCCAGCCCGTCCTGATAATAGAGCGGCGACTGGTTTTGCAGGCCGGTATTGCGGGTGAAGAAATAGCGGTTGCCGCGCGCCACCGGAATGCCCATGCGCTCGTAATCGGTCAGCTCGGCTATGCGGGTGTTGAAGTAGTCCTGCATCGGCAGATTTTCGAGATAGGCATCGGTGACAGCGTTTTGCGCCTCTACCCAGGCGGCGACTTCGGGGTTGTTGCGCACATCATCTTCAAGCCAGCGATAGGGATCGGCCACCTCCTCGCCAAAGATCGTTTCCACGACATCGCCCGTGCGGGTTTCGGGATAAGCGGGCGCGCTCATATCCTGCGCGTTAGCAGCCGGAGCGATAATGGCGACAGCCGCAACGGCGGCGAGAAGATGACGGTTCATTGGGCCTCATGGGGTAGATGTGTGGTCCGTAGTTGCGCGGTATAGTTGGCGATGAAACGGGTGCGATGCAAGCTCGTCCAACGCACATCCCCTACTTCCCGCTCACCCTGAGCTTGTCGAAGGGTTGGCCTTCACGTGTGGACCTGCGCCAGAAGAAAGAGCGATGCTTCGACAAGCTCAGCATGAGCGGAATTGAGGGAAGGCCTATTCCCCCAAGGCCGCCAGCACATCGCGGGTGAAGGCCTCGATATCAAACCCCGAGCCACCCGCCGGGTCTTCCCCGCGCCGCACGATCACGACATCGCGGCTTGGAATGACGACAATATACTGCCCGCGATTGCCCGCCGCGACGATGGTGTCGGACGGGATGCCCTCGCTATTGTTCATCAGCCACCAGCCTGCGCCATACCCCCAGCCATTGCCTTCGGGCTGCGGGCCGGAGGGGGTGGAGACATACTCCACCCAACCTTCAGGCAGGATGCGTGTGCCGTCCGGCAGGACGCCATCGTTGAGGTAGAGCTGGCCAAGAATGGCTAGATCCCAATCAGTCGCCCAAACTTGACTTGAGAGGATGTAATTGCCGCGCCAATCCGTCTCGGCCACCGCATAATCCATGCCAATTGCGTCAAAAAGATCAGCGGGAGGGTGGTCGTCAAACGTATGTTCGATTGCCTGAATGGCAGCCAGAGTGTCGTTATTCGCATAACGGAAGACTGTTCCCGGCTCATTCACGAGCGGCCAATCCAGTGCGACTTCATCGACAGTTGCCCCACCGAAATAAAGCGCATCCGTGCGGTTTCCCGCTGTGTCCGAGTATCGCCCGCTCGCCATTCGCAGCAATTGGTCAATCGTAATCTCGTGGCGAGGATCACCACGATTTTCGCCTAGACCGGCGCTGTCGCTTACATCAGCATCTCCGCGATAGACCGCTGCACCGATCAACGTTGCCGCAATGCTCTTTGCGACCGACCAAGTGCGCTGCGGGACGGGGCTGGAACGAAAACCAGACGCCCTAAGCACGAGCTCCGTTTCACCGTTCAAAATCACGATCACCGATGTAGTGCGGGAATCGGCCCCATAGGTTGAGCCGTCGAAAGCCGCGTCGCCAATTTCGTACATTGTATCTTCGAATGAATAATCGGCTGAGTAGACAATTATCCGCTCATTCGGCGCGAACCATCTGTTATTCACCGGCTCATCAGCCCAAATCGGCAAGACAACACATCCATTGTCGGGATCATGGCGTGCAAACCGTGGGAGTGAATTTTCCGCCCACTCAACTGACACGTGACTGATGCGTCGATCTTCCGCCCGAACGATCTCATAAGGGAGTTCCTCCACAATCCCGTTCAACGGCGACTGAATTCCCGCAAGCTCCCACTCCATCACGCTTTCGGGCGTGCGGGTGGCCCCGTTGCGCTCCGCATTCGCAATAGCACTGCACAGGAACATCGCCTTGTATCCCGCCGCCAGCGCGCGGTCATAGCGGCTTTGGAGATCGCTTTGCGAGAGGCTCTGCGCAGTGGCGGGAGCGGCGAAGAGCAGCGTGGCGGCTGCGAGCATTGTCGTGCGGATCATGCCGCGCACTCTGCCAGCATTCGCGCAAAAGAAAAGGGCCGCCGGATCGTGTCCGACGGCCCCTTTCGTCCTCTCCCGAAACGCTTAGGCGGCTTCGTACTCGTCCATCTCGCTCATATCGGGGCCGCTGTCCTGACCCTTCGCCTCTTCGTCACGGTCGACGAGTTCGATGATCGCGATGGGGGCAGCGTCCGAGGCGCGGTAGCCGGCCTTGATGATGCGGGTGTAGCCGCCTTCGCGGTCGGCATAACGCTCTGCCAGAACGTCGAACAGCTTCTTCAGCTGCGTTTCGTCCATCAGGCGGCTCTGCGCCAGACGACGGTTCGACAGCCCGCCACGCTTGGCGAGCGTTACCAGCTTCTCGACGTAAGGACGCAGTTCCTTCGCCTTGGCAGTGGTGGTGGTGATCTGCTCGTGCTTGATCAACGCGGCAGCCATGTTGCGGAACATGGCGGTGCGGTGCTGAGACTTGCGGCTGAGCTTACGGCCGGAAATACCGTGACGCATTATTCTATACTCCAGTTCGTAGGGGGCCCGTATGAGGTAGCCCGATGCAGGCCGGAAGAAGGGGGCCGGCCCATGCCCCGTTTGGCTATTAGCCGAGCAGTTCCTGCTCCAGCTTCTTGGCCATTTCTTCGATGTTCTCGGGCGGCCATCCGGGGATGTCCATGCCGAGGCGCAGGCCCATGCTGGAGAGCACTTCCTTGATTTCGTTCAAGGACTTGCGGCCGAAATTCGGGGTGCGCAGCATCTCGGCTTCGGTCTTCTGCACCAGATCGCCGATATAGATGATGTTGTCGTTCTTGAGGCAGTTGGCCGAACGCACCGACAGTTCCAGCTCGTCGACCTTCTTGAGCAGGTACCGGTTGAGCTGGTTGGTGTCCGATTCCTGCGGCTCTGCAGCCACACCGATCATGGTGCCCTGCGGCTGCGGGATGCCGTCTTCGAAGTGGACGAACAGCGTCAGCTGGTCTTGCAGGATGCGCGCGGCATAAGCCACCGCGTCTTCCGGCGTGACCGTGCCATCGGTTTCGACCGTCAGGCTCAGCTTGTCGAAGTCGAGTTCCTGACCCACACGGGCGTTCTCGACCTTGTAGCTAACCTGCTTGATCGGCGAATACAGGCTGTCGACCGGGATCAGGCCGATCGGCGCGTCAACCGGACGGTTGGCCACGGCGGGGGCATAACCCTTACCGGTGTCGGCGGTCAGCTCCATATTGAGCGTGGCGCCTTCGTCCAGATGGCAGATCACGAGATCCTTGTTGAGGACTTCGATATCGCCCGACACGGCAATGTCACCGGCCTTGACTTCGCCGGGACCGGTGGCGGAAAGCTGCAGGCGCTTGGGCCCTTCGCCTTCCATCTTGAGCGCGATCTGCTTCACGTTGAGCACGATGTCGGTGACGTCTTCACGCACACCGGCGAGCGACGAGAATTCGTGCAGCACGTTTTCGATCTTGATCGAGGTAATGGCCGCGCCCTGCAGGCTGGCGAGGAGCACGCGGCGCAGCGCGTTGCCGAGCGTCAGGCCGTAGCCCCGCTCCAGCGGTTCGGCAACGAAAGTCGCCTTGCGCTTCTTGTCCGTGCCTTCCTTGATTTCGAGAGAGTTGGGCTTCTTCAGTTCCTGCCAGTTCTTGGTATTGACGGACATGGACTTCCCCTAAAGGTGTTTTGTGGCGCAAAAGCCGCGGGGTGCGAAAACCGCCGCGGCCGATGCGATGACTGTGGGTGCGTCAGGCCGGTTGCCCGACGCGGCAGACTTCGATCAGACGCGACGACGCTTGGACGGGCGAACGCCGTTGTGCGGGATCGGCGTCACATCGCGGATGCTGGTGATGGTGAAACCCACCGCCTGCAGCGCGCGCAGAGCACTTTCACGGCCCGAACCCGGGCCCTTGATTTCGACTTCCAGCGTGCGGACGCCGTGTTCGGCGGCCTTCTTGCCAGCATCGTCAGCGGCGACCTGCGCGGCGTAGGGCGTCGACTTGCGGCTGCCCTTGAAGCCCATCATGCCGGCGCTCGACCAGCTGATGGCATTGCCCTGCGCATCGGTGATCGTCACCATGGTGTTGTTGAAGCTCGCATTGACGTGCGCGACGCCGCTGGAGATGTTCTTTTTGTCGCGGCGCCGGATACGGCCTGGTTCGCGTGCCATTGTCTGTGTTCCTCGTGTCTCGAAGAGAAGGGAAAAGCGCGGGGGAAAATCCCCGGCTTACTTCTTCTTGCCGGCGATCGGCTTGGCCTTGCCCTTGCGGGTACGGGCGTTGGTGTGGGTGCGCTGACCGCGAACCGGCAGGCCCTTGCGGTGGCGCAAGCCACGATAGCAGGCGAGGTCCATCAGACGCTTGATGTTCATCGCGGTGTCGCGACGCAAATCGCCTTCCACCGTGAGATCAGCATCAATGGTTTCGCGAATCTGCAGCACTTCGGCGTCCGACAGATCCTGCACGCGAGTCGCGTGATCAATGCCCAGCTTGTCGACGATCTTGCGCGCCGTCGTGGGGCCGATACCGTGAATATAGGTGAGCGCGATAACCACGCGCTTGTTTGTGGGGATATTTACCCCGGCAATACGAGCCACTTAAATCTCCATGCTCCACAGGGGTTTAGGCAAATTCCGATGCATCGGAAGGGCCACCCCTATCTCATCGCTGTTACCCACCGCAGCTCACAATCAAATTGGCAGATTGGCGCGCAACAGGCTGCCGCCAATCTATAAATTTGCTCGCAATGCTACGAATGAACGGCGCAGATAGGGTGATTCACAGCCTACGTCAACAGGCGAAAGCGCGCAGGTGGAGAACCACTGCCCGCTTGCGTGCGACCGTCTTGTTCCAACCCTTATAGCGCCGCGTCGCGCGCTAGTCAAAACGGGCGTTAGCCCTCGTCCAATTCGCCGCCGAGACGCCCAACCAGACCGCCCAGAAATTCGCGCTGCACATTGTCCACAATCGGCGCGAGCATCTCCAGATCGATGCGCGAATGGCCGCCGGTTACGTAATCCCACTGGATACGCGTGCCCTCCCCTTCGTCGGCCAGCGTGACGGTCAGCGTGCCTGCCAGACCTTCGGATTGCAGCGGGCCAAGCGAGCCGGACATCCGCAGCACGCTGCCGGGGATCACCATCACCACGCGCATATGTTCGACAGAGCCTGCGGGCCAGCCATCGGTGGCGGGGATCGTCTCGCAAAAGCAGCCGCCCGCTGTGGCCTCAAGGCGCAGATTGGCCGGATTGTCAGACCATGTGTGCGCCCACCAGTTTTCCGGATGCACCAGCTCGCGCCAAACCTCGGCTCGCGGCGCGGCGACGATGGCGCTGTTGGACGAGGCGAACCCGTCAGCATCGCCCGATACGGTTTGCGCTGTTGCCGGGGTTGCAATTGCGCAAGCCAAAGCCAGCGCGCCTGCGTTCATTATCGTCTGCATCGCTTTCCCTCCGAATTGTCCCGCGCCGTTCTAGGGCGCGCCGGCCTGCCGGACAATATCCTCGGCGCCCTTCGCATCCGCCCTTGCCCGCACCTTGTCGCGGATTTTGCTCACCGCCGGATCGATGCCGTAGACCGAAACGCTGCACAGCAGGAAAAGCACGACCATCGCCGGCCCGAAATTCATCAGCCCTTCAAGATGCGGCCCTTTCACTCCGCGCCCGAAGAGCACGATCGAGGCAATTGCCGCAGCCTGCCAGTGGAGCAGATAAACCGGATAGCAGAAGTCACCCAAACGGGTGTCGAGCTTCTTCCATTTGGGAGCCAGCTTCAGATTGAGCAGGCAGATGATGATCCCGGCCGACATGAAAGCGTTCAAACCGTTGAACACCTCGCGCACGCGCCACCAGTCGCGGCCATAGAGGATCGTGAACACGAGTACCGCAAACATGATCGCCCAGCGCAGCAGCACCAGCGACGGCAATGTCCATTTCCAACGGGTGATCTGCGCGGTGAGATAGTCCTTGTAGTGATAGGTCATCGCGCCAACCGCAAAGGGCAGGCTGCCGCCGATCAGCGAACCGTAGACGCTGAGCATACCCCAATTGAGCAGATAGGCGGTGCAATTGTAGGCAAAACTGGCGAGGAACCACACCCAGGTCAGCCGCTTGTCGCGCGACAGGCCCAGCCCGATCAGCGCGTAAAACAGCAATTCCACGGTCAGCGCCCATGTCGGCGGGGACAGGCGCGGGATCACCGATATGGGATTGGGGTCAGCATAGATCATGCTGACGTTCTGGAACCACTCCCACCCGTTGGCAGGCATGGTGAAAGCGACGTTGAGCGACGACATCGTCGCTTCGCCGAACACCAGAATACAGATCACCGATACAAGGCCCGCATACCAGAAATTGGGATGCAGCCGCAGCACGCGGTTGAGCGCGAAAGCGCCGAACCCCTTGGCGCTGTAACCATAGGTCTTCTGCATGATCATCGTCATGAGAAAACCGGACAGGGTGAAGAAGGAAACGACCGCGAAGGGCCCGAGGATCGGGATCAGGAACAAGTGGTTGATCACCACTTCGAACGCCAGAATCAATCGCCAGAGCCCGAACATGAATCCCCCGTGATTGAATCAGAGCTCCGGATGAGAACCCCGTGCGCAGCGCGCCAGCCTCTTAGGCCGAAGCGAGCACCTTCTCAATCGCCTTTGTCACGTCGCCGATCGCCGCCATGCCGTCCACCCGCTGCACGATGCCGCGTTCTTCGTAGATCGGCAGGATCGGTGCGGTTTTGGCGCGGTATTCGGCCATGCGCGTGCGCACGGTTTCCTCGGTATCATCAGGGCGGCGCTTGAATTCGGTGGAGCCGCATTTGTCGCAGACGCCGGCGATGGCGGGCTGCTTGTGGCGGTCGTGATAGCCCGCGCCGCAATTGGCGCAGGTGAAGCGGCCGGTGATGCGATCAACCAACGCGTCCTCGTCCACCCCCAGTTCGATCACCACGGCCAGCTTACGGCCATGCTTTGCGAGGATTTCATCCAGCGAATGCGCCTGCGCTGCGGTGCGCGGATAGCCGTCGAAAATCGCGCCGACATCGTCGCCCATCTCGCCCAGCTTGGTGTCGATCATGGCAGAAACGATCTCGTCCGAGACCAGCTCGCCTGCATCCATCACCGCCGCCACACGGCGGCCCAGCTCGGTATCCGCCTTGCGCGTTTCGCGCAGCATATCGCCAGTCGACAGCTGGAGCATACCGTGATGCTCGACCAGCACGTTCGCTTGCGTGCCTTTGCCAGCGCCGGGAGGCCCGAGAAGAATGATGTTCATGATGTGACCCGAACCCCCGTCCACTATAGGCCCGACAGTTTTCGGCCCGTTCTCGTTAAGCCAGCGATGCTAGCCTAGCGCATCCGGCCCTTCAACTTAGCCTTTTTGATGAGATCACCATACTGGTGCGCGAGCAGGTGCGACTGGATCTGGCTGATCGTGTCCACCGTCACGTTGACGACGATCAACAGGCTGGTGCCGCCAAGGAAGAGCGGGATACCCGTCTGCGCAATCATGTATTCGGGCACCACGCAGACAACCGTCAGATACAGCGCGCCGACAACGGTAATGCGGGTAAGCACATAATCGAGATATTCCGCCGTCCGCTTGCCAGGACGAATACCGGGAATGAAGCCGCCATTCTTCTTCAGATTGTCCGCGGTATCTTCCGGATTGAACACCACGGCGGTGTAGAAGAAGGCGAAGAACATGATGCCGATAGCGTAGAGCAGCATATAGAGCGGCTGTCCGTGCTGCAGATATTGCAGCGTCGATTGCAGAACCTGCCCGGTCGTGGTGCTCTGGTCGATCGAATTGCCCGCGAACTGCGTGATCGTCAGCGGCAGCAGCAGCAGCGAGCTGGCGAAGATCGGCGGGATCACACCGGCGGTGTTGAGCTTCAGCGGCAGGTGCGAACGGTCTGCCTGCATCCCGCCGCGCTGCGTCGCGCGCTTGGGATACTGGATCAGCAGCCGTCGCTGCGCGCGCTCGAAGAAGCAGATCACGAGGATCAGCGCCACGATCATCACTATCAGCAAGCCGATCACCACGCCGCTGATCGAGCCCGAACGGCCACCTTCGAAAAGGTTCGCGGTAAAGGTCGGGAACTGCGCGACAATGCCCGCCATAATGATCAGCGACACGCCATTGCCGATGCCGCGGCTCGTCACCTGCTCACCCAGCCACAGCAGGAACATGGTGCCGCCAACAAGGTTGATCACCGCGACCACCTTGAAGATGAGACCGGGGTTCACAACCGCCTGCAAGCCGCTCTGCGCGCCATAGGCTTCGAGGCCGCTGGCGAGGAACCAGCCCTGGATCGCGCACAGGAACACCGTGCCATAACGGGTATACTGGTTCAGCTTCTTGCGCCCCGCCTCGCCCTCTTTCTTGATGGCAATCAGCGAGGGATGCAGGGCTGCGGCCATCTGCACCACGATCGACGCGGTGATGTATGGCATCACGCCCAGCGCGATCAGGCTCATCCGCTCCAGCGAGCCGCCGGAGAACATGTTGAACATATCGAGGATGCCGCCGCGCGTCTGGTCATACAGCGTTTCCAGCACGGCGGGGTTCACACCCGGCAGCGGCACAAAGCTGAGGAAACGGAACACGATCAGTGCCCCGATGGTGAACCAGATACGCTGCTTGAGTTCGGTCGCCTTGGAGAAGTTGGCGAAGCTCAGCGTGCTTGCAATATTATCGGCGCGTGAAGCCATGATACGTGGGTAATCCTGGTGTTGACGCCGGTCCCTCCCGGCTCAGGAGAGGTAGATAGGGAGGCGCGGGCGCGATGTCGAACCCGCGCTCCCTGTTTTTTGGTTTTATCCGGCCTTCTTGGCCTTGTTGGCCGCAGCGCGCTCGGCCTTCTTCTCGTGCTCGGGCTTGCCCTTGTCGAGAATCTCGACCTTGCCGCCAGCCTTCTCGACCGCAGCCAACGCGCCCTTCGACGCACCGGCAACGAGGAAAGTCAACTTGGCCGTGATTTCGCCCTTGGCGAGCAGACGTACGCCATCCTTGCCACCGCGCGCAACTCCAGCAGCCTTCAGCGCGGCATGATCGATGGTGGCCTTGGCATCCAGCTTGCCATTGTCGACGAGCTTCTGGATCTGGCCGAGGTTCACTTCGGCATAATCCTTGCCGAACGGGTTGTTGAAGCCGCGCTTCGGCAGGCGCATGTGCAGCGGCATCTGGCCGCCTTCAAAGCCCTTGATCGACACGCCCGAACGGCTCTTCTGGCCCTTCTGGCCGCGACCGGCGGTCTTGCCCTTGCCCGAGCCGATACCACGGCCGACGCGAATGCGACCCTTGCGGGCGCCTTCGTTGTCACGGATGTCATTCAGTTTCATAGTCTTGCACTCGCTGTAGTTTACCCCGGCGAACGCCGGGGCCCATTTGCTTAGCCCTGGAATGCGCGCGCGGGGCATTCCGGATTCCGGCCTTCGCCGGAATGACGGGAAGGGACGGTTTCCCTTCCGCCACTCATGTTCAGTCCACAATCTCCACAAGGTGCGAGATCTTGGCGACCGCGCCGCGAACTTCAGGGGTATCCTGCCGTTCGACAACCTTGTGCATCTTGTTCAGCCCAAGACCGATCAGGATCTTGCGCTGGTTCTCCGGACGGCGGATCGGCGAACCGATCTGCTTGATCTTGATAGTTGCCATGTCGATTACTCCGCAATCGCTTCAGCGTCGGCCTTCGCCTCGGCTTCGCTCGCGCCGCCACGGCCCAGCAGGTCGGCAATCTTCTTGCCGCGACGCTGTGCGACCGACTTCGGCGAAGACTGGTTGCCCAGACCGTCGAAAGTGGCGCGGATCATGTTGTAGGGGTTGGAGGTGCCGACCGACTTGGTCACCACGTCCGCAACGCCCAGTGCTTCGAACACGGCGCGCATCGGGCCACCGGCGATGATCCCGGTGCCGGGAGGTGCCGAGCGGACAACCACGCGGCCTGCGCCGAAGTGGCCGGTGCCGTCATGGTGCAGCGTGCGCCCTTCCTTGAGCGGAACGCGGATCATCTTCTTCTTGGCAGCAGCGGTTGCCTTGTTGATCGCTTCGGGCACTTCGCGGGCCTTGCCATGGCCGAAGCCGACGCGGCCCTTGCCGTCACCCACCACGACCAGCGCGGCGAAACCGAAGCGCTTACCGCCCTTCACCACCTTGGCGACGCGGTTGATGTGGACGAGCTTTTCAATCAGCTCTTCACCGCCATCATCGTCGCCATCGCGGCCACGGCGGTCATCCCGACCGCGGCCCCTGCCGCCATCACGACCACCGCCGCGATTGTCGCCACGGCCACCGCGACCACCGCGCTGACCCTGGGCACCTCTGGCGCGACCTTCGTCACCCTGAGCAGCGTCCTGGTTGGCGTGAGCCTCGGTCTCAGCAGTGGTCGGCGTGGGCGTGGCGCCCGCGTTATCCACCACAGCTTCGGGAGTGGTTTCTTCGGTGTTGTTGGTTTCGTCAGCCATCATCAGAACTCCAGCCCGCCTTCGCGAGCGGCATCGGCCAGCGCCTTGACGCGACCATGGAACAGGAACCCGCCGCGATCGAACACGACAGAGGTCACGCCGGCCTTCTTGGCAGCGGCGGCAATATCCTGGCCCACCTTGGCAGCGGCTTCGACATTGGCACCCTTGCCACCCAGCGTGTTGGCAGCAGCCACGGTGCGGCCATCGGCATCGTCGATGATCTGCGCGTAGATGTGCTGACCGGTGCGGTGCACGGACAGACGCGGCTTGCCACCGGCACGCTTGCGCAGCGCGGTGCGCACGCGGCGACGACGACGTTCAAAGAGAGAAAGCTTTGCCATCTTACTTCTTCTTTCCTTCCTTGCGGAAGATATATTCGCCGCGATACTTCACACCCTTGCCCTTGTAAGGCTCGGGCTTGCGCCATTCGCGGATCTCGGCAGCGAACTGACCGACCTTCTGCTTGTCGATGCCCGAAATTTCGACCGTGGTCTGGTCGGGCGTGTTGACCGTCAGGCCTTCGGGAACATCGAGATCGATGTCGTGCGAGAAACCGAGCTGAAGCTTCAACTTCTTGCCCTGCGCCTGCGCACGATAGCCGACGCCGGTGATTTCCAGCACCTTCACGAAACCTTCGCTCACCCCGTCGACCAGGTTCTGCACGAGCGTGCGCTGCATGCCCCAGAACTGGCGGGCCTGCTTGGTCTTGTTGATCGGGTTGACCTGGATTTCCTCGCCTTCGATCTTGTATTCGATCAGATCGAACATGGACATGGAGAGCTCGCCCTTGGGGCCCTTCACGCTCAGCACGCCATTTTCGACCTTGGCGGTGACACCTGCCGGAATCGCGACCGGCTTTTTACCGATGCGGCTCATCAGAACACCTCCGCCAGCACTTCACCACCGACATTGTCATTGCGCGCTTCGTTATCCGAGAGCACGCCCTTGGGCGTCGAGACGATGGTGATGCCGAGGCCGTTGCGCACCATCGGCAGTTCTTTCGAACCCGAATAGACGCGGCGGCCCGGCTTGGACACGCGGGCAATGTGCTTGATCGCAGGCTCGCCCTCGAAATACTTCAGTTCAATCCGCAGCGCGGGATGCTTGCCGGTGGTGTCTTCGCTGTAGCCACGGATGTAGCCTTCGCGCTGGAGCACTTCGAGCACGTTCGCACGCAGCTTCGACGCGGGCGAGAGGACGGAGTCCTTCTTCGCCTGCTGGCCGTTGCGGATACGGGTGAGCATATCACCCAGGGGATCGGTCAGAGGCATAGTCTAATTCCTCACCAGCTCGACTTGGTCACGCCCGGGATCATGCCCTTATTGGCGAGATCGCGGAGTTCGATACGGCAAAGGCCGAACTTGCGGTAATAGCCGCGCGGGCGGCCGGTGGTGTTGCAGCGGTTGCGAACGCGCGTCGGGTTCGCATTACGAGGCAGCTCGGCCATTTTCAGGCGCGCCATAAGACGCTCGGTATCATCGAGCGACTCATCGTCGGCAATTGCCTGCAGCTTCGCGTATTTCGCGGCATACTTCTTGACGAGAGCCTTACGCTTCTCGTTCTTGTTGATGGAACTCAGTTTCGCCATTGGACTTAAGCTCTCCTAAGCGGCTTCACGCCGCTTCCTTGTCTTCGGCCTGCTCGGCCGGGAAGGGGAAACCGAAGAGACGCAGCAGTTCGCGCGCTTCTTCATCGGTCTTCGCGGTGGTGGTGACGATGATATCCATGCCACGCACCTTTTCGATCCTGTCGTAGCTGATCTCGGGGAAGATGATCTGCTCCTTGATGCCCATGGCGTAATTGCCATTGCCATCGAACGAATTCGGATTGAGGCCACGGAAGTCGCGGATGCGCGGCATCGCAATCGTCACCAGACGATCGAGGAATTCGAACATCCGGTCACGACGCAGATTGACCTTGCAGCCGATCGGCATGCCGTCGCGCAGCTTGAACTGGGCGATCGACTTCTTGGCCTTGGTAATCACCGGCTTCTGGCCGGCAATCAGCTGCATTTCCTCAGCGGCCGTCTGGACCTTCTTCTTGTCCTGGCTGGCTTCGCCCACACCCATGTTGAGCGTGATCTTTTCCAGCTTGGGCACCTGCATCGGGTTGGCGTAACCGAACTTCTCGGTCATCGCCTTCACGATTTCAGCCTGGTACTTCTGCTTCAGGCGGGGGGTATACTCAGCCATCGATAGTCTCCCCGGACTTGACAGCGACGCGCACCTTCTTGCCGTCCTTCGTTTGGAAACGGACGCGGGTGGGCTTGCCATCCTTGGGATCGGCAATAGCGACCTTGGAGATCGCAAGCGGAGCGGGAATGCGGTCGATGCCGCCCTGCGGGTTCGCCTGGCTCGGCTTGCGGTGGCGGGTCATCACATTGACGCCTTCCACCAGCACCTTGCCATCCTTCGGCATGACCTGCTGGACAGTGCCGGTCTGGCCTTTGTCCTTGCCGGACAAGACGACGACAGTGTCACCCTTCTTGATCTTTGCAGCGCCCATCACAGCACCTCCGGAGCGAGCGAGATGATCTTCATGAAGCCCTTGCCGCGCAGTTCGCGGACAACCGGGCCGAAGATACGCGTGCCGATCGGCTCTTCGTTCTTGTTCACGAGAACCGCGGCATTGCTGTCGAAACGGATCACGCTGCCATCGGGACGGCGGACATCCTTGCGGGTACGCACGATCACCGCACGGTGAACGTCACCCTTTTTCACACGCGCACGCGGCTGGGCTTCCTTTACGGAAACCACGATCACGTCCCCGACACTCGCGAACCGGCGCTTCGAGCCGCCCAGTACCTTGATGCACTGGACGCGCTTGGCGCCGCTATTGTCCGCGACGTCGAGATTGGATTGCATCTGGATCATCGATCCGGTTCCTTCTCATTGGCTTGCCGAGACACCCAAAATCGACTGGGGCCCGGCAGTTCCTAACGTCAAATTACTCGGCGTTACCCGGAGTGGCTTCTGCGACATCGAGGTTGGCTTCCACAGCCTGCCCCTTGCTGGCGACGAGACGGTCGATCACCGTCCAGGTCTTGGTCTTGGAGATCGGTTTGGTCTCCTCGATGCGAACCTTGTCACCCACGACGTATTCGTTCTTCTCGTCGTGCGCATGATACTTCTTCGACCGCTTGATGATCTTGCCGTACAGCGGGTGCTTCACCCGGCGTTCGACATTCACGGTGACAGTCTTGTCGGTCTTGTCGGAGGTGACAATACCGGTGAGAATACGCTTCGGCATCGTTTGCTCCTTATGCTTTGACCGCTGCAGTGGCGCGTTCGCCCTGAAGCGTCTTGATCTGCGCGATCTCGCGGCGCACCTGCTTCACGCGGGCGGGGCCTTCAAGCTGGTTCGTCGCAGCCTGGAAGCGCAGATTGAACTGCTCTTTCTTGAGCGCAACGAGCTGCTCTGCGAGCTGGTCGTCAGTCTTCGTACGAAGGTCTTCCATAGAAGCCATTACTTGTTTCCTCCAAGATGCGAGGTGTCACCCAGACGGGCGATAACCTTGGTCTTGATCGGCAGCTTCATGGCTGCACGGCTGAAAGCTTCGGCGGCCAGCGGGCCGGGAACGCCGTCCAGCTCGAACAGCACGCGGCCCGGCTTCACGCGAGCAGCCCAGTATTCGATCGAGCCCTTGCCCTTACCCTGACGCACTTCGGCAGGCTTCTTCGACACCGGCACATCGGGGAACACGCGGATCCATAGACGGCCCTGACGGCGAATGTGGCGCGTGATCGCACGACGGGCGGCTTCGATCTGGCGCGCAGTGATACGCTCCGGCTCGAGAGCCTTGAGGCCATAGGAGCCAAAGTTCAGATCGGTACCGCCCTTGGCGTTGCCATGGATCTTGCCCTTGAAGGCCTTGCGGTACTTGGTTTTCTTCGGTTGCAGCATGTTATCTACTCACCTCAACGTGCCGGACGGACGCCGGACGTCTGCGATTCCATCATCAGGCGGTCTTGCGCCGTCGGATCGTGACCCAGGATTTCGCCCTTGAAGACCCACACCTTGATGCCGATGATGCCATAGGCGGTCAGCGCCTCGGCTTCGGCATAATCGATGTTGGCGCGCAGTGTGTGCAGCGGCACACGGCCTTCGCGGTACTGTTCAACACGGGCGATTTCTGCGCCGCCGAGGCGGCCGCCGCACATGATCTTGATGCCTTCGGCACCCAGACGCATGGCAGACTGCATCGCACGCTTCATCGCCCGGCGGAACGCCACGCGACGGATCAGCTGGTCGGCAATGCCCTGCGCAACGAGCTTGGCATCGACTTCCGGCTTGCGGATTTCGACGATGTTCAGCTTCACTTCGCTGGCAGTGATCTTCGACAGTTGGCCACGCAGCTTTTCGATATCTGCGCCCTTCTTGCCGATGATCACGCCGGGGCGTGCCGCATAGATCGAGACGCGGCACAGCTTGGCCGGACGCTCGATCACGATCTTCGAGATCGCAGCCTGCGGCACGGTCTTCGTGATGAACTTGCGGATCTCGATGTCTTCCTTGAGCAGCTTCGCATACTCGCCACCTTCGGCGTACCAGCGGCTGTCCCAAGTACGGTTGATCTGCAGGCGCAGGCCAATCGGATTGCTCTTATGACCCATTACGCTTCCTCCTGCTCGCGCACGACGATCCGCAGCCGGCTGAACGGCTTGAGGATGCGCGTCGATTTGCCGCGACCGCGCGTGGCGAACCGCTTCATGGTAACCGACTTGCCGACGCTCGCCTCGGCGACGACAAGCGCGTCGACGTCGAGATCGTGGTTATTTTCCGCATTGGCGATGGCCGAAGCCAGCACCTTGCTGGCGTCACGTGCCATGGCGCGCTTGGAGAAAGAGAGGATGTTCATCGCCTCTTCCGCCTTCTTGCCACGGATCAGCGCAGCAACAAGGTTCAGCTTCTGCGCCGAACCACGGATCGTGGTTGCCACAGCCATTGCTTCATTGTCCGCGACGCGGCGGGGTGATTTCGCCTTGCCCATTATCGCTTGCCCTTCTTGTCGGCGGCGTGGCCGGGGAAGGTGCGCGTGGGCGCAAATTCACCGAGCTTGTGGCCAACCATCTCTTCGCTCACCGAGACGGGGATGAATTTGTGGCCATTGTAGACGTTGAACGTCAGACCAACGAAATCAGGCAGCACAGTCGAACGGCGCGACCAGGTCTTGATCGGCTTGCTGTTGCCAGCTTCCTGTGCTTCCTGCGCCTTCTTCAGCAGGTGAAGATCGACGAACGGACCTTTCCAGACGGAACGTGCCATTAGTCCTTACCTCTTCTTCTTCGCGTGACGCGAACGGATAATCATCTTGTCCGTCGACTTGTTCTTGCGGGTACGGGCGCCCTTTGTCGGCTTGCCCCACGGGGTCACCGGGTGACGGCCACCGCTGGTGCGGCCTTCACCACCACCGTGCGGGTGGTCAACCGGGTTCTTGGCGACACCGCGCGTCAAAGGCTTGATGCCCATGTGACGGCGACGACCGGCCTTGCCCAGGTTCTGGTTCTGGTTGTCCGGGTTCGAAACCGAGCCAACCGTGCCCATGCAATCGGCGCGCAGGTAACGCTGTTCGCCGCTGTTGAGACGGACGATCACCATCCCGCGGTCACGACCGACGAGCTGCACATAGGTGCCTGCCGAACGGGCGATCTGCCCGCCCTTGCCCGGCTTCATCTCCACATTGTGGCAGATGGTGCCGACCGGCATCTGGCCCAGCAGCATGGCGTTGCCCGGCTTGGTGTCGGTCTTTTCACCAGCGACGATCTTGTCACCGGGAGCCAAACGGTTCGGCGCGATGATGTAAGCGAGTTCGCCGTCATCATACTTCACCAGCGCGATGAAGGCGGTGCGGTTCGGGTCGTATTCCAACCGCTCCACGGTGCCTTCAATGTCCCACTTGCGACGCTTGAAGTCGATGAACCGGTACTTCTGCTTGTTACCGCCGCCCTTGCCGCGCGAGGTAACATGGCCCTTGTTGTTGCGGCCACCGGTCTTTGTCATGCCCTTGGACAGCGACTTGACCGGACCACCTTTGTGGAGGCCAGTCTTGTCGACGAGAACCAGCGCGCGACGCGCGGGGCTGGTTGGTTTGTAGTTCTTGAGTGCCATTTCTCTCTAGCCCCTCAGATACCGCTGGTGACGTCGATGGAATCGCCGTCCTTCAGGGTAACGATCGCCTTCTTCAGGTCGTTGCGCTTGTAGGGCTTGCCCTTCCAACGCTTTGTCTTACCCTTCACGTTGAGGGTGTTCACGCCCGTGACGCTGACATCAAAGATCGCCTCGACGGCTTCCTTGATCTGCGGCTTGGTCGCATCGCCCGCCACCTTGAAGACCACTGCGTTGTTCTCACTTAGCAGGGTGGCCTTTTCGGTGATGTGCGGCGCCAGCACCACGTCATAGTGACGCGCATCGATTGCTTGCTTCTTGGCCATTACTTAGCACCTCCCGCCAGGGCGAAACGCGCCTCCAGCTTGGCGACAGCATCCTTGGTCAGGACAAGCGTGTCGTGGTTGAGGATGTCGTACACATTGGCACCGGCAGCCGGGAGGACGTTGACGCCCACCAGATTGCCCGAAGCCTTGCGGAAGCTCGCGTCAACGCTTTCACCGTCGATCACCAGTACCTTGCCGTTCCAGCCATTCTTGCCGAATGCTGTAGCCAGCGCCTTGGTCTTGGCGTCCTTCAGTTCCAGGCTGTCAACGATCACCAGACCGTCCTTCGCCTTCGTGCTCAGCGCCATCTTGAGGCCGAGTGCGCGGATCTTCTTGTTCAGCGACGGGTTGAAGTCACGCTTGCGCGCGCCGTGGGCCTTGCCGCCGCCGATGAAGATCGGAGCCGAACGGGCACCGTGGCGAGCGCCGCCGGAGCCCTTCTGCTTGCCGAACTTCTTGCCGGTGCGGGCAACGTCGGAACGCTCGCGCGTCGGACGGGCGGTCGCGCGGCGGCTTTCCAGCTGCCACGTCACGACGCGGTGCAGGATATCGGCACGCGGCTCCACACCGAACACGGCATCGTTGAGCTCAACGTCGCCGGCGGCCTTGCCGTCGATTTTCTGGACCTTCACCTTCACGGATCAGCCCTCCTTGTTTTCGTCCGACGCCGGAACGGCATCGGAAACGTTGGTCTGTTCAACCGGAGCAGCCGCTTCGGGAGCGGGCGCCGAGGTATCGAGCAGCGCGCCGGGGAACGGAACACCTTCGGGAAGGGCAACCTTCACCGCGTCCTTCACCAGCAGCCAGCCATTCTTCGCGCCGGGGACGGAACCCTTGACGAAAATCAGGCCGCGCTCTGCATCGGTGCGAACCACTTCGAGGTTCTGCTGCGTGCGCTGACGGTCACCCATGTGACCGGCCATCTTCTTGTTCTTGAAAACCTTGCCCGGATCCTGGCGGTTACCCGTCGAACCGTGCGAACGGTGCGAAATGGAAACGCCGTGCGATGCGCGCAGACCACCGAAGCCCCAACGCTTCATGGCACCGGCAAAGCCCTTACCGACCGTGTGACCGGTCACGTCGACCATCTGGCCGGCGACGAAGTGGTCCGCCGCAATCGTCGCGCCAACGGGAAGCAGGCCATCTGCATTCTCGACCCGGAATTCGGCGACCTTTTGCTTCAGGCCGACTTCAGCCTTGGCGAAAGCTTCGCGCTGCGGCTTGTTGACATTCTTGTGCTTGGCAACGCCCGCGCCGAGCTGGACGGACCAATATCCGTCACGCTCTTCGGTACGATTGCCTGTGACCTGGCACCCTTCCAGCGAAAGAACGGTCACGGGAACGTGACGTCCATCCTCCTGGAACATGCGGGTCATCCCGACTTTCTTAGCGATCACGCCAGTGCGCATCACGCAAACTCCTTACAGAGGCACCTGAAGGCCCATCCCCCAGGTGCATGACAGCCCGAAATGTTCGATACATCGCCCGTCCGGGCTGAAATGCTCTCGTGGCCACCGGGCCATCCGAGCGAGACGGGAGACGCAGCCCGGATAAATCCGGCGGTATCTCTTTGTGTCGCCATCCCGGCCGAAGCAGGGATCGCAGGCCGATACGTTCGACCCGACGTTGTCGCCCCCGCCTTGGCGGGAGCATCACCCGCTTACGCGAGCTTGATTTCCACGTTCACACCGGCAGCAAGGTCGAGCTTCATCAACGCATCGACCGTCTGGGCGTTGGGCTGCACGATATCGAGCAGCCGCTTGTAGGTGCGCACCTCGAACTGCTCGCGCGACTTCTTGTCGACGTGCGGGCCGCGGTTCACGGTGAATTTCTCGATACGCGTCGGCAGCGGAATAGGACCACGAATAAGCGCGCCAGTGCGCTTTGCAGTGTCAGCGATCTCGCCAGTTGCCTGATCGAGCACGCGGTGATCGAAAGCCTTCAGGCGAATACGGATATTCTGTGCGTCCATGTTCCAACTACCAATGCGAAAGAGCCAAGGAATTCCGGCCCAATAGCCAAAACCCCAAAACAAAAAGGCTCGCCCCGCTCTGCCCGGTTTCCCGTCAGCGGGCGGCCTTCCCAGTAAATTTCGTTTCGGGCGAGACGAATCTCGTCCGGTACGGAGGCGCGTATACGGAGCGGACCTCCATCTGGCAACCCCTCAATTGAAGGTTTCGTCCCCAGCCTGCCCGGCTGTGGCACCGGGCGGAAATTGCGCTTCCAAAAAAGCGAAGACCCGCCCTTCCAGTGGGAAGGACGGGTCTCGTTTCAATACCCCGAGGGGCAGTGAATTAGTTGGTGATCTTCGAGACCACGCCCGAGCCGACGGTGCGGCCGCCTTCGCGGATAGCGAAGCGCAGGCCTTCGTCCATGGCGATCGGAGCGATCAGCTTGACGTTGATCGTCACGTTGTCGCCCGGCATCACCATTTCGGTGCCTTCGGGAAGGATCACTTCGCCGGTCACGTCGGTCGTACGGAAGTAGAACTGCGGACGATAGTTGGCAAAGAACGGCGTGTGACGGCCGCCTTCATCCTTCGACAGAACGTAGACTTCTGCACTGAACTCGGTGTGCGGGCTAACCGAACCGGGCTTGCACAGAACCTGGCCACGCTCGACATCGTCACGCGCAACACCGCGGATCAGGGCACCGATGTTGTCGCCAGCCTGGCCCGAATCGAGCAGCTTGCGGAACATTTCGACGCCGGTCACGGTGGTCTTAGAGGTGTCCTTGATGCCGACGATTTCGACTTCGTCGCCAACGTTCACAATGCCGGTTTCCACGCGGCCGGTCACAACCGTACCACGACCCGAGATCGAGAACACGTCTTCGATCGGCATCAGGAAGGGCTTGTCAACCGGACGGTCGGGCTGCGGGATGTGCTCGTCGACGGCTTCCATCAGGGCAATGATCGAATCCTTGCCGATGTTATCGTCACGGCCTTCGAGAGCGGCCAGAGCCGAACCCTTGACGATCGGAATGTTGTCGCCATCGAAATCATAGCTCGACAGCAGTTCGCGCACTTCCAGCTCAACCAGTTCGAGAATTTCTTCGTCGTCGACCTGATCAACCTTGTTCATGTACACGACCAGCGCCGGCACGCCGACCTGACGGGCGAGCAGGATGTGCTCACGGGTCTGCGGCATCGGGCCGTCAGCTGCGTTCACCACGAGGATCGCGCCGTCCATCTGCGCGGCACCGGTGATCATGTTCTTCACATAGTCAGCGTGGCCCGGGCAGTCGACGTGGGCGTAGTGACGCGCAGCGGTTTCATATTCGACGTGTGCGGTCGAAATGGTGATGCCGCGCTCGCGCTCTTCGGGAGCCTTGTCGATGTTGGCGAAATCAACCGCTTCACCGCCGTTGACTTCGGCCATCACCTTGGTGATCGCAGCGGTCAGCGTGGTCTTGCCGTGGTCGACGTGACCAATGGTGCCGATATTGCAGTGCGGCTTGTTCCGCTCGAATTTTGCCTTTGCCATTTTCTCTTTTAACCTCTGTCTAAAATGAAATTTCTGCGGGGAGAGAGTCGGCACCCGCTGAAACAGGCGCCGCCCCTAGCCTTGCTTGCCAAGTTAAGCAAGCTTCTCCTTGACCTCTTGCGCCACGTTTGCCGGAACTTCGTCATAGTGGCTGAACTGCATCGTATACTGGGCACGGCCCTGGGTGAACGAACGCAATTCGTTGACGTAACCGAACATATTGGCCAGCGGCACATTCGCCTCGACAGCCTGTGCGTTACCGCGCGTGTCGGTGCCCTGGATCTGGCCACGACGGCTGTTGAGATCGCCGATGACGTCACCCAGATAGTCTTCCGGAGTGACGACTTCCACCTTCATGATCGGCTCAAGCAGCTTGATGCCGGCCTTTTCGGCCACTTCCCGCATCGCGCCACGTCCGCAGATTTCGAACGCGATCGCGCTCGAGTCCACATCGTGATAGGCGCCGTCGGTCAGGCGGATGGTGAAGTCGATAATCGGGAAGCCGACCAGATGGCCGCTTTCGGCCTGCTCGCGCATACCCTTTTCGATGGCGGGGATATATTCCTTCGGAATGTTACCACCCTTCACTTCGTCTTCGAAGACGATACCCTGGCCGCGTTCGCCCGGAACCACCGTCACCTTCGCGCGGCCGAACTGGCCCGAACCACCCGACTGCTTTTTGTGGGTGTAGTCCACATCCACCGAACGGGCGAGCGATTCGCGATAGGCCACCTGCGGCGCGCCGACATTGGCTTCGACCTTGAATTCGCGCTTCATGCGATCAACGAGGATGTCGAGGTGAAGCTCGCCCATGCCCTTGATGATCGTCTGGCCGGATTCGTGATCGGTGCTGACGCGGAAGGAGGGATCCTCGGCAGCCAGGCGGTTGAGCGCGACGCCCATCTTTTCCTGGTCGGCCTTGGTCTTGGGTTCCACCGAAAGCTCGATCACCGGCTCGGGGAATTCCATCCGCTCCAGAATGATCGGCTTGGCCGGATCGCACAGCGTATCACCGGTGGTGGTATCCTTCATACCCGCCAGCGCGACGATATCGCCCGCGAATGCCTCTTCAATGTCCTCGCGGTTGTTGGAGTGCATCAGCAGCATGCGGCCGATCTTTTCCTTCTTGTCCTTCACCGAGTTGAGCACGGTGCCCTTTGCCAGGCGGCCCGAATAGATGCGGGTGAAGGTGAGCGAGCCGACGAACGGGTCGTTCATGATCTTGAAGGCCAGCGCGGCGAAAGGTGCCTCGTCGCTCGACGGACGCTCGTCCTCGACATCGCTATCGGGCAGGACGCCCTTGATCGCGGGCACGTCCAGCGGCGACGGCATATAGTCGACAACGGCATCGAGCAGGGGCTGCACGCCCTTGTTCTTGAACGCCGAGCCGCACATCACGGGCACGAAATCGCGCGCCATGGTGCCCTTGCGGATCAGCCGCTTCAGCGTTGCGACATCGGGGATGTTGCCTTCGAGATATTCCATCATGACTTCGTCGTCCTGTTCGACAACGGTCTCGATCAGCTTCTCGCGATATTCGGCAGCCTTGTCGGCCATGTCATCGGGGATCGGGAAGTGGTTGTAGGAAGCGCCCAGGCCTTCCGATTCCCAGATGATCGCGCGGTTGCCGACGAGGTCAACAACGCCCTGCAGCTGGCTCTCTGCGCCAATCGGCAGATACAACACCAGCGGCGTCGCGCCGAGGCGGTCGATGATCGACTGCACGCAGTAGTAGAAGTCGGCACCGGTGCGGTCCAACTTGTTGATGAAGCACATCCGCGGCACGCCGTACTTGTCGGCCTGGCGCCATACGGTTTCGGACTGCGGCTCCACGCCGGCGACGCCGTCGAACACGGCAACCGCGCCGTCGAGCACGCGCAGGGAACGTTCCACTTCGATGGTGAAGTCCACGTGGCCGGGGGTGTCGATGATGTTGATGCGGTGCTTGGGCATATCCGCGCGCAGATCGTCGGGCGAGGCCATCGGGTCCATCGCCGGATCTTCTGCGGTCCAGAAGGTCGTGGTGGCAGCCGACGTGATCGTGATCCCGCGCTCCTGCTCCTGCTCCATCCAGTCCATCGTCGCCGCGCCATCGTGCACTTCGCCGATCTTGTAGGATTTGCCGGTGTAGTAGAGGATACGCTCGGTCGTGGTGGTTTTGCCGGCATCGATGTGCGCCATGATGCCGATATTGCGATAACGCTCCAGCGGATATTCGCGGGCCATGTTAATTCCTTAACGGTTTGCGGGGGACGAAAACTCGCGCCCCATATAGTCAATTGTGTGACCGCTTGAAGACCGGGCCCCAAAGCCCGGCCTTGCAAGCATCACGCCGTGCCAGCGCCGCTTACCAGCGGTAGTGGCTGAAGGCGCGGTTCGCGTCCGCCATGCGGTGCGTGTCTTCGCGCTTCTTGACGGCGTTGCCACGGTTGTTGGCCGCATCCATCAGTTCGCCCGAGAGACGCGCCGACATCGTGGTTTCGGCACGGCCGCGCGCCGCGGTGATGAGCCAGCGGATGGCCAGCGCCTGCGCACGTTCGGGACGCACTTCCACCGGCACCTGATACGTCGCACCACCGACACGGCGGCTGCGCACTTCGACCTGCGGCTTCACATTGTCGAGCGCGGTGTGGAACACCTCGACCGGATTGGTCTTCGCCTTGGCTTCCACCGTATCGAGCGCGGTGTAGACGATACCTTCGGCAACGGCCTTCTTACCGTCCAGCATCAGGTTGTTCATGAACTTTGACAGCACCTGATCACCGAACTTGGGATCAGGCAGGATTTCCCGCTTTTCGGGACGACGACGACGTGACATTTTCTTGTCTCCAAAATCTCAAATTCGTCAGCCCGGACTTGATCCGGGCCAAGGCTTACTTTTTTCACGCGGCGCGCTGGGAAAGTGAGCCCTACCCCGCATCACGTGCGGGGCGACGAGAAAAAACCCGCTTACTTCGGACGCTTGGCGCCGTACTTCGAACGGCTCTGCTTGCGGTCCTTCACGCCCTGCGTGTCGAGCACGCCGCGCAGCACGTGGTAACGCACACCGGGAAGGTCGCGCACACGGCCGCCGCGGATCAGCACCACGGAGTGTTCCTGCAAGTTGTGGCCTTCGCCCGGAATGTAGGCGATGATTTCACGCTGGTTGGTCAGACGGATCTTCGCGACCTTGCGCAGTGCCGAGTTCGGCTTCTTCGGAGTCGTCGTGTAGACGCGGGTGCACACACCACGCTTCTGCGGAGCGGACTGCATCGCGGCAGACTTGCTCTTCTTGACAATCGGCTGGCGCGGTTTGCGCACAAGCTGGTTAATAGTCGGCATAGTTTCTCTTCACCGTTTGTGTGGGTGTTGGGGACTTAACCCCCGAACCCCGACCGTCCTGAGCCTGTCGAAGGACTGCTTTTTCTTCCGGCCCCGCGCGAGGCTCAAAAAGAAGTGCAGCCCTTCGACAGGCTCAGGGCAGTCGGATGAATGGGACGAAAAGACCCTTCACCCGTGAATGGCGCTACCGGCACCGGATGGATTGCATCGGGATCGTGCATCTCGACCGCTAGTCCTGCGCCTGTCGAAGGGCGTACCCTTGCGACACAGCGCAGCGCGAAAACCTGCACGAGCCTGAAACACTCCACCCGGATGCGTTCGAGCACCGGGTTACTTTGACGGCCGCCCGAGCATTTCGCGAGAAATGCGAACCCCGGGAAGCGCAGCTCTGCATCACAGACCTGATCCGGGGCCGCTCGCCTCACGCTCTACCCCAATAGAAAAGAGCCCCACGCAGATGCGAGGAGCCCCGGGACATAACCGGCAATGTTCAGCTCTATTTGCCCAAAGCCACGCCAAGCGCGCCTCGGATGCGAGGGCCCTTAGTTGGATTTGGGTGGGGGGTCAAGGGTGTGGACCCAGATCGCGAGATCAAGAAAGTTGTACTACTCGTTAGACATTACGTTGCTAGGAGTAGTGCAGGGTCGACACGCCTCGCGTCCAGAAAAAGCGGACGCCATTCAACTTTTCTCCCATTAACCTCCACAGGCCCCGCCAACCAAAGTAGCGGTAAACAAACCTTGGGAACGCTTCTCTGAAACGCCAATGTCGATGCAAATCCTCCTCCACCAAGGCAGAACTTCTCAGCACCCGCAAGATAGTCGTCATCTTGCCGACTTTTTTTAAACCAATGAGCGACCAATTGCCTTCCAATATCCTTAGCGACAGCTCGCGCGTCATCAATGTCCTCGCTCCAATCTTGCGGAGTCCTAAAGACGCCCTGAACAACGTGTTTGTGCAACCCCTTGAAGAACTCTTCCGGCTCTATGCCCCTGCCAAACTGTTCTTCATCGGGCAGCGCTAAGGAAAGAAATCGCTCAAGGCGTGCCTCACCAGCTTCTACGGAAACAATTCCACTCAGTCCCAACTCCCGGATTGCTTGTCGGACAACAAGTAACCCAAAATCAGTAGCGACCAGAAATTTGAGCCGAATCGGAGTTTTGAGATCCGTTGCCTTGATGGCACGCAGCCGCTTGATCGTTTCACTACCGCTCCACAGCCCGTCCTCGTAAATCACGATTTCATCAAATTCGGCGTCCGGAACGATAACTTGTCCTTCAGCAAACTTGATACCATGGACAGCTTCCTCCGGTAAATCATGCGAGAGCTGATCCTTTACACTTATCCAGCTGCCCCCATGATCGCCATCATCAATGTAACAATGAAGTAGCTTTAACCCATAGGCATCTTGTGACTTAGGCCGAAACGGCTGTGCCCCATCATCAAAACCAATTACTTCGAGTTGCATTGCTATGCGCCGACCAAGGTAACCTATATCGAGTTCGAAAAACTGTCCGCACCACTTGTCCAATGGCGTACATTGGCCCAAAAACTTCCCCAACTGGGTCTCGGCATACGTCCTCCAGTGATAGCCGAGTTTCTTGAGTATGCGGTCGAGTTTATCCAGAACCCTTTGCTTTTCCTGAAGATAGAAGTTCGCAAGCTCGCTGCCACCCTCTTCCCAGCGATTTCGGAGTTTTTCATGGGACGTTCTGGTCGTTCTCAGTATGAGCAGATGACTTTCTTCGCGATCAGCACCGGAATCATCGATTAGGTCACTGACTTTCTTCGCGGCTAAAGTGACATTGTCGATTCCGAATGCTTCGTCTTCGAGGATTACGACATTCTTGCGGTAACAGGGGATCACGTCTCGGACCACGCGGTCGCGAAACGAGGCAGCATATTCTGCGGGTGTAACAACAAAGATTTTCGCCTCAGCCATCAGGCAGCCAATCTCAGCTTTTTAGCTTCGCCCCTCAAGCGCATCCAAGACCGCGCCAAACGGAACCTGAATAGCTCTCAAATGATCACTGCTCATGTTGGCAAGTATTTGCTGCAAAAACAAGCGCTTGTCGCTAAGGGCGTGGTTTGGCTTCGATCCCAGGTGGACGATTTCGTTCCTGCCCTTTTCGGCATTCGCCCTTTCGGTCCTAATTTCCTTCTCGTCTTGTTGGAACATTGCATTCTGAGAAGCCATCAACTGATGCGCAACGGCAGCCCATCTACTCTCATCGAGCCCCACGTTTTCAAGCCTTTGCAGGAGAAGCTGGCGAAAAGCTATTCTCCGGAATCTTCCCCAAGAGCCAGCTCTTCCGGCAGCTCTTAAGCTTGTGATAAAGTCGTCATACGAGGCTCCATCCTCAATACTCGTACCCAGATCATCTCGCACTTCTTCTGGCAGCGAATCTACAAATTCAGCCCGGATTTGACTGTGCTCTGCATCACTCGCACGCTGTATCCGCTTGTGATTGTCATCAATTTGAGGTTCTTTGGATGTTATCAGAACGCCATCGCTCAAGCGCACAAAGAGATGATTGATCGAGCTCGGGCTTACAAACGCCTTCCAGATATTTGGGTCATCGACTTCAGGAGGCGCTTCCACGCCTTCGCCGATTCCGTATAGTTTATCCCCGCCTTGATGCCCAATTTGCTGCACGTACGGGCTGAGATGTGCTTCGATGAATTTCGTTAGAGCTCCAGGGCCCGTAGGCATTTCGACAACTTGGCGGATATCAAGTCCTGGCGCAGCGTCGGTAACGATCCGATGAATGACCGCGCCGGTTTTGTATTGCCCCTCGTATTCAGCGAGAGCCTTCTTGATTTTTGCCAAGTTTTCTTTGATACCTGAGTCTTCTGCCATAGCTTGCTCCTTCAAAGGTAGTAGCGGGCCTACAAACGCAAACCCGCTACCCTATCCTGTGAACACGTCAGTTCCAGTGAACCAACGAGGAGCTAGCCAGCATGGGCCTCATCCCATGTCTGCGTCGAATCCAGAGGGCACCGCATGATCCGACTGTTGGCGAAATTTGTGCCCGATAACCGTGTAGACCGCCCAAAAAAAACAAGATCTTAATTCAATGAAAGCCGATTTCGAATCGGCCAAGTCGCTTTGGAACGTGTCATGGCTATCGCCAACTGGTCCCTATGAGCTAGTACCAGAATACTGGGAAATCAAGCTCGTTCTATGAGATCAGGTAATGGTTTCTTAGGAATTCCACATTTTGAGATTGCAAAGAACTTCTAACCCTCTTTCCTACACCCCCTCCCCCGTGCTCCCCCTCGGCGCATGACGCACAAAAACCTCCCCGCCCGCCAATCCCGCAAGCCTCGCGCCACTCCCCGTCAAGCCACGTCCTATATGGCCGCGCAACCTGCGCCGCCGCTCGAACGCAACCATCCGTTGCTCGACTTTGCGCCCTATCTCCACAAGGCGCCGCGCAAGAATTCCATCACCCCCACCAAGCAGCGCCGCTTTGTCGCAGAGCTTGCCGCCACCGGCATTGTCTCCCATGCGGCGATGAAAATCGGGGTCTCGATGGAGGCGCTGTACAAGCTGCGCAACCGGCCCGGCGCGGAGGGGTTCAAGGCGGCGTGGGATGCGGCGGTGGATATGGGGATCGACCGGCTGGAGGCGGGCGCCCTCGCCCGCGCGACCGACGGCACCGAGGTGTGGCGCTATGATCCGGGCGGGCAGTACTGGTTCAGCGATGGCGAGCGCAAGCATAACGAGAACCTCGTGATGTTCTTCCTGCGCAATCGCCGTCCGGAGAAATACGCCGCGCAGCTGCGCCCCGGCCACCCCGTCTACGAACGCATCCGCCGCGAAGTGCTGGGCGATCTCGTCACCCAAGCGCAGCGCAACGAGGCGGGATTGCTGGAAAAGCTGGCGGAGGAGATTGCGGGGTTGGGGAAGGGAGAGGGTTAGCGGGTGGCGCTCCACCCCTCGCCCGCGTCATCCGGCACGAAGCGGCCCTCGCCCACCCGACCGGCAAAGCTGCGCGCGCCGTCCTCGAACAATACGGTCAGCCGCATCGCCTCGCCTTCGAGCACGCCGGTGACGGGGACGCTGCTGCCGTCCGCCAGTGTTGCGGTGCCGCGCACGTCCTGGTAATGTTGCACCAGTGTCAGGCTGATGCTTGCGCCGCCCTCCGCCAGCACCCAGTCGCCGCCGACCTTGGCGGGGATGATCCACGCATAGGCCTCGTATCCGGCCACGCGGCGGGTTTCGTCGGGCCGCCAGTCGCCCATGTCGAAGCGGTTGGAGACGACGCGCGCGCCGGGGCGCAGCTCGGCCAGCAGGCGCGGGCGCAGGCGCAGATTGACCTCGGGCAGCAGGAACATGGTGACGACATCCGCCTCGGCCAGCGGGGTGTCGAACAGGTCCTGCTCGGCAAAGGTCAGGCGGTCTGACAGGCCAAGCCGCGCGGCGGTGCGCGTCGCTTCGGCCACCAGTGCGGGATCGAGATCGACGCCCAGCCCGCGCGCGCCGCGATCCTGCGCGGCGGCGATCAGGATGCGCCCGTCGCCCGTGCCGAGATCGATCACGTAATTGCCCTCGCCCACTTCGGCCATCTCCAGCATCGCCTCGACCATGCTGGTGCGGGTGGCGACATAGGGCACGTCGAGCGGCGGGGTCAGGCCGAGCCGCTGGCGCATGGCGCTGGGATCGAAGGCGTAGGCCACGGCGAGGAACAGCCCCACGCTCACCACCAGCGCGGCGACGGCTTTGGCGATCAGGCGCAGCATCGCATCAGGGCTCCTGCCGATACAGGAAGGGCGAGGTTGCCCCCGCCCTTCACATTGCTTTGATGGGTTGCGGGTGGCGCGTTACCAGTCCAAAGCCTCGGCAGCTGCATCGCCCTCAACGTCAAAGGTGAAGCGTTCGGCCAGCCCTTCGGTGATGGTCAGAGTGTAGGCCCCGCTCGACCCGCCAAACCCCTGCACGCGGATGCGCAGCATATCGAGCATTCCGGGGTGATCGTCGAGCACACTGAGATCAATCGGCAGCAGCGAATCGAGCGTGCCCGAACCGTCATCATCGGACAAGACCGACGCCCAGCCGAGCGGGGTTTCGAAGCCGACTTCGATAAACGGATCGATCGCCCCGCCGCCGAAGGCAGGATCATATTCTGCGCCCTCGACCGCGTTCATGCGGATGGTGATGTGCCCGTTGCCGCGACGGATCGCGCGCTTGGCATCTTCGCTCAGCATATAGTCGATGGTGCCGGGCAGCATCGCGTTTTCTTCCCACGGCACGCCCAGTTCGCCCGTGGCGGTGTCGTTGAAGCCGATCACCTGCAGCGGCAGCTGCGGGTCGGGCGCCTCGCGCCGTTCGCGCACCCGCAGCGTGTATTCACCCGCGCTGGCGGCGAAACCCATTGCGGCCACGGTGTAAGTGCCCGCTTCGCCAAAGGTATAGCGCAGCAGCGAGTTCAGGCCCTCGCCCCCATCATCGTCATACATGATCGCTTCGCCGCTCGGATCGCGCAGTTCGAGATAGGGATCGAGCTCGCCTTCGGATAGCATCGCCACTTCGATCATGTCGCCCGCGCGCGCGGCGAAGGTATACTCCACCGACTCGCCCGAAGGCACGGTGCCCATCACGGTCGAGCCGTAGGTGATCGGGCCGGGAGCGGAAAATTCGCTGGTGGTCATCACCAGATCGAAAGTGCCGCCAAACTGCTCGCCTTCCATGGCGAAGGCGGCATCGAAGCTGTTGACTTCGATCACGATATTGACGCCGCGCTCGCCGCCCGGAATGCGCACACGCGAATTGAAGCCTTCGCCGCCGTCATCGTTCTCGGCGATCATTTCGCCGGTTGCGGCGTTGGTTACGGCCACCACCGGATCGAGATCCGACGTCGAAAGAACGTCGATCACCATCACCGAATTGGCGGGCACCGAGGCATTGAAAGTGCGCGGCGCGCTGTTGATTTCGCCCTGCACCGTTTGCACTTCCTGCGCCGCGGCGGCGGCAGGCATCATAATGGCTGCTGCACCGATCAGCAGTGCTGCTTTATTGAATCCGAATCGCATGATGTTACTCCCCCTTTGAAAATGAGATTGCCCTGTTGTTACCGCTGGTAACAGTCTCTGGCTAGCACCGCGAATCTGAATCAATCCTAGTCCGGCCATTCATCTGCCAGAAGGCCCCAGAGCCAGGTGTCGCACCAGCCGATATGCGTTTTCATCGCCTGGCGGATATGCGCCTCCCGCGTGAAACCGAGGCTAAGCAGCAGGCGGCTGGAAGGCGTGTTGCGCGGATCGACATCGCCCCAGATGCGCTGGTATCCCTCTTGGCGGAACAGGTGGGTGATAAGCGCGGAGAGGCACTCGCGGGCAATCCCCTGCCCTTCATGCCCCGGCACCATGATGTAGCCGATCTCAGCCACCTGCTCCCCGCGCTCGCCGACAAACAGCCGGAACACCGGGGCTCCGCCTGCGTGCGGCACCGCGACCCAGCTGCGACCCGCCTTGGTGTGGAGTAGATAGTCCCGCAGCACCTCCCTGTCGGTGAACGCCGCGCAAGACCAATAGCGCATATGGTTGTCGCTGGAGAAAGCGGGCCAGAAGGTGTCGACATCGGCCTCCAACGGCGGGCGGAGGGTGAAGCGGGGGGTGGTGAGGGTTGGGCTTTCAAGCATCGCCCAGCTCGATCAGATCGTCGAAGAACTGGCTGAGCAGGCCGTGGCGCGAGGATACGCCGGATTTGGCGTAAATCGACGTTAATTGCGCCCGCACCGTGCCTTCCGCAACATTGCGCAAGCGGGAAATCTCCGCAGTCTCGAACCCTTTGAGAGACAGCAGCGCGACGTCCGATTCTGCCGCCGTTAGCTTCCATTCTTCAAAGCGCGCCTGCAATTGCTCCGCCAGTGCGCCGCGGGCAATTGTTAGCGCCTCGGCATCGCGGCGGGCGCGCTCGACCATGTACCGTGTGTGATAGGCACCTGCCACCACTCCGGCGAGCAGGGCGAAGGCGATCGCCGCCTCGCTGATCACGTGCCATCCCCAGCCATCCTCGGCAATATCGACCACGGCATCCGCGAGGAAGAAAATGGCCGCCACCGCCTGCACCACCACGACACCCGCGACCAGCGTGACGCGCCGGTCGCCCAGGGTACGCCCCGCTGCCCGTTGGCGTGGTTTCAGTGGTGTGCTCATCGTCCTCCCGGAAGCATCGCGGTGACAGTCCGGCGACCGCTGCGTGCGGTTTCCAGTGCTACCCCGCCGATATGCAGGAAAATCAGAATGTAGAGAAGGTTCACCGCAATCTCGTGCACTTCTTCGAAGATTTCCTCGCCTTCACCCTCTTCGCCGCCTTCGCCATATTCGTCGTGTTCGCCCTCACCCTCCTCTTCCTCGCCTTCGCTCACGAGCTGCGAGACGCTGACAGGGGTGGTGATGGCAGGCGGCGCGCCAGCCATGGCGATACCGCTGCCGATAACTACCAACAGGCACGCCCACAGCGCATAGGCCATCAACGCGCCGAGAGGGTTGTGCGAGGCGTGCGCTTCCTTGCGTCCGGCGACAATGTCGCGGGCATGGCCCAGCGCGGCGACGGGATTGGGCGGGAAGGCGCTGAAACGGGCGTTGGCAGAGCCGATTAGGCCCCACAGCAGGCGCAACGCAATCAATGCGGCGAGGAAATATCCGGCATAGATATGAGCGATCGATCCCTCGCCCACGATCAACGCATTGCTCACGATCACCAGCGCGACTCCCCAATGCGTCAGCTTGACAATGGGATCCCATTTGCGGACGGGCTTTGCAGTGTTTTCCATGGTGCTTCTCCGGTTGGAACAGTCACCGGACAATGCGCCCTTATCGCGAGCGGGGTCGATTGGAGTCGCGCTTATGGGGCGGCAGTAAGCAGATGCTTATGCGGCCTTACTTGGCGGGCTGCATCGCCTTCCCCGCTCGACCTGATCCTGTCAAAGCCAGAAGAACAATTGGCGCCGGGACGTCTACCAATCCGCCGGATCAAGCGCGTACAACTGCGCCAGCTGCGCATACAGCGCAGGCTCATGCTCGCGCATCGCCCTTGGTTTCTCGAAGAAAGTCACCGTCGCTTCGGCGAAAAACTCCTGGTGATTGGTTGCGCCATAGGGATCGATCAGAGTCGGATGCGCACGCTCCAGCCGTTCGACATGGCCATGATAGGCATCGAGCATCGCCTTCTCCCACCCAGCATAACCCTGTCCCTTGCGCAGGATCGGAATGCCATTGGTGTGGCCGGTAAGCGCATCGAGCTGGTGGGCAAATTCGTGAATGACGACATTGTGCCCGTCGTCCGGATCGAGCCCGCCTTGCAGTGCGTGATCCCATGAGAGGACGACCGGCCCCCTGTTCCAGCTTTCGCCAAGTGATCCGACATCGCGCTCGTGCACGACAAATCCGTCATGGTCGCTCCGGCCTGTGAGAAATCCCGCAGGATAGACCAGCACGGTGCGGAGTGTCTCGAACCACACCGGGCTGTTGACCACGAGCAAGCAAGCCTGCGCGGCGATAGAAAGCCGCATTTCTTCCTTGATTTCCAGACCGCCATTGCCGTGGAAAGTGACCTGATCGAGGAACAGGTTGATCCTGCCTTCGAGACTTGGTCGCAAGTCTTCCGGCAATCGTTGAAGCATCGGCACAAGGCGTGCCAGCACTGCACGTTGCTCCTCGGTCAGCGGCGTCGCCAGCAACCGCGCCCGCTTCCGCCGCCGCGCGAAAATGCGATAAATGAGGACTGCTGCAACCAGTACGATCAACGCTAGCAGGTGCCAGAGAGTGATCGGCCAGAGGCTCATTGCGAGCTGCCCGTCGGGATCAACCCCGTCACCCCGCCAGAAACTCCACCAGCGCCTTCACCTTTTTCTGGCGCCATTGCGGGCGCGGGGCGAGGAGCCAGTAGGCGCGGCGGCAATCGACTTCCTGCTCCAGCTTTTTCAGCCGGCCGTCCGCCAGCGCCTCTTCCACCAGCGGCATCGGCAGATAGGCGCGGCCCAGCCCTGCCAGCGCGGAGGCGAGCGCCTGACCCGAATTGCCGACGTGGAGGCCTATCGCGGCGCCTTCGGGCGGTTCGTAGGTCGGCCAGCTGATCCAGCTGTCGGGAGCGCCGGTCGCGGCGACGCAGACCTTGCAGCCATGCGTCAGCTGCACGCCTTCCATATCGCCCGGCCCATCAACCAGCCGCACCGCCAGATCGAGATTGGTCTCGGTGAAATCCGCCAGCTCGTCATCCGCCAGCTGGAAGCGGATATCCGGATTGGCAGCGCGGAAGGCGGCCAGTTTCGGCGCGAGCCATTGGGCGTAAAATTCGCGCGGCGCGGCAATCGCGTAATGGCTGCTCGCCTGCCCCGCCTGCATCGCCTGCACGCTTTCCTCGAACCGCAGGAAGCCTTCGCGCAATGGGTCGAGCCCCGCGCTCGCCTCGTCGGTCAGCTCCAGCCCTTTGGAGGTGCGGCGGAACAGCACCACGCCCAGCACATCTTCCAGCGCGCGGATTTGCTGCCCCACGGCGGCGGGCGTCACCGCCAGCTCGTCTGCCGCGCGGGTGAAGCTCAGGTGACGCGCGGCGGCATCAAACACGCGCAGGGCGTTCAACGGAAGATGGGTGCGTTTCATGGCTGGGGGAGGCATTTAGGGCGCGGCGGCGCGGGCGGCAAGCACGCTTGCGCCTTACGACATAGTGATACTGGACAAGGGCGCGACCGTTCCTATATTCCGCCGCACCGAACCTTCTTCATCTTCCGGTAAGGTTACTCCGGACAGGCAGCCTCCCTATGATCGAACCCCTTGCGCCGCTTGTCGTTTGCGACCTTACGCAAAGCTACTCGCCCACCGGCGCCGGAGGCATTACCACCTATCTTCGCCGCAAGAAGCAGTTCGTGCTGGAACACACGCCGCACACGCTGATCCAGATTGTGCCGGGGCCGAAAGACGCGGTGTTCGAGGAAGAACGCTACAAGCGCATCGAAGTGGGTTCCGATCTGGTCAAAGGCAGCCCCAATTACCGCTTCATCCTGCGCACCGGCGCGGTGCGGCAGGTGCTGGAAGAACAGCGCCCCGACATTATCGAGAGCCTGTGTCCGTGGCTGCTGCCGTGGACCGCGATCCGCTATCGCCGCGCGTTTCCCGAAACGACGCTGGTGGCGGGATACCGCACCGATTTCCCCAATGCGCAGGTCTACCGCGTGGCGCATGACCTCTACGGCCCGAAGGTCGCCAGCTTCGCCCGCTGGCTGATCCTTGGCTATGCTGAGGTCATGTACCGCGAGTTCGACCAGGTCTATGCCATTGGCGAAAGCGGCAAGGGCGTGCTGGAAAGCCGCAAGATCAAGGATGTAAAACTGCTCGATCTCGGCATCGATTCCCAGCGTTTCCATCCGCGCCACCGCAACGAGGCTGCACGTGCGGAGATGGGGCACACCGGCGACGGGCCTCTGCTGCTCTATGCTGGCAGGCTCGATGCCGAAAAGCGCCCCGAAACTTTGGTGCGGATGATGGATCACCTGCCCGATGATCTGGGCGCGACTTTGGTGCTGCTCGGCGAAGGGCGCGGCGAGGCGCGCATCCGCGAGATGGCGCAGGGCAAGCGGATCACCATGCCCGGCTATATCGACGATCGCGACCTGATGGCACGCGCGCTGGCCTCGGCGGATATCTACGTCTCGGGCATGGCGGACGAGACCTTCGGGATGTCGGTGCTCGAAGCGCAGGCGAGCGGCCTACCGGTGGTGGGCGTCGCCAGCGGGGCGATGCCCGAACGGGTGGAGCCCGGCACCGGCCTGCTCGGCCCGGTGGAGGATGATGCGGCGATGGCGCGCAACGTGCACGATGTGTGGAACGGCGATCACAAGGCGATGGGCGCAGCAGCCCGCGCGCTGGTGGAGCGGCGCTATAGCTGGGAAAAGACCTTTACCGAGCTGTTTCAGGACATTTACCCCGCCGCGCAGGAAAAAATGCGCGAACGGCGGCGGCTGGCGCGGCGCGATTACTGGACGCACCACATCACCCGCCCCTTCGGCGACCGCAAGGGTGCGGGCACTTTTAGTCCGGGCTGAATAAACTCCCCTCCCCGTGGGGAGGGGCCAGGGGTGGAGGTTCCACGCCGATTTGACGCCGTACCCCCATCCCAACCGTAGGCGCTGCGCGCCGTCTGCGACTCCCCCTTGGGGGAGGGCTTTTCAATTACGCGGCAGGCGCGCGTCCCGCCTTCAACAAATCGCGGATATCCCCTCGCAGCAGGACAATCCCCACCACCACGTGCGCCGCCACCAGCAGCGCGGCGGTGAGCGCCATGGTCGCGGCGATCAGCGGCTGGTCGGGCAGCAGCAGCACAGCAAGGCCGGCAAAGATCAGATCCTTGCTCGACACCAGCGGCAGGCGGGTCACCAGCTGGCGCAGCGTCGCGAGATAGAGCCACCAGACCAGCGGCACATCGGGCACGATCAGGCTCCACATTACCCCTGCCAGCAACACCTTGGCGATATTGCGCGCCAGATGGATCGCGAAAATCGCCAGCGCCTTGGCCCGAGTGATCGAAAACACCTGTTTGCGCACGAGCAGGATCAGCAGGCTGACGCCGATCACCACCGCCAGACTCCAGAAAATCTCCCCGCGCCCGCTCGCCAGCAAGTCGTCGCCCATTTGCGGCCAGAGCATCACCAGCAGCGCGACCATCGTCGCATTGCCGGCAAAGGCAGAAAGGATCGCCACGTCCTTCACCGCGGCAAACGGCGTGGTGCCATGATATTCGGGAATGCGCCGCTTGGCCCAGGTGTAGAAATAGGCCTCGCCCAGATAGCCGACCACGATCTCGTTGAAGACCTGCTTGCGCGATGTCGCCGCCAGCGCGCCCTTGCCCACCGGCCAGATCTGCCGGAAAGCGAACCAGTCGCCCAGCGGCGCGCCCATATAGAACGCAGCGAACACCAGCCAGAACAGCGGCGAAGACGGCAACAGCGCGCCAATCTCGTGCCAGTCGAGCTCCAGCAGGGTCATCCCCACCACCACTGCCATCACCAGCGACAAACCGATCGAGAAGAACGTCAGCAGGCGGGTGTGCTTGGGGGGAACGGGTTCGGCTGACATTCTCGCGCAGACTTTGGCTTGACGGTTACCGCACATGGCCACACAAACCGCGTTTGCCAACTCGGAGTCCTGCATGATCCGCGCTTTTCTTGTCTTTTGTGCAACACTGCTCGCCCTGCCCGCAGCGGCTTCGGCCCAGAGTTTCTTTGGCGGAGACTTCGATCCCGCGATCCCGACGCTGGAGCAAGTTGCCGGCCATCGCAGCGGAGAGCAAATCACGCGCCCCGAAGTGCTGATCGACTATATGGAGGCGCTGCAAGAGGCCGCGCCCGACCGGGTGCGGATCGTCGAATATGCGCGCAGCTGGGAAGGCCGCCCGCTGATCTACGTGGTCATTTCCGGCCGCGAGAACATGGCGCGGATCGACGCGATCCAGGCCGATATGCAGCGCATCGCCAATGGCGGCGCACCGGGGCCGGACAGCGTGCCCGTGACATGGCTCGCTTACAGCGTGCATGGTGACGAAATCAGCGGATCGGATGCCGCGCTGGTGATGGCCTATCACCTACTCGCCGCGCGCGGGGATGACCGCGTCGATACGATCATGCGCAACAGCGTGGTCATCATCGACCCTTCGCAAAACCCCGACGGGCGCGCGCGCTTCACCAATTCCTATTACGCGCAATTGGGCATCGCTCCCTCGGCAGACCGCGCCACGGCGGGGCCGGACCAGCCGTGGCCGGGCGGGCGTTTCAACCACTATCTGTTCGATCTGAACCGCGACTGGTTCGCGCTCACCCAGCCCGAAACGCGCGGCAAGGTGACGGCGGTGGCGGCGTGGAACCCCGTGGTGCTGGCCGACGTGCACGAAATGGGCGGCGACCAGACCTATTTCTTCCCGCCCAGCGCCGATCCGTTCAACCCCTATATCACCGCGACGCAGCGGCAGCGGCAGGGCCTGCTGGGGCGCAATATGGGCGCGATGCTCGATTCCTTGGGGGAGCCCTATTACACCCGCGAGGTCTTCGACGCTTTCTACCCCGGCTATGGCGACACGTGGCCGACATTAAACGGCGCGATTGCCATGACCTTTGAGCAATCCTCTGCCCGGGGCCTCGTGTGGGAACGCAGCAATGGCGAAATCCTCACCTATGGCGAAGGGGTGCGCAACCATTTCGCCACCTCGCTCTCCACCGCCGAGACGGTGGCGCGCAATGCCGATATGTTTCTGGAGGATTACGCCAGCTACCGCCGCAGCGCCGCCAATGGCGCGGTGGGCACCGGCTATTTCGTGATCGACTTGGCGAACCGCCGCTGGAACGCCGAGGCTTTGGGTCGCCGTCTGGTGCATCAGGGCATCGCGGTGGGCCGCGTCGATGGCAGCGCCACGGCTTGCGGGCGTTCCTATCCGCAAGGCTATCTCAGCATCTCGATGCGCCAACCCACCGCGCGGCTGATCCGCAGCCTGCTTGACCGCGATGTGGAGCTTCCCGCCGATTTCATCGCCGCGCAGGAAGCACGCCGCGCCAGCGATCTGCCGCACGAAATCTACGACACCACCGCATGGTCGGTCGGCCAGATGAGCGGGCTCGATATCACCGAATGCGCTGCGGCGAGCGCGGGAACGCCGGTCAGCGCCGATTCGCCGATCAGCGGGCAAATCGCCGCCGCCGGAGCCTTCGGCATCGCGGTGCCGTGGACCGATAGCGGGCAAGTGCGGCTGGTGGCCGAAGCCTTGCGCGCGGGGCTGAAGGGCCGCTCGTCCGACACCGCCTTCGCCGTGGGCGGCGAGACCTTCCCGCGCGGCACGGTGGTGTTCACGTTGGCGGAGAATGACGGCTCGCTCGACCGGCTGGTCGAGCTGGCGCAGGAAATCGGGGCGGAAACCCGCCCGCTCGATTCGGGCTGGGTCGATGATGGCCCGAACCTTGGCTCCGGCAGCTTTGTCCTGCTGACCGCACCCACCATTGGCGTGGTGTGGGATGGAAATATCTCCCCGCTCTCGGCGGGCGCGACGCGCTATGTGATCGAACAGCGGCTGGGCCTGCCCACCGCGGCGGTGCGCGCCGACAATCTCGCCCGTGCCGATCTTTCCGGTTTCGACGTGATGATCGTGCCCGACAGCTACGGCGTCGGCGGCAGCGAGCGTGCGGCGCTCACCCGCTATGTGCAGGGCGGCGGCGTGCTGGTGGCCTATGGCGATTCGCTCGCGGCCTTTGCCAGCGGAGACGACGCGCTGTTCGCCACGCAAAGCGAAACCGTGCTGGGCGGCTCTCCCGACGCGGACGAAAAGACCGGCCCCGCGCCAGGCACCGCGATTGCCAGCGAGGCCGAATATCGCGATCGGATCGTCGATCCCACCCGCCGCCCCGATACGCTGCCGGGCGCGCTGCTCAACACGGTGGTGGATGGCGAGAGCTTCCTTGCCGCCGGTTATGACAATGCCCCGCCCACGGTGTTTGCCGATGGCTCGCTGATCCTGACCCCACTCAGCCTGTCCGACGGGGTGAATGTGGTGCGCTATGCCGATGCCGCCAATCTGGTCGCAGCGGGCTATGTATGGGAGGAAAACCGCCTGCAGATGGCTTACAAGCCCTATATGATCGCGCAAAGCAGCGGCCGCGGGCTGGCCATCGGTTTCGCTCATGATCCCGCCGTGCGCGGATATTTGGACGGGCTTGATCTGCTGCTGGCGAATGCGGTGATGGTGGCGCCCAGTCGCATTCGCTAGCGCGAACGCTTATTTTTTGTTTTTCGCTCGCCCATCCGGGCGAGCGTCCTCGGTGCCGTTCGCTCCGCCGGGACTGCGTTCCGGCTGCGCGGCACCTGCGGGTCGCGCTGTGCGCTCGGTCGTTCGCTTGTGCTCACGATTGCTGAGCTCCGCTCGTCCTGTGCCTGTCGAAGGACGCAAGCGCCACGCCAGCGTCCTTCGACAGGCGCAGGACGAGCGGATTGGGGGCGTATTTGGCCTAGAATGGTCTCGTTGCCGGTCAGGCAACGACAGCGCGCGACCGCGCGCCGCCCGTTAGGGCGGAAGCCTAAGGGGCCGGATGGCCCCGCCGGCTCTTGAGGCTAAACAGAAGAATCAGCAGGCGCAGCGAGCGGAAAATAGGGAATAGCCACCTCGAACATCTCTCCGCCAGCATCGATGAAGGTATAGAACCCCTCCATCGCGCCCGCATTGGTCGTCAGCTCGCATCCCGACACATAATCATGCGCCTGCCCCGGCTCCAGCCGCGGGGTTTCGCCCACCACGCCTTCGCCATCGACGATGTTCACCATCCCGTTCGAATCGGTGATCCGCCAGTGCCGCGTTTTCAACTGCACTGCATCCTCCCGCCCGTTCTCGATACGGATGTGATAGACCCAGAACCAGCGCCCTGCCCCCACGCGCGATTGCTCGGGCATGAAACTGACCGCAACACGCACGGTCACCCCGCGCGTGATAGCGACGTGCTGGAACAGGGACTGGATCGCGTTGGTGACCATACCGGCCAAAGTAGCGCGAATCCGCACACTCACAAGAGGGCTTTGGTCGCATTGCGGCAAGCTGTTGCACGCGCGCCGAATTGGTCACTGGCGAAATCAATCGGCGGGGTTGTGTTCCGCAAGGAAGGCCAGCACAGCATCGTAATAGGCCTGCTCGTCCTCGGGATTCCAGAAGCCGTGCCCCGATTCCTCCAGCACCAGTGTTTCTATCGGAATATCGGCCCGGTTTGCCCGGCTCACCATCAGCTCGAACTGGCTGAAGGGCACCCGAGTGTCCTCTTCGCCATGCACCAGCAGCAATGGACGGGTCAGACGGCTGACCTGAACGGCGGGAGAGACGTCGTCGAGATCGAACGACGCGGCATCGCCCTCCACCCTGTCCCAGTGCCGCCCGCGCTCGCGGGGAAACAAATAGTCGCCATCATGCGCCAATTGTCGCTCGAAATGCATCACGCCGGCAAAGCTGACCGCGCAGCGATAGATTTCGGGATTGCGGATCACGCCCCAAGCCGCAGCGTAACCGCCATAGCTCGTGCCGATGATGCACACACGCTCGGGATCGACGATCCCTTCGGCCACCAGATGCGCCACGGCGTCGTCCAGATCGTCCTGCATCGCCCGCCCGATCTGTCCGTGGCCAAGCAACTCAAAGCTTTCGCCATAGCCGCCCGACCCGCGGAAATTGGGTTGAATCACGGCATAGCCGCGGTTGGCCAGCAGCTGCACCTGATCGTCATAACTATCCCAGTCGCGGATGCCGTAAGGCCCGCCATGCGGATGTACGATCAGCGGAAGCCCGCGTGGCTCCCGCCCTCGTGGCAGCGTGAGGTAGCCATGGATCGAAGTGCCATCGCGCGCAGTGTAGCGGATCGGCTGCGGCGCAGTGAGCGCGGCGGCAGGTACGCCGGGGCGGTATTCGGCGAACAATTGCAGGCTCCGCTCGGCAGGCGTAAACACATAAAGCGCACCCGGATCGGCCGGCCCCGATTGCAGCACGAGCAGGCGGCTACGATCTTCGGCAATATCGAGAATGGTCACCGCTCCGCCCGGAAGTGCGCGCCCTAGCTGATCGCGCCAGCGGCGGATTTCCGGATCGATCCATTCGCGGCGAAATCTCTCGCCGGCATAGGCCACGGCGATGGGATTATTGGCGGCATCGAAAGTGACCGAGGACACATCCTCGGTGGTGGACTGATAGATGATTTCGCCCGGCTCCCCGGTGGCGAAATTGAATTCCATGAGCACGCGGCGCTCGCCTCCCGGCGGAACGGCGATGGAATAACCGGTATCGCTGCCCGCCCGCAGGCCCATGAAGTCCCAGGTTTCCAGCGCTCCCTCTTCGTCGACCCGCGCCTGCGCGACCGTATCCCACCGACCATCCTCACCGGAACGGTAGCGCATTCCCACTGTCCTTGCGCCCCGCGCGCCAAGGCCGATGCGGACGACGCCAGTGTTATCGGTAATCCAAGCGAATACGGACTGGCTGCGCGTATGGTAACGCTCGCCGCGAATTTCGTCTTCTCGCTCTTCGGAATCGAAGTTGAAGCGCCAGACACCCGGCTCCTGCCCCCAGCCCTCCGCGATCGAGACGAGCACGTAGGAACCGTCTTCCGCATAATGCAGCACATCGTCGGCATCGAAGCTCATCCGCTGGAGCGTGAGCGGGCGGAACCGGTGGTCTGCGATATCATATGCGATCAAGCGGCTGAACCGTGCATCATACCGCGAATCGGTGCCCATAACCGAAAACAGCATGCGGTCGTTGGTCACCCATTCGAACCACTTGAAATCGTCGGGCTCGCCAAGCAGCAGGCCTCCCACAATTTGCAAGTTCGTAGCGTCGAAGATGCTCAGATAGAGCTGGTCCTCGCGCTCGACTGTCATTGCCAAACGACTGCCATCAGGCGACAGCTGGGCGCTGCTCAGCTCTGATCGCCCCGCAAAGGCCGATGTGGGAATTTCCGGCGGAATGCCGTCCTGCTGCTGCATCGCGCTGATATCGACCTGCGCCTGAGCGTGTAATTGACCCGGCAACCCGCATGCCGCCAGCCCGGCCAGCACCATGAAGAGCTTGCGATACCCCCACATAAGTGTCCCTCCTTGCGATAGAGGAAGCATATGCAAATCAGCGGCTTGGGCAAGCCCTGATCGAAGGTTTGGGGCTAAATCCCCACCTTCCCCAGCGCCCGATCCAGATCCTCGATCAGATCAAGCGGGTCTTCCAGCCCGACATTGATGCGCAGCATCCCGTCGGCGATCCCCGCCTCCGCGCGGCCTTCGGCGCCCATGTTGTAATGGGTGGTGCTGGCCGGGTGGCACATCAGCGTTTTGGAATCGCCGATATTGTTGGAGATATCGATCAGTTCGAGCGCGTTGCACAGCGCCATCGCCTGTTCCTGACCCTTGGGAGCAAAGAAAGCGAAGATAGGCCCGGCGGCCACCATCTGCTTCTGCGCGAGCGCGTGCTGCGGATGGCTCGGCAGGTCGGGGTGGAGGACGCGCAGGCCCTTGTCTTCAAGGAATTGCGCGACTTGCAGCGCATTGCGGCTCTGCGCCGTCGCGCGCAGCGGCAGCGTTTCCAGCCCCTTCATCACCACCCAGGCGTTGAACGGGGCGACAATCGGGCCGGTATTGCGCTGGAAAGGGCTGAGATATTCGTCGATCCATGCACGGCTCGCGCACACCGCGCCCGCCATCACCCGGCCCTGCCCGTCCATCAGCTTGGTGGCGGAATAGGCGACCACATCCGCGCCGAAATCCAGCGGCTTTTGCAGCACGGCGGTGGCGAAGGCGTTGTCGACCACCGTGGTAATGCCCTTCGATCGCGCCAGTCCGCAGACGAATTCCAGATCGACCAGATCCATCGTCGGGTTGGCGGGGGTTTCGAAGAAGAATGCCTTGGTGCCCGGCTGCACGGCGGCTTCCCAAGCGGCATTGTCCGTCCCGTCCACCACCGTGTGGGTAATGCCGAAGCGGTTGAGGACATTGCTCAAAATCCACCGGCACGAACCGAACGCTGCACGGCCCGCCACCACGTGATCGCCCGCGCTCAGCATACACAGTAGCGAACTCGTCATCGCCGCCATCCCGCTCGCCTGCATCAGGCACGCCTCTGCCCCTTCAAGCGCAGCGATGCGGTGCTGCGCCATCTCGACCGTCGGGTTCTTGAAGCGCGAATATTGCATCCCTTCGGCCTCGCCCGCGAAGCGCGCGGCGACTTCCTCTGCCGAATCATAGGTAAAGCCGCTGGTGAGATAGAGCGCCTCGCTCGTCTCCCCATGCGCGCTGCGCCAGGTGCCCGCGCGCACCGCCTGCGTGGCGGGGCGCCAGCGGGCGATAGCGGCGGGATCGGTTCCGGTGGTCTTTTTCATATCGCGGCGAGTGTTAGGGGCGCAAAGCGGCTTTGCCAATTGCTCTTGCGATAGCAGCGCATTAACGGTGCAATCCTCGCATGACCGACATTCCCGATCATCCCCGCGATCCCATTGCCCTCAACGTCGCCATCGCGCTGGCGTTCTTCGCGCTGTGCCTGGTGCGGCTGACGGTGCCCGCCTCGCCCTATTTTGACGAAGTGCACTATTTGCCTGCCGCGCGCGCCGTGCTCGATTTGCAAATGGCGACCAATGTTGAGCACCCGCCGCTCGCCAAGCAGATCATGGCGCTGGGCCTTGTGCTGTTCGGGGACGAAGCGCTGGGCTGGCGCATTCTGAGCGCGGTGTTCGGCACGCTGGCGCTGTTCGCCTTCATGCGCGCGATGTGGTTCGCCAGCCAGACGCGGATGGTGAGCCTGCTGACCGGCTTTTTCGCCGCGACCAATTTCCTGCTGTTCGTTCACTCCCGCATTGCGATGCTGGATGTGTTCATGGTCGCTTTCGTGATGGTCGCGTTCTGGATGTTTGCCGGGGCCGTGCGCGAGAACGAGACGGGGCGCTGGCGGCTGGTCGTGTGCGGCATGGCGTTGGGCTGCGCGATGGCGAGCAAGTGGAACGCGATACCGCTCGCGGTGCTACCCGGCCTCGCCTTCTTCGCCGCGCGGCTGGCTTCGGGCAGGCGGCGCTTCCTCACCTCGCGGCGCGGCTGGCCGGTGGCGGGGATTTCGCTGTGGGAGGCAGGCATCTGGCTCGGCGTGCTGCCGCTTGCGGTCTATGGCGCCACCTATTGGCCGTTCCTGTTCTGGGATGTGCATTCCGGCAACCCGACCGGCCTGATCGACCTCCACCAGTCCATGCTCGAGCTGCAAAAGCAGGTGCTGGAGCCGCACCCGTACGAGAGCGTGTGGTGGCAATGGGTCGCGAATGCGCGGGTCGTCTGGTATCTGTACGAGCCGATCGACGGGGCGCAGCGCGGGGTGATGCTGATCGGCAATCCGGTGACGATGTGGTTCGGCGTGCTGGCACTGGGCTGGTGCGTGTGGGCGGGCTGGCAACACGGCCGCCGCGATGCGATTGCGCTGGTGCTGATGTATGTGGCGAGCCTCGCCCTGTGGCTGGTCGCGCCCAAGGCGTCGCAATTCTACTTCCACTATTTCCTGCCGGGAATGTTCGTTTCCGCGGCGCTGGCGCTGGCGGTGGAATGGCTGTGGCAGCGAGGCGAGCGGCTGGTGCCATGGGCGCTGATCCTCGGCGCGGCGGGGTTTTTCGTGTACTGGTTCCCGATCCTGACCGCAGCAGAGCTGAGCAATGAGCAGGCGTTCCTGTGGTGGGCCTGGACGGAGGGGTGGCGGTGATAGAGCCTATCGAGCACAGGATCGCAAACCGTGGTGAAAGGCTAGCTTACGTCGCAATCGAACCATGGCCTCATTGCTTCGAGTTAAAACCCGGCGAGGTGCTCTCTTTTGTTTGGACACCGAAGGCCGGACTACCCGCTCTCGAGACCGACTATGATCCTAATGGTGATCTTACAGTGTGGCCAAATGGAGAGATGGACGACCGAACAATAATGATTGATGGTAAGCCGGCCTTGGATCGAAGCTGGAAGTTCGAACGAAATCAGCAATCTTCCTGATCCCGTTCGTGCTAAGCCTGCCGAAGCACGAATTTGCAGCGGGAGCGATTTCGTCCTTCGACAAGCTCAGGACGAGCGGGTTTGGGGGATTGGCCCGTGGTGCGTCAGACTACCTAAACCGCCCCCACACAAACTTGCTCGACAGCGCATAGTTCCACACGCTCGCGATCACCACGCCGACCAGCGCCGCCACCCACCAGAGTACGCCCTGGTCTTCAAGCACCATCGCAACCGCGACATTGGCAAACGCGCCAACCGAGCACGCGCCGCAGAATTTCAGCCAGCCCCAGAAGAAGCCGTCCGCGCCTTCGATCTTTTTATCGCGATAGGTCAGCAGGTTGTTCAGCCAGAAGTTGAACGTCATCGCCACCATCGTGGCAATGGCCTGCGCGAGGCCGAAGCCCACGCTGTCCGGCCAGTAAATCGCCGCCAGCACCGCCATATGGACGAACACGCCCAGCCCGCCGACCATGCCGAACAGCACGAAGCGCGTCGGGATCCAGCGGCCGAAATAGCGTTCGACCAGACCGCCCACGAAATCGAGCACCACGCCGTGATCGAGCTTGGATTCGCCAGCGAGGCGTTCTGCGAATTTCAACGGGAATTCCTTTACTCTAAGGCGCGGCTCGGCGGTCGCGAGAATGTCGAGCATGATCTTGAACCCTATGCCCGAAAGGTTTTCAGCCTGTTTACGCAGTTGCTCGGTGCGCAGCAGGAAGAACCCGCTCATCGCGTCGGTCAGCTCGGTGCCGGTCAGCTTACGCGCCAAGGCGTTAGCGATTTTGGAGCCGCTTTCGCGCCCTTTGGAAGACAGCCCGTCGGCATTGCCGCCGACCGCGAAACGGCTGGCATAGGCGAGATCATATTCGCCCGATTTTACGCTCTCGAGCATTTGCACGAGCAGCTTCGGGTCATGCTGGTGGTCGGCATCCATCACCGCGACGTAAGGCGCGGCGGTTGCACACATTCCCTCGATAGCGGCGCTGGCAAGGCCGCGGCGGCCGATGCGCTGGATCACGCGGATGCGGCTGTCGGTGCGGCCGATACGGCGCGCTTCCTCGGCGGTGCCATCGCGCGAATTGTCGTCCACGAACACCGCTTCCCAGCCGGAGGGGCCCAGCGCCTCTTCGAGCCGCGCGACCATCGGGGCGATATTTTCCTTCTCGTTGAGCGTGGGCAGCACGATGGCGAGCTCCAGCGGCGCATTGTCGCGCGCTTTCGCCAGTGCAGTGGCAGCTTCAACGTGGCGGTGCAGTTCGTTCAAACTCATATCCATGCGTTCAGGCGTTAGAGCGAATTGTTAACCATAGGGTTACCGAGAGACAAAAATGCGGCGGAGCCGCCATCAAAGTATTTGCGCTCGCAGAGGCGCGGAGGCGCAGAGATGTTGCGCAACCCCTCTGCGCCTCCGCGCCTCTGCGAGCGTGAAAAATGTATAGCGCCTGCGGCGCTGTTAAAGCTGCTCAAGCACCGCATTGCCAATCTCCGCCGTGCCTGCGGTGCCGCCAAGGTCGGCGCCCAGCACGCCGTCCTCCAGCGCCTGCGCCACGGCCTTTTCGACCCGCAACGCATCCGCCTCGCGGCCCAGCGAGTGGCGCAGGAGCATCGCCAGCGAGAGGATCATCGCCATCGGATTCGCCTTGCCCTGCCCGGCAATATCGGGGGCGCTGCCGTGGATGGGTTCGTACATTCCGAAGGTGCCATAATCGGTCTGCCTCTCGCCCAAAGCCGCGCTGGCGAGCAGGCCGATCGAGCCGACGCACATACTCGCCTGGTCAGAGAGGATATCGCCGAACAAATTGCCGGTGACGATTACATCAAACTGGCCGGGATTGCGCACCAGCTGCATCGCGGCATTGTCGACATACATATGGCTGAGCGCGACATCGGGGTAGTCCGCCGACACGTCGACAATCACATCGCGCCAGAGCTGGCTCGTTTCGAGCACATTGGCCTTGTCGACGCTGCACAGCCGACCCTTGCGCCCCCGCGCGGCGCGGAACGCGGTTTGGGCGATGCGGCGCACTTCGCTTTCGGCGTAGGACATGATGTCATAGCCTTCGCGCTCGCCGCTTTTCGTCGTGCGCATTCCCTTCTCGCCGAAATATACGTCGCCATTCAGCTCGCGCACGATCAGCACGTCAATTTCGCGGGCTACTTCGGGCTTGAGCGCGGACATATCCTCCAGCCCGGCAAACATCGTCGCAGGGCGAAGATTGGCGAACAGGCCGAGATGGCTGCGCAGGCCGAGGATCGCCTGTTCGGGACGCAAATGCCGCTCCAGATTGTCGCAAGCCGGATCGCCCACCGCGCCGAACAGAACACCGTCAGCGGCCTTCGCCATATCGAGCGTTTCCTGCGGCAGCGGGTGGCCGTGCCGCTTATAGGCAATGCCGCCGACATCGCCTTCGAACACCACCAGCCCCGGCAGATCGAGCTTCGCCAGCACGCGCCGCGCCTGCTCCATGATTTCGGGGCCGATACCGTCTCCGGGAAATAGCGCGATTTTCATGTCAGGTGATCCGTTGCAGCAGCTCTCTTAACCTCGTGCGCGCCGCCATAACGTCTCCGCGCCGGTCGGCAAGCAGGTAGTGCTCCAGCGGCTCGCCAATCGTGTCCATCGCTTCGATCACTTGCGCCAGCTCGCCCTCGGGCCGGCCACCCGCGCCGCCATAGCCGAGCTCGCGCAGCAGCAGCGCCTCATACCCGACCAGCGCCGAGGCCCAGCCGCGTGCCGAGGGCGCGTGGCAGACCGCGTCGAGCACGCCGCCCAAAGCCTCATAGAGCGTCGGATAAGGCTGGCGTTCGGGGAGTGCGGTGGCGGTGAGCGCGGTCACCCAGCCAATGGCGGCGGCAGGCAGGGGTTCAGCGAGCCAAGGCCCGCGAGACGTGACGAGTTCGACCTTGGCGAAGGGCAATTGGCTGTCGGATTTGGCGGAAAGCTGCACTTCCACCGCATTGCCGGGAATCACCACCGGGCGCAGGTTCCGCCCCCGTCCGCCCGCGACATAACCCGCAACCAGCCCGTATTCCGCCGTCAGAAAGCGCCCGATAACCGCCGTTTCGCCATGCTGGCGGGCGGAAAGGAGGATCGCAGGGGCGCGGATGTGCATCGGCGCACCCTCAGGGTATCGGGAGGCTTACTTCGCCTTGGCTTCGAGAGCAGCTAGGCGGGCTTCGAGGACTTCCAACTTCTCCCGCGCGGCAGCCGCCATGTCTTTCACCGCGTCAAATTCTTCGCGGCTGACGAAGTCCATACCGCCCATCGCCTCCCGCATCCGCTCCCGCGCCTGCTCACGCGCTTCACGGCCCATCCCCGCCAGCGTCCCCGCAGCGGAATTGGCGATTTTGACGAAATCGGCGATGATCTTGTTTTCGCTTTGCATGGTGGGAATGTGGTACCTCCGCGCCGGAATTACAACTCAAACGTCTGCACCGCGCCCGTGTTGTCCAGCCCCGAGGCGTCGGGGTTAAGCACCCAGAACTGCCAGTTGAGCACGGTCGCGAAGAAAATCCAGGCGAGGTAGGGCAGCATCAGCAGCCCGGCCCATTTGCGCACTTTGAAGAACAGCACGGTGGCGATCACCGCCAGCACGTCCACCGCCAGAATGATATAGAACGCATAGCCGATCTGCTGCTGGCCGAAGAACATCGGCGACCAGGCGAGATTGGCGGCGAGCTGTGCGAGGAAAGCGAGGATCGCCAGGCCGCGCATCCGCGATCCCCACGCCGAACAGACAAAGGCAAAAGCCAGCCCGATCATCGCGTAGAGAATGCCCCAGACGATGCCGAAGGTTGCAGGCGGCGGGAAAATGGCGGGCTTGTCCAGCGCCTGGAACCACGCACTGTCCGCATCACCGCCCAGCCGCCCGGCGACGAAACCCAGCAGCACTACCAGCGGGACGAGAAACAGCGCCCAGCGGATCAGGCTGGCGCGCAATTGTGCGGGGGAAGCTAAGCGGTTCATTCGGTTCCCACAATCTCTTCGATTCGTCTGCTGCGCCTTGTGGCGAGCCGCAGCGCCAAGGGCAAGCGCCCCGGCACCGCCTGTCCGCAAGCTGGACTGGCCATGCGCCCAAATGCGGCTATGCGCACTTGCCTCGCACCGCATGGACAAGGAATTCGACATTGCCCTCGGTGCCGGTGATCGGGCTCTCCGTCAGCCCTGCAATCCGCCAGCCAATTTCCTCCAGCCATGCGGTCACTTCGTTGCACACGCGCAGGTGCAGCGCCGGATCGCGGACAATCCCGCCTTTGCCCACTTCGTGCTTGGCGACTTCGAATTGCGGTTTGATGAGCGCCACGACCCGCGCATCTTGGGCGGCAAGCGCGAGCGGCACTTCGAGAACCTTTGCCAGCCCGATAAAGCTCGCATCGCACACCACCCAGTCGCACGGGCGGTCGATAATTAGCGGGGTCAACGCGCGGGCATTGGTCTGTTCGAGCACGGTGATGCGCGCATCCTGCCGCAATCGCCAGTCGAGCTGGTTGGTGCCGACATCCACGGCAAAGACGTGCGCCGCGCCGTGATGCAGCAGCACTTGCGTGAAGCCGCCGGTGGAGGAGCCGATATCCATCGCCACCGCGCCTTTCGCATCCAGCCCGAAATGTTTGATCGCGTGATCGAGCTTCATCCCCCCGCGCCCGACCCACGGATGATCGCGCCCGCGCACCTCCACTACCCAGTTTTCGGGAATCTGGTGGCCGGGTTTGGCAATCCGCTGCAACTTGCCCGGCTCGCCCGCAAACACGAGCCCCGCCATCACCAGCGCCTGCGCCCGCGTACGGCTCTCCGCCTCGCCGCGCTGGACAAGCAATTGATCGATCCGTGAGCGAGGAGGCTTGCGCTCGGCCATGCGGGTGGCGATAGGGGCGTTGCTCCCTCGTCACAAGATTCAAGGTGAAGACCGTGCTTCGACAAGTGCCCCTCCGCTGCCTCCCGCTGTGTGCCGCCACCGCCATGCTGATGGCCTGCAACCAGAGCGCAGACGAACCCGCCGCCACGCCGCAGCAGGCAGAGGCGGCAGCGCCCGCTCCCGTGCTCACCACCGCCCCGACGCCAACAGCTGCGCCAGACGGCACCGCGCTGGTCGCGGGCGTGTGGGCGATCAGCGAAGACGGCGAAGGCGCGCGCGCGCTCTATGCCGAGGAAGGCCTCTCGCCGTCGCTGCAATTGGAGTGCCCGCGCGGCGCCTTTGCGGTGACGCTGTTCGTCGCCAATGGCGCAACCGAACCGCAGTCATGGCGGCTCGATGCGGGCGGAGAGGCGGCGCGGATCGATCTCGCCCCGACGACGCAGCCCGCACAGGGCCTGTCCGCCGCCGTCGACCAGGGTCTCGGCATCATCAACGCCTTGGGGGCCGACGGGCAGTCCTTCACGCTTACCGCGCCTGATGGCCAGCGGCTGCAATTTCCCACCAATCCAGGCATTCGCCGCGTGATCGACGCTTGCCGCTTTGTGACGCATTAGGAGCATCGCCATCACCCCTTCCCTCTTCCTGCGCACCGCTTCCTGCATCGCCTGCACCCTGATGCTCGCAGCTTGCATTCCGCCCTCACCCGAGCCGACGCCTGCTCCAGTACCCGCTCCGTCGCCTGCGGCAACGGCGGCACCCGCGCCCGCCCCGACGCCGGTCGCTCCGGTGCTGGAAAACTGGATGGACGCCCCCGCATCGCGCGGCGACTGGACCTATGTGCGCCAGACCGGCGAGACGCTCGCGGTGTTCGGCACCGACCGGAGCGCGGGCGGCGTGGCGCTTATCATCCGCTGCGATCTGGCGACGCGGCGTGTCGGTATAGCCCGCGCGGGCAGCGTGAGCGGTCAGGTGCAGATGCTGGTGCGCACCGAAACGCAGGAACGCGTTCTGACTGCAGGCCCGGCCGACGGCCCCGCCCCGCTGGTCGCTGCCGAATTGAGCGCCAGCGACGCGCTGCTCGATGCCATGGCCTTTTCGCGCGGACGCTTCGCAGTGGAAGTGCCTGGCGTTACGCCGCTCTACGCCCCGGCCTGGCCGGAAATCACCCGCGTGGTGGAGGATTGTAGAGGATAAGGAAATTGAGCGGAGCGGCTCTCTGACCAGACGCTCTATTCTGACTGTGAAAAAGAATAATTCAAGGCTTGTTTTGTGCGACTCGCTGACTCATTACTGTACCCAAGACCCGCGAAGCCCGCAGGTCTTGGCCCCCGGTGATACGAGGCGGCCTGGCTCTAATAGCGCGAAAGGAGGTGATCCGATGTCTCATGGTTCAGCAGGGAGGTCGGTGAAGACCCATGCGGAGCATATTCGGTAATCTTTTGTCGCCGAGTAAGGCTTCGTGGGCGGTCTAACTGACCGCTGACCATGCGGAGGCCAGTTCTACCGAGGTAGAGCTGGCCTTCTCATTTTGTGGGGTTAAGGCAAGTGATTGCACTGCTATCACAGAGTGGCTAGTCGGATTGCGTTATGGCACCTGATCCTGACTTTGTTCTCGATGGGCTTTCGATCTGGATCGAGGGACGGGAGTTTCCGGATTCCGACGACTTTTGGGATGGCAACTGGCTGCGTGTGAGAGCGCTGATGCTTACACACGGTGCACGGGTCGAATGCACAGGCCCCTTCCTCCGCAACAATGATCTTCTCAAGTTCCGCAATTCATTGTCGGAGGCTCACGCAAAAACAGCAGGCACCTGTGTTCTGGAGAGTTTGGAATACAATCTGCGTATCGAGTTGGCGGTAAATCCGTTGAACGGCCAGGTGTCTGGCATGATCGCTATCACGCCAGACATTGTCTTGCAAAAGCACGAATTCGATATCTCGCTCGATCAATCACATTTTCCCAACCTCATCGCTTCCTTTGATGCAATCTTGGAACGATTCCCAATCATCGGCTCGCGATAAAGCGCCCTTGCCTCGCCCCGCGCCGCGTCCTAATCGCTCCCCTATGAATTTCGAGCATCTTCCTCACCCGGCACCCGTCCCTGCCGACACCCGCGATTCTGCCATCGCCGATCCCGGTTTTGGCAAGCTGTTCACCGATCACATGGTCAGCATCGACTATGACGAGGGGCAAGGTTGGCACTCCGCCACGCTCGGCCCGCGCGGCCCTATCGCGCTCGATCCGGCGGCGAGCGTGCTGCATTATGCGCAGGAAATCTTTGAAGGGATGAAGGCCTATCGGCTAGCCGATGGCACCATGGCGCTGTTCCGCCCGCAGGCCAATGCCGCCCGCTTCAACAAGAGCGCCGCGCGGCTTGCCATGCCCGCGATCCCCGAGGAGCTGTTTATCGAAGCCGTCCGGCAGCTCGTACTCAAGGACCAGGACTGGTTCCCCAGCGTAGATGGCGGCGCACTGTATATCCGGCCCTTTATGTTCGCGACCGAGGCGTTTCTGGGCGTGCGTCCGGCGAAGCAATACAAGTTCCTCGTGATCCTCTCGCCCGCCGGAAACTACTTCAAGTCAGGCTCCCCCGCCGTCAGCGTGTGGGTGAGCGATTACACCCGCGCTGCCCCCGGCGGCACGGGCGAGGCGAAATGCGGCGGAAATTACGCGGCGAGCCTCGTCCCCACGGGCGAAGCCTTTGCCAAGGGCCACGATCAGGTGGTGTTCCTTGATGCAGCGGAGCGCAAATGGATCGAGGAACTGGGCGGCATGAACCTGTTCTTCGTGTTCGATGATGGCCGCATGATTACCCCGCCTTTGCGCGGCACGATCCTGCCCGGCATCACCCGCGACAGCATCCTCACCCTCGCGCGCGAGCAGGGGCTGGATGTGGCCGAGGAGATGTATTCGATCGACCAATGGCGGGCCGATGCGGAAAGCGGCAAGCTGGTCGAAACCATGGCCTGCGGCACCGCTGCCGTGGTGACCGCGGTGGGCAAGGTGGCGAGCCATGACGGCGAGTTCACCATCGGATCGGGCGGCCCCGGCCAATTGACCGGCGCGATCCGCGAAAAGCTCGTCGGCATCCAGCGCGGGACGGTGGAAGACACCCATGGCTGGGTGATGAAGCTGGGTTAGAGTAGCTTAGAGCGCCATTGCAACCGGCGCATTCCCCTCCCGCCACGGCTCCTCCCGCTGCATGATCGTGGCAAACAGCGTGCTCGCCAGATGCCCCGCCAGCCAGCTTTGCAGATGCGGCAGGTCGAGCGCGTCGAACCATGCGCGGTCGTGGTTGGCGAATTGGCGGATGAAGGGGAAGATCGCAATATCGGTCAGGCCGCGCCGGTCGCCCGCTAGTTGGCCCTGCCCCGCCAACCGTTCCTCCAGCACGCGCAGGAATGCCTCACCCCGCGCGCGGTGCGGCAGCGGGTCGCAGTCGTTGTAGCGCGTCGGGTACTTGTAGTGGTCGAGCGCGGCTTTGAACGGGCCGTCATTCTCCGCAACCAGCGCCGCGTCTTCGCGCGCCAGCCAGCCTTCGGGATCGTGGCGCGCCAGCACCCAACGCATGATCGCCACGCTTTCCTCCAACACCGTGCCATCGCAGAACACCAGCACCGGCACCGTCCCCTTGGGCGAGGCGTCGAGCATCGCTTGCGGCTTGTCCGCCAGCTTTACCTCGCGCAATTCGCAGGCCGTCCCGCTCACCACCAGCGCCATCCGCGCGCGCATCGCATAGGGGCAGCGGCGAAAGCTGTAGAGCACCGGATCAGCCATTCGCGTCGTCATCCGCAGCATCATCCCCATCGTCCACCTCATGCCGCCCGACATGGGCCTCGCCGCGCGCGGCCGCCAGCCGCTCCTGCCGCTGCCGTTCGCGGTAGGAGGCGCGCTGTTCCTCGCTGCGTTCGGCATAGCAGGCAGGGCAGCTCACACCTTCCTCATAGTGCGCGGAGGCCATGTCCTCGCGGCTCACCGGACGGCGGCAGGCGCGGCACAGCCCGTGCTCGCCTTGCACCAGCGCGTGACCGACGCTCACCCGCTCGTCGAACACGAAACACTCGCCGCGCCAGAGGCTGCTTTCCGGGGGGATGCTCTCGAGATATTTGAGGATGCCGCCCTTGAGGTGATAGACCTCCTCCACCCCCTCCTTGGCGAGGAAAGCGGTCGATTTCTCGCAGCGGATGCCGCCGGTGCAATACATGGCGACCTTGGGGGCTTTGCCTTCGCCAAGCAGCTTGGCGCGCTGGTTACGGAACCACGCGGGGAAGTCGCGAAATGTCGGCGTTGCGGGGTCGATCGCGCCTGCGAAGCTGCCGATGGCGACTTCATAGTCATTGCGCGTGTCGATCACGATGGTGTCGGGGTCGGCGATCAGCGCGTTCCAGTCCTCGGGCGCGACATAGGTGCCTGCGTGCTCGCGCGGGTCGAGATCGGGCTCGCCCATCGTCACGATCTCGCGCTTCAACCGCACTTTCATGCGGTGGAAGGGCGGCTCCAGAGCGGCGGAGTATTTGACCTCTATGGCCGCGCAACCGGGCAGCGCTCGGATGTGTTCCAGCACCGCACCAATCCCCGCAGGCGAACCGGCAATCGTCCCGTTGACTCCCTCCTGCGCCAGCAGCAGCGTGCCCTTGACGCCGTTCTCCTCGCACACGCCGAGCAGCGGCGCTTTGAGCGCAGCCGGATCCTCAAACCGCGTGAACTGGTAAAGCGCGGCAACGCGGATCGGTGCATTGGTGGCGGGCGGGGTATCGGGCATGGCGCACCCTTTAGCGAGACGAGCCGTCTGCGGGCAACCTGTTACACCTGTTACACAGTCCTGAGGAAGAAATTCCAAGGCGTGACCGGGCACCTGCGGGCGCGCAGTTTTGGCAGTGCAAGTGCCGGTTCTGGCCGAGGCTGTGTCCATGACTTCGCCAGCAGCACATCGGGCTGGTTGTAGGAAAGCGTCGCTCTGCTTCGCAAAGGCGGAAAGCCGCGCTTGAAACGCCCCAAGATTTGCCTTGTTTGCACCGGCGCGGGTATCGCCCCATCTGGCGGCGAGATTTCCTCCCTCCCGTCTGGAGCCCTGCGATGACCGATCACACCTACACTCCGCCCAAAGTCTGGCAGCCGTCCGAAAACGGCGGGCAATTCGCCAATATCAACCGCCCCACTGCGGGCGCGCGGTTCGAGCGGGAGCTGCCGCAGGGCGAGCACGCCTTCCAGCTCTACTCGCTCGCCACGCCCAACGGGGTGAAGGCAACGGTGATGTTCGAGGAGCTGCTCGAAGCCGGATATGCCGACGCTGAATACGACGCATGGCTCATCAATATCAGCGAGAGCGACCAATTTTCGAGCGGCTTCACCGCGCTCAACCCCAATGGGAAGATCCCGGCTTTGCTCGACCGCAGCGGCGAACGCGAAGTGCGCGTGTTCGAAAGCGGGGCGATCCTGCTGCATCTGGCGGAAAAGTTCGGGGCTTTCCTGCCCACCGATCACACCCGCGCCGAAGTCTTGAGCTGGCTGTTCTGGCAAGTGGGCAGCGCGCCCTTTATCGGCGGCGGCTTCGGCCATTTCTACGCCTATGCGCCGGAGAAATACCGCTACCCGATTGATCGTTATGCGATGGAAACCAAGCGGCTGTTCGATGTCGCCGACCAGCGGCTGGCGGAAGGCCGCTATCTGGGCGGAGACGATTACACCATCGCCGATATCGCCGCCGCGCCGTGGATGATCCCGTTCACCGAAGGCACGATCTACAACGAAGCAAAGAACTTCCTCGCCATCGACGAATACGAAAATGTCGCACGCTGGGCAAAAGAGATCGCCGCGCGCCCGGCCTTCAAACGCGGGCGGCTTGTCAACAAGAGCTGGGGCGAGGAAAGCGAACAGTTGCGCGAACGGCACTCGCCTGCGGATTTTGCCGGGAAGCTGTAATCCTGCCCCAAAGCCACCGCTTGCGTCCCGGCAGATGGCCGCTATATGGGCGTTCCTCTGCTGGGGTGTAGCCAAGCGGTAAGGCATCGGTTTTTGGTACCGACATTCGCAGGTTCGATCCCTGCCACCCCAGCCAGTTTTCCTCCCGCCAGCCTTTGCCATCTCCAACCCGCGACTCGCGTGGCGAAGCGATTCGCGAGGCATTTGTCGCATCTCTACAAATCGACTCCGAAAAATCGTATAAGTATATGATTTTGGCTTATTAGTAGAAATGCGGCAAAAGTGCCGTCAAGCCCCAAAATCCGCTGAAGATGGTAAATTTCGGGCGATGATCTGCCCCTAATTCGCGATGAACGCTGTAGTGTTAACGCAAGGGGAGGAATACACTTGTCCACGGTCGTTTCGAGATCGGGCGGCGGAAGCCAAATTCCGCCATCCGGAAGGGGACGCAAGGCTCTGCTGGCGGCGCCATTACCGTTGCGCCGGATCAGATCATAAGGCGGTGGCAGGGCCGCGTGTTTGACTTGGCTGCGAGGGCCACAAGTGAACGCTGCGCTCCATATTTCTGTGCAGGATCTGATCGGATCGAGCGTCCAGATGATGGACTTGCGCAGCTATTTGCCCAAAGTTGCCGCAGCCCAGGTGCCGGTGTTGATCCAGGGCGAAACGGGCACCGGCAAGGAGCGCGTCGCCGCGCTGATCCACGAACTTGGGCCGCGCCGCGACAAGCCCTTCGTCGCCGTCAACAGCGCCGCCCTGCCCGAACATCTGGTCGAATCCGAATTCTTCGGCCACGCCAAGGGCGCGTTCACCGGCGCGCTGGCCGATCATCCGGGCAAGTTTCTCCAAGCCGATGGCGGCACGCTGTTTCTCGACGAAATCGGCGAGATGAGCCCTGCCACGCAAAGCAAGCTGCTGCGCACGCTGGAGACGGGCGAGGTAACGCCGCTTGGCTCTACCCGCACGCACAAGGTCGATGTGCGGGTGGTGGCGGCGACCAATGAGGATCTGGACGATTGCGTCGCGCGGGGCACTTTCCGTGCCGATCTGTTCTACCGCATCAATGTCGCCCGGCTTTGGGTCGCGCCCTTGCGCAGCCGCACCGATGATATCGAGCCGATCCTCGCGCATTTCATCGACGGGCTGAATCGCCGCTATGGCCGCCATGTCGAAGCGCCCGACAGCGCTCTGCTCGATGCGCTGCACGACTATGACTGGCCGGGCAATGTCCGCGAGCTGCGCAATTTTGCCGAGGCGCTGTTCATCGATCCGCCCGAACACCGCCCGGTCTATCTGGACGATCTGCCCGATGGCTATCGCCGCCTGTTCGCCACGCACGAAGTGACGCGCCTGCCCGAGCGCGAGCAGATTATGGAAGCGTTGCAGGAAACCCATTGGAACAAGGCGCAGGCGGCCAAAAGGCTCAACTGGTCACGCATGACGCTGTATCGCAAGCTCGACAAATACGCGATCGGAGACGAAGAGCCCGAAGCGTAATGCTGCCAGTGTAACACGCGACACGACTGTGACACCTGCGCTGTAACCTGTGACACAAGCGGGGCGATCCGGACGCAGCGCCTTCACCCAAGAAACCCCGCAAATCCGCCATTCCCATGCAATTGGCACGCCCCCTGCAATCTCCATCGGAACAACCGATAGGAGAGCTGCATCATGGCAACTGGCGGAAATGGTTTGCGCGAACGGGCGGCGCCGATGGCGGCCTATGCGAACTATTTCGAGATCGGCCATAATGCGGCGGAATTCCTGATCGATGTCGGGCAGGTCGAACCGCAAAGCGGCGATATCCGCCTGTCGAAGCGGATCGCCCTCAGCCCCACCCACGCCAAGCTGTTGTCGCGGATGCTCGGCGACAGCGTCGATCGTTTCGAGCGCGACCACGGCGATATACCTGACCTCGCCGCCCCCGATGTCACGGGCGATTTCGGCCTGACGAGTCCCGAAGAATTCGAGCGCCGCGCCGCCGATGCGCGTCGGCGTGCGCTCGCTCAACACTCCGATCCTGCAAAGAGGTGATCCGATGAAAGCCCAGATCCGTCCCAACCGGCTCGATATCAGCGACCGTTTCCCGCTGGCGAGCTTCACCATCCATACCGATGGCACACCGCGCCAGGCGGAAATCGTGGTGGCAACATCGCCCGATCTGTTCACCAGCAAGGAAGGCCGCAGCCGGTCAACCTTCTTCACCACGCGCGAGCAAGGCGTGCTTTCCCTGCCCCGCGCCGAAGCGGTCTACACTTTGCCGCCCGAAATACTCGCGCGCTTCACCGATGCCGACCGGCTGTGGTTTGGTCTTGCCACCGCGCCTGCGGGATCGGGCGACACCGGCTGGAGCGTGGATGTCCTGCCGACCGGCTCCAGCCCCTATATCTCGCTGTCCGGCCTGACCGACAGCGCGATGCGGCGGGTGCGGATGTTCCCGCGGCGTGCGGGAAATGCGGCCTATGGAGACGGGCAGAGCGGCGTGCGCCTGACCTGGGCTGGCGATGCCGCTCAGCCGGGAATGCAGCAGACAGGCGGGCAACCGCAGACGCCGGTCGCACCACCTGCCGCGCCTAGCGCAGGCACACCGGGCGGAGCGGCTGCGCCCGCCGCTCCGGTTCCCTATGACGATGGCTTCGGCCCGCTGCCGGCAAGCAGCGCCGAACCCGCGCCCCCGCCGCCTATTGCTGAAACTCCCGTTGCCGAAGCGCCCGCTGCGCAAGGCCTCACCGCCGATACCGAGCGCGACCGGCTGGACGATCAGGGCGTTGAAGGGCCGGTGGTGGACGATCAGCCTGCCGCCACTGCTGCGGCCTTTACCGGTCGCCCGCGCGCACTGACGGCTGCCGAATATGCCGGTGTCACCCGCATCAAGCCGTCGCCCAACTATTCCAACGGCCGCGCCGGGCAGGTGATCGACCGCATCGTCATCCATATCACCGATGCCGGGCAAACACCCTATGTCGGCGACTGGTTCACGCGCGAGGAAGCCAATGCCTCCTCGCATTACATGGTCGACCAGAACGGTGATGTGCTGCAATTCGTGCGCGAGCAGGACACCGCCTGGCACGCGGGCAACCGCACCGCCAACCGGCGCAGCATCGGGATCGAACACGTCGCGGTGAAGCAGGGCGGCGCCACCTATGGCCGCACGCACTATCCGCACACCCCGCCAAGCGAAGCCGAATATCGCGCCAGCGCCAAGCTCGTCGCGCATTTGTGCAAGAAATATAGCCTGCCCGCCAACCGCACGACGATTGTCGGGCATAGCGAAATTAACACCAGCACGTCCCACACCTCGTGCCCCAACGGCGCTTGGGACTGGGATGCCTATATGCCGCTGGTTGCGGAGGAATTTGCGCTGGTGACCGCGCAAAGCCTCGGTGTGGTGCCGGTGCAGGCGCTCAATCTGGATGCGGTGCAGCTTTCCAACGAAGGGCAGGCTGTCACCCCGCCCAGCACCGAAACCTATTCGCAGATGCGCAGCATTGCCATTCAGGCGATGCTCGCGGTGAATCCATCGCTCCTCGGCTTCGTCGTCGGTGCCCGCGCGGCAGCCGAACTCGGCGGCGTATCGGTGGGCATCGGCCCGCAGGTCAATGCCGGACTGCTGGGCGGTGCGGGACTGGGAGCGGGGCTGATCTTTGCCCCCGGCAATGTCATGGGCGCGTATGGCGGGGCGGAAATCACCGCCGGTTTCATCGCCGGGATCGGGGCCAATTTCCAGCTGACCGTCCTCAAGGGCGGGATCGACTCGTTCCGCGGGATCGCCCGGGCGGTCGGCATTTCGGGCGGTGAAGGAGTCACCGCAGGGGCCGCTGCAATCTTCAACGATGCCGGCAGCTTTATGGGCGTCAGCCTGCAAGTGGGCGTGGGTGTGAGCCTGACGCCGCTGGAAATCTTCACCAGCGTGCAGCGCTCGGTGGCAACCCAGCTTGGCATGGCCATGGCCTTCAGCAATGAACAGGAAGCGATGGCCGCAGGGCTGAGCGGCGGGAACGACACCTTCGAAATCAAATACCGGATGTTCATCCCCTCGCCGATCATCGCAGGGCTCCCGCTGATCGGCGATTTCGGCGGTGACGGGCGCGGTTTCAGCTACAGCGCGGGCAGCAGCCGGGGCGAAATGTCTGCCATTGTCGAGGTGACACCGGGCGGCGGGATTGCCGCTGTGCGCAGCATCCGGCGGCATTGGGAACCCTCCACCGCTTACGACCGCGACGAAACCGAAGCGGTCAGCGGCAAGCCCGATTGGTGGAAGCAGAAAAAGCACTCCGGCGTGCGCCCCACCAGCAGCCGGGGCCTCACCGTCAGCGATTCCAATATGCGCATTTATCGCGGCGCACCCGGCACTTTCCGCAGTGTCTTCTCGATGACGAGCAATTCCTCGCCGGTCACGATGATGGCATCGGGCAACAATGTGCTGGTTCCCGGATCGCCCAATATCGATGCCGATGTGACGATCTACTTCCGCCGCAATGCAAACGGGCAGGTGGAAGTGAAGGCCATGGGCGACCATGACGGCTTCCCGGCGCACGAAATCTACGTCAACGGTCAGAGGATCCACCATTACGATCCGGTGGCCCATGGCGGCACGCCCAATTCGCTGTTCCCGCCAAGCGACCGCGATGTCGATACCAGCTGGACAATCGTGAGCCCGCGCACCAGCAGCGGCCAGTCCTATGACAGCTATGGCATGGCGGACACCGGCTATGGCACCTTCGGCGGAGCGTTTTCCGGCGGCCAGTCGAAAACGATCAACTGGGACAGCGTGCAGCAAATTGCGCAGCCGACCAGCCTTAGCTGCTGGGCGACGTCCGCCGCGATGGTGATCGGCTGGCGGGACGATCAGAGCGTCACCCCGCAATCTGTTGCCGACATTGCACGGCGCAGCATCAAGCGCGCGATTGCGGGCGAGGATTTTGACGATCTCGCCGCCGAAATCGGCCTGACCTACGAACCGGCACAAAGCCTGCCGCCCGAAGAATGGTTCGCGCTGCTGGAAAGCAAGGGGCCGCTTTTCGTTGCGGAGATTCCCGGCAATTCGGGCCATGTCGTGGTCGTCACCGGAATGTATAATGATGGCGGCAACTGGTTCGTGCGGGTCACCGATCCGTGGGATATGGTTGTGGGCAGCAATGGCCGGCCCGCAGGGCAAGTGCCCTCCACCCACGCCACCGGCAGCCGCTACATCCTGCCGTTCATGGACTTCATCCGCGCCTATGAAGCCGCTGCACCGCACGCCGTGGTGCAGGTGCTCCATGCCAACGGGACGCATGGCAAGACGCCCAATCGCGGCAGTTCGACCCCGCCGGGCTACGCCATGGCCGATGCTGCTGCGCCTGCGCCAACACCTGCTTCGGCCCAGGCACCCGCGCCCGTACCCGTCCATGCACCCGCCCCCGCACCCGCTCCGGCTGTCATTGGCGGCACGGTGGAACCGCACCAGTTCGGCCCCGATGTCACGGTGACGCGGCAAGTGCTCGACAAGGGCAAGCGCCGCTACGAGCTTGCCCAGCTTAAAGGCTTCGTGCAGCCGCAAACCGGCTATCAGGCCAATGTCGATGCGCAGCGTGCCGCGCCGATCCAGCTCGGTGACTGGCCCTATATCGACGGCGCCAATGGCCGTACCCATGCAGGCATCGCCATTGACTGGTCGCATAAGGGCGGCGCGGTCGGCAATATCGGCATCACGCCGCTGGACGGTGCTTCGCCCGATGGCTGGAATATGCAGGTGCTGGCCGATCTGCTGCCCGGCTCTCACGGCCCGGGCAAGGCGCAGGTCAGGGTCGAGGTGGTCACACTCTTCACCAAGGATGGCGAGGAAGAACAGGTCGCCGTCAGCGAAGTGACGCTGAATGGCGACGGCCAGCACACGATCCGGCACGATACCGATAATCGCAGTGCCGCAGGCCACCAGCCGCCTGCCACGCCCGAACCGGTCCAGAGCTGATTGCGCGAGGGATTGCACCGCCATGGCAAGGCATATTCCTCCCCCTCCCGGCAGCGCGGGTGCATCACCGATGCACGCGCCGGTGGAGGCCATGTCCGGCAGAGACGCCTTTGGCCGCTCGATCGGCGGCGGCAGCACAGGGGGCAGCTCTGGCGGATATGGTAGCAGCGCGCAGCCCGCATTCGGGGAGCCCGCTGGCGGCGCGGTGTCCCCGCCGAAGGAAAAGGCGGTCGATGCGCTGGGCCGCCGCGCCGGCCAGCTTTCGGACGAAATCGACTTTCCCGCCTTCGTCGCCTCGCTGGTGCACGGCACTTTCGACGCGATTGTCGACAGCTCGATCCGGCAGACCGAATCCTTTGCTGAACTGGTTTCGGCGGTTTCCAAGCCGCTGGATGATTTCACCCGCGATAACGTCACCGAAGGGCAGACCCGCGGCTGGCTGGTGGAGCAATATCCCGACGATCTGACGCTGGTCGACGATGGCAGCGGCAGCATGAAGCTGGCTCCCTATATCGCGCCGGGGCGCGAAGAGGCCGAAAGCTCCACCGCGATGCGCGATTACGGGCTCGAAGGCTCCCCGGTCGATACCGAGGCGCTGGAGAACGAATTGCTCCCGCTCGCCCGTCGCCGCATGGCGCAGCAGCGGCTGTCGACGCTTTCGAACATGGTGCTGATGGGAATGCAGCGCGTCGTCGTGAAGGACGGCATGATCGACACCTCGCTGCGCTTCCGCGCCGCCGCGCGCGACCGGGCGGCGGTAACCTATGCCACCGGCGGCGATGCCACCACGCCGCAAAACCAGTGGGGCGCGCGCGGCACCCAGCAAGCGGCGGTGAAAGTCGCGACGGTCGACGTCAACGCGCAGTCCGACACCCAATTGCAGGCCGATATCCAAGGCAAGGTGCGGATCAATTTCGCCAGCGATTACGTCCCGCTCGAACGCTTTGTGGACGAAGCGCAGCGCGCCCTGCTCGAACGCCACAGCCGCCGCGCGGACGCCACGATTGCAGCCGCGCGTGCGGTCCAGACGCTGCCGCCCACACCTGCTCCGGCACCCGCACCGGCCCCAGACCCGGCTCAGCAAGTCGCGCCCGCTCCGGCAAGCGAGAGCACGCCATGATGCTGCGCCGCCCCCTCTCCGCCCTGCTCAGCGAAGTCGCCGAAGGCGCGGCAGAGGGTGCGCGCGGCGCGCCCGTGGCCATCCGCGAAATCGAGATGGAAATGCCCGTCGAACTGCGCTTCGACCACTCCGGCGGAGAAATGCAACTGCTCGGCGATGTCCCGCTCTTCATCACCCGCACCGCCTTCGACGCCCCGCCCTCGCGGCTGTTCGTGCGCTGGGCAGCCGAACCAGCAGGAGACGGCGGATGAGCGACCGTTCATCCCTCCGGCTCGAGGATTTTATCCAGGCCGTCCAGTCGCAGCTCGACAAGGCGCAGGCGGCGATGGCGATCAAGGCGCGCAATATGAACCTGCCGCTGACCTTCGCGATCAAGGACATCAATCTCGATCTGCGCGCGCATATCGAATTTGCGAATAGCGAAATCCGCATCCGCCCGGCTGCGGCGGGGGAAACCGATGCGAGCGTGTTCCACCTCGTTTTCACCGCCATCACCCGCCCCGCCATCGAAGAAAACGCCATCGCCCTGTCCAATGATCCGGACGACCAGTCGCTGGACGAGCTGGAGGACGAACTGACGCTGGATGAACGCCGCCGCCTCGAATGGGCGGGGATCCAGACCGTCCGGCAATTCCAGGATGCGCAGGACAGAGGCACGGTCAGCACGATCGGCCGCGTCACCAATCTGCCGGTAGACCGGCTGCGCAAGGCGCTGGAGCGTGCCAGCGCGCCGCAGGTGCAGATGGTCGAACCGGTCGCGCCCGACCGGCCCGAAGGCCCGCCGCTGCTGCGGGTGACTGGCCGCAATCTGCTGCGCAAGGGGCACTTCCCGCAGGTGAAGATCGGCAACCGTCCGGTCTCGATCCTCAAGTCCTCGTCGGGAGAGCTGCTGCTCGCCCCCGCTGACGACCAGTGGGCGGGCGAGCTGTCGGTCGAACCCGCGCCGCAAACCGCCAGCGCGATGGCCTTCGACCTGTCCGAATGCGCGCCGCTGATCGCCACCCCGAAGGCGGAGGTGATGTCATGATGACGAGCAATGCCCTCTCGCTGACCGAACCATGGAGCGCCGAAGGCGACCGGCAATATTCGCTGCCCGATACGCTGCTGGTAAAGCTCTCGCTTGGCGAAGCGCCGCGCGACATTCCGGTATTGCGCGATGTCACGCGCCGGGCGCACGCTGCCGCGACGTCCATCGACGGCGGACCGATTGACCGGATCACCAGCGAAATCGCCGGCGGTTTCCGCGCCGTGCGGCTGCACGCGGCGGCCGGCAACGCGAACGAAACCGGCAAGCGGCATCACGGCTTCGATGCGATCGAGGAAGTCACCGGCGTGGCGCGCACGCTGGCGCTGCGGGTGCCCAATGGCACGCCCATCGGCGCGCTGTGCGAAATCCTGCGGCAAATCCCTACGGTCGAAACCGCCAGCCCCAACTATCTCACCACCACCCCGTTCGACATCCAGGCCCCTGCCGGCGGCTTCGGCGATGACGAGGTGCACCGGCTCCACGCGATGGTCAATGCAAGCCAGGCACTGGCGCACGAACCGGGGGACGAAGGGGTGCGCGTCGGACTGATCGATAGCGGCATCGCCAGCGGCCACGCCGAGCTCGCCCATGCGTTCCAGGCGGGATACGATACCGTGCGGCTGGATGACGGCGCGGTGGCGGCAGGCGTTACGCTGCTGGGTGACCACCGCCACAATGACAGCAATCCAGCAGACGATCATGTCGGCCACGGCATGGGCTGCGCAGGGATCATCGCCGCGCGTGGGCTCAATATCCCGCGCGGCCTTGGCGGAGCGAGCCGGATCCTGCCGATGCGCGCGCTGGCCGCTGCGCAGCTGCCCGGCAAGGGCAAGGCCGTGGGTATCGGCGCGCTGAGCGATCTCGACATGGCGATGAAACTGGCGGTCGATCTGGGCGCGAAGGTCATCAATATGAGCTTCGGCACTGATGATGCCGCATTGTCGCCCAACAGCCCCAAGCCGCATCAGGACATTGTCGATTATGCCATTGCGCGCGGCTGCATCCTGATCGCGGCAAGCGGCAATAACGGGCAGGAGACGCGCTACTGGCCCGCCGCCTATCCCGATGTCATCGCGGTCGGCTCGGTCGAGAGCGACGGCGCCATCTCCGGCTTTTCCACCCGTGGCGGGCACGTAGCGCTATGCGCGCCCGGCAGTAGGGTGCTGACGACGTCGATCAGCGGATACCAGCACGCCACCGGAACGAGTTTCGCCGCCCCGTTTGTCTCGGCGACTGCAGCGCTCCTTGTAGCGCGAGCGCACAGGCGGGCGTTTCCGGTCAATGCCGCGCTTGCCAAACGACTGATGATCGCCAGCGCCCGCCCCTTTGCCAGGGAGAACCCCGGCGGCTGTGGCAGCGGCGTGCTCGATGCCCATGCGGCGCTGCTCGCGCTCGACCGCGAGATCGACAGCGTGCTCGACGAAAAGCCCGAAGACGATGCGCCGCGCGCAGCCGGGGAGCAACCGGCGTCCAACCGCGGAGGCGCCGATGACGGATGATCGAACGCCCCCCTAAACCTCTCAAACATAACCCTAATTCATAAGATTACAGCAATTTATCAAGGAGTAAGACAATGGCCCGTATCCTTCTCAACACCCGCTTCTTGGACGTGGCGAAGCGCGAAAATGTGGCTTCGGCACAGCTCCTTGACGAGCGCGCAAAGCTCTCCCGGCTGGCCGATGACAAGAAGCTGACGTCGGCGCAGGAAGCCAAGCTGGCAGAGCTGGACGCGATCGAGGACGAGCGCGTCAAGAGTGCCAAGAACAACAACAAGCACACCGAAGTGCTCGATCCGCTGTTTGTGGCAACCCGCACCCTGCTCAACGCCAACAAGCTGCTGCCCGTGCCCCTGCGCTCGCAGGAAAACGGGATCATGGGCTTCGACACGAGCAAAACCTCCGATCCGGCCAACCCGACCGCCGAAGAGAGGGAATCGCTGATCAAAACGGCGCTGACCTTCGGCTTGCTCCAAGCCGAGGGCGCGGTGCCGCCGCCGGTCACGGTGGTCGGCCAGCAATCCGGCACCACCGGCGTAAAAGCCAGCGGCACAGCGCATGGCAAAACGCTCTATCCCGACGAAGGCAGCAAACGCTACGCCGAATTCACGCAGGAATTCTTCGAAGCGGTCGGCGAAGCGGCCAGCTATGGCCAACTGGCAGAGGACGTGTTCTCGATACTCTCGCTGGAAGGCGATCCCGACGGGCCGGGTGGCGACACTTACGAACCCGTCGTCGATGCTGAGGAGTTCGCCAAGGTTCTGCGCGGCCTCAAGGATCGGGGTATTCATGTAACCGTCCCGCAATTGCGGCGGCGGGTCAATGAAGTGCTCGACGAGATCCAGAATGTCGGTTCGCGCGACAGCATTGCGCTCACAGGCATCGAACTGCCCGATCTCGACAATCTGGCCGACCAGAACATCGTGCGGGAAAATATCCGCGTGATGGGCCCGATGATCGTTTCGGCGATGTTCGAGGAGCTGAAGGTCTTCCAAGTGGTCGACCGGATCGTCGAACAGTTCCAGCGCGGAATGCTGCCGGTCGGCTCCGGCTCGGCCGGGCGGCTGCTCTACAATTACTGGCGCGAGGCACCGAACCGGATGTCGGAGCAGGAACGGCGCGATTTCCAGACGATCACGCTCGGCGTTCCGGGCGGCAATCCCAACGCGCTGGTCAATCGCGATTTCAACGATCTGTGGATCCGCTTCGTCTCGTCCGTGTCGTCCTATGTCCGGCAGAACGATGTCGATACCTTGTTGCGGTCGTCCGTGCCCGGATCGATCAGCCAGCAACAGGTGCGCAAGGCTGCGCGCGATCTGGCCGCGAACCTGACGCTGCATGGCTACGGCATGGCGCATTACGCCGCGCGCGAAATCCAGGCGCAGGTGTCCTTCGTGATCAAGCTGCTGCAAGATAAGGAGATTCTTGCGGCCTACGGCGCGCGGGATATGTGGCAGGTGATCGACCACGTGGCGACCTACGATCTCGGCGGCGCCAAGACGAGCTCGCGCTATCGCACGCTGGCGACTTGCGGCACTATCATTATCGAATGGTTGGCAAAGCGCGCCAAGGAAATCAGCAAGCCCACCGGAATGCTGATCAATCTGGCCGAGGTTCGCAGCCCGATCGAGGAACTCAATCACCGGGCCACGGTCAATCCCAGCGATTACGACCTCGTCAATGCCTGCGAATTGTGGCTGGCCGATACCGCCACCAGCGATAGCCAGATCGAAGAGCTGTCGCAGCCGCGCGAAGCGCCGACCACCACCAGCAAGCCGATCCCGATCCCCGCCATGGCGCAGGATATGCTCGATGGCATGGGCATCGGTCTCTCCAATAACGCGGGCAGAGGCATGATGTGGACGCGGCACTGATCGCAGCCTCCACACTCTAACAGGAAAGGAATACCGTCATGAGCTATTTCGCTCCCACGGCCGAACCGCTGATGCACAAGGTGGAACGGCGCCTGCGCCGGGCCGCCCAGCGGATTGGGACGACGGACCCGGTGCCGTCGATTACCGACCTGCTGCGCCGCACCTTCCACTATCCCGATGGTGATCCGCGCTATGGCCGTAACGCTTTAATGCCGATGGCCGCACCGTTCGAGCCCAGCTTTTCGGAGCTACAACCGAACATCCTGCGCTTCACCATCGAACCGCTGCCGCCCGAGGCATCGGGGATCGACCGCCGCAACGAATCGACCCGCGAAATGCGCCGATTGCTCGGCCAGAATATCGGCAGCGATGCGGTGTACTGGTTCGACCGGGCAAGCGAACCCTTTCGCGGGATGAGCGCGCGCGGCTCGCTCGATTACGGCGCGTTCTTCGGATCGTCCTATGATCGAGACGGGCTGTATTCGTCCAAGGTCTATTACGAGACCAATGGCGACGGTGCGACGATCGACCAGCTGCCCGCCGGCCTGTTCCGCACGGTACAGGTGGTGACGCAGCTGATCCCCGGCTTGAAACCCTTGTTCACCACGCTGGCGGCGGAACGGCAATCGGGCTCACAGCGGCTGACCTTTGCCGCAACACAGCCGCTCAGGCTCGCCGATTTGCAGCCCGCGCTCGATGCGCTCGGCCTCGGCCACCGCTTGCCGGGCATCATGCAAACGGTCGGTCTGGTGCTCGGCGGGCGCTTCGATCTGCCTGCCAATGCGGCGCTGCTCGCCTTTGGCGAAGGCCCGGGCGGCCCCGATTTCGAGCTGTATCTGCTGCTGGCGCATATCCCCGATGTGCCACCCGCCTTCCTCAGCCTGCTGACCATGGGACTGGCCGAACGCCCGCGCAGCCTTGCCGCGCTGGAGCGGTGGATGGGCGCCTTCACGCCCGAAGACGAGCACTGGCCCGGCCGCTTCTCGATCATCAGCCTGAAGACCGACCGCCATTCGCCGCCCCGCGTCAGCCTCTATTTGCGCCCGGTGGAATTCGAACTGCACGCCGAGGCCCTGCCTTCGGCAGCCTGAAGCGCGTCCCCTCTCTTGCAAAGGTTCTGTCATGACCAGTATGTCCCCGCATCCCGTCCCGGCCGCCATGGCAGAGCCGCAACCCGCACCCGAAGTGCGTGCGGCAGTGGCCGACGTCCTGCAGAAATCCCCCGCGTTCCGGGCGATGAATGCGCAAGACCAGCGGGCGATTGCCAAGGCCACCGCGCAAGTGGCGGGCTATCTCGCGCAGCCCGAAGGGATCGACGGGCGCGCAGTGGGCGGCGTGGTGCCGCAGGGAATGGCCGCCAACGATCCCGCTGCGCCCGCGCAGGGAATGTTCTTCGGCAATGACAAGTCGGCCGATGAAGCGAGCTGGGACGAGCGGCGCGCTGCCGTTGATGCCATCGGCGAAGGCAAATTCCGCGCCGATGCCGCCCGCGAAGGCGCGGCGGTGGCGGGGGAATTGCTCAACCAGGTGAAATTCCCCGATTTCGTCTCCGGCCTGATCGAGGGCGTGTTCTCTTCCATCACCAAAAGCTCCATCGAGCAGATGGAAGCATATCAGAACATGATCGCCAATGTGGCCAAATCGCTGAAGCAGTACATGGACGATCACGTCACCATGAACCAGGGGCGGGACAATCTGGTCGACCAGTTCCCTGACCTTTTCGAAATCGGCAGCAGCGGCGACGGCTTCGGCGATTTCAGCGGCAGCTTGGCCGATGGCGACGATTTGTTCGGTGACAGCGGCGCAAGCGCGGAACCGCGCCTCAAACTGCGCGAAGGCGTGGATGAAAGCGCAGCGCTGTCAAAGATCAACAACACGCTCACTTTCGAGGACGGGAACCTCAAAAGCCTCGACCTGTCGGACGAGAATGTCGAGCGCGCGCTGGTTGAAAACAGCCGGATGCAGCTTGCCCGCCAGCGCCAGCAGCTGATGGCCAGCATCGTGCTGATGGGGATCAACCGCATCGTGGTGACCGACGGACGTATCTCGGCCAAAATCAAATATGATGTCCGCACCTCGGATCGCCTGTCCAAACGCCGCAGCGCTTCGGCGATGGATTATGCGCGGGATCGCTGGGGCAATGTCCAGAAAAACCGCAGCAACGAAGGCGAGTATGAAAACAATTCCTCGACCTCCGGCAAGCACGGCACCGAGGAATACAGCGCCGACTGGTTCGCATCGGGCAATTACAAATATGAAGAACGCCCGATCATCACCGCCAGCACGATGGCGGCCGAAACGCAGGACGCGGGGATGCAGGCCAAGATCGAGCTGCAAGGCGCGGTCGATGTGAATTTCAAATCGGACTACCTGCCGCTCGACCAGATGGCGACGCCGGGGATGATCGCGGCGATCCAGGGCAATGCCAAGCCGGTCGATCCCAATGTCGTGCCCAGCCCGCGCGGTGCGCCCGCCCCTGCTGCGGCAACGCCTGCGCCCGCAACCACAGCCCCCGCCCCCGCGCCGGTAGCGGCTCCCGCCGCATAAGGAGCACTGCGCGATGTCCGTTTCCCTTCCCCCGCCCGCCATCGCCAAGCCGCAGAGTGCGGCGCTCGCGACAACCAGCGCCGAGGCGATTGACGCCACGCGCCCGCAGGTGCGCGACGCGCTGCTCGCCGCGCCCGCTTTCTCGGCACTATCGGATGCTGAACGCGCGCAAATTGCAGCGAATACGGTGAAGGTCGTGAGCTATATGACCGACCCCGACGGTGTGCTTTCGGAAACGGGGCAGGCCATGGCCGCGCCGCCGCTCCCACTGCCAACTGCCGCGCCAGCATCGGCCCAGTCCGCACCGGTGGCCGAAGCCATGCGCGAAAGCGCGACCGAGGCGACCAAGCGCCGCCTGTCGGGCAAGCAGGGCTTTGCCGGGCAGGATTTCGAGGCGGGCGCGGTGCGGCAGGGGGTCGAGCAATTCGGCGAAATGGTGCAGAAAGTCGACTTCCCCAAATTCGTCGGCGGGCTGATCAAGAACGTCTTCCAAGCCATCGTCGAAAGCTCGATCGAGCAGATGCGCGCCTATGGCGAATTGATCGCCAACGTCTCCAAATCGGTCGACCAGTTCATGGCGGACAATATCACCGAAGCCTCGGGCCGCGATTATCTCGCCGACAAATACCCCGATGTGATGGGGGTCAATACGGGTGGCGGCGGCTTTTCGGACGGGTTTGCCGATGCCGATCCGGCAAGCGAAGAAGCGAGCAAGCCGGTGCTCGAAGCGACCGGCGAGGATGCCGCCGTCCGGCTTGCCGAAATCAGCAAGCAGATGAACGTCAATCCGCCGGTCACCGATCTGTCCGATGCCAATGCCGAATTGCGGCTGGTCACCGCGGCACGGCTGGAAATGGCCAAGAGCCGCCAGCAATTGCTGTCGTCCATGGTGATGCTGGGGATCAACCGCATCGTCGTGACCGATGGCTCGATCAACGCCAAAGTGGTGTTCGATATGCGCGCTTCGGACAAGGCGCAGCGCACCTCGCGCGCCAGTATGCACGACCGCGAGGCGCAGAAATACACCCAGTCGGCGAAGGCCGAATATGGCAGCTGGTACACGCCCTATTCCGCCAGCGCGAGCTTCACCGGTCAGCAGGAACACGTCGCCACGGTCGGCTCTGCGGTGGACGAAAACAGCGAATCCAAGGCGGAGGTCAAAGCGCGGCTTTCCGGCGATGTGCGGGTCAATTTCAAGAGCGATTTCCTCCCCATGGAGAAAATGGCGACGCCGGGCATGATGTCGGTCATCCAGGGCAATTCATTGCCCTTCGATCCCAACCGGAAGGAAGAGGCGACGTCGTAATGGCCATGCAGATCACGCCCGTTGAAGATGCCACCATCGATGCCGCGCTGCGCAAAGGTGCGCATCTGGTCGCGCAGGCCACGGCAACGGGGCTGGCCTTTGCCTTTGACGAGCTCGGCCATATCGATCTGCCCGCCGACAGCGCGTTGCAAGTCGACAAGGCGCAGCTACGCGCGCTTGCCTCGCTCTATCTTGCCGCCGAGCTGGAGCCTGCGGGCGTCATTCCGGCGGCCGAAGCGCTGGCGGGACTTGCGGGGAGCAGTCTCAACATAGCACTGGGCCCGGTGCGGCCGCTGGTCGGCGAGTTCTGGGAGAAGCGCCGCCAGCGTCCCGACGAGGCCGAGCGCAACGCCTTCTTCGCGCGGCTTTATGGCACGTCATCCGGCCCGCTGACCGCCGGCGTGGATCGCAATACGCTGTTCGAAGACCGGATGCTGACCCTGTGCGAGGCGCTGATTGCGCTCAATGGGCAGGCAGGGGGACAATATGGCGGGTTTACCGGGCAAGCCCGCGTCCGCTCGGCAGCGCGCAAACTGCTCGCCAATGTGCTCGGCGCGAGCGGCGGCATCACCGCGTTTTTGGCAGGCGAGATTGTCGCGACGCTCAAATCCGCCTTCGCCATTCTCGGCCATCCGCATTTGCGCGGCCAGTTTGGCGCGCGCAATATCTGGGATGTGGTGGCGGCCATCTTCCGCCTGTCCGGGCGGCCGATGCTGGTGCCCTCTGCCTATATCCGGCGGGGCAAAGCGGGGATGACAATCCTTGCCTGGCTCGCCGAAGCTGCCGAGACGCTGGAGAGCAATGCGCCGCTCGTCCAGCCGAGCGATCCGGTGATCGGCGCGGCGACCGAATGGATCGAAGCGGTGCTGGAAATCGGTGAAAGCGTGGCACAGGTCGGGCCGTCGGCGCCTGCCGCACGGGCATCGCCCTGGACGCAGATCGGGTATTGAAGCGTGACGGCGGCGGCCCCTCCCGGCCAGACCGCGCGCGGCGATGTGCGCGAAGGCCTGCGCGATGTCCTGACCTCGGCACACGCGTTCAATGCGCTGGAACCGGGGACACGCAAGGATATCGCCCGCGCGCTGGTGAAAATCGGTTCGACCGCGCTCGATCTGGCGGAGGAGGAAGAGCGCGCGGTCAAACCCGTCCGCCCGCGCCAGCCGCTTGCCGTGGCGCAGTCGCAGCCCGGCTTCGGCGCGGCGACCGACCGGCTGGCACAGACGACGCGCGATACGCTCAACGCCGTCTCTTTCCCGCGCTTTGTCAGCGAGCTCATCACCGGCGTGTTCAAGGCGATGAACGATTCGAACCAGCAGCAACTCACCGCCTTCGTTGACCTCATCAAGAACGTCGCCGCCTCCACCGAAGGCTTCGCCGATGCCAATATCGGCAATGGCGGGGCGCGGACGTGGCTGGCGGAAACCTTCCCCGGCTCCTTCGCCATCGAAGGCGGCAGCGACCCCGAATTTGACCGCCCGCAGGATATGAGCCCCGAAGACCGCGCCGAATGGGAAGCCGAAAATGCGGCAGAGCAGCAGCTGGTGCTCGTCTCCGGCGGCACGTTTCCGTCCGAAGGCGCGCTGCGCAGCGCCTTGGGTCTGCCCGAAGGCCAGTCCATCCCCACCGGCGATCCCGAAAGCCTTGTGCCGCTGGCGCGCTCCGCCCTCGCCCGCAACAAGCAGCAAATGCTCGCCACGATGGTGCAAATGGGCTTGCAACGGATCGTCATCGAAAGCGGGCGGCTCAATGCCTCGATGCGTTTCCACGTCGATACGTCCAGCGTCGCCAACGAGGACAGGGGCTCGCAATTCGATATGCGCAACACGGTGGAAGCGGGCGCGAATGCTTCGGTGGGGCCATGGGGGGCGTCGGCCAAGGTGCAGAATACAATCGGTTTCGTATCGACCAACCGCGCGCAGAACAGCGAGGAAATCAATACCGAGCTCGACCTCGACAGCGGGGTGGAACTGATTTTCCGCACCGATTATCTGCCGCTGGACAGGCTGGCGGGCGGCGAAGCGCGCGAGCGGATACGGGTCAATGCGATCAATCCGGAAGCCGAGGCCACGCGGATCGATGCCGCGCGCACCGCCCGTGCCGAGCGGAGGGAGACCGACCGCACCGCGCGGCGCGACCAGCTCGATTCGCGGTTGCAAACGCCCGAAGCGCCCGCGCCGATGACGCCTATCGAGGTGCCGCAGCCGCAAACGCCGCCGAGTGACGGATCAAGCGCGGATAGCAGTACGGCAGCCCCTGCTGCGGAAGAGCCAGCAACCGCAGCCGATCCGGCGGCCGCCGCGTCCTGATCGCTAGCCCCCGCTCTCCTGCGAGAGGTCGAGCGCAGGCTGCGGGTGGTGGGGCACCAGAATCAGCTCGCCCCCTTCGATCCGCACCGAGGCGAGGCGCGAGAGCAGGTTCATCCCGATCACATTGGTTTGCCCCAGCCCCGGCGCGATGACCGCATCGAGATCGCGCGCGATGACATTGCCGAAGCGCATCTCGCCGATGCTGGTGGTATAGGCGGCGGCGACGCCGTTGGCAGTGTTGAGCCGGATGGGGAGCCCGCCTTCGCGCGGCTCCAGCCCAGCCGCCGCTGCGGTTTCTTCGGACACGGCGGTCAAGGTTGCGCCGGTATCGACCAGAAAGCTGGCGCGGTGGCCGTTTATGGTGGCGTCCAGCCAGTAATGCCCGTCCACGTGCTGCGCGATGCGGGTTTCCTGCCCTTCGACAATTTGTTCGGGATAGCCCAGTTGCGGCACCGCCAGCGAAAAGCGCGGATCCATCCGCGACAATTGCAACACGACGAGCACCAGCACGCCCATCAGGCACAGCGTGCTCGACACTCTGAGCACCCGGCCCACTAGGGGCAGCCGCCCGTTCACCAGCGAACCGACCAACCCGGCAAACATCGCCACCAGCGCCGCAATCAGCAGCAGTGATTTGTCCAAAGCGCGGATCGAATGCGCCAACTGGTCAAAGACGGGAGCGAAATCCATGTGCCCTATATAGCAGCTGTTTCAGGCTTTGCGATGAACCTGCCACAAAAGTCAGGGTGCCCAAAGTCAGGGCGCCCAAAGTCAGGGTGCGCTGCGCGGGATGGCGGCCACGCGCGCTTACGGCACAGGCGAAGGCAAGTCGTCTGCGCCAACATCCAGAGTTCTCCATTGCGCCAAGGCGTCGGCAATTGTGCGCCCATGGCCTTTGAACGACACTCCGGTGCCAGCAATGTTCTCGCCAGCATCGCCGAGCTCGCCAATCCGGCAGGCACAGGCCCATTCAATGGCCAGAATTTCTTCCACGAGGCCGGCCAGTTCGCGGGTTTCGCACGCAAGGCTGCTGCCATGCGTCCAGAAGTCCTCGGTGCCGTATGATGTGCTTCCGCCTGATCCGAAAATGCGGGTTGAAAAACGCTGGCGTGCATATTCGAGCTTTGCTTGGGCCAGTTTCGGCCACTGGATCAGGCCTAGCGGGCGGGCTGCCGTGGCCGCATCTGGAGCGGTGCCGGGCACTTTGCCGCTCAGCAGGAATTTGCTGCGCTCGACCGAACTCCAGGCGAGCATCAGGAGCGCTTCGATCAACGCGCTGTTGGCAATCGCCACACCGGGCGCCAGAAATGATCCGCTGGGCACGTGAAGCTGCTGCTTCGGGCAAAACAGCGGGTTGCCCGATGGCAAAGCCAATCGATCGTCGATCGCCTGCGCCAATCGTTCGACCGCATCGTACACATTGCCCGCAATCTCGGTCACGCAGCGCAAGGTCACCGGATACTGGTGCGCCATGGCAGAGTGGGCGGAGAGCTTCTTGTCGAAAAACGCGATGAAGCCCTGCGCATGGCGAGTGCGCGGTTTTCCCGGTTCGCGGAAATGCTCCGCCCCCACGCCGAGCGCCTTGAGGCTGGCCAGCAATGTCAGCTGGAGCCGTTTCAACACCGGCTCCAGCTCGACAATTAGATGCGCGGCAAGGCCCAAATGCACAAAGACGCCGTTAATCAGCCCCAGCGCTTCGCCGCGCTGCAAGGGCGGCTGATCCGTTTGGCGGGCCAGAACCGCTTTGGCCCAATGCGCTGCGGGGATAACGTCCCCGCAGGAATAGGAAGCGGTTGCGGGGATTTGCGGATGAAAGCCCGGATCCTCGAAAGCGGCCAGAATGGCCTTGTAGCTCTCGCCACCCAGAATCACGCCATCCGCTTTCAGGCTGAATATCTTGGCGAGCGTGATCGCGCGGCACGCCGACCGATCAAGCCAAGGCTCCGAACCGATACTGTGGTTTTCGATCAAATAGGATTCGAATTCGAAACCCTCAGCCCGCGCGGTGGCGTCAAGATGGCCGACCAGCGTATTGGTTCCGTAAATCGGCACGGTAGAGCGGTCAGCATAAGCGGAAAACGCTGCATAATGCTGTGCGATGGCTGTCGACCGTTCATGCGCCCAGCCGGGCAAAACGCCCGCTTGCAGCGCGCCGATGAATTCCCGGATATCGTTCATCGGATGTCCCTTTTGAAGAAAATCCATGCGGGAATGGCCAGCAACACAAGGATTGCGGTGATGTTGAAAACCAGATCGAAGGAGGTGGCATGGGCCAGATCGGTCACGCCGTAAACCGGATCGGTGTTGCCCTCCGCGGTGTGAACATCCTGCGAATACCAGTAGATATTGTGCACCAGAGAGACAATCTCGATTACGCCAAGCAGGAGGATCGCCACGCTGCTAACCCGCTGTGAAACCGCCGAATTGGCCAGCGCCATGCGCGAAAGCCGTTCTTTGATAACCGCCGATTTGGTGTCGATCGCTTGCACCAGATCGGGCATCGTGAAGCTGTTGGCGATGTCATCGAAGATAGCCCGGTTGCGATCTTGCAGGCCGTTCTGGAAATCGGCGAATTCGCTGCTCGTTTCTGCCCGGAATATCTCCAGCCGGTCGAACACCCGGTTGTAATCCCGGAAGGAGCGGGCGCTGCTGGATGCCACGACCGAACGATACAGGCGACGCTGGGCACTGCCGATGATGTCGACCAGACAATAAAAATGCTGCACCGCGCAGCACAGGGCGATGTAGTTTTCCGGCTCCTCGAACCTCTCCAGCACCGTGTTGCCCCACCCGACCGAATAGCCCTTGGTGTTGGCCACTGCACCGGCCCGCAAGGCCGGGCGGATCAGTTCCCGTTCGTGCAGGGTGCAACTGGAGAGATCGAAAACGCGGTGCGCCCACATCAGGGATGATCGCGACGGGTCCCACACCGGATAGTCGGGGGTGGAAATGTCTTTGAAGGCGACAAATTCGCGTGGCCGCTTCAGCAATGTCCGGCGGTGGGGCCAAAATTGCGGATCGGCTTGCACAGCCAAAAACCGGCGCAGATAGGGTTCGATGGCGACGGTCTGCAATACAGCGGCAGCTTCTGCCGCGTAATGCGTGAGGTAGCGTTCCAATTCGCCCGGCGTGCGGGCAAAGCCGGTGATCCGGTCGGTGCGCACGAAAAGATGGAGCACGACGATGGCCAGCGTGTTGTCGAAAATCTGGATCTGCGCGCTTTCGATCGCCTGCGCGCCGCACTGGTCTTCGGTCAAACGCGCTTCGACCTGCGCTTCCAGCACAGACGCGCGCTCTCCGGCAAAATCTATGCGCACCAGCGGCTCCGCAAACCAGGTGCCATAGTCGGCATCGAGGCTGGTATATTTGGTAAAGTCCGTCTCGACATCGGCGCGCTTATCGGTGGTCATCGTGCTGCAGACACTATCGCCGGACGTCTCGCAAATATGCTTCAGCAAGGCGGAAAACTGGCGCGGATGCGCATGGGCCAGTTCGGTGTCGAGATTGATCAGGGTGCGGATCGGGGCAATGAGAGCTACGTGCACGCGCGCAACCTCCTGGAGGCATCCGCCCTGCGGATTACTGGTGCACAAACCTGCAACATTGCGGCCAACGCATCATCCCGAAAAGAAACCCGACAAGCAAGTTCTCACCATGGGGCAGACCGGCCTTAAATGAAACCCCTTGCTTGCCAGAGCCTTGCTTGCGTGGCCTTGACCATCACGCCGCCTGCCGCTTGCTTTCCGACAATTCGCGGTTGAGCATTTCGGCGAGCAGGAAGGCCAGTTCCAGCGATTGCGCGGCGTTCAAACGCGGGTCGCAATGGGTGTGGTAGCGGTGGTTCAGCCCGGCATCGGTGATCGCCACCGCGCCGCCGGTGCATTCGGTCACATCCTGCCCGGTCATTTCCAGATGGATGCCGCCCGCATGGCTGCCTTCGGCGCGGTGCACGTCGAAGAAGCCGCGCACTTCGGCAAGGATGCGCTCGAACGGGCGCGTCTTGTAGCCGCTGTCTGCCTTGATGACATTGCCGTGCATCGGATCACAGCTCCACACGACCGGATGCCCTTCGCGCTGCACCGCACGCACCAGCGGCGCGAGGCCTGCTTCCACCTTGTCGTGTCCGAAGCGGCTGATGAGCGTGATGCGCCCCGGCTCGCGCGCGGGGTTGAGGATATCGAGCATCTCCAGCAGCGCATCGGGCGCAAGGCTCGGCCCGCATTTCATGCCCAAGGGATTGTTCACCCCGCGCAGGAATTCGACATGGGCGCTATCGAGGAAGCGCGTGCGGTCACCGATCCACACGAAATGCGCCGAGCAATCATACCATTCGCCGGTCAGCGAATCCTGCCGCGTCATCGCCTCTTCATAAGGCAGCAGCAGCGCCTCGTGGCTGGTGTAGAAGCTGGTCGCCTTCAAATGCGGATCGCCTTCGATATCGACCCCGCAGGCTTCCATGAAATCGAGCGCTTCGCCAATGCGGTTGGCGATGTCCTGATATTTCTCCGCCCACGGGCTGCGGCCCATGTAATCGAGCGTCCAGCGTTGCACCTGCCGCAGATTGGCATAGCCGCCCCCGGCAAAGGCGCGCAGGAGATTGAGCGTGGAGGCCGCCTGCGAATAGGCGCGCAGCATCCGTTCGGGATCGTTGCGGCGCGATTCGGGCGTAAATTCAATGCCGTTCACATTGTCGCCGAAATAGCTCGGCAGCGTCACTTCGCGCCCGTCGAGAACCTGCGTTTCGGTATCGGAACTGCGCGGCTTGGCGAACTGGCCTGCCATGCGCCCCAGCTTGATCACCGGCATTTTACTGGCGAAGGTCAGCACCGCCGCCATTTGCAGGATCACGCGGAAAGTATCGCGGATATTGTTCGCGCTGAATTCGGCGAAGCTCTCCGCACAATCGCCGCCTTGCAGCAGGAAGGCCTCGCCTTGCGCGACCTTGCCAAGCTCGGCTTTCAGCATCCGCGCTTCACCGGCAAAAACCAGCGGCGGGAACCCGGCCAGCGTCTGCGTCGCCCGAGCGAGCGCCGCTTCGTCTGCGTAAGCGGGCAGGTGCTTTGCGGTGAAGCGTTCCTGTCTCCAGCTATCGGGTGTCCAATTCTGTGCCACGTCGTTTTTCCGTACAATTTCCGTTAGTCAGCAAGCATCCCCGGCGGAAATAGGGTGTCACAAGTGCCGGGGAAGCCCCGCACTTACGCCCGCCTTTGCTCGCAAGCAAAGGTTACTTGCGAAATTACACGATGGCTAACGCCCGACATTGGTCGCAGCCGCAGCCCCGCCGCCGGTTTCGGGCAGCACCTGCAACTGCCAACCCGGCTGCGCCAGATAACGCTGCGCCAGCGCCTGCATTTCCTCCACCGTCGCCTCGTCATAGTCCGAGTAGATGCTCGGCAGATAGGCCAGCCGGTTGGGATCGAAAGCAGCTCCCGCCAGCTCGCGCAGCCAGAAGGTGTGCCCCGTTTGCGCGCGGGTGAGGAACTGGCGGGTCGGCTCCACCGCACGTTCCAGCTCGTCCTGCGTCGGGCCGTTCGCCGCAAGATCGGCGGCGATGGCCTGCGCTTCGGCGAAGAACACCGGCGCCAAAGCAGGTTCGATCTGCACCAGCGCGAGGATCACCCCGCCGCTGTCGATGTCGAGCGGCCAGTTGGACGTGGCGAAAGGCGCATAGGATGCGCCCGCGCGCTCGCGCAGATTGTCGATCAGCCGGTTGTTAAAGATCTGCGCCAGCAGGTCGAGCTTGCGCGCTTGCACGATCCCTTCTGACCCACCGCCGGTGGGCCACGCCACCAGCGCGGCGGCCTGATCGCTGTCGCCGGTATGGGTGAGCGTGCGCGGCGCGCCGCCTTGCGCGGGGAAGCCGACCCCGCGTGCGGCGATTTCTGCCGGAACCGGCTCGCGCCGCTCCATTGCCCCGAAGGTGCGCCCCAGCGCGGCAATCGTTGCCTCTGTGTCGATATCGCCGAACACCAGCACTTCGATCTGTCCCTGCGCCAGCAGCCGTTCCCACACCGCGCGGAAGCCCGCGGGTGTCGCCTGCTCCAGCTCGGCGGGTGTGGGGGTGGCATAGCGCGGGTCTTCGCCGCGCAGCAGCCAGTCGAGATCGCGGTTGAGCACACCGTTGGGGTCTTGGTTATAGCTGTCATAGGCCAGCCGCGCCGATGCCCTTGCGCGCTCGACCGGAGCCGGATCCCAGCTCGGCATCGCCAGCTTGGCGGCGAAGAGATAGAGCTGCTCTTCAAGGTCTTCCTGCCGCGTCAGCCCCTGGAAGGTGAAGGCGCCATCCTCGATAGAAAAGTCGAACCCGACTTTGAGATCGGCAGCCAACCGGTCGAGATCGTTCTGGTCGAGCGGGCCGATACCGCTGTTGAGCAGCGCGGCGGGCGCGAGTTCAGCATAGATCGCCTCACCTTCCTCGAACGCCTGCCAGCCCGCACCAAAGCGGACGTGCACGGTGACGCGGCCGGGCTCGTTATCGCGGTCCATAATCAGCGCGCGCACGCCATTGGCAAACTGGATGCCCTGCACGCCCAGCACGCCCAAGGGGCGCACGCTGACCGGCTGCGCGGGCGTGCCGATGGGCGGCAGGTCGGCAAAGTTGATCGCCTCGCCATCGTCGCGCGCGCCGGCATTGGCCAGCACCGGCGTTTGCAGGGCGCGGCGCAGATCGGCAACACTCACATCGCGCGGCCCCGGCGCCAGCGCGACGGCGCGGATGACTTCGCCTTCGAACAAAGCCTGCGTGGCCGCCAGCACATCGGCGGGGTTGAGCTGCGGGCTGAGCGCGCGGTACATTTCGAGGACGTTTTCGGGCGCGGTCACCGCCTCGCGGATATCCACCGCCAGCAGGATCAGATCGGCCAGTTCGGAACCCGACTGGATATCGGCCTGCCCGACCATGTCCGAAAAGCTGACATCGACCATCGCGGCAATCTGGTCGATTTCGGCCTGCGAGGGCGGCTCTGCCAGCGCATCGGCGATCACCGCGCGCACATCTGTTAACGCGGCTTCCCAGTCATCGGTGAGCGGCGTGACGGTCACGAAGGTTGCATCGATCGAGCGGCCGATTTTCTGCCGCGCTGCGCCCGCCGAGAGGTATGAGCCGCCCGCCCGCGCTGCGTTTTCCAGCCGCAGATTGATGATCTGGAGACCGATAGTGCTCAACATATTGCCCTGATTGTATTCAGGGCTGTCGAACACCGGTTCCCACGGGCGGACAATCGCATAGGTCATCGCGCGCGGCAGGCCGGGTTCGACCACCACCGCCACTTCGCCCACCGGATTGGCCGGATCGGCTTCGGCAGGCGCAACTGGCCTGCCGAAATCGGGCGCGGGGGTGAGCGGGCCTTCGCCCTGCCATCCGGCGAAATGCCGTTCCACCGTGCTTGCCAGCACCAGCGGATCGGCATCGCCGACCAGCACCACGACCGCGTTTTCCGGACGATACCAGCGCGTATGGAAGGCCTGCACCGCCTCCGCCGTTGCGCCCTGCAAGGTCTCGACCGTGCCGATGGGGCTGCGGTTCGCATAGGGTTGCCCGGCAAAGAACACGGCAGACGTCGCATCCGAAATGCGCCGCGCCGCCCCTGCCTGCTCGCGCCGCTCGCTCAGCACGATGGGCACATCCTGCGCCAGGTTTCCGGCGGACAAAACGGGCGCAATCACCATGCCCGCAAAGCGCCGCACGCTGTCATCCAGCGTGGCGCGGTTGGCATTGGGCAGGTTGAGATTGTAGCTGGTCGAATTTGGCGTGGTGCGCGCATTGGTATCGAAGCCGAAGCTCGCGCCCAGCCGCTGGAAATGCGGGATCGCCTCACCGGGGCCGAATGTGGCACTTTCGCGAAACACCATATGTTCGAGCAGGTGCGCAAAGCCGCGCTCGCTGTCTTCCTCGTGCAGCGAACCGGCATCGATATGCACGCGCAGGCTCATCTGGCACGGCGGCACGTCATTCTGCCGCACGGCATAGCGCAGGCCGTTGGGCAATTCGCCGAACAGCCACTGCTCGTCCACCGGAATGCTGGCATTTTCGTACAGCCACGGATTGTCCGACTGGAGATAAAGCGGCGCATCCTCTGCCCCCGCTTCGATGACACAGTCGTAGTTTTGCGCCAGCGCCGGAACAGGCGCGAGCAGAGCAAGGGGGGCGAAAGCGAGGAAAGCGCGCAGGATCTTGGGCATGATGTGCACCTGATAGCGCAGGAATGAAGGCTTGGTGAATGGTAACTATGATTCCTGCCAGCAAAGCAAATATTGCTTCCTTGCCGCTTGGCCACCGCGCCCCTAAATACCACCTATGTTTATCGAAACCGAAACCACACCCAACCCCTCCACGCTCAAATTCCTGCCGGGCCGCGAAGTCATGGCCAGCGGCACGCGCGATTTCGCCTCGCCCGAGGAAGCCGCCGCCAGCCCGCTGGCGCAGACCCTGTTCGATACAGGCGAAGTGACGGGCGTGTTCTTCGGCTACAATTTCATCAGCGTAACCGCCGCCCCGGGCGTGTCATGGAGCGACCTGAAGCCACAGGTAGTTGCTGTTTTGCTTGATCATTTCGTGTCCGAAGCACCGCTTTTCGCTGGCGGCGATGCCAGCGGGATTGCGGTTCCGGCCGAAGACGAAGCGGGCGAAATCGGCAACGACGAGGGCACCGAAGATATCGTCGCGCAAATCAACGAGCTGATCGAAACCCGCGTTCGTCCCGCCGTTGCCAGCGATGGCGGCGATATCCGTTATCGCGGTTTCCGCGACGGGGTGGTGTTCCTGCAAATGCAGGGCGCGTGCTCGGGCTGCCCCAGTTCGACCGCAACGCTTAAGCACGGGATCGAGGGACTGCTGAAGCATTACGTGCCCGAAGTGAAGGAAGTGCGCGCCGCCTGACCGCGTCGCCCTGCATGATCCTTCTTCCAACGCGGAGCCTTTCCGATGACCGACACCCTCTCCGACGCTGCCCTCGATCTGATTTTCCGCGAAGCGCGCAGCTACAACGGCTGGCTCGACAAGCCGGTGAGCGAGCAGCAAATCCACCAGATTTACGAACTCATGAAAATGGGCCCGACCTCGGCCAACCAGCAGCCGGGGCGTTTCGTCTGGGTGCGGTCGGAAGAGGCCAAGCAAAAGCTCGCTGATTGCGCTTCGGACGGCAACAAGGACAAGATCCTCGGCGCTCCCGTCACCGTCATCATCGGCTATGATCTCGATTTCCACGAGCAGCTTCCCTGGCTCTTCCCGCATACCGACGCGAAAAGCTGGTTTGCCGGGGACGAGAATACGCGCCGCGAAAGTGCCTTCCGCAATTCGGTGCTGCAAGGCGCTTATCTGATGATCGCCGCTCGCGCTTTGGGCCTCGACTGCGGGCCGATGTCGGGTTTCGATCAGGACGCCACCACCCAAGCCTTCTTCGCCGACCAGCCGCGCGTGCGTGCCGACTGGCTGTGTTCGATCGGCTATGGTGACCGCGCGAGCATTTTCGACCGCAGCCCGCGCCCGGAATTCGCTACCTTTAACAAACTCGCCTGACCGTCTAACGCGCGCAGGCGATGCGGTTACTGGCAATAGATTGCGCGACCGAGGCGTGCTCGGCGGCCCTGTTTGACGGCACTGTCCGTATCGATGGGCGGTGCGAAGTGCTGGGGCGCGGCCATGCCGAACGGCTGGTGCCGATGATCGCGGAATTGCCCGATAAGGGGCGCGCGGACAGGATTGTCGTTTCGCTTGGCCCGGGCAGCTTTACCGGCGTGCGGATCGGCATTGCAGCAGCGCGCGCACTGGGGCTGGCGTGGGGCGCGCAGGTGCTGGGCTATCCGACGCTTGAACTCGTCCGCGCCCGAACATGGCAGCCCATGCCGCGCGCGGTCACGGTCTGCATGAATGGCGGGCATGGCGAGTATTTCGTCCAGAACTTCGCCGCCGGCGGCAGCGCGGAGGACGCGGTGCAATCGCTCAGTCCAGCAGAGGCCGCAAAAATTGCCCGGCACAAGGTGATTGCTGGCAATCGCGCGCAAGAGCTGGCTGACCTTATCGGCGACAACCGCCTCGCGCTCAACCTGCTGCCCGATGCCAATTACGCGAACCTGCTCCACGAAACCCGCCTGACGGCTGACCTCACTCCGATCTACGGACGCGCACCCGATGCCAAGCCGCAGGTAACGCGGCCATGAGCGACGATCCGGTCGACGCCATCATGGCGGTGATGCAGACCGCCTTCGATTCCCGCTTTGGCGAGGCGTGGACGCGGCGGCAGGTTGCCGATGCGCTCCTCTCTCCGAGCACGCATTTTCTGCTGTTCGGGCAGGCCGAGGGCGAGCCGCTCCGTGCCGCGCAGACCACCGGCTTCACCATGTCGCGCCATGTGGCGGACGAGGTGGAACTGCTGCTGATCGCGGTGCGGCCCGATTGCCGCGGGCAAGGCTTGGGCCGTTCTATCATGCAGCAGTTTCTGGCCGATGCCTACGAACGCGGAGCGCGCAAGGCCTTCCTTGAAATGCGCGCGGGCAATCCTGCCGAACATCTGTATCGCACCTGCGGTTTCCAACAAATCGGTGTTCGCAAAGGATATTATCGCGGCGCAGTTGGCGGGCCAATCGATGCGATTACTTTTGGCCAGACGATCTGATTAAAGTAAACATCCGCTAACCGGCGCGATTACCGCAACGCACTTCGTCGAAAATCTCTGGTAAACTGCCTAGGAAACCCTTGCCCCGCCTTCGGCAATCGGCCAAAGCGCGCACCAACCGTTCTCCAAGTATAAGGAACGGGCAATATTAGGGTTCGCAAGGTCATAGAGGTGACAATGGAAAATACACAAACCGAAACCAACGAAATGCTCATCACGCTGACGGCCGATATCGTTACGGCGCACGTGGCGAACAACAATGTCGACGGGGAAACGCTGCCCGCGCTGATCCAGAACGTCTACGGCGCGCTCGCCACACTTGGCCAGCTTAGCGTCGTCGAGGAAAAGCCCGTACCGGCGGTGCCGATCCGTTCCTCGGTGAAGAACGAGTACATCGTCTGCCTGGAAGACGGCAAGAAGATGAAAATGCTCAAGCGCCACCTGATGACCGCTTACGGCATGACTCCGGAAGACTATCGCGAGCGTTGGGGCCTGCCCGCCGACTACCCGATGGTCGCCCCCGCCTACGCCGAAAAGCGCCGCGAACTGGCGAAGAAGATCGGCCTTGGCCGCAAGCCCGGCCAGACGCGCGGCCGCAAGAAAGCGGCGAAGTAAACGCGCCATTCGATAAGCCTGTCCCGAAGGTTCCTCGGGGCGGTGCTTGAGTGAAACGCCCTGCGCCTTTATGGCTGCGGGGCGTTTTCCTTTTACGGCCCCTTGCGGTTGCAGCAGAAGCAGGCAAATACAGCACAATGATCGATCTCGAAGCTCTTTGCGCCGAACGCGGCCTGCGTATCACCGATCAACGGCGGGTGATCGCCAAGGTGCTGTCCGAAAGCGACGATCATCCCGATGTCGAAAAGCTGCACGAACGCGCCAGCGCGGTCGATCCGAAAATTTCGATCGCCACCGTCTACCGCACCGTGCGCCTGTTCGAAGAGGCGGGCATTCTCGACCGGCATGATTTCGGCGACGGCCGCGCGCGGTATGAACCCGCACCCGAAGCGCACCACGATCATCTGATCGATGTGGAAACCGGCAGGGTGGTCGAGTTCGTCGATCCGGAGTTGGAAGCGCTCCAGCGGCAGATTGCCGAAAAGCTGGGCTATCGCCTCGTCGACCACCGGATGGAGCTCTATGCCGTGCGGCTGGACCGCGAAGAGAAAAGCTGAGCGCACCCCTATGGCGCCATCGATCCCCTACCCCACCGCGAAGATTTCGCCGCCGGGTTACGTGCTGATCGGGTTCCGCCTGATCCTGATGCTGCTTCTGCTCATCGTCTGCGTGCCCTTGCATTATCTGTGGAAGCTGCTCGGCCTCGACCGGATGTGGCCGCGCGTCTTCCTCACCTGCGTCGGCGCGGTTGCGGGAATTCACCTTCGGCGGCGCGGCAAGCGGGTGCCCGGCGCGCTGCTGCTCGCCAATCATGTGACGTGGATGGACATTCCGGTGCTCGCCCAAGCCGCCAACAGTGCCTTTGTCGCGCATGACGGGCTGGCCCAGTTCGGCCTGCTGAAATGGCTGTGCGAGATGAACGAGACAGTGTTCGTCGCCCGCCATGATCGCAGCAGTGTCGGCGAACAGAAAGAGGCCGTGCGCGCCGCAATGAACCATGGCGGCACGTTGACGCTGTTTCCCGAAGGAACGACTTCCGACGGGACAGGCCTGTTGCCGTTCAAATCCTCCCTGCTCGGCGCGCTGGAGCCGCTGCCCGAAGGCGCGGTGGTGCAGCCCGTGCTGATTGCTTACGAGGATGTGCCCGACATCAGCTGGATCGGCGAAGAGGCGGGGCTCGACAATTTCAAGCGCATCCTCGCGCGGCTGAAACCGGTGCGGGTGGATGTGCATTTCCTCGCACCGCTGGCTGGAGAGGCGCTAAAGAACCGCAAGACAATGACCGCAGCGGCGCAAAGGGCAATTGCGGGGGAGATGGCGAGCAGTCGCTAAAACCCGCGAAGCGGAGATTGGCTCAGGCAAATACACCTCAGATAAAGAAGGAGTGGAGCGCGGTCACCGGCAGGCCGATGGCCATGATTGCGATGCTTCCCCAGCCGATCATCGCGCTTTCCCGCTGCCGTTTCGCGGCACCCAGCGTCAGCACGATTGCCCCAAGTGCGCCGCAGCCCCAGACGAGTGCCAATGCGGGGTAGGAGCTGTCGAAAGCAACAAAAAGCCCGACGGTAAATATCGCGAAAACGAAGCCGATGATCAGCTGCGCCATTTCGCTTCCTACAAGGATGAGGAGGTTGAGAAGGATGAAGGCGACGATCAGCGATCCCCAGACCTTGGCGGCGGAGGAGGTCTCGATCGGGTTGCCGTTTTCGAAATCGTCAAGATAGGCCATCGCTTGGGACTTAGTTGCATTTTCTTGCAATTGCGTTTGCACGACAAACTCGGACTATCCGACCACGATTGAACATGCAGGGACTTTCGCTTAAGCGCCCTCCCCATCATGAAACCGACCGACACTCCCCAAGGGGCCCCGCGCACTTACCGGGTCAAAAGCTTCGGCTGCCAGATGAACGTCTATGATGGCGAGCGGATGGGCGAATTGCTTGAGGCCAAGGGCATTACGCCCGCCGCCGACGGCGAGGATGCCGATCTGGTGGTGCTCAACACCTGTCATATCCGCGAGAAAGCAACCGAGAAGGTCTATTCCGATGTCGGGCGTCTGGTGAAAGCCGGGCGCGCGGCGGGCAAGAAGTCTATGATCGCCGTCGCAGGCTGCGTCGCGCAGGCCGAGGGTGAGGAGATCATGAAACGCTCGCCCGGCGTTGGCATGGTGGTCGGCCCGCAGGCCTATCACCGCTTGGGCGACATGGTGGACCGGGCGGCGCGCGGCGAACGCTCGACCGACACCGATATGCCCGAAAACAACGCCAAATTCGGCGCGCTGCCCGCTCGCCGCAGGGTGTCGCCCAGTGCGTTCCTCACCGTGCAGGAAGGGTGCGACAAGTTCTGCACCTATTGCGTGGTTCCCTATACGCGCGGCGCGGAAATCTCGCGCCCCTACGCCGAACTGGTCGAGGAAGCGAAGCGTTTGGTGGAAGCGGGCGCGCGCGAGATCACGCTGCTCGGCCAGAATGTGAATGCGTGGCGCGGCGAGGACGACAAGGGCCGCAGCACCGGCCTTGACGGGCTGATCAAGACGCTCGCTGCCATCCCCGATCTGGCGCGCATCCGCTACACCACCAGCCACCCCAATGACATGACCGACGGCCTGATCGCCGCGCATGGCGAGGTCGACAAGCTAATGCCGTATCTGCACCTCCCTGTGCAGAGCGGGAGCGACCGTGTGCTCAAGGCCATGAACCGCAGCCACACGGCGGAAAGCTATCTCAAACTGCTCGACCGTTTCCGCGCGGTGCGCCCCGATATCGCATTGTCGGGCGATTTCATCGTCGGCTTCCCCGGCGAGACCGAGGCGGAGTTCGAGGACACTTTGCGCATCGTTGACGCGGTGCGCTACGCCGCCGCCTTCAGCTTCAAATACTCGCCCCGCCCCGGCACGCCCGCCGCCACGATGGACGGCCAGATCCCGGTGGAAGTGATGGACGAACGCCTGCAACGCCTGCAAGCCGCGCTGAACCGCGACCAGCTCGCCTTCAACGCGGCGAGCGTCGGCAAGACCTGCGACGTGCTGATCGAGCGCAAGGGCCGCAAGCCCGGCCAATGGCTGGGCAAATCGCCCTGGCTGCAATCGGTGTTCTTCGATAGCGAACTGGCCATCGGCGACATGGTGCGCGCCGAACTGGTCTGTGCCGGGCCGAGTTCGTTGCAGGGCCGGTTGCTGGAAACTGTTACGGCATAGGAACCGGGTGAATCGGGCTGGCCTCGGTCAATATCGGGACACCCAATTGGTCGGCTGCAATTTCGGGCTGCATAGTCGGGTTGAGCGGATATCTCTCGCCATCAAACCGCATGATGACATGATGACACGGGGTAATACCACCGCCGCAGACGAAAATGGTCAGGTCGCGCCAGCCATTGGTGGTGCTATCCAGCACCGTGATTGGTGGTCGGGCTATTGTTGAGCCTGAGATCTTGCTGAACCCGTTTTGGTTGTCGCCATAGACACGAAAACTGCATCCGCCTGAGCCGCAAAACATCGTCGAAAGAACAAGTATCTCGTTTCGCCCATCATCGTTGAGATCGATTTGCCCGCCAAGGAAACCGGGAGTCCAATGACGCTGTAAGTTCTCGCTGACCTGCTGATCGATTCCGTCAACTTCAAGCGCTGCAATTGCAGCAATCTGCTCCGCTGAAAGTGCAAAACGTTCGTCGGGTTCTCCATGGCGCCCGGCCCGATCCAATTCGACCTGCGGAGCACCAAACACGGTCCCGTCTGGGTCTGGGCCTTCCCAAACCTCGGCTCGCGACGAGGTCGGGCTGGCATTACTGTTTGCCGGAACGTCCGCGCCGCAGGATGCAGCCAACATTGCAAGTATTGGAACAGCCAACCGCATTATAACCCCCGCTCTCTCACGCTAGATATCATGCCAGCTTACGCCACTGGCCTGAATGACAAGTGGATGACTTTCCACCGCCAACCGCGCCCCGCCCGCTTGCCAGTCGCGCTGTGGCGCTTACATTCGCCATGTAAGACCAGCGAAAGGACTCGGCTCCCACCCACATGGCTCGCAAAGCTCACCGGAACGGCACCCACGCCGCCACCATCGCCCATCCCGAAACCCGCCACGACCATTCGCGGCGCGCACGGATCGAAATCGGGTTTGACGAACAGGCTGTGCTCGGCGCGCTCTTCGGGCAGTTTGACGCCAATCTGGTGCAGATCGAAAACCGGCTGGGCGTGTATATCGCCGCGCGCGGGGACAGGGTGGTGATCGAGGGCGTGGCGGATGATGTGGCGCGGGCGCGCGATGTGCTTGTCAAAATGCACGAAAAGCTGGTGACGGGCGAGGAACTGGATGCAGGCGCGATCGATGCGCTGATCAGCATGGCGGATGAACCGACGCTGGAAGGCATTATCACGGGCGATGCCAAGGCTCCGCCGATCATGATCCGCACCCGCAAGAAGACGATCACGCCGCGCAGCGCGATGCAGGCCGACTATATGCGCCAGCTCGCCAGCCGCGACGTGATCTTCGCGCTCGGTCCGGCAGGCACGGGCAAGACCTATCTGGCGGTGGCGCAGGCGGTCAGCCAGCTGATCACCGGTTCGGTGCAGCGCCTGATCCTCTCGCGCCCGGCGGTGGAGGCGGGCGAAAAGCTCGGCTTCCTGCCCGGCGACATGAAGGAGAAGGTCGATCCGTACCTGCGGCCGCTCTACGATGCGCTGTATGATACGATGCCGCCCGAACAGGTCGAGCGGCGGCTGGCCAGCGGCGAAATCGAAATCGCCCCCATCGCCTTTATGCGCGGGCGGACATTGGCCGATGCCTTCGTCATTCTCGACGAAGCGCAGAACACCACGAAGGAACAGATGAAGATGTTCCTCACCCGCTTCGGCCAGAACAGCCGCATGGTGGTGTGCGGCGACCCGAGGCAGGTCGATATCCCCGGCGGCGACCGGATGAGCGGCCTCGCCGATGCGGTCGAGCGGCTCGAAGGCGTCGAGGGGATCGGCGTCACGCGCTTCACCGTCGCCGATGTGGTGCGCCACCCGATCGTGGGGCGGATCGTCGAGGCGTATGAGGGCGAGGATGCCCTACCGTAACTCTCGCTCGTCGTCCCCGCGAAAGCGGGGATCCCGCTTTACTTCATGACAGGCGGTTGGGTGTATATGATGAGCGACCGGTATCGCGGCGGCATCTACACCGGCGTTACGGCCACTCTCGCGCAACGTGTGACCGATCACCGCGAGGGCAAGGGGTCAAAGTTCGTTGCGAAATACGGCTTCAATCGATTGGTCTACATGGAATGGCATGACCGGATCGAAGAGGCGATTGCGCGCGAGAAGGCGATCAAGAAATGGCGGCGCGCATGGAAGATCGAATTGATCGAAACAATGAACCGCGATTGGGATGATTTGTATGAAAACCTCAACACTTGAGTTAGCGGGGCCCCCGCTTTCGCGGGGGTGACGATTAGGGTATGAACCTCGAAATCGACATCGAAGACTGGCCCGAGGGTGATTGGGAAGCCCTCGCCGCCTCCGCTGCTTTGGCCGCTGCTCAGGTCACGCCGGAACTGGCGAACCCGCGCTTCGTCACCAGCGTGCTCTTCACCAGCGACAGCGAGGTGCACGGACTCAACCGCGAATGGCGCGGGAAGGACAAGCCGACCAATGTCCTCAGCTTCCCGATGCTGGAGCGCGAGGAGCTGGTGCATCTCGATCCCGATGAAGGCCCGCCTGAAATGCTGGGTGACATCGCGCTCGCTTACGAGACCTGCGCCCGGGAAGCCGCCGACAAGGGCATCGCGCTCAAAGACCATGCCGCGCATCTCGTCGTCCACGGCCTGCTCCATCTCGCCGGTTACGATCACGAAACCAGCGAAGCCGATGCCGAGAAAATGGAAGCTCTCGAAGTGAAGATACTTGCGCTTTTGGGCATTGCCGACCCATATAGCGGTTCCCACGCGGCATAAGGACAAGCGACAGGGCTATGCCCGACCCAGATTCAAGCGACGGCTCCCCCACGGGAGAAGCCGAGAGTAGGAGCGAAAACGGCTCCGGTGGCGGATTGTGGAGCGCGATCCGCAGCCTTATCAAAGGCGATGACGGCCCCTCGCTGCGCGAGCAGCTGGAAGAGGCCATAGACGAGCACGAGGACGAAGCCGCCCGCAATGGCGGCGCGGAAGCGCCCGGCACGGGGGATTTGTCCGCGTTCGAGCTCACCATGCTGCGCAACCTGCTGCATTTCAGCGATCACGATGCCGACGACGTGGCCATCCCGCGCGGCGAGATTATCGCGGTCGATATGGCCGCCAGCTGGGACGAGATGGTCGCGCTGTTTGCTGAGCACGGCATTTCGCGGATGCCCGTCTATCGCGAGCAATTGGACGATGTGATCGGCATGATGCACATCAAGGATGTGTTCGTCTATCTGGCCAACAAAACGCCGCCGCCGGAGGATTGGACAACGCTGATGCGCCAGCCGCTCTATGTGCCGCAGGCGCGCGGCGCCTTGGACGTGCTCGCCGATATGCGCTCGCGCCGGACGCACCTCGCCATTGTGGTGGACGAGTTTTCGGGCACCGACGGGATCATCACCATCGAGGATCTGGTCGAGGAAATCGTCGGCGAAATCGAAGACGAGCATGACGAGGCGCCGACCGAGCAGATCGTCGAAATCGCACCCGGCATCTGGGATGCCGATGCCCGCGCCGAACTGGACGATGTGGCCGAAAAGGTCGGTGATCCGGCGCTCGCCGAGATCGAGGAAGCGGTGGATACGCTCGGGGGCCTCGCCTTCGTGCTGGCGCAAGGCGTGCCGCAACCGGGCACTGTGCTCGATCACCCGTCGGGCTGGCGGCTGGAAGTCACCGGGGGCGACGAGACGCACGTCACCCGCCTGCGGCTGCACGCTCCTGCACCCGAGGATTCCGACGAAGACGAATAGGTGGCGCAAAATGGTGCAACGCAACAGAATTTTGCCCGCACTGCACAATTTCGCTCGACAGCCGCGCGATTGATTGGAACAAAGGGGAATGCGCCGTCTACCGCCCCTTCGCGCCCTGGAGGCCTTCATTCGGACGGTGCGGCTCGGCTCGGCAAGGGCCGCGTCGAACGAGCTGGGCCTTAGCCCCTCGGCGCTCTCGCGGCGAATCAGCAATCTGGAAGATTTCACCGGCAAGAAGCTGTTTTCCCGCTCTGGCCAGACCATGCGGCTGACCGATGAAGGGCGCGCGTTCTACGACGCAGTTGCCCCGCATCTGGAGGCGCTGGCCGCCGCGGTAGAATCACAAAGCGAGAATGTGCAGCTGATGCGCCTGCGGCTGGGCGTGATGCCCCTGTTCGGAACGCAGCGCCTGTTCCCGCGCCTGGGCGAATTGCGCGCCAGCCATCCGCGCCTGCATCTCGATATCGACACCGGCCCGCATCTGGTTGACCGGGTGGGCGATACGCTGGATGCCGCCATCCTGCTCACCACCGAACCGGATCCCAATCTCTACGGCGTGCAGCTCGACCAGAACACGCTCCACGCCATCGCCAATGCCGATATCGCTGCCGAGCTGGGGGATACGCCCGATGCCGCCGCGCTGGCGAAGCAGACCTTCCTCGTCCACACCGATATGCCCAAAAGCCTGGAGGCTTGGAAGACGGCGCTGGGTATCCCGGGGATGCAGCCGTCCGCGATCGACCATTACGATTCGGGCCAGCTGATTCTGGAGGCCGCCGCGCAGAAAATCGGCATTGCCATCATGCATGATGACCATTTGAAGCGGAACAACGATCCGCGGCTGGCGCGGTTGTATGATGTGCGGGTGGAAAGCCCCTATTCCTACTGGTTCATGTGCCGCCCTGCCGATCTGGAAGCGCGGCCAGTGCGCATTTTCCACGATTGGCTGATGAAGGCGGGACTTTAAGAGCCTGCTCAAACAGCCCAATTTCTCCCCTCCCCTTGGGGAGGGGTTGGGGGTGGGGGTTCCACGCCAGTTAGGCCGAACCCCCATCCCAACCCTTCCCCAAGGGGAAGGGCTTTCTTGGGCTCAATATGGAGCGGGACATTAATCCGGATAAACCGCGTCGAGCTGGGCCTGCACCAGCGCTTCGCCAAGGTCGACCACCCGCTCGGCGCAGGCCGTATCGGTCAAGCCGAGACAATCGACCAGCGCGACCATCTGCCGCACGCCATTGCGCCACCATACAACTTCGACTTTCGCGCCGAGCAGCGATGACACGTCAACACGGTATCCCGCGCGGATGCCGTAAATCGGTTCGAGCACGTCCGACTGGCGCAGGGCCGCATCCACCGCCCGCGCCAATCCTGCGTCCTCAACATAGGCGCTAACCGGAACCCCGACGGGCGCATCGTCCAGTTCGCGCGGGGAGCGCGCATCGCCCTGCGCTTCGGGCCGGTCGACGCCGGGATTGGCGCGCAGCGAAAGCCGCGCCTCCGGATCGTCGAAGGCGGCAATCCACGTGAGGCAGTCGGCGAGATTGCGGATCGAATGGTCGCGCCTCGGGTCAAAGCCCGGCTGGCACTCGAGCGAAAAGGTCACATCAGGCGGCGCGTTACCGAGCGTGCGCAGCGAGGCCAGCCAGTCGCCGCGCTCGGTCACCGCCGTGCGGTCAAACGCATCGTCGCGAAAGCCGGTGAAGCGCGGGGCGTTGTTGAACACGAGCGAGCGGGTGACGTAATCGCCCGCATCGCTGATCGGATGGTCGGTCACATGATGCGCGATCCCGCCGCCCAGCGAATGGCCGGTAACAGTCAGCATCGCGCCCTCGCCCCCGCCCTCCTGCATCTGCACAAAGACCTGCCGGGCAGACGTCAGCCCGCGATCATTCTGCAAGCCGACGATATTGCCCAGCACCCAGTCGGCGGCATTGGGCTCGGTGCCGCGATAGGCGATGATCGTTTCGACCAGCGTGTCCCCGTCATACCGGTCGAACACCACGAAGTCGTAACCCACCGCATCGGATGGCAGCGGCTCGCGCTGCACGATGTCGCCCGGCAGCGTGTAGCTCTCGTAATCGAGATAGGCATTGCTCGACAGCTGCGCGTAGAGCCAGCTGCGCTGTGCGAGCGCGCGGGTGTCCGCGTTCCAACCTGCGACCGGATCGCTGCCGCCCCGGTCAATGGGAGTGACGGTGGTGCAGCCGCCCGCAAGAGCGGCTGCCCCCATTGCGGACGCCAGAGCGCCCGCGCGGATCAAGCCACGCTGGCTTTCACGATTTTGCCCGGGGTGGCGGGCGGCTCGCCCTTGGGCAGCGCGTCGATATGTTCCATGCCGCTCTCGACCTCGCCCCAAACGGTGTATTGCCGGTCAAGGAAGCGGGCGTCGTCAAAGCAGATGAAGAACTGCGAATTGGCGCTGTTCGGGTCTTGCGTGCGGGCCATCGAGCAGACGCCGCGCACGTGCGGGGTATCGTTGAATTCCTGCGCCAGATTGGGCTTGTCCGATCCGCTCATCCCGGTGCCGGTCGGATCGCCGCCCTGCGCCATGAAGCCGGGGATCACGCGGTGGAACACCACGCCATCGTAAAAGCCTTCCTTGGCCAGTTCGGTAATGCGGGCGACGTGGTTGGGCGCGACATCGGGCCGCAATTTGATGACCACATCCTTGGCCTCCCCGTCTCCGGTATCGAGCGTGAAGGTCAGCTTTTCATCGGCCATTTGGCATTCTCCTTTGGGTGTTGCGCGTGGATATAGGGGACTGCGGGCCAATGTCACCCCGCCAAAGCCGGTTCGCTGCTTGCTTTTGCCCGCCATCTGCATAGACCGCTCCCCATGGCCGATACCGATCTGCGCGAACTGGATGCCGACACGCCCAATCAGGGCGAAGGGGCGCAGTTTGACGAGGAGAACCGGTTGCGGCCGCAATTCGTCCGACAAGTCATCGACAGTCTTGATGACGACAATGAAGACAGCACTTACGACCTCGTCGAACCGCTGCACCCTGCCGACATTGCCGACCTTTTCGAGCTGATCGAGCGCGAATATCGCGGGCCACTGGCCGCCGCCATCACTGATCTGATGTCGAGCGAAGTGATTGCCGAGCTCAACGACTATGTGCGCGAGGACATGGTGGAGGCGCTGCCCGCCGCCGCCATCGCGGGCATTGTCGAACAGCTCGATACCGATGACGCCGTCCAGCTGATCGAAGACCTCAACCAGGCCGACCAGCGCGCCATTCTGGCCGAGATCGAAGCGGAAGACCGCGCCGCCATCGAAACCGCGCTCGCTTATCCCGAGGAAACCGCCGGTCGCCTGATGCAGCGCGAGCTGGTGGCCGTGCCCGAAAGCATGACGGTGGGCGACCTGATCGACTATCTGCGAAAGAACGACACGCTGCCGACCGATTTCTGGGAAGTGTTCGTCGTCGATCACCGTTACCACCCCGTCGGCACCTGCCAGCTTTCGTGGATCATGCGCACCCCGCGCAGCGTCGCGCTGGCGGATGTGATGCAGCGAGACCAGACGCTGATCCCGGTCGATATGGACCAGGAAGAAGTCGCGCTGCGCTTCCAGAAATACGCGCTCATCTCTGCCGCGGTGGTGGACGAGAACGGGCGGCTGGTCGGCCAACTGACGGTCGATGACATCGTCCACATCATCCAGGAAGAAGCGGACGAGGACGTCATGCTGCTGTCCGGCGCGGGCGATGGCGACATTAACGAGCCGCTGCGCGATGCCTATTCCGCGCGCGTGCGCTGGCTGATCGCCAATCTGGGCACGGCAGTCGTCGCATCCTCGATCATCGCCTTCTTCGGCGCGGCCATCGAGCAGCTTGTCGCACTCGCCGTGCTGATGCCGATTGTCGCCAGCATTGGCGGCAATGCGGGCACGCAGACCATGGCGGTTACGGTGCGCGCTATCGCCATGAACCAGCTGACTGAATCGAACACCGGGCGGCTCGTGCTGCGCGAACTCAAGGTCGCGCTGATGAACGGGGCGACCATCGCGGTGCTGATCGGCGCGGCCACCGCGCTGATTTTCACCCCGCCACTGGGCGCAGTGATTGCGGCGGCGATGGTCATCAACATCATCATATCGGGCATGGCGGGCGTGCTGGTGCCGGTGGCGTTCGACCGGATGGATCAGGACCCGGCGGTGGCCAGCAGCGTGTTCGTCACCATGATTACCGACTCGATGGGCTTCTTCGCCTTCCTCGGCCTTGCGGTGGCGAGCGGTTTGGTGACGATGTGACTGTTGCACATCGCGCAACCTGATACACCTGTTACACAGTCCTGGGGCAAAGTTTTTGGCCGGGCAAAGTGCGGCAAGAAGGCCCGGATCTGTTTGGAATCTGGTCGTGTTGCGCATTGATAAAGGGGTTTCACACCGGTGCGCGTGTAGGAAAGCCCCTGCACACTTCACGCCTAGACCTGGGCGAGCAAGCCATACCGCCACAAGCCGACCTTGAGACCCGCGTGCCCACGGCCCACATACTCCCCATGCCACTCCACCTGACCAAGATCGCCTTCGGCGCGCAGTCCTTTGCCGATATCGAGAGCTGGTATGCGGGCCGCCGCAGCCCGTTTCTCACCACCCGCTATCGCCCGACGCGGTGGGAGGAGTGCATCGGCGGCTCGCTCTACTGGATTCACGAGCACAATATCGTTGCCCGCTCGGTCATCACCGGTTTCAGCCAGACCGATACCGGCCGCTGGCGCATCGAGTTGGAGCCGCGCCTGATCCGCGTGATGCCGCGCCCCAAGCGCGCGCATCAGGGATGGCGCTATCTGAAAGGCGAACCGCCGCGCGATTTGACTGAGGGCGAGGAGACAGGCGACATCATTCCCGGCAGGCTCGCCGGAAAGCTGGAGCGGTTGGGCCTGATTTAAGCGCATATCGCCATCCGCCGTGGCGCAGGCAGGACGGACGGAGCGCGCAAGGCCAGCCCAGCCGTCGCCGCTTAATCCTGCCTAAAGGTGCGCTCTGCTATCCGCTCACGCGAACGCTGCAAGACGGCGTTGTGAAAGGATATTTATGAAGTTTGTCGCCACCCTCGCCGCCGCTGCCGCGTTTGCCATCCCTTCGGCTGTCGCCGCGCAGGACGCACCGGTAACGCAGGAGGCTCCGGCTCCGACGATCAGTGTTTCGGACACCGAGCTGACCGAGTTTGTGACGGTTGCCATCGAGACGCAGGCCATCCGGAGCAATACGGATATGGCTGAAGCGGACAAGCAGGCTGCCATGCTCGCGATCATCAACGCGTCCAGTATCACCCCCGCGCGTTTCACCGCGATTGTCGAGGCGATCCCCAACGATCCGGCGTTGCAGCAGCGCGTGCAGGTCGAAGTTGCCGAGCAAATGGCGCAGCGCCAGACCCGCTAAAGCGGGTTCAGGCGCCCGCTGGCGGCTGCTCCGGACACATCAGCGTCAGCACTTCGGCGTCGAAATCATAGGTGATGCTGGCGCAATGGCCGATTGTGTCCATGCCGATATACATGCGTTGGCGCGGCATATCGCCGGTATTGGCGGTGACCACGATCTCGTCGGGATCGGGCGCTTCTTCGGAAATGCTGTCGGCATTGCCATGATCGGCCACGCGCACGGCGATATTGCGGATTTCCAGCTCGCCGAGGAATAGAGGCTGGCTCAATGTGAGCGTGCGTACCGGCCTGTCGACAAGATAGAGCACCGGAATCTCCCGCGCTTCGCCGGTGAAATAACCGCCGCGATCCTCGGCAATAATGCGCCCGCCGGTGGCGCTCACCAGCGTTTCCGGCCGGTCGAAGCTGAAAGCGACATGGATCGGCACGCCGCCCGCTTCGAGCACGGTGCCCGTCAGGCTGCGCCCCATGCGCACTAGCGGATAGGTGAGCGCACGATCACCCGGCGCATCGTCGCGCAGCCGCAACACGACGCGTTCCTGCGGAAAATGGCCGGGGCTCACAACACCATCCGCGCCTTCTACCACCTGGATATCGCTATACGCCGTGCGGCGGCGGAAGGTGCCGCCCTGCATCCGGTAGCGCACCGTATCGGTACTGAAGGGCAATTCGGTGGAACCGATGACATAGACGAAGCCGAACATGCTAGGCTCCAGCCCCAGCCGTTCGGCAGTATCGCCGTTAACCGTCACGGCAGACACGGCATCGGGCGCAATCAGCATCCGCACCGGCTGATCGTTGATGGTAATGTCAACCGGCTCGCCCGCGCGCGCTTCCAGCGTCAGCTCCTCCAGATCGACCCGCTGGGCGTGGGCTGGATAGGCCGCAAGCGTTGCGACAGCGGCAAGAAAGGCGGTCAATTTCATGGATTTTCGCTCCCCGGAATATGTGAAGGCGAGCCATGCCAAACGCGCCTGAACGCACAATGTATTGGGCAGTCTAAGCCGCTGCTTCCCGCGCGGCAATCTGGCGGAAGGCGTCGACCAGCGCCTCGGGTGGCTGCGCGCCTTGCAGCGCGTATTTGCCCGCCACCACGAAGGTCGGCACGCTGGAGAGCCCTGCCTCGCGCGCGCGGCCCTGTTCCACCCGCACCGCCATTTCCAGCGTCGGATCGGCCAGCGCCTCTGCCGCGCCCTCGGCCCAGAGCCCTTCGACGCCGCCCGCAATCTCGCACAACACCGCCGAATCGGAGACATTGCGGCGCTGGCGGAAATGCGCATCGAACAGCGCGAGCTTGAGCGCGGTCTGCGCCGCTTCGCCCCGATAGGCGAAGGCCCAACGCAGCAGCTTGTGCGCGGCAAACGTGTTCCACATCATCGGTTCGGGCGCTGGACTTTCGCCGCCGGTGTAATCGAGCGGAAAGCCCGCCTCGCGCGCGGCATCGCGCATCTTCGCCACCGCTGCGCGGGCATCCTCGGGCGGATAGCCGTAGACGCTTTCCATCCGGTGTTGCAGCGTGGTGCCCGCTGGCGGTATATCGGGATCGAGTTCGAACGGCATCCAGCGCAAGGCCAGATCAAGTTCGCCCGCCAGCATATCCCGCGCCTTGGTGAAATGGGCATAGCCCACCGCGCACCACGGGCACATCACATCCGACCAGATATCGACCTGCATGGCTATTGCCCCTCCTCCAGCCACCATTCGAGCAATGTGCGGGCAATAGCCTCACGCGGCGGCGGGAGGAAGCTGGTGGACTCGCGGCCCTTGGCCACGGCCTCTTCGCATTCGGCGCGGGTGAACCAGCGCACGTCTTCCAGCTCGGTTGTGTCGATGGTGATCGCCGGATCATGGGCATAGCCGTGGCAGCCGATCATCAGGTTGGAAGGGAACGGCCAGGGCTGGCTGGCGACGTAGGACACATTGCGCACCCGCACGCCCGCTTCCTCCCACGTTTCGCGCGCCACCGCCTCCTCGATGCTCTCGCCCGGCTCGACAAAGCCCGCGAGCGCCGAATAGGCACCCTTGGCCCAATGCGCGCCGCGCCCCAGCAGGACGGAGCCCTGATGCTCGACCAGCATGATGGCGACAGGATCGGTGCGCGGGAAGTGCTGCGCGTTGCAGCCTGTGTGGGTGCATCCGCGCTGCCAGCCACCCTTGGCCAACGCGGTCGGTGCGCCGCAATTGGCACAGAAACGATGGCGCGCGTGCCAGTCGGCAAGGCTCCTCGCGCCGGCATAAATCGCCAGATCGCGCGGCGGCAGCGCCATCACCAGCGCGCGGTTCGCGCCCTGTTCGTAAGCCGGGCGGGTGTCGCCTGCCTGGGGCACAGGGACGAATAGCGGCACCCCGTCCTTCAGGCCGAGATAGATGCGCTCACCCTCCCCCGCTTTGGCGAGCGGCGTGTAGGTCAGCCCTGCATCGCCCATTACCGGGATCAGCCCGTCCATCGCCAGCAACACCGCATCCGCCCGCGCTGCCGCGGCGGCAAGGCGCGCGGGATCGGCGCGGGTGTGATCGTCACGGTCTATGCCATGACCGGTCAGTGCAGGCGTGCGCAGCGCCATCAGGATGCGGCCATCGCCGTCCAGTCCTGCAACACGATGCGCGGGAATTGCGCCTGCACCTGCAGGCTTTCGGCAGGCATATATTGCGTCATCAGCGTCATCCGCAGCTCCAGCCCGGTGTGCACCATGCCCACCGTGCCCGCCGCGCCCGCCCAGCCGAACAGCCCCGCGCTCTCGCCCGTGCCAACCAATCCGCCCGCGCCAAAGCCATAGCGGTTGCCTTCGGTGGTGAACTCGCCGCCGCTCACCAGCGTATCGGGGAAGAGGTTGCCGGTGGCGATCCGCACCGTCTCTGCCTCCATCACCCGCGTCCCTTCGATCACTCCGCGCCCGACCAGCATCTTGAGGAAACGGTCATAATCGCGCGCGGTCGAAACCAGCCCCGCGCCGCCATAATGGAACACCGGCTCCTGCAAATAGACCGACTGGCTTGCCGGATCGAGCGGCAGCGGCATCCCGCCCATCAGGAAGTAGTTCGTGGTGAGGCGCGAGACATCGGCGCGCGGCACGCGGAAGCCGGTGTCGCTCATGCCGCAGGGGGTGAAAATGCGTTCCTGCAGGAAGCTGGCAAAACTCTGCCCGCTGACCAGTTCGATGACATAGCCGAGCAGATCGAGGCTGACTGAATAGCTCCACCGCCGCCCCGGCTGGAGCACCAGCGGCAGCGTGGCCAGCCGCTCGGCAAACTCAGCAAGGCTGGGAGCCATATCGACATCGAAGAAGGCGCGGGCCAGCTCCAGATTGCTGACTTGCCCCGGCGCGAGGCCAAGGCGCATATATTCGCGCTGGATCGGCCCCTGTTGCACCACGTTGTAACCCAAACCGGCGGTGTGGGTCAGCAGGTGGCGGATGGTGATCTGCCGCTCTGCCGGTTCCAGATTGTCACGCGTGATCGGCCCGTCATATTGGCGCTGCACCTGCATATTGGCGAATGCGGGGATGATATCGGCAAGCGGCGTGTCGAGCGTGATCAGCCCGTCCTCCACCAGCATCATCGTGGCGATGCCGGTGACCGGCTTGGTCATCGAATAGATGCGGTAGATCGTGTCCTGATCGACAACGCCCGGCTGCCCGAAAGCGCGCGGCCCGCGCGCAACGTAATCGGGCGCTTCTTGCTGCCGGCCGACCGCCGCGATCATATTGGCGACCTGCCCGCCGCGCACATAGGTATCGATCCAGCGCGCCAGCTCCGGCCAGTTCTGCGCTGCCTGCGCGAAAGCCGCTTGGCCAAAAGGAAGCCCCATGGCCGCAGCCCCCGCGCCAAACATGGCGGTGCCACGCAAGGCCGAACGGCGGGACAGAGGAGTTGCAAGAAGCGCGTGAGACATGGGGAAAGCTCTCCAAAGATCGTTTGTGGCGGGATAGCACGCGCTTTCCCGGCTTCAACCTCGGTAAAGACGACCAAGGCTGAATGGTGCTTGAAAATGCCTACTGTGTTATTTATGTAAAACACATGATGAACATCCTCGCTTTCCTTATCGGCCTGCTCTCGCTCGTCATCGTCATCCCGGCGCAAATCCCGTTTCTCGGCGCGCTCAACTGGTTCGCCCTGCCGCTGATCGTGGTGGGCGTGGTGATCGGACAACTGTCGAGCAGCAATAGCGGTCGCAATTTCTGCCTCGTGGTCGGCCTGATCGCCGCCGTGCGCCTGATGCTGGGCGGCGGGATTTTCTAGGCGCTGACGATCCGCGCAGCCTTCGCAAACAGCGTAGGCAGGCCTGCGTCTTCGATCGTCTTTACCGGCCACCACTCGCCCTTGCCTTCGGGCTGGGTCGAATCTCCGGCATAGGCCACTACGCTTAGCTCAAAGTCGAAATGGGTGAAACTGTGGCGGACGACGCCCGCCGCTCTCCACGCGCCTTGCAGCGGAGGCTCGCCATGGCCGTCGCCCTTGGCTGACCAGCCGTCATCGGGCAGGCTGCGCATTCCGCCGAGCATTCCGGTGCCGGGGCGTTGGACAAGCCAGACCTCGCGCCCCGTCTCGCCGCCCTCTTCGCCAGCGCGCTCGATCCAGAAGGCGGTGCCCGTGCGTTTGGGCTTGGCTTTCTTGGCAGCCTTCACCGGCAGGCGCAGCGGATCGCCGCTCGCCCTGCCCGCGCAATCCGCGCTGAGCGGGCAGAGCAGGCATTTCGCATCGCGCGCGGTGCAGATCGTTGCGCCCAGATCCATCATCGCCTGCGCGAAGTCTCCGGCGCGAGTATCCGGCGTGATTGCATCGGCCTGTGCGCGGATAGCCCTGCGCGCCCCCGGCAAAGGCTCGGCAATCGCGAACAACCGCGCCACCACCCGCTCGACATTGGCGTCGACCACCACCGCCCGCTCGCTAAAGGCAATCGCGGCAATGGCGGCCGCTGTGTAGTCGCCAAGCCCGGGCAGCCTCTTCAGCTCCACCTCGCTGCGCGGAAAACCGCCCATCCCGGCCACGGCCCGCGCGCATTTCACCAGATTGCGGGCGCGCGAGTAATATCCCAGCCCCGCCCACGCCGCCATCACCGCCTCTTCCGGAGCCGCCGCCAGAGCCGCCACGTCGGGCCATGTCGCCACAAACTTTTCGAAATAGGGTTTCACCGCCGCGACGGTCGTTTGCTGGAGCATGACTTCGGACAGCCAGACGCGATACGGCTCCATCGGCGGCGCACCGGGCGGCGCGCGCCAAGGTAAAGCGCGCGCATGGGCATCGTACCAGTCGAGAAGTGTGTCGGATATGGTGGCGGTCACGCGGCTCCTATGGCATGGAGCCGATGCTCATGGAACGTGATGATCCACCCAAACCGGGGAAGCCTGCCCCCAAAGCTGCTGCGAGCAAAGCGGGGGACAGCCCTGCGAACAACAATGTCCGCCGCATCGGCTCGGCGCGCAAGAGCAAGGTCAAGCCTTACGAACGTCCGCGCGGCGGTCCGGCCAAGCAGGTATCCGACCTGGTGCCGCAAATCGGCCGCGCCGCCTTTCGCCGCTTCGGCTTTGTACAATCCTCGGTCGTCACCCGCTGGCCGGAGATCGTCGGCCCGATCCATGCCAAGGTCTGCGCGCCCGAGGCGATCCGCTTCCCGATAGGCGAGAAGAGCGATGGCATATTGCAGCTCGTCGTGCTGCCCGCCCATGCCCCGCTGATCCAGCACGTCCTCCCCGAGATCATCGAACGGGTGAACCGCTTTTTCGGTTACAAGGCGGTGGCCAAAATCAAGATGCGGCAAGGCGCGGTTCAGCCGCCATCTGCTGAAGGCAGGCGCGCGGCTCCGCCTTCGTTGAAGCCCATTCCGATGGACCTTGGCGAAGGCTTGCGCGATATCGGCGATCCGGAACTGCGCGCCGTGCTCGAATCACTGGCGCGCTCGGTCGCGCATAAGGAGGAACAGGACCAATGATACGCTGGGCATTCGCGGCCATCGCCGCGCTGGCCGTCACCCATGCGCCCGCTGCCGCGCAGGACTGGAACACAGTCTACGAGCAAACCGCACAGGGCCACCGCATCGGCTTTCCGGATGCGGAGATCCAACTGATCGAGTTTTCCAGCTACACCTGCCCGCATTGCGCCAGCTTCGAGCAGGAGAGCGAGGCCGAGCTCAAATATTTCTACGTGCATGAAGGTCTTGCCAGTTTTGAAGTGCGGCATCTCATTCGCAATATCGTGGATGTCGCCGCCGCGATGGTGGCCGAATGCGGGCCGGACGAGAACTTCTTCGGCAATCACCGCGCGCTGCTGGTGACGCAGGCTGACTGGCTGGCGCGCGCACAGGCGCTCACCCCCGCACAGCAGCAACGCTGGAACAGCGGCACCGTGCCTGCACGACTGCGCGCGATTGCCGATGATCTGGAATTTTACGAGCTGATGGAGCCGCGCGGCTATTCGATCACGCAAATCGACCAATGCCTGAACGATCCCGCCCGCGCCGATGCGCTGGTGGCGGCATCGCAGGCCAATGCGGCGGAATATGACGTGCCCGGCACGCCTGCCATCGTGCTCAACGGCACGCTGCTGGAAGGCGTGCACAGCTGGCCGCGCCTGCGCGAAGTGTTGATCGCCCTCACCACACCGCCGGAGGTGAATATCTTCGACTGATACGGATGAAAGAGGGGGACAAGCCTGTGCAAAAGCGCCGATATCCGGCCCCGCGGCGCTTTCCCCATTGTCCCCCCTCTGTCTAACCTAGCCAATCTTCAAATCCCGGGCCAAAACCGGGGCCGCCAATTCTGACGGAAAGTATTTTGACCATGAAGCGCACCACTCTTGCCCTTTTTGCCGCGCCGCTCACGCTGGCGCTTGTTGCCTGCAATGGAGACGATGCCACGGGCGAAGTCGCGGCAGGCGAACCCATCGCCGATATCGCGCCGCCCGAAGGCGTGGCGCAGTGGCGCGATGTGGTTTCGGTCAGCGAGTATGATGGTTATGTGCTGGGCAATCCCGATGCGCCGATCAAGGTCGTCGAATATGCCTCGCACACCTGCCCCGCTTGCGCCGCCTTCAACAATGAAGCGGCAGAGGCGCTGAAGACCGAATATGTGAATTCAGGCGTCGTCTCCTTCGAACTGCGCAACATGGTGCTCAACATTTTCGACCTGACTTTGGCGAGCCTTGCCCGCTGCGGGCCGGAAGAAACCTTCCACCCGCGCGCCGATCAGGTGTGGCAGAACCTCGGTGCATTGCAGCCGCAGATCCAGCAGGCGGCTGTCACCTTGCAGGAGCAGGGCGACGTCCCGGACAACCAGCTTTACATCAATATCGCCGATGCTGCCGGCTTCTTCGACTTCTTCGCCGCGCGCGGGCTGGGCCGTGCCGAGGCAGCAGAATGCCTTGCCGATGGTGCAGCGGTGCTGGCTGTGGGTGAACGCTCGCAGCAGCAGGCCGAAGAATTCAACGTGACCGGCACGCCCACCTTCTTCGTCAACGGCACGCGAGTGGACGGCATCAGCTGGGCCGAGGTTGAACCCGTGCTGCAGCGCGCGGGCGCGCGCGACCAGTAAGCGGGGAATCGGGACGAAGGATGGAGTTCCGCAAACTTCGCCTCTCGGGCTTCAAAAGCTTCGTCGAACCTTCCGAATTGCGGATCGAGCCGGGGCTGACAGGTGTTGTCGGCCCCAATGGCTGCGGCAAATCGAACCTGCTGGAAGCCATCCGCTGGGTGATGGGCGAAAACTCGCCCAAGAGCATGCGATCCGGCGGGATGGAAGACGTGATCTTCGCCGGAACCGCAGGCCGCCCGCCGCGCGATTTCGCCGAAGTGGTGCTCTATGCCAAGGACGATGACGGCGAAGACTTGGATGTTATCCGCCGGATCGAGCGCGGCGCAGGCAGCGCCTACCGGCTGAACGGGCGCGATGTGCGCGCGAAAGACATCTCGCTGATCTTCGCCGATGCTGCCACCGGCGCGCATTCGCCCGCTTTGGTGAGCCAGGGCAAGATCGCGCAAGTGATCGCCGCCAAGCCGACCGAGCGGCGCATGATGCTCGAAGAAGCGGCGGGCATTGCGGGCCTCCATGTGCGCCGCCGCGATGCCGAAAGCAAACTGCGCTCGACCGAGAAGAACCTCGAACGGCTGGAAGATCTGATGGCGGGGCTGGATTCGCAAATCCAGTCGCTGCGGCGGCAGGCCAAGCAGGCCGAACGCTACCGCGCCTTGTCTGACCAGATTCGCGTCGCCGAAGCGCGGCTGCTGTTCGCCCGCTGGCGCGATGCGGCAGCGGCGGCAGAGTCCGCGCGGGCCGAGGCAAAGACCGCCGATGCCAAGGTCGCCGAAGCGCAAGAGGCAGCCAAGGCAGCGCAGTCAGCCCAGCACGCGCTCGCCGCAAAGCTCGCCGAATTGCGCGACGAACTCGCCGACCGGCGCGACGATACCAGTGCACACGGGCACCGCATGGCCGCCCTCTCCAGCCAGTTGGAAGCCGCCGAGCAACGGCTGCGCGATCTCGACCGGCAACAGGCGCGGCTGGAGGAAGACAAGTTCGAAGCCGACCGCATGACGCAGGACGCGGCGCAGGCGCTCAAAGACCTCGAAGCGGCACTGGCTGCGGGAGAAAAGGCGCTGGCGGAGGACGAGGCAGCGCGCCCCGCTCTCGAACGGCGGCTGGAGGATGCCGAACGCGCCAGCCGCGCGGCCGAACTCGCGCTGGCCAAGGCGACGGCAGACCACGCAGGGGTCGAAGCCGAATGGCGGGTGGCGCAGTCCGAAATCGCGCAGGCGCAGGCGCGGCTGGAGCGGCTGGAGGGCGAAGCGCGTCGGCTCGCCACGCAGCGCGAGGAGCTCATCGGCGCGCGCGATCCCGCAGAGGATTTGGCCGCAGCTCAGGCAGCGGCAACGCAAGCGACCGCCATGCTCGAATTGCGCCGCAGCGAAAGCGATGCCGACCGTGAGCGCAAGGACGCCGTGATCGCAGCGCGCGACGCGGCGCAGGAAGCCTTTGCCGCCGCCAAGGCCGAACTGGCGGGTGTCGAGCGCGAATTTGCCGCGCTGGAACGCGACCGCGCAGCGCGGGCGAAGCAGCAGGCAAACCGCTCGGGCCGTGCGGTTGCGATTGACCGGGTGCGGGCTGCTCCCGGCTTTGAACGCGCGCTGGCGGCGGCTCTGGGCCGCGATGCCCGCTCGCCCTTGGGCGCAGCCGACGGCGAAGGTCGTTTCTGGACGGGCACCACCCCGCCTCAGCCCGTGGCCGACTCGCTCGCGCATCAGGTCGGTGATTGCCCGGCGGAACTCGCCGCGCGACTGGCTCTGGTGCACGTCGCCGATACCGATGACGGGCGCGCGCTCGCCCCCGGCCACTGGCTCGTCACGCGCGATGGCGCGCTGCGGCGGTGGGACGGTTTTGTCGCGCGCGGCGAAGGCGGGGCGGAAGCCGCACGGCTGGAAGCGGAGAACCGCTTTGCCGAACTCGCCGAACACGTCCCTACCCTGCGCGCCCGCGCTGCCGAGGCCGAGGCCGAAGTGGCCCACGCGCAAAACGCCTATGCGCAAATGCAGCAGGCGCTGATCGAGCGCGACCGCGCGATTGCCGCCGCTATCGAGGCAGAACGCACCGCGCTCCGCCGTGTCGACCAGGCCGAGGCGGCTGTCGAACAAATGGCTGCGCGGCTTGAACAGATCGCGCGTTCATCCGGCGAACTGGCAGACCAGCGCGAGGGCGCGGAACGTGATCTGGCAGCGGCCAAGGCGCGGCTGGCCGACCTGCCCGATCCCCAAGCAGGGCGCGCGGTGCTGGAGGCGGCTCGGGCGAAGAATGAGGCAGCGCGGGAAAGCGCGCAGGCGGCGCAGGCGGGGCTAGCAGCGCATGACCAGTCGCTTGCCGTGCTGCGCGAGCGGGTCGCCACCCAGCGCGCCGACCGCAAGAGCTGGCAGGCCCGCGCAGGTGATGCGGCATCGCGGCTGGCGGGAATGTCCGCCCGGTTTGACGAGATTGCCGAGGAGCGCGCGGTCGTCGCCGCCAAGCCCGAAGGCCTGATGCGCGAGATTGAAAGCGGCGAAGCGGTGCGCGCGCGGCTGGGCGAGGAACTAGCGAAGGCCGAGATGGAGGTGCGCGAGGCCGAGGCGCTGGCGCGCGCGGCGGATAGCGCGCTGGCGGAGCTCAACGAAGCGCTCTCCACCGCCCGCGAAGCGCGCGCCACGCTCGCCGCACGGGCGGAGAACGAGGAGAACCGCCGCGAGGAAATGGCGCGCATTTCGGGCGAGCGCTTCCAGTGCCCGCCCCCGCTGCTGCCGGGCCGCTTTGAATTTGCCGAGGATGCGGTGCGCAATTGGGGCCTCGAAAGCGAAGAGATGGACCGGCTGGTGGCGAGCCGCGAGCGGATCGGCCCGGTGAACCTCGTCGCCGCCGACGAACTTTCGCGGATCGAGGCCGAACACGGCTCCAGCGCGGCCGAACAGGCCGAACTGGCCGAGGCGGTGCACCGGCTGCGCGGGTCTATCGGCAATCTGAACCGTGAAGGCCGCGAGAGGCTGCGCGCTGCATTCGAGGAAGTGGACGGCCATTTCCGCAAGCTCTTCACCCGCCTTTTTGATGGCGGGCAGGCGCATCTGGCGCTGGTCGATTCGGACGATCCGCTGGAAGCAGGGCTGGAGATTTACGCGCAGCCGCCGGGGAAACGTTTGCAGTCCTTGAGTTTGCTGTCTGGGGGTGAACAGGCGCTAACCGCAACCGCGCTTATCTTTGCCCTATTTCTAACCAATCCGGCACCAATTTGCGTGCTGGACGAAGTCGACGCGCCGCTCGACGATGCCAATATCGAACGCTTCTGCGACCTGCTCGACTCCATGGTGCGCGAGACAAACACCCGCTACCTGATCGTCACCCACAACGCCGTCACCATGAGCCGGATGCACCGCCTGTTCGGCGTGACGATGGTGGAGAAAGGCGTGTCGCGCTTGGTGAGCGTGGACTTGGGGCAGGCGGAGGCGCTCGCGGCGGAGTGAGGCACCTTTTCTCACCATTGCTGCTCTTGCTGGCCGGCTGCGGTGCGGCGGAGCAGCCGGAGTGGATCGAGTTGACCGCCGCCTACGGAATTGAAGCGTCATCGCAAGGGGAGAGAGACCAACTGCTTCGCGTCTTCGAGCGCGTTGCGGAGACCGAAGGTCACCACATGGACGCTGCCACCGGACAGGAACTTGCATTGCAAGCGGACGTGTATGAGCAATCGATCAAGGCGTGCATTTGGGTTGGTGAAGACGACGAAGAAATGCTCGCCTGCGCGCAGGATTTTGAAGAGCGACTTGGTCTTGTGTTTGTAACTTTCTATCGCGGAACCGAGCCGCAACGGAATCAGGCCTTTCGCCGCAGACTGCTCGACGAGTTGCAGACTGAATTTGGGCAACTGCCCAGCATTCCGCAAATGCCCAATGGGGCGTTGCCGCTTGCAGAAGACCTGATACTCGAAGACGGAAACTATGCGGTGAGCGAAGAAAACAGCCAGAAGTATGAGGCGCGTTCGGAAGGAACGAACACCTCGCCCTAATCCAAAACCGCCCTAGGCCCCGGCCCCCTCAGCCCCAGCTTGTCGTCCTTGTTGTACAGCCGGCACTTCTCCAGGCTCAAACAGCCGCAGCCGATGCACTGGTCGAGCTGGTTGCGGGTGCGGGTGAGGAGTTTGATTTTGTTGTCGATCTCGTGCCGCATCGCGCGGCTGATCTTTTGCCAGTCGGCCAGCGTCGGGTTGCGGCCTTGCGGCAGGCGGGAGAGGTGATCCTCGATCTCGGCGAGGCCCAGCCCCAGCTTCTGGGCAATCAGGATAAAGCTCACCCGGCGAATATCGCCGCGCAGGAAGCGCCGCTGGTTGCCGCTGGTGCGGATCGGATCGAGCAGGCCCTTGTCTTCATAGAAGCGCAGCGCCGAAACGGCGACGCCGGTGCGCTTGGCGAGATCGCCGATCGTGATGAACTTCGTTTGCATCGCGCCTGCCCTAGCGAAAAATCTTCAACAAAAGCTTGACCTCACCTTAACTTGAGGTTGCATGAGTGTGCAAGTCGCGATTCACGGCGGCGCAGATAGGCGCACCTGTAGTGAATATTATCAACGCTTTATACAAAGGACTTGCCATGCAAAATCACCCCGCAACCGCCGGATTCATCGAACACGTGAACCTCACCGTCAGCCAACTCGACCGTTCGATTCGGCTGTTTGAAGACCTGCTGGGCTGGCACTTGCGCCTTCGCGCGCCGCACGGAGAGAGCGGCGAATTTGCCCATGTGGGGAGCGAGACGAGCTATCTCGCGCTGTGGTCTGACGGCGCGGATCACGCTGGCCAGAGCAAGGGCAAGCCGATGAACCATGTCGGCTTGCAGGTCGCCGATCTCGACGCGGCGGATGCGGTGGTGCAGCGCCACGGGCTCGAAACCTTCAGCCACGGCACCTACGAACCCGGCCCGCGCAGCTTCTATTTCTTTGACTGGGACGGGATCGAATTTGAAGTGGTCAGCTATTCCTGATCATTTTCAAAGCGATCAGAAGCTTTCCTCATACACGCGCGAAATGTCACCGCCCCATTCGCCGTGATATTTGTCGAGCAGCAATTGCGCGGGCACTTTGCCGCTCTCGACAATCTCGCGCAACGGGCTGAGGAAGCCGCTTTCATTGTCGCCCATCGAATTGAGCGCGGCGCGCGCGACGAGGCCCTGGTGCGCGATGTCGAGCACTTCGCGGGCCAGATCTCGGAGCGTGCGCCCGCCCGGAATGGCGGCGGCAAGGCCTTGCGCGGGCACGGCGTTGCGCAGCGCCTCGCGCTCTTCCATCGACCAATGCTCGACCAGCGCCCACGCCGCATCGAGCGCGCCCTGATCGTAGAGCAAGCCCACCCAGAAGGCGGGCAGCGCGCAGATGCGATTCCAGGGGCCACCATCGGCGCCGCGCATTTCGAGGAAACTTTTCAACCGCACTTCGGGGAAGGCAGTGGAAAGGTGATCCCACCAATCACTGGCCGTCGGCAATTCGCCCGGCAGCGCGGGGAGTTCGCCCCGCATAAAGTCGCGGAAGCTCTGCCCGGCAGCGTCGATATAGGTGCCGTCACGATAGACAAAGTACATCGGCACATCGAGCATATAGTCGACATAGCGTTCATAGCCGAAGCCGTCCTCGAACACGAAAGGCAGCATCCCGGTGCGCTGCGGATCGGTGTCCGACCAGATGTGGCTGCGATAGGAAAGGAAGCCGTTGGGCTTACCCTCGGTAAAGGGCGAGTTGGCGAAGAGGGCGGTGGCGAGCGGTTGCAGCGCCAGGCCGGTGCGGAATTTCTTCACCATATCCGTTTCTGACGAGTAATCCAGATTAACCTGAATGGTACAGGTGCGCAGCATCATGTCGAGCCCGAGGCTGCCCACGCGCGGCATATGGCGCATCATGATGGCATAACGCTGCTTGGGCATCACCGGCAGCTCTGCGCGGGTCTTGTCGGGCCACATTCCGAGGCCAAGAAAGCCGACCTCGCACGCCTCGCCCACTTGTTTAACCTGCATCAGATGGCGGCCGGTTTCGGCGCAGGTCTGGTGCAGCGTTTCCAATGGCGCGCCCGACAGTTCCAGTTGGCCTGCCGGTTCCAGACTGATCGTCCCGTCGCTGCCCGACATGGCGATGGCGTTCACGCTGCCATCCGGCCCCGCTTCCTCCACCGGCTCCCAGCCAAATTCGCGCATGGCCATCAGGATGTCGCGGATACCCCCCGGCTCGCCATAGGACGGCGCGTGATAATCGGAGGTCTTGTAAACCAGCTTTTCGTGCTCGGTGCCGATGCGCCATTGCGCCTTGGGCTTCTCGCCCTTCGCCATCGGCGCAATCAGTTGATCGCGGCTTTCGATCCGCGGTTCCTCGCCTTCGCTGGCTTTGCGCGTGCTCATACCTGCTCCCTCAAATCGCGGCGTGTGTAGCCGACCCGTAGCAAATCGCCACCTGCTTTTTCGTCGGGTGCAACCGGCCTATGGTGACTGCCGCCAATCGCCGGCAATGCCCATCCACAGCGAAAGCGCGGCAATCGCGGCGGTTTCCCCGCGCAGTATTCGCGGGCCGAGGCTGACGGGTTTCGCCATCGGATGCGCGCGGATGGCCGCCCGCTCGGCATCGTCAAAGCCGCCTTCGGGGCCGATCAGGATGGCGGCAGGGGTGCCGTGCGCGGCAAAGGCATGGCCCGCAGGCTCTCCCCCCAGTTCATCGGCGAAGAACAGCGCGCGGCTTTCCGGCCAATCGCGCAGCAGCACCTCCAGCTTCGTCACTTCGCCCAGTTCGGGCAGCGCGGTGCGCGCGCATTGCTCGGCCGCCTCGGTGACGATCATCCGCGCGCGATCGGGGTTGAGCTTGTCCGCCACGCAGCGGCGCGTCAGTACCGGCTGGATGCGGGCGACGCCCAGCTCCGTGGCCTTTTCCAGCACCAGATCGAAGCGGTCTTTCTTGAGCAGTGCGGGGCAGAGCACCAGATCGGGCACCGCCTCGCGCGGGCGCAAGCGATCCTTCACCGCCAGCGCGACCTCGCGCTTGCCCGCGGCGATCACTTCGCTTGTCCATTCGCCGGTTTGGTCGTCGCACAGGATAACCGCATCCCCTTCCCCCACGCGCATAACGCGGGCGAGGTAATGCGCTTTCGGAGCATCCAGAGTGATCTGCACGCCCTCGCCCAGCGGCTGTTCAACAAACAGGCGCGGGGCGGATCGTGGCGGCCAGGCGGGGGTAGCGGGCATGGCTATGCACTTGGGGCAAGCGGCGCTAACAGGCAAGCCGTGACAAGCGAAACCATCACGCCCGACACCGAGCATCGCAGCCTTGCCGAGCGCCTGCCGCAGCCCCTGCGCGACTATGCGCTGCTGGGGCGGTTTGACCGGCCCATCGGCTGGTGGCTGCTGTTCTGGCCCTGTGCGTGGAGCGTGTGGCTGACCGGTGCGGGCGCGCAATGGGCGCTGGTTGCGTGGCTGCTGCTCGGCGCGATTGCCATGCGCGCGGCGGGCTGCGTGTATAACGATATCGTCGATGCCGATCTGGACAAGCAAGTCGCGCGCACCGCGCTGCGCCCGATTGCCAGCGGGCGGGTGAGCAAACGCGCGGCGTGGGTGTGGCTCATCGGCCTGTGCCTCATCGGCCTTGTCGTGCTGCTGCAATTGCGGCTGGAGGCGCAATTGGTGGCGCTGGGCAGCCTCGCCATGGTCGCTGCCTATCCGTTTATGAAGCGCATTACCTGGTGGCCGCAGGCATGGCTGGGGCTGGTGTTCAACTGGGGCGCACTGGTCGGCTGGATGGCCCTGCGCGACGACAATCTGGCGGTGATGCTGGCGCTGTATGGCGGCGCGGTGTTCTGGACGATCGGCTATGACACGATCTACGCGCTGCAAGACCGCGAGGATGATGCGCTGGTCGGCATCAAAAGCTCGGCCCTGCGGCTGGGCGGGCGGGTGCAGGGCGGAGTCGCGCTGTTCTATGCGCTGGCTGTGGGTCTGTGGGCGCTCGCCTTCTGGTGGCTGCGGAGCGATCCGGTAGCATTGCTCGCGCTGGCGCCGGTCGCGCTGCATCTGGCGTGGCAAGTCATCACGCTCGATCCGGCAGACCCAGACAATCCCCTCGCCCGCTTCCGCTCGAACCGCTGGGCGGGCGCGCTGATGGCGACGGCGTGTTTCGTCGCGGGGAATGCGGGGGCGTAACGCGGCGAAGCCTCAGCAATGTCGTCTCGCGCAGAGATCGCAGAGACCGCAGAGAGGTGATTGCGACTGCCTCTGCGCTCTCCGCGATCTCTGCGCGAAATGCTTAAGGTGCTTAAGGGCGCCTCCGGCGCGGGGTCACTCCGCCGCTTGCGGTTCCAGCCGGCCTTGCCCTTTGCGCGGGTTCGCCCAGCGCAGCAGCTTGGCCAGCCGGGCGGTCAGGAGCCCGTGTTCCTGCATCCAGTCGTAATATTCGCGGTATTTCGGGTCTTCGGCGAGCAAATGCGCCTCTTCGGTGCGGGCGCGCCAGTAATAGATGGCGCTGACCAAGGCGATAAAAACCGTGTTGCGGATCATATCGACATAGGAATCGCTGGTGACGAGGAAAGGCATGGTGGAGCACCACCAGAACAGGTTTTTCGAGACATAGGCCGGGTGCCGGGTGAAGCGGTACGGTCCGCTCGTAATCACCCCGCGATAGGTGAGGTTGGAAAAGCGGATGCCGAAGGCCACCGTCGCCCACGCATAGATGCCGGTGAGGAACACCAGCCACGCCGCCCAGATCCACAGCAGCACCGGATAATCGGCAAACCAGTACGCCCAGTCCGCCGTGTTCACGTCATATTTAATGATATTGCCGAGCAGACCCCAGGCGAGCGGCGGATAACAGGCCAGCGCCGCGATCCAGCCGCCAAGAAACGGGTTGCCGCTGCGGATATGCGCGTCGAGCGGGCGGAAGGTCAGCAGGTACCCTACCGTGCCGATCTGCACATCGATCACGAACAATATCTCGAACAGGAACACGCCGAGCAGCACCGGATTGGCCCACAGCTCCGAGGTCTGCGTCTCCACCACGGTCTGGAAGCCGATGGGGATGATCGAGATCATGAAGGCAGTGAAGAAGCCCTTGATGATCCAGCTGCGCCAGTGATGCTTCACTTCCTCGAAATCATAGGCATCGCGCCCGATCAGCATCGCCCCGAAATGCCATGTGTGGTCGCGCGGGTTTTTCAGCACGCGGTCTGTCCACAGCACATAGGGGACGCTGAGGATCACCAGCGGCACCACCGCCGCGCCGAGCACCTGCATGGCGAAGAGATACTGCCCTTCCCAATACCAGCGGCCAAGGCAGTAGAGCCCGCCGATGATGAACCATGTCGCCCACAGGCCCGCCAGCTTGGTGATGGAGATGTCGATCACCGCGTCAAGCTTGCGCGGGTTGTCCCAATCGATGCCGGTGCTGGGGTTGCGGTGCACCTTGTCGACGAAGACCGACCACGCCGCCATCGCGCCGCCGGTCAACACCATGCACAGCATCGCCGAATAGGGGCCGGAGAGCGGGCCGCGATCGACTGGATAGCCGAACGCCGCCGAAATCTCCGGGAACGACCGGGCAAACAGGATATAGCCGATCAGGACGGCGAGGCCGACCAGCCCGACCATGGGCGATACATCGCTGGCCGGGGGCCGCGAAGGGGTGGGCGAAGGCGCGCTCATTACCCGCCCGCTCTAGCGCGGAACGGTTAAAACCTGCGTAACGGCAAAACGCCGCGTCCCGTCGCGGGACGGCCGATTGCGGAAGCGTTACCGCCAGGCGGTGATGCGGCCGCTATCGTCGAGGATATACAGCGTGTTGTCCGCCACCACGGGGGGCAGCGAGACACCGGCATCAAGCTCGGTAAAGTCCGCCGCCGTGCCGGTCATCACATCGACCGAACGCACCACGCCGCGCGAGCTGGCAATCCACAGGCGGTTGCTGGCAAGCACCGGCCCCGTCCAGAAAATCGGCCCTTCGCGGTCTTCGACATCGCGCCACTGGTCAAGCTGCGTCATCCAGCGGATGCGGCCCGTATTGCGCTGGATCGCCAGCAGGCGCGAATCGTCGGTCAGGGTGAACACCCATTCGCCGGAAATGGTGGGGGTCGAAATCCCCGCCAGCGTCAGTTCCCAGATGCGTTGGCCGGTGAGCAGTTCATAAGCGGCCATGCGCCCGCCCTGCCCCAGCGCGTAAACGCGGCCCTGGTCGATAATCGGATCGGCATCGACATCGGTCAGCGTGCCCACGGATGTGCTGATCGAGGTGCGCGAAAGCGCGTCCGACCACAATTCGCGGCCGTTCTCGTACCGGTAGGCAACCAGTTCGCCGCTCGAAAAACCTGCCAGCAGCGTGCCTTGGCCAGCCGCCGGAGCGGCCACGCCGAACACGCCCTGCTGGCCGATGGCCGCCGCCTTTTGCCAGACCACAGCCCCGTCATCGGCATTGAGCGCGATTATCTGATTGTTCTGGGTCATCACGAATACCGAGTTGAACGCAACAGTCGGTGATCCGCGCAGCGGGCCTGCGGGCTTGACCCGCCAGATTTGCTCGCCCGTGGCAGCGTTCAGCGCCACCACATCGCCCACGCCATTGGTGGCATAAATCCTGCCTCCGGCATAGCTCGCGCCGCCACCAAAGGTTGCGTCCTGCAAGTCGCCCGTAACTTCAATTTCATGGCGCCAGCGCACCGCGCCGGTCTGCGCATCGAACGCGTGCACCGTCGCGCCGGTATCCACCGCGAAAACCATCCCGTCGGCCACTACCGGAGCGGCGGCGAGGCGGCGGGTATTGGTCGTGCCCGCAATCGAAGCCGTCCACGCGCGGACAGGGGCTGCCGAAAGCGTGCGGTGGCCCGACACCTTGGCCGCATTGCCGCCCGCCTGCTCCCAATTGGGATTGTTCTGCGCCGGAGGCACCACCACGGCGACATTTGCCAGCTCTGGATCGGCGACGATTTCGGTCGCGATGCGCGAAAGGATCGGCTGGCGGTTGCCCAGCGTAGGGGTTTCCGGATCGTCACTCCCGCCGCCGCCAAGGCCCAGCGTGCTGCACGCCGCGAGCGCGCTGCACGATGCGAGCACCAGCGCGGCGCGCCAGGTGCGGAAAGGGGCGGGAATGATCAATTTCGTCATGCTGTTTCCGTATTTCTATTCGACCAGTTCGACGGCCGGTTCACCGCGTGTAGGCTCTGCGCCTCCGGTAATTTCATCAAGCGCCGCATCGACATCCTCGATAGCATCAAAGCCGATCAGGCCTGCAAGCTGCCGCGTGCGGGCGCGCAGCGATTCGGGAACGTCCTCGTTCTGCGCGATGGCAACGAGCAGCGGCCCTGCCTGATCGCGCTTGTCCTGCGCCAGATAGGCGTGCGCGACGAGTTCGCCCGCGCTGCCAAAATAGGGATTGCTCGCCTGCGCCATCGGCCCCAGCCGGTCGATCACTTGCTGCGGATCGAGATTGTCCCAATTTGCCGTGACCGAGCGGATGGCTGCGATATCGCGCACCTCGGCGGGCAGATCGGCATTGTTCGCCACACGGTCAAACAATTCCACCGCCAGCTCGGTATTGCCGTTCTGAATGGCGATACCAGCGCGCGTCAGCGCTGCCATCGCCGCATGGCCGTCCGTCCCTTCGGACAGCGCGGTAAGATCGGCATCGGCTTGGTCAAGATTGCCCGCTTCCAGCTCGTCAATCGCCAGCACCAGCTCTTCCGACTTGGCTTCCAGCGCCGCTTCGCTGCGCGATTGCCAGATCAGGTAGGCCCCAAAGGCCAGCAGGCCTGCCAGCAGCACGCCGCCAATAGCAAAGCCGTATTTCTTGGCGAACGTGGTCGCCTGATCCTGACGGACAGCTTCATCCACCTCGCGCATGAGCATTTCCTGCTCGGCATCAGGGCGCGGAGCGGGGGCGGGAGCGGGGATAGGTTCTTTGGCCAAGGGTCTGGTTCTAGCGTTTTGTGGACGATCGGGCTGCGCTGTTAGGCGGTAACGGGGCGCATTTCAATCGAAGAGGCAAGACTGTCCACCCGGCGCTGAATGCGCGATGAAGGCTAGTCACCGTCACCGGCATCATCGGACGCGGCGGGCTTGGCGTATTTCTCCATCAGACCCCAATACAGCGCCTTGTACCGCTCGATCATTTTGCCTTCGTCATATTCGGCGCGCGCCTTCTGGCGATTGGCCTGCCCGATGCGTTTGCGCTCGGCAGGTTTGCCCGCCAGATCGACCAGCGCCGCAGTCAGCGCCGCGCCGTCGCCTGCATCGACCAGCAGCGGCCCGTTCTCGCTGGCGACCATCCGCCCGATGTCGCCCACGCGCGGCGCGACCACCGGCAGCCCCGCCGCCATCGCCTCCACCACCGAAATGGGGAATTGCTCGGACTGGCTGGATAGCGCGAAGATATCGAAATGGCCGATCAACTTCTGCGGTTCGGCGACAAAGCCGGGCAGATGCACGCGGTCTTCGACGCCCAGCCGCTCGGCCTCGGCGAGCAGCGCATCGCGCTCCGGCCCCTCGCCCGCGATCACCAGCTGCCATTCGGGCGGCAGGTACGGCATCGCCCGCACCAGCAGTTCGAGCTGTTTGACGGGCCGCAAGCCGGCGAGCGAGCCGAGCCAAAATTCGCCCTTGCGCTTCAGCAGCTTGGGCAGAATGTCGCGCTTGGGCGGCGCGGCATAGGCGCGGGTGTCGATCCCGTTGGCGATCCGCCGCACGCGCGTGCGCGGCTGATCCCACACGGTAAGCGCGATGTCCTCCAGCGTGGCCGACGGCACCACCATCGCCGCCGTCCGGCCCAGCGCGATGCGGCGATACCAGTTGCGGCGCTTTTTCAGCCGCTTGGCCTCGTCCTCGTTGAACCCGTCTTCGTGGTGCACCAGCGGCGGCAGCTTGAAGCTGTCGGCAAAAATCGTGTGCGCCATTACCGCGTCGATCGCGCCCCAATTGTAGGTGCAGATAAGGTCGTAACCCGCCATCGCCTTCGCCAGCTTGGCCAGACGGCCTGGCGTCGGCGTGCCCGATAGCGGCGGGAATTTGGGCCAGCGCACGGAATTGCTCCGCCCGATCAACTGCGCCGCGCCGCGCTTTTCCAGATCACCCGACACAATAGCATGCTCCGCCGCCTTGCCCCAGGCATTGATCAGGCGGACATTGCGTACTTCCTTCCCACCTGCATCGAAGGTCGAGTGCAGATGCAGGATGCGGGGACGATCGGCCTTGCGGCTCATGCGATTTTCTCCAGCAAAGCAGCGATGGCCGCTTGCGCCACAGGTTCTTCCAGCGTCGGCACATGGCCGACGCGCGGCACGGTGACGCCAACAAATTGCGGCAATTCCTGCGCCATCTTGGCAAAGGTCTCTGGCGAGAGAATGTCCGACAATTCGCCGCGCAGCCCCAACACCGGAATGTCACCCAGCGCGCGCAGCAGCGGCCACATATCGGCAGGCTCTTCGCCCACAGGCGCGAATTGTTCGGCGATCTTCATGTCATAATCGAAACTGATGCGCCCGCTATTGCTCACCACCATTAGTCGCTTGGCGAAGGTCAGCCAGTCATGGACGCCGAAATCGGGATAGATATGCGCGCTCGTCTCCTGCATCGCGCGCGCCGCGTGCATCCAGGTGGGGAAGCTGCGCCCGTAACCGACATGGTCGCGGATTTTCGCCAGCCCCTCCTCCTCGACCACCGGGCCGATATCGTTGAGGATCGCGGCGACAAAGCGACCGGGATGCAGACGCGCCATCAGCATGGTGATGATTCCGCCCAGCGAGGTGCCGAAGGCGACCACCTTTTCGAGCTTCAGATAATCCAGCAGCGCCACGATATCGGCAACATAGGTGGACGTCACATAGGTTGCGGGGTCTTTGGCATAATCGCTTTCGCCCCGCCCTCGCAGCTCCACTACGATCACCCGCCACTCGCCCGCAATGGCATCGGCCACCGGCTCGAAATCGCGCGCATTGCGGGTGAGGCCGGGAATGCACAGGATCGGTGGGCGGCCATCGTCTTTGGCATCACGCCCGGCATAGTCGCGGTAATGCAGCGTCAGCTCGTCGCTGCTTTGCCAAGTGCCGTCGGTATAGGCCTTGTCGCCCAATGCTTGTTCCCCGCGAAATGAAGGCCGCGCTTGGCAAGCGGGGCTGTGCGCGGCACTAATGCCGCCATGCGCGCCGAACCGCAACACTCGCCCTATCGCCCCGATCCGGAAATCACGCAAATAGCGGGATTTATCGGCGATACCGTGCAAGCGGCGGCGTTTCCGGCCCACGAATTGCGTTTCCGCAACCGCCGTTGGGACGCAGCCGTGGGGTTGGATGACCTCACTGATGCGGAATGGACGGCGCATTTCGGGCGGTTCGAAGCCCTGCCCGACAATCTCCCCGCCCCGCTCGCGCTGCGCTATCACGGGCACCAGTTCCAGGTGTATAATCCCGAGATCGGCGACGGGCGCGGGTTTCTGTTTGCGCAAATGCGCGATGGCGCGGGTCGTCTGCTCGATTTGGGCACCAAGGGCAGCGGGACGACGCCTTACAGCCGTGCAGGCGACGGGCGGCTGACGCTGAAAGGCGCGGTGCGGGAAATTCTCGCCACCGAAATGCTCGAAGCCTTGGGGGTCAACACCTCGAAGACCTTCTCGGTTGTCGAGACGGGCGAGGAATTGTGGCGCAATGACGAGCCCTCGCCCACCCGGTCGGCGGTGCAGGTGCGGCTGAGCCACGGGCATATCCGCGTGGGCACATTCCAGCGGCTGATGGCGCTGGAGGAGCACTCGGCACTGGCCAAGCTGGTCGATTATTGTCTGGCAACCTATCCGGGGCCGGAAGCGCCTGCGGATGCGCCGGGGCGGGAGGAACCCGCCATCCGGCTGATGCACCAGGTGACCGAACGGCTCGCCGATCTCGCCGCCAGCTACATGGTTGCGGGCTTCGTCCATGGCGTGCTCAACACCGACAATATGAACATTTCGGGCGAGAGTTTCGATTACGGGCCGTGGCGCTGGCTGCCGCAATGGGACCCCGGTTTCACCGCTGCCTATTTCGACCATGGCGGGCTGTATGCCTTTGGCCGCCAGCCCGAAGCGATCCGCTGGAACCTCGCGCAATTCGCCATTGCTTTGCGCCCGCTCGCCGAATCGGCACCGCTGATCGCCGCGCTCGACCGGTTCGCACCGCTCTATGGCGCAGCGATGATGCGGCGCTTTTGCTGGCGGCTGGGGGTGGAGCAGCAGGGGCCGGAGAAAGACGCCGCGCTGGTCGAAGCGGCCGAGACAGTAATGACGCAAGCGAAGATCGGGCCGGACGCTTTCTTCCACCGCCATCGCGGCGGGCGCGGGGCCGATGGTGTGCTGGCTGAGGCGCTGGAAGGCTATCGCGCTACCGAGCAAGCGGATGATTACTGGCGCGACGCTCCGCCCGAATCGCTGTTGATCGACGAGGTCGAAACACTGTGGAGCGCGATTGCCGAACGCGATGACTGGCAGCCGCTGCACGACAAGGTCGCCGCCATCCGCGCGCTCGGAAACGCGCTGGGTGAACCGCCCACGCCCGCCGGACATACGCGCGATTAGCGAGCAGACTTAACCCCGTTTTCATTTTACATATCAGTCTGCCCTTTGCGCCTTCGCAATAAGATCGTTAGTGAACGCAACCAGTTTCGTTTCGAAAGCAGTTTCTCCTTGGCCGCAGCCCAGACCCTTGTTTCCTTTGAACCCGCCACCGGCGCCGAGCTTTGGCGCGGGGAGCATGGCAATGTTGACCGGATCGTGGCCACCGCGCGCAAAAGCTGGGCCGCATGGGCCGCATCGCCGCTCGCGACCCGCATCGAACTGGTGCGCCGCTTCTCCAACGAAGTGCTGAAGGATCAGCAGGAATTTGCCGAGCTGATTGCGCGCGAGACGGGCAAGCCCATGTGGGAAGCGCGCACCGAAGTCGAAGCGGTGATGGCCAAGGTGGAGATTTCCGTCCGCGCCTATGCCGAACGCACCGGCCAGCGCAAGCTCGACAGCGCGCTGCAAGGCTCGGCCGCGCTGCGCCACAAGCCGCACGGGGTGATGGCGGTGCTGGGGCCGTATAACTTCCCCGCGCATCTGCCCAACGGACATATGCTGCCTGCGCTTATCGCCGGGAATGCGGTGATCCTCAAACCGTCCGAAAAGACTCCGGCGGTCGGTGCGAAGCTAGTCGAACTGTTCAACCGCTGCGGCATTCCCGAAGGCGTGGTGCAATTGCTGATCGGCGGGCCGGAAGAAGGCAAGGCACTGGTCGCGCATCCCGATGTCAACGGCGTGCTGTTCACCGGCTCCGCGCAGGTCGGCATTGCGATCAACCGCAAGCTGGCGACCGAGCCGGGCAAGATCGTCGCATTGGAAATGGGCGGCAACAACCCGATGGTGGTGTGGGACACGCCCAAGATCGCAGATGCCGCGGCGCTGATCGTCCAATCGGCCTTCACCACGGCAGGCCAGCGGTGCACCGCTGCGCGGCGGTTGATCGTCAAGGACACGATGTATGACGAGGTGATCGGCGAGGTCCGATCGCTTACCGACCGGCTGATCGTCGGCGCTCCGTTTGACGAGCCTGCGCCCTTCATGGGCCCGGTGATCGACAATGCGACGGCTGACCAGCTGACTGAGAGCTTCCTCTATTTGCTGTCCAATGGCGGCAAAGCGATCCGCCATATGCGGCGGCTGCGCGAGGATCTGCCTTTCGTGTCGCCCGCGATCATCGACACCACCGCCATGGCCGACCGGCCCGATGTGGAGCTGTTCGGGCCGCTGCTGCAGGTGATCAAGGTGAGCGATTTCGACGAAGCGATTGCCGAGGCGAACCGCACGCGCTTTGGACTTTCGGCATCGCTGGTGGGCGGCAATCCGCAGCAATATAACCGCTTCTGGGCGAATATCCGCGCCGGGATCGTCAACTGGAACCGCCCGACCAATGGCGCATCCTCTGCCGCTCCGTTTGGCGGGATCGGCTTTTCGGGCAACCACCGCCCGGCGGCGTTCTACGCGGCGGATTATTGCGCCTATCCGGTCACCAGCACCGAAATGGAGCAGCCGCGCGCCAGCGTGGGCGTCGGTTTCAAGGGCAGCTGACCGCAGCAGCGCGCTTGCGCCGCGCCCGCCCCTCGCCTACCGCCCCGCGCGATGACGCCAGCCCCTGCCACCGCCGAAACGAGCCAGGGGCAGGCCTTTGCCTACGCCCTTACCGCCTACACGATATGGGGGCTGCTGCCGCTGTATCTGGTGTTGGTGAAAGACGTGCCGGCGGTCGAATTCGTCGCCTGGCGCACGCTTTTCACCCTGCCGGTGTGCCTGCTGCTCGTCCTGCTGATGGGGCGTGGCGCCGAACTGCGGCAGGTGCTGCGCAGCGGGCAAGTGCTGCGCATCCTCTTCTGCACGGCGGCGCTGATCGCGGTGAACTGGCTCGGCTATATCTGGGCGGTGCAGAACGGCTTCGTGTTCGCGGCGAGCCTTGGTTATTACATCCTTCCGCTGGTTAGCATGATGATCGGCGTTGTCCTCCTCAAGGAGCGGCTCTCGGCGATGCAATGGAGCGCGGTGGGCCTCGCTGCCATCGGTGTAAGCGCGCTGGCAGCGGGTGCGCCGACAACGTTGTGGGTGAGCCTGCTGCTCGCTTTCTCCTTCGGCATTTACGGCCTGCTGCGCAAAACCGTTGCTGCCGGGGCGCTGGTCGGGCTGACTGTCGAAGCCGCTATCCTCTTCCCGATTGTCGCGGGCTATCTGCTGTGGATCGAAAGCTCCACCGGAACCGCGCTGGGGCGCGACGCGCTGGAAACCGCTGCGATAATCGGCGCTGGCGTCGTCACCGCAACCCCGCTGCTGTTCTTCGCCACTGCCGCGCGGGCCTTGCCCTATTCGGTGATCGGCCTGATGCAATTCCTCGCGCCGACTATGATGTTCGTCCTCGGCCTGACCGTGTTCGGCGAGGAATTGCGGCTGGCGCAGCTCATCAGCTTTATCGTCATCTGGAGCGCGGTTGCGCTGTTCAGCTGGGATCTGTTCCGCAAATCGCGCAAGCCCGCTCAGCCCGCGTAAGTCCACCCCAATGTCTGTCCGGCGTGGAACGGCACGATCTCCTCGCCCGCTGCACTGAGCATTTCGGGCACGACGCAATCGCGCTTTTCCAGCGTCACCGTCTCCGCATTCACCGTCAGGCCGTAGAAGGCGGGGCCGTGGAGGCTGGCAAAGCCTTCGAAATGGTCGAGCGCGCCCTCTTCGTCGAACACGGCGAGATAGCTTTCCAGCGCGAAGGGTGCGTTGAATATCCCTGCGCAGCCGCAGGCGCTTTCCTTGGCGTGGCGGGCGTGCGGGGCGCTGTCGGTGCCGAGGAAGAACTTCGGGTTGCCGCTCGTCGCCGCCTTGCGCAGTGCCAGTCGGTGCTTCTCCCGCTTGGCGACGGGCAGGCAGTAATTGTGCGGCCGCATCCCGCCCACCAGCATGGCGTTGCGGTTGATGTGCAGGTGCTGCGGCGTGATCGTCGCGGCGACATTGGGGCCGGAGGCTTGGACGAATGCCACCGCTTCCTCGGTGGTGATATGTTCGAACACCACTTTGAGCGTGGGCAGATCGGCCAGCAGCGGGCGCAGCACTTGCTCGATGAACACCGCCTCGCGGTCGAAAATGTCGATGTCCGAATGCGTCACTTCACCGTGGACGCATAGCACCATGCCGATGTCCGCCATCACTTCGAGCACGCCGCGAATATTCGCCACATCGGTTACGCCGCTGTCCGAATTGGTGGTCGCGCCTGCGGGGTAGAGTTTGCAGGCGGTAAACACGCCCTCGGCAAAGCCGCGCCGCACTTCTTCGGGGTCGAGATTGTCGGTGAGGTAGCAGGTCATCAGCGGCTCGAACGCTAAGCCAGATGGAACCGCCGCGCGAATACGCTCGCGATAGGCGCGGCCTGCCTCCACCGTGGTGATGGGCGGGGTGAGGTTGGGCATGACAATCGCCCGGGCAAACTGCCGTGCTGTGTAGGGCACCACATCGCGCATCATGTCGCCATCGCGGAAATGCAGGTGCCAGTCGTCAGGGCGGCGGATTTTGAGAATTTTTGTCATTTTTACCCGAGTGACCAGTGATAGTTGGCGCCCTTGCCACACACGGAGCGTGTAGGACAGGGGCGCTTGCACACCAGCCATCGGAACACCACTTTGCAGCGCATGACAATGGGCCGTTTGACCAATCGCGCGGTGGTGCGCGTTTCGCCGCTGGAGCCAAGCGAGGATGCTGCCGCGTTCCTGCAAGGTCTGCTTACCAATGATGTGACGGGGGACACGCCCGCCTATGCCGCGCTGCTGAGCGCGCAGGGCAAGACCTTGTTCGATATGCTGGTGTGGCGCGACGGGGCGGACGTGCTGCTCGACTGCGAGGCCGCTTTGGCCGAGGAACTGGCGAAGCGCCTCTCGCTCTACCGCCTGCGCCGTAAGCTGGCGATTGCGGTGGACGAGGCTCTTGGCGTGTTTTGGAGCGATACGCACACAGAAGGCTTCACCGCCGATCCCCGCCTGCCCGCGCTCGGCAATCGCCGCATCGGCGCGGCAAGCGAGGACGCGGCGGTGGACGACGCCTATCTGGCGCACCGGCTCCAACTGGGCGTGCCGGAGGGGCGCAGCGACATGGGCGATATCCTCTGGCTGGAAACCAATGCGGTCGAGTTGAACGGGGTCAGTTTCACCAAGGGTTGCTATATCGGGCAGGAAAACACCGCGCGGATGAACTGGCGGAGCAAGGTCAACCGGCGGCTGGTGGTGGTTCCGCTGGCGCTCTCGCAAGAGAAGCGGCGCAAGGTGGAGTATCCGCAGCTCGGGCTCGGGGTCGATCACTTGCGGGTGGAGGATATTCCGGCGGATCTGGTGCCGGGGTGGATGGAGCTGACCACCTCCTAAACCCGTCCGTCCTGAGCCTGTCGAAGGACTGCTTTTTCTTTAAGCCCCGTGCGAGGCTCAAAAAGAAGTGCAGCCCTTCGACAAGCTCAGGGCAGTCGGTATTTGGGTCGGAGGCTCAATTTCGTTCGAAAGGCTCAACACGCACGGGTTTCCCTTGCAAGGACCTAAACCCGCACCCCGTTCTTCACAAAGGCGGCGATCAGCATTTCGGTCGCCCGTTCGCGCACCACGCTGCGATTGACGGTGAGCGAATCGGCCAGCTGTTCGCCCACCAGCGCATCGCCCAGCGCCAGCAGCACCAGCGTGAAAGTCGTCTCGTGCATCGCGAGATCGGTGCTGTCATGCTCTTCTTCGGGGCGCAAATCGTGCACCAGCGTGTGAATCGTCTCGATAATCGGATCGAGCGCGTCTTCATTGCCCGATGCCAGCATCCAGCTTGCCAGCGCGCCGCCGCCTTCGCGTCCGAAGGCATCGAAAGTGAGATCGACGACCTCGCGCGGGGAACCGATTCCGGCGCGGGTCGCCCGCACCGCATCGGCAATCGATTCGCAAACGGTGCCCGCGAGATGCGCCGCCAGCTGCTTCTGCAAGCCCGCCGCGCTGCCGAAATGGTGCAGCAGATTGGCGTGGGTGCGCCCGATTCGCGCCGCGACTGCCTTTAGCGTCACCGCCTGCGGCCCCGCCTCGATCAGCAGCGCCCGCGCGGCTTCGAGCGCGGCGGCGCGGCTTTCCTCGGGGCTCAGGCGCTTTCTTGTTGACATACGTGTCAGTTACCTATTAACAGCAGTGTCAGTTCACGGATGCCACTCTGTGACGGGAAGACCAGTGTGATATAAGGGTCCACGTTATGACTGCCCATGCCCGCTTGCAAGCCAGCACACCTGACCACCACCAGCTAACCGTGCGTGATCAACGCTTTGCCCGTGGCCAGCGGCGCGAGCGCGGGGTCGATCCCGTCGCCGCCGCCTGGTTTGCCGCGCTTTCGGCCAGTTTCCCGCGCGGCGAGGCGATGTTTATCGATGCCGTGCGCCAGCACCGCGACGGTGTGCCGGAGAAGCTGGCAGAGGAAATCCGCGATTTCATCAAGCAGGAGGTCAATCACAGCCGCGAACACCTCGCCTTCAACCGCGCGGTGGAGGAAGCGGGCTATGACCTCACCCATATCGATGCGCGGGTGAAAAATCTGGTGGCGATGACGCAATCGCTGCGACCGATTGCGCAGCTTGGCATTACCTGCGCGCTCGAACATTTCACCGCGATTTTCGCGCACGAATTTCTCACCAACCGCGACGAGCTGACGCCCGCCGGGATCGGCGATATCGATCTGTGGCTGTGGCATTCGGTGGAGGAGATCGACCACAAGGCGGTGGCTTTTGACACCTTCCTCCACGCGACGCGCGACTGGTCTGCCTTCAAGCGCTGGCGTTTCCGCTGCCTGCTCATGCTGATTGTCAGCATCCGCTTTACCCGCAACCGCTCCACCGATGCGATCGAGCTGATGCGGCAGGACGGGATCGGCACATGGGCGGCGCGCTGGAAGCTGTTCGCCTATCTCGTCTATTCACCCGGCCTGCTGCGCCGCGTGGCGCGCAACTGGCTGCGCTATTTCCGCCCCGGCTTCCACCCATGGGATCATGATGACCGCTATCTGATTGCCGGGTGGGAAATGGAGCAGGCAGGCCGCGCCTCCGCTGGAGCGCACGACCCGCAACGCGCCCCCGCCGCCGCCTGATCGCTCAGGCCGCAGCGGGGTGATAGCTGGCGCAGTCTTGACCCGCCACCCGCACAAAGCGACGGCATGGAACCTGCGCGCCGCCGCGCCCGGCGCTGCGCATCGGGCGGATCTCTCCGGTATCGGTGAAGCCCAGCTTGCGCAGCACGCGCCCGCTGGCGGGATTGTCGATGAAATGGCCTGCCGCCATGGTCTCTATACCCAGCGCGTCGGTCGATTCGAGCACGCCGCGCCCGGCCTCGGTCGCGAAGCCGCGCCCTTCCCATGCCTTGCCGATCCAGTAGCCGAGTTCATAGCCGCCATCCGCTGACAGATCATAGCCGATCAGTCCGATAACCGGAGCGCCCTTCGCTTGGGGAAGGGTGATCGCGAACCTGTGCCCTTCGCCGTCATTCGCTTTCGCGCAGAATTGGCGGGCATCGTCCTCGGTATAGGGCCACGGTGCGCGGGCGAGATTGCGGACGACATTTTCATCCGCAATGCCGCGATACACGTCGCGCCAGTCTTCGGAAAACACAGGCCGCAGAAACAGCCGCTCGGTACGCATGAACATCGGTCTTCTCCCTCGGATACCGGCGAGCGCCTCCATTGCAGGCCGGTGTTGCAATAATGAGTCTGGCAGACTGCAACTTTGTTGCGCAGTGCAAAAAATGCGGCGGCCAGAGCCATGCGGGGGAAGGAGAATCAAAAAAGGAGACGGGGCGGCCCCATCTCCTTCCAGCTTTCCGGATTTTTGAGCTCCGGAAGGGGCCATCCCGGTGGACGGCCCCTTTCGCGGATCGTCCGATTACTCGGCAGCTTGCGCCATAACGTCGACAGAGACGTATTTGCGGCCCAGCTTGCCATCGTGGAAGCGGACTCGGCCCGCTTCGAGCGCGAACAGCGTGTGGTCCTTGCCCATGCCGACATTGACACCCGGGTAGAACTTCGTGCCGCGCTGACGCACGATAATATTGCCCGGAATCACTTCCTGGCTGCCGAATTTCTTCACACCAAGGCGGCGACCGGCTGAGTCGCGACCGTTACGCGATGAACCGCCTGCTTTTTTATGTGCCATGGTCCGTCAGTCCTTACTTCGTGTCAGTCTTCTTGGCGGCGGCCTTCTTGGCCGGTGCCTTCTTTGCAGGAGCCTTCTTGGCTTCCGCAGCCGGAGCGGCATCGTCAGCCTTGGCCGCAGCCTTCTTCGCAGGCGCCTTTTTGGCTTCGCCCACAGCCGTGATGCGCAGCAGCGTCATCTGCTGGCGGTGACCGGCCTTGCGGCGATAGTTGTGGCGGCGACGCTTCTTGAAAACGATCACCTTTTCGCTCTTCGCCTGGGCGATGACTTCGGCCGAAACCGTGATCTTCGAAGCGTCCGCAAAGTCGGCGCCTTCGCCGGCCAGCAGAACATCGTCCAGCACGATCGTTTCACCGGCATCACCTGCCAGCTTTTCAACCGCGATTTTGTCTCCGGCGGCGACGCGATACTGCTTGCCGCCCGTGCGCACTACTGCGAACATGGTGCTATAATCCGTTTATCTGGTGTTCCCGCGCCCGACCCGGAAGCAATCCACGCCGGGGCAACAACAAAAAGGGCGCCCGAAAGGGCACCGTCAAGAGCGACGCCGTTAGGGTATGCGCCTGCCCCTGTCAACCGCGAGATGGCGTTCGGGCCGCGCTTTTTCTGTCCCTTTTTGCCGATCCCCGCTTTTGCTGGAAATCGCCGGACGCACACGATAGGGTTGCCCCGCAATGAAGCAAGCCCGTGTCCTGGTCCACCTCGCGAGCATTGCAGCACTCACCGCGTGCGCAGCGCCTGCCGAAGACTATCCCTCCCTCGCCATCCGCGATGCGGAGCGGTTTGTCGGCAGCATGGCCCCAGCCGAGGCGCGCGCCTACACCCCCGCCCCCTTGCCTGCCGATACGCTGGCGCAAATTGCCGAGCTGGAACGCCGCGCGCTGGCCGCGCATAACGGTTTCCTCGCTGACGAACCGCTCGCCCGCCGCCGCAGCAATGCCGCGCGCGGCAGCAGTCCGGGCAGCGAAAGCTGGGCGCAGGCGCAAGTCGCCATAGCGGTGCTGGAAGGCCATCGCGGCGATTTGATGATCGCGCTCGCCGATCTCGACCGGATCTATGTCGATACCTCCAGCGCGGGGGAGGCAATTGCCGGTGTCGAGGAGGCGCGCGACGGGATTGCCGGGCTCTTGCAGCAGGAGAACGCTGTGATTAGCGAACTGCTCGCCACGGTGCAGCCATGACCACCGCTTGCGCCGAATGCCCCGTCCGCGACAGCGCCGCCTGCGCGGTGTTGACCGAGGCCGAGCGCGACGAACTCGCCCGCGCGGGCCACACGAAAAAGCTGGCGCGCGGCGAAACGCTGTTCAGCGCGGGCGACGAAAACTCGGCCTGCGCCACGCTGGTCAGCGGCGCGCTCAAGGTCACGCAATATGATGCCGAGGGCAATGAACGCATCCTCGCGCTGATTCACCCCGCCGGGTTTGTCGGCGAATTGTTCGCTCCCTTCCCGCAATATGACGTGGTGGCGCTGACAGCGTCGAAAGTCTGCCTGTTCGCGCGCGGCGATATGGAGCGCGCGCTGGGTGCTTATCCTGACCTTGCCATTGCGCTGTTCCGCCGCAGCCAGGAAGATCTGCACGCAGCGCGCGATCTGCTGGCGCTGGGGTCGGGCCGTAGCGCGGGCGAGCAGGTGGGCGGGCTGATACTGGCGCTGGCCCGCGCGGCGAGCGATACCTCGTGCCACCCCGCACGCGAGTTTGATCTGCCGCTGACGCGCGGGGAGATGGCCAATATGCTCGGCCTGACCATCGAAACGGTCAGCCGCGCGCTGTCCGCGCTGGAGAAGACCGGCGCGCTCAAGCGGAGGGGAACGCGCGGGATCGAGCTGGTCAATCCGGCGCAATTGAGCGGCTACGCCTGAGGCGATTGCCAGCGCGCCAGAGCAGCGTAATCATCCGCGCGCGGTTCGATCCAGTGCCACTCCCCGCCGCGCTGCTCGCGCTTCCAGAACCAGCTTTCGGCTTTCAGATGGTCCATGCAGAAGTCCACCGCGTCGATGGCGGCGCGGCGATGCAGGGCGGCGGCTGACACCAGCACCACCGGCTCGCCAGGATACATCACGCCGGTGCGGTGGAGCATGAGCAGGCCCATCAGGCCGAATCGCGTGTTTGCCCGCTCGGCCAAAGCCTCCATACCGGGCAGGGTCATGCGCGCGTAGTGGAGCAGTTCGAGCGCCTCTGCGCCTTCTCCCCCTCGCACTTCGCCGACAAAGGTGCACACCCCGCCCAGCCCCGGATGGGCATTGGTGAACGGCCCGATCATCGCGCCCGGATTCATCGGGGCATCGAGCAGACGGACGGTAATCGCCATCTCAGCCTCCGCTCACCGGCGGGAGGAAAGCGACTTCGCTTCCCGCTGCGGCATGGAGCGCGGTCTTGTCCGCCAGCAGCACGCCATCCACCGCGATTCGCGTGGTGTCGGCGGCGATGGCGGATTGCAGACCGGGTTCGAGCGCGGCGAGCAATTGCGGCCAGTCGAGCGGTGCGGAGACTTCGCGCTCCGCCGCTCCCGCAAGGTCGGCCAGCTTGCCGAGGAAGACGAGAGTGACGGTCATCCCCCTGTCACCGACATATGCCGCGCGAGCGCCGGGCCTTCGCCCTCGGCGATGCGGAAGTGGTGGCGCTCGGGCTTGATCTGCATCGCAGTGTCGAGCGCTTCAGCGAGCCGCGCTTCGGGCGCATCGGAACGCAAGGCCTCGCGCAAATCCACCTGCTCCGCCCCGCCGAGACAAGCGTAGAGCTGCCCCGTCGCGGTCACGCGCACGCGGTTGCAGCCGGCGCAGAAATTGTTGGTCAGCGGGCTGATAAAGCCGAGCCTGCCGCCCGTCTCTTCCACCCGCACATAGCGCGAGGGGCCGCCCGTGCTGTCGGGCAGGTCGGTGAGCGTAAAATGCTTCTCCAGCGCGGCGCGCACCGCCGTGAGCGACAGGAAGTGGTCGACCCGCTCGCCTTCCACTTCGCCCAGCGGCATGACTTCGATCAGCGTCAGATCATGGCCATGCTCATGCGCCCAGCGGATCAGCGCGGGGATTTCGCCCTCGTTCTGGTCTTTCAGCGCCACGGTGTTGATCTTCACCCGCAAGCCCGCCGCGCGCGCTGCGGCAATGCCGTGCAGCACCCGCTCCAACCCGTCACGCCGCGTGAGCTGTGCAAACAGAGCCGGATCGCGTGTGTCTAGGCTGACATTGATCCGCTCAACACCCGCCGCTGCAAGGTATTCGGCATAGGTCGCCAGCTGCATGGCATTGGTGGTGAGCGTCAGCTCGTCCAGACCGTTGCCGAGCTCGCGCCCCAAAGCGCGCACCAATTGCATGACATCGCGCCGCACCAGCGGCTCGCCGCCAGTGAGGCGGATTTTGCTGATCCCGCGCGCGATGAAGCCCTTCGCCAACACCTCCAGCTCCTCAAGGCTGAGCACGTCGGCCTTGGGCAGAAACTGCATCCGCTCGGGCATACAATAGGTGCAGCGCAAATCGCAGCGATCGGTCACCGAGAGGCGCAGATAGGTCACGCGCCGGTCGAAACGGTCGATCAGGGGCGCGTGCTGGGTCATGCAATCCTGTTAGCGGGAAACGGGCGTCCCGTCATGCGTCACAGCGTCATTCGTCGTGAAGACCTGTCCGGTTACGCCGGGCGCGCGTTCGAGGAAGGCCACCGTTTCCTCCACCGCCGCCACATCCATGCCGACAACCGCGTTCACCCGCCCCGGCACAGCCTCGCGCGCCAGCTCCTCGACCATCGCACGGCGCCAGCTATCGTGCGGATGGTCCGCCGGATCGAACAGGATGACGATATCGGCGGGCAAAGCCGCGCGGATTTTGGGGAGGAAGCGGGCGGCAAATTCCGCTGCGGCATCGAGCGGCTTTGCGGGCAGGCCGCGCGCCATCACGCGCTGCGCGCTCAAGCCGGACGCTCGCGGGTGAGCGTGATACCAATTTGTTCGTGGCGTTCGGTCAGCGCCAGTTTGACGATCTTGACCTGCACTTCCTCGATCCGCACGTCCTGCGCAAACAGCGTTTCGCAGATGTGATCCGCCACCGCCTCGATCAGCTTGTAATGCCGCGTGCCCAGCCCGACCGAGCAGGCATCCTTCAGATCCATGTAATTCTTGCTCTCGTCGAGCGGGGTTTCGGGATCGTAAAAGGGCAACGATTTCAGCCGCGCGCGCACGGTGAAGCGCAAAGGCTGCGGCTTGCCGGTCTCCTCGGAGAAGATACCGGTGTACACATCATGCTCGAAATCGACGAGCTCGAGATAAAGGCTGTCGGCCATAGGCTTTGCGCCCTTACAGCGCGGGCGCGGGTTTGCAAGCGGTGTTGGCGGGCGGGACGGAGCCGTGCTGGCGATTGACGCGGAACCCTTGCGGGGCCAAACCCGTTGGCGAAGAACGCGATACAGCAAAACATAAAGCAGAACATTCAGGGGAAGCACGCCATGGCCGATACGCCAGAGAACACCACGCCCGAAGCGACCACACACGATACTACGTCGCCCGAAGCAACCACGGCAGGCATTCAGCCCGATGCGTCTGCTACCGAAGCGGTCGCGCCGGAACTCGCTGCGCAAGGGCCGTCGAAGCTCACGCGGTGGATCGGCAATTTCACCCATGGCGGCGCTGTTATCATGCTGGTGATCGCGTTCGGTTCGCTTGTCTTGGCCCGATACGACATCATCGACAAACTGTCCGGCTTTCGCGGATTTATGATGACGATGTATCCTTTCGCGGCCTTGGCCGTGATTGCGGTGATCGGCATCGCTATCGGGATGCTGCGCAAGCGCGGCGCGGGTTGGCGCAACCCCTTGGCGCTGGTGCTGTCAGTGGTCATGCTCGGCGTGTTCTACACGCAGGTGATTGCCCCCGCCCGCAGCGCACCCTTCATGCACGATATCAGCACCGATGTGGACGATCCGCCCGCATTCCAGACGTTGACCCTGCGCGAGGACAATCTGGATGTGCATGACGGCGATATCGAGGCGTGGCGCTCCGCACACCGTGAGAGCTATCCCAATATCGAACCGGTCATCATCAACAAGTCGCCCGAACTGGTGATCGCCGATGCGCACGCTCTGGCTGAGGCACGCGGCTGGGAGATTGCCGAATATTCGCCCGCAGCCGGTCGGTTGGAAGCGACTGCAACCGCAGGCTTTATCCGCTTCTATGATGACGTGATTGTCGAAGCCACCCCGATTGCCGACGGGTCAACCCGCGTTGATATGCGCAGCGTCAGCCGCGTGGGCGGGAGCGATCTGGGCTATAACGCCGCGCGGATCGAGGCGTTTCTGAACGATTTGCGCGCGTCCAACTAGCGGGCCTTCGCGCGCCCAGAGCGGGGGTCAGGAATTGGACCAGCGCGCGAAAATAGCGGTCGGCAACAGACGGCCCGCTTCGCTGTCTTCCCGCACGGCCAGTTCGCCATATTCCACGCGCCCGGGCAGATCGGCGAAGGCCTCGTCGAGCAGCCCGGCGATGGCGAGCGCATTCATCCGCACGGCGTAGACGGTGAGAAACAGGAAGCGGCTGTCGGCATCGAGCAATTGCCGGCAATCGCCAATCAGGCCGGGGAGCGATTCTTCCAGCCGCCAGGTCTCGTTCTTCGGCCCGCGCCCGAATTTGGGGGGATCGAGGATGATCCCGTCATAGCGGTTGCCGCGCCGCACTTCGCGCGCGGTGAACTTGCCCGCATCGTCGATCAGCCAGCGGACGGGCTTGTCGTCCATCCCTGAAAGCGCCGCGTTCTCGCGCGCCTGCGCCACCGATTTCTTGCTCGCATCGACATGGGTAACCGGCCCGCACGCGCTCAGCGCCAGCGAGCCGACGCCGGTGTAGCCGAAGAGGTTGAGCGTCTGCGCGTCTTCGCGGCCCGCCAATTGCCCCCGCATCCAGTCCCACACCGGAGCCATATCGGGGAAGAACCCCAAATGGCGGAACGGCGTGCATTGCGCGGTGAAGGTTACCTCGTTCCATTTGAGCGGCCAGCCTTCTGGCGGAACATCGCGGGTGAAATGCCAGCGCCCGCCGCCATCCTCGTCACTGCCGGGAATGAACTCGCCATGCGCCTGCCACCCGGCCTCGGGGAGGCGCGGTTGCCACATGGCTTGCGGTTCGGGTCGGATGAAGCGGTAGGGGCCGTAGCGTTCGAGCTTGCGGCCATTGCCCGAATCGATCAGGCCATAATCCGCCCACGGTTCACCCGCCATGATGATGGGCTGGGGGGCAAGATCAGCCATCAGGCGCTCTGCGTCGCCCGCGCCGTCACGTAATCGCGCACCGCGGCATAGTCGCCCGGCAGCGAATCGTAGCGTTCCTCGCGCTCGAACAGATCGCCTACCCGTTTGGGGAGCGCGGGCCGCGCGCCGGTCGCCCGCTCCACCGCGTCGCGGAACTTGGCCGGATGCGCGGTGGCGAGCGTTACTACGGGCACCGCAGGGTCGACTCCCACCTCGCGCGCGGCGTGCAGGCCAATCGCGGTGTGCGGATCGATGATCTCGCCATAATGCGCAGCGGCATAGGCCATCGCCTGCGCCATTTGCGCCTCGTCCACCCGCGCACTGGTGAACAGCGCCGCCGCGCCCTGCCGCTGGGCGTTGGTGAGCTGCATCGCCTTGGTCGCTTCGAACCCGCGCATCTGCTCCGCCAGCGCCGCGCCATCGCGCCCGCCTTCGCAGAACAGCAGACGCTCGAAGTTGCTGGAGACCTGAATATCCATGCTCGGCGCGGCGGTGGGGGTGACGTGGCCCGCCGAATAGTCGCCGGTGGAGAGTGCGCGGTGGAGAATGTCGTTCACGTTCGTGGCGACGATCAGCCGCTCGATCGGCAAGCCCATTTGCGCCGCGACATAGCCCGCGAACACGTCGCCGAAATTGCCCGTCGGCACGCTGAAGGCGACCTTGCGCTGCGGCGCGCCCAGTTGCAGCGCGGCGGCGAAGTAATACACGACCTGCGCCATCAACCGCGCCCAGTTGATCGAATTGACCGCGCCGATGTGGAAGCGCCCCCCGTGCGAAGAGGCCAGCGCGGGATCGACGAACATCGCCTTCACCATCGCCTGCGCATCGTCAAAGCTGCCGCTAATGGCGATATTGTGGACGTTGGGGGCGAGCACGGTCGTCATTTGGCGGCGCTGCACATCGCTCACCCGGCCTTCAGGGTGGAGCATAAAGATATCGACCCGCTCGCGCCCCGCCACCGCATCAATCGCCGCGCTGCCGGTATCCCCGCTGGTCGCGCCGACAATCGTCAAATGGCGGTCGGATTTCTCAAGGAAATGCTCGAACAGCCGCCCGAGCAATTGCAGCGCCACGTCCTTGAAGGCGAGCGTCGGGCCGTGGAACAGTTCGAGCAGCCAGTGCTGCTGGTCGAACTGGGTGAGCGGGGTGACGGCATCGTGCGAGAAACGGCCATAGGCGCCTTCGCACAGCGCGCGCAGCTGCTCTTCAGTCAGCGATCCGGCGGTGAACGGTGCCATGACCCGCACGGCGAGTTCGGCATAGGGCAAGCCCGCCATCGCGGTGATCTCGCCTTCGCTGAAACGCGGCCAGCTTTCCGGCACATACAGCCCGCCATCGCTGGCGAGCCCCGCCAGCGTGACGCCTTCAAAATCGAGCGCGGGCGCGCTGCCTCTGGTGGAGATATATTTCATTGTGGCGCGCGTTAGCGTTGCGAATGCTGCGCGGCAAGCAAGCTATTCTTGCCCACCCGCGCCCTTCCGCTTGGCGCGCAGCTTGCTGCGCAGCGCGAAGCCGTAGATCAGCAGCGCGGTGAGCGCGAAGAGGAACCACTGGCCGGCATAGGCGAGGTGGTTGTTGGGGATGTCGTTGGGGTCGGGTTGGGCGGAGGGTTCGAGGCCTGCAAGCGGCGGGTCGGCGACCAGTTTGGCAAAACCTTCACGATTGGGAGCGATACGCCCCCTCACTTCACCGCCTTGCCAAGCGGGAGCGTTCGGGCTTTCTGACCAGCCTATCTGGACGTATGCGGTGCGATCCGCGCTAGGCGGACCGTTGTTGATTCCGCAAAGGAAAATATGCACGTACCCGGAGCGGCCACTCTCGCTGCGGCCAGCTACGGAACGGGGCTGGCTGGAAAACGCGCAATCAATGCGGCTCTGCCGATAGAGCACGGACTCAGCGGCAGACTGCGACGCCACAGGAAAGGTCACCAGTTCAGTGTCGGCGATTGCCGCCTCATACCGCGCCACTAGCGCATTCTTCTCGTCCGCCCGCCCCAATTGCCACACGCCGAGCGCGATCATGGTAGCGACGGCGGCCAGCACCACGATCGTCGGGAGCACGGGAACATCACGCCATGTCATTGCGGGCCGCTCCCGTCGATGCGGTGTTCTTCGGCGCTGCGGTTGTATTCGGTGGTGAGCAACCAGCCTTTCGCCAGCCGCAAGCCGCCGACCACGCCGAGCAGGATCAGCGGCAACCACAGGATTACGTGCACCCACCATGGCGGTTCGAAAGCCAGTTGCACCCACAGCGCCAGCGCAACCACCACCGCGCCCACGATCATCGTCAGAAAAGCCGCCGGGCCATCGCCAACATTGAAGGTCGTATAGTCTAGCCCGCAATTCTCGCACCGGTCGGCGAACTTCACCGGCCCTGCAAACAGCGCCCCCGCCTTACAGCGCGGGCAGCGTCCTTCAAATGCGCGGCGGTCCATCACGCCCTCAGGCGTTCCCCATGCACCAAGGATCAGGCTTGTGATCGACTGGCGGCCCTTCCATTCCCGGAGCGGGGAAGCGGCTTTTGAAAGTAAAGGCCAGCGGCGTTGGCCCTTCCTGATCGAGTAGCCATAATTTGGCCAGCCCGTCATTTACCGTGGGCCGGGTTCCCGCCGGGATCCACCAAAGCGCCTGATAGGCGCCATCCATACGGGAGAAATACTCGCGGCGTCGCGCCATAACTGGCGTATGTGCGCTGCGATAGACGAAGTCGAACAGCGCATCCGCGTCGCGCCACACTGTCATGTTGACAGCAAGCAACGGATCAGTCGAGTAGCGGATATCCATTGCATGGCCCGTCTCGTCTTTGAGCCGCCACACAAAGCCCGGAGAGGTTTCTGCCAGCGCGTTTATCCGGTCAAGCGCATCGAAAAATGGCTGGACTCGCGGATCGCCTTGGGGCGCTATCAGCCGCCCGATATTGATCTGCGCGAGATGCCAGCCGTTCTCCGGCGCGTCCCGATAGCGCTCTGCCATTAGTGGACCTCTGCGCCCCAACCGCCCCAAACGTAAACAGCGATGAAGAGGAACAGCCACACCACGTCAACGAAGTGCCAGTACCACGCCGCCGCTTCGAATCCGAAATGCTGCTTGGGCGTGAAGTGGCCCTTATAGGTGCGCACGAGGCAGACGATCAGGAAGATCGTGCCGACCAGTACGTGGAAGCCGTGGAAGCCGGTCGCCATGTAGAAGGCGCTCGAATAGGTGTTCTGGCCGAAGTTGAACGGTGCGATGCTGTACTCGTAGGCCTGGATGGCGGTGAACAGCGCGCCCAGCAGAATGGTGAGCCACAGGCCCTGCTTGAGGCCTTCACGGTCACCATGGATCAGCGCGTGGTGCGCCCAGGTCACCGTGGTGCCCGAACACAGCAGGATGATCGTGTTGAGCAGCGGCAGGCTGAAGGCGTCGAGCACTTCCATGCCTTCCGGAACCAGCGACGCGACTGCGCCTGCGGTGCCGGTCAGCAGCTCGGTTGCCTGCTCCGGCGTTCCGGCGGCAGAGACGCGCAGCGCATCGGGGAACAGGGCGAAATCGAAAAACGCCCAGAACCAGCCGACAAAGAACATCACTTCCGAAGCGATGAACAGGATCATGCCGTATCGCATATGCAGCTGCACCACCGGCGTGTGGTCACCGCGCTGCGCTTCGTTCACGACCTTGGAGAACCAGCCGAAGAAGGTGGCGATCAGTCCGGCAATGCCGAGGCCGAGCACAACCGGCCAGAAACCGAACTGCGCGGGCGCGTCTTCGGTCGCGGGCACATGGTGCATGAAAAACACCATGCCGGTGGTGAAGATAACCGCCGACATCGCGCCGATCAGCGGCCAGATATCGGGATCGAGAATGTGGTAATCGTGGTTCTTGGCGCCGGCCATGGGACTGTCCTGATCCTTGGTGTTTATGCCCTGCCCTTAATGCCCGCAAACGCGCGGGTCTAGGGGCTTAGCTGTCATTGTCCGTCGGGTTTCGTGAGGTGGTGGATTCGTGGAAGGTGTAGCTCAGCGTGATCTGCTCCACCCCTTGCATATTCTCGTCTTCCAGCGCGCGCGGGTCGATGAAATAGAGCACCGGCATCCGGATTTCCTCGCCCGGTTGCAGCGTCTGTTCGGTAAAGCAGAAGCACTGGATCTTGTTGAAATAGCGCCCCGCCTGCTCCGGCTCGACATTGAAGGTCGCGGTGCCGGTGATCGGGCGGTCGGAGGTGTTGCGCGCGGTGTAGAACGCCATATCGCGCTGGCCGATGGTGACGGTGTCGGTCACCTGCACCGGCGTGAATTCCCACGGCAGATCGCGCGCGGTATTGGCATCGAAGCGGATCGAATATTCGGGCGCGCCCGCCTCCAGACCGAGCATCGAGGCAAGCCGCGCTTCGCTTTCGCTGGCGACCTGCGTGGTGCCGCCAAAACCGGTGACGCGGCAGAACAGATCATACAGCGGCACGGCAGCAAAGCCGAGGCCGAGCATTCCCAGCGCCAGCGCAAACATCTGGGCCATCGTCTTGCGGTTGCGGGTGTCGAGCGTTTGCGTCGTCATTGCTGGCCAATCCGGACAATCGTGATGGCGTAGAAAAGCACCACCATCGCCAGCAGCACAAGGCCGAACACGGCGTTGCGCGATTTGCGGCGGCGGAGGAATTCCTTTTCCTCTTCGGGCGTCATGCGATCACTCCCCATTGTGCCAGCACACGATCAAGCACCAGCGCGCCGAACAGGACGAAGAGATAGAGGATGGAATAGGCAAACAGCTTCTTTTCCGGCTTCATCCCGTCGCCCTCAACGCTGCGGCGCAGGCCGATAGGCACGGTGAGCGCGAGGAAAATGCCCGATAGAATAAGCGCCGAAATGCCGTAAATCGCGCCTGTTTCCCCGATCAGCCAAGGCGTGACGCTGAGCGGGAGCAGCAGTGCGGAGTAGACAAGGCTCTGGCGGCGGGTGGAAACTTCGCCTGCCGCGTTGGGCATCATCGGGATGTTGGCCGCAGCGTAATCGGGCTTCACCCACAGCGCCAGCGCCCAGAAATGCGGCGGCGTCCACATGAAGATGATCGCGAACAGCAGCACCGGCATCCAGGTAACCTCGCCCGTCACCGCGATCCACCCGATCAGCGGCGGGAACGCGCCAGCCGCGCCGCCGATGACGATGTTCTGCGGGGTGCGCGGCTTCAGCCACATAGTGTAGATGACGACGTAGAAGAACACGCTGAAGGCAAGGAAGGCGGCGGCGAGCCAGTGGATCGCCAGCCCCATCACCATTACGCTGAAACCCGACATGGCGAGCCCGAAATCGCGCGCATCCTCGCGGCGCAGCTTGCCCTGCGGCAGAGGGCGGGCCGATGTACGCTTCATCTTCGCGTCGATATCGGCTTCCCACCACATATTGAGCGCGCCTGCGCCCCCGGCGGCCAGCGCGATGCAGAGGATGGCGGTGAAGCCGAGCACGGGGTGGATGTTCCCCGGCGCGGCAAGCAGGCCGCACAGGGCGGTGTAAACCACCAGCCGCATGACCTTGGGCTTGGTCAGCGCGAAGAAGTCGCGCCAGTCCGCCGGCATGGCAACAGGCACAGCGGCCGGACTAACGGCAAGCGCGACCTGATCGACATCCTTGGCAGTTGTGGCTCTCATCTTCCAATCTCCCCCCTCCTTTTCAAAGGAGGGGTCGGGGGTGGTTGTGCGACCGTCAGGTCGCATTGCGTTCCCGCACCACCCCACTGCGACTAGGCGGCAAAGCCGCCAAGTCTCGTTGCCCCTCCTCTGAAGAGGAGGGGATATGCATCAAGCGGTTGCCGGCTTCGCGCTGATATGGTCGTTCGCATCGTGGTGGTCTTCGATCACCGGCAGCGTTTCGAACTGGTGGAACGGCGGCGGGCTCGACAGGCTCCATTCGAGCGTCGTCGCGCCTTCGCCCCAGTAATTGCCTTCCGCCCGGCGACCGGCAACCAGCGCGTAGCCGATATTGACGAAGAAGATCACCATCGAGGCAGCCATGATGAGATAGCCGTAGCTGGCGATCTCGTTCCAGTAGGCGAACGCCTCGTTAAAGTCGGGGTAACGGCGCGCCATACCCTGCACACCCAGGAAGTGCATCGGGAAGAAGATCACGTTCACGCCGATGAAGAACACCCAAAAGTGCAGATGGCTGAGCATCTCGCTGTGCCAGCGGCCGCTCATTTTCGGGAACCAGTAATAGAAGCCCGCGAAGATCGAGAACACCGCGCCCATCGACAGCACGTAGTGGAAGTGCGCCACCACATAGTAGCTGTCGTGCAGGTTATCGTCGATGCCGCCATTGGCCAGCACCACACCCGTCACACCGCCAACGGTGAACAGGAAGATGAAGCCCATCGCCCATACCATCGGTGACTTGAAGGTGATCGAACCGCCCCACATGGTCGCGATCCAGCTGAAGATCTTGATGCCGGTCGGCACCGCAATCACCATCGTGGCGGCAGTGAAGTACATCTTCACGTTCACGCTGAGGCCGACCGTGTACATATGGTGCGCCCACACGATGAAGCCGACCACGCCGATGGCGACCATGGCGTAGGCCATGCCGAGATAGCCGAACACCGGCTTGCGGCTGAAGGTCGCGATGATCTGCGAGATCATGCCGAAGCCCGGCAGGATCATGATGTAGACTTCGGGGTGGCCGAAGAACCAGAACAGGTGCTGGTAGAGCACCGGATCACCGCCACCCGCCGGATCGAAGAAGGTCGTGCCGAAATTGCGGTCGGTCAGCAGCATGGTGATGGCAGCGGCCAGCACCGGCAGCGCGAGCAGCAGCAGGAAGGCGGTGACGAGCACCGACCACACGAACAGCGGCATCTTATGCAGCGTCATACCCGGCGCGCGCATATTGAAGATGGTGGTGATGAAGTTGGTCGCGCCAAGGATCGAGCCCGCGCCCGCAAGGTGCAGCGAGAAGATCGCGAAGTCGACCGCAGGGCCTTCCGAACCCGATGTCGACAGCGGCGCGTACACCGTCCAGCCCGTGCCTGCCCCCAGCACGCCGCCCGGGCCACCGGGGACGAACATGGAGAACAGCAACGAGATAAAGCCCGCCACGGTCAGCCAGAACGAGATATTGTTCATGCGCGGGAACGCCATGTCCGGCGCGCCGATCATAAGCGGCACAAACCAGTTGCCGAAGCCGCCGATCATCGCGGGCATCACCATGAAGAAGACCATGATGAGGCCGTGCGCGGTAATTAGCACGTTCCACATATGGCCCTGCTGGTCGAAGCTGGAGCCGTCACCGCCCATCGCGTTCACCAGTTGGCCCATGATCTGCAGGCCCGGCTCAGCCAGTTCCCAGCGCATGAAGCCGGAAATCGCACCACCGATGATCCCCGCGATGATCGCGAAGATCAGATACAGCGTACCGATATCCTTGTGGTTGGTCGACATGAACCAGCGGGCGAAGAAACCCGGCTTGTGATCGGCGTGCGAATGCGCGTGATCGTCGTGATGGGCTTCAAAAGCTTCGGCAGTAGTAGCCATGATTTGCGGACCTTGCTTTGTATTTCGTCGTCGTAATTCGGTTCGGGCTGCGTCTTACTCGGCAGCAGGCACGGCTGCTTCGGCGCCAGTGACAACCGGAGCCTCTTCAGCAGCGGGAGCCGGAGCCGCAGCAGCCGCCGCTTCCGCAGCGATCTGCTCGCGCGTCTGCCCGCCCTGCGCCTGCACCCAGGCGTTGTAATCTTCCATGCTGCGCGCTTCGATCGCGATCGGCATATAGCCGTGGCGCGAACCGCACAGTTCCATGCACTGGCCGTAATAAATGCCCTCTTCCTCGATCAGCAGCATCCGCTCGTTGATGCGGCCCGGCACAGCGTCGAGCTTGAACCACAGCGAAGGGATGGCGAAGGAGTGGATCACATCCGCACCATAGGTCTGGATGCGCAGCGGCACGCCCACGGGCACGACCATGCGGTTATCGACCGCGAGCTGGAACGGCTCACGAGTGTCCAGCGCTTCTTCGGCGGTCAGCATGTTCGAGATCACTTCGAAGCCGCCATTGTCGGTGTATTCGTATCCCCAATACCACTGGTAGCCATTGGCCTTGATGGTGATGGCGTCTTCCGGCGGGGTTTCATACTGGCGCGCCAGCAGCGTGATGGAAGGTACCGCAATCACCACAAGGATGATAACCGGCACAACCGTCCAGATAACCTCGATCAGCGTGTTGTGGCTGGTTTTCGACGGAACCGGATTGGCGCTGCGACGGTAACGCACGATCACCCACAGCAGCAGGCCGAGCACGAACAGGCTGATGACGGTGATAATCGGCATCAGCAGGTAATTGTGCATATCATGCGCGAACTGCCCGTCGGCGGTGAACTGCGGCTGGAAATCGATCCCGCCCGCTTCGGGCTGGCCCTTGATCATGTCGGCACCGAAATGCTCGAACGCGGGCGCTTCTGCCGCCACTGCCGCTTCGTCAGCAGGCGCTGCTTCGGTGGCGGGAGCGGTTGCGGTTTCCACCACCGCTTCTTCCACCACGGCGTCCTGTGCGGTCGCGAGCGCGGGCGCTGCAATCATCGAGAATGCTGCCAGCATCATAGCGAGCTTTTGCAGCGGGGTGCGGGCGAAGTCGCCGAACGTCATACCAAAGGTCTTCCCATTATCGTTCCCGGGTCACCACACCTGATAGCAGCCCGTACGCGGTGGACTAATGCCGCGTTTGGCGCGCCTATACGCATGGTTGCCCCGTGCCTCAAGCGCCTCTAGGGACTTTTTTCGACAGGGTCTATGCGGCCCTTTGTCCCAGCTTGGCAAAGTCAGGAAAAGGCAGGAGCTTTCAGCAGCATGACGACAGACGAGGTTCTTGCCGAATTCCGCGCATCGGGCGCACTGCTGGAAGGGCATTTCAAGCTCTCCTCGGGCCGCCATAGCGGGCATTATCTGCAATGCGCGCGGGTGCTGATGAACCCGCATCGGGCCGCCCGTCTGGCAGAGGCGCTGGCGGCGAAAATCCCCGGCGAGATCATCGATTCGCTCGATGCCGTGGTGTCGCCAGCGATGGGCGGGCTGATTATCGGCCACGAAATGGGCCGCGCGCTGCATCTAGATGCGATGTTCCTCGAACGGCCCGACGGCGTGTTCCACCTACGCCGCGGCTTTGCATTGCCCGAAGGCGCGAAAGTGCTGATGGTGGAGGACGTGGTCACCACCGGCCTTTCCAGCCGCGAGGCAATCGCCGCCGTGGCGCGCGAAGGCGGCGAAGTGCTGGCGGAGGTGGCGCTGGTCGACCGCTCGAACGGCTCCGCCGATCTGGGCGTGCCCTTCTTCCCGCTGATCGACATCGACTTCCCAACCTATGCGGCGGACGAAGTGCCGGCAGAACTGGCCGCGATAGAGATTACCAAGCCGGGGAGCCGGAAGTGAACCTACCCCGCACCCTGCCCCTCGCCGCTTTGCTCGCTGCGGCGCTGGCTGGTTGTGCGACGCCAAACCTCGGCTCCTTCGAAACGCAGGACGCCGATGCCCGCGCTTACGCCGTTCTGGTTGAAAGCGGATTTGCCGGCGATGCCGCCTTCAGTGTGCCCGGCAAGCCGGACACCATCTATTACGGCCCGACCGAGCCGGAAGAGGCCGCCACCCGCACGGTCGAGGGCTGGCCATGGGCATCCGTCACCAAGCAGGTGATCGCGGTTCTGGTTATGCGCGAAGTGGAAGAAGGCACTTTTTCGCTGGGGAGCGACGTTGGCCAGTTCGTGCCCCGATTGCGCGGACGGGAGATCTCGGTCGAAGACCTTTTGCGCCATCGCAGCGGACTGCCCAACCCGGATGATACCGCACCCGATGCCAACGGCTTCCCCTCCTTCTACACTAGTTCCGGCGACCCGCTGGCATTCTGCACCGGAAGAGGCGAGGCGCCTGCGGAAGGGAGCTGGGTCTACAACAACTGCGATTACGTCGTGCTTGGCGCGCTGCTGGAGGCGGCGACCGATTCCAGTCTTGATCTGTTGCTGGCGCAGGGGGTGGGCCTCGACTCCGGTTGGATCAACACCGGATTTTTCGAGCGCGGGAGCGAACGGCAATTCGCCGCGCGAACCGATCTCGCCGCCAGCCGCATTGCCGGATATGGCGCGGCAGCAAGCCTCGTCGGCCCGCTCGACGACATGCTGGCCTTCGACCGCGCATTGATGGACGGCACATTGCTGGGCGCAGAATGGCGCGAACGGCTGTGGGAAGGCGACCCGGCGCTCGGCTACATGGCGCTTGGCCAGTGGTCGTTCGAAGTGCCGTTGGCGGGTTGTGATATGCCGGTGCGGATCATCGAACGGCGCGGCGGAATCGCCGAATACCAAGTACGCAACGTCATCTTGCCCGATCTCGGCATCGCGGTGGCCATCGCAACCGACCAGCCGGACTTCGACTTCGGCGAAATCTGGACGGGGGCAGGCCCCATGCACGATACGCTTGCCGAATTGGCTTGCCGCTGAGTTTGCTATAGGGGCGCGCGCGCTATGACCAACTTCCTCCGCCTCGGCGTCAATATCGATCACGTCGCCACCATCCGCAATGCGCGCGGCGGGGATCATCCTGATCCGGTTCGCGCGGCGCAGATTGTGGCGGCGTGCGGAGGGGACGGGATTACGGCACATCTGCGTGAAGACCGGCGGCATATCCGCGATGACGACCTGAAGCGCATCCAGGATGCGACCGATCTGCCGCTCAATCTGGAAATGGCGGCGACGCGCGAAATGCTCGCCATTGCGCTTGCCCATCGCCCCCACGCCGCCTGTATCGTCCCCGAGAAGCGCGAGGAGCGCACGACAGAGGGCGGACTGGACGCGGCGGGGCTGGACAATCACCTCACCTCCATCGTCGGCCCGTTGCAGGATGCGGGCATTCGCGTGTCGTTGTTTATCGAAGCGAGCGAGCGGCAATTGGATGCGGCGCTGCGATTGGGCGTGCCTGTGGTGGAATTCCACACCGGCGAATATGCCCATGCCGCGCTGGATGCCGATGGCGAGAAAGTGGCGCGCGAGCTGAAGCGCATCGCCGATATGGCCGCGCTCGCCACGAAAAACGGGATCGAGCCCCACGCGGGCCACGGGCTCACCTATGACAATGTCCAGCCCATCGCCGCCATCCCGCAGCTCGCCGAGCTGAATATCGGGCACTACCTGATCGGCGAGGCGATTTTCGACGGGCTGGAGCCTGCGGTACTGAAAATGCGCGAACTGATGGATCTGGCGCGGTGACGGTTCGCCCAACCCCGTCATCCCGGCCCCCGAGCCGGGAACCCGCTTTCTTTTGCCCTAGCCAAGAAGGCAGCGGGACCCCGGATCAAGTCCGGGGCGACGATCTGGGGGGATCGTCGTGATCATCGGCCTCGGCTCCGACCTCTGCAATATCGAGCGCATCCAGAATTCGCTCGATCGCTGGGGCGAGCGATTTACCGCGCGCGTCTTTACCGATGTCGAGAACGCCAAGGCTGCCAAACGAACGCACACGCAGGCGGGCACCTATGCCAAGCGTTTCGCCGCCAAGGAAGCTTTCAGCAAGGCGGTGGGCACCGGGTTCAAGCGCGGCGTGTTCATGAAAGATATCGGCGTCGTGAATGCCCCTTCCGGCGCGCCCACGCTTGCGCTAACGGGCGGCGCGAAGGAACGGCTCGATGCGCTCACCCCGCCGGGGCACCGCGTCACCGTTCATCTGACTCTCACCGACGATCACCCATGGGCACAGGCCTTCGTCATTCTTGAAGCGCTGCCCGAATAGAAACGCCCCTCGCCCATGAGCGATGCCAAAAAACAGGATGAAGCCATCAACTGGTGGGCCGAATTGCGTGGCCTCGCCCTGATGCTGCTCGCCGTGCTGGTGTTCCACACCTTCATCGCCAAGCCGTTCTACATCCCCAGCGCCAGCATGGTGCCCAATCTGCTGGTGGGCGACCGGCTGATCGTGTCCAAATATCCCTATGGCTGGAGCTGGGTTTCGGCGACCTTCCGCGTCTTCCCGCGCGATGATTGGCGCATCGCCCCCGCCGCGCCCGAATATGGCGATGTGGTGATCCTCGTCCCGCCCGATAGCGAGCAGGACTATATCAAGCGCGTCGTCGCGCTGCCGGGCGATACCATCGCGCTGGTGGACGGGCGGATCATCCTCAATGGCGAAATGGTGCCGCGCGAAGTCGAAGTGCCCGTGCGGCTCAGCACCGGAAACGACAATCTGTGCGATGGCACGCCGTGCCTGTCCGCGTTCGAGCCCTATCGCGTCACGCTGGAAGACGGCAGCCAGGTCTACGAGCCGCCGACCTACCGCGAGACGCTGCCCAATGGCGCGAGCTATCTGGTGATCGACCATACCGAGCAGTATCTCGACAATATGGCGCCGGTGGCCGTGCCCGATGGCCATGTCTTCCTGATGGGCGACAACCGAGACCATTCGGCAGACAGCCGCGCGCCCGCAGGCTTCGGCCAATTGGGGCTTGGCGGGCCGGTGCCGCTGGCCGATGTCGGCGGGCGGGCGGAATTTATCACCTTCTCGCTCGACGGCTCCTCGACCTATAATCCGCTCACCTGGTGGGATGCCTTGCGCGGCGAGCGCGCTTGGCGCACTCTGCGTCCTGAATTGCGCGGACAGCCAGGCGAAGGAAGCACCGAGTGAGCGGCAAACCGTCCAAGGCCGACAAGGACACCGACGCCCCGATGGGGGCCAGCCCCGCGCGCATCAGCAATCCCGAACTCAGGATGGAGTTCGCCAAGGCGCTGATCTGGATGGGCGTGATCGGGCTGTCGCTGCTCGCGGTCTATATCTCGCAAAGCCTGCTGGTGATTTTCGGCGCGATGGTGTTCGCCGCGATGATCGATGGCGGCGCGCGCCTGCTCGGCCGCGTGCTGCCCGTGGGGCGCGGTGTGCGGATCGCCATTGTGCTGTTGTCGCTGGTCGGCTTCCTTGTGTGGCTGAGCCTTTTTGCGGGCACGCAAATATCGCGGCAAGCGGCGCAATTTCCCGCCATTGTCAGCGAACAGTTCGACCTGTTTCTCGGTTGGCTCAGCGAGCAGGGCTTTGCCGTCAATCAGGACAATGCGGAAACGATCATCAATCAGGTCATGTCCGGCGCGGGACTGATTACCAGTGCGATTGGCGGCGTGTTCGGCGCGCTCACCACACTGGTGATTGTCGCCATTATCGGCATCTATGTCGCCGCCGAACCGCGGCTTTACGAGCGCGGCGTTGCGTGGATTCTGCCCAAAACCCAGCGCGCCGATTTCCACGTCACGGTGGAGCGGATGGGCTACACCATGCGGCGGCTGATGTTCGGACGGCTGGTGGGCATGGTGTTCGAAGGCGTGTTCACTTACGCGATGCTGGTGGGCTACGGCCTTGTCACCGGCGACGAGATCCCGATGGCCGCGCTGCTCGCCATCCTGACCGGCCTGCTGGCCTTCGTTCCCAATATCGGCGCGCTGGTATCGGGTGCCCTGATGGTGCTGGTGGGCTTTAGCGGCGGGATGGAGATGGGACTCTACACGATTGTCGTCTATTTGCTGGTGCAGAATATCGACGGCTATTTCGTCATCCCGCTGATTGCCCGCAAAACGGTCGACCTCGCCCCTGCTCTGGTGCTCGGCTTCCAGCTTATCATGGGCATATTGTTCGGCATTCTCGGCCTGTTCCTGGCCGATCCGCTCCTCGCGATGATCAAGGTCGCGCTGGAACAAAGAGCCGCGGCAAACGATGCACAGGATGAAGCCCGGCGGCAAAGCCGGATACCCTATATGGAGAATAACCCTGCGTAAGTTTCTCTACACGATCGTGACCCTGACCGTGCTCGCCATCGCGGCGATGTTCGGCCTCAGGGTATTCGGAGACGAGTTGACCGAAGTGGCGCTGGTGCCCGATGCGGAATTTGTCGAGCAGGCCCCGCTCGAAGTGAACGCCTATCAGGATCCCGCCATGTGGTTCAGCCGCCCCGGCATGGGCGCAGGCAATGATCCGGCACGCTGGCAGCCCGCGTTCCGTGTGGAAGAGGATGCGGTCTCCGATGCACCCGCAGAAAGCGCATCGCCTCCGCGGGCAGAGCCGACTCCGGATATCGCTGCGCCGCGTTTCGCGGTCTTCTTCGTCCACCCCACCAGCTTCTTCGACGCGCGGCAGTGGAACGCCCCGCTCGATCACGAGGATTCGCAAAACCGCGCGCGGCTGATGGTGCGCGGGCTGGCGAGTGCGTTCAACCAGGCGAGCGAAATCTGGGTGCCGCGCTACCGGCAGGCGACCTTTGGCGCGTTCATCACCGATATGCCCGAATCGACGCAAGCGCTCGACGCCGCCTATCAGGACGTGTCAGACGCGTTTGATTTCTTCCTCGAATCGGTGCCCGCCGATATGCCGATCGTGCTCGCGGGGCACAGCCAGGGCGGCTATCACGTGACACGGCTGCTGGCCGAGCGGGTTGCGGGAACCGAGCTGCAGGGCCGCATCGCCATGGCCTATCCCATCGGCTGGCCGATCAGTGTCGAGCATGATTTGCCCGGCCTTGGCCTGCCCGCCTGCGCTACACCCGGACAGGCCGCCTGCGTGTTCGGCTATGCCAGCTTTGCTGAACCTGCCGAGCCCGGCCTGTTCCTGCGCCGCTATTCGCAAGTGCCCGGCATTGATGGCGAGCCGCGTGGCGAAAGCCCGATCCTTTGCGTCAACCCGCTCACCGGAACACTGAACGACAGCGCCGGGGTCGAGCGCAATATGGGCACACTGGTGCCCAATGACGATCTGTCTGCCGGAGAGCTTGTCGCCCGCGCCGTACCCGCAAGCTGCGCCGAAAACGGCCTGCTGCTGATCGGCGACCCGCCGGAACTTGGGCAATATGTGCTGCCGGGCAACAATTATCACGCTTACGATATCCCGCTGTTCTGGAAGAATTTGCAAAGCGACATCGTCAACCGGGTGGGCGCATGGCAGAGCCCGAACCGCTAACCCCGCTGCTGACCGAGAACGCCGCCGAATTCGCCGGGGCGCTGCCCGATGGCGGCGTGCTGCTGGGGCTTGATCTGGGCACCAAGACCATCGGCACGGCCTTGTGCGATGCAAGCTGGAGTTTTGCCACGGCGGGCAAGACATTGCCCAAAGGCAAGTTTGGCCGCGACAAGGCGGCGTTGGAAGAAATCGTGCGGGCACGCAGCGTAGCGGGTATCGTCATCGGCTTGCCGCTCAACATGGATGGCAGTTCCGGCCCGCGCGCGCAGGCGAGCCGCAGCTTTGCGCGCAACCTGCTGGTGCTGGGCCTGCCCGTGCTGCTGTGGGACGAACGCTGGTCAACCGCGAGTGCAGAGCGTGACCTGATCGCGCAGGATTTCAGCCGCGCCAAACGCGCCGAACGGATCGACAGCCACGCCGCCGCAATCATCCTGCAAGGCGCGATTGACCGGCTGGCGGGGGGGATTCTCTAAGCGGCCGCGAGCGCCCGCCGCCGCCGTGCGGCCTCGCCCGCCACCAGCCTGCTGCCCGATGCCTCGGCCCGCCGCCAAAGCGCATCGCGTTCCTCCGCATCCAGCACGCCGGCCTGCGCATCCAGCGCCACCAGCCGCATCCGGTCGCTGGGGTGCGACCCGGCGAAGTGGTGCGCCAGATCGCGCGCCTCTCCGCCCCCCAGCCCGACAGCCACGCGCAGAAACGTCTCGCTCCCGCCCGCGCTGATAACGCCCGCAATCGCGTCCCGCTCGACATCGAAGCGATACTGGTCGAGCCAGCCCTGCGCGCCGCCTGCGTGCATGATGTTGAGCGAGACCGAGAGGCTTTGCGGCGGCAATTGCGAATGCACATCGCGGTGCGCGCGATAATGCATCAGCTTGCCGGGCGTCAGCGTGGATCGCTCGACAAAACGCAAGCCCGCTTTCTCGCCGACAATCCCGGCGACGCTCTCGTAATCATACTCGTAATAATCGCTCGAATAGCCGGGGCCGAAATAGCCGACCGTCAGGAAGTCGAAATTGTGATCGTGCGGCAAGTGATAGCTGAAGGCCGAGTGCCCGCTGGCGCGGAACATATGTTCGTCCTCGCCCGGCCAGAAATTGGCGCGCATATAAAACTCGCTGCCGAGTGTGGAGAGCATCACCACTTGCGGGCCGTAATCGCTCGCATCCTCCGCCGCCTTGATCCCGCGTTTGAGCTCGTCAACCAACATATCGCCGAGGAAGTCGCGGTTATTTCCCAGCTTCCGCAGCCAGCCCGCCGCGCCCAGCAGGCTTTCCTCCTCCCACGGGTGGAAGCCTTGGGCATAAAGCGCGTCGATGCATTCACCCAGCTCGCAACTGGTGGTGTCGGGACAGTCGATTACGCGGGGCATTGGCGCGCCTCCCATTGGGCGAGTTGGGGATGGGTTTCGAGCAATTGCGCGCGCAAGGCACCGGCATGGGCGGCGAGCGGATCGTCGCTGCGTCTTGCGAGAGCGAGCAGCGCGGTGAAGCCCGCCTTCGTGTCGAGCGCAAGGCATTCGCGCAGTGCCTGCCAGCGCAGCGAAAGGTCTCCTTCGCCGAGTGCCGTTCGGGCGATGGCGGGAGCGGCATCCGTGCGCCCCATGCGGCCGAGCAGCGCGATGATCGCCTCTTGCCGGCTGGTGGCGATGGTGGCGGCGCTTTGCAGCAGCAGCTCGCCCGTAGCGGCTGCATACTCGCGGCTCGGCGCGGGGGCAGCATTGGCGCGCAACAGGCGCAGCATGACGATGCGGCGGGTGACGCTGTCCGTCACCAAAGCCTCGCTCGAACAATCGAAGGCGAAGCGTCCGCCGGCAGCGAGGGGCACAGCTTCTTCGGTGAAGTCCATCCTCTCGCCCTCACCAGCAGCGGGCCGAGCGCGCACGATCCGCGCTTCGCCCGCGCCTGCCAGCACCGCATCGAAGCGGGTGGCGTCGGTGTATTTGTAGCTCGCCTGCCGGAAGTCCCCCGGCTCGCGGCTCTGGAGCATGATCTGCGCGCGGCCCGAACGGGCGAGCAGGATCGTCCCCGCGCTGCCGTTGAAGCCGTGGCGGAACGGCGGGTGGCCGATGGGATTGGCGGCAAGCGCCGCGCAATAATGGCGGCTGAGCAGCGCCATCAGCCGCTCGGCCTCGCCCTGCCCGGTGAACACCGCTTCCAGCTGCGGGCAATCGGTGAGCGACGCGCCGTTCCCGTACCGCTCCAGCTCGGCCATCATCTGCGCCGCGCCGGGCTCTGCCCGCCACGCGGTGCGCGCGGCTTCCATCGCGCTCTGGGCCTGGCGCTGCGGAGCCCGGTCGCTCCGCAGCGCCGCGATGAACGGATGCACATCCATCGGGAGCCGCCCGCCTTCTAGAACAGGCCGCCGCTGGGCGGGGCGCTGTCATACACCAGCGTTGCCAGCACCACGATGGTATCGTCGGGGCCGGGCAGGCCGGGGCCGGGATCGGTCGGCGACGTGGGATCGGCGATGGAGCCGAACATTCCGGTCAGCGTTCCAAGGTCCGGCAGGCTGGACAGGTCAATCTTGGGAAATTTCATCCTGTATTCCTCTTCACACAAGCGGCCCGACAGGAGTGTCGAACCGCGCAAAGGAGTGCCGCAGCGGCGGCGAAGGATGAAATTAAACTCTTGTAATCGCTGGAATTATTGACCCACATCAAACCGGAGGATGACGGTAAGCCCTTGAGAATCAGCCCTTGCCTCATCCGGCAAAAGCCGCTGCGCATCGGCGCGGGCGCGTTGCAGGATGGCGGCGGGCATGCCCGCATCGGCAATCACCACATCCGCGCTACCGAGCAGCCGCGCTTGCCGCAGGGTCAGGTCGTCGGGGTCGGCGCTGGTGAGGGTGAAGGCGTGCACTTCGCCCGGCTGCACGTCCGCAGCTTGCTCCAGCCAGTCCGCAATCCGCTCCGCGCTCCCCGCGCGCAAGGGATCGAGCGCCCCGCCCTCGCCCAAGGCCGCGTCGAGCGCGCGGCGGCGCTCGGCCATCACGGGAAAGCGCGCCTTGATCGCCTCGCGCATTGCAAACAGCCGGTCGGCTAGCGTGCCGAGATCGGCGGGCAGCAGCTTTTCGAGCCGCAACCGCAATTGCTTGGCCAGCCCGGCAGAAGCACCGCCCGTCCCCACCGCCAGCAGAACCGGATCGCGGTCGAGAATGCTCGGCGTTGTAAAGTCGCACAGGTCGGGCCGGTCAACCACGTTGACCAGCATTCCCGCACAGCGCAGGCGGATCGCATCGGCCTCGCACATCGCGGCATCATCGTGCGCGACAAAGGCCAGCCGCGCGCCTTCGTCGATGGCCTGCTGCATATCGGAAACGATGCGCCCGCCCGCCCGAGCCACCAGCCGCGCCTTGGGCTCTGCCATCTCGCCTTCGCCCAGCACCAGCACCGGCTGTCCGGCAATCGAGTGGAAGAGCGGCAATTGCTGCATCAGGTGAGGAAGTCCGGCACGCGCTCGGCATCGGCGATGCTGCCGGGGAGGATGCGGTCTGCGACGACCGCATAATCGCTGCCATCCACCATCACCTCGGCCACAAAGCCGCGCGAGTTGTAGCTCGACGCCATGGTCGCGCCGTAAGCCCCGGCGGTGCGGAAAATCGCGAGGTCGCCGGAAACCAGCGCGTCGGTTTCGCGGTCGGTGGCAAAGGTATCGCCCGTCTCGCAGATCGGGCCGACGATATTGGCGGTCATCCGCTCACCCGTGGGCCGCACGGCGGTAAATCCGTGATAGGCGCCGTAGAGCGCAGGGCGCGCCAGATCGTTCATCGCTGCATCGACGATCACGAAGGGATTGTTGAGCCCGCGCTTCACGCGGATCACGCGGGTCAGCAGCACGCCTGCATTGCCCGCAATCACCCGCCCTGGCTCAAACATCAGCGTGACGCCCCAGCCCTTGGTGACGCGCGCGACCATCGCGCCATATTCCGCCGGAGACGGGGTGCGCTCGCCCGGCCTGTAGGGCACGCCGATGCCGCCGCCCAGATCCATATGGGTGATGCTGTGCCCCTCGCTCCGCAGCCGCACGAGCATTTCGCCCAATTTGCCAAAGGCGGTTTCGAGCGGGGTGAGGTCGGACAATTGGCTGCCGATATGCACTGCCAGCCCGCGCAGTTCGATGCCGGGAAGCGCCGAGAGTTCGGCGAACAGTTCGGGCGCATGGCCGATGGGCACGCCGAATTTGTTGTCCGCCTTGCCGGTGGAAATCTTGTCATGCGTGCCCGCATCGACATCGGGGTTCACCCGCAGCGCGCAGCGCGCCACTTGCCCGCGCGAGGCAGCAATAGCGGCAAGCTCGCGCCCTTCTTCGCCCGATTCGATGTTGAACTGGCCGATCCCGGCATCCAGCCCCTGCACCAGCTCGGCACCGGTTTTGCCGACGCCGGAAAAGACGATGTCCTCCGCAGGCATTCCGGCGAGCAGCGCGCGCGCCAGCTCTCCGCCCGAGACCACATCCGCGCCGTAGCCTTCATTGGCGAGCAGGCGCAGCACCGCGAGATTGGGATTGGCTTTCACCGCAAAAGCAAGGTGGGGCGGCTTCTCCAGCCCGTCCAGCCCTGCGCGAAAAACCCGCGCATGGCGTTCAAACGTGGCGCGCGAATAGACATAGACGGGCGTGCCCACGTCCTCCGCTATGCGCGACAGCGGCACGTCTTCGGCGTGAAGTTCGCCGTCTCTGATTGCGAAATGATCCATCGCGGCCCCTCATGGCGACGCAGCGGCGTGTAGTCGAGACAGTTATTCGGGCGGGGTGCGATAGCTGCGCTTTCCCGCGCCGCCGCCGAAAATCACTCAGGCGGCAGATCGAACGGATCGTCCTCGCGCTCCTCGCTTTCGCGGCGCAGTTCGACATTGCGATCGGGCGCGGCTTGCGGTTCGGTTTCGAGCAGCTCTTCCGCGGTCAGCGGCTCGTCTGCGCCATAGGGCGCGGGTGGCAAGCTCTCCCCCGCCAAGGGCTGCAACGCCGCGCGCTGGCCGCAGGCGGCGAGCGCCAGCGCAATCAGACAAGTGGCAAAAGCCCGTTTCATCACTCGATCTCCAACCGCGCCTTGGCCTCGGCAATGCGGGCGCGCACCTGATCGGGTGCAGTACCGCCGTAGGAATGGCGCGCTGCCACCGATGCCTCCACCGATAATGCCGCATACACCCGATCATCGATGCGCGCATCAATTGCCTGCAAGTCCTCCAGCGAAAGCGCATCGAGCGCGATGCCCTTGCTCTCGGCCAGCTTCACTGCCGCGCCGGTGATGTGGTGCGCCTCGCGGAAAGGGATGTCCGCGGCGCGCACCAGCCAGTCGGCTAGATCGGTGGCGGTGGCATAGCCCAGTTCTGCCGCCTGCCGCATCCGCTCCGTCCGGAAGTCCGCGCCTTCCACCATGCCCGTCATCGCCGCGATGCACAAAGCCAGCAAGTCGGCAGCTTCGAACACCGGCGGCTTGTCGTCCTGCATATCCTTTGAATAGGCGAGCGGCAGGCCCTTCATCGTCATCATCAGCGCCATCTGGCAGCCGACAATCCGCCCCGTATGCCCGCGCACCAGTTCGGCAGCGTCGGGGTTTTTCTTCTGCGGCATGATCGACGAGCCGGTGCTGAGCGTATCGGGCATCCGCACAAAGCCGAAGGGCTGGCTGGCCCAGATCACGAATTCCTCCGCCAAACGCGACAGATGCAGCGCGCACTGGCTGGCCGCGGCGAGGAAATCCAAGGCGAAATCGCGGTCGCTTACCGCATCAAGGCTGTTCGCGGTCGGCGCGGCAAAGCCCAGCGCCTGCGCGGTCATATCGCGGTCGATGGGAAACCCCGTTCCCGCCAAGGCCGCGCTGCCGAGCGGGCACTGGTTGAGCCGCGCCCGCGCTTCGGCAAAGCGCGCCACATCGCGACTTACCATCTCGTAATAAGCCATCAAATGATGGCCCAGCGTCACCGGCTGCGCGGTTTGCAGATGGGTGAAGCCCGGCATGATGCTGCCCGCGTGCTCCTCCGCCCGCGCCACCAGCGCGCGCTGCAATCCGGCGAGGCCTTGCAGCAGCGCATCCATCGTATCGCGCACCCACAGGCGGAAATCGGTCGCCACCTGGTCGTTGCGGCTGCGCGCCGTGTGCAGACGACCCGCTGCCGGGCCGATCAGTTCGGCGAGCCGCGCTTCGGTGGTCATGTGGATGTCTTCCAGATCCCAGTTTTCGGGAACCCCGTCACGCGCGTATTCGTCCGCAATCTTCTCCAGCCCGGCGATGATCGCCTGCGCATCGGCGTCGCTCACGATATCGCAGGCCGCCAGCATGGCGACATGGGCGCAGCTTGCCGCTATATCCTGTTTCCACAAGCGTTTATCGAAGGGGATCGATGCGTTAATCTCCCGCATGATAGCGGAGGGGCCGGCAGCAAACCTGCCGCCCCACATGGCATTGCCCGCCGGGGTTTTGGAGGAAGTATCCGTGGCCAAATCGCGCCTTTCCTGTCTAGCCTGTGCTGCGCTTTTCGCAGGACTGCTGAGCGCGTGCGATAGTGGCGCGAGACAAGCAGCGCAAGGCGATGACGCGGCGGCGGGCGCGGTGGTGCTCGACGGATTGCTCGACCGCAGCTTTACCGGCGAGCCTAGACCGGCTGTTACGGTCACCGATCTGGAGGGGCAGACGCTCGATCTGGCGAGCCTGCAAGAACCGGTGCTGGTCAATCTCTGGGCGACATGGTGCGCGCCGTGCATCGCCGAAATGCCGCTGCTCGATGATCTCGCTGCCGATCTGGACGGGCAGGTGCGCGTGCTTACGGTGAGCATGGATTTGCGCGGGGCGGAAGTCGTCGGGCCGTTCTTTGCTGAGCGGCAATTCACCCATTTGCCGGGCTGGATGGACCAGCCCAACGATCTCGCCATGGCCTATGGCGGTGGCGCGGTGCTGCCGCTGACTATCCTCTACGATGCCAACGGCAATGAAGTGTGGCGGGTGATCGGCGCCTATGACTGGAGCACGGCGGAAGCGCGCGAGGAGGTGCTGGAGGCGCTCAGCCCCGTCACCCCGTCGCCGCGCGTCGAGCCTTCGGGTGATGTCGGGCCGATAATCCGCGAGAATTCGGGCACTTTCACCCCGAGGGAAGCGAGCCCGGCACCCGCCAGCCCCGCCACCAGATAGGCCTTCAGCCGCGGCCCCGGCGCGATGCGCGAGGCAGGGGCCATAAAGTGGTCGCGGAAGATCGCCGGCCACACCGATGCCGACTGGAAGGGCGGCGTAAAGCCCCAGGTCAGCCATTGGTAGAGCATGACGTGCGTCTTGCGCAGCGCGAGATAGGCCTGCTGCGCTGCCTCCAGCGTGTCGGAGCGCTCGACAGCCCGCGCCAGCCCGACCGCATCGAGCAGCGCCATGTTCGCCCCCTGCCCCAGCTGCGGGCTCGCCGCGTGCCAGCTATCGCCGATATGCACGATGCCCGGCGCGGTGGCGCGTTTGGTGGTGCGGTGGGCGTAACGGGCGAAAGTCAGCTGTTCGGGGTCGGTGAGTTGCGCGGTCACGGGCGCCAGCTGCGGCCAGAGTGCGAGCACCTCAGCCCGAAACGCAGCCATACCGCGCGCTTGCCACGCGGCATATTCGTCCCCGCGCAAAGACCAGAAGAAAGCCGCCTTGCCCTCGCCCAGCGGCAGCAGACCGACCATCCGGTTGGCGCGTTCGTAGCGTTGTTCGAGGAGGCGTTGGTTGAACCCTGCATCCTCCGGCCAGTCGACCGATGCCCACAGCGCGCCGAAAGGCAGTTCGGCCTTGAGCGGCGGGACGAGGGTGGAGCGCACGCCGAGCGAATCGACGAGCAGATCGTGCGGCGGCGAGGGTTCGCCTTGCGCAAAAGTGAGGCGCGACTGCACTCCGCGCAATTGCAGGCCGGTGACTTCGCACCCCGTTTGCACCGTAATCCCGCTCGCCAGCACCGCCTCATACAACACCCCGAACAGGCTGGCGCGGTGAATGCCGAGGCCGACCATGCCCGGCACGCCCAAATCGGCATAGGCGGCTTCGAGCACCGGCTCACCTTCGGTGTTGAGGCCGAGCAGGCCATCGACCGGCGCACCGCGCCGCGCCACCTCTTCCGCCAATCCCAAGGCATCGAGCACCGCCATGCCGGTCGGCTGGATCATCAGCCCGCTGCCCAGCGGCTGTGGCGCTGCGAACCGTTCATACAGCGTGACGCTGTGCCCCTGCCGGTGCAGCAGCAGCGCCGCCGCCAGACCCGAGATGCCGCAACCGGCGATACCGATATCGATTGTTTGCACTTTCGCCCCTTCCCTGTCCGTCAACCTTCCGCTAAGGCGCGCCCGCTATAGACAATAGCACACCCGCTTTTGGGGGCGATTAGCTCAGTTGGTAGAGCATCTCGTTTACACCGAGAGGGTCGGCAGTTCGAGCCTGTCATCGCCCACCAGCGTTTCGACCGAAGATGTCCGGGGGACATCTTCGGTCGAAACGCTCCCGAGCAAAGCGAAGGGTGCGCTGCGCCTTCGGGAAGGACTAAACCAACCCTTATGCAAAGCTCCTCCCCCTCCATCCTCGTCCTCGCCACCGGCGGCACGATTGCGGGGCAGGCAGGCTCTGCTACCCGCGCCGATTACCGCCCGGGACAGATCGACATTGCCGACTTCCTCGCCGCTTTCCGCGATCTGGGGGTCGAGGCGCAACTTGTCGGACAGCAGGTGGCGGCAATCGATTCGGCGGACATAAGTTTCGCCATCTGGCGCGAATTGCATTCGGCCTGCATGGCGGCGATGGACGATCCGGACTGCGCGGGTGTTATCATCACCCACGGCACCGATACGGCGGAGGAAACCGCCTTCCTGCTCGATCTGACCTTGCCCACGGCCAAGCCCGTCGTGCTCGTGGGCGCGATGCGGCCTGCGGATGCGGTGGGGAGCGATGGGCTGAGGAACTTTGCCAATGCGGTTCAAGTCGCCGCGCATCCCGAAGCGGCGGGGCGCGGCGTGCTGCTTGTCATGGGCGACACGGTGCTGAGCGCGCGCGATGCCCGCAAGGCGCGCACTGGCGGGACGAATGCCTTTGCCGGATTTCCGCGCGGGCCGGTGGCGCTCGCGACGCCCTCCGCGCTCGACTGGCTCTCGCCGCCGTGGCGGGTGGAGGAAGCCGCGCGCTTCCCCTTCCCCGCCGCGTTGCCGCTGGTGCCGATCCTGCACGCCTTTGCCGGAATGGACGCTGGCAGCGTCGCATCGGCGCTGGCCAGCGGCGCGCAAGGCATCGTGCTGGCGGGCTTTGGCGCGGGAAATATGCCGCAAGTCGTGCGCGAGGCGCTGGCGGAAGCGGTGGCGAGCGGCATTCCCGTGGTGCGCGCCACCCGCGTCGATGAAGGCTTGGTTGATCCCGAACCCGGTGATGCAACACACGGTTTCATCGCCACCCGCGCGCTCGGACCCGCCAAGGCGCGGATTTTGCTGCAAGTGCTGATCGCCAGCGGCGTGACCGGTCAGGCGGAGGCGCAGGCCGCGTTTGACCGGCGTTAGGCGGCGAGCAGCGCGTTCTCTCCCACATCGGCGAAATAGCGCGCCATCGCGTCCACCGCGCGATCTGACAGGTCGATAAAGGCGCGGCGGCGGTCGGTCTCGTCTTCTACGCGGATGAACAGGCCCGCATCGACCATTTGCCCGATCCAGCGCAGCGCGGTTGTCGGCGGAACCGCCGAGGCAATGCAGAGCGAGGTCACGCTCACCCGCTTGCGCTCCACCCGCGCCGCCGTAAGGTCGAGCAGCATATCCCATGCCGGATCGGCAAACAGCTCGGCATCGAAGAATTTCGTCCGCGCCTGCCGCTTGGCAATCACTTGCCGCACCAGCCGCGCATCGGGCAAAGGCGGGCGCGGCTTGCGGATCAGTTCGCGCTCATTGTCTCTGGCTGGCGGGCGCCACGCATCGCCGGGGCTTTCGAAACGGAACGCGCCGCCGCCATCGCGCTTGCCCCAGCCTTGTGCGCTATCCAGCCGGTCGAGCCGTTCGGCAATCTGCCCTACCTGTTCGGTCAAGCGCAGCAGGGTTAGCCGGTCATCTTCGGAGAGTTCGCGCAATCGCATATTGGGGATACTGGCTAAAACCCTGCCAAGCGCAATTACGCGTTCACACCTAATAGGGTTAACGAGAATTTGCGGCGAAGACTGCGCGCAGCAGCCGAACACCGTGTCGAGCGCGTCCATACTCGTCGAAATCACCAGCCGCGCGCCCGAATGCGCCGCCCGGCTATCAAGCCGTGCCAGCGTCGCCATGTCGGCCGCATCGGGCTGCGGGCAATCGACGAGCACCACTTCGCCCAAGGCCTGCGCGTCTCCGGCGAACAATTGCGCCAGCGTGCCCGTTTCGCGCACCTTCAGTCCGGCCGTGGCAACGTCATCCTCCATCTGCCCGCGCAGCAGATCGCAATCGGCAAAGATCGAGACCGCCAGCGGCAAACCGGCAGCATCTGCCGCCATCGCGTAGGTGAAATCGGACTGCGACATCGCACGGCTCCTCGAATCGATACGAGGAACATGATGCGAACAAAAAGGGATCGTGTCAAGAATGTGGGCGACTATACGCCCTTCTGGCCGACCAGCGTCCCCTTCCCGCCCGAAAGCAGGTGGAAGGCAAAACCCGGCCAATCCCGCCGCCAGCGGCGGGCCACCAGCCGCTCTCCCGGACGCGCTGCATCATCCAGCAGCACGATCCCGCCGGGCGTAATCCGGTCAAACAGCACTTCGGCGCGGCCGCGCACCAGCGGGTTGATCGACCATGGCGGGCCGTCAATCAGCAGCAGGTCGATCTCTGGCGGCACCACCGGCAGGCTATACCATTGCGAAGCCCATGGGGTGGGATCGGGCACAATCGGAGCCGGGTGCAATTGCGCCTCCACCCCGTGATCCTTCAGCCAGCGCGCGGTGTGTTCGACAAATTCGGCGTTCTGGTCAAAACTGTAGAGCTTGCCGCCACCGTGCATTTGCAGGGCGCGGGCAATCACCAGCGAGGTGGCGCCGCAGCCGAGTTCCACCACGACTTGCGGGCGCGCGGTTTCGATCACATCGACAATCCGGTGCAGCAGATAGGTATCCGCCTTCCAGCTCCCCAGATTGGGCAGCGCGTCAGCCGCCAGATCGAGCCGCGCGAGCAGCTCGCGCTTGGAACGCTTGGTGCCGCCCCACAGGCTCTTGGCCAGCCACGGCCACTGGATCGCGCCGAACGCAATGGTGAACACCTGCTCACGAAGCGGGCGTTCAGGTGAGGTGTCGGCGAGCGAGAGCAGGCCGGTTTTTTCGCGCGTAGTCATGCGCGGCGGCGCTTACGCCAGTGTTAGCAAGCGCACGATAGGCGGGAGGCAGTGCGGGGGAATTATGCGCCAGTGCGAGGGTTTCTGACGAACCATCCGCCTATTTCCATCCACCCGTTGAACCTTTCCGCCGCTTGCAGCGACTATCCAACCGAAGCAATCATGCAGGGGATGGCAACGGTGGCGCAAACAGGGCGGGTTTATGACGAATTGCTCGTCACGCTCTATGTCGGTGGAGACCGGCGCGCGGGCGAGCGGCTGGCGCAGCGCTGGCACCCGCGCCTGCTGCGCACGGCACGCCGGATGCTCGGCAGCGATGATCTGGCGCAGGTCGCCGCGCAGCAATGCTGGGTGGCGGTGCTGGGCGGGATCGGCTCGCTGGCAGACCCGGCGCGCTTTGCGCCGTGGGCCTTCACGATCCTGCACCGCAAATGCGCCGACGCCATCCGCGCCGAGCAGCAGGGGCGACGCCGCGCGGGAGGCGATGTGCCGGAGGATTTGCCCGCGCCCGAAGAGCCTGCGGACGAGGCGCTCGCCATCCGCCAGGCCATCGCCGCTTTGCCCGCCAACCAGCGGCTCGCCGCGCATCTGCACTATATTGAGGGCTTCACCCTCGCCGAAATTGCCGAAGTCCAGGCGGTGCCCGTCGGCACTGCCAAAACACGCCTGTTCCACGCCCGCCGCCAGTTGAAAGCGGCTCTTACGGGAGATTGACGATGACCGAAATTGACGACCGCATCCGCGACGTATTGGATGCCGATGACCAGCAATTCCTCAGCGAGCTGGAAAGCGACCGCAGCCTCTGGCGGCAGATCGGCGACAGCATGGCCGGCCCGATGGGCAATTGGACGAAGCTGGTTTTCGCGCTCAGCCTGGTGTTCGGCGGCCTGATTGTCTTCTGCTTCTACAAGGTCTTCACCACGCAGCACCAATTCGAACACCTGATGTGGGCGATTGCCGCGCTGATGGTGCTGACGATGCAGGGCTTCGTGAAGCAATGGCTGTTCAGCCGCATGAATATGCTCAGCATATTGCGCGAAGTGAAGCGGTTGCAGGTGCAGGTGGCGCTGCTGAAGGAAAAGGGCGGAGAGTGAGGCATCCCTCCTCTTTAGGTGAGGGATAACGAGACTTGGCGGCTTGCCGCCTAGTCGCAGTAGGGTGGGGGCTTGCAGCCCCAGCGAGCCTGACGGCTCGCCCCCACCCCTTGATCCCCTCCCCTGAAGGGAAGGGGAAAACGGCATCAATCCGCGAACGGATCGCGCACCAGGATCGTGTCTTCACGCTCGGGGCTCGTGGAAACGCTCGCTACCGGGCAATCGATCAGTTCTTCAATCCGGCGGATATATTTGATCGCCTGTGCGGGCAAATCAGCCCAGCTGCGCGCGCCGACCGTGGTGCCTTCCCAGCCTTCGAATTCCTCGTAGATCGGTTCGATGGCCGCCTGATCGGCAGCATGGCTCGGCAAGTAGTCAAGCACCTGGTCGCCCAGCCTGTAGCCGGTGCAGATGCGGATCGTCTCGAACCCGTCGAGCACGTCGATCTTGGTGAGCGCAATGCCGGTGACGCCGCTAAGCGCGCAGGTCTGGCGTACCAGCACCGCGTCGAACCAGCCGCAGCGGCGCTTCCTTGCGGTGACTGTGCCGAATTCGTGCCCGCGCTCGCCCAGTTTCTGGCCCACTTCGTCTTCAAGCTCGGTCGGGAACGGGCCGCTGCCCACGCGGGTGGTGTAGGCCTTGACGATGCCGAGCACAAAGCCTGCACTGCCGGGGCCAAGCCCGCTGCCGCTCGCCACCGTGCCGCTCACCGTGTTGGAGCTGGTGACGAAGGGATAGGTGCCGTGATCGACATCCAGCAGCACGCCCTGCGCGCCTTCGAACAGGATCTTCGCGCCCGCCTTCTTCACTTCGTTGAGGCGCTTCCACACCGGCTGCGCAAACTGGTTCACGAAGGGCGCGATTTCGCGCAGTTCGGCGAGCAGCGCCTCGCGGTCCACCGGCGCCTGTCCGAAACCGGCGCGCAGCGCGTCGTGATGCGCGCACAGCCGGTCAAGCTGCGGGGTCAGATCATCGAGATGCGCCAGATCGCACACGCGGATAGCGCGGCGGCCCACCTTGTCTTCATAGGCCGGGCCAATGCCGCGCCCCGTCGTACCGATCTTGCCCGCGCCCGCCGCCGCTTCGCGCAAGCCGTCGAGGTCGCGGTGCAGGGGCAGGATCAGCGGGCAATTGTCGGCAATCCCGAAATTGGTGGGCGTAATGGCAACGCCCTGCGATTCCAGCTTGGCGATTTCGCTCTGCAAAGCCCACGGATCGAGCACCACGCCATTGCCGATCAGGCTCAGCGTGCCGGTAACGATGCCGCTGGGCAGCAGGCTGAGCTTGTAGGTCTGGTCACCCACCACCAGCGTGTGCCCGGCATTGTGCCCGCCCTGGAAGCGCACCACGACGTCGGCGCGGGCGGCGAGCCAGTCGACAATCTTGCCCTTGCCCTCATCGCCCCATTGGGCGCCGATTACGGTGACGTTTGCCATGCGGTGAATCCTGCCATTTTGTAGCCAGAGCGCGCCCTAGGCGCTCGCGCATGGCGGAGCAATGGGTTACGCCCTGTTAACCCTGTTCGGAAAGGCGGATTTCACCACCTTACAGGAGAACGGCCTGTCCGTGGCCGTCACGGCAGCACAAAGGGCAAGCTATGCTGGACGATACCGCCGAAACCCCTCCCGCCACCGGCGCCAGCGCCGAACCCGTTACAAGCACACCGGTGGCCAGCCATGCCGAGGCATTGGGCCGCGCCGCAGCTATCGTCGGGCTCGCTACCGCAACAGCGGCCTGCGGCGGCGGGGATTCGGGAAGTGGCGGCGGCGGCCCGATCAGCGGCGGCAGCAGCGGAGGCACCGCGCCGCCCACCGTGCTGCGGCCGCAAACCGATCAGGAAGCCGCGCGCTTCATCCTCCACGCCTCGCTTTCCGCCTCCACCAACGCCATCGCCGATATCCGCCAACAGGGTTACGAGCCGTGGCTGGATGCGCAGATGCGCCTCGCCAACGACCAGACAGCAGAGCAGTTTTTCATTGCCGAGGGCTATGACGCCATCGACAGCAACGGCTATTTCTTCAATTCCGGCATCGCCGACGATATGCTGTGGAAACAGCTGATGTTGGGCAATAGCGGCGTGCGCAAACGCGCCGCGCTGGCGCTGTCGGAATTCTTCGTCGTCTCGCTCAACTCGCTAGAAATCCTCTGGCGCAGCCAGGCCATGGGGCATTACTGGGACACGCTCAACCGCCTCGCCTTCGGCAATTTCCGCGAACTGCTGGAAGAAGTCACGCTGAACCCGGCGATGGGCGAATTCCTCAACACGCTGGGCAATCGCAAGGCAGACCCGGCAACGGGCCGCGTGCCGGACGAGAATTTCGGGCGCGAAGTGATGCAGCTGTTCTCGATCGGCTTGTACGAACTCAATCCCGACGGCACGCTGAAGGCCGGCCCCGACGGGGGGCCGATCGAAACCTATGACAATGATGACGTCTCCGGCATCGCCAAGGCCTTCACCGGTTATGATTATGACCACACCGGCGTCACCGAAACGCCCGAGCCGGGCGGTGGCGGCTGGACGATTTCGAGCCCTCTCAAAGTGCGCCAGCGGATGACCGCAGACCCTGCAAGATGGCGCTGGCCCCGCAAGGATAGCTATCACGAAACCGAAGCCAAGAGCTTCCTTGGCACCACCATCCCCGCGGGCACCAATGCGACCGAGACGCTGCGCATCACGCTCGATACCCTGTTCAACCATCCCAATGTCGGCCCGTTCTTCGGCAAGCAGATGATCCAGCGGCTGGTGACGAGCAATCCCAGCCCCGATTATGTCCGCCGCGTCGCCGCCGTGTTCGACAATAACGGATCGGGCAGGCGCGGCGATCTGGGGGCAGTGTTCAAAGCCATCCTGCTCGACGAAGAGGCGCTGTCGCCTACCACGCTCAGCAGCCAGCAGTTCGGCAAGCTGCGCGAACCGATGGTCAAGCTGGCGCAATGGGGACGCACTTTCGGTGCCCGCTCGGCAAGCGGCAAATGGGAAATCGGCGATCTGGCCGATCCCAATGGCCGCCTTGGCCAGGCCCCGCTGCGTTCGCCTTCGGTCTTCAACTTCTTCCGCCCCGGCTATGTCCCGCTCGGCTCGCAAACCGCCGCTGCCGGGCTGGTCGCGCCCGAAATGCAGCTCGTCAACGAAACCTCGGTCGCCAGCTATGTCAATTTCATGGAACGGATGATCGAAGGCGCCGGATATTGGGCGCGCGATGTCAAGGCGCGCTATTCGCTGGAACTGCCCATCGCGCATGACACGGCAGCCCTGCTCGACCGGATCGACCTGCTGCTGACCGCAGGCCAGCTTTCCAGCGACACCAAGGCAACCATCCGCAGCGCGCTGGACGCAACGCCGGTGCTGCAAACCGATACCGACGAGACGAAACTGCGCCGCATCCATGCCGCCGTTTTTATGGTGATGGTGTCCAACGATTACTCGGTTCAGCGGTAGGAGCAGCGGCCATGTTTATCGGCAAAGATATCGAGATTTCGCGCCGCGCCTTCTTGCGCCGTTCGGGACAGCTCGCCATCCTCGGTGGCGCATCATCCTACGCGCTGGGCCTTGCGGGAATGGCGGAAGCCGCAGCCTTCAGCTCGGCGGGCGGATACAAGGCGCTGGTGTGCGTGTTCCTGTATGGCGGGAACGACCATGCGAACACGCTGATCCCGTTCGATGACACTAATTACGGCCGCTATCTCAACATTCGCGGGCGCGCGGCGGATGGCGGGATCGCGCTGGCGCAATCGAGCCTGGCCAATACCCTGCTCCCCACCCCGCAGGGCCAGACGCTGACCGACGACATGACGCTGGCGCTCGCGCCCACCATGCCGCGCCTTGCCCAGCGGTATCGCGAAGGCACGATGGCGCCGCTGCTCAATGTCGGGCCGCTGGTGGTGCCGCTGACCAAGGCGCAATATGAAAGTGACAACAATTCGCGCTATCCGCGCCCGGCCAAGCTGTTCAGCCATAATGACCAGCAATCGACCTGGCAAAGTTCGCAGCCCGAAGGCTCGATCACCGGCTGGGGCGGGCGCATGGGCGATCTCGCCCTGTCGGGCAACACCAACGCCATGTTCACCGCGATCAACGCATCGGGCAATGCGGTTTTCCTCGCGGGCGAAGATGCCGTGCCGTACCAGATTTCCAATGGCGGCGCGGTGACCATTCGCGGGCTGAACCAGCGGGTCTACAATTCCGCCGCTGTGCGCGATGCGCTGAACAGCCTGCTGACCGTCCACCACGGCCATATGTTGCAGGCCGATCACGCGCAAACGCTGGCGCGATCGATCACCTATGGCGATTTCGTCAACAGCGCGCTGGCAGGCGCAACGATCAGCACCGATTTCGGCTCGGGCAACGGGCTCGCTGGCCAGCTGCGCACGGTGGCGCAGATGATCAGCGCGCGCAGTGCCCTGCAAGTGAACCGGCAGGTCTTCTTCGTGAGCATCGGCGGCTTTGACCACCATGACGGGCTGATCGGATCGCACGAGGCGCTGCTGGGCCAGGTCGATTTCGCGATGGACGCTTTCTACCGCGAAATGGTGGCGCAAGGTGTCAGTGACCAGGTGACGACCTTCACCGCTTCCGATTTCGGGCGCACGCTGGCATCGAATGGAGATGGCTCGGATCATGGCTGGGGCAGCCACCATTTCATCCTTGGCGGCGCGGTGAATGGCGGGCGCTTCTATGGCCGGGCACCGGTGATCGCGGTGGACGGGCCGGACGATGTCGGCCAAGGCCGCTTGCTGCCGACCACCTCGGTCGATGAATATTCGGCGACTTTGGCGAAGTGGTTCGGTGTCTCCTCCAGCGAGTTGCCGAGCATCTCGCCCAATATCGGCCAGTTCGCCGCGCCCGATCTGGGGTTCATGCAGGCGGCGGTGTAGCCGCGACACTTTCCGACATTTTGCGACTGGCCTTTGCCCCTGCCCGACGCGAAAATGGGCGGTGAAAGGAACTGTGCCATGCTGACCTACGCGCTCCTCTTCGCGCTCGCCCATCCGCTTGCTGCTCTGCCACAAGCGGAGATCGAGACCCGCCTCGCCCTGCCCGACGCGCAGACGATCGCCTATGGCGATGAACGCTTGCAGCAAATGATGTTCTGGCCGGGCGCATCGCGCAATGCGCCGGTGATCGTGTTCGTCCATGGCGGCGGCTGGTCGCGCGGCGATATGCGGATGATGGTGGATTCGGACAAGCTGCGGCACTGGCAGGCGCAGGGCTATGCCGTGGCTTCGGTCAATTACCGGCTGGTGCCCGATGCAACGGTGGAGCAGCAGGCCAGCGATGTGGCGAGCGCGGTGGCGCATTTACGTTCAAACGCGGCAGAGCTCGGGCTGGATGCCGGACGGATTGTGCTGACCGGCCATTCGGCTGGCGCGCATCTCGTCGCGCTGGTGGGAACCGATCCGCAATATCTGCGCGGTGTGGGCATGAGCGATAGCGACCTGCGCGGCGTGTTGCCGCTGGACGGCGCGGCCTATGATGTCCCCCGCCAGATCGAAGACGGCAACCGTATCATGCAAGACACCTATGCCGCAGCCTTCGGGAGCGATCCTGCCCGCCAGCGCGCGCTTTCGCCGACATTCCATGCCGAAGGCCCGAATGCGCCGAACTTCCTTATCCTTCACGTGCAACGGCGCGATGGCGCGCAGCAGAGCGAGGCGCTTGCCGCGGCGCTGCAAGCCGCTGGCACACCCGCACGCGTGCAAGGTTTTGCCGGGCGCGGCCTGCGTGGCCATCGGGAGATCAATGTGCGATTGGGTGATCCGGACTATCCAGCGACCGCCGTGGTCGATGCCTGGCTCGCCGAAATCCTGCGCTAAACCGCTTTCGCTTTGCCGCCATCAAGCACGTGCGTGCAGCCGAGCAGCGCGGCGTCATCGCCATCCGCCAGCGCAGCGACCGTGCGCCAGCCTTCGGCGCGCAGCCGGGCCGCCGCGTCGCGGTCATGGCCCAACGGCAGGAACAGCTTGCGGCCGAGATCCTCGGCAGCCTTGACAGCTTCCACCAGCGCATCGGGGAAGAGCGAAAAGCCCGTCGCCACTTCCTCGCTGCCGCCGATGCGATAGGTGCCGCCGCGCCCCAGCGCGCCGCGCACCCCTTCGGCATAGAGCGTGAAGCCGAACCAGCTTTGGTATTCAAAACCGTGTCGCTCGCTCGGATCGAGCGTCACACGGGCGCGGCCTTGCACCCGCTCGGCAATCGCGCGCAGTCCTTCGATGCGCGAGGCGAGCGCATCGGTCGCATCGAGCGCGGCGAGCTTCTCCGCCGCTGCGGGAAATGGCCCCGTCGCGTGGATCAGCGGCAGATAGGCAGCGCCCCCCGCCTCCACGAGTGCACCTGCATCCTTCGCATCGAGCTCGCGTCGCACCGTCACGCGCTGCTGCGGGGTCAGCGGGAGCGGCCCGTCGGCCAGCGTATCGACCAGGTCGGGCAGCGTGAAATCGACCGAAATGCCGTGCGCCCCCGCCGCTTCCAGCGCTAGGATCGCCAACTCCACCACTTCGCTTGCCGCCGCCACGCTATCGCTGCCGATCAGCTCGGCCCCGACCTGCTGGTATTCGCGGCGCGGGTCGAGCATATCGCCCTGGATGCGCGCCACTTGTCCCGCATAAGCGAGCCGCAACGGGCGCGGTGCATTGGCGAGACCAGTGGCGGCGATACGCCCGACCTGCACCGTCATGTCGCTGCGCAAAGCGAGCGAGCGCAGGCTTTTGGGATCGACAAAGCGGAACAGCCGGCGCGTTTGCACCCCGTCCATCCGCTTGGCCATGCTCTGTTCGAATTCGATCAGCGGCGGGCGGACGCGGTCATAGCCATGGCTGCGCATCACATCGAGCATCGCCCGCTGGATACGCGCCGCCGCCGCCGCGCTTTGCGGCAAGCGGTCTTCGAGGCCTTCGGGCAGGAGGTCTTGCGTGGGGATGGTCATGGGGTTCCTCTAGCGACCACCTTCCGGCTTGTCGAAACCTTGTTCCCCGCCCGCTTGCGGGAGGGGTTAGGGGAGGGAATGTCACTGGCGCGGGGCGGGTTACAGGCCCTCCCCCGGCCCCTCCCGCAAGCGGGAGGGGAGATTAGAAACTCAGCGCCTTCACCTTCTTCACGCCATCAAGCGCGCACACGGCATCCTGCACCTCCTTGCCCGGTTGCTGGTCAACCGAGAGCAGCAGCACAGCGTCCCCGCCGCGATGCTTGTCGGGCAGGCGGCGGCCCAAGTGGAAGTTGCCGATATTGACGTCCGCCTCGCCCAGCACCGAACCCAAGCGGCCGATAAAGCCGGGGCGGTCTTCGTTGACGATATACATCATATGGCCTTCCAGATCGGTTTCGATCCGGGTTCCGGCGATTTCCACCAGCCGCATTTCGGATTCGCCGAACAGGCTGCCTGCAACCTCGCGGCGGCGGTCGGGCGTGATGGCGACAATGCGTAGCAGCGTGTGGTAATCGCCTTCGTCATTGTGCCGCACTTCGGCGACATCGAGCCCGCGTTCCTTCGCCAGGATCGGCGCGTTGACCATGTTGATCGTGTCCGACCAGGCGCGCATCATGCCCGCGAGCACCGCCGCGGTGATCGGCTTCAGGTTCAGTTCCGCCGCCGCGCCGGAGACTTCGACGCTTATCGCGGTCACATCCGGCCCTTCCAACTGCCCGACCAGCGAGCCGAGTTTTTCCGCCAGCGCGATATAGGGCTTCAGGCGCGGTGCTTCCTCGGCGCTGAGGCTCGGCACGTTCAATGCGTTGGTCACGCCGCCATTGACGAGATAATCCGCCATCTGTTCGGCCACCTGCAAGGCGACATTGACCTGCGCTTCGGTGGTCGAGGCACCCAGATGCGGGGTGCAGATGAAATTGGGCGTGCCGAACAGCGGGTGATCCTTCGCGGGCGGCTCGACCGCGAACACATCGAGCGCGGCCCCGGCGATATGCCCGCTGTCGAGCATATCCTTCAGCGCCGCTTCGTCCACCAGACCGCCGCGCGCGCAGTTGACAATCCGCACGCCTTTCTTGGTCTGCTCCAGCCGTTCGCGGCTGAGGATATTGCGAGTCTCGTCGGTCAGCGGGCTGTGCAGGCTGATGAAATCGGCCCGCGCCACCAGCGCGCCCAGATCGACCTTTTCGATACCCAGTTCCACCGCGCGCTCGGCGGTCAGGAACGGATCATAGGCGATCACTTTCATCCGCAAGCCTTGCGCGCGGCTCGCGACGATGGAGCCGATATTGCCCGCGCCGATCAGGCCGAGCGTCTTGCCGGTGACTTCGACGCCCATGAACGCGCTCTTGGGCCATTCGCCCGCCTGCGTCTGCGCATTGGCCGCCGGGATTTGCCGGGCGAGCGCCATGATCAGCGCGATGGCGTGTTCCGCCGTGGTGATCGAATTGCCGAACGGCGTGTTCATCACCACCACACCCTTGGACGAGGCGTAGGGAATATCGACATTGTCGACCCCGATCCCGGCACGGCCGATGACCTTCAGATTGGTCGCCGCATCGAGGATTTCGCGCGTCACCTTTGTCGACGAACGGATGGCGAGGCCGTCATAGTCGCCGATCCGGGCGATCAGCTGTTCGGGCGTTTCGCCGGTGATGACATCGACATCGCAGCCACGATCTTCAAAAATGCGCGCGGCGTTGGGGTCCATCTTGTCGGAAATGAGAACTTTGGGTTTGGTCATGTGACTATACCTTAAAACAACCGCTCACCCTGAGCTTGTCGAAGGGTTGCCCTTCACTTCAGGCGCGGCGGAAAAAGAAAAAGCGATCCTTCGACAAGCTCAGGATGAGCGGGGAAGGAAGCGTGGCGATTGGCCTACAGCCGTCCGGCTTTCAGCTCTTCGTAAGCCCATTCGATCCACGGCAGCAGGCGGCGCACGTCCTCGGCTTCCACCGAGCCGCCGCACCAGATGCGCAGGCCCGGAGGGGCATCGCGGTAGCCGTTGAAATCGTAACCGACATCGAGCGCTTCCAGCTTGGCGGCGATTTTCGTGGGCACACCCGCCTTGTCCTCTTCGGACAGGCTGTCATACCATTCGCCCTGGAACACCATGCACACGCCGGTATTGGTCTGCTGCGCGGGATCGCTCGCCATATTGCGCAGCCACGGGGTCGCTTCGATCCAGTCCTTGACGATCTGCGCGTTGGAGTTCGCCCGCTCGATCAGCGCGGCACGCCCACCGATCGACTTCGCCCATTCAAGGCACCAGATATAATCTTCCACCGCCAGCATGGAGGGGGTGTTAATCGTCGCGCCTTCGAAGATCGCGCGGTCCACTTTGCCCGCCTTCTTTACGCGGAACAGCTTGGGCAGCGGCCAGTCGGGATCGTAGCTTTCGATCCGCTCCACCGCCTTGGGGCTGAGGACCAGCATCCCGTGCGCGGCTTCCGAACCCATCACCTTCTGCCAGCTGAAGGTTGTCGCATCGAGCTTCGCCCAGTCCATTTCCATGGCGAAAATGGCGCTGGTCGCATCGTTGATGGTCACGCCCTTGCGGCCCGGCTCCAGCCAGTCGGTATTGGCGATTTTCGCTCCGCTCGTGGTGCCGTTCCAGGTGAAGACCACATCGTGATCCTGTGGAATGCTCGCGAGGTCGGGGATTTCGCCATAATCGGCGGTGAGCGTGGTGAGGTCTTTCAGCTTCAGCTGCTTGACCGCGTCCTGGATCCACACATTGCCGAAGCTTTCCCACGCGGCGACCGTGGCCGGGCCTGCGCCCAGCATCGTCCACATCGCACATTCGAGCGCGCCGGTATCCGAGCCCGGCATAATGCCGACAAGGTAATCATCGGGCACGCCCAAAAGCTCGCGCGTCAGGTCAATCGCGTATTTGAGACGCGCCTTGCCCAGCTTGGAACGGTGCGAGCGTCCAAGGCTGTCGGTCGAAAGGTTGGCTGCATTCCATCCGGGCGGCTTGGCCGTGGGGCCGGACGAAAAGAAAGGGCGCTCTGGCTTGAGCGTCGGCATATCAGTCATGTATTCTCTCCTTACAGAGAGCTCGCGCGGCGTTGGGACCGCGTGGCCCGTCGGCGGCACTAGGGATATGGCCGGCGGAGTCAATTGCTATTGCGGTTACCTGTGAAACGTTTTGCGGTTTCACGCATGGTTAAGACGGCGGTTACCATGGCTACGTAGCGGGGGTTAACCAGTGTCTGACTAGGTAAATCGCCATGACACGCAAAAACGCTCATGCGCTCGTTAGCCTTGGTTTGGCTGCCCTGATGGTTTCCGGCTGCTCGGTTGTGCCGCAGTCCAGCTATGGCGGCGGCAACGCCTATTATGCCAACCAGACCAGCGCGCCGGTTACAACCTCCGCCCCCGTCGCAGCGGCTCCGCGCATGGCGGCGGCCGCCGTGCCGGTAGTGCGCAGCGGGGCAGAGGCGCAGTGCCTGTCCGATCTGGGTGCCAGCGGCGTTCGTTTCGATCCGCTGCCCGACCAGTATCGCGGCGAAGGGTGCAGCACGCTGAACACCGTGCAGATGCACGCCTTGCGCAGCGATAGCGGGCAATTGGATGTGAGCAATCTCGGCCCCGTCACCTGCCCCGTCAGCAATGCTTTTGCCGCCTGGGCGCGATTCGGCGTTGACCGTGCGGCGCAGGAGGTGTTCGGCACGCGGCTCGCCAGCATCCAGACGATGGGCAGCTATGCCTGCCGCAATGTCGCGGGCTCCTCGCGCCGCTCGGCCCATGCCACCGCCGATGCCATCGATATCAGCGGCTTCGTGCTGGCAGACGGGCGGGTTATCACACTGAGTGACGGGTGGGACGGCAGCGCGCAAGAACGCGAATTCCTGCGCATCGTGCAGCGCAGCGCCTGCCGCCGCTTCGGAACCGTGCTCGGCCCCGATTACAACGCCGCGCATGAAGACCATTTCCACGTCGAAGGCGTGATCGAAGGCAGTTCCTTCTGCCGTTGAGGCACTGTTTCCGGACAGCAAAAAAGGCGCGGACCGTCCCCAAGAGGCCAGACGATCCGCGCCTTTTCTGTGCAACCGCGAGGGGGGCTTATCGCGGTGGCGGGGGTATCATCATTTCGGGCAGCATCATCGTTTGGGCGGCGCGATCAGCCGGCCTTGCGTTTCCCAATTCTGCCGCAGCGCGCTTTTTCTCCGCAAGGCCCGCCTCCAGCCGCATCCGCACCGCTTCGGCGGCGTGGCTCGCGCCGAGTTTCTCCATCATATTGGCGCGGTGGATTTCGACCGTGCGCGGGCTGATGTCGAGCTCTCGCGCGATAGCCTTGTTGCTGCACCCTTCGGACAGCCAATCAAGCACTTCGCGTTCGCGCTTGGATAGCACGCCTATGCGGCGGCGGGCATCGATCAGGCGGCGGCGCGCTTCGGCATGGCGGCCCGCATCCGAATGGTAATGCGCGACCATGCGGCGCAATTCGCCTTCGGTGAGTGGCAGCGCGACGAAGTCGAGCGCACCCGCCTGGATTGCCTGCACCACTTCATCGACGCCGGGATCTTCGCTCGCGGCGACCAGCGGGATCCAGATGCCGTGATCGGCCAGCTCCTCCAGCAGCGCCGCAATCCCGTCCTCGACCACATCGTCGGAGGCGATGACGAGGCCATCCTGCGGCGGCCTGTCGAGCAGTTCGACCAAGTCGGAATAGACCTCCGCATGGTGCCCCATTGAAAGGACAAGGCGCGACTGGGCGGCGCGGGAGCGGCTGTCGCCGCCGACGATATGTATGGTGATACGCTTTTCCATGCCGCTGATAGTGCAGGGAAAATGCGGATTTTACATTCCGTAGTTATACGGTATCGCACCTATTGCCTGTGCACAAATTGCCCAATCGCTTGGAACTTGGGGGAAAATTTTACTCGGGTTCCGATGCATTCGGAAATTTTGCGGCCCGAACTGCGCAGCAAAATGTCGCCAGGATACAATTTCCGCCCGAAATCCGGGTAGTTCTACCTACCCGCCCAGCGTGTAATCGGGCAGTGAATGGAAGGCGGCGCGCAGGGCTTCACCCCATTTGTCCGAAATCGCGGAGAAATAGGGGTCGTTATGCTCGATCCGCCGCTCGTGCAGCGGGACAAAGGCATCGCGTTCGATCACCATCAGGTCGAGCGGCATTCCGACCGAAAGGTTGGCCTTCAGGGTCGAGTCAAAACTCACCATCAGCAATTTCACCGCGTCCTCGAAACTCATGCTCCGCTCATATCCGCGAATCAGGATCGGGCGGCCATATTTGGTCTCCCCGATCTGGAAGAACGGCGTGTCGAAGCTCGCTTCGATGAAATTGCCTTCGGGGTAGATCATGAACAGGCGCGGCTCCATGCCCCTGATCTGGCCTGCCAAAATGATCGAAGCGGTAAAACGGCCCTGCCCACGTTCGCCATTGTCGGACTGCGTTTCGGTGACAATCTCGCGCAGCAGCCTGCCGATTTCCACCGCCACCTGAAACATGGTGGGCAGTTCGAGCAGGCTGTTCTGCCGCTCCTCGGGCGCTTTGGAGCGTTCTTCCAACCGGCTGATGACCGCTTGCGTGGTCGCCAGATTGCCCGCCGTCATCACCGAGATGATCCGTTCGCCCGGCACCTGCCAGGTGAACATCTTGCGGAACACGCTGATATTGTCGACGCCCGAATTGGTGCGCGTGTCGCTCATCAGGACTAGGCCCGCATCGAGCACCATGCCAACACAATAGGTCATCTGTTCTCCGGCGTGCGAGGGAAAGCCGCTCTACTGCTCAATGCTCTGCTGTTCAATGGCGAGTTCGACCGAGAGCGCCCCGGCCGACTGGCCGAAGCTGAGGCTGACAAGCGGCGCGGCGTCGCGGTAATCACGGCCTGTCGCCACGCGGACATAGCGGGCATCGGGGCTGATGCGGTTGGAAATGTCGAAGCCGATCCAGCCGATCCCCTGCACGTGCGCCTCCGCCCAGGCGTGGGTGGCTTCCTGCTCCACGCGGTCATCCATCATCAGATAGCCGCTCACATAGCGCGCCGGAATTTCGAGGCTGCGCGCCGCCGCGATGAAGATATGCGCGTGATCCTGGCACACCCCCGCCCCGCTCGCCGCCGCTTCTTCCGCGCTGGTGGTGACCTGCGTTGCCCCCGTGCGGTATTCCACCGCATCGCGGATCGTGCGCGAGAGATTGTGCAGCATCGCCACCTGGTCGCCACCCGCCTTGTCGGTCTGCGCCACCAGCCTGCGGACGGCCGCGCCGGTTTTGGTCAGCGGCGTCTGGCCGAGAAAGGCCCAGAGCGGCAAATGCCCCGAATGCCGCCCGATCACGCCCGCCTTGTCCTCGGTATCCACCGTGCCGCGACAGGTGACCACCACTTCGGACGCGCCTTCCTCCACCGATAGCAAGGTGACGTGGTTGAAGTTCTGGTCATCGTAAGACAGCTCTTCGCGCGCGCCGGAATACTCCATCGTCCAGTCGATAATCTGCTGGCCCTGCGTTGCCTTGGGCGTCAGCTGGATCCGCTGCATCCCATGCGCGACCGGCGCATCGTAGTGATAGCGGGTGGTGTGGCGGATCGAGAGGCGCATGGTCTTTTCGTCCCTCCCTTACGCGGTGAACCGGTATTCGGCAGCAATGGCATCGGCGATGGCGCGGTTGCCGGCGATAAAATCGATGATGAATTCGTGCAGTCCGCGGTCGAACACGTCCTGCACGCTTTTGCCCGAAAGCTGGATATCGGCAGCGCGCATCATTTCGTGCGCCTGCGTCTCGCTACCATGCGCCAGCGCCAGCTGCGCCAGATTCTCGCGCATCACGCCATAGCAAAACACCAGAGAGCGCGGAAACCGCTCGTCCAGAATCAGGAAATCGGCGATCGAGCGCGCATCCATCCGGCCCGAATTGAGCCAGCGATAGGCGCGGTTGCCCGCCAGCGATCGCAGCACATTCTCCCACTGCCCGGTATCGAGCGGGGTGCCGACATAGCTGACCGAGGGCAGCAGCAGGTAATATTTCACATCGAGAATGCGCGCGGTATTGTCCGCCCGTTCCAGAAACGTGCCGAGCCGCGCAAAGCTGTAGGCCTCGTTCCGCAACATCGAGCCATGCGTCGCCCCGCGCGCCAGCGTGCTTTCGCGGCGGACTGCGGCGAGCACGGTGTTCAGCGTGCTTTCCTTCACCGGCTTGGCCAGCATGGCGGACAGCGTCATCCAGCCTTCGTTGACCGCTTCCCACACCTCTGCGGTGATGGTGGAGCGGCACAGCCGCGCACTGGTGCGCGCCGCTTCCAGCATGGCGAGCACGCTTTGCGGATTGCTTTTGGACCGCAGGATAAAGTCGCACACATGGGCGCTGGCAAAATCATCGTGCCGCATTTCATAGGCTTGCCGCAGGCCGAGCGTGGTGAGCACCGACGTCCATTCGCGCGTTGCCGAATCCACCCCGCGCGTGAGCGCCATGCGCTGCCCCGCTTCCAAGAGCCGCGCGGTATTCTCCGCCCGTTCGAGATAGCGGTACATCCAGAAGATGCCATTGGCGACACGGCCTAGCATTCCCCCCTCCCGCTTGCGGGAGGGGCCGGGGGAGGGCTTGTCAGAGGAACGGCCGTTACAGGCCCTCCCCTAACCCCTCCCGCAAGCGGGAGGGGGATGCCAAGGCGCTGCAAATCAATCATCGAGCACCCAGCTGTCTTTCGTCCCGCCGCCTTGCGAGGAATTGACCACCAGCGATCCTTTCTTCAGCGCCACCCGCGTCAGCCCGCCGGGCGTAATGTCCACCCCGCCGGGCGAGCACAGCACGAAGGGCCGCAGATCGACATGGCGCGGGGCGAGCCCGTGCTTGGTGAAAATTGGACAGGTCGATAGCGCCAGCGTCGGCTGCGCGATGTAATTGGCGGGATTGGCTTCCAGCTTGGCGCGAAAGGCGGCGATTTCCTTTTTGCTGGAGGTCGGCCCGATCAGCATCCCGTAGCCGCCCGAGCCGTGGACTTCCTTCACCACCAGCTCTGCCAGATGGTCGAGCACATATTTCAGGCTGTCCGCATCGGCGCAGCGCCAGGTATCGACATTGGGCAGCAGCGCCTTTTCGCCGGTGTAAAATTCGACGATTTCGGGCATGAAGGAATAGATCGCCTTGTCGTCCGCCACGCCGGTTCCGGGCGCGTTGGCGATGGTGATATTGCCCGCGCGATACACATCCATAATCCCCGGCACGCCGAGCATACTGGCGGGATTAAACGTCAGCGGATCAAGAAATTCGTCATCCACCCGGCGATACAGCACATGGACGGGTTTGAACCCGACCGTGGTGCGCATCTGCACCTGCCCGTCGATCACCCGCAAATCGCTGCCTTCGACCAGTTCGGCGCCCATCTGGTCGGCCAGAAAGGCGTGTTCGAAATAGGCGGAATTGTAGATCCCCGGGGTCAGCACCGCGACCGTGGGATTGGCGGGCGCACCCTCCGGCGCGCAAGCGGCGAGGCTTTTGGCAAGGCGGTTGGGATAGTCGGAAACCGACTGCACTTTCACCTTGCTGAACAATTCCGGAAACATCGCCATCATCGTTTCGCGGTTTTCCAGCATATAGGACACACCGCTGGGCGTGCGGGCGTTGTCCTCCAGCACCAGAAACTCGTCCGGCCCGGTGCGCACCAGATCGATGCCGGTGATATGCGTGTAGACCCCGCCCGGCGGCGTGAAGCCGACCATCTGCGGCAACCAAGCGGCGTTGTTGCGGAACAGCCGTTCGGGCAAGCGGCCGCTGCGGATGATTTCCTGCCGGTGATACAGATCGTGCATGAAGGCGTTGAGCGCGCGCACCCGCTGCTCGATCCCCTTGGACAGCCGCCGCCATTCGCTGCTGGAAATAATGCGCGGCACCATGTCGAACGGGATCAGCCGTTCTTCGGCATCATTGTCGCCATAGACGTTGAACGTAATGCCGGTGCGGCGGAAGAAGTCCTCCGCCTCCAGATGCTTGCGGCGCATCCAGCCGTCTTCCTGTTCGCACAGCCATTGCTGGTAGCCGCGATAGGCGGGGCGCACGCTGCCGTCGGGCGCGTGCATTTCGTCAAAACCGGGCGTTCCGCTCGCGCTCATGCGTCCCCTTTTGCGGCCCAATTGCAGCCCAAATGCAGTATTGTGCACTGCATCATGGGTAACATGACACGGCGCAGACACAAGTGCAAACTTGGGTGCGGATCAGGGTTTTACAGGGTCGAGCTCTTGCAGCAGCGCGGCGATACATTCTGGCGCGTCGGGAAAGGCGAGGTGCGAACAGCGCAGGGCCACCGCGCGGTCACGCTCGCCCGGCAGACCGCAGGCGGCGCGGCGCGAGATCACGCCGTCGCGGGGACTCCAGAACGCCACGGTTTCCACCGGCGGCTTGATATGCGTATCGGCGGGAATGGGCGGCGCTTCGACCGGATGCCCGGCGACGAACTGGTACGGCCGCCACATATTGTTCGAATAGGGCGAATGGCTGAAGGGCGAACCCATGGTGATGACCTTGGCGACGCTATCGGGCACTTGCTTGGCGACTTCGCGGGCGAACACACCGCCCAGGCTCCAGCCGATCAGCACGACTTGCTGGCCATAGCGCGCCTCGCATTCGCGCACGCGCTCGGCGAGACGGTCGATCGTGTCGGCGCTGGGCCCAAGATTGTGCCCCAGCCCCCAGCGTTTGGTCTTGTGCCCCGCGAGTTCGAGATGCTGCGCCATATGCCGCATGCGCCCCGGCCCGGTGCCGAAACCGGGCAGCAGGATGACCACGCGCCGCGTGCTCGCTTTGGGCACGTCCATCGCCGGACGCAGCCTGCGCCAGAGCGGGTGCAAAAGGCCCGGAATTTCGGCGAGGAAATAGCGCAGCGGCGGGGAGTGCGCCTCTGCCGGACGCTCCCCCTGCAACAGGGTCAGCCGTGCCCGCACAGCCTGCGCAAGCTCCTCCAACGCGACGCTGCGCGGCTTGGGGAGGGAAATCAGGTGGGTTTCGACCGGCGGCATATTGTTACAGATATATGAAACACCCCTAACCGCAAGTGAATGGCGGGGCGTGTCATATTCCGCAGAAGGTCGGCGCGGGATGGCTACCCTGCTGCTTGCGCCGCCTACTGGTCGAGGGCGCCGGGTGGCAGATCGGAACATTCGCCGATGCGTTCGACCAGCAGGCGCATTTCCATTTCGAGCCGGCCCAGCACGTTGTTTTTCATGCGCATCGCCAGTTGCGCGTCCATACTCTGATCGGTGGCGGTGCCGGTGAGGCGCATCTGCATTTGTGCACCGTCGGGCTCTCGGCACATGACGGCGGTGGAGAAATTCCCGCCATCGAGCCGGACGGGGGCAGCTGTGCACTCGCCGCCGCTGTCACTGCGCATTTCCTCCAGCATGTTGAACCGTTCGAAGGTCTCATCGACGCAAAAATAGAACGTTTCCACGGGCAGTTGCTCACCGATTGTCCTGCCCAAATCGTCCTTGCCTGCATCCATGCCGAGGCCGGGGAAGGTAAAGTTCTCGACCGAATAGGTCAGCCTATAACCACCCGGCAGCGGGTCGGTCTCAAGGAAATCAGGCCAGGGGAACGGCTCTTCCCCCGTGCCGTTCGTGGGGACATTTTGTATTTCGACCGATTGCTGTGCCAGCAGCGCGGCGGGCAGGCCGACAAGCGCGCCCATGCCGAGGAACATAGCCGCGCGCTTCATGCCGCGGCCCTCACAATCACTCGACCTGGCCGCAGCCCTCGCCGGTCGCTTCGGCCAGCACGCGGAAGCGCACCGTGCCCTCGCCCGCAGATGTCGGCACGGTGGCCGTCATACGCAGATCGGAGCTGTCCGCGTCCGACGTGCCCGCCACTTCGACCCGGCCGTTTAGGCCTTCGGGTGCAGTGCAGCTCATCACGCCTTCCAGCGCATCGCCATTCGCGGAGAAACGGGAGAGGGTGCATTCGGACTCCACCATCTGGCTGAACCACGCCTCGCGCGTGATGCCTTCGGTGACACAATACAGATACGGCGCGCCCGCGCCAGATTCGAATTCCGCGCGCGCTTCGGCGATGCTCGCTTCGGAGAGGCCCGGCGCGTCAAATTCAATGAGCTCGGTGCGCACCGAATATTCGCCTGCGCCCGGCTGCAAGCCATTGTCCTCGATCACCACGGCCACTTCATCGGCGGACAGCGCTTCATCGCTGACAGCTTCATCGGCCTCGCCACCGCAGGCGGAAAGCGCGAAAGCGGCAAGCACGGGAAGAGCGAAAGTCGAACGCATGATGTGATCCTCACAAATGTGCGGCGGGGTGAAACGCCGGATATTGCAAGGAGACTTACAGGCAGCAAAAGGCCGCGACAATCGCCGCGGCCCTGCATTTACTACGTTTGTGCGCCCGCGTCCCGATATGGAGCAGGCGGGGGCAAAGCGTTAACCCGCTGCCGCTTCGCCTTCAGCTTCGCAATCGCCGGTGCGCTGGGACTGGGTGCGGATCACCATACGCATGGTGCGGCCTTCCTCGGGGCTTTCCATGTTCATCGTCATGGTCACATCGGAAGAGGTTTCGGTCATCGTGCCCGCCACTTCGACATTGCCCGACTCGCCCGCGCCGCCGGAGCAGACCATGGTCGCTTCAAAATTGCCGCCATCGACGGTGAAGTTCCGCATCTCGCATTCTTCGGGCAGGTCGTTCAACGTCTCGATGAATTCCTGCGCTCCGCCCGAGGTTTCTTCCGCCGTGCGGCAAACCTGCGTTTCCTGCACCGAACCGGGCTGGAAAATCGCGTTCATCATTTCCTGCTCTTCGGGCGTTCCGCCGGTCATTTCGACTTCGACCAGCTCGGCGGTGTCGGTGTACATTCCCGGCTGCGGGGTCGGCAGATCATCGGCGGCGGCGGCGACCTGTTCGGGATCGCTCGGATCCTCCACCGTGGTTTCGCCGCTGCACGCAGCCAAGGCCAGCGCCGAAGTTGCGGCAAGAACAAGTGAAAAACGCATCAAAATTCCCTCCAATAGTGTTCGGGCCATGCTGACGGTTTGTCCGCGCTTGAGCAAGCCTGTTTGTGCGGCCATATGCAGACAATGGCAGAATTGGTAATCAGGCGCGGGCTCGAAGAGCCGGACACGAGCGGAGCGTTCACGCCGCATAGGCCCGCACGGCCCGAGAAACCGGACGACCAGAAGCCGTTCAAACTCGTCTCCGACTATGACCCCGCAGGCGATCAGCCCACCGCGATTGCCGAACTGGTGGAAAGCGCGCTGGCGGGGGAGAAGACGCAGGTGTTGCTGGGCGTAACCGGCAGCGGCAAGACTTTCACCATGGCCAAGGTGATCGAAACCTTGCAGCGCCCTGCCCTGATCCTTGCCCCCAACAAGATCCTCGCCGCGCAGCTTTACGGCGAGTTCAAGAGCTTCTTCCCCGAAAACGCGGTCGAATATTTCGTCTCCTACTACGACTATTACCAGCCCGAAGCCTACGTCCCGCGCTCCGACACCTATATCGAGAAGGAATCTAGCGTAAACGAGGCGATCGACCGGATGCGCCACTCGGCCACCCGCGCACTGCTCGAACGGGACGATGTGCTGATCGTCGCCTCGGTCTCCTGCCTCTACGGCATCGGCTCGGTCGAAACCTATTCGGCGATGGTGTTCGACATCAAGACGGGCACCAGCGTCGACCAGCGCGAGCTGATCCGCAAGCTCGTCGCGCTGCAATACAAGCGCAACGACACCGCCTTTGCGCGCGGCTGCTTCCGTGTGCGCGGGGACAATCTGGAACTGTTCCCCAGCCACCTTGAAGACACCGCCTGGCGCATCAGCTTCTTCGGTGACGAGATCGAGGAAATCGCCGAATTCGACCCGCTCACCGGCAAAAAGGGCGAGGCGCTGGAGAAGGTGCGCGTCTATGCCAACTCGCACTACGTCACGCCCGGCCCGACGATGAAGCAGGCCGCCGAGGCGATCAAATTCGAGCTGACCGAACGGCTGAAGGAGTTGCACGAGGAAGGGCGCCTGCTGGAAGCCCAGCGGCTGGAACAGCGCACCAATTTCGATCTTGAGATGATCGCCGCGACCGGCAGCTGCAACGGGATCGAGAATTATTCGCGCTTCCTCACCGGCCGCCTGCCGGGCGAACCGCCGCCCACGCTCTTCGAATATCTGCCCGAAAACGCGCTGCTCTTCGTGGACGAATCGCACCAGACGGTGCCGCAAATCGGCGCAATGGCGCGCGGAGACCATCGCCGCAAGCTGACGCTGGCCGAATACGGCTTCCGCCTGCCCTCCTGCATCGACAACCGCCCTTTGCGCTTCAACGAATGGGACGCGATGCGCCCGCAAACCTTCGCCGTCTCCGCGACGCCCGGCAAATGGGAAATGGAACAGACCGGCGGCGTGTTTGCCGAGCAGGTGATCCGCCCCACCGGGCTGATCGACCCGCCGGTCGAGGTCAAGCCGGTGGAAGATCAGGTGCAGGACTGCATCGCCGAAGCCAAGGCGACCGCCGCCAAGGGATACCGCACGCTCGTCACCACGCTGACCAAGCGGATGGCGGAAGACCTGACCGAGTTCATGCATGAACAGGGCGTGCGCGTTCGCTATATGCACTCGGACGTGGAAACACTCGAACGCATCGAGCTGATCCGCGACCTGCGGCTGGGCGTGTATGACGTGCTGATCGGCATCAACCTGCTGCGCGAGGGATTGGACATTCCCGAATGCGGGCTGGTCGCCATTCTGGACGCGGACAAGGAAGGCTTCCTGCGTTCCGAGACCTCGCTGATCCAGACCATTGGCCGCGCCGCGCGCAATGTGGATGGCCGCGTGATCCTCTATGCCGACCGCATCACCGGTTCGATGGAGCGCGCCATGGCTGAAACCGACCGTCGCCGCGAAAAGCAGCGCGAGTTCAACACCGAACACGGCATCACCCCCACCACCATCAAACGCGCCATCGCCGATATCGTCGCCCACACCGCCTCACAGGATGGCGTGCTGGTGGATACGGGCGACGACGAGCGCAACAATCTGGTCGGCCACAATCTGCGCAGCTACATCGAGGACCTGGAAAAACGGATGCGCAACGCCGCCGCCGATCTGGAGTTCGAAGAGGCTGGCAGGTTGCGCGACGAAATCCGCCGCCTAGAGGCCGACGAGCTGGGCATTCCCGACGGCGAGAAGAAAGCGCCACTGGTGGGCCGGAGCAATGAGGGCAAACCGGGGACGCGGAAACTGAGGTATGGGCGGACGGCGCGGAAGATGGGTAAATAATTGCTAATAAACGATTTTATTTTTTTGTGTGGGGAAAACTATTTAGCCTAGCTTGCATAAGACGTCTTCATGCACTCACTGATCCGCTGCATTCGAAAAGAGGCAGCGATGATCCTAACCTTCAGCAGCGCAGAAACAGAGCGTATCTGGAACGGCAAGCGCAGCCGGAAGCTGCCTGCCGATATCCAGCAACGTGCGCTCGCGAAGCTCAACATGATCGATGCTGCCGAAACTCTCGATGATCTCAAGCTGCCGCCGAGTAACCGTCTGCACGAGCTTGCTGGCGACCGCACAGGCCAGCATTCGGTTTCAATTAATATGAAATGGCGTATATGTTTCGTCTGGAAAGACGGAAATGCTTACGATGTCGAAATCGTCGACTACCACTAACCCCGACTGGCTCCACATTCCCCATGCGGGAGAAATGCTGGTGTCGGAATTCATGGAGCCGTTGCAGCTCGATACCCCCGCTTTGGCCAAAGCTATCGCGGTCGAACCTGCGCGTTTGCAAGCCATGATAGATGGCAGCGCGCGTATCGACGGCGAACTTGACCTGCGTCTCGCGCGCTATTTCGGAATGTCGGAAGGGTTCTTCCTCCGCCTCCAGACCAGTGCAGAACTTCGCACCGCGAAGCGCGCGCTTAATGGCGATCTGGAAAAAATCGTCCCCCGCGCCGCCTGACCCTCTCCTTGCGTCCCCTCACACCCGCCCTCGCCCTGCTGCTCGCCGCGTGCGGCTCTGCCGCTGACGCGCCGCAGGGTGAGGCGACGCGGATCGTGTTCGACGAGGCGGGGCCGCCGCCGGCGCGTGCGTTTCCTTCGCCCGATACGTCAGACGCTTTCTGGCGGGTGGCGGCGAGCGGGCAGGCGGTCGATTTCGGCAATGATGGCGAGCCACCGCTGCTGTCGCTCGCCTGCGATCTCACCGATGCCGCCGCGCCGCAATTCGTCATCATCCGCCATGCCGAAGCGTTGCCGGGGCAGGAGGCGCTGTTCCCCTTTGTCGGCAACGGAATGAGCCGCCGCTTTCTTGCGGACACGGTGCTGGTCGATGGCGAATGGCGCTGGGAGGCACGGCTGCCCGCCGCCAGCACGCAGCTCGAAATTTTCGAAGGCCCGCGCGAAATGATCGCCACGCTGCCCGGGCGCGGAACCCTGGAAATGCGCGGGAGCCGGATTCCGGGCGAATTTCTCGCCTGGTGCCGCGCGGGTGGAGAATTGCCGGAGGTGGAGGGTGACGAGACCGGGGGGAGCGAAGAGGCGCGCTAGCCTTCCTCCGCCAGCTCCACCAAAGCATCGGGCGTTAGCACTTGCGGCAATTGCTCGCCCTCGCCGCCCGCCGGATACCAGATATACAGCGGCACCCCGGCCGCGCCCCATTCTTCCAGATAGCGGGTGATCGCCGGATCGGCGCGCGTCCAGTCGCCGCGCATCGCCACCACGCCCGCCGCCTCGAACGCCGCGCGGGTCGCCTCGCGCTCGATCGCCACGCTTTCATTGACCTTGCAGGTCACGCACCAGTCGGCGGTCAGCCACACGAACACCGGCGCGCCGCTCGCCCGCGCATCGGCGAGGGCCTCGGCGCTATAGGGCACGGGGTCGAGCACGCTCTCGACTGCCAACACCGATGTGTCATCAACGCGGAACGGCAGCGCGATGAGGAAATAGGCAGGGATCGCCAGCAGCAGCGCCTTCATCACAGGACGCGCTCTGCCGAAAGTCGCGAAGAGCACGGCCAGCGTCACGCCCGCGCCCAGCGCGCTGAAGGCAAAATGCACACCAGCCAGCCGCCATGCGAGCCAGAGGAGCGCCAATGCGGTGAGCGCCATCGGCACCGCCATCACCTTGCGGAAGGTCGCCATCCACGGCCCGGGCTTGGGCAAGCGATTGCGCAAGGCTGGCACAAAGCCAAGCAGAAGGAAGGGCAAGGCAAGGCCAAGACCCAGCGCGCCGAACAGCAGCATGGCTTGGGGTGCGGGGAGCAGTAGCGCAGCGCCCAAGGCCGCCGCCATAAACGGCCCGGTGCACGGTGTCGCGACGACCGCTGCGAGCAGGCCCGTGGCAAAGGCGCCTCCACCGCCGCGTGACCGGATCGGGAGGTTGGGGATTGCAAACAGACCGGCAAAGTTCGCGGTAATCAGCACCGCCAGCACCAGCAACGCGGCGACTACCAGCGGTTGTTGCAACTGAAACGCCCAGCCCACCTGCTCGCCCGCCGCGCGCAAGGCCAGCATCAGCGCGCCCAGCGCCAGACACGCGAGCACCACGCCCGCCGTGTAAGCCAGCCCCTCGCGCTTCGCCTGCGCCTCGCTGCCGCCTGCGCGCGCGAGCGCCAGCGCCTTGAGACTGAGGATCGGGAATACGCAGGGCATCAGATTGAGCAGCAACCCGCCGAGCAGCGCGCCGCCCAGCAGCAGCCAGAACGGGCTGTCCACCATCGCCCCGCCGATCGCCTCTCCGCCCACGGGAACGTCACCCGGTGCGGCCACAAAACGGATGCCCTCCCCCGGCGCGCCAAAGGCGAGAATGCCCGAAATCGTCTCCGGCTCGGCGCGCAAAGCGTTGCGGGAGATTTCGACCACCACATCATCGCCATTGCGGTAAAACCGCTGCACCGCCGCGTAATCCACCGTATCGATCTCGGCGATGAAGGCGTGCGGATTGGCAAGGTCGAGAGCGAGCGGCAAAGGGATGGCAATGCGCACAGTGCCCCCGGTAAAGGCAAAGCGCGCGGGGCTGTCGATCTGCGGCGGGATGGCAGCGCGGGCCGCGTCAAATTCGGCGCGCAGAGCCTCGCCTGTTTGGGGGAAGCGCAGCGTGAGAACCGCCGTCTCCGGCACGCACAATTCGTCCGAACAGGCGAGCCAGCGGGCGTTGACGGTGATCGGTGCCAGCCCCGCCACATCCGCACCCTCGGGCACTTCCAGCGGCACCAGCACGGTGTAAGGCGCTTTGAAAGCGTGGTTCACAATGCCGAACAATTGCAGCACTTCGGGCACCGGATAATCGGGCTCCGCCGCTTCCCAGCCTGCGGGCAATTGCCAGTCGAGCTGCATCCCCAGCCCCGCCTCGCCCGGATTGCTCCAATATCCGTGCCAGCCTTCCTGCGGGCGGAAACGCAAGGCGACGGTCAGCGTCTCGCCGGGTACTGGCGCGCTTTCGGCCACCAGATCGGCGGCAATGTAATTCTCCTGGCCCTGCGCCCACGCGCCCGCAGGAGCCGCCAGCAGCAGCACCGCAGCGAGCATACGCAGCGCCATTAGGCCAAAGGATACTATTGCCTGCATCGGGCCAGACACCTAGGTGCACAAGTGATGAGCGACAAGCGAGAACTCCTGATCCTTGGCGGCGGACTGGTCGGCATGACCCTTGCCCTCGCCGCTGCCCGCAAAGGCATTTCCAGCCATGTGGTCGACCGCGCCGATCCGGCAGAGCTGCTGGCAGAGGGTTTCGACGGGCGCGCCTCCGCGGTTTCCACGGCAAGCTGGAATCTGTTCACCAATATCGGCATCGCCGAGGCGCTGGAGCCCTTTGGCTGCAAGATCGAAAGCATTGCGGTGACCGACGCGATGCGGCCCGGGCGGATCGATTTCACGCCGGATGAGCACGAAGGCACGCTGGGCCGGATGTTCGCTAACCGCCAACTGCGGCTTGCCCTGTTCGAAGCGGCGAAGAGTGAGCCGCTGATCAATTGGCACGCGAAGGCCGATGTGGTGGAACGCCAGCGCGGCGAACACGGCGTCTCGGCGACGCTGGGTGATGGCACAGTGCTCGAAGCCAGCCTGCTGGTCGCTGCCGAAGGGCGCGGCTCGCCGACGCGCGAGGAAGCGGGCTTCACCATGGCGCATTGGGACTACAGCCACCGCGCGATCATCGCCGGGCTGATCCACAGCGCACCGCATGGCGGAGTAGCGTGGGAAATCTTCTATCCTGACGGCCCCTTCGCCCTGCTCCCGCTGCTCGATGACGACCAAGGCCGCCACCGCTCGGCGCTGGTGTGGACGGTTGACGAAAAGGATGCGGCGGGCGTGCTGGCACTCGGCCCGCGCGCGTTCCGGCACGAAGTCGCCAAGCGGATGCATGGCGTTCTGGGCGAAATCACCGTGGAAGGCGCGCGCTCGTCCTATCCGCTGGGCTTCCAGCATACCGCCAAGATTATCGAGCACCGACTGGCGCTGGTGGGCGATGCCGCACACGGAATGCACCCGATTGCCGGACAGGGTCTCAACCTTGGCCTGCGCGATGTTGGCACGCTAGTGGAGGTGCTGGCGGAAGGGATGCGGATCGGCCTCGATCCGGGCGATGCGCAATTGCTCGCCCGCTACGAGAAATGGCGCGCGCTCGATTCGCTGATGGTGATGGGCGCAACCGACACGCTGACCCGCCTTTTCGGTGTCCCCGGCAGGCTGGCGAGCGCGGTGCGCCGCTTTGGCATGGCGGGCGTGCAGCGCACACCCGCGCTCAAACGCTGGTTTATGGACGAAGCGCGCGGGGTGAGCGGGCAAGTGCCGGAATTGCTCAAAGGGTAGAACCCTACCGCCGCTGGTTCCCCGCCGGGCTGCGTTGCTCCACCGCCTCACCCTCACCGTCGCGCAGTTCGCGCGGATCGAGCACTGCCACTGTCTCCAGCGTTTCGAGCGCGCGCTGCGCGGCAGCGTAGCGTTCGGCATCTTCGATCCAGTCGGCAGCAATCGCGGCATTGGGCATATTGCGGATTTCCGACACCGCCGCCTCGATCCGCCCGCTTTCGAGGAACAGCCGCGCGCGCTCCAGCCGCCGTTCGGCCACTGGCGAGGGCGTATCGTCACGGCGGATAATAAACAGCTCGGAAAGCTCACGGCCCAGCCGGGTGAACACGCCCTCATCTGCCGGCGCCGAATCCAGTTCGGGCGCAAGGCCGGACAATTGCGCGATCAGCTGGTCGAGCGTGACCGGATCCTGTGCCGCATTGATGATCGTCTGCACCGCATTGGGGCGATCCTCGCCAAAGCGCAGCCGCAACTGGTCGGCCAGATAGCCCAAAGGGGCACCGCGTTCGATCGCGCGGCGACTGGCGAAAGCGATCAGCAGCGCCTCTGCCCGCGCGGCATTGCCAGCGGCGGCTTGCGACTGGAGATCGAGCCGCGTCAGCCGCTGTTCGAGCGCCGCGATCCGGCTGTCGAGCCCGCCTTGGGTTTCCACCACCTGTTCGACCTGCTCGGCAGCCGCGCGCGCTTCCTGCGCAATTTCCTGGGGCGAGGTGGCTATTGGAGAGGGAGTTGCTTCGGGCTCGGTCGCGTCCGGCTCATCGGCAGGAGCGGCGGGCGCTTCCGCCTCGCTCCGCACCGAGAACAACTCGCCCAACCCGTCACTGTTGGAAATGGCCCACATCCCGCCCGCACCCAGCGCCAGCGCCGCGCCTGCGGTGATCGCCAAGGGCTTCAGCAAAGACGGCTTGCTCTGTGTATCCGGCGTGGGAAAATCGAAATTCTGCTCCATCGCGTCCTTCTGCATAGCGACCGGTGAGCATCCCCTTAATGGCTCACCTGGGGTCTGACAGCGTTTTACATCATTGCCACATCTGTTGGGCCATGGCCAACAATGCCGCATCATCGGGCTGTGGAGCAGCGCGAACGGTGCGCCATCCGGTTCCTGCCGCCTCTGCCACGCGCGGGCCGATGCAAGCGAGCGCAATGCGCGCCTTGTCCAGACCGCGCCGGTCGCACTCTTCGGCAAAATGGCGCGCGGCGGCGGCGGAATGGAGCAAGACCAAGGGCTTGGCGGCGCGCAGGCTAACCTCGTCGCTGCCGGTCAAGGCAAGCGCGCGCACCTCGTAAACGACGCATTCGGTGATGGTGATGCCTGCAGGCGGTGTCAGCGCGATATTCTCCGCCCCGGCAAGGCGCAGCAGGCGGAGCGGTGCGCGAAGACTGTCGAGCACGCCTTGCAGGCCGCCCGATCCAGTCTCGGCGACGGTGAAACCCGCTTCTCTCGCCGCGTCGGCCGTCGCTTCACCGACGGCGTATACCGGCAGGTGTTTGAAGCCTTCCAGCCCCTCCCCGCCATGGCGGAAAGCATTGGCGCTGCCGATTAGCAGCCCGTCAAAACCGGCGGCGTCGGGCGCTGTCCAGCGCAGCGGCACCACGTCGAATAGCGGTCTGCCGATCACCGCCAGTCCCAATTCGCGTGCAGCGGCGAGCGTCGATTGCAATCCGGGTTCGGGCCGGATGACAAAGATCATGCGTCGCCGTCAAAAACGGCGCGGATTGCCGGATTGGCGCGCGCCAACAGGTCGCGGCCCAAGGCCTTTGCTGCGTCGATATCGCCTGCGGCAAAGCGCGCTTCGCCCTCGACCCTTTCTGCTCCGTCCGCGCTGTAGATCGCGGCGCGCATCGCCAGTTCGCCCGCTTCATGCGTGCACAGGACGGCAATCGGCGAATGGCAATTGCCCCCCAGCGCCAGCAGCAGCGCGCGTTCGGCCAGCACCTCGGCGCGGCTGGGCGCATGGTCGAGCGGGGCGAGCCATTCGCGCACTTTCGTGTCATCGGCGCGGCATTCGATGGCGATGGCACCCTGCGATGGCGCGGGCAGCCAGTCGTTCTCGTCGAGCGGCGTGCCGACACTATCCTGCCCCAACCGCTCCAATCCCGCCGCCGCAAGGAAAGTCGCATCCGCTTCCCCCGCCTTGAGCTTGCCGAGCCGCGTGGCGACATTGCCGCGGAACATCACGACGTGGCAATCGGGCCGGGCATGGAGCAATTGCGCCGCCCGCCGCGGCGCGCTCGTTCCGACAATTGCGCCTTCAGCCAAATCCGCGATGCTGTCCGCACCAATAAGCCGGTCACGCTTGTCTGCACGCGGCAAAATGGCGGAGAGCGTGAAGATATCCGGGCGGATCGTCTCGACATCTTTCAGCGAATGCACCGAGGCGTCGATCAGCCCTTCCGCCAGCCAGCCATCCAGCTCTTTCGTCCACAGCGCCTTGCCGCCGATATCGGCCAGCGGGCGATCAAGCACCTTGTCGCCGCTTGCCAGCACATCAACCAATTCCACCGCGCTTTCGTCCCAACCATGCGCGGCGCAGAGCCGTGCGCGGGTCTCATGCGCTTGTGCCATGGCGAGCGGGGAATTGCGGGTGCCGAGTTTCAGGAGCGGTGTCTGGGTCATGCGTCTGCTTGCCCTAGCGGCCCCATCGGCTAAGGGGAAGCGCGATGACACTGGTGCTTGGCATAGAAAGCTCGTGCGACGAAACCGCCGCCGCTTTGGTGACGGGAGACCGGCGCATTCTGGCGCAGGCCATCGCCAGCCAGGAGGCCGAGCACGCGCCCTATGGCGGGGTCGTGCCCGAAATCGCTGCGCGCGCCCATGCCGAACGGCTGGCTCCGCTGGTGGAAAAAGTGCTGCGCGAGGCGGATGTGACGCTCGCCGATTGCGACGCGATAGCCGCGACCGCCGGGCCGGGTCTGATCGGCGGCGTGATGGTCGGGCTGGTCACCGCCAAGGCCCTGGCCATGGCCAGCGACACGCCGCTGCTGGCGATCAACCATCTGGAAGGACACGCTTTAAGCCCGCGTCTGGCCGACAGCACGCTCGCATTTCCCTATGCCCTGCTGCTGGTGAGCGGCGGACACTGCCAGATTTTGCGCGTCGCCGGAGTCGGGCAATACCAGCGCCTTGCGACCACGATTGACGATGCTTTGGGCGAAGCGTTTGACAAGACCGCGAAGATATTGGGCCTCGGCTATCCCGGCGGCCCGGCGGTGGAGCGGCTGGCGATGCAGGGCGATGCTGCAGCGGTAGACCTCCCGCGCCCGATGAAAGGGAGCAAGGAGCCGCATTTCTCCTTCGCAGGTCTGAAAAGCGCGGTTTTGCGGGCAAAGGAGGCTCAGGGCAGTCGGGGTTTCAGCTATTCTGACGCCGATATCGCCGCATCCTTCCAACAGGCGGCGCTCGATTGCATCCTTGATCGCACGCGCAAGGCGCTGAAAGCCATGCAGCCCGTCACCGCGCTCGTTGTCGCTGGCGGGGTGGCGGCCAACCAGACGATCCGCAGCGGGCTGGAGCAGCTGGCGCGCGAGCATGGCCTCGCTTTCACCGCGCCGCCGCTGGCTTTATGCACCGATAACGCGGCGATGATCGCCTGGGCGGGGATCGAGCGTTTGCGCGAGGGTTTCTCTGCCGATCCGCTCGATCTGCAAGCACGCCCCCGCTGGCCGCTTGATCCCGATGCGGAAGCGGTGCGCGGGGCAGGAGTAAAGGCATGACAATCGGCGTAATCGGAGCGGGCGCTTGGGGCACGGCACTGGCGCAGGCGCTGGCGAGCGACGGGCGCAGCGTCAAGCTGTGGGCGCTCGAAGTCGGGCTGGCTGACCGGATCAATGCGACCCGCCGCAATGATCTTTACCTGCCCTCTGCCGACCTCGCCGCGAGTATTCAAGCGACGGGCGATCTGGCCGATATGGCCGATTGCGACGCGCTGCTGATCGTCACCCCGGCGCAGCATATGGGCGCAACGCTGGCGAAGCTCCCCGCATTCCCCCAAGACCTTGTGCTCTGCGCCAAAGGCATCGAGGCGAGCAGCGGGCGGATGATGCACGACGTTGCGCACGCCATCGCTCCTGCCAGCGATATCGCCGTCCTTTCCGGCCCGACCTTCGCGCATGAAGTCGCCGCCGGCCTGCCTTGCGCGGTGACGCTGGCGTGCAGCGGCGGCGCGGCGCAGTGGGAGCGGCTGAGCCCCGCCATCGCCCGCCCCAACTTCCGCCCCTATTATTCGGACGATGTCGTGGGCGCGGAAGTGGGCGGAGCGGTGAAGAACGTGCTGGCGATTGCCTGCGGCGTTGTCGACGGGCTCGGGCTGGGGCAGAACGCCCGCAACGCGCTGATCACCCGCGGCTTTGCCGAAATGCTGCGGTTCGGCGTGGCGCTGGGCGGCAAGGCGGAGACGCTGAACGGGCTATGTGGTCTGGGTGATCTGGTGCTCACCTGCTCCTCCACCTCCAGCCGCAATTTCTCGCTCGGCAAGGCGCTGGGCGAAGGCATGAGCGCGGAAGAGGCGCTGGCGGACAAACGCACCGTGGCCGAAGGCGCGCACACCGCGCCGATCCTCGCCACTATTGCGCAGCAACATGGCGTGCAAATGCCGATTGTCGAAGCGGTCAATCATCTGCTCGCCGGGCGCCCCGCGAAGGACGTGGTGGCCGAACTCCTCGCGCGCCCGCTCAAGGCAGAGGGCCTGACGGCTTGAGCGAACCCGCGCATCCCAAAGGCAGCCCTGCCGAGCATCACGAGGATATGACCGCGCTGGTCAAAGGCGGGCGCACGAATACGCTGGGTTTCCTCCTCCGGTTGCTGGGCGGCATCCCTTTCCTATTCATCGGCTACCGCCTGTATGGCGTGGAGGAAATGGGCCGTTTCGCCTCTGCCGTGGTGGTGGTGGAGCTGTTCGCGCTGATCTGCGCTTTGGGCGAAAAGCGCGGCCTTGCGCAGCGGCTCACCCACGGCGTCGAGGACGATGGCGAGCGGCCCGCCAATCTGGTGTTTGACGGCATTCTCGCCTCGTTGACGGTATCAACGCTGGTCGTCACCCTGCTGCTGATCTTCCCCTACCCGATCTTCCCCAACGGGATGAGTGGGCCGTATGACATTCTTATCATCGCGGCGATCCCGGCTTTCGCGCTGACCGAAATCCTGCTTGCCGCGCAGGCGTACAAATTCGACATTGCCACCACAGTGCGCGCCCGCGCGATTGTCGAGCCGTGGACACGCTCGATCGCGGTGGCGGCGTTTTTCTTTATCCCTGCATTGAATGATGGCGGGGTGGCGCTCGCTTATCTGGCGGCGGTCTATGCCGCATTGCTGACCGCCGCTTGGCCCTTCCTCAAAAGCTATGGCCTGCCCAAAGGCTGGCGGCCGCGCCCCAGATATCTGGGCGGGTTGATGAGCCGTGCCTTCCCGCTCGCCGGAGCCGATGTGATCGAGCGCGGGACGCGGCTGATCGACGTGTTCCTGCTCGGCCTGTTCACGTCCGAAACGGCGGTGGGCATTTATTACTTCGCGAAGGAAATCGCCAGCCTGCCGCAAAAGCTGAAAACCAGTTTCGAACCGGTGCTATCGCCCGTCATCACCAAGAATTTGAAAACCGGCAATATGGCCGCGATTGCCCAACAGGTCCGGCAAGTCGGCTTCTGGATCATCGCCCTGCAACTGGGCATCGCGCTCGCGCTGGCGATACCGGGGCAAGCGATCATGGGACTGGGCGGCCCGGCGATTGTCGGCGGCACGGGCGCGCTCGCGCTGCTGCTGATTGCCGAGGCGGTGGCGAGCATGGCGGTCGTGTCCGAAGGCGTGCTCGTCTACATCGCCAAGAAGCGCAATCTGGCAATTTCCACCGGGGTGATCGTGGTGCAGGCGCTGCTGACCGTGGGCCTTATCCTGCTGGTGGAGCACTTCGCTTTGGATGAAGGCTACATGGCGGCGGGTGCGGCGATGGCTTTGCTGCTGGCGCTGGGCCTGTCGAGCGTGATCAAGGCGCATATGCTCAAGACCCTGCTCAAAGCACCGGTGGGCAATCTGCGCCTTGCGCTAGTGTGGGCAACAGGCGCGGCAGTGCTGGTGGGGCAAGTGGTGATCCTATTGCCCGAATGGGTGGAGCTGGCTTTCGGCATTCCCGCGATCCTCGCCACCTATGGCTATGTGATCTGGAAACGCGGCTTTGGGCCGGAAGACAAGGTGTTGTTCAAGAAGAGCACCGCGCTGGACATTCCCGCCAATCCGCCGCCAGCTGGCTGAGCCACATTCACAAGCGGTTCACCGCCTGACTGTGATTTTGCACCACAAATGCAACGCAGGAGGGACTGATGCGGAGAATTGCAGGAAGCGCGATGGCTGTGGTGCTGGTGGCGACGCTGGCGGGATGCCAGACGGCTGATGGTGACAGCGGCGATCCGGTTAGCTCGGTTCCGCCTCCAGCGCCCGCTCCGCCTCCTCCTCCCGCTCCGCCGCCGCCCCCGCCGCCCACGGTCAGCGGAAACGACGAGAGTATCGTGGTCACCGGAACGCGGATGCGCCAGCAAAACATGGATTCCGCTGCGCCGCTTGCGGTTGTATCCAGCGCCGATTTCGCCAGCGGTCAGGTGACTACGGAGAACGTCGCCATTCCCCCTGCGGCCACCGATCCCGAGACCGATCCCGTGACCGAACCTGGGCGCTATCACGTCGTCCCCGGCGTGCGCGTCCCCACCCAGCCGAGCCGCGAGCAATATGCTGGCGAGGAAGTCGCGCCCGTGCGGCTCTCGCTTTACGAGCCTGTCAGCACCTTCTCGGTCGATGTCGATACCGGTGCTTACGCCAATGCGCGCCGCTTCCTCAATAGCGGACAATTGCCGCCTGCCGCGGCAGTGCGCACCGAGGAATTGATCAATTATTTCCGCTATGATTACCCGCTGCCCGAAGACCCGTTGCAGCCCTTCTCGGTCACCACCGACATGGCGGTAACGCCGTGGAACCCGGACACCCGCCTGCTGCGCATTGGCCTGCGCGGATACGATCTGCCGCGCGATGAGCGCCCGCCCGCCAATCTCGTCTTCCTGCTCGATGTCTCGGGCAGCATGGGCAGCGCGGACAAACTGCCGCTGGTGCAGGCCGCGATGCGCCAGCTGGCGGGCGAATTGCAGGAGCAAGACCGCGTCTCCATCGTCGTTTACGCAGGGGCCGCCGGAGTGGTGCTGGAGCCGACCAATGACGCGGCTGCCATCCGCCGCGCGATCAACAATCTGCGTGCGGGCGGCTCAACCGCCGGGGGAGCCGGCATCCAGCTCGCCTACGATGTCGCGCGTTCCAGCTTTATCGAGGATGGGATCAACCGCGTGATCCTTGCCACTGATGGCGATTTCAATGTCGGCACCACCAGCCGCGATGCGCTGGTCGAACTGGTCGAGCAGCAGCGCGATTCGGGCATCACGCTGACCACGCTCGGCTTCGGCACGGACAATTACAACGAGGCGTTGATGGAGCAGATCGCCAATCACGGGAACGGCAACTACGCCTATATCGATTCGGCGATGGAAGCGCAGAAGGTGCTGTCCGAAGAGATGGAATCGACACTGTTCACCATCGCCCATGATGTGAAGATACAGGTTGAATTCAATCCGGCGCTCGTTTCGCAATATCGCCTGATTGGTTACGAAAACCGCGCGCTGCGCGAAGAGGATTTCGACAATGACGCGGTCGATGCAGGCGAAATCGGGGCGAGCCATCAGGTAACCGCGATTTACGAGGTGGTGCCTGCGGGCGCGGACGGCTGGATCCGCCCGCGCCGCTACGCCGACCAGCCCGAAGTGCCGCAGAATATGCTCGACGAAATGGCCTTTGTGCAATTGCGCTACAAATTGCCGGGCGAGGACAGCTCGCGGCTGATCGAGCAGCCGCTGCCCGCGACCATGCTGACCCGTGCGGGCCGCCCGCGCGGCGATATGGCCTTTGCCAGCGCGGTGGCGGCCTATGGCCAGCTTCTGCGTGGCGACGCGCTGATGGGTGATTTCACTTTTGCCGATGTCGCGCGTCTGGCGGGCAATCAGGACGGTTTCTGGCGCGAGGAATTCCTCCAGCTGGTAGCCCTTGCGGAAACGCTCGACGAACGCTGACTCGACGAAAGTGGATAGGCGCGGCTAAGGACAAGACTATGTCCTTCCTCCGCCGCCCCTTGGTCGCCATCGCGCTTGGCGTCTTCGCCATATTTTTGCTCGCCCGCTTTGTCGGCGGAGCCAGCGCGGTGGGCCTCGCCGCCGGGATGCAGGCGCAGGCGGCGGCGGCGATTGCAGATGCGGGGGGCACGGAGAATGTGCGCGCACTCTATGTTTCGCCCGGCGGCAGTCCCAGCCGCCATCCGATTCTGGTGGGGGCGGAAGGTTTGAGCGAACAAACCCGCGCCGAAATTGCGCGCGCGGTCGCCGCCGTCCCCGGCACGGCGGGCATACGCTGGGCCGATGGCAATATGCTGGCCGAAAGCGGCGCTGCGCAATACCAGCCGCTGCATTGCCAGGAGGACGTGCAGGCACTGCTGCGCGCGCGCAGCATCCGCTTTGAAGAAGGTTCGAGCCGACTCGATCGCGCCAGCGCGGCGCTGATCGCCGAAGTGGCGGGCGCGCTGCGCCCCTGCCTTGGCGCGATTATCCAGATCACCGGCCACACCGACAATTCCGGCGCCGAACCGGGCAATCTCGCCCTGTCGACCGAGCGTGCGGTAGCGGTGCGCGCGGCATTGATCCAGCGAGGCATTCCGGCAGACGGCTTGCGGGCGCGCGGGGTTGGCTCGCGTGTTCCGGTGGAAGGCCTGCCGCCGGGCGATCCGGCCAACCGGCGGATCGAATTCTCGGTGCTCGCCACCCAGCCGATCGTGCCCACCCCCGTCGATACGCCGGCGCCCCGCTGACCGCGCGCCGACACGGTTGCGCAGCCGCCCGCCCTTCCTGTAAAGGACAAATCATGCCGATCTGGATGGAAGTGCTGGTGCTGATGCTGGTCGCCTATGCGATCGGGCTGGGCCTTGGCTGGATCATCTGGGCGCGCGGCTGATATTCACTCTAACGGAACTCGCCCATGCCTGAATTGCTTGCAGAATACTGGTATCTGGTGCTCGCCGCCTTTGTGCTGGGCCTTGTCATTGCCTGGTGGATTTTCAGCGCCAACCGCAAAACCCGCGTGGAGATCGAGGACAAGCCCGACGCAACCGGCGGTGCCAAGCGCAACCAGGCGCTGATCGACGCGCCCGCTGCGGTAGCAAAGGACGCGCCCTCATCCTCGCCCGGACCGCTTTCGGCAACGGCCAATTCCGACGCGGTCGCCGCCGCACCTGCCGCTGCCGATGCCGAGGCAGGCGCAGCGGTTCCGGCGCGCGAAGCGATCAGGGAAATGGCTGCCGCGCCGACAGCGCAAGCGGGCAGCGAGGGCGACGACTTGCGCCGTATCAAAGGGGTCGGGCCGAAGCTTGTCACCCTGCTCGCCGAACAGGGCGTCACCAGCTTCGCGCAAATCGCCGCCTGGAGCGATGCCGATATCGACCGGATCGATGCAACACTCGGCCGCTTCGAAGGCCGCATCCGCCGCGACGATTGGGTGGCGCAAGCGCAGCTTCTCGCCGCTGACGATCTCGCCGGATACGAAGCACGCTTCGGCAAACTTTGAGCGCGCATCCGTTGCGCGCCCACGGCCGATATCCCGCCTTGCTCCGCCCGCGCTGAAAACCTACAGGCGGTTTCAAAGGAGACTAGTTTTATGGCCGGTATGGTTCCCTTCGATTGGGCCGACCCCTTCAATCTCGACGACCAGCTGACCGAAGAGGAACGCATGGTGCGCGATGCGGCGCACGGCTTTGCGCAAAGCGAGCTGCAGCCGCGCGTGATCGAGGCCTATGCCGAAGAGGCGGACACGCCCGAACTGTTCCCGCTGATGGGGCAGGCAGGCCTGCTCGGCGTGACGATCCCCGAGGAATTCGGCGGATCGGGCGCGAGCTATGTCGCCTATGGTCTTGTCGCGCGCGAGATCGAACGGGTGGACAGCGGTTACCGCTCGATGGCGAGCGTGCAGTCGAGCCTCGTGATGTATCCGATCCACGCCTATGGTTCGGATGAACAGCGCCGCAAATATCTTCCCGGCCTCGCCAGCGGAGAACTGATCGGTTGCTTCGGCCTGACCGAACCCGATGCCGGTTCCGACCCCGCGGGAATGCGCACCTATGCCAAAAAGGATGGCGACGGCTATTCGATTTCCGGCGCGAAGACATGGATTTCCAACGCGCCCTTCGCCGATGTCTTCGTCGTCTGGGCGAAGTCAGAGGCGCATGGCGGCAAGGTGCGCGGCTTCGTGCTCGAAAAGGGCATGGCGGGGCTGGACGCGCCGAAGATTCGCGGCAAGCTCTCTTTGCGCGCAAGCACCACCGGCATGATCCAGATGGACGAGGTGAAACTGCCCGCCGGTGCGCTGCTGCCCGATGTGGAAGGCATGAAAGGCCCGTTCGGCTGCCTCAACCGCGCGCGCTACGGCATTTCGTGGGGCAGCATGGGGGCCGCCGAGTTCTGCTATCATGCGGCGCGGCAATATGGCCTTGATCGCCACCAGTTCGGCGTCCCGCTTGCGTCCAAGCAGCTTTACCAGCTCAAACTGGCCGATATGGCGAGCGAGATTGCCCTTGGCCTGCAAGGCTCCCTGCGCGTCGGGCGGTTGATGGATGAAGGCAAATTCGCGCCGGAGATGATCAGCGTGGTGAAACGCAACAATGTCGGCAAAGCGCTTGCCATGGCACGCACCGCGCGCGATATGCATGGCGGGAACGGGATTTCCGGCGAATATCAAGTGATGCGCCACATGGCGAATCTCGAAACCGTGAACACCTATGAAGGCACGCATGACGTGCACGCGCTGATTCTGGGGCGGGCGATTACCGGTATTTCCGCCTTTTGAGCGTTCTCCAGTGCGTAAACTGTGACAAATTCGCAACGTCGCAAAAAGTGAACAAAAATTTTACTTCGCAGTTGCGGAACGTTAGGGCATTAAGGCAATTGCGATGGTATAGCGCGGTCAAAGATTGGCCGTGTGAAATGTGAAGGAAACACAATGAGGAAACTACTGCTCTCGGCGTCCGTAGTGGCGCTTGCCGTACCGGGTGCTGCCCATGCAGACCCGTATATTGCCATCAGCGGCGGCGTTGCCACTGCTGAAAACGTCACCAACAATGGTGTCACCACGGCAGATATCGATGCAACCACGATCGGTGCTTATCCCGCGATCCCCAGCGGCACCGGCTATTCGTTCGAAACGAATGCCGATCTCGGCTGGAACGTTGGCGGCCAGATCGGTTACGCGTTTGACGGCGGTCTGCGTATCGAACTCGAAGGCAGCTATGTTGCCTACGATCTCGAATATCACCGCGATCTGCGCATCGGCGGCGTGCTGATCGAAGATCCGGATGCCAACATCCTGACCCGCGGCGCTTTCACCGGCACCTCGGTTGGCGAACTGCTGGCTGATGCAACCGGCGATGTGGAAAGCATCGGCGCGTTCCTCAACATCCTGTATGATTTCGACCTTGGTTCGGTTTCGCCCTATATCGGCGCTGGCGCCGGTATCTACGCGATCGACGTGGACTATGCGCCCGGCGGCGTGTCCGTGGTCAACGATGCAGACACGACCTTCGCCTATCAGGGCATTGTCGGCCTGTCGGGCAATCTGGGCGAGAACACCGAACTGTTCGCGGAATACAAGTATCGCCGCCTGTTCGACGAAGCCGCGCTGGACAACATTCTGCTTCCCGCAACGCTGGAAACCGATCCCGTGCAGCACCTCGGCTCGATCGGTATCCGCTTCTTCCTTGGTGGTGACGCGCCCGTTGTCCCGCCGGTGGTAGTCGAGCCTCCGCGTCAGGTTACTCCGCCTGTGGTGGCACCGCGCCCGGTTCAGCCGACGCAGCCGACGGTTCAGCCGTGCGAAACCGGCCCGTACATCGTGTTCTTCGATTGGGACGAATCGACCATCACGCCGGAAGCTGCCAACGTGCTCAACAGCGCCGTCAGCGCCTACAGCAACTGCGGCACCGCTCGCGTCATGCTCGCCGGTCACGCAGACCGTTCGGGTTCGACGCAGTACAACGTGGGCCTCTCGCAGCGTCGTAACGCCGCTGTGCAGCAGTACCTCACCGGTCGCGGCATCCCGGCTGCTCGCATCATGAGCGAAGCCTTCGGCGAATCGCAGAACCGCGTTCCCACCGCTGACGGTGTCCGCGAGCTGCAGAACCGCCGCGTGGAAGTGACCTACGGCCCGGGTTCGGGCATGTAATCACTGCCAGCCAATGGCATAAGAAAAGGGCCGGAGGAGCAATCCTCTGGCCCTTTTTCTATGCGCTCTTTGGGTGCTGGCAGCGGCGGCGCCGACCGTATCAGCTGTCCTTCATTGCCAAAGCGGGCGAAGCCTTGCCCACCGCCAATTCCGCGTCAGAGAAGCGGATCGGCGTGCGCAGGCCGCGAATGCCCTCGTCCAGCTCCGCCACCATGCCCCGCGCTGTAATCTGCGGATCGGATAGCGCCTGTGCCACCGTATTGATCGGCCCGGCAGGCACGCCCACCGCTTCGAGCCGGGCCAGCAGATCGTCGCGCGCCCATCCGGCGATGCGGCGCGTAATGGCAGCCGACAGCGCCGAGCGGTGCGCCACCCGTCCGGCATTGCTGCGCCATTCCTCTTGGGCGGGCAGATCGATCACTGCGCAAAGGCGTTCGAACTGGCGGTCGTTCCCCACCGCCACGATCAGCCAGCCGTCCTGTGCGCGGAATGCTTCATACGGCGCGATATTGGGATGGGCATTGCCCAGTCGCTTGGGCTCCTGCCCGCTCGCCAGATAGTTCATCGCCTGATTGGCGAGCGTGCCGACCATCACGTCGAACAGCGCCATATCGACCAGTTGCCCGCGCCCCGTCACATCGCGCTGGCGCAAGGCCGCCTGGATGCCGATCACGGCGTAAAGCCCGGTCATAATATCGGCATAGGCGACGCCGATCTTCTGCGGCGCGCCATCGGGTTCGCCGGTCAAATCCATGATCCCGCTCATGCCTTGAATGATAAAATCATATCCCGCGCGCGGCGCATAGGGCCCGTCCTGCCCGAAGCCGGTGATCGAACAATAGACGAGGCGCGGGTGCGCCTCTGCAAGGCTGGCATAGTCGAGGCCGAATTTGGCGAGGCCGCCCAGTTTGAAATTCTCGATCACGACGTCGGCGTCGGCGATCATGGCCTTGACGCGGGCCAGGTCGGCCGGATCAGCGAAATCGGCGATGATCGAGGACTTGCCCCTGTTCGCGGCATGGAAATAGGCAGCGTCCTGGCTGCCATCCGCGCGCTCGATAAAGGGTGGCCCCCATTTGCGGGTATCGTCGCCTTCAGGACTTTCGACCTTGACGACCTCCGCCCCCAGATCGGCGAGCACCTGCCCTGCCCACGGCCCCGCAAGAATACGCGCGAGCTCGACGACTTTCATGCCTGCGAGGGGTGCTTGTGTCATAGATCTCGCCCTAGGAGATTGCGTCATAGGCGTAAATCGAAACTCTGGCAGTTGACCTCCCGCCTCCCCTCACCGAAACGCAAGCCATGCGCTACCTACTCGCCCTCCCCCTCATCGCCTTGGTCGCCATCGGCTCTGCCTTTTACTATGACCGATTGCGCACCTTCGATGCACTGGTGCCCAAGGACGCGGGCAGTGCGCTGATCGCGGAAGGGATCGCCTATGGCGAGCATCCGCTCCAGCAGCTCGACATCTACGCCCCCGCCACAGCCTCAGACGGCAGCCGCCCGGTGATCTTCTGGCTCTATGGCGGCAGCTGGAACAGTGGGACGCGAAGCGGCTATAGCTGGGTTGGGCGGGCGCTGGCGGCGCAGGGATTTGTCGTCGTGATTGCCGATTACCGTCTCGTCCCCGAAGTGCGCTTTCCCGGTTTTGTCGAGGATAGCGCGGCGGCCTTCCGCTGGGTGCGCGGCAATATCGCGCGCTTTGGCGGCGACGGGGAGCGGATCGTGATTGGCGGGCATTCAGCAGGGGCGTATAATGGTGCGATGCTGGCGCATGATCCGCGATGGCTGGGCGACGACCGCGACGCGGTGGCGGGCTTTGTCGGGCTGGCGGGGCCGTATGATTTCTATCCCTTCGATACCGACTCAACCATTGCCGCCTTCAGCCAGTGGCCGCAGCCGTTGGAGACGCAGCCGGTGACCTATGCCGACGAAACCGCGCCACCCGCGCTGCTGCTGACCGGCGATATCGACACCACGGTCAAACCGCGCAATTCCGAAGCCTTGCGCGCGCGGCTCACGGCTGCGGGGGTGGAGGCGGAGATGGTGGTCTATGCAGACATAGACCATATCGAGATCATCACCGCCATCTCCCGCCCCTTCCGCGACAAAGCGCCGGTGCTGGCGGATATTGCGGAATTCGCACATCGGGTGACACGGGATGCGCGCGCAGACTGAGCCGCGCCTTGGCTTTGGCGTCAACGCGCTGCTACCCAAGGCGCGCGGCGGCGGGGCTTTGCGGATGGGGCTGGCGGCGCTTTCCGAAAGCGAGTGGTTGCAGCCCGAGCCTGATCTCGCCGCGCGCGCGGCGGCGTTCGATGCGCTTCCTGATAGCGTGCAGGTGATGGCCTGCGCGCAAAATGCGGGGGCGGAACTGGCGGTGATGCTCGGCACTACTGTCGGGCTGGAAGGTGCCGCGCGTGCAGCGTGGGAGGATATGTGTCTGCTCATGCCCGATGCTGCGGGTGTCTACCGGCTGGCAGGTGCGGCGGTGGCATTTCCCACCGACTGGCATCCGGCGGACAAGATGGGCCAGCCGCTGATCGGTTTGCACAAGCCAATCCACGGCTATGCCGAGCAATTGGCGAGCGGGGTCGACCATTTTATGGCCTCGCTCAAACCCGGGAGGATTTTCGGGCGCTGCAACTGGTTCGTCGCGCCCACCCCTGCGCTGCGCTGGATCGATACCGAGCCGCAATCGGTCACCTTTGCGGGCGTGACGGCGGAGAATGCGGGCGAGACACTGTTCGTGCGCAGCGAGCGGCAGACCCTGCGACGCCTGCCGCAAACGGGCGCGATCGTGTTCACGATTGGCGTGTATGTGGAGCCGCTGGCTGCTTTGTCTCCCGACAATCTGGCGCGACTGGTGGAAGCAGTGGCAACGATACCGCCAGAGGAAGCGGAGCGACGCGGGGCGGAGTATTGGGCTTCGCAACTTATGCAATACGCGCAATCACAAGAAACCCGACTGCCCTGAGCTTGTCGAAGGGCTGCACTTTCTTCTGAAACTTGGCGCTTAGTCGAAAGAAAAAAGCAGTCCTTCGACAAGCTCAGGACAGACGGGTGTGGTAAGGGTAATCGATCACTAACGCTCCTGCATCGATTGCCGCGTGGTTTTGAGCAGCGGCTTGGTCAGATATTCCCACACTGTCTGGCTGCCGGTCAGGATTTCCGCCGTGGCGGTCATGCCCGGTTGAAGATCGATCCGCTCGCCTTCGTTGCGCGGGCGCATGGTGGCGGTGTCGACTTCCAAATTGACGCGGTAATAGATGTTGACCGTGCCGTCCGCTCCTTCCTCCGACAACGTATCGGGGCTGATGAACACCACTTCGCCATCGCCGCTGCCATAGACGGCGCTGTCATAGGCGTCGAAATTCACCCGCGCGCGCTGGCCCAGCGAGACAAAGGCGATATCGCGCGGCGGCACCTGCGCTTCGACGATCAGCCGTTCGCCCGTCGGCACGATTTGCAGCACCTCGTCACCCGGGCGCAGCACGCCGCCCACGGTGGTGAAGCGGACATTCTTCACAATCCCATCGGTCGGCGCGGTCAACGATGCCCCGCGCAAGCTATCCTGCCGCTGGGTGAGCAATTGCTGCGCGGCGACCAGTTCTTCCTCGGTCTGCGCGAATTCGGTTTGCAGATCGCGGATATATTGCGCGCGGATATTCGAAATGCGCCCTTCCGTCTCGACAATCGCGCGCTGCATCCGGATGATTTCGGACCGCGCGACATCGCCCGTTTCCAGCAGCGGCATATTCAGATCGAGCTCTTCCTGCTGCAAGTCGGCCATGCCCCGCAGCGATCCCGTTTCGGCGACCAGCGCCGCGCGGCGACGCTCGTAAAGCTGCCGCTGGTTGGCGGTGAATTCGGGAAAATCGTTGAGGCTGACAGGAAAGCTCAGCGGCTTGTCGAACAGTTCGGCATCGATCCGCGCCATCCGGCTTTCGAGCGCCGCCACGCGGCCCCGCGCTTCGGCCACGCCCGCGGTCAGCTGCACCGTATCGAGTTCGACCAGCAATTGCCCCGCTTCGACATAATCGCCCTCGCGCACCAGAATGCGGGAAATCGCGCCGCCTTCCTCGCTCTGCACCACCTGCACGCGGGCGTAAGGTACAACGCGGCCCGGCGCGCGGGTCACCTGATCGAGCTCGGCCCATTGCGACCAGGCGACAAAGCCCGCCACGCAAACCGCGATGGTCAGGATGATCCAGTGCGAGGTACGAAAGCGGCTCATGACAATTTCCTGCCTTTGACCGATGCGGTGATCGTGCCCTCGGTAGCGGCTGGCTTGACTGAAGCTGCGCCCGAAGCTGACCCCGGCCCTCTGGCCTGCGCCGCGCGCGCCTGCAATTCCTGTTTGAAGCTTTCGGTAGAACCGTCCTTGGTGATCTGGCCGTTCGCCATCACGATAATGCGGTCGAACCGTTCGAGCAGCTTCATCTTGTGCGTCACCATGACAAGGATCGAATCGGCTTCGAGCTGCGCGAAGATCGCCCCCAGCGCAGCGGTTTCGGTCGCCTCGTCCAGCGCGGCGGTCGGCTCGTCGAGCAGCCAGATTTTGGGTTCGGACAGCAACAGCCGGTTGATGCCCACCATCGCGCGCTGCCCGCCCGACAGGCCGCGCCCGCCTTCCTGGATTTGCAGGCTCAGCCCGTCCTGCTGGCCAGCGATCATCGCGTCGAGCCGCGTTCGGCGGGCGACTTCCATAATCTCTTCATCGGTCACATCGCCGATGCCCATCGCCAGATTGTCGCGCAAGGTGCCGTTGATCAGCCGCGCGTCCTGCGTGACGTAGCCGATGTGGCGACGGGTAATGTCTTCCGCCACTTGCCCCAGATCAAGATTGGCCAGCAGCACGCTGCCCTGTTGCGGCATATACAGCCCGCTCAGCAGCTTGATGAGCGTAGATTTGCCCGAGCCGATGCCGCCGATCACCGCGACCCGTTCGCCCGGTTCGATCTTGAGCGATTCGATCTGCAAGGCCGCGCGCTGCGCTCCGGCATAGCCGAAGGCGACATCTTTCAAGGCATAGCCGCCCTGCAAATTGTCGGGCCGCAGGGCGCCTGCACCGCTCGATGCGTCGAGCGGCAGCGCCATGATCGAATCGAGCGCTTTCAAAGAAGACTTCGCATAGCCCCATTGCACGATCAGATTGGGCAGCTGCGCCACCAGCGGGCCGTTGATGCGCCCGGCAATGATCGAACAGGCCAGCAGCGCGCCGGTGGTGATTTCGCCCTGCGAAGCAAGGAACGCACCCCAGCCCATGAGCGCGACATAGGCCGTCTGTTGCAGCGTGGAGAACAGCGATCCGGCAACCGAGGAGGCCTTCTTCACCGGCAGTTCGTAGTGATGGATTTCGCGCACCAGGCGATTCCAGCGGCCCATCATGAACCAGCCGCCGCGATTGGCCTTGATCGTCTCGGTCGCGTCGAGCGATTCGACCTGCATCCCGTTCTTGCGGTTGCCGCTCACTTGCGCGCGGTCGGTACCGTTGCGGATGATCCGGCTGAGGATAAACGCCAGCAGCATGGCAATCGGCAGGCTGACGATGGGCACCAACGCCAGCTGGCCGCCAATCGTCGCGATGACGACGATAAAGAAGATCGCGAACGGCAGATCGGCGAGCATGAACAGCGAGCCCGAGGACATGACCTGCCGCACTTGCTCTTGCCCGCGCAGCTGGCTGGCCATGGTGCCGATCCCCGGCGGGCGCGCATCAAGCCGGATCGCCTGCGCCCGCGCGAAGAAAAACTCGCTGACCTCGGCATCGATATCCTGCGCCTCGCGCTCGATCAGCAGCGCGCGCAAGCTCCGCAGCACCAGATCGAGTAGCAGCGCGAAGGCAACACCGGCGGTGAGCACGATCAGCGTGTCGTAACTCGCCAGCGGAATCACGCGGTCATACAGCTGCATCGAATAGAGCGAGGTCGCCAGCGTCAGCAGGTTGGCGAACACCGTGGCGAGGCCTGCCATCACCAGCGGCTGCTTGCGGCGCTTGATCGCGCGCCAGAACACCGCCGCCGCGCCGCCTGCATCTTTGGCCAGCGGATCGGGGATGTTGACGGTGAAGAATATCTGTTCGTGGTCGAACGGCAGCACGCCGCGCTCGCCCACCAGCGACATCACCTCTTCGCCATCCCATTGCCGCACCACGGCCCAGCCGACGGTTTCGTCAAAAACGATGAGCGGGAACTGGTCGGGGCGCGGGCGGCCTTTGATACGGCGCGCGGGCTGCCAGCCGATTCTGCCGAGGATCCCGGCCAAAGCATCCACGCCGTCGGGCAGGTTTTCACCCTGTAATTCCGCGTTCCATTGCGGTGCCAGCGGCTTCCCCGTGGCGCGGGCGAAATTGCGGATCGCGGTTTCTGCGGTGCCGTCGCTCATGGCGCGCCCACCCCTGCTTCGGGTTGCCAGCGGCAGGACAGCGCCAGAATGCGCGCGGTGGCCGCCGCCGCGCTAACCCGCGCATCGCTTTCCGACAGCCGCGCATTGGCCGCTTCGCGCACCGCATTCATCACATCGAGCCAGCTGCGCCGCCCGGCGATAAATTGCCGCTGGTAGCTGGCGATGATCTGGTCAGCCGCATCGGTGGCGAGCACGCCCGCCTCGATCCGCCGCTCGGCAGCGCGCACCAGCACATAATCGCGGCGGAGCTGTTCGCGCAGAACCCGCTCGGTTTCGGAAAACTCGGCGAGCGCACGGGTAATCCGCGCATCGCCCGCTTCTACCGCGCGCAATTGCGCATTGCCCGGGCCAAGCTGCGCGCGCAGCACCACGGCGGCACGGGTGCCGGTGATCTCGTTCTGCGAGACTTGCAGCAGCAATTGCGGCCACAGGCTGGAATAGGCGATATCGCGCTGCTCTTCGGCAACGGTGATGAGATTGGTCAGCGCCGCCAGGCTGGGGCTGCATCCGAGCGCATCGGCGAGCGCGACCTCCTCAGCGGGGAGCGAGCGCGAGACGCCGGGCGGCGGCATTTGCGGATCGACCTCCACCCCGCCGGTCAGCTCGGTCAGCCGGATCAGCGCGGTGTCGCGCGCTTCCATCGTGCTGGCGAGATCGAGTTCGACCTGAGCGGTGCGCGACAGGCCCAGCGTGTAATCGGAACGCGGCGAGACTTCCTGCGCCACCCGCCGGCCAATGGCGGCGAGCAGTTCGTTATGTTCCACAAGGCTCGCTTCGAGCACGGTGACCCGCTCCGCTGCCAGCACATAGTCGTAATAGGCGGCGACGACCCGCAGCACGATATCCCGCTCGGCCTCGTCAATCCGGTCTCGCCCGACACGGGAGGAGGCGCGGGCGCGATCGATCTCGTTATTGATCCGTCCCGCTGTCCAGAGCGGCTGTTCGAGCGTGGCGTTGAGCGCGAACCCGTCCTGATCGGAGAAGGACGAGCCTTCGGTAGCCAGCAGCGCCTCCACCGAGACGCTGGGATAGCGGCGGAAGCGGGCCCCACGCAGCTCGGCATCTAGGGCACTGGATTCGGCGGTGGCGGCATCCACCAGCGGATGCGTGTTCGCGGCAATCCGCGCCGCCAGATCAAGCGGATCGGGAATCGCGGCGGGCGTCGCCCCGTATGCCGGAGCAGGTTGCGCGGCGGTGGGGCCATAAACCGGGCCCGCGACCGGGCCGTAGACGGGGCCATCCATAGGGCCAGCTGCAGGCGGCAATTCCTGCCGCTCCTGCGCGCTCAGCCCGGCAGAGAGCGCAAGGCACCCGCATACGGCAATCAGTCTGGCAAGGGCGCGCATAGTCCGTTCGAACTCAAACCCGTTCATTGGGGGAAGCATCCGATGCTTGGCAAGCGAACCGGACCATTCAACCTTGTGTGCGAAACCCCCTCCGCCAGTCACAAGGCGCGTGCCAACGCACACTTTGTTTCGGATGCGCGTTCTCCCCATTTCCGCCATGCAAAGCAACCGCCTATTTGCATTCCGGCAGAAATTGCGACACTGGCGTATTACTCCCACAATACAGTTTGGTCGATAATTGTCGGCGCTTGGTGGATGGGGGACTGGCGTTGGTGCGTAGGGCAAGGCAGCTTTGTTGCTGAAAATCCACGGCTTGGCGGGAGCGGCAGGCTCTGGATAAGTCGCGGTTGGTGCATTGCCCAACACGCGCTAAGCACGGGAAGGGACGCAATATCAGGGGGCTTTCGTACATGGTTCGATCAGGCACAGCGGCGCGGCCCTTGGTGCTCGCCCCTGCCCTGCTGGCGCTGGCCGCCTGCGCCACGCCGCGCGCGGTGGAAGTGCCGACGCCTTCTATCGCCGTGCCCGAAAGCTGGGCGCAGAGCGATCCCACGCCGATCACCGCCGATATCACCGAATACTGGACGCAACTGGGCGATCCGCTGATTGACCGCTTTGTCGAGCAGGCGATTCTCGAAAACCGCGATCTTGCCGTCAGCGCCGCGCGGCTCGATCAGGCGCGCGCATCTTTGGTGCAGGCGCGCGCGGGCTATCTGCCCAGCGTGAGCGGCAGTGGCGGCGTGTCCACCAGCGCGGGCAATCTGTCGAACGAGGATGTGCGCTTCAATATCGGTGCCGATGCGGGGTGGGAGCTTGACCTGTTCGGCCAGATTTCCGGCGGGGTGCGCGCTGCCGAGGCTGATCTGGCGAGCGCCGGATATTCGCTCGCCGATTTGCAGCGGCTGATCGTCGGCCAAGTCGCCATCGCCACCATCAACGCCCGCGCCACCGCGCAGCAATTGCAACTGACGCGCGAGACGCTGGCCTATCAGGACGACAATCTGCAAATCGCCCGCTGGCGGAACCAGGCCGGGCTAGTGAGTAGCCTCGATGTCGAGCAAGCACGCGCGCAGCGGGCGCAAACAGCGGCGCAAATCCCCGCGCTCGAAGCCAGCCTGACGGGCACGGCCAACGCCATTTCGACGCTGATCGGCGAACCGCCGGGCCGCGTGCTCGATGCCATCCTCGCCAGCAGCGCGGCGCCGGTGCCCAATCCGCCCGCACTCGCCGGGTTCGCCGCGCCTGCCGACGTGCTACGCCGCCGCCCCGATGTGCGCGCGGCCGAAGCGACCCTGCTTTCCAGCAGCGCGCGCATCGGCATTGCCCGCGCGCAGTTGCTGCCGCTGGTGCGGCTGACCGGTTCGATCGGTACCGGCTCCAACCCGCTGGAAAGCATCTTTGACGTCATCACGGGCAATGTCTTTGCCAGCGTCAGCCAGTTGATTTTCGATGGTGGGCGCACGCAGGCGCAGGTCGACAGCGCCGAAGCCGGAGCCCGCGCTTCGCTCGCATCGTGGGAGCAGGCGATCCTCAACGCGCTGGAAGATGTGGAAACCGCCGCGGTTGACCAGCGCACCGCGAACGAGCGGGTGGCGCTGAACGAAGAGGCGCTGGATGCCGCCGATATGTCGGCGCTGCTGGCGCGCAGCCAGTATCAGGCGGGGTTGACCGATTTCCGCAATGTCCTCTCTGCCGAAAACCAGCTGCTGTCCGCGCAGAACCAGCTGGTGGCAGCCCAAGCCGACCGCGCCGTGGCCTTTGTCCGCCTGACGCAGGCATTGGGCGGTGGCTGGAACGCTGCAGATTACGATTTTCCGCTGGCCGGCGCGTCCGCCCAGCCCACTGACGGGAATGCCGAATGAGCACGAGTGACACCGCCATCGCCACTGATGGCAACGACATCGCCGACTATCTCGACAGCGCGAAGCCGAAGAAATGGTACAAGCGCAAACGCTGGTGGCTGCTGGCGATCATCATTCTCGCCCTGGTTGGCGCCAGCATTGCGTTCTCGGGTGGGGAGCAGCAGCCCAATTACATCACCGCCGAAGTGGAAGAGCGTTCGCTCGATCTCTCGGTGACCGCCACCGGCAGTCTGCGCCCGACCAACCAGGTGGAAGTCGGCTCCGAAGTTTCGGGCCGGATTGACCGCGTGCTGGTCGATGTGAACGACCGGGTGGAGCGCGGGCAGGTGCTGGCAATCATCAACACCGAAGTCATCAGCGACCAGATCCAGCAGGCCCGCGCTAATCTCAACGCCGCGCAGGCGCAGGTCGGACAAGCGCAGGCGACGCTCGACGGCGACCTCGCGCAGCTCAACCGCCTGCTCGAAGTGCAGCGGCTGTCCGATGGGCGGGTGCCCTCGGCTGCCGAGATCGACCTTGCCCGCGCCGCCGTGAACCGTGGCCGCGCCAGCGTCGCCGCCGCGCAGGCCAATGTCGCCGCCGCGCGCGCGCAGCTTTCGACCGCGCAGGTGAGCCTCGACCGCGCCACCATCCGCTCACCGGTGTCGGGCGTGGTCCTCGCCCGGCAAGTGGAGCCGGGGCAGACCGTGGTCGCCAGCTTCAACACGCCGACCCTGTTCGTACTCGCCGAAGACCTTGCGACGATGCAGTTGCGGGTCAATCTGGACGAGGCGGATGTCGGCCAGGTCGAAGCCGGTCAGGAAGCAAACTTCACCGTCGACGCCTATCCCGGCCGCCGCTTCCCCGCGACGGTGGAGCGGGTAGACCTCGCCTCCAACAATATCGCCACCACCGGACAGGCGCAGTCGGCGCAGGGCCAGCAAGTCGTCAGCTATGAAGCGCGGCTGATCGTCGGCAATGATGACGGCCTGCTGCGCCCCGGCATGACGGCAACCGCAACCATCGCCACACAAAGCACCGGCAGGCAATTGCTCGTGCCCAATGCTGCGCTGCGCTTTACGCCAGACGAGGAAGAGGAAGCGGGCGGAGTGTTCAGCGATCCGGAATTCGGCCTTGAAGAGAATGACGATGCCAGCATCGGCGTCGGCAGCCGACAGCGGGTACACGTTGTCGAAGCTGACGGCACCTTGCGGGCAATCGAAGTGGTCACCGGACAGAGCGACGGGCGCTTTACTGTCGTCACTTCGGAAGAGCTGACCGCCGATATGGAAGTCGTCACCGGCATCCAGGCGGCGACGGGCGGATAGGCGCAAACCGATGGCGTCCCGCCCCCTCAATCAAGAAGAACGCGACGAGCGCGACCGCTCGGCAGGCGCGCTGATCCAGCTTGAAGGCATCACCAAGGTCTTCGGCACCGGCCCGGCGGCATTCCGTGCGCTGAAAGGCGTAAACCTCACCATCGACCGGGGAGATTTCGTTGCGGTGATGGGGCCATCGGGGTCGGGCAAATCGACCACGATGAACATTCTCGGCTGTCTCGATGTGCCCACCAGCGGGGTGTTCAAATTCCGCGGGGTAGAAGTGCAGGCGCTCTCGCGAGACCAGCGCAGCCTGCTGCGGCGGCGCTATCTCGGCTTCGTGTTCCAGGGCTTCAACCTGCTGGCGCGCACTACCGCGCTAGAGAATGTCGAGCTGCCCCTGCTCTATCGCGGCGAAACCAAGAAGGCGCGGCGCATCGCGGCGGAACGCTCGCTCGACAAGGTGGGCCTGCTCCCTTGGGCCGACCACACCCCGGCAGAGCTTTCGGGCGGGCAGCAGCAGCGCGTCGCCATCGCCCGCGCGCTGGTGAGTGATCCCGATGTGCTGCTGGCGGACGAGCCGACGGGCAATCTCGATTCCGAACGCTCAATTGAAATCATGCAATTGCTCACTGAATTGAACCAGCAGGGCATCACCGTGCTGATGGTGACGCATGAGGACGAGATGGCGCAGTTCGCCAAAACCATCGTCCACTTCAAGGACGGGCTGGTGGAGCGTGTTGATCGCGGACGCCTCGCCGGTTCCCCGCTGGAGGAGCACGCCTGATGCGAATGTTCTTCGCTACGCTTCTGCTCGCCATGCGAGAGATACGCCGTCACTTGCTCCGAAGTTTCCTGACGACGTTGGGCATCATTATCGGTGTGGCCTCGGTCGTCACCATGGTCACGCTGGGCCAGGGGCTGACGGCAAACGTGCAGGACGACCTCGCCGGATTGGGATCGAATGTCTTCATCGTCGTCCCCCGCCAGCCCGACATCAACGTTCCGCGCCAGCCGTTCAAGGAAGAAGACATCCAAGCGGTGCGCAACCAGATTGCCGGGGTCGAATTCGCGGCCGGCGCGGTTTTCACCAATGCCACTGCCTTCCACAATGGACAGGACTGGCAGACGAGCATCAACGGCGCGAGCCGTGAATTCTTCTCCGCGCAGAACATCGATATAGGCGAAGGCCGCTCGTTTACTAACGAAGAAGAGGCGCGTGGGGAAAGCGTCTGCATCGTCGGGACAACCATCGTCGAAAAGATCTTCGTCGAGGATCAGGTGCTGGGCGAGGAAATGCGCCTCAACGATGTCTCCTGCACCGTGATCGGCATCGCCGACGAACGCACTGGCGCGAATGTCGGCGGCGGCAATGACGCGAACGATGCAGTCTACATGCCGCTGAAGACAGTGCAGCGCCGCTTTGTCGGCAATGACGATATCCAGTTCTTCGTCATCAAGTACAACGCCGATTACAGCACAGCGACGATCCAGAGCCAGCTGGTTGATCTGCTGCGCGAACGGCGCGTGGTGCAGGAAGGCGAGAACAACAATTTCGACGTGATCGATTCGCAGGAAATCTCCAATACAATTGGCGGGATTTTCCAGGCGATGACGGGCGTGGTGGCGATTATCGCTGCGATCAGCCTTGTTGTCGGTGGCATCGGCATCATGAATATCATGCTGGTGAGCGTGACCGAGCGCACCCGCGAAATCGGCATCCGCCTCGCTATCGGGGCGCTCGCCAAGGAAGTGCGGCTGCAATTCCTGACAGAGGCGGTGGTACTGTGCTGCTTTGGCGGGCTGATCGGCATTGCGTTGGCGCTGGGCCTGTCAATCCTGTTCGCCAGCCTGATCGATCTACCCTTCCTGTTCAATCCCGGCCTCAACCTGATGGCCTTCGCCTTTTGTGCGTTGATGGGAATTATCTTCGGCTTCTATCCCGCCTACCGCGCGAGCAAGCTCGACCCGATTGACGCGCTGCGGCACGAATAACGGCGCGCTTTCCTACATCGCCTTCGCTGTGCCAGCGCAAAGGCCATGGCACTACGCAACCCCTTTGTTTCAAACACAAACCCGCTGCACAGCGCGCGGTGTGCAGGCGGTTTCGTTTTTGCTCCAGGACTGTGTAACAGGTGTAACAGGTTAGTTGGATTACCCCGCGATCACCGCCCGGCATTCCCCCATGCCGATGCGCGCGAACCCGTCGCGCTCGGCATAAGCGCGGATGACGATCTCGTCGCCATCTTCAAGGAAAGTGCGCGTCTCGCCATTGGGCAGGGTGATAGCCTGCTTGCCGCCCTTGGTCAGCTCGATCAGGCTCCCCTCGCCGCCTTCCGCGCCGCTGGTCAGCGTGCCGGTGCCGAGCAGGTCACCCGGTTGCAGATTGCACCCGCCCGCGCTGTGATGCGCGACGAGCTGCGCGGCTGTCCAATACATCGCGGTCATCGGCCCGTGAGACAAGCGATGCGGCGCGTCGCCGCTTTCGCGCATTGTGGGCGTGGTGATGAGCACTTCCATCTGGATGCCGAACGCCGCGGCGCTCATATCGTGTTGCAGATACGGCAGGGGCTCCGGATCGCCAGCGGGACGCGGCGGCTGCGCGGTGCGGAAGGGCGCGAGCGCGTCCATCGTCACCACCCACGGGCTGATCGTCGAGGCGAAGTTCTTGGCGAGGAAGGGCCCCAGCGGCTGATACTCCCACGCTTGGATATCGCGCGCCGACCAGTCATTGAGGATCGAAATCCCGGCAATGTGCTGCTCCGCCTCGGTCACCGGAATCGGTTCGCCCAGAGCATTGCCCCGCCCGATCCAGAACGCCATTTCGAGCTCGTAATCGAGCCGCTTGGTCGGGCCGAAACTCGGCACATCGGCATCGGGCGCCTTGGTCTGCCCGTTGGGCCGCTTCACCGGCGTGCCCGACACGCAAATCGAAGAGCTGCGCCCGTGATAGCCGATGGGCACGTACTTGTAGTTCGGGAGCAGCGGATTGTCCGGACGGAACAGCTTGCCGATATTCTCGGCATGATGGATGCCGGTGTAGAAATCGGTGTAATCGTGGATCAGGAACGGCGCGTGCATGGTGCATTCGCTCGCCGGATAGAGATGCGGTTCCACGTCGGCTCGTTTGCTGTCATCGGTGAGCAGCGCGAAAACCGCCGCGCGCAGCTCCCGCACGGGGCCGCGCCCTTCGGCGAACAGCATATTAAGCACCGGCGCATTGGCGGTGAGCGCCGCATCCTCCGCCGGGTCTTCCAGCAGCATGGCGATGGCGGGCAGATCGAGGATCATATCGCCAATCGCCATGCCCCCACGCGGCGCGCTCTCGCCGTGGGAGAAGACGCCCAGCGGCAGGTTCTGCACCGGAAAATCGGGATGGCCGTTGGCGCTCTCCACCCAGCTGGTGGCGGAGATGTCATGCGTGTGGTCGGTGCGCTCGGTCATTTAGGGAAGTCTCGCTTTCGGAAATCCGCTCCAGCAGGCGTCGTAATCGCTTTGCAGCAGCCCGCCATTGATGGCGAATTCGGTGGTCTGGATGATCGCGCGGCTTTCGAACATGAAAGCGAGCGTGTTGTCGATCTTGTGCGGTTTGAGTTCGGCCGCCATCGCCTTCGCGGTGCTGTCGACATCAGGGCCGTGGCCATTGTGCTGGTTGTGCAGGCTCGCGCCGCCGGGGACGAAGCCTCCCTTACCATCTTTGGCGCCTTCCTTCGCGTCATATTCGCCGTGGATCAGCCCCATGAATTCGCTCATCACATTGCGGTGGAACCATGGCGGGCGGAACGTGTCCTCCCCCACCATCCAGCGCGGCGGGAAGATCACAAAATCGCAATTCGCAGTACCCGGCGTGTCAGACGGGCTGGTGAGGACGGTGAAAATGCTCGGATCGGGATGGTCAAAGCTGACCGTGCCGATGGTGTTGAACCGCGCCAGATCGTAACGATAGGGCGCGGAATTGCCGTGCCATGCCACAACGTCAAAGGGCGAGTGATCGATGGTGGTCGTCCAGAGCGAGCCGTTGAACTTCTGGACGATCTCGCACGGCTCGTCACGGTCTTCGAACCACGCCACCGGCGTTTCGAAATCGCGCGGATTGGCAAGGCCGTTGGCGCCGATGGGGCCGAGATCGGGCAGGCGGAACGGCGCGCCGTAATTCTCGCAGATATAGCCACGCGCAAGGCCGTCGGTGAGTTCGACGCGGCAACGCATTCCCTTGGGGATCACGCAGATGAAACCCGGCGGCACATCCATCCGCCCGCATTCGGTCGTGACCAACAGCGCGCCCTGCTGCGGGACGATGAGCATCTCGCCATCGCTGTTCTGGAAGGCGCGGTTGTCCATGTTCGCACTGGCTGCATAGAGGTGGATCGCAATCCCCTCATTCCCGCCATAGGTCACAAGGCCGTCGACGAAATCGACGCTGGCATCGGGCAAAGGCAGCGCGTCCCAGCGCAGACGATTGGGCGAGGTGTGGGCGGCAGCGGGCGCGGTCAGCAATGGCGCGCCGCCATACGGCAAAAACCGCCCGTGCTGCGTCGTGGGGCGCATCCGGTAAAGCCACGTCCGCCGGTTCTCGGCGCGCGGCGCGGTGAAGGCGCTGCTGCTGAACTGCTCGGCATAAAGGCCGAAAGCCGGGCGCTGCGGCGAATTGCGGCCCTCGGGCAAAGCGCCGGCAACGGCCTCTGTAGCGAAGTGGTTGAGAAACCCCGTTTGATAGCTCATAGTCATATAGTATCAGATGAAACTTTCACGCACAATCGCCTTGCCATGGTAGCACAGTAGCGATCAGGAGGTGACGATGAAACTCTACGGTTATTGGCGCAGCAGCACGAGTTACCGCCTGCGCTGCGCGCTCGAACTGAAAGGGCTCGCCTACGAGAATTGCCCGGTCAACCTGCTGGAATCCGCGCAGAAAGATGCCGCCTTCACTCGCCGCAATCCCTTTGCCGGTGTGCCGATGCTGGAAACCGATAGCGGCGACCGCGCGCAGAGCATGGCGATCATCGAATGGCTCGACGAAGCCTATCCCGCACGCCCGCTGCTGCCCGCCGGTATCGAAGACCGTTTCCGCGCCCGCGAGCTTGCCTATGCCATCGCGACCGAGCTGCACGCGCCGCTCAACCTGCCGGTGCTCAAATATCTCAAAGACCCGCTGGGCCACTCGCAGGACGAAATCGATGCCTGGTACCGCCACTGGCTCGCCAAAACGCTGCATCCGGTCGAGGCGCGGCTGGCACAGTTGGGAAGCGGCGATTTCCTGTTTGGCGCGCCGGGCTTCTTCGAATGCGTGCTGGTGCCGCAGCTCTACAATGCACGGCGGTTCGATTTTGACCTGTCACAATGCCCGCACATCACCCGGATCGAGGCGGCGTGCCTTGCCCTCCCCGCTTTCCAGCGCGCGCATCCTGATAATCAGATGGATGCTGGCTAAAGGACTTCGCCGAGCACCTCGTCAATCGCGCCGAACACCCGCCCCAGCTGCGCCTCGGTGATGCAATATGGCGGCTTCAGATAGATCGTGTTGCCGAGCGGGCGCAGCAGGATATCGCGGGCGTAAAACCCCTGGCGCATCTTCAGGCCGATATCGGCGAGATAGCCGCTCTCCCCGATGTCGACATCCATCGCGATTACCGTGCCCAGCTGGCGCAGATTGGTGATCGGATGCTTGGCGGCGATGGCCTCGAACCCCGCGCGCTCGCGTTTGGCAAGCGTGGCTATGCGTTCCAGCACCGGCTCCTCGCGCCAGATCGCCAGATTGGCATTGGCCGCCGCGCAGGCGATGGGGTTCGCGGTGAAGCTGGAGGAGTGAAAGAACATTTTGCTGCGGTCGGCGGAGTAATGCGCATCGTAAACCGGCGCCGTCGCCATCGTCACCGCCAGCGGCAGCGCGCCGCCCGTCAGCCCTTTGGCGAGGCAAAGGATATCGGGCACCACGCCCGCTTGCTCGCACGCCAGCAACGTGCCCGTGCGGCCCCAGCCGGTCATCACTTCATCGGCGATGAAAAGCACATTGTGGGCCGAGCAGATCTGCCGCATCTGTCGCAACACCTCGGGGGAATAGATCAGCATTCCGCCCGCGCCCAACACCAGCGGCTCGACGATAAACGCCGCTGCGTCGCCGCGCTTGCACGCCGTTTCCAGCGCGTCGAGCGTCGCCTGCTCCTGGCCTTCACGCGGGAAAGGGACGGTTTCGACATCGAACAGCAGCGGGGCATAGGCGCGGTTGAAGACACCGCGCTCCCCCACGCTCATCGCGCCGATCGTGTCGCCGTGATAGGAATGTTCCATGACCACGATTTTTGCGCGCGGTGCGCCGGTATTGGCCCAATAGCCGAGCGCCATTTTTAACGCGACTTCCACGGCGGTGGAGCCGGAATCGGAGAAGAACACATATTCCAGCGCACGCGGCATGATCGCGGTCAAACCGCGCGCCAGATCCTCGGCAGGCTGATGCGTCCATCCGGCGAAGATGAGCTGGTCAAGCTGCGCGGCTTGGCGCTGGATAGCCTCGACAATGCGCGGATGATTATGGCAGTGGGTGATGACCCACCAGCTGGAAATCACGTCCAACACCGCGCGCCCGTCGGAGGTGTGGAGCACCGCACCCTCGGCACGCGCGACGAGTGGAATGTCCTCGCCCAACCCGTGTTGGTGGAAGGGGTGCCAGACGGGGGAATGGCTCATGCGAGTTTGCCTAGGTCGACATTGGCGGCGAATGCCTCTGCCAAAGTGTCCGCGTCGAGCGGATCGAGGAAGGGCAAGCGGCCCAGCACGGGTGCGCCGCCCAGCCGCGCAATCGCCTTTTGCGCGACCGGCTCTTCCTCTCCCACGAACGCCACACCGGCCACCGTCACCCCGCGCGCGCGCAAGACTTCGAGCGTCATCAGCGTGTGGCTGATTGTGCCGAGCATGGTACGCGCCACGACGATGACAGGCAGCCCCCACTGCGCGAATATCTCTGCTGCCAGCATATCATCGGTATACGGCACCAGCGCCCCGCCCGCCCCTTCGACGACCAGCGGACGGTCGGTTTCGGGCAGCGTGAGCCGCGCCAGATCAATCGTCACCCCGTCAATCCGCGCCGCCTCATGCGGGGAGCATGGCGTCACCAGCCGATAGGCTTCGGGAATGATCGCCACATCGCGACCCGCCGTCAGCCGTTCCACCGCCTGCGTATCGGTTTCGTCCTCCAGCCCGCTTTGCACGGGCTTCCAATAGGCACCGCCCAGCGCGCCGGTGACACCGGCGGCAAAGATCGTCTTGCCGATGCCGGTATCGGTGCCGGTGACGATAAAGCCCTTCATTGCAATCCTCTCATCACGTCCAGAACCTTGCCGACCACGTCCGCATCATGCGCGGCGGAGAGCGAGAAGCGGATGCGGCTCGCGCCTTCGGGAACGGTCGGCGGACGGATCGCGACGCCGAGAATGCCCGCCACCTCCAGCGCCGCGCTGGCTGTCAGCGTATCAGCCTCGCTGCCGATCAGCACGGGGATAATCTGCGTCTCGGAGGTTCCGGTATCAAAGCCCAGATCGCGCAAACCCGCGCGCAGTCTTTCCGCCAGTGCCTGCAAATGGGCCCGCTCTGCCGCCATTGCCGGAACGATATCGAGCGCCGCATCCATCGCGCCCAGCACGGCAGGTGGCGGCGCCGTAGTGTACACAAAGCCGGAGGCAGCGTTCACAAGGTAATCGCAAATCTCCCGATCCGCGGCGACATAGGCACCAAATCCGCCCATCGCCTTGCTGAACGTGCCGATCACGATATCGGGCTTGTCCGCGAGCCCTTCGCTCAGCCCCGCCCCGTGCGCGCCGAACACGCCGGTCGCGTGCGCCTCGTCCACCACCAGCAAAGCATCATGCTTGCGGGCGAGCGCGACCAGCGCCGGCATATCCGCCCGGTCGCCATCCATGCTGAACACGCTTTCGGTGATGATGATGCGGGCAGGAGCCTTCGCGCCATGCTCCACCAGCAGCTCTTCCAGATGCGCCAGATCGTTGTGGCGAAAGGCGTGGTGCCGCGTTCGTCCGGCGCGGATGCCGTGATGGATGCTGGCATGGACGAGCCAGTCGGCGAAGACCGCCGCGTCTGGCTCCAGCTTCATCAGCGCTGGAATGATCGCGGCATTGGCCTGCCAGCCGGTGGCGAACAGCAGCGCAGCCTCGGTGCCCTTGAACGCGGCAACCTTCGCCTCGACCCTCTCATGCGCGTCCAGCGTGCCGGTCACCAACCGCGAGCCGCGCGAAGAGGTGCCGTATTGCTGCGTCCACGCCACCGCCCGGCGGGTCAATTCGGGGTGGTGCGCCAGGCCCAAATAGTCATTGCTAGAGAGGTCGATCAGCTCGCGACCGCCGCGCTGCACATGGCCTGCGCGCGCAGGCTGCACAGCTTTCAGCGTGCGCAACCGGTCTGCCGCTTTGCGCTGCGCGATGGCTTCGGCAAATCTTTTCCGCATCGCTCGGGCCTATTCGGCGGGAATGCTCTCCGGCGCGCAGGCTCCGGCACACGCCTTTTCCGCCCGCATCGGCTCTTCGCTTTCCATCGGCTTCAGGCCGAGCCGCGCAAACAGGGCCGCATCGCTATCGTCGCCCGCATTGGGCGCGGTGAGCAGTTTGTCGCCGGTGAAGATCGAATTCGCCCCCGCCATAAAGCAAAGCGCCTGCGTCGCATCGCTCATGCTTTCGCGCCCGGCGGAGAGGCGCACCATGCTCTTGGGCATACAGATGCGCGCCACCGCCACGGTGCGGACAAATTCGATATCGTCGATCTTGGCCATCGGCGTATCGGCCAGCATATCGCCCAGCGGCGTGCCCTTCACCGGCACCAGCGCGTTGACAGGCACGCTTTCGGGATGCCGCTCCAGCGTAGCCAGCGTATGCACAAAGCCGACCCGGTCGGCGCGCGTCTCACCCATGCCGACAATCCCGCCGCTGCACACATTGATGCCCGAATTGCGGACATGGGCCAGCGTATCGAGCCGATCCTGATAATTGCGCGTGGTGATCACACGGTCGTAATATTCCGGCCCGGTGTCGACATTGTGGTTGTAATAATCGAGCCCCGCCTCGGCCAATTGCTCCGCCTGTTCGGGGGAGAGCATTCCCAGCGTCATGCAGGTTTCCATGCCCATGGCGCGCACGCCCTGCACGATCTCCACGATCTTGGGCATATCGCGATCCTTGGGGTTCCGCCACGCAGCGCCCATGCAGAACCGCTGGCTGCCCGCATCCTTGGCCTGTGCGGCGCTTTGCAGAACCGCGCGCACATCCATCAGCTTGGTCGCTTCCACTCCGCTGTCGGCATGGGCGCTTTGCGAGCAATAGCCGCAATCTTCGGGGCAGCCGCCGGTTTTGATCGAGAGCAATGTGCACAATTGCACTTCGTCTGCCGCGTGGTGCGCGCGGTGCGTTTGTGCGGCGCGGAACAGCAATTCGGTGAGGGGCAGATCGAACAGCGCAGCGATTTCCTCGCGCGTCCAGTCGGTGCGGATAATGGCGGCTTCGGGCGGTGTCATGCTCATGCGCAGGCAATGGCGAAAAAGCCTGCGGAGGTAAAGATGTGAGCGGCTGGCAGCTGCGGCATTGCCGCTCTCTACTCCCGCCCCAGACAACGGCAACAGCCGTTAATGTTAGTCACACACTTGTAAAATCTAGTCAAAGTTACAGCCAAATCGGTGCGAAGTGATGGAATGTTGCGCGCACGCTGTGTAAAGCGGAAGTTACGGGAGAAACATAATACGGGGTGCGTTATACCGTGAGAATTGCAATTGCAGACGACGATCTGGAAGTCTTGAACCAGATTTCGTCCTGTCTCGAAGCGGCAGGCTATAATTACGACCGTTTCAATAACGGGAAGGATCTGCTCGTTGCCCTGCGGCGGGAGACGTATGACGTTGTCCTCGTGGACTGGAATATGCCCGGCGCCACCGGAATTGACGTGGTCAAATGGGGCACGGAAAATCTCGACAGCCCGCCCGCATTCATCCTCATCACCAGCCGTTCTGACAAGAGCGATGTGGTCAAGGGACTGGAACAGGGCGCGAGCGATTATATCGTCAAGCCCGAAAGCGAGGAGGTTATCCTTGCCCGGATCGAGGCTGCGGCGCGGCGCAAGCAGCAACCCGCCAAGCCCGAGCGGTTTCAGACCTACGGCCCCTATCGCATCGACCGGCTGAATGACGTGATCGAGCGCAATGGTGAAGCGATCAAGCTGACCGCGAAAGAATTCAAGGTCGCGGCGCTGTTCTTCGAAAATCTCAACCGCCCGCTTTCGCGCAGCTATATCTTCTCGCAGATCTGGGGAAATATGGGCGATATCGCCACGCGCACGCTGGATATGCACGTCAGCCGCGTGCGTTCCAAACTGGAATTGCGCCCGCATAACGGGTTTGCCATTCAAACTGTCTTCGGCTTCGGCTATCGCATGGATGCGTTTTTCGAAGAGGCCGATGATGCACGCGAAGCCGAGACGGTCACCAGCTGATCTGAAAGGTCCGACATTGCGCGCTTTAGGCGCCGCCATAATGGCGTCGGCGATGGCGGGCTGCGCCGTGATAACGCCCGCCAACATCACCTCGACCGAAGGCGCCATGCCGGCGGGTTCCGCCGTCCGGATGGCAGCAAGCGCGCCTGACGGATCGCTCCGCACCGCCTTTGCCACCGCGCTTGAACAATCGTTTCAGACGCATGGTGTGATGCTCGACACTGATGCCGGGATGATCGCCGAATTCGGCATTGCCGCGCGCAGTGCGCAGACCGGCCTCGCCAATCCTGACGCCTCGACCCCCGATGCTATCGTATGGGAATCGCTGCCCGCCGAATCGCATTGGTATAACGAATGCGAGGTGATCCGCCTGCGCGCGACAATGGTGCTGCTGGACCGCGAGGCAGGCACGATTGCCTATCGCGGCGTCGCCGAAAGGGATGTTTGCTCCTACAGTCAGGCCGATTTGCAGCAATTGGCCAACCTTTTGGTGGCCGACGCGCTTTAAGTCTTCCGTTCGAACGGCTGAAATTCGGGCACATCGATGCGGAAGCAAGTGCCCACTCCCGGCGCTGAATCGACCGTGATCGTGCCGTGATGCAGATCGACCACGCGCTTCACAAAGGTCAGCCCCAGCCCCACACTCGGCCCGGCCTGGGTTTCATGCGCCCCGAACCGCGCAAAGGGATTGGTGAGCCGTTCGGGCGGCAGCCCCGGCCCTTCATCGCACACACTCAGCTGCATCACGCTTTCGCTGACTTCGCGCAGGATCACCTTCACCGTGCTCGCTTCGGGCGAGAACTTGATCGCGTTGCCGACCAGATTGTCGAGCAGCCGTGCGATCAGCGAGGCATCGACTTCGGCGAAGAGCAAATCCTCCGGCAGATCGGGCAGCACGGTGATCGCCTTGGCGCGCGCTGCGGCATAGGCACGGTCCGTTGCCTCTTCCACCAGCGCCACCAGATCGGCTTCCTCGAATTGCGGCTTCGTTTCGGCAAGTCGTGCAATCTGCACGAAATCGTCGGCCAGCTTGAGCGTGCGCTCAGCCTGGTTGCGGATGCGCGGGCCGATATCGTGGTCGCTGCCATTGGTGCCGACCTTGCGCGAGAGGCCGATGATCGCGACCTGCGGCGTGCGCATATCGTGCGACAGGAATTCGAGCATTTCGCGCCGCTCCTGTTCGCGCTGGCGGATCTCGGTCACATCGCGCAGTGCCATGATCTCGCCGCTTTGCGCATCGCCTTCCAGCTCGAACCCCGCCCGCGCGACCAGAAATGCGGTGCCATCGGGAAAGGATATCTCGCCATCATCTGGCCTATGCGTTGCCATAGAATCCGCCAGCAAATCGGCGAGCGGTGCGGGTGTCTCCTCGGCAAAGCCGGGAAACAGCCGCTTGGCCGACTGGTTGGCCATCGTAACCAGCCCTTCGCGGTCTAGCACCAGAATGGCATCGGGCGCGGCCTCGATCACCTTGCCCAGAAAGGCAAAGCTGCGGCTGACGTAGTTCACCAGACGGCGCATCCGCGCCACCTGCCGCGCGAGCTGGTCAAACCCCTCGACATCGGCCTTCTGCGCGCCCGCCGGACGCAAGAAGGCGGCTTCCTCTTCCAGATAGGCGCTGACCGAAGTGAGTCGCCGCCAGCTCCACAAGGGATAGGCAAACAGCACCGCCAGCAGCGCGACGCCCGGACCGACCCAGAAATGGGTGAGCGGCACCAGCAGCACGGCGATCGCCAGCAAGGCGGCGCTGATCGAAATCGTCGCAATCAGCCCCGCACGGGCCGAGAGCTTCCAGAACACGAGGAACTGGATAAGCAATGCCAGCGCGCCCAGCAGCGCCGACCACAGCGCCGATGCATCACGCACAAGCGCGCCCTGCCGCAAGGCGTCGAGCAGATTGGCCTGCGTTTCGACCCCCGGCATCACGGCGACGCCGCCCGCGCCGACCGAATAGCGGTCTCCCATGCCTTGCGCGGTCGCCCCCACCAGCACCGTTTTGCCGCGTAGAAATTCGGCCGGAACCGTGCCGCTCAGGATGGCAGCAGCAGAATGGCGGGCATAGGCGCCGTCGCTGTGGAAGGAGACGATGGCGGCCTCGGGTGCATCAGCGGGTGTCACCCCGCTTGCCGCCAACACGAAATGGGGAAACGCTGCGCCATCGATGTCCCGCACCAGATCGAACCGGCGCAACACGCCGTCAGCATCGGGTGCGCTGGCGACATGGCCCACGCCCGCCGCCGCCTCTGCCAAAACAGGGATCGGCAAAGCCGGATCGATGGCGGATTGGGTATTTGCACGCGGGGCAAAGGTGTGCGGTAGATACACCGCGCCATGGCGTCGCATGGCAGCGGCTAGCGCGGCGTCGTCTGCGGGCGCGGTCGGCTCCAGAAACAGCACGTCGAACAGGATCGGCCCCGCTCCCGCTTCCGCCAAAGCATCGATCAGCGCGGCATGGCGCGCGCGCGGCCAGGGCCATGGGCCGATCGTTTCGAGGCTCGGATCGTCAAAAGCGACAACAACAATGTCCTCCGCCGGTGCCGGTCGGGCGAGTCCAGCGGCGCGGTCGAGCAGGCCCGCATCAAACCGCGCCATCAGATCGGCACGGGTGCCGAGCGCCACGAAAATCAGGCCGAGCGCAAGAAGTATTACCCATTCGGCAAGGAGCCTGCGAAACATGATTGGCCCTTATCGTGGCAAGCGGATGTGCAAAAACTACTCGGTGTCCACCGGCAAACGGGTGGGTTCGCTCCAGACCGTCAACAGGCCTTCCTCGGCATCGGTCTGCATCGCGCCGATACGCCAGACATACACACCGGGTTCGAGCGCGGTGACAAGGGTTGCGTCCCCCGGCAGCGCGATTTCGTCATAGAGCAGGACGCCGGGCTCGCCTTCGCGCCACAGCTGGAAGGCGAAATGCGTCAGTCCAGTGCCCTGCGCCGACCAGACAAAGCGGAACCCGTCCGCCAGCGTCGATTGTTCCACCGATCCTTCCGCCCCCAGCCGTTTGCGGCGGAAGCGGAATTCTTCGGAAAGGCCTTCCAGCCCGTTTTCCGCCACGCCGCGCACCCGCACGAGATAGCGTCCGTCTTCGAGCCCTGCAAAGCTGAAGGAGCCATCGCTGGAGAGGTCTTCGGCGATGACTTCGACGAAGGTTTCGTCGCGTGCGATCTGCACCCGGCTCGCAGCTCCGCCAGCAGGCGGCGCAACGGTGAAATCGACCGTCTCGGCCATTTGCACCGAAGCGATCTCCCCGACTTCGGGCGGCGGCAAAAGCTGCTCGACTTCGCCGACGCCTGCTTGCGATGCCGCGACGCCAAAACCAGCCTCGGGCAGGACTTCGCTGGCGAAGCTCTCATCTGCGGCGACAGCCACGCGGCCCTCGGTCACTTCGGCAGTGCCGATGCCGGTCGTGTCGTCATAGGACACGCGGTATTCGGTCCCGCGGACCGCCGTCACCGCCACCGGCGTGGAGGTGCGGAACCGTTCGTCGGTGCGCAAGACAGGCGCGCGGATTTCGCCGCGCCCGTCCAGCAAATCGAACTGGATGTCGCGCAAGTCGCCAAGCGCGTAAATCCGCGAACAGGCCAGCTGCGCGCGGGCATTGGCAGGCAGCGTGATCGTGGTGCTCCCGTCCGCCGATTGCAGCGTCAGGAAACTACCCGCGCTCGTTTCGATGCGCCCGCCATCGGGCACTTGCATGGCGCGGTTGGCCTGCACGCCGTTGATCTGCACCGTTCCGCTGGAATGGCGCACTTGCAGCCCGGCATCGCGATAGGTCAGATAGCGGCGCGGAATGCGCAATTCGGTGCCGACCGGGATGCGGCGCGGGTTGCGGATGCCGTTGAGCCGGGCGATCTGGCCGACCGCCGTCACGCCTCTGAAATACCGCTCGCTCAGGCCATACAGGGTATCGCCCTCCTGCATCCGGTAAGTAACATACCCGCTGTCGCATTCTGCCGCTGCGCCATTGGGCAGTGCCGCCAGCGCGAGCGGCGACACCGCAAGCATAGCGGCCTGGCGAAGCGGTCTGGTTAGCTTAGGCATAGTCGGTCTCTTACCTGTCTCTTGAAATGCACCATACGCGAAAAAAGCGCGCCGGGGAGGGGGGCTCCCCGACGCGCTTCCAGTTTTCCGGCAAGGCACCGACTTTGCTCGTACCTCGAATGCGACCTCGAAGGACTCAGCGTGCAAGGCGATGCTGGATGCGTGCATTTCACCAGGGGGGCTAGCGTGATGCGGCATCCGCCGGAAGTTGTAACTCTTGTGCCTGTTGATCGGCGGCTTCGGCAGGCGGGCCGGAAAGCATGGACGCAGCGAAAAAGCATCCGACCACGGCCATCCCCACCAGCGCCACGCCTAAACGCATGGCTACCCGTGACTTGGGCGATTTCTGCGCTGCGCCAACCATGCCTGTGCTCCCCTCTCCACCGGACTTCCGTTTGCAATACCACCGTCCGCAGCCGAGACCGAGTAAAGGCTTGTAAAGCTGGGTTCGCGGAGAAAAGCAGCACATTCCCATAAATCGGGGATTCCGCTTGCCCTGACGCTTAGACTTGTCCAGATTAGTGGACAGATGAGCCGTTTCCCATTTTCCGCCATCGTCGGCCAAGACGAAATGAAGTTGGCGCTGCTGATTGCGGCGGTCGATCCGGCGGTGGGCGGCGTGATGGTCTTCGGCGACCGTGGAACGGGCAAAAGCACGGCAGCGCGCGCGCTGGCGGCCTTACTCCCGCCCATCCCGATTGCCGATGGCTGCCGCTATGGCTGCACGCCCGATCAGGCGGGCACTTGCCCCGATCCCTGCACGTCAACGCGCGCGCGCAAAAGCCCCGTTCCCTTTGTCGATCTGCCGCTTGGCGCCACGGAAGACCGCGTGCTCGGCGCGCTCGATCTCGAAAAGGCGCTGCGTTCGGGCGAGAAGGCGTTCGAGCCGGGCCTGCTCGCCAAGGCGCATCGCGGTTTCCTCTACATTGACGAGATCAACCTGCTGGAAGACCATCTGGTCGATTTGCTGCTCGACGTCGCCGCTTCGGGCGAGAATGTCGTCGAGCGCGAAGGCCTGTCGATCCGCCACCGCGCGCGCTTCGTGCTGATCGGCAGCGGGAACCCGGAGGAAGGCGAATTGCGCCCGCAATTGCTCGACCGGTTTGGCCTTTCTGTGGAAGTGCGCACGCCCAAGGACATTCCCAGCCGCGTCGAAATCATGCGCCGCTGCGCCGCGCAGGAAGCCGATGCCACCGCCTTTGCTGCCGAATGGGCTGAGGAAGAGGGGAAAATCCTCAAGCAAATCGCGCGCGGCCAGAAGAAGGTGGCTTCGCTCACCGTGCCCGATGATGTGCTGACCGATGCGGCAGAACTTTGCGCGGCTGTGGGGGCAGATGGGCTACGGGGTGAACTTACGCTGATGCGCGCGGCCAAGGCGCTGGCGGCGCTGCGGGGCGCGAAAGCGGTGCGGCGGGAACATCTGGTCGATGTCGCCCCGCTGGCGCTGCGCCACCGCCTGCGCCGCGACGTGCTCGACGAGACGGGTTCGACTGTCAGGATCGAGCGCGCGATCGCCGAATTGTTCGGATGACGCATCCGGCGAATCCCCTCGCCGACGCCCTGCTCGCCGCGAAACTGCTTCTCGCTGCTCCGACGCGCCTTCGCGGCATGGTGCTGCGCGGCAGCGGCCCGGCGCGCGACGTGGTGCTCGATTACCTGCGCCAGCACGCCACCACCCGCCGCCTCCCCCCGCATATTGACGAGGCGCGGCTGCTCGGCGGGGTCGATATCGCGGCCAGCCTGACTGCCGGAAAGCCTGTCATGCAAAGCGGTTTGCTGGCCGAAATGGCGGGCGGCGTGCTGATCGCACCGATGGCCGAGCGGATGGGCGATGCGCTCGCCGGACGGTTGGCGCAGGCGATGGACGGTGCGGCGGACTTTGCGCTGGTGTTGCTCGACGACGGAGTCGAAGCGGACGAGCGTCCTCCGGCTGCGCTCATGGACCGCGTGGCGTTTCATTGCGATCTGTCAGGCGTCACCTCACTCGACATTGCGCCTGCGGACACAACGCTCTTTGCTGGCGCGGGAGCGGCAGAGGATTGCCTGCTTCCCCTCGCCAACGTGGCGACCGCTCTGGGCATCGACTCGGTGCGCGCGCTGCTTTTCGCGCAATCGGCTGCGGCTGCCCATGCGGCCGTGGCGGGGCGCGAGGATGTGGTGCAGGACGATGTGGCCGCCGCCGCGCGGCTGGTGCTCGCGCCGCGCGCGACCCGCCTGCCCCCGCCGCCAGCGCAGGACGAGGGTGAGGAAGCGCCCCCTCCCCCGCCCGAAAGCGGCGAGGATGCGGGCGACACCGATCGCGACGCGCTTTCGGAGATACCCGAGGACGTGATCCTCGAAGCCGCGCTCGCCGCGATCCCGCCTGACGTGCTCGAAATGATCGCCGGCAATGCCAAGCAGCGCCGCGCTTCGGGCGGTGGTTCGGGCAAGCGAACCAAGTCCAAGCTGCGCGGCAAGCTGCTAGGCGCGCGGCCCGGTATGCCGCGCGATGGCGCACGCCTCGCACTGATCGACACGCTACGCGCCGCTGTCCCTTTCCAGGAATTGCGCCGGAGGGAGCGCCGGAATGGCACAGGCTTCACTGCGCTTCAGGTTCGCAAAGAGGATTTGCGCATTCACCGGTTCGAGGAACGCGCCGCCAGCGTCACGGTTTTTTGCGTCGATGCGTCGGGCTCGGCAGCGGCGGCGCGGCTGGCGGAGGCGAAGGGCGCGGTCGAGCTGATCCTTGCGCAGGCCTATGTCAAACGCAGCGAGGTTGCGCTGATCGCCTTTCGCAAGGAAGGTGCGGAATTGCTCCTCCCGCCCACCCGCTCGCTCACCCGCGCAAGGCGCGCGCTGGCAGGGCTTCCGGGCGGCGGCGGCACGCCGCTTGCGTCGGGGCTTGCCCTCGCCCGCGAACTCGGCGCGACCATTGCCAGCCGTGGCAACACGCCATTCCTTGTCTTCCTGACAGATGGCAGCGCCAATATCGCCGCCGATGGCACGCCGGGCCGCAAGCAGGCGGGCGAGGACGCGGAAGCTGCGGCCAAAGCGATTGCGTCGAGCAGGCTGGATGCGGTGGTGATCGACATTTCCCCGCGCCCGCGCCCCGATGCGCGCAAGCTGGCAGAGACTATGCGCGCGCGATATTTGCCGCTGCCGGTGGCCGATGCGCAGTCCTTAAGCAAGGTCATCATGGCCGCACAGCCCGAAAGCGCCGCAGCATGAGCAGCGCTCTCGCTTGGGAGCGCGAAGGCAAGCTCTGGCCGCACCGCGAGGCCTCGCAATTTGTGACCGCTGGCGGACTGGACTGGCACGTCCAGCGGATGGGCAGCGGGCCGGAGCTGCTGCTGCTCCACGGCACCGGCGCGAGTTGCCATAGCTGGCAGGGGATGATGCCGCTGCTGGCGGAGCATTTTTCGCTGATCGTGCCCGACCTGCCCGGCCATGCCTTTACCGTTGGCCGTCTGCGCGGCGGGCCTAGCCTTGCCAATATGACCCGCGCGATTGGCGCGTTGCTGGCGGAGCTGGGCGCAACGCCTGCGGCCATTGCCGGCCATTCGGCAGGCGTTGCCATCGCGCTCGACCATGCGCGGCAGACCGATCCGGCGTTGCCAGTGATCGGCGTCGCCCCCGCCATCACCCCTTTCCCCGGCCTTGCCGCAAAGCTGTTTCCGGCGATGGCGAAGTTGCTCTTCGTCAATCCGCTGGTGCCCCGCATTTTTGCTGCCAGCACCCGCTTTCCCGGCGAGGCCAAGCGGTTCGTCTTCCGCTCCACCGGATCGCATACGGGCGCAGTGGAACTCGCCTGCTACGAGGCGCTATTGGGCAATGCGCGCCATTGCGAGGGCGCGCTCGAAATGATGGCGAACTGGGATCTGGAGGCGTTTGCCGAATCTCTGCCCGACATCGCCAATCCCCTGCTTCTGGTGCATGGAAACAAAGACAAGGCGGTTCCATACACGGCTGCCGAAGCGGCAGCTGAGTGCATCCCGAATTGTATTTTTGCTACTATTCATGGCGGGCATCTTTGCCATGAAGAGCAACCGGAATTGGTTTCTCGCCTGTTGGTCGGTCAAGGCCGCAAACATGGAATTCTGCCGCCGAAGGAGAGCGCATGAAAGAATTCATCAGCGCCAATCTCGGCCTTATCGAACTGGTCTTCTCGGCTAGCGTCGCGCTGGGGTTTGGCATCTGGCAATATGTCTCGATCAGCCGCGAGATTGCGCGCGACAAGGCGAAAAAGGCCGAAGAAGAAACTGCCTGCGAAGCCGACTAAACCCGCGGCATCCGGAACGGCAGCATGAATTGCACCACAGGAGAGGTGAAGCGGTCGAGATCGAGGCTTTCCTGCACTCCCACCACCCGCTCGCCATACAGCTGGGCGATGAAGGATGAGCGGGCGTAGAAGGGCGAATCCTCCCACGTATCCAGCACCCTTGCCTGCCCCTCATCCGCCCGCGTTCGCCGCTGCACCTGCCACAGTGTGTTGGGCAGCCGCGCCACATCGGGCAGTTCGGCAGGCTCGGGCGAGCCATGGCGGTCAAACCGCAGTGCGCTGGCGAAAGATGACCCGTCGCGGCGAAGGCCTTCATAATTCACCACGCTGCCATCACGGGTATGCGCGCGCGACCAGTGCCACATACGGAAACCGGCTTCCAATGACTCCTCGCCGAAATTGGAATCGAGATAGCCGTCGCCTTTCCAGCTGACATCGGGCTGGTGCATATCGACTTCGACATGGGCGCGCGGGGCGAGGCAATGCCAGCGGTGGCGCGCTGCGGGATCAAGGCCAAAGGCGACCGTGTTGACGGCTTTCGGGATCACCCGCACCGTGCCGCGCACCCGCCGGTGGATGGGGTTGAACAGCCGCGTATCACGCTCGACAATATCGATTTCCAGCGCCTCTCCCGTCCAGCGCAGATTGCTCGGCCCGATGGACAATTGGTCAGCCGTTTGCACCGCTGCGCCGCGTCCGCGCTCGGTCATCACCCAGCGCGCCTTGGGGCCGTAAAGCGCAACGTTAAGGCACACATGGTCAAGCGGATCACCGCGACCGCTGCGCTTGTAATAGGGGCTGAAGACGCTGCCGATGAAGGCGATGATCGTCAGGCCGTATTTTCCGTCCTTGCTGATCGCATCGACATACCACCAGCCATAGCCGCCGGGAGGAACCTCCGCGTCGAAGTGAGGTCGGCCATCACGGTTCGGGCTGCCAACTGCCCGGACAAGGCGGCCATCGGGACCCCGGCCCCCGGATGGGTGCTTCCCCCGGCGCAATACAGCCCCTTGATCCGCGTCCGCGTGCCTTGCCGCAGGAAGGAGGCCGCCCAGCCGTGCGACACGCGACCATAGATCGCTCCGCCCGTTCCCGGCAGGAAGTCCGCCCAGTCGTTGGGCGTCAGCAGGCGGTGTTGCCAGCTCTCCTCCAGCGTCAGACCGCAGCGGGCGAGGCGCTTCCTCATCGCTTGGGTGCATTGCTCTTTCTCCTCGGGTGAATAGGTGCGGGCGTCGCCATTGGCGGGCGCGTTGACGATGATTTGCAGGCGCTCTTTTCCATCCGGCTTGGCCGCGCCGAAACTTTCGCGGTCTTGCGCGCAGATATAGACGGTGGGGTCGACGGGCGGGCGACCCGCAGCGATATCGCCAAACTCGCGGGCGTAATCGGGGGAAAAGAACACGTTGTGATGCTTGAGCTCAAACCCGCTGGTTTGGGTATGGCCGAGCCAGACCATGGCGGAAAGCGACCGCTTGGCAGGCTTCAACGCGCCCACCGCACGCCGCGCATCCTCGCCCAGCAGACCCGCGCCGAGTGCAGCCGGATCGGCGTTGACGATCACCCTGTCCGCCGCGATCTGCTCGCCGCTTGCCAGCACAACGCCGGTGGCTTTGCCGCCGCTGGTCACGATCCGCTCGACCGCCGTGCCGAAGCGGTAACTTGCCCCCTGCCGCTCTCCGATAGTGCGCAGCGCCTTCGCCAAGGCCGCGATCCCGCCGTCGATCAGCCACACGCCTTGCGCCTCGACATGGGCGATCAGCATCAGCGTGGCAGGGCAATCGAAGGGCGAGGAGCCGCAATAGGTGGCGTAGCGGGCGTACAACTGGCGCAGGCGCGGATCGGCAAAATGCTCGCCCAGCACCTTCCACATGGTCTCGTAAGGCCGCGCCGCGCTGAGTTCGAAAAAGCGCGAGAGGCCGATGCGGAAGAGGAATTGCGGCGGCAGGTGGATTTTGCCTGCGCGGATGAAGCTGTGATCGAGCAGGTTGTAAATCCGCGCCGCCTCGGCCCGCATGGCGCGGTATCCGCGCGCGGCGTCGGCTCCGGCAAGGTCACCAATCGCTGCCTCGCTGCGCTGCGGATCGGCGAACAGGTCGAGCCGCTCGGTCTCGCTCCATGCATGGCGGGCCAGCGTTTCGGCAGGGCGCGTCGTGACATGATCGTCCAGCCGCTCTCCACAGGCATCGAAAATCGTGTCGAACACATCGCGCAAGGTAAAAACCGTCGGCCCTGCAGCAACCTGCGTATCGCCCACAGGCAGGGTTCGAGCCTTGCCGCCGGGCACCGGTTCCTTTTCGATCACCGTCACTCGCAGCCCCTTCGCCGCCAGCAGCGCGGCGGCAGAAAGTCCGCCAATCCCGGCGCCGATAATGGCCACATGAGTGGTAGGCGGTGCGCCCAAACGGAGTCTCCCTTACGCCAAGATCATTGACCTTTACAGTTCATCTGTCCAGTTGATTGGACATATGGGCAAAAATCATCTCTCGTGGAAAGCCCGCTGGCTGGCCTGGCGCAACCGGCTTTACGGCTCGCCAAGCTTCCAGAAATACAGTGCGGCAATCTGGCCGATCAGCCATGTGGCGCGGGCGCGCGCAGGCGGACTGTTCGATCTGGTGGCGGGCTTTGCTTACACGCAGACCCTGCTCGCCTGTGTCGAATCGGGGTTATTGGAGCTGCTGGCCGATGGCCCCGCCAATGTCCCCGCGATTGCGCGGCACTGTGATCTGTCCGCCGATGCCGCCGAGCGACTGGTGCGTGCGGCGGCGGGGCTGGAGCTGGCGGAGGTGGCGGGCGCGGACTGCTGGATGCTCGGCAAGCACGGCGCGGCCTTGCAGGCCAACCCCGGCGCGGTGGCGATGATCCGCCATCACCGGCTGCTCTACGCCGACCTCGCCGATCCGCTCGCCCTGCTGCGCGCCGACCGCCAAGAGGCGACGCAGTTGAGCCGCTTCTGGGCCTATGAAGGGGCGATCAACGGAGAGAAAGCTGCCGAATATTCGCAGCTGATGGCCGTATCGCACGCGATGGTGGCGGAGCAGACTTTCGCGGCTTACGACTTCTCCCGCCACCGGGCGGTGTTAGATGTGGGCGGCGGACACGGGGCCTTCGCCATGGCGCTTGCCAACCATGCGCCTGATGCGCGGATCGGGATTTTCGATCTGCCCGCCGTGTTGGACGGTACGACCGAAGTCTTGTCCCAAAAAGGCCTGACGGAGCGCATCACCCTGCATCCCGGTGATTTCTTCGCCACTGCTTTGCCCAGCGGGTATGATTGCATCACGCTCAACCGCATCCTGCACGATCATGACGATGCAGCAGCGCTGGCGATCCTGCGCGCGATCCGCGCGACTCTGCCCGCAGGCGGCCGACTGTTGATTGCCGAACCGATGGCCGAAACGCCCGGTGCACGGGCCATGGGGGACACCTATTTCGGCCTGTATCTCTGGGCGATGAATTCGGGGAAACCCCGCTCGGCTAAAGCGATCGGCACCCTACTGCGCGAGGCCGGATTTGCCAGCTGGCGCCAACGGCAAACGGCCCAACCGATCATCTCCAGCTGTGTTGTCAGTTTTGTATGACATCAAATAGTGTCGAGTTTAATTGACACTCTTCGGCTTTGCTCTAAAGTGAACCTTCGAGAAAGAGCATCTTCCGAGATGCCAGGGGCCCAAGGGTCGGAAAGGGGACGGAGCGAATGGATGCCATGGCAGTAACGCTACAGGCTCCCCGTCGCCTATCGATACAGCGCCATGCGCTGTGCGATTGCGGCCCGTCCGATTGCGTGGTCGATATCCATTATTCCGGCATCAGCACCGGCACCGAAAAACTCTTATGGAACGGGGAGATGCCGCGGTTTCCGGGCATGGGCTACCCGCTGGTTCCGGGGTACGAATCGGTGGGCCGTGTGGTTGATGCAGGGGCCGATGCGCAAGCGCGGATTGGCGAATGGGTCTTCGTGCCCGGCGCTACCTGCTATCAGGATGCGAAGGGGCTGTTCGGCGGCACAGCGGAGCGAGTCGTTGTTTCCAGCGCCCGCGCCCTGCCTGTTTCCGAGTCGCTGGGCCGTGACGGTACCTTGTTCGCCCTCGCCGCGACCGCGCTGCACGCACTTTCGGGGGAAAAGCCGCCCGAACTGATTGTCGGCCACGGCACGCTGGGCCGTCTGCTCGCTCGCCTGACCATTGCCATGGGCGCACCTGCGCCGGTGGTGTGGGACAACAAGGCCGAACGCCGCACCGGCGGGGTCGGCTATGATGTCATCGCTCCCAAGGATGATGACCGGCACAATTACGCCGCGATCTACGATGCCAGCGGCTATGCCGACGGGATCGACGTGCTGATTGGCCGCCTCGCCCATCGCGGCGAGCTGGTGCTGGCAGGATTTTACGCCAACCGCCCCAGCTTCGCCTTTCCTGCCGCCTTCCGCGCCGAAGCCCGCCTTCGGGTCGCCGCCGAATGGCAGCCGGACGATCTCGCAGCAACGCGCACCCTGATTGAAGACGGTGCGCTCGATCTCGCGGGCCTGATTTCGCACACCGCCCCGGCGGGCGCTGCGGAAGCAGCCTACCCCACCGCCTTTCACGATCCCGATTGCCTGAAAATGGTGCTCGACTGGAGCCAAGCCGCATGACTATGCTCGACGCCGATACTGCCCTTCGCGAAGAAGCCGCAATCGAACCCGATCCCGTACCCACGGGCGAGGTGAAGTCCGAAACGCAGATCATCGCGATCTACGGCAAGGGCGGCAGCGGCAAGAGCTTCGCGCTGTCCAATCTCAGCTACATGATGGCGCAGCAAGGCAAGCGCGTGCTGCTGATCGGATGCGATCCCAAATCGGACACCACCAGCCTGCTGTTCGGTGGCAAGAGCTGCCCGACGATCATCGAAACCTCCTCCGCCAAAAAGCTGGCGGGCGAAGAAGTGGCCATCGAAGATGTCTGCTTCCAGCGTGACGGCGTGTTCGCAATGGAGCTGGGCGGGCCCGAAGTCGGGCGCGGCTGCGGGGGGCGCGGGATTATCCATGGCTTCGAACTGCTGGAAAAGCTCGGCTTCCACGATTGGGGTTTCGATTACGTCCTGCTCGATTTCCTCGGCGATGTGGTGTGCGGCGGCTTCGGCCTGCCGATTGCCCGCGATATGTGCCAGAAGGTGATCGTGGTCGGATCGAACGATCTGCAATCGCTCTACGTCGCCAACAATGTTTGCAAGGCGGTCGAATACTTCCGCAAGATGGGCGGCAATGTCGGCGTGGCCGGCATGATTATCAACAAGGATGATGGCACGGGGGAGGCGCAGGCCTTTGCCGATGCGGTGGGCATTCCGGTGCTGACAGCCATCCCGGCGGATGAGGATATCCGCCGCAAATCCGCCAATTACCAGATTATCGGTAAGCCTGGTGGCGAATGGAGCGGGCTCTTTGAAGAGCTCGCCACCAACGTCGCCGAGGCTCCGCCGCGCCAACCCGCTCCTCTGGACCAGGACGGTTTGCTTGGCCTCTTCTCCCCTGAAGACACGGGTGGCAGCGTCACTTTGATGCCAGCCACACAGGCCGATATGCGCGGCGGTTCTTTCGAACCCAAGCCCTCCCTCGAAGTCATCTACGATGAGGTGTAGGCCATGACCGACATTAGCACATCTGTGCGCGAGCGCGATAGGCTCGATATCGGTTCTGCCGAAGGTGGCGGATGCAGCAGTGCGTCCACCATGCAGGAAGCCGCGCGCAAAGCGGGCAAGAGCGAGATTCTCGATCAATATGCGGCCGATTATCCCGTCGGCCCGCACGACCAGCCGCAAAGTATGTGCCCGGCTTTCGGGTCATTGCGCGTCGGTCTGCGGATGCGGCGCACCGCGACCGTGCTTTCGGGCTCGGCCTGCTGCGTTTACGGCCTCACCTTCACCAGCCATTTCTACGGCGCGCGGCGGACGGTGGGTTATGTGCCCTTCAGTTCGGAAACGCTCGTCACCGGCAAGCTGTTCGAAGACATCAAGGAAGCGGTCGAAAACCTCGCCGATCCGGAGAAATACGACACCATCATCGTCACCAATCTGTGCGTCCCCACCGCCAGCGGCGTGCCGCTACGGCTGCTCGCTGACCAGATCAACGGTGTGCGGGTGATAGGCATCGATGTGCCCGGTTTCGGCATCCCGACCCACGCCGAAGCCAAGGACGTGCTGGCAGGCGCGATGCTGAAATATGCGCGCGAAGAAGTGGCCGCCGGGCCGGTTGCCGCTCCGCGCGAGAAATCCGACAAGCCGACGATCGCTTTGCTGGGCGAAATGTTCCCCGCTGATCCGGTCGGCATTGGCATGATGCTGGAACCGCTCGGCCTTGCCGCCGGGCCAGTCGTCCCGACCCGCGAATGGCGCGAACTCTATTCCGCGCTCGATTGCGCGGCCGTGGGGGCAATCCACCCCTTCTACACCGCGAGCGTGCGCGAATTCGAAGCCGCTGGCCGCGCGATTGTCGGTTCAGCGCCGGTTGGCGCGGAAGGGACCGCCGCCTGGCTCGATGCCATTGGTGCTGCCTGCGGGGTCAAGCAGGCGCATATCGACGCCTCGAAGAACGCCTTTGTCGGCGCGATCCGGGGTGCGCTCGCGGCGAACCCGATCAAGGGCCGTATCACCGTTTCGGGCTACGAAGGCTCCGAATTGCTGGTGGCCCGGCTGCTGATCGAAAGCGGCGCGGATGTGCCCTATGTCGGCTCTGCCTGCCCCAAAACGCGCTGGTCCGATCCGGACCGCGAATGGCTGGAAGCAAAGGGCGTGCGGGTGAATTTCCGCGCCAGCCTCGAAGAAGATATCGCCGCCATTTCGGAATTCGGCCCTGATCTCGCCATCGGCACCACCCCCGTGGTGCAGCACGCGAAGCAGCGAGCGATCCCCTCGCTTTATTTCACCAACCTCATTTCCGCCCGCCCGCTGATGGGTGTGGCTGGCGCTGGCAGTCTGGCGCAGGTCATCAATGGTGCGCTGGCAAACAAGGGCCGGATGGACACGATGGCCGCCTTCTTCGATGGCGTCGGCACCGATCATGCGACCGGCGTGTGGGAAGACACCCCGCAGGATCGCCCCAATTTCAAAGCGAAATACGCGGCAATCAACGAAGCGGCGCGCAAGGCGGCGGAGGCGGTGGGCACATGAGCTACGTCCTCGATCACGATCGCGCCGGTGGATATTGGGGCGCAACCTACGTCTTCACTGCAGTGAAGGGCTTGCAGGTTATCATCGATGGCCCGGTCGGCTGCGAAAACCTGCCGGTCACGTCCGTGCTGCACTATACCGACGGCCTGCCGCCGCATGAACTGCCCATCGTGGTAACGGGTCTGGGCGAGGAAGAGCTCGGCAAAACCGGTACCGAAGGCGCGATGATGCGGGCGTGGAAGACGCTCGATCCCGAACTGCCCTGCGTAGTGGTCACCGGCTCGATTGCCGAAATGATCGGCGGCGGGGTGACGCCCGAAGGCACCAATATCAAGCGGTTCCTGCCGCGCACGATCGACGAAGACCAGTGGCAAAGCGCCGACCGCGCAATGAGCTGGCTGTGGACCGAATTCGGCCCGAAGAAAGTGCCCGCTTTGCGTCCGCGCAAGGAAGGCGCGAAGCCCAAGGTCAATATCCTCGGCCCCGCCTACGGGATGTTCAACATGGCAAGCGACCTTGCCGAAATCCGCCGTCTGATCGAAGGGATCGGCGCGGAAGTGAACATGGTTTTCCCGCTGGGCAGCCATCTGGCCGACATCCGCCGCCTCGCCGATGCAGAGGCCAATGTCTGTATGTACCGCGAGTTCGGCCGCAATCTGTGCGAGCTGATGGAGCGGCCCTTTTACCAGGCGCCTGTCGGTCTCGACAGCACCACCAAGTTCCTGCGTGCGCTGGGCGATGAGCTCGGGCTTGACCCCGAACCCTTTATCGAGCGCGAGAAGCACACCACGATCAAACCCTTGTGGGATCTGTGGCGCTCGGTCACGCAGGATTTCTTCGCTACCGCCAGCTTCGGCATTGTGGCGAACGAAACCTATGCGCGCGGCATCCGCAAATTCCTTGAAGACGATATGGGCCTGCCCTGCGCTTTCGCTTTCAGCCGGTCTGCGGGGGTCAAGCCCGACAACCAGGCTGTGCGCGCCGCAATCCATGCCAATCCGCCGCTGGTCGTGTTCGGCAGCTATAACGAGCGGATGTATATGGCCGAGTGCGGTTCGCGCGGGATTTACATTCCCGCCAGCTTCCCCGGTGCCGCAATCCGTCGCCACACGGGCACGCCCTTTATGGGCTATTCGGGCGCGACCTATCTGGTGCAGGAAGTGTGCAATGCGCTGTTCGATGCGCTGTTCCACATCATCCCGCTCAGCACCGATCTTGACCGGATCGATCCCACTCCGGCGCGTGCCGCCATGGCGTGGGATGCCGAAGCCAAGGCCAAGCTCGATGCGCTGGTCGACGCGCAGCCGGTGCTGATCCGCATTTCTGCCGCCAAACGGCTGCGCGACGCCGCCGAACAGGCCGCACGCAAAGCGGGCGAGGCGCGCGTTTCGGCAGACCGCCTTGCCGACATTTTGCTGACGGAGGGCGCGTTCTGATGCCCGCCTTCGCCACCACCAGATTACAAGTTTCGTATTACCCGGGTCCAGCGGGTTGCAGCCATCCACGCATCGTTTCGGCGGGCGCGGATAAACAGGAGGCATTTCGCCTCTCGCACAACAAACCTACTGGAGAAAAACTATGAGTGATCCCGATGATCGCTTCGGTGTTCGGACATATCTGACGCCGGAAGAGGCCAAGGAATTTCACAAGATTTTCATGGGCTGGTTCGTGGGCTACGTGGCGATCGCAGTCGTCGCACACGCCCTGATCTGGGCCTGGCGTCCGTGGATCGGCTGATCCGCATACCGGCTTGAGTTTCGTTTCAAGCCGCAGCCTTTGAAAAAACAAAAGGAATATTACCATGTGGAAAACTTGGACGATGTACGATCCACGTACGGCATTGGTTGGACTTCACGTCTTCCTCGCCGTGCTGGCTTTCACCATCCACTTCATCCTGCTTAGCACGGATACCTACAACTGGATGGATGGCCCCAACGCACGCGCAACGGCTCAGCTCACGGTTACCGAGTAGAGCCGGGACGTAACGTTTAGACCATTTGACTGTGCGAGAGGTGCGGCTGGCGTCAGCCAGCCGTGCCTCACAGTCGAAACAGCTGATCAACAATGGGCCCGCCAGCAGTGGCGGGGGAGGTATGGGCTATGGCGCTCCTCAGTTTTGAGCGAAAATATCGTGTGCGTGGCGGCACGCTGATCGGTGGAGATATGTTCGACTTCTGGGTCGGCCCCTTTTACGTGGGCTTGTTCGGAATCGTGACCGCTATCTTTGCCACTTTGGGGACGATGCTGATTTTCTATGCAGCATCCCAGGGGCCAACCTGGAACCCGTGGTTGATCAGTATTGCCCCGCCCGACTTGTCTTACGGTCTGGGCTTTGCGCCTTTGAACGAAGGCGGTTTCTGGCAGGTCATCACCGTTTGCGCGCTGATTTCCTTTACATCCTGGGCGCTCAGGGAAGTAGAAATCTGCCGCAAATTGGGCATGGGCTATCATGTGCCCTTTGCCTTTGGCATGGCAATCTTTGCCTATTTCACACTGGTGGTTATCCGCCCCGTGCTGATGGGCGGGTGGCATTTCGGCTTCCCTTACGGGATCTGGAGCCACCTCGATTGGGTGTCCAATACCGGCTACCAATATCTGCACTTCCATTACAATCCGGCGCATATGCTGGCGGTGAGCTTCTTCTTCACCACCACTCTGGCGCTGGCACTCCACGGCGCGCTGGTGCTCTCCGCCACGAACCCGGCTGCTGGCGAGGAAGTGAAGACTCCCGAATATGAAGACACCTTCTTCCGCGATCTCATCGGCTATTCGGTCGGCACGCTCGGTATCCACCGGGTTGGCCTGCTGCTGGCGCTGAATGCCGGTTTCTGGAGCGCGGTGTGCATCGTCATCAGTGGACCGTTGTGGACCAAAGGCTGGCCCGAATGGTGGACCTGGTGGCTCAACCTCCCGATCTGGTCGTGAAGGGGCACTGATCCATGGCACAATATCAAAACATCTTCACCCAGGTTCAGCTGACCGCCACGCCCGAAATGGGCATTCCGACAGCTGACTCGGGCCGCTCGCGCACCACACGCGCTACTTTCAACCATTGGCTGGGCCTGATCGGCCAGGCGCAGATCGGGCCGGTTTATCTCGGCTGGTGCGGCGTCCTGTCGCTCGTGCTGGGCTTGCTCGCTTTCGAGATCATCGGTTTCAATATGCTGGCTTCGGTCGGCTGGGATCCGGTGCAGTTCGTGCGCCAGCTGTTCTGGCTGTCGCTGGAGCCGCCGGGGCCGGAATACGGCTTTTCTCCCTTCGTGCCTTTGGCCGAGGGCGGATGGTTCATCCTCGCAGGCGCCTGCTTCTCGCTTTCGGTGATCTTGTGGTGGGTGCGCACTTATCGCCGCGCTTCGGCGCTTGGCATGGGCAAGCACGTGAGCTGGGCCTTTGCTTCCGCCATCTTCCTGATGCTGGTGCTGGGCTTTATCCGCCCGATGCTGATGGGCAGCTGGGCCGAAGCGGTGCCATACGGCGTCTTCCCGCACCTTGACTGGACGGCAGCCTTCTCGATCCGATACGGTAACCTGTTCTACAACCCGTTCCACGCGCTCTCGATTGTCTTCCTTTACGGTTCGACACTGCTGTTCGCGATGCACGGCGCCACCATTCTCGCCGTTGGTCGGTATGGCGGTGAACGCGAAATCGAGCAGATTACCGATCGCGGTACAGCTTCCGAGCGTGCAGCCCTTTTCTGGCGCTGGACGATGGGCTGGAACGCCACGATGGAATCGGTGCACCGCTGGGCCTGGTGGTTTGCTGTGCTGACGACGCTGACCGGCGGCATCGGCATTCTGTTGACGGGCACCGTGGTCGATAACTGGTATCTGTGGGCGCAGGAGCATGGCTACGCACCCGCATATCCCGACACCGGCGTGGTTGATCCCGCTGCCGCACCTGTAGGGGAGTAAGGACGATGGGTAAGATAAAGCTTCATCACATCGCTTTGCTGGCGGCGCCGCTTGCGCTCACCGCTTGCGAGCTTGCTCCCAAGACGACCGAGCAGGACGGGTTTCGCGGAACCGGCATGAATGCGGTGTATGTCACCGACTCTCGGGTGCCCGGCGACGTGCCGCCTCCGCCTTACGAGCTGGTGGTTGCGGAAGACGGGCCGCTGGCCTCCGAAGTCTATGAGAATGTCCAAGTGCTGGGCAATCTTTCAGCGGACGAGTTCAACTATCTGATGGCAGCGATCACCGAATGGGTCGCGCCGGAGCAAGGCTGCAATTACTGCCACAACCCCGCTAACATGGCCTCGGACGAGCTTTACACCAAGGGTGTGGCGCGTTCGATGCTGCTGATGACGCAGGATGTGAACCAGAACTGGCAAAGCCACGTTGCGCAAACCGGCGTCACCTGCTGGACGTGCCACCGCGGGAACAACATCCCGCAAGAAGTGTGGACTTTGCCCGAACCAGAGAATGCAGGCTCGATCGCCAATAACCGCCGCGGGCAAAACACCCCGATTGCGGCCAATGGCTACAGCTCGCTGCCCTATGGCGCGGTGGCGCGCTATCTGCTCGATGGCAGCTCGGCCGAAGGTATCCGCGTGGCTTCCACCGGAATGCATCCGGGCGACAATGCGACAACGACGATGGAAACAGAGGCGACCTATTCGCTGATGATGCATATGTCGCAGTCGCTGGGGGTGAACTGCACCTTCTGCCACAACACGCAGGCGTTCAGCAGCTGGAGCAATTCCACGCCGCAACGCACCACGGCGTGGCACGGCATCCGCATGGCGGGCAACATCAACGAGACCTACATTACGCCGCTGACCGATGTGTTCCCGGCGAACCGTCTCGGCCCGATGGGTGATCCCTACAAGGTCAACTGCACGACCTGCCACCAGGGCCTGAACCTTCCGATGGGCGGAGCGCGCATGGTGGCCGATTATCCGGGCCTGCAACGCCTGCTTATCAGCAATGATGCGAGCGATGCGGTAGAAGTCGAAGCGGTGCCCGCCACCGAGATGACCGACACCAACTGATCCGTCAGGGTCGCAAATGACAGGGGAAAGGGGAGCCTTCGCGCTCCCCTTTTTTTTGCGCTCAATCGCGGCGGCGCGCGCGGCGGGCGACATCCAACAGATGGACAGGGAAGGACAGCGCCAGTGGCAGGGCGATCCATAGCCACCCGGCGCCCGTCAAGGCAGCGCGCAGGCCCAGCAGCATCAGCACGCCGGGCAGCAGCAGCAGCGCGATATCACCCAACGCCCAGCCCCGGCTCTTCAGGTAAACCGCTTCCACCAGCATTACCGCCAGCACGATATCGACCGCGTGGCCGCTGGCGAACAGTTGCTGCATCACATGGCCAGCGTCGTTAGCCGAAGGGAGCGTTCAGCTGGACGATCTGCCAGTTGAGCGCGCCTGCTATCGTGACCCAGGCCAGATAAGGCAGCAGCACGAGGCTCGCCAGTTTCGACACGCGCCAGCAATAGACAATCAGCACTGCGATCGAGAGCCAGAGCAAGGTCAGCTCCCAGAACGCCCAATCGGGCCGCTGGATGCGGAAGAACAGCAGGCTCCAGGTTATGTTGAGGAAGGAATTGGCGGCAAACAGCCCAATCAGCGTATCGGCCACCTTGGTGCTGGTTGCCTTCCACCAAGCGGTGGTGAAGGAAATCACGGCAAAGCCGAACACCGTTGTCCAGACAATCGGGAAAACGAAAGCGGGCGGGTTCCAGTCGGGCTTTTCCAGCGCCTGATACCACGGCCCCAGATCGGTCAGCGTCCCGCCAATCGCGGCGACCGCAAAGGCGGCGAGCCCCGCCAGCACGGCGGGCATGATCCAGCTTTTGCTCATCGCGCGACGGGCTTCAGGCCGAGCAGATGCGCGGTATCTTTGAGGAAAATCCGCAAGTGCGCCATCGGCTTCGCGCGCACCAGCCGCTTGTTCATATAGGCCTGCCAGGTCAGCTGCTGCACATCCTTGTCGTCGCACATATCGACGAAGCGTTCGCGCCTTTTGTCGCTCGAATACCAGAAGTGCTGCATGATGCCGAGCACCCAGAACACGCGGCCATGTTCCTTCATGAACGCCTTGCGGGCCTTCTTCAGCACCGCGGGATTGGCAGTGCGCACAAACTCATCCGCCGTTTGCGCGGCGATGCGGCCGCATGTCATGGCGTAGTAGATGCCCTCGCCCGAGGCGGGAGCAACCACGCCTGCAGCATCGCCTGCCACCAGCACGTCGCGGCCATTGTCCCACTTTTTGAGCGGCTTCATCGGAATGGGCGCGCCTTCGCAGCGAACAGTCTCGCAGCTATCAAGGCCCATGTCCTCGCGCATGGTTTCCACAGCTCCCCGCAGCGAGAAGCCCTTGTGCGCGCTGCCCACGCCCACGCTCGCCTGTTCGCCATGCGGGAAGACCCAGGCGTAGAAATCGGGCGAGAGGTGGCCCTGATACAGCACATCGCAGCGCGAACCGTCAAAGCCCTGCGGCGTGCTTTCGGGCACGGCGATGACCTCGTGATAGGCGAAGACGCAGCGCATCTTCTCCGCATCCTTGATATTCTCGCGCGCCACGGCGGAGCGGGCACCGTCGGCCCCGATCACCAGCTTGGTACGCACACGCTGGAAATCGCCGCCACGTTCGGTGCGGAAGCACACGATTGCGCCTGCGCCTGCGTCGCGCTCGATGTGATCGAACGTGCCCGTTTGCCGCACCGCGCCCGCTGCGGCGGCCCGGCTGCGCAGCCATTCGTCGAACTCGTCGCGGTCCACCATGCCGACAAAGCCGATCTCGCCCACCGGCATATCGACCGCGCGGCCCGATGGCGCGACCATACGCGCGGACTTGGCCTTGGCCACCAGCAGGCTTTCGGGAACGGCGAAGTCTTCCAGCAGGCGGGGCGGCACTGCGCCGCCGCATGGCTTGATCCGTCCGGCCCGGTCGAGCAGCATCACCTTGCGACCGGCGCGTGCCAGATCGCAGGCAGCGGTTGCGCCCGAAGGCCCGCCACCGACAACGACCACGTCGTATACTGTCTCACTCATGCAAAAACCTCCCGCTCGCTATCTGTTGTGGGCTGCTCGCCCGCTGCCATGCTCGCGCGGACGGCTGCACCGCCCGTCGCCTTGATGGCGAGTATTGCTGCCAGCACGAAGGCCGCTGCTTCCAGGCTAAAAATCAGCTGGAACGCGCTGCCGTCATCGCTCATCGCGCGGCGCGCCAGATCGACGCCGACCGCGCCGGTCAGCCCGCCCAGCCCGAAGGCGATGGCTTGCGATGCGCCCCACACGCCCATGCGCACGCCTTCGCGCGTCGTCGCGCCCGCGCCTGCCAGCCCCATCATCGCGCCGATGGAGGACACGGCGAACACGCCATTGCCCAGCCCCAGCAGAAACACATTGAGTGCCAGCGGCCAGCCCGGCCCTGCCACCGCTGCCAGACCCAGCGCAGCCAGTGCCACGCCGGACATCAGACAGCCGCTCACCACCCAGATGCGCAGGCCATCGGGCCGCTTGCCGGTAAAGGCGCTGCCGCCGACACCGACGATAATCATGCCGAGAAGAATGCCGCCCTGATGCTGCCCGCCAAGTTGGGTGGACTCGCCGGGTGTCATGCCGAAGATCAATCCGGCAAAGGGCTCCAGAATCAGATCCTGCATCGAGAAGGCGATCATCGATACGAAAATGAAGATGGTGAACCGCCGCGCGGCGGGCTCGTGCCAAATCTCGGAAATTGCAGCGCGGAAATCAGGTGCGGCGTCATCCTTCGCAGCGTTGCCGAACTGCCCCGCCTGCCGCTCCAGCCGCCACGTGGCGAGCACGGTAAGCGCGAATGTGACGACCGCCAGTCCGGCAGCGACAAGCAGCAGGCGATCGGGCGAAAAGGGCTTGAGCAAAGCCCCCACCGTGATCGCCGAGACGACAATGCCAGCCACCATCATGATCCATGTTACCGCCGCAGCGGCAGCGCGGCGCTGCGGGGCGACGCCCGATGCGAGCAGCGCCAGTGCCGATGTGCCACCTGCGCCCACGCCCACGCCGATCAGTGTGTAGGCCAGCACCGCGAGGCTGAAGCCCAACACCGGCGCGCTCGCCAACAGCAAGGTGGCCTGTGTCGCCAGCAAAGATGCCGCGCCCAGCAGAGCGACGCCGCCGATGATCCACGGCGTGCGCGCGCGTCCTTTGTCCGATCCGTGGCCGAACAGCGGGCGGGCAAGCTGCACAGCGTAATGCCACGCGACCAATCCCGCCGGGATGGCCGCCGCCAGCGCGAATTCGACCACCATCAGCCGGTTGAGCACCGTGGTCGCCAGCATCACCAGCGCGCCGATGCTCGCCTGCACCAGTCCGATGCGGACAATTCCCAGCCAGCCAAAGCCGGTGGAAGCTGGCGCAGGCGAAAGCGAGCCATGCATCAGATATATCCCCCCAGCCCCAGCGCCGCCGCGAGCATTCCCAGCACATAAAGCGTCACGCCGGTGGCATTGTACCACGGCGCATATTTCGCCGGATCGCGCAGCATCTTGGGCATACAGGCTAGTTGCGCGGCGAGCAGCAGGCTGACCGTGAGCGGCGAAATCGCCAGATCCCAGCGCCACAAAAGCACGATCACCACAATCTGCGGCAGCGCCATCACCACGCAGGCCAGTTTGGCCGCGCGCTCCACGCCCAGCGTTACCGGCAGTGAGCGCAGGCCCGTCGCCCGGTCACCTTCCACCGCTTTGAAATCGTTGAGCGTCATAATCCCGTGCGCGCCCAGACTGTAGAGGCCGAGCACCAGCAGGATCGGCAGCGCAGGCAGCGCGCCTGCCATCACGCTCGCACCGGTAAACCAGCTTAGGCCCTCATAGGTCAGGCCGACCACGGCGGGGCCGATCCAGCCGCTGGTTTTGAAGCGGAACGGCGGCGCGGAGTAGGCCCATGCGGCGGCAAGCCCGAACACGGTGGCGGCAAACACCCATGGGCCGATCAGCCAGCCGGTGAGCAGGGACAGGCCCGTCCACAGGATAGCGATGCGCAGCCCCCAGTTGCCAGCAACGCGGCCCGAGGGGATCGGGCGGTCCGGTTCGTTAATGGCATCGACGTGCCGGTCAAACCAGTCATTGACCGCTTGGCTTGTCCCGCACACCAGTGGCCCGGTGAGGAGAATTCCGGCGATCAGCAACGGCCAGCGGCCATCCAGCCCCACGCCCGAAGACACCACGCCGCACATAAAGGCCCACATCGGCGGGAACCATGTGATCGGCTTGAGCAAGGCCAGCACATCGCGCGCGGCAGGCGGCGAAACGGGCGGAGTCGAAGCAACATGGTGGACCATTGCGAGAGGCTATGCCTGACGCAGCAAGGTGTCAAATTAAATGGACACTTGCGACCGGTTCGGGCTACTCGCCATCCGTCCCGAGATTGCCCAACCCGTGGCGGTGGAGCTTGGAATAGAGGCTCTGCCGGCTGAGGCCGAGAATTTCCGCCGCCGATGCGCGGTTGTCTGCTGTGCGGGACAGCGCCGCCTCGATACACAGGCGTTCGATCAGATCGGTGGATTCGCGGACGATGTCTTTCAGCGACATCCGGCCCACAAGTTCGGTCAGTTGCTCGACCGAGCGCGGCGTCTCGGCAGCCGCCGGTTGCAAGTCCCGCAGCCGCCGCCCCACAGGCCGGATCACCATGCCCAGATGCGGATCGTCGCTTTCGGTCTGCACGGCCGAAAGTTCCACTGGCTCGCCCTGGAAATCATCATTCGCGCCCACCACGGTGCTGACATTACGGGCCACGCCGTCCTTCGCCAATTGGCCTTTGACGAGCTCCAGATCGATACCCGGGCGGCCGATAAAGTGCCCCAGCGGCTTGCCGATCAGCTGATCGCTGTGCGCGGCACCCACCAGTTCGGCAAATTCGGTGTTTACGGCAACGATCTGCATCGCCGAATTGGCGAGCACAAAGGCATCGGGCATTCGCTGCACTATATCGAGCATCCGGTGCGCATCGCCGACTTGAGTCGGGGCAGTGATGCGGACGAACAGGTAAGGCTTGCCGCGCTGGCGAAACGTGACTGTGGACAAGGCGACTTCGCTATCATCGCTCGCCAAGGCCAGCGAGAGCGGCGACACGGTTTGCGTGGCGGTGGCCGCACCCAGAAAACCGATCAGCGCATCGCGCGATCCGCGTGCAAACACGCCAGACAGGCGGTTGCCGACAAGTTCACCCTGCGCGATCTTTAAAACGCGATGCGCCGCCGGATTCGCTTCGCGGATGCGGTGGGTGTCGGCTTCGACCACCAGCACGGCGTCGGTGACTTCATCAAACAGCAGGCGGTATCGCTGCTCTGCCTGCCGCAGCCGCAGATAATCGCGTTCAAGTGCCTGTTGCGCCTGCAGGAAACGCTGCTGCAACGCAGCTTCCTCGCGCATATCGCGGCCCAGTGCGAGACAGCGATCGGTGTTCTCGAACGAAACGATGGCATAGCGCACGGGAATATCCGCACCATTGCCATGGTGGTTGATCTGCCGCCAACGCTGCTGCCGGCCTGCGTGCATCGAGGCGATTAGATCGTTCACCTTGCCGCGACTATCCGCCGTGACTGTATCGAGCCACGCCTGACCGATCCAGCCTTCAAGCTCGGGATACAAGACCGGATCGGCACTGCCGCCCAGGATCACGCCGTCGCGGTCGATTACCAGACTGATATCGCCGGCAATAAGCGCAAGCTTGGCGGCTGCTTCGGGATCGCAGTCGTCAAAGATTCCAGCGAAATCGCCGAAGTGCAGCTTGCCTTCAATGCTGTGTTTGCGCGTGAGCATCCAGAAATGTAAACGCCATAGAGGACAGTTTATCCCGCAAATGCGGGCAACGGAACCAGCCGATCCGCCAGAGCAAGAGCAGTCTCGGCGGAACCCGCCGTACCGTCCGCGCCAGTTCTTTCGACCAGCGAAGGATCGGCCTGGACCGCCTGTCCTCCTATAATGACCTTGATCCCGGGAAGCTGGGAAACGCTACGGATCGCAGTCACCAGATTGGCTATGTCGCCGCTATGACAGTCGGTTGAGACCGTCAATCCCACAAGGTCAAATGCGTGTTCGCTGCATATTTGCAGCAATTGCGGACGCGCCGTCTCCGGCAGGACTTCGCTGTCCCAACCGGCGCGGGCGAAAAATTCTTCGAGCATCAATGCCCCGAAACTGTGCTGATCGCCTGGCATCGGAGCAAAAAGCGCGCTGCGCATCTGGGCGCTGCCGCGGGCGTGAACGGGGTAGCGCAAAGCGATTTCACGCATCAGTTCCTGCAATCGCCACAGGCCCATCGTCACATCGACGAAATCGCAGCTATCGTCTTCCCAGTATTCGCCCAATTTGCGCGCCGTGGGTGCCAGCAGATCGACAAAGATCGATTCGACTCGAACTCCGCGGGCAAGCATCGATTCTATCTGTTGGAAGAGCGCTTCGACTTCGACATCGAGGATCTTGGCGACAAAGCCGCGAATCTCTTCGCGCGTGAGTACGCTCGATTCGCTGCGCGCAATCGGAGCCGCGCGAACGGAGGCAATTGCACTGTGTGCTACCAGCAATCGCGGCAAGATTTCCCGCTCCACCATTTCGCCAAGAGACTTGGGATCGTCGATCAAACCGGCCCTGACATTGACCGCATCCGCCGGGAAAGCCGCTGATTTGCGGCGATAATCCCGCTCGGCATCGCCTAGATTGCGAGTTCGGTTGAAAGCTGGTCTCCCCGCTGGTCCGGATTGAGATGCCATAGCCGACCCTCCCAGGAATCGACGCGCATTGCGCTTTGTTCGAGCCACCTAGAACCGTCCAGGCACTGCAGCGAACACCAAGGAGCCTACGCCCATTTGTCCAATCTGGCAAACATTCCTGTGTCCATTTTTATTGTCGTCCAGTTTAGTTGACACATAGGCGTGTAAAGGCGTAGGTTCCTCTCTTAACGAGCGGAAGGCCAGTTCTGTGAAAGAAGTGGTCGCGCAATGAGGGGACAGGATTGGTGATGCGGAACGGGGCGATTACCCACGGGAAGCAAACCAGCGGCAAAGCGCCCGCTGCACCCCTTTACACGCCCGAGCAGCGCAAGCGCCGGGATGAAAGCTATTGGACGCTTGTCCAGGGCCTGCTCGCGCCGCTGCAATTTGTCGTCTTCCTCATCAGCGTGGTGCTGGTGTTGCGCTTTCTGGACACAGGGCGCGGCGCCTTCGCGGCTGATCTTTCGGTCGTGATCAAAACACTGGTGCTCTACACCATCATGATAACCGGCTCGATCTGGGAGAAGGTCGTGTTCGGCAAATGGCTGTTTGCCAAACCGTTCTTCTGGGAAGACGTGTTCTCCATGCTCGTGCTCGCGCTGCACACCGCCTATCTGGTGATGCTGCTGGCCGGGATCGGCACAATGGAGCAGCGGCTGTTCGTCGCACTGGCAGCCTACGCCACCTACGTTATCAACGCCGCGCAATTCATCATCAAGCTGCGCGCCGCCCGGATCGATGCATCGAGAGCGCGCCGCGCCGAAATGGCGACCGCATGACCGCCGGGCACACTGCCCCGATCACCCAGGGCGCGGACTGCGCTCCGGTGCTGCGGGAAAGAGGCCAGCGCGAAGTCTTTTGCGGCCTCACCGGCATTATCTGGCTCCACCGCAAGATGCAGGACGCCTTCTTCCTCGTCGTCGGCTCGCGCACCTGCGCCCACCTTTTGCAATCAGCCGCCGGGGTGATGATTTTCGCCGAGCCGCGCTTTGCCACCGCCATCATGGAAGAGCGCGATCTGGCCGGAATGGTCGATGCGCAGGACGAGCTTGACCGGATTGTCGAGCAATTGCTCGCCCGCCGTCCCGACATCAGCACGCTGTTCCTTGTCGGCTCCTGCCCGTCAGAAGTGATCAAGATGGATCTTGGCAAGGCGGCCCAGCGACTCGGCACCAAATATGCGGGGCGCACACGCATTCTCAACTATTCGGGCAGCGGGATCGAGACGACCTTTACCGAGGGCGAGGACGCCTGCCTTGCCTGCCTCGTTCCCGAAATGCCCGCGGGCGAGCCTGATGCAGCGCCCGAGCTGCTGATCGTTGGCGCGCTTCCCGATATCGTCGAGGACCAGTTCCTTCGCCTGTTTGCAGAGCTCGGCATCGAACGCGTGCATTGTCTGCCCGCGCGCCGTGCGAGCGACCTCCCCTCGGTCGGCACGCATACGCGCTATCTTTTGGCCCAGCCTTTCCTGACGGAAACCGCGCTGGCGCTGGAAGATCGCGGTGCGCAGCGGCTCGATGCCCTTTTTCCGTTCGGCGCGGAAGGCACGACTGATTGGCTGCGCGCCGCCGCCAATGCCTTTGGCGTCGATGAAATGCATTTCAACCGCGTGGTTGCACCGGGTCGCGAACGGGCCAAGCGCGCCATCGAACACAGCCGCGAACGGTTGGCGGGCAAGCGCATTACCTTCCTGCCCGATTCGCAGCTGGAAGTGCCGCTGGCGCGCTTTTTGGCGACCGAGCTTGGCATGGTGCCGGTCGAAGTGGGCACGCCTTACCTCCACCGCCATCACACCGCGAAAGAGCTGGCGCTGCTGCCCGCTGCCACGCGCATTTCCGAAGGCCAGGATGTCGACAAGCAGCTCGACCGGGTGCGCGCGGACAAGCCCGACCTCACCGTGTGCGGCCTTGGCCTCGCCAACCCGCTGGAGGCCGAGGGCTTCTCTACCAAATGGGCGATCGAACTCGTTTTCTCCCCCATCCATGGCTTCGAGCAGGCAGGCGACCTCGCCGAGCTCTTCGCCCGTCCGCTCCGGCGGCGTGATGTGTTGGAGGTGTAGGGGCAATGCAGCTTTCCGTCTGGACATATGAAGGCCCACCCCATGTCGGCGCGATGCGCGTCGCCACCGCGATGGAGCATATGCATTACGTGCTCCACGCGCCGCAGGGCGATACCTATGCCGATCTGCTGTTCACGATGATCGAGCGGCGCGCCAAGCGCCCGCCGGTCACCTACACCACGTTCCAGGCGCGCGATCTGGGCAAGGATACCGCGCAACTGTTCCAGGATGCCGCGCGCCAGGCGGTGGAACGCTTCCAGCCGCAGGCGATGCTGGTTGGCGCAAGCTGCACGGCGGAACTGATCCAGGACGATCCCGCCGGGATGGCCGAGGCGATGCAACTGCCCTGCCCCGTCATTCCGCTCGAACTGCCGAGCTACCAGCGCAAGGAAAACTGGGGCGCGGCGGAAACCTTCTATCAGGTAGTGCGCACGCTCGCCGACCCGTCGGTGACCCCGCGCGGCGAGAAGACCGCGCTGGTCAATATTCTCGGCCCCGCAGCGCTCGGCTTCCGCCACCGCGATGACGTAATCGAAATCCGCAAAATCCTTGATGCGCTGGGTATCGAGGTCAACATGGTGGCCCCGCTCGGCGCCAGCCCGGCGGACATTGCCCGCATCGGTGCGGCCGACTTCAACGTGGTGCTCTATCCCGAAATCGGGGATGAAGCCGCGCGCTGGCTGGAAAAGACCTTCCACCAGCCCGCCATCCGCACCGTTCCCATCGGCGTGGGCGCAACCCGGGAATTCATCACCGCCGTCGCTGCGCTTGCCGGTGTCGATCCGGCTCCGGCGCTGGGCGATAGCGGCAGCCGGATGCCGTGGTGGAGCCGTTCGGTCGATTCGACCTATCTCACCGGCAAACGGGTTTTCATTTTTGGCGATGCCACCCACGCCGTTGCCGCCGCCCGCATCGCGCATGAGGAGCTCGGCTTCGAGGTCTGCGGCCTTGGCTGTTACAACCGCGAATTTGCCCGCGATGTGCGTGCTGCCGCCAAGCTCTACGGTGTCGAGCCGCTGATTACCGACGACCATCTGGTGGTGGAAGACGCCATCACCGCCGCCGCGCCCGAACTGGTGCTCGGCACGCAGATGGAACGGCATATCGCCAAGCGTCTGGGCCTTGCCTGCGCGGTCATTTCCTCGCCCGTCCATGTGCAGGATTTCCCTGCCCGGCACAGCCCGCAAATGGGCTTTGAAGGCGCGAATGTCATTTTCGACAGCTGGGTGCACCCGCTGGTGATGGGGCTGGAAGAGCATCTGCTCACCATGTTCCGCGACGATTTCGAATTTTCGGACGAGGCGGGGCCGTCGCACCATGCGGCGCACGCTCCGAAAAAGGCCGAAGCGCATGCCGTGGTGGAAGAGCCCGTATTCGCAGGCGAACTCTGGACCGCCGAAGCCGAGCGCGAGCTCAAGAAAATTCCGTTTTTCGTGCGCGGCAAGGCGCGGCGCAACACCGAAGCATTTGCTGCCGACCAGGGTCGTGCGCGGATCGATCTCGACACGCTCTACGACGCAAAGGCGCATTATGCTCGGTAATCGCAAAGCCCCCGTGCGCGTTACCATCGTGACGCTGGACAATCACCTGAAAGGCGCCGTCGAGCGCGCCGGTGAAACCTTGCGCGACAGCGGCGTTTCGCTCTCGCTCCATGCCGCAGCGGACTGGGATCGCGGCAGCGCGCTGGAAGACACGAAGCGCGCCATTGCCGAGGCCGATTTCGTCATCGTCACCATGCTGTTCCTCGACGATCACGTGCGCACCATCCTGCCCGATCTGGAAGCACGGCGCGAACAGTGCGACGCCATGGTCTGCATGATGTCGACGGGCGAGGTCGTGAAACTGACCCGCATGGGGCAATACCGCATGGATGCCCCCGCCAAAGGGCCGCTGGCGCTGCTCAAAAAGCTGCGCGGCTCCAAGAAGGCAGGTTCCAGCTCGGGCGCGGGGCAAATGAAAATGCTGCGCCGCCTGCCCAAGATCCTCAAATTCATTCCCGGCACCGCGCAGGATGTGCGCGCCTATTTCCTCACCCTGCAATACTGGCTGGCCGGATCGGACGAGAATGTCGTGCACATGGTGCGCGCGCTCATCAACCGTTACGCCACCGGCGACCGCGCATGGCGCGCGGGCGAGGAAAAGGTCGAGGCACCGCGCGAATATCCCGAATGCGGGGTCTATCACCCGCGCACCGACCAGAAGATCAGCGAAAGCCTGCGGCTGCTGCCGCGCAAGGGCGGCGAGAACGGCACGGTCGGGCTGCTGCTGCTGCGCTCTTATCTGCTGGGCAAGGATGCCGGGCATTACGATGGCATGATCGCCGCGCTCGAGACGGCGGGCCTCCGTGTGATCCCCGCCTTTGCCAGCGGCCTTGATGCCCGCCCGGCGATAGAGAAATTCTTCGTCCGCGAAGGCCAGCCGACGGTGGACGCGGTCATCAACCTTACCGGCTTCTCGCTGGTGGGTGGCCCCGCCTATAACGATTCCGAAGCCGCGGTAGAGACCTTGGCGGGGCTCAACCTGCCCTATCTGGCCGCCCACGCCATCGAATTCCAAACCTTGGGCGAATGGCGCAAGCGCGATCAGGGCCTGCTGCCGCTGGAAGCGACGATGATGGTCGCGCTGCCCGAACTCGACGGTTCGATCTGCCCCAGCGTGTTTGGCGGCCGCTCCGATCCCGGCGGGCATTGCGAAGGGTGCGAGCGCCACTGCGCGACGCCTTCCACCGGAAATATCCGCGCGATGATGTGCTGCGAGGAGCGCGCCGAGGCTTTGTCCGCGAAGACGGTCAAGCTCATCCGCCAGAGCCGCGCCAAGCGGGCAGAGCGGCGTCTCGCCATCACGCTGTTCAATTTCCCGCCCAATGCCGGGGCCACCGGCACGGCAGCCTTCCTCGCGGTGTGGGAATCGCTGTTCGCCACGCTTTCCCGCCTCAAGACTGAAGGGTATGCGGTGCAGCTGCCCGCCTCGGTCGATGCGCTGCGCGAAGCGGTGCTGGTCGGCAATGCCGAACGCTACGGCGCGGACGCCAATGTCGCGGCGCGGATTGCGGCCGACGATCACGTACGGCGCGAACCGCATCTGGCCGAAATCGAAGCGCAATGGGGCCCGGCACCGGGCAAGATCCAGTCCGACGGGGCGAGCATCCATGTGCTCGGCGCGCATTTCGGCAATGTGTTTGTCGGCATCCAGCCGGCCTTCGGTTACGAAGGCGACCCGATGCGGCTGCTGTTTGACGGCACGTTCTCTCCCACCCACGCCTTTGCCGCCTATTACCGCTATCTGCGCGAGGATTTCCGCGCCCATGCCGTGCTGCATTTCGGCACGCATGGCGCACTCGAATTCATGCCCGGCAAGCAGTCGGGACTGTCGGGGGATTGCTGGCCCGAACGGCTGATCGGCGATCTGCCGAATTACTACCTCTACGCCTCGAACAACCCGTCCGAAGGCATTCTCGCCAAGCGCCGGTCTGGCGCGACATTGATCAGCTATCTGACGCCGAGCCTTGCCAAAGCGGGACTCTACAAAGGCTTTGCCGAGCTGAAGGCGAGCGTGGAACGTTGGCGCAGCCTGCCCGATGGCGCGGAGCGCGTGTCGCTAGAGGCGCTGATTGCTGACCAGTGCGACGTGCTGGACATCGATTGCGCCAATCCGGAAGATCTCGCCGCGCAGTTGTACGAGATGGAGCGCGCGCTGATCCCGCAGGGCCTGCACGTCCTCGGCCAGTCACCCGCCGGAACCGAGCGTGAGGAACTGCTCGACGCCATGATCGAGGCCGATCCGGAAGCCGATGCCAAGGCTCTCGGCGCCGCGTTTGACGCCTGTGACGAGCTGGGCGCGGTGATCCATGCGCTGGACGGCGGCTATACCAAGCCCGCACCGGGCGGCGATCTGCTCGCCAATCCAGACGTGCTGCCCACGGGCCGCAACATTCACGGCTTCGATCCTTTCCGCATCCCCAGCCGCTTCGCTTGCGAGGAAGGCCGCGTGCAGGCCGAAGGGCTGATCGCCCGCCATGTCTCCACCGGCCAGCCCTATCCCGAAAGCCTCGCCATGGTGCTGTGGGGCACGGACAATATGAAGAGCGAAGGCGTGCAGATTGCGCAGGCGATGACCCTGCTCGGCGCGCGCCCGCGGCATGATGGCTATGGCCGTCTATGCGGTGCGGAGCTGATCCCGCTGGCAGAGCTCGGCCGCCCGCGTATCGACGTCGTGATGACATTGTCGGGCATTTTCCGCGATCTCCTCCCGCTGCAAACGCGAATGCTGGCAGAGGCCGCTTTGCTCGCCGCGCAGGCGGACGAGCCTGCCGAGCAGAACTTCGTGCGCAAGAATTCGCTCGCCCATGCGGCAAAGCATGATTGCGACATGGAAACCGCCGCTTTGCGGGTCTTCTCCAATGCCGAGGGGATGTATGGCGCGAATGTGAACCAGATGATCGAGGGCGGCGTATGGGCCGATCCCGACGAGCTGGCGAACGCGTTCGAGACGCACAAAGGCTATGCCTACGGGGTGAACGGCGCGCCGGTGGCGCAGCGCGAGTTGCTCCGCAGCGCGCTCGCCGAAGTCGAATTTACCTACCAGAACCTCGAAAGCGTCGAAGTCGGGATTACCGATCTCGATCAATATGTTGACGGGCTTGGCGGGATCAGCCGTTCGGTGGCGCGGGCCAAGGGGCATGACGCGCCTGTCTATATTCTCGACGCGACGCAAGGCGCTGCCAAAGTCCGCACGCTGGCCGAGCAGGTCGCGCTCGAAACGCGCAGCCGCACGCTCAATCCCAAATGGTTCGAAGGGATGCTGAAGCACGGCTATGAAGGCGTGAAATATATTGAAGACCATGTGACGAACACGTTCGGCTGGTCTGCCACCACCGGCCAGGTTGACCCCTGGGTTTACCAAAAGATTTCCGAGACCTTCGTGCTCGATCCCGAAATGCGCGAGCGGTTGGCCGCGCTTAACCCAAAAAGCTCGGCGCGGGTTGCCACACGCCTGCTCGAAGCCTGCGAACGCCGTTTGTGGGAGCCGGATGACGAGACGCTGGAGGCGCTGCAAGCGGCCTCCAACGATCTTGAAGACCGGCTCGAAGGCATAGTCGCGGCTGAATGAGGACAATGTAATGAACTTGATGACACCCCCCAAAGCAATGCAGGCCGATGGCGAAGGATCGGTGCAAGTGCAGCTTGATCCGCAAGACAAGATCAAGGGCGCGAAAGTGTTCGCCGTTTATGGCAAGGGCGGGATCGGCAAATCGACCACTTCGTCCAATCTTTCCGCCGCTTTCAGCAAGCTGGGCCACCGCGTGCTGCAAATCGGCTGCGACCCCAAGCATGACAGCACTTTCACGCTCACCAAGAAGCTGATGCCGACGGTGATCGACGTGCTGGAAAGCGTGGAATTCCACTCCGAAGAGCTGCGCCCCGAAGATTATATGTTCGAAGGCTATAACGGGGTGATGTGCGTCGAGGCGGGCGGCCCCCCGGCGGGCACCGGCTGCGGCGGCTATGTGGTCGGCCAGACCGTCAAATTGCTCAAACAGCATCACCTGCTCGAAGATACCGATGTGGTGATTTTCGACGTGCTGGGCGATGTCGTGTGCGGCGGCTTTGCCGCACCCTTGCAGCACGCCGAGCGCGCGCTGGTGGTCGCCGCGAACGATTTTGACAGCATTTTCGCGATGAACCGCATCGTCGCCGCCATCGGCGCGAAAGCGAAGAATTACGAAGTCCGGCTGGCAGGCGTCATCGCCAACCGCTCTGCCGCCACCGACGAGATTGACCGCTTCGCCGATGCCATCGGCATGCAGCGCCTCGCCCATTTCAAGGATCTCGACGCGATCCGCCGCAGCCGCCTGAAAAAGTGCACCCTGTTCGAGATGGGCGGTGACGATCCCGAAGTTCTCGCCGCGCAGATGGAATATATGCGGCTGGCGCAAATGCTCTGGGACGGGGTGGAACCGCAGGTCGCCCAACCGATGAAAGACCGCGACATCTTTGACTTCCTGGGGTTCGAATAATGGCCAGCCATGCACCCACCCAATATGACGCGCAGCGCGAAAAGCTTGCCGCCTATTTCGACGGAACGGCGCGCAAAGCGTGGATCGATCTCACCTCGGATGCCAAGGTCAGCGGTATCCGTGCCACCGTGCGCGCAGGGCGTGACGAGATGCGCGGCACTTTGCTCGGCTGGCTGCCGGTCGATATGCGCCGCACCAGCCTGCTTGATGCGGGTTGCGGCACTGGTGCGCTCAGCATGGAAGCGGCGTGCAGGGGCGCGGAAATCACCGCGATCGACGTTGCTGGCGGGCTGGTAGACATCGCCGCGCGGCGCGCTGGCGGCTTTACCGGCCACGGCAAAATCCACTGGCGCACGGGCGATATGCTCGATCCCGCGCTGGGCACTTTCGATCACATCGTCGCCATGGATTCGCTGATCCATTATTCGCCCGACGATATGGTAACGACGCTCGCCAATCTCTCTCTGCGGTGCCGCCAATCGATCCTCTTTACCTTTGCCCCGCACACGCCGTTGCTCGGCGCGATGCACAAGGTCGGCAAGGTGTTTCCGCGCAGCGACCGCTCGCCCGCGATTGTGCCGGTGGCGGAAAAGCGCCTGCGCGAACGGCTGGTCGCCCTCGCCGATTGGCGCGTGGCGCGCAGCCATCGCGTGTCGAGCGGTTTCTACAAGTCCCAAGCATTCGAGCTGGTGCGCCGCTGATGGCTGGACGCGCTCCCCTTTCGGCAAAATGGACGCGGGTCGCGACGGCCTGGCTGCCCTTTGCCGATGCGGCGAGCACCGAGCTGCCGCTCGGCCAGTTGCTGCGCCTGTCGCTGTTCCAGGTGAGCGTGGGCATGGCGCTGGTGCTGCTGAACGGCACGCTCAACCGCGTGATGATTGTCGAGCTGGGCATTCCCGCGTGGCTGGTCGCGCTGATGATCGCGGTGCCGCTGCTGGTGGCCCCCTTTCGCGCGGCGCTGGGTCACCGTTCGGACAATCACCGGTCAGTGCTCGGCTGGAAGCGGGTGCCCTATATCTGGTTCGGCACGCTGGGGCAGTTTGGCGGCCTGGCCATCATGCCCTTCGCCCTCATCCTGATGAGCGGCCCGGAAACCTTTACGCTCGGCGTGATCGCCAGCATGGGCGCATTCCTGCTTGCCGGAGCGGGAATGCACACCACGCAAACCGCTGGGCTGGCGCTGGCGACCGATCTCGCCCCCGCAGGCAAGCGCCCGCGCGCCGTGGCGCTGCTTTATGTAATGCTGCTGGTCGGCATGATGTTCGCTGCCTTTGTCATCGGCGGGATGCTGCAGGATTATTCGCATACGCGGCTCGTGCAGGTGATCCAGAGCTGCGCGGTGATTACCGTGCTCTTGAACATGACCGCGCTGTGGAAGCAGGAAGCCCGCAACCGCGCGGCGACCGATATTGCCGAAGCGCCGCCCGCCTTTGCCACGGTTTGGCGCGAATACACTGCCCGGCCCAGCACGGTGCGGTTGCTGGTCGCGATTGCGCTGGGCACGATGGGCTTTGCTATGCAGGATGCGCTGCTCGAACCCTTTGGCGGCGAGATTCTTGGCCTCTCGGTGGGCGCGACAACGCGGCTGACCGGCGCATGGGCAATGGGCGCGCTGATCGGCTTTGCCTGGTCGGGCCACCGCCTGACTCGCGGCGGCGATCCGCTGCGCCTCTCAGGCGCGGGCGGTGTGATCGGCGTCACCGCCTTCCTGATCGTGCTGTTTGCAGCCCCGCTGTCCGCTCCCTTCCTCCTCACCGTTGGCGCGCTGATGATCGGCCTTGGCGTCGGAATGTTTTCGGTCGGCACGCTGGTGGCCGCGATGGATCTGGCGAAAGACCACAAGGCGGGCCTCGCGCTCGGCGCGTGGGGCGCGGTGCAGGCGACGGCGACTGGCGTTGCCATCGCCATGGGCGGCGCGATGCGCGATCTGATCGGCGATTATGCCGTGGCCGACGGTTTTGGTGCCGCGATGGCGGGCCGCGCGACCGGCTACACGGCGGTCTACACTCTCGAAATTCTTCTTTTGCTGGGCACGCTGGTTGTGCTCGGCCCCCTTGTCGGACGCAACCGCACCGACGCTTCCACGCCCGGAAGCGCCCGGTTCGGCTTGCAGGAGTTTCCGACATGATCCTCGTGAAAGGAACAAGCGATGGCTGACGGTAATATTGTTGGGTCGATAGACCTTGCGGAGATAGCACTTTCGCTATTCTTCCTGTTCTTTCTGGCGCTCGTCTTCTGGCTGCGGCGCGAAGACCGGCGCGAAGGCTATCCGCTGGAAGATGCGGTAACCGGCCATGTCGGGCAGTATGGTGGCCCGCTTAGCACGGCTGCGCCCAAGACCTTCAAACTGCCTTTCGGAAAGGGCACCGTGTCCTATCCGCGCAGCCGCCGCGAAGGGCGCGAGCCGGTGGAAATCGCCGCACGGCGCCGCGAAAACTTCGCCGGTGCGCCCTACTTCCCCACCGGCAATCCGCTGGCTGACGGCGTTGGCCCTGCCAGCTACGCCCAGCGTCAGGACTATCCGGACATGACCGCGCACGGCACGACGCGCATCGTGCCGATGTCGAGCGATGCCGACTTTGGTGTCGCCCACTTCCTGCTCAACATCGATCCGCGCGGGCTCGACGTGATCGGCGCAGACAAGAAGGTGGCGGGCAAGGTGCGCGACCTGTGGGTTGACCGCTCTGAACACATCGTGCGCTATCTCGAAGTCGATATCGGCGAGAAGACCGTGCTCGCACCGATGGCCATGGCGGTGGTGAAGCGCGGCTATGTCGAAATCGATGCGATCAATGCGGCGGATTATGCCGGGGTGCCTGCGCTCGCATCGGCGACCGAAATCACCCGCCTCGAAGAAGAGCGGGTCATCGGTTACTTCGGCGGCGGCTACCTTTACGCGAAGGAATGCCGGCAGGAGCCGCTGATATGATGGAATATGAGCACGAGCCGGTGCGCGGCCTGCCGGGGGAGCTGCCGCAAGGCGAGCGTATCCTCTGGCAGGGCGCGCCGGACTGGCGGATCTTCCTGCGCAGCGCGCTCTATTCGCGCTGGATCGCGCTCTATTTCGCCGCGCTTGCTCTGGTGAGCCTGGCGAGCGGATCGGTCGGCGGTACGATTGCAAGCGTGGTCGGCGGGCTGGGCACACTTGGCCTGCTGGCAGGCTTTGCCGTGCTGGTGGCGCGCACGACGGTCTACACCATCACCAACCGCCGCATCGTCCTGCGCATCGGTGTGGCATTGAACGCCTGCGTCAATCTGCCCTTGAAGATGATCGGCTCTGCCCATTTGCGATCGCAGCAGGGCGAGACGGGCGATATCGCGCTGGAGCTCGTGGGGCGTCACGGGCTTGGCTATGCGATGCTCTGGCCGCACGCGCGGCCGTGGCGGATCAGCCCGGCACAACCGATGCTGCGCGCTGTGCCCGATGCGCAAAACGTCGCCGCACTGCTCCGCGATGCCTGCTTTGCCGTCGCACCCAATGCGCGCGGCGCAGCGGATGCTTCGACGGACAAGGTTACACGCGGCGGGCTGGAGGAGGCCGCAGCATGAGCCATACGCACGATCACGAAAACACCGTCCCCGGCCCCGCGCTGGCCAGCGCCATGGCACTGGTGCTCGCTTGCCTCGGCCTAGCCACGGCATCCTCATTGGGCTTTGTCGACCGGCTCGCCGTGCCCGAGGTAACGCGGGCAGAAGCCAATGTCGGCGCGGTAGTCGAACGCAGCCTGCGCTTCACCGACCAAGCGGATGGCACCGTGCTTGTCAGCGATGCGGACAATGGGGAAACGGTGGCCGTGATCGATATGGAAACGCAAAGCGGCGGCTTCGTGCGCGGCGTGATGCGCGGCATGGCGCGCGAACGGCGAATGCATTCCGTCGGTGCCGAACCGCCCTTTGCACTCACCCTTTGGGAAGACGGCTCGCTCTCGCTTGTCGATACAGCGACCAGCCGCAGTATCGAACTGGGCGCATTCGGCCCCGACAACCGCACCGTCTTCCTCGAAATGCTCGACCAAGGGGATGCATCATGAACGCCCGCAGTTTCGATCTGCCTTGCCGCATCAGCGTGGAGCAGAGTGCGAACCACTTTCACGCCCATGTAGAACTGGCGGGCGATGTCGCCATCGAGCCCGGTGATAGCGTGCGGGTGCACGGCGCTCCGATCCAGATCGCGTTCGGCGAAACCGCCGTGTTCGACCGCATGGCCACCGTCACCCGCGCCACGCCGCTTGGCCGCGCATGGACGCGCCTTTCCGCCTATTTCGATCTCAAAGAGCTGTACGAAGTCAGCTTCAACCCGGGGAGGGTGCGATGAACGCCCACACACCAATTACCAGTGACGACACCATGGCGATGGCCACGCACGAGACCGTGCTATCCCCGCGCTTCTACACCACCGATTTCGCCGCGCTCGACGCGATCGACGTATCGCTGGTGCGCCGCGAATGGGATGCGCTGATCGCGGAAATGGTGGGCGACCCGAACAAGCAGCACTTCAAGAAGGATGACAGCTTCAAAGGCGCCATCGCCCGGCTGGAACCCGAACTGCGCGCCGAGTTTATCGACTTCCTCGTCAGCTCGCTCACTGCCGAATTCTCGGGCTGCGTGCTCTACGCCGAAATCGCCAAGCGGACGAAGAATCCGGACGTCAAGCAGCTGTTCAAACTGCTCGCCCGCGATGAAAGCCGCCATGCCGGTTTCATCAATGAAAGCCTGAAGGATGCCGGGATCGGGATTGATCTGGGCTTCCTGACGCGGACGAAGAAATACACTTTCTTCAAGCCGAAATTCATCTGGTACGCGGTCTATCTGTCGGAAAAGATCGGCTATTCGCGCTATATCACGATTTTCCGCCATCTCGCCGCCAACCCCGACAAGCAGATCCACCCGATCTTCAGCTGGTTCGAGGAATGGTGCAATGACGAGTTCCGTCATGGCGAGGCTTTCGCGCTGCTGATGCACGCCGATCCCAAGCTGCTGAAAGGCCACAACAAGCTGTGGATCCGCTTCTTCCTGCTCTCGGTCTATGCCACCATGTATGTGCGCGATCACGACCGGCCGGTGTTCCACGCCGCGCTGGGCATCGATCCGACCGAGTATGACTACAAGGTCTTCAACATCTGCAACCAGATTTGCCGCCAGGTCTTCCCGGTGGAGCTGGACATCGACAGCCCGGCCTTCCGCACGCAGATGGAAGCACTGCGCCGTGCCAATGACACGATCCAGGCGGGCAAGGAAAAAGGCGGTGTCGGCGGATATTTGACCCAGATCAATGGAATGGCGCGCGCGGGATGGCATTTCGCACGGATGTACTTCCACCGCACCAAGCCCAATACGGTCGACCAGCCGGTCATGCTGCGCCCGGCATGGTAAGCTGGAGCGGCCACATTCTGCCGGTTCTGGCGACCATTGCGATCTGGTTCATCGCCACAGGGCTTGTGGCGTGGCTGGATAATCGCGGCGAAAACACGTTCCCGCGCAGCCTCGCCTGGGGCGGGGCCGCTGGGCTGCTGGGTCTGTGCATCGTATTCCTCAGCATGGGCTCAGTCAGCGTGTGGGCGGCCTATGCCGCGTTTGGCGGCGCGCTGATGGTGTGGACTTGGCACGAGATCGGCTTCCTCACCGGCGCGGTCTCCGGCCCACGGCGTGTCGCCTGCGACCCGCACGTGAGCGGCTGGGAACGCTTCCGGCAGGCGAGCGAGACGCTGGTGCACCACGAAATCACGCTGGCGGTCACCGCCGTCCTGCTGATCTCGCTGACATGGAACGCCCCCAACCAGATCGCCGCGATGACCTTTGCCATGCTGTATACAATGCGGCTGTCGACCAAGCTCAACATCTTCCACGGCGTGCCCAATTCGGCGACCGATATCCTGCCGCCGCATCTGGCCTATCTGAAGAGCTATTACGGCCCGCAGCGGTTCAGCTGGCCGCTGATCGGCGCGATTGCCGCTGCCGCATCGCTCAGCTTCTGGCTGGGCACGCTGGCGATCGCTGCACCGGCGGGCAGCGCGGAGGCGGTGGGCGCAAGCCTGCTGTTCGCCTTCGCCGCGCTCGGCACGCTCGAACATCTGTTTCTCGCCCTGCCCTTCCGCGACGGTGTTTTGTGGGGCTGGGCCCTGCCGCGCCGCGCATCCGGAAAGGCGGCGCACCACACGATTACCAAAGGGGAATTATAGTCATGGATTTTGACGGCTTTTTCGCCAGCCAGTTGCAGGCCGTGCGGGAAGAAGGGCGCTACCGCGTCTTCACCGATATCGAGCGCAAGCGCGGGGCCTTTCCCCACGCTACCCGCTATGTGAATGACGGCACGCAGGAAGTCACCGTGTGGTGCTCCAATGACTATCTCGGCATGGGCCAGCATCCGGTGGTGCTGGAAGCGATGCACGAGGCGCTCGACAAATGCGGCGCCGGCGCGGGCGGCACGCGCAATATCTCGGGCACCAATCACAACCACGTGCTGCTGGAGGCGGAACTCGCCGATCTGCACGGCAAGGAAGCCGCGCTGCTGTTCACCAGCGGTTATGTTTCCAATTGGGCGGGCCTCGGCACGCTGGCAGGCAAGATCCCCGGCTGCGTCGTGTTTTCGGACGCGCTCAACCATGCGAGCATGATCGAGGGCATCCGCCACAGCCGCGCCGAATACAAGATCTGGAAACACAATGATCCGGCCGATCTTGACCGGCACCTGTCCGCCTACGGGCCCGATGTGCCCAAGCTGGTGGCGTTTGAAAGTGTCTACTCGATGGACGGGGACATCGCCCCCATCGCCGAGATTCTCGACGTGTGCGAAAAGCATGGCGCCATGAGCTATATCGACGAAGTCCATGCGGTCGGCCTGTACGGCCCGCGCGGCGGCGGCATCGCCGAACGCGAAGGGCTGATGGATCGCATCACCGTGATCGAAGGCACTTTGGGCAAGGCGTTCGGGGTGATGGGCGGCTATATCGCCGCTTCTGCTGATCTCGTTGATTTCGTGCGCACTTTCGCCAGCGGCTTTATCTTCTCGACTGCCCTGCCCCCGGCAGTCGCTGCAGGCGCCTGCGCCAGCATCAAGCATCTCAAGGCGAGCGAAGTCGAGCGCGAGAAGCAGCGCGACCGGGTGGAAACCGTGCGCCGCAAGCTCGATATGCTGGGCATTCCGCACCTGCCCAATCCCAGCCACATCATTCCGGTGATGGTGGGCGATGCGCGCAAGTGCAAGATGATCAGCGACTGGCTGATGGACAATCACGGCATCTATGTGCAGCCGATCAATTATCCGACCGTGCCGGTGGGCACCGAACGGCTGCGGCTGACGCCTTCGCCGGTGCATAATGATGGCGATATCGACCGTCTGATCCACGCGCTGAGCGACATCTGGTCGCAATGCGAACTGGCGCGCGGCCAGATCGCCGCCTGACCCCATCGCCAGACACAAAAAGGGGCGCGAACCTGTTGGTTCGCGCCCCTTTTGTTTGGCTTAAGCCGGAGCTTACTGGCCGGTCGAGGCGAGGTAAGCGATCACGTCCGCACGGTCCTGCGGGTTGGGCAGGCCGGCGAAGGCCATCTTCGTGCCGGGCACGACGCGGGCCGGATTTTCCAGATACTGGAACATCTTCTCGGCCGTCCAAGTGATGCCGCTGTTGGCATTGGCCGGCGTGTAGTTGTAGCCTTCGACCGAACCGGCCGCGCGGCCAACGATGCCGGCAAGCGACGGGCCCGTGCGGTTCACGCCGGGTTCCACAACGTGGCAGGCCGAGCACTGCGCAAAAATGGTTTCGCCATTCGCAGCATCGCCGGTAAAATCGGCAAACACGCTGCCATCGACAGTGGCAACATCGTCAGCAGCCGGCGCTTCGGGTGCGGCAGCAGCCGAGGCATCAGCGGCACCGGCAGCGCCATCGGCTGCGGGCGCATCGCCTTCATTGGCCGGAGCCGGAGCGTCAGAGCCCCCGCACGCGGCAAGCAGGCTGACGCCCGCGACAAGCGAAAGATACTGCAAACGGATTTTCATGTGATCCAAACCCCTTCTTTTTTCTGTCCAACCACGGCGAGAATAACAACACCATGAGGCACCGGAACGCCCTATATCGCAAACGGTGCCCGCAATAGAAGGATTTTTCTACAATCTTGCACAGCATCCGCGAAACTTGGGCTTTGGGCTAGGTGCGCCTTTACGCCGCTACCCTTGGAAGTCGGGCTTGCGCTTCTGTCTGAAAGCAGCAGTGCCTTCGGTGAAATCGGGTCCGCGAAACATGGCGGCAAAGCTGGCGAGCGAGTCGGCATCGTCCTCCCCCTGCCCGCCCTGCACCCGAGCCACGAAGCCCTTGAGCACCCTGATCGATTGCGGGCTCCCGGCGAGAACCGCGTCGAGCAGCGCCGCGCAATCATCCTCCAGCACTTCCACCAGCCCGATTCGCAAAGCCTCTGCTGCATCGATCAGCGCGCCGGTGAACAGCAGCCGCTTCGCCTGCCCCGGCCCGACCAGATCGACCAGCAGCTTCACATCGTGCAGCGGATAGGCGAGCCCCAAGCGCGAAGGCGTGATGCCGAAGCGCGCTTGCGGCGTGGCGACCCGGATATCGCAGGCCATGGCGAGCGCGCAGCCGCCGCCAATCGCATCGCCTTCGACAAAGGCGATGGTCGGCAGCGCAAAGCGAGCGAGCGCCAGTTGCGCGGCATTGATCGCCGCCTGCTGGCCAGCACACCAGTCGGCATCCGCCGCATTCTCCGCCATTCCGGCAATATCCGCGCCGGCGCAGAACACACCTCCCGGCGTTGCCGAGCGCAGTACTAGCGCGCGAACGCCTTCCGTAGCCGCGATCTCTTGCAGCAATTCCGGCACTGCTTCCCACATGGCGCGAGTGAAGGCGTTGCGCTTATCCACCCGGTCGATCAGCAAATGGGCAGTGCGCCCCTCGATTGCGAAGCGCAGGCTCATCCGCCCGCAGCGTCTGGATCGAGCGAGAAGCTGGCGGGGAGCAGCTCTGCGATGGTGTAGTGTTCGCGCGCCTCGCCTGCCGCGTCGCAGCAGATCACAGCGATATCGGCCTTCGCCCTGCCCGCCGCCTCGGCAATCGCTTGACGGCACCCGCCGCACGGAGTGATCGCGCCATTGCCGCCCGCCGTGTCCGTCCGGTGTCCGCCGACAATCGCGATCCGCGCGACATTCTCCAGCCCGAAGGCCTGCTGCGCTGCTGTGAGCGCGGATTGCTCGGCGCATACGCCCAGCCGGTAACAGGCGTTTTCCATATTCGCGCCAACCGCGATTTCGCCGCTGGTGCTCTCCGCCGCCGCGCCGACATAGAACTGCGAATAGGGCGCATGCGCCCGCATCCGTGCGGCCTTGGCGGCGGCGACAAGCGCGTCCTCGCTCATCGCTGGTCGAGCCGCTTGGCCAGCGCCACCGCGCCCGCAATCAGGAACGGCACCAGCACGAAGGACAGCGCAATCTTGGCGATGGCCTGGCCCACCAGCAGCTCGCCAATCGGGAACTCGCCGTAGAAAGCCAGCGTGATGAAGATCACCGTATCAATCGCCTGACTGATCGCCGAAGCAATCGCGCCGCGCGCCATCAGCCAGATCCCGCCGCCGTCGCCCGTCCCGCGCAATTTGTTGAAAATCCACACATTGAGCAACAGCGATACGCCATAAGCCACCGGCCCTGCCGCCATGATGCGCGGCGTTTGACCATGCACCCGCTCGAACGCGGCGAGGTTTTCGGCGGGCATATCGGGCGAGGCGGGGAGCGCCAGCACGATGCCGATCAGCACGATGGAGAAAGCCAGCGGAAGGAAGCCCCAGAGCACCAGCCGGTCTGCCGCCGCCTTGCCGTGGATTTGCGCAATCGCGCTGGAAATCACCACCAGCATCAGGAAGGCCAGAATACCGGCCTCGACTTTCAGCGGCCCGATGGCGAATTGCTTGAAGGCGAGCACGCCCGCAATCACCGTCATCCCACCGTAAAGCAGGGTCAACACGAACATGGAGCGGGTGATCGGTGCGGCCGGAGCCGGAGGGGCGGTGTCTGTCATGGGCGATGGCTAGGAAAGAATCACCGATATTGGCAAGCCTCACCGCGCGCAGGGCTGGGAATAGAATCGGCAAAAGCGTTGATTGCCGTCACACAATAGGCAAGACACCGCGTCATCCACCTGTTCAGGAGTTGCCGTGCCCCCGCAATTGATGTCGCTCGCCGGGATTGTTGTCATCCTGCTGATCGCTTTCCTGCTGTCGACGGGGAAGAAGCGGATCAAGCCCCGCGTGGTCGGCGCGGCCTTTGCCTTGCAGGCGGCGATGGCGGTGCTGGTGCTGTATGTGCCGTGGGGGCAGAGCGCGATCCAATTCCTGTCCAATGGCGTCATCGCGCTGCTCGATTATTCCAAGGTCGGGATCGAATCGGTGTTCGGCCCGATGGACGCCAACCCCTTCACCAACACCTTCGTTATCGCCGCGCTGCCGGTGATCGTGTTCTTCGCCGCTATCGTCTCGATCCTGTATCACTGGGGCGTGATGCAGCGGCTGGTGCGCTGGGTGGGCGGCGCGATTGGCTGGATTACCGGGATCAGTCAGGTGGAAGCGCTGGGCAGCGCGGCGAATATCTTTGTCGGCCAGTCGGAAAGCCCGCTGGTCGTCCGCCCCTATCTCGCCAGCCTGTCGCCTAGCCGCCTTTTCACGTTGATGACCGTGGGCATGGCGGGTGTCGCGGGCACTATTCTTGCCGCCTATGCCAGCTTTATCGGCGACGAAGCGGTGCCGATCCTGCTGGCGGCCGCCTTCATGTCGGCGCCGGGCGGGATCCTGATGGCGAAGATCATCATGCCCGATGACGAGAGCGACCTTGCCCGCGATGCGGCGGGAATGGCGGACATCAAGCTCCCCGATGCGCGCATCAGCGCCGAAGGCCCCGCCGCGATCACCGAGGGCGGCAAGGCGCATGAAGTGCAGATGGCCGAGACTTTCGAGGAAGGGCATAAGCCCGCCAATGTGATCGAAGCCGCCGCGCAAGGCACGCAGACTGGCGTGAAGCTGGCGGTGGCGGTCGGCGCGATGGTGATGGTGTTTGTGGCGCTGGTGGCACTGGCGAACGGCATTCTGGGCGGCGTTGGCGGCTGGGTCGGCTATCCTGACCTGACCTTCCAGCAAATGCTTGGCTATGTGTTCCAGCCGGTGATGTTCCTGATCGGCGTGCCGTGGGCAGAGGCTGACATCGCGGGCGGGCTGTTTGGCACCAAGATCGTGCTCAACGAATTTGTCGCCTTCATCGAACTGGGCGCGCTGGAGCAAGGCACGTTCTCTCCCCGCACCGCCGCGATTGTCACCTTTGCGCTGTGCGGCTTTGCCAATTTCAGCTCGATTGCGATACAGATGGCGGTGACCGGTGGCCTCGCTCCCAACCAGCGGCCCGTGATTGCCAAGCTGGGCCTGCGCGCGCTGGCAGCAGGGTCACTGGCCAATTTGATGAGCGCGGCTCTGGCGGGACTCATTCTGCCGGTTTAAGAGGCGCTTTATGTCCGAACTTGCATCAATTTCCCTCGCCCGCCCGCTGCCCGAAATCTCTGACGAACTGGGCCGCAGTTTCGCCGAATTCGGCTTTGCCATCGTGCGCGATCATGGCATCCCGCAGGACTTGATCGACCGCGCGGAGGCGATGGCGAAGGCCTTCTTCGCGCTGCCCGAGGAGGTGAAGCGTTCCTACATCGTCGCAGGCGGCGGCGGCGCGCGCGGATACACGCCGTTCGGCAAAGAAATCGCCAAGGATGCGCTGGTTCACGATCTGAAGGAATTCTGGCACGTGGGCCGCAGCTTGCCCGCAGGTCACGCGCTGGCCGATGTGATGGCCCCCAATCTGTGGCCCGCCGAGATCGACGGTTTCCGCGAGACGTTCGAAGCACTCTACCGCGAATTCGAGATTGCGGGCGACCGCATCCTGCGCGCTATCGCGCTGCACCTGAATCTGCCGGAAGACTGGTTCGCCAGCACGGTGGAAGACGGCAATTCGGTGATGCGCCTGCTGCATTATCCGCCGCTTGGCGATGATGCCCCCGCGGGCGCGGTGCGCGCGGCGGCGCATGGCGATATCAACACCATCACGCTGCTATTGGGCGCGGAAGAAGCCGGGCTAGAACTGCTCAACACGCAGGGCGAATGGGTGCCGGTGTCCCCGCCCAAGGGCGCGCTGGCGGTGAATGTCGGCGATATGCTCGACCGGCTGACCAATAGCCGCTTGCGTTCGACCACCCACCGCGTGGTCAATCCCGCAGGCGAGCGGGCGCGGCATTCGCGCTATTCCATGCCCTTCTTCCTGCATTTCCGGCCCGATTTCATGATCGAGCCGCTGCCGCAATGCGTGGCCGCAGGCGACACGCCGCCCGAACCGATTTCCGCGCACGAATTCCTGCAACAGCGGTTGCGCGAAATCGGCCTCGCCTGAGCGCACCACGAAGAAATTCGCGAGTCATGTTGCGTTGCAGCAACAGGCTCCGGAAAACCGGCTCTTCATGAGCGGTTCATGCTCAATTTATGTCAGCAATGTGTCCGCGAGACATTTACTTGCAACAAAACTGTCCCGAAAAGCGCCTACAGGCGCGGGGGAGCTCCGCAAGGACGATTCCTTCCGCGCGGAACTGCGACTCGTTCACTTCTCTCAACTCACGTCCACGAAGGAAACCAGGGACATGAAAATCAAGTATCTCCTTGCGGCCAGCGTCGCCAGCATTGCTGGTGTGGCTGTCCTGCCTGCTGTTGCCCATGCGCAGCAGATTACCTCGGGTATCCAGGGCACCGTCACCGATGTGGACGGCAACACCCTGCCCGGTGCCACTGTCACCGTGACCGACACCCGTACCGATGCCAGCCGCACCGCGACGGCCGACAATAGCGGCGCGTTCCGCTTCACCAACCTGGTTTCCGGCGGCCCCTACACCGTCACTGTGACTGCCCCCGGCTTCGAAGGCCAGACGGTGGAAAACCAGTTCATCAACATTTCGGGTAACACCAGCTACAGCTTCCAGCTGACCTCGGCTGCGGTTGCCGGCAACACCAACGTGATCGTCGTGACCGGCGCGCGTGCCGGTGCGCAGCAGCTCGCTGTTGGCCCGGGCACGGCCTTCGGCCAGCAGGTGCTGGAAGACTTCCCGTCGATCACGCGCGACGTGCGCGACATCATCCGCATCGACCCGCGCGTCAGCCTTGACCGCGACAACGAAGTTGACCGTATCTCCTGCCTCGGCGGCAATGATCGCGGCAACACCTTCACCGTTGACGGCACCATCCAGGCCGACGTGTTCGGCCTGAACGGCACGCCGTTCGCTGCCCGTAACGCGTTGCCGCTGCCGTTCGACACGATCCGTGAAACCTCGGTGGAATTCGCCCCGTTCGACGTTGAATATTCGGACTTCACCGGCTGTTTGGTGAACGTGGTGACCAAGTCGGGCACGAACCGCTTCTCCGGCTCGGCCTTCTTCTCCTACCGCGATTCGGCGCTGCGCGGCGATACGCTGAATGGCGACGACTTCTCGGTCGATCCGTTCCAGGAAAAGCGCTGGGGCGCGACGCTGGGCGGGCCGATCATCCCCGATCGCCTGTTCTTCTTCGCCGGTTATGAAGAAACCGATCTGGGCAGCGCCAATGATTTCGGCCCTGCCGGCGGCAACTTCCCCAACGAAGCGACCTTCGCCACGCAAGACCAGTTTGACGAGTTCTCGGAAATTGCTTCGGGCGTTTACGGTCAGGAAACCGGCGGATATCCGCGCAACCTGCCGCAAAGCTCGGTGCGTTATTTCGGCCGTCTCGATGCCTACATCAATGACGACCACCGCGTTGAAGCGACCTACCAGCGTCTGGAAGAAACCAATGTCGAAAGCGATTTCGGTGGCGACAACCTGACCGGTTTCAACTCGTTCGAAGATGAAGGCACGGTTTCGGATTACTACGCGCTGCGCCTGTATTCGCAGTGGAGCGATGTGCTTTCGACCGAAATCCGCCTGAGCCGTGCCGACGTGTCGGACGTGCAGGGCCCGGTCGGCGGCGGTGAAGCCCAGTCGGAAAGCCCGATTGTGCGTCTGGCTGTCGGCGTGACCGGCCCCGGTAATGACGGCATCCTCGGCAACGCCGATGACCGCGCCGGTATCCTCTCGACCGGCCCCGGCATTTTCCGTTCGGCCAACGCGCTGGAAACCAATATCGACCAGATCCGCGCGCAGGCGAACCTCGATCTTGATCGTCACACGATCAAGTTCGGCGCCGAAGTCAACGATCTGGAAGTGTACAACCTGTTCGCTGTGAACGCGACCGGTACGCTTTACTTCCGCAACCTCGCCGATTTCCGCGAAGGCATTCTGTCCAACGGAACCACGCTGTTCCCGAATGCCGGCCAGATCGGTTCGGGCGCTGCTGCGGGGGCGGACATCAACGCCACACCCACCGGTGACATCAACGAAGCAGCTGCGACCTTCAACCGTCGCATCTATTCGCTCTACATCCAGGACGAATTCCAGGCGACCGACCAGCTGACGCTGCTCGCCGGCCTGCGCTACCAGTTCTATGATGGCGATGCACCGCGCGAAAACCCCGAATTCATCAATCGCTATGGTTTCTCCAACGCGTTTTCGTTCAGCGATCTCGATCCGCTGTTCCTCCCGCGTCTTTCGGCAACCTACGAATTCGACAATGACGGGTTCTTCTCGGGCACCAGCATCACGGGCGGCGTCGGTCGCTTCGCTGGCGGCGATCCGGTGGTGTATTTCTCCAACGCCTTCTCGAACAACGGTTTCTCGACCGGTCTTGGCACCTCGCTGGATTGCGCTGTGAGGCCGACGGATGTCGTCGTGAACGGCCAGTTCACCGGCTTCCCGGATTGCGTCACGGACGCGGGTTCGGACCAGGCTGCGCGCGGCCTTGCCGACACCCAGTCGACCGATCCGGAGTTCAACATTCCGAGCGTGTGGCGCGCCAACCTTGGTCTCGCGACCGATTTCGGCACCGAAGGCGGGTTCTTCAGCGATTGGCGTCTGAACCTTGACTACATCTATAGCCGCTATGTCGACACGCTGAACTTCGTTGACCTGTCGCAGACGCCGCACGTTGGTCGTGGCCTGAACGGCTTCACCGTTGACGGTCGCCCGATCTATCAGGCGATTGACCCGACCGACTCGGACGCTGTGGGTTGTAACGCCAATCTGGTCTATGCTGGCGGCACTCCGCCGGTGTGGAACAACGTCACCACGGCCTGCTTCAACCGCATTGGCCGCGATGACGAAATCCAGCTGACCAACGGCCCGTCCTATGAAAGCCACTCGTTCTCGGCGATCCTGTCGAAGACGTTTGACGGCGGTCTGATCACCGATGGCGGCAGCGTGCGCTTCAATGTCGGCTATGCCTACACTGACGCGCAGAACAACCGGAACAACGGTTCGTCGACCGCGACCTCGTCTTATGACGTGACCGCAGCCTTCGACCGCCAGAACCCGGCTGTTTCGACCAGCAACTACGAAAGCCGTCACAACATCACCGTTGCGCTGTCGCTGCGTGAGGAGTTCTTCGACGGGTACGACACGGGCATTGGGATCTTCTTCAACGCACGTGCAGGCCGTCCGTACAGCCTCACCTTCAACAATGGCGGTGTGTTCAACGACAGCGCGTCGGGTAACGACAATGCGCTGCTCTACATCCCGACGGGCATTACCGATCCCAACCTCGCGCCGAATTCGGATATGGCGGCCGTTACGGCGCTGCTGAACTACCTCGGCACCAGCGAAGTTGGCGAGCAGTGCGATTTCGAACTGGGCCAGACCATTGAACGCAACACCTGCCGCAATGACTGGTCGTACGACATGGATCTGCGTTTCAGCCAGGAACTGCCGTTCCTAGGTTCGCTGACCGGTCTGGTTGATGATCGCATCGAAGCCTTCTTCGATTTCGACAACTTCCTGAACTTCATCGACGATGGCGCCAACATTTCGGCGCGTCGCGGCGGGTTCCAGCAGACTGTCGAACTGATCGATGCGGGCGGTGTTGATTCGCAGGGCCGTTACATCCTGCGCAACTTCAACCCGAACGATGAGGAATTCATCGGCCTCTCGGCTTCGATCTGGCGCATCCAGGTTGGTGTCCGTTACGAGTTCTAATCGGGCTCCCGGATAACCGGAAAGATCAGGCGGCGGCGTTCGAAAGAGCGCCGCCGCCTTTCTTTTGTCATCATCGCGGGTAAGACTGCACGGCATGACCCGTACCGTCCTCTTCGCCGCGCTCGCCAGCGTCTCGCTCGCCGCCTGCGCCACCACGCCCGCACCGCGGACCGAAAACGCACCGTCAATGGTGGAGGTGCAGATACTCGCCATCAATGATTTCCACGGCAATCTGGAAACCCCGCAAAGCCCGACGCGCTATCTCGACAACGGGACGGAGCAGAGCGCCCGACTGGGCGGCGCAAGCGCCCTCGCCGCAACATTGCAGCTGCTGCGCCGCGAAAACACCGTCACCGTTGCGGCAGGCGATCTGATCGGCGCGAGCCCGCTCGTCTCCTCGCTCTTCCTCGACGAACCCTCGATCAGCGCGCTCTCAACAATGGGGCTCGATATCGCGGCGGTGGGCAATCACGAATTCGATCGCGGCATTGCCGAATTGCGACGCATCCAGAATGGCGGCTGCGAACAGCACACGCGGCGCGAGCCTTGCGCGGTTGAACCATTCATGGGGGCGGGATTCCGCTATCTTGCGGCCAATGTGGTGGACGAAAACACCACCACGCTCTTCCCCGGCACCGAGCTGCGCCGCTTTGGCGACGTGGTGATCGGCTTTGTCGGCATGACGCTGGAAGGAACGCCCAGCCTTGTCGCGGCGCAGGCGACGGAAGGCTACGCCTTCCTCGACGAGGCAAGCACCGCCAATGCCGCCGCCCGCGCGCTGCTGGCCGACGGGGCAGACACGGTCGTGCTGCTGATCCACGAAGGCGGCGATGTTGATCCGCGCTTCAATATCGAAGGCTGCCCCGGCCTAAGCGGCCCCATCGTGCCGATTATCGAAGCGCTCGATCCGGCGATTTCGGTGGTAGTCTCCGGCCACACGCATCAGGCCTATGTCTGCAATGTCGCCACCAGTCAGGGGAGCGAAGTGCTGCTGACATCGGGCGGGCGGTATGGCGGCTTCGTAACCGATATCACCATGATGATTGATCCCGCTGCGAACCGTGTGACTGCGCTGGAAGCGCGCAACGTGCCCGTCGATGGCAGCGCGGGAGAGGACGCTGGCGTCGCCGCCCATGTCGCGCGTTATGCCGAGGCTGCAGGCCCTGTCGCCAACCGCGCTGTCGGCAGCATCACCGACAGCGGCGAGCGCGGAGAGGATTGCGGGGATCGCCCCGCCGACGGGTTGATCGCTGATGCTTATCAGGCGCAAGCGAGCGCGGCGATGGACGCGCCGGTCGATCTGGCGCTGGTCAATTCGGGCGGCGTGCGCACCGATCTTTCCGGCGCGGCGGACGGCGTGCTGACCTTTGGCGAGCTGGCCGCGATGGCCCCGTTCGGCAATAGCGTGCTGGTGCTGGAGATGACCGGCGCGGAGATCAGCGCAGTGCTGGAACAGCAATTCTGCGCCGAGAACGGCGCCATCGGCGTGTGCGATTCCATCATCGTCCCCTCGGCCAGCCTTGCCTACCGCGTCGATCTGACCCGGCCGCTCGGCCAGAATGTGGTCGACCTCATGCTAAATGGTGAGCCGATCGATCCTGCCGCCACCTATCGCCTCGCCACCAACAACTTTCTTGCCGGCGGCGGGGACGGTTTCACCCTGTTCACGCAGGCCAGCACCATCGCCAATACCGGTTTCGATATTGACGGGCTGGAAGCCTATGTCGCGCGCGGTGATCTCAGCGTGCCGGTGTGCGGCCGCGTGCGCGGGATTGCGCCGGTCGACTGATCGCTATCGCAGCGGCGGCTCGTCAAAGCTGCGCAGCTTGCGGCTGTGGAAGCTGTCGCCTTCCTGGCTCAACAGCGCGAGCGTTTCGATACCGATGCGCAAATGCTGGCTGATCGAGCGTTCGTAGAAGGCATTGGCCTGCCCCGGCAGCTTGATCTCACCATGCAACGGCTTGTCGCTGACGCATAGCAGCGTTCCGTAAGGCACGCGGAAGCGATAGCCTTGCGCGGCGACCGTGGCGCTCTCCATGTCAATCGCCACCGCCCGGCTCTGGTTGAAGCGCAGCGCCGAGCGGGTGTAGTGCAGTTCCCAGTTGCGATCATCGGTTGTGACCACCGTGCCGGTGCGCAGCCGCCGCTTCAGCGCCTCTTCGCCATCGCCGGTAATCTTGAGCGCAGCCTCGAACATCGCCGTCTGCACCTCGGCAATCGGCGGGATCGGAATCTCCGGCGGAATTTCCGTGTCGAGCACATGGTCGTCTCGCAGATAAGCGTGGGCGAGCACATAATCGCCAATCGTCTGGCTGGGACGCAGCCCACCGCAATGGCCGATCATCAACCACACTTGCGGCCGCAGCACCGCGATATGGTCACAAATCGTTTTCGCGTTGGACGGGCCGACGCCGATATTCACCAGCGTGATCCCCGAATTGTCCGGCCCGACTAGGTGATAGGCGGGCATCTGGTGCTTGCGCCATGTGCCCTCGGACACCTTCTCGCGCGCGCCATCCAGATCGCCCTTTTCAATCACCGCGCCGGGGCCGGAGAAATGGGTGTAAGGGCTGTCCGGATCGGCCAGTGCCGCCAGCGATACGTCAATGAATTCCTCGACATATCGGATATAGTTGGTGAACAGCACATATTTCTGGAAATGCTGCGCAGGCGTGCCCGAATAATGCCGCAGGCGCGCGAGACTGAAATCGGTGCGCAAAGCATCAAACAAAGCGAGCGGGCGGTGTCCACCGCCATCGCCCATCCACGTGCCGTCAACCACTTCATCGCCAATCTTGACGAGATCGGAGGCGGGGAAATGCCGAGTCAGTTCGGCGCTGCTGACGCCTTCCACATCCTTGCCCGTGCCATCAAGCACATACTGATAGGGAATCTCGTCGCTTGAACGGCTGACTGCCAGATCGACCGGATAGTCGCGCACCAGATGGGTCAGCTGCTCTTTCAGATAGGGGCGAAACAGGCCCGGCTCCGCGATAGAGCTGCAATAGGTGCCCTCCTGGTTGAGGCGGGCATAGGAACGTGCCGGGTGGGCAATCGGCCCGGCACTGTGGAACCGCAGCGTCAATTGCGGATAGGCGAAGCACCCTTCCTTGCGCGCCGATGGGCTGGGCGCAGTACCATCCGCTTTATACGCCGCCAGTGCATCGACAAGATTGCTGCGTGACCGGTCCGAAATCGCTTCGAGCTGGTCGAGAATGCCGTCAATATCGTCGATGGAAGTGGCCACATATGTTCCTTTGTGTTGTCGGGGTTTGCGATGCCGCTAGCAGAGGTGTCGCCCCCTGTCAGGCCTGATCAGCGAACACCTGGTCAAGATAGGCGGCCAGACGGATGCCCGATTGCGCCAGCCGTTCCTCTGCCGTGCCGACCCATTCCCACTGATAGCGGTAGCGCAGAACGCTGGGCGATTCCGCTGTGCCGAAACCGAATTCGTCGCTTGTGGCGGGGTAAATTCGGTCACGCAAAGCCGCGCTTTCGGCCATCCATGTGTCAGGATTGGCGTCCCACCACAGCAAAGTTTCCTCCGGCCCGATGCGGGTTTGCAGCCGCGCGGTGTACTCGCTGTAGGAGAGCTGCTGGCGGAGCAGCATACCTTCGTCCCACACCCAATGCAGGTTCGTCACCTCGTCGAACCAGTCGACGATAAAGTCATTCCCGCCGCGATCGCTGCCATTGCCCACATGGAGCGGCATATGCAGATCGGACACGATATGGACGATAAAGCGCAGCGCCAGCGCCTTGTCTTCCTGCGAGGCACCGGGATCGCGCAGCACGGCGGAGAATCGTTCGAGCGCGGTGGCCGCATCGCCTTCGGGCGGATGTTCCAACTGCTCGATCGTGCGGTCTTCGGGCAAGGTCACATAGTGATACGGCCCTGCTTCCTGCTGCCAGAAATCGAGCGGATTGCTGCGCTGCTCGTCCGGCCAGGTGCCCGCTTCGGCTAGGCTTTCATGCCCCAGAATGCGGCGGATTTCCGCCCGCGTGCGGCCCGAAATATTGGCCTCGGCAATTTCAGAAGTAATGCGGTGGCCGGTCGGCCCCCAAGCCTGTGCGGGAGCGGACAGCGCCAGCGAAGCGGCGGCGAGCGAGAGCGCGAATGTCTTGGTCATCATCCCTCCCTATTGGCGCGTGATGACAGAGCTGTGAAGAGGGATTGACCTACACACCTCACAAGCAAGCGCCGCGCGGCGACATCTGCGGTCTTATTGCTCCTGCGAGGTCAAACGGGAGTCGAGACTTTGCCTGCGTGTTCAACAATTCGCCTCTTGCGCGAAAATCACCATTCTGGGCATCCGCGAAGAGCGTGAGTGTTGTGCCGCCAATTTGCGTCCCGTTTGCGCCCTGCGGTGCGCTGGCACCGCCTTCCAAATGATTGTCGCTTATTTCAACCTGCGGGACAGGCGCGCCACCAAGCTGCATATGCTTGGCTACGTTGGCGGCGAGGAGATTATGCGTACCGATGGTCGATTGAGCCGGGTCCGGGATCCGAATACCTTGCCCGACGACGCTGTTGTGCACGATGACTACATGACTCGCATTACCACTAAAAGTGTCCATCCTTCCACCTTCATGGAACGGGCTGGCGGGATCGTGATGCCAAGCGTTGTTCACAAAGAACGCATCACGAAGATAGCCGGATCGCGCTGACCCCATGAATAGCGTGGCGTAGCTACCGCCAACGGCAGAATTTCCATAAAAGACTACGTTTTCCATCTCGGCGTCGTTGGGGCGCTGGTAAAAGTCGCCATGAATGTCGAAGTGCGTGAAGAGCTGCAATCCATCCGAACCAATCGCGGTGGGCGCAATTTGTGCTGAACGGCCATCGAGAAGTGACAAGGATGCTCCAAAGCGAGAATCGTCGTGCAGTTCGGCACTCCATCCGGGCAATGAAGCATTGATCCAAGCGGCCAGATTGGAAACATGATAGGTTCCGGACGGGCTGTTTTCAGGCGAGAGCGCATAGGCTTCTGCAGTGTTTGTAAGTGGCATTATTCCGACCGTTTGCCCGTCCTCCTTGAAAACAAAGGTCTTCCCCGGCGACAGGCTTTCTATTGTCGCAACAGAGGCCGTTCCCGCATAGCGTATTCTAATCGCGGGCAGGTACGTGCGAAGGCTATCATTCAGGTGACGCAGGCTGGTGCAACCGACAAGACAGGCCGCTCCCTGTGCGAAATCCTCTCTGGTGTCAGAAACTTGTACGCCCCGGGCCAAAGCAACCTTGTCGAGCGGATTGAAGATATTGGATATGCGGCTTTCCGTGTGCCAAGGTTGCCCTCTTACCGTAAAGGCAAGCAATCGGCGCGGCATTTTCCGCCATAGGCTGTCAGGCCCAGCAGAATTGGTTATCTGACATCCGTCGAACCAGTAATCGACATTTGCACCGGCATCGAGTTCGGCTGTCGCACGAAAATCGATCACGATGCCCTCGCCGCGAAAGCGGGTACGAATTCCTGCTGACATTCGTGGCGTATCGGCCTCGGTGGGCGTGCCATGCTGTACAAAACGCGCCTGCACTCCAGCTGCTGCTTCAACAGTTAGCCAGCCATTGATCCAGACCGAGTTGAGCCAATAGTCCAAGGCATATTCAGCGCTTTCGCTCACCAAAATGCGCGGATGCTGCGCCCCGCTGGCATAGGCGTACTGCACTGCATCTTTGCAGGTTTGAAAACGCCGCCCCGCAATGGCGGCCTGTGTGGGAGCAACTTCCAACTCCAGATCATATTCGCTTGTCGACGGAAAGAAACTGAACGGGCCAATTACCCGACGCTGCATTGCCCGATCGCGGGGAACTGCTTCGAAATATAAGTGGCCTTCGCCTTTGGCGTCGGATTGTCCGAGCTTGGCCCACCACCCGGCATATTTGACCTCACGCCCATTGGCATCACGAAATGCCTCAACTGTGGGTTCGGTCAATTCCACTCTCCCGCCCTCATAATGCACGATTACCTTTTCGAGGCCGAAGGCTTCGAACATGGTGCCACCGTTGTTGGCCATTGCGATTACACCGACCAGAAGAGTTTCGCTGAAGCGTTGGCGCGGCGGCACGAGCAGGCGACAGGCAGGCTTCGCCGTCGTTCGCTGCGGATCGGTCGGAACATTCGCGAAACCGCTACCTGCAACACCGTTCCATTGCGGTGAGGGCCTGACGACGGGCGGGCCACTTTGCGTGACGATATTGGTGTTTAGCGTTAAACCGGATGAGTTTGATGATGACTGCGAGGAGGATGACTCTCCCCCACAGCCTACCAGCAAACCCGCAATTGCTGCCGAGCTGCCCATAACGAAATGACGACGGCTGAGCGTGCACAGGACAGGGCCGTACGCTCCGCGAAACGAGCAGTGGTCCATCTTTGCTTCTCCCGATGCTTAGCAGCGATCTAGAAGAGCAAGTGATACGAACAGGACTTAGCTCGCCATCCGTAACAATGCCTAAGTAGCTTCACGGTTTGCGCAATCGAGGTTCCAACAAGCGCGGTCTTCGCGTTGTTGAAAGCAGGTCTGGCGGCTGTATGACGCGCAGAAATGGCAAACTCTGCGACACTGATTGGAGCCGAAAAAAGGGTATGTCCAACGCTGTCATAATGCGATAGCAATTGCGCCATGGGCGGATCGATCACATTCACACTCGTAACCTGCATCGCGGTGATGGCCGCCATTGCATGGATCAGCTGGCTGAAAACGCGCGGAGGAGCCGAGACGCGCGACGGATATTTTCTCGCCGGGCGCGGGTTGACGGCGGGGTTTATCGCCGGATCGCTGTTGCTGACGAACCTTTCGGCAGAACAGCTCATCGGCCTCAATGGCTCGGCCTATGGCTACAACCTGTCGAGCATGGCGTGGGAAGTGACCGCTGCGGTGGCGACAGTGGCGATGGCATTTCTGTTCCTGCCCAAATATCTCGCCGGTGCCTTCACCACCCTGCCCGAATTTCTTGCCGAACGCTTCGATGCGAGCGTCCGGCGGATGTCGGTGCTGCTTTTCATGCTCGGCTACGGCTTCGTCACCATTCCCTCGGTGCTCTATTCGGGGTCGCTGGCTGTGATGCGCTTCTTCGATGTGCCCGCCATGACTGGGCTCGACCTGTTCCCCGCGCTGGTGGCGACAGTGGTCGTGATCGGCGTGACGGGCGCGGCCTACGCCGTGTTCGGCGGGCTGCGCGCGGTGGCTGTGTCCGATACGCTAAACGGGATCGGCCTACTGGTGATAGGCTCGCTGGTGCCCATTCTCGGCCTGATCGCGCTGGGCGAAGGCAGCCTTGCCGAAGGGTTCAACCGCCTGCTGGTCGATCATCCGGAAAAACTGAACGCGATTGGCAGCGCGGATGATCCGACGCCATTCGGTACGATCTTTACCGGAATGATCTTCGCCAATCTGTTTTACTGGTGCACCAACCAGTATGTGATCCAGCGGGCGCTGGGCGCGCAGTCGCTCGCGGCGGGGCAGAAGGGCGTGCTCGCATCGGGCTTTTTCAAAGTGCTGGTGCCGTTCATGATGATGATCCCCGGGGTGATCGCCTTCCACCTCTACGGCCCCGGCTTCGCCTCGATTGACGAGGCCTATCCGCGACTGGTCGCCGATCTGCTGCCCGCCTATCTGGGCGGGATTTTCCTCGCTGTGCTGCTGGGCGCGGTGTTCAGCTCGTTCAACTCGCTGCTCAACAGCGCAGCGACACTGTTCACGCTCGACATTTACGCGCCCGCTTTGCGCAATCCGCCCAGCGATGCGCATCTGGTGCGGGTGGCAAAAATTGCGAGCGTCGTGATCGCGCTGTTTTCTTTCGCGGTCGCGCCCATGCTCTATTTTGCCGAGGAAGGGCTGTGGCAGGTGGTGCGCGTCTTCACCGGCTTCTACAACATCCCAACCGTCGTGATCGTGATCATCGGACTGTTCACCACGCGCGTTCCGGCGCTGGGAGCGAAGCTGGTGATCGTGTTCCACGTCATCACCTATGGTTTGCTGCGCTTCGTCTTCGATGATGTGGTGACGCTGCACTTCATCCACCAATATGCGGTGCTGTTCGTGCTCGAGATCGGCATCATGCTGGCGGCAGGATATTGGCGCCCGCGCGCCGAAGCCTATGTGCCGGCAGACCGGCACGCGGTCGATATGACAGAGTGGCGCTTTGCCCGCCCCACCGCATTTACCCTGCTGTCCTGCGTGGTGGGTCTCTATCTGGTGTTCTCGCCGATCGGATATGCCAGTGCAGACGGCCCGGGGACGACCTTCGCGGTGCTGATGGCGGCCCTGGCGGCGGCCAATGCGGCGGTCTGGGCAATGGCGTTGCGGCGGCGCGCGAGCGCCTGAGCACTTGGCGCAAAACGCGCATACATCATCCGCCAATCAGGTGCATTTGCTCTGGCAGGGCCATCATTTGCGCTTCCAAGCGGCAGATTTTGCCCTGCGCGACACCTCAAGGAAGTGCTCCGAATCTTCGTCGGCTGGATGAAACACAAAGCCGTCTGCTTCAGGCTCTTCCCAGTCCGCTATAGTCATTTCGCCGCCCGTTAGCCTCTGCCATATGCCGGGCTCGGGAAAGCGGTTCTGCGCGGCGTCGCGGCGCTGGCGGTCGCGCGCCAGACGTGCCACGAAGTCCTCCAGTTCGTGATCGCGCCCGGCCCAATCAACCCAGCCGGTGCGATTGTCTTGGCAATAGGCGTTGTTGTTGCCCGCTTGGCTGCGCCGAAACTCGTCACCGGCGGTGAGCATGATCGTGCCGGTCGAGGCGAACAGCGTGGCGAGCAGGGCGCGCTGATAGGCGCTTCGATGCGCTATGACTTCAGGATCGGTGGTTGGCCCCTCCACACCGCAGTTCCATGAGTGGTTTTCGCCATGGCCGTCCCGGTTGTCCTCTCCATTGGCGTGATTATGCCGCTCGGCATAGGAGACGGTATCGGCCAGCGTGAAGCCGTCATGCGCTGCGAGGAAATTGACGCTCCGGCAGTCACCTCCGAACAGGTCAGACGAACCGGCGAGCCGTGTGGCCAGCGCTCCGATCCCGCCGTCGCCGCGCCAGAACCGGCGCACATCGTCGCGAAAGAGATCATTCCATTCGAGCCAGCCGGGCGGGAATTGGCCCAGCTGGTAGCCTCCTGGCCCGATGTCCCACGGCTCGGCGATCAGTATGCGGTCGGCGAGCACGGGGTCGTCGGCCAGTTCGGCAAATATCGGTGCATCTTTCGAAAAGCCCGGCCCACGCGCCATGATCGTTGCCAGATCGAACCGGAAGCCGTCGATCCCGCAGCGGCGCACAAAGTGCCGCAGGGTTGCCAAGGTCAGCGCGCGAACGGCGGGATTGGCGAAATCGAGCGTGTTGCCGCAGCCTGTATCATTGATCAGCGTGCCATCAGCGGCATGGGCGTAGGCGGCATTGTCGAGCCCGCGCAGCGAAAGCACACCGCCTTGGCAATCGCTTTCGCCGGTGTGATTGAACACAAGGTCGAGGATCACGTCGATGCCTGCCTTGTGCAGCGCGGCCACGGTCTCGCGCAGTTCCGCGACCCCGCCGGGGCACAGGCCCGGATCGAGCGCCATCGGCACCACCGGGTTGTATCCCCAGGCATTGGTGAGGCCGATCGGCGGCAGGTGTCGCTCGTCAATCCAGGCCGTAACCGGCATCAGCTCGACTGCGCTGACCCGCAGCTTGCGCAAATGCGCCACCACCGCAGGGTGCGCCAGCGCCGCCACGGTGCCGCGCTGCGCTGCGGGAATGTCCGGATGGAGCATGGTAAAGCCGCGGACGTTGATTTCGTAAATCAGTCCGCCGCGCACAAAGCGCGGCTTGCGGCGCCGCACATTGGGCATGGCGCCGGGAACGAAAGCGCGCGGCACCAATGCCGCCGTATCCGCCCTATAGACGCCCAAGCTGGGGTGCTGGACGAAACGCCGGTCAAGCTCCAGCGCGTGCGGATCAACCAGCAGCTTTGCAGGATCAAACCACAGCCCGCGCTCGGGTGCCCATTCGCCCTCGGCGCGGTAGCCATAGCGTTGGCCAGCAAGATTTCCGGGAAGGTGGGCGAGCCAGTCATCGCCCTCACGCTGCATCGCAATGCGCGTTTCGGCCTCTCCATCAAACAGGCAGAGCCAGACTGCCAATGCGAGTGGCGAACGGACGGCGAAGTGCGTTTTGTTTTTGCCCGCTCGCGCGCCGTATTCGCGCGTCACGTCACGACGTCGGGTCTGGTGCGGCCGGTATAGTGCGCAATCCCGGCGATTGCCTCTGCCGCCGCGATTAGGCCGGTGAGCATATCCGGCGTGTCGCGATCAAGATCACCGCCTACGGGTTCGTAGCGTTCAAGATAGACCCGCAGCGTCGCGCCCTCGGTGCCGGTGCCGGAAAGGCGGAACACCACACGCGAACCGCCTGCGAACAACACCCGAATGCCCTGGTTGGCGCTGGTCGATCCGTCGACCGGATCGGTATAGGCAAAGCTGTCCGCTTCGCTAACGGTCAGCTCGCCGAAACGTTTGCCCGGCAAGCCGGGCAGCGATGCGATCAGCTGGCCCATCAAAGCATCAGCGCGTGCGGTCTCGATCGCTTCATAATCGTGGCGGGCGTAGTAATTGCGCCCGAACCTGGCCCAATGTTCGCGGGCGAGCGCATCAACGCCGATTTTCCGCACCACCAGAATGTTGAGCCATAGCAGCACGGCCCAGAGCCCGTCCTTTTCGCGAACGTGGTCAGAACCGGTTCCGGCGCTTTCTTCGCCGCAAATCGTCGCTTTGTCGCCATCGAGCAGCGTGCCGAAGAATTTCCATCCGGTCGGGGTCTCGAAACACGGCACGCCCAGCGCCTCTGCAACGCGGTCTGCGGCAGCACTTGTCGGCATGGAGCGGGCAATGCCCTTAAGCCCGCCCGCATAGCCCGGCGCAAGGTGGGCATTGGCGGCGAGCATCGCCAGGGAGTCCGAAGGCGTTACGAAGCGGTGCCTGCCAATAATCAGGTTGCGGTCGCCATCACCGTCCGAGGCTGCGCCGAAGTCGGGCGCATCGGGCGCCATCATCAGATCGTAGAGCGCTTTGGCATGGACCAGATTGGGATCGGGATGATCGCCGCCAAAGTCTTCCAGCGGCTGGCCATTGCGCACCGTTCCCGGCGCAAAGCCCAGCCGCCGTTCGAGGATTTCGGTCGCATAAGGGCCGGTCACCGCGCTCATGGCGTCGAAGGCCATGGTGAAGCCGCCTGCCACCGCCTGCCGGATCGCATCGAAATCGAACAGCTCCTCCATCAGCGCGGCATAGTCGGCAACCGGATCGATGACTTCGACCGCCATGCCGCCAACTTCGCAGCTGCCCAGCGTATCGAGATCGATGTCGGCTGCCTCGACCGCCATCCAGCGCTCGATGGTCTGTGTCCGGGCATAGATCGCTTCGGTCACCGCTTCGGGCGCGGGGCCGCCATTGGCGATGTTGTACTTGATCCCGAAATCTTCCTCGGGCCCGCCGGGATTGTGGCTGGCCGAGAGGATCAAGCCGCCGTTCGCGCCGTATTTGCGGATCACATGGCTGGCAGCAGGCGTAGACAAAATGCCGCCTTGGCCGACCAGAACCCGGCCATAGCCGTTGGCAGCCGCGATACGGATCGCAATCTGGATGACGGTGCGGTTGTGAAAGCGCCCGTCGCCGCCAATCACCAGCGTTGAACCAGCCGGAGCCCCGACCGCGTCAAACGTCGCCTGTATGAAGTTTTCGGCATAGTTGGGCTGCTGGAACACGCGGACTTTCTTGCGCAAGCCCGAAGTGCCCGGCTTTTGTCCGGCAATGGGCGTGGTAGCGTGGGTTATTGCCGTCATTGTGCACTCACCAATTCGCGATAAAGCTCGGCATAGGCGCTGCCGCTACTGTTCCATGAGAAATCGGCCTTCATGGCGTTGCGCTGGATCGCCCGCCACACGTCTGGCTGGTGATAGAGCGCCACTGTCCGGCTGACCGCTGCTGCAAGCGTGGGATAGTCGACTCCGGAGAACTGCACACCGGTTGCCGCACCCGCCGCGATTGCGGCAAGGTTGGCATCGATCACAGTGTCGGCCAGCCCGCCAGTCCGCGCCACCACCGGCACGCAGCCATAGGCCAAGCCATAAAGTTGTGTCAGCCCGCAGGGTTCGAACCGGCTCGGCACGAGGATAGCATCGCCGCCGCCCTGCATACGGTGCGACAGGCCTTCGTCATAACCGATGCGCACGCCGATCCGGCCGGGATGGCGCGCTGCGGCGGCGGCGAGTTCGGCCTCCATCGCGCGGTCGCCCGAACCCAGCAGGGCCAGCCTGCCGCCGATCCCCACCAGATGGTCAAGCACTTCGAGCAGCACGTCCATGCCCTTTTGCCAGGTCAGGCGGCTGACGACGATGAACAGCGGGCCATCGCCCGGCTCCAGCCCGAATTCTTCTTCGAGTGCGCGCTTGTTGGCGGCACGTTTGCCAAGGGATCGCGCGGTAAAATTCGCGGGAAGCTGCGCGTCATGGGCCGGGTTCCACTCGGCGTGGTCGATGCCGTTGACGATCCCGCGCACGCGGTCACCGCGGCTGACGACAAGCCCTTCCAAGCCCATGCCGAATTCGGCGCTCCGAATCTCGCGGGCGTAGGTCGGGCTGACCGTGGTGATGACACTCGCCGCTTCCATCCCCGCTTTGAGAAAGCTGACGCCCTTGTGATACTCGACCCCGTCGATCGCCCAAGCCCGCTTTGGCAGGCCCAGATACTTGAACACCTCGCGCGCATAATAGCCTTGAAAGGCCATGTTATGAACGGTCATCACCGAAGGCACGGGCGCGCTTCCGGCAACAGGCGCGAAGCGCAGATAGGCAGGCGCCATCCCGGCCTGCCAGTCATGCGCGTGGAGCAGATCGAACTTTGGCAGTTTGACCATCCCGCCGACAACGTCCGCCGCGGCCCGGCCCAGCGCGGCAAAGCGGCGCCAATTGTCGTCCCAGTCCTTGCCTGCCGGATCGCCATAGAGGCCGCCTTCGCGGGCATAGAACCCGGGCGCGTCGAGCACGATCATTGGATGATCGCCGAGCTTGCTGGAAAGCAGCCGCGCCGGTTCGCCCAGCAGGCTGTCATAGGTGTGCAGCACCTTGCCGCGCTTGACCGTCCGCATCACCGCCGGATAGCCCGGGAGCAGCGTTGTCAATCGCACCCCATGTGGCGCGAGCGCGGCAGGGAGCGCGCCCGCGACATCGGCCAGCCCGCCAGTCTTGACCAAAGGCACCGCTTCGGAAGCGACCGAGAGGACGTTGAGCGCCATCGTCAGGCCTTGAGTTGCTCGATCATGGCGCGGGTGATCAGGCATACGCCGCTCTCGCTGCGGCGGAACCGCTTGGCATCGAGCTCCGGATCTTCGCCGACCACCATACCCTCGGGGATGCGAACCCCCGAGTCGAGGATGACCCGGTTGAGGCGCGCACCGCGACCAATGTTGCAGTGCGGCAGGATCACCGCCTCATTGACACTGGAAAAGCTGCCCATCTTGACGCCGGTAAACAGCAAGCTGCGCTGCGCCACCGCGCCCGAAACGATACAATCCTGACTGATCAGCGAGGAGATCGCGTGGCCTCTGCGGCCCTCCTCGTCATGGACGAACTTGGCCGGAGCTGCGACGATCTGGTCAGTCCAGATCGGCCAATCGCGATCGTACAGATTGAGTTTGGGGACGGTGTCGGTCAGATCAAGATTGGCATCGAAATAGGCGTCAAGCGTTCCGACATCGCGCCAGTATTCCTCGATCTGCTCGGCAGCGCGGACGCAACTGTCGGTGAACCGGTGGGCCACCGCCTTGCCGTGCTTGACGATGTAGGGGATGATGTCGCCGCCGAAATCGCGTTTTGACCCCGGCGTGGCTGCATCGCGGCGCAGCTGTTCGAACAGGAAGGCGGTCTCGAAAACGTAGATCCCCATCGAAGCAAGGGCATGGTCGGGATCGCCGGGAATGGCGGGCGGGTCCGCAGGCTTTTCGACAAAATCTGTGATCACACCCTTCTTGTCGACCGCCATCACGCCGAAGCCAGTCGCTTCTTCGCGCGGCACGACAAGGCAGCCCACCGTCACATCCGCGCCCGAATTGACGTGCTGTTGCAGCATCAGCTCGTAATCCATCTTGTAGATGTGATCGCCCGCCAGAATGACCATGTATTTGGGCATATGCGACTGGATGATATCGATGTTCTGGTACACCGCATCCGCTGTGCCTTCGTACCAAAGCTGCTCAGAAATGCGCTGCGAGGCGGGCAGGATGTCGAAACTTTCATTGCGTTCGGGCCGCATGAAGTTCCAGGCGCGGTTCATATGCCGGATCAGCGAGTGCGCCTTGTACTGGGTGGCGACGCCGATACGGCGAATGCCCGAATTGATCGCGTTTGACAGGGCGAAATCGATAATCCGCGACATCCCGCCGAAATAGACGGCCGGTTTGGCCCGGCGGTCCGTCAATTCGAGCAGGCGGCTTCCGCGCCCGCCTGCCAGAACATAGGCCATTGCATCACGCGCCAGCGGCGATTGTCGTATCTCGACCATACCTACTCTCTCCCGGTTCACGCCATTCTGGCGTTTGTTATCCTGCAAATTCGAACATCACCGTTGCGAGCGGCGGCAGCACGATTTGCGCTGCGCCATGCTCTACCTTGATCGCGCCAAGGTTCCCCTGGCCGCTGCCGCCATAAATCTCCGCATCGCTGTTGAGCACTTCGCGCCACGTCCCATCGCAGGGCAATGGCAACCGGTAGTGGCTGTGGAGCGCCGGCGTCATATTGCTGACGACCGCAATCGGCGGCGCGCCGGGGGCCTTGCGGAGCCACGCGAAGACCGAGGCAGAAGCATCATCAACCACCAGCCATTCGAAGCCCTCTGCCTCGCAGTCGCGTGCATGGAGCGCCGGCTTTTCGCGATAGAGGTGATTGAGATCCTGCACCAAGCGGCTCACGCCCGCGTGTGCGGGGCTATCCAACAGTTCCCAGTCGAGCGCGCGTTCCTCACTCCATTCGCGGCGCTGGGCAAATTCCTGTCCCATAAACAGCAGCTTCTTGCCAGGATAGCCCCACATCAGCCCATAGTAAGCGCGCAGATTGGCGAATTTCTGCCAGTCGTCCCCGCTCATCTTGCTGAGCAGCGAGCCCTTTCCATGAACGACTTCGTCATGGCTGAGCGGCAGGACGAAATTTTCGCTGAAGGCATAAACCAGCCCGAACGTGATCTCGTCGTGATGGAATTTCCGGTGCACCGGATCACGCGCCATATATTGCAGCGTGTCATGCATGAAACCCATGTTCCACTTGAACCCGAAACCAAGACCGTCTTCATGCACCGGCTTGGAGACTCCGGGCCATGAGGTCGATTCCTCGGCAATCGTCACAATCCCGGCGTGGCTGCCATACAGCGCCGTGTTCATCTGCCGCAGGAAATCGACCGCTTCCCAGTTTTCACGGCCGCCTTGCGCGTTGGGAATCCATTCCCCGTCCTTGCGGCTGTAATCGCGGTAAAGCATCGAGGCGACCGCATCGACGCGCAGTCCATCGACATGGTAGTGCTCGGCCCAGAACAGTGCGTTGTTGACAAGGAAGCTGGCCACTTCGCGCCGCCCGAAATTGTAAATCGCCGTGTTCCAGTCGGGATGAAAGCCGAGCCGGGGATCTTCGTGTTCGTAAAGCGCAGTGCCATCGAACAGGGCCAGCCCGTGTTCGTCGACGGGAAAGTGCGCCGGAACCCAGTCGATCAGCACCGAAATCCCCGCGCGGTGCGCACCGTCGATGAACCGCGCGAACCCGTCAGGCCCGCCAAACCGCGCTGACGGAGCGTATAGCCCGGTGGTCTGATAACCCCAGCTCGGATCGTAGGGATGCTCGCTGACCGGGAGGAACTCGATATGGGTGAAGCCCATCTTAGCCGCATAGGGGATCAGCGTCTCGGCCATGGTGTCCCACGTCTGGAACCAGCCATTCTCGTCGCGCTGCCACGATCCGGGGTGAACCTCGTAAATCGACATGGGCTCGCGGCGGGCGTCGGCACTGGCCCAATGCGCGCGGTGCGCGGCGTCGCCCCAATCGGGCTTGGCTGGCTGCTCGGTTACCGATGCGGTGGCGGGGCGCAGTTCGGCGGCGAAGGCATAGGGATCGGCCTTGAGCGGCAGCACAGTGCCATCGGCTGCAACAATCCTGAACTTGTAGGCCCGACCGGCGCCGATATCCGGAATGAAGATCTCCCACACCCCGATATCGACGCGCAGACGCATCGGGTGGCGGCGATGATCCCAATCGTTGAAGTCACCGACCAGGCTGACGAGCCTGGCATTGGGTGCCCAGACGGCGAAGTGGACGCCGCTCGCGCCCTGATGCTCGATCAGATGCGCCCCAAGTTTGTCGAACAGGCGCAGATGCGTGCCTTCGGCGATCAGGAAATCGTCGGTCGGGCCCAGCACCGGGCCGAAGCTGTAGGCATCGGTCACCCACCATTCGTGCGTGCCTGCAGTGCAGCGGTATTTGACCGGTTGGCGGGCACCTTTGACCTTGCCTTCGAACAGGCCGCGATCATCGCTGCGCTTCAGCTTGCCCAGCTTCTTGCCCGAGAGGTCATGCGCCTCTGCGGTTTCTGCCCCGGGCAACACCGCCCGGGCGAAAGAACCGTCCGGCCCGTCGTGAACGCCAAGCAGCGAGAAGGGGTCGGCGTGGGTCCCTTCCAGCAACGCAGCAATAGCCTCTCCCGATGGCTTCATGAGCCTCAGACTTTCCAGATATCCTTCGCATATTCCGCGATGGTGCGGTCGGACGAAAACCAGCCGACATTGGCGATGTTGTGTATTGCGCTCTTGCGCCAGCCTTGCTGGTCGCGCCAGCGACGCTCGACGTCGCGCTGCGCGGCGGCGTAGCTTTCGAAATCGGCGGCGAGCATGAACCAGTCGCTGTTGTAGAGCCCGTCCATCAAGCCGGTGTAGCGATGCGGGTCGTCTGGCGAGAATACGCCCAAAGAAATCGCCTCCACCGCCTGGTGCAGCTCGCGGTTGCCTTCGATCAGCGCGCGCGGGTCATAACCGTTCGCCCGCTGCGCGGCGACTTCATCCGCAGTCAGGCCGAAGATCACGATATTCTCGTCTCCGACACGATCCTTGATTTCGATATTGGCCCCGTCGAGCGTGCCGATCGTCAGCGCGCCGTTCAAGGCGAACTTCATATTGCCCGTGCCCGAGGCTTCCATCCCGGCGGTCGAAATCTGTTCGGACAGGTCAGCGGCCGGAATGATCCGCTCGGCCAGACTGACATTGTAATTGGGGACGAACACCACTTTGAGCACGCCGCCAACCGACGGGTCGGCGTTGATCCGCCGCGCGATGTCGTTGGCCAGTTTGATGATCAGCTTGGCGTTGTGATAGCTCGACGCTGCCTTGCCGCCGAAAATTTTCACCCGCGGCACCCAATCGCGCTCCGGGTGGCTGCGGATCTGGTCATAGAGCGCGACGGTCTCGACAAGGTTGAGCAGTTGCCGCTTGTATTCGTGAATGCGTTTGACTTGAACATCGAACAGAGCGTCGGGGTTCAGGCGGATGCCCGTGAGGTCTTTCAAATGGGCGGCAAGCGCCACCTTGTTGGCACGCTTCACCTCGGCAATACGTTCACCGAGAATTGCGTCACCCGCCACCGCGTTGAGCGCAACAAGCTGCTCTGCATCGTCGAGGAAGGCATCGCCAATCGCATCGCGCAGCGTTGCCGTCAGCCCGGGATTGCACTGTTGCAGCCAGCGGCGCGGCGTAACGCCGTTGGTCTTGTTGTTGATCTTGCCGGGGTACAGCTTGTGCAGGCTGGAAAACACCGTGCTTTTCATCAGATCGGTGTGCAGCGCCGCAACCCCGTTGACGCTATGCGCGCCGGCAAAGGCAAGGTTGGCCATCCGCACCCGGCGGTCTCCACCTTCGTCGATCAGCGAGATCGCCGAGACCTCGGCGTCATCCATGCCGATTTTGCGCGCTTCACGCAGCACGCGGGAATTGATCGCATAGATGATCTGCATATGGCGCGGCAGCAGCCGCTCGAACAGCGGCAGCGGCCAGGATTCGAGCGCTTCAGGCAGCAGGGTATGGTTGGTGTAGCCGACGGTCCGCTGCGTAATATCCCATGCCTCATCATACCCCAGCGCATGAATGTCGATCAGGATGCGCATGATCTCAGCCACGGCGACAGCCGGGTGCGTATCGTTGAGCTGGATCGCCGCCTTGTCTGGCAAAGTGCGGACATCGCCGTGATGCTGCATATGGCGGCGGAAAATGTCCTGGATTGAAGCCGACGTGAAAAAGTATTCCTGCCGCAGCCGCAGTTCCTGCCCGGCCGGACTGGAGTCCGCCGGATACAGCACCCGCACCAGACTGTCCGCGCGCATCTGGTCAGCCAGCGCGCCAAGGTGATCGCCCGCGTTGAACGCATCGAGCCGGATCGGATCGAGCGCACTGGCGCTCCACAGCCGCAGCGTATTGACCCGCTTCCCGCGCCAACCGACGACCGGGGTATCAAACGCCGTGGCTTCAACCTGCTCGGCGGGCCGCCATGCCACAGCGTCACCATCGGCGATGACCTCGCCGCCATAGCCGATCCTGTAGGAACTCTCGCGCCGTTCGAATTCCCACGGGTTACCATGTGCCAGCCAGGTTTCCGGCAGTTCCACCTGCCAGCCATCGTCTACGCGCTGGCGGAACATCCCGTTCACATAACGGATGCCGTATCCGTAAGCGGGGATATCGAGGCTGGCGAGGCTTTCCATAAAACATGCAGCCAGACGGCCAAGCCCGCCATTACCCAGAGCAGCGTCAGGCTCCAGCTCTTCCAAGGCGGATAGATCGAGCCCGTGCCCCCGCAGCGCCTGTTCCATCTCGCGCACCAGCCCGAGATTGGTCATGGCATCGCGAAGCAGGCGACCGATCAGGAATTCAAGGCTGAGGTAATAGACCCGCTTACCATCAGCCTCGTAGGTCTTGCGGGTCGATTCCATCCAGCGATCGATCACATCGTCGCGGAGCGCCAATACGGCGGCGTTAAACCAGTCATGCGGTTTGGCAGCGCGCTCGTCTTTACCGACCCGGTGCCTTAGAACGTCAAGAATTCGCGCTTCGAGCAGTTCGGCCTCGGGATTGGGACTGATTTGCACGAACCACAGACTCCTGGACACGATTGGCACGGCGAGCCGAAGGCGGCCCCCGCAGATTTCAGGCTTGATTTGGATTACCCTTGCCCTGCCGCAGACTAGTCTGTGTGCCGTGCGGATAGCAACCGCAGATTTGTCTATGCCTTCGTATTCATGCCCGCATTTGGCGCGCCAGACGGTTGCCAAACCCTAGGCTGGGCGGGATGTTGATGGCGCTATGGCCAAAGCGACGAATCCCGAATTGCACGAACTGGCGGCGGCGGCGGGTCTCGCGCGCCACTGGCGGGATGTCGATGGATGCGATCAGCAGGTTGACGACGATGCATTGACCGCCATTCTGGATGCGCTGGGCCATGAGACCACGAGCACACGCCAGATCAAGGCGAGCCTTGCACGGCTTGCCGAGCGCGGTAACGGCCTTCCGCCCATGGTGGTAACCGATGCGGGATTGCCGACACCTATGCACACACGCGCGATCAGCGCCGAGCTAACGGACGAAGACGGCACGCGCGAAGTGCTGCCCATCACGGACGGCCAGTTGGCCCCTATCTTCAAGCCCGGCTATTACGACATGGCCATTGATCGCCAGCACCTCCGTCTGGCAGTCGCGCCGCGCCAGTGCCCGCTACCCACCGGCGATGGGCGGCGCTTTTGGGGCACCTCGATCCAGATCCCGGCTTTGCGCGGAGAGGGAGCGCAAGCCTTCGGCGGATTTGGCGAACTGGCAGGTGCCGTCCAAACGCTTGGCCGTCTGGGCTGCGGTGCCGTGGCGATCAATCCGGTGCACGCCCTGTTTCCGGGGGTGGGCGAGGATTTCAGCCCCTACTCGCCTTCCAGCCGGACTTTCCTCAACACGGCGATGGGCGATCCGGCGCTTCTGGGTCTGCCGCCCCTCGACAGCAGCCCGCAAACCGCAGAACTCATCGACTGGCCCAAGGCCATGCCAGGCCGGCTCGCCGCGCTGCGCAAGAGCTTTGCCGCTCTCGGCGCGGACAAGCGTGCGTTGATAAAAGCGGCGAGCGCGGACGAAGGCCCGGCCTTGCACCGGCACGCGCTGTTCGACGCGCTCTATTGCCACTTCCGCGCCCTTGGCAGCGCCGACTGGCGCGCATGGCCGGCGGAGTACAGGAGTCCTGACAGCGCGGCGGTGCAACGTTTCGCGTCGGAAAACAGCGAGGAAGTGGCAATCCACCTCTACGCGCAGTGGCTGGCCCGCGAAGGACTGGACACAGCGCAGCGCGAAGCGACCGCCGCAGGCATGGCGATAGGCCTCGTCACCGACCTTGCCGTTGGCGTGCATTGCGGCGGCAGCGATTGCTGGTCGATGCCTGATACCATGTTGCAGGGCCTCACGATCGGCGCTCCGCCGGATCCGTTAGGGCCGCTCGGGCAGAACTGGTCGATCACGGGGTTTTCCCCCGACGGCCTGCGTAGCAGCGGCTATTCCCCGTGGATCGCCATGCTGAGATCGGCGCTGCGCAGCGCAGGCGGTCTGCGGATCGACCATGCATTTGGCCTTGCGCGTCTGTGGGTCATTCCCGCTGGCGGCAGTTCGGCGCAGGGCGCCTATCTCAGCTATCCGTTTCACGATCTCTTGCGTCTGGTCACACTCGAAGCCCACCGCGCTTCAGCGCTGATCATCGCCGAGGATCTGGGCACCAGTCCGCATGGGTTCACCGAGGCCGTTTCCGAGCGCAACATGCTGGGAATGCGGGTCCTGTGGTTTGAGCGCGCCGCCGATAACGGTTTCATCGGCGCAAGCGATTATCCGGCCAACAGCGTGGCAATGACCGGAACGCACGATACGCCGACGGTCGCCGGATGGTGGCGCGGACGCGATCTTGATTGGGCCGACACGCTCGGTCGTCTGCCCGACGATGTTGACCGTCAGAAGGCCGAAGAGATTCGGGACTGGGACCGGGGACTTTTGTGGTCGACAATGGCCGAGGGGCCGCGGCCAGCCCCTGATGATCCCGAACCTGTTGTTATTGCAGCCCTCGATCATGTCGCCAAAACGCCCGCCTTGCTCGCCATCGCGCCGCTGGAGGACTTGCTGGCAGAGGCCGAACAGCCCAATCTGCCGGGTACCACAACCGAACATCCCAATTGGCGTCGCAGACTGTCCGCCCCGCTCGATGAACTCCTGCAAGAACCGCAAGTATCGGCACGGGTGGCAGCGATAGCCAACCGAAATTGATGCATGGCCTCGGGTGCTTGGCGGAGCAGTCGGTCTGCTGCGAACCGCTCTCTGCGTAATTTTCCCATGTCCGTGGGAAAGTAGTGGGAAAACCGGCTAGTCCGGCACGTGATGAGGCGTTCCGGGAAGACGCAAGCCGCAGATTTCCGTGCTTTGTCGGCCGTTTCCCATGTTTGGGTTGCTGGGAAGATTGACGCCCTTGCCGGGAAGTCCCCGAGTTTCTCATGGCAATCGAGCAAGTTTCGGGTTGCCTCTTCCCAGACTGTTCTGTATTTGATCTGACGTCCAAAGACGCAAACCCACCACAGAAAACGTGATTGAAACGCTTTTCGAAAGGTGGCTTGCTATGCCCAAATCAAATTTCCCGCAGTTTACCGAGCTGAGCATCCGGTGGTGCTCGGTTGATGATCTTAAGCCGTATTCGGACAACCCCCGGACGCACTCGCGCGCTCAAATCCGGAAACTGCAAAGAAGCCTCGAGACCAGGGGCTGGACCAACCCCCTGCTTATCGATGATGGTGGCAACCTGCTTGCCGGCCACGGACGCCTTGAAGCAGCTATCCAGAGCGGTGAGACCCACGTTCCAGTAATCAGCCTGGGGCAGATGAGCGAGGCTGAAAGGCGGGCCTATATCATCGCAGACAACAAGCTCGCTGAGGCCGCCGGCTGGTCAAAGGAACTGCTGCGCTCGGAACTCTCGGGTCTGATCGAGCTCGGCTACGATGTTGAGCTCACAGGGTTCGACACGTTCGAGATCGATGGCCTTCTCTCATTCGATGATGACGTTGTCGACGAAGACAGCGTCGAACTGCTTGATGACAAGGCCGTTCCGGTGTGTCGCACCGGCGACCGCTGGTCAATTGGTGATCACAAGCTTGCAGTCGGTGACTGCCGCAACAGCGAATTGATCGCCGGGTTACTGGATGGCGAACTCGTCCGGATGGTCCTGACCGATCCGCCTTATGGGTGCCGTATCAAGAACAACGTCTCGGGCAATGGCAGGGTCAAACACGATGACTTCCTGGCGGGGGCAGGTGATGTCCCACTCCCCGAGTTCGGCGCTACACTGATCCGTCCAGCGTTTGCTGCTGTGGCACCGCATTGTCTTGCAGGTGCCCTCTGTTATGTGTTCACCGATTGGCGGGCGGCACCTTACATGTTCGCGGCAGCCGATGGGATATTTCTTGAAACAAAGAACCTGATCGTCTGGGTCAAGGATCCGGGCATGGGCAACTTCTACCGCTCTGCCCACGAACTCTGCTACGTCTTCAAGGTCAGCGCAGGCGATCACACCAGCAATATCGNGCGCCGCTGGCCGATCCGACATACCCTGCATTGCGGGCCCGGTCGTGAATGAAATACACCCCGCGCCACTGCGCAAGCGCCGCCTTCCACGAGGATGGCATGCTGCCAAGCTCGGCCCATGACAGGACAATGTCGCGCCAGTCGGGAACAGCAACGGTGAAGAGATTGTCGGTAGCGATCGAGGATACCGGAATGGCGCCCCGCCCTCCCCAGCGCCACCACTGCTGGTAGGGCGGCGGCCAGGTAACCGAGAGCCTGCCGATCCAGTCATCATGGAAAGGCTTTGGTTGCAGATCAAATGCGAGGCAGTCGGGCATGTCTTCGCGGCGACCCGTCATTCCCAGTTTTTCGAGCTCGGCATTGCCAGGGAATGTTCGGTACCCCTCATGATCGAGCACCTCCCAATCGCCGATGGTGTAGAAGCCTGCAAATGTGGCCGATGCAGCTTCAAGGCCAATGAACGAAGCGATATGGCTTGCCCGCGCCATTGCCTTCTCGAAACTGGCCCACTGGATCCGCTGGTACGCCAGCCAGAGATCAGGGCGCTCCACCACCAGCCATGGGAGCACACGCGTCAGATCCTTCTCAACGGGCGCATGGCGGACGATCAGAGTGGTGACAGGATCGTAGCCAGCCAGTTCGAGCAGGCTATTGAGGTCGAGCGACCGGGTTCGATCATGCGAATACACACTATAGTTGATAAATAAGACCGCGGCACATCGCCAATGGTTTCTGGCATGGATATGCGGAAACTTGTTGGCGATAACTGTGCCCGGCTCCGCAAGGCAAAAGGGTGGACACAGGAACAGCTCGCCGAGCGCTCGGGGTTCTCCCAGCAATATCTCTCCGATCTGGAGCGCGGTGAGCGTAACCCGACCATCGTGACCATCTATGAGATCGCCCAAGCGCTGGACGTGTCGCATATCGAGCTCGTGGCACCGGCAGACGACGGGTAGTGCCGACGGCGCCATTTTCCGCCTGCAGATGACTTGTCGTCGCCGCACCCTGTGATCGCGTTAAGTCGGGCTTTGATCTCTCCTGTTGCCCTCGCGAGCATCAGCGCTGCGTGGTTCCACCTTCCGGACACAGGGCCGGGTTCGCAAGCGCCTCACGCGCTACGTCCATGCACAATTGTGATCGTGAAGGCCGATAGCGTGTGTTCGAACCTACTGAGCATTGTGAGATGGCAAAGCGATGACTCCTGTGTGCGCTACTTACTCCGGCGGTCGGCGGCGCATGGTGGATTGAGGGTGCTGTCAGTCTAACCGCAACGTGTCTCTGGTCGGCGCAGCTATCCCTTACCCGCTGTGAGATCAGGCCATAACATTCTGCCAGTGAGCCAGTGCGGCTGAGCGGGGTTCTTGTAGGCTTCTCTGTCGATCAGGTGGCGTTCGAGGTTGAGGTGGTTGTGGACGTTGGCATGGACCGATGCGAACTTCTGTAGCGATCGCATCTGCCGGAACCGCAGCATTGCCCGCTCTCGTCGTCGGAACGGCAGGTGGCTGTTCTCCACCCGGTTGTTGGCCCAGAGCATCACCTCCTGCATGTCGGGGTTCCCGAGCTCGGTCATTGCCGCCCTGTAGGAACGCAGCCCATCGGTGGTGATTGTCTCAGGTGAGCCGTGACGTTCAGCGCCTTCTTCATGAAGCTCAGCGCTGCCTGCTTGTCCCTTGTCTTGGTGACATAGCTCTCCAGCACCTCGCCTTCCTGGTCGACTGCTCGCCACAGGTAATGCATCTCGCCGTTGATCTTTACGTAGACCTCGTCGAGGTGCCATCTCCACTGCCTGAAGCCCTTCATCCGGCTCACCCGCTGGCGGCGAACATCGGCAGCAAACAGCGGGCCGAACCAGTTCCATCAATACCGCACAGTCTCGTGGCAGATGTCGATCCCGCGCTCGGCAAGCAGGTCTTCAGCATACCGCAGGATCAGCGGGAGGCGGACATACAGCATCACAACCAGGCGGATGATCTCTGGAGACGAGTGGAAATAGCGGAGCGGGCTGGCTAGCTTTAGCGGGCGTAGCTTTCCACCCCCCATTGCTCCAGTTGCGCCACTTGTCCATTTGCTCTGACAGGGCCCGGCTGGCCCGATCAGCACGAGATGTTCGGTTTCTAAGCCAACAACCAAACACTCATCCCGTGCCGCCCAGATGGCGAGGAGAGAAACTCTCCATTCCGGCGCGCAATCAAGGTTTTCCCAGGTTCTCTACGGTACCGAAATGGGCGCGGAATGAAGCAATTCTGCAGGATTTTAGCGGCCCATCTTATTACTTTATATCAATGTTTTAAGTAGTAGCAGCGCGGGGGGGGAGTCTCGAAAAGGTCACCTAACACACTGTTTCAGAAATGCCTGTTTGAATTCCAAATAAATTTCGGCCACCCTTGTTGCCCCCAATAGACTTTAGCAGCTGGATCTGCCGAGGCGCTCTGGCGTGGATCACGTTCATACACAGTGCTTTAGTTGATGATCGGCATTCCGCAGAAGTTCAGGCGCGACTTCTGCGCGCGCTTCCACCAGCTTGCGGCCTTGGACGTAGTCCTTCATCGCATTGACGCAGTCGAGTGCAACGACCTTGCCTGCCTTTAGATAGATTACCGAGAAGCTGCGGGTAGCGGGATCGCCGCGCAGCACAGTCTGGTCATGGCCGACAGAAAGACCAACCGTCTGGAGCTTCAAGTCATACTGGTTGGACCAAAACCATGGTGTGGCCTCGTAAGGCACCGGATTGCCACAAATATCCCTGGCTGCCGTGTTCGCCATGTCATTCGCGTTCTGCACGCTTTCCAGCCGGATCATCGCGCCTTCGGCAAAGCTGTTGGCGTGAAGCGCAAGGTCGCCGATTGCATGTACATGCGGCAGGCTGGAGCGGCAAAATTCGTCTACGGCCACGCCGTTTGGTGCATTGGCCCCAGCATCCACAAGGACACCCACCGCAGGAACGATTCCGATCCCAACGATCACGATATCGCAAGCGATGACTTCGCCGTCTGCTAGCTTGACGCCAGTGACCCGGCTGCCGTCGCCCTCAATGCAATCGACCAGAGCGCCGAGTCGCAGGTCCACACCCTGGCGACGGTGTTCGTTCTCAAAGAAGCGGGACAGTTCCTCGCCGGCGACGCGTGCGAGGACGCGATCCAGCGCCTCGAGCAGAACGACATCGCAGCCGAGCTTGCGCAACACCGCCGCAGCTTCAAGGCCGATATAGCCGCCCCCGATTACGACCGCCCGCCTCGCGCCATTGTCAAGCTGGCATATAATGGCGTCGACATCGGATTTGTCGCGCACGGCATGCACACCAGCCAGCTCGGCGCCAGAGCAAGTAAGCTTTCGCGGCGACCCCCCGGCTGCCCAGATCAGTTCGCTGTATTCCAGCATGCGACCATCATGCAGAGAAATGATCTTCGCCTGCGCATCTATGACCACCACTTCGCTTTCGAGCAGCAAATCGATCTGCTTGTCTTCCCAGAATTTTGCCGGGCGGATCAGTATGCGTTCGAACTCCTTTTCCCGCGCGAGGTATTCCTTGCTCAGCGGCGGACGCTCGTAAGGCGGCTCCTTGTCGCGGCCGACCATCGCGATGCTGCCCGTAAACCCGTTCTGGCGCAGCGCCAGCGCAGCCTGTGCTCCGCCATGTCCGGTGCCGACGACAATGGCGTCGTAGTGCTCCATGATCAATCCTCTTCGGCGATGCGCACCTTGATGCCATCGTGTGACGCGTCGAGCCTGATCTGGCACGAAAGGCGCGAAGCCCCGTCGCGATGGTCCGAGCTTTCGAGCAGGTCGTCCTCATCGTCACTTATGGGACGCAACTTTTCAGCGAAGGCGGGATCGACATGGACATGGCACGTTGCACAGGAGCAGCAACCTCCACAAAGAGCCAGCAGCTGATCGAAGCCGTTGTCGCGAATGGCTTCCATCAGTGTCAGGCCTTCTTCGACCGAGATTTCGCTGCTCTCCCCATCACGGGTGGTAACGCTAAGTTTGATCATCCTAGAATCCTTGAAATCTTGTTGAGCAGGGTCGATCAGCTGACGTAGTGTGCTGTGGTCTTCGCCGCCACTTCCTCGGCGGTTACACCGGGGGCCATTTCGATCAGCCGGAACGGGCTGTCATGGTCGGGCCGGTGGAACACGGCGAGATCGGTGATGATCATGTCAACGACATTGGTGCCGGTCAGCGGCAGGGTGCATTCGGGGATGAATTTGGGGTCACCATGCTTGCTGGTGTGTTCCATCACCACGATGATCTTCTTGACGCCCGCAACCAGATCCATCGCGCCGCCCATGCCCTTCACCATTTTGCCCGGGATCATCCAGTTGGCGATATCGCCGTTCTGCGCCACTTCCATCGCGCCCAGCACCGTCAGGTCTATATGCCCGCCACGGATCATGCCGAAGCTGGTCGCGCTGTCGAAATAGGCGCTGTGCGGCAGTTCGCTGATGGTTTGCTTGCCCGCATTGATGAGGTCGGCATCCACTTCGTCCGCGTAGGGGAACGGGCCGATGCCGAGCATCCCGTTCTCGCTTTGCAGCGTCACCTGCATCCCTTCGGGAATATGGTTTGCCACCAGCGTGGGAATGCCGATGCCGAGATTGACGTAGTAGCCGTCTTGCAGCTCCTTGGCGGCGCGGGCGGCCATTTCATCGCGGGTCCAGGGCATTATGCGGTCTCCCTTTCCCGCGTGGTCACGAACTCGATCTTCTTGTCATACGGCGCGCCCACGATCATGCGCTGCACGAAGACGCCGGGCAGGTGGATGCTGTCGGGGTCGAGCGCGCCTGCGGGCACCACTTCCTCGACTTCCACCACGCATACCTTGCCGCAGGTGGCGGCGGGCTGGTTGAAATTGCGCGCGGTCTTGCGGAAGACGAGATTGCCTGTCTCGTCCGCTTTCCACGCCTTGACGATAGCCAGGTCGGCGAAGATGCCGTGTTCAAGGATGTAGGTTTCACCGTTGAAATCCTTGTGCTCCTTGCCCTCGGCCACCTGCGTGCCGACACCGGTTTTGGTGTAGAAGCCGGGAATACCCGCGCCTCCCGCGCGCATCCGTTCGGCCAAAGTGCCTTGCGGACAGAATTCGACTTCCAGCTCGCCCGCCAGATATTGCCGTTCGAATTCCTTGTTCTCACCGACATAGCTGGAGATCATTTTCGACACCTGCTTGGTGCGCAGCAGCTTGCCGATGCCTTCATTGTCGATCCCTGCATTGTTGCTGGCGAAGGTCAGGTTCTTCACCCCGCTCGCCTGGATCGCATCGAGCAGCCGTTCGGGAATGCCGCACAGGCCGAACCCGCCCGAAGCGACAAACAGACCGTCTTTCAGCAAGCCGTCAAGGGCGGCTTCGGAGGTGGGATAAAGTTTATGCATCAAACCTTCTCCGTCAGCTCCGGCACTGCGGTGAACAGATCCGCCACAAGGCCGATATCTGCCACCTGGAAGATCGGAGCGTCGGGGTCCTTGTTGATCGCGACGATCACCTTGGAATCTTTCATGCCCGCCAGATGCTGGATCGCGCCCGAAATGCCGACCGCGACGTAGAGTTCCGGCGCAACGATTTTACCCGTCTGCCCGACCTGGTAATCATTGGGCACATAGCCCGCATCCACTGCCGCGCGCGAGGCACCGATGGCGGCGCCCAGCTTGTCGGCGAGCGGGGTGATATATTGCTCGAACGTCGGCCCGTCCTTCAGCGCGCGTCCACCCGAGACGATGATCCCGGCGCTGGTCAGCTCGGGGCGGTCGCTCTTCACCGCGTCCAGCTTCACGAACTGCGAAATCCCCGCATCGCCTGCGCCTGCAACCGCCTCGACTCTGGCTGAACCGCCTTCGGCAGCCGCCTTTTCAAACGCGGTGGTGCGTACGGTGATGACCAGTTTCGGATCAGAGGATTCGACGGTCGCAATGGCGTTCCCGGCATAGATCGGGCGCTTGAAGGCCTTGGGGCCGTCCACCGCGATAATATCCGACAGCTGCATCACATCGAGCATCGCGGCGACGCGCGGCAGCACGTTCTTGCCGGTGGTGGTGGCCGGCGCGAGCACCGCGTCATAGCCGTCCATCAGCCCCGCGATCAGCGGCGCGACGTTTTCGGCAAGGCTGTTCGCATAGGCTGCATCGACGGCATGGAGAACTTTCGACACGCCAACGATCTTTGCGGCGGCATCTGCGGCGGCCGCAGACCCGGCGACCAGCACGTGAACATCGCCGCCAAGCTGGGCAGCAGCGGTGACAGTCGCGAGAGTTGCATCAGCGATGGCATCGCCAGCGGTTTCAGCAAGGACAAGATTGGCCATTGTATTCCTACCTCAAAATCCGTTCGCCCTGAGCCTGTCGAAGGGCTGCACTGCAATTTCTAAACCCCGCTCCGAAAGAAAGGACAGTCCTTCGACAAGCTCAGGACGCGCGGGGGATGTGTCTTACGTCACCCCGAGCGCTTTGAGTTTGGCGACCAGCGCGTCCACATCGGCGACGATCTCGCCTGCCTTGCGCACCGGCGGTTCGGCCACATGAATGGTGGTGATGCGCGGGGTGGTGTCCACGCCGTAATCGGCGGGGGTTTTGACCGCGAGTTCCTTCTTCTTCGCCTTCATGATGTTGGGCAGGCTGGCATAGCGCGGCTCGTTCAGGCGCAGATCGGTGGTGACGATTGCGGGAAGGGTGAGCTTCACCGTTTCCAGCCCGCCATCGACTTCGCGGGTGACGCTGACGCTGTCGCCCTCGATAGCCACTTCGCTGGCGAAGGTGCCCTGCGGTCGCCCCATCAGCGCGGCGAGCATCTGCCCGGTCTGGTTCGAATCATCGTCAATCGCCTGCTTGCCGAGCATCACCAGCCCCGGCTGTTCCTCATCGGCGATGGCCTTGAGGATCTTGGCGACCGCGAGCGGCTCCACCGCATCCTCGGTTTCCACCAGAATCGCGCGATCCGCCCCCATGGCGAGCGCGGTGCGCAGCGTTTCCTGCGCCTTGGCCGGGCCGACGCTGACCGCGATGATTTCTTCCGCCTTGCCCGCTTCCTTCAGCCGGATCGCCTCTTCCACGGCGATTTCGCAGAACGGATTCATGCTCATTTTGACATTGGCGAGATCGACGCCCGAGCCGTCCGCTTTGACGCGCGGCTTCACATTGTAATCAATCACCCGTTTGACGGGGACGAGAATTTTCATCGCTGTGCCCTCTCTAATTGGGAAATCTCAGGTAACCTCGGCTGCGGCCTTCTCCTTCGTTGCGCAGCCACCCGAGCAGCCGCCGACGGTGCGCATCGGCTCCTGGCCTTCCATCGGCTTGAGGCCAAGGCGTGCAAACAGCGCTGAGTCGCTGTCATCGCCAGCATTGGGCGCGGTGAGCAGGCGATCGCCGGTGAAGATCGAATTCGCGCCTGCGAGGAAGCACAGCGCCTGCGTCACTTCGCTCATGCTTTCGCGCCCGGCGGAGAGACGCACCATGCTGAGCGGCATGGCGATCCGCGCTACTGCGACGGTGCGGACGAATTCGATATCGTCGATCTTCGCCAGCGGCGAATCTTCCAGCATGTCCCCCAGAACCGTGCCTTTGACCGGTACCAGCGCGTTGACCGGCACGGACTCGGGATGGCGTTCAAGCGTCGCTAGCGTGTGCACAAAACCCACGCGATCTGCCCGTGTCTCACCCATGCCGACGATCCCGCCGCTGCACACGTTGATCCCCGCCTGCCGGACATTGTCCAGCGTCGCAAGCCGGTCCTCGTACTTGCGGGTGGTGATGACGCGCTCGTAATATTCGGGGCCGGTATCGACATTATGGTTGTAGTAATCGAGCCCCGCTTCGGCGAGCTGTTCGGCCTGCTTAGGCGTCAGCATACCCAATGTCATGCAGGTTTCCAGCCCCATAGCTCGGACGCCTTTCACGATTTCGACTATCGCGGGCATGTCCCGGTCCTTGGGATTGCGCCAGGCGGCACCCATGCAGAACCGCTGTGATCCGGCATCCCGCGCCTGCGCCGCGCTTTGCAGCACCTGTCGCACATCCATCAATTTGGTCGCTTCGACCCCGCTGTCGGCCGAGGCGCTTTGCGAGCAATAGCCGCAATCTTCCGGGCAACCACCGGTCTTGATGCTGAGCAGCGTGCACAGCTGCACCTCGTCCGCCGCGTGGTGCTGGTGGTGCACGCTGGCTGCGCGGAACAGCAGTTTGGTAAAGGACAGGTCGAACAGCGCTGCGATCTCCTCGCGGGTCCAGTCGGTGCGGATTGAGCCTGTCATGATATCGTCCGCTGCTCCACAATCGAGAGACCATGCCCTTCCAGCGCGACAAGCGACTTCGGCGTGTTGGTCAGGAGGATCATTGCCTGCACACCCAGATCACTCAGGATCTGGGCCCCTCCGCCATAGTCACGCAGTTCCTGTGCGCCTTTGAGCGGACCATCCATTGGCACCAGCGTCCTGCTGACGTAGTCGGATACGAACCGGTTGATGAGGACGATTACCCCGGCACCTTCTTCGGCAATTTTTCGCATCGACGCTTCCAATAGTCCGGTTCTGGCGGCGTCTTCGGCGAAGACATCGTGAAATATCGACAGCAGATGCATTCTGACGAGCGTCGGGCGCTCGGGTGCGATATCGCCTAATACCATAGCAAGCGTTTCTTCCCCGTTGGCCTTGTTCCGGTATGCAATGGCTCGCCACTCGCCGCCAAAACGACTTCTGACAGATCGCTCGCCAACTTGTTCAAGCATGCGGTCATTTGTCCGACGATAGGCGATGAGGTCCCTTACCGACGTAATCCGCAAGTCGTGTTCGGAAGCAAGTTCGCGAATTTCCGGCAATCGCGCCACGTCGCCGGCAGCGTTCATGATCTTGCAGATTGCAGCCGAGGGGTTTAGCCCGGCCAGCCTTGCAATATCTACAGCGGCTTCAACCTGGCCCGCCCGCATTAGCACGCCGCCGGGACTAGCGACGACCGGGAACACGTGCCCCGGCGTGACGATGTCGTCTGGGCCCTTGCCCGCATCGATAGCCACGGAAATTGTTCGCGCACGGTCTTCCGCGCTGATCCCTGTCGTGACGCCCTTTCGTGCCTCGATGGAAGTCGCAAAGCACTCGTCCGGTCGCGACCGGTTGCGCGCATGCATAAGGTTCAGGCCGAGCTGTTCAATGCGATCCTGCTGCAGCGCGAGACAAATAAGTCCCCTTCCGTGTGCAGCCATGAAGTTGACCGCAATCGGTGTCGCCATCTGCCCAACAACGACGAGCGCGCCCGTACTCGCCGGCTCATTCTCATCAACGAGGATGAAGATGCGCCCTGCACGAGCCTCTTCAAGGATTTCCTCAATCGGAGTGATGGCCGTTCTCCCCTTGGTGCAACTTTGCGCAGACTTGGCTTGCTTTCTGCAAAACCCGTTATAAAGTAATCCGACGTTTATTCGGAATTATATGGCGATGTCAAACAGCGAAATCAAAGCTCCATCCCCGGAAAGTCACCGGACTCAGTTCGTCACCCAAATGCGCCGGGTTCCAGGCCCTGTCGCTATCATCTCCTCGGCAGACGGCGAAGATCGCACGGGCATGGCCGCAACCGCTTGGAATTCGCTGTGTGCTGATCCTCCGTTGATGCTCGTATGCGTAAACCGCAACGCGAGTGTGCATCCGCTGATCGTGCGTACCAGACTGTTTTCGCTGAATCTCCTGCAAGCCAACGAAGTAGAGACTGTTGCAATCTTCTCGGCACAAAAGGGGCTGGAGGGGCGCGACCGGTTTATCAACGGTAAGTGGGTCGATTCCCCGGCTGGACAGCCCTTTCTGAAGGGTGCGACCGCCTCCTTCGAATGCGAACTGCTCGATAGTCATGTGTACGAAACACACGAGATATTCATTGGAAAGGTTCGCCACATGGGGATGGCCGAAACATTCGATCCTATGCTCTACTTTAACGGAGCCTTCTGCCGCGCGACACCAATCGAAGCGCCGACAAGCTAAAACCAGCAGGTGTCGCGCTGGACGAAGTGCCAAAGACAGCTTGCGAAATATCCTCACATCTCTACTATATCCGAAAAGTTATCGGAATTTGGAGTGATGCAAGGTGATCGACAAGCAGGCCAGTACAGTCGCGCAGGCCCTGACGGGTTTGCAGGATGGAGCCGCCATTATGATCGGCGGCTTCGGCGAGGCCGGCGTGCCCGCAGAACTGGTTGAAGGCGTTGTGGCGCAAGGCGCTACCGACCTGACCATCATCAGCAATAACGCGGGCACCGGCGATGTTGGCATCGCTGCCCTGATTGGTGCGGGCAGAGTGCGCAAGATTATCTGCTCCTACCCGCGCATGGTCGGGTCCCGCCATTTCGAGGAACGCTATCGCGCCGGCGAACTGGAGCTGGAGCTTGTTCCGCAAGGTAATCTCGCCGCACGCATCCAGGCGGCGGGCTCGGGCCTTGGGGCCATATTCACGCCAACCGGCTTCGGGACCAAGCTGGCCAAGGGCAAGGAAACCCGCGAAATCGACGGGCGCCACTATGTCCTGGAATATCCGATTCATGCCGATCTGGCGCTCGTGAAGGCCCACAGGGCCGATCGTTGGGGGAACCTCGTCTACCGCAAGGCAGCACGAAATTTTGGCCCGATCATGGCCATGGCTGGTAAGACCACCGTAGTTCAGGTGGAAGAGATTGATCCGCTCGGATCGCTCGATCCGGAAACCGTGGTCACACCGGGAATTTTCGTGGACCACATCGTGCAGATCGCAGAAGCAGGAAAGGCCGCCGCATGAGCGCCGCAGACGCAATCCAGCGCCTTGACAAGCAGCAGCTGGCAAAGCGAGTTTCCCAAGACATTCCCGAAGGCGCTTACGTCAACCTCGGCATCGGTCTGCCGACCCAGGTCGCCAATTACCTTGAGCAGGATGGCGACTATTTCCTGCACAGCGAAAACGGCATTCTCGGCATGGGTCCTGCACCCGACGAGGCCGACATCGACTGGGATCTGATCAACGCAGGCAAACAGCCCGTTACGCTACTGAACGGCGGCTGCTTCTTCCATCACGGTGACAGCTTCTCGATGATGCGCGGCGGCCATATCGATATCTGCGTGATGGGCGCCTATCAGGTTTCCACGCACGGCGACCTAGCAAACTGGCATACCGGCGACCCCGATGCGATCCCGGCGGTCGGCGGGGCCATGGACTTGGCAATCGGCGCCAAGCAGGTTTTCGTGATGATGAACCTCCTCACCAAGACCGGCGAAAGCAAGCTGGTTGAGGAATGCACATATCCACTGACGGGCCTTGGCTGCGTTTCGCGGATCTACTGCGAGCTGGGCGTTATTGATCTCGGTCCGGACGGGGCGAAGGTGGTGGAACTGGTCGAAGGACTGACGCTGGAAGAGTTACGGGAGATGACCGGCGTGAACCTGACAATGGCATCCTGATGTACGGAAAAGAGAGCACCGATGCCGTCAAGTTCGGCGCGTTCTCGATCGAATTGCGCGACAATGGTGTTGCCCTCGTCACCTTCTCGCGTCCGCCGGTCAACGCTCTATCGCTCGAAACCTATGAAGACATCCGGGCTTTCGCCGACTACGTTTCCGAAAACGACCGGATAAAGGTGATCGTGATTGCTGCGCCCGACGATGCGCGCGCGTGGTGCGGCGGTGCGGACTTGCGCGAATTCGAAGGGATGACAGCCGCGCGCCGCAAGGAACGCTACGACTTCATCAACGAATGCCTGCCGCGTTTTCACCGCATTGATCGCCCGATGATCGCCGCCATTCGCAGCGCCGCGGTCGGCGTCGGCGTTATGCTGGCGGGAATGTGTGACTTGCGGATAGCCAGCACCAATGCCCGGTTTGCTTGTCCCGAAGTCGACTATGGCCTGATCGGCGGTAGCGCGGGTCTGCTGGCAAGCCTTGGAATGCCCGAAGCCAAGGTGCGCGAAATGGTCTACACCGGCCGCGCTTTCACCGCGAAGGAACTGGAAGATACCGGCTTCTTCAATTACGTCGTGCCGCCGTCAGCGGTGCTGCCACTGGCGCTCGACCTTGCCGATACGATCGCGTCAAAGTCCCTTCCCGCGCTCAAGGCCAGAAAGCTTGCCTCACTGATGTTCGAAGGGCCCGAATGGATGGACGCCTATCTCAAGGCGCAAGAGGCTTCCTCGGCGCTTGTCGAGAATCCGGAAAGCAATGCCGCAGTGCGCGCGGCGCTGGGCAAAGACGACGAGGAATGAGCAATTGCGAGCGGATCGGCGACTTCGAACTTGAAGTGCTGCCGTCGGGCGTAGCCGTCGCGACCTTTAGCCGACCGCCGGTCAACGCATTTTCGCTCGCGGTCTACGAAGCGCTTGGCAAGCTGACCGATCGCATTGCCGCCGATGACGCGATCAAGGCGCTGGTCATGCGCGCTCCGGAGGAGGCGCGAGCCTGGTGCGGCGGGGCTGACCTGAAGGACTTCGAGGGCATTACCAAGACGCAGCGCGAGGAACGCTACGCCTTCATCAATCGCCAGCTGCCCAAGTTCCATGCGCTGGACCGCCCGACAATCGCGGCAATTGCCAAGCCTGCCGTGGGCATCGGCATGGTGCTGTCGAGCCTGTTCGATTTCCGGGTCGCCGCGCGCGAAGCGAAATTCGCTCTGCCAGAAGTGGACTTCGGGTTGTTGAGCGGCTGCGCGGGGCGCTTTGTGGCCCTGCGCCTGCCTGAGCCGAAGCTACGCGAAATGCTCTATACCGGACGTAAGTATACCGCCGCCGAACTCCAGCCGACGGGATTCTTCAACTACGTGGTCGACGCCGATGACGTGCTGCCGCGCGCCATGGCGCTGGCGGAGGAGGTGGCGGCGAAGGACAGCGCGATAATGCGCGCGCGCAAACACGATTCGCTCAAGCTGGAAGGCGACGCCTGGTTCGAGGCCTATCTTGCCGCGCAGCAAGGTTCTGCCGCGATGGTCGAGAACGATGCCAGCCGTGCTGGCGTTGCCGCCGCCTTGCACCGCAAAGGCTAGTCCCGGCCCGCGAGCATTCCTTGCAACCGGTCTGCAATAATCGCCCGCGCTTCATCCATGATCCCCGAAATCAGCGCATCGCAGGTCGGGATGTCGTGGATCAGGCCTTGCGCCATGCTCGCCCAGAAAATGCCGCTGTCGAGGTCGCCGCTCTCCAGCAACAGCTTGCCGCGTTGGCCTGAGACCAGGTCTGCCACGTCTTCGAAGGCTGGATTAGTGCCCGCGGTTCGCTCCAGAACTTCCTGCGACATCGCGTTGCGGCCCACACGGGCGCTGTTTCTAAAGGGCCGAAGGATAAGGTCCGTCTGTCGTTCGTCATTGGCGACATAGGCCTGCTTCACATTCTCATGAATCTCGGCCTCTTGCGTGGCACAAAACCGCGTCCCCATGTTGACGGCATCGGCCCCGAGAGAGAGCGCGGCGACCAGCCCACGGGCATCGGCAATGCCCCCGCTGGCGATCACCGGAATCTCCAGCTTGTCGACCGCCGCCGGGATGAGGACGAGGCCGGGAATGTCGTCTTCGCCCGGATGGCCGGCACATTCGAAGCCGTCGATCGAAATCATGTCGACGCCGTGCCGCTGCGATGACAGCGCGTGCCGCACCGACGTGCACTTGTGAATGATCCTGATGTCGTGGGCCTTCAGCAGCTTCCAGACATCCCGCACCTCGGGCGTCCCCGCAGTCTCTACCGTTTCGATTCCGGAATCAGCGATGACCTGGACGATCTCGCCATAGTCAGGCGGGCGCATGGTCGGGAAGACCGAGATATTCACCGCGAACGGTGCCGAGGTGAGTTGGCGGCACAGCGCGATCTCTTCAGCCAGCGCCTGCGGGGTCGGGAAAGTAAGCGCGGTTATCATGCCCAGCCCGCCAGCTTGCGAAACCGCCGCCGCCAGCCGCGCGCGCCCGACATTCTGCATGCCGCCCTGGATGATCGGGTGGCGGATCCCGAGAAGCTCGGTAACCCGGGTCTTCAGCGGCCCGACCATTCCGGGTCACGCTTTTCGAGGAAAGCGGCAACGCCTTCCTTTTTGTCAGCCGTCCCGAAAAGGGCCGAGAACGCCTGACGCTCCATCGCCAGATGGGCGGTCTGCGGCGTCTCAAAAGCAGCGCGGACCATTGCCTTGCCCTGTTGCATGGCAACCGGCGCACGGGCGGCGATTCTGGCCGCAAGGGCCAGAGCCGTTTCCAGTGCCTTGCCGGCTTCAACGACTTCGCAGATCAGTCCGGCGGCAAGTGCCTCCTGGGCAGAAATCGGTTCGCCCAGCAGCACCATCTTCATTGCGCGTGTCCGGCCGACGAGCCGGGGCAAGGTCGCGGTTCCGCCCGCGCCGGGAATGATACCGAGGTTGGTTTCCGGCTGCCCGAACTTGCCCTTCTCACCGCTCACAGCGAGGTCGCAGCACATGACCAGCTCGTTGCCAGCACCGAGCGACCAGCCCTCCACGGCCGCAATCAGCGGCTTCGGAAATGCCCGAATGCGCGCCCACAGGCCAGGGCGCGGATCAGCCAGGGCACCATCAGTATCGCGTTGCGCTAGCTCGTTGATGTCAGCACCCGCCGCAAACACCTTGTCCGAGCCGGTAATGACGGCAGCTCGCACTTCTGGATCGCCCGCGACAGCATCCAGCGCGTCGGCAATTTCGGCCAGCAGGTCCGTTGCCAGCGCATTGGACTTCTCCGGCCGGTTAAGCCGAAGCAACAGGACCATATCGCTTCGCTTTTCGCTCAGCAGGATCTCGGAAGCTCTCACTTGACGCTCCAGTATTGGGAGGGTTGATACATCGGCTGCCCCGATTCGTCGGCGATATTGCGGAGGGACGCGATAAGGCTCTCGCGCCCCACGCGGTCAGCAAATGCGAACGGTCCGAATGGATAGTTCACACCATAGCGCATGGCCAAATCGATGCCTTCTTCGTCAGCAACGTGCTCGAATACGGCGTCGCCTGCGGCATTGGCAATCTGGGCAAGGGTACGAAACACGATCAGGCCAGGTCGGTCTGTCAAGCGCACGGCTGATCGCCGAAGACCTGCTGCGACCGCTTGCGCGACGTGCTCCGGACCATCGTCAGACACGGCGTAGCCTAACGGTCCGTCATTGTCGGGGTCGATAAGGTCGAACAGCACGACCGGCTTACCGGCGGTCCTCGCTTCGTTTGCAGCAGTCTTCCCGCGCGTCAGGCCGAGCAGAACACCATCGCTTTCAAGCAGGGTTCCGGCTTTGAGGCCAAGCACCTTGCCAGCCAGCTCACGATCTGCACCGCTTGGGTCTCGCGGCTTGGCGTTCAGCTCACTCGCATCCGCCCGATCACTGTAGCTGTACACGCCCTGCCCCGTTTTCCGCCCAAGCCAGCCGGCGTCGACTAGCGCGGCCTGGCGTAGCTGGGGAACAAACCGCGTCTGGCCGAAATAGGAATCGAAAATCGAGCGAGCGACCGAGTAATTCACATCCTGGCCAATCAAGTCAGTCAACTCGAGCGGCCCCATGCGAAAACCGTTAGCACGGAACAGGGCATCGATCACATGCGGCTGCGCGACCTGTTCGTTGAACGCAGTAAAGGCCTCTCCATAGAAGGGCCGAGCCACCCGATTGACGATAAAACCCGGGACATCGGCCACCGGAATGGCTACCTTGCCCCAGGCCCTCGCGGTTTCCGCCACTGTGTCCGCGACTGACGGATCGGTAGCAGGGCCAGACACCACTTCAACCAGTTTCATGATTGTTGCCGGATTGAAGAAGTGCATGCCGCAGAACCGGGCAGAATTCCGCAAATTGCGCGCGAGGCGGCCGATAGGAAGCGAAGAGGTGTTACTGGCGATAATTGCATCGTCCGGCAGGACATCTTCGAGCCCGCCAAAGAGGCTCGCCTTGATATCGGCATCCTCGATCACCGCCTCGATCACAAGCTCGCGATCAGCCATCTCCGCAAGATCGCCGATCCACTGCATGCGCTGCAGCGCCTCATCACCCTGTGCGCTCGTCAGTTTGCCCTTTTCGACAAGACGCGCGATCGACTTTCCGATCATGGCCTCGCTGCTCTTTAGAGCATCCGCATTAACATCGAATACCTTCACGTCGGCACCGCGCTGCGCCGCGACCTCGGCAATGCCCGAGCCCATGGCCCCGGCACCGCAGACGCCGATGCGTTTGGCTACACTTGCTGTCATTCTTCTGCCGCAATCTGTAGGATGGTGATGCCAAATTCGACCAGCTCGCCGACCGCCACATCCACACCGGCCACACGACCGTCATTCGATGCCCGGATTTCAGTGACCTCATCGAGGACCGACAGGCGTGCCAGCGGCTTGCCAGCGGCAAAAACCGTGCCCGGCTCTGCCACCCAGGCAATCGTCGCCACATGCGGCGCAGCAATCACAGTGACCTGAGTTGTTGCAGCGGACGCGGGCGACGCGGAAGAATCAATGGCGGTGAACATAGGGTTCGGCCCACCGCCATCGCGGGCTAAAAACAGCTCGAAATCGTCGCCGGAAATGTGCAGTTCCTGCCAATCGCTTGCCAGAATTGCATCGATGAATGCACGCGCGTCGTCGATCGCTGCGGCGACTGCGGGATCGTTCTTGCCGCTCATGCCGCATCCTTTCCGAACCGGGGCAGCAGCACCTGTTCGAGCCAGCGGGTGTGAATATTGTTGGCAACGAAATCGGGATGCGTTGCAATCGCGCGTTGTAAACCGAGCGTGGTGGGTACACCTTCGATGACGAAGTCATCGATTGCCCCGACAAGCCTGTCGATTGCCTCGGCGCGGTCCTTCCCATGCGCGATCAGCTTGCCGACCATGCTGTCGTAGAACGGCGGAATCATGGCGCCCTCGGTCATATGGCTATCCAGCCTGATGCCTTCACCTGACGGTGCATCCCAACGGGTAATACGGCCCGGCGATGGTGCAAAATCCCGTTCGGCATCCTCGGCATTGATACGGCATTCGATTGCATGGCCTGACAACACGATGTCGTCCTGACCGACCGAAAGATCAGCGCCGCCTGCGATGCGGAGCTGTTCCTGCACTAGGTCGAAGCCCGAGATCATTTCGCTTACCGGATGCTCAACCTGGATACGCGCGTTGACCTCGATGAAATAGAATTCCTGCCGCCGCACATCGAACAGGAACTCGGCGGTTCCAGCGTTGCGGTAATTCACGCTCGCCGCCAGATCGACGGCAGACTGGTGAAGACGGGCGCGCAATTCGTCTGACATGGCCGCACAGGGCGCTTCCTCGATCAGCTTCTGATAGCGTCGTTGCACCGAGCAGTCGCGTTCGCCAAAGTGGAGGACTTTACCCTTGCCATCGCCCATCAGCTGGACTTCGACATGGCGCGCTTCGGGCACGAAGCGTTCCATGAACATCGTGCCATCGCCGAAGGCAGCTTGTGCTTCGGAAGAGGCGCGCTGGAATCCCGCCTCGGCCTCGTCACCATTGTTGGCAATCACCATGCCGCGACCGCCGCCACCGGCCGCAGCCTTGAGCAACACCGGATAGCCGATGCGGTCACCTTCCCGGCGAGCATCAGCAGGACTGGCAATGTTTTCGCTGCCCGGAACGAGCGGAACGCCCGCCGCCCCCGCCAACGCGCGTGCCTGCAACTTGTCGCCCAGCGAGTCGATGACGTCTGGCCGCGGACCGACGAAGGCAATGCCATGCTGTTCGCACAGGCGCGGCAGGATCGCCCGTTCCGACAGGAATCCGTAACCGGGATGCAGGCCATCGCAGCCGCTTTCACGCGCGGCGTGCACGATCAGGCGCGGGTCGAGATAGCTCTTGGCGGCCGCGGCCGGACCGATCACAATGGCGCGATCCGCCAGCGCGGCAGCCGCACTGTCACGATCTGCATCGGACACCGCCACAACCGTCTCGATGTTCAAGGCCTGCGCGGCCCTGACTATGCGCAGGGCGATTTCTCCGCGATTGGCAACAAATAGTCGCTTGATCGGCATCAGGCTTCCCTCACCGCGAACAGCGGTTGGCCGGCTTCGACCATCGAGCCGTCTTCCACCAATACGGCCTCCACCGTCCCCGCCACTTCGCATTTGACGGTCGTAAAAAGCTTCATCACCTCAATCAGGCACATTTCCGCGCCGGCGGCGATCTGCTGTCCGACTTCCACGAAGGGTGGAGTGCCGGGCTTGGGCGAGCGATAGAAGGTCCCCAGGTTCGGCGCCGAAATCACGATCGTCCCTTCAGGAGCGTTTCGGGTAAACGAGCCGCCTTTGGCAGGCGCGGCCTCGGCCACCTTTCGTGCCGGAGTCGGGGCCTCGACTTTGCTCGGCACAGCGCTGGCTTGGCGCCGCGGCGCGCGGATTGCCGTATCGGCGTGGGATAGCAGAACTTCGAAATCGCCCTTTCGGATGTGCAGTTCGCGTAAGCCGGAGCGATTGAACTCCTCGATCAGGTAACGGAGATTTTCGGGGAGGTCGTGATCGGTCATGTTCGGGCTTTCCACAAGGAAACGGGCACGATCTTCCGCCAAAAAGACCGTGCCCGCAACTTTCGATCCATCAATACCGGTAGCTGATTGAGGCTCCATAGGTCGAGGGCGCGCCCCGGTACCGGATCAGCGTATCCAGGAAAGTTGACACCGCCGTAGTGTACGATTCGTTGGTCACGTTTTCGCCGAAAAGCGTGAAGCGCCACCGGTCATCATCGGTTGCAAGGCCGGCACGAAGTCCTAGCAAGGTCCGCGATTCGATCACGAAGTCGTCCGCCGGGAGCAGCGGGGTCACAAAGCTCGCGTTCTGCTCACCCTGGTACACCAGCGTCCCGCCAAGGAAGGCGTTCATCGACGACGACACGGGGAATTCGTACTGCGCATCAAAGGTGGCGCTGAAATCGGGCGTGTAAGGCAGTTCCGATCCGGCAAAGTCGCCGGTGTAACCCGCCGCGTTGTAGACCGCCGAACCGTCGGGCGTTTCGGTGAAGGTGCCGGTGACTTCGGAATTGAGCCAGGTTGCGCTGAGCGACAGGTTCAGCCCGTCCACCGGTCGTGCGACGAATTCGCCTTCGATACCCCAGATGTAGGATTCGGGCACATTAAGCATCTTTTCGAGCAAGCCGAAGACGACGTCCTGGACGCGGCCACGAACCTGCTTGTCGCTGTAATCGTAGTAGAAGGCAGCGGCGTTGAACTGGATCGCATCATCGGCCAGCGGGAGCTTGAAACCGGCTTCATAGGCGATCACCCGTTCCTGCGTTGCAGGATCGTATTGCAGCACGCGCGAGGCGCCGATGGCCGAGAAAATCCCCGCCTTGTAACCCTGGCTCACGTTGGCATAGAGTAGAGCGCCGCTGTCAAAGCTGTAACTGGCACCCAGGCGGAAAGAAATGTTATCCTCGTCGAACGCCCTTTCGACCGGATCGATAGTCGACGCCGCAGTTCCCAGCAGCAGGTCGCCCGTGGTCGGAAAACACTCGCCGGGATTGATGGTGATCGGCACACTGTTGAGGGCAGCGCCAAAGAGGGTTGCCGTGCCTTGAGCCGTATCCTCTGGCGGATCGTTGTAGCAGTAGTCGGCTTCCAGGTCGTTCTGCGTGTAGCGGATGCCGCCCTGCAAGGTCAGATTGTCGGTAATATCGTATTCGATGTTCCCGAACACCGCATAACTGCGCGACCGCGAATTGAAGTTGTTCAAGGTCAGCGTGATGAGGTCGGCGTTGGCAGAATAATCGCCGAGGAAGAAGAAGTTGTTCTGCGAGGTGCGGACATTGTCATAGGACACGCCGACAATCGCATAGGCCGTCCCGTCATCATAGGCGACGCGCAATTCCTGGTTAAAGCTGCGGACGTCGCCGAACAGCGGCACGTCGACCACGCGCGCTGTTGTCCCGTCGAGATCCTGAGCGTAGTCTAGATCCTTTTCCGCGAGTGCGGTGATCGAAGTCAGAGTGATCGTTTCGGAAAGGTCGAGATCGACGCGTCCGGCAAGCTGGTAATACGAGTTGTCCGATGCCCCCAGCAGACCGGGGGTCCACTCGGCATCGCGAGTGTTATCGCTGATCGGCGTGCCCAGCAGAGCGCGCGCACCCGCGGCAACAGAAGCGTTGGGGGACGACAGGCGGCCAACGACTACCGACTGACGACCGAGGAAGCTAGCATCGAAGCCGGCAGAAGTCGGGGTCGTCAGATCGGCGTACCGCTGCGCGTCCACCACGGCGAAGGGATTGCCGGAAGCGGCGGCCGCTGCCGGTGTCGGATAGAGATTGAGCAGCGTTCCGGCATATTGCGGAGCGAGCGGATCGGACTCGTCGATCGCGGCAGTACCAGTCAGCTGGATGGTCAGGCCATCGGTCGGCTCGATATCGACCGTCAGTCGTCCTGCGTAACGACGCTGGTCGCCGTTTTCGTCATCGGGGCGGGAAATGCTGCGCTGCCAGGCCCCACCGTTGACGACGCCAAGCGCGAGGCGTGCGTTGACGCCTTCGGTGATCGGGCCGCTGACGAAGCCGCTCGCCTCGATCCGGTCAAAGCGCTCGTATGAGGCGTTGAAGCCGGCCTCGAAGGTATCGGTCGGCTGCCCGAGTACGTAGTTCACGGCACCGCCGGTGGCACTCTGGCCGAACAGGGTTCCCTGTGGCCCCTTGAGCACCTCGACCCGCTCGACATCGAGATTGAGCGCATCGGACATCGTCGGTACGTTGCGCGGAATCTGATCGGTGTAAATGGCCACCGAAGGCGATGCGCCGAATGTTGCATCGTACAAGCCGATGCCTCGCAGGGTGTAGACCGGGGTTGAATATAGCGACTGCGTAAAGGTGAAACCAGGAACCAGATTGCCGAGGTCTTCCGGACCGTTGATGCCGCGCGCGATCAAGGCCTCTCCAGATGCGGCCGTGATGGTGAGGCCGACATCGTTGACCGCCTCTTCGCGCTTGGTCGCGGTCACGATGATCGTATTGGGGTTGTTGTCCTCGGCTTCTGCCGTTTGACCTTGGCTATCCTGCGCGAAAGCCGGAATCGCAATCACCAACGAAAGGCCGCTTACGGTCGCTTTCAATACGTTTTTTAACTGCATATTATCCTCCCCAGGATGGGTTCATTATTGCTGCTGGCAATTCGGGGCCGGCTAACCCGCGATCATGGCACCGTCGACGACGTGTTCGGCACCACTTACGAAACTCGATTCATCTGAAGCCAGAAACAGGACCACCCGCGTAACTTCGTCGGGTTTTGCGAGACGTCCCAGCGGGATGACTTCTTTCGCCCCGCCGCCTTCCTCATCGGTTGCGGCGATCATCATCGGCGTGAGAATGTAGCCGGGGTGCACCGAATTGACGCGGATTCCGGCATGGCCCCATTGCGCGGCGATCAGTTTGCTCATCCCGCGCACGGCAAATTTGGTCGAACAGTAGGCGGCGTTGGACGAGGCCCGCGTGCCCAACATTCCGGCGATCGATGAGATATTGACGATCGATCCGCCGCCTGCCGCGATCATATCCGGCAGCACGGCCTTCATACCGAGGAACACGCCGAGCTCGTTGACCTTGAAGACCTCGGTAAATTCTTCCGCCGAGAAGTCGAGGATGCCCTTTACCGGTCCAATGATCCCGGCATTGTTGACTAACACATTAACGGGGCCGAAGCGATCATGCGCCTGCACCATCACCGCGTCCCATCCGGCGGGATCGCCGACATCGTGGCTCAAACCAAGGGCATTCTCGCCGAGTTCATCGGCCAGCCGCCGCACGCCATCGCCGTTCACATCGGTTAGGATGACTCGCGCACCCTCGGCCGCGAAGGCGCGGGCGTGCGCCTCGCCCATTCCTTGAGCGGCCCCGGTAATAATCGCCGTCTTGCCGACAAGCCGATCGAGTGCACGCGCCATTGTTAGGCTGCTCCGGTCCCGATGTGCGGGGCAACTTCGTTCACCAGCAGGTCCATCGAATGCTCCCAAGGTTCGGGATCATCGATGTAATCGTGGCTGTAGATTAGCAGCGTGCCGAACGGTCCGCCCAATTCATCCATCCAGTGGCTAAGCTTCTGTCGGACGGTCTCGACAGAACCGACGATCCAGACGTGCTCGGCCAAGTATTCGGCATCGACATCGGCAGGGTCAACACTCGGATCGTGGAGCAGACCCTTGAGAACGCCGAAGCGCTCGTAAGTCGGTTTGAGATATTCCGCCCAGGCGAGGCCCAGACCGCTGTCGATCGCGAGGCGGCGCGCCTCGGCATCGGTTTCCGCGACCACCACATCACGAACAACGCGGTGCGCAGAGCGATCGGACTCGCGTCCCGCCTTGCTCATTTCTTCGCGATAGGTTTCGAAGTGGCTCTTGAGAAAGTCGTTTCCGGCGTAGACCGAGGCCGGGATAAAGCCGTTCTTGCCGGCAAAACCGATCGATGGCGAGGGAGCCGAGAGGCCGGTCATGGCCATCTGGATATCGTCACCCCACGGGCGGATATCGCGCAGCGGCTTCTTGCCGTCGTTCTCGGGATAGCCCGCGTTCCAGAACTTGCCTTCGAATTGGAAAGGTTCTGCCTTCCAGACCTTCTGCATGATGTCGATCGCCTCGAGCATCATCTCGTGGTTCTGCTTCATGTCGGTGATGCCACGCAGCGCCGCGTCCGTCGGATAGGCGCCAGTGGCGACGCCGAGCATGTAACGACCTTCGAGGATCTGGCTGAGCCAGGCCGTCTGGACTGCGAGGGTTGCCGGATGGTGATAGGGCAGCAAGTGGGCAAGCGGCCCGAACTTGATCTGCTCGGTCTGCAGGGCGGCGGCCGCAATTACCAGCTCGGGACTGGGAATGCCTTCCCAGTTGAGGGTGCCATGCTCGCCAACCCAGTACTCGCTGAAACCGATCTTGTCGGCATGAACGGCCTGCCGCAGCGCCCATTGAAAAACCTGGCGCGGCGACCGCTCGGGCCTGACGAACGGCGTTTGAAACATTCCGACTTTCATTGCGATTTCTCCACTCTCGTGTCTTGTCTGGGCTATTCGGATTCGCCGATCAGCCGTAGTCCTTCCACTCGACGAGCAACCCCTCGTCATTAAAGCGCATGACGCTGCAGAATTTCAGGCGGAAGCTTTCGCCTGCATCGCCAAATCCCGGTAAGTCCACCTTCGTTGTGCCGACGTACCAAGACTCGAGCACTGCCGTATCGCCGCACTCAGTTATCCGCTCCGAAGGCTCGAAATGACGTTCGGCCATATAATCGGTCACGAAGGTTTCGAGCACCGCGATCAATTCGTCACGCTTTTTCAAGGAGAAGCCGCGATTGAAATGGGCGAAATCGAGGTCTTCGACGATCAGGGCGCGCATTCCCTCGAAGTCCTGGCGGTTGTAGGCATCTATGAGCCTCTTGGCGCATTCGGCAGGGCTGCTCATCGACCAGCCTCCACCGCAATGCAGTTGCGCAACATGGGCCAAACTTGAAGGCAGGGTTTGAAGCCTGAAATCATCGACATCTCTCCAACGAGGGTTTTTCACCCCTTCATTTGCGATGGTCGGTCTATCCAGCCCAAGCGCCAGCGTCAAATAAAATCGAAAAATAGTCGGAAAAAATCTCTTGGGGTCCCGACAAACCGGTAGACGCCTGTGCTCCGCCCTCGGCCTCATATCTTCTATCAAAGGGGCGAATTTGCTTGTTAGAGTGAGAACAAGCGAGACAGATTGGTCGATGCTTGACGCATCGCCGCAGTCGTGCAAAGTCGACGAAATTTCCGAAATGGGTAAGAGTCTTGGCAAGCGAAGTGCAAATTGGGCCCGAATCTTTCACAGCGGCAAAAGCACCCGAGGCAGCGCCAGAGTGGGACCTTCTGCTCGACGATGTAATCGCGCGCTCAAGCCGGGAGTCCGAGCGCAAGCAGGATCGCAGTCGTCGAACCGAGAAACAGATCCTCAACGCCGCACTGCGCGTTTTCGGCCGCGACGGAATATCTCGCGCCCGCATTGCCGACATCGCTGCAGAGGCAGGTATTTCGACCTCTACGCTCTATGAATACTACGCGAGCAAGGAGGATCTCGCATACGAAATCCCCATGACGCACCTGTCGGAATTCTTTTGTTCCTATCGCGATGCTACAAATGCGGAGATGTCGGCACGCGACAGGCTGCTGATCTATCTGACCATGTCAGCTGATTACGCGCGCGAACACTCGGAGTGGGCGCGCCTGCTCTACCTAGAAATCTGGCCCAGCGTGTTCGTTGGCGAGACGGGCCTTAAGGCCAATATTGACGACTTTACGCGGATCATTCGTCACCTTGTCGAGCAAGGTATGGACGAAGGCTGGATCACGCGTAAAGCCAACAAGTACGAAACGGCAGCACTGATCGTCGGCAGCACCAACCAGACAATCATAACCTGGTTGCTTTATCGCAAGCCCAGGAACCTCACCAAGGCCGGCACCGAGATGGCCGAACGGATCATCCGGATGCTGGAAATCGAAGCATCGCAGGCCTGATCCGTAGCGCTTCTCAACCCGCGGGACTCCATACTAGGTTGAATGGCTTGACGCTGCCTACGATTCCGTTGGTGTAGGACAGCGGCTCTTCGTTCTCGAGCGTAAATTCAGGAATCCGGGCAAACCATTCGCGCAGGACGATCTTCATTTCCATTCGCGCCAGATGTGCACCAGGGCAGGTGTGCGACCCCTTGCCAAAGGTTGAATGTTTGCGCCCCGGGCGATGGATCTGGAAATCCAAAGGACTGTCCGCACTGGCCGTGTCCATCGCGACCACGATCGTGGGGCACATGACCATGTCGCCAGCGCGCAGATGCACACCCGCCCATGCTGTATCGCGCTTCACTTCGCGCGAAGAGGAAACCACCGGGAAGCGGCGGAAGAATTCAAGCAATGCATCGCCAATTAGATCGGGATCGGCGGCAATGGACCGTCGCAATTCGTGATCGCGTGCAAGATAGGAAAATGTGAAGCCAAGCATGTTTACGACTGTATCGAGCCCGCCCACCAGCACCTGTGTACAGATATTCAGCGCTTCGATCTCTGTCATGGGTCGATCATCGACTGGGGCGTTGATGACCTGCGTGATAAGGTCTTGCTCGCCCCCACCTCTGCGCGCTTCCAGCACGGGCGTGAGGTAGTCGCGAAAGGCCTGCAGAACCTCAGGATAGGTCATCGAGCCATCGGGGCGCGTGAACTGGTCTGCAAGATGCTTCAGCTTCGGCAGGTCGGCAATAGGCAAGTCGACCAGCATCATGAAGATGGTGACCGGCAACCGTTCCGCAAAATCGGTTACAAAGTTGCAGCGGCCCTTGTCCTTGAAACTTTCGATCAGCTCGATGGTCAGCTGCTCGATGGGCTCCTCGAATGCGCGCAACGGCTTCGGGCCAAGGTTATCGTTCAGCAATTTGCGGAAAGGCCGGTGCTCCGGCGGATCGAGCGACAGGGGAATCAGGCGATAGGCCTCGCCTGCCGTTTCCTTGGGCACGAGCACGGTGTTGTTGGAAAACGGATCGGGCTCGGACATGACCTGGTCCGAAAGCTCCGCCGATAAGGCGACCCAATGCCCTTCATTATGGGGTGTCCACATCACGTCGAAAGGCGCCGCATCCATGACCTCTCGCCAGAATGCATGGAAGTCCATCCCGTCAGGGATATCGCGATAGATATCGAAGTCGAACACTCGCTCAGCTGGAACATTCTCCGGTCTTGGCATCGCCAGAATGTCATCGGGGCGCAGGGATGCAACTTCCATAAAAAATTCCTCTTCCAGCTTGTGACCTTTAACCTAACGCGAATGCTGGACAGAAAAAAGAATTTTTTTCGGATTTTGACTGAAGATGTAGATTTATCATCAGCCTTTGCTAAAGTCCCCTAGGTTTTTCCGATGAACTTTCGGTTTAGGAGAGGTGGAATGGGACGTCTTGAAGGCAAAGTTGCGATAATCACTGGTGCAGCACAGGGCATGGGAGCGGAACACGCGCGTCGCTTTGTTGCCGAAGGTGCAAAGACCGTGTTTACCGATATCAACGCCGAGGCGGGCGCTGCGCTGGAGGCCGAGCTTGGCGAGAACGCCATGTTCGTCAAACACGACGTCGGCAGCGAAGCGGAATGGCAAGCTGTAGTTGAAGCCACCGGCAGGAGATTTGGTCCGGTCAATGTGCTGATCAATAATGCTGGGATACTTGGCCCTGGCGCCAAAGCCGCCGACCTGTCTGTCGAGGATTTCGAGAAGGTCTGCCTGATCAACCAGACGGCAATTTTCCTTGGCACCAAGCACGTCATCCCGGCGATGATCGCTGCCGGTGGCGGTTCGATCGTCAACATCTCGTCGATTTCAGGGATCGTGGCGATCTACGGCACACCCAATGTCGCCTATGCCGCCAGCAAGTTTGCCGTGCGCGGAATCACCAAGCAGGTGGCTATCGAATATGGCGAGAACAACATCCGCGCCAACTCGGTGCACCCCGGCTACATCCGCACACCGATGATGACCGCTGCTCTGGACGAAGAGCAGATCAAGATCGCCAGCGCCTCGGTGCCGATCAAGCGGGTCGGCGAAGTCGAGGACGTGTCCAATCTCGCGGTGTTCCTCGCCTCGGACGAGTCCGGCTTCATTACCGGCAGCGAGTATATCATCGACGGTGGCCTTACCGCGCTGTGACACCTGTCAGCATGCCTGCGTCGGCACGCGGGGAATGGGGGCGCAATTGGCCGCTAGTCATTCTGACCGCTCTGGCTCTGACCAGTTCCCCTGCCACGCTGCCGGTCTATTCGATCGGGGTCCTTACGGAACCGCTGCAGGCGGAATTCGGCTGGAGCCGTGCGACCATACAGGCGGCGATCACCTTCAGCACCGGGCTTGGGCTATTCGGCGGGCCGCTTGGAGGCTGGATGATCGAAAGGTTTGGCGTCAGGAAATCCATCCTTGGCGGTATCGTCGGCTTGAGTGCGTCCGTGCTGGCCTGCGCTGCGATGACCGGCAGCGCGTGGCAACTCTACCTGTTCTACGCAGCAATGGCCCTGCTGGGCGCTGGTGCCGGAGCGGTTAGCTGGACCTTCCTGATCGCAGACAGGTTCATCAGGAGCCGCGGACTGGCTCTCGGCGTGGCCTTGTCCGGGACGGGTCTGGCAGCAGTCGTCGCACCCAGGGTTGCCACCGCAGGGCTGGCGTGGGGAGGATGGCAAGGAGCCTATCTCTTCCTGGCCGGATACGGTGTGCTGATGATCCTGCCCCTGTGCCTGCTGGGTCTGCCGCGCAGGCGGGGGCAACCAGAGGCGCAGAACCTGCCCGAGGTGGCCGCGCCGCGCTTGGGGCTGACGCTGGGCGAAGCCGTGCGCGGTTATCGCTTCTGGCTGATCGGCGTGGCGACGTTCTGCATCTATGTTGCCGTTGGAGGCCTCATTCCGAACATGGTACCCGCCCTTACTGACAGCGGTCTTTCCCAGAGTGAAGCCGTTTCTATCATGGGTTTTTTCGGGCTGTCGATCATTGCCGGAAGGATCCTCGTCGGCTTTCTGGTCGATATCTACTGGGCGCCGCTTGTTGCCGCAGCCGTATTGATACCGGCGGCTATTGCCTGCTTCATGATCCAGCAACCGATGGGCTTCCTCGCCTATGCCACCGCCGCGATGGTGATTGGCATGGCCACTGGCATGGAATTCGACATGCTGGGCTTTCTTGCGGCACGCTACCTGGGGCTGGCCTATTTCGCCCGCATCTACGGCAGGCTCTACATCTTCGTGGCGCTCGGCGCGGGGCTCGCGCCGCCGGCATTCGGCTTCGCCTACGACACCTTCGGCAACTATGCTTGGCCGCTGACCATTTCGGCAGGCCTGCTCGTGCTAGGGGCGACCTGTTTCCTTGCGCTCGGACGTTATCCGACCGAGGAGTAATTCAGCCTATCGGCGCAGCGATATATCCAGCCCGGCAGTCTTGACTTCTACGACCGGAGACTTGGCAATTCGCATTAGCTTACGCGCCTGTTCTAGTTCGGGCGAGGACAGCAGCGGATAGTCCCGTCGTACCGGCCCGGCCGCGCGCATCTTGTCGATATCGGCTTGCGGAACCGTGGCGCGATAGATGAGTTCATCAAGGTCTTCGGTCCCATACTGCTTTTTGAGCTCGTCGAGATCGGGGTCCGGCGGAGGATTGTCGAGGACTTCCTTGGCGCGCGGAGCGTTCATGATGCGATCCATCACATCAGGATCGACCGGGGCCACGGTTTCCCCATAGAAACCTGCAGCATACTGTACAACTTCATCGGGCACCGTGCCGTAGCGCTCACCGGTAACGATGTTGAGCACCGCCTGGATGCCGACCAGCTGGCTGAACGGTGTCGCCATTCCGGGATAGCCAAGGTCGCGCCGGACGGCGGCGACTTCATCCAGTACGTCAGACAGGCGATCCATCATATTGTGCTGCGCCAGCTGCGCCTTGAAGGTGCCCATCATCCCGCCGGGGATCTGGTGCTCTTCGGAAAAGGCATCGTATTCCGCAAACTGGTCGACGAGGAACCCGGCCGACTTGCCGACAGCGCGGAAATGGTCGGCCACTGGCTGGAACAGGCTCTTGTCGAGCGAGTGGGTGTGCCCCTTCAGCTCCATGTTGCGGGCCGTGATTTCGGTCGACGGCACCGAAGGGCCGTTCGCCATTGGCTTGCTGGCCGTATGCAAGACGCTCACCCCCAGGTCAACGGCATCGCAGTAGGCCTTGCCCGACAGACCCAACAGGTTGTTGGCGTGGAATTCGATCGGCTTGCCTTTGGCCTGTGCCACCAACTTGGGCAGCAGGCCTTCGAGCCGTTCCTTCTCCAGCACACCGGCCGTGTCGTAGAGCAGGATGGAATCGATATCGGGGCTGCTGGCGAGCTGGCGAACCTTGTCGGCGAAGTAATCGTTGGTGTGGACCGGCGAGAGCGCGAACATGATCGCGCCGGCCACCTTGGCATCTGATTCCTTGGCCACTTTTGCCAGGCGCAGCATGTTGTCCATGCCGAACAACACGTCGTAGATCCAGAACGAGCGGATACCATGGGCACACAGACGGCGCACCCACAAGTCCATAAGCGCGCGCGGGCTGACGCTGAAAGTGACATTGGCATTGGCACGAAGGCCCGCGCGCAAAGGGGTCTCGGGCATGGCTTCGACCAGCAGGTCAAGCCCTTCCCAATAGTTCTCCTGGCAATAGCGGGTCAGCACGTCGAGCATGCCGCCGCCGGTCAGGTCGATGGTGGAGAAGCCCGTCTGGTCAAGCAGCGGTGCGACCGGCAAAGCCATGCCTGCCCGCATCCGCAAGCCCCACAGGCTTTGCTGACCATCCCGCATGGTCTCGTCCAGAAATTCTACATGGGCCATTGTCAGTTCCTCTCGCCGACAGCCGTGTCGACCGGCATTCTATTCAAGTTCGATATACATCAGCGGCTGGCCGCCCTCGACGAGTTCGGCATCGGCGGCGGCGATGTGGCGAATTGTGCCTGTCTGGTCCGCGCGTACCGAGGTGAACAGCTTCATCACCTCGATCAGGCACAGCTCTGCGCCACTTGCCACCTTCTGCCCCACTTCTACAAACGCGGGAGAACCGGGCTTTGGCGAGCGGTAGAAGGTGCCAAGATTAGGGGCTTTCACGACCGCCCAAGCGGGGTCAATGTCGCCGGACGTTGCTTGCAGAGGCGCGGATGGCTCTGCCGTCGCCAGCTTTTCCTCCGCGATTGGCGCTGCCTGGCGAGCAGCTGCGCGCTCACCGGGAACTTCGCCCGGCGTTTGCGAAAGGTTGACAATCAGGTTGTCGCTGACGACGCGCAGACTCTTCCAGCCACCCTCTTCCATCAGGCCGGTCAGGATCTCCAGATCTCGCAGAAACTTTTCGTCCATGGCCGGTCAGGCTGCGTCTCGATGCGCCGCGTTCTCGACTTCACGCGCGGCGAGGGCCTCGGTCACCACGCGATCGTAATGCCATGCGCGGCTGCCCACCGCATGTTCGATCACCTGAGCCCTGCGCAAATAGCGGTGCAGGCCGAGTTCCCAGGTGAACCCCATGCCGCCGTGCACCTGGATCGCGTCATTGCATGCATTGCAGCCGATTTCTCCGCAATAGGCCTTGGCCGCAGAGGCCGCGCCGGACCGATCCTCGGAATTCTCCGAACACGCCCAGAAGGCATAGTGCGATGTTGCCTTGCCAGCTTCGACGGCGACCGCAAGATCGGCGCAACGATGCTTAATCGCCTGAAATGAACCGATGGGCTTGCCAAATTGTTCGCGCTGTGAGGCAAAGGCGACGCTGCGCCTTAGCATGACTTCGGCAATCCCCATGGCCATCCCGGAGTGGACCGTTGCACCCAGGTCAACGAGCGTGTCCAAGGCGTCGATCGAGGCCCTGGCGAGTTGCTGTCCAGCAGCGACGGCGACATTGTCGAACACGACGCGGCACAGACCAGCGGAGGGATCAATATCCGAGTGAGCCGTGATTGTCACACCCGCTGCATCGGTTGGCACCAGAACAAGCACAGGTGCGCTTTCAGTCCGAGCAATGACCAGCAACTCTTGCGCCACATCGGCGCCCGCTACAGCGATCTTCTTGCCTGACAGCTTGCCATCGAGCAGGCGACACTCGGCAAAGAACGGGTCTTTGCCCCGGCCCAGTTCGGCAGAGGCAATTGCAATCGCGGTTTCCCCGATGGCGATTTCCGGCAGCAGCTTCGCGCGTTGGTCTGACGATCCGAGCCGTTTGATTGCCTCGGTCGCCACGAGGGTGGAGGCGATCAGAGGAGACGCGAGACCCGAACCCAGCGCTTCGATGGAGGGTGCAAGGTCCACGAAGGCCAGGCCGACGCCGTCATGCTCTTCAGGCACGAGCAGGGAAAACAGACCAAGCTCGGCCAGCGCGCCCCAAACCTCCGCCTCACTATCGCGAGACGGGTCGGGCGCAGTCAGCGCAGCAAAGTCGGCAAGGACTTGCCCAACGGTCTCGCCAAGGCTGGTCTGCTCTTCATTGAACAGGAAATTCATCTGGAAGTCCTTCCTACCTCGGCAGGCCGAGCATACGCTCACCGATTATGTTGCGCTGGATTTCCGACGAACCGGAATAGATCGAGAATGCCTTGGATTGCAGGTAGCTGGTCTGGAAACGACCACTGGCTTTGGCATCTTCATCACCCTCGGCCAACACGGCAGTGGGACCAAGAATGTCCAGCGCTGCTTCGTTCATGCGCTGCGCTGCATGGCTCCAATAGAGCTTGATGACCGAAGCATCCGGTCCGCGCTCGTCGCCTGCATGGATGCGGCTGAAACTCTTGAGAGCGACGAGCCGCATTGCTTCGATTTCCACGATCGACCGGCCCAGTTTCTGGCGGACGATGGGGTCGTCGGACAAGACGCCGTTCGCGGTCGGCTCTGCCGAGCAAACTTCGAGCAGCTTTTCCATTTCCTGCTTGAAGCGCACCTGGCGACCAAGGCAGTCTTCTGGGCCACGCTCGTAGGCGAGAGTTGTCATGGCTATACGCCAGCCATCATTCTCTTCACCAACGAGGTTCTCGACAGGCACTTCGACATCTTCGAAGAATGTCTCGTTGAATTCGGACTCGCCAGAGATCTGGCGCAGCGGCCGGATTAAGATTCCCGGACTTTTCATGTCGATCAGCAGGAAGCTGAGCCCCTTGTGCTTGGGCGCGTCTACATCGGTCCGCACCAGCGCAAAGCACCATTGCGAGTATTGTGCGTAGCTCGTCCAGATCTTCTGACCGTTGACGATGTATTTGTCGCCGTGGCGCACTGCCTTGGTGCGGACCGAAGCCAGGTCAGAACCCGCGTTGGGTTCGGAAAAACCCTGGCACCAGATCTCGTCATTGGCGATTATCGGCGGCAGAAAGCGATCCTTCTGCGCTTGGGTACCGTGATGCAGGATGGTGGTCCCGGCAAGGTTGTGGCCGATTATGTTGAGGCTTTCCGGCGCCTTGGCACGCGCCATTTCCTCGGCGAAGATGCCACGTTCAACCAGTGTCGCGCCCCGACCGCCGTACTCGACGGGCCAGTTGATTCCGGACCAGCCGCCCGAACTCAGCTTCTTGTCCCAATCCCTGCGAAAGAGATAGCGCTCTTCCTCGTCTTCCGGTTCGAAGACCGTGTCGCCCCAACCAGCGGGAAGGGCGGAAGCCAGCCAGTCGCGCAGTTCAAAGCGGAACTTGCGCTCTTCATCTGTGTAATTGAAGTCCACACCAAATCTCCCGTACGCTCAGCGCCATGTCTCGTTGTCTGTTTGCGCGGGGCCGCCCTTGAACTCTGGCTTGCGTTTTTCGCGGAACGCCGTGACCCCTTCCATGTAGTCCGGAGACACGAACGCCGCAGTCTGGGCATAGGCCTCGAATTCCACCATCTGGTCGAATGTCGAATAGTCCGACTTGTTGATGAGAGTCTTCATCATCCCGACTGCAGTCGGCGCGTTGCGAGCGATAGCTAAAGCCGTTTCGCGCGCTGCAGAAAGCAGTTCGTCGTGCGGTACAACCTTCTGCACCAAACCCATCTCTAGTGCTTCGTTCGCATCAACCTTGCGGGCGGTAAAGACCAACTCCTTGGCCCGAGCCCTTCCGACTGCGCGCTGCAGAAAGAACAGTCCGCCGAGATCGGCAACAAGGCCGACCCGCGCAAAGGCCTGCGTGAAGCTCGCATTCTCGCTGGCGTAGGCGAAATCGCAGGCCAGAGGGATATTGGCGCCCGCCCCGGCTGCTGCGCCGTTTACCGCCGCGATAACCGGTTTCTCCATTTCGTAGAGAGGCCGCAGCACGTTGGTGAGGATCCAGCGGTGACGTGCACTCAATTGCAGTGGCGTCAGGTCCGTTCGCCGGTTCTTGAGATCGGCTCCGGCACAGAAGCCCCGGCCCGCACCCGTAAGGATCACGCAGGCGACTTCGGGATTGGTGCGCAATTGCGGCAACAATTCCGCTAGCTCGCCATAAAGACCGTCAGTCGTTGCGTTAAGCGCGTCGGGCCGGTTCAACGTAACCGTCGCAATACGGTCCTCGATCTCAAGCAGAACATTTTCCATTTTCATGACTGTCCTTTGGCCAATTCTTCAGTTTCGCGATCAGGGGGAACGCCGGCCAGGTCGCCGTCATTGCTTTCGGGAATTTCCCACCAGTCGTCCGGAATGCGGACCGGGATGCGAAAGTCGTGCGCCGGGATCACGATGTCGGATTCGGATTGCACGCGGCGCATCGCTGCTTGCCAGTCGCGCTCGCTTTCGCTGCGGATGTTGCCCGTCAGGTAAGCATCGGCAAGCGAACGCTGAGGCCGCTTGGTCGCGCGTGCATCGGCCGGAAACCAGTAGCGATAATGATCGCCAAGATCCGAAGCGATGGCCACGTCACCTTTCGCCGTCGTCAGGATCGGCACCTGCATTCCCGGCGTGTGGCTTGGCACCTTGAGGATACGAAAGCCGGGAAACAGTTGGCAGTCGCCGTCCAGCGTGCGAATCTGCTGCTGGCGGCGGCGCGCCACCAGGTTTTCGATCGTAGTGTTCCAGTAGAAGATGCGCTGCGACGGCACCGGATCGGTGGCATGGGCCAGCTCAGCGCGCTGGATAACGACGCAGGCATCAGGGAACAGGTCGAGATTGTCGGCGTGATCGAAATGACCGTGGGTCAGCACGATATGGTCGATATCCGACGGCGCAAGACCCTCGGCTGCCAGCGCCCTGGTCAGATATGCGTGGCCGCCGCCCCAGCCTTCGACCTTGAGCCGCTTGTTGACCATGGCGATGTCGGTCATGCCAGTGTCGACCAGCACGTTGTGCTCGCCGTCGCGGGCCAGCCAGCAATGTATCGGGTCGCGCTGTATCGCCCCGTCGTGCGGCAGGTAGATTTCGCCTATGCGCAGCGACGTAACGGTCCAGTTGCTCACTCGTCGATAACCTCGAAACGCTCGATGTCGGCCATCGAGCCCTTGCGCTCGCCTTGGGTCCAGATCGCCCGTACGCGCGTGCCGGGGCCGATGTTCTTTTTGGCATATTCCACGTCGTCGATCTCGATGAAGTGGATCAGGCGTGTCGAGGCACCGTCAAGCACGATCTCGGCATAGACATAGGGCGGCTTCAGGGTCTGCCCGATGAATTCCATGTTGATGATCGAGCAGCCGCGGATCGTGCCGGTGTCGGCGCAAGTCTTCCACGTACCGGTCGGCTTGTGCGTGATGTCATCGATTTCGCGCGGCGGCAGCAGGGCATCGTCGTTGCTGGACCCGCGAACACCCATGACCCGGCCAAAGCCTTTGATCTCGTCGAACATGCGCCCGTAATACGGGCCATAGGCATGCTCATATTGCAGCGCCATCGAATAGGGGAGCGAACCGATAGCCTCCTCGACCTCATCGAGTGCGCGCACTGTTCCCACCTCTGCATCGGGCGCAAGCACGAAGCCCTTGATCGCCAGGATGGACTGCTCGACGCCGTCCTCCCACTCGGCCTTTACCCGGGCGCCGATCTTCACATTGTCAAGTTGATCGAGGATACGATGGGGAAACTGATTGCTGCATCCATCAAGACGGATGAAGGCAATGATATTGCCGTCCACTCGCGTAAAGGCAGTGATCTCGCCAGTCTGCGGTGCTTCGACAAAGTTTGTCATCGGCTCGCCATCGCTCGCGGAGAAGTCCTGCGCAGGCGCAACTATATCGCCATTCGCCATGCGCGACCCGACAATCCGCTTGTTCTTCATTTCGGCAAGGAACGTGCCAGCCGCGCGGCCTGGCGTAAGCGTATAGGGAAGACTGATTTCCGCGTGAAAGGTGGGCATGTCCAAAGGCATCGATTCAGGTGCTGAAAACATCTTCGCTCTCCCTTATGCGCTCAGCACGGCACAGCCGCGCAGATTGGCCCAGCCGCCGCCGGACTGCACCAGAGCCAACTTGGCATCTTTGATCTGGTGACTCTCGTTGCGCCCCATGACTTGGGTTGCAGCTTCAATCAAGCGAACCACCCCGACAGCACCGATAGGATTAGCCCCCATGCAGCCGCCTGACGGGTTGACCGGAATGTCGCCATCAAGATCGGTGGCACCCGAGGCAACGAGGTCTGCGGCTTCACCGGGCGGGCAGAGGCCCAGGCTCTCGTAATAATTGAGCTCGAAGCAGGAGTAGGGCTCTTGCACCTCCACCACGTCGAACTGGCGACGCGGGTTGGTAATGCCGGCGGCCCGATAGACTTTCTTTGCCGCAATCGCGAGCGGTTCCGAGATCATCAGCGAGCGCTCGGGCGCATTGTCCGCCTCGCAGCAATAGGCCATGCCCTTGATGATGGCGGGCCGCTGCGTGGATTTGGCCGCAAGTTTCTCGTTCGAGAGCACAATGGCGGCCGCGCCGTCCGAGATCGGCGGCACGTCAAGCAGCTTGATCGGCCAGCACAGTGGCTTGGAATTGAGCACGTCCTCGACGGTCACTTCCTTTTTCATATGCGCATAGGGATTGGCGATGGAATTGCGCCGGTTCTTGACCGAAACCATTGCTGCGGCTTCCTCGGTATGACCAAGGACATCCATCCGGGCACGCCAGTATGCTGCGGAAAAGCCCATGATCCCGACTGCGAACTCCCGGCCCCAGAAGGGATCGTAGAGCGTCGAAATCGAATATTGCAGTGGCCCTTCGGACAATTTGTCATAAGCCACCACCAGCGTGCGCCCGGCATAGCCGCCCGCCACCTGATAATAGCCTGCCAGTGCGCCGGCGAATCCGGCGCCGCCGCCACTGGTGACGCGCACGATCGGCTTGCCTTGTGCGCCAATCGCATTCGCCACCCAAAGTTCGGGATGGTTTACTGCGCCGAACAGGACGGGACCGGTGGCGACCACTATCGTGTCGATATCGCCCATTTCCATGTTCGCGTCAGCCAGCGCCCGGTCGACCGCTTCACGGACGAGACCTGCCTGGCTTACATCTGTACGCCGGCGGGCATGATGCGTCTGGCCCACCCCGACGATTGCTACATGATGACCCATGTTCCTAAACCTCCAGCGTCATGACGCAATTGTTCTGCATGCCCACGCCTTGCGTGCCGTGCACCAAGGCGCGCGACGGAGAGCCGCCGTCGTAGAGCTGCGGTTCGCGCAATTGCCGCACCGCTTCGACGGCCCGGCACAGGCCGGTTGCCATGATCGGATCGGCGGGCAGCGCACCGCCGGAGCGATTCACAGCCGCCTTGCCTTCATCGAGACCGAGTATTTCGATCGCCAGCATCTCGCCAACCACGGACGGAGCCGACAATTCCACGATGTCGGCCTCTTTGGCAGACCAGCCCGCAGCCCGTGCAGCCATGGCGGCCGCCGCTTCAAGCGAAGTGAGTTTCAGCGGATCGCGGTCAGCATAGGCGTGGCTATCGGTGCCACTGCCCATTCCGGTGATGAAGACGGGATTGTTGCCTGCGCGGCGAGCCGAGGCTTCGTCGACGATCAGCATGGCAATCGCGCCGTCAACCGGACGCGACATCATCAATTGCGTCAATGGCAAGGCACTTTCACTGGATGCGAGCACGGCTTCGGCATCGGGCAGGTCGTCAATCTGGACCCGGGCGTTCGCCTTAGCATCCGCCCACCGGCGCGCCGCAAACTCAGCAAGGTCACGCACCGAACGACCGCGGTCCGCCAGATAGCGCTGGGCCTGGATGCCTGCCGCAGCCCGTTGGGAGAAACCGACCGGGCGCTGGTAGAACGGCTCCACTTGGGAAGCCCAATAGTTTTCCACCATCGATTCCGATGGCTTGGAGTAAGCAACGATCAGGCCGACCGACGACGCACCCGAGCGGATCTTGTTGACGCCGTATTGCAGCGCCCAGATGCCGTCCGCCTCCACACGGGCCTCTTCTTTGTGATGCGCACCCAGAGCGCCAAGGAAACCGCAGTTGGAAATCGAGCGGCCGTCGAGCACGTCGCTGCCAGAGTCGATCACGAAATCTACATCGTCGATCGAAAAGCCGGTTCCCTTGAACACCGACCTAACCACCGCCGAAATCAGGTCGATATGCTGCGCCTCACCCCAGACGGGTCGCAATTCGGTCTGGGCGGTCCCGACGATCGCCACTTTTCCAAGCGCCATTGAGCACTCCTGTCATCTTCCGGCATCTAACTTCAGGACGGTAGGCAAGGCACCATACCGCGGCCGGCTCGGCAATGTTGTTATGGACGTGGAATTGTCCGGTCAAGTTTTTTCGACGTTTTTTCGGTTTTTGTTGATTGGATCGATTTTGCGGTATAGTGCATACAAATAAGGCAGTTCAGTCCTAGGCGATTTGTTCGCCTGCTGATCGGAGTCGGAAAAACCCGAAAGAACATCGGGAGAGGAGGATCTGGGTTTGGGCCTCGATGTCACCGGCCAATACCGTTATCCGCCACCCGATCCGGAGTGGCTCGCGCTTTCACGTGAGAGCGTGCTCGAACCCGAATTACCTATTGTCGATACTCACCATCACCTGTGGGAGCAACACGACGAACCATACTTACTTCAAGCCTTCGAGGAAGATCTGCGCGACGGGCACAATGTGGTCGCCAGTGTCTGCGTCGAGGCGCATTACGGTTATCGCACCGAAGGACCGGATTCCCTTGCACCTGTCGGCGAGACCGAGAAAATCATGGCAATGCGCAGTGCTGCTCGCCAGAACTCTGCGCCGATTCTGGTGGCCGAGGGCATCGTGGCGAAAGCCGATTTGTCGCTCGGCGAGGCTGTTGACGAGGTTCTCGACGCCCACGAGGCATTGGCGGGCGAAGCCCTGGTAGGCATCCGCCACAGCGTTTCGAGGGATGAGAATTTCCCCGATGGCATCGTGTTGCGTCCCGGTCCGGCAGCACTTCTTGGCGATCCAGACTACCGCAAGGGCCTTTCCCGCCTAGCAACGCGAGGCCTGACATATGACGCAATGCTTTATCACCAGCAGTTACCGGAACTGACAGCAATGGCTCGCGCCACGCCCGATTTGCAGATCGTGCTCGATCATATCGGCTCGATTATCGGCGTCGGACCCTATGAACTGTGTGAGGAAGAAGTGCGCAAGGCCTGGGCACTGGACATGCAAGACCTCGCCCAATGCCCGAACGTGTCCGTCAAGATCGGCGGCTTCGGCATGATCATCGGCGGCGCGAAGTGGCATCTGGCCGAATCTCCGCCATCTTCGGAAAGGCTCGCCAACGCCTGGCGCCCCTATGTCGAGACCTGCATCGATCTGTTCGGGCCGCAGCGCTGCATGTTCGAGAGCAACTTCCCGGTCGACAAGGCGATGTACTCCTATCGCACGCTCTGGAACGCCTTCAAGCGACTGGCACAGCAGTACAGCATGGACGAGAAGGAAGCTCTTTTTCTCGGCTCGGCACGGCAAGCCTACCGCCTGGGTGAGGTTACCGCTCCGGTGTCGGCAGATGGCTAATCGCGCGGCCCACCTGTTTCGGCGCGCCGAAGAAATGGCCGACAAGCCCGCAATCATTTTCGGACAGGAAAGCCTGACTTTCGGGGAACTGGCTTCGCGTGTCCGGGCGATGGCGGCGGCGCTGGCAAACCTCGGGATCGGCAAGGGTGCGCGAGTAGGCATCTACTTGCCCTCGTCCCCGGATATCGTGGTCGTTCAGCAGGCCCTCTTTGTCCTCGGCGCAACGGTCACGCCCTTGAATGTCATGTATCGTACCGGCGAGATCGCCCACGCAATCGCATGCTGTGAACTCCACTTCATCCTCACCGATGATGCGCTTGGCGCACCCATTGCCTGTGAGGCTGAACGGCTGGACTGTCGGGCTTTCTCGATCGACGACGAAGTGCTCCAGGCTTTGAATAAACTGAACGCGCCGGGGCAGCCAGCCGAGGTTTCTCCTGCCGATCCCGCCATGCTCCTGCTCACCAGCGCAACCACTGGCAAGGCAAAAGGCGTGATCCTCAGCGCAGCGAACCTTGCCGCAAATTACGACGCGACGCCCAACTGGCTGGGCCTGTCCAGCGAAGACACGATCCTGTGTGCGCTGCCACTCTACAACACCTTCGGCCTGAATCAGGGCATCAATGCCATGCTGGTGACGGGGGCAACGATGATCCTGCTTCCGCGGTTCGACGTGGAGCAGGTAATCGCCGCGATAAGTCATCATGCATGCACATTCCTGCCTGCCGTTCCCACGATGCTCCAACGCATCTTCGACCACCCTGAAGCTTCGGATGGATCACTGCGCTCATTGCGCCGGATCATGACGGGTGGCGCGCCCGTGCCAGGGGCATTGTTGGCTCGCATTCTCGAAAAGGCTCCCGAGGTCGAAGTCTTGACAGGATACGGCCTGACAGAAGCCACCGCGCTCGTGACACTTGCCAAGGTCGAACTCGGGCAAGACGGCGAATTGCTGCACGGCCGCACGATCGGCCGCGTACTTGACGGCATGCGCCTGGCCATTCGCGACGACCGGGGGCAGGACTGTGCCGCGGGATACTCCGGCGAAATAGTCGTCCAAGGTCCGAACGTGATGCAAGGTTATCACAAGGCACCGGACGATACGGCATCTGTCTTGCGCGATGGATGGCTTCACACTGGAGACATCGGTTACCTTGATGCAGATGGCTATGCCTTCATTGTCGATCGCAAGAAGGACGTGATCATACGCGGTGGGCAGAATATCTACCCGATTGAAATTGAAGACGTTCTTTATCGCTGTAGCAATGTCGCCGAAGCCGCGGTGATTGCCGGCGATGACGAGGATCTTGGCGAAGTACCGGTTGCCTTCGTCGCCCCGACTGCCGGTTGCCGGATCGACACGAATGAACTTGCGGAATGCTGCCGGGCAGAACTGGCGCACTACAAACGTCCAGCAGCAATCCACGTGCTCGACGAATTGCCCAAAGGGCCCACCGGCAAGATCCTGCGGCGCGCCTTGCGCGAAATGGCCTTATAACGATGATGCGACCCGAAAGCCGCTTTGTCAGACCGGGTGAAATCCGCTTGCATGTCACCACATGGGGGGACGAAAACGCGCCGCCGGTGCTGCTGGTGCACGGCCTGTGGGATCACAATCGCAGCTGGGATTGGATCGCGGCGAAGCTTGCCCAGTCCCATTACGTCATCGCCCCCGATTTGCGCGGCCATGGTGATAGTCAGTGGGCAGGACCGGATGGCTACACGCTCGGCGCCTATGTTCTGGACCTCGCTGACCTGATCGACGCGATGGAGTTGGATGACCTGCTGCTCGTCGGTCATTCGCTTGGCGGTGCACTGGGCCTCCGGCTTGCGGCCGCATACCCGGACCGCATTGCGGCGCTGTTCGGGATAGAATGCGTCACTCTGCCGATCCAGCGCGACGAAATGGCCGCACCCACACCCTATCCGAGCCGGTTGCGCGAATGGATCGAAAAGCGTCGCGAGAAGCGATCGACCGCGCGTACCCGGTTCGCAAATGAAGAAGAAGCACGGCAGCGCCTCGCCAGCAATCATCCCAGCCTTGATGCGGACACCATCAAACGGCTCGTCGTCTACGGCCTGCGCGAACTTCCCGACGGCGGCTACGCCTGGAAGTTCGATCCCTTGGTGCGGGGCCGCCCGCCCGAAGACCAGAGGGCCTACGACCTTCGCGACGTACTCGCAGGCGTCGCCTGCCCTACCCTCCTCGTCTACGGCGACAGCGCCAAGCGCCCCGCCCCCGGCCCGGACCTGCTTGCCCTGATGCGCGACGTACGGCTGGAAATCATGCCGGGCGGCTCACACTCGCTGCATCACCAAATGCGCGATGCATTACTCGACCTTCTCACTCCATTTCTCGAACAACACTCCCGAAAGGCCTGCCATGCGTGAAGCTGCAATCGTCTCAACCGCACGTACGGGCGTCGCCCGCGCTTTCAAGGGCGCCCTCAACGACACCGATGCTCCCGAATTCACCGGCCATGTGATGAAGGCAGCGATCGAACGGGCGGGCATCGATCCTGAACGCATCGACGACGTTCTCATCGGCGTGGGAACACAATACGGCACGCAAGGCAGCAATCTTGCCCGCACAGCCATTTTTGCGGCAGGTCTGCCGATTTCGCTCCCAGGGACGACGCTTGACCGCAAATGCGGCTCCGGCCTCACCACCCTCGCCTTCGGCGCGCGCGGCATTATGGCGAATGATATGGATGTCGCGCTGACGGGCGGAGCGGAAAGCATTACGCATACGCGCAACAACCACATGCCAACCTATCGGGCTCAGCCGCAGGCGGTCACCGATCGGCAGCCGCACGCCTACATGGCGATGATCGAAACTGCCGAGATCGTGGCGGACAAATATGGAATCAGTCGTGAAGAGCAGGATGCCATCGCCGCAATCAGCCACCAGCGCGCGGCGGCCGCGACCGAGGCAGGAAGATTGGGCGAGGAAATCGCGCCGATGACTGTTATCCAGAACATCATCGCAAAGGACGGCAGCGTGGCTGGCCACGAAGAGGTCACGCTAGCGGCCGACGAGGGAATCCGCGCAGAAACGACAGCAGAGAAGCTGGCGGGACTGAAGCCTGTCTGGAAGGACGGGCAGGTCGTCAAGCAAGGTCAACACGTGACCGCTGGCAACGCCAGCCAGCTTTCTGACGGCGCGGCTGCCCAGGTCCTGATGGAACGCAGCCTGGCGGAAGCCGAAGGCAAGGACATTCTCGGCATCTTCCGCGGCTTCCAGTCAGCCGGTTGTGCGCCGGAGGAGATGGGCATCGGCCCGGTCTTCGCCATTCCCAAGCTGCTCCATCGCGCGGGGCTGAAGGTGGAGGATATCGGCCTGTGGGAAATCAACGAGGCTTTTGCCAGCCAGTACCTTTATTGCCGCGACAAGCTCGGCATCGATCCGGAGAAGATCAACGTCAACGGGGGCGCGATTGCACTTGGCCATCCGTTCGGGATGACAGGTGCGCGCCTAACTGGCAGCATATTGCTGGAAGCGCGTCGCCGCGGTGTTCGTTACGCCGTGGTGTCCATGTGTGTCGCGGGCGGCATGGGTTCGGCTGGTCTCTTTGAAATCCCCGGCTGAGCGAAATCAGCATGAGAAATCCGCTGGAAGTCAGCCCGTTCAGTCCAGCTGAATTGCTCGCCGAGGCAAGCAGCCGCGACGAACGCGAATGGATTCCGGCGAGCATCGAAGGCGTGTGGCTTCGGCCGCTGCTGTTCGATACGGTTGCCGGAGCCTGGGCGAATGTGACGCGGATCGCGCGTGAAGGTTTCATCAGTCGGCACGCCCACCCTTGCCCCGTCCACGCCTATGTCCTGTCCGGATCGTGGAAATATGCGGAGCGCGACTGGACGGCTAAAGCAGGTGCCTACCTGTTTGAGCCTCCAGGCGACATTCACACGCTGATCGGCCTGCCCGGCGGATCGGAGACGCTTTTCTGGATTGGCGGCGCTCTGATCGAGCTGGATGAAGAAGGTCGTACGCTCGGGCATTCGGACGTCTTCACCCGGATCGAGCAGGCTGCCGATCACTTCGCCGCAGCAGGACTTGGGCGCGACTACGTGAAGCAATTCATCAGATGAGCAGAATTCGACAAGGAGAGGGAAATGACAATGCGGTTTGACGACGACGTCGTGATTGTAACCGGCGCGGGACAAGGTCTTGGCCGGGAATATGCACTCGCCTTCGCCGCGCGCGGAGCAAGCGTCGTGGTCAACGACATCGATCCGGACGTGGCGGGGAAAGTGGTAGCAGAAATCGAAGACGCCGGCGGCAAGGCTGTCGCCGACACCAATTCTGTCGCCGAGCGTGAGGGCGCGCGAGCGATCGTGGCCACTGCTACCGAGCAGTTCGGAAAGCTTACAGTGCTGGTCAACAATGCTGGGATCATAAACTTCGCCGCGATTCCCGACATTAGCGAGGACGATTGGCGGACAATGCAATCGGTGACGCTGGACGGCGCGTTTCACATGTGCGCCGCGGCTTGGCCGCACATGGTCAAGAATGGTTACGGCAGGATCGTCAACACCACCTCGAACGCGGGGTTCGCCGGAAATGAAACGCTGGGTGCCTACGGGGCGGCAAAACTTGCGGTAGCCGGGCTGACCAAATGTGCGGCGCAGGATGCGATCAGCACCGGTATCACGGTCAACGCCGTTGCCCCCATGGCCGTTACCCGGATGAACCGCGACGCCTTCTTTGGGGGCAAGGAGTCCGAAGGCGAAGACTGGCGCGAGGATATTGCACAAGGGAAGGTCCCGATGGGGCCGCCCTCCATCGTGGCACCCACCGTCCTGTGGCTCGCGCATCGCGACACCCAGATCAACGGCGAGATCTTTTCCAGTTCATCTGGCAAGGTGGCAAGGGTCGGGTTCGTCGTCGGCGAGGGCTATTTCAACCCGGACCACTCGCCCGAGGACCTGGCAAAGCACGAAGCGCAAATCCGCGAGCTAGGCGAATACCTCGATCCGAAATCGACTGGAGAGGAACTGCTCGTCATCCCACCGCTTTTTGTAAAGGGCTGACGCAGGCGAGCGGCTCAGCGTCACCTGCCCGCGCTGTTGGCGCCACGGGGCAGGACGGCGATTGCTTGAACCATCATGTCTAGCAATTCGTCGTACCAGCGCTCCACGGGTATAGCGTAGCGAGACGGGTTTGCTGCAAATTCGACCATGCCGAGCAGGAACATGGTTCCGACACACTCAAGCCTGCGTGTAGGAAGATCTGGGCCAAGCACAGCGAGCCGCCTGTCGAGCAGGTCCATTGCCTCGCGCATGGCCGATGTAGCCGGGCTTGCCCGGTCGACCGGATGATCCACGCCGCGCGGCCTGTGCGTCGTCAGGTAAGCCGCGTGGCAGCGCATGTAGGAAATGTTTCCGTTCTCGGCGTACATCCGGAAATTTGGCTCGAACAGAACACGCAGGATCTGGCGCAGGTCCCCTGTCAATCCGTGCTCCCTGGTCTCTTCCAGAATGGCGAGGCGTTGTGGTTGCAGCTGCTCTTCACGGTATTCGAAAACGGCGTAGAGAAGGCCCTCCAAGTCGCCGAAATGGTACTGTACCGAGCCTGCGAATTTCTGGCCGGCCGCCTCACAGATCATGCGCATGGTCACGCCATCAATCCCCTTTTCCGCGAACAGCCGCTCGGCTTCGAGAATCAGGCGCTCGCGAGTCTCAATTTGCGGTTCGGCTTTGGGTTTCGAGAGGGTTTTTGTCGACATCTGCTGGGCGTGCTCCACAACGGCTCAGCTGTCAAGGATAGGACATGTGTAATATATATTGCACATAATCGGCGGAATCCAACACCAATCAATTGACACGTTCGCTATATAATATAACAGGTGTGCTAATCAGGTGAAAATGACCGATGGAGGATGTCATGGAAGTAGGAATGTTTCAGACCCCTTTTTTGCCGCCCGAGCGCACACCGGCGGAGGTGTTCGACTGGGCCGTCAACCAGGCGATCGTTGCCGATAAGGTGGGCTTTTCGGAATACTGGGTAGGCGAACACGTCACTCTGAACTGGGAAGCCATTCCCAGCCCGGAACTGGTGGTCGCGGCGGCCGCGCGCGAAACAACGCGAATCAAGCTCGGCCCGCTCGCCCACCTGCTGCCCTACTATCACCCCGCAACACTCGCAGCGCAGGCCGCCTGGCTGAGCCAGATCCTGAAGGGCCGCTACCAAATGGGCGTGGCACCTGGTGCCTATCCCACCGACGCCAAATTGCGCGGGCTCAACGACATGAAGCAGAACCATAGGATGATGCAGGAGTCGGTCCAGATTATGGAAATGCTGTGGAAGGGCGAGCCGTTCGAATATCAGGGCGAGTTCTGGAGCGCGGCCCTGCCCGAAGGCGACGAAGCTCACCCGATCCGCGACCAAACGCCTTGGGGCGGCTCCATGCCTATGGCCATGACCGGCCTTAGCCCCAATTCGCCGTCGATTCGCTATGCCGGTGCCCACGGCTACTCGCCCGCATCAGTCTATTCGAGCAATTCGGCGCTGCTTGACCACTTCAAGGTCTATCGCGAAGCTGCCGCCGAAGCCGGTCGCCACGGCGACCGCTCGATGCACCGCGTGGTCCGTGACATCTTCATTGCTGACACGGATGCCGAAGCGCGCAAGCTCGCGCTTGAAGGCGGCATGGGACGTGCGTGGAAGGAATACCTGCTGCCCACCTATCATTCTTTCGGGCTGGCCGAAGCGATGACCGAAGGAACCGGCTATGCGGTCTCCGACGTGACACCGGAATTCCTGGCTGACCACTTCTGGATCGTCGGTTCAGTAGAAACCGTTCGCGAGAAGTTCGAGAGTTGGATGGACAAACTCGGCGGCGGCTTCGGCACGCTCCTGACCTATAGCTACGACTACATCGACAATCCCACGCCGTGGGAAGAATCGATGGCACGGCTGGCGCAGGATGTTGTCCCGAACCTGCCAGCTGGCGCACTCGAAGCAGCGGAGTAAAGCCATGACCGATGCCGCGATCGCCCAACCGGAAGCGGCGATCAGGCCTGCGGGCCTGCCAGACGGCCGGGTAGTGTACTTCAGGTATACAATCCGTACCATGGCGGACATAACCTGCATGAAGCTTGGACCCAGCTAAGGGATTCCACGCACTATGCCATCGTCTGGACGCCGCACAATGAAGGACATTGGATGGCACTCTCGCCGGAACTGATCTGCGAAGTCTATTCCGATTCCTCGCGCTTTTCGAGCCGGGTCGTGCAGGTGCCGAAGTCGACTGCAGGGGAGGCTTATATCGACCTGCTGCCACTGTCTCTCTATCCGCCGATCCACCGCCCTTATCGCAAGGTGCTGAACAACAAACTCTATCGTTCGACGATCAAGCCGTTCGAACCGAAGCGGCGAAAGCTCACCGCAGAATGGATCGACGGCTTATTCGCCAACGGACGCTGCGATTTCGTTCATGAATGCGTAGAGCAACTTTAGGGTCCGGACCCATAAACGGGCTTCACAAGGGCGTCATCATGTGATTCATCTGCTTCCAGCGAGGAGGCGGTTTGAATGGCGGATTTCTTCTGGTTTTCAGATGATCGGTGGGCGCGGATTGAACCGTTGCTACCGACCGACACGCGGGGCATGCCGAGGGTCGAGGACCGGCGCGTGCTCTCGGGGATTGTCCACGCTCTGAAGAGCGGCGGTCGCTGGGGCGATTGCCCGGAGCATGTCTACGGGCCGAAGAAGACGCTCTACAACCGCTTCCGGCGCTGGGCCGAACGCGGCGTGTGGGAACGGATCTTCACCTAACTCGCCGGGGTCGATGGCGTCCCGGGCAGGCTGTTCATCGACAGTAGCTGCATCAAGGTCCATCACACCGCTGGAGGCGCAAAAGAGGGGCCTTGGCTCATGGTATCGGCATCAGCAAAGGCGGACGCAACACCAAGCTCCATGCCGTCTGCGACGAGAAAGGCCGCCTCCACGTCCTCCTGCTGACGCCCGGCAATACGCATGATGCCAAGGTCGTCATGCTGGCGATCAATGCCGTGCTGCCAGCAGAGTACCTCGTTGCCGACAAGGGCTATGACAGCAACGCATTGCGCTCCGGGCTGATCGAGCGCGGCACCATGCCGGTCATCCCCGCCAAGTCCAACCGCAAGATGCACATCGAGCACGACCGGCAAATATACCGACAGCGCAACGTCGTCGAACGCATGTTCTGCCGCTTCAAGGACTGGCGCCGCGTCCCAACTCGCTTCGACCGCAACATCAAGACCGTCATAGCCACCATCGCCATCGCCGCCTACGGCACATGGTGGCTCTAATGAGTCCGGACCCTAGACTAGGGCGCGAAGCAGCCAACGCTAGAAAGCTGCGTCTCGACTTCAGCGCGGGTTAGGCCATGTGCAGGTCATGCCGACTCTTGAATCAGACCTGCACAACGAACTGATCGCTGCACTTGTTCTCAAATTCGGCAGGCTCGTTGAGGATGCAGCGCCCGGTCTCGCACGCGAGTGGCCCAGCCATCCAGGGATGCAGCAGCAACGCCTGACCGAGCTTTCGGAGCTGGCAGCGGCGCTTGGTGCCCTTGCTGCGGCTGCATCCACCCTGCACCGGCTGCAATCGACAAAATCAGGCTGAGAGGGCCACATTCCATTCGACTTCCAAGCAAAGTCAGGGATTGGTGTCATCACTGAATTGTTCCGCTCAGGCGGTGTAGCCCCCCGGCGAGTTCGAACTCGCGGGGCTTGCGGTGGTGGGAACAGCATGTCGCTGCTCCTGAGAAGGAGAACCACCGATGACAAAGACAACCAACAATAAGCCCAAGCGCCGCTATGCCCGCACGCAAAAACCGGCACAGGAAGTAGGGACAGAGCCCACTTCGACCATTGAGGCGGATACACCGCGGCGCGAGACCAAAATCGGCAAGGTCATTACCATGCTTGGCCGCGAGGAAGGGGCCACGCTCGACCAGATCGTGGCGGCAACCGGATGGCAAGCCCACACGGCGCGCGCTGCAATGACCGGCCTCAAGAAGAAGGGCCACACGATCGTGCGCGAAGCGGTGGACGGTATCTCACACTACCGCATCAGCGCGGCCACTAAGGCATGACCATGCTCGATGAGCAGCTTGCTGCGCTTGAGAAGCTCGGCAAGTCTGAGCTTGGTGACCGGTGGGCAAAGCTCACCGGTCAACCACCCCCCAATGTCAGCGCAGCCCTGCTGCGCCTTGCGGTCGGATATGAGCTGCAGGCAAGGACGCTGGGTAAGCTGTCGCGTAAGACGAGCAAGGCGCTTGAGGCTGGTACGAGCAGCAAGGCGACCACTCGCGGCATCCGGCCCGGCATGCGGCTGGCGCGCGAGCATGGTGGCAAGGTCCATGTGGTCACCATCGGTGATGCGGGCGAGATCATCTGGAATAGCCGGCAGTGGAACTCTCTGAGCGAGGTCGCCCGAGCGATCACCGGCACGCGCTGGTCAGGCCCTGCCTTCTTCGGGTTGCGACAAACGGCCAAGGCAGCGTGAAGAAGGTCCGCTGCGCCATCTACACCCGCAAGTCGAGCGAGGAGGGTCTGGAGCAGGACTTCAACTCGCTCCATGCGCAGCGCGAAGCGTGCGAGGCCTACATCAGAAGTCAGGCATCCGAGGGCTGGTCGCTGATCGACACAAGCTTTGATGATGGCGGCCTGTCTGGCGGGACCATGCAGCGCCCTGCCCTGCAGCGCCTGCTGGACGATATCCGCGCTGGCAAGATCGACATTGTGGTCGTCTACAAGGTTGATCGGCTGACCCGTTCACTTCTCGACTTCGCGAAGCTGGTCGAGACCATGGACAAGGCCGAGGTCAGCTTTGTCTCGGTAACCCAATCGTTCAACACCACCACCAGCATGGGACGGTTGACGCTCAATATGCTGCTATCGTTCGCGCAGTTCGAACGCGAGGTGACCGCCGAACGGATCCGCGACAAGATCGCAGCTTCCAAAGCCAGAGGCATGTGGATGGGCGGGATACCACCGCTGGGCTACGAACCTGATGGACGATCGCTGCGCATTGTCGAAGATCACGCTGCAATCATCCGTGACCTGTTCGAACGCTATCGGGGGCTCGGTAATGTTCGACTGGTGTTTGAACAGCTGGCAAACGAACAGGCCAAGGTCCCACGGCGCACTCTGAGCACAGGCAAGATCATCGGCGGCGGCAGCTTTACCCGTGGACAGATCTACAAGATCCTCTCCAACCCGATCTATGTCGGCGAGATCCACCACGCTGGCAAAGCCTACAAGGGTCAGCACGATCCCATCATCGAGCGCGAGCTGTGGATCGCCGTTCAGTGCAAGCTTGGGGAGAACAGGCAAGGCGAGCAGCGCGCAGCGACGATCCGGTCACCCAGCTTGCTCGCCGGAAAGGTGTTCGACCAGAACGGCGAGCCGTTGGTCGCCAGCCATGCCTGCAAGGGCAAGGTGCGCTATCGCTATTATGTCAGCATGTCGCTCCAGCACGATGGAGAGAGCACGAAGGATAGCTGGAGGATCCCTGCCAGGGAACTCGAAGGAACGGTCATCGAGCGATTGGCAAGCGAGCTTCAGCAGCCGCTTGGATTGATCGACGAGATGGGTGTTGACCTCACCGCCAACAGCTTCTTGACGCTCACACACAAAGCTGAGGATCTGATCTCGCGCATTCGCAGGAAGAGGGTGTCATCGATTCGTCCGCTTATTGAGCGCGTGCAGGTCTCACTCGAGAGGCTGACTATAACGCTTGATGCAGCCGAGCTTTGCTCCGAGCTGGGCATCCCTGCCACCATGGCTACTCGCAACCCTGAGCTCGTGGTCCACGTCAGTCTCAAGCGAACAGGCATGGCACTCCAACTCGTTCACTCCAACGGGCGTAGTGATAACCGGCTGGTCGATACCACGCTCCTGCAACTCATCCAGCAGGGCAGAACCTGGTGGGACGAAATCGTATCGAGCCGAAAGTCGGTCGCCCAGTTCGCGCGCGACAATAATGTCACCGCCTCCTACGTCACCCGTATTGTCAGGCTCGCATTTCTCTCTCCTCGTGTCATCGAAGCCATCACCGCAGGCACGCAGCCGGTGTCGATAACTGCCGACCGGCTCCGCCGCATCGAGCTCCCAGCAAGCTGGTCCGATCAGCACGAGATATTCGGCCTCTAAGCCATCAACCAAACTCACATCCCGTACTGCCGAAATGGCGAGCAGAGAAACTCTCCATTCTGGCGCGCAACGATGGTTTTCTCAGGCTCTCTGCGGTACCGGGATGGGCGCAGAATGGCGCAGTTCTGCGGGGTTCTGGCGAACCCATTTATTATTCTATAACAGTGGCTTAAGTAGTGGCGGAGCGGGAGGGATTCGAACCCTCGATACGGGGTTACCGTATACACACTTTCCAGGCGTGCGCCTTCGACCACTCGGCCACCGCTCCGCATTCTTGTTGGCGCTACCGCTTCGCTACTTGAGCGCGGCGGGGTCAGACAAGAGCGCGGGCATCTAGCGGGGGTTGGGGCGGATGACAAGCGCCCTTCGGTCTCCTAGTAAGTCAGCCATGACCCGCACCATTGCCCTCGCCCCCTCGATTGCCGAAATGCAGGCCACGGCAGAGGCTGCGCTGCGCCAATTGCCGTCCGCGTTTGCAGCGCGGTTGGGCGACATCGTGCTGGTGGTGGAGGACTGGCCGGACGAGGAAACATTGGCCGAGCTGGGGATCGACAACCACTACGAGCTCACCGGCGTGTATGAAGGCCTGCCGCTTACCGAACGCAGCATCGAGCATTCGGGCACCCTGCCCGACCGCGTGCGCCTGTTCCGCCGCCCGATCCTCGACGAATGGGCCGAGCGCGGGGACGAGACGCTGGAGCATCTCGTCGCCCATGTGGTGGTGCACGAAATCGGGCATCACTTCGGGCTTTCGGACGAGGATATGCATGCGCTGGAGGAGATGGTGGGGTGATGCCCCCTCAAATCCGACCGTGCTGAGCTTGTCGGATGCGAAGCTGGCCAGGGGCCTACGACTGTTTTTCTTCTCTTGGCCAACGAGTTTGAAGCGAAAGTACAGCCCTTCGACAAGCTCAGGGCAATCGGGGTTTGGTTTTCCAAGAATTCGTGCAAATCTGCGCAGATGAAAAAGCTACTTACCTTGTCCGCCCTTCTCCTCGCCACACCCGCCGCCGCGCAGGAGGCAGGCGAGCCTGCCACGCCCGGATCGGTGATCGCAGGGGCGACGGCGGAAGAATGGCTCCCCATCGCGCCTGATGATCTGCTGGTGATGGAACTTGCGCCAGACAGCACGGGTCGGCCGCGCACAATTATCATCCAGCTGATCCGGCCGCCCTTCAGCCAGCCCTGGGTGGAGAACATCCGCACCCTCGCCCGAGCGCATTGGTGGGACGGGACGAGCGTCAACCGGGTGCAGGACAATTACGTCACGCAATGGGGCGATGTGACCGAGCAGAAGCCGCTGCCCGAGGGGGTGGTGGCTCCGATGGCTACCTATGTCGCTGAACCGATACCAGCTAGCCTCAACGAGTTGGCACTTGACTTAGGGAATGCCGAGTATCCGGAGCTCCTTGCTAATCTTGACTCTTACTCCGAGGGAACGATGCACTGGTCAGGTTGGCCCGTCGCTTCCGACTTTCAATCCGCCTGGCCCATCCACTGCTACGGCTATGTCGGCGTCGGGCGCGGCTATGCGCCCGATACCGGTACCGGAGCCGAACTCTACACCATTATCGGCCAGCCGCAGCGGCATATGGATCGCAACCTTGCGGTGGTCGGGAGAGTGATCGAGGGGATGGAGCATCTCTCCAGCCTGCCGCGCGGCTCGGGCGATCTGGGGTTCTACACCGAGGAGGAAGCGGACTTGCGCGTGCCGATCCTCTCGGTGCGGCTGGGGAGCGAAGTGCCCGATGCTCCGGCTTTTGAGTATCTCGACACGTCGAGCGAAAGCTTCGCCCGCCTTGTCCAGGTGCGCGCCAATCGTGACGATGCCTTCTACACCGTGCCCGCAGGCGGCGTGGATATTTGCAGCGTCGGCGTCCCCGTGCGCCGGGCGGAGTGAGAAAAACACCCCTCCCGTTAGGGAGGGGCAGCGAGACTTGGCGAGCGAAGCGAGGCTAGTCGCAGCGGGGTGGGTTTGCCGCGTTCGATAAACGGGCGGCAGTACCCCCATCCCCCGACCCCTTCCCCTAGGGGAAGGGGAGTTTGTTCTCCACACTACCTCACCAGACCTAAATCCTGTCCGTCTGCGCCACCGCGTCAGTCGCGCGCAGACTGCTCATAATGCGGGTCAAATGCGCCAAATCCTGCACTTCCAGATCGACCTCGTAGGTATGGAACGGATCGTCGCGCTGGGTCAGTTCGAGGTTCATCACATTGGCGTTGTTCTTGGCGAAGACCCCCGCCATTTCCGCCAGCGTACCGGGGCGGTTATAGAGCACCACACTGAGCCGTCCGACCGCGCCGTGCGAGCGTTCGCCCCATGACAGATCGACCCAGTCGGCATCCACGCCATTGGCCAGATCGAGGCAGTCAATCGCATGGACTTCCACGCCTACGCCCTTGCGCCTTAGCCCCACGATCCGGTCGCCGGGCACCGGATGGCAGCATTCGGCCAGCGTGAAGCCGACACCTGCCGTCAGCCCCTTGATCGAAATGGCGCGTTCCTGCGACGGCTCCTCGGGCAGATCGGCGGTGCTGCCGGGCACCAGCGCTTCCATCACTTCGCGGTCGGAGAGTTTGGCAGACCCGATGGCGTACATCAGGTCTTCCTCTTCCTCCAGCTCCAGCCGCTCGACCGCCTGCCTGATGGCCTTCTTGCCGACTTTGGTGGGCAGGTGGACAGCGATTTCGTCGAACAGTTTGCGGCCGATTTCGGCCACTTCTTCGCGCTCTTTCAGCCGCACCGCGCGGCGGATGCTGGCGCGCGCCTTGCCGGTGACGACAAAGCCCAGCCACGACAATTGCGGCTCGGCATTCTTGCTTTTGATGATTTCCACGACGTCGCCATTTTGCATCTGCGTGCGCAGCGGCATATGGCGGCCATTTATCTTCGCCCCCACCGTCTGCGCGCCCAGATCGGTGTGGACGGCGAAGGCGAAATCCACCGGCGTTGCCCCCTTGGGCAGCTGGAACAGCGCGCCCTTGGGGGTGAACGCGAAAATCCTGTCCTGGTAAATCGCCAGCTTGGTGTGTTCGAGCAGTTCCTCCGCATCGTGGCTGGCATCGACGATTTCAATCAGGTCGCGCAGCCAGCCCACCGCGCCATCGGGCCGGTCGCCCTGCTTGTAGGCCCAGTGCGCCGCGAGGCCGAATTCGTTGGTCTGGTTCATCTCGCGGGTGCGGATCTGCACCTCGACCCGCATCGACTGGTCGTAAAACAAGGTCGTGTGCAGGCTTCGATAGCCATTGTTTTTGGGGGTGGAGATATAGTCCTTGAAGCGGCCGGGCACGAATTGGAACGTGGTGTGCAGAATGCCCAGCGCGCGGTAGCAATCCTCCACCTTGGGAGCCACCACGCGGAAAGCCATAATATCGGTCACCTGTTCGAACGGCAGGTGGCGCTCGGCCATCTTCTTCCAGATCGAATAGGGATGCTTCTCGCGCCCCCAGACTTCGACTTCCAAGCCCGCCTCGCTCAAAGCCTGCTTGATGTCGAGCGCGATCCGGTCAACCTGCCCGGTGTCCGATGTGCGCAGCTGTTCGAGCCGCTTGGTGATAGTATGATACGCTTCGGGCTCCAGCTGCTCGAAAGCGAGCAGCTGCATCTCGCGCATATATTCATACATCCCCACCCGCTCGGCCAGCGGGGCGTAGATATCCATCGTTTCGCGGGCGATGCGCTGGCGCTTTTCCAGCTTCTTGATGTGGTGCAGCGTGCGCATATTGTGCAGCCGGTCTGCCAGCTTGACCAGCAGCACGCGCAGATCTTCGGACATGGCGAGGAGGAATTTGCGCAGGTTTTCAGCCGCCCGCTCGTTCTCCGGCATCTGCTCGATTTTGGAAAGCTTGGTAACGCCGTCCACCAGCCGCGCGACTTCCGGCCCGAAATTCTTCTCCACATCTTCGATCGTGGCGAGCGTATCCTCCACCGTATCATGGAGCAGCGCGGTGATGATGGTTTCCTGATCCAGCTTCAGATCGGTCATCAACCCTGCGACTTCGACCGGATGGCTGAAATAGGGATCCCCCGATGCGCGTAGCTGGCTGCCATGCTTCTGCACCGTATAGACATAGGCACGGTTGAGCATCGCCTCGTCAGCGTCGGGGTCATAGGCCTTGACCCGTTCAACAAGTTCGTATTGGCGCAACATCGTTTTGCGAATGTGCGGTTTCGCGTGCTTTTCGGCAAGCGGAAATGCGGGGTGCGGGGAATTCAGGTTGAATATCTGCGATTGGCGCGTTATAACTTCTGTATGAACGCAAAAGCCAAGGTCACCAAGGTCGGAAATTCGGCAGCAGTCATTCTGTCGAAGGAAATGCTTGCCCGCTTGCGGGTCGAGATTGGCGACACCATCCATTTCAGCGAAGCGCCGGATGGATGGCGGATCACGCCATATGATCCGGAATTCGAGCGGCAGATGAAGATCGCCGAAGATATCATGCGTGAAGACCGCGAAATCCTTCGCGAGCTTGCCAAGTAGCCATTCGCCATGACCGACGAACGGAGGGAGCCGATCTGGCTCGATGCACGGTTCGCGCTAGCCGTACATGACCGCCAATTGGCCGAGCATGGCGGCGCATCCGGAATACGCGATGCCAATGCGTTGGAATCTGCCTTGTCACGCCCGGTCAATCGATGGGCTTATGGCGAGGATGAACTAGCGGCACTCACAGCGGCCTACGCATTCGGCATCGCGCGCAACCACCCGTTTGCAGACGGCAACAAGCGAACCGCTTGGGTTGTCGCACGTACTTTCCTCAGATTGAACGGCGCAGCCCTTTCGTTCGAACAGGTAGATGCTGTGCTAACTGTCCAAGCCCTCGCCGCCGGGGAACTCAGCGAGGAAGAACTCGCCGACTGGTTTCGCCAGCGGATCGCCGCAACTTCCCCCTAAGTCGCCGCAAACGCCTCGATGGCTTCGACCCGGCCTGACACCACCAGCACATCGCCGGGCAGGATCAGCGTATCGGGATCGGCGTGGATAAAGTCCTCGCCCGCGCGCTTCACGCCGATCACCGTCACGTCATGCCGTTTGCGGCATTCGCTCGTCATCAGTGGCAGGCCGACAATCGGCGATGGCGCGACCAGTTTGGCAATCGCGTAATCATTGTCGAAGGCGATGAAATCGAGCAGGTTTTCGTTGAGCAACCGCGCCACCCGCTCGCCCATTTTCTGTTCTGGGAAGATGACGTGATGCGCGCCGGTCTTCTCCAGAATGCGGCCGTGCTTTTCATTGGTGGCCTTGGCCCAGATCGATGCAACACCAAGGTCTGACAGCGCCAGCACTGTCAGCACGCTGGCTTCGATGTTGGAGCCGATGCCGACGACAGCAGAGGTAAACTCGCTCGCGCCAAGACTTTCCAGGCAACCGGGATCGGTGCAATCGGCCTGCACTACGTGGGTCAGCCTGTCGGCGTGTTCCTGTACCAATTCCTCATTGGTATCCACGCCGAGCACTTCGTGGCCCATGCGTTCGAGCGCTTGCGCCACCGCGCCGCCAAATCTGCCCAGCCCGATGACCAGAACGGGTTTGCGTTTAGCCGACAATGGGAGTCTCCTCTGGATAACGATAGGGGCGCTGTTTCGCCCCGCCAAGCGCAAGGGCGGTGGCAACCGTAATGGTTCCCACGCGGCCCACAAACATCAACACGCACAACACGAATAGTGAGGATCGCGGCAGATCGGCGGTGATTCCGGTGGACAGGCCGACGGTCGAAAAGGCGGAGATGGTTTCAAACAGGACGTCGCGGATAGGCAGATTGGTGACGCTCAGGATATACATGGTGGCGACCATAATCAGCAGCGCGGCCAACATGGTGATGGCCAGCGCCTGCCGCTCCACCGGGTGCCCCATGCGCCGCCCGAAGATCGCCGCGTCGCGCTGCCGCCGGGCCTCTGCCCAGACTATTACAAGCAGCACCACAAAGGTGGTGATCTTGATGCCGCCTGCCGTACCCGCGCTGCCCCCGCCGATGAACATCAGCACGTAGTTCAGCATAATGCTCTCACCGCGCATTTCGGCCATGTCGAGCGAGTTGAAACCGGCGGTGCGCGGCATCACCGAATGGAACATCGCGTTGAGCATTTTCGCCCCCGGCTCCAGCGCACCCAGCGTCCCCGGATTGTGCCATTCCTTCGCCAGCAGCGAGAGAAAACCGATGGCGAGCAGCACCCCGGTCGCGGTGACAGTGATCTTGGAATGCACCGTCCATTTGCGGAAGGCAAAGCCCTTGGCGCGCACTTCCTGCATCACAGGAAAGCCGAGCGCGGTGATGATGACCGACAGCATGATCGGTACCAGCACCACAGCATCGGTCTGGAACCCCATCAGGCTGTCCGAGAAGGTCGAGAATCCCGCATTGTTGAACGCGCTCACCGAGTGGAACAGGCCGTGCCACACTGCCTCGCCCAACGGGAAATCATAGGTCGTGGCAAAACGCCAGACGAGAACCGCCGCCACCAGCAGTTCCACGCTGATCGTGATGCCGAGGATAAGTCGAAGCACCGAACCTGTGTCGCCAAATTGCAAGCGGCCCCGCTCCACCTGCGTTGCCAGCCGGTCGCGGAGGCCAAAGCCCCGCCCCGCCATAATGCCGAGCAAGGTCGCCGCTGCCATGATCCCGAAGCCGCCGATCTGGAACATGAGCAGGATCACCACCTGCCCGAAGCCAGACCAGTACGTGCCGGTATCGACCACCACCAGACCGGTCACCGCAACCGCGCTGGTGGCGGTGAAAAAGGCCGTCATCAGCGGCGGCTGTTCGCCGCTGGCGGTGGCGAGCGGGTTCCACAAAAGCAGCGTGCCGATCATGATCGCCGCCGCAAACAGCAGCGGGATCAGCCGGACGGGATCGCGGGTGACATGCATTGCGCGCCGCTATACGCGCAAGCCCTTGCGGCAGCCAGAGTCAATCGTCAGCCGGACAATCACCCTCGCCCATTGACCACGCAATGCCGCCAGTAATCAGGCTGCGCATCCCTTCTTCGGAATAGCTGGATGCCGTGTGACCCATCGCATTGTAGAAGCTGCGCCCTTCACCGACACAACGCATCCAGACGATGGGGTGATCTTCCGCCGTGGAAATAGCCGAGCCGTCCACCCAGCTACCGCGGACATAACTGCTGTTGTCCAGCGTTGCGAGGACGTGGAACTTGCCGCGTGCACTTGCATCGAAGCTGTACCATTCGTCGGTGCGGTACCATGTTTCGGGCAGGCCCTGCGTTGCGGGATGGTCGGTATCCTCGATCCGCAGTGTGCCGGTGCGCTCTCCGGGATTAAGCGGGTGGCCGATAAAGCGCGGCCCGATCAGCTCGCTCTGGTACCAGTCCCAGTCGAGGCTGGCGTCGCCCGCCGAATGCAGGCCGACGAAACCCCCGCCATTCTCCACGAAGGCGCGGAAGCTCGCCTGCTGCTCTCCGGTCAGCGAATTGCCCGAGGACAGCGCGAATACGACGGTGTCGAAGGCGGCGATCCGGTCAGCCTCGAGCCAGCGGGCATCCTCGGTGAAGGTGACGCTCCAGCCTTGCTCGTGGGCGATATCCGCGATGGCAGACCATGCCGCATCGATACTGTCATGGCGCCAGCCGACAGTGCGGCTGTAGACGAGGATCGAACCCTGTTCGCCGTCAATCGCCGGGCTGGGCGTGTTGATTTGCGCGGCAACCGGGCTCGCCATCGCGCCCAGCGCAAAGGCGGCGATAGCCGCGAGCGCGCGGTTCATTCGCCTTGCGCCTGATACCCCACAATCTCGTCCACATTGCCGCGCGTGTAGCTGTGATAACCACCGCGTGTCGTTGCGTAGAGCGCGCTCGCCTTGGGCTGGCCCCAGGCGCCCGTGCCCCACATCGCGCGGAACAGCGGGGCGACGAACTTGTTGCGGCCGACGCGGGCGAGGAATTCCTCAGCCTGCGGGACGGCTGGATCGTAGGAATTGCGCATCGCTGCCTCCAGCCACAGGAACAGCACTTCGTTATTGCCGCTTTCCGACAGGCCTAGCGTATCGTTGAGCGCAGCAAGCTGCTCGTCGCCCAGTTCGTCGGGCAGGGTTTCGAGGAAACGGCGCTGCGAGGCGGCCGTCCATTCGCCCCATGAGTCGGTATCCGGCAAAGTGCCGTCCGCTGCATAGGCTGCCGCCGCCGCATCAGCATCGGCGAAGGCTTCCGGATCGGGCGCCAGCGCGTTCGCCGGAATGCCCGTGCCATACACCCACTCGTCCAGCATCAGCGCTTCTTCCAGCTCGGCATTATCGCCGATGAGGTTGGCACGCATATCGGCGAGCAACATTTCGGACGTGACCGGCTGGAATGCATGGCTGTCGAACCACTGCGTCAGCCACGCATCGAATTCCTCGCGGCCGACGATATTCTCGACCGTGCGCAGGAACACTGTGCCCTTGTCGTAAATCGCGGGGCCGACCGTGTCGAACGGGCTGGTGCCGGCGGGCGTGCGCATCGCGGTGGTCGGCGCGTCCGTTCCCGCTTCCTCGACGGCTTCGACCAGCGAGGCATAGCTCAGCGTGTATTCCTGCTCGGCGCGCAGCTCGCCATACACCGCTTCGGTGATGCGGTTCTCGATATAGCTGGTGACGCCTTCGTTCAGCCACCCGTCGCGCCAGCTGGCATAGGTGGTGAGATTGCCCGACCAGCTATGCGCCAGCTCATGCGCAACCAGGCCATTGTTCGACCGGTCGCCCGCAATGAATGTGGGGGTGAGGAAGGTCATCACCGGATTTTCCATCCCGCCATAGGGGAAGGCGGGCGGCAGGATGATCATGTCATAGCGGCCCCAGCGATATTCGCCGAACAGGTCGATCCCGGCATCGATCAGCTCTTCGGTATCGCCCAGTTCCTGCTCTGCCGCAGCGATCATTTCGGGTTCTGCCCATACGCCCGAGCGCGGGCCAAGTTCGGCAAATTCGATATTCCCCGCCGCAATCGCGACCAGATAGGGCGGTACCGAATTGTCCATCACGAATTCAAAAACGCGCAGGCCTTCCGCGCCGTCCACCGTTTCGGGATCGCCGCGGCTGATGCCCGACATCACCACGGTGAGCGGTTCGGGCGCGGTGATGCGCGCTTCCCATGTCTGGCGGATGCCCGGGCTGTCCTGCGTCGGGATCCACGTACGGTTGAGGATCGCCTGGCCTTGGCTGAAGACGAAGGGATGCTCCCCGCCCTCGGTCTGTTCGGGATCGAGCCATTGCAGCGCGGCGGCTTCCGGCCCGCTGGCATAGGTGATGACGATCTGCTGCAATTCCGGCCCGGTCAGCTCGCCCAGTTGCACGGTGATCGGCTCACCCTTTTCGGCGTTCTCCGCATCGGCTTCACCGATGGTGAAGTCGAGCGCATTGCCGTTCCCGTCGGTCACCCCGCCGATGACGAGGCCGTTCGAATCGAGCACGATTTCGGTCGCGCCTTCTGCCGCCTGGATATCCAACGTGGCGGTGCCTTCGACCTTCATGGCTTCGAAATCGAGCGCCAAATCGAGCGCCACGTGCGTCACCCGCGCCTCGGTCGGGCGGGCATAGGTGAACTCGTCAAACGCCTGTTCGGTGGTCAGGATCGGGGCGACGACCCGCTCGCTTTCGCCCAGCCCTTCCACCGTGCAGCCGGTGATGACGAGCGCCGCAAAAGCGACAATAGCGGGACGGGAAAAGGCGGTGAAGGCCATGGGAACTCCGCGAAATAATATCAGTGTCGGGCGCGTGTCATAGGCGCGCAATCGTGCCCTGTCATCTCACGCTGTCATCTTACCCTGCCATCTGTCGATAGGATTAGGCACTTGAACGAGAGCATAATGCGGGAAACTTTGCTATCGTTCAGGCATTATCCAGCGAGCGCAGCGTGTTATGCGCGCGCTTTCCTTTTAAGAGCGAGACCCGATCCGATGCCTCTCAATCGCTTCCTCCGCCGCAGCGCCGCCTTGGCGTGCGCGCTCCCGCTGTTCGTGGCGGCCCCCGCTTTGGCGCAGGACGCCATCATCGTTGAGGGCGAGCGGATCGAAACTGCCGACATCCGCAACACCGCGCGCGATATCACCATCGGTTCCTACTCCGCGCAGGTGCCGATCGCCCGCTTCCAGCGCCCCGTATGCCCCGGCGTGTGGGGTCTAACCGAGGAAAACGCGCAGGCCGTGCTCGACCGGATCGTGTTCAACGCGCTGGAGGCTGACATTCCGGTGTCGGACGAGCCTGATTGCGGCGCGAATGTCTGGGTGATCGTGGTCGATGATGCGCCCGCCACCTTCGAACGGCTGCGCGATGAGGATTCCTTCCTCACCCGCCACCTCACCCGCTATCAGGAGCGCAAGGTGCGCGATCAGGAGGGCGCGGTGCGCGGCTGGAACCTTATCTCCACCCGCAATCCGGAAACCGGCGTCGTCCAGCCCGACGGGTTTGAACTGGCGAGCGCGTTTCAGGAAGCTATCACCAACGGCACCCCGCCGCCGGTCAACGAGGTGAACCGCATTTCGCGGCTCGATCTGGGAATCCGTACCGACATCGAATTGTCGGTCGTGCTGGTCGAACGCTCCGCGCTGGCGGGCGTGGATAGCGTCGCGCTGGCCGATTACGCGACCATGCGGCTGCTCGCCTATACCGAACCGCCATCGGAAGACGGTCCTGTATCGACCGTGCTGACGCTGTTCGCGCCGGGTGAAGCGGGCGAATTCGCGCCCGAGCGGATGACCGCGTTCGACCGCGCCTATCTCCGTGCCATCTACCGCAGCAGCCCGACGCGGCCTGCGCGCATGGCGCTGGGCAATATTGCCGGTGCGATGGAGAACATCGAAACGCCGTAGGATTGGGAACCTGACCAGAAAGTGAAACTCAAGGATGCCGGATTTTCACCAATACTTTAGAATCGCTTGCGGGATGGCAACCGCGCTCCCGTTCCTGGCAGCCACACCGTCCATTGCGCAGAATACGATCACCGTCCAAGGCGAGAGCATAGAGACCGCCGACGTGCGCAGCACCGCGCGAGAAATTACGGTAGGCTCCTTTTCGGCGCAGTTCCCCCTTGCGCGTTTCCAGCGCCCCGTCTGCCCCGGCGTCTGGGGCATGACCGAAGAGAATGCGCAGGCCGTGCTCGACCGGATTGTGTTCAACGCGCTGGAGGCGGACATTCCGGTGTCGGACGAGCCTGATTGCGGCGCCAATGTCTGGGTGATCGTCGTCGAAGATGCCAATGCCACGTTCGAGCAGCTTCTCGAGGAGGATTCTTTCCTCACCCGCCATCTCACGCGATTCCAGCTGCGTCAGGTGCGCGGCGAGGAAGGCGCGGCTCGCGGCTGGAACCTGATTTCGACACGCAATCCGGCAACCGGAGTCACACTGCCCGACGGGTTCTACATGGCGTCGGAATTCCAGGAGGCCCTGACACGCGGCCCGATTACTCGGGGCAGCGCTATCAATCCACCCGTGAACGAGCGCGAAAGCGCGTCGCGCCTCGAACTTGCCATCCGCACCGACATCGAGCTGTCGGTCGTTCTGGTCGAGCGCGCTGCACTGGCCGAAATCGACAGCCATGCGCTCGCCGATTATGCGACGATGCGGCTGCTTGCCCACACGCAGCCGCCCGAAGGCGAAGGGTCCGTCGCGACCGTCTTGAGGCTGTTCGCACCGGGAGCGGAGGGCGGCTCTGCCCAGCAGCGCATGACCGAGTTCGACCGCGCCTATCTACGGGCGCTCTACCGCAGCAGCCCGGTCCGGCCCGGGTATATGGCGCTGGGCAATATTGCCGGTGCGATGGAGACAATCGAAACGCCGTAGGGCCTTAAGAAAGGCGCGTGACAAGCGCGGGCGCGCGCGTTACATCTTTGATATGAGAACGTTCACATCCTCGCTCGCCCTGCTTCCCGCGCTCACCCTCACCGCCTGTCAGGCGACCGCTCCGGCGGGCGGTGATGGCGCGTCACCCACCTTGCGCGCGGATCGCGAGCTGATCTTTGCTGACGAATTCAACACCGGCGAGCTCGACCGCAGCAAGTGGACGCCGGTCGGCATGGAATTCTGGGTCAACCAGGAAGAGCAGGCCTATGTCGATTCGCCCGAAACGATCCAGTTCGCCGACAATGTAGAAGGCGCGGATGGCGGCGTTCTGGTGCTGCGCCCGGTGTTCCAGCCGGGGCAAGATACCAATGCCGAACGCAATGCCGATTTCCTCTCCGGCCGGATCGAGAGCATCGGCAATTTCGAATTCACCTATGGCCGCGCCGAAGCGCGCATCCGGATGCCCGATGCGACCGGCGTGTGGCCCGCCTTCTGGCTGCTGGGCGATGCGCCCTGGCCGAGCGAGGGCGAGATCGACATTATGGAATATATCGGCGAGGCCGACTGGACAGGCGTCGCCGTGCACGGCCCCGGCTATTCGGGCGATATGGGCATTGCCGACCGGCAGTATTTCCCTGAAGGCACGGACGTCACCGACTGGCACGTCTACGCCGCCGAATGGACGCCGGAGGAAATCCGCTTCTACGTGGACGACGTGCTGACCTTCCGCGTGCCCAAGGCCAACACCGAATTCTTCGGCGAATGGGTGTTCGATCATCCCCAATATGTGATCCTGAACTTCGCCGTGGGCGGCATCTACCCGCGCAAGATCAACGGCATTACAGAGCCCTATGTGGGAATGCCGCAAGCGACAGCCGACCGGATCGCGGCGGGCGAGATCAGCATGGAAGTGGACTGGGTGCGGGTTTATTCTGGGGAGTAGTCTACATTACGGGAGTCCGTATTCTGGCCTCAACTCATTCCACATCTGGAGTATCTCCTCGTACCTGCTCCGAAAAAGAAACTCCTCATTGCCCTTTAAGCTCAGGTTGGCTCCTCGAAATCCTGTACCTCGAAGAACATCCAACACGTCCATCTCGACTATCGAAAGATCGGGGAAGGCTTCTGTCATCATCCAGAGGCCGACACGCGCCCACTGCTCACTCAAGGGCGGGGCTTTAGCGAAGTATGGGTAAATTAACCGAAATTTATCTTTTCCAATCTCGAGGCCAATAAGATTGTCGACCTTGACGACTAAAGCCATGTCCGAAAACTCAACATGCTTGTGAAACTTTGCGTCTGACCAACCGACTGTTTCGTTAGTCGCTCGCTTTAGGCCGTCAAACCACTTCAAGAAACCGGCACATAGTTTTGGATACAGGTTCTTCCTCTGACCCGAAGCCTCCACCCTTATGGTAGTCAACTCGGTCAACTGGGCTTTGCCTTTTACATGGTCTTTCGCATCTGCCCAGAATGGAGTGTAAAAGTCCATCCCGCCTTCATCTGAACCATCGAGTCTATCTCGCTCGCGGCGCAACTCGGTTCTTAGCTCAGAAATCAGTTTGTTCTCTGGAAGTGCAAAAAACTTCAAAATCTTACTCAAGTGGATCGTCTTCTTAGACATACGAATCTCCTCGCAAGATGCGGTTCAGACCCTCCCCTTGATTCTTTTGTTTCGCATTCCTTAGCACTCTCGCAAGAAGAGTGCTAGATTCATTTTTTGTTCTATCTCCAAAATGGACCTAACTCCAAACCGCCTCAGGCGGCAGGCTCATCAAAATCGCGTCGATATTGCCGCCGGTCTTCAGGCCGAACAGCGTCCCCCGGTCATACACCAGATTGAACTCCGCATAGCGACCGCGCCATTCGAGTTGTTGCAGCTTTTCCGCGTCGTTCCATTCCATATCCATCCGCCCGCGGACCAGCTTGGGGTAGATATCGAGGAAGGCCTCGCCCACATCGCGGGTGAAGGCAAAGTTGCGGTCGAAGCTCGGATCGTCGTCGCATTCCAGATGGTCGTAGAAAATCCCGCCCACGCCGCGCGCCACATTGCGGTGGGGAATGAAGAAATACTCGTCCGCCCATTGCTTGAAACGGTCGTAATAGGTCGGGTTGTGCGCCGCGCAGGCCGCGCGCAGGCGGGCGTGGAAGGCCTCGGTGTCCTCGGCGTAAGGCAGCGCGGGGTTCAAATCCGCCCCGCCGCCAAACCACGCCTTCTGCGTCGTCAGGAATCGGGTGTTCATATGCACATTGGGCGCATGCGGATTGCGCATATGCGCGACCAGCGAAATGCCGGTGGCGGTGAAATGCGGATGCTCCTCGCTCGCGCCGTTCACTTGCGCGGCGAATTGCGGAGAGAAGGTGCCGGAAACGGTGGAGACGTTGACGCCGACCTTCTCGAACACCTTGCCCTTCATCAGCCCCTGCGTGCCGCCGCCGCCATGCGAGCCGTCCTCGGTCTCGCGGTCCCACGCAGTGTATGCGAAGCTGGCGTCAGAGCCTGCATCGCGCTCGATTGATTCGAAGGCTGCGCAGATTTGATCGCGCAGGCTTTCAAACCATGTGCGGGCCTGCTGGGTTTCGTTCGTCCAATCCATAAGAAAACCGATCATCCTGAGCTTGTCGAAGGATTGCCCTTCTCTTTGGAAACACCACTAGAAGAAAAAGCAGTCCTTCGACAAGCTCAGGACAAACGGAAAAGGAGGCTTGTGCAACTCCCTCAAGATTGTCAGTAAGAAGTCATGGTTCCCCTTTCGTTCACCTTCCCCTTTTGCGGCGACGAATTCGTGCTGGTGCCGCAGCACGGCGGCGCAAAGGCGCTGTTCTGGCCGGGGGAGAATGCGCTGCTGGTGGCCGATCTGCATCTGGAAAAGGCGAGCTTCTACGCCCGCCACGGGCAGATGCTGCCCCCCTATGACAGCCGCGAGACGCTGGAACGGGTGGCCGATGCGATTCGGCTGACGGGCGCGCGGCGGGTGTATACGCTGGGGGACAATTTTCACGATTCGGATGGCTCGCAGCGGTTGGAGGAACACGCCGCCGGAATGCTCGCCGCCCTTACCCGCGCGGTCGACTGGGTGTGGATTACCGGCAACCATGATAGCGAGATGGAGGCGAAATCGGGCGGCACGGTGGTCGAGGAGCTGGAGGTGGGCGGCACCGTGCTGCGCCACATCGCCAAGCCGGGCGAGACGCGACCCGAACTCTCCGGCCATTTCCACCCCAAGCTACAGGTCGAAATCCGCAATCGCCGGATTCGCCGCGCGTGCGCGGTCGTCTCGTCGAGCGAGAATGGTGCAGGCCGCATGATCCTCCCCGCCTTCGGCGCGCTGACCGGCGGGATGGATGCCGCAGACCCCGCGATCCTCGCCGCGCTGCAACCCGCAAACAGCGTTGATGCGCTGGTTCCGGCAGGCAAGAAGCTGGCAAGATTTCCCTTGTATAGAAACGCCGCTTGAAGCTCTGGCGTTTATCGCCGTTTCGCCTTACATAGCGCGCACAATCCGCAATTTCAGGAGCAGCAACATACCACGTCCACCCCGCCGCACTATGGCACCGCCGATCAAATCCGGCCCGAAATACGATCACTTCATCCAAGCAGAGAAAGTCCGCGTCATTGATGGCGAGGGCGAGAACCTTGGCGTGATGTACACCAACGAAGCGATCGAGCAGGCCAACGAAGCTGGCCTCAATCTTGTCGAGGTTTCGCCCAATGCGAACCCGCCGGTGTGCAAATTCCTCGATGTCGGCAAGTACCGCTACGAAGCGCAGAAAAAGGCCAACGCCGCGCGCAAGTCGCAGAAGACGCAGGACATCAAGGAAATCAAGATGCGTCCCAACATCGATGATCACGATTACGATGTGAAGATGCGCGCGATGAACAAGTTTATCGACAATGGCGACAAGGTGAAGGTCACCCTGCGCTTCCGTGGCCGCGAAATGGCGCACCAGCACTTGGGCATGGACCTGCTGAAGCGGGTACAGGACGATATGGCCGAAACCGCCAAGATCGAAGCCTTCCCAAGGCTGGAAGGGCGGCAGATGCTGATGGTGCTGTCGCCGAAATAGGCCTAGCACACAAAAGCCCTTCCCTAGGGGGAAGGGTTGGGATGGGGGCTCCACGTTCCTGAAGCGGCGCAACAGCTCGGATGTCGTACCCCCACCCCCGACCCCTCCCCTTAGGGAGGGGAGAAGAGGTGCGAGCAGCTTTGCGCCTAACCCTGCCCCAGCTCGCGTAGCAGCTCCACAAACCAGTCCTGCGACGGATCGAAGTGCTTCCCGCCCTTGATCCGGGCAAATTCGATGGCGCGCAGGGTATCGCCGCGTTCCTCGTCTTGCCCCACCACGCCGGACTCGCCGCGCAGGGCCGCGTCCACCGCGTAATCGGTGCAGGCACGGATCAGCGCGAGGTCCGCGGCGTTGGCCGGGGCCGAGCGGGAGAAATAGCCCGATTTCTGCACCAGCACCTTTTCCGCGCCCACCGCTTCAGCCAGCTTGGTGGCGAACCATTGGCCGGGGTTCACCTTGTCCAATTTCACATGGCCGAAGGCATCGCGCGGCACCTCCTCGCCCGCCGCTTCCATCGCGGCGACGATCTCTGCCACCCCCGCGCCTTCGGAGATGAACAGGTTCACCCCGTCCTGCGCGTCCATCACCGCGCGCAATCGCGCCGCTTCGGCAGCGATGTCGAAAGCGCGTTCGGGGATGTAGACCCCGTGCACATCCCAGCGCGCTGCAGCGTTTTCGGGCCACTCGGCAAAGGGCGCAGCTTTAACCCAGTCGTGATGCGCAGCGGCGGTGGCGGCGGTGAGCCAGCCGCAGTGACGACCCATCACCTCATGCACGATGAGCATACGAGGGTTGGCCGAGTGTTCGGCAATGATGTTGCGGGCATAGACCACGCCCTGCTCCGCCGCCGTGAAGGCGCCCAATGACTGCTTGATCGGGATCACGTCATTATCGATGGTCTTGGGCAGACCGACCACGGTGAGCGCGTAGCCATTGACTTTCAGATAGGCCGCCAAGTCCGCAGCCGCCGTATTGGTATCGTCCCCGCCAATGGTGTGGAGCACATCCACTCCGTCGCGCGTCAACTGCTCTGCGGCGACCGCGAGCGGGTTCTGCCCTTCCTGAACCAGCCCGCGCTTCACGCAGTCATCGACATTGGTAAGCTTGACCCGGCTGTTGCCGATGGGTGAGCCGCCAAAAGCATGGAGTCTTCCAGCGGTTGCACGAACGCTGTCGGGCACTTCGACATAATCGCCGGTCAGCAGTCCGGCATAGCCGTTGCGGTACGCGATCAGCCGGATGTCGGGCGCGACCTCGGTATACCGCTCGATCAACCCGCCAACAGCGGAAGAAAGACAGGGCGCGAGCCCCCCGGCGGTGAGCATTGCTACGGTTTTGACAGCCATACGGTGCGTTCTGCCAAGGGATGCAGGGGGACGCTAGGGGTTAGTTTCGCAAGTGGGGTGGAATGACGCCATCGACAGTACGCGCGTTCACATCGCGCTGACGACGAACGACCTCGAAAATTTCATGAACCTGTCGTTGAAATTGCCCAAAATCCTCCGGTGAGCGTAGCTCGGAACCGCATGCTTCGCTGACTCCCGAAAGAAGAAGGCGAGTTTCGCGGTCGACCGTGGCAAAGTTTTCTGCATCGGATTTCGTTTCAAAGTCAGCGGACGGCAATTCCCACTCGAGACGGGTCTCGCATCCGTCGTGTCCAACATTCACTCGAAAATACAATTGATCATAGCTGGGGCCGTCGTCATCGCGGAACAGTACGAATAGAGTTGTGCCGTCCAGACAAGATACTCTGTCGCCTTGGAGGTGGTGGAAAGCCGTCGCAGAGAAGTTCTGGCTACCGCCCAAACTCCGGTCTCCGTTTGAGCAATCACCATAGTTTTCCCACTTGCTAACGGGCCTTACTCCGGGATGTCCAAGTAGCGCCTCTGCCGGTGTCCCATCGGCGACTTCGATAGTCACTCGGTCGTTCTCAGGGTTAGGAGAACAGCCAGCGGCAAGTGCCAGAAATCCGATAACTGCGACCACCAGCCGCATCACCCCGCCTCCCAAAGCTCCACCGGATTGCCGTCGCAGTCCTCGATGCGGGCGAATTCGCCGACGCCGTCCATGCCTTCGCGGTGGGTGTGCTCCACGCCTGCTTCGGCCAGCTTCTCCAACAGCGCCTCCAGCCCTTCCACCCGCAGATTGAGCATCACTTGCCGGTCTGCCGCGAAGTAATCGCTATCCGCCTTGAAGCCCGCAAACACCGTTGGCCCGGCTTCTTGCATCCACACCCATTCGCCTTCGGGCGTCGGCTCCCCGCTGGCAGTCGCCGCGATGCCGAGGTGGTCGCGGTACCATGCCGCCAAGCGCTGCGGATCGGCCGAGCGGATGAAGAGCCCGCCAATTCCAACGACTTTGCCTTCTGCCATTATCCCCTCCCTTGCGATTATCCCGTTTCCGCTTAACACTCGTGCCACAAAACGGGGATGAGGGAAATGCGAAGGCTATGACCGCAGAACGCATCGGCTTCTGGCTAGGCCCGGCGCTGTTTATCCTGACCCTGCTCACCACGCCGCCCGGAGACATGGGTGCGCCCGCTTGGGCAGCGGCGGGGCTGACCGCGTGGATGGCGGTGTGGTGGACGACGCAGGCGGTGCCGCTGCCGGTGACCGGCCTCCTTCCTTTCACCATTGCACCGTTCTTCGGCGGGGGCAGTGCGAATGATGTGGCGGGGGATTACTATTCTCCGATCATCTTCCTGCTGCTGGGCGGGGCCTTTATCGCCCTCGCTATCGAACGGACAGGGCTGCACAAGCGGCTGGCGGCGTGGATCCTCGACACGACCGGCGGGCGCGGGGGCGAGTTCGGGCTGCTACTGGGATTTATGGCGGCGGCGGCGATCCTTTCCGGAATTATCAGCAACACCTCGACCGCGCTCATCATGATGCCGATGGTGCTGGCAGTGCTGGCAGGTGGTGCGATGGGAGAAGAGGACGCTCCCCATAATGAGGGGTTATTTGGAGCCTTGCCGATGGGCCTTGCTTTTGCAGCGTCAATTGGCGGGCTTGGCACTATCATCGGCTCCCCCACCAACGCCATCGGGGCAGACCTGTTGCGCGAGATTTCCGGCCTGCAAATCACCTTCGCCACATGGTCGCTGTTCGGCCTGCCGGTTGTGCTGATGGGCGTGCCGCTTGCCGCGATCATCATCGCCAAGGTGCAGCGGATTGCCGATCACCCCTTCGATATACGCGCCGCACGCGCGGCGATTGATCCGCCGGGGGAATGGAGCAGCGCGGAACGGCGCGTTGTGCCGGTGATTGCTGCGGCCTTTGTCGCATGGATGCTGAGCAGCTTTGTCGGGCCTTACCTCCCTGACGACTCGCTCACCGATGGCACCATCGCCATCGCCGCCAGCCTGGCGCTGTTCGTGCTGCCCGATGGCACGGGCCGCCGCCTGCTCGATTGGCGCGAGGCGGATCAGGCACCGTGGGGCGTCTTGCTGATGTTTGGCGGCGGGCTGGCGCTGGCGGGGGTGATGACGCGCACGGGGTTGGCAGATTCGCTGGGGCAGGCGCTCCTGCCGCTGGCGGGTGTGCCGCTGGTCGTGATCGCGCTGGCGCTGGTGGCGATGGTGATCCTCGTCACCGAATTTGCCAGCAATGTGGCGACCGCGAGCGGGATCATGCCCGTGGTCGCGGCCTTGGCAGTGGCGCTGGGCGGAGACACCGAAACGATCCTGCTTCTCGCCATGCCGGTGGCGCTGGCGGCGAGCTGGGGCTTTGTCCTCCCCGCGGGCACCGGCCCCAATGCGATTGCCTGGGCAACGGGCCGCGTCGCGCTGCCGCGCCTGATCAAAGCGGGGCTGACGCTGGACGTACTCGGCGCGTTCCTGATTGTCGGCGTCGTCTTCGCTGTGGGCCCACTGATCCACTGAGGCTTGCCCCGACTCGCCGCTCAATATAATTGCGCGTGAAACCGGTTGCCGGGCAGTTGCGCTTCTGTGGAGGTTAGGAGCGGGTGGCGCGGCAGGCCGTATGGCCCCTGCCTTCCTAGGGGTGAAACACATGGAAGGATGCCAGCATCATGGCCGACCAGCACGACGATCCGCGCGATGACCCCTTGGGTTCCGTCACTCCCCCCACCCCGCGCCGCAAGCCCAAGCCCAAGGTGACGACAATCGGCGGCCGCCCGCTGAAGCCGTCCACACTGATGATGGGCCACGGGTTCGATCCGGCGCTCTCCGAAGGATCGCTCAAAGCCCCGATTTTCCTCACCAGCACTTTCGCGTTCGAGAATGCAGCGGCGGGCAAGCGGCATTTTGAAGGCATTACCGGCAAGCGACCCGGCGGCGCGGAAGGGCTGGTCTACTCGCGTTTCAACGGGCCGAACCAGGAAATCCTCGAAGACCGCCTCGCCATCTGGGACGGGGCGGAGGATGCTTTGTGCTTCTCCAGCGGCATGACCGCGATTGCCGTGCTGATGCTAGCGGCGTGCAATGCGGGCGATGTGATCGTGCATTCCGGCCCGCTTTACGCCGCATCCGAAGGCTTCGTTGCGAAGGTGATGGCGAAATACGGCGTCACCTATATCGCCTTCCCCGCCGGTGCGACGCGCGAAGAACTGGACGCCGTTATGGTGGAAGCCAAGGCCAAGGCCGAGGCGCAGGGCGGCGAAGTGCCGCTGATCTATCTCGAAAGCCCCGGCAACCCGACCAATGCGCTGGTCGATATCGAAGCGGTGCGCGATGCGCGCGATGCGCACTTCGATCCGGACCGCTGCCCGATTGCGATCGACAATACGTTCCTCGGCCCCCTGTGGCAGCGCCCGCTGGAACACGGTGCCGATCTGGTGGTCTATTCGCTCACCAAATATGTCGGCGGGCATTCCGATCTGGTCGCGGGCAGTATTGCGGGCGGCAAGAAGTGGGTGAATGCGGTGCGCGCTCTGCGCAACACGATGGGCGGCATCGCCGATCCGCACACCGCATGGATGCTGCTGCGCTCGCTCGAAACCGTGGAATTGCGGATGCAGCGCGCGGGCGAAAATGCGGCGAAGGTGTGCGAATTCCTGACAAGCCACCCCAAGGTGGAAGGCCTCGGTTATCTCGGGATGATTGCGGATGCGCGCCAGCAGGACATTTACGACCGCCACTGTTTGGGCGCAGGCTCCACCTTCTCGGTGTTTATCAAGGGCGGGGAGGCGGAATGCTTTGCCTTCCTCGACGCGCTCAAAGTCGCCAAGCTGGCGGTGAGCCTGGGTGGGACCGAAACGCTCGCCAGCCATCCGGCCAGCATGACGCACCTATCGGTGCCCGATGAACGCAAGGCAATGCTGGGGATCACCGACAATCTGGTGCGCATTTCCATCGGGATCGAAGATGCGGACGATCTGATCGCCGACTTCGCGCAAGCGCTGGACGCGGTATGAGCGGATTGCCGGTGCGGGTGGGGTTCCTCGCCTGCGAGACCACCCTCCCCGGCTCCCCCATCCGCCGCAGCGATGCTTTCGAGCATGATTTGCAAGTTGCCGCGCTCGCGCCTGCTCTGGCGGCGCACGGCATCGGCATGGTCGAACTCGACTGGGTGGGGCCGCTCGAGAGCTTTACCGGTATCGAGCTTGTGATGATCGGCACATCGTGGAACTATCAGGACAGGCAAGAGGAATTCCTCACCCGCCTCGACACGCTGGCGGCGCGCGGCATCGTCGTTTGCAATCCGCCTGAAGTGGTGCGCTGGAATATCGGCAAGGCCTATTTGCGCGAACTCGCCGAAGCGGGCGCGGTGACGATCCCGACTTTGTGGCCCGATGCCGCAGGGCCGGAGGATATCGCCCGCGCTTTCGATCATTTCGGCTGCGACCGCGTGGTCATCAAGCGGCAGGTGGGTGCGGGCGCGATGGGGCAGGAGATGTTCTCCCGTGCCGCACCGCCTGCCGCCGGTTGGCGTTTTGACCGGCCCGCGATGATCCAGCCGTTACAGCATGCGATTCGCGAGGAAGGCGAGTATTCGTTCCTCTTCTTCGACGGCGCGTTCAGCCACGCGATCCTGAAACAGGCACAGCCGGGCGAATATCGTATCCAGTCGATGTATGGCGGGAGCGAGCTGGCGATCACGCCGGAAGCCGGGCAAGTTGCAGCCGCCGCCGATGTGATCGCCAAGCTGCCTTTCCCCGCCCCGCTCTATGCCCGCGTCGATATGCTGCGGCTGGATGACGGGCGCATGGCGGTGATCGAAGTGGAGATGATCGAGCCCTATCTCTACCCCGAACAGGGGCCGCAAATGGGTGAAATGCTGGCCAATGGCATCGCCCAGCGGATCGGCTGACGCGGCGAGTGGCACATTAAGCGGCAAACGCCGCTTGCCCCGCGCCGTGCCAGACAGCTAAGGGACAGGTTCGGCGGCGTAAAGGTCGCATTGCTCTACGGGTTACAGACGGGAATTATCGTGCTCCGGAAAATCGGTCTTCTGCTTGGCGCTGCTTCACTTGGCGTATTGGTTACTTCTTGCGGCGATGACGAAACGCCAACGCCCACGCCGACTTCTGCGGATACGAGCACCCCAACCCCGACGCCGACGCCGACCTCTACCGCACCGATTGCCTTTTCGGTGACGCAGGATTTTGCGGCCAGCTCCGCCAATACCAACGCGATTGTCGGCTTCTTCACGCCCGATGGCAGCACCAGCGAAGTGTTCAGCAGCGCGGCACGGGTCAACGGCACGGCCGTGATCGAATTGGACACGACGCCCGATACGGCCAGCTTCGGCTTTCCCGATATCGCCACTCTGCTGGTGTTCGCCGCTGCCGATTTCGTGAGCGTCAGCGCGACCGAACGCCGCTATGCGCGCGGGGACGAGGCGCTCACGTTGTTCCTGCCTGCCACCCACATCATGCGCGTAACCTATGATCTGGACGACCAGGCGTTCACCCGCGACAATGTGGCGGGCACGCTGCGCAGCCGCCGCTCGTCCTTGTTCTTCAATCCGGTGACGACGACTGACGACATCACTGCTGCGCTCACCTATACCGGAACCGCAGAGGCTTTTGGCGGCGCACCGGGAGTGACTCCTTCGGGCATTCTGACCGTCACCGCGACCAATCTGGTTGTCACGCCGGGCGCAACTGCCACCGCGGCGGACACGGTGACAATCACGATCGAAATCTTCGAAACCGTAAACAACGTCTCCACCCGCGTCGCCACGCTGGTGATGACCGATGATGTTACGACCAACGGCACGTTCTTTGGTGATATCGACGACAACACTTTCGGCCTCGACGGCGAATTTGCCGGCTCACTGGCCGGGCCAAACCGCGAAGAGGCGTTTCTGGTGTTCTCGGTAACCGATGATGATCCTGCCGATGCCGATAACCGCCGCTTTGTCGGTTCGTGGATCGGCGCGCGCTAAGGCCCCAGCCAGCCTTTTCGGATCAGCCTTTCCAGACGCGCCGTTCCTCGGCAGCTTTCAGCACTTCATAGGCGAGCTGAAGCTTCTGGAATTCGTCCGCAGCGGCCTTGTCCCCCGGCTTCACATCCGGGTGAACCTTCTTTGCCCGCGCACGCCATTCGCGCTTGATCGCGTCGAAATCGGCATCGGCTTCCAGCTCCAGCACTTCGAGCGCGCGCATTTCATCGGCTGAGCGGGAGCCGTCGCCGCTGCTCGCCCAGCCGTAATGTTGCGCCTCGGCATAGCCTGCGCTCTCGGTCTGTTCGGCCTTGGCGCGGGCCTTCGCCTCTTCCTTGTCGAGCCCTTCGAAATAGTCCCAGCCCTTGTTGTATTCGGCTGCATGGCGCTGGCAGAAATACCAGCGTTCCTTGCTGTTGGGACTTTTCGGAGCGGGGCAATCGCCCTTCTCGTTGCAGCCATAGCGGTCGCACAAGCGCACTTCGACAGCTTCCCGGCTGTCTTCATAACCGCGCCAGCGCGGGAAGCCCCAATCGTTGGAGCGTGCCATCAGGAAAGGCTCGAAACACTGTTCATGCGAGGCCTATAGGCGAGCCGAGGCGATTGGTGAACCTTGTTGCTGCCTTGCTTGGACTTTAGTCCATGGGCGGGAACCGTTCATCGGTGTGCAACGTCTGTTCACATAATGCTGCAATGCACCATCGCGCTGGCGCGCTAGTCCGCAGCGGTGACAACCAAGGACAAATTGTGAGCAAGCAACTGGCCATTTCCGCAGCCGCATCGATCATGGCGATGGCGAGCTTTGCCGTGCTTGCGACGCCCACGCCTTCGCCAGATAACGCCTATGCCGCCCACGAAAAAGGCGCGCAGACCGAAGTCCACGCGCCCTTTATCGTGCTTGGCGAATAGCTCAGCGGCCGATCATCACCGTCACCGAACGCCGGTTCTGCGCCCAGGCTGCTTCGTTCGAAGCGGTCGCGCGCGGGCGTTCTTCGCCATAGCTCACCGTACGCAAGCGGCTTTCGGGCACGCCCAGGCTAACCAGATAGTTCTTCGCCGCATTGGCGCGGCGTTCGCCCAGCGCAAGGTTATAGTCGCGCGTGCCGCGTTCGTCCGCATGGCCTTCTACCGTGGCAGTGGCGGTGGGATATTGCAGCAGATATTCGGCCTGACGGCGCAGAGCCGCCGCGTCCTCGCTATCGATGTTGAAGCGATCAGTATCGAACAGGATCGTATCCGCCCCCATCATCGCTGAAGCGAAGTGTGCTTGGCTGCCGGGCAGCGGCACGGTGGAGACCGGCGTGGTGCTCCCAGTGGTGGGCGTATTGGTCGCAACATCCTGCGGCACGGGCGGGGTGCTTTCGGGCGGCGTACGGCTGCACGCGGCGAGCGCCAGCGCGCTGGTGAGGGACAGGGCAATCATATTACGCTTCTTCATATCGCTCTCCTTGGATCATGCGGCCCTTTGGGGTATAAAACGCTGTCAGTTCAGAACCGGCCCCCATGCCGGGTCTGATGCTCCCACCGGCGTGCGCAGGCGACGTTCGTTCTCTCCGGTGAGATCCACCTGATAGATCGCGGAATCGCCCGAACCTTGCTCGGTACGGAAGAACTGGATGATGCGGCCATTGGGCGCCCAGCTGGGGCCTTCGTCGTGCCAAGCATCGGTCAACTGTCGCATATTGCGTCCTTCCGGCGTCATCACCGCGATGCGGAAATTGCCGGCAATGTGAGTGAAGGCGATCTGGTCACCGCGCGGGCTCCATTCGGGGCTGGCACAGCGGCCGCCGAAAAAGCTGATGCGCCGCTGATTGGTGCCGTCGGCATCCATCACATAGCATTGCTGGCTGCCCGACTGGTCGCTTTCGAACACGATCCGGCTGCCATCGGGGGAGAAGGAACCGCCCACTTCGATTGAAGGCTGGTTGGTGAGCCGCAGCGGCGTGCCGGAGCCATCTGCGCGGATGCGGTAGATGTCGGTATTGCCCGCCACCGCCATGGAATAGAGGATGTAGCGGCCATCGGGGCTCCAGCGCGGGGCGAAGGTCGGATTGCTGCTCTCGGTCACCAGAGTCTGCCGCCCGCTGTCGATTTCGTAGACATAGATGCGCGGATTGCCGTCCTGATAGGAGAGGTAGGCGATGCGCGAATAATCGGGCGAGTAGCGGGGCGAAAGCGCGGTTGACTGGCCGTTGGTTATGAAGCGGTGGTTGGCCCCGTCGCTATCCATAATGGCGAGCCGCTTCACGCGGTTATCCTTCGGCCCGGTCTCTGCGATATAGGCGATGCGGCTGTCAAAGAACGGGCTTTCGCCCGAGAGGCGCGAATAGACGAGATCGGCACAGCGGTGTGCGGCACGGCGCCATTCGCCGGGCGCGACTTCCCAGCCTTCGCGCACCAGCTCGGTCTGCAACACGACGTCATACAGATAGCAGCCGACGGTCAGATTGCCGTTGTCATTGGCGCGGACAAAGCCGTGGACGAGCATTTCTGCCGAACGCCCGCTCCACGTGCTCCAGGCAGGCGCGGTCGTCTGGGCATAGGTCGGGCGCGGCAGCGCATCGGGGCCGACAGGGCGGAACAGGCCGTTGAAGCGCAGATCGTTGTAAACGACGCTCGCCAGCTCAAACCCCAGCGCGGCGGTGCCGTTCGCATTGGCGGGGGTGGCCACATCCCGATTGGTGGCGAAGGAGGCGATGGCGATGCCGATATCCTGCCATGCCGAATCGTCGGTGACGACAACCGAGATGCCGCCCTCATCATCCGGATCGGCTTCCTGCGCCATCGCGGGCACGGCTCCGAAGACGAAAAACAGCGCGGCAAAAACAAGCTTTTTCATCACTCACAACCTTCGGTCGAATTGGGACGTAACGGTACGCCATTGATCGTAGAACTGTTCGGGCAAATTGAAAGGCGCAGCAAGCCGGACGGCGCGGACGGCGCGCTCGCAATGCACAGAGACTTGCGCGCGGTTGCTGGGCGTTTCGCCCGACTGTCGGATACAGGACGGTTCCCCGTTCAGGCTGCCATTGCGGTTGAGGCGGAAGCGGACAACTGTAACGAGCAACTCCGCATCCGCCCCCTGCGGCGCTGTCCAATGCGGGCGCAATTCGCGCTGGATAGCGGCGTTGAGCGAGGCTGCTTCGGTCGGGCCGAAATTCGCCGCAGGCTGGCCGGTGTCATTGGTGTTTTGCGTCCCTGTGCCGGGGCTAAAGGCCTCATTAAAGCGGCTTCCGCCGCCACGTCGCGAAGGCGATGGCGTTGGTGTAGGGCGCGGTGCTGACGAGCGGCTGGGCGTAGGCGTCGGGCGGGGCGCGTTGGAGCGGGTCGGCGTGGGTCGCGGCGCGGCGCTGCGGGTGGCAGTGGGTGCTGGGCGTGGCGGAGGCGCAGTCGTGCGCGGGGTTCGCGTCGGCACAGCCTCTGGTTCCGGCGGCGCCAGTTCGGACTCCGGCGGGGCGGGTAATTCGCTCACCACCGGCGCAAAGCTGGCGGCAGGCTCGGCGCTGGGATCGGGCGCGGTGCTTTCCAGGCTGATTTCGGTCGCGAGGCTCACATCGATCCGCTCGGGCGGCTTGATCGGCTCGACCTCTTGCATTGCGTGCCACACCAGCAAAGCCGCCAGCGCGCCGTGCGCCACAACGGCCACGCCGATGCCAAGGCCTTCTTCGCCGGAAAGGGACGCGGGATTGCTCATATCACCCGGTAGGCTGGCTTTCAGCGGCTGAACCGTCACTGACCGGCGCGGCTTCTTCGATCACCTCGGCCGGAACACTGTCCACGCTCTCGATGGAATCACCAGCAGGCATCGCCGAAGGTTCGGGCGCGCTGGTGGTAATCATCGAGATCGAGGTGAAACCGGCGCGATTGAGCTCGCCCATCACCGCCATCACGCGGCCATAGTCAATCGTGCGGTCGGCGCGCAGATTGATAAGCGGCGGCTCCCCGCCCCCGCCCGCCGCCAGCGATTCGAGCAATTCGGGAAACGATCCGGTTTCCACCCGCATACTCTCGATATCGGTGGATTCGATGTAGATGAAGCCTTCGCGGTCGATGGTCACGCTCACCTGATCGGGTTCCTGATCCACCGGATTGGCGCGGCTTTCGGGCAGGTTCACCGGCACTCCGGCCGCCAGCAGCGGCGCGGTGACCATGAAGATGATGAGCAGCACCAGCATCACATCGACAAACGGCGTGACGTTGATTTCCGCCATCGGCGCGCGCTTGCTGCCGCGGCCTCTCCGGCCCGAGGAGGCGATACCCATCGCCATGGCTACACCGCCTCCATTTCGCGGCTGACCTGCGCGTGCACACGGTCGGCAAAGCGGGTCATGCGCGCTTCGAAGCCGTTCACCGTGTGCGAGAGGCGGTTATAGGCGATCACCGCCGGAATGGCCGCGAACAGGCCGATGGCGGTCGCAAACAGCGCCTCGGCAATCCCCGGCGCCACCACGGCGAGCGAGCTGTTCTGCTGGATGCCGATCTGGAAGAAGCTGTTCATGATGCCCCAAACGGTGCCGAACAGACCGACAAACGGCGCGACCGAGCCGACCGTCGCCAGAAAACCCAGCCGGTCTGCCAGCGCATCGGCTTCGAACGCCACTTGCCCGTCCATCGCCTGCGCAATGCGCGCGCGCGCCGCGTCCCGATCGCGCAAGCCCGCCTTGTGGCTGCGGCGGAATTCGTTGATCCCGGCAGCGGCGATACGCGCCGAGGGGTTGTCCTTCTTCCCCCGCCCGTCGAGCAGCGCGTCAAGATCGGCATTGCTCCAGAACTCGTCTTCAAACGCGCTGCATTTGCGCTTCACATTGGCCATTTTCAGCGAGAAGCCGAAAATGATCGCCCACACCCAGATCGAGGCAAGCACCAGGCCGACAATCACCGCCTGCACGATGATATCGGCAGCCATGAACAGCTCGACCGGATCGAGCCGCGTGGGGGCAGCCGCGGCGGCGGCGGAAAGCGTGGCAAAAAGGCTCATTCAGGGTCTTTCTGGACAAAAGTTGCAAAGGCCGCGCGCCAGGCAGCAGGTTGGCGCTGCGGGCGGCCTTCGGAGGAGAGAAAAGCGGCGGTAATGGCAATCTCGGCGAGCAATTCCTCGCCGCGCATGACGCGCTGTAGCATATGCGCACTGGCGGCGCGAAGTTTTGTGCAGGTGGTCTCCACAAGCAGCACATCGTCAAGGCCCGCCGGAAGTTTCCACTTTATGTTGGCTTCGGAGACGGCGTAATAGCCCTCCCCTGCTTCCATCGCCGCGCGCTGGTCTATGCCGAGCACGCGCAACAGATCGCTGCGCGCGCGTTCGCACCATTTCAGGTAATTGGCGTGGTAAGCGATGCCGGACAAATCGGTATCCTCAAAGAAAACGCGCACCGCATAAAGGTGCCGCGTCCCGTCGATAAAACCTGAGGGAGGATACAATTGGTCGCGCATGGCTGAATGCTCGCTTACAGCGCGGTCGGGCGTAAAAAAAGAGGGTTAAGCGGCAGAGCGAATCTTTGCTGCGGTAGGCGGAACGCGCGCCGGAGGATCAGCCCGCCAGCATCGGCCCCAGCGGCCCTCCGCCGAACAGGTGGATGTGCAGATGCGGCACTTCCTGCCCGCCATTGCGCCCGATATTGCCGAGCAGCCGGTATCCGCGCACCACCAGCCCCTGCTCGCGCGCGACATGGCCCACCGCGCGCACGAAACCGGCGATCTCCGCTTCGCTCGCGCTGGCGGAAAAATCGTCCCAGCTAACATAGGCGCCCTTGGGCACCACCAGAATATGCACCGGCGCCTGCGGGTTGATGTCGTGGAAGGCGAGCGCGTGCTCATCCTCATACACCGTGTTGCAGGGGATTTCCCCGCGCAGGATTTTGGCGAAGATATTGTCTGGATCGTACGGCTTGGCCGGATCGACTGTCATGCGGTTTCCCCCCTTGCGGCCTTTTCGGCGAGGCCCGAAACGCCTTCCCTGCGCTCCAGTTCGGCCAGAACATCGGCGAGCGCAATCCCTTTTGCGCCGAGCAGCACGAGCAGGTGGAACAGCAGGTCTGCCGCTTCGCCGGTCAGATCGGCATCGCCACCCACCAGCGCGGCGACGACGGTTTCGGTCGCTTCCTCGCCCAGTTTCTCGGCGATTTTGGGCAGGCCCTTCGCGTGCAGGCTGGCGACATAGCTTGCATCGGGTGCGGCGCTACGGCGCGCGGCGATCAAGGCTTCGAGGCGGGTGAGAGTGTCCATCGCCACGGCCTTGCCACGGCGCGCCGGACAGTCAAGCGGTCAGTCGTCCCTGTCCGACCGGCGCGTCGACAAACGCCGCCCGACAATCACGCCGAGCACTCCGAGCGCGAAGAGCGTGATGCTGTTGGCCTCGGGAATTTGGGCAAAGCCCTGCGCTGCTGCGGGGGAAGCGGCGATCAGGACAAGCGCGGCGGGGGCAAACCAGTGTGTCATGCGGGGCAGCAAATCCGCCTTTTTGCCGCATTGCACAAGCGCGCTGGCGGGGCTGTCCCGCCATGGCACTGGCAGACTGCGAAGGTGTAAATTGTCGTATCGAATCAGACGCCTCTTGCAGGCAATCCGGCAGCACGCAGGGCGGCGTGGGCTTCGGCAATCGTGTGCGCTCCGAAGTGGAAAATGCTCGCCGCCAGCACCGCGCTTGCGCCGCCCTTGGTGACGCCCTCGACCAGATGCTGGAGATTGCCGACGCCGCCGCTCGCGACCACCGGAATGCTCACCGCATCGGAGATGGCGCGGGTGAGGGCGAGATCATATCCCGCCTGCGTTCCGTCGCCATCCATGCTGGTGACGAGCAATTCGCCCGCGCCCAGTTCGGCGAGCCTGACCGCATGTTCGAGCGCATCGATGCCCGTCGCGCGCCGCCCGCCATGGGTGAAGATTTCCCAGCGTCCTGGCTCGACCCTGCGCGCATCCACGCTGGCGACCGCGCATTGGCTGCCCATCCGGTCGGCAATATCGGCCATGATTTCGGGGCGTTTCACCGCAGCGGAGTTCACTGCCACCTTGTCCGCGCCAGCCAGCAGCAGCTTGCGCGCATCTTCCACGCTCGAGACGCCGCCGCCTACGGTTAGCGGCATAAAGCACACTTCCGCCGTGCGGCGCACAATATCGAGCAGCGTCCCGCGCCCTTCATGGCTGGCGGAAATGTCGAGAAAACACAGCTCGTCCGCCCCCGCCGCATCATAGGCCTGCGCCTGCTCGACCGGATCGCCCGCGTCCTTAAGGTCGACGAAATTCACACCCTTCACCACGCGGCCGTCGGCAACGTCGAGACATGGGATGACGCGGATGCGGACGGTCATGTGATAATTCGCTCTATTGTCAGCCATCCAACGGTAAGAAGTTGGCATACACAGGCTAGGGTGAACAGAGCGAACATACCCCAGAATCCAACCGGATCGCGACTTCGCGTGAAAGCATAGCCGTCAGGTGAGAAGAAGCTCCCAGACAGGAAGCTGCGCCAAACCCAGATAATGGACATGATGCAGCTCACCGCAGCAGCAATATGAAGCCAAAGCGGAATCACCGGTTCGCCATCGCAATCGCGGTCGCCAGATCGAGCCGGCCTTCATAGAGCGCCCGCCCCGTAATCACGCCCTCGATCCCCTCGTTGCGGTGCAGCGCGAGCATGTGGATGTCGTCCAGCCCTTTCACGCCGCCGCTGGCGATAACCGGAATATCCACGCTGCGCGCCAGATCGACCGTCGCTTGCACGTTGCAGCCTTTCAGCAGCCCGTCGCGCCCGATATCGGTGAAAAGCAGGCTCGCAACGCCCGCATCCTCGAACCGGCGCGCCATCTCGGTGACCGGAACGTCGGATACTTCAGCCCAGCCCTCGGTCGCCACCATGCCGTCCCGCGCATCGACGGCAACAACGATGCCGCCTTCCCATTCACGCGCCATGTCCTTGACGAAATCGGGGTTCTTGAGCGCGGCAGAACCCATCACGATGCGCGCCACGCCAAGGTTGAACCACGCTTCCACCTGCGCCGCGTTGCGGATGCCGCCGCCCAGTTGGACATAGCCGGGGAAGGCTTTGACAATCGCCTCCACCGCCTCGCGGTTTTTCGTCTCGCCCGCAAAGCTACCGTCGAGATCGACCACATGGAGATGCTGCGCGCCTGCCCCGGCAAAGATCATCGCCTGCGCGGCGGGATCGTCTCCATAAAAAGTGGCGCGATCCATATCGCCCTCGGCAAGGCGCACGACTTCGCCACTTTTGAGGTCGATGGCGGGGAATACGATCATGGCTTCCACTCCAGAAACCGGGCGAGCAAATCCAGCCCGTAACGCTGGCTCTTTTCGGGATGGAACTGCACGCCGAGAATATTGTCACGCGCCACCGCGGCGACAAGGCCTCCGCCGTGATCGGTCATCGCGGCGATATCGTGGCCATTTTCGGGCGCGAAGTGGTAGGAATGGAGGAAATAGGCCTCGCCCTCCTCCAGCGGCGGATGCGCCCGCGCATGCGGCGTGAGCGCAACATCGTTCCAGCCCATATGCGGGACTTTGATTAGCGGGTCGGTGCGCTCGATCAGTTTCACATCGCCCGCTATCCAGCCGAGCCCCTTATGCGTGCCGTGCTCCAGCCCGCGTGTGGCGAGCAGCTGCATCCCGACGCAAATGCCGAGGAAGGGGACGCCTTTCTCGATAACGCGCTCTTCCAGCGCCTCGATCATGCCGGGGATCGCCCAGAGGCCCTTGCGGCACGCGCCGAAAGCTCCCACGCCAGGCAGCACAATGCGCTGCGCGCCGCGCACCAGCTTGGGATCGGCGGTGACAGCTACGTGCCCCGCTCCCGCAGCGTTCAGGGCGTTGTAGACAGAATGCAAGTTGCCCGCGCCGTAATCGATGAGGGCGATTGCTTCAGACATTTTTGTTTTGCGCATGCCCATCCGGGCGCGCTTCCTCGCTAGACGGCCTCCGCTCCGCTGCGGCCCCGCTGCGGGCGGGCGGTCGCCCTTGCGATCCTGCGGATCGTTCAACCACCAAGCTGGCCCTTGGTCGAAGGCACCGCCCCGCCTTTGCGCGGGTCGAGCTCCACCGCTTGGCGCATCGCGCGGGCGAAACCTTTGTAGATGCTCTCGCAAATATGGTGGTTGTTGCTTCCGTAGAGCAGCTGGATGTGCAGCGTCAGACCCGCTGTCTGCGCGACAGAGTGGAACCAGTGCTCGATTAGCTCGGTGTCCCATTCGCCCAGCTTTTCCTGCGTGAAACGGGCTTTCCACACCAGATAGGGCCGGCCCGAAATATCGAGCACAACGCGCGCCAGCGTCTCGTCCATCGGCGAATGCGCTTCGCCGTAGCGGCCGATGCCGCCCTTGTCGCCCATCGCCGCCGCCAAGGCCTGCCCCAAAGCCAGGGCGCTGTCTTCGGTGGTGTGGTGCTGGTCGATATGCAGATCGCCGTCGACTTTCATGGTCACGTCGATCAGCGAATGGCGGCTTAATTGTTCCACCATATGATCGAGAAAGCCGATCCCGGTGTGAATATCATAGGTGCCCGTCCCGTCGAGATTGACCTCTACGAGGATGTCGGTTTCCTTGGTTTTGCGTTCTATCCGGCCTGTTCGCATGGCGCTTGCCTATAGGCCGCCTGTCGCGTCGCGCAAGCCATCTGAAAGCCCGCATAACCGCCGATTGCCGCTTGACCTGAGCAATTGCCGCCGCCACCTAGCGGATATGAGCGACAACACGCCCGATAGCCTTATTCCGTATGACGAGATCGTGCAGGAAGCCCTGCGCGCGGTGGTGGGGCGCGTGCTCGGATCGGTGCAGGAAACCGGCGGATCGCTGCCGGGGGCGCACCATTTCTATATCACGTTCAAAACCGGCGCGCCGGGGGTGGATATTCCCAAGTCCCTGCGCGAACGCTTCCCCGATGAAATGACCATCGTGTTGCAGAACAAGTTCTGGGATTTGAACGTGCGCGAGGACGGATTTTCGGTGGGGCTGAGCTTCAACCAGATCCCGTCGAAGCTGAATATTCCCTTCGCCGCGATCACCGCTTTCGTCGATCCGGCGGTCGATTTCGGGCTGCAATTCCAGGCGATTGTGGAAGATGACACGCCCGCCGAGCATGACGATGCGACCAATGACGGTTCTGCCGACGGGGACGGCCCCGATTTGGCCGATATCACGTCGAGCGAGGACGGCTCCAATGTCGTCACAGTGGATTTCGGGCGGAAGAAGTAGCGGCAACGGAGTGTAAGGCGATGGCGAGTTCGGATGACCAGCGTGACGCGCCCGATACGGTGCCCGCGCTTGGCCCCAGCCCCAATCCGGACACCAATCTGCTGATTGCCGAAATCGTGCTCGGTGCAGTTACCTTTGTCTCGCGCGAGGCGGCAGCGCGGGCCTTGCTTGGACAGCAATATTCGCGAGCCTTTGCCAAGAAGGCGATGAAAAGCCGCTCCACAGCTCACCGCGTCACCCGCTTTGCCGCCACGCGGCTCGCGGCGCGATCATTGCCCGGCCTCGCACTGGTGGGCACCGGCCTTGTCGCCAAGACGTTGTTCGATCGCAGCCAGCTCAAGCGCAAGGCAAAGCAGCAGCGCGCGCCCCGCGATTAACCGCGCATAGCAGCGAAGGACGCTTGATTTCGGGTGCTCCCCTGCGGCAGAGGCAGACAATGGCTCGATCGGACAATCTTCAACGCCGCGGACTGATGTTCATCCTCTCCTCGCCATCGGGGACGGGCAAGACGACGATTGCCCGCCGCCTGCTGGCCGAGGACGCGGACATCGCCATGTCGGTATCGGTCACCACCCGCCCGCCGCGCCCGGGCGAAGTCGACGGGGTGGATTACCACTTTATCGACGAGGCCGAGTTCCAGCGGATGGTCGAAGCGGGCGAGCTGGTTGAATGGGCCGAGGTGTTCGGCAACAATTACGGCACGCCCAAGGCGCAGATCAAAGCGGGCCTGAAGGAAGGCTGCGATTTCCTCTTCGATATCGACTGGCAGGGCACCCAGCAGCTTTACCAGCGGATGGAGACGGATGTTGTCCGCGTGTTCCTGCTGCCGCCCAGCATTGACGAATTGGAAGAGCGCCTGCGCGGCCGCGCGACCGACAGCGACGCGGTGATCGAAAGCCGGATGGCGCGGGCGCGCAACGAAATCAGCCATTGGGACGGCTATGACTATGTCGTCGTCAATGACGATATCGACGCCTGCTTTGCCAAGGTGCGGATGATCCTCGAAGCCGAGCGGATGCGCCGCGCGCGGCAGACGGGCCTTGTTGATTTCACCCGAAACCTGATGCGTTGAACCGGCTCTAGAAAGCGCGCGACCATCGCACGGCTACGCCGATATCCGCGGGCTGGCGGGCGAAATGCCCCGGCTGGTGGCGGTAGAACAGGCTCGCACCGCCAAAGCCGTACAGCAACCGACCGCGCCACGCCAATTCGCCGGTCAGCTCACGCCCGTCAGGCGAGAGGCTGAGCGTGCGGATCGTATAGGCATCGGGTTGCAGGGTTTCGTAGCTGAAACTGCTCGGCAAGAGCAGGTTGAGCCCGCCATCGCTGACCCGCAGCGGCTGCGACAGGCGCAGCGCCAGCGTGTCGTCCGATGCGAGGAAGCCCCGGCGTTCGACATCCATGCTCCAGCCATAGCTGGTCAGCCGTGACCCCTCGCCCACCAGTGGCGCGTCGCGCAGCGACGTAAAGCCGTGCCGCCAACTTGCCCCCAGCCGCCAGTGCGGATCGATGCGCCAGCCGATATCGGCATCGGCAAACAGCGTGTCGCTGCCTGCAAGGCCGAACCCTTCGTGGAAGCGCGCGCCAAGCACGGTCTGCTCCTCGGCGAGCCAGGTGAGGCCGAAGGCGGTTTCGAGCGTGCCCAGCCGCCGGTCGAGCGCAAGGCCGAAGCTCGCCACGTTCTCGTCCAGCCGCTGTCCACGCAGCAAGGCCGCATGGCGGACAGTGGCGGCGGTGTATGTCGAACCGCTTTCGGCACTCACCGTCAGTCCCCACGGCCCGATCTGCTGGCGCACAGCAATCGCCGCATCGTGGCTTTTCAGCCCGCCGCTGTCACCGCGCGGCGAGGCGGCGATCATAAAGGCCGGGCGATCCTGCCCTTGCAAGCCCGCCACCACGCCATCCGCGCTCTGCCGGTAACCGAAAGCCAACTGCGTTTCGGGCGCGAGGTGCAGCGCAACCTGCGCGGCCAGCACCCGCGCGGTTTCGGCTTCGGTGCGGGTCAGTTGCAAGGGCTGCGGCCCGCGATCATCGATGGTGAAGGCGAGACTCGCCCCGCCCACCCCGCCGGAGAGCGAGCGCGTCTGCCCGCCCACCGCCCCGTGCAGGCGCGGCCGCAGTTCGGCGCTGCGCACCGTGCCACCCAGATCGGTCTCGAACGCCCGTTGGTAACGGTCGGTCACCAGCGTGGGGAGCGAGGCCGTGCCCAGCGCATCGCCCATCGCGGGCGAACCGACCAACGTGCTGTCTGCCAGCGCAAGGCCGACATTCTGCCCCGCAATCGCCGTGGCTCCCAACGGCCGGAACGCTGCCGCAATATCAAGAATGCCGCGCCCGAACACCGGATCGGCTCCCGCTGCGCCTGCATCGAAGGCGGTTTCGAGCAGGATCTCGGCAATCTGCCGCCCGGTCAAATGCGGGAAGGCCTGCGCCAGCAACGCAGCGGCACCGGCAACTTGCGGGGAGGCGAAGCTGGTGCCCGAAAACAGGAAGACAAAGCCTTCATCGTCCACGAATAGCTGGCCATCCTGATAGACGCAGCAAATGCTGCTCCCTCTGGCGGACAAGAACCTGTCCGCATCCTGTCCGGCGCGGTTGGTGAAATCCGAAACGGAATAATCCTCGTCAACCGATCCCACGATGATCAGCCCGCCATCGCCTGCAGCGGCCAATTGCCGTCCGAACCCGTCCAGTTCGTCCATCCCGTCATTGCCCGAGGCAACGACGATGAGGACACCGGCATCGACTGCATTGATGACGGAGGTGCGCAGTTGCGCAGAAATCCCGTCCGACCCGCCGAGCGAGATATTGATGACCTTCGCCCCGTTTGCCACCGCATGGTCAATCCCCGCAGCAATATCCTCGTCGAAGAAAGAGCAGGTGAGATCGGAAGACGCACCGTTTTCCTGACAGCTCCCGACCGAATCGGCGCGGATCGCAAGGATGGTCGCATCGAAGGCGATCCCCTGAATGCCGGTATCATCGCGCGCGGCGGCAGCAACGAGCGAGACCAGCGTGCCGTGATCGTCCGGCGCTTCGAGCCCGCGATCGGCGACAATATCGATCGAGGCGGGGGAAAGACGCCCCGCAAATTCGGGATTGTCGGGGTCAATGCCGGTATCGATCACCGCGATGGTGACCGCTTGCCCGGTTGCACCTTGCGCCCATGCGCTGGCGGCATTGTGCTGGCCCGGCCCGTCAGACTGGCGGAATTCGCGGGTGTTGAACGCGGGCGGCACCGCCTGCACCGGAAAGCCGCCGACAGGGGGCGGAGTCGGAGTGGGCGTCGGAGTTGGCGTGGGAGTAGGTGTCGGTGTCGGTGTCGGTGTCGGCACGGGCGCGGGGCGACTGATCGGCGGGCGCGCGCCTGCCCCGCCGCCGCACGCCGTCAGCGCCAGCAGCGCGGCACCGGCGACACCGCAATGCCAGCTTCGCCACACTGTCGAAGATTCCAAACGTCCCAATCGCGACCCCGTTTTTGCGGACTTACTGCCTGCCAGATATCGCCATAACCAGCAATGAACACGCAAGCGTTCCCCGCAGCTTGCCGCCAAGCGGGCTTGTGCCGCCTTCCGCAAGTGGCTAGCCGCTTCAGCAAATGTTCGCCGCAAGGGAAAGGCCAGTTACATGAGCGCAGAATTGATCGCAGGTATCGAAGCCGCGTGGGAAGACCGCACCAATGTAACCCCTGCCAGCACCGATGTGCGGCGCATGGTCGAAGAAGCGATCGAACTGCTCGACAAGGGCGAGGCGCGCGTGGCCGAGCCGGTCGATGGCGGCAGCTGGCAAGTGAACCAGTGGCTCAAGAAGGCGGTGCTCTTGTCGTTCCGGCTGTCGGACAACCGCGTGATCGAAGGCGGCAGCGCGGGGCATCCTGCCTATGACAAGGTGCCGAGCAAATTTGCCGGTTGGGGCAAGGATCGCTTTGCCGAGGCAGGCTTCCGCGTGGTGCCGGGCGCAGTGGCGCGCCGCGGTGCTTACATTGCGCCGAACACGGTGCTGATGCCCAGCTTCGTCAATATCGGCGCCTATGTCGATGAAGGGACGATGGTGGACACCTGGGCCACGGTCGGCTCCTGCGCGCAAATCGGCAAGAATGTGCATATCTCCGGCGGCGCGGGGATTGGCGGGGTGCTCGAACCCTTGCAGGCCGGCCCGGTGATCATCGGCGACGGTGCCTTTATCGGCGCGCGCGCAGAAGTGGCCGAGGGCGTGCGCGTGGGCGAAGGCGCGGTGCTCTCCATGGGCGTGTATCTGGGCGCGTCGACCAAGATCGTGAACCGCGAAACGGGCGAAGTGCATCGCGGCGAAGTGCCGCCCTATGCGGTGGTCGTTCCCGGCGCGCTGCCTGGCAAGCCGCTTCCCGATGGCACGCCGGGGCCGAGCCTGTATTGCGCCGTGATCGTCAAAACGGTGGACGCGCAAACCCGCTCCAAAACCGGCATTAACGAGCTTTTGCGCGACTAGGCCTGCGGGGATTTGCGGAACCTCGCGCCTTCCCGTCCGTAAATCCGGTTAGGACAACCGAAACGGACGGAAAGGCATGGCTATGAGCGAGCAAGACAAGGACCAAATCCACATCGAGGATGACGATGCGATGGCGGGCGAAAAGACCGGCCATGTCCGCTGGATTCTGGCGGTCAGCCTGCTGGCGACAATCGGTATCCTGTCCGCCATCTGGATTTTCGGGGCGTTTTCGCAAGGCGGCTGAACCGCGCGCCTTCCGGCAATGTAAAACGGGCGGGTAGCCTGCTGGCCGCCCGCCCGTTTTTCGTGTCAGTCTGATAGCAGAGCGATCAGCTCATGTGCTTGGAAACGGCACCCGTCATCTTGAACATCGAGATTTGCTCAGTGCCGATCACCGCGCCCAGCTTGGCGTCGGGATTGATCATGCGCTTGTCCTTGGAATCCTGCAGGCTGTTCGCCTTGATGTGATCCCACACCTTTTTGGTAACTTCGGCGCGGGTCATCGGGCCTTTGCCTACGACGGCCTCCAACTCCGATGACAGGTTCACCGGCTTGTTGAGAGCATTGTTCTTGGCAGCCATTGTTGAATTTTCCTTTCAGTCAAAAATGCCGGAGACGGGTCTATACGCTTCAATCGGCCTCGTCTTCGCCTTCCCAGTCGTAATCCCCGCCTTCTTCACGGGCATAAGTTGCTGTAACCATTGCCAAGCCGATCACATGGCCATCCATGGCCGCGATCAGCTCCTCCCGATTCGCGCCCGGCATCAGTGTCAGAGGCAGGTCGAGCGCGAAAAGCTGGAATACATAATCATGCGGTTTGTCGCCCGTTGGCGGGTCGGGCAGCAGCCATTCGGAATTGCCGAAAGCGTTCTTGCCCACGCGCGGCGGAGCCTCGCCTTCGAGCAGCTTGCCCTGCTGGCCGGGCAATCCCCACACCAGCCAGTGGCAGAACGGCTCCCCCGTCTGGAAATCGGCGTCCTCGACGATCAGCACCAGTTCCATCGTGCCCGCAGGCGGCGCTGTCCATTCGAGCGGCGGGGCGACCGAGTCCTCCTCATCAGCAGTAAAGGACGGATCGAGTTCCCCGCCCGCTCGGAAGGCGGGGGAGGACAGGGTAAAGCCGGATTTCCCCGTCACCTCTGCCGAGCCAAACCGCGCGGCGACGAGCTTGCCATGGCCCTGGCGCAGTTCGCCCGCGCCTTTGCCCAGCGCGGCGGCGAGCCATTGGGGGGGAGTGTCTGCCATGCGTAACATCCTGCAACTTGCGCGCTGCCCTTTTGCAGCGCCGGTAAAGGCGAATCCGCAAGAGGCTCTGCCGCCTGCCCCGCGCCAATGCAAGACTGCGCTTCGTTCAGCCTGTCGAAGGAATCGGCTTGGCAGAAGGGGCGGCGGAATTTGACACAGCTTGACTTGCCACCGCCCCGCGCCAGCGATAGGCTTCGCGACGGTGGGGACATGACAGGCACCTGAAAGAGAACCGGTTTCTATGCGCACTTCGAAAATCGCACTCGCCATCGCCACAGCTGCTATGCTGGTTTCCTGCGGCGGCGGCAGCAGCCCGACACCAACTCCGATTGCCACGGGCGGCGGGGGCGGCGGCGGAGGTGGCACCGGCTGCACCATCGGCCAACGGCTCGACTTTATCGATGACGTGATGGAAGACTGGTATCTCTTCCCCAATCTGGTCGCCAGCAATGTCAGCCGTGCCGGGATTACCGACCCGCAGGATTATATCGATGATCTGGTCGCCCCCGCGCGGGCGCAGAATATCGACCGCTTCTTCAGCTTCATCACCTCCATCCAGGAAGAAGAGGCCTTCAACAATAGCGGGGCGACCGCCGGGTTCGGCTTCCGCCTCGCATATGACAGCGGCAATCGCCGCGCTTTTGTGATCGAAACGTTCGAAGGCACTCCGGCACTCGGCGCGAATATTGATCGCGGTTCGGAAATTCTCGCCATTGGCACCAGTTCCGCGAACCTGCAGACCGTCAATTCGCTGTTCGCCACTGGCGGCGCGGCGGCGGTGTCCAATGCGCTTGGCCCCAGCACGCCGGGCACCAGCCGCGTATTGCGCGTGCTAGACCAGGACGGGGTGACGCGTGAAGTTACGCTCGCCAAGGCCGATTTCTCGCTCGATCCGGTATCGGACCGCTATGGCGCGCTCATCATCAATGATGGCGGCAAGCAGGTTGGTTATATCAATCTGCGCACCTTCTCGGTGGAAAGCGCCAATGACGATCTGCGCACCGCTTTCCGCAGCTTCCGCGCGGCCGGGATTACCGAGCTGATTATCGACTTCCGCTATAACGGCGGCGGTCGGATTTCGGTGGCCGATGTGATGGGTGATCTGATGGGCGCGGGCCTGACAGGCCAGATCTACAGCCAGATCGAATTCCGGCAGGAACGGGCGAACAACAACTCGGTACACCGCTTCGCACCCACCGCCGATTCGATTGCGCCGACCAAGATCGCTTTCATCGGCACCCGCTCCACCGCCTCGGCGAGCGAGCTCGTCATCAATTCGATGCAGCCTTATGTCGACATCGCGCTGATCGGCGAAAACACCTTCGGCAAGCCGGTGGGGCAATCGGGGTTCGATCTCGCGGCGTGCGATGACCGGTTCCGCCCGGTGACAATCCAGATCACCAATCGCGACGGGTTGGGCGAATATTTCACCGGCCTTGCCAGCACCGTGCCCAATAGCTGCCGCGCCAATGACGATATCTTCACCCAGCTGGGTGATCCGAGCGAGACGATGATCGCCACCGCGCTCGATTATCTCGCCGGGCGTAGCTGCACCGCGATTGCCGGTGGTGGCGTGGGCGTGCAGTCGGTGGATGATGCAGGCCCGCTCACGCCGAACCTGCGCGATATGAGCTATGCGCAATACGAGGTGCCGGGGCTGTTTTAAGGCAGCTTACGGCTCCCCGAGCGCGTCAACGCCCTCGCGCCAGGCGCAGCCTTCGCGCGTCTCTCCGCCGATCTGCACGACGGCGAAGAAGGGATAGGTGCGGTCGCTCATTCCGTCCGAACAGTCCCCCGGCACGATGGAGATATCGAGCGCCGCGCCCTCCAGCTCGCCGCTGAAAGACAAGCCGCCGCGCCCTGCAAAGCGGGTGATCGGCACGGTGATGCCATCGGGCAATTCGGACGTTGACCATTGCAGCGTATCACCGGCAATCGTTGCGCCCCAGAACGGCTCTGTGCCGGTCAGCCGCAAAGTGTCTTCGGGCGCGATTGCGGCAAAGGGTTCCATATCCCCGGTATCGCCGGGCGCGGCATCGGACACGGCATTGCTGCACCCCGCTAGCGCGAACGCGGCCAATACGGCAGCGCGGGCAGCCCGCCTCGCAATACAAACCGTCATCACCCACGCTCCTTCATGCCGCAACATCTTGACCCTGTCCGCCCTGCCTATAATGCAAGCGGCGGGAGAGGCCATGATATCGCTCGTATATGTCAGCACAAGCAGCGGCGCGCTAGCCGCTGAGGAGCTTGCCGCATTACAGGCGCAGGCCTCGCGCACCAATGCCCGCTGCGGGGTTACCGGAATGCTGGTGTATGATGGCGCGCGCTTCATGCAATTGCTCGAAGGAGCGGAGCGGGTGGTCAACGCCACCATGGGCCGCATCCAACAGGATAGCCGCCATCAGGGCCTCAGCATCCTGCGCCGTGACGAGATCACCGAACGCGAATGCCCCGACTGGTCGATGCGGGTCATCGCCCTGCCCTTGACCGCCGCGGGAAGCGCCACCGAATTCGCGGGCAGCCTGCCGGGCGAGATGGCGCCCGAAACACGGATGCTGTTCACCAGCTTCGCCTCCTCGGCGGGCAAAGAACGCTAAAGCTAGTTTCCCTAGCCTACGGCGAGCGCCAGCGTCGCAAGGCCCAATCCCAGCGACAGGGGGACGCGCAGGCCCATCCACCATACAGGGCGGATCGTGACCAGCCGCGTGTCCACCAGCGGGCTCAACAGAATGCCAATGCCGAGCACCAACAGTGACGGAATGGGCCAAGTGTAACCAAACACCCATGGGGCGAAGGTAGCAAAAGCAATCAGGCTGGGGACGACTGCCGCGAACCAGATCCAGGCAGGCGCACGGCGGGCCTCGTCAGGAGAACCGGCAGCCAGACCCCACCACAATCCGCCCAGAAAGCTGAAGATCAACGCGGCATAGGCCCAGCCCATCGCCAAGGCTGTCCAGCGCCATTCCTCCGGCCCGAACCATATGGCGAGCGCGCAGGCCAGTTGGGGGAGCAGCCCGGCAAAGCCGAGCAGGCGGGCAAGCGGCGGTGTCATGGGCCAAATCCTGTTAGCAAGGCGATGTCGGGCAAGAAAAAGGCGGGCCGCAACCGACCCGCCTTTTCCCTTTGTGTCATGCAATGCCCAATTACTGCGGCATCAGCACCGTATCGATGACGTGGATCACGCCGTTCGACGCGGCCACATCGGTGGCAACCACGGTCGAGGTGCCGCCAGCGGCGTCGGTCAGCACCACGTTCTCGCCGTCGAGCGTCGCGGTCAGCGTGCCGCCACCCACGGTGGTGACGGTGTAACCCGCATCGCCCGCATCCGTGATCGCCTGCACCAGCGTCGCCGCATCCACATTGCCTTCCACCACGTGATAGGTGAGGATCGCGGTCAGCGTATCGGTGTCGTTGGTGGTCAGTTCGGTCAGCGTTTCAGCCGGAATCTTGGCGAAAGCGGCGTTGTTCGGCGCGAAAACGGTGAACGGGCCTTCACCCGAAAGCGTTTCACCCAGACCCGCTTCGGTCACAGCCGCGACCAGCGTCGAGAAGTCTTCATTGCCGCTGGCAACATCCACGATCGTGCCGGTGGCGGGCGCGTCGGTCATCGTCTCATCCGCCATTGCGGTTTCGTCGGCGGCGGTGTCGGTTTCTTCAGCGGGGGTGCCACAGGCGACCAGCGCCAGCGATGCAGCAGAAGCGAGAACAAGAGTAAGCTTTTTCATCATGCGTCCTTTCGGAAATTTTCCGGTTTGCGAGATGGTAGAAACGAGCGTCACGCGCAGATTATTTCGCGCAAGCGTTCGGGCCATCAACGCCAGCTACGTAGCGATGTTCCGAATAAGTGCGCCGCCTGCCCTAAATCCCGTAGGCGGCGCCAAAGGGTCGCGGAAATCGCGCGGGCGGCGGGAACGCAATCGCCTCTCCTCCGGTTGAAGCCGCATGGATTTTGCCCCCAACCGCTCCACCGGATTGAACCGGCTTTACGGCTTTGTCTCCCATGCCGGGCGCAAATATGCTGCATCCCGCAATCACGATAACGGCGTGAAGCGGGACAATGTCTCGCAATTGTCCCCGTGGCTGCACGCCGGCCTGCTGGGCGAGCGCGAAGTGCTGGCGGCCGTGCTGACCAAGCACTCGCCCGATCAGGCCGAGAAGTTCATCGCCGAGGTGTTCTGGCGCCTTTATTTCAAAGGCTATCTGGAACAGCGTCCGTCCATCTGGGCAGCCTATGGTCGCCAGCGGGACGAAGCTTTCGCCGCGTTGACGGGCAATGCGGGTTTGACGAAAGCCTATGCCGAAGCCATCGAGGGCCGCACCGGCATCGCCGCGTTCGATCATTGGGCGCGCGAACTGGTGGCGACAGGCTATCTCCACAACCACGCGCGGATGTGGTTCGCCAGCATCTGGATTTTCACGCTGAAGCTCGACTGGGCCTTGGGCGCTGATTTCTTTTTGCGGCATTTGATGGACGGCGATGCGGCCTCCAACACACTGAGCTGGCGCTGGGTCGGCGGGCTGCATACGGTGGGCAAAACCTATCTGGCGCGGGCCGAGAATATTGCCCGCTATACGGAGCATCACCCCGACGGGCCGCTGACAGCAGAGGGGCTTGCGCGGCACGTCGAACCGCTCACCGAAGGGGAACAGCATGGCCGCCAAAGACTCGGCCTGCCACCCGCGCCCTATCCGTCCGCCTTCGCGCAGCCTTTTGCGCTGCTGTTGCACGATGAAGGCGCGAGCCATTGCCTGCTCGACCTGCCGCATCCCCCGGCGCTGGTGATCGGTGCCGCGCGGCCCCACGCCCGCTCGCCGCAGCCCGTCGGCACCTATGCAAGCGACTTCGCACATGGCGCGGTGCGCAGCGGGATGGAAGCGGCGGGCGCGGCTTTTGCCTGCCCGACAGCGGAATGGACGCAGGAAACATCGCTGGCTTCGCTGTTGGAGAATGCAGGCCTTACCCGGATCGTCACCCCCTACCTGCCCACCGGATGGACGCGCGATGCGCTCTGGCCGGGGCTGGAGCGTCATGCCCCCATCCAGCTATTGCCCGAAACCAGCCGCCAAACCTTCCCCCACGCCCGCGCGGGCTTCTTCGCGGTGAAGAAGGAAATCCCGCAGATCCTGCACGCCACGAGGCTAGCTTAGAAGGGAGCCGCTGCGGAACGCTGTGCTCTTTGAGGCATTGAGCTTGCATGACACCCCGCATCGCCATCGCCGCCGCACTTGCCCTTTCGCTTCCCGCCTGCGTCGGTTCGCCCGGCCCTGTCGGCAATGTGGCTGTGCCCGAGCCCGCGCAGCCGGTGGCGCTGGAGGCCTATCTTGGCACATGGTACGAATATGGCCGCTACGAAGCCCCGTTCCAACGTGGCTGCGAAGGCGTGACTGCCGAATACTCGCTGCGCGAGACCAGCGGCGCGTCGACCATCCGCGTGGTCAATTCCTGCTATCAGGACGGGCTCGACGGCGAATTCCGCCAGTCCGAAGGGCGTGCAAGGGTGGTGGATGGCAGCAATGGCGCGAAGCTGGAAGTCAGCTTCTTCGGCCCCTTCTTCGGCGACTACTGGGTGCTCGACCGCGGGGAACCCGACGCCAGCGGACAGTATAGCTGGTCGATCGTGGGCGAGCCGAGCGGGCGATATCTGTGGATGCTGACCCGCGAAGCGCAGCCCGATGCCGCCACCCGCGCGCTCCTCGAAGCGCGGGTGCGCGAACTGGGTTATGACTGGAGCCTTGTACGGCTAACGCAGCAACCGGAAGGTTAACCTCTATTCGCCTCGCGCAGCCTCAATGGCCGCGAGCAACGGTGCGTAATCGACATAATCCCGATGCTCGGTGACCTTGCCATCCGCCACGGTTAGCAAAACCACCATCGGGGTGACACTATCCACGATGGTGCCGTTCCCCAGATCAAGGCCCCAATGCAGCACACCTTCATAAATCCCGTTCTCACCCGAAACGATGCGGGTGCCGTGCGTGAACTCCATATGCGTGATACTGGCATAGCTGACGCGGAAGCGCTGCATAATGGCTTCGCGCCCCTCTGACAGGACCGGGCCGAACAGCCGCGTTGCGGTTGTATCGGAGAAGCGCGCATCATCGGCCAGCAGCGGCTCCAGCGCATCCCAGTCGCGGCGGGTGTAAGCGGCGATATAGGCATCGGTAACCGGCGCGGTTTCGACAGAGACCTGCGTATAATCGGGCGTCTCCTGCGCCGCAGCAGGGATCGCGAACGCCAGCGCAGCACCGGCGAGTATCATTCTGAGCATAGTGTGTTTCCCTTCACCGTCCCACCCACTGCTTAAAGCATTTCCTCCAACAGAGCTAAACCCCGCCCCTTGCACCACTTGGCGATTTGGCGCAGCATTGCGCGCATGGGCACCAACCGTTTCACGACCTTCGAACAGTTCTGGCCGTTCTATTTGCAGGAACACGCGCGGCCTTTGACGCGTGCGCTGCATTATGTCGGCACCAGCCTTGTCTTCATCATAGCCGCTTTCGCCTTGGCCAGCGGCAATCTGTGGTGGCTTTTCGCCATGCCGCTCGCCGGATATTTCTTCGCGTGGCTCGCCCATTTCACCGTCGAGAAGAACCGTCCGGCAACCTTCACCTATCCCGGCTGGAGCCTGCGCGCCGATTTCCAAATGTACTTTATGTGGCTCACCGGCAGGCTGGGGCCAGAGCTGCGCAAGGCCGGGGTGGCTGGCTGAACAAAGCAGTCAACAAGCGGTCATTGCGCGTTCAGAAGGCGCGTGCCAGCTTTCGAATTGCCCGATGCGACCATGGGCCAGACTAGGGGGAGTAACAGAGTATGAAACGCGCACACCGCACAACCCGTCGATCCTTTCTCGTCCGCGTGGCGGGCGCGGCTGCCGTCGGCTCGGGCCTCTCGGGCTGTGTCGGCATCGGGCCGACAGATGCCGATAGCGGGCCCTACGCCGATCCCGCCGGAATGGGGCGCGGCACTGCCGGCCGCTATGGCACATCGGGCATTACCGACAGCGATGCCGGGCAATATGCCGACCCCGCTGGCAATGGCCGGGGTGGAGGCTATTCCACCGGCGTGACCGACAGCGATAGCGGCCAGTATGCCGATCCTGCAGGGCGCGGGCGCGGCACGGGCGTGACCGACAGCGACAGCGGCGCCTATGCCGACCCCGCCGGACAAGGGCGCGGGCGAGGCAGCTACCAGTCGGGCCTGACCGATAGCGATTCTGGCCAATATGCCGACCCGGCGGGCAATGGCCGCGGCACCGGCTATACCGACCGCGATTCGGGCCAATATGCCGACCCTGCCGGACGAGGACGCGGGCCCGGCTAACCTGTGTGAGCGCATCCGCGCTCACATCCTCGGTGCTGTTCGCTCAGCCGGGACTACGTTCCGGCTGCGCGGCACCTGCGGGTCGCGCCTTGCGCTCGGTCGGTCGCAAAGCGCCCGAATTGAGTGCAACTCGCCCCGTCCGCGCCCGCCTTACATCACCTTGTCGGGCCGCGGATCGTGCTTGTGCTTGGCTTCCTTGCCGAGCACGCGTTCGAGCCGCTGCACCATCGTGTTCGCCGCCTTGCGCGCCGCATCGTCGACCTTCGCCGCGTGTTCGGTGACGCCAATCGGCTTGCCACCGCGCGGACGCGCTTCGATCATGCAGGCCTTGTCTTCCCCGCCGCCCTTGCGCCCGTTTTCGTCCGAGACATGGACTTCGAGCCGCGTCAGCCGGTCGGCAAAGCGCGCGAATTTGTCGTGCAGCATGGCCTCGATCCGCGCGGCCACTTCCTGCGTGCCCATTACCGAACTGTCGGAATTGAACTGGATGGTCAGGTTCTCGGTCATCGGGGGGATGCTCCTCTCATATGTGATGGTATCTCACCGATATGGGGAGCGATGCGGCAGGTTCCAGCGATTTCGGCGCGGATTCCGAACGGTTCGGGTGACAAAGGTGACACCGCGTCACTTTTCATGCTCCGCATCAAACGCCTGTAAATGCGCGATAAGCTCTGCGTCGGACAGGCCGGACGGACAGGGCAAGGCAGCCGTGTTTGCGCGCGCCATCCCGCCGATCCGCAACCCGTCAAACTCGCCCGGATCCTCCGGCGTCAGCGCACCCGTTGCCACCGCCTCCCCGTTTTCGAGCCTCGCCAGCAGCGCCTCGAAATCGCGCGCATGGCACTCGGTCGTCGCGCCCGGCCGCCCGAAGGCGGGATTGCCGCCCATGGTGAAGCGCGCCAGCAGCGCCACCGTCAGCCGCTCGTCATATTTGCGATAGCTGCCGACCTGCTCGCCCTGGAAGAACACCGGCACTTCCACCCCGTTCAGCGCCCGCTCCAGCGCGGCATGGGCGAGCACATCGTAGGAATGGTGGAACGCGACTTCCCACGCGAGATCGAACGCCTGCCCCTTCAATCGCGAGCGCAGCCGATAGGCCGACTGCCGCGACATCCCGACAGACCGCGCCGCCTCGGTCACCGAGTGGGTGGCGGAAAGCTGGCGCAGAAACGCCGCCTGCTTGGCGAGCGACCAGCCATCATGGCGGGTGGCGGGGTTGTCAGAAGGGGCGGCGGAGGGGTGATCGTGCTTGCTCATCCGGCAGGATGAGGCACAGATTGGGGTGTGTAGGAAAGGGTTTTAGAATCATCGATTTCGGACATAATCATATGGTACGGCTTGCCCAGATTCGCGGAACTCTGTAGACCCTAATGGGGCGGAACAAAGGAGGTTCGTTTTGTCGCAGTTTTCGGCACTAAGGGAAGAGGCTGGTGTTGAAATTCACGACATTGTCGACGAATTCTCAGCGAGCTACCATGATGTTTTAGAATGGGAAACGGGTCGCAAGTCGCCGCCACCAGAACTTATGAGAGCGTTGAGAACTAAAGAGACCACGAGCACAGTTTGTAAGGCAGATCAATATATAAACACTCTCTTTGAGGGTGATTGCCTTGATATACTTCCAACAATTCCGGATGAATCGGTCAATCTTGTGCTTTGCGACCTCCCCTACGGCACTACACAGAACAAGTGGGACTCTGTCATAAATCTTGAGCGACTGTGGGCAGAGTATCGGCGTGTTCTCAAGGATAACGGTGTCGTTGTCCTTACGTCTCAAGGCATTTTTACGGCGAAACTGATCCTCTCCAATGAAGAGTGGTTCAAATACAAAATCGTATGGGAAAAATCAAAGTCGACCAATTTTCTCAATGCCAAAAAGCAGCCCCTTCGAAAGCACGAAGATATCTGCGTATTCTACGGAAAGCCTCCAACATATAATCCGCAGATGAAAGCCGGGAAGCCGTACGACAAAGGTGTACGCAAGGATCAGCTTTCGGGATGTTACGGCGACTTCCAGCCGGTTCATGTGAAAAGCGAAGGCTCAAGATATCCTTCAGATATTGTCTATTTTAAAACTGCAGAAAGCGAACCCGGTCGCCAAGTATGGCACCCCACGCAGAAGCCCTTGGACCTAGGACGCTACTTGGTGAGAACATACACAAATGTAGGTGACGTAGTACTCGACAACGCCTTCGGTAGCGGTAGCTTCCTTTTAGCAGCGGCGTTGGAAGAGCGGCGCTTCATTGGAATTGAGAGGAACCAAGAATCCGTCCAATTCAAGAACAAACCTGCTGATTTCATTGAGATAGCTGACTCTAGACTACGGGACGCAAGGGTTTCGCCGCACCTGGTTCGTCGTATCTAAAAAACTCCGTAGTTCCGACCTCCCACTCCCGGCTTCGTGCGGCCAGAAAGCTTCCCATCCTCGGCCCGAACGACCAATTTCTTGTATTCGTCACTGTCAAGCTCAACGAAACTGACCAGAAAAGTGGCTTCGGCCGTCGGATCGTCCGACAACAGAACTGCTTTGGTAGATGGTTGCAGCTTTCCATTTGCCTTCATTCGGAGCCTGTCCGAGCCCGGTATTTCCTTTGGAATGTGAATTCTCCACATCCCATTGTCTTCACGAAACTTGAATGTCGCCGCAACTACATCACCAGCCTTACCCCTGAGGGAAACTTCGACCGGAGCCTTCCCTTGAGCAGGCAAGCCAAGGTATTGCGTCATTGCCTTCGGGAATTCGATTTCCCGCCCGTTGGCCATGGCCGAGCGAATGTCGATCCAACGAACCCCATTATGCGCAAGAGGCTCGTCCTTCTTGGACTCAAGTTCCCCGTCCCCCAAAATAGCAAGCTTTGATTTCTTCGAGGTTTTCGAACGTGATTTCTTGGCTCGTTTGTACTCTACCTCGTACTCGGCGAGCCGTTCCGCGCTGAGATTTTCGCCAAATGATATTAGGGAATTCCAAGCTCTCCGATGTTGTTTTGCTTCATTGTTGGTTTGAGCCAGTAGAAGCGCTCCAGCCTCGGCGTTCCTCTTAAGGCCGTGGTTGGTCAAGTTCCCGCTGCCAAGCAGTAGGGCCGATCTCTTCGCATTGTGACTAGACCAGAAACGAAATACCTTCGGGTGAAAACGTCGTCTGGGGCCTAATGAGCAAACATTCAGAAGACTGTCTTCCCTATCCCAAAGAAGCTTGAGCACACTTGGCTGGGTTATCGCATCATCAAGTCCAAGCAACCAAGTAATCTGAAAATCACGTCCCTCTATCGCGTCCAATACGATATTTACGCCACCGGTGGTCGCATAAGCAACAGCTACATCCAGCCGATCAAACTTACCTTCTTGGACGATTTCTTGGATCGTGTCGGCAAAGGTTGTGCCTCCCACACCTCCTTGTACATAGAGACTTGTTTCCATCACTCACCCCTCCCGCACATACAAATCCCCGCCCTCGCGGAATTTCGCACTCATCTCCTCCATCCCCCGCAGCGCCGCCTGGCGGCTTTCCTCGGCCGTATCCGCGCCGGATTTGGTCGAGGCGAGGAAGCTGTCGGGGTCGCTGTCCTCCATCACCGCCCGATTACGCCGCTTTTGGCGCAGGAGCGCCGCGCAGCAGGCCTTCGGTGCTCAGGTCTTCGTCGAGATCGGGCCAGTGGATGCCGTAGCCGCCGCCGCAGGTCTGCCAGTTGGCGCGCTGCTCGGGAGAAGCGCCTGCGAGGCGGGGATACCAGGCGAGCGGCACGGTGATTGTGCGGCCATCCATCAGATCGACAACCAGCGCGTCCTCGGTGCAGCGAACATCGCTGACGCGCTCGTCAGTCAGTCGTTCCGAAATACTCATGCCACGCCTCCTTCAAACTGGCCCGGTGCTCGCTCACAATCGCCAATATGGCATTGATCCCTTTCGGGCGAAAGCCACGACTGCGCGCGAGCGAAACGTCTGCCAGCCAGACCTTTGCCGTCGCCTCGTCGCGATCGAGATGAATATGCGGCGGTTCGTTCGGTTCGTGGCTGTAGAAATAGAAGCGGTACGGGCCGATCCGGAGAACGGTGGGCATCAGTCATCCGATTTCACATACAAATCCCCGCCCTCGCGGAATTTCGCACTCATCTCCTCCATCCCCCGTAGCGCCGCCTGGCGGCTTTCCTCGGCGGTATCCGCGCCGGATTTGGTCGAGGCGAGGAAGCTGTCGGGGTCGCTGTTCTGCTTGGAGGCAAAATCGCGCACGTCCTGGCTGATCTTCATCGAGCAGAATTTCGGCCCGCACATCGAACAGAAATGCGCCGTCTTCGCGCCTTCGGCGGGGAGGGTCTGGTCGTGGAAGGCTTCCGCCGTGTCGGGGTCGAGTGACAGGTTGAACTGGTCGCGCCAGCGGAATTCGAAGCGCGCTTTGCTCAGCGCATCGTCGCGCACTTGCGCTGCCGGATGGCCCTTCGCCAGATCCGCCGCGTGGGCGGCCAGCTTGTAGGTCACCACGCCCACCTTCACATCGTCGCGGTCGGGCAGGCCGAGATGCTCCTTCGGCGTCACGTAGCAAAGCATCGCCGTGCCGTACCAGCCGATCTGCGCCGCGCCGATGCCGCTGGTGATATGGTCATATCCCGGCGCGATATCGGTGACGAGCGGCCCCAGCGTGTAGAACGGCGCTTCGCCGCACACCTCCAGCTGCTTTTCCATATTCTCCTTGATCTTGTGCATGGGCACATGGCCCGGCCCTTCGATCATCACCTGCACATCCTGCTTCCACGCGCGGTGGGTAAGCTCGCCCAGCGTGTAGAGCTCGGCAAATTGCGCTTCGTCATTGGCGTCCGCGATGCTGCCGGGGCGCAGGCCGTCACCCAGCGAATAGGCGATGTCATACGCCTTCATGATCTCGGTGATCTCGTCGAACTTCTCGTAGAGGAAACTCTCCTTGTGATGCGCAAGGCACCATTTCGCCATGATGCTGCCGCCGCGCGAGACGATGCCGGTCACGCGCTTGGCGGCCATCGGCACATAGGGCAGGCGCACGCCCGCATGGATGGTGAAATAGTCGACGCCCTGCTCGGCCTGCTCGATCAGCGTATCGCGGAAAATCTCCCAGGTGAGGTCTTCGGCGACGCCGCCGACCTTCTCCAGCGCCTGATAGATCGGCACGGTGCCGATGGGGACGGGGGAGTTGCGGATGATCCATTCGCGGGTGTCGTGGATGTTGCGGCCGGTGGAGAGATCCATGACGGTGTCCGCGCCCCAGCGGATCGACCAGACCATCTTATCGACTTCGTTCGCCACGTCGGATGCGACGGCGCTGTTCCCGATATTGGCGTTGATCTTGACGAGGAAGTTGCGGCCAATCGCCATCGGCTCGCATTCGGGGTGGTTGACGTTGGAGGGGATGATGGCGCGGCCCCTGGCGACTTCATCACGCACAAATTCGGGGGTGACATAGTCGGGGATGCTGGCGCCCCAGCTTTGCCCGCGATCATGGCTCGCTTGGCGCAGCTGCGCGCGGCCAAGATTCTCGCGCTCCGCCACATATTCCATTTCCGGCGTGATGATCCCGCGCCGGGCGTAGTGCATTTGCGAGAGGTTCGCACCGGGTTTGGCGCGCAGCACGCGCTTGGCAACATTGGGGAATGCGGGGACGCCGCCGCTGCGGTCGGGGCCGAGTTGGCCGTTATCCTCCGGCTTGATTTCGCGCGCGTCATATTCCTCGACATCGCCGCGTTCCAGCTGCCATTCGCGGCGCAGCTTGGGCAGGCCGGCGCGGATATCGATCTTCGCTTCTGGGTCGGTATAGGGGCCGGACGTGTCATACACCCGCACCGGCGGCTCGCCCGAAGTCGGCTCCAGATCGATCTCCCGCATAGCGACGCGGCGATCCCCGACATAGATCTTGCGGCTGCCGCGAATGGGGCCTGTCGTTACGCCGATTTCGAACTGCGAATTGATGTCGGCCATGTGCTCTCTCTCCAAAAGGCAGAGGGAATGCGGGCCTTAAAGACTGCCCTTCCCTCCGCCCGTGCTAACGGGTTCAGGTTCAACGGGTCGTGGGTTGCGAAACCCACCTCTCAGCCGCGCGGCTCCCCGGGGATGGCAGTGGTGTAGGGTCTTGGAGTGGCGAAGTCTAGGTGGTCTGAGATTGCCTGTCGTGAAGCAGGCCGATTGTCATGAGGCCCAAAGCAACCATCGCCCAGAAGCCGCCGAGCAGATCAAGGCGAAAGGCTTCCATGGGGACGAAGGTGGCAGAAATCGCAAGGATGGTGATGACGGCGTGAATACCGGCGAACCAGATAGGCCAGTACCGATCGCTGCGAAGAGCGAAGCGCACTAGAAAGATGAGGAGGACAAGGTCGATTAGCGCGACCGATTCTTCGATTAACGAAGGGGCGAACAGAAACTCGGCAACCAAAGAAGCGAACGCCGATAAGGCAATGACCGCGACGAGTTGCCTATCGTTGCGGGTGCCCGCTTGCCATCCAAGAGCCAGCGCAGTGCAAAGAAGCGCAAGGAAGACAAGCGGCAACACCATAGCAGCAACTACTCCGAAGATTGCAAAACCGGATGATCGGTGAGGCTTCCGGATGTCCGCCGGTCACCCGGACAACCAAAGTCCATCTTTTCCAAGTTCGACTTGCGCTGGATTGCTGTCAGTTCGCGCGTGGCGGCGGCGATGTCTGCACGGCTGGCGATCATGCTGTTCAGGCTCGCCCCGGCATTGGCCAGCGCCGCCTGTGCGGTGCCGACTGGCATATTCGACGCCGTGCTTACCTCAATGATGCTGGCGCATAGCGTCGCGAGGCTGGCGACGGCCTGATCGACCGCTTCGACCGAAGCGCGCGTGTCCCCGGCAATGACCTGTCCGGCGGTTTTCTCGATTGTCTGCATGATAGTCTCCGTTGCGACCGCACCCGGAATGGGCCGGTTTGGAATGGAGACCGCGAAAGCCGTCATTGCGCCATCTCGATTAGCCCGAGAATGGACAGAATTGCCGCACAAGTCAGCATCATCGCGCAAAGTGCAATACGCACTATCCAGCCCAACCGGATGGCAATCGGTGCCTGATTGGCTGAACCGCCAATTCGCGGCAGAAGCGGCCATTCAGCACGCGCTTTGGGCGCACCCTTGGTCGCAGGCACGTCGCACGCGATAAGGTCTGCTTCAACAGGCGAGGATGGCACACGCAGCATCATCGGCGCGTCTTCAACCGGCGGGGCCTTCTGCCTTTTCATTGCAAGGTAACGCGTCACAGCATCCAGCCGGTTTTTTGCCCCCAGCGCGCCAATCGCCGCCGCGATATGCTGCTCTACAGTGCGGTGGGAAATATTGAGCTCACGCGCAATATGCTTGGCGGTGAAACCTTGTGTTACCCATTCCATACATTCTTTTTGGCGCCGTGTCAGGCAGGATGAAAACGCATCGCTTTGCATTTCCCGATAATGTCCAAAACGGAGCAAATTTGTAAAATTAAATGCCTGCAACCTCTTTTGGGACAGCGCGCAAGATTTGTCGGCTGGCGACTCTACTCCACCCCGCCCGCCGCTTGCCACTCTGCAATCGCGTCTATGGGAAACAGCAGCATGATGACGTTCAGCGTCAGTCCGTCGCGCACCACGTAACCGGCGACAAGCTCGCCGATAATCGCCAGCGCCACCGTCACCCGCACCGGCAGGCGCAAAGCGAGCCAGAAGCCGAACGCCATCCAGCCGATATCGGCGGCGGAGTTCAAAACGCTGTCGCCCGAATAGCCGAAATTGGCGGTGACCGAGCGGAAGCGGTTGATGACCATTTCGGTGTTCTCCAGCACTTCCCACGCCGCCTCTAGCAGCACGGCGAGCGGCAGGCCCCAGCGCACCGCATTCACCCCGCCGATCCCCCGCCGGGCAAACAGCCACCAGCCGAGCGCGTAGAAGATCATCCCGTGGATGATGTGGCTGGGCGTATACCAGTCGGAAATATGCTGGCTGTTGCCCGCATCGTTGATCTGCCCGTGCCACAGCTTGACGTATCCGCACTCGCAAATCGGCGGGCGGTTCATCAGCAGCAGGATGGCGATGGCGGCGATGGTGATCGCCAGCGCGACGAGGATCGTGCGGCGGTTCGGAACGAGTTGGCCCATGCGCCTATGGCTAGAGCAAATCGCTGATCTGGCAAGCTGCGCGCAGCGCGTTCTGCGCACATACGGTCATCCCCCAGTCATATGCAGGCCTTGAGTATCGCGCCAATGCCGCTACGCAAAGCAATCCGCCATCCCGCGACCCTTACCGAGGCCTCCCGATGACCGAACTCCCCGCCACCACCACGCAATACGCCAAAGGCAAGCGCAATGCCTTCACCCGCTTTCTCGACGGGGTAGAATGGTTGGGGAACCTGCTGCCGCATCCGGTGACTCTGTTCGCGCTGCTTGCGGTGGGCATCGTCCTGCTCTCCGGCCTGCTCGGCTGGCTGGGTGTGGCGGTGGACGACCCGCGACCCGCAGGATCGAATGGCGTCGCGGAAGACGGGATGATCCGCGCGGTCAGCCTGCTAAATGGCGACGGAGTGCGGCGAATTTTCACCGGGCTGGTCGACAATTTCACCGGCTTTGCGCCCCTGGGCGTGGTGCTGGTGGCCATGCTGGGGGTGGGCGTGGCGGAGAAATCCGGGCTGCTCAGCGCCGCTGTGCGCGCCATGGTGATGAACGCGCCGCCCAAGCTGGTGACCTTTGCCATCGTCTTTGCCGGAATCATCTCCAACACGGCGAGCGAGGTCGGCTATGTCGTGCTGATCCCGCTCGGCGGAGCGGTCTATTACGCGCTGGGGCGGCATCCGCTGGCGGGCATGGCGGCGGCCTTTGCCGGGGTTTCGGGCGGCTATTCGGCGAATTTGCTGATTGGCACGATCGATCCGCTGCTGGCAGGCATCACGCAGGAGGCCGCGCAGCTGATCGATCCCGACTATACCGTGCTCGCCACCGCGAACTGGTATTTCATGTTCGCCTCCACCTTCCTGATCGCCGGTATCGGCACGCTGGTGAGCCTGTACATCGTCGAGCCCAAGCTGGGCGAATTCGACGCAAGCAAGGCGGAACCGGAAATCCTTGACGACGCGATGATGCAGCCGATCACCGATACCGAGCGCAAGGGCCTGCGCTGGGCAGGGCTGGCGCTGCTCGGCGTGCTCGGTCTGATGGCGCTGACGCTGGTTCCGGACTGGGGTGTGCTGCGCAATGCAGAGACGGGCGACCGGATGGACTCGCCCTTCTTTGACGGGTTCGTGGTGTGGATCCTCATCTTCTTCATCGCCATCGGTTATGCCTATGGCCGCGCGGCGGGCACGATGAAAACCGACCGCGACGTGATCGACGCGATGGCGGCGGCTCTGTCCTCGCTTGGCCTGTATATCGTGCTGGTGTTCTTCGCCGCGCAGTTCGTGGCCTTTTTCGGCTGGACGAATATGGGCGCAATCTCGGCGGTGACGGGGGCGAATTTCCTGCAGGAAACGGGCATGACCGGCCCCGCGCTGTTCTTCGCGTTCATCCTGATTTGCGCGATTATCAATCTCTCACTGGGCAGCGCCAGCGCGCAATGGGCGGTGACCGCGCCGATCTTTGTGCCGATGCTGATGCTGATCGGCTATTCCCCCGAAGCGATCCAGGCCGCCTATCGCATCGGTGACAGCACCACCAATGTCATCACCCCCATGATGAGCTATTTCGGGCTGATCCTCGCTTGGGCAACGCGCTACCAGAAGGATCTGGGCGTGGGCACGATGATCGCGATGATGCTGCCCTACACGATCTTCTTCCTGACCGCGTGGAGCCTGTTCTTCTACCTCTGGACATTCGTGCTGGGCCTTCCGGTGGGGCCGGGTTCGCCGACCTATTACACGGTTCCGGGATAGACAGACGGCGCGGCGCGCCGACAGTTGGGATGGGGGTGCAGCGTCACCACCGGACGAAATTTATTTCTGTCAGCGCCGACGGTTTAACCAGTTGTTAGCTACGATTTCCTAGCACAGCAGGCCTAACCGGAGTGACAGTCCATGAATGCGCCGCTGAACGTTCTTGACCAATATGAAGGCCAGCAGCAAGCGGGCGAGAGCCTGCCTGCCCGCACGTCGTCCGGTGTGGCGCTCAAGTTCTCACGCGCCCTTGGGCGGCGGCCGCTGATGGAGAAGATCGGCTTCTACAACAAAAGCCTGCTCGCGATCCTCGGCGTGCTGGTGGCTTGCGACCTGATCATCATGTTCTGGAGCGACTACCAAGCCCCGGCCAAAATCGCCGCGCTGGCGATCACGCTGGGCGCGGTTTTCTGGATCACCTTCGTCAACCGGATGATGCAGCGCGATGTTGCTGCGCCCGTCTTTGCCATCACCGCCGAGATGCGCCGCCTGTCGCAGGGCGCGCGCGATATCACCATTACCGGCCAGCGGCGGCAGGACGAGATCGGCGAACTGGCGCGGGCGCTGGGGGCGTTCACCAACGACTATGCGCGGCTCGATGCGCTGCTGGCAGAGCGCGAGGCGAACGAACAGCTCGCTGCCCAGATCGCCGAGGAGCGCCAGCGTGAACTGGTGCGGCTTGCTGCCGACTTCGAAACGACTGTGGGCGAGATCGCTGGCAGCGTCGCGGCGGCTGCCACGCAATTGAACGCCACTGCGGCTGCCATGGCGCAGACCGCGCATGGCTCCTCGCAAACCGCGCAGCTGGTCGCCGATGCAGTCAAGCGCGCTTCGAGCGGGGCGACTGCGGCGGCTGCGGCCTCGGACGAGTTTGCGCTCTCGATTGAAGAAATCAGCCGTCAGGCTACCCAGTCCGAAGAACTGGCGCGCAACGCCGCGCGGGTGACCGAGGAAACCGACCAGACCATTTCGACCCTCGCTAGCTCAGCGAAGGAAGTCAGCCAGATCGTTGAACTGATCCAGGCGATTGCCAGCCGCACCAATTTGCTCGCCTTGAACGCTTCGATCGAAGCGGCGCGCGGCGGGGAAAGCGGGCGCGGCTTTGCCGTGGTGGCCTCCGAAGTGAAGGAGCTTGCCGCACAAACCAGCCGCGCGACGCAGGATGTCAGCGGCCAGATCCGCACCATGCAGCAATCGACCGACACCGGCGTTGCCGAACTGCGCGCGATTGGCGAGCGTATCCGCGAGTTGGAAACAACGTCGGTCTCCATCGCCGCCGCGGTCGATCAGCAATCGGTGGCGGGCAAGGAGCTGGCGCGCAGCATCGATATGTCGGCACGCGAAACGGGCGATGTGGAAAGCCACGCCAACGAATTGCTGGCGCAGGCAACCAGCGTCGGCTCGGCAGCCGACCAGTTGCTCGGCTCTTCGAAGGACCTGGAAGCGCAGGCGAGTATGCTGACCGAACGCGCGCGCACTTTCGTCGAACGCATCCGCGCCGCCTAAGGGTGCGGTTGACACCCGCGCTGCTGGCCCGCAATCACGCGGGGCATGAGCCAAGCCCAAGTCGATATCCAGCGCCTCGGAAATGAAGGCGAGCCACTCGTCATTATCGACGGGTTCAGCGGCATTCCCGGCGAGTTGCTGGAGCGCGGACGCAGCGCGACCTATCAGGATGCGGGCGCGATGTATCCGGGCCTTCGCAGCTGGTGCGAGCCCGACTATCTCGACCGCAACCGCGATCTGATGTTCCAGGTGCTGCAGCAGGTGTTCGGCTTCCGGCAGGGGATCAGCCTCGATGTCTCCACCTTCTCGCTGGTGACGCTGGCGCCGGAGGACTTGGCCCCCATCCAGCGCATCCCGCATTACGACCATGCCAGCGGCGAAGTCGTGGCGATCATGCATTACCTGCTCGGCCCCGAAACCGGCGGGACGGCGTTTTACCGCCACAAGCGCACCGGCTTCGAGACGATCACCGATGACCGCGAGGCGGCGTATAACGCGGGGTTGGAAGCCGACGAGGCCGAATACGGGATGCCGCCGCCCGAATATTGCTACGGCGACAGCGACCGCTACGAACTGATCGGCGAAGTCGAAGCGCGGCCCGACCGGCTGGTGCTTTACCGCGGGCGGCAATTGCATTCGGGCGTCATCCCCAACCCGCACGAGCTGAGCACAGACCCCAAGACGGGGCGGCTGACGATCAATATGTTCCTGCGCGGACGGTGAGGGCCGCGTGACGACGCTCTATCGCTGCGATGCCGATGCGGGCGCGATTGCGTCCACTTTCGGCATAGCGGCGGGCGAGGATCCGTGGAGCGGCGGCTATGTCGCGCCGGGCAGGTTTGCGCCGGTGATTACTGCGGGCCGCGAGTTTGTCGCCGGGCCGGGAGGGGAACGCCAGCCATGGCGGATGGTGCCACGCCTGTGGGGCGTCCCCCCGCCCCGCACCGCGCATGATGCGGGCCGCCCGGTATTGCGCGTGCGCAATCCCGACAGCCCGTTCTGGATCGGAAGCCTGCGCAATCCCGAATTCCGCTGCCTTGTGCCAGCCACGGCGATCATGGAATGGGGTTTGGAGGGACGCAACGCGAAGCGCCGCCAGCACTGGCTCGCCTGCACCGACCAGCAAGTGTTCGCGATGGCGGGCGTGTGGATGGACAGCGAGGTGCCCTCGTTTGCGCTGCTGACTGCGGAGCCGAACGCGGTTTTCAAGCGGCTGAGGCGCGATGCGATGCCCGCGATCCTGCCGCCCGATCCGCGCGTGTGGCGGGCTTGGCTGCATGGCGGCTGGGATGCGGCGAGCGGGTTACTCCAGCCGTATTCGTCAGGGTTGATGGGGGAATTTGATCCCAACATCCGCTCGTCCTGAGCTTGTCGAAGGACGTTGGAGTTTCCCCTAAACCCGACTGCCCTGAGCTTGTCGAAGGGCTGTACTTTCTTTTTGGAGCTTGGCGCTTGGAAAAAGAAAAAGCAGTCCTTCGACAAGCTCAGGACGAGCGTATTCTTAGGTTCTGCCTAAAGACAAAACCGGTCCCCCCGCCGTGCGACATTGAACCCGCGCGCTTCAACCTCGCGGCTCTCGGGCGAGTCGGGGTCGCGGATGGAGTTGGTGTGGTTGTAGTGAATGAAATGCACCTTGGCGCGCTCGCTGGCGGGCAGGTCTTGCAGCAAGTCCATCGTTGCGGTGACGCGCGGATGCGGGATTTCGCTCATATCGCGCCCGGGCAGTTCGTTATCGTCCCAGAAGGTCGCATCGATGAAGGCATAATCCAACTGCGGCAGAATCTGGCGAAGGAAATTACCGCCCTCCACTTCCTGCCAGTAGTCGATATCGGGAAGATACAGCACATTCCCCAGTTCCGGCTGATAAAAAACGAAAGCCGCCGTTTCCGAAAATTCGTCACGATGAGGTACCGGGACCGCGCTAACAAAAATGCGCCCACCGGCTGACAATGGGGTCATTTCAACCATCTCTTGCAGGCGAATATTCCCCAGTTCCACCAACTGGCTCCACGGCCCGTTGCTGCGCAGAAACTCCGCCATGCGCGGCATCGCGTAGACCGGCACCCCGCTCGCCCCCGCCGCTTCACGCCCGAAATAGGCGAGGCCGAGATAGTGGCCGATATGCGCGTGGGTGAGGAAGACTCCGTCCACGCCTAGCCCTTGCGCAGGCGGCTCGATCGCGTCGAGCATGGCGAGTTGCTCGGTGATCGCGGGGGTTGCATCGAACAGGTAGCGGCGGCCCGCCATGCGGTCGATCAGGCCGAGCGAGCTTGGCAGCAAGCCCGGCCCGGTATCCTCAGCATTGCCGATCTGCGGCGCACCCGCATCCTGCCCTGCGCCGAGCACGACCAGCTCGTAATCGCAGGGCGCGTCCGCCTCTTGCGCAAACAAAGGGCTGGCAAGCGCCAGTGAAGACACCGCCAGCCCCAAAGTGATCGCTCTTTTCATGCCCCGCGCCCCTCCATCTTTGAGGAGGCACGCTAGGCTATTCGCTTAGGCTTCGGAAGGCGCTTTCACGAAGAACAGCGCGAGCGCGAGCAAGGCCGCCGCCGCCGTGCCCGCCGCGCCTGCGGGGAACATCAGGTCGCTCGCGGGGAACACCGCCGCCGTGTTGATCACAATCGCTGCAAGCCCCGTCAGCCCCGCCAGCGCGCCGACGATCTTGCCCGCACCGCTTGTCGCCCACAGCGCAACCGCCGCCGCCACCGCTGCCACGCCAAAGGCGATTTTCGCGGTGAAATAGAGCAGGAAAGCCATCGCCAGCACCGCGCTGAACACGGGCGCCAATGCCTCGCCACCCTCCATTAGGGGGCCGAACATCACGAGCCCCATCCCGGCCTGAATGGTGTTGAGAATGCCGCCCGTCGCCAGCCCCGCGCCGATCAGCGGGCGCGCCGGAAGCAGGGCAAGCCCGGAGATGGCAATGCCGACAAACAAAATCGTCTCCACCGACCAGATAATGTCGCGCGGCGGCGTCCCTCCGCCATTGCTGATGGTGATGTAGATGATCTGCGTCACCACTGTGATGAGGAGCGCGATGGCGGCAATTTGCGCCGCCCCTTTGAAACCGGTCGTCATATGGTGCATTCCCCTTGTTGTGATGTCGCCCGTCATTCGCGCTTCAGGTGCAGGCGGTTACATCGGCAACTTTCCAGCGGGCGCAGCAGCCGCTATGCCGTGCCGCGCCAGTTACTACGAGAGGATAGAGATGACCCATTTCCGCCCCGCTTTGCTCGCCACGGCGCTGATCCTGCCCGCCGTCCCCGCTGCAGCGCAAGAGGTAATGACGCCCGCCGATGTCGCGCGCATCGAAAGCACCGGCACCATCGCGCTCAGCAATGACGGTTCCACCATCGCCTACACCCGCGTCCACGCACCCGATGTGTCGCAGGGCGAGCCTGATGGCGGTTCGCGCCAGCAGCTGATGCTCGCCGAAGGCCCGATGGATGTGGCCGCGTGGCTGCCCGAGGATATGCGCATTTCCGGCGTGGACTTCACGCCCGATGGCAGCATGGTGACCTTCCTCTGGACGCCCACCGGCGGGGATCGCGGCGTCTATGGCGTTCCGGTGGGCGGCGGTGCCTATCGCCAGCTCGGCGGCGTAGCGGGGGCAGGCGTGCAGGCCTATGGCTTCGCGCCCGATGGCAGCCAGCTGTATATGCTGGTCGGCCCCGCTTCCAACCCGCAGCGCGCCGCTGAAAGTCGCGCGGGCTTTGATGCGGTCGTTTACGAGGAAGAGCTGCAATTTAACCGGATGTTCGTCGCCAACACCGGCGACAGCGTAGACACCGCTCCGCGCGAAATCGCCATTCCCGGCTATGTCGACAGTTTCCAGATCGCGCCGGGCGGGGATTGGGCGCTGATCACCAGCGCGCCGACGCCGCTGGTGGATGACAGCTACACCGCCAAGCGCCCGCATATCCTCAATCTGACCGATGGCAGCCTGCTGACGATCGAGACGCCGGGCAAGCTGGGCGATCTGGAAATCTCCCCTGACGGCCGCCAGCTTTCCATGATCGCAGGCGTTTCGGCCAACGATCCGGCGGATACCACGCTCCACCTCGTCGATACCGCAACAGGCGCTTTCCGCGCGATCAATGCGGGCGCTGCCGAAGCGGCGACCGATACCGAGTGGATGGCCGATGGCCGCTTGGCCGTCAGCGTCGATGTCGGCGTGCAGAGCGTGCTGCGCTTCTATTCCGCCGACGGCGCCCTGCTGCGCGAATATGATACGGACGGGCTGATCCTCACCGGTCTGGAGCAGGGCGGCAACCGGCTGGCGGTGGAAGCCAATTCGCCGAGCCATCCCAACGAGCTGTTCCTGTTCACCGGACGCGGGTTTGAACGCTGGACCGATCACAATCCGTGGCTGGAGAATATCGCTATGGGTGCCCAGCGCGCCTACACCTATACCGCGCGTGACGGTGCCGAGATCGAAGGCGTGCTGATCGAGCCGGTGGGCGGCGTGCCCGAAGGCGGCGCTCCGCTGATCCTCGATGTGCATGGCGGGCCGGAAGCGCATGAAAGCAATGGCTGGGTCACCAATTATTCCGGCCCCGGCCAGGTCGCTGCGGGACAGGGCTATGCCGTGTTCCTGCCCAATTATCGCGGCTCCACCGCCTACGGCACGGAATTTTCCATGCAGCATCAAGGCGATGCGGCGGGCGTAGAATTTGACGATCTGGTCGATGCCAAGCGCGCACTGGTGGCAGAGGGCATCGCCGATGCCGACCGCACCGGCGTGACCGGCGGCTCCTATGGCGGCTATGCCACCGCGTGGAGCAGCACGCATTATTCGGAGGAATTTGCCGCAGGCGTGATGTTTGTCGGCATTTCCAACATCCTCTCCAAATGGGGGACCACCGATATTCCGACCGAGGAATACAATGTTCACGCCCGCCGCTATCCGTGGGAGGAATACGAACAGACCTTGCAGCGCAGCCCCGTCTATTGGGCCGACCGCGCCGATACGCCTTTGCTGATCCTCCACGGCGATGCCGACCCGCGCGTTAGCCCGACGCAGAGCGCGGAACTGTATCGCCACATCCGCGTGCGTCGTCCCGACACGCCGGTGCGGCTGGTGTGGTATCCCGATGAAGGCCACGGCAATGCCATGGCGGCGGCCCGCTATGACTACAATCTGCGAATGATGGAGTGGTTCGACACCTATCTGAAGACAGGCGACCGCGACGCCCCAATGCCCGCCCCGCGCCCTGATCTCGGGTTGGGTGACTGATCGGCAATGCGCGGCAGTGCAGGATAGCAACACGCCTGCGCTGCCGCGACAGTAACACGCGATGAACTTTCAGGCCTTCCTTCTGATCACCGCCATCGGGATTGGCCTTGCAGCTTTCGCGCTCACCGGAGTGACGGCGGGAGGAACTGATGCGTCTTTATTGGCCCGCGCTGCTGTTGCCCCATTGGCTGCGCTTTGCCTGTGGGGCGGCTTATCTGGCCTGCATTCGATCTGGCGGGCGCACCGTGCTCGCAAGGCCGGAACACCCGTAAGCGGGCATCTCTACGGCTGGTTCTCGGCCCGTGAGGGGCGTTCGCGTGCGGTGACTTGCCTGTTCGTCGCCGACGGCGCGGTCTACAGGATGAGCATTCTGGAAGAGCGATACGATCTGCGTGCGCACCCTCTCGGAACCGGGCATCCGGTGAAGGCGTGGATTGACGCGGGCGAAATCGTTGCAATCGACCGCAACGGCATTCCCATGCGCCTTCAAGCGCCGGGGCCAGAGATTGATCCCGAAGAACAGTACGCCCTGCCGCCCGGCCTGCTCTCGCAGCTGGATGGCCGCGCAAGCCGGATTTGAACGAGCTTACAACCCGAACGTGTAAGTCAGTCCGATCCCGCCCAGAAACTGGTCGCGCGAGCCGCGCAGGCTGGTGAAGGGCGTTTCCGCCGCGTCGCCCAGCAGGCGCGAATATCCGGCGATCACGATCACGCCCAGCCCGCCATTCAGCGCATTGCCATCAAGATCGAAGCCCAGCAGCAGCGTGCTGCTGACCGAGCGGAAGCCTCCACTGTCCGGCTCGAACGCGGGCAGCGCGTCCTGCGCCGGGCCGGTGAAGGCGAGCGGATCGGAGCGAAGGTAGTAATCCTGGAAATTCTCGTCCGCCCATTCGGCCCCGAACGTCAGATTGGCAAAAATGCCGAGGCTCAAGGGAGTGCTATAGGACACGGTCGGATTGACCGTAAAACCGTCATGCGCGCCCGCCACATCGAACAATACCGCCGTCCCGACACTGATCGAATCGACCGGGATCAGCACGCCGTCAAAGCTGACGCTGGCGTGCGGGCCGACTTCGATCGCGGTATCAAGCTCGCCATATTGCTCGGCAATCTCGTCCTCGATGCGGCCATTGCGATCCCCGCGAACCCGCGCGGCAAGGCCGAAATCGAACGACACATCGCCCTCACCGTCGGGGATGAAATCGATCTGCACGCCGCCCGCACTGGGGTTGATATCGACGCCGCCGATGGAGCCAATAATCACCGGCAAGACATTGGGCGTGTAATCGTCAGAGCCCGAATAGGACGGGGAAAGCGCGCCGCCCACGCCTACGGTCACAAAATCGCCGCCCAGCACCGAGTTTGCAAAGTCAATCTGCGGGCGACCGCTGGGGCTATCCTCGCTCTCTTGCGCATGCGCGGCGGCGGGGATGGCGAATGCAAGCAGGGCCGCGCAGGAGGCGGCGGGGCGAAGAAACATGGTGCAACAATTCCCGTCTAATGTGCTGCTGAAACTGCCCAGCGGGGCAAGCGGTTCCGTGCTGGGGTAAATTCTTGGCACCGCATCACGCGGCACTTTGCCCGTTCGCGTCCCGGTGGTATCACAGGGCCATGCACAAACTCCTCCTCGCAGCCGCTGCCACGCTCGCCTTTTTGCCCGCCCCTGCGGCCTTTGCTGCTCCGGCAGCCGCAAACTCCACCGTGCTCGCCCCGCAGACCGAGGGGTATGAGCGGCTTTACCGCGTGCTGGTGTCCGATCCGGATGATCTGGGCGCGCGGCGGCTGGCGGATATTATGGTGGACATCATGGGCGCAGCCACCCCGCTCCATGCGGAGATCGAGACCGCCCATCCCGGGTTCGAAGCGGCTTTGGCCGATGCGATGATGCCGCTGGTGACCGCTTACATGACCCGCAACCGCGCGCTCCATCAGGATGACTTTCTCGCCGCCATTGCCCCGCTGATGAGCGAGGAGGAAGCGGTGGAAATCGCCGAATTCTACGAAAGCGAAATGGGCCAGCGGATGCTGCGCGCCGCGCGGCGCAATTACCAGCTGTCCATAAGCCAGGAACGGCTGATGTCGGACGAGGAATTTACCCGCGAAGACGCGCAGCGGTCGGTCGAAGCCACCCGCGCCAGCGCGATGCAGGATCTCTCGCCGGCCGAATTCGATGCCATCGGAGACACCCTCATGGCCAATCCGCGCCTGCTGCAAAACATCATGGCGTTGCGCGAACCGATGCTCGCCATCCGCGTGTCGATGGATAACGAGCCGATGACCGGTGCCGAGGAAGCGCAGCTGGAAGCGATCTACACCACCGTTCTGGCCCGTTACGGCTACTGACGAGGCAGGACTGCCAAGCGGGGCATTGCGCCCGCCCCGTGATACGCTAAGGCACAGCGCATGAGCGGTCGCACCTGTGATATTGCCATTATCGGCGGCGGATTGTCGGGCGGGCTGATCGCGCTCGCGCTTCGCCAGCAGCGCCCTGAATTGACCGTGCGCGTCATCGAAGGCGGCCCGGCGATTGGCGGTAACCACCGCTGGAGCTGGTTTTCCACCGACCTTTCGCCTGCGGGCGAGGCGCTGATGGCCCCTTTCCGCAAGACCGAATGGACGCACGGCTATGACGTGCGCTTTCCGGGACTCGAACGCACACTCGAAGCCGATTACCGCTCGCTCGCCAGCCCCGATTTCGCCGCGACGCTGGCCCGCGAACTGGCTCCCGGCACGCTGCTGACGAACCGGCCCGTCGCGCAGATCGCAGCAGACCGCGTGCTGCTGGAAAGCGGCGAGGAGATCACCGCGCGCTGCGTGATCGATTGCCGCGGCTTTACCCCGTCCGCAACGCTGCGCGGCGGCTGGCAGGTGTTCATGGGCCGCCATATCCGCACCGCCGGGCCGCATGGCATCACCCGCCCGGTCATCATGGACGCGCAGGTTGACCAGTTGGCCCCGGCGGGCAATGGCGGGGCCTACCGCTTCGTCTATGTCCTGCCGCTGGGGCTGGAAGAGGTGTTTGTCGAGGACACCTATTACGCCGATACGCCGCAGCTTGATCGCAGCGCGCTGTCGGGCCGGATCGACCAATATTGCCGCGCGCATGGCATTGATGGCGAGCCTGTGGGGTTCGAGACCGGCGTGCTGCCCGTCATCACCGGCGGCGATTTTGCCGCCTATCAGGCAGAGCAGCGCATTCCCGGCGTGGCGATTGCGGGCGGGCGCGGCGGGTTTGTCCACCCGCTCACCAGCTACACCCTGCCGATCGCGGTCAATATCGCGCTGGCAATTGCCGAAGACGCGGATTTGCCCGGCGAACAACTCGCTGCCAAGCTGGAAAGCGCCGCGCGCCAGCATTGGCGCCGGATGGGCTTTTACCGCGCGCTGGGCCGGATGCTGTTCCACGGCGCGGCGGCGCACCAGCGATACCGCATTTTTGGACGGTTTTACGGACTGCCCGAGCCGCTTATCGAGCGCTTCTATGCCGGGGGCTCGACACTTTTTGACAAGTTGCGCGTTCTCTCCGGCAAACCGCCCATACCCATCCATCGCGGCGCGCGGGCACTGCTGGCCAAATCGCCCAGCCTCCTCGCGCCAGACACCAAGGACATTCGATGAGCACTCCTGAAGGAAGCACCGCCAAGGGGCGCACTGCCTGCGTGATCGGCGCGGGGTTCGGCGGCATGGCGCTCGCCATGCGGCTGCAAAGCGCAGGGATCGCCACCACCGTGATCGAAGGCCGCGATAAGGTGGGCGGGCGCGCTTATCATTGGCAGCAGGACGGCTTCACCTTTGACGCCGGCCCCACCGTCATCACCGATCCCCCCTGCCTGAAAGAGCTGTGGGAGCTGACCGGCCACGATATGGCGGAAGACGTCGAGCTGATGAATGTCATGCCGTTCTACCGCCTCAACTGGCCCGACGGCACGAACTTCGATTATTCGAATGACGAGGTCGATCTGCGCAAGAATATCGCCAAGCTCGATCCCGCCGATGTCGCAGGTTACGACCGCTTCCTGCAATATTCGGCCGATGTGCACCGCGAAGGCTATCTGAAGCTGGGCACGGTGCCCTTCCTCGATTTCAAGTCGATGCTGAAAGCCGCCCCTGCGCTCGCCAAGTATCAGGCATGGCGCAGCGTTTACGCGACCGTCAGCCGCTTTGTCCGCAACGAGAAGCTGCGCGAGGCGCTCTCCTTCCACACGCTGCTGGTCGGCGGCAGCCCGTTCAAGACAAGCGGCATCTACGCGCTGATCCACAAGCTGGAAAAGGATGGCGGCGTGTGGTGGGCGCGCGGCGGCACCAACCGCCTGATCGCCGGAATGGTGCGCCATTTCGAGCGGCTGGGCGGCACAATGATCGTCGGCGATCCGGTGGAAAAGGTCGAAACCCTGGGCAACCGCGCCACTGGCGTCATCACCAAAAGCGGCTGGCAGGGCAAATTCGATGCGGTGGCCAGCAATGCCGACATCATGCACTCGTACAAAGACCTGCTGGGTGACAGCCAGCGCGGCAAAAGCTACGCCAAGTCGCTGAAGCGCAAGAGCTTCTCGCCCTCGCTCTTCGTCGTGCATTTCGGGCTCGAAGGCACCTGGCCGGGCATTCCGCACCACATGATCCTGTTCGGCCCGCGCTATAAGGGACTGGTGGACGATATCTACGCCAAGGGCACGCTGCCCGCCGATTTCTCGATCTATCTGCACCACCCGACCGTCACCGATCCGAGCATGGCGCCCGAAGGCAAGAGCACGTTCTACGCGCTGGTGCCGGTCGCCAATATGGGCAAGATGCCGATCGACTGGGACACGGTGGGGCCGGAGCTGGAGAAGCGCGTGCTCGACGAGGTGGGCCGCCGCCTGATCCCCGATATCCACGACCGTATCGTGACCAAGTTCCACTATGCGCCGAAGGACTTCGCGCAGGATCTGAACGCGCATCTGGGCAGCGCCTTCAGTCTTGAGCCGGTGCTGTGGCAAAGCGCCTATTTCCGCGGCCACAACCGCGATGATGTGATCAACAACTTCTATCTGGTGGGCGCAGGCACACATCCGGGCGCGGGTATTCCGGGCGTGGTCGGCAGCGCGAAGGCGACCGCCGGGTTGATGGTGGAGGATTTGCTGGGGTGAATTGCGTCAAACGGCGACGCGGAGAAGCGGTGGGACACGGCGGCGAAGCCGCTGTTGGTTTCATTCGCTCGCAGAGGCGCAGAGGCGCAGAGACGTTGCGCACCACCTCGGCGCCTCTGCGCCTCTGCGAGCGCCTAAATGTTTCAAGCGCCTACGGAGTAATTGAACCTCCCTCCGTTTCTCTGCATCTCCGCGTAAATCAACATCGGAGTGCATTATGAACCGCATCGCTGTCTATTGCGGCTCTGCCTCGCCCGCAGACCCGCGTTATATCGAACTCGCCCGCGAAGTCGGCACCACGCTGGCGACACGCGGAATTGGCGTTGTCTATGGCGGCGGCAAGGCGGGCCTTATGGGCGCGATTGCCTATGCCGCGCTCGAAGCGGGGGGCGAAGTGATCGGGGTTATCCCGCAGGCGCTTGTCGATATGGAAGTCGCCAATCACGATTGCACCGAACTCCACGTCGTGCAGACCATGCACCAGCGCAAGCAGCTCTTCACCGATCTGTCGGACGGGTTCATCACCCTGCCCGGCGGGGTCGGCACGATGGACGAATTGTGGGAAGCGATCAGCTGGGCGCAATTGGGCTATCACAGCGATCCGGTGGGGCTGCTCAACGCCTTTGGCTATTATGACGGGCTGGTCGAATTCTACGCCAAGATGGCGGAAACGGGCTTCGTCCGCCCGATGCACAAAGACATTATGATCGTCGCCGAAACGCTGCCTGATCTCCTCGCCCGGATGGAAGCCTTCGAGCCGATCCAGACCATCGTGCAGATGAAGGTCGAGGATTTGTGAAGCGGATAAAGCCGCGCCCCCTAGTCGCCAGCCATGTGGTGAAAGCCACGCCGCGGCAGGTGGGCGGCGGGCGGCCCCGCGCGGCGCTGGTCGAAAAGGCCAAGGCGAGCATCGCCAAGGGTTCCAAAAGTTTTGCCGTCGCGTCCATGCTGCTCGACCGGACGACGCGCGAGCGCACGCATCTGCTCTACGCTTGGTGCCGCCGCTGCGATGATATTGCCGACGGGCAGGATCATGGCGGCGAATTGTCGCTCGACAAAGCCAGCGCGCTTGACCGCGTGGAGGCCATCCGCATCCTCACCCACCGCGCGCTGGACGGGCAGCCGACCGCCGATGTGGCGTTTGACGCGCTGGGGCAAGTCGCCAGCGAGGTCGGACTCACGCGGCAAATGGCGGATGATGTGATCGACGGGTTCCAGCTGGATGCCGAAGGCTGGCGGCCGCGTAGCGAGGCTGACCTGATGCGCTATTGCTACCACGTCGCGGGCGCAGTGGGCGTGATGATGGCGCAGGTGATGGGCGTGCCCGCTGACGCCGAAGACACGCTCGACCGTGCCTGCGATCTGGGCCTTGCCTTCCAGCTCAACAATATCGTGCGCGATATCTGGGAGGATGACGCGGCGGGCCGCTGCTACATCCCCGAAGAATGGCTGGTGGAGGCGGATATTCCCCCCGGCCAGCACATGAAAGTCACGAACCGCGACGCGCTGGTGGCGATTGTGCAGCGGATGGTCGATATGGCGCGGCTGCACGATGCCCATGCGCGCATCGGCGCAGGGCACCTCGCTTTTCGGCAACGCTGGGCAATTCTGGCGGCAGCGAATATTTATGGCGAGATCGGGCGCGAGGTTGTCGCGCAAGGGCCTGCCGCGTGGGATCACCGCGTCCACACCGGCAGTTTGCAAAAGCTGGGACTGGTGGGTGCGGGGCTGGTCGAAGCGGTCAGCGGCTCCTACCCGCCCGAGGCCGAGCCTGTATGGACGCGCGGCAAGCTGATCGCCCTGGCGCGCAAAGATCGCCCCGCACCCGATATCCGCGAGACCCCTCTGCCCGACGAGGGTGTGCGCCCCGCCTGACGCCGCGACGTTCATCGGCTTTCGGTTGCAATTGCAGGCCGCCACGGGCATCTCTGCGCCGGAGGAGGAACCCCGATGAAACGCCTGTTTGCACCCCTTTTTGCAGCGCTTGCCCTGCTTGTTGCCCCCGCCACGCTCCACGCACAGGACGCCGGGCCGGAAGCGACCGTGATCGCCTTTATGGACGCCTTCAGCGCCAAGGACGCCGAGACGATGACCGCGCTGATGATGCCGGATACGGTGGTCGCATCGGTGCAGGAGCTGGAGGGGCCCGATGATGTCGGCTTCAGCCCGATGGCCGATCTGGTCGCGCAATTGGCGGGCCTGCCCTTCGACATTGCCGAGCCACTGTGGGATCTGCGCACGGAGGAATTCGGCACGGTGGCGGTGGTTTCGGCCAGCTATGACTTCCTTATCAGCGGCAATCGCAGCCATTGCGGGACGGATATTTTCACGCTGATGCGGGTCGACGGCGCGTGGAAAATCGCCACCATTACCTACAGCCACGAAACCGAAGGCTGCGAGGGGCCGCCCGCCGAATGATTGCCAAACTCCTGATCGCCAATCGCGGCGAGATTGCCTGCCGGATTATCCGCACCGCCCGCGCGCTGGGCGTGGCGACGGTGGCGGTCTATTCGGATGCCGATGCCAAGGCGCTGCACGTGCGCCAAGCGGATGAAGCGGTGCATATCGGCCCCTCGCCCGCTGCCGAGAGCTATCTGGTGGGCGAGCGGATTATCGCGGCGGCCAAAGCGACGGGCGCGGAGGCGGTTCACCCTGGTTACGGGTTCCTGAGCGAGAACGCCGACTTCGCGCAGGCGGTGCTGGATGCAGGGCTGATCTGGGTCGGCCCCAAGCCCGCCAGCATCCGCGCGATGGGTCTGAAGGACGCGGCCAAACAGCTGATGCGCGCGGCGGGCGTGCCAGTGACGCCGGGCTATGACGGCTCCGACCAGTCGGTCGAACGGCTCACCAAGGAGGCCGAGGCGATAGGCTACCCCGTGCTCATCAAAGCCGTGGCAGGCGGCGGCGGCAAGGGGATGCGCAAGGTCGATGCGCCCGAGGATTTCGTGGCCGCGCTGGAATCCTGCCGCCGCGAGGCCAAGGCCAGCTTCGGCAATGACGAAGTTCTGCTCGAAAAGTGGATCACCTCGCCCCGCCATATCGAGGTGCAGGTGTTCGGCGACGCCCACGGCAACGTAGTCCACCTGTTCGAACGCGACTGCTCGCTCCAGCGACGCCACCAGAAGGTGATCGAGGAGGCCCCCGCCCCCGGCATGGACGCCGCCACCCGCGAAGCGATCTGCGCCGCCGCCGTGCGCGCCGCGAAAGCGGTCGATTACGAAGGCGCGGGCACCATCGAATTCATCGCCGATGCCAGCGAAGGCCTGCGCGCCGACCGCATATTCTTCATGGAGATGAACACCCGCCTGCAGGTCGAACACCCCGTCACCGAGGAAATCACCGGGGTCGATCTGGTCGAATGGCAGTTGCGCGTGGCGAGCGGTGAGCCGGTTCCGCTCCGCCAAGAAGAGCTGAGTATCAACGGCTGGGCCATCGAGGCGCGGCTATATGCCGAGGACCCGGCGAAGGGGTTTCTGCCGAGCCCCGGCAGGATCGACGCCCTCTTCTTAGATAATCGCGCTCGGATAGAGACGGGGGTCGAAGATGGTGACGAGGTCAATGCCTTTTACGATCCAATGATCGCAAAAATCGTCGTTCACGGGGAGGATCGTGAAGCAGCACGACAGGCATTACTGTCGGCTCTCAACAACAGTTATGTCGCGCCGCTGCAAACGAACCAAGGGTTCCTGTTTGAATGCGCTGCACTTGATGAGTTCGCGCATGAGGAACTCGATACCGGACTGATCGAGCGCGAAGGCGATGCGCTAATGCCAGACACTGAGCCGCCTCAGACCGTAATCGACGCCGCCGCCCGTCGTTATCGCCGCGATTACTTGGACTGGTCCCAACCCTCGTTCACTCCCGAGGGAGCCTTGCGCTCGGAGTTGTTTGGCTTTCGCCTTAATGCCGATGGGCGCCAAACCGTCGTTCTTCACACGAGCAAAGGCGCAAAGTCCGGCGATAGTAGCCGCCACGACGAGGACTTTGGTATCCCGACTACCATGACTTCGGACGGCGTGATTTTTGTCACCGAGCGCGGCCAAACGTATGTGTTCTCAGTGCGTGGGGACAATTCCGAAGGTGCAACCGCCGCCCACGACGGCGATATCCTCGCACCCATGCCGGGCAAGGTCATCGCGGTCGATGTCAGCGAAGGCCAAGCCGTCACCGCCGGGCAGCGGCTGCTGGTGCTCGAAGCGATGAAGATGGAGCACGCCCTCACCGCGCCCTTCGACGGGGTGGTGGCGGAGCTTTCCGCCAGCGAAGGCGCGCAGGTTCAGGTCGAGGCTTTGCTCGCGCGGGTAGTGGCGGCAGAATAGCCGCCTCCCCGGCTCCGGCTCCTAGCGTTCGGGCGGCGGCACCACCGGCATCCGCTTGCCGATATTCACCCGCCGGAACAAATGCCCGCGCTCGCTGAACAGCACCACGGCGAGCGCCAGCAGCGCGCAGCCCAGCATCGAGAAGGCGAGCGGCTGCGCGGTGCCGTTATACAGCCCGCCGATCACCGCCCCCAGCACCGCGCCGGTCGTCATCCGCACCGCGGTTTGCGCGCTGCTCGCCGCGCCCGCGATGTGATAAAACGGCTGCATCGCGATGGAGCTGAAATTCGCCCCGATAAAGCCGAGCATCGCCATCGAAACGCTCATCAGCACGATAAACTGCCACAAGGGCTGCACCGCCTGCCCCGCGCTCCACACCTGCACGATGCTGGTGACGATAAACACGATCAGCGCGCTCTGGCTCACCCGCCGCGCGCCGAAATTCTCGACAATCCGCGAATTGGTGAAATTGGCCGCGACCATGCCCAGCACCGCGCCGCCGAAAATCAGCGCGAAGTAATCGCCTTGCCCGAAGGTTTCGGAAATCAGCTGCTGGCTGGAATTGAGGAAGCCGAACAAGGAGCCAAACACCAGCGCGCTGCCAATGACGTAACCGATGCTCTCCCGCGCCCAGAGCGCCTGGCCCATATTGCGCAGAATAGTCCCGACGCGCACATCCTGCACATTGTCCTCATTCAAGGTTTCGGGCAGCCGCGCCCACGCCCACAGGCCCACCACTGTGCCCATGATCGCCATCACGCCGAAAATCGCGCGCCAGCCGAGAAAGTGCATGATCGCCTGCCCGATGGCAGGGGCCAGCAGCGGGACGACGAGGAAAATCATCATGATAAGGCTCATCAAGCGCGCCATCTTGTCGCCGCCCACCTGGTCGCGGACAATCGCGGCGGGCACCACGGTCAGCCCCGCGCAGAGCACGCCCTGAAGCAGCCGGAAGGCGAGCAGCAGCGTGTAATCGGTCACCAGCGAACAGGCGAGCGAGAGCACGACATAGCTGATGATCGCCAGCGCCAGCACCGGGCGGCGGCCAAAGCGGTCGGCAAAGGCTCCGGGGAAAAACGCCCCGATCCCGCCGCCGAGGAAATAGGCGCCGATGACATATTGCCGCGCATTGCCGGTCACCCCCATATCGGTGGCGATCTGGCCGAGCGCGGGCAGCATCGAATCGATGCCGAAGGCCTGCAGGCTCATCAGCGAGGCCATCAGCACGATCATCTCGCGCTCGCTCAAGGGTTTGCCGCGATGGGCGGGAAGGCTGGGCGCACTGCTCATGCCAGCGTTCTTGCGCGTATGGGTTGCAAAAGGAAAGCCTTTTGCCCCGCGCCTTTCGTCTGCCTATATCGCGGCCATGGCGGATGCGCATGACAGCGATGGCGAGGAAGAGGCGAACGGCCTGCGCAAGATCATCCATGTCGATATGGACGCCTTTTTTGCCAGCGTGGAGCAGCGCGACCATCCCGAATTGCGCGGCAAGCCGGTCGCGGTAGGCGGCGCAGGCGGGCGCGGCGTGGTGGCGGCGGCGAGTTACGAGGCGCGCAAATTCGGCGTCAAAAGCGCAATGCCCGGCATCACCGCGCGGCGCAAATGCCCCGATCTGATTTTCGTCAAGCACCGCTTTGAAGTGTACCGCGAAGTCTCGGCGCAAATCCGCGCGATCTTCCACCACCACACCCCGCTGGTCGAGCCGCTGAGCCTCGACGAGGCCTATCTCGATGTGACCGAGGATATCCACGGCATCGGCAGCGCCACCGCCATCGCGCAGGCGATCCGCAAGGCCATCCGCGAACAGACGCAGCTGACCGCGAGTGCGGGGGTGAGTTACAACAAATTCCTCGCCAAGCTGGCGAGCGACCAGAACAAGCCCGATGGCCTGTGCGTCATCCGCCCCGGCGAAGGCGCGGCCTTCGTCCAATCGCTCCCCGTGCGGCGGTTCCACGGTGTGGGGCCGAAGGGCGCGGAAAAGATGGCGCGGCTCGGCATCGAAACGGGGGCCGATCTGGCGGCGAAGGATGCCGACTGGCTGCGCGCGCATTTCGGCAGCTTTGGCGACTATCTGTTCCAGGCGGCGCGCGGCATTGACCTGCGCCCCGTGCGCGCGAACCGCATCCGCAAGAGCATTGGCGGCGAACGCACCTTTGGCGAGGATTTGTCGTCCGGCAGCGCGCTGCGCGAGACGCTGGACGGGATTATCGACATCGTGTGGGAGCGGATTGCCGAGAAGGACGCGCAGGGGCGCACGGTGACGTTGAAGCTCAAATTCACCGACTTCCAAACGATGACCCGCGCCCGCTCGCTCGACCGCGCGGTGGCGCACAAGGCGGAGTTTGCGCGCCTGGCGCATGAGCTGCTGGCGGCAGAATTGCCGCTGAGACTGCCGATCCGGCTGATGGGGCTCACGCTCAGTAATCTGGAGCAGGAGGCGGAGGAGGAGCCGCGCGAGGATCGCCAGCTTTCGCTCCTGTAAAAGCACCCCTCCCTGCAGGGAGGGGCAGCGAGACTTAACGAGCGAAGCGAGGTTAGTCGCAGCGGGGTGGGCTAGCGGCGCTGGTTTAGCGACAGGCCCTCCCCCGGCCCCTCCCGCAAGCGGGAGGGGAGGCTATAGCAGCCCCACCGCCGCCAAGCGCTCCCGCGTCACCCGCGTCAGTCTGGCCGCCGCCAGTTCCTCGACGACAAACCAGCGGGCTTCGGCCAGTTCGCGGCCATCGACCACCGGTTCGCGGGCAGGGCGCGCGGTGAACAGGTGCCCGGTATGCGCCGCGCCCGAAATCGCTTCGGAGAACGTCCGCAGCAGCGCCAACTCCTGCAATTCGCAGCCCAGCTCCTCGCGCATTTCGCGGCGGGCTCCCTCTGCAGGATCGTCATGACGGCCGATGCCGCCTCCGGGCAGCGCCCAGCCGTCAGGGCCATAGCTGTGCCGCACCAGCAGCACCCGCCCCGCTTCATCGCGCAGCAGCACGGCGACCCCGAACAGGTCGGGCCGCACAATCTTGCGGAACTGCCGCCGTACGCGGTGCGCCCATTGCAGGCCCAGCCGGTGCAGCGGCGCGGGGATCAGGTGAAGCATACCACTTTCTGATTGGCCGCGCCGAGCAGCCGCGCCACCGGCAAATCATGCCCGCCCGCCGCGCCCGCATCGAAAACGCTGCGCTTTTCGTCCCCGCGGATAACGAACATCAGTGCGTCGCTGTTCAGCAGCGCGGGGATGGTGAGCGTTATGCGATCGAAGGGTGCTTCGGGCGGCAGCGGATCGGGGGTGAGGCGCTTGATTGGCGCGGGCTCGTCCACCTGCGGATCGGTATTGGGAAAGAGCGATGCGATATGCCCGTCCGCCCCCATGCCGAGCCACACCAGCGCAAAGCGCGGCGGCTGGGCGGTCTCGGAAAGCGTCACAACACTGGCGCCCACCGGCTCCAGCAAAGCGCGGATTTTGCCGGTATTGCTCGCGGGGTGGTCTTCCGGAACGATCCGGTCATCGCCCGGCCATACATCGATAAGCGACCAGTCGAGGCCGGTATTGGTCAGCGCCGCAAAAATCGGGAACGGGGTGGAGCCGCCCGGCACGCTGATGGCGATGCGGCCTTCGGTTTGGCCAAGGCAGCCTTGCAGATAGTCCTCCAGAAACGCGGCAATCTGCGCGTCACTGGCGTTTTCGATGATGTCGATGTCAGCCATACCTCTGCCCTAAACACAAAACCGCCACCGGGCGAGACCCGGCGGCGGTTTTCGATACGTATGCGCGGGGCGCGCCGTTAGCTCAGCGTCGAGCTGAGGAACCACACGCGCTCCTCGGCCATATCCGTCCAGTCATCGAGCAGCCCGTCGGTCGCATTATCACCCGCCGCCTCGGCGTGCTTCTTCAGCGCCTTCAGCCGTTCGACCAGCTTCTGGTTATCATCGCGCAGCTCTTCGATCATCGCTTCGGCCTTGAGCGTGGTATCGTCCTGATCGGCGATCTGCGTGTGCTGCGCCACCGAGCCGATGCTGGTGAGCGTCATCGCGCCGTTCTTGCGCACCCGCTCTCCAATCGCATCGATCTGGTCACGGATTTCGATCGCCTGCTCGTCAAACAGCAAATGCAGGTCGCGGAAGCGCGGCCCGGTGACGTGCCAGTGAAAATTCTTGGTCTTGAAATAGAGCGCCAGGTGATCGGCCAGAAGGCCGTTCAGCCCGTCGATCAGTGCGGTTTTCGAATTGTCTCCGGCGTGTGCCATAAATGTGTCCTTTCAATGTCTTCTTTGCCCTACCAACGGGCGAGGACGGGACATTGTTCCGGAAAACAATCGACAGTCTTGATCGCTTTTGACGATTACTGGAGCGCCGCAGGCGGGAAGAATACGATTATTGCGCCAGCCGCCAGCAGCACACCACCAACCGCAAAGCGCAAGGGCACGCGGGGCAATTTGTACCAATCCTCGCCCGCCAGCGCGGCAAAGCCAGTGACGATAATAACCGCCAAAGCGGCGCCAATGGCTACGAGCACCGGCTCTGCCGTCGCCACCGCAAGCGACAGGATCACCAGGCCGCTGGCATCGGCGAGGACACCGGCAAACAGCACAATGCCCAGCGCGCCAAGCGACCGGGTCGGTTCCTTGGGAGCGGGCGGCGCGTCGAGGAATATGACTTCCAGCCCGGCAAACACCAGCGCGGCGGCGACAAACCAGCTTTGCTGGCGCGGTGTAAAGAGCGGCGCAAACTCGCCCGCGAGCCATGCCGCCAGCGCGCAGGCACCGATGGAAACCAGCGTGATAAGGACGAGCAATGCGGGCGCAGATGCCCCCGCCGCCGAAAACCGCGCCACCCGCACCGCCTCTCGCCCCGCCAGCATGGCAAGCGCGGTGGCGAGGAAGGCGAGGAAGAGAGCGGTGATGGCGGCAGCTCCGCATTTTCTGGAGCGGGTGAAGGGAATCGAACCCTCGTCGTCAGCTTGGGAAGCTGCTGCTCTACCATTGAGCTACACCCGCGTTCCGCCCGTCCGATACTAGCGACGTGCGTGGTGGTCAATCGGGCGCGATCAATCAGGTGGGGCGGCGGTTTTGCAGGCTTGTGCGCTGACAACTCGCCACCAGCGTCCCTTGCTGGTTGTAGGCGCGGTGAGCGAAGGTGACGATGCCTTGCGCCGGGCGGCTCTTGCTTTCGCGCAGCGCCAGCACTTCGGTTTCTATCCGCAGCGTATCGCCGACAAACACCGGCGCGGGGAAGCGCACTTCGTCCCAGCCGAGATTGGCCGCGGCTGTCCCTTGCGTAGTGTCATTGACGCTGATCCCCACCATCAGGCTGAGGGTGAAGCACGAATTGACCAGCACGCGGCCATATTCGGTGCCCTTCATATATTCGGCATCCAGATGCAGCGCGGCGGGATTGTGCGTCATGGTGGTGATGATGACATTATCGGTTTCGGTCACCGTGCGCCGCAGCGGGTGATCGAATCTTTGCCCGACAGTAAATTCCTCGAACCACAAACCGGCCATAAGCGCACCTCTCCTCTGGCACAGCCGCCTAGCGGGTTTGCGCGCTTTGCGCTAGAATGCGGGGTATGAAACAGCTTTGCACCATCCTCGCCCTACCCTTGCTCGCCGCCTGCGCCACCACTGCGCCTGATACGGGCGAAGACCCGCCGATGCGCGCCGCGCCGGAGGGCGAATGCGATGCGACCCGCGCGCAAGCGCATCTGGGGGAGCGCGCCACCGCCGAATTGGGCCAGCACCTGCTGGGCGCAACCGGCGCGCGCTCGCTGCGCTGGATCCCCCCGCGCTCTGCCGTGACGATGGATTACCGAATGGACCGGGTGAATGTGGAATATGACGATTCCTTCACCATCACGCGGATATCTTGTGGCTGAACCCCTATGCGAATCACTTGTTACGAGAGGCACGATGCATCCGCTGAAACCTGTCTCCCTGCTCGTTCTGCCGCTGCTGTTGACGGCTTGCGGCGATGATCTGGAAAGCCGCAATGCGGCGCTGGGCCTCGATAGCGATGACCGCCCCTTGCCTGTCGCCGAGCGCACCGTCAGCGATGCGGACGCGGCGAGCAATCGCGAACCGCAAACCGCCAGTGCTGCCGAAGCAGACGATGGCGAAGGCCCGCCCACCGTGCTGGCGGAGCCGCGCGATCTGGTAATCGGCACCGAAGGTTTTGCGCCCGAACCGATGGATGATGCGACCGGCTTTGCACCCGAACCAACCGCGCCCGAGCCGTTCAACCCCAATCCGGTTCCCGAACAACCGGTGCCGGTGCAGCGCCCGCAATAATACCGCCCATTAATACGGCCCATTGCAATGGTTGCACCTGCAATCGCTTCCTGACATTGGGAGCCGCAGGAGAGACATTTGCGATGACCGGACAATTCCAGCTCAATGAAGACCAACTCGCCATTCAGGACATGGCGCAGCGTTTCACGGCGGACAATATCACCCCCCATGCGGGCGAGTGGGACGAGCAACACCATTTCCCCGTCGATCTCATCAAAAGCACGGCAGAGCTGGGCTTTGGCGGGATTTATGTCAGCGAAGAATCGGGCGGTATTGGCCTCGGCCGGTTGGAAGCCGCACTCATCATGGAAGCCATGGCCTATGGCTGCCCGACGACGAGCGCGTTCATCTCGATCCACAATATGGCCGCGTGGATGATCGACACGTTCGGCTCGGACGATCTCAAATCCCGCTATCTCGCCGATCTGATCGCGATGGAAAAGCTGGCGAGCTATTGCCTGACCGAGCCGGGCAGCGGTTCGGATGCGGCGGCGCTCACCACCAGCGCGCGGCTCGATGGAGAGCATTATGTGCTCAACGGCACCAAGCAGTTCATCAGCGGCGGCGGGGTGAACGATATCTATGTCGTGATGGTGCGCACGGGCGAACACAAGACGCGCGGCATTACCTGCCTGGTGGTGGACAAGGACACGCCCGGCGTGAGCTTCGGCGCGCCGGAGAAGAAGCTCGGCTGGAATGCCAGCCCCACCGCGCAGGTGATTTTTGAAGACGCGCGCGTGCCGCTGGCAAACCGCGTGGGCGGCGAAGGCGAAGGCTTTAGCTTTGCGATGGCGGGGCTGGATGGCGGTCGGCTGAATATCGGCGCGTGCTCGCTGGGCGGGGCGCAGCGTTGCCTTGATGAAGCGATTGCTTACGCCAAGGATCGCCAGCAATTCGGCCAGCCGATTGCCGATTTCCAGAACACCCAGTTCATGCTTGCTGACATGGCAACCGAGCTGGAAGCGGCGCGCGCGCTGCTTTACCTCGCGGCGGCGAAAGTGACCGATGGCGCGCCCGACAAAACCCGCTTCTCCGCCATGGCCAAGCGGCTGGCGACCGATAGCGGATCGAACGTCGTCAACAATGCGCTGCAGATTTTCGGCGGCTACGGCTATCTGAAAGACTACCCCATCGAACGCTTCTGGCGCGATCTGCGGGTGCATTCGATCCTCGAAGGCACCAATCAGGTGATGCGGATGATAGTCGGGCGGGATTTGCTGCGGCAGTAGGAGAAAATCCTCCCTCCTCTTTAGGGGAGGGATAACGAGACTTGGCGGCTTGCCGCCTAGTCGCAGTAGGGTGGGGCTTGCAGCCCCAGCGGCTCGCCCCGCTCCCCGCCCCCACCCCTTAATCC
>NZ_LR701479.1:1520000-1566051 GCF_902498745.1 Erythrobacter sp. EC-HK427 | reverse complement strand
GCCCCTTAATCCCCTCCCCTGAAGGGGAGGGGAGGAGACTGGAATGACCACCGAAGTCCACATTCACTCCCACGGCCCTGTTGGCCATATCTCATTGAACCGCCCCAAGGCGCTGCACGCGCTGACGCAGGCGATGTGCGAGGCGATGGCCGAGGCGCTGCTCGCTTGGCGGGACGACGACGCGATCACGGCGGTGATCCTCGACCATGCCCCCTCGCCGGATGGCGATCCCAAACTGTCGCGCGGCTTTTGCGCGGGGGGCGATGTGGCGATGGTGCGCAAATCCGCGCTGGAGGATGACGGCGTATCGGGCCGCGCCTTCTTCTATGCCGAATACCGGCTCAACCATCTGATGTTCACCTATCCCAAGCCGATTGTCGCCTTCATGGACGGGGTGACGATGGGCGGCGGCGTGGGGATTTCGCAGCCCTGCCAGTTCCGCGTGGCGACCGAGAACACGCTGTTCGCCATGCCCGAGGGCAATATCGGCCTGTTCCCCGATGTCGGCGCGGGCTGGTATCTTCCGCGCCTGCGCGGCGCAGTGGGCAAGTTCCTCGCGCTCACCGCCGCGCGGCTCGACGGAGCGGAATGCATGTGGGCGGGCCTTGCCACCCATTACCTCACCAGTGACAGGCTTGCGGAAGCCAAGGCGCGGATCATCGCGGGCGAAGCGCCGGGCGGCGTGCTCGCCAATATGGCCAGCCATGCGCCCGACGCGCGGATCGCGGGGAATGCAGCCAAGATCGACCTGCTGTTCGGCCCCGATACGCTCGAAGGCATCATCGCTGCGCTGAAGGCCGATGGCGGCGATTGGGCGAAGAAGGAGCTGAAAGCAGTGCAGGCCAAATGCCCCACAACCGGCAAGGTCGCGCTGCGGCAGTTCGCCGAGAACGCGAATTGCGCCAGTTTCGCGGACAATATGCGCATGGAATACCGCATCGCCAGCCGCATGATGTTGCGCCACGATTTTGCCGAGGGCGTGCGCGCAGTGCTGATCGACAAGGACAATGATCCGGCGTGGGACCCGGCCAAGCCCGAGGACGTGATCGACGCGCTGCTCGACGGCATCTTTGCCGAAGACCCCGATGGCGGCGAATGGACACCGTTTCCGGAGCTCGCATAGCTCGCCCTTCCCTTGGGGAAAGGCAGCAACCGTTAGAAGCCCAGCCCCTGCAAGGCGCTCACCACCGGGGCGCGATACCCGTCGCCGAACAGCCGCAAATGCACCAGCAGCGGCCAGAGGCGGTAGACGGGCAGGCGTTCGCGCCAGCCTTGCTCCAGTTGCAGCGCATCGAAGAATGCAACGGGCGGGTGATCGAACAGGGTGAGCATTGCAACATCGACCTCGCGGTGGCCGATATAGCTCGCCGGATCGATCAGCGCGGCGAGCCTGCCATGATGGAACAGGATGTTCCCGCCCCATAGATCGCCATGCAGCAGGCTGGGTGTGGGATAGCGCGGAAGCAGATCGGGCAAAGCCATGGCCAGCCGGTCAAGCCGCCTTGCGATGCTGCTATCGATATGCGGCGCATGGCAGGCGAGGCGGTTCTCCGCCCAAAATTGCGGCCAGTCCTCGCATCGCGCATTGGCGATGGCAACGCTGCCGAAAGCGTAGTCATCGTCCCAGCCATAGGTCTCGTCACGCGGCGCGTGGAGCAGCGCGAGCGCGTCTGCCAGGCTGAGCCAGTCCTTCACCCCGTCCGCCGTGACATAATCCATCAGCAGCAGGCCCTCGGCGCGGTGGTGCACAATTGGCGCGGGGGCGCCGGTGGCGGCAATCGCTTCGAGCATCGCGCCCTCGCGCATCGCCAACGGCCCGTCCTTGGCGACCAACTCGCGCCCGTCAGCCAGTTTGAGCAAAGTCGCGCCGCCCAGATCGCCGCCCGCCAGCTTGCGCGAGGCGACAACTTCGCTCCCCGCAATGGCAGTGATGCGGCGCTGCCAGTTCACCCTTGCAGCTTCACCACGATCGCGTCCGCCGCTGCGCTGACGAGCCGCCAAGTGTAATCGAAAGCGTCCTCCCCGTCATAATAGGGATCGGGAACCGGCTTGCCTTCCTGTCCCGGAATGACATCGAGCAGCAGCCCGAGAGTGGCTGTCGCATCATCCGGCATGATCCGCCGCAGATTGGCGAGGTTCTGCCCGTCCAGCGCGAAGATGTGATCGAAATCGTAAAAGTCGTCGAGGATCGCCTGCCGCCCGCGCAGGCGCGAGATATCGACGCCATGCGCAGCGGCGCAGGCCACCGCGCGCGGATCGGGCGGCTCGCCGACGTGATAGGCGGCCGTCCCCGCGCTATCCACGGTGAGTTCCAGCCGCGCCGCCTCTGCCGCCGCGCGCATCGCGCCTTCAGCCATGGGCGAGCGGCAGATATTGCCGAGGCAGACGAACAGAACAGAGGCCATCCGCCAAGCTCTAGCGCGAAATCAGGCGGTCGGCCAAGGCCCGGTAATCGCCAGTGTCATCGTCGGCGCATAGGCATTGACGAACAAAGTCCGCCCGTCGGGGCTGAAACACGCCCCCGCAGGCTCGGTCTGGATGCGGAGACGCCCGAAGGCATAGGCCTCACCCGCTGGCGTGATGCCACGCAGGTAATTGTCCACCGTGTCCGAATACTGGTCTTCGCAGACGATCAGATCGCCGAACGGCGCGACGGTGAGGTTGTCGCCATAGCTGAATTCGGACTGCGCGGGGCTTTCGTAGAACAGCTCCACCATGTCCGGGCCATTGGTGCGCGGGGCAAGGCGGAAAATCTGCCCTTCACCCGCCGCGCCGCCGCTGGTGGCGGTGAAATACATTTCCCCCTCGCCCATCCAGATGCCCTCGCCGCGCGCGAACACTGCTGCTCCCGCCGCCGCACCGCGCAGGCGCAGATCGTCTTCGGGAGCTTCGACATTGTCGAGCGTGATCCATGTGCCAGCATAGGCCGTGCGCGCAGCCATCGCCGCACCGCTCTGGTTGCGCGTATCCGCGACGCCCGCAATCACCAGCGCCTGCAAGGTGCCGCCTGCCGCCAGATTGCCGCGCTCTGCGGGGATGAAGCGGTAAAGGATCGAATCGTCGCGGTCTTCGGTCAGGTAGACCATGCCGCTCGCCGGATCGACGCAGGCAGCTTCGTGGTTGAAGCGGCCCATGGCGCGCAGGGGCACCGGATCAACCAGACCGCCGCTATCGGCGGGCACTTCGAACACCCAGCCGTGATCCTGATTGATCCGCCCATCGGCGCGGCTGGTGTTCTCTTCGCAAGTGAGCCACGTGTTCCACGGCGTCACCCCGCCCGCACAATTGCGGATCGTGCCGGCAAGGCTGCGATATTGCCGTTCGACTTCCAGCGTCTCGGCATCGAGGATGATCGTGGTCGTCCCGCCCGGCAGAGCGAGCAGGCTGCGCTGCACCGTGTCAAAGGCGGGCGAAACCGCCACCGGCGCGGCGCGGTCGGGCCGCAGTTCGTGGTTGCGCACCAGCGAGATTTTGCCGTTCCCAAGGTCAAAGCAACCCATGCCGTCCGCCGCATCGGGAACGCCCTCGCCATCATCCATCATGTCTCCCAAGCGGGAGATGACGCGGTAGGAGAAACCTTCGGGCAGATCGAGCACGCCTGCCGGATCGGGCTGCAGCGGGCCGAAGCGGTTGGCCGACGCCGTCGCCAGCGCGCTGCGCCCCGTGGTCGAGCAGCCCGCCGCCAGCACGGCGGAAAAGGCGACGCCGGTCAGGCCCAGAAATTTGCGGCGGTCAGTATGCATGGCTGTGCTCTCTCGTTCTGCGAATCTGTTGGCGGCAACCTAGCCCGAAAAGCGCGCGCGAGACACCCCGCACTTGGGGCGGGCCGTGCTCAGTCGAGCCCCAGCGCCGCGCGGATTTCGGCCCAGCTGACCAGTTTGAAATTCTGCGCGGCGGGGGCGTTCTGGCCATCCTGCGCCACGAACAGGCCTTGCGGGTAATCCGGCCCGAAATCGCCGAGCATCAGTTCGATCCCGTCGGTTTCCTCGGTCGCGCCGAACGCGCCTGCGGCAATCGCGAAACGGCCCACCGGCTCCATCCCGGGCAAGCGGAACACCGCATAGGCATTATCGCCCTGGCTCGACGCGATGAGGTATCCGCCATCCGCGCCATCGAGCGCGAGCGCCAAGCCTTCGACATCGGCGACGAGATATTGGTTATCGATGGGGGCAACGAGTTCACCGGTGGTTTCGCCTGCGCGGAAGCGCCAGATGCCCGCCGTCTCCTCGCCGACATAAACCGTGCCGTCGCGATTGTCGTAGACGCAGCCTTCGGGCTGGGTCGGAACCGCCATTTCTCGGGTCAGCGCGATGGACGGTGTTTCGCCCGGCGCCCATTCCGCAAAGCTATATTCGCGCAGCCGCCCGTCCTTGATGACATTCAGCGCAGTCAACCCACCATGCGTGCCGAGACAGAAGCCGTAGCCTTCGCCCGGCCCGGCAGTCACCCGCCCCAGCGGGGTGAGCGCGCCGGTGGCGGTGTCGAGCGTGAAGGTGGAGATATGCGAATTGGCGAGGTCAATCCGGTCGCTCGCCGCCACAAAAACCGTGCCATCATCCAGCGTGACGAGATCGACATTGTTCACCGCGCCCGCATCGTTGAAACTGCGCACCGCGCCGTCAAGGCCGTAGACATACAGCCCCGCCTTCTTGTCCGTGGCGACGATCAGGCTTTGCGAAGGATCAGCCGCATTGCGCCAAATCGCCGGATCGTCCGCCGCGTCTTCATTGGCAGTGCCCACCGGCGCCGTCTCGCCCGAGGCGGTAACGGCAACCGGCGGCAATCCGACAGGCGTGGTGGCGCAGCCCGCAAGAGCCAGCGCCACAAGCGACGCCGCACAGGCAGTCTGCGCCAGCCGCATCAGAAGGCGAACCGTGCGATCAGCTGGAACACCGGCCCGGCCTCTTCGCTTTCCAGCTCATACTCGTCAAAGCTGCGGGTGATCTGGTCGTCCACGGTGTCGAACTTGTTGAAGGTTTCGTCCTTGGTCGAATCGAGCAGGTTCGATCCCACCAGACGGATGGTGAAGTTGTCGCCGAAGCTGCGTTCCACGAATACCTCCAGATCAGCGCCATAGCTGGTGGTCACTTCCTCGCCCACAACGCGCCCGAAGGCGTCACCCTGCTTGCGGTAGGTCGCGCCAAAGGCGGCATCAAGCGCATCGAAATCATGGATGAAGCCGAAATTGTACACAAACTGCGACTGGTCGTTGAACTGGCGAGGGCCGAACTCGTCCTCGATCGAGCTATCGAGCAGGCCGAGATTGCCGAAGATGCCCGTATCGGGCAGGCCGATAAAGCCGAGGCTGGTCGATAGATCGAATTCAATGCCCCACACTTCGCCATCGCCGGTGTTGCGCGGCTGGTAGACGAAAGTGCCCGGCCCTTCCGATCCTTCGACGCCGGTGTTCGCGACTTCGACCAGATTGTCGACCGAACGGTAGAACACGTTGACGCCGACAACGCCGGTGCGGCCGATGCGGTGTTCGTAGCCGATATCCCCGCCCCACGCGGTTTCCGGCTCCAGCTGCGGGTTGCCGAGCAGATCGTTGTCACCCAACTCGGCTTCGAGCAGCGCGGGGCTGATGAAGTCGAAACGCGGGCGACGCAGCGTGCGCGCCGCCGACAGCGTGATCCGGCCATCGCCAACGGCAATGCGTGCCGAGGCGGAGGGCAGCAACGCATCATAGCTCACTTCGTTCAGCGCGAGCGCGGGTGCGACGGTCAGATCGTTGATCGTCACATCGGTGTTTTCCCAGCGGACGCCAAACTCGAAATTCATTGCACCCGTTTCCCCTTCGACCAAGGCAAACACGTCACGGCGGTTTTCCTCAATCGTGTTGAGCCCACCGGGGGTGGATTCAAGCGGGGCGAAGGTCGTGACAAATTCAGCCGGGGTGCGCGAGAACTGGTCATAGCCTTCGCGGTCGGCGGCGGTGAGGTTGAAGCGGTTGCGGATTTCACGAATGTCCGTGTCGCGAACCTTGTTCTGGAAAAGGCCGCCGAAGACAAATTCGATGTCGTCCGACAACTCGATTTCGTGCTCCAGCTCGATCGCCAGCTCGTCATCCTGCACCTGGAACAGCGTCAGATCGCCGGTAAAACGCGGGGTGCTGCGATCAAAGTCCACTTCGTATTCGAACTCGTCCTGCAGATCGTCAAACCGCGCGAAGGAAACGCGCAGCGACGTCTCGCCTGCTGCCCATTCCTGCTCGATACGCGCGGTGGCGTTCCAGCTTTCCTGCGTGATCGTGTTCAAATTGATGTTGTCGGTCAGCAAATTGCCCGGGTTGGTCGTGCGGACGGGGCCGTTAATGGCGGTCAGGTCATCATACTCGAAAGATCGCTCGTCCTCGATGCGCTCGGTGCGCACATAATTGCCGGCAATCTCGAATTCGGTGTTCGCGTTTTCGAAAATCCAGCTCACATTCGCGGCATAATCATTGCCGTCGCGCGTATCGGTCTGGTCTTCGCGATTGTCGAAATCGTCGGTCGCAAAGTTCGGATTGTTCTCCGGCGAATCGCCGAAGCGCAGGCTCGTCTTGAGCTTGGGGTTGTAGCGGCCCTGGAAGTTGGCACCGATCAGCACGCGGCCCGGCCCGAGTTCGCCACCATAATAGAAACCGGCGCTCGACTGCAATTCGCCGTCGTTGAACAGCAGACCTCCGCCACGGATATAACCACCATCGAGCGAGAGACCATCGCGCAGCTCGATATTGATCGTGCCCGCTACTGCATCACCCGTGCGGCGTGCGGAAGAAGAGCGGACGATTTCGACCCGCTCGATCAATTCGGCGGGCACGCGGTCGAGGAAGAACGAACGGTCGGCGTTGGAGCCGGGCACGCGGTCGCCATTGATGAGGATTTGGGTATAGCCCGGATCAAGCCCGCGAAGGCGCGCGCCATCGCTTTCCAGCACGTCGGACAGGAAAGTCACCGAAGGCACACGGCGCAGCGCATCGCCTGCGGTCAGCGGCTCGAAGCGTTGGAAGAACTGCTCGTCATACTCCAGCGTCGGCTCGGCACCTTCACTGCGGTTGCGGAAACCGATCTCGCCGATAACCACAATGCTGTTGGCGGACTGGATAGCGTCTTCCTCGCCTTCCTCGGTCTCGGCTGGCGGGGGTGTTTGCTGCGCCATGGTGGGCGCGGCGGCGAAGGCGAGTGCAGCGATGCTGGCCGAGGCGAAAAGACGAAACTGGGTCATGTGCTTCCTCCGGTGAATATGGAGGCGGCGTTAGGCGCGATGCGTGGCGAAACGGGGTCAACTCGGTGACCGCGCGGTTACAATCCGGCGCATATTTGTGACAATTGTGACAGGTGGCAGAAGGGCCACATCAATCCACCAGCGTGAAGTGCCCCGGCGGCGGCGTATTGGGCGGCCAGCGCCCGTCCTTGCGCTGCCGGTCTTCGATCGCACGATGCAGTTTCGCGCCAGCAGGGACGAAACGTGGCTCGAACCAAGGGATGATCCAGCCCAGCAGCGAAGGCCGGCGCGAATCCGCCGGTTTTCGACGCGGCAGGATTTCGAGCGGTTTCCACCCCCAGGTCATCGAATTCTTGCCCGGTGCCAAGGGATCGGGCCGAGTATATTTGCTCTCCTTCTCGTCCGCCAGCACCAAGGATTTGATGCTCGCTTTGGAGAAATGCAGTCCGGCGCGCTCGCCTTGCTTGATCATCCAGAGCAGCGGGATTTTGCACAGTGCGCTGTCTTCCTCGCGGTGGCCGCCGCCGACATCACCGTGAAAGCCCGGGAACCACACCTGTTCGACCTCCTGCGGCACTGCGCCCGCCTGGTTGAAGGGGTTGCCGCGATATTCGTGTCCCTCCTCCCACGGCACATGGCGGAACATGGTGCGGCGTTCATCCATCGCCAGCGCGTGGAAAATGCTCTGCACATTCGGATTGCGATTGGTGAAGGCATGGCTGGCCAACCGGTAGCCATAGCGGGCGGGCTCGATCACCGAAGCGACTGTATCGAACAGGCCGAGCATCCGGATCGGCGGACGATCAGGATCGAGAATGCGTTCGAACAGCCGCATTTCGGCAAACGCCTCGCTCGAATTGTCTGCCTGCCCTTCCTCGCCGATCCGCTTATAGGCGCGATAGGCGTAATCGAGCAGGTTGAGGTTGCGCGCCTCCATCAGCCCGAATGCATTGATGAAACCCGCCAGTACCCGCGCCGCATAGGCACCGCGGCTGAACCCGCAAATGTATATCCGGTCTCGCGGCGAAGGCCCCGCGCTGGCCGCTCCGGATTTTCCCGCTTCGTAGTTCTCGACCAGAAAGCGATACGCCTCCTTCACATTGGCATCCATGCCATAGCCGGTGGCGAGCCCCCAAAGCTCGACAACTTTGCTTTTGAGATTGGAAAACATCCCCGCCGAACCAAAGGTGCCGACGCCGGGGTCGTAATAGACCAGTTGATCGGGGCGCTTGGACAGGATGCCGTAAAGCCGCAGCACGTTGGAACGGTGCTCGCTGATCTGGTTCGAAGTTCCGTCGAGCAGAATGACGATGTTCTTGGGCATTGCGGCTGGTTCCCCCGGTCGTCACCGAGCCTATCCCAGCTGCAGGCCAATGGCGAGGGTATCGATAGCCAAGGACGATAACCGATGACCGCACGGTCACGCCTTAGTCTATTAGCGGGCGTCGAGCGCTTCCATCTCGGCAACCAGTCGCACGAACCTTTGCGCGGCCGGGCCCGGAATACGTCGCAGAAAGACCTCCGCCAGCGCGCGGTAATACCACAGGCTGCCCTCGCGGCCTCCGGTAAAGCGTTCCCACACCGCCTGACCGTGCGTGTGCATATCGGCAGTGATTGCGCCCGCATTATGTGTCTTGTCGGCAAGGCTGACCGCGAGTGAAGTTGCAGGTTTGTGCTCCAGACTGGCAAGATAGGCCTCTTTGCGCGCGCGCCACGGCGGTTTGGGCTCGGTATCGCTATCGGTGCAGTCCCAAACAATTTGCGCAACAGCATCGCCAAAACTGGCGCGAATCTCCTCCAGCCGCGGCTGACCTCCTTGGTCTTCAACCGCATCATGCAGCAAAGCGGCAATCGCCTGATCCTCGCTCGCCCCGTTCTCGATCGCGATCGCGCAGACGCCGAGCAGGTGCGAGACATAGGGAATGTCCGCCCCCTTGCGCTGCTGGTGGCGGTGGATGCGGCTGGCATAGGCGAGCGCTTGGTCGAACCGGTCGGTATAGCTCATGGGCAAGTGGCATACTCCTTTTTGCCAAAGCGCAACAGCAAGCGCGCCCGACAGCGGAGCTGTCGGGCGTCTGGCGCGTTGCTTTTGAACGGGTCTTCAGGTGGTTGCGGGAGTTGGATTTGCACAGCGGCATACACTTCAGGTCGCCGCCTAGCCTTCCTGCATAATAGCGCATTCACCCGATCATCTGCCGCGCAGATTGCGCGAGCGGGCGCATTTTTTCAATTTTCCGCAGCTTCCCGTCACCAACCATGACGGTGACGGGTATGCGCGGCAAAGGCATAACATTCCTAACATTCTCGACATTTCAGAGACTTACGACATAATCTTTCTATAACATTGGTATAATTATATTATATCAATTGAATGTAATATCTGGTCTTTAGAAAGGGATGGTTTTTCAAAGAGGTAATGAAAAGCCGGTCGAAATATTATGTCGCATAATGCCGCCGACATAACTTCAGAAATGGCGGAAATCTGGGCTTTTCTGGCCGGTTCGCGTGGCAGGTTATGAATGTTATGCCTTTGCCGCACACACACCCCGCCGCCAGATGCAGCGGGCAAGCCGATCATGCATAAATCGTATCGAAGAAGGCGCAGGCGTGGCGTGGGGGCGAGCGCGGCGCGCGGGGCTGGATGGATGGGGTCAGGCCGCATCGGGCTTGCCCTGGGCGCGCGATCGGCGCAGTCCGGTCGCCATGCGATTGAAGATCGAATTTGCAGTGATCGCGGTGCTGATGCTGGTCAGCATGGCAAGCTGTGTGGCGGGCTGGCTTTAGATCGCTGGGTCGGTCGCGGTGATGGTGGCGCCGCGCCATTTGCAGCGGCGGCATTTCATCCGCCCTTCCAGATCGGCGATGCCATAGCCCAGGCCTAGCCGGTGCAGTTGGTCCAGCATCCCGATCGGGTCGGCATCGACCGAATGGCTGCAGACATTGCAGGTGATGCGCAGCAGATACCCTTGCCGCGCAAAATCGTTGACCGAATCGAGCCGATGCCTAACCACGGCCCATAAAGGAACGAACGCGGAACAAACGTCAATGCGCCATTATCTATTCGTGACCGACCCAGAGGGAAATGAGATCGCCGGTTCGCGGCGGTCGATCGATCATTGCGAGACGCGCGAACAGCTGGCCGCAATCGAACGCGCGTTGGCAAGCGCATCGGGCGAAGGCTGCAGCATCGAAGACAATGTCGATGATTGGCGAGAATTCTGGAAGGCGCGCGGCGTTACCTGATCGCCGCGCGCCGCCAGATCATGCCGCCAGGCGCTGCAGCAGGACTTCGAGATAGGGAAGCGCGGCAGGGTCGCGCTCGGCAAAATAGCCAGGCGCGCGGGTCGGCAGCCACACTTCGCGGAAATAACGCCGGAAAAGCGGCAGCAGGTCTTCGGGATAGGCCTTCGCCAGCACCGGCTTCCTGTCATCTTCGAACTTGTGAACGTAGGTCGGCAGATCGCGGAGCGACAGCCCATGTTCTTCGCGCAGGAAGCCGGCGAAGAACCGGCCCGATGAAATATCCGGCCAGAGACGTTCGGGCAGTTCATAGCCCAGCTGTTCCAGCGGCGCGATCAAGAGGAAGATCATTTCGGTCAGAACCGAAAAATGCCCGATCGGCACCCCGCCCTGGTTCGCGAGATAGCGGCGAATGTGGAAAGAGTTATGAACATAAGTGATTGAGTAATCGGTCATTGGTTTTAGTTCCTTATGGTTTCAGCAATAAACCGAAGAACCAATCAGCTTGACCGAGCGATTGCTTTGAAGCAATGACGCGCTTGTGAAGCCGGTGGGCCGTTGGCCCTTCGGGGAAGCCCCGCCTGATCAGAAGAATGGCGGGGCTTCCACATTTACTTATGTGAGGCGCCAGCGCGATTCGATAGCGGTGGCGGATAATGGGTCGGGGATAATTCGCGGACCTTACACGGCTTGTCGCATTTTGGTTTGACTAACCTTGAGAAGTGTGCGGGCCAATGGCCCTTAGCTGACTGCAACACGCTCCCCTGTCGGCGTGATCTGGCTGCCATCGCTGGCGCTGTAATTGCCGAATCGCAGCACTTCTTCGCCGAAGAAGTCGTTCATCGCCATCATGCGGCGCATGATCGGCACGATTTCGATCTGGAAGAACGTGTCCAGCGCTTCGCCGACCTTCCCGAAGCCGGCGGCATTGGTCGGCACGATACCGATCAGCTGTGGCGGGACGCGATGCGCGGTCAGCATATCATCGCGGCTGATGTTCTTCACGCCGGTGAATTCATCCTTTGCCGCGACATCGCCGACCGGAATCAGCTGCACACCATCCTTTTTCCCGCCTGGCATATAGAAGAACATATTCTTGAAGTTGCCGACGCCTTTGGTCGACTTCATCGCCTGGCGAACCTTGTCGGCGGTTTCGTTGTCGGCGAAGGCATCATTCACATAGAGGATGAAGCCCGCATGGGCGCCGTTCAAATAGTAGCGGCGGCGGAACAGGGTCGCGTTCTCATTCAAAAGGCCCGCCTGCAGCGCCGATAGCCATTCGGGCAAGCCATAGATTTCCTGCGCGACATCGGGCTGCTGCAGATGGCAGATCGCGCCAGGCCGGAACTGGTGTTCGGCCTGGATGGCAGGGCTGCCGCGATACTCGCCCATGGGATTGGCGCCGACAAAGAAGTAACCGGCGCCGGCATCCTTTGGCGCGCGCATATGCCGAGCGGGCGCGTGGCGCGCGATGGCGAGCCCGCCCGCGCGGTTCGGCACCGATTCCAGATAGCCATTGCCCATTTGCAGGAAATCCAGCGCGGTTCGTTCGAAAGAATCGGTCGACAGCTGGGCGGTCGGCTGATGAACGCCGACCAGCAGGTTCACCTTCAGCGCGATCGAACTGCGATGGCCTGGCGCCATATTGAAAACCTTCGCCAGCTTATCCATCGGCAGCGGCGGTTCGAACCATTTGCCGTTATGATAGATTTCGAAATAGTCGGCCAGTTCGCGGCTATCCAGAACGCTTTCGGCATCGCCGAAGCTGAAGACCATCGCTTTGGCATCATCGGGGATGGCCATCGCCGTTTCGGGGGCAATTTCTGGGCCGGTTTTGGTGGCGGCGTCGATGGCGAGTTCGGTCATGGTTCGGAGATCCTTTTGGTCGGCGATTAGTCGGAGACGATAAACTGGTCGCCGGCAGCGGCTTCGGCAGCGGCGGCAACGTCCAGCGGTTCATTGGAAAAGGCGTGCAGGAAGGCCCAGGCGATGTCGGCATGGCCGATCTGGCCGTTCCTGCTGGCGGTATAGGTGACACCCTTCCCGCTGCCGGTCAGCGTGGGCCTGATGGCCATGAAAGCCTGCATGACATCGGTCCAGCCCGTATCGAATTCGACACGGTTCGCGCGGAAAAGCGATTGTCCTTTGATGACCAGCGCGGTTTTGGTCGCGACCGAATATTCGATCGCGCGAACCGTAGGGAACCACCGCTTCACCAGTTCGAACACCGCGCGCCCGTGGCCTGTAGTGTCGATCGAAATGTCGGTCACATTATAGCGGGCGGCGATGTCGCGAATGAAATCGGCCTGACCCTGGAAGTCGCGATCATTCAGGCGATACTTGTCCAGGCAGCGCAGCTTGCTGACACCAGGCTGATCGGGCGCGGCAACAATGGCCAGCGCGGCATCATCGCGGCCTTGCTTGTTCGGGTCATAGCCGAGCCAGACCGGCGCATCGCCGAACGGCCTGCCGCCTGGGATGTCCAGCAGCGCGGGCTTGAAATCGCGCCAGCGATAGAAGCTGTCGACCCGCGCGGGCGCCAGGCGATGCCAGGGAAAGCTGCTGGCCGCATCATCGACAAATTCGCACCCGTAAAGATTGCGGAATTCATCTTCGCTGGATTCTTCGCGCAGTTCATCGATGTCGACCAGCTGGCCGAGCCCGCCGGCAATCGCATCGGCGAGCGTAACCACCTGGCACCAGCTGCCATCGGGCATGATCTTGCCACCGGCCAGATTCGCATGGCTGCAATCAAATTCGCGCTGCTTTGCCTTGGCCTTGCCCTGGTTCCATTCCTCGCCTGACCAGAATGCATAGGCTTCATGCGTTTTGGTCGATGGCGTCGAAAAATAGGTCCGCTTGTAAATCTTGTGCGTTGCCATCGCGGCAGCGACCTTGCGCAGCGTGGCGAAACCATGGACCCAGAAAAATTCGTCGAAATAGAAGTCGCCGCTTTCGCCCTGCGCCGTGTTCGAATTGGTCGAAATCGGATAAAGGCCGACCTGGTCCAGCGCCAAAGGCTCGCCATCGCATTCTTGCCCTACCGCTTCGCTACTTGAGGGCGGGCCGGTCAGCCCGCCGAAATCCAGCATGATCGGGTCGCCGGCCAGATCGACATCGCAGACCCGCTTCACCCAGCTGACCAGTTCGCGCTTGAACTTCATCGCCTGGCGCTTCGATGCCGAGAGGAATATCTGGTTTCGCGGCTGCCTGCCGGCCAGAACATCTTCAGCGATCTTCGCCAGCGCTTCGCGGGCAAAATACCAGGTCGCGCCGATCTGGCGGGATTTCAGAATCTTGCGCGTTCGCTGGTCGCGCTGCGCCCACCAGCCCGCCTGATAGGCGAAGTTCTTTTCGTGGAAGTCATCCAGCAGCGCCTGGAAGTTTTCACGGCTCAGGAAGTTGCGGCGTTTGTCATCGCGCTTGGCCTGCGCGGCTTCATCATTGCGCGCGGCGATCTTCGGATTGAGATCGCCTTCCTTTCCGGTTCGTTCGAACTTCGCGATGCGCGCCATGCGCTCCATCTGGCGGGTCAGGAAGTCGACCCGCTTCATATGGCCTTCGTTGAAATCGGGCCGGTCCAGATAGCTGGCGATCTTCGCTTCGATGCGGTCTTCGATGATCTGGCGCGGGCTCGCATCATCCCAGCTGCCGCGCCGCTTCCAGCTGGCGACGGTCTGGTATTTCACATCGAGTTCGGCGGCGATTTCGTTAAGCGGCCAGCCCCGCCAATAGAGCGAGCGCGCGCAGCGCTGCAGATAGGCAGCGGTCAGTTCGGTTTCACCGGCATGGGCGGGCAGCAAGTGCATGGCGTTGCCATGCACCCCGCGCAGGCTGTGCGGTCTATCGCCTTGGCCGGTGAATGCCGCATCCACCCGCGCGCGACATTGCATCGGCGCGCGGGTTTCAGCCTTGTGGCGGCGATACCGATGCGCCTGGACTGTCAAAGGCAGGGCGCCGCAACACTGGAAGCGAGTTTAGCCCATGAAAACGAAGAAATTCCGCCTTGCTGTCGCCGGCGCCACCGTGGACGGTCGCGAGATCAGCGCCGATATGCTGCGCGAAATGGCCGAAGGCTATGACCCGAACACCTATGGCGCGCGGCTGAATATCGAACACATTCGCGGCGTTGTGCCTGGCAGCGATTTCGGCGCCTATGGCGATGTTCTGGAACTATCGACCGAGGAAGTCGAAATCAAGCTGCATGACAAGGTCGAAAAGCGGGTCGCGCTGTTCGGCACGTTCGATGTCGATGACAAGGCCAAGGCGATGAACAAGGCCGGCCAGAAACTTTACCCTTCGGTCGAAATTCAGCCGAACTTCGCCGGCACCGGCAAGGCCTATCTGATGGGCGTTGCGCTGACCGACAGCCCCGCATCGATCGCGACCGAACGGATGCAGTTCAATCGCCAGATGCCTGGTTCGCTGGTTCTGCGCACCGATGATGCGGAAAGCGCTTTCGCGCTCACCTTCGCCGAAGATGACGGAACGCCGACCGATGCCGGCACCAGCTTCCTGACCAAGCTGGGCGGGATGCTGGATGGCTTTGCCGCGAAGTTCGGCGGCGATGCCGATGCCGGCAAGGGCGATGACAAGCCGAAGGCTGGTCAGGCCGGTGATGCTGCCGCTGCCTTCGCCACGTTGCGCCCGATGTTCGAAGACATGGGGAAGGCCTTTTCGACCGAGATCGGCAAGCTGCAGGCCCAGATCGCCGACCAGAATGACAGCTTCAGCCTGCGCGTGAAGAAGCTGGAAGACCAGCTGAAGACCGACCCCGCGCCTGGCTATTCGGCCCGCCCCGCCGCTGCTGGCGCGCAGGGCGAACTGGTCGAAACCGACTGCTGACCCAGCCCGCAACCCTAACGCCAACCCCGAACGAAGCCCCGCATCACTTCGCTTAAGGACGCCAAAACCATGAAACTTCGCACCCGCCAGCTTTTCGGCGCTTTCGTTAGCAAGATTGCCTTGCTCAATTCGCTGCCGGCGATGGCCGCGCCTGATGCCGGCACGGTCAAGTTCAACGTCGACCCGAATGTCGAACAGAAGCTGGAATCGCGTCTCGAAGAGACGAACGAATTCCTGCAAATGATTAACATGATCGGCGTTTCCGAACAGGAAGGCGCGGTCCTGGGCGTCGGCGTCGATGGTTCGATCGCGGGCCGCCAGGACACCAGCGGCGGCAATCGCCGCAACCCGCAAGCCATGGGCAATCCCGATGAAAAGCATCGGTATCTGTGCCGCAAGACCAATTACGATTGGTCGCAGCCCTATGCGCTGATCGATGCCTGGGCGCATAAGCCCGATTTCCAGACCATCCTGCGCGACAGCATCCTGCGCCGCCAGGCCCGCGATCGCATCCTGATCGGCTTCAACGGCACCAGCGCGGCGGCGAATACCGACCGCGCTGCCAACCCGCTGCTGCAGGACGTAAACGAGGGCTGGCTGCACAAGCTGCGCACCGATGCGCCTGCCCAGGTCATGTCTGATGGCGCGCTGACCGTGCATAGCGATGGCAGCGATGATGATGCGCTGGACGCGATCTATGTGAAGGCCGGTGTCGACCTTTACGACGCCGAAGTCGCTGACAGCGAACTGAATGCCGCTGCAGACTATTCTTCGCTGGATGCGCTGGTTTTGGACGCCAAGCGCGGCATTCACGAGGCGCACCGCGGCGATACCGATCTGGTCGTTATCGTTGGCCATGATCTGCTGGATGACAAGTATTTCAACATCGCCCAGCAGACCGGCAACACCGCGACCGAACAGGAAGCGACCGACCGCATTCTGGCATCGACCAAGATGATTGGCGGCCTGCGCGCCTATCGGGTCAGCGGCTTCCCTGCAAACGCCGTGCTCATCACGAAAATGTCGAACCTGTCGATCTACTGGCAGGAAGGCAGCCGCCGCCGGCAGCTGAAGGATGAACCGGAATATGATCGCATCGCCAACTATGAATCGGTGAACGAAGCCTACGTCATCGAAGAATATGAACTGGCGGTTCTGGTCGAGAATATCGTCATGGGCGAAGCCAGCGCACGGCCCGCGCCCTAACTGATCTGGCGCGGTTCCCACATGGCCGCGCCGACCTGCCGGTCGCCGGCATAATGCCCCCCATTATGCCGGCGGCTGCACCACTTGCCACCTTTTCGGAGAGCCCCGCATGACCAGCCCTTTTCTTCGCAACCGCCAGCGCAAGCTGGCTGCCGCTGCCGGCGCAGCCATCGCCACCACCGCGATCGCCGCGCCCGATGAAGCGACCGAAGCCGGCCAGGAATATGCGGCGCTGAAGGTTCGCCTGCATGACAATCTGCGCCAGCTGCAGGATGTCGAAAGCCATGAAGCGCGCAAGCCGCTGAAGAAGCAATTCCTGGCCAGCTTCGCGCCCTGGGTCATGGGCGTTGTCGATGCTGATGAACCGGTCCAGGATGAAATCGTGATGACCTGCATGGTCTGGGCGATCGACATCGGCGAATTCGAAGTCGCGGTAAAGATCGGCGAATTCGCACTGCGCCACGGCCTGGCGATGCCCGAACGATACAAGCGCAGCGTTGCCTGTTTCCTACGCGAAGACATTGCCCAGATTGAAATCGATGCCCCCATTACGGTCGATCATGCGCTGCTGGTCCGCATCGAAAGCCTGACCGCTGATGCCGATATGCCCGATGCCGCCAAGGCCAAGCTGCACAAGGCGCTGGGCCGAAGCTGGCGCGCCAAGGCCGAAGCCTTCGATGCGAGCGATGACAGCGCGCCCGCCGGTGGCGCCGCCGCCTTCCTGACCGAAGCGCTGGCGCAGCTCAAGCGCGCGCTCTCCCTGGACAAAGCGGCGGGCGTCAAAAAGGACATCGAACAGGTCCAACGCCAGCTGGCGAAATTGCGCGAAGCTGCCGAGGCAGAGGCCGCGACCGAATAGAGATTGCGGGTCGGCTCCGCCGCCCTGCTACCGATCGCCCCACGGCGCTGGGGGAGCGATTGGAACGATAAGCGCGGGTAACACCGAAGGCTGTCGCGCCTTTCTCACTCCCCCAATTGATTAGGGAACCACCATGGCCGGATTTACAGCGCCGCCCGATAATGCCGAACCGGCAGCAGGCCAGATGATCGAAGCCGATGGCTGGTTCCCTGGTATCAATACAAATGCTGTTCGCGCGCGCATTCGCATCGGCGATGGCGCGGTTACCGAAGCCCGCCTAGCCGAAGCTGTGATCGCCGCGATGCTGGCCGGCATCAAAGCGCTGGCCGCCTGGCGCAGCGCCCATGCCGAAGCGGGCCTCGCCGGCCTTGCTGATGTCAGCGATGCCACGCTGGCGGGCGAGAATATGGCCGAAGTGATCTGGCGCCGCATCCTGATCTATTACGCCGCCGCCGAACTGATGGATACGCATACCGATGTCAGCGCGACCGATGACATTCTGGACCGCGAAGACGAAAAGCGCCTGACCGCCGATTCCTATCGCCGAAAAGCCTATGAAGCGGTTTCCGATCTGCGCGGGCTCGGCCCAGCAGGCGAGCCCGATCTGGGCCGCAATGTGGTCGAACTGATATGATCGCCACCGCGCAGCAGGGCGAAACCATCGATGCCATTTGCTGGCGCGTTCTGGGCCGCACTGCCGGCGTCACCGAACGCGCACTGGCGAGCAATCCAGGGCTGGGCGATCTGGGCGCGCAGCTGCCTGGCGGGACGCAAGTCGACCTGACCGAAGCCGCTGCCGAAGCGCAGCAGGCCGCCCGCCGGCAAACCGTCAAGCTATGGGATTAGGGGCAAAGCCATGCAAAAGCCGACCAGCCTTCGCAAAGCGCTGACCGCCGCGCTGCCGGAACTGCGCGAACAGCCCGATCGCCTGGTCATCTGGGTCGAAGATGGCGCGGTTCGCGCGCGCCAGACCGAAAGCCATGGCTTTGCCTTCGAATACCCGCTTTCGGTTCTGCTGACCCAAGTGAAGACCGATGTCGCGCAGATCGCCCATGCGATCAATCGCTGGTCGCGCGTGAACCAGCCCGATCTGCTGCGCGCCGGCAGCGGCAATTCCTACAGCTTCGAAACCGACATCCTAGACAATGACACCGCCGATGTCGTTTTCACCATCCCGCTGACCGAGAATGTCAGCGTGACCCAGAACCAGGATGAAAGCTGGCAGATCGAATATCAGGCCGAGCCTGACCCGCTCTTTACCGATGCATCGCCTGCGCTGCCGCTGCAGCTGGATGACACGCCGCCGCTGACCGGCGTCGATACGATTGTTGCCGATGACTGATTATGATTCCGATGCGCTGCACGGGCTGGATAGCTGGTTCGGGCGCATCCTGCAGGGACTTTCGCCAGGCAAACGGCGCGGCGCGCTGCTGAAGCTAGGTCAGGCGCTGCGCCGGTCAAACCTTGCCCGCATCAAAGACAATGTCGAACCCGATGGCGGGGCGATGGAAGAACGCAAAAGCCGCCTGGACCGGCGCGGGCGCGTTCGCGCAAAGGCTGGCGGCACAATGTTCAAGCGTTTGCGTTATGCCCGCCGATGGCAGATCACCGCGCGGCCTGATAGCGTGGAAATGGCGCCCAAAGGCAAGGCGCGCATCCCTGCCGAGCATCATTTCGGCCTGCGCGGCTATGTCGGGCGCGGCCCCGATGGCCGCAAGATATACACCCGCTATCCGGCGCGCCGCCTGTTGGGTTTCGGGCGAGAGGATGACAAAGCCGCGATCGACATCGCCGCCGAACTGTTCGACACGCCGCCATAGTTTTTGCATTCTTGAACGCAACGCACGCCACCCTATATGCTCTCTCCGACAAGGGAGGGTACGCCAATATCTACGTCCGAAGACTTCAAGCTATTCTTGCAAAGCATCGCGATCGATAATGCCGCGACTATTTCTCTTCGATATGGCGAAATAACGAGGGCACTAAATCAGTGCTTTAGGGATACAGATTCCAAAACAAGCAATAGTCTTCAGGTCGGCTCTTACGGGCGAAAAACGGCGATTAAGGGCATTTCCGATCTCGATATGCTCTACATAATGCCAGCGAGCGCATGGGAAGATTATCGAAAGGGCGGCCAATCAAAATTGCTCACCGCCGCTTCGGATGCGATCAAAGCGAGATACCCGAAAACCGTGGTCAAAGTAGATAGGTTGGTCGTTCGGGTGCTCTATCAGAAGTTCCACATTGAAGTGCAACCAGTCTTCGCCGCCGAGGGCGGCGGCTATCTATATCCGGATACTTACAATGGTGGCGCGTGGAAAACCACCCGTCCGAAGGAAGAAATCGATGCGATCGGGGCAGCTGATGCTGAAAAGAACGGGAATCTCCGGGCTCTTTGCAAGATGGCGCGCGCTTGGAAGAACAAGCACGGCGTGGCCATGGGCGGCCTGCTGATCGATACGCTCGCCTTCAACTATCTTTCCGGAACCGACGAATACGATGACCGCAGCTATTCCTACTACGATTGGATGCTTAGAGATTTCCTAGAATATCTCAGCGAGTTGCCGGATCAAAATCGCTTCAACGCGTTAGGCAGCGGGCAGCACGTCAAGGTCAAAAAAAGCTTCAAGCGCAAGGCCAAGAAAGCGCATGCGATGGCCGTGAAAGCGTGCGAAGCCGAGGGGACCGCGAAGGCGAATGAGACTTGGCGCGCGATTATCGGTCGTGGATTTCCAGCAGCTGAGGGCCAATTGGTCAAGGCTGCGGTGCTTGAAGATGCGGGCTTCAGCGCAGAAAACACCGAACAGTTTATCGAAGATCGCTTCGGCGTCGACATCCGTTATCCGCTGCGCATCGAATGCGAGGTCAATCAAGTCGGTTTCCGGCCACGCTTGCTGCGCGAGATGTACCGCCTTGGGATGTTCCTACCAGTCGCCAAGTCCCTGCGATTCCATATCGTCCGGAACGACGTTCCCACGCCTCACACGCTCTACTGGAAGGTTCTTAATCGTGGACCGCGAGCAATTAGGCGCAAAATGATACGCGGGCAGATCGTCATGGATGCAGGTCGCGGCGAAAAGACCGAGACCAGCACGTTTTTCGGCGATCACATTGTCGAGTGCTATGCAGTGATAAATGACGTAGTGGTCGCCAAAGACCGGATCCACGTTCGCATCGATGATGAGGAGGCGCTATGACGCGGGACGATCTAAAGCGATCAATTGCTGAAACTGCTTACAACGTAGGTTTCGGGGCAAAAAAGCACTTCGCCACCTTCGACATGGTCGAAAAGATGCCAGGGTGGATTGGCTGGGCATCATTCGCAGTCAGCATCTTCGCTCTTTTTACAGATTGGCTGGCTGACAAGACACCAAGCGCAATACTCATTATTGTAGGCGTAGGATTGATATACATTGCGAATTATCGAAGTGGCGAATACGAAGTCGCTGGGAAATCTCTAACCAAGCTATTCAACCAGCTTCGGGCCTTATACCGCAGTGTGGATGCAGGCAAACCGGTGCAGGATGCAAAGACTGAACTCGATGCTATTGAGGCCGAGTATTACAACATCAGCATTAGTCGACAGATTTTTCTCAGCGACTGGTGGGCTCATCTAAAGTTCTTTGGCCAGCACCAGGTCGATTGGATTGTTGACGAATTGAAGCTGACGTTCTGGAGGGATAAAGTGCCAACGACGCTCAAGCTACTGGTTGCACTACTTGCACTTTCTGGCACCGCAGCAGCGGTCTATCGCTACATAATACTGTAAGTTCAACTCGCATCATCGCGCGCGGTCAAAGCCGCATCCACCCGCCCAGCCCCTTACGCGCGCGATATGGCGCGGGCATCCAGCCCCCATGCCCGCCGCCACCACTTCCAGCGCAACGTCCACCGCGATTGACCTGTCGCGCCTGCCGGCGCCAGCGGTTATCGAAGAACTGGATTTCGAAGCGATTCTGGCGAAGATGAAGGCGCGCTTCATCGCGGCCTTTCCCCAATTCACTGCCGATCTGGAAAGTGAACCGGCGATCAAGCTGCTGGAGGTCTTTTCCTATGAAGTGCTGGTTCTGCGCCAGCGGGTAAATGATGCGGCGCGCGCCTGTATGCTGGCCTTTGCCGGCGGCAGCGATCTGGACCAGCTGGCCGCGCTTTATGGCGTCACCCGCCGCGAAATCACGCCCGCGAATGAAGACACCGGCGCGCCTGCCGTGTTCGAAAGCGATGCCGATCTGCGCCGCCGCGTGTTGCAGGCGCCTGACAGCTTTTCGGTCGCCGGTCCTGCTGCTGCCTATGTCTTCCACGCGCTGGCCGCATCGGGCGATGTCGCCGATGTCGCCGCGACCAGCCCCGCGCCTGGCGAAGTGCTGGTCAGTGTGCTGGCGCGCGATGGCGATGGCACTGCGCCGGCGGAATTGCTGGCCGAAGTCGAAGCCGCGACCAATGCCGATGACGTTCGCCCGCTGACCGATGAAGTCACCGTCCAATCTGCCGAGATCATCACCTTCGCGATCGATGCGCAGCTGACCCTTTACCCTGGGCCGGATTCGGCGCTGATTCTCGCCACGGCTGAAGCGCAGCTGGCCGATCTGCTGGCGACCAATCGCCGCATTGGCCGCGACATCACGCGCAGCGCGATCTTCGCCGCGCTTCATGTTGCCGGCGTCCAAAATGTCGACCTTGTCGCGCCCGCTGCCGATGTCACCATCGGCGAAACGCAAGCCGCCCATGCCGACCCGATCGCCATCACCATTGCGGGGCTGGACGTATGACGCTGCTGCCGCCGAACGCCACCACCTATGAACGCGCAATCGAAAGCGCCGCTGCTGGCGAACTGGCCGAAGTGCCGACGCCTTTGCGCGATCTGTGGAATCCTGCGACTTGCCCGCTCGGCCTGCTGCCTTTTCTCGCATGGGGTGTGTCGGTCGATTTCTGGGATGCGAACTGGACCGAGGCGGAAAAGCGCGCGGCGGTGGCGAGCGCGATTGCCGACCAGCGATGCAAGGGAACGCGGGCATCGTTGCGCCAGGTTTTGGACCGGTTCGACCCGCTGATCGGTCTGGTCGAATGGTTTGAAGACAAGGCCAACCTGGCCGCGCACACCTTCCGCCTGGAATTGCCCGCGCCTTCCGTGTCGGCGGTCACCTATGATGAAGCGCTGGTCGAAGCGCTGCTGCGCGACATAGCCAAGGTAAAGCCGCTGCGCAGCCATATGCTGGCTGTCCACCGCCTGCGCGCGCAGGCGCAGATCGGCCTGATCGGCGCGGCAACCGTCGCGCTGCATGGCCGCGTTGCTGGCATTGCCGACAAAACCGCCGCCGCCGACCCTGTCTGGTCGACCTATCTGCAAACCGAAGATGGCGAGCCGCTGCAGGATGAAAGCGGCAATTTCCTGGAGGCCGCCTGATGTCCGAACCGATCACCCTTGTGCTGACCGAAGCGGGGCTGGATGCGCTGGTGAACGCGCAGGCCGGCAACACCGCCAATATCGTGATCGCCCAGCTGGGCATCAGCGATCGCGCCTTCACTGCCGCGCCGACGCTGACCGCGCTGCCAAACGAGGCCAAGCGCATCGCCACGGTCAGCGGCCAATCGGTCAGCGAAACGGTCATCCACATGACCGCGCAGGATTCCGATGCCGACACCTATGATGTTCTGGGCTTCGGGCTCTTCCTGCATGATGGCACACTTTTCGCCACCTATTCGCAGGCGACCGCGATCATTCGCAAAACGTCTATCGGCGCCTTCCTCTTTTCGGTCGACATCGCCTTCGCCGATACCGATGCCGGCGCGATCGATTTCGGCGATGCAACGTTCCTTTATCCGCCCGCAACCGAGACGGTCAAAGGCGTTGCGGAGATCGCCACACAAGACGAAGTCGATGCCGGCACTGATGATGAACGCATTGTCACACCGCTGAAGCTGGCGGCGGTCATCGCTGCGCTGATCGGCGGCTTCAGCAGCGCGACCGAGAATGTCGAAGGCGTCATCGAACTGGCGACCCAGGCCGAAGTCGATGCCGAGATCGATGACACGCGCGCGGTCACCCCGCTGAAGCTGGCGAGCCGCATCGCCTTTGTCATGGCCGCGCTGGCCGGTGAATCGGCAGCGCGACAGAATGACGATTCCGCACTTCAGGCGCTGATCGATGCCGAAGTCGTCAATCGCGGCGATGGCGATGCAGCGCTGCAGGCGCTGATCGATTCGCTGGAAGCGATCACCATCACCGGCAGCGGGCTGGTGACCGGTGGCGGCAATCTGACCGCCAATCGCACCCTGCAGGTTCTGGCCGCCACCGGCGCCGAAGCCATTGCCGAGATCATCAATAACAAGGCACTGACCCCGCTTTCGCTCGCCAGCTTCCCGCGATCTGCCATCACGAACGGTTACGCGACCATTCCTGGCACCGGCGGGCTCATCATCCAGCATGGCCGGTTCATGGCGAATGGCAATTCCTCGCCAACGGTCACTTGGCCGATCGCTTTCCCGAACGAATGCTATGCAGCGATCGCGAACGGTTCGGTCACCGATTTCGGCGCGCAGGACAATGCGGTCGCGTTCCGCAATGAAACGCTGACCCGCTTCAGCGGCGTGGCTTACAATGCCGCCACTTCGCACCTGGCTTCCTACATTGCGATCGGGAGATAGGCCGATGACGATTTACTTCGCCCTGGTCGATGGCCAGCCCGCTTTCTTCGACAGCGATCTGCATGGCGATGCCATTCCCGATGATGCGGTCAAGATCACCGCACAAAAGCATTCGCAGCTGATGGATGGCCAGGCCGAAGGCAAGGTCATCGCCGCCGACAAGGCCGGCAAGCCTATGCTGCAGGTTCCGCGCTTTTCCGCCGATGCGCGGCGTGCCGAACTGGTGAAGGCCGTGAAGATCGAAGCCGCGCGGCGCATCAATGCTGTCGCACCCATGTGGCGGCAATTGAATGACAGCCGCGAACCGAGCCCCGAAGGCGCGGCCCGTTTTGCGCAGATCGATGCCATTCGGCAGGCATCGGCGCTGATCGAAGAAGACATCGGCAGCGCGGCAGCTGCCAGCCTTGGCGATTATCCGATCGCCGCCAATCCCCTTTGGCCGGAGATCGACTAGTGCCAAAAATTTCCGACCTTCCAGAAATCTTGCCTTCGCTGATCGATGGCAATGAAGTGCTGCCTTTGGTCAAGAATGGCGAGGCTACGCGATTGTCGATCGGCGCCTTGCTGGCAGCGATTTCGACTGCTGCCAACGCGGCAGCGCAACGCGCTGAAGATGCAGCGGTTCGCGCTGAAGCTGCCTTGTTGCGGCAAGAGACGATTTCGCTGTCGCCGCTCAAATTCGCGGGCGTTGGCCTACGCTTGCCTACATCGCTCGCCACGAAATCTGGCAACAACTTTGTTGCCGGCGATTTCGCTGTCGGTATGCCGGATTTCGAAGTCGCCGATGTCTGGTTCGCATTCGCGGCTTTTGCCGCGCAAACGCCAGGCGCAGGCGGCGAAGTCGATACAACTTCCGTTGTCACAATCGAAGGTATGGCCACGCGCGATGAAGGCGGCCAGCGATCGCCTGGACTGATCGATGGCGGCTATGGCTCCGTTATCATCGACCCTTCGGACGCCGGTACCCAATATGGGCGCTGGGTCAGGTTCACACCTGCCAATCCGATTCCGGCAAGGGTGACCCAGCATTTCAGCGTTGCGCAGCATATCAGCGACGGCACCTATGCCCGCGTCATCGGCGGAAGCGTTGAAACCGAAAGCATCTTCGGTGGCACTGTAAAGGATGCCCGCTCACAAGGCGCCGCATCTTCCCAATTGGCCACCCTTTCGGATTCTTCGAATTACTCGAACATCGGTGGCGGAATACTGCTGCCCAGCGCGATGATGGTCAGGACACCCGCTGGCCAAATTTCTGTTTTCACTATTGGCGATAGCATCGGCTATGGCTCCGATCAGACAATCCGAAATTCGTTCCGAACTTCGCGTGGCGCCTTCGGCTTCCTCGAAATGGGCTTGGATGACAATATCGCGAGCCGCCGCGTCCAGATGGTCAACTGGTGCATACCTGGCTGGGGGATGGCTGCCGGCGGATTGGCTGGAACGCATGGCAATCCTGTTGCTTTCCCGCGCCAGCTCTGGTTATTGGAAAAGGCCCGCGCGCTTTCCGGTGGCGAGCCCTTGGCCGATGCGATCATTTGCCAGCATGGAACGAACAGTTCGACCGCGCCGATCACAGATCAAAAGGCAGGTTATCGATCGCTTTTCGCAACCTTCCGAACCGCGATCGGTGGGAGCGCAGCAACGCCAGCCTATCAGGCCGAAATGCTGCCCTATCCAGTTTCAAGTGATGGTTACAACACCATCGAAAATCAGTCGCCGCAAAGCATTCATCAAGAGTATCCCAATGGCAACCGGTGGCAGATCAACGCGGCGTTCGGTGGGCCAGACGGACTAGGCGATCCGAATGCAGAATTCCGCGCCGATGGAACAATCCAGGGCAGTTTCGCGCCATGGCGTGTGTCATCCGAAGATACCGGCGCCCAGCGGGACATCTTTGCCCTTCGACCCTTCACGACGACTTTGGCGAGCGACTATTCGGGCAGCGGTGATGCGATCTTTAACGATGCGCCGCCGCTGGGCGCATATCTGTCATTCTATGATGGCGTAAATCCGGTTCGGACCGCGCAGGTCGATGGTGTTGTCGGTGATGGACCCTTTACCGTGTCTCTTGCCTTCCTGGGCGGTTCTGCAGCCTTCGCCGCAGCAAATACGCAAGTGCGCGACACTTGGCACGGCGGCGGACTCCACCCTGGGCCTTTGGCGCACAAGGCATATGCTGACCAGGCCGTTGTCCCCTTCAAGGCTTCGCTGGGCTGGGTTCCAGATGATTCAGCGCCAAGCCTGTCGAATGCGGCCATCATCGGAACGCCCGAAGATGGTGAAGTCCTTAGCTTGAGTTATGATTTTGCAGGCTTCCCTGTGCCGACAATTGCGTTCCAATGGCAGGCAAATGGCGTCGACATTCCTGGCGAAACATCGGGCTCGATCACTCTTGACGCAACCGGTATGGGCCTTTCGAACGGAGCGACCATTTCATGCGAGATCACCGCGACAAATAGCGAAGGCAGCGCCAATGCGGAACCCAGCGTTGCCTTTAGCGCCGCTGCCGAATCTGCTGCATTCCTGGCTTTGATCGCCGGTTCCGCTGATAGCGGCTATTTCGACTTTACCGACTCGACAACACTGAACCAGTTCACTGCCATCGATGAAAATGGCGGCGAACCATTCTTGCAAGCCGGTCCCAGCTTTGCGCCGACACCTGATGCCGCGCTGGGCGCGATCTATCCTGACCAGGCCACGTTTATGGACCGCGTGCAGGGCAATGGTGACTATGACATCATCTTCACTTTCACAAAGGATGCGGCATCAGGCGATGGCGGCAGCGCCTTTTTGGTCGATTCCGGTCCATTCTATTGGGGAGGGTCCAGCACGGCGCTGACCTTCACGATTGAAGTCGATGGCATTCCGATCGCAACGCGCGATGCCTTCCATTCCGCGCTGGATGATGGCGCCGAACATACGGTTCACATCATAAACCTTTCGCGCACTGGCGGGCTTATCCGAATCGGCCGCAGTTCCAGCGCAGCGACCGGTTCGTTCCGCCGTTGTGCCATTATCAAGCGCGCTGATTTCGCCAGCAATCTTGCCCAGGCGCAAGCGGCAGCCATTGCAGCGGTTTCCGCATCATGACCGTCGATGCGAAGATGCAGGCCTTCAGCGGCTTCATGGCACTGGTGACCGGCGCGCTCGGCTTTGCCGCGCCCTGGCCGGAAGTCGTTTCCGGTTTCCTGTTCGCGGTGGCGGGCGGTTATGCGGGAATGTTCGTCAGCCCGCCGCAACATCGAATGTCGGTCTGGGCAACGCTGGGCGTTGCGCTGCTGATCGGCGCATTTGCCGGAATGCTGCACCCGCATTTTGCGGCAATGTGGGCGGTTCTGTCCTGGATTGCCGAAGTGCCGCTGCAGCTGGTCATGGGCATTGCCGGACTGACATCACGCTGGATTGCGAAGCGCCTTGTATCCGGCAAGCTGCCGGTCTTCGAAAGGGGAAGCGATCATGCGGATTCTTGAGAAGCTACGCGCCGCGCCCGAAGTCTGGCTGCTGCCGCTGACTGTCCTGATAGCCTTCGGGCTGGCCGAGTTCACGCTCGGCAACACCGTCACCGTCGCGATCGGATATGTGGCGCTATTCGTCTTCATTTTCGAAGCTGGGCTGATCGAACGCGGTTCGCCCCTGCGCCGCGCGGGCACCTATTTCCTGGGCGCGGCCATCCTTTGCTTTGGCAATGGCCGACTGCTGCTGGCGCTGAATGGCGGGCTGGATTCGCTGCCGCGCTTCGAATGGCTGTTCGATGCAGGCCATGTCAGCCTTTGGATTTCGGCGATCTTCCACCTGCTGGAATTGCGCCAACAACTGAAGGCGAGCGGCCCGCATAAATTGGAGACTGACCGATGACCAAATTCAGATTGTCGAAGCGAAGCAAGTCCCGCCTGGAAGGCGTTCATCCCGATCTGGTGAAGGTTGTCGAACGCGCGATCGAAATCACCGAAGTCGACTTCACCGTGCTGGAAGGTCTGCGCACCCGCGCCCGCCAGCGCCAGCTGGTCGCCAAGGGCGCCAGCAAGACCATGAACAGCCGCCACCTCACTGGCCATGCTGTCGATCTGGGCGCCTATGTCGATGGTGAAGTCCGCTGGGATTGGCCGCTTTATTACAAGATCGCCGCCGCCGTTAAGCAAGCCGCGCGCGAACTGGATGTCCCGATCGAATGGGGAGGCGATTGGCGCAGTTTCAAAGATGGTCCGCATTGGCAATTGCCCTGGAAAGGTTACCCAGCGTGATGCCTGGCTGGGCGACTGCGCAGATCGCGCTGAAGGCCGGATGGCTTGCGCTGATCGGGGCGATTATCCTCGCCCTGGCTGGCCTTGCCATTGTCCAGACCGTTCGCCTGGAAGGGCTGAAGGTCTGGCCGGTGGAGATCACCGGATGGATTGAAACCGCCGAAACGCGCCAGGCGACCATCGATGCCATGCTGAAGGCGCAGGCCAAGGCTGAAGAACTGGCCTTGGCCGCGCGCGAAGAACAGGAAGCGACCTATCGCGACATTGCCGAAGGGATTGACCGAAATGCCGAAACCGAAACCGAGCGCGCTTTGCGCGATGCTGATCGCTTCATTGCTGCTGGCGGGATGCGGCCCGCGCGTGATCGATGCCAGGCCAGCGCAGCCCCTGCCGCCGCCCGCGATCACCGCGCCGAAGATCCTTTTGGAACCGGTCGAACGGCCCAGCTGGATGACGCCGGCAGTGCAGGATTGGACCGAGCCGAAGCTGATGACGCCAATGGCACCGCCCGAAACGGAATCGCAACCGAGCCCGAATTCGTAACCGTTACCGCTGAAGATGTCCGCATCTGCACCCGCAACACCATCAAGGCCGAAGCCGGCAGCGCGCTGGCAAGCCGCCTGCAGGACGCATCATCGCGGTGACTTACAGCAAGCGCCGCCAGGTCGAAGACATCCCTGCCGACATCGCGGCGCTGGTTCGCATCGGAACCGTGCTGTCGGTCGATCTGGGCGCTGCGCGCTGCATTGTGCTCTATGGTGACCCCGATGATGCCGCGCCTGCCGAAACCCCGCCCATTCGCTGGCTGACACCGCGCGCCGGCGCAACCCGCATCTGGTCACCGCCCAGCACCGGCGAACAGGTTCTGCTGCTGTCACCCGATGGCCAGATCGGCAGCGCCATTGCCTTGCCGGGCCTATGGCAAAACGACTTCCCGCCGCTCGGCAGCACAGCGATGGAGATGATCGAATTCGCCGATGGCGCGCAGATCACCTATGATGCCGATGCCGGCCAGCTGCGCGCCATTCTGCCAGCGGGCGCCACTGCCGAGATCGAAGCGCCTGGCGGCATCACCCTGCGCGGCGATGTCACCATCCTGGGCAATGTCGACATTAGCGGCGATGTTGCGATTGACGGGGCGGCGACAGTGACCGAGACTGTAACCGCCGATGATGATGTTCTGGGCGGCGGTGTCAGCCTGAAAAACCACGTTCACAGCGGCGTTCAATCCGGCCAGGCAAAGACACTGAAGCCCGATTAACCAGCGAACCTTGTGAAGCGCGGCGGTCAAAGCGGCATCCACCCGCGCAGCCGCTGGCCTTTCGCGCGCGAACCGCGCTTTGCTGCACACCATGAACGGCACCAGCAGAACCACCGGACGCGCCCTTTCGGGCGAAGCGCATCTGGCGCAATCGATCGGCGATATTCTGTCCACGCCGCTGGGCAGCCGCGTCATGCGGCGTGATTATGGTTCGCTGCTGTTCGAACTGATCGATCGCCCGATTAACGCGGCGCTGCGAATGCTGCTGCACGCCGCCACCGCCATTGCCCTTTCGCGCTGGGAACCGCGCATCCAGCTGACCCGCGTGAACCTGCTGGGCGAGCCTGCCAGCGGCAAGCTGACCCTGCGCATCGAAGGGCGCCGCAATGACCTTCCGGCAGAAAACCAGCTGCAAACGCTTACCATCCCGATCGACTTCGGCCAGGCGCGCCAGCGCGCGGTCGCTACCTAAAGGAACGAATGATGTTTCATCACGGCTTGACCCTAACCGAATCCGCCACCGGCCCGCGCGCGCTGGCCGCCCTGTCTTCGGCAGTGATTGGCTTGATCGCGACCGCCACCACCACCGGCGATGCGCAGGCACAAGCCGCTTTGAACGCTGCCTTCCCGCTGAATCAGCCCGTCCTGATTTCGGGCGATGTCGACATCGCTGCCGGCAAGGCTGGCGATGGCGGAACGCTCGGCCCTGCACTGACCGCGATCGGGGACCAGGCGAGTCCGTTCGTTATTGTCGTTCGCGTCGAAGAAGGCGCCGACCAGCCCGAAACCGATGCCAATGTCATCGGGGCGACCGATGGCGGCACCTATACCGGCCTGCAGGCCTTGCTGGCCGCTTCGACCCAGCTGGGCGTGAAGCCGACCATCATCGGCGCGCCTGCGCTGGACAGCCAGCCCGTTGTCGAAGAAATGGTCGCCGTGGCGAAGAAGCTGCGCGGTTTCGTCTATGCCGGCGCAAAGGGCGCCGATGGCTTTACCCCTGCCGTGGATGAAGCCGAGGCGATCACCTATCGCCAGCAGTTCGGTCATCGCGAACTGATGGTCATCTGGCCTGACACCGCGCAAGGCGGCGGCGATGCGATTGCCCGCGCGCTCGGCCTGCGCGCGCAGATCGATGAATCGATCGGATGGCACAAGACCCTGTCGAACGTCCCGATGATCGGCGTCACCGGCCTGGAATATGACGTTCACTTCGATCTGACCGACCCTTCGACCCCTGCCGGCCTGCTCAACGCCGAAGAAGTGACCACGATCATTCGCAACAGCGGCTTCCGGTTCTGGGGGAACCGCACCTGCGCCAGCGACCAGCAGCCCGAATTCGCATTCGAAAGCGCGGTTCGCACCAGCTTCGCACTGCAGGAAATCGTCGAACAGATTGTCGCGCCCTTCATCGATCAGCCGATCACCAGCGGGCTTATCAAAGACCTGCTGGAAACCGGCAATGCGCGGTTCCGCCAGCTGGTGACCGAAGGCCGCATCCAGGGCGCCGAAATGTTCTTCGATGCCGACCGGAACAGTGCACAGGAACTGGCGCAGGGCCGCCCTGTTTTCCGCATCCAGTTCACGCCGGTCGCGCCGCTCGAAAACCCGAATGTCGATCTGGTTATCACTGACTTCTATTACGCCGGTTTCGCTGACCAGCTGGTCTGATCTTTTTCGCGCTACCGCTTCGCTACTTGAGCGCAGCGGCCCGCCCCTCTTGTGATTGAAAGGAAACCCCGATGGGCATCCCCAAGAAACTGAAGAACTTGAACGCCCATGTCGACGGGCGCGGCTATCTGGGCGAAGTCGCCGAATTCGAAGAACCGAGCCTGGCCATCGCGACCGAAGACTATCGCGGCGGCGGCATGGTCGGCCCGATCAAGATCGACATGGGTCTGGAAGCGATGGAAGCGAAGCTGAAGATGGGCGGCCATGTTGCCGCGCTGATTCGCAAGTTCGGCACCACCCAGGTCGATGGCGTTCGCGTTCGGCTGACCGGCGCGTTCCAGGCTGATGATGGCAGCGCCGCCGAAGCGGTCGAATGCTATATCGGCGGGCGCTTCACCGAGATTTCGACCGGCACCGCCAAGCCTGGCGATGACACCGAACACGAATTCACCTGTCCGCTGTCCTATTATCGCCGCGTGGTGAATGGCCGAACCGAAGTTGAAATCGACATGATCGCAGGCCGCTTTCTGGTCGATGGCATCGATCGCTATGCCGAGATCATGGACATCATCACCAACTGATGATCGCATCGGCGGTCGGTCCTTTTGCGGGGCAGCCGATCGCAGGTCTGGGCTGGTCGGTTCCCTGTTACTGGCCAGCCCTTTGCCCCGCCCGATCACCTTAAAGGAAAGCCCCGCATGACCGACAAGAGCCCCGCCCCGCCCGCCAGCGATACCAAGGCGAAGAACTTCATCACCGCCAAGCTGATCGAACCGATCACGCGCGGCGAAATCACAATCGACCAGCTGACCATTCGCAAGCCAAAGGCAGGCGAATTGCGCGGCCTAGTGCTTTCCGATGTCATCGGCCTGGACATCACCGCGCTGCTGAAGCTGATTCCGCGCGTTACCGAGCCCGCGCTTACGCCCGATGAATGCCAGGATTTGGACCCTGCCGACCTGACCGAAATCGGGGGCGGCATTCGCAGTTTTTTTATGACGCGGGGCGAACGGGAACTGATGGACCGGATGATTGCGGAGCATCAGCCGAAGACCTGATCGCCAATATCGCCGGCGTGTTTCACTGGCCGCTTTCCGAACTGGAGCAAATGAGCATCGGCGATCTGGTTTTCTGGAATGACAAAGCGGTCAGCTGGTGGAACCGGACGAGAGCAAAAGGGACGAAGTAACCGATGTCGAACAAGCTGTCGCTGATGGTCAACTTTGTCGGCATTGATCGGATGTCCGATTCGCTGCGCTCCATCATGCGCCTGGGCAATCGCGGCGCGCGGTCGCTGGCGGAACTGCGCGGTGAAGGCCGGCGTCTCGAAGCCCAGCTGCGCGATGTCCGCCGCGAAATCGATGGCGCATCGGGCAATGTCAGCGGCCTGATCGATCAAGAGCGCCGCCTGGAACGCCAGATCGAAAGCACGAATGCCGAACTGGCCGAGCGCCGCCGCTTGAACGCTATCGAAGGCGACCGCCGCGCCATGGCTGCGCGCGGCGATGCGATGATGGCACGCGGGCGGGAGAATATGCAGCAGGGCGCTGCCTTGGCCGCCCCGCTGGTTCTAGCTGTTGCGGCCGCCGCAGACTTTTCCAGCGGCATGGTGGACATCCAGCAAAAGGCCGCGCTGACCAATGCGGAAACCGACCAGCTGGCGCGCAACATCCAGCTGATGGCGCGAAGCGCGCACCAGATGCCTGAAGACGTTCGCGCTGGGCTCGACCTGCTGATGGCGCGCGGCATGGGCCTGGATGAAGCGACCGCGGCGATAGGGCCGGCATCGCGCCTGGCCACCGCTTACAGGGTCGACATCCCCGATGCGGCGGCGGCGGCTTATGCCAGCATTAACAACTTGAATGTTGCGTCGCTGGATGCAGGCCGCGCGCTGGATGTCATGGCCGCATCGGGGAACCAGGGCGGATTCGAAGTGCGCGATATGGCGCGGCATTTCCCCGCGCTGACCGCGCAGATGTCGGCGCTGGGCGAAGAAGGCGTTCCTGCTGTTGCCGACCTGTCGGCAGCGCTGCAGGTCGCGATGCACACCGCCGGCGGCGCAGACCAGGCGGCGAACAATATCCAGAACCTGATGGCGAAGATAAACGCGCCCGCCACCGTTCGCGCCTTCCAGCGGAACTTCGGCGTCGATCTGCCGGCGGCTTTGGCCGAACTGGAAGAACAGGGCTATTCGTCGCTGGAAGCCATCGCGATGATAACCGAAGAAGCGACCGGCGGCGATCTGTCGCGGCTTGGCTACGCCTTCGAAGATATGCAGGCGCGCCAGGGCATCATGGCGCTGATGCAGAACATCGATGAATATCGCCAGATTCGCGATGCGGCGATGAATTCCGAAGGGACGGTCGATGCCGCCTTCGACCAGCGCGCCGCGCGCGATGCAACCGTCCAATGGAACGCCTTCAAGACTTCGGTTTCGACACTGGCGATCACGCTCGGCACCACATTGCTGCCAGTGGCAAACGAAGCGCTGGGTATGATTTCAGGTCTTGCCCAGCGGGTTTCCGATTGGGCGGCGCGCAACCCCGAAGCTGCCGCTACCATCACGAAAATTGTCGCCGGCCTGGCGGTCTTCAAGCTGGGCCTGGGCGCAGCGCAGCTGGCAATCGGCGCGCTGTTCGGCCCGCTGGCCACCGGCATCGCCTGGTTCCGCCGCATGGGGGTGACGAAAATCTGGCTGCTGCGCAAATTCGTGATGTTCCGAAGCGGGCTCGCTACGGTGGCAAGCGTTGCCACGCGCGCCTTCGGTGCAATCCGCCTGGCTGCGATGTTTCTGGCGCGCGGCCTGCTGCGCGCCGGCGCGATGATGCTCGCCAATCCCGTTGTCCTGGTCATCACGCTGATTGTCGCCGCGATCGCTGGCGCGGCCTACCTGATCTATACCCATTGGGATTCGATCAAAGCGGCGTTCTGGCAAGGCGTCCAGGCGGTCGGCGGCGCGGTGACATGGGTCAAAGACCGACTGACCGCTGCCTTCAGTTTCTGGGCCGGCCTGCACACCCGCGCCGCGCAGATCGGCGGCCAGATTATTGCAGGGCTGGCGCGCGGCATTCGCAATGCGGCCAGCGCTGTCTGGAACGCGCTCAAAAATGTGGTGATGGCGGGCATCAATAATGTGCGCGAATTCCTGGGCATCGCATCCCCTTCGCGTGTCTTCATGGCGATCGGCACCGATACCGGTGAAGGGCTGGCCATCGGGCTTGACCGGCAGCGCCGCCGCGTCGGCGATGCAGCAGGTCGCCTGGCCGGCAGCGCACTAGCCGCCGGTTCGCTCGCCCTGGGCGCGCCTGCACTGGCGAGCCCGCAACCGCTGCCGGCAGCGGCCAGCAGCAGCCCGATCGGCGGCGGGTCGATCACCATCAAGATTTACCAGCGCGATGGTGAAAGCGGCCAGGACTTGGCGGTTCGGGTCGCCGATGAACTGGAACGCCGCCAGGCCCGCGCCGCGCGGCGCAGTTACGAGGATGGCATTGCATGACCAGCCAGCTTTCGCCCCTTCAGCTGATGTCGCTGGGAATGTTCGTTTTCGGAATTGACACCGCGACCTATAACAGCCTGCAGCGCCGCCGCGCCTGGCACCATGAAAAGGCGGAACGCCACGGCAACAGGCCGGCGGCGCAATTCATCGGCCCTGGTGAAGAAACCATCCAGCTGGCGGGCCTGCTGGTTCCCGAATTGGGCGCAGACCCTGCCGCCATGTCCACGCTGGCCGAAATGGCTGACACCGGTGAAACCTACCCGCTGATCGATGGCGCGGGCCGCATTCTCGGCCAGTATCGCATCACCGCGCTGGATGAAGACCATCGCACCATCATGGCCGGCGGCATTCCCCGCCAGATCGATTTCACCATTTCGCTGGAACGCGGCGATGACCAGCAGGCCGAAGGCGCGGCGCAATGACAGCGCGCAAGGCCGGCATCACGCTGGAACTGGAAAACGGCACCAGCCTGGCGGCGATTATCAGCGAACGACTGATCGATGCCACGCTGACCGAATCGCGCGAAGCCGAAGCCGATGAAGTCGAAATCAGGCTGCAGAACACCGATGGCCTGCTGGCCGTTCCTGAAACTGGCGCGGTCATATCGCTCGGCATGGGCTGGGAAAGCGGGCATGATGTTGCTGTCGGCCTGGTCGACAAGGGCTCTTTTACGGTCGATGAAGTCGCCGAAGAAGGCCCGCCCGACACGGTCATTCTGGTGGGCAGATCGGCTGATCTGACCGGCGATCTGCGCCAGCGGCGAACGCAATCCTGGCGCGACACCACGCTGGGCGCAATATTGGACGCAATCGCCCAGCGCCATGGGCGCAGCGCCAAGGTCGCGCCCGAACTGGCATCGCAGGCGATCGAAGTGATCGAACAGGAAGGCAAAAGCGACATGGCCTTCGTTCGCGATCTGGGCGTTCGCTATGACGCGATCTCGACTTGGAAGAACCAGCTGCTGCTGTTCCTGCCGATTGCATCATCTTCCACCGCCGGCGGCACCCCGCTGGATGCGATCACGCTGACAAAGGCCAAGGGCTGGCGCTGGACCTTCAGCCAGGCAGATCGCGGCAATTATGATGGCGCCGAAGCGCAATGGCAGGACCAGGATGCCGGCAGGCGGCGAACCGTCCAGGTCGGCGGCGAGAACCGCCGCCGCTTGCCCCGCGTATATGCCAGCGAAGCCGAAGCCCGCCAGGCTGCCGAAGCCGAGATGTCGCGCAGCGCCCGCGCGCCTTACACCTTCACCTATGAACTGGCGATCGCTGACCCTGCGCTGCAGCCCGATATGCGCGTCACCCTGCAGGGATGGAGCGAACGGGTCGATGCGGTCGAATGGCTGGTGAAGACCGTCAAAACCACATTCGGCAGCAACGGGCTCCAGCAATCGCTCGAACTGGAAAGCGCCTAAGGAACCGTCACTGTCTCGGCTTCCAGCAGGTCCATCGCGCTTACACCGGCGCCCATTTGCATCGGCCCGATCGCGCAGGTTGCGGCGTCAATCTGGCCGACCGCGACCATCGTTGCGGGCGCTTCACTTCCATCGCCTGCGCGGAACCGCAAAACCGCTTCGCGGCCCGAACCGCGATCACTGGTGACATTAAAGCCAGCGAATTCGAACCCTGGCAGGTCTTCAGGTGGCAGCGCAGCGCGAATCCTGTCGGTCAGGTCTGAGAGGAAGGCGGGATTGCGCGCGCGGCAGATGTCATCGGGCGATGGCTTCCATAGATCATCGGGCGAAATCGTGAAGCTGGTCGGTTCTACTGCTGGCGGCGGCGCTGGGTCTTCACCACAAGCGGCCAATGCGAATGCTGCCAATCCGATCAGAAACCGCATCAAACCTTCCTCACAATGGCCACCACGCGGCCCACCAGATGCAGTTCGCCATCGACCGCGCGATCTTCCGGCACTGCCGGATTGTCCGATAGGATGGCGATGCTGCCATCGGGGCGCGGGCGCAGCCGTTTCACCATGCCCACACCGCCAAAGCTGAAGGCCCATATCTGGTCGGCAATGCGCAGCGTGTCGACACTGCGATCGATCAGCATCTGGTCATTCGACCCGATGGTCGGCGCCATGCTGTCGCCAAGGCCATCGGCAATCACCAGATCGCTTGCATTGGCTTTGGTGTAGCGGCGAATGAATGACAGCGGGAACGGTTCGCTGCGCGCTTCAGGGTCGACCCCGTCCAGATAGGTTCCGCCCATGCCATAGGCGAGATCGATGACGGGAATTTCCAGAATCCGGTCATCGGCAGGCGGCGGCGTGTAGGGAAGTCGATCTTCGCCGACCGCGCCGACATCATCGGTTTCACCCATTAGGTATTCGGGCGTTGTGCCCAAAACACGCGCGATCTGTAAAAGGTCGCGCGGATGGTCGGTGTCACCCTTTTCAAGTCGATTTATCGTTTGCTGGGAAGCTGCCGAGCGGCGCGACAGTTCGGACTGTGACCAGCCCTTTTGCTTGCGCAGACTTTTCATTCGCTCCGGTCGGAATCTCGACATGACCGATGCCCTACCCAAAATTGGATAGTCACGCTCCACACAATTATGGGTTGACTGCATACTCATTGCCGAGTAGTTACCCATTTATGAGTAAAGCACTGACCCGCCACGAAGCACTTGAAGCCTGTGTCGACGCTGCTGGCACTATCAGCCAGCTGGGCCGCGATCTGGGTATCCCGCAATCGACGATGTCGCGCATTGTCAATTCTTCGAAGCAACTGCCTGCCGAATACGTTCTGCAGGCCGAACGCCTCTACGGCGTGTCGCGCCATGATCTTCGGCCTGACATCTATCCGCGCCAGATCATGCGCGACCAGGGCGCGATTGACCGGTTCTATGGCGTCGACCGCCGCGCTGCTTCGTTCATTCCCCATGATGCCGATGATAACCGCATCTACGGCGCAAGCGACTTCAATCGCGGCGGCGGAATGAAGGCAGCGACACAATGACCAAACGCCGCGAGCCTTTGACCTATCATGCCGCGCTCACCACCATCGCCGCGCGCATTGGCTGGGACCGATGCGGCGCGCTGTGCGGTGTTACCGATCGCGCGGTCCGCAACTGGTCAGACCCAGACTGCGAAACCGAAATCCGCCTGATCGATGCCGAGCGGCTTGACCGCGCCTACATCGCATCGGGCGGCGATCACGCGCCGTTCCATCGCCTGTTCGCCCTGCGCGTCGAATTGGCCACGCGCGATGATGTCGAATGCCTGGTCAATCTGATCGGCCACACTGCGAAGGAATCGGGCGAAGCGGTCGCCGCCCTGCTGGAAACCATCCAGAACAGCGATTGCCGAGAGACACGCCGGCGCGCGCAAAAGGAACTGCAGGAAGCGGTCGACAGCATGACCGACTGCCTGGCAGCACTAGGGGAGCAAGAGAAATGAGCGGCGAAGGCGCAGCACTTATCAAAGGCCCGCTGATCGAAGCGCCGCTGCAATTCCGGATGGAATCGGGCGGCAAGCGCGCATCGCGTAATTCATTTGTGAACTGCCCGAAATGCGATGCACCCGCCTTCGTTCGTCGGTCCGATCGTGTCACCGAAACCACTACCCAGCTGGTCTGCCATTGCACCGATTCAGGATGCGGTCACACCTATCGCGCCGACATCGTGTTCGTTCACACCCTTGTCGAAGGCAACATCGAACGGCCCGATCTGGACCTGCCGGTCTGCCCGCGCGACCAGGTTCCGCATATCCGCCCCCCTGTCGGCGAAAGCCATGATGGCGAGCCCACTTTCTTCGAACCGCCACCGCCTGCGCGCGCCACCGGCTGACCGCCACACAGCACACAGATCGCTTCAATTTTGCAGGCCGCTTCGGCGGTCGGAGGAACCGCCTTGTCCAAATTCATCGACATCATCATGCGGATAGACCGCCGCTGGCCCGATTGGCCCTATCTGCTGCTGATCGGCCTGACCATACTCGCCATCATTCGCACCGTTGCGCAGGCGGTCGCGCTATGAATCTGGCCGATGAAGTCATCAAGGCGCTGCAGCGGGATTTCCGGTTCAAGAAGACCGGTGGCGCCTGGCTGCAGGAAGGCACCTGTCCGCAATGCGGCAAGCGCGAAGCCTTTTGCTCGGCAAAGGAACCGAAGATTGTCCGATGCGGGCGCAGCGAACGTTGTGGCTGGCAGGACACCGTTCGCAACTTGCTGCCCGATCTGTTCGAAGACTGGTCGAAGCGCTTCCCCGCGACCGAGACCGAGCCCGACGCGGCAGCCGAAGCCTATCTGATACATGAACGCGGGCTGGATATGCAGCTGCTGCGCGGAACCTTCACGCAAGAGGTCTTCCGCGATGCGAAGACCGGCCAGACTTCGGCGACAATCCGGTTCCCGATAACCAATGATCTGCTGGGCGGTTCATGGTGGGAACGCATCATCGACAAGCCTGGCCGCTTCGAGAAGAAGGCCCATTTCAAGCCGCGCAGCCCATGGGCAGGGCACGTCTGGATGCCGAACGGCACCACACTGGCAACCCTTGCCGCCGCCGATGACATCTGGTTTGCCGAAGGCATTTTCGATGCCACCGCACTGACACAGGGCGGCAAGGTCCAGGCGGTTTCGAACATGTCGGTCAATCCCTACCCAGAACACTTTCTGGCTGAATTGGGGAAGTTCCTCGCCGACAGCGGCATCCAGCGCCGCCCGCGCCTGGTGTTCGCATTCGATGTCGGCGCCGCCGGCGTGTTCTACACGAAAAAGCACGTAAAGCGCGCCGAAGCTGAAGGCTGGATTGCCACCGCCGCGCAGGTTCGCCCCGATGGCGAGGGAACCAAGCTGGATTGGAACGACCTGCTGCTGCGCCATCAGTCATTCGATGGCAAGCCCAGCGATGGACCGCTCGGCCCCGCGAAGATCGAAGAATATCTGCACAATGGCGCAATCACCATTGCCGACAGCGCCCAGAAAAAGGCGCGCCTGATAGTCGATCGGGCAAAGCGGCAGGGCAAGCTGATGAACAGCTTCGATATGCGGCACGATAACCGGCTGTTCTGGGTCACCGTTAAAGAGGATGAAGACGGGACCCAGATTTACCCGATCGAAATCGCGAACTGCGCCTTCCGCCTGCTCTACCGCGAACGCGATGAAATCGCCGATGAAACAACCTTTTTCCTGCAGATCGACTTTCCCGATCGCGCCAATTCCGTAAAGGCCCGCTTTTCGTCGAATGCCTGCGCCAATAGCGGCGAATTCAAAAAACGGCTGATGGACTTCGCCGGCAGCTGGACCGGAACCGGCGAACAGCTGGACCGCCTGATTAAGCGCCAGACCCGCCGCCTGAAGGTTGTCGAACCGATCGGCTTCACCGGCTATTCGGCAGCGCACCGCGCCTATGTGCTGGGCGATCTGGCCATCCACCAGGGCCGCGTCCTGACCGTCAATTCGGAAAACTACTTCGATGTCGGTCGAAATGCGGTGAAGCTGCGCACCGCCGAACGAATGTTGCAGATCGACTATGACGCCGATCAGCTGCGCTTCGATTGGCTGGATGATGTCTGGACTGCCTACGGGCCGCGCGGAATGATCGCGCTCGGCTTTTGGGTCATGTCCATTTTCGCGGTCCAGATTCGCGAACGTCACAAGTCGCTGGGCTTTCTCGAAATCACCGGCCCGCCTGGTTCGGGCAAGTCCACGCTGATCGAATTCCTTTGGAAGCTGCTGGGCCGCGTCGGTTACGAAGGTTTCGACCCGAACAAGGCGACCCCTGCATTCCTCGCCCGATCGATGGTGAAGGTTTCGAACCTGCCGGTCGGCCTGATCGAAAGCGGGCGCGATGATGAAAAGCGCTCGCATGGCCGGCGCTTCGACCCGAATGACCTGCTGGTTCTTTACAACGGGCGCAGCCCGCGCGGCATCGGGCGAAAGTCTGGCGGATTCGAAACCGAAGAACCGCCGTTTCTCGGCAGCATCTACCTGATGCAGAACGAACGCATCGATGCGATTCCTGCTGTTCTGGAACGCCTGATGTCGATGTCGATCGACAAGTCACTTTGGGGACCAGGAACAAAGGAGGCCGCGCAGCGCCTAGAAAGCTGGCCGCTGGAATCCTGCAGCGGCACGATTGTCCATATCGCACGGCATGAACGGGACTTCCTGGACTTTTTCTTCGACCGGTTCCGCCACCATGACAGCGAGATGGGCAAGCGGGTCAAAGGCCTTTCCAACGCTCGCCCGATCAAATGTCACAGCCAGCTGGCCGCTGCGATCGAAGCGCTGCCGAAACTGTTTCCGAACTGCCGCCCCGAATGGGTCGGCCAAGCGCTTTCCGAAGTCGATGCGATGGCGCTGGACCGCCAGAATTCCGCCGGCGGCGATCACCCGCTGATCGCCGATTTCTGGGAAAAGGTCGACTATCTGATCGGTCGCGAAAAGCTGAACGACCATGAAGAAGGCAACAGTCTGAACCGGTCGCGCAGGCCCAGCGAACTGATCGCCATCAATCTACCCGATTTCGAAGCGCGCTGTCGCAATGCCGGCATTTATCCGCCGCCTATGGACCAGCTGAAGAAGCTGCTGCGCGGTTCGAAGTCCCGCCGCTGGAAGGCGACAAAGGCAGTCAATCCGCCAGGCGAGGATTCCAAGGCGCAGCAATGCTGGGTCTTCGAACAGCCCGACGCCGCGAAGGGGCCGATCATATGACCGATGCACCCCGCACCCGCACCTGGCGCGGCATCGAGAGTTTCGACCCGCCAGCGCTCGCCCATGATTTCGATGCGCTGCTGGCCATGGCCAGATCGATGCTGGAATCGCGGCGCAAGGGCTTTCCGGCCAAGATCGCCACCGGTGAATTGTCATCTGAAGATGCCGCGTTCGAAATAGCGATCTTTGAAGAAATGGTCGCCGATTGGGAATTCATCGCCAGCGCTGGCAGCCAGGGCGAGCCCGCGCCGGTCGATACAAGGGCGGCGCGCCGCGATGCGCTGGATGCATCGATCGCCACCATCGCCGGCATCGCGCGTTCGCAGCGCGGTTTCACGAAAACACTGATGCGCCAGGCCGAAGCGGTGATCGCCCTTCGCTGGCACCTGGAGCCTGGCCGCGATCAGGTCGCGCTCGCCAGGCTCACAAACCAGCTGCGCAGCGATGCCCGCGCAGCCCAGCAAAAGAAGGCCGCCTGATGAAACCGAACGCCATCCATCCCGCCGATTGCCGCTGCGCAGCTTGCCGGTCGCCCCGCCCTTTTCCGGTCGCTGAAATCACCACCCGCCGCCGCAAGTCCATCGCCCAGCTGGCGACAGCGCTTTCCATCCTCGCCCTGGTCGCCGCGATCGGCGCCTGCCTCACTTCGGAGCTTGTCCTATGACCAACATCAAGACCTATCATTGCTCGCAATGCGGCGCGCAGCATAACTGGCACGACAAGACGCTGCCGCCCGATTGGGAACATATCGGCGGCGTTCTGCGGTGCGGGGACTGCAGGGCGAGCGCGCAGGACAATGACACCGCCGCGCCCGATCTGGCGATCAGCGAAACCGCGATCAGGCTGCTTTCGGGCGCCTATCTTGATCTGGCCGAACCGGACTGCAGCGTCATCACCGGCGCTGATGTCGCTGCCGGCCTGCGCCAGCCCCGCTTTTGCGGCCAGACTCGCAAATTCTACACCATCGCCCAGCATAGTCTGCTGGTTCTGCAGCTGGTCAGGCCGATCGCTCGCAAGCTGGGCGGCGACAAAGGCCTGCAGCTGATGCGCTGCGCGCTGATGCATGATGCCGCCGAAGCCTTCCTGCATGACATCACCAGGCCGCTGAAGATGCAGCTGCCCGATTATCGCCGCATCGAAGCCCGCTTCGAACTGCGCATGGCCGATCGCTTCGGTTTCAAATGGACCGACTACCGCCGCGACACCGTCAAACACGCCGACCTTCAGGCGTTGGCGATCGAACAGCGCGATCTGCACGGCGGCGCCGGCGACAACTGGCCAATTCTCGCCAGCATCGATCGCGGCCAGCTGACCAGCATCGGCATCCGCCGCGCCTGGCACCCCGATGAAGCGCAGGACCGCTTCCTGATCGCCTTCGATGACCTGTTCTCAAAAGAAGAAAGGATTGCGGCATGAGACGCGGTCCATTTTGGAGAGAACGCCGCGCTGCCGATGATCGCCGGCGCGATGAACTGGCCGATCTGCGTATCCAGCGCCCGCTGACAAAGGCCGAGCGGGCCGAAGAAGCCAAGCTGGAAAAGCGCCTGCAAATGCAGGTCTGGCAAGAAATGCAGCGCGAACGCGAAGCCGCATTCGCAACCGGAGGCCAAACCCGATGACAAAGCACAATCCACCGGCCTGCCGAGACTGTCGGAATTTCAGACAGATCTGCGCAAAATGCGCGCGACCGCTTCGCACCGATTATTCTGACCCAGATGGTCCGATGACAATCATGCTAAATCAGGTCGCGAATTCAGAGCGAACGCAAAATGATGGGATGGCTTGCGGAACTGCCGGTCAGCACTTCGATCTAAGACCCAGCTTGCAGCGCCTGCATGGTGTGGCGCAATGACTTTCACCACACGCCCGTCGCTGCGCCTTGTCGCTTGCGCGCGCCCCGTCGATGCGATGCCCGCGATCACGAATGTCGCGGTCCGCTTCGATGATCGCGGCGCCTGGCTGGGCGCTATCCGCAAACGCGAACTGGCAATCGATGGCAAGCGCCCCCTCCCGCACCTGAAATCCGCCCGCGCCGCCGAAGTCGCTGGCTATGCCTGGTCAGCGCAGGAAGCCCTGGCCGACCCAGAACCAAACCGCGAAGCCGCGATCGAACACCTGCAGACATCGATCGCCCTGGCGGTCGGCCTGCTGACCGAACTGAAGGCGTAGTGATGACCAGCCCCGTCACCACCATCAATCGCATCGGGCATTTCGGCCATGTCCAGATCGGGCGCGGCGAGGAAATCCTCGCCACGCTTCATCTGGGCGATGCCTACGCCATTCGCCCTTCGCTCGGATTCATCGATTGCGATGTTACCGACCCGCCCTTCCTGCTGCGCACCAGCGGCGGCGGGCGCTATCGCAAGGCGCGAAAGTCAATGAGCGAAATCGCCGATGCCGGCATCGATGACGGTTTCGATCTGGCGATCTTCAATACCCTGCAATGCGGCAGCGTTGTCTGCTTTTGCCACAATGACCAGCTGCCGACTGTGCTGCCGGCGCTGGCCGGTCAGTTCCATCGCTTCGCCCTGCTGGATTGGACCAAAGCCAACCCGCAACCGGTGGCGAATAAGCACTACCGGCCCGATCGCGAGTTCTACATTCACGCCTGGAACAAAGGCTTTCACCCGCAAGGCGATCTGGCCGACAAGGGGCGATCGATCACCGCCGCGCCCGATCGCAGCCTGAAGAAGCGGTTCGAACATCCTACCATCAAGCCGCCGGCAGTGATGGACAAGATCATGCGCAACATCACCGGCGAAACGGTATGTGATGCCTTCATGGGGACGGGCTCCACCGGCGTTGCTGCCATCCAGGCCGGCAAGCGCTTCATTGGCATCGAACGCGATGCCCGCTGGTTCGAAGCCGCTGTCACCCGCATTAGCGAAGCTGTCGAAGCGCTGGACTGATGGCTGATATACCCTTCGACCGTGTTTGGTACTGGCGCCGGAACCTGCCGGATAGGAAGGGCGAGCCCTGCCGCATCATCGCGCGCGGCACAATGAACAGCGCGCTGATCGAATTTGAGGATGGCGCGCGCCATGTCGTTTCCCGCTTCGCGATCAGGAAACGCAAGTGACCGAGCGCGGCGCCTTCGCCCTAATCGACTGCCGTGATAGCGGCCTGGCACCAGCCCAGGCCGAGACGGTCGAATTCGCGCGAAATTTGGCAAGGCTGCGCGTCAAAGCCATGATGGCCGAAAGGACCAACGATTCGGCGCCCCGCAAATGACCGATGCCATTCTCTACGCCCGCTATTCGACCGCTATGCAATCGCAGGATTCGGTCGAAGACCAGCTGCGCCTGCTGCGCGAACGCGCCGAGCGCGAAGGCTGGCGCATCATCGGCGAAGAAGCTGACCCAGCAGTCAGCGGCACTATTCGCGATCGGCCAGGGCTGACCGCCGCGATCACCGCGGTCGACAGCGGCAAGGCCCGCATCCTGCTGGCCGAAAGTCTGGACCGGATTTCGCGCGACCAGGAAGACCTGGCCGGCATCTTCAAACGCATTCGCTTTGCCGGCGCGCAGATTGTCACCCTTTCCGAAGGCGAAGTCGGTTCGATGCATATCGGGCTGGGCGGAACCATGTCGGCGCTTTTTCTCGAACAGCTGGCCGACAAGGTTCGGCGCGGCCATGTCGGCAGGGTGAAGGCTGGCCGCGTCCCTGGTGGCCTTTCCTACGGTTACCGGAAGGTCTTCGCATTTCGCGATGATGGCGAGCCCGAACGCGGCCTGCGCGAAGTCGATGATGCCGAAGCGGCAATCGTGAAAAGGATCTTCGAAGAATATGCCGCTGGCGATGGCGCAACCGCGATCGCGCGCCGATTGAATGCCGAAGGCATCCCGTCACCACGCGGCGGCAAATGGCGCGCGAACACGATTGTCGGCAATCGCAAGCGCGGCAACGGCATCCTGCACAATCGCCTGTATATCGGCGAAATCGTCTATAACCGGCAGACCTTCCGAAAAGACCCAGACACCCGCAAGCGTGTTTCCCGCGTGAATGCTACCGCCGACCAGGTCAGTCAGGAAGTCTGCGAGCTGCGTATCATCGATGCTGAGACATGGGCGAAGGTTCAAGCGCGCCTGGATGAAGGCAAGACCAGCCATTCTTCGCGGCGGCGCAAAACGCGCCTCTTTTCCGGCAAGCTGCGCTGCAGCTGTTGCGGCGGGCCGGTCATCATCATTTCGACCGATCGATGGGGATGCAGCGCCTTTCGCCAGACCGGAACCTGCAGCAACGGTTCGACCATCACCGACAGCGTTCTGCAGCGCCGCGTCTGGGCCGCGATCAAGCGTGACCTGCTGCATCCTGATGTCATCGCCGCATATCTGGAAGAATTCCGCCTGGCATGGGCCGAGGAACGCCGGAACCTGATCGCAGGCCGCGCCGACTTCGATCGACAGCTGGCCGAGATTGACCAGCAGGAAGATCGCATCGCCGATGCAGTGATTGCCGGCATCGCGCCGGACAAGCTGAAGGCGAAGGCTGACCAGCTGGCCGCGCGGCGCGCAGCCTTGCTCGCATCGCAGTCTGATATGCCCGAAATCGAACCGATGATCGCGCATCCTGCGATCATTGCCGACTACCGCCAGCAGATTGACAGCATGGCGAAGATTGTCGCCGGCGATCGCGAAGCGATGGCCGGTGCTCGCCCGCTTCTGGATCGCCTGATCGACTTCATCGAAGTCGCGCCCCGCGAAGGCCGCCAGGGCGTCGACCTGATCTT
>NZ_LR701479.1:0-1517500 GCF_902498745.1 Erythrobacter sp. EC-HK427 | reverse complement strand
TCAATGGTATTCGGAGTTTGGTTAGGCTTGGTACGGCTCGCGCCGCCCGCACCCATCCAGTGCTCTACCCCCATTGGCATACATCTGACGCTCTACCTCAATAGATTTCGCGGAGAACCAGCTATTTCCCGGCTTGATTGGCCTTTCACCCCTAAACACAAGTCATCCGATAATTTTTCAACATTAAACGGTTCGGCCCTCCAGTGCGTGTTACCGCACCTTCAGCCTGCTCATGCCTAGATCGCCGGGGTTCGGGTCTAATGCATCGTACTGTGTCGCCCTATTCAGACTCGCTTTCGCTGCGCCTACACCTAACGGCTTAAGCTTGCACGATACATTAAGTCACTGACCCATTATACAAGAGGTACGCTGTCACCCCCTATGGGGCTCCAACTGATTGTAAGCATTCGGTTTCAGGTACTGTTTCACTCCCCTAATCGGGGTGCTTTTCACCTTTCCCTCACGGTACTGTGTTCGCTATCGGTCATGTACGAGTATTTAGGCTTGGAGGGTGGTCCCCCCATGTTCAGACAGGATTTCACGTGTCCCGCCCTACTCGAGTCCTTCATCATCACTTTCGCATACGGGGCTGTCACCCACTATGGCCAAACTTTCCAGAATGTTTTGCTAGTTGAAATGAAGGCACTGGCCTGGTCCGCGTTCGCTCGCCACTACTAACGGAATCTCGGTTGATGTCTTTTCCTCCAGGTACTGAGATGTTTCAGTTCCCCGGGTTCGCTTCACCAAGCCTATTTTATTCAGCTCGGTGATACCCTATCCACCTCTTCTGATCTTCCCGAAGGAAAAACAGAGGAAATGGTGAGGGTGGGTTTCCCCATTCGGAAATCGCCGGATCAAAGTTTGCTCACAACTCCCCGACGCTTATCGCAGCGTGCCACGTCCTTCATCGCCTGTACATGCCAAGGCATCCACCAAATGCTCTTACCTCACGCTTGAGAATCCACACCATCAACGTCAGGCCTGTATAAAACCTGATCGCCTTGCGATGATATGGAAGAATTATCTCAGCCAGATAATCAATTTGATTGATTTGTGATGCATTGATCGCGTCAGATGGTCGGCTAGACCACCCTTGCAATCCATGCGCCACGGCATCGATTTAAAAACCCATTCACAATGTCAAAGACGGCAATCCGAAGATCGCCTACCTGCCGAAGCAGGATCCGCTCTCGTTTCATTCACTGGAGTTGTCTGGTGGAGCCTATCGGGATCGAACCGATGACCCCCTGCTTGCAAAGCAGGTGCTCTCCCAGCTGAGCTAAGGCCCCATATCAGACAAGAGAAATGGTGGGCCTGAGTGGATTCGAACCACTGACCTCACCCTTATCAGGGGTGCGCTCTAACCAACTGAGCTACAGGCCCACACAGCCGCAACTGGCCGTAAGGCCGCGGGCGGCGTGAGCCAGCTCAGGCGCAAACACGCAAGGTTTCCCTTGAGTGTTTCTCCAGTGATGAAAGGACATGAGGACGACGGCAATGTTCTTTGGAAACGGAGGAAGCACTTCCGGAGACTAGCCCCGGCGCTTTCCGCCAATATCCTTAGAAAGGAGGTGATCCAGCCGCAGGTTCCCCTACGGCTACCTTGTTACGACTTCACCCCAGTCGCTGATCCCACCGTGGCTGGCTGCCTCCCTTGCGGGTTAGCGCACCATCTTCGGGTGAAACCAACTCCCATGGCGTGACGGGCGGTGTGTACAAGGCCTGGGAACGTATTCACCGCGGCATGCTGATCCGCGATTACTAGCGATTCCGCCTTCATGCTCTCGAGTTGCAGAGAACAATCCGAACTGAGACATCTTTTGGAGATTAGCTAACCCTCGCGGGATCGCTGCTCACTGTAGATGCCATTGTAGCACGTGTGTAGCCCAGCCTGTAAGGGCCATGAGGACTTGACGTCATCCCCACCTTCCTCCGGCTTATCACCGGCAGTTTCCTTAGAGTGCCCAACTGAATGATGGCAACTAAGGATGAGGGTTGCGCTCGTTGCGGGACTTAACCCAACATCTCACGACACGAGCTGACGACAGCCATGCAGCACCTGTCACTTCGTCCCGAAGGAAGGAAACCATCTCTGGTAACCGTCGAAGGATGTCAAAGGCTGGTAAGGTTCTGCGCGTTGCTTCGAATTAAACCACATGCTCCACCGCTTGTGCAGGCCCCCGTCAATTCCTTTGAGTTTTAATCTTGCGACCGTACTCCCCAGGCGGATAACTTAATGCGTTAGCTGCGCCACCCAAGTTCTGTGAACCCGGACAGCTAGTTATCATCGTTTACGGCGTGGACTACCAGGGTATCTAATCCTGTTTGCTCCCCACGCTTTCGCACCTCAGCGTCAATAATTGTCCAGCAAGTCGCCTTCGCCACTGGTGTTCTTCCGAATATCTACGAATTTCACCTCTACACTCGGAATTCCACTTGCCTCTCCAATATTCTAGCATTGCAGTTTCAAGGGCAGTTCCGGGGTTGAGCCCCGGGATTTCACCCCTGACTTGCGACGCCGCCTACGTGCGCTTTACGCCCAGTATTTCCGAACAACGCTAGCTCCCTCCGTATTACCGCGGCTGCTGGCACGGAGTTAGCCGGAGCTTATTCTCCAGGTACTGTCATTATCATCCCTGGTAAAAGAGCTTTACAACCCTAAGGCCTTCATCACTCACGCGGCATTGCTGGATCAGGCTTTCGCCCATTGTCCAATATTCCCCACTGCTGCCTCCCGTAGGAGTCTGGGCCGTGTCTCAGTCCCAGTGTGGCTGATCATCCTCTAAGACCAGCTAAGGATCGTCGCCTTGGTAGGCCTTTACCCTACCAACTAGCTAATCCTACGCGGGCCCATCCAAAGGCGATAAATCTTTGGTCCGAAGACATTATCCGGTATTAGCAGCAATTTCTCGCTGTTATTCCGAACCTAAGGGCAGGTTCCCACGCGTTACGCACCCGTGCGCCACTCACCCCGAAGGGTTCGTTCGACTTGCATGTGTTAGGCATGCCGCCAGCGTTCGTTCTGAGCCAGGATCAAACTCTCAAGTTTGTGTCACTCACCTATCAGTCACGGATCGAAATCCGCCCGACCGACAAGCAAGAGCTTCAAGGAGCCGATACCTGCACTGTCAAACGTAATGGATACGAATGAACATGCATCATCACACAGAAAACGTGGTGTTTTCCGAGGATGTGGCGTCGGCTTAAATTAACCGGTGATCGCGACCTTGAGGTTCGCGGACCGGGCGCCGTCGCCCACATGTCCCTTCATCAAAAACTAACAATGTCAAAGAGCCACTCAACATTAAAAACCGGACAGCAAGTGTATCCCCGATTTACACCGGGGGACCGGCTATCCAGTTATGTTGGCGACCGAGCGAGGCGAGAGCGGCTGAACCGTCAGCGCCGCGTCGGTGGAGCCCATCTAGGCCCGCTGTTGGATTCGGTCAACGCCTTTTTGCAATTTTATTTCACGGGCCGGTCAAAGTCCCGTCAAGTAACTGGAAAACAGCGATTTTTGCCACTCCGGCATTGCTCGCACGGGCCGCTTCTGCGCCCCCTTGGCCACCGCCAAAGTCACCAATTGGCAAGATTTTGGCCGGTTTCCGGGCTGATTCCGCCGTGGCTAACGCGGCGTAAACGCCTTTGGCCCTAAGGCAGCAGCATGATTCACCGGTCGCACGTGCCACGAATCGCATTTCATGCCGAATCCGATTCGGCCCGGAGGCTTTGAACAGGCGCATGACAGGCGCAATATCCAACCCATGCGGCACCTTGCCGCAGGCTGCGCCGGCGGTCTCCATTGTGCTGCCCGTCTTTAATGGCGCAGCCTATCTGGCGCAGGCGCTCGATTCGGTCCTCGCGCAGAGCTTCACCGGGTTCGAGCTGATTTGCGTGGACGATTGTTCCACCGATGCGACGCCGGAAATCCTCGCCAACTATGCGCAGCGCGATTCGCGCATTCGCGTGATCCGCAATGCCGCCAACAAGAAACTGCCCGGCTCGCTCAATGTGGGCTTTGCCGCGGCCCGCGCTGATTGGCTGAGCTGGACATCGGACGACAATATCCTGTTGCCCGATACGCTCGCCGAGCTGGTAAAAGCGCGCGACGCCCATCCCGCCGCCGATATCATCCATGCCGATTACCGCGTGATCGATCCGGAGGGCACGCACAGGCAGCGCATCCGCACCGGCCCCGCCGACCATCTGCCGCTCGACAACACGATCGGCTGCTGTTTCCTCTATCGCCGCGAAGTCGATGCGCGGCTGGGCGGCTATGACGAGTCGCTGTTCGGGATGGAGGATTACGATTTCTGGCTGCGCGCCTGGCGCGCGGGCTTCACTTTCCACCATTTGCCGAGCGAGCTGTATCTCTACCGCCGCCATCCCGGCAGCCTGACCGACCAGCGCGCGCGGCATATCCAACAATTGGTGCATGACCGGCTGCTGGGCGAAGTCGAAGCCCTGCCCGCCTCTGCATTTCGCGCGCGTGCGCGTGCGAGGCTGGCGACGCGCGATACTTACACCTTCCGGCCCGCACACCTGCTGCGCGCCTTTGGCGAATCGCCGATGGCTGTGCTTGGCCAGCTGCGCGCGATCCTTACTTGGCTGCGCATCAGCCTTGCCGTGCGCCTGAAAGGCTCCACACAATGACCTCTATGCGCGATAGCGTGAAGCGCGCCGTGATGTGGCGTTCGGGCAGCCAGATCCTGTCCCAGATCGTTGCGTGGAGTGCCACGCTGATCGTCATCCGCATTCTCGATCCGGCGGATTACGGCATCTTTGCGATGACGCAGGTGATTCTCACCTTCCTCGCCTTCCTTGGCGGATACGGCTTTGCCAGCTCGCTGATCCAGGATCGCGAAGTGGACGAACGCAAGATCCGGCAGGCGTTCGGGATGCTGCTGCTGGTCAATGGGGCGATTGCGACGGTGCAATTCCTCGGCGCGCCGCTCGCTGCCGCCTATTACCGCACCGAGATGGTGACCGAGCTGCTGCGCGTACAGGCGCTGATCTTCCTCTCCACCCCGTTTATCGCGCTGCCCGAAGTGCTGCTGACGCGCGAGATGGATTTCAAGCGGCCCGCGATCTGCAATCTTATTGCCACCATCGTTTCCGCCTCGGTCGCGCTCACGTGTGCCTTAAGCGATTTCGGCGTGTGGACGCTGGTCTTCGCGCCGCTGGCGGCGTTCTGGACGCGCGGCATCTGCCTGATGATCGCCGCACGCTTCACCTATTGGCCGAGCTTCGATTTGCGCGGCGCGGGGCGGATGTTCAATTTCGGCGCGGCGGTGCTGGCGGGCCACTTCTTCTGGACACTGGTGACCCAGTCGGACATTTTCATCGCCGGGCGTTTCCTGACGCCGGAGAACCTTGGCTATTATGCCGAAGGCCTGTTCCTCACCACCATCGTGGCGGTGCGATTTGTGCCCGCGCTGAACGAAGTCGCCTTCCCCGCTTATGCGCAATTGCAGGATGACCGCGCGGCGCTGCGCTACAGTTTCCTCAAAGCGGTGCGGCTGATCATGCTGGCGACCTGCCCGATGTTCTTCGGAATGAGCGCGGTGGCGCCGGAAATGGTTGCGGTGCTGCTGGGCAGCAAATGGCTGTCGATGATCCCGATTGTCACTGTGCTTGCCTTCGCCATGCCCGCACTCACCCTGCATTCGCTGTTTGCACCGGCGTTGAACGCCATCGGCAAGCCGGGGATTACCATGCAGGCCTCGATCATCGGCTTCTGCATTGTGCCTGCCGCTTTCTATATCGGCGTCGGCTGGGGCGGAGTGGGGCTAGCCTGGGTGTGGGTGCTCGTCTTCCCCGTTCTGCCGCTCTCGGTGTTCCTGCTGGCCAAGCCGCATCTCGGGATCAGCCATGGCCACATGCTTGGCGCACTGGCACCGGGGCTAGGCGCGAGTGCGGTGATGGCGGTGGTGGTCACGCTGGCGAGCGCCAACCTGCCGGTCGAATCGCCCTTCATCCGCCTGCCGCTGCTGGCGGCGTTGGGCGCGGCGACCTATGGCGGATTGCTGCTGCTGGTGGCGCGCGAGACGTTGGGCGAGCTGATCCGGCTGGTTATCAAGCGCAAGCCGCCAGTGGTGCAGCCCGCCGAGTAGCGCCTAGATCGCGCCGCGCATCCGTTTGATCGCCTGCCGGTCAAACCACCACCACACCGGATCGCGGCGCGGCTGCCAGCGGGGGAGCCACTCGGCATAGCGATCGGCAAGACGCGGCGGCAGCGCCTCCGGCCCGCCCTCTTCGCGCATGATGCGGGTGATGATGCGGTTCTGGAAATGGCGCAGGCTGTAATTCACCATCCGCTTGTACTGGCCATGCAGGCTGGCGGGCGAGAGCGCAGTCGGCTCGCACAGAAAGCCAGCGCCCTTGCATGGCACAACGCGGCTATCGTCCCAATGGCTTTCATCGCGCGCATCGGTTTTGGCCATCGCGCAAAGCAGGCCGTCATCGCCGATCAGGTCTTCGGGCAAGCGGATACCGCGTTCGCGCAGCAAGGCGACGAAGCGGCCCGACAAAGCGTAGAGATCGCCAAACAGGCCATGCTCGCGCGCCAAGGCCTCGGCATAGTGTTCGGCCTTGCGGCCATTGCGGGGGAAGCCCGAGGCGGCATTGGCGCGCGGGTTAGCGGCAAGACATTCGGCCAGCGCGCTCACCGAGCCGGGGCAGACCTCGGCATCGCCATCGACGAAAATATAGGTGCCCGCCTCGACCGCGCCCTCGCCAAGCATGATGCGGTTCCAGCTGCGCGACTTTCCGCCCTGCTTGTATTCGTGGACGGTTACCCCGGCAAAGCTGCGCGCAATCTCCGCTGTGCGATCGGTCGAGCCGTTGACGACAACGTGCACCGCCACCGCCGGATCAGTTGTCGGCAAGCTCGCTAGGCATATGCCAATGCGACGCTCTTCATTATGCGCGAGGACAACAATGGCGAGATCCTTGGTCATTGCGGCTTCTTTGCAAAGGCCCAGACGGTGATGGGAAAGTCGGGCTCGTTCTTCAGGCTGCGGTTCCAGCCGGTGCGCGCCCAGCGGTTAAAGTTCGCCTTCACTGCCGCGCGGTTGCCCCATGATCCGGTGCTGATGCTGCTTTCGTCAAAGCCATTGTCTTCTAGGAAGTGGCGCATCCCTTGCTCCGTCCAGCGGGTGCAATCATTCGGGATCGGGTGGCGGCGGATGAGGAAGGGCGTAATATTGACGAACCAGCCGCCGGGTTTGAGCATTTGGAGCACGTGCTGCGTCGCGCGCCACGGATGCAGCAAATGCTCCCACACATTGTCGGCGATGATGATGTCGAATTGCTGGCCCAGCACATCGTTGCAGATATCGTGATCGGGCCAGTTCATTTCGGTGAAGCTGCCCCAGCCTGCCTCGCGCCATTTCCAGCCCGCGGCGATTTCCAGCGCGTCCATCTCGCCCACCGGCAGCCCGGCGAGGAAGGCCTCGACCTCGGCATAGGCGACGGTGCGCGTAATATGCGTTTTATCATAGCCGACCGTGCTGGCGGCGCGTTCGACGAAGGATTTGAGTGCAGGTGTCATACGCCGCCGCGATAGCGCGGAAACCCTAAGAATCATTTGCAATTTGGGGCTTTGCCGCGCGCGTGGTAAACTTGCGCCTCCCAACGCATAGCGGGACGTGCAGCGGGCGGGAGACAGATCATGGATTGGACGGCCCTCAGCGGCGCGCTGGCGCTCGCTCTCGCGGGTTTCGGGATGCAGGAACGCGACCCCGGCAATGCGGCAGACCCCGAAACCGCCGCTACTGGCGATCCCGATACCGAAGAGTTTACCGAAACACTCATCTTGGAACGCGATTCCAACCAGCGCCTCACCGTGCCAGTCACCATTATGGGGCAAGGCCCGTTCGACTTTATGGTCGATACCGGCGCGCAGGCAACCGTCCTGTCAGAAGATCTCGCCACGCAGCTGGAACTGTTCGACCGCGAACCCGCGCTGCTGATCGGCATGGCGAGCAGCCGCATGGTGGAAACCACCATCGTTCCCGAGTTTGCGCTGGGCGAGCGGATTTTCACCATCCGCCAGGCTCCGATTGTCGATGGCGCAAATATCGGCAGCGCCGACGGCATCCTCGGCCTCGACAGCTTGCAGAACCAGCGCGTGCTGCTCGATTTCCGCAACCGGCGGATGACCGTGTCGGAGAGTTTCGAGGCAGGCGGCGCGAACGGCTATGACATTGTCGTGCGTGCGCGCGAACGGCTCGGCCAGCTCATCATCCACCGCGCGCGGATCGACGGGGTGAGCACCGCCGTGCTGATCGATACCGGCGCTTCGGGATCAATCGGCAATCTGGCGCTGCAACGCCGCCTGCGCAATCGCCCCGCGCTGGAAGATGCGACCATGACCGACGTCAACGGCGTGGCGGTGACGAGCGAAACGCGCATCGCCCGCTCGCTGCGGATGGGGGAAATGCAGATCACCAATTTCCCGGTTTCCTTCGCCGCCTCCCCCACGTTCACGCATCTCGGGCTGGAGGACGAGCCGGCGATGATCCTGGGCATGAACGAGCTGCGGATGTTCCGCCGCGTCGCCATCGATTTCCGCGAGCGGCGCATCTTGTTCGAATTTCCCGATGAACTGACCACCGATCAGGCGTGGAACTTCAACGACCGGGCAACGCGGCTGCACGACTGACACCGGCAGGCTTGTTAAAGGCGCGCATCTGCCCCACTTGTGGGCAGCGCATGAGGGATTTCGGAACAGCGACGGGCGAGACTACACCCAGCGGCGACAATGCCGACTGGGTCACCATGCGGCGTTTCCTGCCCTATCTCTGGCCCAAGAACCGCCCCGACCTGCGGCTGCGAATCGCGCTTGCCACGCTGCTGGTGATCGCCGCCAAAGCCGTCACCCTCGCGCTGCCCTTCGCTTATGCCGGAGCGGTCGATGCAATGGCTGCGGATGGCGATGGGCTGCTCTGGCCCGCATTGTCGCTGGTGCTCGCCTATGCCGCCGGGCGCTTTGGCGCGGTGTTGTTCGAGCAGTTCCGCAATATCGCTTTCAACCGCGTCAGCCAGGATGCCGTACGCAGTCTGGCCGAAGACGTGTTCACGCGGCTGCACCAATTGTCGCTGCGCTTCCACCTTTCGCGCCGCACGGGCGAGATCACCCGCATCATGGAGCGCGGCACGCGCAGCATCGGGACGATGCTGTATTTCCTGCTCTTCAACATCCTGCCCACCGTGATCGAGCTGACGGTGGTGGCGGTGGTGTTCTACACCCTGTTCGGCTGGGAATTGCTGCTGGCAACCGCCATCACCGTGGTCGCCTTCGTTTGGAGCACGCAAGCGATCACCGAATGGCGGGTGAAGCTGCGCAAGGAGATGAACGATCTTGATGGCACCGCCATGGCCCGCGCGGTAGACAGCCTGCTGAATTACGAGACGGTCAAATTCTTCGGTGCCGAAGCGCGCGAACAGCGCCGCTATGCCGAAACCGCCACCGCCTATTCCGAAGCCGCGATCAAGACCGAGAATTCGCTGGGCGCGCTCAATATCGTGCAGGCGCTGATCATGAACCTGCTGATGGGTTTTGCCATGGGCTTTACCGTGTGGGGCTGGTCGCAAGGCCGCTTGTCACCCGGCGATCTGGTGCTGGTGAACACCTATCTGCTGCAACTGTTCCGCCCGCTCGATATGCTCGGCTTTGTCTATCGCTCGATCCGACAAGGGCTGATCGACATGGCCGATATGTTTGCCCTGCTCGACCGCGAGGTGGAAGTCGCCGATGCTCCCGGCGCGCCTGCGCTGCTGGTGCGCCGCCCGATGGTGACGTTCGAAAATGTCAGTTTCGGCTACGAGCCTGACCGGCAAATCCTGCACGATCTGAGCTTCGAGGCTCCGGCAGGCGCGAGCGTCGCGCTGGTCGGCCCGTCGGGCGCGGGCAAATCGACTATCGGGCGGCTGCTCTTCCGCTTCTACGACCCGTGGAGCGGGCGCATCTGCATTGACGGGCAGGATATTGCCGCGGTTACCCAAACAAGTCTCAGGCAGAGCATCGGCATCGTCCCGCAGGACAGCGTGCTGTTCAACGACACGATCGGCTACAATATCGGCTACGGGCTCGACCAGCCCGGCGATGAAGCGATCCGGCAGGCGGCGGAAGATGCGGCGATCTGGCCGTTTATCGCCGCCCTGCCCCAAGGCCTCGATACCGAAGTGGGCGAGCGCGGCTTGAAGCTGTCGGGCGGCGAGAAGCAGCGCGTGGCGATTGCCCGCACCCTGCTCAAAAACCCGCCGATCCTGCTGCTCGACGAAGCGACCAGCGCACTCGACAGCCGCACCGAGCAGGACATTCTCGCCACGCTCAAACGGGTGAGCGCCAACCGCACCACCATCGCCATCGCGCACCGGCTCTCGACGATTGCCGATGCCGATATCATCAATGTGATGGAAGCGGGCCGCATTGTCGAAAGCGGCAGCCACGCCGCGCTGCTCAAACGCGACGGGCTCTATGCCGATATGTGGAACCGCCAGCTGAGCGAAGAGCCGGAAGCGGTCGGTTAAAAAGCCCTTCCCCTTGGGGGAGTCGAAGACGGCGCTTTGCGTCTAAGGTTGGGATGGGGGTTCGGCGTCAAATGGGCGTGGAACCCCCACCCCCAGCCCCTCCCCAAGGGGAGGGGAGACGTAAGGATTCTACCCGCCCATCGCAGGGCCAGCCGTATTCAGATCAAGCTCGCTCGCCGGGATAACCTCCACATCGGGCCGGATCGCGCGCAGTTCCTCGATAAAGGCCGCCGCATTGCCGACCACCACCACGCTGGTGCGCGCTGGATCGAAATACTGCGCCGCCGCCGCGCTCGCCTGTTCTGCGGTCACTCCCGCCAGACTATCGGCATAGGTCGCAATTTCCGCCGGATCGCGGCCCAGCGTCAGCAGGCTGGAGAGGATGCCCGCATAACCCGCCGAGCTTTCCAGGCTGCGATCATAGCCGCCGGTCAGGAACAGCCGCCGCCGCTCCAGCAGTTCATCGCCCAGCGGCTCGCTGCCCACGCGGGCAAATTCGTCGAGCATCACCTGTACAACCTCGTCCACCGTCTCGTTCGCGGTCTGCGTGCTGGCGGATAGCAGCGTGCCATCGGCAAAGTCGGAAATGCCCGAATAGGAACCGTAGGCGAGCCCGCGCTCATTGCGGATTTCCTCGAACAACCGCCCGCTCGATCCGCCGCCGAGCACCGCATTGGCGAGTTCGAGCGGGCTGTAGGCGGCATCGGTCACATCGGGGCCGCGCGCCAGCAGGAACACCGCCGCTTGGCCCGCATCGGGCATATCGACCACCAGAGTGCGCGCGGGCAGCTCTTCGCCCGCAGGCGCTTCGATCACAGCGGGCACCGGCGCATCGCTGCTCCAGTCGCCAAACAGCCGCTCGGCCAAAGCAAAGGCCTCTGCCGGAGCAATCCCGCCGCTCACCACGATCTGCGCACGCGCCGGGTGCCAATAGGCCTGCCGGTGGGCGAGCAAATCCTCGCGCGTGATCGCGCCGATCGATGCGAGCGTGCCACCGCCGATATTGCCGTAGGGCGCATCGCCGAACACCAGCGGGCGCAGCACCATGCGCGCCAGCGAGGCCGGCTCGTTCATGGCGACGCGCAGATTGTCGAGCCCGCGCTCCAGCTCGCGCGCGACCTCGTCCTCCGGATAGTCCGCATTCCGGATCACATCGGCGAACACGGTGCCCGCTGCATCCATATTGGCGACCGGTGCGGTGAGGAAGAAGCCGGTATTGTCGGTGCCCGCATTGCCGCCCATCGACGCACCGAGGCTTTCCATGCGCGCCGCGATCTGCTGCGCGGTGAGAGTCGGCGTGCCGCGATCCGCCAGGCTGGCCGCCCATCCGGCCACGCCTGCGGTGGCGCGGTCATCGGAGATCGAACCGCCGGGCAGCAGCACCCGCATACTCGCAATCGGCACATCACCGGTTTGCACCGCCAGCACTTCGATGCCGTTGGAGAGCGTGTGCGTCACGAAGGCGGGCACCGCGACGCTTGGCACCTCGCCCGGAGGGGGCGGCGCCTGCCGTTCGCCTTCGGGCAGCACGACCAGCGGCTCTCCCACCGGCGGCGGCAGTGTGCGGAAAATGGGCATGGGTTCGGGGTTGGCGAAGGTCGAGGGGTCAAACTCGCCGCGCGTCAGCCGCATATCCACCCGCGCATCGGGATCGAGCCAGTATTGCGCCACGCGCAGCACATCTTCCGGCGTGACGGCGGCAATCGCTTCCAGCCGCCGGTCTGCCGCGCGCGGATCGCCGGTGCTGACCAGCGCTTCGCCCAATTCGAACGCCCGCCCGCGCGCGGTCTCGCGGCTGCGCATGGCAGAGGCGATGATTTCGTTGCGGGCTTCGGCAATCTCTGACTCGCTCACCAGCTCGCTGCGCACCCGCGCGGTTTCGGCGGCGAGCACGGCGGCAACCTGTGCTTCATCCGATTGCGGGCTCATCACCGCATATTGCGCCCACACGCCGCCCTCTTCGGAGAGGCTTTCATACTGCACCGCCTGCACCGCAAGGCCGGGCTCGACCAGCGCGGTATACAGCCGCGAGTTCTGCCCCCGGCTCATAATCGCGCCGAGCACTTCCAAGGCAGCGGCATCGGGATGGGTCGCCTCGGGCATTTGCCATACGCTGCCGACGACTGGCAACGGCACGTTGGGGCTGGCGGCGCTGACGCTGCGCGCACTGGTGCGGCGATCTTCGCGCTCGGTGATTGTCACATCCACCGGATTGGCGCGGCGGGGAATATCGGCGAAATAGCGGTCAACCATGCTGCGCAAAGCCGCCATATCGAAATTGCCCGCGACGATCAGCGTTGCCGTATCCGGCCCGTAATAGGCCTGGTGGAAGGCGCGGGCATCGTCCAGCGAGGCCGCCGCCAGATCCTCCATACTGCCGATGCCGGGGCGGCGGTGCGGCAGTTCGTCATAGGCGATTTCGGGCAGCACCACGCGCTGGAACAGGCCATAGGGCGGCGCGAGCACGCGGGTGCGGTATTCCTCCATCACCACGCTGCGTTCGGTTTCGAACACTTCGGTATCCACCACCGGAAACGCCATCCGCTCGCGATGCGTCCACAGCATGGTTTCGAGATATTCGGCAGGCACCGTCTCGTAATAATTGGTGCGATCGGTGCCGTTGGACGCGTTGCGCGTGCCGCCGACATCGGCGGTCAGATCGTTGATCTGGTTGTAATACATATTCTGCGTCTTGCGGCTGAGAATATGTTCGAACAGATGCGCAAAGCCGCTGCGCCCCTCGGGATCGAGCTTGCTGCCGATTTCATACCACAGGCTGGTGGTGACGGTGGAGGTCGTATCATCCTCGATTGCGATCACCCGCAGGCCGTTATCCAGCGTCCATTCGGTAAATTCGATTTCGGGCGCGGTGAGCACGGGCGCGGTGTCGCCGGCGTCCTGCGCCAAAGCGGGCTGGGCAGCAGCAATGGCAAGCGCGGCGGCGGTGGCGAGATAGCGGAATGTCACGGTTAAGTCCCCTTGGAAGTCTGGCGCTTCTATCGGGCGCTGTTAAACCGCAAGCGGCGCGCGGGTGCAAGGCACCCAAAGCCCGTGTCGATAAACCGCTTGGTCAGCTCTGCGAACGACTTGGGCGGGAGCGCAGCCTTGCATTGTGCAGCGCAGCATCTATGCTCCTACCGAAGCTTCCCCCGCGCGCCGCCCGTTGGCTTGTGCGCCCAGCCATAATGGACTGACCCATGTTTGACACCGCCGCGCTCAGGCGCGACTGGCTCGCGCAGCCGCGTGCCGATATCCTCGCCGGCATCGTTGTTGCCCTTGCGCTGATCCCCGAAGCGATCGGCTTTTCGATCATCGCGGGCGTTGATCCGCGTGTCGGGCTGTATGCCAGTATAGCCATTGCCATGATCATCGCCTTTACCGGCGGACGGCCCGGAATGATCTCCGCCGCCACCGCTGCGGTGGCCGTGGTGGTAATCCCGCTGGTGCGCGATCACGGGGTGGAATATCTCTTCGCTGCGACCATTCTGATGGGCATTTTCCAAGGCATTGCCGCGCTGCTGCGGCTCGACCTGCTGATGCAGTTCGTCGGCCGCGCGGTCATCACCGGCTTCGTCAACGCGCTGGCGATCCTGATTTTCATGGCCCAGCTGCCGGAGCTCGATCCCTCGGCTGACGGGGTAAGCTGGATCACCTACGCCATGGTCGCAGGCGCGCTGGCGATCATTTATGGGCTGCCCAAGCTGACCACCGCCGTGCCCAGCCCGCTGGTGGCGATCATCGTGCTCGGCGCGCTCAGCATCGGGATGGGCCTGCCGGTCAACACGGTGGGCGATATGGGCGATATCCCGGAGGGCCTGCCCTATCTGGTGTTCCCCGATGTTCCGCTGACATGGGAAACGCTCGCGATCATCGCCCCATACTCTGCCACGATGGCCGCGGTCGGCCTGATCGAGAGCCTGCTGACCGCCAAGATCGTTGACGATATGACGCATACCAGCAGCAACAAGCGCCGCGAGACCTGGGGCCAGGGCGCAGCAAATATCGGTGCGGCACTGTTCGGCGGCATGGGCGGCTGCGCAATGATCGGGCAGTCGGTGATCAACGTCACTTCGGGCGGGCGCGGACGGCTTTCGACCTTCGTTGCGGGCCTGACGCTGCTCATCCTGCTATGGCTGCTCGGCCCTATCGTGGGCCAAATCCCGATGCCCGCATTGGTCGCGGTGATGATCATGGTGAGCATCGGTACGTTCAGCTGGACGAGCATTCCAAACCTGCGCCACCACCCGTGGCAGGCGAGCGTCGTGATGCTGGCGACCGTGATCGTGGTTGTGACGACGAACAATCTTGCCCTTGGAGTGCTGGTCGGCGTGCTGCTGTCGGGCATTTTCTTCGCCGCGCTGGTGATGAACCTCTTCAGCGTAGAGCGCACCAGCGACGGTAAAACCGCGCATTACACCGTCACCGGCCAGATCTTCTTCGCCAGTGTCGAACGGTTCAACGCCGCGATGAAGCCCGAAAGCCAGCGCGAAAACCCCGCCGACCACGTGGTGATCGACGTATCCAAGGCGCATTTCTGGGACATTTCCAGCGCGGGCGCTCTCGATGCGATTGTCGAGCGGATGCGGAGGAACGGCCGCAGCGTGCAGGTGATCGGCCTCAACGAAGCAAGCGCCGAGATGATCGACAAACACGCGGTGGTCGACCGGACGGGCGTGGAGATTGGTCTCGCACCGCATCCTTGATGGGGACAGCACAAACCCCTCTTCCTCCGCTCATCCTGAGCTTGTCGAAGGATCGCTCTTTCTGTTGGCATAGCACCAGAAGTTAAGGTCGATGCTTCGACAAGCTCAGCATGAGCGGGGTCAGGGTTTATAGGACGTACTTACTCAAATCCGTATCGCTCGCCAGATCGGTCAGCCGTTCGCGCACATAGGCGGCGTCCACCGTTACGCTCTGGCCGTCCATATCCTCGGCTTCGAAGCTGAGTTCCTCGAACAGCTTTTCCATCACGGTTTGCAGGCGGCGCGCGCCGATATTTTCGACGCTTTCGTTCACCTGCGCAGCGATGCGGGCGACTTCGGCGACGGCGTCCTCGGTCATTTCGACCGTCAGATTCTCGGTGCCGAGCAGCGCCTTGTACTGGCTCACCAGATTGGCCTTGGTCTCGCTCAAAATGCGGATGAAGTCTGCTTCGGTCAGGCTGCGCAGTTCCACGCGGATCGGCAGGCGGCCTTGCAATTCGGGGAGCATATCGCTGGGCTTGGCGACATGGAACGCGCCGCTGGCGATAAACAGCACGTGGTCAGTTTTCATCGGGCCATACTTCGTGGCGACCGTGGTGCCTTCGATCAGCGGCAGCAGGTCACGCTGCACGCCTTCGCGGGAAACCGAGCCGCCGCGCACATCGCTGACTGCGATCTTGTCCACCTCATCGAGGAAGACGATCCCGTTGGTTTCGGCATTGGCGAGCGCCACGCGGGCCACATCGTCCTGGTCCATGCGCTTTTCGGCCTCTTCATCGACCAGCTTGTCCCACGCATCGGGGACTTTCAGCTTGCGCTTTTTCTTGGGCGCGCCGCCGAAGGCCTTGCCCATCATTTCCGACAGATTGATCATCGTCGCGCCGCCGCCCATGCCGGGGATGTCCATTTGCATGGCGGGCGCGTCGGACACTTCGATTTCGACTTCGGTTTCGTTCATCGCGTTCTCGACGATGCGCTGGCGGAAGCTGGCGCGGGTCGCCTCGCTCGCGCCGGTGCCGACCAGCGCATCGAGCAGGCGGTTCATCGCCGCCTCGCTCGCGGCTTCGCGCACAGCCTCGCGGCGGCGTTCCTTCTCCAGCCGGATCGCTTCTTCCACCAGATCGCGGGCAATCTGTTCAACGTCGCGCCCGACATAGCCGACTTCGGTAAACTTGGTCGCTTCCACCTTCACGAACGGCGCTTCGGCGAGCTTGGCGAGGCGGCGGCTGATCTCGGTCTTGCCGCAGCCGGTGGGGCCGATCATCAGGATGTTCTTGGGCGTCACCTCGTCGCGCAAATCGGCGTTGAGGCGCTGTCGCCGCCAGCGATTGCGCAGCGCCACGGCAACCGCGCGCTTGGCATCCTTCTGGCCGACAATATGTTCGTCCAATGCGGCTACGATGGCTTTGGGGGTCAAATTCTGGGTCATTACGGTCCTAATTCCGACTGCCCTGAGCTTGTCGAAGGGCTGTACTTTCTTGAAATCTTGGAGCGAGCCAGAAGGAAAAACAGTCCTTCGACAGGCTCAGGACATTCGGTTGAAGGGTCAGACAGTCTCAACCGTCACATTGCCATTGGTGAACACACAGATATCGGCGGCGACTTTCATCGCCTTTTCCGCGATCACCTGCGGATCGTCCTCATATTCGGCAATCGCGCGCGCGGCGGCGAGCGCGTAGTTCCCGCCCGAGCCGATCGCGGTGATCCCGCCTTCGGGTTCCAGCACATCGCCATTGCCGGTCAGCACCAGCAGCACATCCTTGTCCGCGACGATCATCAGGGCTTCGAGATTGCGCAGATATTTGTCCGTGCGCCAGTCCTTGGCGAGCTCGACCGCGGCGCGCAGCAATTGGCCGGAATATTGTTCCAGCTTGCGTTCCAGCCGTTCGAACAAAGTAAAGGCATCGGCGGTGGCTCCGGCGAAACCGGCAATCACCTTGCCGTCCTCGCCAATGCGGCGGACTTTGCGGGCGTTGGGCTTCATCACCGTGTTGCCCATGGAAACCTGCCCGTCGCCCGCGATCACGGTGCGGCCTTCGCGTTTCACGCCGACAATGGTGGTGCCGTGCCACTGGATCAGGCCGTGGCTCGCCTTTTCTGCATTCATGCGCGGGATATGGGCAAAGCCGCCGCGCCGTTCAAGCGGGGTGGCCTTACTGGCCGCCGCCGCCAGCGCCGCCGCCGACACCGCCCACGGTGCCGATATTGCCGAACAGGTCTTCGAAGAAGCCCCGCTCGCGGCCCAGCGTCGGCGTTTCGTCGCGTTCATAGCTGATGCGCGCCACCTGCTCCATGCCGGTGCGCTCGGTCGAGATGACATTCCCTTCCGCATCGAAATGCACGGCAAACACGTTGTGCGTGGCAATGCGCGGCTGGCGGAACGCCGCCTGCTCGGTGCGGCTGGAGACATAGTACCAGATCGGCTGGCCGAACTGGCTGGTCAACGTCGGGCGGCCCAGCGCATCTTCCACCGACTGGCGGTTATCGAGCCCCGGCTGCACCGACTGGAACAGCGTTTCATCGGCGATATAGCCACGGTGGGTGGAGATTGAGTTGCAACCCGTCACCGCGAGGCCCATTCCGGCCAGCACAGCCATCCGCATCATCGCACGCTTCATCGTCAAACCCTTCAATCCATCGCTTCGCAGCGTCTTTGGCCTGCATTGCCACGCCCGCGCTGCGTCCTATATCTGCGCCAGCCTTAGGGGAGCCATCGCGCAGGTGCAATGCGCTCTCGATATGCTAGCCACGATTGAACCCCCGCTTAACTGGCGGCGGAATGACGAAAGAGAAACTGCGATGTCCTTCCTCCAGCGCCTGATGGGCAAAAGCGGCCGCGACGAGTTGCGCACGCTGTGGCACGCCACCGTTGGCACCAGCCGCGAGCGCGAATGGTATGCGGAATGCGGGGTGGAGGATTCGGTGCAGGGCCGGTTCGACATGATCGCGCTGGTCATGGGTCTTGTCACCCTGCGGATGGAGCAGAGCGAGACGCTCGCCCCCAAAACCGCGCTGCTCACCGAATTGTTCGTGGAGGATATGGATCGGCAATTGCGCGATACCGGCGTCGGCGATCTGATGGTGGGCAAGAATATGGGCAAGCTCGTCGCCGCTTTGGGTGGCCGCATGGGCGCGCTGCGCGAAACGCTGGGCGAAAGCGATGCCAAGCTCGCCGAAGTGCTGGCGCGCAATACGACTCTGACCGATCCCGACGCCAAGCCCTACGCGCTCGCGGTGCGGGCACGCGCGTTGCATAATGATTTGCAGGGGCAGAAGGACTCGCTCTTGCTCGACGGGCAGATCCGGCCCAGATTGGTGCGATGAGTTTGGTGCGATGAGCGATACGCCCGAATTTTCCCGCCTGCACGATTTGCGCGGGATTACCGCCGCGCCGGTGGAACTGGTCGCCACGCCGGAAGAATGCGCGGCTTTGGCCAAGCGGTTCGGGCTGGTAGCGGTACACTCGCTCGCGGCGAGCCTCTCCCTGCAAGCCAAGGGGCCGGAGGTTTCCGCCACCGGCCCGATGCGCGCCGAGATCGTGCAAAGCTGCGCGGTTTCGGGCGACGATCTGCCTGCCAGCATTGCCGAAGATATCGCCATCCGCTTCGTCCCCCTCGCCGCGCTGGAAGCAAGCGAGGCGGAGGCGGAGATCGAGCTCACCCCCGAGGATCTCGACGTGATCGGCTATACCGGCACCAGCTTCGATCTGGGCGAGGCGGTGGCACAGAGCCTCACGCTGGCCATCGATCCGTTCGCGGTCGGCCCGAACGCCGACGAAGTGCGGCGCGAAAAGGGTCTCATCGAAGAAGCGGCGAGCGGCCCGCTGGCAGAAGCGTTGCGGGGGCTGAAGGACGGTTAGGCCCGCATATCCTTCGACGATCCCAAACAGATATGCGAGGTGATGCTCGCCACTTGCGGCAGCGTGCCCAGCGTATCGGCGTGGAAGGCCTTGTATTGCGCCAGGCTTTCGACCTCCACCCGCAGCAGATATTCGACCGCGCCGGTCACATTGTGGCACTCGCGCACTTCGTCCGCCGCCGCCATCGCCGCTTCGAACGCGCGCGCATCCTTCGCCAGATGCGCTGACAGGCCGACCATCACGAAGGCGGTGATCTCGCCGCCCAACCGCGAGCGGTCGAGCACGGCGCGGTAGCCTTTGATAAGGCCCGTCCGCTCCAATTCCTGCACCCGCCGCAGGCACGCCGAAGCGGAAAGGCCAACCCGCGCCGCCAGATCGGTATTGCTGATGCGCCCGTTGCTTTCGAGAGTGTGCAAGATTTTGCGGTCTATCGCGTCCATTGCCGAATAATCTGCGAAACAGGCGCGTCCGTCAACGCAGTTCGCAAGGAAATTCGCTCCGAAGCGGTGTATATTTGCGCGCATACTCAGGGAGAGGATGCCAGACATGAACACCGCCACTATCGACAAGTCCGCAATCAAACCGCTCGCCGACTACGATATGTCGGCCGAAACCGGCTTTCTTTGTCGCCATGATGCGGCGGGCGTGACGCTGCCCGACGCTTGGGCCGATGCGGCGAAAGTGGCGCTGCAATTGCCGAACGTGCTCCCCGCAGGCGAAGTGCGCGCGTTCCTCGAAAAGCACCTCCCCGCTCCCGAAGAACTGTCCGACGCGGCGCACCTTTCGGACGCGCAGGCGCGCATGGCGACGGTGCATTACACCTTCATGGTGCAGTCGTGGGTGTGGGGCGAGCAGGCCGTCTCGAACCGCCTGCCCGCCAAGCTCGCCGTGCCGATGGTCGCGCTGGCGGACCGGCTGGGCCAGCAGCCGCTGCTTACCTACAGCTCCTATGTGCTCGACAACTGGTCGCTGATCGATCCGGCCAAGCCCGTGGCGCTCGACAATATCCGCATGATCCAGAACTTCCTCGGCGGCATGGACGAGGCGTGGTTCGTGCTTGTCCACGTGGCGATCGAGGCTTGCGCTGGCGAAGTCCTCGCGCGCTTCGCCGAGATCGACGCGGCGGTGAAGACCGGCGATGCCGAGCTCGCACGCACCCATCTGGAGGCCAATGCCGAACGCTGGGCGCAGATCAACGCGCTGTTCGACCGGATGCCCGAACGCTGCGACCCCTATATCTATTTCGAGCGCGTACGCCCCTATATCCACGGCTGGAAAGACAATCCCGCCTTGCCCGAGGGCGTGATCTATGAAGGCGTCGAGCGGTACGGCACCGCAGCCCAAGCGTTTCGCGGGCAGACCGGATCGCAATCCAGCATCGTGCCGAGCATGGACGCGCTGATGGGCGTGGGCCACGCGGCCGATCCTTTGCGCGAATATCTCGACCAACTGCACGAATACCGCCCCGGCCCGCACCGCCGCTTCGTCGACGATGTGCGCGCGGCAAGCACCTTGCGCGGCTTTGCGAAAGAGGTCGGATCAAAGGGGTTGAACGAGGCCTATAACGCGAACATCCAGGCGGTCGCCGACTTCCGCACGCGGCATCTGGAATACGCGGCGAGCTACATCAACAAACAGGGCAGAAGCAGCGCGGGGAATGATACGGATGTCGGCACCGGCGGGACGCCGTTTATGCGGTATTTGAAGAAGCACCGCGACGAGACGGCGACGAATTTGTTGTGAGGGGGTGGCATGAGATCTGCTGATCTAGGGAGCGCTACTGGTTCGCTTTAGTTGAGGTTTGCCTTCGCTAGTTTTTGCGCGAACCAAGGTGACAAACCAAGCCTATAGACGGAATCGCAACTTTCGCCTATTAAAGCACAACGGCGCTCCCCGTTTGGACCGGAGACGCGCCGTTGCTCTTACCCCGTTTGGACGGGGGTAGGGAACAGGAAGCGAGGGCTATGCCCCCGCGTCCTTTCTGTAGAGGGCCGGATAGGGGCTAAAGGCACCTAACCGGACTGGATGCAAAAGCATCCAGAACCTCCAAACTGTGGGGACTGAGCCGCCCCACTCGGCAAGGCCTGGAAGCCTAGGTTCAAAGATCGGACGAAGCTGCAACTTCGTCCACGTCTGGGGAGGCCTCGGCCTCCCCATTCTCGTTGAGGCGCAGCTTGAGCGCGACCCGTAGGCCTTTACGCTCAATATGCTCGCCCTTCATATTGCTAAGCATCGGGGAGATTGAAGCCATGGCGATTTCCTCTCCCTTTAATGCTGAGGCTCGCTCTTGGATTTCGTTTGCGTCAATCCAAACTCGGTTGGAGAGCATAAGCGCATCCCAAATATACGCCTTGTTCGTCCCTTTGCGGAAAGGATTGCCTTGGCAGTGGTCTTCCGGCGCTGAGTTTGAATAAGCAACGGCAGCTATGCTGGCCATTTCCGCAAGGATTGGCTTGCGAACAACATCACTGTCCACAGAAGCGCCGCTCATAATTGCCAAAATTCGTTCACTAGCATCAAGATCAGCAAGCACAGCCTTAGCCGAAGCAATTGTTTCTTCGGCGTCAGCAATTACTTTGCGCATCTCTTCGCGCTTGCGCTGGATGCTGGAAAGATTGAGAGAATCAGTCATGGTCGCTTACATAAAGCGCCATCGCGCAAAAGACAAGCCTGTTTTAATCTCGCTTGCCGTTTTACCCCGCTGTGCCGCCGCAGCCTTTAGGGCAATGGCCTTGCGTTCTTCAAGTGGAGGACTGTCCGCCCTCGCTTTTCCGCCAATTTGCCCGCCCTTGCGGTTGGCTTCAGCAGAAGGGTCTGGCTTATCACTGTCCCTTGCTTCGCCTGTGGCGATTTGCCCAGTAAGCACGGCAGCGCCGATTACATCGGCTGGCCTCTTTTGTCCGTTGGGCCCTTAGACATCGCGCTTCACTTCCTTGTCGTTGTAATACCAACCTATGGCTAAGGCGGCGATAAAGACAGTCCAGCTTGGCGGCTGTAGCCAAGCGGTGATCGCAAAGGTGGCGATAATCCAAAGAAAAATATGATTGCCGAAACGCGCCACACTGCCTCCAAGTTTGTGCCAAGAGCATAGGCATGGCCATCGGCTGGCGCAAACGGTAGTCAACAGCCTCTATTTTCAAACTGAGACACTACCTTCCGTGGCAAACTTTTATATCGCGGACAATTCAGTGATCCACCCAACCCCTTTCCTACACTCCCCCGCATCTGCAACCACTGCCCCCGCTCTTTCCCATCGTCCGAACCTGCCCGCGTCGAAATGACAGTTTTCGCAGCCCGCGCACAACTGTCACCTTCGCTTTCTCGCGCAGCAAGCCCTTGTCTACAAAAGACAAACCGGTATCGCGCAAAGGTGACACGGTGTCACCTTTGTCACCCTCTCAAGCAGGAGAGCTTTCAGGGGATTTCGTTGGCGTAGTGCCCGATCAGAACGGGATATCGTCGTCCAGATCGTCGTAATTGGCGCCGCCGCCCGAGCCGCCATTGCCGCCGCCGCCCGAGCCGCCATTTCCGCCTCCACCCGAACCGCCGCCGAAGCCGCCGCCGCCTTGGCCGCCGCCTCCGCCATAGCCCCCGCTGCGCTGGCCACCGCCGCCGCCCCCACCGCCGCCTTGCGCGCCGTCGAGCATCGTCATCACCGAATTCGGGCCGCGCAGCACCACTTCGGTCGAGTAGCGGTCATTGCCTTGCTGGTCCTGCCATTTGCGGGTCTGCAACTGGCCTTCGATATAGACCTTGCTGCCCTTGCGCAGATACCGCTCCGCCACGCCCGCAAGCCCTTCGTTGAAAATGGCGACGGTGTGCCATTCGGTGCGTTCCTGCCGCTCGCCCGAGTTCTTGTCCTTCCAGCTTTCGGACGTGGCGATGCGCAGATTGCACACCTTGCCGCCGTTCTGGAACGTGCGCACTTCCGGGTCCGCGCCCAGATTGCCGATAAGCATGACTTTGTTGAGGCTGCCCGCCATTCTCGAATCCCTCTTTTGTGTTCAGACAAAGGCTTATCGAAGGCCGTTGCGAGTCGCCACCCCTGCGGCGCTGATATGTCCACAGTCGAGCTTTTTGAGGCGCTCGCAGAGGCGCGGAGGCGCAGAGTTTTTTGCCGTCGGCGGAGCCGGACAAAACCGATTACCTCGCCGCCAGCGGATAGCTCTCATGTTGAGAGCGGCTTCGCCGCAAGCACCACCTCTCCGCGCCTCTGCGCCTCTGCGAGCGCAAAAACCTAAAGCCCCAGCCCCACAGCCGCCCAATAGGTCAGTCCCGCAAACACATAGGCCAAGGCGAACAGATACCCCACCATCACCAGCGGCCATTTCCACCCGTTGGTCTCGCGCCGCGCTACCGCAATAGTGCTGAGGCATTGCGGGGCGAAGATGAACCAGGCGAGGAAAGCGAGCGCGGTCGGCAGGCTCCAGCGTGCGGCGATCTGGTCGCGCAGGGCGAGTTCGGTCTCCGCCTCGTCGCCTGCATCCACCGCATAGGTTGTGGCGAGCGAGGCCACCGCCACTTCGCGTGCCGCCATTGCGGGCACCAGCGCCAGCGTCATCTCGCGCTGGAAGCCGATCGGCTCGAAAGCGGGCTGCATGAAGCTGGCGATATGTCCGGCGGCGGAGGCGTCGAGCTGGCTCTCGCCCGGTTCGGCCTTGGGGAAAGTGAGGAGCAGCCACAGGATAACGGTCGCGGCAAAGATGATCGTGCCCGCACGGCGAAGGAAGACCCAGGCGCGCTGCCACAGGCCGATCAGCAGATCGCGCAGGGGCGGCCACTGGTATTTGGGCATTTCCATGATGAACCCGCTCGCCGCGCCCTTGGTGGCGGTCATCCGCAGCACCAGCGCGACCAGCATCGCGCCGATAATTCCGGCGATATACAGGCCGAACAGGACGAGGCCCTGCAAACCGATGCCGCCGCCCACACTCGTCGCCGGGATGACTGCGGCGATGATGACGGTGTAGACCGGCAACCGCGCCGAACAGGTCATCAGCGGGGCAATCAGGATGGTGGTCAGCCGGTCTTTCGGATCGGCGATGCTGCGGGTCGCCATGATGCCCGGAATGGCGCAGGCGAAGCTGGAGAGGAGCGGGATAAAGCTGCGGCCCGACAGGCCGACATACGCCATCAGGCGGTCCATAATGAAGGCGGCGCGGGCCATGTAACCCGACTGCTCCATCACGAGGATGAAAGTGAAGAGAATGATGATCTGCGGCAGGAACACCACGACCGAGCCGACCCCGGCAATCACGCCTTCGGTGATAAGATCGCGCAGGAAGCTCTCCGGCATGGCGGACACCACCGCGCCGCTTACGCCTTCGGCCAGACCTTCGATGGCGCCGATCAGCGGGTCAGCCCAAGCGAACACCGCCTGGAACACCACGAACAGCAGGGCGAAAAGGATAAGCGGGCCAAGCCACGGGTGCAGCAGCACCTTGTCGAGACTGGCGTGCAGCTTGCGCTCGCCGCTTTCAGACAACACCGCGCCCTTGGCGATATTGCGCGCCGCCAGCCGCCGTTCGGGCAGGGTGAGCGCGGCGACTTCGTGGCGCTGCGAGAGGTCTTGCGAATGCGCATCGGCCATGGCGGCGGCCAGCGCGTCGAGCCCCTTGCGCCGCACCGCGACTGTCGGCACGACTGGTACGCCCAGCGCATCGGCCAAAGCGTCAGCGTCAATCGCCAAACCATCGCGCTCGGCCAGATCGACCATGTTGAGCGCCGCCACCGTCGGTCGGCCCAAGGCGATTACTTCCTGCGCGAAGACCAGATGCTGCTCGAGGTTCGCCGCATCGAGCACGATCACCAGCAAGTCCGGCTGCGCTTGCCCGGCAAACTCGCCGGTCACAACCTGCCGCGTCACTTCCTCGTCCGGGCTGGAGGAATCGAGCGAATAGGAGCCGGGCAGATCGAGCAGCTCCACCGGCTCGCCGCTCGGCATCACCATGCGGCCCGCTTTGCGCTCCACCGTGACGCCGGGATAGTTGGCGATCTTCTGCCGCGCGCCGGTCAGCGCGTTGAACAGGGCGGATTTGCCCGCATTGGGATTGCCGACCAAAGCGGCGGTGCGCAAAGTGCTCACAGCTTCACCACCTGCATCGCCCGCGCATGGACGCGGCGCACGGCAATCGTGGTGCGGCCGACCAGCAGCGCGATGGGATCCTTGCCGAAGAAGACGCCGCGATGGGCGATAGCCACCCTCGCCCCGGTATCGATGCCCAGCGCGCGCAGGCGCTTGCCTTCATCGGGGGCGAGCGCGGCCCAATCAACGGACATGATCTCGGCCCGGTCGAGCGGGGCGAGCGTATCGAGCGTTACAGGTGAATCGGCAAGCTGTGTCACGCCTCGCGCCGTGCCATGGTGTTCGCGTAATTGCAACTCATTATCAATAGGAAAATCCGCTCATATTGAACGGATGTTACCCCTGCGGATAACGCAGCCGCCCGAGGAAGCGGGCGACATCGAAATGTTCGCGATCCTTGCCGAGGAATTGTGCTTTCACTTTTTCGAACTGCATCACCCCGTCGATGCGGCGATCGAGGAAGGCGGCGGTGTCGGCCTTGTCCTCGCTCTCATCGCTCTTCCACACCGCCAGCGTCGCCGCATAGATCGAGGCGAGGATCGCGCGTTTGGTGTAGTGGTTGTAATCGGTCGCGGTATCCCCCGCGAGCCGCCACATTGTATCCGCGCTACGCCAGCCCTGCTTCATCGCGGCGGCAACGTTCTGCGGCATGGCCTGCACCGTTACTGCGCGCGCGAGTGCTTCTTCCAGCCCGGCAATCGCTTCCAGCCGGAACCAGACGAGGCTGCGGATGCGCTGGCGGATGGACATATTGCCCAGCCGGCCATCGGCAAATTCTTCCGCCATGCGCGCGTCGATAGAGGCGATCCACGCATCGATCATGTCCATCGCGCGGCTGCCCCGTCCGCCGGCGGGAAAGGCGAGGCGCGCAATCGCCGGGTCGATCCCTGCGTTGTCGGCAGCGGCGTCGAGCGCGGCCTCGCTCCACCCGTCAAACATCGCGGCCATGGCAATTTCGGGCGCAAGCGCGATGCGCACTTCGTCCAGCGTCAGATCGTCGGCCACATCAGTCATGCATTTGTCCTTCCCGCGCGCCCAGCCCCGATCAGAAGACCGGGCCGTAAATCCGGCCATCGCCGCCGGCATTTTCGGTTTCGTTTTCCTCGATCGTGGCGAGAATGCGCGGCGGCACACCCGACTGGAGGGCATAATCGCGCGCGCTGCGACCGGTATTGTCGGTGCGATCAGGATCGGCCCCGCCTTCCAGCAGGATTTCCATCAGGTCGACATTGCGCGCGAGCACAGCGGAGATCAGCGGCGTTTCGCCCACGCTGTTCACCACATCCACCCGCGCACCGCGCCGCAGCAAAATCTCCACGCCTTCCAGAAAGCCGACTTCGATGGCAACGTGCAGCGGCATCCGCCCGCGGCTGTCGGCGATATTGGGGTTGGCCCCTTCCTGCAGCAGCCAGCGCGTCCAGGTCGCATCCTGCCGCCCTACCACGATATGCAGCCCTGTTTCGCCGCTGGAGACATCGCGCGCATTGATCACCGTGGTGCCCGGCTGGTTGAGCATCTCGGTCGCATCGGTGCCGTTGCGTTCGCGCACGGCTTCGAGGAATTCATACCCTTCGGAATAGAATTGCGCCGCCGCCGGGCTCGACACCGCCAGCGCAAGGCCTGCGGTGGTGATTGCGATGAATTTACGAAGAGCGACCATGGCCTTCCGGCCTCCTATTGCCTGAAAAATCTGCGCGAAACTGCCCCCTGGCATTGGCGCGCACCTTGAATAGCCCGTGTTAGCAGACCATGAATAGAGCCACCATGTTTGCACGATTATACCGGATTGCAAGCCTTGCTGCGCTCGCCTTTGTGGCGGCGTGCAGCAACGCGCCTGCCGAAATCCCGCCGCTTTACGATTCCGCCGTGGTCGGGGGGTTCGAATTGCAGGATGCGCAAGGGCAAACCGTCTCCAGCGAGGATTTCGCCGGACGCTACCAGATGGTCTATTTCGGCTATGCCTATTGCCCCGATATCTGCCCGTTCGACATGGCCAAGATGGTGCGCGGGCTCGAATCGTTCGAGGAAGCCAATCCCGAATTTGCCGGACAAATCCAGCCGATTTTCATCACGATAGACCCCGCCCGCGACACGCCCGAAGTGATCGCGGAATGGACCAGCGGCTTCTCCGAAGATCTGATCGGCCTCACCGGTTCGCCCGAAGCGATTGCCGCGGCGGCGGGCAATTATTTCGTGCAATACAGCCAGCAGGAGCCGAACGCGCGCGGCGATTATCTGATGGATCACACACGGCTCGGCTATCTGGTCGACCGTGAAGGCCAGCCGATGGCGCTGCTGCCCGTCGACCAGTCGCCCGAAGCGGTTGCTGCCGAGCTTGAAAAGTGGGTGCGGTGAGGGAGCGGTTTTGGGAACTGGAGCTGGGCGAGCTCACCCGTCCCGAATGGGAAGCGTTATGCGACGGCTGCGGCAGGTGCTGCCTGCACAAGATCGAGGATGACGATACCGGCGAAATTCTCGATACCAATGTCGCGTGCAAGCTGCTCGATACCGGCACCGCGCGTTGCCGTGACTATGCCCATCGCAAGGCCTTTGTGCCCGATTGCCTGCGCCTGACGCCCAAGCTGGTGCGCGAAGTGCGCTGGTTGCCCAAGACCTGTGCCTATCGCGTGCGCGCAGATGGCGATCCCTTGCCCGAATGGCATTATCTGCTCACCGGCAGCCGCGACACGATGATCGAGGCGGGCGCGAGCATTGCGGGGCGCTGCGTGTGCGAGACGGTAGCGGGACCGCTGGAGCACCACATTGTCGACTGGGAGCTGTAGATGCTCGACTGGTTGCGCCGCGATCACCAGCATCCCAGCGTAGAGATTGCCGGGCGCAACCTGCCGATTGCCATCCGCCGCCATCCGCGCGCACGGCGGCTGACGATGCGGCTTGCGCCCGATGGCAGCGAATTGCGCATTTCCATGCCGCAATGGGGCCGCACGCTCGATGCGCTCTCCTTCGCCAGCGCGCGCAGCGCGTGGATCGAAACCCAGCTTGCCAAAGTGCCGCAGCCCGTGGCGCTGGGCGATGGCACCGTGCTGCCTTTCTGCGGCGAGAGCCTGACGCTGCGCTGGTCTGCCACCGGCACCCGCAAGGTGCGGCGCGAGGGCAAGCTGCTCCACACCGGCGGGCCGCAAGAGTTGCTGGCCGCGCGCCTGCGCCGCTGGCTGGAGGCAGAGGCGCTCGCCTTGCTGCAAAGCGATCTTGCCGATTATTGCGCCAGAGCCAGTCTCCCCCAACCCGACCTGCGGCTGTCGCGCGCGCAGCGGCGCTGGGGGTCATGCTCCAGCGAGCGGCGCCAGAACGGCGCGTGCATCCGCATCAACTGGCGGCTGGTGATGGCCCCGCCGCATGTCCGCCGCTCGGTCGTCGCGCATGAAGTCGCGCATCTCACCCATTTCGACCATTCGCCCGCGTTCTATGCCGAGCTGGCGCGGCTTTACGAAGGCGATCTCGCCGCCGCCGATGGCTGGCTCAAGGCGGAGGGGCGCGGGCTCTATGCGCTGTTCGGTTAGCGCCCACTGGCGCAGCCGCCCGCAACCGCCTATCTAGCGCGCCATGAAGGACTTCTTCCGCCGCATTTCGCCGTTCCGCGCGGTCAAGGATTTTACCCATGTCTGGGGTGAACCCACGCCGCATCGTTGGCCGATCCTCGGCGTCGCTTGCGCCGCGACCTTTGCCATATTCATGCTGTTCGTGCCCGAAGGCACGCGGATCGTGCCGCGCGCCCCCGATCTGATCTACATCTCCACGCTCGATGAAGACCGCACCGAGGCGGAGATCATCGCCGAGAATTGCGCGAACCAGGAATTGCAGGACGCCATCGCCGCGCGGCTGGAAGAGCGTGCCGAACTGCGCCGTGATATCTATCGCGCGCTGGGCGAGGCGACGTTTGTCGATGTCGATTCGATGGTCGAGGAAGCCGAGCGGCGTGAGCAGGCGGAGGCCGTGGCAGGCGGCGGCAGCGAGCCGACGGGAGAGGAGTTGCAACTCTCCATCGCCGAATATTGCGCGCGCGCAGCGGGCTGACCGTGGCGGCTGGCGACACGCGCTGGCTCGCCGCAGCGGCATCGCTAGCAGAGCGCGCGCGGCCCCTCGCTTCCCCCAATCCCGGTGTCGGCGCGATCATCGTGCGGGACGGCGTGGTGGCAGGGCGCGGCTGGACGCAACCGGGCGGACGTCCCCATGCCGAGGCGGTGGCGCTCGCAATGGCGGGCGAACAGGCCAAGGGCGCGGCGATGTATGTCACGCTGGAGCCATGCGCCCACCGCTCGGAGCGCGGCCCGGCCTGCGCCGATCTGGTGGCCGAGGCGGGACTCGCCCGCGTGGTGATCGGAATGCGCGACCCCGATCCGCGCACCGCAGGCGCAGGGATGGCGCGGCTGCGGGAAGCGGGCGTGCAGGTTGACGAAGCGGGGCTGGCGGCTTCCGCACTCGGGCTGGGCGGACACGAGGCATGGCTGACGCTTGGCCGCCAGCATATCACGCTCAAACTCGCGTTGTCGCTCGACGGGTGCATCGCCATGGCGAGCGGCGAGAGCCGGTGGATTACCGGCGAGGCGTCGCGGGCGCATACCCACCGCGAACGGGCGCGAGCCGATGCGATTCTGGTGGGCGGCGGCACGCTGCGAGCGGACAAGCCGCGCCTTGATGTGCGCTTGCCGGGGCTGGAAGGCCGTTCGCCGCAGCGCCTCGTGCTGACACGCGGTGCATCGCCCGCAGGCTGGCGCGCGCTCGCATCACCCGAAGCCGTGCGCGAACTGGCGGACATACGCTACCTCTTCATCGAAGGCGGCGCGCAGACCGCAGCCGCGTTTCTTGCCGCCGATCTGGTTGATCGCCTGCTGATCTATCGCGCCCCCGTCATCATCGGCGGCGGCATCGCGGGCATTGGCGATATCGGGCTTGCCGGGCTTGCCAGCGCGCATGGCCGGTGGCAGCGCGAGGACGCGCGCAACCTTGGCGCAGATACGCTCGAAATCTATTCCCGAACCCGCTAAGGCTCGACCCATGTTCACCGGAATCATCACCGCCATCGGCACTATCGAGCACGCAGAACAGCGCGGCGACCTGCGGCTGCGCATCGCCTGCCCGTTCGATCCTGCCAGCATCGCCATCGGCGCGAGCATCGCCTGTTCGGGCGTGTGCCTGACCGTGGTGGAGAAAGGCGGCGTTGCGGGAGAAGCGCATTTCAGCGTCGATCTCTCGGCCGAAACCGTCTCCCGCACCGCGCGCAATATGTGGCGCGAAGGCGGCACGCTGAACCTCGAACCGAGCTTGCGGATCGGCGACGAATTGGGCGGGCATATCGTCACCGGCCATGTCGATGCGGTGGGCAAGGTGGTGGACTGGGAGCCCATCGGCGATTCGATGCACGTGGTGATCGAAGCACCCGCACCGCTCGCACCATTTATCGCCGAAAAGGGCTCGATCACGGTCGATGGCGTGTCGCTGACCGTGAACAAGGTGGACGACCGCGAGGATAGCAGCGTGCATTTCCACCTCAACATCATCCCGCACACCGAAGAGATGACGACTTTGGGCGAGCTGAGCCAGGGCCACCAGGTCAATCTGGAAGTCGACACTATCGCGCGCTACCTGCACCGGATGCAGGCGCTGAGAAGCTAGACTAAGCTGCCAGCGGCCCGCCGGCAAAGCCCGCGCGGTCGATCACGTAGAACAGGTGCCGCACGGTGCCGATGCCGGGCACATCAACATCCTCGGTACGGCTCTCGTCAAGCCATGCGCCGATATTCGCCAGCGCACGGCGGCTGCGCCAATTGCCCTCGCCGACGTGGAAATCCACCCGTTCGACGCTTGTGAAGGCATGGGCCAGCATCAGCCGCTTCATCTCGCGGTTGTAGCCGCGCCCCCAATAGGCCTGGCCGAGAAATGTCCACCCGATTTCCAGCGAACCGCCTGCGGCGGGATCATAGCCTTGGAAGCGCGAGGAGCCGATCAACGCGCCGCTCGCCCGGGCAATCACCGCCAGTGCCCCGCCCTGTGCCAGCGCATCAGCAAAGAAGGCGCGAAACACCGGCTCCTGCCAGCGGTTATGCGCCGGATGCATCGCCCAGATTTCGCGCTGCGAAGCGATGGCAAACAGCGCGTCCCAATCATCCGGTTGCAGCGGACGCAACGCGACCAGATCACCTTCCAGATGCGGTTGACGATCCACCTATCCGAACAGCTTTTTGATGAGCCCGCGCGAACGCGGGTCGGGCGGTGACTGGCGCGCGATTTCGAACAGATTGTTGGCCAGCAGCGCCGCCTGTTGCCGATCCATCAGGAAATAGTGCGAATGCACGTCGTCTTCTCCATGCGGCGGCGGCTTGCGCACGCTCTGCAGGCGCAGGGTGAACCGGTCGCCCTGTTCCAGTGTCGTCCAGCCCACCAGCGCGCCGTAGTCATCCTCGGGTGATGCCGTCATAGCTTTCGCCTCCTTTGCAGGGGCAAGCGTAAGCGATTTTACAAGTTCGGGGCAAGCCTGCCCCTCACCCCTCTGCGGTGACGGCAGCCAGCGCAGCGATGAATTGCTCGATATTGCCCAGCGTCAGCCCGGCCACATTGATGCGGCCCGATCCCGCCATATAGACGCCGTGTTCATCGCGCAGGCGCTGCACCTGTTCCTTGCTCACCGGCAGCATCCCGAACATTCCTTTCTGCCGCCCCAGCGGCTCAAGGTTCACGCCGCCCGCATTGCTGGCCGCTGCCAGAGCCGCGCGCACTTCGGCGATGCGTGCGCGCATCGATGCGAGCTCGTCCTGCCACTTGGCGGACATCGCCGCGTCCTCCAGAATCAGCCGCACAGCCGCACCGCCGTGATCGGGCGGCATCGACCAGTTGGCGCGGGCGAGCGAGGCGGCGTTGGACATGGCGCGCTTGGTCGCTTCGGCATCGCCGGTAATCGCGTAGAATGCCCCCACACGGTCGCGGTAGAGGCCGAAATTCTTGTCGCAGCTATAGGCCACCAGCACTTCGCTGCACGCTTTGGTGACCGCGCGCACGCCATAGGCGTCTTCCTCCATGCCATCGCCCAACCCCTGATAGGCAAGGTCGATCACCGGCAGGACGGGGCTGTCCGAAAGGAGCTGCGCGATCTCGTCCCATTCGGCATGGGTGTAATCGACACCAGTCGGGTTGTGGCAACAGCCATGCAGCAGCACCGCATCGCCCTCACCCGCATTGGCGAGCGCACTGCGCAAAGCCGCCATATCGGCACTGCCATCGCTCGCCGCGTGGGAGAAGCCGACCAGTTCGAGGTCGAGGTCGGCGAGGATCTGCGCGTGGTTGGGCCAGCTCGGCGTGCCCATCAGCACGCGGGTCGCCCCCGCCGCTTTCGCCAGCGCCAGTGCCAGCCGTACTGCGCCGGTGCCGCCGGGGGTCTGCATCCCGTCCATCCGCCCGGCTGCGGGGGTGGCATCGCCGAAAATATGCGGCACCAGACCGTTCACAAACCCCATATCGCCTTCAGGGCCGAGATAGCTTTTGCTGGCCTGCTCGGCGACCAGCCTGGCCTCGGCATCCTTGATCGCGGCGAACACCGGTGTGGCCCCATCAGCGGTGCGATAGACGCCCACGCCCAGATCGATCTTGTCGGGCCGGGGATCGGCGTTGAAGAGCTTGATCAGCGCCAGCAGCGCGTCGGGCGATTGGGCTTCGAGTCGGTTCAGCATGATGCGAGGCTCAATGCCCCCCGCGCCGCCCTACCGCAAGGCGGGCGTTGCCGCCGGTGCGGATTTTCCGACCGATAATTACGTATGCGGCGTCAGAAAGGCAGCCAGCGTTGCTCGCGCGAGAAGCGCATATAGCCCGCATTGACCCCCAGCCGCAGCCCTGCGCCCACACGGATCGGGATCAGCACGGTGTCCCCCCGACGCACATAGCTCGCGCTCAGCCCGCCGACGAAATAGGCCTGCCCCTCGCCCGCGGGGAAGCGCTGATACAGATCGTCAGTGTCGTAGAGGTTGTAGACCAGCACAAAGGTGCTGCCCGCATTCGCGCCCGCGTCAAACCCGATCGAGGGGCCCGTCCAGTAGACCGGCATATTGCCTTCGACGCGGTGAAACAGCGTGCCCGAACCATAGCGCAGGCCAAGGACAAACGCTCCGCCCGCCTCGCGCCCGACGATATAGGCGTTGGGTTCGCCCTGATCGGCCAGAATGCTCTGGATCAGCCGGGCAATGCCTTCCGCCCCGTCACCGAACAGATCTTCGGCGGCGCCAATCAGGTCGTCCTCGCTATAGGTGGTCGGATCGGCTGCAGCGGTTTCCACCGGCGCGGCGGGCACAGTGTCGACTGTTCCGCCCTGCTCCCAAGCCTGCGCAAAGGTGGGCGCATCAGGATCGCGCGGCGTGGCGGTGTCCAGCGGTTCGACCTCGGCATAGCGCGGCGCGGCATCCTCGGTCGAATAGCCGCTGTCATAGCTGCCGCCGGTCGTGCCGGGATTATCCATCAGATCGGCATCGATCACATCGTCAGGATCAATGCTCTGCATCTGCGCTGCGGCAGGCGCGGCGGCCAGCACCAGCAAGGGCGCCAGCAGCCCCGCAGCAAAAGCGCGTGTCGAACGGGTGAGTGTGAATCGCATCGCCAAATTCCCTCGACTGGTGGGTGCCCCTTGCCCATGGACACATTCGTCTCGCGCAAGCAGAGTCCTTCGCGCCTGAAGCGGCAATGAATGTTCGGCCAAGCGAATCGGTTTTGCGGTGAGTTGAATCGATTATGCGGCAGCCAGACGGGTGCGGGCGTTAAATGTGCGCAGCGCAATCTTGTCCTTGAAGCGCACCCAACCCCTCGTTATAGCGCCGCTTCTGCCGCACAAAGACCCGGAGACGTGGGTGAGTGGCTGAAACCAGTTCCCTGCTAAGGAACCATACCTCTATCGGGGTATCGAGGGTTCGAATCCCTCCGTCTCCGCCAGCGGCGCCTTTTCTGGCCCACCGCTTCGCTGCTTGATGCCAGTGGCCTTTAATCTAGCCTACCGCTTCGCTGCTCGAGGCCGGTTGTTCGATATCAAATTCGCCGCACCGGTGGAAACCTGCTGTGCAATGCAGCATTCCCGATTGACCGGGCGGGCGCTTTCCCGCAGAGCCAGCTGCGTCTGGTGAACGATTCTTCGTTCGGCAGCTGCGCGGGAGAGCTTTTGCGCGATGCAAAGGCACCGAAGGAGCAACCGCCCCGGAAACTCTCAGGTCACAGGGACCGCGCGGCTGGCACAGGCACTCTGGAAAGCGCAGCGCCCCACGCGGGCGATGCCACCGAAGGAGTAAGGTTCGCTCTGCAAAGCGCGCCGGAATCTCTCAGGTATCCAAGACAGAGGGGGCATGGTGAAGGCGTCCGGTGTCCGGGCGTCGCCTATCCGTGCCGGAAGTCTTGATGAGCGATAGCGAACCCGAATTCGAAGAGCAGCCTCCCGAAAAGCTGCCGCTGGACGCCTGGCACCGCGCGCAGGGGGCACGGATGGTGCCCTTTGCGGGCTATGAAATGCCGATCCAGTATAACGGCGAACACGGCGGGATAGTGGCCGAGCACAACTGGACGCGCACCTCCGCCAGCCTGTTCGACGTCTCGCATATGGGCCAGCTCGCCATCAGCGGAGAGAATGCCGCGCATGAGCTGGAAAAGCTCGTCCCCGGTGCCATCGCCAATCTCGGCGAAGGCAAGATGCGCTACACGCTGCTGCTGACCGAGGGTGGCGGGATTATCGACGATCTGATCGTGACCCACGCGGGCGAGCGGCTGGCGCTGGTGGTGAACGGCGCGTGCAAGTGGGATGACATCGCCCATTTGCGCGAACATCTGCCCGATGCAATTACGCTCACCCACTATGAAGACTTCGCGCTGCTCGCTTTGCAGGGGCCGAAGGCGGCCGAGGTGCTCGAAAGCCTGATCCCCGGCGTCGACGAACTGTCCTTTATGACCGCCGCGGCGTTTACGTGGGACGGCATCGATCTGTGGATAAGCCGCGCGGGCTATACCGGCGAGGACGGGTTCGAAATCGCGCTGCCGGAAGGCGACGCGGAAAGGCTCGCGAATGCACTGGTGGCAGACGAGCGGGTGCAGCCTGCGGGCCTTGGCGCGCGCGATTCGCTCCGGCTGGAGGCAGGGCTGCCGCTATACGGGCATGATCTATCGCTGGAGACCGACCCGGTCAGCGCGGGCCTCGCCTTCGCCGTGTCCAAAGCGCGCCGCGAAACCGGCGGCTATTTCGGCTACCAGACCTGCATGGAACGCCTTGCAGAGGGCGGTTGCGCGCAGATGCGCGTTGGCCTCTCGCTCGAAGGCCGCCTGCCTGCCCGCGAAGGGGCCGAGGTTTTTGCAGCAGCCGCGAAGGTCGGCACGCTGACAAGCGGCGGCTTCTCGCCCACGCTCGGCCATCCGGTCGCGATGGCCTATATCGACACGGCGCACACCGCGCCCGGCACCACACTCGAAGTGGAGGTGCGCGGCAAACGCCTGCCCGCCACTGTCACCACCCTTCCCTTCGTCCCGCACAAATATCACCGCAAAGGAGCCTGAGGCATGGCACGTTACTTTACCGAAGAGCATGAGTGGATCGAAGTCGACGGCGAAGCGGCAACCATCGGCATTACCGATTACGCGCAGGAACAGCTGGGCGATGTGGTGTTCGTCGAAGTCCCGCAAACCGGCACCGCGCTGGAAAAGGGGGCGGAAGCCGCAGTAGTTGAGAGCGTGAAGGCCGCCAGCGACGTCTACGCGCCGATTTCGGGCGAAGTACTGGAAGGCAACGGGGCGCTGGAAGCCGATCCCGAACTCGTCAATTCCTCGCCCGAAGACGAAGGCTGGTTCTTCAAAATGACCGTCGCCGACAAAAGCGAGCTGGAAGGCCTGATGGACGCCGCCGCCTACAAGGCGTTCTGCGACGGGTTGTGATGAATCTCCCCTCCCGCTCGCGGGAGGGGTTGGGGGTGGGCCAGTCCACAGGCGTTCGAAACCTACCCCGCTGCGACTAGGCAGCAAGCTGCCAAGTCTCGCTGCCCCTCCCGCAGGCGGGAGGGGGATTAGGAACAGGAAAATATGCGCTACCTCCCCCTTACCGAAGCCGACCGCACGGAAATGCTCAGCGTCATTGGCGCCCCCAGCGTCGATGCGCTGTTCAGCGATGTGCCGTCCGATCTCTATCTCGAAGGCCCCATCACTGGCCTGCCGCTCCATGCCAGCGAGATGGCGGTTGAAAAGCATATGCGCCGCCTCGCCGGGCAAAACCTTGCGGCATCCGATGCGGCGTTCTTTTTGGGGGCAGGCGCGTATAAGCATCACGTTCCCGCCACGGTCGATCACCTGATCCAGCGCGGCGAGTTCCTGACCGCCTACACGCCCTACCAGCCGGAAATCGCGCAGGGCACGCTGCAAATCCTGTTCGAATTCCAGACGCAGGTGGCGCGGCTCTATGGCTGTGCGGTGGCCAATGCTTCGATGTATGACGGCTCGACAGCGTGCTGGGAAGCCGTCGCCATGGCGGCGCGCGTGACGCGCAAGAAGCGCCACGTCCTCTCCGGCGCGCTGCATCCGCATTACGCCGAAGTCGTGCGGACGATGGCCAAGTTCACCGAGGACGAGATTGCCGGAGCCAGCGTCAGCTTGACGGCCCTGCCCGACGATGACGGGCTGATCGCGCGCATCGATGCCAACACCGCCAGCGTTGTGGTGCAGTACCCCGATATTCTGGGCCGCATTCCCGATTTGCAGAAGATCGCCGACGCCGCCCACGCACATGGCGCGAAGCTGATTGTCGTGAACACCGAGCCGGTGGCGCTGGGTGCGCTGGAGGCTCCCGGTCATCTCGGCGCGGATATTGTCGTGGGCGAAGGCCAGTCGATTGGTGTGGGCCTGCAATTTGGCGGGCCGTATCTCGGCCTCTTCGCTATCACCGATCCCAAGCTGGTGCGGCAGATGCCGGGGCGGCTGTGCGGCGAGACGGTGGACGCCAATGGCAAACGTGGCTTCGTGCTGACGCTCTCCACCCGCGAGCAACACATCCGCCGCGAGAAAGCCACGTCCAACATCTGCACCAATAGCGGGCTGTGCGCGCTGGCCTTCTCGATCCACATGACGCTGCTGGGCGAAAAGGGGCTGACCGGCCTTGCGGCAGAAAACCACCGCCTCGCCTGCATCGCGGCGGATCGTCTGGCCAAGGTGCCCGGCGTTACCGTGCTGAACGCGCAATTCTTCAACGAATTTACCCTGCTTGTGGAGGGCGACGCACGGCAGATCGTACGTGATCTCGCCGCACAGAACATCCTCGCCGGTGTCTCGCTCGCGCGGCTCTTCCCCGATGGTGATGCGCGCGGCCTGCTGGTCGCGGTGACCGAGACGACCACGCTGGAGGATATCGAAACCCTTGCCGCCGCGCTTGAGGAGATGCTGTCATGAACAAGCCGATCAACCAGAGCGGGTGGAAGCCCGGCACGCCTGTTGCCAGCGATGGCAGCGCGCACCCCACCGTCACCGGCAACAAGGCGCTGATGCTGGAAGAGCCGCTGATTTTCGAAAGCGGCGGCGCCGATATTTGCGGTGTGGATCTGCCCGAAACGCCGACCGATCTGCCGAGCCGCCTCGGCGCGTTTGCCCGCAAGGATGCGATTGGCCTGCCCGGACTCTCCGAGCCGCAGACGGTGCGCCACTACACGCGCCTCAGCCGCCAGAATTACGGGATTGATCTCGGCTTCTTCCCGCTCGGCAGCTGCACGATGAAGCACAATCCGCGCCTTAACGAGAAGGTCGCGCGGATGCCCGGTTTCGCTGATGTCCACCCGATGCAGCCCACCGACACGGTGCAAGGCGCGTTGGGCGTGATGAACGAGCTGGCGCACTGGCTCATCACCCTCACCGGAATGCACGGCGTCGCGATGAGCCCGAAGGCGGGCGCGCATGGCGAATTGTGCGGTATCCTGTGCATCCGCGCTGCGCTGGAAGCGCGCGGCGATGCGCGCAAAGTGGTGCTGGTGCCCGAGAGCGCGCACGGCACCAATCCGGCGACCGCCGCCTTTGCGGGCTACAGCACGGAGGATATTCCGGCGACTGCAGAAGGCCGTGTTGACCTCGAAGCGCTCAAGGCTCGCCTCGGCCCCGATGTGGCAGCGGTGATGATTACCAATCCCAACACCTGCGGGTTGTTCGAACGCGATCTGAAAGAAATCTCGGACGCGGTGCACGCGGCAGGCGGGTTCGTCTATTGCGACGGGGCGAATTTCAACGCGATCATGGGCCGGGTGAAGCCGGGCGATCTGGGCGTGGATGCGATGCATATCAATCTGCACAAGACCTTCTCCACCCCGCATGGCGGCGGCGGCCCCGGCTCTGGCCCGGTGGTGCTGTCCGAAGCGCTCTCGCCTTTTGGCCCGCTGCCCTTCACCGCAAAGACGGCGGATGGCTATGTCCATCTGGTCGAGGAAGAGAACGCCCAGGAATACGATCATGTGCAGGCCTTTGGCCGGATGACCGCTTTCCACGGGCAGATGGGGATGTTCACCCGCGCGCTTACCTACATCCTCAGTCACGGCGCGGACGGATTGCGGCAAGCGGCAGGCGATGCGGTGCTCAACGCCAATTACATCCTGCGGCAACTCGAAAGCGATCTCGACGCGCCGTTTGCCGCCAGCGGGCCGTGTATGCACGAAGCGCTGTTCAGCGATGCGGGCTTTGCCGAGGGCTTCTCGACGCTCGATCTGGCCAAGGGGCTGATCGATGAAGGCTTCCACCCGATGACGGTGTATTTCCCACTCGTCGTCCACGGCGCGATGCTGGTGGAGCCGACCGAGACGGAGGCGAAATCGGGCATCGACCAGTTCATCATGGCAATGCGCTCGCTGGCGGAGCGGGCCAAGGCGGGCGATGCAGCGCTGAAGTCGGCTCCGCACCACGCTCCGCGCGCCCGGCTTGACGAGGCGCAAGCCGCGCGCAATCCGCGATTGACTTGGAGCGCGCCGGACGAGACATAGTCCGATAGGTATATCGCCGTACAAGTATGCGTGTACGGTGGGTTTTGTACGGCTTTTATTCAGCTTTCATGCCTTAGGGGTGAACGGCTTTTTGCTTACAGGGGGATTTCCAATGACCAAGACGATGCTTCTGTCCGCTGCCGCATTGGCCGCGATATTGACCGTCACACCCGCCGCTGCCCAGTTCAACCAGAGCGCGGCAGCGCAGCAGTCCATGCAAGAGCAGGAACGCAAGCCCGCTGCCCGCTCCAGCGCGACGGGCCGTCTCGTCATTGGCGAGGGCGTTGATGGACGTCTTTCTGCTCGCAACGAAACGCTGACGATGGAAGGCCGCGCGGGGCAGCGCGTGCGCATCTCGCTCGCCTCCGACCGGTTCGACACCGTGCTGCGGATGACCGGGCCGGGCAACTTCTCTGCCGAGAATGACGATGCGCCGGGCGCGCAGACTCTGAACAGCATGATCGAAACCGTGCTACCTGCCGATGGCACCTACACGCTCACGGTGTCGGCCTATAACAATAGCGGCAGCGGGGCTTACCGCATCGCCGCGTTGGATATGGCCAATCCGGCGGGCGACAGTGCGCGGCCCGTCGCGTTTGGTGAAACCACCACCGGAATGCTGACCGCCAGCGATGATACCAGCTTCGATGGCGCCTTTGTCGATTACTACGCCTACACCGGCCGCGCGGGTGAGCGGGTGACGTTCGATCTCGGCTCGGACGCGATCGATACCATGCTCTCGGTTTACCTGCCCAACGGCACCGAGGAACGGAACGACGACTTCCGCGCCAGCGAAGGCACTGACAGCCGCCTGTCGATCACCCTGCCCGTAGACGGCACGTACACCATCGCCGCCAGCAGCTACTCTCCGGGCGAGCAGGGCGGCTATTCGCTGACCATCCGCGAGGCCGATGCAGGCGTGCGCACCGTGCGCCCCGCCAGCGGCAATGCCCGCGTTTTCGCGCTGTCGGTCGGCGTGGCGGATTACCAGCGGATCAGCCCGCTCAACCGCACCGATGAAGATGCGACCCGCGTCACCGATGCTTTGCGCGAAACCGGAATGCTCGCACCCGAAAGCGTGACGCTGGTGAACGCGCAGGCAACCCGCGCCAATTTCCAGTCCGCACTGACCGACATCACTCAGGCCATGGGCGATGACGATCTGCTGCTGATCTTCTTCTCCGGCCATGGCGAGAAGGTGGAGAACATGACCACCGAACGCGATGGCAGCGCGGAAACGATCGAGTTGTTCGATGCCGCACTGTTCGATTACGAACTCGCCGCGATGATGGAAGGCATTGATGCCCGCACCCTGTTGGTGATCGATGCCTGCTTTGCCGGCGGGTTCGATAACGTCATCCGCAACGCCGACAACCGCATGGGCATTTTCAGCAGCGATGAAGACGTGCTGAGCCTGGTGGCCGAGGGCGAGAAGGCGGGCGGCTATATCAGCCACATCTTCCGCGCCGCGATGGAAGGCTCTGCCGACATGAATGGCGACCGCGCTATCGAGGCGGGCGAGCTGTCCGAATATATGCGCCGCGAATTCTACCGCATGGTGCTGGAAGAACCGCTGGGTACTGATGCCGAGGATTTCCGCGATATGCAGACGCCCGGCTGGCAGAACATCGTGGTCGACCGCGGCGGAGACGGGATGCCGCACCAGCAGGTGCTGATGAATCTCGGCAGCGCGGACAACCGGCAGGTCGCACGCGCCAACTAAGGCGCGCGCCACCACAAACAGCCGTTGCATTGCCATAGGGTTCGTCCATGGTGAGCGGCATCGAACACGCCTATCGCAAGAGGAATTGATGCATATGACCAAATTCGGCGCGCTTCCGCTAGTCGCGCTCGCTGCCATGGCGAGCGTCCCCGCCGCCGCGCAGGTCGCGATCTCGGAAACGGGAGAGCTTACGGCACGCGACACAGTGAACTGGACGGGCAGCCATACCGACACCTACACCTTTGAAGCGAGCGAGGGCGAAACGCTGGAGGCTTCGCTTTCGTCTACCGCATTCGACGCCCACCTCACCGTGCGCGGCCCCGACGGGTTCCGGGTCGAGAATGATGATGCGGATGCCGCAACGCTCGATGCGCGGATCATGCGCCGTCTGCCCGCCAGCGGCACCTACACCATTGAAGTCAGCAGCTATTGGGAAGGCGAGACTGGCGGCTATGCCCTGACGGCAGCCACCCGTCCGGCAGTTCCGCCGCAGATCGTTGTCGATACCACCGCCGCGCTGACCACCGCATCGCAGCTGCTGGACGATGGCAAGTATTTCGAGCTCCACCCCTTCACCGCGCAGGCCGGCCAGCAGGTGACTGTGGAGCTGACGTCTGACACCTTCGATACCTTCGCGGTGCTACTCACCTCCGGGGGGCAGCCGCTGGTCGAGGATGATGATGGCGGCGAAGGCACCAATTCGCGCATCCAGCAGATGCTGACCTCGGACGGGGTCTATCTGGTGGGCGTGACCTCCTACGCACCGGGCACCACGGGCAGCTACACGATTGTGGTCACGCTCGACTAAGACCGCCAAAACACATGCAAAAGGGGCGGGAAGCACGCAGCTTCCCGCCCCTTTTTGTGTCCTCAGGCGATGGGGCGACGCGGAAGGAATTACGCGCCGCCCTCCCCCCGGAAAAACGGCTGCTAGGCCATGGTCGTCGCGGGCCGCCGAGCGAAAATGCCGAAGCCTGCGATAATGGCGTAGCACGCGATCGGAATCGCCATCGCAAGCGAGAGATTGCCGCCCGTCGCATCGGCAACCACGCCGAAGAGCAGCGGGACAACCGCGCCGCCGAAAATCGCGACGTTGATGATCCCCGAACCGTCAGCCGCCTTCGCCCCCAGCTTTTCGCAAGCGAGCGAGAAGATGGTCGGGAACATGATCGAGTTCATCAGGCCGACGGCCAGCAGGCTGTAGGCGGCCACCTCGCCCGACGTCATTGTCGAGATGATGATGAGCAGGATCGCGCCCGTGGCGTTGAAGGCGAGGATCTTGCCCGGGCTGAAAACGCGCAGGAAATACGAACCGATGAAACGGCCCACCATTGCGCCGCCCCAGTACAGGCCGATCATCCAGCCGATCACGTTTTCCGGTTCACCCAGCACGCGCTCGGTGGACAGGTAGTTGATGATGACCGACCCGATTGACACCTCGGCACCGACATAAAGGAATATGCACAGCGCACCGTAGCTGAAGCGCGCACGCTTCAGCAGGTCATTGTCATACAGCCACAGCACGGGTGCCGCGAGGATGAAGGCAACGCCAAGCCACGCATTGACTTGCACCGCCAGAAACGCGCCCAGCGCAGCCAGCGCCAACCCGATCAGATAGCGGCTGTTGGAGACAAATTCGCCATCACCCATGATTTTCGCATCATGCGGCAGCCGGTTGCGGAACATCCACACCGCGGCGGCAACAACGGCAATCAGTGCGGCAACGCCGAGATAGCCTTGCCAGATCGCCTGGCTTTCCGCCGCGCGATAGGCCTGCAACGCTGCACCTTCCAGCTCGTCCGCACTCATTTCGGCAAGGCTGCCGAGAATGACCGCCGCGCCGACAATGGGAAAGATCGTGGTGCCCAGCGAATTGAACGCTTGCGCAAAAGTCAGGCGGCTATGCGTGGTGGATGGCGGCCCGAGCAGACTGATCAGCGGGTTCGCCACCACCTGCACGATCACAACCCCGCTCGCCAGAATAAACAGCGCGCCGAGGAAGATGACATACGTGCCGTTCTGGCTTGCCGGGATAAACAGCAAACAGCCCGCGATCATGGTGGCAAGACCGGCAACCGCGCCGCGCATATAGCCGATCTTTTTCACCAGCTTCGCGCCGGGAATGCCGATCAGCAAATAGGCGGCAAAGAAGCAGAACTGGATAAGCATGGCTTCGGTCCAGCTCAGGGTGAAGAGCTCGCGCAGCTTCGGGATCAGCACATCGTTGAGCGAGGTAATCCCGCCGAAGATGAAGAACAGTCCGAAGACGAAATACTGCAAGCCCGGCGCATCGACGGGCGGCGTGTCGTCATCGGTCACCGGCCGTGGATCGGTGCTTGCGGACACATCGGGCGCTAGCGCCATATATACTCTCCCCTGAAAGCGGGCCGGGCTGCATCCCGGCTCCGCACACTATGTTGGACCCATTTCTCTCTGACGGATCAGAAAGAGCATTCCGCCCCGTCGGGCAAGTCTTCCCGGCGGATTTCCGCGATACGGAAGGTAATCTCGCCTTCGCTGACAAAGCGCAAGGTATCGCCCAGATTGGCGGCGCAGGCATCGGTGATAACCATTTCGCGGAAGCCCTTGCCTTGCGCGTTCTCGAATTCGAGGCGGACATCGAGCTCGCTCATGCTGCCGCCCGCATCGCCGGTCATAATCGTTACCGCGCCCTTCGGGCGGGTGACGACTTCGTAGGTGATACGCCACGCGCCGCCGCTGCTCTCGCTTTGCGTGATGCCGAACTGCGCGCCCGCATCCATGCGGATTTCGCGCGAATCTTCCTGCGCATCGCGGTCGTAACCGCGTGCACGCACGCCGCCTTCGCTGCCGACAAGATTGGGCAGTGCGCCGCCGCCGCGAACCGTGGCGGTCACACCGTCACCCAGACGACCCGAGCCGTAAACTTCCTGACCCGGCCCGACCAGCAATTGCGCGCACTCCTCGCTCAGCGTCTGCAACGGCGCGGTGTCAGCAAAGGTGCGGCCATAGCCGAGCGTGAACAGTGCGCCTTGCGATCCGTTGACCGGCGTGCCGCCGCACTGGAGCGGCCAGCTGAAGGAAAGGCGCCCGGTCGGCTGCATCAGGCCGAACAGCACGTCGGCCACGCCGCCACCTTCGCTGCCCGGCAGCCACGACGCGACAAAGGCGTTCGCTGCATTGAGTTCGCGGTTCATCCACATCGGGCGGCCCGAAAGGAAAACGGCGACCGTCGGGATGCCCTGTTCGCGGAAGCTGCGCAGCAGGTTCAGGCCTTCCTCGTCACGGAAGACGAGATCGGTCTGGTCACCGGCAAATTCGGCGTAAGGCTCTTCGCCGAACACCACGATAGCGACATCGGGGCGGGTTTCGAAACTGCCATCGGCGGAAAGCGTGGCACTGCCGCCGCCTGCCTCGACGGTTTCCTGAATCCCGTCCCAGATCGACATGGCGTTGGGGAACAGCTCGTCAGCGATACCGGCGTCAGCGCCCATCACGCCTTCGAGCCCGCCCTGCCATTCGAGCGTCCATCCGCCCGACGCGCGGCCGATATCATCGGCAGCCACACCCGCCACCAGCACATTGGCACTCGCCTGCAACGGCAACACGCCGTCATTGCTGAGAAGAACCTGAGACTTCGCCACGGCCTCGCGCGCCAATGCGCGATGTTCGTCCGATGCGAGCAGGTCAAACTGGCCGCCAACGCCGCGCTCCGACGGCAGCACCGGTTCGGGCCGCAGCAGACCGGCGCGATATTTGACGCGCAGCACGCGGGTCACCGCCTCGTCCACCCGCGCCATGGGGATGGTGCCATCCTCAACCTGCGCGATCAGCGTTTCAGCAAGCGCTTCCCAATCGTCGGGCACCATATAGATGTCGAGCCCGGCGAGCAGCGATTCCGGGCAATCGGTCACGGTGCAGCCTGCCACCTGGCCGTGGCCGTTCCAGTCGCCGACAACCAGCCCGTCAAAACCCATCTGGCCGCGCAGGACCTCGGTCAGCAATTGCTCGTTGCCGTGCATCTTGGTGCCGTTGATCGAGTTGAAACTCGCCATGATGGATTCGACCCCGGCACCGATGGCTGCCGGGTAAGGCACGGCGTGGATCGACATCAGTTCTTCCAGATCGCCATTCACATCGCCCTGGTCGACGCCCTGCTCGGTCCCGCCATCGCCAAAGAAGTGCTTGGCGGTGGCGATAACGCGGGTGTCGCCGAGGAAATCGTCGGAACCGGGTGTACCCTGCAGGCCTTCGACCAACGCAGCGCCCATTTCAGCGACCAGTTCGGGGTTTTCCGAATAGCTTTCATAGGTTCGGCCCCAGCGGTCATCCTGCGCGACTGCCACGGTGGGGGAGAAGTTCCAGTCGATGCCGGTCACTTCGATTTCGGTCGCGGTCGCATGGCCGATGCGGCGCACCAGATCAGCGTCGCCCGCCGCGCCCAGCGCGATATTGTGCGGGAAGATCGTTGCGCCCACCACATTGGTGTGGCCGTGCACCGCGTCTGTGCCCCACATGGTCGGGATGACCGGCTGGCCATCGGGCAGCGGCTCGATCGAGGCTTCGTACATCTCGTCGGCATAGCGCAGCCATTCAGACGCTTCGGCAAATTCATTGCCGTAAGGGCCCCCATTGCCGCCGTTGAGATAGCTGCCGAAGCGCCAGCGCTCCATGTCTTCAGGGGTGAAGGAATTGATCTGCGGCTGGATCAGCTGGCCGATCTTGTGCTCCAGCGACATCCGCGAAACGAGATCGGCGATAAAGGCCTCTTCATCGTCATACGACACTGCGGATTCGGCGATCGTCACCGCTTCGCCAAAAATGCCATCGCAGGCCGCAAGGCTCAAACTCAAAGCCGCCGCAGCCACGGTTGCGCGGAACACCGCCTTCACTCGCATTGTATCCTCTCCGATTTGAGAACGTTCTCAAAGTCGCTTGTTTTACACCGCAAGCCCCTCTTGGCAAGCGCCTATTTACCGTGGTGGCGGATACGTCCGGCGCTCAGCAGGCACAGGCAAGCAAGCGATGCGAGGCCGGAGAGGAGGACAAACAATCCGTCAAACCCGAACACCGGCACCAGCGTCAGCGTCAGCACCGACATGATCGGGGAAGGGACGGTATTGGTGAGGTTGAACAGCCCGAGATCGCGCCCACGGCGCTCGGGCCGGGGCAACACGCGCAGCGTCTGCGCCGAATGCAACGAGAGGAACACATGGGCGGACAACCCAAACACCGCATAGGCGGCCAGCGCCATGACGAGATTGGGCGCAATGGCCATCGACAGCAGCGCTGCTGCGGCAACTCCGGCAGCGATGGTGAGCGGGAAGATGGGGCGATCCACACGGTCGGCCCAGCGCCCGACCCATAGCGCCACCGGCACAGTCACCAGCAAGACGCCGAAAAAGATCTGCGCCGCCTCATTGTCGCTGAAGCCGGGCGCAATCGAGCGGAGCCAGAGGTAGAGATAGGCGAACAGCGCCGCCTCCGCGATCTGCACCAGTAGCCGGGCGAGCCACATCCGCACCACCACCCCGCGCTTTTGGCTGGGCCTGCGCACAGCCGTCGACGCGACCGGATCGACCAGTTCGGGAAAGCCCGCCGGTTTGCCGAAGAGCAGCGCAGGGGCAACGCAAAGAATGACAAGGACGGCAACCAGTATCAGGCGGGTATCGGGCGACGCGAGGCCGGGGATCGTTATGAGCGCGCCCACCAGCGCACCCATCGCCGGAGCCGATGCCAGCAAGCCGCCGAGCAGGCCTTTCTGATGATCGGGCACCGTATCGCCCGCCCAAGCGGCAAGCGGAGCCAGCATCATATTGAGCGCAAACTGCCACGCCACCAGCATCGCGATCAGCACCGGCAAGTGCGTGACTACGGACATATTGGCGAGCAGCAGGCTGCTGACCATCAGGCCGGTGGCGATCCAGCCGCGCCGTCCCCATGGCAAAGCGCGCGTCAGGTCGGACGCCCAGCCGAAGCCGATATTCGCAAAACTCGCCGCGAGGGCCCCGGCCATTGCCGCATAGGCCAGCCAGTCGACGCTGGCATCCCCCGCCAGCGCCTCCACCCGCACCGGCAGCAGGATCGTAAGGAACGGAACATAGGCAATCGCGCCCCCCGCCACGGCGAGCGCGTACAACAGCAGAAAGCGCGGGGATTGACTCTGCTGGCTGGCTATCCGGTCGGCGGGCGTTGCGTCAGGCACGCGCAACCGGACTGCGCAGCGGGCGCACCGAGGCGCGCTCGATCAGCTCGCCTTCGATCACCACCGGCATTTCGGGCAGGTCCTCGCCGCGATTGGCAGCAATCAGCAATTCGACCGCGCGACCAACCGTGGCCGCAATCGGTTGATCGACGGCGGTCAGCGGCGGCTGCACAAAGCGCACCACCGGCGTGTTGTCGAAGCTGATGATCGAGACATCCCCCGGCACCCGCAGTCCAACGGCATGGGCGACATCATTGGCGGCCATCGCCATCTGGTCATTGCTGGCGATGATCGCGGTCGGGCGACGGATGCTGCTGAGCAATTTGCGCGCGGCCCGCTCGCCCGAAAGGAAGGTGAAATCGCCATCGACACACAGCCTCTCGGTGTCGAGCCCGGCGGACTCCATCTCCTCGCGCCACCCGGCTTTGCGCCTGCCGCTTACGGCATATTCGTCCGGCCCGGCGATAAAGCCGATGCGGGTGTGGCCGCGATCGATCAGATAGCGCGTAACCCTGCGCGCCATCCGCTTGTCTCCCATCGTCAGCGAGATGTTCCCGCCATTGGCGCGGCTGCCGATGCGGGCGAAGGGGATCTGTTCCTGCTCCAGCAGCTCGGTAATCAGCGGATTGTCCGAGTGCGGCGGCGTCAGAATCACACCGTCGGGCTGCAAAGCGGCAATCGCGCCCTGCAATTCGCGCTGCACATTGTCGTCATGCGTATCGACCAGCTCGAAGATCAGGCGATAGCCATATTCTGCGCATTTGAGCATTCCGCCCATCAGCATCTGGTCCACCCAGTCGCTGCCTTCACGCGCTTGCCAGGCAGCAATCGTGCGTTCGCGGTCATTCAGTGCGAGAATGATATAGGAGCGCGAGCCACTCATCCGCTGGGCGGCGATCGAGGGGACATAGCCCAATTTGTCGATCGATGCCTGCACCCGCTCCTTCATTTCAGGGCGGACATTAGCCTCGTTATTAATGACACGGCTGACCGTTTGCAGCGAGACGCCGGCATCGGCCGCCACGTGCTTGATCGTTACCGATTGCTTCCTTCGTGCCACGCGCCTTAACCCCCGGTGCAGCCCCTGCCTGTAGCCGGACTGGCATCGCATTCCCAAACCCGCACCCAATCGACTTCCATCCGCTTGGGAAACCCTTCATCGGATACGCCGCCAAGCGCATTGCCTTCCGGCCAGCGTCCCCCAATAGCCAGATTCAGGATAATGTGGAAATCCCTATCGAACGGGGCGTTCCGTCCCGTGGTTGCGGTTGTATACCAATCGCTTGCGTCGGCGGTGGCATAGACTTCGCCATCGACCGTCCAGCTGAAACGCCCTTCCTCCCAGATCACGCCATAGGTATGGAATTCCCCGTCGAGGAGGGCGGGGAAGGATCGGCCCTGGCTGAACTGGTCATTATTGGGCCAATTGCCGCCGAAATGCAGCGTGCCGTAAATCGAGTTTTCGCCCCCTGCCTCGCAGGTGTCGCACACCACGCCGGGATTGATGATTTCGAGAATGTCGATCTCGCCCGAGGCTGCCCAGCCGCCATATTCGCTGCGTTCGGGCATCATCCAGAAGGCGGGCCACACACCCTGCCCTTGCGGGAAGCGCGCGCGGATTTCGAAGCGGCCATAGGTGCGCGCGAAATTGCCCTGCGTGGTGATCTTGCCCGAAGTATAGGGCTTGGTGCGCTGCTCGCCTGGATCCGTGCCGCTGGGGCCGAAATTGGCGGGCCAAGCAGGCCCCGTCCATTGCTCCGACCGCGCGGTCAGCACCAGCAGACCGTTCTCGACCGAGACGTTTTCGGGGCGCGGGGTGTAGCACTGGCGCTCCTCGTTACCGCCGCCCCAGCAATCATTGATGAGGTTCCAGCGCCCGGTATCGATTGCGGTGCCTGCAAATTCATCCGACCACACCATTTGCCACGCACCGCCGGTTGGCGAAGGTGTGGGAGACGGTGCCGAGACGATTGGGCCGCCGCTGCCGCCGGACGCACTGTCCCCGCCGCAGCCGGAAAGCGCGAGAACGCTGGCTGCCAGAGCAAGCGCGGTAAAATGCGTGATGTTCGCTGTCACATTAGGCCCTTTCGCCGCACGGTCTGTGCGGCGATTGCATGAAACCAAAATGGGCTCCGGCGTGCAATACACCGGAGCCCATCTGCCCCCTCTTGTGGAGGGTATCCGTTGCGCTCCGGTTAGAAGCTGAAGCGCACCAGACCGGTAAAGCGGCGGTCGTTCCGATAGGCGGAACGGATGATCCGCGTCCCGTCAAAGTCGATCACCGAGCTTGTCTGCGTCACTTCGTCGAGCAGGTTGACGCCCTGCACCCCGATCGTGATGTTATCGGTGATGTCGTAGAAGATCGAGCCGTCGAGCTGCCCGGTCGATTCACCCCAGATGGGCGAGAACGGGAAGATCACGTCGCGCGGCGTCTGCAGGAATTCGGAACGCCAGTTATAGGCTGCGCGCGCCGAGAACCCGCCGACCTCGTAGAACAGCGTCGCGTTGACGGTGTGCTCCGAAATGCCGGGCTGCGGCAGTTGACCAAACACATCGCCGTCTGACGAGAAGTCGTTCGAGTCGATATAGGTGTAGGTGAACTGTCCGCCCAGATATTGCAGCGGTCCGGGCAGGAATTCCCACACGTCCTGATAGGCCAATTCCACCCCGCGCAGCTGCGCAGTGCCGAAGTTGACCGGGCCGTTGACTTCCACATCCACCGTTACCCCCGAGGGGCTGGTGAAGGGTCGCACCGTGGGGCCGAAGCCGAACAGGTTGCGGAAATCCTTCTGGAACACCGCCGCCGTGATCGAGCCCACATCATCGAAGTAATATTCGAAGCTAAGGTCGAAATTGTCCGATTCGATCGGGCGCAACAGGCGGTTGCCGGTGAAGATGGCGAACAGCGGGCCATTTGCCAGTGCTTCGGCGCCAGCCAGTTCCAGCGAGCGGCTGTTGTCGAAGATCGCACCGCCGGTGCGGAAATCAGACAGATCGGGACGCGAAATGCCGGTCGAGTAGGCAAAGCGTGTCAGGAAGCCGCCACCGAAGTCCAGCTTCACGTTGAAGCTGGGCAACCAGTTGTCGAACGCGATGTCATCACTATCGTCGATCACTTCACCAGTGAAGGCCGCTGCGAATTCGGCCTGACGGCCTGCGCTGAGCGAGCAATAGCCCGGTGCTTGCTGCCCCGGCTGCACATTGCCGCAAGCCGCAGCGATTTCAGCTTGCGAAACCGTGCCGTTCTGATCGGTGTCGAAGAAGTTGCCGAAGGGGAAGTTGATTTCACCTTCCGAACCGATCAGCGTTTCAACATAGCGGATGCCGATATTGCCCGACAATTCCCAGCCATTGGCGAAGTCCGTGCCGAAATCGACGCGGGCATAGGCTGCGCGGGTCGTTTCATCGACGTCGGAGATTTCACCCGGAAGGAACGGCCCGTCCACCGCACCACCGCGCGCGCTGATCGGGAACCAGGCGTTCGGGGTCAGGGTGAAGGCAGTGATTTCATTCGCCTGCGTGCGGACCGCGCCGCTCAGGTAATCGTCGAGCACATTGTCCGAACCGAAGAAGAAGGCCGAACCATCACCCAGCGGAGTCGGCGCAGCGCCGCGCTGGAAGTTGTCGCCGAACGGATTGCGCACTTCCGCCGAATTCGGGAAGTCGAACACATAGGCACCGCCGCAACCAAAGGCCTGGAAGTCGCCGCAGTTCCAGTTGCCGCCACGGCCCGTCCACGGTGCACCAAGGTTGCCCCAGTTGGAGAAGTTGGCGGTACGGGTAACGCGGTTGCGCTCTGCCCAACGGGCGCCAAAGCGCGCCGTGCGGAAGAAGCCGTCATCCGAAATATCATATTCCAGATCGGCACGCAGGCTGTACAGATCCCCTTCGTTGCGCACCTGGTTGTCCAGCAGGAACCAGTAGAAGGTGCGCGCCGGATCATTGAAGTAAGATGCATTCGAAGCGCCGGTGCCGGGCTCGAGGAAGGTCACCTGCGGCGTTTCACCGGTATTGTCGATCTGCACATCGGTGTAGGTCTGCATCGCGGAGATGAAGCCATCTTCGCTGCGGCTCGAGCTGATATACTGGCCTTCGAAATTGAGCGTCAGGCGATCCGTCAGCTCCATATCGACATCGAAGCTGAAGTCTTCGGTGACGGCTTCGTCTTCACGGTTGAAGCGCAGCAGTTCGGTCGGGATGCCGCCTGCCTGGTTGCCGACAAATGGCTGCAGCTGGGTCAGCACCCCGGTCTGGAACACGGGGCCGTCAAACGTCCAAGTGGAACCAGCGGCCGGAACAGGGAACAGGCCGTCATCATTGACCAGCGCCAGCGCCGCAAATTCGGAAAGCGAGCCTTCGACTTCGGCGCGCAGATATTCGAGCGTGACAACAAAGGCGCCGTCATTGCTTTCAAACTGGCCGGTCGCCGAATAGGCGCGGCGGTCGCGCGTCAGCGTGGTGGTGCGCACACCCGCGCCCTTCGGCACCACAACAGTGCCCGCGGGCGGGAAGTTGGTTTCGTCGAAATTCGGGTTGCCGAAATAGCCACCCGAACCGACGTTCACGACGCGCAGACAGCCGCTGTCGAAAGTATCGGCGCGGTAGCACGGGTCGGTCAGCTGCGACGCATCGGTGCGGGTGACCAGCTCTTGCTGCGAGTAACCGAGCTGCAGACCAAAGGTGCCGATGCCGGTGTCGAAGGTGTTGGAGATCAGGCCAGAGAAACCAGGCGACCATTCTTGTGCCAAGTCGCCGTAATTGCCCTCGATCGTGCCGGCAACGTGAAAGCCTGGTCTGTCGAGCGGGCGACGGGTCACAAGGTTTACCAGACCCGAGATGTTGCCTTCGATCATGTCAGCCGAGACGTTCTTGTAAATCTCGACACGGCCCAGAAGCTCGGGCGATACATCGTTGAAGGACAGCGTACGGCCGCCATTGGCGGAGAAGATGTCGCGTCCGTTCAGGTTGGACAGCACATAGGGGAGGCCACGGATGATGACGTTCGAGCCTTCGACCGAGAAACGGTCCGGATCGTCGCGCTGTTCAAAACGGCTGATATTCACACCGGGAACGCGCTGCAGCGCTTCGGCAACCGAGCGGTCGGCCAGCGCGCCAATGTCTTCGGCGGTGATGACATCAACCACCGTGTCGGCGTTTTCCTTGAAGTCCTGCGCGCTTTCCAGCGAGGCGCGGAAACCCGAGACGACGATAACGTTTTCGTCTTCCGGATCGACCTGCGCTTCAGGATCGGCGTCCTGCGCGAAGGCACCATTGGAAACCACCGCACACAGCGCGAGGCTGGACACAGTTGCAAGCGAACGAGCCCGGTTCGCGGGCGTAAACATGGATTTGCGCATCTAATCTCCCCTTCGATGCAGCCTTGCGGATTGCGTGCACCGGCACCAAAAACTGTCCCGACATTCGGGATCAGCCTTTGCATACCAATAATGTGATCGTTCACAAGTGCAAAAAATGAACGTTCACATTTGCGGGCGCCTGGTGTAACATTTTTGCCAACATTGGCTCCGGCACACCCGCCCGACACAGACCATTGCACAGGGCGAACGCCCCTTTCGCAATGCGCGGCGCGGCGGTATCGTCCGGCAGCGAGAGGATGCAGAACAAGACATGGCAATCGAACATATTGTGATCGTTGGCGGGGGAACCGCAGGCTGGATGGCGGCAGCGGCCTTGTCGCGGTTGCGCAAGAATCGCGAGCTGGCGATCACGCTGGTGGAAAGCGAGGAGATCGGCACGGTTGGCGTGGGCGAAGCAACCATCCCGCCCTTTGTCGACTTCCAGACGCTGCTCGAAATCGACGAATCGGAAATGCTCGCCGCCGTGCAAGGCAGCTTCAAGCTGGGCATCCAGTTCGTCAATTGGGGCAATGTCGGCGAAAGCTACATCCACCCCTTCGGCAATTATGGCTACCAGATGGGCGGGCTGAGCTTCCACCACATCTGGCACCATGCGAAATCGCGCGGCGACAACCGCCCGATCCAGGTCTTCAATGCCGAAACCATGGCCGCCTATTTCGGCAAGTTCGCCAAGACCGACGACATGAAGCGCGACGATCTGCCGCCGATCAATTACGCCTATCACATCAACGCCACCGCTTATGCGGCCTTCCTGCGCAAATATGCCGAAGCGCGCGGCGTGGTGCGGACGGAAGGCAAGGTCGCCGATGTGCGGCTCGATGCCGAAACGGGTTTCGTTACGTCAATCGCCTTGGAGAACGGGCCGGAGATTGCCGCCGATTTCTTTGTCGATTGCACCGGCTTCCGCGGCCTGTTGATCGAGCAGGCGCTCGAAACCGGCTATGAGGAATGGACACATTGGCTGCCGTGCAACCGTGCGGTCGCCCTGCCCTGCAACCGCGATGACGGCGCTCCTCCGCCGCCCTTCACCAAGGCGACGGCGCACAAGGCGGGCTGGCAGTGGCAGGTTCCGCTGCAGCACCGCAACGGCAACGGCCATGTCTATTGCGACGCTTATATGAGCGCGGACGAGGCGACCGATATCCTTATCGCCAATATCGCCGGCAAGCCGACGGCAGATCCCAACCACCTGCGCTTTATCACCGGGCGGCGGAAGAAGTTCTGGAACAAGAACGTCGTCGCGCTGGGCCTTGCCGCGGGCTTTATGGAGCCGCTCGAATCGACCTCGATCCACCTCATCAACACCGGCATCAACAAGCTCATCGCCTTGCTCTCGCTCGACGGAGTGAACGAGGCGCAGCAGGCGAGTTTCAACCGGTTAACGGCCAAGGAATACGAGAAAATCCGCGATTTCCTCATCCTGCATTACAATGCGACGCGGCGTGATGATTCGGACTTCTGGAATTACTGCCGCACTATGAGCGTGCCCGACAGCCTGACCGAGAAGGTCGAGCTGTTCAAAATGAACGGGCAAATCTTCCGCGAGGATGACGAGCTGTTCACCGAAACCAGCTGGGCGGCGGTTATGATGGGTCAGGGCATTTCCATGAACGGCCACAACGCCATGGCGGCGACGCTGGATCAGGCCGAAACGCATAAGGAACTGGACGAAATCGAAAAGTCGATCCGCTTCCTCGTGCAGCATATGCCCGCGCACGGCGACTATCTGGCCCGTTATTGCCCGGCGAAAGCAGCCTAAGCGGAAAACCCGCAGCGCTGTCATAATGCGGTCAACAAATCCCTCCAGCACTCCGGTCACATCAGGGGATGGGCCGAAGCATGAAGCGCGTCAGTATTCTTACCACCAGCACGGAAGCTGCGCAGTATGCCGCGTTTGCGCATGGTGAAATGCAGTTCGCCTTTTCGCTGCTGACCTCTGCCGGACCCAGCCAGCTGGTCGAAGGGCCGGCGTGGATTTTTGTCGACTGGGTGCTGGATGATTGTTCGGGGCTGGAAATGGTGCGCCGCTTGCGCAGCGATCCGCGCCTTGGCGACGCGCATATCACCGTGATCCTCGAAGAAGATGACGTGGAAGACCGGCGCCGCGTGTTGAAGGCGGGGGCGGATGACTATGCGATTGCGCCGCTCAGCCGTCAGGCCATGCTCGATAGGGTGCTGGCCTTGCAAAGCGGCCCCGCCGTCCCCGCGGCCGACCGGCTGATCGAACGCGGCGAGCTCACCATCAATCTCGGCAGCGAGCAGGCGCGTTGGCGGGGCGAGCCGATCCCGCTGCGCCCCAACGAGTTTCGCGTACTACGCTATCTAGCGGAAAATCCCGACAGAATCTTCTCCCGCGAGGAGCTGATCGACGCGCTCGGCAAGGCTGGTGACCCTGGCTATACGCGCACCGTAGATGTGTGGATCAAGCGGCTGCGGCACGGCTTGCGGCAGGCGGGCGCGGACCATGTGCTGCGCACCGTCCACGGTAAGGGCTACGTTTTCGACGCGCCCTGAGCACGACGAACACTGCAGCGAACTGTCTGAGATATCTATCGTAACCGGTGTGTCCGGCCGCCGGATTGATGCTCCCCGGCTTTCGATCGGAAATGCAAAGGCCCCCGGCATCGCTGCCGGAGGCCTTGTTGCTCATGCCGCTTCGATCAGAAAGTGAGCGAGAGCGATCCGGCGATGGTGGTGCCGACGTCAAACGTGTTGATCTCGAACCGGTCAATGCCGTTGGTCTGGAACTCCTCGTTCCCGCGCCCGAAAATGTTGCGCGCTTCGAACTTGAACTCCGCTTCGGAGCCGAACAGATCGATGCCCTGACGGAACACCAGATCGACGCGCAGGCCGGGATCTTCGACGATGTCAGGCAGGCCGGACGTGCCGCGGCTGGTAACGCGCTCGCTCGCATAGTTGAGCAGCACGGTGAACTGCTGCAGCGTGTCGATGTCTTCCAAGCTGACCTGGAAGTTGGCGAGGTGATCGGACTGGCCGGTCAGCGGCACGCCATCGCGGAACAAGTTCGTCGCCGGGGTCACGCCACTGGGGAACAGCAGCGTGGTGTCTGCCGCATCAACCGCGATTTCCGAACTGGTCCAGGTGTAGTTGGCAAAGATCGAGAGGTCCTTGCTTTCGAACCACCCACCCCAATCCATCAGGCTGATCGTGTAAGCAACATCGGCTTCCACACCATACAGCGTGGCCGACGGGGCGTTGGCGAAGCTGGTGAGCTGGTTGTTGTCGGAGAAGCTGGAGAAGGCTTCGATCGGGTCCTGGATATCCTTGTAGAAGGCGGCGACCGAGATGCGGTCACCCCCGCCCAGATAATATTCGCCGCGAACTTCGTAATTGGTCAACTCGCTATCAATCAGCAACGGGTTACCGTTGAACTGGCGGTTGGTTTCCGGATCGTAGAAGGTCTGGAAAATCAGCTCGCGGAACTGCGGGCGGGCAATGGTGCGCGAGGCGTTGGCGCGCAGCTGCAAGTCCTCGATCGGCTCGAAAGTGATCGTGGCTGCTGGCAGCCAGTACTCGTTTTCGAGCGAGGTCGAAGCGGTCGAGACCGACGGGGTGGCGAAGACTTCGGCCGGGCGCACGAACTGCGTCGCGCGTTCGTAACGCACGCCGGCATCCACGCTGAGGCCAAACACCGGCTCCCAGTTGATCTTGCCGTAGCCGCCATGAACTTCAAGACCAGCGTCGAAGGCCGGATCGGACTGCGTCGATTCGATCAGGCCGATATCGAAGAAGTCGATGATGGCATCGCCCAGCAGCAGGTCGGGGCGCAGCGCGCCAACCGCGTCGGGCAGGCTGGTGGGTGCGTTGAACAGGAATTCGCGGCGCTCGGAGAAGCGGATGGTGTCGCTGTAAGCGTAGCCCACCGTCAATGCGAGACTGTCCAACAGCGGGTAGCTAAGGTCAATGCCGCCCGACCACAGTTCTTCCTGCAGGTCGGAGAACACCACCGAAGCGTCGCCCGTCTGGCGGTCGAGCACGTTAATGAAGGTGTTGCCGAGCTCGCCCGGCGTGTTCGAACGCACGTAGGTGAAGGTGTATTCGTAAGGTGCTTCACGGTCGGTGCGGGCGTAGCCGCCGCGCAGATCGACGCCAAGGTCGCCAAATTCCAGCTCGGCCACCAACTGGGTGTCGATCAGCTGCCGTTCGTACCAAGCAGTCTGCTGCTGCTGGACACTATCGTCGTCCTGGAAATCCTCACCCTGCGAAAGCCGCGCCAACTTCTGCGTGTCGCGGATATACAGGTTGGTGAAGCGGAACTGATGATCGCCGATTTCCAGCCCGAAGCCGAGCATGGCGTTCACCAGCGAACGGTTGTCGGTCACCAGATCGTTGAAATCGGTATCGAGCGAGAAGTCGGCCAAGATCGTCTGCGCGGTGATGTCGCGCGTACGCCAGCGGTTCGACACCGAGCCGGTGAAGATAATGCCGAACTGGCCGTCGCTACCAACGTCGATCGCGGCCCCCGCGGTCAGACCCGCCGACCAATTGGCCGGAATGTCACCGATCGTCTGCAACAGCACTAGATTGGGGTTGCCCAGCTGCTGCGCGATATCCTGCTGGGTTACCGGCGCGCCGTCGATGTTCTGCGAGGGATCGAGCGGAATGTCGCTCAACCGCAGGCCGCTGCCGAAATAGGTTTGCAGCGCGGGCGGCGCATCGCGGGTACCGTCGTCAAAGCCGAACCAGTCATAGTCCGAGCCGTAATAGGACAGGCCGTTGTGGAACGTTGTTTCGGTGTCGGCGCTCAGCCCGGTGCTCAGCGTGATGAAGCTTTCATCGGGAATGGCGCGGGTGGTCAGGTTGATCACACCGCCGCCAAATTCGCCGGGGAAGTTGGGAGAATAGGTCTTCTGCACCAGCGAGGAGGCGATGACGTTGGTGGGGAAAATATCCAGCGGCACCACGCGGCTCAGCGGCTCGGGCGAAGGCAGCGGCAGGCCATTGAGCAGCGCCAGCGAATAACGGTCACCGAGCCCGCGAACATAGACGAACCCTTGACCCTGCACCGAAAGGCCGGTCACGCGGCCCAGAGCGCCGGCGATGTCGCCTTCGCCTTGGCGTGCGATCTGCTCGCTCGAGACAACGTCGACAACCTGGCTGGAGCTTTGCACCGGATCGCGGTTGACGCGGCCGGTCACGATGATCGTATTGCCGCCGGGGATGGAAATATCGGGTTGCTCGAACTCATCCTCGGGATCGGCATCGCCGGGATCCTGCGTGGAGGGCGTGTTCGCCGCTTCCTCTTCAGGGGTTGCCTGGGCAAATGCCGCACCCGGCACGGTGAGGGCGGTGGTGAAGAGGAGCAAAGCCGCCAGCTTCTTGCCAGTGGTCATCATCGGGGAATCCCTCGCATACGATCCAGAATGTCATAAGCGGACGCCAAGGCTCCGCTCGCAAATGCGGCAGAGGGGGCCTCAGGCAGACACATAATCATGCCCGCAGCCCCCTCCAAAGCCACTTAGAAGACCGGGATGCTGGTGCAGTCGCCGGTATTGTTGGTGCCGAAGCTCACGGCCGCCGAGTTACACGTCCAACGCTGCGTCCAGTCATCGGTCGGGCTGACCGCGCCGATGAAGTTGGTGGCCACAAAACTGAAGCCGTTATTGTTCAGCGTCGTCACGTCGAAGATCGGGGTGAAGCCGGTCTCGTTGGCACCGTTGAGGTAGCCGTTGACGATGGTGTTGGTGAAGCTGGCATTGTTGCCAGTGCCGGCATTGAACACCGCTTCGGTATTGGCCAGCGAGACACCGCTGCTGCCCGCACGGAAGTCGGTGGCGCAATCGAGGGCCACCGAGTTGAAGCGCGGCGCACCCACTTCATCACCGCCCGGATTGGTGGCAGCGATGGTTTCGGTCTGGTCGATGCGGATACACGGCGTGCCAGCCGACGAAGCATCGATCACCAGCGTGTTGTACAGGCCGTAATCGGTGCCGCCGCGGATGCGGATGACCTGGTCACGGTTGTTGCGCTGGATGAAGGTCGCATTGGCGATCGTCGTGTTCTGACGCGGGGTCTGCTGGTACAGGCCGTTGTCGCTGTCCGCCTCGATGATCGTATCGCCGACATCAGGACGCTGCGCAGCGATCACGAACTGCATGTTCGCCTTCACGCCGGTGTCGGTATCGAGCGAATCGTCTTCCGCGCCCGCCACGATCAGGTTCGCAATGTTGACGATGCCACCGAAGAATTCGACGCCATCATCCGACGAGTTGACCGACTGGATGTGGTTGAGCACGGTGCTGCGACCGGTGCCGCCGGTGGTCAGCGCCTGCAGCTCGCTATTGCCCGACAGCACGAAGCCCGAGAAGCGGATCTGCACGTAACGCATGCTGCCCGAGCTGTCGCCCGGCGACGCACCGCCGAACAGGGCGGGGTTCACAGCGCCTTCAACCTGACGTTCGCAATCCACCGTGCCAGGCGTTGCACCCGGTGCGATACAATCGGTAACCGGAGCGCGGCCCGAAAGCACCACGCCGCCCCACTGGCCCGAAGCGTTGGGGTTGTTGGTGTTGAAGCCCACCACATTGTCACGGCTGGTGAAAATGATCGGCATCTGCGGGGTGCCGACGGCGTTGATGCGGTTGCCGCGGGTCACGTTGAGGAAGCCCGAACCCGAGCTGTAGAGGATCACGCCGGGATCGATGGTGAGCGTCACGTTGGTGTCCGAGAGGCCGTCCGAAGCATCGGCAGCCGGGCCGCCGTCGGTGCCAACATTGGTTTCACCAGCGATGCGGTACAGGAGGCCGTCAAAGCGCGGGAGCGTCGAAGAGACGTTGAGGCGGGCCGGCAGGGTGCACACACGCCAGGTGCCTTCGGGGCCGGTGATCGTGCCTTCGTCGGTCAGGCCCTGTGCATCGGCGATGGTCGGGCAGCCGCCAGCCGGGGTCACCAGCGCCTGGGTCGGCGTGGGAGTCGGGGTCGGTGCCGGCGTCGGTGCCGGGTTGTTGATGATGACATTGCCGCCGGTGCCGGGCGAAGCAATTTCTTCCGGGCCGCAAGCGGCGAGCGCCAGAATCGAGCTACCAATGATGAGTGAACGGGATAGTTTGGTCACAGCTTACAGCCCCTCATGAGGATCGTTTGAATTGCAAAGCAACGGGATCGATGTCGCGAGGGGGGCAATAGGCCTGCGGTGTGACGGTTTATTTGCGATACTGTGACGGTTTGGGGAATCTGCCAGTCAAGTCCCATAAAGCATTGAAAGATTTTGCATTAACTTATCCACCTTTGGTCGGAGGGGCTGAAGGCACAGGCCCGTGTTTCAGATTTATGACAATGTTACAGTTTTGTTGCATCTCGATGCTGGGAGGCGCACAAAGTGCCCAGAACAAGGAGAGAGTTATGATTGCAACGCTAACACTCGCGCCGCTCATGCTGGCCCAGGCGGCCATGCTGCCGCCGGTCGCTGACGCCGATCCCGAAGTCCTGAATGTCGCTTACGAGGAAATCGCCAACGGCAATCTTGAGGGCGCGCTTGCGGTTCTCGAAGCTGCCCATGCGGCTGATCCGGAAGATCCGGCGACGCTGATCAATCTCGGCAGCGTCCATCAGCAGCTCGGCAATGCCGAGGAAGCGCGACTCTATTATACAGCGGCGCTGGAAAGCAGCACGCGCTACGATATGGAGCTGGCGGATGGTCGCTGGGTCGATTCCCGCCGCGTCGCCCTGATGGCGCTCGGCACGCTGGAAAATTACCGGCTGGCGGCCCGCTAAGCCCCGCAATACCCCGTTTCTTCACTGCTGGAAGTGAAGCTGCCTCGGCCCGGTGCGCGTGTTCCTTCCGCGTCCGGGTCGATTTTTGTGTGGCGGACGCAATCCTGCGGGTTTGTCACAGCCGTGTCATTTCGTGTAAGCAAAGGCCTCGCTGCTGGAGGGTCTTTGCATGATTCCGCGCAATCGCCGCGCAATTGCCATGATAATGCTGTGCTGTGCCTATGCGCTTCCCGCGCAGGCGCAGGCGCAGGTCATGGAAATCGGTGCGGATGGCGAGGCGGCGTGGGTCACCGGCGGGCTCGCAGGCTCGGCAGTTGCACCCAGCTTTGGTGCCAGCGCGCCTTCAACCGGCTTGCCCGCAACGAACATCAACCCCGCTACGCCCTCTGCCGGCAATGTGCTGGCGCATATCCCGCCTGCCTATGTCGATCATGTCACCATGCTGGCGGCGCGGTATAATCTCAGCCCTGCTCTCATCGAAGCGCTGGTCTGGCAGGAAAGCCGCTGGCGCTCCAATGCCGTTTCGCCCGCCGGTGCCCGCGGCCTTGCCCAGCTGATGCCGGGCACCGCGCGCGATCTTGGCGTCGATTCCAACGATCCCTTCGCCAATCTGGAAGGCGGCGCGCGCTATCTGCGCCAGCAGCTTGACCGGTTTAACGGCAATCTTGAACTGGCGCTGGCAGCGTATAATGCAGGGCCGGAGCGGGTGATCCGTTCAGGCGGCGTTCCGCGCATCCGTGAAACACAAAACTATGTGGCCGCCATTTTGGGCCGCCTCGCTTATCACTCCCGGGAAACACGATAATCATGCTTCAACCGCTCCGCGCTTCTTTGGCCCGACTGGCCGCGCTTTTCACGCTTCTGTTGCCGAGCGCCGCGATGGCGCAGGATCCTGCCGGTTCGCAGCCGATCAACAATGCCTTCAGCTGGATGCAGGGCGTGCTACTCGGCCAGATCGCGACAACGGCGGCGGTCATGGCGGTGGCCGCCGTCGGCTTCATGATGCTGACGGGCCGGGTGAACTGGCGTTTCGGCGCGACCGTGATCATCGGCGTGTTCATCATTTTCGGCGCGGCGTCGATCGTCGGCGGCATCCAGAGCGCGGCAGGCTGAGGCACCCGCCCCCATGCCGCTGATCCGCCACCCCGTCCATCGCGCGCTGACCCGTCCGCAAATGTTTGCGGGCGTGACGATGAACTTTTTCATCATCAATATGATGGTGTCGACCATTGCTTTTCTTATCCTGAAAAGCTGGTGGTTCGTTCCCGTGGCGCTGGTGATGCACCTGGTCGGCTATTTCGCTTCCTTGCGGGAGCCGCGGATTATCGACCTGTGGGTCACCAAGGTTTCGCAATGCCCCCGCGTGCGCAATTATGCGCGCTGGGGCTGCAATTCCTACGCGCCGTGAATATTCTGGAGCACGCAGCATGAGCAACAAGTGGCTGGGAGCCGCGGCCTGGAGCGCGAAGGAAGCGCAGGCTGGTGACCGCCTGCCCTATGCGCGGCTGATCGACGACGGCGTCCTACTGCTGCGCGACGGATCGCTGATGGCAGCGCTGCAGGTGCCCGGCCTGCTGTTCGAGACCGAGGAAACCGACGCGCTGAACGCCCATGCGCAAACGCGCGAGGTGATGCTGCGGTCGAACCTTGATGCGCGCTTTGTGCTCTATCACCACGTCATCCGCCGCCGCGTGAGCGTGGAGCTGGACGCAACGTTTGAAGACCCGCTGTCCGCGCATATCGACCGGCGCTGGCGCGAAAAGCTCTCCTCCGGCTCGCTTTTCGTCAATGACCAGTTCGTCACGCTTGTGCGCCGTCCAGCGCGCGGCAAGGCAGGCTTGGTCGAGCGGGCAAGCAAATGGTTCAAAGGCAAGGCGCGCGAGGCGGATGAGATCGATCCGCGCGATCTACGCTCCTTGCGCGGCGCGGTGCAGGCGCTCGCGGCCAGCCTTGCCGAATATGGCGCGCAGCCGCTGGGCGATTATCGCGGCGCGAACGGCGAGCTGTTCAACGAAACGCTGGAGCTGCTCTCCGCGCTTTATAATGGCGAAATGCGCCCGGTGCGGCGGCCCTCGGATGAAACCGATATCGGCGATATGCTGCCCTATCGCCGCGCCAGCTTCGGGCTCGATGCGATGGAATTGCGCGGCAGCGGCGGGGCGGATTTTTCCGCCATGCTCAGCCTGAAGGACTATCCCGAGGCAACCCATCCCGGCCTGCTCGATCCGATGCTGCGCCTGCCTTATGAAATGATCGTCACCGAGACGTTCGCGCCGCAGGAACGCCAGAGCGCGCGCGAGCGGATCGATCTCGCGATCCGCCGGTTGCGCAGCGCCGACGAGGACGCGCAGGCCGAGCGGGCGGACATGATGGCCGCGCGCGACGAACTGGGCGCGGGCAGCGTCGGCTTTGGCGATCACCATTTGTCGGTGCTGGTGCGCGAACGCTCGCTCGATCGGCTCGACGATGCCGCAGCCGCGGTCGGCGCAGCGCTGGGCGATACCGGCGCGATCGTCGTGCGCGAGGACACCAATCTGGAGCCCGCCTTCTGGGGCCAGTTCCCGGGGAACGAGCAATATGTGGTGCGCCGCTCGCTGATCTCGACGGCGAATATGGCGAGTTTTGGCAGCCTGCACGGTTTCGCGCTGGGGCAGGCGCAAGGCAATCACTGGGGCGACGCGGTGACGCTGCTGCAAACCACCAGCTCCACCCCCTTCTTCTTCAACTTCCACAATGGCGATCTGGGCAATTTCTCGGTTATCGGCCCGTCGGGTTCGGGCAAGACCGTAGTGATGAATTTCCTCGCCGCGCAGGCGCAGAAATTCGCACCCCGCACGGTTTTGTTCGACAAGGATCGCGGCGCGGAACTGTTCATTCGCGGCATTGGCGGCAATTACGACCGGATTGCCTCGGGCCAGCCGACCGGTTTCAACCCGCTCGCCATGCCAGATAACCCCACCAACCGCGCTTTCCTGCGCGACTGGCTCAGCGTGCTGCTGCAAGCCGAAGGGCCGGAAGAAGCCGCCACCATCGCCACGGCGGTGGACGCGGCCTATGCCAATGCGCCCTCGCTGCGCCGCTTGCGCCATTTCAAAGAGCTGGTTTCCGGCAGCCGCCGCCCGCAGCCGGGCGATTTGGCTGACCGTCTTTCGGCATGGATCGGCTCGGACGACGGTCAGGGCGGCGAGCATGGCTGGCTGTTCGACAATGCGACGGACAATCTCGATCTCACCACCCGCGTGATGGGTTTCGACATGACCGCGCTGCTGGAAAACCCCAAGCTGCGCACGCCGACCATGATGTATCTGTTCCACCGCATTGACGAGCGGCTGGACGGCGATCCGGCGATGATCCTGATCGATGAAGGCTGGAAGGCGCTGGATGACGAGGTCTTCGCAGCCCGCATCCGCGACTGGCTGAAGACCTTGCGGAAACGCAATGCGCTGGTGGGCTTTGCCACGCAATCGGCGCGCGATGCGCTCGATTCCAAGATCAGCACCGCGCTGGTGGAGCAGACCGCCACCATGGTCTTCATGCCCAACGCCCGCGCCCGCTACGAAGACTATTGCGACGGTTTCGGTCTGACCGAGCACGAGCTGGCGCTGATCAAATCGCTGCCCGCGCATAGCCGCTGCTTCCTTGTCCGCCAGCCCGATGCCAGCGTGGTCGTGCGGCTCGATCTATCCAATGCGCCCGAAGTGCTGACAATCCTCTCGGGGCGCGAAAGCAGTGTGCGGCGGCTGGATGATCTGCGCGCCACGCTCGGCAATGCGCCTGCCAAATGGTATCCCGCGCTGACCGGCCATGTCTGGCCCGGCCCCGACGGGGTGGTGTCGGATAGCAACCGCGAGGCCGCCGAATGAGCGCATTGGGCGTCATGACAGCGGACTGCCAGCGCCAGATGGAAGCGGTCGGCGCAGGCATCGGCGCGAGCCTCCGTGGTGTCGACTGCGCCGCCAATGCGATGAGCGAGGCGGCGTTCAACAATCTGTTTGCCGAGGGCGGCGCTCTCGGCCCCACGCTGACGGCAGTGTTGGTTATTTTCGTTGCCCTGATCGGGTATGCCTTGGTCACCGGAAGGACGCGCATCGGGTTGGCATCGCTTACCCCGAAAATGGTCACGCTAGTGCTCGTCGTCACTTTCGCGACGAGTTGGCTACTGTTCCAACAAGTCTTCTATTCCCTGTTCGTAACCGGCCCGGATTCGCTCGCATCGGTAATTATGGATTCGGACGGTTCTGCCACCATTATCTTCGCCGATAAACTAGATGCGGTGATGCTGGCTTTGATGGAAGCATCTGGCGGGGATGCGATGGATGCGAACACCAGCATATTTTCGCCGCCGGGTCTGCTGTGGTCCGGTGGAACGATGCTCCTTCTGGGCACTGTCGGCGTGTTGGCGACGAGCAAAATCGCACTTGCCATTCTGATGGGGCTTGGCCCGATCTTCATTCTCACGGCCCTGTTCGATGGCACGCGCGGCCTGTTTACGGGTTGGCTGAAAGCCGTGGTGTTAATGGCCCTGACGCCGCTCTTTGCGGTGTTGGGCGGGACGCTGATGCTCGAACTGGCGGTGCCCGTGCTGTCCAGCCTTGCCAGCTCGCCCGGCGAGATCGACGTGCGGCCCGCGATGGCCTTTTTCATGATTGGCGCGGTGCATCTGGCGCTGATGTTTATGGTACTGAAAGTGCTCACCACCATGGTCAGCGGGTGGAGCGTATTCGGACTGGTGCGTACTGCGGATGATCGCCCGCAGGCGCCTGCGCCAACGCCTGCGTCGACCATGGCGATTCCGGCGGTCAATCCGGCGCTGGCCACCGCCACCGCAAGCGACCGCGCGCGGCAACTGGCCCCCGCCGTCGCCCGCGATGTGCGCGTGGCGGCAGCGGCGGTGCCCATGGCAGCGAATGATTCAGGTGCGGCGGGCAGCAGCACGACCACCCGCGAAACGCGCATTATCGGCGGTGCCGCCGCCACACAGGCGGCTCCCTCCAACAGCAGCCTGCCTTCCCGCGCGCGCGGCATCGGCAGCCGTTTCAAATCCGCCCCTGTGCGCTCCCAACGACTCTCTACGGAGAAAATGACATGATCCGCCACGCCATCATCATGGCAGTGCTGGCGCTGACCACGCTCGCTACCCCCGCCGCGGCGCAAGACCCGCGCCTGGTCGAGCGGCTGTATGATCCCTACAGCGTCGTGCGGGTCGAAGGCCGTGTGAATGTGCAGAGCACGATCCGCTTCGGCGAGGGCGAGACGATTGAAAACGTCGCCATCGGAGACAGCGCCGCATGGCAGGTGACGCCCAACCGCCGCGCCAATCTGTTATTCGTCAAACCGCTGCTGCCGCGCGCGGCGACCAATATGACGGTCATCACCAACCGCTTCACCTATCTCTTCGATCTGGTGGCAGTGCCCGATACGCGCACGCCGGTGTATATCCTGACTTTCATCTATCCCGCCGAATTGCTCCCGCCCGAGGAAGAAGAGGACGGCCCCGATACGCTGGTCGGCGCAGGCGCACCCAATGCGCTGGAAACAGCCGCGGCGAATGACGAATATGCCGTGCTCGATCCCGCCATGCTCAATTTCAGCTGGGTGCGCACCGGCGACACCAGCCTGATGCCGAGCGAAGTCTATGACAATGGCGTGGCGACCTTTCTTACCTGGCCGGGCGACCGCGCCATGCCCGCGATCCTGCTGACCGATCACGAAGGCAATGAAGGCCCGGTCAATTACGCAGTGCGCGGCGATACGATCGTGCTTGACCTGGTGCCGGCGGAAATCATCCTGCGATCGGGCGACAACGAGGCGCTGCTCGTCAATCAGGGCACCAGCGGCGGCTATCTGGCGGACGGCACAGCCCGTTCGGCGGAACGCGACTGAGAGGAAGGGATCAGACGATGAAACAGTCGAATCAGCTTCCGGGCGAAAGTGCCGCCAGCGAAGGCGATCCGCGTGACAGCGCGAGCGAGGAGAGCATCGATCTCGCCAGCCGCACCGCCTATCCGGCAGTCGCCAACCGCAATGCGCGGGCCGATACAATCGGACTACTGGCAGGGATCGCCTTTGTCGCACTTGTCGGAGCTGGCGCATGGGGAGTCCTGTCTACGAGTGATGGTCCGGCGAGCGAGGATGCTCAAGACCAGCAAGTCGCCCAGCCCAACACCGCACCCAATATGGCCGTCGCCCCCGGCACTACGCCGACCGACGGCTTGCCCAGCGCCAATGCGACCGCAGCAGCGGTGACGCAGCCGGTGGGCGGAGCCACGGTGCAACCCGTCGAATTGACCCGCGCCCCCGATGCGACGGTGATCGCGGGGCCGGTTGCCGCACCGCCCAATTTCAATTCCCCCACGCTCGTTTTCGATGGCGGCACCGCGCCCTCCTCCGCCGCCGCTGTCGCCGCGCAGGCCGAGGCGGCAAGCGCCGCGCAGCCCAATGCGACAATCCCCGGCTCGGGCGGGGCGAATGATTTTGCCGCCCGCGTCGGCGGAGTCGGTGGCGGGACGGCGAGCGCCTCGGTCGATTTCAACCCGGCGACCACGGTGACGCAGGGGACGATGATCCCCGCAATCCTCGAAACCGCGATCAACACCGATGTCCCCGGCTATGTCCGCGCGGTGGTGAGCCAGGATGTGCGCAGCCATGATGGCAGCCGCGTGCTGATCCCGCGCTCCAGCCGCCTGGTCGGCCAGTACCAGAGCGGGCTGCAGGCAGGCCAGCGCCGCGCCTATGTCATCTGGCAACGGGTGATCCGGCCCGATGGTGTCTCGGTCGCGCTGCAAAGCCCCGGCACCGCGTTTGACGGGACAGCGGGGCTGGAAGGCGAAGTCGATACGCATTTCTTCAGCCGTTTCGGCTCGGCCATGCTGCTGTCGGTGATCGGAGGGCTGACCAATATTGCCAGCGGCGGTGCCTCGGTGGTGCTCGGCGGTGGCCAAAGCGCGGCCAGCACCGCCTTGCAGCAGGACGGCCAACGCTCGCCGACCATCCGCGTGGGCATGGGCGAACCGATCCGCGTCTACACCGCGCGCGATCTCGATTTCGGCACGGCTCCGGCGGTGCGCCGGTAAGGCGGTTGCGATGAACGGCGACCTCCATCCCTTGCCCGATGATGCCGGGTCGGACGCAGCACAGCTGGCGGGCGGCGGTTCGGTCTATCTCGACGCCTATCTCGCACCGTTCCGCGAATGGCTGGAGCGGGACACGGTCACCGAAATCCTCGTCAACGGCCCGGGGGAAATGTGGATCGAAGACGCGGCCGTGTCGGGCGGGATGACCCGTATCGAGCGCGCCGAGATTACCGACAAGCTGGTGCAGCGGCTGGCCGAGCAAGTCGCGCGGGTCAGCCATCAGGGCATCAACCGCGAACATCCGCTGCTCGGCGCGACGCTACCCGCGGATGAGTATGGCGGCGCGCGCATCCAGTTCTGCGGCCCGCCCGCTACCCGCAAGCACTGGGCGATGTCGATCCGCCGCCACCGCCGACTCGATCTGCCTTTGGATGCTTACGATGCAGGCCCGCTGACCCCGCACGCCGAGCCCGTTTTGCCCGATCCGCAGGCCGAACCTATTGCCTTCCTGCGCGCCGCGATCAGGGCGCGCAAAACGATCCTGATTTCCGGCGGCACCAGTACCGGCAAGACGACTTTCCTCAACGCCATGCTGGGCGAAATCCCGCGCGAGGAGCGCGTGGTGCTGGTGGAGGATACGCCCGAACTCAAATTCCCCGGCCTCAACAGCGTGGGCCTTGTCGCGGTGAAGGGCGAGCTGGGCGAAGCGAAAGTCACCGCCAACGAATTGCTGCAATCCGCGCTGCGCCTGCGGCCCGACCGGATCGTGCTGGGCGAATTGCGCGGGGCGGAAAGCGTCAGCTTCCTGCGCGCGATCAACACCGGCCATCCTGGCAGCTTCTCCACCATTCACGCCAACAGCCTGCGCGGCGCGCTGGAGCAATTGGCGCTGATGGTGATGCAGACGGGGATCGGCCTCACCCGCAGCGACACCATCGCCTATGCCGCCAGCGTCATCGACGTGATCGTCCAGCTGGATCGCAGCGACGGCAAACGCGGCATCAGCGCCATCGCCAAAGCGAGCGATCTGGCCGAAAGCTGGGCGTGATTGTGTCCGCCGCGCGCCCTCTCTTGCGCGCAGGGCAAAGGGGCGATTAAGGGTCTGCCATGGCCAGCACTCCCCAGCCCCCGTCTGCCGATGCCACCAATGCCGGAGGTGATCTGTCCCAACTTTCTGCCGAGGAACGCTATTTCAACCGCGAGCTTTCATGGCTGGCGTTCAATGACCGCGTGCTGGAAGAAGCGAACAACGCCAACTACCCCCTGCTAGAACGGCTGCGTTTCCTCTCGATTTCGGGCAGCAATCTTGACGAATTCATGATGATCCGCGTGGCGGGCCTTGCAGGCCAGGTGCGCAGCGGGGTGACGCAGACCAGTATCGACGGACGCACGCCCAAGCAGCAGCTCGCCGCGATTGGCACCAAGGTGCGCGAGCTCGAAGCCAAGCAGCAGGCTACGCTCGCAAGGCTGCAACCGCTGCTGGAGGACGAAGGCATCCATCTGGCAGGCGAAGACCGGATCGAGGAAGACGCGCATCGCTGGCTGCGCGATTATTTCGTCAATCACATCATGCCGGTGCTGACCCCGCAGGCGCTTGATCCCGCGCATCCCTTCCCCTTTGTGGCCAATGGCGGCATCGGCGCGCTGTTCAACCTCACGCGCAATTCGGACAGCAGCCAGCTGGTAGAAATGGTGCTGATTCCCGGTGCCTTGCCGCGCTTTGTCCGTATCCCCGAAGAGGTGCTGGGTGATGAGGCGATCTACGTGCCGGTCGAACGGCTCGTATGCCGCTATGCCAAGCTGCTCTTCCCCGGTTTTACCATCGTGGGCGATGGCGTGTTCCGCATCCTGCGCGACAGCGACATGGAAATCGAAGAAGAGGCCGAGGATCTGGTTCGCTTCTTCCGCAGTGCCATCCAGCGGCGGCGGCGCGGGCAGGTCATCATGCTGGAGATCGACGACAGTTTCGATCCCGAAGCCGAGGAATTGCTGCGCGACAAGCTGGAGCTGGAACAGGCCTTCGTCACCAAAACCACGGGCATGATCGGCATTTCCGGCCTGTCCCAAGTCGTCGATGAAGACCGCCACGATCTGAAATTCACCCCCTACAGTCCGCGCTATCCGGAGCGCATTCTGGAGCATGACGGAGACGCCTTTGCCGCCATCAGCGCGAAGGACATCATCATCCACCACCCTTACGAGAGCTTTGAAGTGGTGGTGGATTTCCTCCGCCAGGCCGCGGCCGATCCCAAGGTGATCTCGATCAAGCAAGCGCTTTACCGCGCAGGCAACCAGCCGACCGTTATCAACGCGCTGATCGAAGCTGCCGAAGCGGGCAAATCGGTCACCGCCGTGGTCGAGCTGAAAGCCCGCTTCGACGAAGAGCAGAACCTCAAATGGGCAGGCGAGCTGGAGCGCGCCGGGGTGCAGGTGATTTACGGCTTCATCGACATGAAAACCCACGCCAAGGTATCTATGGTGGTGCGGCAGGAAGAGGGCCGCGCGCGGACTTATTGCCATTTCGGCACTGGCAATTACCACCCCGTCACGGCGAAGATTTACACCGATCTAAGCTATTTCACTGCCGACCCCGCCTTGGGCCGCGATGCGGCGAAGCTGTTCAATTTCGTCACCGGCTATGTCGAGCCGCAATCGATGGAACGCCTCGCGATCAGCCCGCTCAACCTGTACGAACGGATCATCGCGGATATCGACCACGAGATTGCGTTGGCCCGCGCGGACAAGCCTGCTGCGATCTGGGCGAAGATGAACTCGATCACCGAGCAAGGCGTGATCGACAAGCTGTACGAAGCGAGCCAGGCGGGTGTCGAGATCATGCTGGTGGTGCGCGGCATTTGCTGCCTGCGCCCGGGCGTGCCCGGCCTTTCCGACAACATCACCGTCAAATCGGTGATCGGGCGGTTTCTGGAGCACAGCCGCATTTATGCGTTCGGCAATGGCGAGCCGATGCCCAGCAACACCGCCAAGGTCTATATCTCCAGCGCCGACATGATGGAGCGCAACCTCCACCGCCGGGTGGAATCGCTGGTGCCGATCCAGACCGATACGGTGCACGATCAGGTGCTTGACCAGGTGCTGCTCGCCAATCTGATCGACACCCAGCAAAGCTGGCTGCTCGACGGCGAAACCGGGGATTACCAGCGCGTCGCCCCGGCTGACGGGCTTGAGCGGGGCGGGTTTAACTGCCACGAATATTTCATGACCAACCCATCGCTCAGCGGGCGCGGAGAGGCGCTGAAGGAAAGCGGTGTGCCCAAGCTGACGTTGCGCAAGCCGGCATCGTGAGCCCCCCTCCTTCCCGTCGATCAGCACAGGCCATCGAAACGCCCGACCGGGCGGTGATCGATATCGGCTCCAACACTGTGCGGCTGGTGGTCTATTCCGGCCCCAAGCGCGCGCCCAATGTCTGGCTGAACGAGAAAGTCACCGCGCGGCTGGGGCGCGATCTGGCGGTGACGGGCATGATCCCTGAAGAAGCGGAGGCGATGGCGCTGGCCGGTTTGCGCCGCTTTGCCGCGATACTCGACAATCTGGGCGTCAGCGATGTCGCCAGCGTTGCCACCGCCGCATCGCGCGATGCCGGAAACGGCCCTGCCTTTATCGCCAAGGTACGCGATCTGGGCCTGTCGCCGCGTGTCCTTACCGGAGAGGAAGAGGCGCTGGCGGCGGCGCATGGCGTGATCGGCGCCTTTCCCGGCGCGAAGGGCATTGTCGCCGATCTGGGCGGCGGCAGTCTGGAACTGGTCGCGGTGGACAATGGAAGCTGCCATGACGCGATCAGCCTGCCGCTCGGCACGCTGCGGCTTCCCGCTTTGCGCGCGGGGGGCACGAAGGGTTTTCGCGCCGCAGTGCGGGCGGAGCTTGCCAAGGCGGGCTGGGCGAAGGGACAGGGCGGGCCGCTCTATCTGGTCGGCGGCACATGGCGGGCGCTGGCCAGCTATGCGATGCACAAGGCCAAATATCCGCTCAGTGATCCGCAGGCCTATGCCATGACGCCAGCCGAGGCGGAGAAAATCGCCCGCCGCCTGGCCCGATCCGCGCCCGAACAGTTGACGGGGATTTCCGAAATTTCCGCCAATCGCGCCGCCGGATTGCCCGATGCCGCCGCCATGCTGCACGTGATCTTGCGGGAATTTGCGCCGGAATCGCTGGTGATTTCGGCTTGGGGCCTGCGCGAAGGCCTGCTGTTTGACCGGCTCAACAATATCGAGCGCGAGCAAGATCCGCTGCTAACCGCGGTGACGCATTTCGCCACCCCGCGCGGCGCCAATATCACCAACGCGACACTGAAAGCCGCGTGGACGGCCGATGCGGTTGACGGGCGCAATCGCGGGAGCGAGCGCATCCGCCTCGCCGCCACACTGCTGGGCCAAGCCGCCGCACGGATCGAGCCGAATATGCGGGTGGCGCATTCCACCGATTGGGCGATGGAAAAGCGCTGGCTGGGCCTCGACCATACGGGCCGCGCGATGATTGCGCAGGCGCTGCGGGCGAGCAGCGGCTCACCCAAAATCGTCGATGCTTATCTGCGCCTCGCCAGCGAAAAGCAGCTACACCGCGCCTCCGCATGGGGGCTGGCCAACCGGCTGGGGCGCAAACTCGGCGCTGGCACGCGCATCTCGCTCACCGGCAGCAGCTTGCGCCGCCAGAAGAACGCACTGGTGCTGACCTTCGCGCCTGACAGCGCCTTTCTGATGGCCGACAGCGTGGAAACCGAACTCGCCAACCTCGCCGCATGGTTGGGGCTGGATTACCGCGTGGAGATCGCGGGCGGGTAGCTGCGCCACATTTGCTCTCGATCAAAGTGAGCGCGCCGTTGCGGTGCTAACCGATGCTGGTATCACAGCCAGCAGGGAGGGCTCACGACATGGCCGGATTGGATAGCGTAAAGGCACAGCTCGAAGCACAACTAGCCGACTTGCAGGAACGTTTGCAGCGGATCGAGCGCGATCTCGACGAGCCGCATGATCCCGATTCCTCCGAACGCGCGGTGCAGATGGAGGATGACGAAGCGCTCGAAGCGAAGGGGCGGCTAATGCAGAGCAGCATCGCCTCGATCGAACGCGCCCTGCTGCGAATCGAACGCGGCGAATATGGCGAATGCGTGCAATGCGGCGCGCAAATTTCGGAAGGCAGACTGGCCGCGCGGCCCGAAGCGGCCTTGTGCATCACTTGCGCCAGCGCCGAGTAATCAGAACCCCCAACGCAGCCCCAGCCAGAAGGTTTGCGGCGCACCCAGATCGATCGATCCGCCCTGGTTGCGGGTGATGATCGCTTCGTCGAGCAGGTTCTCCACCCGTCCCACCAGCGCCAGCTGCGCGACCAGCGGTACTTGCGCATACAGATCAACCGTTGTCGCGGCGGGAAGCACATCGTCCTCCTGATCGCCTTCGAATTGCGCGCCCACATGGCGCAGCGTCACGCTGGCGAACGCACCTTCGGCAAAGCTGTAGCGCGCGGTCAGATTGCCTGCAATTTCCGGGGTTTGCGGCGGTCGATTGCCATCAAGTGGGGCGGCAGAGCCTGTCCCCACCACTTGCGCATCGGTGTAAACCAGCGTGCCCTCAAGCGCGAAAGCGCCGCGATCCAGCGAGGCGGCGAGTTCCACCCCTTGCGCGGAAATCGCATCGAGATTGCGCCGCTGGCGCAGGTTTTCGGCCACGGTCACATTGGCAATCGCGCCCTCCACTTCGTTGTCGAAATAGGTCGCCGCAAGGCGCAGGCCCTCGGCAAGAGCAAGATCGAACCCGATTTCCCAGCCTTCCAGCCGCTCCGGTTCCAGCGTTTCATTGGCCTGTGTCGTCACCGGAAAGACCACGAAAGGGCGGTATAATTCATTCAACGTCGGCAAACGGAAGCCGGAATAGGCCGCCGCGCGTAAAGTCAGCGAATCGCTTGCCGCGAACAAGGCTCCGGCGCGCCAGGTGACTTCCCAATCTTCGCGGTCGGCAAAGCGGTTATCGCTGACCACGCTGCCATCGGGGGCGAGTGCGCGGAAAAAACCGCCGGTGATCGTGTAGCGATCCGCGCGCAGTCCGCCGGTCAGCGTCAGCGCACCCGATTGCCAGTCATTTTCGATAAAGCCGCCCAAGGTCGAGGTCGCGCCGCCGGCAAAACGGCTCTGCGTCAGATTGCCGGTGAAGGCGGAGTAGGCATCCTCCGCCAGCTCGCCCTCGCTGCGGCGATAGTCCGCGCCCAGCCGCAGCGTGTGCCCGCCGCCGACCGGCGGGCGCAGCTCGATCTTGCCGCCGAGGCCGCTGGCGGGCGTATCGCGCTGGTCGAGCACGGGGACAAAGCGGGTGGCGGAAATCACGACATTGGTGAAATTGCGCCATTGGGCATAGCCGGTCAGATCGACGCCCCACGCGCCCCGCCCCACCAGCCGCAGCGAGACGTCCTGCCCTTCGGAGGTGCTGTCCGCCCCGTCAAAGCGCAAGGTGCGGCTATCGGCAAAGGCGAGCAGGCGGACCTGCACTTCCCAGTCAGCGTCCACCGGCTGAACCACTCTTGCGCCGGTTGACCATGCGTCAAAGGTGGCGCGGGTGGTGGCTGGCACGCGCTGGTCTTCGGGCGTGGTGAAAAAGCCCTCCCCGCGATCCCAGCGGCCATGCAGCACGGCGAAGCCCTCGCCAAGCTCGGGCGCGATGCTGGCCGAGAGTTCGCTATCGCCGCGCGCATTCACCAAGGCGCTGGCATTGACGAGGCCAAGCGTGCGGGCATCGGCGCTGGTGATATCAATCACGCCTGCCAGAGCACCCGCACCGAACGGGCCGGAGCCCCCGCCGCGCGTAACGCGGATGCTGCCCAATTGTTCGGGGGCGATGGCGCTGAAGGGGATGAAGCCGAAAAACGGATCGCCCACCGGCACCCCGTCGAGCAGCACCAGCGCGCGGCTCGACGCATTGCCGCCCAGCGCGCGCAAGGTTGCCCCTTGCGCGGAAGGATTGGCCGAGCGGCTGTCCGACCGGCGGAATTGCTGGAACCCCGCGACGCCCGACAGCACATCTTCCAGCCGCCCGCTGGCGCTGGTGACAATCGCCTCGCGCTCCAGCGTGACCGAGGCATAGGCGGGCGCGGCAGGCGTTTCGGGCAGGCCTTGGCCGGTGACGACGATCACCGTTTCCGGCTCGTCCGCCGCTTCACCGGCCTGTTGCGCCATCGCGGGGCTTGCCAGAATCGGGAGCGCGGCAAAGGCGGGGGCGAGATATTTCATGCGTTCGGAAGGGCCTCTTTATGACAATCGCCGTCATGTAGGCGGCAATTGCTGTAACGCCAGCAATCTGCGCTGGATTTGGCGCGGCGTGCCGTTAGACTACGCTCGTCACGCCACAGTGATCCAAACAGTGTGATCCAAACAGTGTGATCCAAACAGGGGGCTAAGAATAATGAAGGTCAAGACAGCAGTATTTGCAGGGCTCGCCATGGCTGGCGCCGCGCTCGCGCAACCCGCCGCCGCGCAGGCTTACCCGCCGGTCTATACGCTGGGCGAGAATGACGATGCCGATTTGATCAGATGCGGTATCCGCTATGCCGATGCGATCAACCAGGCCAACAACACGCTGCGCGCCAACCGCGTGCCAATGGGCACCGAGGATATGGCGGTAACGCAGCGGGCGCTGGCGCTGTATCTCAATCTCAACATCTCGCCCATCGTCTATGATGACGGCGAGGATTCCGGATCGTGCTATGGCGGCGTGACGATTTCGCTGCAAAGCTATTCCTTCGTTGATGAGCCGGTGACCGGCACCCGTCGTTTTGCCGCGCTGACCTTCTGTCAGGACGGTTTCACCTTCACCCTGACGCGCAACGCGCTGCGCCGTGAGGTCGAGCGGCAGATCGAAGAAAAGGTGAATGGCTGCCTCGCCGAATGGCGCGCTTCGGCCGAGTAAATGGGACCAGACGCTGCGGCTCCCAGAGCCTGCTTCGCTACGCGGGGCCGCAGCGGTTGAGGTAAATCCGGTCATCAAGCACGGTGACGCGGGCGATCTGCCCGTCGCCCATCACATATTCGCGGATATCCAGCCCGTCGCCAAGCTGTTCGTAATCCGCGCCCCATAGCGCGTCGAGTCCGGCGGGATCAGGGAGATTGCGCCGGTCGAGATCGGAGCAGGTGCGGGTGTTTTCGTCCGCGCTGGCGATGGGATCGGGCGTAGGCACTGACCCCACTTCCGCCGCATCGCCGTCCGCCGCGTCAAGCCCGGCGAGGAAATCGTCGGTCATGCGCGAGGGGCGCGGAGCCTCTGCTTCCGGCTCGCCTGCGTCCTCCTCCGCTACCGGCAAAGCCGAGTCGGCAGGTTCATCTGCAGCATCGTCCGACGGCTGCACAGGGTCGGCCATTTCCTCTGCCGCTACCGCAGTTTCCGGCGTCGCCAGTTCCGCCTCGTCCGGCTCATCCGCCGGATCGTAATCGGCGACGGTCTGTGCATTGTCGCGGTCGTAAATCATGCCGTCGGCAAACGGCCCCAAGCCGGTGCCGCGCACCACGCGCACCAGCGGATAAGGTTCCAGCTCGGTGCCGAGATATTCCATCGACATCGTATAGTCGCCGGTCATGGCGAAATGCAGCACATCGCCCGTGCCGCCGCGCTGGGTTGGCGGGAAGCGCAATTGCACCACCCCCTCGCGTTCGGAGCCATCGGCGGCAGTCACCAGCTCCTCGCCCGAAAAGGCCACAAAGACGACGCCATTGCCTTCAAACCGTGCGGGGCGCAGCCAGTTGCCCTCCCACGAACCATCCTCTTGCCGGTCCATGGTGAACACCCAGATCGTGGCATCGTTGATGCGCAGCGCCCAGGTACCTTCCTGATTGCCCTCCGCTTCCTGTGCCAAGGCAGCGGCGGGAATGGCGAGCAGTGCCAGAGCGAAAAGCAGGATAAGTCTCATCATGCCCGCGCTTGTGCAGCAGGCGGGGCAATGCTGGCAAGCAAAAGGCGGCAGGGCGTGGGACAGGGGCTGGGAAACTGCCGGTGAAGTGCTAAGAGCGCGCCATTACCACCCCGCGCACCAGCAGGACGAGACCGCCCATGGCAGAGATTATCGACGGACGCGCCATCGCCGCGCAGTTGGACGAAGTCACCAAGGCCGAAGTCGCGCAGCTTGTGGCGGCAGGGCATCCGGCGCCGGGACTGACGGTCATTCTGGTGGGCAATGATCCGGCGAGCGAAGTCTATGTCCGCCGCAAGATCGCCGCGTGCGAGAAGGTAGGCATCCGCTCGACCGAGCACCGCCTGCCCGACACCATCTCGCAAGACGCGCTGCTGACGCTCATCGCGCGGTTGAATGTCGATCCCGAGGTGCACGGCATCCTCTGCCAGGTGCCGCTGCCCGCGCATATCGAGACGGGCAAAGTGCTGGGCGCGATTGTGCCGGAAAAGGATGTCGACGGGTTCCACCCCGTCAATGTCGGGCGCCTGTCGACCGGAACCGGCGGCATCGTTCCCTGCACGCCCTTGGGCATCATGATGCTCATCAACACGGTGGTGGATGATCTGACCGGCAAGGATGTGGTGGTGATCGGCAAGTCGAACATTGTCGGCAAGCCGGTGGCGAACCTGCTGCTGGAAGCCGAGGCGACCGTTACCGTCACCCATATCCACACTCATGGCCTGCCCGATATCGTGCGCAAGGCCGATGTCATCGTCGCTGCGGCGGGTGCCCCGCGTCTGGTGCGCGGGTTCTGGGTGAAGGAAGGCGCGGTGATCATCGATGTCGGCATTACCCGTGTCGAGGGCGAGGACGGCAAGACGAAGCTGGTGGGCGATGTGGCTTTCGACGAGGTGCAGCACGCCCGCGCCGTGACCCCCGTTCCGGGCGGCGTTGGCCCCATGACCATTGCCTGTCTGCTCGCCAACACGGTGAAAGCCGCGCGCGCCGCCTATGGCCTCGGAACCGAGGGCGGTAGTGACAATCCGGACGCAATCGGCCATTCGCTGTTTACAGGCTCGGGCAGTTTGCCCAATTAGGTTGCCCAGTGAAACGAAACTGCGAGTGGATGCGATGAGCCAGCCCGATACCGACGTTCTGATCATTGGCGCAGGCCTCTCCGGCATTTCGATGGCCGGGCACATGAAAATGCACTGCCCGACGCGCGACTTCGTGATTCTCGACCGGCGCGACCAGCTGGGCGGGACGTGGGATTTGTTCCGCTATCCCGGCGTGCGCTCGGATTCGGATATGCACACGCTGGGCTTTTCGTTCGAGCCATGGAAGCACGACGATGCGATTGCCGATGGCCCCGCCATCCTCGAATATCTTGACCGCGTGGTCGATGAACGCGGCATCCGTCCGCATATGCGCTTCGGCGAGGAAGTGCTGAGCGCGGACTGGGACAGCAAGACCGCGCGCTGGACGATTACCAGCCGCCGCAAGGACGGGACGCAAAGCACGCTCACCGCGCGCTGGCTCTATTTCGGCAGCGGCTATTATGATTACGACAATCCGCACGATGCCGACATTCCCGAACTGGACGCGTTTGGCGGGCAGGTGCTGCACCCGCAATTCTGGCCGGACAATCTCGATTACAAAGGCAAGAAGGTCGTCATCATCGGCTCGGGTGCGACGGCGGTGACTCTGGTGCCCGCGATGGCGGAGGATGCGGAGAGCGTCACCATGCTCCAGCGCACGCCGACCTGGATGGGCAAGGGCCCGCGGCAGGACAAGTGGGACCGCCGCTTCCGCCGCTGGTTTCCGGAAAAGACCGCCTACTGGCTCACCCGCCGCAAGAATATCCTGTTCCGCGCCTACATCTTCAGCCTCTCGCGCCGCAATCCGCAGAAGCTGGCGGACAAATTGCGCGGAATGCAGCGCGCCTCACTGGGCGACAAATACGATCCCAAGCACTTCGAACCGCCGTATAATCCGTGGGAGCAGCGGCTGTGCCTGATCCCCGATGGCGACCTCTACAAGGCGATGCGTGCGGACAAGGCGCAGATCGTCACCGATCATATCGCCGGGTTCGATGCGGGCGGGGTGAAGCTGCAATCGGGCGACTATCTGCCCGCCGATATCGTGGTGACCGCCACCGGACTGAAGCTGGCGCTGGCGGGCAAGGTAGCGGTGCGCAAAGACGGCGCGCCGGTCGATTTCACCGACCACTATTTCTATCGCGGGACGATGTTTTCCAATCTGCCAAACCTGTCTTTCGTGTTCGGCTATCTTAACGCCAGCTGGACGTTGCGCGCCGATTGCAACGCGCAATATGCCTGCGATGTCCTGAACGACATGGCGAAGGCAGGCGCGAATGTGGCGGTCGCCGAACTCGCGCCGGAGGACGAGCCGGGGACGGTGGAGCCGTGGGATTATTCCTCCGGCTATCTCCAGCGCGCCAAGCATCTGATGCCCAAGGTCGGGCCGGAGCGTCCGTGGACGCTGAAGCACGAGTATCTGGAGGACGTGAAGGACTTTCGCCAGCGTCCGGTGCGCGACGGGGTGCTGCGGTTCTATTCGGTGGATGACAGCGCCACCGAAGCTACGCCAGCCGAAGACCACCAGTCCATCGCTGCCGAATAAGCCATGACCGCACAGGGCAAGATCTGGACTGCCGCGCTGGTGGTGATCGGGGATGAAATCCTCTCCGGCCGCACGCAGGATGCCAACATCCACCAGATCGCCCGCTGGTTGCAGGTGCAAGGCATCCGCCTTGTCGAAGTGCGCGTGGTGGCGGACGATATGGGCGCGATTGCCGATGCGGTGAACGCGCTCCGGGCGAGCCACGATTATCTCTTCACCACCGGTGGCATCGGCCCGACGCATGATGACATTACCGTGGATGCGGTGGCGCAGGCGCTGGGCGTGGCGGTAACCATTCATCCCGAAGCGCGCGAGATGCTCGCCGCCTATTACGAGGCGCGCGGGCTGGAACTGACCGAGGCGCGGCTGCGCATGGCGCGCGTGCCCGAAGGCGCTTCGCTCATCCCCAACCGCATTTCCGGCGCACCGGGCATCCGTCACGGCAATGTCTTCCTGATGGCAGGCGTGCCGCATATCACCGCGCAAATGCTCGACGGGCTGACCGGCCAGTTGGAAGGCGGCGCGCCCCTGCTTACCGAAACCGTGGGCTGCTGGGTCAATGAAAGCGAAGTGGCCGAGATCCTGCGCGCGATCGAGGCGGCGCATGAGGATTGCCAGATCGGCAGCTACCCCTTCTTCCGCGAAGGCCGCGTCGGCGCAAATTTCGTCATCCGCTCGACCAACGCCGAAGTGCTGCAAAGCGCGGTCGACACTCTGTGCGAAGCGCTGGGTGAAGAGGGCCATGACTTTACGCCGGGCGGGATATAGCATCACCGCACGATGGATTGGATTTTCATATTCGGCCTGGTGATTGTCTGCCTCATGCTATGGCAACGGCTGGGCGTGATGGAGCGGCGGCTTGATTCGCTTGAGGAGTTCATCTCCTCGCGCTCGCTCTCCGCGTCGCCTCCTCCGCCCCCGCCTCCGGTAGAACCGGTCCGTGTTATCCCGACAACGCGCACGGTGCCAAGAACGGCCCCTGTCAGAAAGGCCGAGCCGGAAGCAGAGCCTGTACCAGAAACAGAGGTGATCCCGGAGCCGGTCGCCAAGGCCCATCCGGCCACACAAGCGGCGATAGCTTCCGCACCACTTCCGCCCAGCAAACCGCCCGCACCACCGCAACCCGCGCCAGAGCCCGAACCCGAACCCGAACCTGAACCCGAGCCCGCGCGCAGCTTCGATTTCGAGGACATATTCGGTCGACGGTTGCCGATCTGGGCCGGCGGGATTGCGCTGGCCGTCGGCGGCATTTTTCTGGTTCGCTATTCTATCGAAGCGGGCCTGCTCGGCCCCAAAGTGCGGGTGGCGCTCAGCTTCATTTTCGGGCTTGTCCTGCTGGGATTGGCAGAGGTGGCATATCGCTGGCCAGATCGCGTCCGCGATGAACGGGTGCGACAGGCGCTTGCCGGGGCGGGCATCGCCACGCTTTACGCAGCGTTCTATCTGGCCGGAGCGATGTACGGACTGATCGGTCCGGCAGCCGCTTTTGCAGGGCTGGCACTCGTCACCGCGCTCGCGCTCGGCCTTGCCTTCCGCTTCGGCCTGCCGACGGCGGTGCTGGGCCTGATCGGCGGCTTCGCCACACCCGTCATGGTGGCCAGCGAAGAGGCGAACGTGCCCATCCTCGCCTTCTATCTCGCTTTGCTGACAGCAGGCCTCGCTTTGACCGCGCGGCGGCTCGGGCATGGCTGGCTCGGCCTTGCGGCGCTGGGAGGCGGGTTTGTCTGGGGTCTACTGATGCTCCTCGGCCAACCGGTGGACTTGAGCGAGCGCATGGCCGTCGGCCTTTATCTGGTTGCGCTCGGCGCAGCGATCCCGCTGCTGGTGGAGCGAGAAAGCGCGGTGCCCGTCGCGCGCATTTTCGCAGGTGCTGTCGCCGCCTTGCAGCTGGCAGCGCTGGTCACTCTGGCGGGATTCGATCTGCTGACCTGGGGGCTGTATCTCCTGTTGGCTGCTGCTTTGGCGATCCTGTCATGGCGAAACACCGATATGCAGCCCGCCAATCTGCTGGTGCTGGCGCTTGGCGTGATCTTGCTGGTCGCCTGGAGCGATCCTTCGGTCGCGGACTTCGTGATCGTGACGGCAGCGCTTACCGGCATCGGGCTTGGCTTGCCTTTGGCCATGGTGTGGCGGCAGCGCGGCGACTTCATGCATATTCTCCAATTGAGTCTGGGAGCCGTTGGCCTGGGCATGGCGAGCTGGTGGCAGTTCGGTTCTGCCGATAACTCCATGGCAATCCTCGGTCTGGCGGCGGGCCTTGCCGCGCTCGCCGCAATCGCCGCTGCCGGAGCATGGCGCGCATGGCCGGGGGAGACTGCCGTCAACCGGCTGGTAGCGCTTCCCGTCGCAGCCAGCGCGCTGCTGGCGTTTGGAGCCACCCATGTCATTATCCCCGACTGGGCCGAAGTCATCGGGGCGGCACTGGTAACCCTCGCGCTTGCAGAACTGGTGCGCCGCAACCGCCGCAGGTCGCTGGCCGCCGTGATGTGGAGCGGTGCCATCGTGGTGCTTGCCGCTCTGGCGACGACCGGCGGTTTCGGCAACGAAGTGGCGCTGGCGTTCGGCCAGTCAGGGTTCGAACATGATACGCCGCGCGCACTGGTCCGCTGGGGTGTGGCGGCTTTGCCTTTCCTTGCGTTCGCACATGTCGAATGGCAGCCGCAAGGCAGGCGCTGCGCTGAGACGGTACTGGGCCTGGTCGGCTACGTGTTTGCCGCCCAGATCATTCCAGCAGACGCGCTACCCTTTGCTTTGGCGCTCGCGGCCATCGCGGCGGTCTGGTTCCTTGCAGAACGAAGCGGCGCTTGGCTGACCCTGCTCTCGCTCGGCGTTCTATGGGCACTGGCCCCGGCAACGGAATGGACGATCGCCGGACTGGCCGCGCTCGGCGGCGAGCCGATGCTGCATAGCGCGCTGCCGAGCCTTGATGAGGCAGCGCGCAAGCTGCTCCCTCTCGCTGTTGCTGCGGGATTCGCCTGCTGGCGCTGCACCGCGCGGGAGAAGCCGCGGCTGGCCATTGGCTTGGGCGTTGTGGCCGGTGTAGCCGAGGGGATCATGCTCCACATCGCCTTCAAGCAGGCCTTCCACCTCACGTCAGACGCCGCATTCGTGACCCTCGGCATGGGAGAGCGCACCGTTTGGCAGGCTTTGCTGATCGGCAGCGGTGCTGCCGTGCTGCATTGGCGCCCCGATTTGCGCTGGCCCGCCCTCGCACTGTTGGCTGCTGGACTGCTCCACTTCCTGCTTTTCACTTTCACGCTCCACAACCCGTTATGGAGCGAGCAGGCGGTCGGGCCGCTGCCCATCGCCAACTGGCTTTTGCCCGCTTACGCTGTAGCCGGCTTGGGCGTGTGGCGGGTGTTCCGCAATCGGGAGAGCATCCTCCATGCCAAGCTGCGCCGAGCGGGCGATGCGGCGATGATGCTGCTGATCGCATTCTACGCGCTGAGCGAGCTGCGCCATGCGTTTGCCGGCACACTCCTGATCTCCACCCCGATGACGCAGAGCGAGGATTTGCTGCGCTCGCTCACCGGCATCGTGCTGGCATTGGGCTTCCTGTGGTGGGGCTCGCGCACCGGCCAGCGCAGTTGGCGCGTGGGTTCGCTGGTGCTGATGCTGCTGGCGGTGGCCAAAGTGTTCCTGGTGGATGCCGCCGGGCTCGAAGGGCTGCTGCGCGTGGCCAGCTTCGTCGCGCTGGGCGCGAGCCTGATCGCCATCGGCATGGTCTATGCCCGGCAACTATCCGCGCGCGCACATACGGAGTAAGGGCCGGAGGATTGCTCCCCCGGCCCTTCGCTTTTGCTCAGAAGCGGATGCCGACGCCCGCGACCACCTGATCGGTGATCGCGGTGCCGAAGCTACCCTCGCCCACATCGTCATAGCGCGAGCGGCGGTATTCGACGCGGGCTTCGAGCGGCCCGGGCAATTGCACCAGCACGCCGCCGCCAAAACGGATGCCGCTGGCATTGTCTTCCAGATCGGCGAGCGATCCCGCCTCGGTAAAAGCGCGGGTGTCGAGCGCGGTGTAGCCGACCTTGCCATAGGCGGCGATGCCCGGCGTCAGGGCAAAGCCCGCGCGCGCGCCGACATAATACTGTCCGTCCGCTTCCAGCCCTTCGCGCGCTGCGCCCACGCTGGCGGGAAAGCTGGTGTCGCTGCTGGTGGCCGAATATTCGGCTTCCACGCCGATAAAGGCAGCGCCAAGGCTGAGATCGTATCCGCCGGCAATGCCATAAACCGCGCTGTCCGCGCTGGCCGTGGCTGCGCCGTCGGTGGTCTCGACATCAAGCCCTTCATAGCCGCCAATGGCTTCGATATGCAGCCCGCCCGGCGCGGTCGCCTGCGCCAGTGCCGGCGCGGCGGCGAGCGTGCTGGCAAGGATGGCGCTGGCGATAGCTGCTTTGGTGGTGATGGCTTTGGTGGTGAGAATTGTCATGATCGTCCTTTCAAGGGTCGCCCCGCGCCCGCTTCGGCGCGGGCGAGTTGCTGGCGCGTGAACGGGACGATTTCTCCTGTGACCAGTGCGACCAAAGGGGCGATGGGGGCGGGGAATCGGTTCCGCGCCCCCTCGCTAGGTTGGCGAGCGCGGCCTTACGCTTCGGGCGCAGCAGCGCAGCAGGCTGCTCCGCAATCATGCGCCGCACAGGAATGCGCCGCACAGGAATGGGCGGCACAGGGATCGGCGGCACAGGGATCGGCCCCGCAATCATGCGCCGCGCAGCAGCCCGCATTGGCAGCACAAGGGTCGGCGCCACAGGCGGCAGCAGCGCAGGGATCAGCTGTGCAAGGGTCGGCTTGGCAAGCCTGCGCAGCCGCCTGCTGCCGACGAGCCTGCCGTTCTTGTCGCCGCGCCGCACGTTCGGCACGGGTTTCGGATGTGCTGGCCGACCGCCCAGATTCGTATCCCGAGCCGGTACGCGGTCCGGCGCTCGCGCCGTAGCATTGGGCCAGCGCGGGCGACGCGAGACCCATGGCGGGGGCGGCGAGCGCCAGACCACCGGCGACTTTCAACAATTGATTGAGCTTGGCAGACATGTTCGAAAACTCCTCATGACGTAACCCCACATCACAAGCTTTCGCCGCCCGCAGGGACGGAGTTACCGACACATGCAAATGGGCCGAAGGATCGCTCCTCCGGCCCATTTTCATTGCATTGCGCGCAGATCAGCGCGTCGAGCGAGGATGTCCACGCGGATGCGCGGACACACCAACATTACGCCCCTTCGACTTCGCTCAGGTCTACCTTCAGGCCCGGGCCCATCGAGCTGGTGATCGAGATCTTGCGGACATACTTGCCCTTCGATCCCGACGGCTTGGCTTTCACGATCGCTTCGGTCAGCGCCTTGAAGTTCGCCTTCAGCGCCGCATCGTCAAACGACAGCTTGCCGATGCCAGAATGGATGATGCCCTGCTTTTCCACGCGGAATTCAACCTGGCCGCCCTTGGCGTCCTTCACGGCCTTCACCACGTCGGGCGTCACAGTGCCCAGCTTCGGGTTCGGCATCAGGCCCTTGGGGCCCAAAACCTTACCGAGACGGCCGACAACGCCCATCATATCCGGCGTGGCGATCACGCGGTCATAATCGAGATTGCCTGCCTGCATATCTTCCATCAGGTCTTCCGCGCCTACCTTGTCGGCACCGGCGGCGAGCGCCTTCTCGGCATTGTCGCCGCGTGCGAACACGGCAACCTTCACGTCCTTGCCCGTGCCCGAAGGCAGCGACACCATGCCGCGCACCATCTGGTCTGCGTGCCGCGGATCGACGCCGAGGTTCATCGCGACTTCAACGGTCTCGTCAAACTTCGCCTTGTGCTCGCGCAGAACGGCGAGGGCTTCATCGACGGTGTACAGCTTCTCGGCGTCGAGCTTGGCGACAACCTGCTGCTTCTTGGTCTGCTTTGCCATGTGCTTAGCCCTCCACCACTTCGATGCCCATCGAACGGGCGGAACCGGCGATGATCTTCACCGCCTGGTCGATATCGTTGGCGTTCAGATCGGCCATCTTGGCCTGCGCGATTTCCGCGAGCTGGCTCTTGGTGATGGTGCCGATGCTGGTCTTGCCGGGTTCCTTGGAGCCCGACTTGATGTTCATCGCCTTCTTTAGCAGGAAGCTCGCCGGGGGCGTCTTCGTGATGAAGGTGAAGGAACGGTCGGCATAGACGGTGATCTTGGTGGGGATCGGCGCGCCTTTTTCCAGCTCCTGCGTCGCAGCGTTGAACGCCTTGCAGAATTCCATGATGTTGACGCCGCGCTGACCCAGCGCAGGGCCGATCGGCGGCGAGGGTGTGGCAGAGCCCGCGGGCACCTGAAGGTTGATGTAACCTTCGATCTTCTTGGCCATGATGGCCTCCTTTTCTCACTGTTCCACCGCAAGCGATTGCGATGGTCATGTTAAGCGGTCTGACGCCGATGATCGCTCACCGGCTCCCGCACGGATTCCCGAACTGTTGGTAAGGGAGCGGCGCAGATAGCGCCTCGGCCCGCTTTTGCAAGCACTTTGCTGCGCCGGAAGCATCGCCGCAAAGCCGAACCTGTTACACCTGTTACACAGTCCAGAAGCAAAACCCCGGCTGTCGTTTGCAGGAGGGGAAAGCGCAGTTTCGTGAACAAAGGTTTTTGGCTCGGGCATACCCCACGGCCCTGCCAAAACGCCGCTGGTGTAGGAAAGCCCCACGATACCCTTGCGCCTCTGCCCCGCCCCGCGCAAAGGAGGATGAATAGGACAACAGGGATCGATCATGGACAATCCGGCAGAAGTGCTTGCCGTCGCGCCGGGGATAGCGCCGCGCAAACGTGGTGTCACTTTCCCCCCGCCAGCGGTGGAAACGCTCGGCTGGGGCTTGCTGATCGCGCAGATTATCACCGTGGCGGTGGTGTATTTCGCCGCCAGCACCGCGCCCGCCATTCCCGCCGCGCTGGCGCATTTCGAAAGCGGCGCGCCGGGCGAGCCTGCGCTCAATTCCTTTACCGTCTGGCTGACCATCACTGTCGGCATGGCGGCAGGCCTGTTCGTCGCATGGCTGTGGCTGCGGCGCGAGGGGCGGGTGGGCGCGGCGTGGACATTGCGCCCGCCACTCATCGGCTGGCCGCTCACACTGCTGTGGGCAGCGGCGGGAACGGGGATGATTTTCGCCATTTTCATCGGCGTGGGCGGGCTTGCCGGAGAGTTGGGACTGGGCGTGCCCGATGCCAGCCTCGTGCTCGATCTGGTGACCGAAAGCCCGACCATGTTCGCGCTGTGGATCGTCGGTGTGGCGTGGCTGGCGGCGGGCGCGGGCGAGGAATTGCTCTATCGCGGCTTCCTGATGGATCGCCTCGCCCGCGTATCCGGCCTGCGCGGCAAGCCGTGGCTGGTGATCTTCATCCAAGCGGCGCTGTTCGGCCTCCCCCACGCCTATCAAGGCTGGGGCGGCGTGCTGGTGACGGGGACGGTCGGCCTGTTCCTCGGCTGGCTGCGCTGGCGGATGAACGGGAACCTGTGGGCCTGCATCCTCGCCCATGCAGCGGTCGATACAATCGTTATGAGCGCCGCCTATGGCGAGACGATGGGGTGGTTTGGCTGAGGCTGGACTGTTCCTGAAAGCAAAAAGGGGCAGGCATCCGCGATGCCCGCCCCTTTTGGAGATTGCCTCTGGCAGGTAGCCCCTACTTCACCAGTTCGACCTGATCGAAGTCCAGTTCCACCGGAGTCGCGCGGCCGAAGATCGAGACGCTGACCTTGACCTTCGCCTTGTCGAAATCGAGTTCCTCGACTTCGCCGTTGAAGCTGGCGAACGGGCCTTCCAGCACCTTGACCGCATCGCCGATTTCGTAATCGACGCTGATGTCTTTCTTCGGCGCAGCCTTGGCTTCTTCCACGCCGCCGAAATAGCGGGCGGCTTCGCGTTCGGAAATCGCCTGCGGCTTGTTGCCGCTGCCGAGGAAGCCGGTCACCTTGGGAGTGTTCTTGACCAGGTGATAGACATCATCCGTCATGTTCAGCTTGGCCAGCACATAGCCGGGCATGAACTTGCGTTCGGTCTGTACCTTCTTGCCGCGCTTGATTTCGGTCACGGTTTCGGTGGGCACCTGCACTTCCTCTACCCCTTCGGAGAGGCCGAGGCGTTCGGCTTCAGCGATGATCGCATCGCGCACCTTGTTTTCGAAACCGGAATAGGCGTGAATAATATACCAGCGGGCAGCCATAACGTGTCTCTAATTTCCCTCAAATTTCCCGAATGTGCGGCGCGGATCAGAGCAGTTCGAGCAATTGCCGAACGACCCAGCCGAAGGTCGAATCGACCGCCAGGAAAAACAGCGACAGCACCACCACCATGATGCCGACGAAAATCGCCGTGCGGGTGGTTTCCTCGCGCGTCGGCCAGACGACCTTGCTGGTTTCCGAACGCACCTGACGGACGAATTCGCCCGGGCTGGTGCGGGTTTTGACGGCGGTGCTCTTTTCCTCGGCCATAGCGGCTCTCGCTCTCAACTTTCACACAATTGCGCCGCCTTCCGGGTAGGACTTCGCGCCGCCCCAAGCACTTCTTGGGAGGGGCTGCGTGAATTTCCAATGTCGGAAGACACCCGGCTATCTAGTTGCCAAGGTGCCGCTTGGCAAGAGCATCGCGCGCATCCGCTGCCGATGCGTGACACGTCCCGTTTCGGCAAAACTGGTTGCAAATGTGACAGAGGGGCTTTGCAGGCGGCGTTTTGGGCTTTAGCACCCCTGTCCTTCGGGGAAAATTTACCAAGGGGTTCCAAGTGGCAGCACCAGAGGCACCGGTCGGCCTGATCGACCACGTAACGAATGTTTCCGACTTTATCTGGGTCGGCACGTGGAACGGGGCGGAAGTCATCCCGCTGCCACCGATGATCATCGCGCTGCTGGGCATGGGCCTGTGGATGATGATCGGGCTGCGCTTCTATCCCATCGTCAAGCTGGGCAGCGCGTTCAAGGGCCTGTTTGCCGGGCGCAAGGGTTCGGGCAGTGGCGAGATTTCGCCCTTTGCGGCGCTCTCTACCGCGCTGTCCGGACAAGTCGGCACGGGGAACCTCGCCGGCGTGGCGACCGCCATCACCCTGGGCGGCCCGGGCGCGATCTTCTGGATGTGGATCACCGCCCTGTTCGGCATGGCACTGGCCTTTGCCGAAGGGTCGCTGGCCATCCGCTTCCGCGAGAAGACCTCCGACGGCGTCTATCGCGGCGGCCCGATGACCTACATCATGATGGGGCTGGGCAAGAAATGGACGTGGCTCGCCATCGTCTTCTGCCTCGGCACGCTGTTCTCTGCTGTGGTGACGGGCAACTCGATCCAGGCTAACGCGATTGCCGACGGCATGAACGAGCTGTTCGGCATCGAGGAATGGATGGGCGGCCTGATCACCGCGATCCTCGTTTTCATCGTCATTATCGGCGGCATCAAGTCGATCGGCAGCGTGGCGGAGAAGGTCGTGCCGTTCATGGCGGGCGCGTATATCGTGATGGCGCTGATCGCGCTGATCCTCAATTTCGGCGATTTGGGCGAAACCTTCGGCCTGATCTTCCACGGTGCGTTTAACGCGCAATCGGCCACCGGCGGCTTCCTTGGTGCGGCGATCATCATCGCGATGCGGGCCGGTGTGGCGCGCGGGCTCTTCTCGAACGAGGCCGGCCAAGGCTCCACCGCCATCGCCCACGCCGTGGCGCAAACCGACGATCCCGAACAGCAGGGCCGGATGGCGATGCTGGGCACCTTCATCGATACCATCGTGATCTGCACAATGACCGCGCTGGTGATCCTGACCGTGCAGGGCGATTTCACCGGCGGCGGGCAGCCTGTGCCCCATGCGTGGAATTCTGACCTGAACGGCTTTGCCATGACCAGCGGCGCGTTTGCGGCGGCGTTCCCGCTGCAGATCGTCGGCATTCCGCTCGGCACGCTGATCGCCTCGGTGGCGCTCATCCTGTTCGTCTTCACCACGCTGCTAACGTGGAGCTATTACGGCGAGCGGGCGATTACCTTTATGTATGACCGCGTGCCCGGTTCGACCCGTGGCGGGGAAAAGGTCCTGCACATGATCTGGCGCGTGCTGTGGTGCGTAGTGATCTATATCGGTTCGACGCAGGATCTGGAGCTGGTGTGGCGTCTGGGCGATATCTCCAACGCTGCGATGGCGCTGCCCAACCTGCTCGCGCTGGCGCTGCTGTCGGGCGTGGTGTTCAAGCTGGCGCGCGGTGATCGCACCGCTGGCCGCACGCACACCGAAGATACGCCGGAAGAGCCGAACGAGTATTAAGCAGGCTCGCGCAGAGCGAACACATCAAAAAGGGCCGGGAGCTGGGTGCAGCTTCCGGCCCTTTGCTTTGGCTGCAAGGACATCGCGGTCAGCCGCGACCCAGCAGACGCTCAAGCCAGGTCGGCTCCTGCATCGGCTGCACCTTGCCATAGGTGGCATAGCGCAGGCTGGCATCGCTCCACGGACGCGGGTTGGTCCATGTATCGCCGCGGCTCGACGTGTAATACCTACTCGACATATCCGGCCTCCTTGATTGACCTGTGTTCCGGTGCTGCGACTTGCCTCGGCTCGTCGTCAGTAAAGAACGGTCTACCGCCTCCAATCTGAATTGCCGGTGGCGCGGATATTTTGCGGAGGTTCAGTTTTGTTAATGCTGGACGCGCTTCAAGTTAACGCTCGGTGCCGCCCCGGCTCCACACCAGCCAGACGAGCAGCAGGCTGGCGAGCGGCATGAGGTTCACGCCCAGCGGGAGCGCCGCCGCGCGCGTCGCGTAGGGCGCGGCCCAAAGCAGGACGAGCGCCAGCTTTTCGTAATCGCGAAAACCCCGCGCCAGCCCCTCGCGCACCAGCCACAGCACGGGCAGGATCAGGAAGGGCAGATCATAGCTGAACAGGTAAGGCGAGGTGAGCGCGGTCGCGGCGAGCACCAGTGCGCCGCTCGCGAGCAGATCGCCGGTGAAACGCCGCGCCGCGAGTGTCGCCAGCCCGATCATCGCCAGTGCGATCACGCCGTGCACCGCCAGCGCCAGCGTCTCCGGTGCAAAGAGGCTCAGCTGGCTGTAAGGCGTAGCCATGCGCAGATAGAATGCCGCATCGGCGCTGCGCATCAGCGCCGCACTCGCGTCCCAACTGGTGGTATAGGCGAGCATGGTTTCGGTGCCGAAGGCGAGCCAAGACAGGCCAAGACAGCCCGCCGCAGCCGCGCCAGTGGCGGCAAAGGCTTTCCACCGTCCTGCACCCGCCAGCCAGAAGGGGATGAGCAACGCCAGATGCGGCTTGATAACGAGCGCGCCGAGCAATGCTCCTGCCAGCAGCGGGCGCTTGTCCACCAGCGCCACCCCGCCCAGCAGCAGCGCGCCCGTCAGCAGCCCGGTCTGCGCGTGCCCGGCGGCGAGCAAGGCTCCGGGAAAGACCAGCACCAGCGGCCAGAGGCGCGGAAAGGCACGGATGCCCGCCCAGGCCCAGAGCGCGTAGGTCACCGCCACCCAGACAATCCACGCCACCGGAAAGGGCAAGGCACCGAAGGGCGCGGCAAGGAACAGGAAGGGCGGCGGATTGACGAAAGCGAACCAGCCGCTGCTGCCCGTGCCGGTCTGCACCCGCTCCTGCACCGCCAGATCATAGGCCGCAGCCGGATCGCCAGCGAGCGCGACATGGCCCGCGCCCCAAAAGGCGAGAAAATCGCTCCCGTCCGGCCCCATCGCCTTGAGATAACTGTTCACTAGCAGCGCGAGGCTCGCAAGCGCAAGAATCACCGCATATCCGCGCACACGATCAGGCGTCAGCCAGTCTGCGGAGCGGAGGTGGTCGAGGATGCGCGCGGTCATATGAGCGCGGTAATGGAATATGGTTAATGGAAGGTAGAGCCTAGGCGGCCCCTCCACCACCCTGCGGATGGTCCCCCTCCCCGTTCCGGGGAGGATCGAGAGGCATCAATCGCTCGCAGAGCGACCGAGCGCACGGCGCGACCCGCAGGTGCCGCGCAGCCGGAACGCAGTCCCGGCGGAGCGAACAGCACCGAGGACGAAAGCGCGGATGCGGTTTCGAAAAAAATGGCAGGGGCGAAGGGACTCGAACCCATGACCCTCGGTTTTGGAGACCGATGCTCTACCAACTGAGCTACACCCCTGCAGGGAGGTGCGCCTCTATAACGCGGCGCGGGCGATGGCAAGCAGGGAAGTGGCGACGCACGCCGGCGCAGCTGCTATTGTCGCGGCGATGCACGCGCCCGCGCCCCCGATCATTCCGCCCGAAACGCTGCTCCTCGCCTATCGCAGCGGGCTGTTCCCGATGGCCGATTCGCGGCAAGACGAGGAGGTGTTCTGGGTCGAGCCGCGCCAGCGGGCGATTCTGCCGCTCGATAGCTTCCGCTGCTCGAAATCGCTGATGAAGATCATCAAGCAGGATCGCTTCACCGTGCGCGTCGATGGCGATTTTGCGGCGGTGATCGATGCCTGCGCGCAGCCGCGCCCCGATCATCCCGAAACCTGGATCAGCCATGTGATCGATGCGAGTTACCGCAATCTGCACCGCCACGGCTTTGCCCATTCGGTCGAATGCTGGCGCGATGGCGCGCTGGTCGGCGGACTGTATGGCGTGGCGTTTGACCGCGTGTTCTGCGGCGAGAGTATGTTCAGCCGCGCCGACAATGCCAGCAAGGTCGCGCTGGCATGGCTGGTCGCGCTGATGCGGCGGGCGGGATACCGTCTGCTCGATTGCCAGTTCATCACCGGCCACCTTGCGTCGCTGGGCGCGGTGGAGGTGAGCCGCGAACGCTATCTCGAAATGCTCCGCGCGGCGCGCGCGGGTTCAACCCTAATGACGCTGCCCGAAGCTCTCGAAGCGGTATATCAGGCCTCTTCGGCAGCGGGTTCGGATGCGGGCGCGTCGGGCGCGTCTTCCTCTCCGGGGAAGCTCATCGCGCAGTCCTTCACCCAGACATCATAGACCGGGTGTTCCACCACGTTGAGGCTGGGCGATTCCTTGAACAGCCAGCCGGAAAACACCGTCACCCATTGCGGTTCTTCCCCCGCAGCGGGGCGTTCGTTCACCAGCACCTGCACAAAAGCGCCGGTCTGCTGCGGGTCTTCCCACGGCGCGGTGCGCTCGCACGCGGCGAGGCGGATGATGACATTGTCGATCCGCTGCTGCTCGCCGGGGCGCATTTCCAGATCGCGGGTATCATTGTTGCGCTTGTTGACGAGGCCGATGGTCGCCACCCGCTCCGCCATCGGCGTGCCGAGCGCTTGCGCCTCTGCAGCCCGTTCCGCTGCTTCGGGCGAGACATTGCGCGCCAGTTCTTCAGGAATGCCGGTTTCTTCCACCACCGGTTCGGGCGCTTCGCCCCCGCACGCGGCCAGTGCCGCCACTGCTGCCAGAAGAGCGAATGTGCCGCGCATCCCGATCAGCCTTCCGGCGACCACGCTTCGTAATCGCCGGTTGCGCCTGCGCGCTTGCCGCCCCGCTCCAGCGCACCGGCGGGCAGATAGCGCGCATTGGTGCCGGTGGCATTGGGGGTGTAATCCACTTCCCAGATTTTGGGCGGCGGCAGATGGCTTTCGGGCAATTCGTCATACGAACCATGCAGCCAGCCATGCCATTCGGACGGCACGCGGCTGGCATCGTTGGGGCCGTTATAGATCACCCAGCGGCGTTCGCGCTGGCCCTTCTTCACCCGCTTGGAACGGTAATATTTGTTGCCCTGCGCATCGGTGCCGATGTGTTCGCCATTCTTGAACGACCACCACAGCGTGCCAAGGGTGGCGCCATCCCACCAGGTGAAGATTTTCATCAGAGGATTCATGCGCCCGCCCTTAGCCTGATCGGTGCCCTGCGCCAAGCGGGCTTGTGCCGATCGCTTACTGTTCCCACGAAACAGTATCGCCCGGCTCGATCCCCAGTTCGGCCGAGGTTCCGCCCAGCAGTTCGAGCACCGCGATGGCAGGCGCTTCGGAGAACACGCTTTCCTCGTTATAGGGCTCGCCAGCCTCGATATTGATGATCGTCCCGTCCTGGGCGATGAAGATGATATCGAGCTCCAGCGAGACGTTGCGCATCCAGAAACCAAGATCGCGCGGTGCCTCGTAAGGGAACAGCATCGCGGTGTCGGGCGCCATTTCGCTACGGAACATCATGCCGCGCGCTTTCTGCTGGTCGGTCGCGGCGACTTCGGTGCGGAAAGTGTGCGTGCCTTCATCCGTGGTGACGGTGACGTCGATGACTTCGAGCCCCGAATCGGGATCAACATTGTCATTGGCAGCGGTTTCCCCGGCGGTGGCAGTCGGCTCCGGCGTGGCTTCGGCGGTTTCGCCATTGCACGCGACCAGCGCCAGCGCGGCGACCAGTCCAAAGGGCTTAAAGCCAAGGGGCTTAAAGAGAGCTGTCATCATCCCAATCCTCTGCTTCGGCGAGCCAGCGGCGCGCCTGATCTTCGGTTTCCGCATCGATTACCGCGCGGGCATGGTCGAATGTGTGGCCTGCGCGCAGCATTGCTGCAATGGCTTTTTCCCGTTTTTCCCTGTCCACAGGCTGACTGGCAAAGGGGCCGAAGCGACGTTTCTGCGCCAGATGCAGCGCCGCGCGGCGCTTTTCCGCCTCGCCCGGCGCGACATCCTCGCGCACTTGCTCGCCGATGCCCGCCTGCCCCAGCGCCTGGTTGACCCGCGCCCCGCCATAGCCGCGCCGCAGCAAATCGCCCGCGCGCATCCGCGCATAGGCCTCATCATCGACATAGCCTTTGGCCACGAAGTCCGCGACAAGGCCCGCCACATCGGGGGGCGTGCTGCCCGCTGCCTCGTCCCAGCCGCGCTCGTAGAGTTTGCGCTGCAAATACCGCTCCAGCTTGGCCGCGCTGGTGGCGTATCGGGCCGCGTAAGACAGCGCCAGATCGTGCAATTGCGCGGGCGAAAGCGGCTTTTTGGGCCGTCGCTCCGTCTTGCGCTTATGTCGATTGCCGTCCATTGGCCTTATTCGTGCCACACTTCCCTTCAAATGGGAAAGTTTACTGCGGTGTCGGATGGGGTTCTGGCGCCGCATTTTTGGATACATGTTTGCATACGGGGCCGCGCCGCAGAAGCGCGGATGGACATATAGAGGGTTTTCGCACATTCTCATGACTGAGCTGACACCTACGCCCAATGACTGCCCGCTGCCGCGCCGGCGGTCCGATTTCGCGACGTTCAACGAAGCGATCGATTATGCGGCGCGAAGCCTTAAGGGCATGAATTTCCACGATCCGCGCGGGACGCTGGAGCGGGTTTATCCTTACTCCCAAATGCGCGAGGACGGGCTGGCGAATGCCTATCGCCTCGCCAATATGGGCCTTGCCAAGGGTGACCGGGTGGCGCTGATCGCCGAAACCGCGCCCGAATTCATCGCCGCCTTTTGCGGCTGCGTCTATTCCGGCGCGTGGCCGGTGCCGCTGCCCTTGCCGACCACCTTTGGCGGCAAGGAAAGCTATATCGAGCAATTGGGCGTGCAGCTGAAAAGCAGCGACCCTGCGCTGCTGCTCTACCCCGCCGAAATCGCCGAAATGGGCGAACGCGCGGCCGCCAACCAGGGCTGCAAGGGCATGACGTGGGAAGAGTTCGCCGCGCTCGACGCGAGCGAGGCTGCCCTGCCCGAAGCCGATCCGGACGATATCTGCTATCTGCAATATTCCTCCGGCTCGACCCGCTTCCCCACCGGCGTGGCGGTGACCCACCGCGCGCTGCTGCACAATCTGTATGGCCATGCCGAAACGATGCAGATGCGCGATTCCGATCGCGGGGTCAGCTGGCTGCCATTCTACCACGATATGGGGCTGGTCGGCTGCTTCCTCTCGATGGTGGGCAACCAGATGAGTGCGGATTATCTGCGCACCGAACATTTCGCCCGCCGCCCGCTCGCCTGGCTCGATCTGATCAGCCGCAACCAGGGCAGCACAATCAGCTATTCGCCCACCTTCGGCTATGACATTTGTGCGCGCCGCATTTCCAGCCAGAGCCATGTGGCCGACCGGTTCGACCTGTCGCGCTGGCGGCTGGCGGGCAATGGCGCGGATATGATCCGGCCCGATGTGATGCAGAATTTCGTCAACGCCTTTGCCGATGCGGGCTTCAAGGCGAATGCGTTCACCCCGTCCTACGGCCTTGCCGAGGCGACGCTGGCTGTCACCGTGATGCCGCCCGAAGAAGGCATCCGGATCGAGCTGGTCGAGGAAGAGCGCCTCTCGGGCGGCGCGCGCGATTTGTCGCGCCCTGCGCGGTACCGCGCCATCGTCAATTGCGGCAAACCGCTGCCCGATATGGCGGTGGAGATTCGCGGCGAAAATAGCGAGGCCAAGGGCGATCACCAGATCGGCAAGGTCTGGTGTCAGGGGCCGAGCGTCATGCATTCCTACTTCCGCGATCCGCAGGCGACCGAGGATTGTCTGGTGGATGGCTGGCTCGATACCGGCGATATGGGCTATATGGCCGATGGCTATCTGTTCATCGTCGGGCGGGCGAAGGACATGATTATCATCAACGGCAAGAACCACTGGCCGCAGGATATCGAATGGGCGGTGGAACAGCTGCCCGGCTTCAACCACGGCGATATCGCCGCCTTCGCGCTGGAGACCGAGACAGGCGAGGAAACCGCCGCCGTGCTCGTCCATTGCCGGGTCTCCGATCCCGAAGAGCGGGTGAAGCTGCGCGACCAGATCGCCGACAAGGTGCGCGCCGTGACGGGCATGAGCTGCGTCGTCGAACTGGTGCCCCCGCGCACTTTGCCGCGCACCAGCTCGGGCAAGCTGAGCCGCGCGAAGGCGAAGAAGCTGTATCTGTCAGGAGAAATCGCGCCGCTGCAACTGGCGGCATAAGGCGCGGGCGCCGGTAACGGTTCCCTTCCGCAGGCGAATCGGGTAGTTTCCCCGCAGGACATCTGGGGGGATTTGCCATGACATCGCACAACACTCGTATGACGCGCCGCGCTTTTGCTGGCGGCGCAGTTGCCTTTGGCGCGCTGGGTGCAGGCGCGGCGCAGAGCCAGGATCTGGGCGGCATTCTTGGCCGCGCCACCGATCTGCTCGGTGATCTGGGAATCGACAACTGGCTCGAAGGCGAGGCCCCGATTACCACCAATCTCGAAGATGCGGTATGGGGCAATCCGGACGCCGATGGCTGGTCGCCCGGCTATGAACCCGCGCCGCTCACCACGCTGGAGCGGACCGCCATCGGCGGGTTCGTCCTGCGCCCCGGCTATTACCGCATGGCCACGCAAAGCTATTGCCTGCACGCGGGCACGCACGGGCCGGGCGGCGGCGATGGCTATCTGTTCGCGCCCTTGCGCGGCTCGCAGGAGGAGGCGGTGCGCGATATCCTGCGCAATTCGGTGCGCCGCCCCGATATTGTGCAGCAGGATATCCAGGTCACCATCTGGGCGATCCTTTCGCGCACGCGGTTCGAGGATATGAACGCGCGCATCCAATCCGTGGCAGCGCAATTGCTGACGCCGGAACAATTGGCGCGGCTCAACCGCTCGGCGATGGATCTGGTGCCGCGCGGGGCGATGAACCGGGTGATGGGCGAAATCCCTGCACCTTTGCGCTCGGTGTTCCAGGCCGAGGCGGATTTGCGCCGCCGCCTGACGCAGGGCCGCTCCACCTATGCCCAGCTGGAAGAAATCGCGGTGTTGGGCGGCAATGCCCCGGTCGGCCCGGGCAGCCGGACGATCCCCGGTGGCCGCTGGAGCGACCATCCCGACGGCTATCGCATCCGCTATATGCCGAGCGGCTACAGCCACACGACCACCGAAATCTGGCTCGACGAGCGATCCGCCGGTGTGGGCGCGGAATATGATCCTTCGATCCACGTCGCCGTCCCCGGCAACACAGCCCGCCAGCGGCTGGCGCAATCGGGCCGCGAGCGGGTTTAGGCTCTATCGGTAGTTACCAAAGGTAGAAGCGGAACTTCCGGTCGGCATTGTGCTCGATCGGCTTGCGCGAGCATTCCCATGACGGATCGCCCGTGTTGGGATAATGCAATGGGTTGAGGCACCATGGGCATTTCCCGTCATGAAGCCGTTCCTGCCAGACCCGCGTTTTCGAATCGCCATAGACCTTGGCAGCAAGGGCAAGCCCCAACGCGGTCAGGAGCACGGCCTCCATAACGGGGAGCGGCGTTTTCACGCCAGCGTCATCATCCCGGTCGCTTATAGCCATGTCGCCCCCTCCCTTGATTTGCCTTAACCCAACAACATCACCCCCAGCACATAGAGCAGCGCCAGCAGGCCGACGCCCCATACGCCCGTGCGCACCAGCGGGATGCCTGCCCAGTAAAGCGGCAGGTAGAGCACCCGTGCGCCCAGCCACACCCACGCGGCGATAGCGGTTTGCGTATCTGCCTTGTCCGCCAGCACCACGCCGAACAGCGCGATGATCGCCAGCGGCAGCGTTTCGAGGAAATTGTCGCGCGCCCGCTCCAGCCGGCCCGCGAGGAAACCCAGCGGCGGCAATTCCTCATCGCGCGCGCCGGTGTTCCATTCGACGCCATATTGCTTCGTCTTGACATGCGCGGCGGCAAAGATGTGGACGAGCAGCAAAATACCCGCCAGCGCCAATACGGTCAGTTCGGCAGGCATTATTCGCTCTCCCCTGTCGTGATATCCCAATCGAGCGTGACGGTGCCGTAGCCTTCGCCCGTTTCCTCGGCCGCCATGCTGCTCTGCTGCGACGCGAGCACAGCGCGCAAATTGGCGACCGCGTCATCCGGCCCGCGCATCACCACCCGCACACCGGTGCGCGCCTGTGCCCAATTGGCGAGCAGCAGCGCGCTGCGGCCCTCGGCGGTGAGGTTCTCGCCGTCAAAGGTGATCTCCGGCAGCGGGCGCAGCGGCGGGGCAATGCGGATATCCCATTCGGGCTCGGTCGCATTGATCCGCGTCTCCAGCTCCTGATAGGCGGCAAGGCTCGCCCCGTCGAGCGGACGCGCCGCCACCAGCGCGCGGCGGCGCTCGCGGTCCACCGTCACATCTTCCACCGGCACCCCGGCGAGCAGCGCAAGCCGTTCGGCAATGTCCTCTGCAGTGGCGCGCATCTGCGCCTCCTGTTCGCGCGCCTGCGCCAATTGCGCCTCTTCCTGCGCCTGCGTGCCATTGCCGATGATGACCTGGCTCAGCGTGACATCGACTTCGCGGTCGAAGCGTTCGGTCAAAAGGCGCTCCGCCTCGCCCTCGGCATTTTCGACAAATTGGGGGGTGAAAACGGTCGCTGTAACGCTCATCCTGTCGCCTTCGAAAGTGCTGTCCACCTGCGTGTTGACCGCGCGCTCGCCGAACACTTCTTCGACAACCGTCTTCGCACCGCGTTGGGCGCGGGTTTCGTCGACGATCTGCAACAGCGACAGAAACAGCGGCACCGCCAGCACGACAAAGGCTCCGAAGATCAGGAACGCCTGCATCTGCGTGTGCTTCTCGGTCAGGCTGGAGGAGAAGCCATAAGCGCGCGCCATCGCCGTTGCGGTCAGCGCAATCGCGGTCAAGTTGGTGATGAAGAGGAACAATGCGCCCCAGAACACGGTGGCATTGAGCGTGGCAAGGCCGAAGCCCACCACCGCAAGCGGCGGCATCAAGGCGGTGGCAATCGCCACGCCGACAATCGTCCCTTCGCGCCCGCGGATCATCGCATAGGCACCGGCAATTGAGGAGAAGATCGCCACGCCCAGATCAAGCAGGCTGGGCCGCGTGCGTGCGGCAATTTCAGTCGTAATCGCTTGCAGCGGCGACATGAAGACGATGAGCGCAGTGAACAAAATGGCAAACGCCGTGCCGATGGCGAGCGACTTGGCCGATTGCCGCAGCCATTTGTAATCACCGATGGCGAGCGCGAAGCCGACGCCCATGATCGGGTCCATCAACGGGCTGAGCAACATCGCCCCGATCACCACCGCCGCGCTGCCTTGCAGCAGGCCGAGAATGGCAATGCCCGCCGACATACACGTCATCAACAGATAGCGCGCCGAAAACGCGCATTCCGCCCGCCGCTTCTCGATCACCGCGATCTGGTCAACCGTGCCCGAAACATCCTTCTGCCACCAATGGTCGAAGGTATGCAGGAAATCGCTGAGACCCTGCCGCAGGCTCTTGGCCTCGGTGGGGGCGGCGGGCTCTGCACCGGCCTTGGCGGCTCCGGTTGCTACACCGGTCTCTGGCCCGGTTTCTGCTGGCGCGTTTGGTGTTTGCATTGCTGCCCAATATCGCGGAAACTCTGGCTATACAAAGGTTGAAACGCGTGTCTTGCATTCCTAATACAGTGGAAAGCACGCCGCATCAGGGCAGGAAGGGAAGAACGCCGCGATGGCCACGAGCAATGAGACCACAACCGCAACCGCGCTTGATTTGCAACTGACGCCGCCCGATCCGGTGCCCGTCGTCGCGCCCGAGAAGGCCGTGGGGCTGGTTCCGGTGAGCGAGGAGAAGCGCACCGCGCTGCAAGCCAAGGTCGATGGTTTCGTCGAAGAGCTGATCGCATTGGATGCCAATTCGCCCGATTTCGGCAAGAAGGTGGACCAGATCACCAATATGGGGCGCAAGGAAATCATGGCCGCCAGCCAGATGTCCAACCGCTTCCTCGATCGCCCGGTGCGCGCGATGGATCAGGAATCGGGCGTGGGCGCGGACCTTGCCGAACTGCGCCGCACGGTCGAAGACCTTGATCCCGGCCGCAAGGGCAAGCTGACGGGGCGCAAGCTGCTCGGCATCATTCCGCTGGGCAACCGGCTGAAGAACTATTTTGACAGCTACACTTCCGCCCAAAGCCACATCCAGTCGATCCTCGCCCGCCTCTCCAGCGGTAAGGATGAGCTGATCATGGACAATGCCGCCATCGATGTCGAACGGCAGAAGCTGTGGGAAGCGATGGGCAATCTGGAACAGATGATCCATATCGGCAAATCACTGGATGCCGAACTGGAAGAAAAGGCCGCCGAACTTGACGCGACCGATCCTGCCAAAGCCAAGGCGATCCGCGAAACCGCTTTGTTCTACGTCCGCCAGCGGGTGCAGGATTTGCTCACGCAAATGGCCGTCAGCGTGCAGGGCTATCTCGCGCTCGATCTCGTCAAGAAGAACAATGTCGAGCTGGTGAAGGGCGTGGACCGCGCCAGCACCACCACCGTGGGCGCGCTGCGCACGGCGGTGACTGTGGCGCAGGCGATGACCAACCAGAAGCTGGTGCTGGGGCAGATTACCGCGCTCAACCAGACCACGGCAGGCATCATCGATTCGACCGGCGAATTGCTGCGTTCCAACACCGCGCAAATCCACGAACAGGCGGCCAGCAGCACGATCCCGATGGAAACGCTGCAACGCGCCTTCCAGAATATCTACGACACGATGGACGAGGTGGACAGCTTCAAGCTGCGCGCGCTCGATTCGATGAAGCAGACGGTCAACACGTTGTCGGTCGAAGTCGAAAAGTCCAAGGGCTATATCGCTCGTGCCGAAGGGCAGGCACAGGCCGCGCGGCAGGTGCAGGATAGCGGCCTGCTGACGCTGGAGCCGTAGAGCCAGGCGATGAGCAGCATCAACGATTCCGACCGTATTCTTGCCGAAAGCCGCGCTGTATTGCGTGACAACCAGAATGGTGGGCGGCATCGGCGGGCGCTGGGGTCAATCGGAGAAGGGTCGGCGCGCATCAGGCGCAGCAACATCAAGACGCGTATTCGCAACATCGTCATCGCTGCTTTCACGATATTCCTGGCAGCGGGAATCGCCGGATCGATGTTCAACGGAATCGGCTTCTGGGGCGTGATGATGGTGTTGGTGAGCGTGATCGTCGCCACCGCCATCTTCTCGAATTACCCCAAAGTGAAGGTGCCCCAACGCGCCGACCTGCGCCGCACCCAAGACGCGCAGCAATTGGTCGCGCGCACCGAATTGTGGCTGGAAAGCCAGAGTGGCGCCCTGCCCGCTCCGGCCCGCGCCATTGTCGATACGCTCGGCGCGCAATTGGATGCGCTCGGCAAGCAGCTCGCCCATGTCGATCCCGCGCATGAGGCGGCGGGCGAGGTGCGCAAGCTGGTGGGCGAAATCCTGCCCGAAACCATCGAAAGCTACACCCGCATCCCGGCGCATTTGCGCGGAGAGGAGCGCGCAGGCTCCACGCCCGATGCGCAATTGGTGAGCAGCCTTGGCAAGATCAGTAAGGAAGTGGACAGCGTCACCCGCCAGCTTGCGCAAGGTTCGCTGGATGATCTGGCGATCAAGAACCGCTATCTCGATTACCGCTACGGCGATGCCGAGGGGATGGCGCTGCCCGAACCCTCCGAGCAAGGCTCCGGCGTGCCGCTCCCCGATTTTGACCGCGCCAAAGCGCCCAGCGGATCGGGCAGCTGATGGACGTTTCGGTTCCCCATAATCTGGGCCGCGAGGAAGTGCGGCGGCGGCTGCGCGAAAAGGGTCACACGATCGGCGACGGGATTCCCGGCGGCATGGCCGACGTCACCACCGACTGGCCGAGCGAAGACCGCATGACGCTGGCGATCAACGCGATGGGCCAATCGCTCACCGGCCATATCGATATCGAAGACAATGCCGTGCGCATCGCGATGCAATTGCCGCCCGCGCTGGGGTTCCTCAAACCGATTGTCGATGCCGCGATCCAGCAACACGGCGCGAAACTGCTGGAACCGCCGCGGGATTAGGCCAAGCGGGAAGCTCTTAAAGCTCCCGCTCTTTCTCCAGATATTCCTCGGGAATCCGCAGCGCCTTGGTCGCTTCCTGCGTTTCGCGCAGGAACAGCACCAGCGCCCACATCAGCAGGCCGATGGCGACGATGAAGGTGCCGGCTACCGGCAGATTGAGCTGCAGGCCGAGAAACTCCTGCACGAACAACAGCATCACGGTGACGCCGATCGCAAGCCCTGCCAGCACCAGCAGCCGCATCGCCGATCCGATCAGCGTGATGCGCCGGTCGAGCGTGCGGATTTCGCGCACCACCAGATCGTGCTCCATTCCCTGCGTCGCGCCGTGGCGCTGCTGTAATTCGCGGCTGCGATCAACCACGCGGCCCAGCCGGTTGGCGAGCGTCGAGAGGATATTGCCCAGCGCCACCAGCACGAACACCGGCGCAAGCGCCAGCTGGATCGTCTGCGCGATCATGCCGTCGGCAACAGGGAGCAAGACCAGCATCGCGCGGGCCTACTGCTTGCTCGCGCCGGTCAGCTTGCCGACCTTTTGCGCGCCGTCCATCGTGGTGACGAGCACTTCGTTCCCGTCCACCACAATCGCCACATCGGTAAGCCCGATGGCGGAAATGCGCGGCCCGTTGGTCTCCGCAAGCACGCCGGAGCAATCGACCAGCTCGACTTCGCCGCGCACGGTATTGCCCCGTTCGTCCCGCTCGCGCGCGTCGCGCAAGGCCGGCCAGCCGCCAATATCCGACCAGCCCATGGAAACGGGCACCATCGCGGCGCGGCGCGTGTTCTCCATCACCGCGTAATCGACCGAATCGCCTTCAATGCTTGCGAAGGGTTCGGGCAGCGGATGCAGCCGGGCACCCTGCCCGCTCGCCCCCGCCATCGCATCGCGCACCGCCTGCGCCATGGCCGGGCGGTGGGCGGCGAGTTCGTCCATGAAAGCGCCCGCGCGGAAGGCGAAAATGCCGCCGTTCCAGCTATAGCCGCCATGGGCGAGGAATTGCGAAGCGCGCTCCAGATCGGGCTTTTCGACAAAGCGCTCGATGGCATAGCCGCCGGGCAATGCATCCCCGCGCAGGATATAGCCATAGCCGGTTTCGGGATGCGTCGGGGTGATGCCGAAAGCGACCATGTGATCGCTCCGCGCCAACTCCGCCGCCGCCTTTGCGGCCGCACGGAAGGCCGCGACATCGGCGATATGGTGGTCACTCGGGCACACCAGCATGATCGCATCGTCGGGCAGAGAGGCGGCCGCCAGCGCAATCGCGGGCGCGGTGTTCTTGGCCTGCGGTTCGACGATGATGCGGGCGCTCGCGCCGCCCAATTGCGCCTCGACATGGGGCAGGTGCGCGCTGCCGGTGACGATGATCGGTGCGGCGAATTGCTCCGCGTCAGCGCAGCGCGCCAGCGTCTGTTCGAACAGCGTGGTGTCGCCCACCAGCGGCAGGAAGGGCTTGGGCAGGCTCTTGCGGCTCTTGGGCCAAAGCCGCGTGCCGCTGCCGCCGCACATGATAACGGGGTGGATTTTGCTCATGCCAAGTCCCTGTGCAATTCGCTGGCGCTCTGCAAGGCGATTGTTGCGCAGCGGTGACTAGCGGGAGCCGAAATCCTGCCGCCAACCGTATTGTGCGGGGACAGGATCCCCGTTTGCGTCGGTTGCCGGGTTAAAGCGGATGCGCTCGATCACCAGCGGGCAAACCAAAGCATTGGTTGCCGGATCGGGGCCGGGCGAACTGACCGAGCAATTGGACGCCCTGCCATCCACGCCCACCGTGAACACGACTGTTACCGACGTGCCGTAGCGCACCTGGCGTCCGCCTTCCGGGATCGGGAAATCGCGCGCGACATTGATTTGGCCGGAGCGGACCGAGGGGCGGGTGACAGCAACGCCGCCTCTTCCCGAACCGCGCCGTCCGCTGCCCGTGCCCTCGCCCTCGCCGCCCGCGCCCGTTCCGTCGCCTTGGTCGCGCGCGCCCGAATTGTTCGCCGTGCCGGTAGAGGTCGCGCGCGGGGCGGGGGTCTGGCGGGGCAGCGGCTGCGGTGGAGCCATCACTTCGCGCGGGGTCGCATCGCGCCCCTCCGCCCCTGCCGCGCCTTCATCAGGCTGCGGCGGCGCGTCGCTCGGCTCGGCGTCGGGCGGCGGGGGCGCGGTGATGGTAACCGAGATGACCGAGGTGGCGCGTTCCACTACGCTTGCAGTAAAATCGGGCGCGAGCAGCCGCGCAAGGCCCGCCAGCGCGACAATATGGAACAGGCCGATCAGCACGATCAGCTTCCAGTTCCATCTTTTGCGCTTCGTCAGATAGCCTTCTGCCATGGCCGATTTACGCCCGCTGCGGCGGGAAAGGCAAGGCTGCGTCTCGACCTGCGGCGGGGGACGGCCTAACAGACGGAGAATGACCGGCTCCTATCGCTTCGCCATCGATCGCGGCGGCACCTTTACCGATGTCGTGGCGCAATTGCCCGATGGCCGCGTGGTGACGGCAAAGCTGCTTTCCAGCAATCCCGAACACTATCCCGACGCCGCCAGCGAGGCGGTGCGGCGGATACTGGCCGAACATGGCGCAGCGCCGATTGCCGAGCTGCGCATCGGAACCACGATTGCCACCAATGCGCTGCTCGAACGAGAGGGCGCGGACGTCGCGCTGGCCATCACCCAAGGCCACCGCGATGCGCTGCGGATCGGCAACCAGGCGCGGCCCGATATTTTCGCGCGGCATATCGTGAAGCCCGAGCGGCTGGAACGCCATGTCATTGAAATCACAGAGCGGATGGGCGCGGATGGCGAGGTGCTGCTGCCGCTCGACGAGGACGCGGCGCGGCGTGATCTGGCGGCTTTGCGCGAGGCGGGCGTCGATGCGCTCGCCATCGTGCTGCTGCATGGCTGGACGTATACGGCGCATGAGGCGCGGCTTGCCGAAATCGCCCGCGATCTGGGCTTTGCGCAAGTCAGCGTCAGCCACGAAGTCTCCCCGCTGATCCGGCTTGTGCCGCGCGGGGACACGACAATTGCCGACGGATACCTATCTCCGGTGATCGAGACATATATCGAAACGCTGCGTGTCCGGTTGCCCGAACACGGCGCGCTGCGCTTTATGCAGTCGAATGGCGGGCTGACCGATGCACGGGCCTTTCGCGGCAAGGATGCTGTGCTCTCCGGCCCGGCGGGTGGCGTGGTCGGCATGGCGACAACCGCGCAGCGGCTCGGCTACGAAAAGCTCATCGGTTTCGACATGGGCGGGACGAGCACCGATGTGTGCCTTTTCGCGGGAGACTATGCGCGCACCGGCGATAGCGTGGTGGCAGGCGTGCGCATCGCCGCGCCGATGATGCAGGTGCATACGGTGGCGGCGGGCGGCGGCTCGATCTGCCGGTTTGACGGGCAGCGGCTGCGCGTCGGCCCGCACAGCGCGGGCGCCGATCCCGGCCCTGCCTGCTACCGCAAGGGCGGGCCGCTGACGGTGACCGATTGCAATCTGGTGCTGGGGCGGATTGACCCCGCACAATTCCCCGCCGTGTTCGGCCCGCATGGCGACGCGCCGCTCGATCCCGCCGCAGCCCGCGCGCGGCTGGACGAAGTGCGCGCTGCCCTGCCGCACGCCATGAGCGCGGAGGAACTCGCCGAAGGTTTCCTCACCCTCGCCGTCGATGAAATGGCCAATGCCATCCGCAAGATCAGCACCGCGCGCGGGCATGATGTAACGACCTATGCGCTCGCCTGCTTCGGCGGGGCGGGCGGGCAATTTGCCTGCCGCGTGGCAGACGAGCTGGGGATGGAGACCGTGCTGATCCACCCCTTCGCCGGAATGCTCAGCGCCTATGGCATCGGCCTAGCTCCGGTGACTGCGATGCGCGAGGCGGGTGTGGTGCGCCCACTCTCCAACGACTTTATGGAGGCGCTGACGAAGCTGCGCGCGGACGCGAAGGCCGAGCTGCTGGCGCAGGGCATTGCGGCGGAGACCATCACCCTCACCAACCGGCTGCGGCTGCGGTTCGAGGGGAGCGATACGACGCTCGATCTGCTGTTGCGCGAGACGGTGGAGGAGGATTTCCGCGCCGCGCATCGCAAACGCTTCGGCTGGTCGGATGATACCGCGCCTGTTGTGCTCGAAGCGATCAGCGTGGAGGCGCAGGGGACAAGCGGCGGGCTGGGCGATGCCGCCATCACGCAGCCCGCGCCCATTCCCGCAGGCGAAACGCGACACGGCCCCGCCATCCTGCCCGCCGCCGGCTCCACCACCGTGCTGGAGGACGGCTGGCAAGCGGTGTGCGAGACCGAGGGCTCGCTCGTCCTCACCCGCACTGTGCCGCGACAGCGCGCTCCGGCAGCGGGCACACAGGTCGATCCCGTCCGCCTCGCCATTTTCAACAATCTGTTCATGGCGATTGCCGAGGAAATGGGCGTGGTGCTGGAAGCGACCGCCAGTTCGGTCAATATCAAGGAGCGCCTGGATTTCTCCTGCGCACTCTTCGATGCGGCGGGCAATCTGATCGCCAATGCGCCGCATATTCCCGTGCATCTGGGCAGCATGGGAGCGAGCATCCAGCGGGTGATCGCCAACCGCTCGGCGAGCGGGCGCGGCATAAGGCGCGGCGATGCCTATATCGTCAACGATCCCTATCACGGCGGAACGCATCTGCCCGATGTCACCGTCATCGCGCCGGTATTCTGGGACGATGTGGCCAAGCAGCCGCACGCCTTCGTTGCCGCACGCGGCCACCATGCCGATATTGGCGGGATTGCGCCGGGCTCCATGCCGCCCGACAGCCGCAGCATTGATGATGAAGGCATCAGGCTGGACGATGTGCTGCTGGTGGATAAAGGGCGCTTCCTTGAGCAGGAGGTGCGCGCCATCCTCGCCAGCGGCACGCATCCTGCGCGCAATCCCTCACGCAATATCGCCGATCTGAAAGCCCAGCTCGCCGCCTGCGCGCGGGGGAATGACCTGCTCGCCGCTGCGGCGCAGGAGCATTCGGGCGCGGTGGTTACCGCCTATATGGGCCACGTGCTCTACAATGGCGAAGCCGCCGTGCGCGCATTGCTGGCGCATTTGCCCGAAGGTGCTTTCACCTACGAAATGGACAATGGCGCGCAAGTGGCAGTGCGCATCGCCATCGACCGCGAGGCGCGCAGCGCAGTGTTCGATTTCACCGGCACCAGCGCGCAATTGCCCGACAATTTCAACGCGCCCGAAGCAATCACCCGCGCCGCCGTGCTCTATGCGCTGCGCTGCCTGATCGACGATGATGTGCCGTTGAACGATGGCTGCCTGCGCCCTGTCACCTTGCGCATTCCCGAAGGCAGTATGCTCAGCCCCAACCCGCCTGCCGCGATCGTTGCGGGCAATGTCGAGACGAGCCAGGTCGTCACCGATGCCGTTTTCACCGCCTGCGGTGCGCTCGCGCCGTCGCAAGGCACGATGAACAATTTGACGTTCGGCAACGAAAGCCACCAGTATTACGAGACGATCTGCGGCGGGTCGGGCGCGGGGCCGGGCCACTCTGGCACCGACGCAGTGCAAACGCATATGACCAATTCGCGCCTCACCGACCCCGAAGTGCTCGAAACCCGCCTGCCGGTGCGGGTGCTTGGCTTTGCCGTGCGCGAAGGCTCCGGCGGCACGGGCGCGCAGCCGGGGGGCAACGGGGTCGAGCGGCGCATCGCGTTCCTGCAAACCATGCGCGTGCAAATGCTCGCCAACCGCCGCCGCGTGCCGCCGCACGGGCTGGCCGGTGGAGGCGACGCACAGCGGGGAGAGACCTTTGTGGAGCATATAGACGGGCGCGTGACGCAGCTGGGCGCAACCGGCGCGGCCGATGTCGAACCCGGCGATGTCATCACCATCCGCACTCCGGGCGGTGGCGGCTATGGAGACGCGGCATGAGCATTGATCCAGGGCTGGCAGGGCGTTTTGCGCGCACCGCTTTGTCCCATGTGGCGCAGGAATATCCCAACAAGCTCGACCATGTGATGGCGGGCGCACAGGATTTGCTTTCGCCCGCCACCCTGCACCCCGCCTTCCCCGGCAGTTTCGATTGGCACAGCTGCGTCCACAGCTGGTGGACTTTGCTCACCATCCGCCGTCTCTATCCCGATCTCCCCGAAGCGCCGCAGATCACCGCACTGGCGGACAGCACCTTTACGGCGGAAAAGCTGGGCGCGGAACTCACCTATGCGCAGCGCCCGCAATCGCGCGCGTTCGAGCGGCCTTATGGCTGGGCGTGGTATGCGATGCTGCACCGCGAAGCCGCGCGCGCACCGGAAAAGCCGTGGGCGCAGCAGATGGAGCCGCTGGCGCGCCATTTCGCCGCGGGCTGGCGCGATTATCTGGGCGTGCTCGCCTATCCCATCCGCACCGGCACCCATTTCAACACCGCCTTCGCGATGCGGCTGACGCTCGATTGGGCGGAGACCTTCGACCCCGGCCTCGCGCGGCTGATGGGCGACAAGGCGATGGAATGGTTCGGTGACCACGCCGATGTCCGCCCGCTGGAGCCCTCGGGCGATGATTTCCTCTCTGGCACGCTCACCGTTGCGCAAGTCATGCGCAAGGTGGGGCGCGTGCCATTTGACGATTGGCTGGAGCAATATCTGCCGACCTTGCGCGAAGGCCGCCCCGCCTGCCTCTTCGATCCGGTCGTCCCGCGCGACCGCAGCGATGGCAAGATGGCGCATCTCGACGGCTTCAACCTCTCGCGCGCGTGGAGCTGGATCGAAATCGGCAATGCGGCGCGGCTGGGCAGCGGCCATGCGGCGCCCGAACTGGCGCTCTACAATGCGAGCATCGAGCAGGTGGACAAGGACTACATGTCCTCGCACTGGCTGGCGAGCTTTGCGCTGCTGGTGATTCTCGCTTACGAGGAACGCGACGCCAGCAGCTCAAATTGATCTGCATCAATGACGGCGTGTAGCCGCGAGCGCATTTGGGGCGAACAGACTGACAGGCGAGTCGCCATTCCGGCACCGCCGCCCAACCGGAAGGACTTTCGCATGAAAAAGAATATGGGCTCGCTCGACAAGACCATCCGCCTGATCGCCGCCGTGGTGCTGGTGGCGCTGGGGCTGACCGGCACGCTGACCGGGACGGCGGCGATTGTCGGCTATGGGGTGGCAGCGGTGTTCGCGCTCACCAGCTTTGTCTCCTTCTGCCCGGCCTATCTGCCCTTCGGCATCAGCACCTGCAAGGCGCGCTAAGCGGCGCCTAGCCGTCGCAGCGTTTGCGCGGGTATTCGTCCACAGCATCGGGTGCTGCGGCATCGACCCTGTGCAAGGTGCCGTCATCCATCAGCGTGAACTGCAACTGGTCGCGCCAAGATTCGCCTTCACCGGACATGGCCAGATCGACTCGCAGCGTGTCGCCGTCAGCCTGTGCTGATCGCACTTGGCCCACGCTTTCGTAGAAGACCAAGCTGTCCTGCGAGATTTCCAGCCGCATATCCGAAGCCGGATCGCAGGTGCCTTCGATATAGTCCCACACGCCGATAAACTGCGCGGGGATAGCACCTTCGGCTGCTGCGGGCGTTGCCACCACATCCTCCGGAACCGCAGCGGCGAGTTGTTCATCGGCGCTCTCGGCGAGAGCGGGCGGGTTGTCACTGGTCGGCGCGGGCTCCTGCGCCTCTCCCCCGCACGCGGCGATAAGCGCGATAGCGGGCAAAAGGGCGGCGATGCGAAGCGTCTTCATGTCAGTCATTTCCCCCTGTTTGGCCCAGCACGCGGGCGTTGAACGCGGCGCGCGCGACGGCTGTATCATTGCGCGCATACCAGCGCGGCGCTGGCAAGCCAGCCTGCCACGCGACTTGCTCGGTCAGCGTGCCTTGCGCACTCGGCGTGTCATAGCTGGCGGCATAGGCACCGAACGGATCGGCAAAGGCTTCGTCCGCCGTGATGATCGTCCAGCCATCCGCTTCGAGCGCGTCGATCAGATCGGCGAGAAACAGCACGGTCACATCCGCCTCGTGCAGCAACATAACGTGCGCGGGCGAGCGGCCAATCGTCCGCACGGCCAGATCATCGAAAAAGTCCGCTGCCTCGACATGGCTTTCGACGAACAATTCGCCGAGTGCTTCCATGTCGACCGCGTGCCCGTCCCGCACCGCTTCGCTCGCCGCCTGATCGTAGAACCAGTCGCTTGCATCGGCGGTGACATAGCCATTGACGAGCCCGCGCTCGGCGAGGCCTGCGCGCACGCCATCGCGCTTGGCATGATCGCGGCGGCCTTCATTCAAATACGGGTAGCGGAACCACGGGCGGTGGTTTTCGAGCTGCTCCAGCCACGCTTCCGCGCGGCCAATCTCGGCGAGGTAATCCTCGACGGTAAGGTCGCTCAGCGAGGCATGGCTGGCGGTGTGATTGGCCATCACATGGCCATCGGCCTGATACGCCATAATATGCGCGACACCATTTTCGCGCTCGTGCAGATTGCCCGGATTGACGAAAAACGCCGCCTGTTCGACGCCCGCCTCGCGCAACGTGGTACGGAGCATTTCGACGCGCTCGTCGGTAGTGAGAAAAGCACCCTGATGGCGCGGGATATCGTCGAAGGTCAGCGCAATGCGGCGTTCGGGCGGCGGCGCCTGTGCGGTAGCACACCCGGCGAGCATGATGGCGGCAAGAAGGGTGGCGAAAAGGCGGATCATCGCTGCCCGCACCTCACAGCGGCGGCATCTCAGGTTCCACGCACCGCTCAAGGATCAGCGCGATGGGCGCTTCAAGCGCGCCGAAATGCAGCACATCATCCGCAACAAGGCGCAAAGCGATGCCTTCATCGGCGTCGGGATCATTCAGATCGGGCACGCGCGCCAGCACGATCAGATCGCGGCCCTGCGCCTCACGCGGATAGAGCGGTGCCGCGCCCTCGCGGCTGGCCTCCTCTGCCGTGATGACCAGCGGCACCGCGCAGTCGCCCCGATGCCCCCATTCGCCGTGGAATGCCTCGGGGATTGCACCGAGCGGGGTCGCCTCTTGCGCCATGGCTGCGCTCGCAAAGCAGGTGGAGGCGAGCGCCGTTGCCAGGCACGCCCCCGATTTCCAAAGCGCAGAGATCATCGCCATGTCCTCCCCATTCGCCAGATCGCTAGAACCGCCTGGCTTGCCACCCGCTTAACCCATCGTCGGGATGAGGAAGGCGTTCGAGCCGTCGCCGCCGCCATCGGGCCAGCGCTGGGTGATCTTTTTCGTCTTGGTCCAGAAGCGCAGGCCTTCCATGCCGTATTGGTCGATATCGCCGAAGCCCGAGCGCTTCCAGCCGCCAAAGCTGTGATAAGCGACCGGCACCGGGATCGGCACGTTGATGCCGACCATGCCGACATTCACGCGGTGGGCAAATTCGCGCGCGGCGTGGCCGTTGCGGGTGAAGATGGCCACGCCATTGCCGTATTGGTGTTCGCTCGGCAGACGCAGCGCCTCCTCGAAATCCTTCGCGCGCACCATTTGCAGCACGGGGCCGAAAATCTCTTCCTTGTAGCTTTCCATGTCGGGCGTGACATGGTCGATCAGCGTCGGGCCGACGAAGAAGCCGTTTTCGTGGCCCTGCAGCGTGAAGCCGCGACCGTCGATCACGATCTCCCCGCCCTCGGCTTCCGCCGTGCTGATCCAGCCTTCGACGCGGGCCTTGTGTTCGGGCGTGACGACGGGGCCGTAATGCGCCTCGGGATCGTTGGAGACACCCACGCGCAGCGCGTTGATCGCGGGGATCAGCTTGGCGCGCAGCGCATTCGCGGTGTCCTCGCCCACCGGCACCACCACCGGCAGCGCCATGCAGCGTTCGCCCGCCGAACCGAAAGCCGCGCCCGCCAGATCGTTCACCACCTGGTCGAGATCGGCGTCGGGCATCACGATGCCGTGGTTCTTCGCCCCGCCAAAGGCCTGCACGCGCTTGTTGTTCGCGGTGCCGCGGCTGTAGATATAATGCGCGATGTCGGAGGAACCGACAAAGCTGATCGCCGCAATCGCTGGATGATCGAGGATCGCGTCGACCATTTCCTTGTCGCCATGGACGACTTGCAAGAGGCCTTCGGGCGCGCCTGCTTCCACGAACAATTCGGCCAGCCGCACGGGGACGGAGGGATCACGCTCCGACGGTTTGAGGATAAAGGCATTGCCCGCCGCAATCGCCATGCCGAACATCCACATCGGGATCATCGCGGGGAAGTTGAACGGGGTAATCCCCGCGCCAATGCCGAGCGGCTGGCGCATCGAATAGACATCGATACCCGGCCCCGCGCCATTGGTGTATTCACCCTTAAGCGCCTGCGGGATGCCACAAGCAAATTCGATCACTTCGAGCCCGCGCTGGATATCGCCATGCGCATCGTCGACGACTTTGCCGTGTTCGCTGGCGAGCAGTTCGGCGAGCGCCTGCTTGTTGGCTTCCACCAGCCGCTTGAATTCGAACATCACCCGCGCGCGCTTTTGCGGATTGGTCGCCGCCCATTCGGGCTGCACCCGCTTCGCATTGGCAATCGCCGCTTCGAGCACCGACGCATCGCCCAGCGCGACTTCGGCCTGCACTTCGCCGGTGGAGGGGTTCCAGATGGAATGCTTGCGCACCCCCGCGCCGCTGCCTGCATAGCCCTGGATGAAATGATCGATCTGTCGCATGGCCTCTACCCGTTTTTTGTGTGTGTTGTTGCCGTGCCCTAGGCGGGCAAGGCGGCGCAATGCAAGCGGCGCTTACCGGCCCTTCCAGTTCGCCGGGCGCTTTTCGACGAAGGCCTTCATGCCTTCCATCTTGTCTTCGGTGGCGGTTAGGATTTGGAACAGGCGGCGCTCATGCGTCAGGCCCTGGGACAGCGTCGCCTCATAGGCGGCATTGACCATTTCCTTGTTCACCATCGCCGCCATCAGCGGCATCGCGGCGATCGTCTCCGCCGCCTTCATCGCCTCTGCCATCAGCTGCTCGTGCGGCACGACACGGGCCACGAGGCCTGCGCGTTCGGCTTCGGTCGCATCCATCATCCGGCCCGTCAGGCACAGATCCATCGCCTTTGCCTTGCCCACCGCGCGGGTCAGGCGCTGGCTGCCACCCATGCCGGGCGCGACGCCCAGCTTGATTTCCGGCTGGCCGAATTTGGCGTTTTCGGATGCGATAATGAAATCCGCCATCATCGCCAGCTCGCACCCGCCGCCCAGCGCAAAGCCGTTGACCGCCGCGATCCACGGCTTGCGGGTATTCGCGGTCATCGTGTTCCAGCCGGAGAAGAAATCCTCCAGATAGAAATCGGCGGCAGGCTTGTCGGCCATTTCCTTGATATCGGCGCCTGCGGCAAAGGCCTTGTCGCCCGAACCCGTCACCACCGCGCAATGCTGGCTGTCATCGGCTTCAAAGCCGGTGAAGGCGCACATCAGTTCGGCGAGAACTGTGCTCGACAGCGCGTTCAGGGCCTCGGGCCGGTTGAGCGTAATCAGCGTAACCGCGCCCTGCGTTTCGACGGTGATGGTTTCGTAAGCCATAGGGAATCTCTCTCACGCAAATATTCGTTGTAAAGCGCCAAACCATGTTGCGCGGACGGGCGCAAGTATCCGCGCAGGAAACCATCGCCAAGGCGGGATAAAGCCGTTATCGCGGGCACCAAAGGGAGAGAATATCCGATGGCCGACGACCTACTCTACAGTTTCGAAAACGACATCGCGACGATCACGCTGAACGCGCCGGACAAGCTCAATTCGCTCTCGCCATCGATGCTCACCGGCCTGCCACCCGCCTTCGCCCGCGCGCAGGAAGACGGCGCGCGCTGCATCATCTTTACCGGTTCGGGCCGCGCCTTTTGCACCGGCGCGCGGCTGGGGCCGGACGGAATTATCGGCGATGATCTGGGTGCGGTGCTGCAGGAATATTACGAGCCGGTCGCGCGCGCCATGGCCGATTGCGATGTGCCTATCGTTACCGCGATGAACGGCGTGGCGGCGGGCGCGGGGCTGGGCTTTGCGCTGATGGGCGATATCGTGATCGCGGCGCGCTCGGCAGAGCTGATTTGCGCCTTCGCACGGATCGGCCTGGTACCCGATGCGGGGACGACCTGGCTGCTGGCGAAATCGATCGGCCGCGCCAAGGCCTTGGAAATGATGCTGCTCGCCGAAGCCATGCCCGCGGAAGAAGCGGCACGGCTGGGCCTGATCGCGCGCGTGGTGGATGACGGGGCATTCGAAGCCGAAGTCGCCAAGGTCACAGGCAAGCTCGCCAAAATGCCGACGCGGGCGCTGGGGATGATCCGCAAGCAAGCGACCGCAGCGCTCGACAGCGGCTTCGAAGGGGCGCTGGCGGCGGAGGCAGCGAACCAGACTGTGGCGGGCCGCACGCACGACTTTATGGAGGGCGTGATGGCCTTCATCCACAAGCGGATGCCGGACTTCAAGGGGAAGTAGGCATCACACCCCTCCCGTGAGGGAGGGGCAGCGAGACTTGCCGAACCGCAGGTGAGGCTTAGTCGCAGCGGGGTGGGATTGCTGGGTTCGATTATCGGGCGTGGCAACCCCCATCCCCCAACCCCTTCCCCCAAGGGAAGGGGAGTTTTGGTTGCTCCCCCTACTGCCTACTGCCTACTCCCTACTCCCCACTGCCCCATCCTACTCCAGCTCCAAAATCACCGCATCCACCACCAGCGTTTCACCCTCGGAAGCGTTGATGCTGGCCACCGTCCCCGCCTTCTCGGCGCGCAGGATGTTCTCCATCTTCATCGCTTCCACCGTGGCGAGCGGCTGGCCGGGCTGGACGTCCTCGCTCGCGCCCACATGCAGCTTCACCAGCAGGCCGGGCATCGGGCAGAGCAGCAGCTTGGAAGTGTCGGGCGGCAGTTTTTCGATCATGTGTCCCGCGTGCTCGGCCAGCCGCGCCTCCAACACGCGCAGATCATGGCTCGCGCCGTGGGTCGTCATACGATAGCCGGTGCGGGTGCGGGCGATGCGGATGCCGTAGCTGGCGACGGGATCGGCGTCCGCATCGGTGCTGGCGAACACCTCCACATCAACCATCCGGTCACCCGGCGTATAGGTGAATTCCAGCACGACCGGCGCGCCATCGACCAGCAGGCCGTGTTCGCCAAGCGACACCGTATGATCGGTATCCCCCAGCCGCACCGTCCAGTCGCCGGGGGGCGGCAGCGGGCTATCGAGCTGATCGGAAATCTGCCGCGCGCGGTCGGCATCGGCGGTGGCGATCACCCCGGCTACCGCCGCCAGCACGCGCTTGGTCTCATCCATCGTCGCCGCGCCGGTGAACCCGTCGGGATATTCCTCGGCGATAAAGCCGGTGGTGAGTTCCCCGCTGCGGAAGCGCGGATGCTGCATCAGCGCGCTAAGGAAATCGACATTGTGGCCGAGCCCGTCGAGCTCGATCCGGTCGAGCGCGGCGATCTGCAAATCCGCCGCTTCGTCGCGCGTGGGTGCCCATGTCACCAGCTTGGCAATCATCGGATCGTAGAAGATCGAAACCTCGCCGCCTTCGGCCACGCCGCTGTCGATGCGGATGTAGCCTTGCGCCCCCTCCCCTTGCGGGAGGGGGTTGGGGGAGGGGTTCGCCGCGTCAGCGGCGACTGGCGTCGCCGACCCCTCTCCCTCCGCGCCTGACGGCGCTCCTCCCTCTCCCGCAAGGGGAGAGGGAACGGGCGGGCCAAACTCGCTCGCTTCCGGAAACCGCAGCCGCACCAGCCGCCCGGTGCTCGGGAGGAAGCCGCGATAGGGGTCTTCGGCATAGACGCGGTTCTCGATTGCCCAGCCGTTGATGCCGATATCCGCCTGCGTCATCGCCAGCTTCTCGCCCGCCGCCACGCGGATCATCTGTTCGACCAGATCAATGCCGGTAATGGCCTCGGTAACGGGATGCTCCACCTGCAGGCGGGTGTTCATTTCGAGGAAGTAGAAGCTCTCCCCCGTCGGGTCTGCGCCGCTAACGATCAGTTCCACCGTGCCCGCCGAATGGTATCCCACAGCCTTGGACAACGCGACCGCCTGCTCGCCCATTTTGCGGCGCATTTCGGGAGTGACAAAGGGGCTGGGCGCTTCCTCCACCACCTTCTGGTGGCGGCGCTGGATGCTGCATTCGCGCTCGTTCAGATAGAGCACATTGCCGTGCTGGTCGCCGAGCACCTGAATCTCGATATGGCGCGGATCGAGGATGAACTTCTCGATGAAAACACGGTCATCGCCAAAGCTGTTGAGCCCCTCGCGCTTGGTCGCTTCGAACCCGTCTTTCACATCCTGATCGTTCCACGCGAGCCGCATCCCCTTGCCGCCGCCGCCAGCGCTGGCCTTCATCATCACCGGATAGCCGATTTCGTTGGAAACGGTCAGCGCCTCCTCGGTCGTATCGATCGCATCGGGGGAGCCGGGAACGGTGTTGACGCCGGCCGCCTTGGCGAGCTTTTTGCTCTCGATCTTGTCCCCCATCGCCGCAATCGCGCTGGCGGGCGGGCCGATAAAGGCGATGCCTTCTGCCGCGAGCGCCTCGACAAAGCTGGCGCGTTCGGACAGGAAGCCATAGCCCGGATGCACCGCCTCCGCGCCGGTCTGCTTGCACGCGGCGATGATCTTGTCGGCCACCAGATAGCTTTCGCTGGCAGGCGAGGGGCCGATATGCACCGCCTCGTCCGCCATCGCGACGAACGGCGCGCGCGCATCGGCATCGGAATAGACCGCGACCGTGGCAATGCCCATGCGCCGCGCGGTCTTGATAACCCGGCACGCGATTTCGCCGCGATTGGCTATGAGGATCTTTTTGAACATTCAGCGAGGCCCACTAATCATTGATTGAAATTCGTCGAGTTCGGCAATTCTTTGGTTGCTCAGTCGTTCTTGGCATTTTGCAAGCAGCGCCCGACTTCCAGTGCCACCCCGGGCAATGCGTCGCTCCAGTTCGCACTGATGCTCAAAGAAAGCGGCCCAATCAGCTTGTGAGTTTGCGAGTTCGTCGTTCAACCAATGTCGAGTGGCTTCTGTTTGCGAACCCCAGCTCTCTAACTCGTCCGTTTCTTGTGCTGCCTGTCGTGCACGCTCAAACGCAATATCAACCTCCGAGCGCGCTTCGGCACCTCGGGCCAGCCAGCAATTGGAGTATTCGAGATTGGACTGTTGATCTCTGCAAGGATCGGCGCCTTGGCTTTCAATTGGCTCTTCCGGCCTGACCTCTGAAGAGGGCACCAGCGACGTCGTTTGCGAAGCTGTCTCCGGTTGACAGCCTGCCAGAACCATAGATGCGGCAGCGAAGCAGGCTGTTATCCTCACCTCTGCCCCTCGCACAGCCGTTTGAAATAGCGCCTGAGCCAAAAAGCGGAAGCAAACAGAACAAGTGATACGCCCGGAAACAAAAGCAATTGCCGGAAGGCGGATGGTGGCTCACAGGCAGGAGAGGCAAAAGCAGGACAGCTTCCGAAGCTCCAAGCCAAGAAACCAAGTGGAAGCATCAGTATAGCCAATACGAAAAGACCAGCCACGATAGCTTTGCGCCAGCCAGTCAACTCCGTCGGTTCGGAAAAACTCACTTCTCCCCCCCCCACAAGCGTTTGATCGCCCATGCCCAGACTAGCATCAGCCCCAGCGCTGTGAGCCATAGCACGTTCTCGTACCAGAGCGGGCCGTCGTAAACGATGTGGCCGTCGAGGCGCAAAGCCGCTCGCTCCGCCGCCATGCTCCCCGCCACACAGGATGTCGGGAGCAACACGAGTGTCAGCAGCACCGAGCGGATGGTGAGGGGTTTGTTCACTCCACCTCTTCCCCTGCTGGCGGCATATTGTGGCCGAGCAGGCGCAGCATATCGGCGGCGGCTTCCACCACATTGGTGCCGGGGCCGTAAATGCCCTGCACGCCTGCGGATTTGAGGAAATCATAGTCCTGCGGCGGGATCACGCCGCCTGCCACCACTTTGATATCCGCGCGGCCCGCATCGCGCAGATGGCGGATCAGTTCGGGGATCAGCGTTTTGTGCCCTGCCGCGAGCGAGCTCGCGCCCACCGCGTCCACCTGGTTGTCCAGCGCCATTTGTGCGGTTTCTTCGGGCGTCTGGAACAGCGGGCCCGACAGCACATCGAAGCCCATATCGGCAAAGGCGGAAGCGATTACATTCGCCCCGCGATCATGCCCGTCCTGCCCCATTTTGGCGACCAGCAGACGCGGGGTGCGGCCCAGCCGCCGCGCCACCGCCTCCACGCCCGCGACCACTTGCGCGTATCGCGCATCGCCTTCGTAAGCGGCAGCGTAAATGCCTTTTACGGGGGTGGGCACGGTGTCGTAACGGCCAAAGGCGGCTTCCATCGCGGAGGAAATCTCGCCCAAAGTCGCATCATGGCGCGCAGCTTCGACGGCCGCTGCCAGCAAATTGTTCTCTAAATCCGACTGGGCTGAGCTTGTCGAAGCCCTGCCCTTTTCTTCCGAAGACAAGGACAGCCCTTCGACAGGCTCAGGGCGAACGGGGTTTTGAGTGGCTACTTCCGTAAGCCGTTCCAGCGCCGCGCGGCACGCTGCCTCATCGCGCCCCTGCCGCACTGCTTCGAGCCGCGCGATCTGGCTCTGGCGCACCGCATGGTTGTCGATATCGAGCGTGTCGAGCGCGGCTTCCTCGGCAAGGCGGTATTTGTTCACGCCCACAATCACCGTCTCGCCCTTGTCGATCCGCGCCTGCTTTTCCGCCGCCGCGCTTTCAATCGCCGCCTTGGGCGCGCCGGATGCGACATAGGCGGTCATCCCGCCTGCCGCGTCGACTTCGGCAATCAGCGCCCGGGCCTTCTCGGTGATCTCGGCGGTCAGCGCCTCGATATAGTAGGAACCGCCCAGCGGATCAGCAACGTTGCACACGCCCGATTCCTCTTGCAGAATCAGCTGCGTGTTGCGGGCGATACGGGCGGAGAAGTCGGTGGGGAGCGCGATGGCCTCGTCCAGCGCATTGGTGTGCAGCGACTGCGTGCCGCCCAGCACTGCCGAGAGCGCCTCCAGCGTGGTGCGGATAACGTTGTTGTAGGGGTCTTGCTCCTGCAAGCTCACGCCGCTCGTCTGGCAATGGGTGCGCAGCATCTTCGACTTGGGGTCCTTCGCGCCCAATTCGGTCATCACCTCGTGCCACAAAGTGCGCGCGGCGCGCATCTTGGCGATTTCCATGAAGAAATTCATGCCGATGCCCCAGAAGAAGCTGAGGCGCGGCGCGAAGGCGTCGATATCGAGGCCGGTGGCCATGGCGCGCTTCGCATATTCCTTGCCGTCGGCAATGGTGAAGGCCAGCTCCTGCACCGCCGTCGCCCCCGCCTCGTGCATATGGTAGCCGCTGATCGAGATGCTGTTGAAACGCGGCATATGCGCGCTGGTGTAGGCGATAATGTCGCTGACGATCCGCATCGATGGCTCGGGCGGATAGATGTAGGTGTTGCGCACCATGAACTCTTTGAGGATGTCGTTCTGGATCGTGCCGCTGAGCTTGTCCGCGCTCACGCCAGAACGCTCCGCCGCGACGATATAGAACGCCATCACCGGAATGACCGCGCCGTTCATCGTCATGGAGACGGACATTTCATCGAGCGGGATAGAGTCGAACAGGATTTCCATATCGCGCACGGTATCGATGGCGACGCCCGCCTTGCCGACATCGCCAACAACGCGCGGGTGATCGCTGTCATAACCCCGGTGGGTAGCGAGATCGAACGCGACGCTCAGCCCCTTCTGGCCTGCCGCCAGATTCCGGCGGTAGAAGGCGTTCGATTCCTCGGCGGTGGAGAAGCCTGCATATTGCCGGATCGTCCACGGGCGGCCGGTATACATCGAGGCATAGGGGCCGCGCGTGAACGGCTCGAACCCCGGCATGGCAGGCTCCGCAGGCGCGTCCGCTGCCGTGTAGAGCGGCTGCACGGCGATGCCCTCGGGCGTGTGCCAGGTCAGGTCACGGCCTTTGACTTCCTTGGCAGCCTTTTCGTGCCAGTCTGATTTTGTCGGCTTTTCACTCATAAATAAATCCGATTGCCCTGAGCTTGTCGAAGGGCTGTCTTTCCTTTTTGGTCCCCGCGCCCGAAGAAAAAGCAGTCCTTCGACAAGCTCAGGACGAACGGGGAGATATAACTAGCGCATCAGTTCGACCAATGCGCGCCATCCTTGGGCGTTTCCATGATCTCGGTCAGCTGGCCCATCATGTCTTTGGGATGGACGAAGAAGATCGGCGTCCCGTGCGCGCCCAGCCGCGTGGGGCCGAGGATGCGCTTGCCCTGCTCCTCGAACCACGCGCGCGCTTCGGCAATATCTTCGACCTCGAAACAGACATGATGCTGCCCACCCGCCGGGTTCTTGGCCAGAAAGGACGCGATGGGGGAAGCATCGGAGAGCGGCTCGATCAGCTCGATCTGGGTGCCTTGGGTGCTATCGAGGCCCGGCGTGTCGATAAAGCACACTTTCACTCCCTGCGCCTCCAGATCGAACGGAGCGTGGATAGTCGTCGCGCCCATGACGTCGCGGTAGAACGCGATGGATTCCTCGATGGAGGGCGTGGCGATACCGATGTGGTTGAGGCGTCCGAGTTTCATCGCCCCCCCTCCCCTTCAGGGGAGGGGCCGGGGGTGGGGGCGAGCAACAGGCGCCGCGCCCGATTGAAGGCCCCCACCCCAACCCCTCCCCTGAAGGGGAGGGGCTTTCCGGTAGCGACCCCGATGTGGTTGAGACGGCCTAGTTTCATCTAAAAGCTCTTTCCTTGTTTCGCTTAAGAATTTCTGCAATTTTCGGTTCGATCTCACTCCGTACAACTCTATGCAAATCTTCGAGACATTCATAGAACTGTGATTTTATTTGATCCGACGAAGCAATTGAACTGGATAGTTTTTCAATTTGGTCAATTTTTGCCGACACGTCATTCCCCAGAACTGACCTGAAACCACGCACTCGTTCATAGTATGCAACATCCAATGCACTTCCTTCATTGATCATGCTCTGCAGATACTCAGCGCCTGCTCCAGAAGTTTTTTGCTCCATATACTTGCTTGCAAGATCAAATTTGCTCTGGCTATGCATCTCTGTAAATTTCCTGAGTTCCATCAGTGTATTAAAAATCCACGATTCCGATTCCATGCGTTTGGCATCTTCAGCGATCACTATTGCTTTTTGAGAATAGTAAAAAGAGCCCATCGCACTTAAAATTGACACTAAAAGTGCAAACATGGCGATCATATCAGCAGTTAACATTGGTTTTATCCCCAAGATCACAACGGCAAATTATCATGCTTCTTCCACGGGTTCTCCAGCACCTTCCCCCGCAGTTTCCGCAGCCCCAGCGCAATCCGCCGCCGGGTTGAGTGCGGGTGGATTACCTCGTCGATATAGCCGCGTGACGCCGCCACAAACGGGTTGGCGAAGCGCTCTTCATATTCGCGGGTTTTCTCGGCGATCTTCTCGGCATCGCCGCGTTCGGAGCGGAAAATGATCTCCACCGCGCCCTTCGCGCCCATCACCGCGATCTCCGCCGTCGGCCAGGCGTAGTTCAAATCTCCGCGCAAATGCTTGCTCGCCATCACGTCATAGGCACCGCCATAGGCTTTCCTCGTGATGATCGTGATTTTGGGCACGGTCGCCTCGGCATAGGCGAAGAGCAGTTTCGCGCCGTGCTTGATAATACCGTTATGCTCCTGCGCCGTGCCGGGGAGGAAGCCGGGGACGTCCACCAGCGTCACGATCGGAATGCTGAAGGCATCGCAGAAGCGCACGAAGCGCGCGGCTTTGCGGCTCGCATTGATGTCGAGCACGCCCGCCAGCACCATCGGCTGGTTGGCGACAAAGCCCACGGGTCGCCCCTCGATGCGCCCGAAGCCGGTGATGATGTTCGCGCCGTGCTTGGGCTGGATTTCGAAGAAGGTGCCCTCGTCCACCACTTTGCCGATCACCTCGTGCATATCATACGGCATATTGGCGTTGGCGGGGATCAGCGTGTCGAGACTGTCTTCCAGCCTGTCCCACGGGTCGCTGGTGGGCAGTTCGGGCAGTTCGGACTGGTTGGAGGCGGGGAGGAAGCCCATCAGCTCGCGCGCGGCGAGCAGCGCTTCGATATCGTTTTCGAGCGCGAGATCGGCGACGCTGGTCTTGGTGGTATGCACCACCGCGCCGCCGAGTTCTTCCTGCGTCACTTCCTCATTGGTGACGGTTTTCACCACTTCTGGGCCGGTGACGAACATGTAAGAGCTGTCCTTCACCATGAAGATGAAGTCGGTCATGGCGGGCGAATACACCGCGCCGCCCGCGCATGGCCCCATGATAAGGCTAAGCTGCGGCACTACGCCGCTCGCCAGCACATTGCGCTGGAACACTTCGGCATAGCCGCCAAGGCTGGCGACGCCCTCCTGAATCCGCGCGCCGCCGCTGTCATTCAGGCCGATCACCGGCGCACCGACTTTCAGTGCCATGTCCATCACCTTGCAGATCTTCTCCGCATGGCGCTTCGACAGGCTGCCACCGAACACAGTGAAATCCTGGCTGAACACGAACACCAATCGCCCGTTGATCGTGCCGCTGCCGGTGACGACGCCATCGCCGGGAATGCGCGTCGCTTCCATGCCGAAATCGATGCAGTCATGCTCGACATAGGTGTCGAGTTCCTCGAACGAGCCTTCGTCGAGCAGCACATCGAGCCGCTCGCGCGCGGTCAGCTTGCCTTTGGCGTGCTGCGCATCGATGCGCTTTTGCCCGCCGCCCATGCGGGCAGCTTCGCGGCGGCGTTCCATTTCGGCGATATTGGCGGACATTCGTGCAGCTCTCCTCTTCGTCAGAGGCCGTGGCACAGGATGCGGGTTCCGGTCAATTCACACAGCAAAAAGGGCAGCAAGCCTGTGCTTGCTCCCCTGCTTTTGCGCGCGGCTATCGCGGGTCAGGCGAAGTGGGTGCCGCCCAGCGGATCGAACAGATCGACCGGCACGATGGCCATGTCGGCATAGGGCGATGCGCTTTCCTCGAAACTGTCCGCGACCGCCGGCGGATAGGTGATCGCCGCTTCCACCACTGCTGCCACCGTGCCCAGCACACGCGCCACCAGCACACCGTCAGCCTCGATCAGCGTATCCGCGCCGTCCTGCACCACGGTAATCGTGCGGCCTTCCGCGCCTTCGATCAGGATAGTGTCATAGAAGGGGAACAGCAGCCCGAAATCGGTGATCGTGTCGGCATCCGCCGCCGTGCCATCGGCATGGAGCACGAATGTATCGATCCCGACCCCGCCGGTAAGGGTGTCCATCCCCGCACCGCCGTCGAGCCAGTCGGCACCATTGCCGCCATCGAGCAAATCGTTGCCCGCATCGCCGAACAGCCGGTCGGCATTGTTCTCGCCGAACAGGCGGTCATCACCCTCGCCGCCCGAAAGCACGTCATCCTGATTGCCGCCATAAATGACATCATTGCCTGTCCAGCCCAACAAGCGGTCCATTCCCTTGTCGCCGTAGATGATATCATTGCCATCGCCGCCATCGATCGAATCGGTCTCGCTGCCGCCCCGCAGGACGTCATTACCCGCCCCGCCAAAAATCAGATCCCGCCCTGGGCCGCCGTTAATGAAATCGTTCCCGCCTTCGCCCGCAATCCGGTCCTGGCTCAGGCCGCCATAGATAATGTCGTCCCCGTCATTGCCCACCAGCGTGTTGCGGAACTTGTCGCCCAGAATGGTCTGCGTGCCAACATTCAGGCGGACGAGCACCGGATCGTGGTCCGACGCGCGCGCGCCCGGCCCGGCGACGAAATTGGTGTGCACGATGTCGATGACCGCGCCGTCTGCCAAGCCGCTGGTCACGAGGATGTGGTCGAGCTGCTGCGCATTGCCTTCAAACAACAGGGTATACCGCTCTTCCACCGGGAGCAGATAAGTGAGGTTGGTCAGCACCACATCGCTGCCTGCGCTGGTCGCACCGCCGGCGAAATCGAGATCGCCTGTCAGCACTTCCATCGGGTCTTCAAAATGGAATTCGTTGAAGTCCCCGGCCACCAGCACATTGGCATTCGCATCGGCGGCCAGCAGCGCGTCGATATAGGCATTGACCGCCGCCGCCTGCGCGGCGCGGCTCAATTCGCCCGCATTGGCGGGAAGCTGGTTGGCGCTGAAGGTGGTGTCGGAACCGATTTTCGACGTCCAGTGGTTGCCGATCACGGTGATCGTTTCGCCGTTGAACGTGAATTCCGCGCCCAGCGGCGGACGCGAGCCGCTGAAGGCTGCATCGAGCGCGCCTGTGTCCGGATCGGTGATGGTGAAGGCGGTGGTCGAATCGAAATCCACCCGGTCATCGCGGTAGAGGAAGGCGACGCGGATATTGCCGCCCGGCTGCCCGCCGCTCTGGCCATCGGTGATGAAGGGATTGTCGAACCACGAATAGCGCACGCCGCTTTCGGCAAAGATCGCGTCCGACAGCGCCTCCAGCGTCAGCGCGGCCGACACCGTGCCATCATCTGCCGAGCCGCTATCATCCTGCACTTCCTGCAGCACGATGATATCGGGATTGCTGAGGTTCGAGGCGATATCGAAAGCAATCGCGGCGAACTGGCCATTGGCCACGTCTGCATCGCCATCGGCATCGTTCACGTCGAGATTGAGGACGTTATACGTCGCCACGGTCAGCTGGTTGGCCGCGCCCGCCAGCGCGGTGGTTTCGGCGGTGCCGGTGCCCGCAGCCACAACCGTTACCGCAGCGGTCGGCTGCACCTGGTAATTGCCGAAAGCATAGGCGACAACGCCGGTCACATCACCCAGCAGCGTGCCGGGCGTTACATCGGGCACGGTGAACAGCACGCCGTTCAACTCGCCCGCGACATCGATCTGGATGCGTTCCGGGTTGAAATCCGAACCCGCGCCTTGATCGAAAGTGCCGAGGCCGCCCGCGCCGCCATCGATGACGACAAAGCCGCCTGCCGAGACATTGCTAGCGTCCAGATTGCCCGCGCCGTCGCTGGCCACGGTCCACAGCTCGCCAAACCCATTGGTGCTGTCCACCGCCACCGGGTTCTCGATGGTGACGAGCATCCCTTCGAGGCTTTCCCAGAAGTCGATGCCGTCGCTCGCCGGATCGAACAGGCCGAACAGATCGTCGTCGATCGTCTCGGTCGGCGGGGTAATGCCGTTGGGGCCGATCACCACGGCTGCGGGCAAGGCATTGCCCGTGCTATTAACGGTGATCGTCGGGCTGGTCAGCTGCGTTGTGCTCAGGCCTGCGGTATCGCCGCCCGCCAGAAACTCGCTGACGGTGCCCTCAACAGTTACGCCGTCGCCCAAGGTGACAGTCGGCGCGGTGCTGGTGAAGACAAAGATCGCGTCCGAAGTCGCGGTGTTCCCGTCGCCTGCATCCTGCATATAAAAGCCGTTGCTGGCGATGGCGGTCACGATCCCATTGGTGGTCACCACATTGCCGACATATTGCGAGGTGTGGCCCGCACCCTGGATCTCGCCGATTGTCAGCACCAGCGCATCGTTGTTTTCGATCGTGCCGACTGCGGTGCCATCGCCGATAGTGGCGCCGCCGGTGGGATTGCTGAGCACGACGTCGAAGAATTCGTTGGGCTCGCCATCCGTGTCGCCGGAGACATTGACCGTGATGGTCTTGAACGTTTCGCCGTCAGCGAAGCTCACCGTGCCGCTGGTGGATCCGGAAAGGTCGCTGGCATCGGCATCGGTGAACCCGGTGCCGAATTGCACTGCGAAATCCGCTGTCACTGCGCCGGTGGTGCCGCCGACGCGGAACACGTTGAAGGTGATTGCCGAGGTGCCGCTGTCGCCTTCGATAACGCTCGCGTCATCGATGAACAGCGCGCCCGCCGGATTGGCCGGGAGGAAATCCTGCCCGGTATTCACCGCGCCGAAATTGTCATCGCGCGGGGTCGCCCAGGTGAAATCATCATAGATATTGCCGCTGCCGGTAAGCTGGAGCGAGAAGCCGAGCGGCGTCGCGCTATCTTCGACAACGCCGATATCCTCGCTGGTCAGCCCAGCCGCTGCGCCGGAGGTCGCGGTCAGCGTGCCTTCGTAGGACAGGAATTGCACCACATTGCCCGCCGGATCGACCAGCGCGAAGCCGTCGGGCGAACCGTTCTGGATGCCGCTGCGGGTGAAGCCGAGCGTGCCGAAGCCGTCATCCTGATCGGGGATCGTGCCGGTCAGATTGATCGTCGCATAGACCGCGCCGTCGCCGCCATTGTAGAAAAGCAGTGTCCAGCCGGTAAGATCGGTACCCGCAGGCCCGGCAATCTCCACCGCCTCGCCCGCATCGGCTCCGGCATTGTCGTAATGGATTTCGTTGATGAACACCGTCGCCGGGCCTTGCGGCGCGAAGTCGTCATTGGTGATCGTGCCCGTCGCGCTGCCTTCGGTCGCGCTGATGGTCGCCCCGCCGGTGGCGTTGGAGAGCGTGGCGGAGAAGGTCTCGTCCGGCTCGATATCGGTGTCGCCATTGATGGTGACGGTGAAGGTTTTGCTCGTCTCGCCGTCGGCAAAGCTCAACTGGCCCGAGGGCAGCAGAGCGCCGACATCGGCGGCGTTCGCCGTGCCATCCAGAGTGACTTCAAAATCGACGGTAACTGCGCCTGCCGATCCGGCGTTGCGCGTCACTGTAAAGGTGAGATCGGTGGTGCCGCTATCGCCTTCGACAACGCTTGCATCGGCGATGCTGAACATGCCTGGATCGGGTGTGTCGGTGACCGCAATCGCTTGATTGGCGCTGCCCGTCCGCGCGCCGCCCGATCCGGTGTTGCCATTATCATTCACGCTGACGCTGAAATTGACACTCGCGGGAGGAGCATCGCCATCAGCGGTGTAGGTGAGCGTGCTCGTCGCATCGCTGCCAAACAGCGCGTTCAACTGATCGAGCGTGCCTTCGACCACCACCGAGCCGGTGCCGTTGCCGCTGACAATGGTCACACCGCTGGTGCCGACGGAAATGTCGAGCACGCCGAAATCCACCGAGACCGTCGCGGTCAATACGCCCGAACCGGCATCAGGATCGGCGATTGTGACAGTGCCTTTTAAGTCGAGAGCGGTCTGCTCGGTTGCATTAAAGGCGCGCACCGGGGCGAACACATGTGCCTTGATTGCAGCGTTGCTGCCATCCTGCGTGGAATCATCTGTTTCCCAAGTGATTACGAAACCACCACCTTCAAGGCCTGCAGCGGTGGCATCAAATTGGGTTCCTGCTGCTTGGCTGTTGACAAGGAATTCGGCGCCAACCTTCGCGCCTGTGGCATCAAACACCTGCGCCTTTATCGCCGTACTATCGCCGTCCTGAGTAGTATCGGTGGTATACCAGCTGACGACAAAACCGCCATCTTCGAGCCCCGCAATATTCGCTAACAGTTGGCTCCCTGCCGATTCTGTATTGACCAGGAATTCGGCACCAACTTTTGCGCCGGCGGCGTCAAAAACCTGCGCCTTTATGGCATTGCCGCTTCCATCTTCCGCTGAATCGTTCGTCATCCAGCTGACCACGAACCCGCCGCCTACCAAGCCGGTGACTGTAGCGTCTGATTGCCCGAAACGCTCTTTGGTATTGACGAGAAATTCACCGCCGATTTTTCCGCCTGCGGAATCGAAAAGCTGCGCTTTAATGGCGGTGTCGCTGCTGTCGCCAAACTGGTCCAGCCAAGTGACTACGAAACCACCGCCGTCAAGGCTATCGACCTTAGAGCGGTTTTGGATGCCAACCACCCTCGTATTGACGAGGAACTCGCCGCCAATTTTTGTTCCGGTTGCATCGAAGACCTGTGCCTTTACCGCTGTTCCGCTGCCGTCTTGTGTGGAATCGAGGGTTGACCAGGTGATAACAAAACCACCATTTATGAGCCCTGTAATCGTAGGCTCCACTTGCGTATTCGCAACTTGCGAGTTGACTAGAAACTCCGCTCCGATCTTCGCACCTGCCGCATCGAACACTTGCGCCGCGATCGCAGAACCACTGCCATCCTGTGTGCCATCATTGGTTGACCAGCTAACAACGAAACCGCCGTTCGATAACCCGGTGATCGTGGGGGTACTCTGGTTGACTGTGGCTTGCGTGTTGACGAGGATCTCGGCGCCCACCTTCGCGCCCGTCGCATCAAAGACCTGCGCCTTGACCGCGAAACCGCTGCCATCCTGCGCAATGTCATCTGTTTGCCAGCTTACGACAAAACCGCCGCCCACAAGGCCCGTAACCTCTGCTGCACGCTGGGCGTCTGTAACCTCGGTGTTGACCAGAAACTCCCCGCCAACCGTCACGGCTCCAATCACCGGCGGTATGATCGTCACTACCGGCGCTTCATTCGGAACCCCTCCAGTGCTGAAAGACTGCCCCGTATTCGCCGACCCGCTCGTTGCCGCAGCAGGCGCGGACCAGGTGAAATCGCCATAGGTGGAGCCGGTGCCCGTCAACTGGAGCGACTGGCCGACCGGGGTCGTGCCGACTTCGGAAACGCCGATATCGGTGCTGGTGAGGCCCACAGCCGGGCCGTTGGTCGCCGTGAAGCTGCCTTCGTAGGAGAGGAACTGCACGACATTGCCCATCGCATCCACAAGTGCGATCCCGTCGGGCGCGCCGTTCTGCATGCCTACCGCCGCCAGCGCGATCAACTGCGCCGAACCGGTGATCGCGATGGTGGCGTAGGATTCGCCATTATTGCCGTTGTAGAGGACAATCGTCCAACCGGTGAGATCCTGTTCCTCGGTATTGGCGATTTCGATAAACTCGCCGACATCCGCGCCGTCATTATCGTAATGGATTTCATTGATGAAAACGGTCGATGTAGTGCCGGCTACCATAAAATTGTCCCCAAAAACTGGCCGGGCGGCAAATCTGCACGCCGGGCGAATCATGATCGGCCTGCGTTATGTCGGAGCCGCGACAGCTTTATGACTAACCCCGTATTAACGCGCAAATTCGCACGCGGCGGCGCCCTGTGGATAGGCTGCGGGGGGAAATGTGGTGAGCCCTGCTGGGTTCGAACCAGCGACCTACTGATTAAAAGTCAGTTGCTCTACCGACTGAGCTAAGGGCCCCACGGGCAGGACGGGTCTCGTCCGGAGGCGCTCCCCTAAAGGCGTGGGCACAGCGGGTCAAGCGTCGGGTCTGCCACCTGACCGATAGGGCATATGCAATTGCGCTTTGCGCCCCGCACCACGCCTCTTGAACCGTCCTGCTGATAACGTTACCAAATCGGGCGATTGCTTTGGGAAAGGGATCGCAATGAAAGCCGTGTTCACTTCACTCGCCGCTCTGTCCTTTTTGGCCAGCACGCCTGCTCTGGCGCAGGATGCGCCCGTCGCGCCGCGCAACACGCCCGGCCTGCCTGACGAGCTGGTGCCAATCGACGATCTGCTGACCGGCGGGCTGCTCAACGATCCGACCAGCCTTTCGTGGGATGCCTACGGTGTCACCCGCGAACTGGTGCAGGATGCGAGCTATCCCGGTGGCGGCGCGGCTAACCGCGTGTCCATCGGGCCGAGCGCCAATGTCTATGATGGCGGGCTCAACATCCCGCTGCTGGCGCCTGTGCGCGCGCAGGAACAGCTGACCATCGGCTTTTTCGCCCGCACCATTTCCAGCGAGGCGGAAGACGGCAACGGCCGCGTGCAAGTGCGCTTCCAGATCAACCAGCCGCCCTATGCCGGGTTTGGCGAGGAAGTTGTGGTGATCGACACCGACTGGGACTTTTACGAAGTCACCGCGCCCGCTGACCGCGCAATGCGCCGCGATGGCATTGTGACGATCCAGTTCGGGCTGGAAGCGCAGACGGTCGAAATCGGGCAGGCAATTGTGGTGAGCGGCACGCGCTCGGTGCTGGATTAGGCAGTCTATATAAAACTCCCCTAAAAGCCCTTCCCCTTGGGGAAGGGTTGGGATGGGGGTTCGGCGTCAATTTGGCCTGGAACCCCCACCCCCGGCCCCTCCCCACGGGGAGGGGAGAATTGCTCAGGCCGATAGTGGCGCTTTCTAAACCCGCGCCGCCAATTGCCGCAGCGTCAGGCCCGTCAGCGGATCGCGCCAGTGCGGGGCGATTTGCGCGGCGGGTTTGAGCACGAAGTCGCGGGTGCGGAAGCGCGGATGCGGGACGAGCAAGTCCGGCGCGGCCACCATGCCGCCGCTCCACAATACGATATCGAGATCGAGCACGCGGGCGCGCCATCGCTGGCCGCGCCGCACCCGCCCAAGTGCCGCCTCCGCTTCGTGCAGCACGTCGAGCAGGCTCTGCGGATCGAGCCGCGTGTCGAGCAACAGCGCCGCATTGGCAAAGCGCCGCTGCGACGGGCCAACCGGCGCGCTGTCCATGATGCGTGATCGCGCGGTGACGGTGCCTGCGGTTCCGTCGAGCAGCTCCATTGCAGTCGCGACAACGCTGCGCGGCGCGCCGAAAACCGCGTGCCGCTGGTTGCTGCCGAGCGCGATCAGATAGGTATGGTCGTCAGGATAGCTTGGCATCGGATTTGACAGGCTCCACGAAAGAGGAGCTAGATATCTTCGGCAATCCGCCCGTATAGCTGCGGGCGGCGGTCGCGGAAGAAGCCCCAGCTGGCGCGGTGTTCGCGCGCGGCGTCGAGATCGAGTGTGGCGGTCAAAACGCCGGTCTCTTCCGCGCCATATTGCCCGATATAGTCGCCCCATTCGTCGCAGATGAAGGAGTGGCCGTAGAAGCGGGTGCCCTCCGCTTCGCCGCCCTCATGGCCGATGCGGTTGGCAGCGACGACGGGCATACAATTGCTCACCGCATGGCCGATCATCGCGCGGCGCCACATCCGGCTGGTGTCCATCTCCGCATCTTTCGGCTCGCTGCCGATGGCGGTGGGGTAGAACAGCACCTGCGCGCCCTTCAGCGCCATCACCCGCGCGCATTCGGGGTACCACTGGTCCCAGCAAATGCCGACGCCGATGCGCGCGCCGAACACGTCCCACACCTTGAACCCGTCATTGCCCGGGCGGAAATAGAACTTCTCTTCATAGCCCGGCCCGTCGGGGATGTGGCTTTTGCGATAGGTGCCCATCACTTCGCCATCCGCGCCGATCATCGCGAGCGTGTTGTAATAATGGTGCCCGTCGCGCTCGAAAAAGCTGGTGGGGATGGCAACGCCCAGTCCCTTGGCCAGCGCGCGCATGGCGATGACCGAGGGGTGCTCCAGTGTCGGGCGGGCGAGCGCGAAGAAGGCGTCCTTCTCCTCGCGGCAGAAATAGGGGCCGGAAAACAGCTCGGGCGGCAGGATCACCTGCGCGCCCTGCTGCGCCGCCGCCTCCACCAGCGCGGAAACGGCGGCGATATTGGCCCCCTCGTCCTCGTTGCCGAGGGCAAGCTGGAGCGCGGCGACCGAAAGCGTGCCCAAGGCGCGTTACGCCCGCTTGCGGAAGAGCAGCGTCATGCGGTCGCTCTCGCCAATGGCTTCGTAGCGCGCACGGTCTTGGTCGCCCAGCGTCAGCGTGGGCGGCAAGGTCCACACACCCTCTTCCCAATTGGCGGGATCGGCGGGATTGGCGTTCACTTCGCTCGTATCGACCAGCTCGAACCCGTTGAGTTCGAACAGGCGGATCACGTCCGACTGGCGCAGATAGCCGTTGGAGCCATTGGCATAATCCCAGCTGGCATCTTCGGAGGCGCGGTGCTGCACCACGCCGACCATGCCGTCATCAGCCAGCAGTGTGCGGATCGCGCGCAGTTCGGCATCGGCGGCGTTGCCGTTGAGCAGGCCGTGGATCGAACGGAAGATCAGCACCCGGTCCAGCGTGCCCGCAACATCGGCGGGAATGGCGTTGCTTTCAAACGCGGTCACCTGCGCGCCCCCTGCCCACTCGGCAGCGGCCATCGCGGCGGTGAAACGCTGCGGCCAGGTGGTGCCGTCTTCCGCAGGCGGACGCCCTCCCTGGAAGGCGAAATACGCGCCCTGCGGAGCGAGCCACGGCAGCAGCACGCGGGTATACCAGCCGCCACCGGGCGCAAATTCGGCGACGCGCATGGTCGGCTCGATCCGGAAGAAGGCGAGCGTTTCTGCCGGATTACGATACTGGTCGCGTGCGCGGTCACCATCGCGGTGCGGCATGGCGAGGATATGCTCCAGCGGATGCGCCTCTGCGCCGTGATGATCGCCATGATGCGCACCGTGCGCGGAATGGTCTTGCGCCAAGGCAGGGGTAGCAAAAGCCAGCGCCGCGGCGGCGGCCAGAAGGGGGGTGTTACGCATGATATTCTCCCAAGCAAAATCTGCCTTGCGAAATGGCAGTCCATTTGCCCGATGACAAGCGGGTCTATCGTCCCCATCTTCGCCGCCAAAGGAGAACCCAGCGTATGAGCGAGACAGTTATCGTGGCCGGCGGCTGCTTCTGGTGCACCGAGGCGGTGTTCAAAGACGTGATTGGCGTGGAAAGCGTGGAAAGCGGCTATATCGGCGGCAGCGTGTCCAACCCGACTTACAAACAGGTCTGCACCGGCAGCACCGGCCATGCCGAGGGGGTAAAGGTCACATTTGATCCCGCGCAGGTGAGCCTGCCCGACATCTACGACATGTTCATGGGCACGCACGATCCCTCGCAGCTCAACCGGCAGGGCAATGATGTCGGCACGCAGTACCGCTCCGCCATTTTCCCGCTCTCCGACGAACAACGCGCCGAGGCCGAGGCCGCGATAGCCCGCTGGAACGAGGGCCATGGCGGCGGGGCGGTGACGACCATCGAAAGCGGCGAATGGTATCCGGCGGAGGATTACCATCAGGAATATTGGGAAGGCGAAGGCCAGCGCAATCCCTATTGCCTCGCGGTGATCCCGCCCAAGCTGATGAAACTGCGCAAGAGCTTTGCGAGCAAGGTGAAATCGTAAGACTTCGGAAACTGCTCAAGCCCGCTTGAGTTAACCTTCGTCTCCCGCTCAGCCCCTGAAGCGGGCGACGAAGAAGCCGTCCAGCCCGCCCGCTTCGTTCAGCATTCCGGGATGCGTGCGCAGCCAGCCCTCGGCGGTTGGCTCAAGGCCTGCGGGAAGCTCGTCTGCGGTGATCGGCAGCGGGTCGAGCGGGCATCCCGCCGCAATTTCCTCGCCCTCTTCGCGCTCCAGCGAGCAGGTCGCGTAGACCAGTGTGCCGCCGGGCTTGAGCCAGTTGGCCGCGCGCTCCAGCAATTGGCTTTGCAGCAGCGCCATCGCCTCGATCTGGCGTGGCCCGATGCGGTGGAGCACATCGGGATTGCGGCGGCAGGTGCCCGTTGCGGTGCAGGGCGCGTCCAACAGGATCGCGTCGTATTGTTCTTCGGGATGCCACCCCATCGCATCGGCCAGTTCGATGGTCGCGGACAGGCCGGTGCGCTCCAGATTCTGTTGCAGCCGCTCCAACCGGCGCGGCGAGTTGTCGAGCGCGGTGACCTGCCAGCCCGCGCTCGCCAGTTGCAGCGTCTTGCCACCGGGCGCTGCGCAGAGGTCGAGCACGTTTCGTCCCTCGCCCTGACCCAGCAGCCGTGCGGGGATCGACGCGGCGAGATCCTGCACCCACCACGCGCCGTCCTCGAAGCCGGGCAGGTTCTCGATTGCGGTGCCACGCGGCAGGCGCATATGGCCGGGGGCAAGGCTCTCGCCCTCCAGCCCGACGGGCACGTCTCCCCGCAAAGTCAGATCGAGCGGCGGCGGCGCGGCGAGACCTGCGGCGATGGCCGGCGCATTTCCCCCCCAGCGCACGGCCACCGCCTCGGGCAAGGTCGGCGCAGCAGGAAGCCCCGCTTCCGCGCGAGACAGAGTTGCGAAAACGCCGTGTGCCAGCCGCTTCGGCCCGCCATCGAGCAGGGGCAAAGCGGTGGCAATCACCGCGTGCGCCGGCGTGTCCAGCCGCAGCCATCCGGCGAGCATGATCCGCAGCACCATGCGCGCCTTGGCATCATCGGGCAGCGGCTTTTGGGTCGCGCTGTCGATCAGCGCATCAAGATCGACCAGCCAGCGCAGCACTTCGCCCGCCAACGCGCGCGCCAGTGCCCGGTCCGAATGCGAAGGCAAGCCATTGGCCGCCCCGCCCGCCTGCTCCAGCGTCTCGCCCCGCCGCAACACGGCATCGAGCATTTTGAGCGCGGCGCGGCGCGGAAGGAGTCCGGGGATTTGTGACATGGCGGATGGCTCTAGGACGATGCGCCGCCTCTATCAATTCGTCATTGCGAGCGACCGCAGGGCGCGCGGCAATCCAGCAGCGACGGGACTGGATTGCTTCGCTACGCTCGCAATGACGAGAAAAGGCCACTACATTGCCAGAACCATGAAACGCGCCACCCAACGCCCCGCCCAATTCGCCAAGCCCGCCCACTGGACAAGCGAACCCCCACCCGCGCCCAAGCCGGGCAAAGTCGACGAAGACCTCAGCCCGACGCGCTACGGCGACTGGGTGCACAAGGGCATTGCGATCGATTTTTGAAAGATCACAGCTGCACTGGTGTCGATCTGACAGTGGCCACAATTGTACAGAACGCGATGCTGCCCAGAATTACGGCGATTGTGACAGAAATCAGAAAGATTGGCAGCAAGAGGGCTGATATTGTCAGAACGACGATTGATCCGATGGCTGAGAATACGATTGGCCGCTGCACAATCTTGTCATTCATCAAGAAAGCGAAAGCGAAAGCCGGAAATATAAACGGAATTGAGAACATTAGTCCGTAACCAAAAGCGTCGGAAATGCTTGCAGTATTCCCGTCATACACAGCAGATCCGACAGCCATTCCTGCCAAGCCAAGCAAGTGCGACAAAGCCAAAGCTGCTAGTAAAGCAATCCGCCTCAAACCCACCCCGCCAATTCGCGTCGCACAATTGTCTCGATCATGTCCATGCTCGTTTCGCGGGCATTCAGACATTCAATCGTTGCAAACTGCTCGCCACCCGCTTCGAGAAATTCGTCGCGGCCTTCCATCGCCAGTTCTTCCAGCGTCTCCAAGCAATCGGCGGAGAAGCCCGGCGCGGCGATGGCGAGGCGTTTGGTGCCTTTGGCCGCCTCGGCCAGGATCGTATCATCCGTCGCCGGTTCCAGCCATTTGGCCGGGCCAAAGCGGCTCTGGAAGCTGACCGCTATACGGATATCGGGGCGATTGATTGCAGCCGCCAGCAGCCGCGCGGTCTTCTGGCAGTGGCAGTGATAGGGATCGCCCTGCGTCAGCGTGCGCAGCGGCATTCCGTGGAAGCTCAGCAGCAGCACTTCGGGCGTGAAGGCAAGTGCCTCCAATTGCGCCGAAATATCCTTCGCCAACGCGGCAATATACACCGGATCATCGTGATAGGGCGGCATCGTGCGCATCGCAGGCTGCCAGCGTTGCGCGCGCAGCCAGTCACTCACCTTGTCCACCACCGTGGCCGAGGTCGCGCCCGAATATTGCGGATACATCGGCGCGAGCAGAATGCGTTCGCACCCTGCCGCCTTCATCGCATCAAGCTGGTCGGGGATCGAGGGCGAGCCATAGCGCATCGCCCATTCCACATGGACAGCATCGCCCATCCGGCGCTGCAAATCCGCTGCCTGATCCTGCGTAATCACCGCCAGAGGCGATCCGCGATCTGACCAGACCTTCTTGTATGCCTCCGCGCTTTTGGCCGGCCGCGTGTTGAGGATTACCCCGCGCAGGATCGGCTGCCAGATCAGCGAAGGGATTTCGATCACCCGCTTGTCGGACAGGAATTGCGCCAGATACCGCCGAACCGGCCCCGTCTCGGGCGCGTCGGGCGTGCCCAGATTCACGAGCAGCACGCCGACCTTGCCGGTTTTAACGGGCGGATGGTCAGCAGGAAGCTGCTGCGGAAGGCCGGAGAAGGATTGGGTCATGTAAAGGCAGACAGCAATGGCAGGCGGCGGAGACGAAGGCCAGTAGCACTAAAGAAGGCATTGGCAACCGCCGGAGCCACCGCGGGCACGCCGATTTCGCCGGGATCGAAGGGCGGCTCCGCGCTTTCGACCAGCTCCACGCGGATCTCCGGGCAATCGGCCAGCGTCGGCAGGCCAAGCGCGGCGAGCCGCTGGTGAGTGGGCAGGCCCGCTGCATATTCGGTCGCTCCGCCCAGCGCCTGCGCCAGCCCGAAGATCAGCCCGCCTTCGATCTGCTGCAAGGCGATATCGCGGTTGACGATCCGCCCGATATTGACCGCTGCCGAAAGCCGCCGCACGCGCACCCCGCCTTCACCCGCGCTCGCCTCTGCCACCACCGCGATGCGGCCGGTTGCGCCGAATGCATCCATCCGGTGGCAGGCGAGGCCCTGCCCGCTGCCTTCGCTCGCGCCGTCCCATGCGCCCAGCCGACCGGCGCGTTGCAGCACGTCGGCTAGCAGCGCATCCTGCCCCAGCATGGCGATGCGGTAACTGAGCGGTTCGCGGCTGTGGCGCAGCGCCACCTCGTCGATAAAGCATTCGCGGAAGAAAGCGGTGTAGCCTGCCGCCCCGCCGCGCATGGGGGCGGTGGGCAGATCAAGCTCCACCGGGATATGCTGGATCTGCACATCGGGGATGGCATAGCTTTGCATCAGCCCTTCGACCATGAAAGGGTCGGGCTGGTCGCCTGCGCCTGCCATCGCCGCCCAGTCGGCGGTATTGTCGAACAGGCGGTGGCCAAACTCGCGCATCGTGGCTGGCGAAGCGATGCGCGCGCGCAGCTGGCTGATCGAGCCTTCCTCGCGCAATTCGGCACCGATAAACGCGGCCACTGGCGCGCGGGGATAGGAGGCTGCGTGCTCCTGCCAGCGCGACCAGGTGAGCTGCACCGGTCGCCCCGCCTCGCGCGCGATCAGCGCGACTTCGATGGCCGCCTGGTTATCCAGCCGCCGGTCGAAACTGCCGCCTGCCGACACCGGATACAGCACGGTATCGGCCAGCGAAATGCCGAGCGCCTTCGCCGCCGCCGCGCGCGCGGCCTCGGGAGTTTGCGTGGGCATCCACAATTCGAGCAGACCGTCGGCAAAGCGCGCGGTGGCGGTGGTTGTCTCAATCGTGGCGTGAAGCGCGGGCGCTACGTCATAGCGGAGCGCGAAATCGGGGGCGTAGCCGTCATCGCCCACGCCGCGCTGGTCGACATTGAACGCCGGGCCGTTGCGCACGCCGTTGTCGAGCGCCTCGGCCATGGAAAAGCTGTCGACCGCGCCTTCGATGCGGAAGTTGGGCGCGATCTTGCGCAAGGCCTCTTCGGCGGCCCACCAGTTTTCCGCCACCGCCGCCAGCCAGCGTTTGCCGCGCACCAGGCTGATAAGGCCTTGCTGGCCGGCGGCGCGGTTCTCGTTGAATTCACCGAGTTCGGCTTTGCGGAACGGCCCGTGGCGGATCGCGGCGAACACCATGTCGGGCAAGCGCACATCGCCTGCAAAGATATGGCTGCCATCCACCTTACTCGGCAGGTCGAGCCGGGGAAAGGCGAGTGCACGCTCGCCATCCTCGGCCTCGATCACCGGCGCGGTTTCAGCAGGCGGTGCAGAGCGCAAGGGCGGCGGGTCGGGCGGGGATTGCCGCGCGGCTTCCAGCGCCAGTTCGGCAAAGCTGGCGCGCTTGTCCTCGTGATAGATGAAGCCTGCCTCGGCGCGGCATTGTTCCCATGCGACATCCCACAGATCGGCAGCCGCCATCGCCAGCATCGCCCGCGCGGAGGCTCCGGCATTGCGGCACGCCTCCTCGTAAGCGGCGAGCGGCAATCAGGCGGCGGTGACGGTGAAGCGGTTGTCCTGCGCCCAGCGTTTGAGCAGCCGGTCGTCCGCATCGTCGGCAAGGCTTGGCACCCACGGCTTCCACAGGGGCGCCCAAGCGGCAGCGAGCGGCAGATTGGCGTAGGCCCCGCTGGTGGGCGCGGGCTCGACCGCGATCTGCCGCCAGTCCGCGCCCAATTCCATCGCAACGATCTGTGGCAGGATGGTGGTCACCCCCTGCCCCATTTCCAGTTGCGGGACGGCAACGGTCACCACCCCGTCGCTGGCGATTTTGAGCCAAGCGTCAAACGCTGCCTCTCCCGGCCCGGGTTCGAGCGGGTGATCGAAGCTGCGCGGCACCAGTGACCATGCGACCAGCAGTCCGCCGCCCACCGCTGCGCCCGTCAACAGGCCACGGCGCGACAGCTTCACCGCGTGCGCTCCAGCTGTTGCACCAATTGTGCAGCCAATATGCGGAAGGGTTCGCCCGCTTTTTCGTCCGCAAATGCAGGCGGCGTGCCCGCATCGGATTGCTCGCGGATGGTCAGCGCCAGCGGAATCCGGCCTAGGAAGGGCACGCCCATATCCTTCGCCGCATTCTCCGCCCCGCCTTGCCCGAAAGGATGGCTCGCCTCGCCGCAATGCGGGCAGAGATACCCCGCCATATTCTCGACAATGCCAAGGATCGGAACATTGGCCTGGTTGAACAGGTCGATCGCGCGGGTGGCATCGATCAGCGCCAGATCCTGCGGAGTGGACACGATGACCGCTCCTGCGGGTCGGAATTTTTGCAGCATCGTCAATTGCACGTCGCCCGTGCCCGGCGGCAAATCGACCAGCAGCAGCTCGGTATCGCCCCAATCGGCTTCCATCAGCTGCGATAACGCGCCGCCGACCATAGGGCCGCGCCACGCAATTGCCTTGCCCGGTTCAATGAGCTGCCCCATCGACACCATGCGCACACCGAATGCGCTGTCATGCGGGATCAGCATTTTCTCGGTCGCGCGCAGTTTCACCCCTTCGCCGCCGAGGAGTTTCGCCTGCGAGGGGCCGTAGATGTCAGCATCGACCACGCCGACCTTCCTGCCTGTCGCCGCCAGCGCCACGGCGAGATTGGCGGTGAGCGTCGATTTGCCCACGCCGCCCTTGCCCGAGCCGACGGCGATGATCTGCCGCTCCACCTTGTCCGCCATCATGGCGACGCGCACCTGTGCCACGCCGTCCACCGCGCCTGCCGCTTCCTCCAGCTCGCGCTGCAATTGCGCGGCGGCGGCTTTGCCGAGCCCGGTGGCATCGGCGATGATGGTGGCTGTCCCGTCCTTGAAGGATACGCTGCGGACAAGGCCCGAAAGTTCGGGCGGAAGGCCTGACCTGATTGCGGTATCGGAGCTCATAGTCACGCCTGCTAGCGGCTCTGCTACGCGCGGTCAGCAATTTTGCGCGATCAAACCCCTGTTTTTTGCGCGGCGGGTTCTTATAGAGAGACATATGGAACGTTTCGGCGGATTATTCGAAAAGATCGGTCTGGCTATGGCCGGCAAGCGCAACCCCTGGGGCAAGCCCTCTGGCAGCGGAGGCGGCAATGATGGCGGGGACGGAGGCGATGGCTCGTCTGGCGGCTCTGGCGGCGGCTCCGACAATGGCCCGCGCAATCCGTGGCTGCCCGGTGGCGGTGATGGGCCGCGCCGCTCAGCGAACATAGAGGACATCTTCAAGAACCGCGGTCCCGAAGGCCCGCGTCGCGGCGGCGGCGGTGGCCCGCGCGGCCCCAATTTCCGCCTGCCCGAACGTCCCGGCGGCAAAAGCTGGCTGCCGGTCATTATCGTCGGGATTGTCGGCGTGTGGGCGATTTTCAGCTCCGTCCATATCGTCCAGCCTTCCGAAAAGGGCATCAAGACATGGTTCGGCGGAGCCTATGCGGGTGATTTGAACGACGGTATCAACTTCACCGCGCCGTGGCCGATTATGACGGTCGATATCGAAAACACCGACCAGATCCGCGAACTTCCCATCGGCGATCAGGGCGGGGACAATCTGATCCTGACCGGTGACCAGAATTTGGTCGATCTGTCCTATCTGGTGCGCTGGCGGGTGAGCGATCTGGTGCAATACCGGTTCGAGCTGGAAAATCCCGAAAACACGCTGCGGGAAGTGGCGGAAGCGGCGATGCGCGCCGCTGTTGCCGAAACCACGCTGGACAATGTTCTGTCGGGTGAAGGCCGCGCATCGGTGCAGTTGCACGTGCGCACACGGATGCAGCAAATCCTTGATGCCTATGGCGCGGGGATCGCGATTGACGGTGTCGAAATCAACCGCACCGAAGCGCCCGAAGAGGTGATCGAGGCATTTAACGACGTGCTGGCGGCGCGGCAGAACCGCGAACAGGCCTTGAACGAAGCGCGCCGCTACGAACAGCAATTGCTCGCCCAGGCGCAGGGTGACGCGGCGCAGTTCAACGAGATTTACGAACAATATGTGCTCGCCCCCGAAGTGACGCGGCGACGCCTCTATTACGAAACCATGGAAACCGTGCTGCGCGGCACCGACAAGGTGATCGTCGAGGCTGAAGGTGTCACACCCTATCTGCCACTGCCCGAAGTCAATCGCCGTGCGCGCGAAGGCAATACGCTGACCGTCACACCGACCCCGCAGGAAGGACAGTAAGTTGGACTCGCTTCTCCAGAACCACAAAGGTTCGCTCATTGCGGTGATCGCCTTGATCGTTGCGCTGCTCAGCACGCTGGTGGTGGTGCCCGAAACCGAGCAGGGCGTGGTGATCCGCGCAGGTGAGCCGAACCGGGTCATCAACCGCTTCGATCCGACGCAGGAATTTGGTGATACCGGCGCAGGCATCAGCTGGCGCATTCCGTTTCTGGAAAGCGTGCAAATGGTTGATCGCCGCATCCTCAGCCTCGATATGGAAGGCGAAACCGTGCTGTCGAACGACCAGCAGCGGCTGGAAGTGAACGCCTATGCGCGGTATCGCATTTTTAATCCTGTGCTGTTTGTCGAGCGTGCGCGGACCGAGGAGAACCTCACCGGCCAGCTGGAACCGATCCTGTCTTCCGCCTTGCGGCAGGAACTGGGCCGCCGCACTTTCGCCAGCCTGCTGACGCCCGAGCGCGGCAATGCGATGGAAAACATCCGCGATGCGCTCGACGCCGAAGCGCGCAGCTATGGCGCTCAGATTATCGACGTGCGGATCAAGCGCGCCGATCTTCCCGAAGGCGCACCGCTGAACGCCGCCTTCCGACGGATGGAATCAGACCGGCAGGAAGAAGCTGAAACCATCCGCGCCGGTGGCCGCCGCGATGCGCAGATCATCCGCGCCGAAGCCGAAGCCGAAGCCGCGCAAATCTATGCCGCAGCGTATAATCAGGATCCCGGATTCTACGATTTCTATCGCGCGATGGAGAGCTATCGCCGGACTTTTGGCCCCGGCCGCGAAGGCGAGGATGTGGGCGAAAGCGCGGTGATTCTGAGCCCGGACAATGATTATCTCCGCCAATTCCGCGGCGGGCAGTAGCCCGCTTTGCGCCAGCGGCGGATAACGATTACAGATGTCGTTAAACGCGCGTTCAGCCGTCATGCGTTGGATTGGCGCGGGACCGATATCGCGGCGCAAGCATTGTGCTCATGCGAATGAAACGAAGGAAAACGAGGACGTGAAGCCAGTGAAATATTCCTACGGCATCACCGGCGCGCTGCTTTTGGGCGGCGCCACCATTTCGATGATCACCGGCCAGCCCGCGGGCGCGCAGGTGGCGCAGAACGATTCCGCGCCGATGAGCAACATCGTGCCGCGCGCGGGCGCTCCGGCGAGTTTTGCCGACCTGACCGAGCAATTGCAGCCGGCCGTGGTCAATATCTCCACCCGCCAGTCGATCACGGTGGAAGCGCAGGGCAATCCGTTTGAAGGCACGCCGTTCGGCCAGTTCTTCCAGCAGCAGCCGCGCCAGCAAGGCCCGCAAACGCGCGAGGCACAATCGCTGGGTTCGGGCTTCCTCGTCTCGGCAGACGGCTATGTGGTCACCAACAACCACGTTGTCGCGCCCGATGCGCGCGCCACGCTGGAAGAAGTGACCGTCACTCTCCCCGATGGCCGCGAATATGAAGCAGAGCTGGTCGGCACCGATCCCGACAGCGATCTGGCGGTGCTCAAGATCAGCCGCGGCGAGCCCTTCCCCTTCGTGCGTTTCGGCGATTCGAGCGAGGCGCGCGTGGGCGACTGGGTGATTGCCATCGGCAACCCCTTCGGCCTTGGCGGCACGGTGACGAGCGGTATCGTCTCGGCAGTGCTGCGCAATGTCGGATCGGGCGCGTATGACCGCTATTTGCAGACCGATGCAGCGATCAATCGCGGCAATTCGGGCGGCCCGCTGTTCGATATGCAGGGCAATGTGATCGGCATCAACAACGCTATCCTCTCGCCTTCAGGCGGCAGCGTCGGCATCGGCCTCGCCATCCCCGCCGAAGTCGCCGCGCCCATCGTGCGCCAGCTGATCGCGGGCGAGGCGATTGAGCGCGGCTTCCTTGGCGTGCAGATCCAGCCGGTGGATGAAGACATTGCCGATGCGCTGGGCATCGAGCGCAATCGCGGCGAACTGGTGCAAGGCGTGCAGCCGGGCGAGGCAGCCGACGACGCAGGTCTGCGCGCGGGCGACGTGGTGATCTCGGTCAATGGCGAGGATGTGACGCCGGACAACACCCTGTCCTTCATCGTCGCCAATATCGCGCCGGGCACGCGGGTGCCGCTGGTCTATATCCGCGACGGCGAGCGCCGCCGCACCAATGTGACCGTGGGCCGCCGCCCGAGCGCGGAAGAACTCGCCCGCCAGCAAATGTTCCAGGACGAGGAAGACGAGCAGGGCGCGATGACGCCCGAAGGCTCGTCCAGCCTGGTGCAGGACGCGCTGGGTATTCAGGCGATCCCCATCGACGCGACGATTGCCCGTCAGCTGGGCGTATCCACCGATACGCGAGGTCTGGCGATTACTGCCGTCGCGCCGGGTACCGACGCCGAGCGGCGCGGCCTTGCGCGCGGGGTGATGATCCTGTCCGCCAATGGCCGCCCGGTGCCGACGCTCGAAGCGCTGGAGCAAGTCATTGCAGAAGCGCGCGACGCCGGTCGCGGGGCGATCCTGCTGCGCGTGCAGGCTCGCCGGGGCCAGCCGCAATCGGTGCCGGTGCGCCTGATCGCCGAATAGCTGCGTGAAACGCTGACAAAAAAGGCCCGGTTCTGCACGCGCAGAGCCGGGCCTTTTGCTATGCGATCACCTTGCGCAAACTAGCCGCTAAAACCGCTCCTCGTACCGCAAATCCTCGCTCGGGCGGCGCTGCTGCGGGGCTTCGCGCGGGATGTCGCGCCCGATTGCCTCTTCGAGGAATTCGTCGCTGGCGGCAGGCGGCGGCTTGTCCTGCGACGTGCCGCCGCGCTCGCCCTGGACATCAAACCCGTTATCGCCCGGGCGGCTGGTGCGGCCCGGTTCGACGAGATTTCCCTGCTCGTCGATGTAGTAATAGTAGTCGCCTTCCTCGCCCGCATAGTCCTCGTCGGGCTCCAGCTGCCATTGCGGCAGTTCCAGTTCGGTGTCGAATTCCTCCACCGGCCGGTCACGCACGGCATAGCGCATAAAGGCGGCAAAGGCGCGCGCGGGGGCGGTGCCGCCTTGCAGACCGGCGACGCGGCCATTGTCATCGCGGCCCATCCACACGCCGGTGGTGATGCCGCTGGAGAAGCCGACGAAATACCCGTCGCGATTGGTGTTGGTGGTGCCCGTCTTGCCTGCGACCGGACGCCCGATCTGTGCCGCGCGACCCGTGCCGGTAGCGACTGCGGTTTGGAGCAGGTCGGTAATTCCGGCGGCGACATAATCGGGCACGAGGCGATAGCTGCGCTCTTCGCGGTGGCGGTAGATTTCCTCTCCGCTCGCCGTGGTCACGCGCAGGATGCCGTAAGGCTCCACCGAATTGCCGCCCGCCGACACCGCCGCAAAAGCGCGGGTCATGTCGATCAGCCGCACTTCGTTCGAACCCAGCGTCATCGAGGGCACCGTACTGATCGCCGTGGTAATGCCGAAGCGCCGCGCCATGCTGGCGACGTTGGAGAAGCCGACTTCATTGCCCAGCTGCGCGGCGACCGAATTCTTCGAATAGGCAAAGGCGGTGCGGATATCGATTTGCCCTGCATAGGAACCGCCCGAATTGCGCGGGCTCCAGCCATTGATCGTCACCGGCACGTCCTGCACCAGATCCTCGGGCGTATAGCCCGCCTCCAGCGCGGCAAGATAAACGAACAGTTTGAACGAGGAGCCCGGCTGGCGCAGCGCGTCGGTCGCGCGGTTGTAATTGCTGGTGACGTAATCGGTGCCGCCCACCAGCGCCAGCACCGCGCCATCGCGGTCCATACTGACCATCGCGCCCTGTGCGCCATCGGGGGCATTGCTCTGGATCGCGGTGGTCGCCGCGCGCTGCATCCCGACATCGAGCGTCGTCCACACCTCGATCGGTTCGGTGGTCTCCTCGGTCAGCAGCAGGTCGAGCTGCGGCAGCGCCCAATCGGTGAAATAGCGGATCGATGTCTGCCCTTCGACCTCGCGCAGATTGACCGAATCGAGCTCTACTTCGCGCGCCACTGACGGGTCGAGATCGCCGTAGCGCACCATCTGCCCAATCACGACATTGGCGCGGCTCACCGCCGCCTCGGCATCCGCGGTGGGGGAATAGCGGCTCGGCGCTTTCACCAGCCCGGCGATGATCGCCGCTTCTTCCAGGCTCAGTTCGGTCGCCGGATGGCTGAAGAACCGGCGGCTGGCGGAATCGATGCCATAGGCGCCGCCACCGAAGTACACCTTGTTGAGATAGAGTTCGAGAATCTCGTCCTTGGTGAAGTTCCATTCCAGCGCCATCGCCAGCACCGCCTCGCGCAGTTTGCGATCAAGCGTGCGGTTGGAATTCAAAAAGACATTGCGCGCCAGCTGCTGCGTGATTGTGCTGGTGGCGCTCACTTGCCGGTCTTCGTTGAAGGCGTTGTACACCGCGCGGCCCAACCCCATCGGATCGACGCCGATGTGCGAATAGAAGCGATGGTCTTCCACGCTGACCATCGCATCCTTCATCACCTGCGGGATTTCGTCGGCCTCCAGCCACTGGCCATAGCTCGGCCCCAGTTCGACGATTTCGGACCCGTCGCGCGCACGCACCAGAATGGTCTGCGCGTTCTGGCTTTCCCTCAGCTCGGAGAAGCTGGGCATCGACTGCGCGGCGAAATAGACCGAGGTAAACAGCGCGATCGTGCCGAGAAAACCGACAAACACGCCCAACAGCACCAGACGCTTCGTCCAGCGCCACAGGCCCGCTTTCCAGCCGGTGCCCGGCTGCTTCTTGCGCTTGGGTGTGGTGGAGCCGCTGCCCCTGCCTCTGGCCATCAGCCTGTCACTACTCCGCAGCGGCGATGGGCGCCTTGCCCGTCACCCGATATGACGAAAACCGCCACTGCATAATGCAATCATAATGCGGGGTGAACGCCAATTCGCGCTTAATCGCCGGATTTGTCGCGAACTTCGCCCTCGGGCTCAAAGGCAAGCGAGGCGGAGTTGATGCAAAAGCGAAGCCCTTCGGGGCCGGGGCCGTCGGGGAAGACGTGCCCCAAATGCCCGGCGCAGCGGGCGCAGGTGACTTCGGTGCGCACCATGCCGTGCGAGCTGTCCTGATGCATATCGACGTTCTGCTGGTCGGCAGGCGCGGTGAAGCTGGGCCAGCCGGAGCCGGAATTGTACTTCGTTCCGCTGTCGAACAGCGGCAGCCCGCAGCCGGCGCATTTGTAAAGACCCCCGGCCTTGTTCTTTTCATACTTGCCGGTGAACGCCCGCTCCGTCCCGCCTTCGCGCAGGATGTGATACTGCTCGGGCGAAAGCCGCTCGCGCCATTCGGCTTCGGTGAGGTTCATCTTTTCGGTCATCGGAGTGCTCCTTTGGGCGACGATATGGGGTTTGGCGCAAAGACCTGCAACGCCGCCATTGGTTCGCTTTTTCGCACCCGCTGCTTTCGGGCAGTCGCCCTTGCCCTAGGTTTGTGCCGAGCGAGCTCCGCGATACCCTAGCTAACCCGCGCTGAAATCGGGCGCGAAGCGGCCGACCGAGCGCACAGCGCGACCCGCAGGTGCCGCGCAGCCGGAGCGTAGCCCCGGCGGAGCGAATAGCACCGAGGACGAAGGCGCGGATGCGCCTTCGCAAAACAAATCAAGCGTTGACGTCAGAGTAGTGCTTCGGCGGCGGGATGCCGTCCATTTTCTGGCGCAGCAGCGGCGCGAAGCTGGGGCGGCTTTTGATCACGCGGTACCAACCATGCGCGCTTTGGTGGCCCGTCCAGTCGATCCCGTCGAGGTAATCCACCACCGAAAGCTGCGCGGCGGCGGCAAAATCAGCCAGGCTTAATTGCGCGCCCGCCAACCAGCGGCGATTGTCCACCAGCCAGTCGAGATAATCGAGATGTTCGTGCAGCAGCCGCGTCGTCTCGCGCAAGGTGCGGCTGTCGGGTGACTGGCGCAGCACCAGCCGCTTCTTGACCTTCTCGTGCAGCAGAGGCCCGGTGATATCGGCAAAAAAGGTCTCGTCATACAGCGCCACCAGCCGCCGGACTTCCGCCCGTGCGCGCGCCGAGCCGATAATCAGCGCGCGATCCGCCACCGTCTCTTCCAGATACTCGCAAATCGCCTGGCTATCGATCAGCGTCACCCGCTTTTCCTCATCGTGCAGCACCGGCACGCGGCCTGCGGGATTGAGCCGCCGGAAATCGTCACCCGCATCCCACGGATAGAGCGTGACGAGCTCATACCCGATCTTCTTCTCGCCGAGCGAGAGCTGCACCTTGCGGCTGAACGGACAAAGCGGGAAGTGATAGAGATGCCACATGATTGTCACACGCTATTGCCGCAAGCGCAGGCAGCGGTCTAGCCGGATTGCCCGGAAATTTTACAGCGCCTGCTTACATCGCCTGCCGCGGCAAAAGCGGCAGGCAAACCGGCATCAACTGATCGAGTGTGCCCCCGGTGCGGATGTCTTGCGCGGCCTGCGAAAGCAGCACCGCCAGTCCCTCGCGCGAAAGGCCGGTTTCATCCATCAGCTGCGCGGAAGACCGGACGAAAAACTCGCGCCCTGTCGCGCGGATATCGGGATAGGCGAGCGCGGAAACCTCGCCCGCTTCCTGCGCGCCAGCCACCAGCGCGAACGCCGCCGAACAGCGCAGCAGCATTTGCTGCTCCAGCGTGAGATCGGGCTCTGCCTCCTGCGCTAGGGCGGAAGCAGGGGCGGCGAGCAGGGCCAAGGCAAAAAGGGTTCGGAACATCGCCTCCCTCTACTAGTCCTTACAGGTGAACCCAAGCTGCATATTGGCCCCAGATTCACCCTTGTGCTGGCGCGCGGCGCCGCAGATATGGGCCGCCAAGAGGAGACTGACATGACCGATTACCCCGCCCTGCACCTGCTGATCGATGGCGAACAGCTTTCGGGCGATGGCCGCACAAGCGAGGATGTTATCAATCCCGCCACCGAGGACGTGCTCGGCCAGCTGCCGCACGCAACCAGCGCCGATCTCGACCGCGCGCTGGAGGCGGCAAAGCGCGGTTTCCATAGCTGGCGCAAGACGTCTGCCGACAAGCGCGCCAGCATCCTTACCAAGGCCGCTGCCCTGCTGCGCGAGCGGGCGGGCGCACTCGGCCCGATCCTCAGCTTGGAGCAAGGCAAGCCGCTCGCCGAAGGGCGCGGCGAGTTCATGTATTCGGCCAATCTGCTCGAATTCTACGCGCAGGAAATCAAGCGCGTCTATGGCCGCACGCTGGTGCGCCCCGAAGGCCAGCGCGCCGAAGTGCAGTATCATCCGGTCGGGCCGGTCGCGGGCTTTGCGCCGTGGAATTTCCCCGCGATCAATGTGATGCGCAAAATCGGCGGCGCGTTAGCGGCAGGCTGCTCGGCGATCGTCAAACCGTCCGAGGAAACGCCTGCCAGTGGTATCGCCATCGTACAGGCTTTGTGGGATGCAGGCGTGCCCGGCGATGTGGTGCAATGCGTGTTCGGCGTGCCGTCGGAGGTGAGCGAGCATTTGCTCGGCTCCCCGATCATCCGCAAGCTGACCTTCACCGGCTCCACTCCGGTGGGCAAGCATCTGGCGAAGCTGGCGGCAGAAGATCTCAAAGTCACCACAATGGAGCTGGGCGGCCACGGCCCCGTGCTGGTGTTCGATGATTGCGATGTCGACCGCGCGGTGCAGGTGATGTTCCAAGCGAAATTGCGCAATGCCGGGCAGGTCTGCGTCAGCCCGACGCGCTTCCTGATCGAGGAAGGCGTCTACGAACGCTTCCGTGACGGGTTTGTCGAGCGGATGAAGGCGGTGAAGGTCGGCGACCCGCTCGCCAGCGGCACCGATATGGGCCCGATGGCCAATGCCCGCGGGCTGGAGAATATCGGCAAGGTGATCGCCAATGCCCGCGAAGCAGGCGCGCAGGTGCTCGCGGGCGGAGAGCGGATCGGCAATCAGGGCTTCTTCCACCAGCCGACCGTGCTCGCCGAAGTGCCGCTCGATGCCAAGATCATGAATGAAGAGCCGTTCGGCCCCGTTGCCGTGCTCAACCCCATGAAGGGCGAGGAGGCGATGATCGCGGAGGCCAACCGCCTCCCCTACGGCCTTGCCGCCTATGCCTGGACGAGCGACGCCGCGCGCCGCAGCCGCCTTGCCGCCGATATCGAAGCAGGGATGCTCGCGATCAACGGGGCCAGCGTCTCGACCGTCGACGCGCCGTTTGGCGGTGTCAAATGGTCCGGCTATGGCAGCGAAGACGGCCGCGAGGGCGTGATGGCCTGCATGGTGGTCAAGACCGTCCACGAAGGCTGAGGAGAGACACGCATGAAAACCAGAGCCGCCGTCGCCTTCGCACCCAAGCAGCCGCTCGAAATCGTCGAGCTTGATCTCGAAGGCCCCAAGGCAGGCGAAGTGCTGGTCGAGATTATGGCGACGGGCATTTGCCACACCGATGCCTACACGCTCGACGGGCTGGACAGCGAAGGCATTTTCCCGAGCATTCTGGGCCATGAAGGCGCAGGGATCGTGCGCGAAGTGGGCGAAGGGGTGAAGAGTGTCGCACCGGGCGATCACGTCATTCCGCTCTACACGCCCGAATGCCGCCAGTGCAAAATGTGCCTCAGCGGAAAAACCAATCTGTGCAGCGCCATCCGGGCGACGCAGGGCAAGGGCCTGATGCCCGATGGCACTTCGCGCTTCAGCTACAAGGGCGAGACGATCTACCACTATATGGGCTGCTCGACCTTTTCGAACTTCACCGTCCTCCCTGAAATCGCCGTCGCCAAAATCCGCACTGACGCGCCGTTCGATACCTCCTGCTATATCGGCTGCGGCGTGACGACGGGCGTCGGCGCGGTGGTGAACACGGCGCAGGTGAAGCCGGGCGACAATGTGGTGGTGTTCGGCCTTGGCGGGATTGGCCTCAACGTGATCCAGGGCGCGAAAATGGCCGGGGCGGATCGCATTGTCGGCGTCGATCTGAACCCCGCCAAGAAGGAATGGGGCGAGAAATTCGGGATGACCGATTTCGTCAATCCCAAGGAAACCGCCGATGTGGTGGCGCATCTTGTCGAGCTGCTCGATGGCGGGGCGGATTACTCCTTCGATTGCACCGGCAACACCGATGTGATGCGCCAAGCGCTGGAATGCTGCCACAAGGGCTGGGGCACCAGCATCATCATCGGCGTCGCCGAAGCGGGCAAGGAAATCGCCACCCGTCCCTTCCAGCTGGTGACGGGCCGCAATTGGCGCGGCACCGCTTTCGGCGGGGCGAAGGGAAGGACGGACGTTCCCAAGATCGTCGATTGGTACATGAACGGCAAAATCGCCATCGACCCGATGATTACGCACCGCCTGACGCTGGAAGAGATCAACAAAGGCTTTGACCTGATGCATTCGGGCGAGAGCATTCGCAGCGTGGTGGTGTATTAGATCGCAACACGGATAGGATGAGGGGGGATAAAAGGTATGCGTAACATAGTACTCGCAGTGGCGACGACGATCCTGGCAGCAGCCATGCCGGCACAGGCGCAAACCGCACTTGTTGGCGGCACGCTGATAGACGGGACTGGCGGTGACGCGGTGGAGGATGCGGTGATCGTGGTCGAAAACGGGCGGATCGCCTGCGCCGGTCCGCGCAGCACTTGCTCCATTCCCGCAGGCGCGGCGGTGCAGGATGTTTCAGGGCGCTTCATCACTCCCGGCCTGATTGATGCGCATGTGCACTTTTCCCAGACCGGCTGGCTCGACGGGCGGCCCGACGGGCTGAATAATCCTGACGTTTACCCCTATGCCGCAACCGTGCAGGCATTACGGGAAGACCCGGATCGCTGGCACCGTTCGTATCTGTGCAGCGGCGTTACCGGCGTGTTCGATGTTGGCGGCGCGCCGTGGACGGTCACTGGCGCGCATCGGGAAACCGAAGGCCGCGCGGATCGCGCGCATGTCCGCGCGGCAGGGCCGCTCATCACCTGGCTCGATTCGCTCAACGCGCTTTTTGCCCCCGGGCCGCTTGCGGACCAGCCGACATTCCTGCCGATGGAATCGGAAGAGCAGGTTCGCGCTGACATCGCTCGACTGGCAGCGATGGGCTCCGATGCAGTGAAAGTCTGGTTCATCGCCCCGCCTTCGCCGGACGATGGCGTTCGCCTCGATGCGCTGATGATGGTGGCGGGCGAAGCCGCGCGCGAAGCGGGTTTGCCGCTGATCGTCCACGCGACCGAGCTCGAAGCAGCGAAAACCGCCCTGCGCGCGGGTGCGAACATGTTGGTCCATAGCGTCGCCGATGATGTCGTGGACGAGGAATTCATCGCGCTCCTGCTCGCCAATGATGCCACTTATGCGCCCACGCTGGTCGTCGGACGCAACTGGGTTCGCGCGATAGTTTCCGCCGCGACCGGGGAAGTGGTGAACGTGCGGGACGACAATCGCTGCGTGGACGAAGCACTCATGGGCCTGATTGCCGATCCTGGTGTTGCCACCGCGGCTGTGCTCGCTGGCACCAACGGGCGCGTCACGCCGCTGGCCAACGCTTTCGAACTCATTGGCAGGGAAGGCGTTATCATGGCGCAGAACCTGCGCGCGGTGCGCGATGCCGGGGGACGGATCGTGCTCGCCACCGATGCCGGCAATCCGCTGACACTCCATGGCCCCTCGGTCTACGACGAGATGGAAGCGATGCAGGCGGCGGGGATGTCGCCGGGCGAGATCATCCGCGCAGCCACCGCCAACGGCGCGATCGCGATGGGTATGGCCGACACGGTCGGCATACTGCGGGAAGGAATGACGGCGGACCTGCTGGTGCTCGCCGAAGACCCGCGCGCCAATATCGCCGCCTTCCGTTCGCTCACCCATGTGATGCGCGAAGGCGAATTGCACACCCAGCAAGAATTGCAGCAGCGATAATTTCACACCGGAAGGAAACCCCCAATGTTCAGCCACATCATGATCGGCACCAGCGATCTCGACCGCGCCGCCGCCTTCTACGAAAAAGTGCTCGCCGTGCTGGGCGCACCTGCGCCGCGTTTCAACGAAGCGCCAACCGGCCACCGCCGCGCGATGTTTGTGCATGGCGGCAATGTGTTCATGTTGTCCGAACCGATCAATGGCGAGCCTGCAACCTGTGCCAATGGCATGACCGTCGGCTTTGCCTGCTCCTCGCCCGAACAGGTGAAGGAATTGCACGATGTCGCGGTCGCTAATGGCGCGACCTCGGTGGAGGATCCGCCGGGCCTGCGCGGCGGGCGGGCGCTGGGCGATCTGCATTTGTGCTATTTCCGCGATCTGGACGGACACAAGGTCTGCGGCCTGCACCGGGTGGCGAAGTGAGCTCCATTTTCACGCACATTGTTGTCGGCACCAACGATCCTGCTGCTTCCGCCGCGTTTTACGATGCGACATTCGCCGCGCTCGGCATCAGTGGTGGGCGATCGGGCGATAGCGCCTATTACGGCGGATATGACGGCGGCTTCTTCTCGGTCGGCCCGCCGCGCAACGGGGAGCCTGCGACTTTTGCCAATGGCGGCACCATTGGCCTCGCCGCGCCCGATCAGGCGGCGGTTGACCAATGGCACGTAGCAGGGCTCGCCCACGGTGGCAGCGATGAGGGCGCGCCGGGCCGCCGCGATATGGGGCCGAGCAAGCTCTACGGTGCCTATCTGCGCGATCCATCGGGCAACAAGATCGCCGCCTTCACTTTCAACGTAGAGGATTGAATGGTGCTGGAACACATCTCCACCGCGCGGTGCTATACGGGTGAACAGCAGGTCTGGCGGCATCACAGCACGAGCACCGGCACGCCGATGACCTTTGCGATCTACGTGCCCGATCACGCGCCCGGCGCAAAGCTGCCGGTGATCTGGTGGCTGTCGGGCCTCACCTGCACGCATGAAAACGCGATGATCAAATGCGAATACAAGCGCGCTTGTGCCGAGCATGGGATCATCTTCGTCTGCCCCGACACGTCTCCGCGCGGAGACGGCGTGCCCGATGACGAGGCGTATGATTTCGGCCAAGGCGCAGGGTTCTATGTCAACGCGACGCAGGAACCGTGGGCCGAACACTTCCAGATGCGCCGCTATTTCGAGGACGAGCTGCCCGCGCTAGTCGCCGCCAATTTCCCCGTCGATATGGAGCGGCAGGGGATTTCCGGCCATTCGATGGGCGGCCACGGCGCGCTCACCGTCTCCTTGCGCAATCCCGGCCGCTTCCGCTCGACCGGCGCCTTCGCGCCCATTGTCTCGCCCTTGAACTGCCCGTGGGGCGATAAGGCGCTGACCGGCTATTTGGGCGAAGACCGCGCGGCGTGGCGCGAATATGATTCCGTCGCGCTGATCGAGGATGGTGCGCGGGTCGCGCCGCTGCGGGTGGAGCAAGGCACGGGCGATGAATGGCTGGAGCCGCAGCTCAAAACGCATCTCTTCACCGATGCGCTCGCCAAGGCGGGGATGCAGGCCGAAGTGCTGCTGCACGAAGGCTATAACCACGGCTATTTCTTCGTCAGCACTTTCATCGCCGATCACATCGCCTGGCACGCCGGATATTTGAAAGGCTGAAACATTCCGGCAATCTCTGGCGAATATACGGGGAACTGCAAACGCTTTCCCGCGCTGGAGGCTTATGGATTACGCCGCGCCATCCTGGTTGCCGCTCGGCTTTGTCGAGGCGCTCGCCGCATCGCCCTATGGCGCGTTTGCGGCCCCGGCGATGATCGCGTTGCTGGCGTTTGGTAGCATATTCTTTTCGATCCCCGGCACGCTGACGCCGACGGCGTTTGTCTCCGGCCTGCTGCTGGGCATGGGCGGTTTGCTGATCGTGGTGGGCGCGGCGGCGCTGGGGAGCCATTTGCTGTTCCTCATCACACGGCGCTGGCTGGGGGAGCGGATGCAGCGCAAGTTTGGTGCGCGGCTGGACCAGATGGCGGATCATCTGCACAAGCGGGGGCCGTTCTACGTCGCCACCGCCCGCCTTGGCGGCGTGCCGCATTTGCTGATCACCGCAGGCGCCGCACCCACGCCGATCACCGCCCAGATGTTTGCCTTGGCGAGCTTTGTGGGGATGCTGCCCATATTGACACTGGCGGCGCTGGCGGGCTCGGGGGTGGCTTTGCTCTAACGGCTCAACCGGAACACCGCGTGTTCGGCGCGCCAGTTGGCATTTGTTCCGCCGATCTCCCGTCCGCGGGCGAAGAACCATGCGCTGTCTACCGCAACGCCCCTTTCGGCGAGCAGGTCGCGGAAGTCCTCCACCGTCAGATGGTGGATGTTCTTCGTGGCATACCAGCTTTCGGGCAAGTGCCGCACCACCGGCATCCGCCCGGTGCGCAGCAGTGCGAGCCGCATCCGCCAATAGGCGAAGTTGGGGAAGCTGACGAAAGCGGTGCGGCCGACGCGCAGCAGCTGGTCGAGCAGCCAGTCGGGGCGTTCTGCTGTCTGCAAGGTCTGGCTGAGGATCGCCACGTCAAAGGCCTTGTCGGGATAGTCTGCCAGATCGCGATTGGCATCGCCCTGTACCACGCTTAGCCCCCTCGCGACGGCTTGTTCGACCGCGAGCGGATCAATCTCGATCCCGCGCGCGTCCACGCCCTTGCCGTCGCGCAATTCCGCCATCAGCGCGCCATCGCCGCAGCCGATGTCGAGCACCCGCGCGCCTTCGGGCACGTTGGCGGCGATCTTCGCAAGATCGGGACGCAGGTTCACGCCGCCGCTCCCTGCCAGTGCTTTTCGAAATCGCCGGACTTGATTTCGAGCACGAAATAGTCTGCGTCGGTCTTGCCGATCGGGATTTCCCAAAAGGAGCATCCTATAAGCGATCCGAATGCGAAGGGGCTTGCTCCGTCCGGATAGCTGGAGATGGCATCCGTTGAAACCCGGCCATCAGCGAAAATCTCGATCATGCGCGTTACATTTCCAGCGGCGTCGACCTCATAGTAGAAACGCACCGGTTCCTCGGGATTAGTATGGCGCCATTCCCCTACGAAGAATTTGTAGGTACCCTCAACCATCGATGAACCCCTTCACCACGCGGTCCAGCGCCGGGACATCGAGCAGAAAGCTGTCATGCCCGTAAGGCGCGGAAAGTTCGACAAAGCTGACCGGCGCGGCCACGGCATTGAGCGCGTGGACGACTTCGCGCATATCGGCGGTGGTGTAGAGCCAGTCGGTATCGAAGCTGACAAGGCAGAAGCGCGTATCGCTCGCCCCGGCAAAAGCATCGGCCAGGCGCCCTCCCGCCTCTTCTGCCAGATCGAAATAGTCCATCGCGCGGGTGATATAGAGATAGCTGTTGGCATCGAACCGGTCGGTAAAGCTGATCCCCTGGTGGCGCAGATAGCTTTCGACCTGGAAATCGGCATCGAAGCCGAAGCTCTTGGCTTCACGATCCTGCAATTGCCGCCCGAATTTCTCGGTCAGCCCCTGTTCGGAAAGATAAGTGATGTGTGCCGCCATACGCGCCACAGCGAGCCCCTTATCGGGTGATTTGCTGCCGTAATAGGCGCCGCCCTGCCAATCGGGATCGGCCATGATCGCTTGCCGTCCGACTTCGTGAAAGGCGATGTTCTGCGCGGTGTGGCGGGCGGTGGTGGCGATGGCGAGGACGCGCTGCGTCCGTTCAGGCCAGTTGGCCGCGCAGCACAAGGCCTGCATCCCGCCCATCGACCCGCCGACGACCGCGTGCAGCGTCCCGATCCCCAGCACATCGAGCAGCGCGATCTGCGCGCGCACCATATCGCGGATGGTGATGACCGGGAAATTCATGCCGTAGCGCGCGCCATCGGGGCCGATGGTGGCAGGCCCGGTCGAGCCCATGCAACTGCCCAGTACATTGGCGCAGATAACGTGGAAGCGGTCCGTATCGATCGGCTTGCCGGGGCCGACCATGCGTTCCCACCAGCCGGGCTTGCCGGTGACGGGATGCGTGCTGGCGACGAACTGGTCACCCGTCAGCGCGTGAAACAGCAGGATGGCGTTGGACTTGTCGGCGGCCAGCGCACCATAGGTTTCGTAAGCGACCTCGACGCCCGCCAGCTCGCGCCCGCTGTCGAGCGGCAGCGGAGCGGGCAGCGTCACGCGCTGGAGATCGAGACTGTGCACGGTGGCCATAGCGGAAGGCGACTTGGGGGAGCGTGGTTGCCAAGTCAATTGGTTCGCGTGGGGCGCCGCAATGGCAAGACCCGGCGGCGAAGCCGCGAAACTCTATCGCGCAGAGCACGCAGAGTGCGCAGAGGCGATAGTGCAAGGCTCTCTGCGCCCTCCGCGTGCTCTGCGCGAAAAATCCTCAAAGCGCCTGCGGCGCTGTTCGCACAAACACTGTGCAAGCCCGCGCCCTCGCGCTAAACGCGCCGCGATGAGTAGCACGCGCCCCCAAATGAAGCCCTATGTGGCCGCCATTCACGCCTATGTTCCCGGCAAGAGCAAGGCTGCCGATGGCAAGCCGCTGGTCAAGCTGTCGGCGAACGAAAACCCGCTCGGCTGCTCTCCGCTGGCGCTGGATACGCTTGCCGAGGCGGGGAGCCCAAAGGACTACCCCGATCCGGGTTCGACGGCATTGCGCGAAGCCATCGGTGCGCTGCACGGGATTGATCCGGCGCGCATCGTCTGCGGCACCGGCTCGGACGAATTGCTCAATCTCACCGCGCAAGCCTATGCCGGGCTCGGCGACGAGGTGCTGTTCAGCCGCTTCAGCTTTGCGGTGTATGACATCGCCGCCAAACGCTGCGGGGCAACGCCTGTGGTGGTGCCCGACTGCGATTATACCGCCGATGTCGACGCGCTGCTGGCGGCGGTGAGCGAGAACACGCGGGTGCTGTTCATCGCCAATCCGAACAACCCTACTGGCACATTCTTGCCGCGCGGCGAGATCGCTCGCCTGCACGCGGGCCTCCCCGCCAATGTGCTCATGGTGCTCGACCAGGCCTATGCCGAATATCTGGCGCCGGAAGACGATGATGCGGGACTGGCCTTGGCTGCGGCGCATGACAACGTCCTCGTCACCCGCACCTTCTCCAAGATTTACGGCCTTGCCGCCGAACGCATCGGCTGGGCGACCGGTGCGCCGCATCTGGTGGATCCCCTGAACCGCATCAGAGGGCCCTTCAACGTGACCTCAAGCGGGCAGCGCGCTGCTGTTGCTGCCTTACGCGATCAGGACTTCGTGGCTGCCAGCCGCGCGCACAACACCGCCACCCGCGCCCGCTTTGTCGGGCGGATCGAGGCGCTGGGCAATCACGGCCTGCGCGCCGTCCCGAGCGAGGCGAATTTCGTGCTGGTGGAGTTCAACGGCGCGGTAACCGCCACCGCCGCGCTTGAGGCGATTGCGGGGGGAGGCTTTGCGGTGCGGCATTTGCCCGAACTCGACCACTGCCTGCGCATCACCATCGGCACGGCGGAGCAGATGGACACCATCGCCGACTTGCTCGACACGCTAACAGGCGCTGCAAATGCCGATTGAGCGGGTTGCGATTATCGGGCTGGGTCTGCTCGGCGGCTCTGTAGGGCTGGCGGTGCAGGAGCGATTGCCGGCTGTGCGGCTATCGGGCTTCGATGCCGATCCCGCCGTGCGCCAGCGCGCCGCCGAGCGCGGGCTTGTCCACACCGTAGCCGATGATGCAGCAGAGGCTGTGCGAGGGGCCGATCTGGTGATCCTCTGCGTGCCGGTGGGTGCGATGCGCAGCGCTGCCAAGGCCATCGCGCCCGGGCTGTCGGAGCAAGCGATTATCAGCGATGTCGGCTCCTCCAAGCAGCGGCTCGCCAAGGCATTGGCCGAGGAATTGCCCGGCCACCACATCATCCCCGCCCACCCCGTTGCGGGCACCGAGCAGTCGGGGCCGGATGCCGGATTTGCGAGCCTGTTCGCGCGCCGCTGGTGCATTCTCACGCCGCCCGAAGGCGCGGATGGGGCAAAGGTGGCGCAGCTGGCGGGGTTCTGGGAAGCACTCGGCTCCAAGGTCGAGATCATGGATGCGGCGCACCACGATATGGTGCTCGCGGTCACCAGCCATATCCCGCATCTGATCGCCTACACCATCGTCGGCACCGCCAGCGATCTGGAGGAAGTGACGCGCAGCGAAGTCATCAAATATTCCGCCGGGGGTTTCCGCGATTTCACCCGCATCGCGGCGAGCGACCCGACGATGTGGCGCGATGTGTTCCTGCACAACAAGGATGCGGTGCTGGCGATGATGCAGCGCTTCGAGGCGGATCTGGGCGCGATGCGCGCCGCCATCGAGGCTGAAGATGGCGAAGCGATGTTCGACCTCTTCACCCGCACCCGCGCGATCCGGCGGGGCATTCTGGACGAGGGTCAGGACGATGCGCGGCCCGATTTCGGGCGCGGACACGAGTAGCTCTTCTCCCCTCCCCTTGGGGAGGGGCCGGGGGTGGGGGTTCGGCAGTCAAACTGTCACACCACGCTCGCACCGCCGAACCCCCATCCCAACCCTTCCCCACGGGGAAGGGCTTTTAGAGCGCGAAACACTCAATCCATCTCCTACTGCCTACTGCCTAATGCCTACTCCCCAAATCTACTCCGCCGCCACAGCCTCGTGTCGCGCGTGTTCAAGCGTCGCCAGAAACCGCTCTGCATCCAGCGCCGCCATGCAACCCGTGCCCGCCGCCGTCACCGCCTGGCGATAGGTGTGGTCCATCACATCGCCGCAGGCGAACACGCCGGGGATGTTGGTTTTCGGCGTGCCGGGTTCGACGATCAGATAGCCGCTTTCATCAGTCGGCAACTTGCCCTTGAACAGCTCGGTCGCAGGCGCGTGGCCGATGGCGACGAAGGCCCCGTCCACTTCCAGCGTGGAAAGCTCACCCGTCACCGTATCGCGCAGTTCGAGGTGGTGCAGCTTGCCATTCTCGCCTTTGACAAACCGCGAGACGGTCTTGTTCCACAGCGGGGTGATCTTCTCGCTGGCGAACAGGCGATCCTGCAGGATCTTTTCGCTGCGAAGAGTATCCCGCCGGTGGATCAGCGTCACATCGTCCGAATGGTTGGTGAGGTAGAGTGCTTCCTCCACGGCCGTATTCCCGCCGCCGATGACCGCGACCTTCTTGCCGCGATAGAAGAACCCGTCGCATGTCGCGCAGGCGGAAACGCCCTTGCCGCCCAGTTCCTGCTCGCCCGGAACGCCCAGCCATTTGGCCTGCGCACCGGTAGCGATCACCAGCACATCGCCGATATATTCATCGCCGCTATCGCCCACCGCGCGGAACGGGGAGCCGTTAGCCAGATCGACCTCGACAATCGTGTCCCACATCATCCGCGTGCCGACGTGTTCGGCCTGTTTCTGCATCTGCTCCATCAGCCAAGGGCCCTGGATCACGTCGGCAAAGCCGGGGTAATTCTCGACATCGGTGGTGATCGTCAGCTGCCCGCCGGGCTGGATGCCCTGCACGACAATCGGCTGCATCCCCGCGCGCGCACCGTAAATGGCGGCGGAATAGCCTGCGGGGCCGGAACCGATGATGAGCATACGGGTAGTGTGGGTGGTCATGATGCGTCTCGAATCTGTCTGCGGTGTTCGCGTTTTGAGGTAGTGTGCAGCGGCATTCGCATCAAGCGAACACGCGGTTTCATCCCAAGGGTTGCGCACATGCGAGGAGTTAGAGCACTTTCGGACCAATCTGGGTCACCCTGACGGAGCCGATTTTGGCTCAGCGCGAGGAAAGAGGAGGGAGCCATGCCAAAGCATAGTGACCGACGATTGACGCGGCGATGGGCCAAAATCGGCCCGCCCCGTCCGGGGTCGCGTCAGGAAGCCCGCTGGCTTCGTCGCGGCCCTTGCAGGGGCAACCGGCCCCTGCTGCGGACCGCTCCTGTCCAGCGGGCTTCCTGACGCGATCAGGGCGATCCAGATTGGTCCGAAAGTGCTCTAAAATTCGGCCGAATTGGTTAGCGCATCGCGGCCCGCGCTTTTCGCTCCTTCAAGCGCCGCCACGCCGCCATATTTCGCAGCGATCAACCAGGAAAGGTTGTTGAACTGCTGGTAGGCAAAGCGCCGGCAATTGCGGCACGGCGCCCAGTATTTCACAACGCCGTTCTCGCGCGTGAAAGACAGCAACACCCATTCTTTGGGATCATTTTCCAAAGCCATTTTGATGTGGTTGTAGACCTTTGGCTCGGCGCAATTCATCGCGCCCCTGCCATGGTCGTCAAAGCCCTTCTTGTTGATCTGCTCTGTTGAGAAGCCGCCCCCTCCGGGCGTTTGTAGGAAGTTGGTCAGTTCGGTGGTTATCGCGGCACCGATGTCACCCTTCACCGGCCTGCTCGACTGCCTGAGCGTCTTCAGCTGCTTGAACCCGTCCTTACCGGAAAACAGAGAGACCTTGGCGCTCCCATCAGCTTTGATCGCAACGGCGCAAACCGTGCTGTCGGCAACCTTTGTCCCGGCATAGGCTGCTTGTGCGGCAGCAAGCGCCTGATCGTAATATTCTTCGAGTTTCACCGTCGCCCCCCAACAATGTGCTGCGCTTGGAAACGATGCGCAGCGACAGAGGCATATCACGAAGCGCGCGGAGAAAACACCGCGCACACGAAAAGGGGCGACACCTTGCCGCCCCTTTGTGTTTCGCTTGCCCGCTGCGTATCAAGCGTTGGCGCGCGGGGGTATGGTTGGAGGGCGGTCACGCTTTTCCAGCACCTTCTTCACCATATAGCCACCTGCTCCGATCGCGAGCATTGCGGGGATGCTCATCCGGGCGATCACGGGCACCGCGACCGAGCCGAGAATCGCGCCCGCGGGGCCGCCGATGCGGCGGGTCTGCTTGCTGAGTGCCGCGCCGACGCCGGCGCCGATAATCCTGCCAATCATGTCAAATCTCCTTTGACTTATCAACGGACAAGCCCCGGCGCCGGTTCCCGGGATCAAGCCGCCAGCGTTGCCGCTTTGGCCTTTGCCTCGGCAATCTTTTCCTCGCCGCCTTCGCCCATAATGCCGTCGGCCGCGACCGTTTCGACATCGGTAATGCCGAGGAAGCCGAGGAAGAATGTGAGCCACGGGGTCATGTGATCGTATGCGCTGCCCACCGGTGTGCCGCCCGATGCGACGGCGAGGTAGACCTTCTTGCCGGTCAGCTTACCCTTCGGCCCTTCGGCGGTATATTCGAAGGTCGTGCCCGCGCGCGCCACCAGATCGGCCCATGCCTTCAACGTGGAGGGCATGGTGAAGTTGTAGATCGGAATGCCCATCACAATGATGTCGGCATCCTGCAATTCGCCGATCAGCGTATCGGCGATGGCGGCGAGTTCCTGCTGCTCCGGCGTGCGATCGGCATAAGGCGCGAGGTTCGCGGCGAAGCGGGCACCGTCGATAAACGGAAGGTCATTCTGCGAGAGGTCGCGCTCGACAACCGTGGCATCGCCCTTCGCGGTGAGGCTGGCGACAATGCGGGTGCTGAGATCGCGGCTGACCGAGTCCCCGCCGCGAATGCTGGCGGTGATGTGCAAGATATTGGGCATTGATGGTTCTCCTGTTGGGTTCGATTTCCCCTCCCTTGAGGGAGGGGTTAGGGGTGGGTGTGCGGCGCAAGTAGCTGCCGCCGAACCCCCACCCCCGGCCCCTCCCCATGGGGAGGGGAGTTTAGGGTTATGCCGCGTCGACCAGCACCAGCTCGCTGTCTTCGAGCGCGGTAATGGTCACGCTGGCGCGCTGCGTAATGGCGACGCCATCGCGGGCCTTGGCCTCCACATCCTCGATCCGCACCTTGCCGGTGGCGGGGACGAGGTAGAGGTGGCGCGAGGCATCGCGCGGGGTGTAGGTGACGCTTTCACCCGCTTTCACCGTTGCGCCCAACACGCGGGCATCGGTGCGGATCGGAAGCGCGTCATCATCATTCGCCACCCCGCTGGCGAGCGGCACGAACTGGCCTGCGCGATCATCCTTGGGGAATTTGCGCGCACCCCAACTCGGCGCTCCGCCACGCTCGGAGGGGATGATCCACAGCTGGAACAGCGTGCATTCCTCGCCTTCCAAATTGTATTCCGAATGCGCCACGCCATTGCCCGCGCTCATCACCTGCACATCACCCGCTTCGGTGCGGCCTTCATTGCCCATGCTGTCACGATGGGTGATCGCGCCTTTGCGGACATAGGTGATGATTTCCATGTCGCTGTGCGGGTGGGTGGGAAAGCCCGTGCCCGGCGCGATGGTGTCATCGTTCCACACCCGCAAAGCGCCCCAATTGACGCGGGCGGGATCGTGGTAGCTCGCAAAGGAGAAGTGGTGGTTCGCATTCAGCCAGCCGTGATTGGCCGAGCCGAGAGTTTCGAAAGGACGCAGTTCGATCATGGCATGTCTCCTTCGTGTCGGAGTGTGTCTTGGGATGACGCGGAGATAGGCCTTGGCGTTCCGCCTGATAACTGCGATAAAATGCCCCGAAATGTTCAGGAAATCCGAACAATGAAACTGGGCGAACCCTCGCTAGACCAGCTGCGCATCTTCCTCAGCGTGGAGGAGGAAGGCAGTTTCGGCGCGGCGGCGCGGCGCATGGGGCGCGCGGTTTCCGCCATCAGTTACGGCATTGCGCAGATGGAGGCGCAGCTGGGCGTGACGTTGTTCGCCCGCGAAGGCTCGCGCAAGCCGGTGCTGACCGATGCAGGGCGCGGCCTGCTCACCGAAGCAAAGGCGATTATCGACCGCTCCGACGCGCTGCTCGCCAAGACCCGCAGCCTCCATGCCGGGCTGGAAAGCGATCTGGGGCTGGTGGTCGATGTGATGGTGCCTGGCGAAGTCACCGCGCAGGTGCTGCGCGAATTTCGCGTGATGTTCCCCACGGTGGCGCTGCGCTTGCAGGTGGAGGGGTTGGGCGCGGTCGCCGCCTGCCTGCTTGATGCCGAGGCGGATCTGGCGATTGGCGGGCCGGTGCTGGGCGACCATCCGGAGCTGGAACGGCAAGCGATTGGCGAGACCGAGCTCGTCCCCGTCGCCGCCCCCGGCCACCCGCTCGCCCGCCATGGCATCGCGCCGGGGCAGAGCCGCGAGCATCTGCAACTCGTCCTCACCGACCGCTCTTCACTGACCAAAGGCCGCGAGTTTTCCGTCCTCAGCCCCCTAAGCTGGCGACTGGGCGATCTGAGCGCCAAGCACGAGCTGCTGCGCCAGGGCATAGGCTGGGGCAATATGCCCCGCCCGATGGTGGAGGCGGACTTGGCCAGCGGCGCGCTAGTGGTGCTCGACCTGCCGGAAAAGCCGGGCGCAACCTACGGCTTCAGCGCGGTATGGCGCCGCGATGCGAAACCGGGGCCGGCGGCGAGCTGGGTGATCGATGCGTTTAGGGAGCAGCTTTGCGCAAGAGACTGAAATGGTAACGCTTCGAGCAGTTCAGCCGAGCCACAGGTGTTAGTCAGCTCGTTTTCTCATTGCTTAAGAGTCCCTTAGCTCAGCCTCAGCCCAACGCTCGAGATATGAGCTCATCTGATCCCAGATTTCATCTTGGCTCTGTGCCCCTTTGTTAGGGCCGCTTACAATCGCGAACGCCTCACTCGAATATCGGGCGTCGGCACCTTCGCTGAGAGCCTTCTCAAAGCAGCGATCCAATTCCGTGGAAACTAGACGCCATTTCCATCGCTCGGGTTGGAAGTGCAAGAGCGGGAAACAAGCCAATGCACGAGCTTCACCCTGTAAGTCGGGGCGGTAGTCTCGTTCTGTTAGCAAACGAAAAGAATCTGTCTTCCAAATCGTAAACGCTAACCGCGGCATCAAAGCGCTCAGCAATTTCGCAGAGGTGCGAAGCTCTCGTTTACTCCAATAAACGCTGAGCGTCTCATCCTCCCCGATCCCTCTAATCGAATATGCCCAATGAAGCGCTTCAAAGTCCAGCTTATGAGTGACTGCACCGACGAACTTCCCGCTAGGTGTCGGTGGTCGATTGTCACAGCATCGAATTTCAACCAATGCGTATGGTTGATGCGGCTCCCGCTGAACCAAACCGTTCCCGTCTATCAGCGCAAAAGGAATGAACTGCTCAACCAAGCAAATTCTGTCAGAAATAACCGACCAATCGCGATCTTTCACTAATACATCAGTCAAACGCGCTGCCCCTTCCTGGCCTCTGCGATTGGGCTACCTCAGCTGGCTACGCGAGTCATGAAGACTCTCGCTTCCTCCTTTGCAAATCGCAGATCTCCAACGCGCCCCGCGAGCGCATATCGGCCAAGCACAAAAACGGTGACGATTTGATGGAACTTGAGGATTCGAACTACCATGGGTTATTATCCCACAGCTACGCCACATCGGGCGCAGGACCATATCGGCTGCCTCGACAAACACTAGCGCTGCGGAAGAAAATGGAGCGGGCGAGGCGATTCGAACGCCCGACCCTCACCTTGGCAAGGTGATGCTCTACCCCTGAGCTACGCCCGCTCACTGGCGTTTTCCGGCGGGTGCGAACCCGTTGATCCGGATGGAGAGCGGCGCGGTTAGCACCGGCACCGGGCCCCCGCAAGAGGGAATCTGCAACAAACTGCGCGCAAGGCCGCACAATCGCATCTGATCGCTAGCCGCAGCCCCTTCCCCCCTTCACAAACCGCGCAAAGGTGCCACATTGCCCCCGACACGCAATGTACAAGCAAAGCGCACGACACAGGAGCATTACCTTGGCAAGCATGGGCCTCAATCTCGACGAGCAGAAAGCCGTCGACCGATTCCGCAAACAGGTTGTGGAACCGAGCCAGACCAAGCTGGTGATCCTCGATTTCTGGGCCGAATGGTGCGGCCCGTGCAAGGCGCTGGCTCCGGTGCTGGAGAAAGTCGCGGCCGAATATGCCGATAAGGGCGTGGTGCTGGCGAAAATCGATGTCGACGAGGAACGCTTCATCGCCAGCCAGTTCCAGGTGCAGTCGATCCCCACCGTCTATGCGATGTTCCAGGGCCAGCCGGTGGCCGACCTGACGCCTGCGCGCACCGAATCGCAGCTAAAAGGCGCGCTCGACCAGTTGCTGGCGCAATTGCCTATTCAGGCGGGCGCGGCGGATTTCGATCCCGAAGCGGCACAACTGGCGGCCATGGAAGAGCAGATCGGCCAGATCATCGCCATGGGCGAACAGGCGCTGGCCGATGGCGAGAACGAAAAAGCGGTCGAGATTTTCCAGCAAATCGCTGCCAACGCGCCGCCGCCCATCGCCCAGAAGCCCGAAGTGCAGGCGGGCCTGATCCGCGCGTTGATCGCGGCGGGCCGTGCGGAAGACGCGCAAACCGCCTATGATGCGCTGCCGCCGGAAGTGCAGGGCGAGGAGCTGGTGGTGCAGGCGCACAAGGCACTCGCGCTGGTCGAAAACAAGGTCGATGACAGCGAATTGCAGGCGTTGCGGGCGGCGGCGGCAGAGCGTCCTGCGGACACCGACGCGCAGATCGCTTTTGCCGAGGCCGCTTTCGCTGCAGGCGAGCGCGACGAGGCGGCGGATGTGTTGCTACGCGCCATTCAAGGTGCGCATGACCCGTCCGCCGAAAAACCGGAGGACAGCCCGGCCAAGGCCAAGCTGCTGCAGATCTTCGAAGCGGTCGGCATGGAAGACCCGTGGGTGGCGAGCCAGCGGCGCAAGCTTTCGCTTATTCTCTTTGGTTGAGATGGCTGCATCCCATACTCCGCTCACCCTGAGCTTGTCGAAGGGTTGCTTTTTCTTCTTGCACCGCCTGCCCGAAGTAAGGGCAATGCTTCGATAGGCTCAGCATGAGCGGATATAGGTAGCCAAGTGACCAAACGCCTCTCGATCTTCCCGCTCACGGGCGCGCTGCTCTTCCCCGGGCTGCAATTGCCGCTGCATATTTTCGAGCCGCGTTACCGCGCGATGGTCGGCGATGCGCTGGCGCGGGACCGGCGGATTGCGATGATCCAGCCCAAGGAATCGGTCGAAGGAGCGCCGCTCTACACCATCGGCTGCGTCGGCAAGATCGAGGATGTCGAGGCGAGCGAGGATGGGCGCTACAATATCCTGCTCACCGGCGAGGCGCGCTTCCGCGTGGTGCGCGAGTTGGAGGTGACAACGCCCTTCCGCCAGGTCGAAGCCGAATTGTTCGACGAGCCGAAGGACGAGTTTCTCTCGCTCGGCGAACGCGCCAGCTTCGAGCACGAGGCGCGCAAATATGCCGACAGCCAGGGCTATGCTATCGACTGGGATTCGGTCGCCAAGCTGGACGATGTAACGCTGATCAACGGCGTGTCGCAGATTGCGCCATTCGATTCGGCGGCGAAACAAGCGCTGCTTGAGGCACCGAATTTGCGCGAACGGTGCGATCTGCTGGTCAGCCTGCTGGAATTTTTTGCCCGCGGTGATCCCGATGAGGGGCATGTAACTCTTCAGTAGTTACGCCCGCCCATCCGGGCGGGCATCCTCGGTGCTGTTCGCTCCGCCGGGGCTTCGCTCCGGCTGCGCGGCACCTGCGGGTCGCGCTTTGCGCTCGGTCGTCGCCTTCGGCTCCGATTGGGCGCCCACAATAGTCGCGAATTTGCTTCGGCCCGCAAGGGCCGCAAAGGCGACTGCCCGCCCGCAGCGGGCGCGGCTTGCCAGCGCGTCTAGCGAGGACGAAGGCGCGTATGCGCCTTCGCAGATCAGATATTAAACGCGCCTCTTAGCCCATCGATCACATACTGCGCGGCCAGCGCGGCCAGTAGGACACCAAGCAGCCGCGTAATCACCGCTTCCACCCGCGCGCCGAGCAGGCGGATCAGCGGGCCAGCGGCGATCAGGGCGATCATCGTGAGGAGCAGCACGCTCACCAGCGCGCCGAGCACGACCAGCGTTTGCTCGTAACCATCAGCCTCGTTTTGCAGCAGCATCACCGCCGCAATCGCGCCCGGCCCGGCGAGCATTGGCATGGCCATGGGGAAGACCGACACGTCCTCCACCTCGGGAGTCGCGGCAACCTTTTCGGCGCGTTCCTCGCGGCGCTGGGTGCGCTTTTCGAAGACCATTTCCCACGCGATCCAGAACAGCATGAAGCCGCCTGCGATGCGGAAGGAATCGAGTTCGATATGCAGCGCGCCCAGCAGGCTCTGCCCGAACAGCGCGAAGATCACGAGGATAACAAAGGCGATCATGCACGCCCGGATCGCCATATTGCGCGCCTGCGCTGGCGTTGCCGCCTTGGTGAGCCCGGCATAGATCGGCGCGCAACCCGGCGGGTCGATCACCACGAACAATGTGATAAAAGCGGAGAAGAAGAGTTCGATCATGGCTTAACCGCCTGCGGGAACGCTGAAGGTATCGGCGATTTGCCATTCGCCGCCGCGATACCATTCGACGATCACGTTCCGGGTTCCCCCTGCATATTGCCGCCATTCGACTTTGAGCGTGCCGTCATCCGCCACCCATTCGCCAATCTCGGGCGGCGCGCCGGAGGTGATATTGATCGGCGACTGCGGCACCGACGCGCCCTCCGCCGGACAATCGGCAATCCGCCCGTTGATGGCCAGCATCCCCGGCACGATAATCGCATTTTCGGGCAGATCGGGATCGACTTCCGGCGCGGGCTGCGGATTGTCGAGCGCGCCGATATCGTAGATCCACTTGTAGCTGCGGTCGCTCTGCAATTCCCACACGGTCACGTAGGAGCCGACGTCGCCCGAGGGCATTTGCAGCCGCCCAAAGGTCACCGCCAGCGTCCCGTCGCAGCTCGACCAGATGTCGGCGGGTGTCCACGCAATGGCCTGTTCGGGATTGGCGCGGCCATTGATGAAGCTCTCGAGCGGCACCGGCCCGCCCGGCCCGTGCACAACGGCACCGCTCGCGGCATAGGCGCGGAAGGCGGTCCACTGCCCTTCGTCGCGCGCCATCCGCGCAAAGGCAATGTCCGCAGCGGCCACGCGGCCCGGATCGCCGATAGTCGGCAGCCGCTCCAAAGTGCGCTCTGCCGCGCGGGCCTGACGGGTCATCGCCTGCTCGCGCGCCGACGTGCAGGCGGTGAGCAGCGCGCCAAGGGCAATCGCGGTGAGGAGCGTCTTTGCGGTCATTCCGTGCCCCTGCTCCGCACCACCCGCATTGTCAAAGTCCGACGGCGAGATTGCCGAGAATGATCGTCACGATGTTGAGCAGGATGATCAGCACCATGGGCGAGAAATCAATCGCGCCGGTATCGGGCATAAAGCGGCGGATCGGCCGCAAAATCGGCTCCAGCAGCGCGTTCAGTGACTGGTACACCTGCGAGAGGAACTGGTTGCTCGGGCTCACCACGTTGAAGGCGAACAGCAGGCCGATCACGAACTGGATGATGACGATCATGATGATCGCGGTCGTAATCATGTCGACGATTTGCAAAAGCGCTAGCACGCGTAACTCCTAAACTGCCCGCCCCAGGTGCATCCCTGAGTGTATCACTCACCTAATACAGGCTCGCCTAACCCGCAAGACTGACCAAAGTCCCTGCCCCGCGGCTGGTGAAGAATTCCAGCAACATGGCGTGCGGAACCCGCCCGTCAAGCACCACCGCCGCTTCGCAGCCCGCCTCCACCGCATCGACGCAGGTTTGCAGCTTGGGGATCATCCCGCCGCTGATCGTGCCGTTGGCGCGCAATATGGCGATATCGGCGGGCGAGAGATCGGTCAGCAGCTTGCCCTGCTTGTCCAGCACGCCCGCGACATCGGTCAGCAGGAACAACCGCGCCGCGCCCAGTGCCGCCGCCAGCGCGCCCGCCATGGTGTCGGCATTGATATTGTAGGTGTGCCCTTCGCCATCGCTGGCAATCGGCGCGACAATCGGGATCATGCCCGCATCACTCACTGTCTTCAGGACAGCGATATCCACGTCCACCGGATCGCCAACAAAGCCAAGATCGACGGCCTGCTCGATCTGGCTGTCGGGGTCTTTCACCGTGCGGCTGACTTTCTCGGCGCGGACCATCTGGCCGTCCTTGCCGCTAAGGCCAATCGCCCTGCCGCCCGCCTGATTAACCCAGCCGACAAGTTCCTTGTTGATCGCTCCGGACAAGACCATTTCGGCGATCTCGGCGGTCGCCTTGTCGGTCACGCGCAGGCCATCGACAAAGGTGCTTTCCACGCCGAGTTTTTTGAGCATCGCGCCGATCTGCGGCCCGCCGCCATGCACCACCACCGGATTGATGCCGACCGCTTTCAACAGCACGATATCCTCGGCAAAATCGCGCGCGGCTTCGGGGTCGCCCATGGCGTGGCCGCCATATTTCACCACAAAGCTCTTGCCCGCATAGCGCTGGAAATAGGGCAGCGCCTCGATCAGCGTTTCGGCCTTGGCCAGCATCGGCTCCGCCGTGGGCGGGGTATCATTGGTCGTGCTCATGCCGGCTGCGTTACTGTGCAGCAGCGCATATCGCCAGCTTTTCCGCGCACAGGCTGGCGCAGCGGCGCAAGGTGCGGCATGATTTGCCCCATGAAAACCAAGCAATATGAAGAGCTGCTCGAACCGATGGAGCAGGAACTGGTGCAAATGGCGCGCTGGGCGAAGGCCACGGGCGAGCGGATTTGTGTGCTGCTGGAAGGGCGCGATACGGCGGGCAAGGGCGGGACGATCAAGGCGATCAGCCAACGGCTCAATCCGCGCCAGTGCCGCGTGGTTGCGCTCTCCAAGCCGGGCGATACCGAGCGCACGCAGTGGTATTTCCAGCGGTATGTTCCGCACCTGCCCGCCGCCGGGGAAATCGTGCTGTTCGACCGCAGCTGGTATAACCGCGCGGGCGTTGAGAAAGTCATGGGCTTTGCCGATGATGCGCAGGTGACGAAGTTCCTCCACGAAGCGCCGATCTTCGAGCGGCTGCTGGTGGATGACGGGATCCGCCTATTCAAATACTGGCTGAGCGCCGGTCAGGAAGCGCAGGAAGAACGCTTTGCCGAGCGGTTGGTAGACCCGCTCAAACGCTGGAAGCTCTCCCCCATCGATCTCGCCAGCCGCACCAAATATGCCGAATATTCGGCCGCGCGCGAGGCGATGTTTGCCGCGACGCACACGCAGCACGCGCCGTGGACGGTGGTCGATTACAACGACCAGAAGCATGGCCGCCTGACGCTGATCCGCGATCTGCTTGACCGACTGCCCGATACCCATGTTCCCGAAGAGCCGCTCGACTGGCCGGAGCTGGGCCATCCGCCGCTTGAGGAAGAGTTTGCCCTGCTCCAGCCGATTGCGCTCTTCCCGCTGGAGGACTGAGCGCATGGCCAAAGCGCCGCGCTTCGATGCGGCATGGAACCGCAAGCGCCGCTGGAAAGCGGCATGGCGGCGGTGGCGCTGGGTGCCGGGTCTGGCCATCCTTGCCGGGCTGGCCGTGTGGGCGCGGCAGGCGGGCTGGGGCGATGGTGAGTGGCAGGAAATGGCGCAGCAATTCCCCGTCTGCGGAACCGCCACGCGCGGCGCGGGCTGCGTGATCGACGGGGACACGCTGGCGATTGGCGAGCGGCGCATCCGCCTCTCCGGCTATGACGCGCCCGAACTCGACGGCGAATGCGAGAACGAACGGTTGAAAGCGGTCGAAGCACAATTCGCACTCTCGCGCTGGCTGAGCGCGGGGCCGTTCGAGCTGGAGGGTGGGGCAGACCGCCCGCGCGACAAATATGGCCGCGAACTTGCCGAAGCGCGGCGCGGCAATGTGCGGCTGTCCGATCACATGATCGGGCTCGGTCTGGCGACCGAAAACGGCTGGATGCTCGCCGACGACTGGGCCAGCGTGGAGTGGTGCGCCTAGCGCCTACCAGCCATAGGCCGCGCGCACCTGCGCCGCTTCTGCGGGCGGCAGGTACTCCAGCAAGACCCTGATCGTGTAGCCGCCATGGGTGTAGCCCTGCGCGTCGACATAGCTCCAGTCGCTCACCTGCGAAAGCGGAACGGCCACCGGATCGCCGAGACGCCAGCCCTCCTGGAACGGACGGTTGGACAGCGTGCCAAGCAAGCGGTTGCCCTCCAACCGCACGTCGCGCACCCAGATATGTTCGTAGCCACCCAGCGGGAACTTGAAGCTGAACGAATGGGCCCCCTCGGGCGGTTCGGCCAGTGCCTCAAGGAAGATCGCAAGAGTGGTCTGCGCATCGGCGATGGCAGCGTTCATCTGCGCATCCTGCGCCGAGACTTGCACCACAGGATCGCTGTTGCCGCTCTCAATAGGCGGCGCCTTCTGCGCGTGCGCCGGAAGCGAAACTGTGGCGAGGCCAGCGGCGATAGCAAGGGCGAGTGTGTGGAACTTTGTCAGCATAGCGAGAGGCTTAATCGCTGATTGACCGTCTGCCAACCGATTCACACGAGGAATGGGGCGCTCGCCAAAATCTCGGCGTGGCGGTCTTGCGGGTCGACTTCGGCCAGCTTCGCATCGCGCGCACGCAGCAGGGCCTCCACATCGCGGCGCGCCACTGCCAGCGCGCAGGTGAGCCAGCGCCCGACAAGGGGAATGCCCTTCGCCGTGCCCGCATCGCTCATATCCATCTGCCCCAGCCGCGCGATGATCGCTTCCGCCGGATAGAGAAACTCGTCGGTCACCCATTGATTGGTGGTGATCCAGTGGGTCGGCAGGCCATCGGTGTCAAAACACAGGGCGGCAACATGGACGACCTTGGCAGGCTTCTTCTTGGTCGGCTTGGCCAGCGGTTCGACACCGTCAAACGCGGCGAGCGGCAGGAACAGGTGGAAGTGTCCGTGCTCCTTCGGCCCGCGCTGTTCGGGCGGGTGCGCGTGGTAGAACCAGCGCGCCTTTGTGACCGGGTCAATAGCATCGCCCTTGGGGTAGTGTTCCCACTGGGTGAAGGTAGCAGGCGGCTGGGGCAGGACGCGCTGGATGAGCACCCTGCCCTCGCCAACCATGACCTCGCTGAGAGATACCAGCTCGGCCAGGGCATCATCGCGGTTACTGGGCAGCGGCATCGCTTTCCATGGCTTCGCCTTCCATGGCGTCACCTTCCATGGACTCGCCCTCCATGGTGTCGCCTTCCATCGCGTCACCTTCCATAGCTTCGCCTTCCATGCTGTCGGCGGCCATCGCGTCTTCGTTCACGGCTTCATCGGCCATGGTCTCGTCAGCTTCGGCAACGGCAGCGCAGCAAGCACCGCACGCGCCGCAGCCGCTGCACGCCGACAGGGCGGGCACGGCGAGGGCAAGGCCACCGGCGACAGCCAGCAAGCGGGTAAGGTTGGTTTCAGGCATCGAACTCATCTCCTTTGGTGCGTCCCCCCAATCGCGGGCGGCTCCAGCGAAGCTGTTCGCCAGCCTCAACGCAAGGGTTACATCGCCTCCGCCATTTCACGCGAAGGCACCCGCGCGGCCTCTTGCGGCAGCGTCTGCCGCAGCAGCAGATAGCCCGCCAGCGCCGCTACCAGCGATCCCGAGAGCACGCCGATTTTCACCGCATCGACCTGCGCCGGATCGGCAAAGGCAAGGTTGCCGATAAACAGGCTCATGGTGAAGCCAATGGCGGCGAGCAGCGAGACCGCGTGCACCTGCTTCCAGCCCACCCCGTCGGGCAGTTTGGCGATACCGGCCTTCACCGCCATGAAGGCAAAGCCGAGAATGCCCACCTGCTTGCCGATCAACAGGCCCAGCGCAATGCCCAAAGGCAGCGGGGCGAGCAGCGTGTCAAAGCCGACACCGCTCAAAGACACGCCAGCATTGGCGAACCCGAAGATGGGAATGACGAGGAAGGCCACATAGGGGTGCAGCGCGTGCTCCATCCGCTCCAGCGGTTGTTCGCCATTCTTGCCCGCAATCGGCACGCACATGGCCGCCGCCACGCCCGCCAAAGTCGCGTGCACACCGCTCTTGAGCACGAAGACCCACAGCACGATGCCGAGGATGACGTAGGGAATGCTCGATGCCACTTTCGCGCGGCCGAAGATGGCCAGCACCGCCAAGGCAATCGCACCGCCTGCCAGCATCGGCAGACTGGTTTCGGCGGTGTAGAAGATGGCGATAATCGCAATCGCCCCGATATCGTCGATCACGGCGATGGCCAGCAGCAGCGCCTTCAGTGCCACCGGCACGCGCGGGCCGAGCAGCGAGAGGATGCCGAGTGCAAAGGCGATATCGGTTGCGGCGGGGATGGCCCAGCCGCTCAAATTTTCGGGCGTATTCCAGTTGAAGGCGACGAAGATCGCGGCGGGGATCGCCATGCCGCCGATCGCTGCGGCCAGCGGCAGGCTTGCCTTGTCCCAGCTGTTCAACTGCCCGATCAATGCCTCGCGCTTCACTTCCAGCCCGATGAGGAAGAAGAACACCGCCATCAGCCCGTCATTGATCCACAGCAGCAGCGGCTTGTCGATCATCGCTTCGCCAAAGCCGACCACGACGGGGATTTGCAGCGCGCTGAAATAGCCCGCAGCAAAGGGCGAATTGGCGATCACCAGCGCCAGCGCGGCGGCGATGATCAGGATGATGCCGCCCGCGCTTTCCTTCTTCAGGAAATCGGCGAACATCGGGGTAATTTTGGCGAGCATGGTAATCTCTCTTGATGAGGCGCGGAGCGCCGAAAAGGCGGCGGGAAGCGGTGTGCGGCAGGCGCGATGGGGAGGGTTGGGACGTAACGCCCGCTGCCCGCTTCCCGCCGCAGGTGTCACCCGGCTCCGGCCGGGCGCAGGGGTCCGTAGGCGAGGCGGGTGAGCGTGTCCTTCACCCACAATTTGCGGCGCTTGATCGCCGTCAGCGTCAGAACATCGGGCACGCGCCGCGCGGTTTCGCGGCGCAGTGCCTCGTCCAGCTTCGCATGAAGCTCGGTCAATCGGTAGAAACGGGCCGTCATCCTTCATCTCCCAAACACGGGTTACAGGGTGATCGGTCAACCAAGGTTTTGCTTCGGGGAAGCGGCAAGCGACCCCATCCAACACGCATCGGCTGTCCGATGCGGTCCGACATCACGTACGCCTAAACGCACGCCAGAGGGGCCCGGTCCGCGAAGGTGTAATGCACAAACACGCAAGCGGTTCCCGCCTGGTGGCGAAAGCTGCGGGGGCTAACCTGTTACACCTGTTACACAGTCCTGAAGGGAAAACTCTTCCCCCGCGCAAAAGTGCCGCAACGGCGCGGTGGAAGCGGGATTGGTGCAACTTATCCAACATGGCGCAAGCGGTGGCACACGCCCGCCATTGTAGGAAAGCCCGCCGCGTGGCAGACCGCTGCCATGACCATTCGCGCCCTCCCCCTCATCGCCCTGCCCCTCCTCGCCGCCTGCGCCACCACGCCCGCGCCCGATCCGCAGGACGCGTTCTGGAGCGCGCTCTCCAGCCATTGCGGGAATGCCTATCGCGGGGAGCTGGTGAGCGAGGACGCGCGCGATGCCGACTGGGAAGGCCGCGCGATGGTGGCGCATTGGGCCGAATGCTCGGATAGCCGCATCGCGATTGCCTTCCATATCGCAGCGGCGGAAGACCCCGGCGGGTGGAACCGCAGCCGCACCTGGGTGGTGACGCGGACGGGCACGGGCCTGCGCCTCAAACACGATCACCGGCACGAGGACGGCAGCGAGGACGCGGTCACGCAATATGGCGGCGACACGGCGGTGGCGGGTGCAGCCAACGGACAGGACTTCCCCGTCGATGCCTTCTCCATCGCCATGTTCGAGCGCGAGGGGCTGCCCGCGTCAGTCACCAATGTCTGGCGGCTGGAAGTCGACCCGGCGGGCGCGGAAGGCGCGGCGTTTGTCTACCAGCTCACCCGCAGAAACGACCCGACCCGCCTTTTCCGCGTCGCCTTCGACGCGAGCGAACCGGTTGCTCCGCCGCCACCGGCTTGGGGGTGGTGAGCGAGCCTCTCCAAACCCCACTCGTCATCCCGGCGAAGGCCGGGATCCATTGTGGGGCCGCGAGAGGGGCAGCTGGATCCCCGCCTTCGCGGGGATGACGAAGGAAAGGGACGGGCGCGCCCAGCCCCTACTCCGCCACCAGCCGTTCGAACACGCCCAGCAGCAGGTCGCGCGTGCCTTCGTAATAGGGGCGTTGCACGGCGGTGTCGGCGGGGGAGTGATAGGCCGGGTTTTCGCTCCCGTCCTCGAATTCCTGGCTCACGCTGGCGACGGTGAAGCCTGCTTGGCGGTACGCCTCGTGATCGGTGTTGGGATAGGTCGTCACCAGCAGCGAGACGGGCAGACCTGCGGCCACCTCTTGATAGAGCGCGGTCAGCTCGGCGGAGTTGCTATCGAATTCGATCACCCCGTCATTGTCGCTGTCCCAGCCGACCATGTCGATATTGTGCATCGATTCGAGCGGCACGCCCGATGCCCGCCACCGCGCCGCGTCCACCCGCGCGCCGACCAGGCCGAGCTCTTCCTGATCGAGCATCACGAAATGCACCGTAGCGCTGCGCGCCTCCAGCGTGGCGAGCCTGCGCGCGACTTCCAGCACGATCTCCACCCCGCTGCCATTGTCATCGACGCCGGGGCTGCCCGGCACGGTGTCGTAATGCGCGGCGATCACGATATGGCGGGTACTGCCCGCGTCCGTCGCCGGAAGCGTGGCGACGACATTCGCGCCGGTGAGGCCGCGCTGCGTGCCGGGAAAGACCTCGTCCGTCGCATAGGGCCGCGCCTCTGCCGCAATGCCGATCCGCGCGAATTCCGCCAGCAACACCCCGCGCGCCGCTTCGCGCTGCTCGGGCGTGGAGCGTTCGGTCATCAGCAGAAAGCACGGCGCGGCACAGTCCGCCGCTGGCGGCGCGGGCGGGCTGGCGGGGACGGTGGTGCAGGCAGCGAGCCCGGCGAGGAGGATGGCGAGCGGGAAGTGGCGGAGCATTCGGGTGAGCCTTTGCAAGCGTTCGATCACGGCTGCATACGCGGATTTGCGGCGAGTGCCAGATGATCTGCATAATCTCCCCTCCCCGACACCTTCGCCCGTCATCCCGCGCCACACGGCATCCCGGCCCCCCTCGTCATTCCGCCCCCCCACGTCATCCCGGCGCAGGCCGGGATCCAGAGCGGAGCCACCAAGCGGCAAAATGGATCCCGGCCTACGCCGGGATGACGAAAAAGGGAGGGAGTCGCCCCCTACGCCCCCGCCCGCGCCGCGTCGACGATGCCGGTAATCTCGTCGAGCAGTTTGAGGCGCTGCTTTTTGAGGGCTTCGGTGCGCGCGTCGCTCGCGGCTTCGGTTTCGGCTTCGATCCGGTGCACCTCGCGATTGACCGCGTGGTAATCCTCCGCGAGCCGCGCGTAATGGCCGTTTTCGGCCTTGAGCGCGGTGAGCAGATCGCGGTCGCGCTTGAAGATTTCGGTGAGCTCGTTGGGGGTGTGCTGCGACATGGATGGCATCCTTCCTGTTGGTGTTGGCAGGAGCCTAGCCGGAGGAGGATGCGCGGGCTTTGATGTGGGTCAAATTGCGAACTTTGAACTGGGTCGTTGCGGAAATATCCGTCAGCGATCAACGTTATGCAGAAGTTTTTTTAGGCGGAACCTGATGGTGAAAGAAACGTCCCATCAACTCTTCGCATGCTCCGTCCAAACCAGGAAAAAGCGACCCAGCCGTGATGCCCATCAGACTCAGTTCGGCCATTACTTGTGGCCTGATGCTTGATTCCAGATCGAACGCGCGAAGATAGACTCTTTCTTGTTCGACTTCTCGCTGCCTTATATAGCCTTCAATATCGTCGACATTTGTAAGGGTCGACACGGCTTGCTGAGGTATAGCCCGTGGATTCTCGATAGCTAGTGCCTCCAGTATCGAGAAATGACGTCGAGAAAAGTTAACCGCATCCAGTTGGTTGAAATCTCTGGTCCACGCTACCTTTTCGAAAGCCAGAATTCGCACTCGGCGGTCTGTTTCATCTGATGGTTTTCTCCTTCTAAATGCGAAGAAGGCAGCAACAAAAGGCGAGTACGTCCAATCAAGCAATGGCGTTGGAAAACCATGGTGCTGTAGTAGGTTCCAAAAGGCCCCTCTTTCTGGACCATTCTCCATATTAAAGATGTGATCCGTTCGCGCAGTTAGCTGGCGGTGCGCTGTTGGAATGTCATCCGCAACATACCTCACAAGGTCCTTTCTGTATGTCCGATGAAAGGCAGTTCTGAGGCGGTAGGGCTTTGGCTGCCCCCTGAAGATCAGCGATCCTGGAGCATTGCTTAGTGCTATGTCCTTGAAGTCCTCCCAGGTTACAGTTTTTGCCTCGAGCTCGGATGGCGAATTCATGTCGGTGCGACTCAAAAGCACCTGACCCGTCGTACCTATATCAGTTGACCAATCCAGAACTAACTGGGGGCCAGCTTTCTTTAATTTCACAACAGCAGTCTCAGCAAACTGTTGTTGCGGGAAAAGTCGGCGCATTTCCGTTGTATCGACGATCCTCGGGGGCCCGTCTGGAATCCAAACGAGGCGCGGCTTCAATTCGAATGCGTCGAAATCCTGCGGCAATTCCAATTCGCAAACCACGCCCGGGGAACCGTCCGAAAGGAATATTCGCACGGTCCCTCGATAGCCATCGACGGATTCATCTAAATCGAGAACAATCTCGCTATTGTTGCCCTCGGAAGAGCCAATCCATTGGCCACCGATGGATAGTGGGGGTCGGCTCACTCCGCAGCAACGCCCTTCACGCCGACGCCTGCATCACCAAACATATCCGGCCCGTCATCCTCGGCTTCGTTCGCGGCGACGGTCTTCGCGCTCTGGCGCTTGTCGAAGCTGCTCCACACGTCGTTCCAGTTGCCGCGCGTCGCCGCCTTCGAATACTCGGTCGCGCGGGTTTCGAAGAAGTTGGCGTGCTCCACGCCGTTCAGCAGCGGGGCGAGCCAGGGGAGCGGGTGGTCTTCCACCATATAAATGCTCGGCAGGCCCAGCTGCGACAGGCGCCAGTCGGCGATGTAGCGGATATACCGCTTGATTTCCTTCGCCGTCATGCCGGGCACGGGGCCGTCTTCAAACGCCAGATCGATGAAGGCATCTTCCAGCCGCACCGTTTTCTGGCACATATCCATGATGTCTTCCTTCACCGCCTTGGTCAGGCAGTCGCGCTCGGCACAGAAGGCGTGGAACAGGCGGGTGATGCCTTCGCAGTGCAGGCTTTCGTCGCGCACGCTCCAGCTGACGATCTGGCCCATGCCTTTCATCTTGTTGAAGCGCGGGAAGTTCATCAGCATGGCAAAGCTTGCGAACAGCTGCAGCCCTTCGGTAAAGCCGCCGAACATGGCGAGCGTGCGGGCGATGTTCTCGTCCGTATCGACATCGAATTCCTGCAGGTAATCGTGCTTGGCCTTCATCTCCTCATATTCGAGGAACATCCCGTATTCGCTTTCGGGCATCCCGATCGTGTCGAGCAGGTGGGAGTAAGCGGCGATGTGCACCGTCTCCATATTGGAGAAGGCGGCGAGCATCATTTTCACTTCCGTGGGCTTGAACACGCGGCCGTATTTCTCGTGGTAGCAATCCTGCACCTCGACATCGGCCTGGGTGAAGAAACGGAAGATCTGGGTGAGCAGATTGCGCTCGTGATCGGTGAGGTTCTGCGCCCAGTCGCGGCAATCCTCGCCCAGCGGCACTTCCTCGGGCATCCAGTGCACCTGCTGCTGCCGCTTCCAGAACTCGTAAGCCCAGGGGTATTCAAAGGGCTTGTAGGTCTTGCGGGCTTCGAGCAACGACATCTGGTATCTCCGGCGTTTGGGTGCGAACGAGATACATAGTGAATCATAGTCGTGATTCGATAGCAAGCAGGGACTTTGGGTCGGGGATAATTCGGGTATTGCCGGACGGGCTTTGGGGCAGGTGGAGAGATTGCTTAAAAGAGGCCTAGCAATGCGACGATGAATATCAGCAGTGATAGGCCAGCTGCCATAATCAGAAACCTCACCAAGATTTGCGGAACGTGGGGAGGAATGCCTTTGGGGGCGGGGAAACCCTCGCGGCACCAAAGGTAGAATTGTGCCACAATAAACCAGCACCATAACGGGCCAAAAACCCAAACTGCGCTTACTCCGCGCCAATGGACAAACTCAAGCGCGAACCAAAGCAGCGCCAAAAGGAGTGCACTCAAGACGCCTGCCTTCCACGGCAAAGGCTCCGGCTTTGCAGGAACGCTCATCGCCAGTTCGATCCGCTCGTCGGCGAACAGCATATCACGCTGCGCCAGCTTGCGCTCCAGCCGCCATGTGGCGAAACGGTAGTGCAACAACGGCCACCAGATCACCGCGAAGGCGATAAGAGGTAGGCTCAACAGCCAAACCCAGTCTCCGCCATCACGCGTTTGCAGGAATTCGAGAACACTCGCCATTACCGCGAGTTATGCCACAAGACACCGCGCCTAGCCAGTGTCGCGGCACTACGCCGCGCGCCGATCACATTTCTTTCTTGTTGATCCGGCGGCTGATTTCCAGCGCGATCAGGATCGGCGTTGCCCATAGCCACGTGAGCAGGCCCGCTTCGCGCCAGCCGCCGCCATCCTGCGGCAGGCGGGACGAGCAGCCATAGACTTCGAGCAGGTTTTCCGGCTGGCAGGAGCTGGGCCAATAGGCGCCCGAATAGAGGTAGAAGCCGAGCACAAACCAGCCCACCATCGCGAGATATAACGCGAAGTAGCGCGAGAGTTTCACCTCGCCATACCCGTGATGGGTCAGAAACCGTTTGTTGCGTCCTGTGGCCATGCGGCTGGATATAACGCGCGAATGGTTAGCATTGTCTTACGACAGGGCGGGAAACAGCGCGCGGCGATTGCGCTGGCCGAGGGCTTGCGGCAGGGATGGCGGCGATGGAGTTGCACGATCCGCTCGCCCGCTATTTTGCGCGCATCGGCCTTGCCGCGCCGGTGGCGGTGACGCCCGGGGGGCTGGCGCAGATGCAGGCGGCGCACCGGCAGGCGATCCCGTTCGAAAACCTCTCGATCCCGCTCGGCGAAGGCATGGCGTGTGAGCGCGCGCCGGTCTTCGCCAAGCTGGTGGAGGTGCGGCGCGGCGGCTTCTGTTTCGAGCACAACCGGCTGTTCGCCGATATGCTGGAGGCGGCGGGATTCGCCGCGCGGCTGTTGCTGGCGCGGGTGCTGTTGGGCGATCCGCCGGAGCTGCCGCCGCGCACGCATTGCCTGGTGCTGGTGCGCTTTGGTGCGGAGACGTGGATTGCCGATGCGGGTTTTGGCGGCGCCTATGCTCCGCCTATGCCGCTGGTGGATGGCGCGCGGGCAGTCAGCGGCGATGGCGCGCAGCACCGCTTGCGGCATCTGGGGCCGGAGGGCGCTCTGCCCGGCGCGTGGCTGCTCGAACGCCAGGGCCCGATGCTCGCCACCGATGGCCGGGCGCAAAGCGACAGCGCGTGGGAGGCGCAATATGTCTTCGACCTCGCGGAGGTCGCGCCCGCCGATATGGCGCTCGGCTGCCACTGGTCGACCACGCATCCGGCCTCGCGCTTCACCAATCTCACCGTAGTGAGCCGCTGCCTGCCCGACGGCTTTGTCAGCCTGACCGACCGCGCGCTGACCCGCTGGCGCAAGGATATGCCGCCCGAACGGCGCGCGCTGGCCTCGCCTGCCGAATATGGCGCGGTGCTGGAGGCGGAATTCGGGTTGGTGTTGGCGGAAGACGAGGTGGCGCGGCTGCCGCTGTTCTAACAGGCGCTACTGCCTCGCCTTCGCGCTGCCGATTGTCCCGCCGCCGAGGAAGCAGATGCCGCAGAAATAGCCGAAATCGTACCAGCCGCCTTTGTTGGGCACGGCGTAGACCGCGATATCGGGGCTGAAGAGCGAGCCGAGGAACGACCACGGGAAGATAAAGCCGTGCCACAAACCCCACCAGAACCCCGGAGCCTCCGGCGCGGCGGAGACCCCCGCATCGATCTGCGACGCGCAGGCGGAAAGGAGCAGGATGGCGGAGAGGGCGATGAGGATGCGGGCCATGCACGGCTCCCTTGGCGAGTGTTGCTGTATTGATGCGATAATACAGTAGGCCCGCGCAGCGGGCAAGAGGTCTGTCGCCGGGGGGCTGTAAAGCGGGAGCAGTCAGATCGGGCGGAGATACACTGCAAATCCGGCGAGCATCAGCATACTCAGCCCCAAGACCAGCGCGCGCCTGCCGCCGGTCTCATTCCCCGACCGGATCAGCACCGCCCCGCGCCACGCATTGGCGAGCGCGAGCAGCAAGGCGATCACAACGGCGCTGATGAAGATGGTGTCGTTGGTCATAAGGCCGTGATTGATGAACGATCAGCCATCACCCGCAATCCGACATAAGGATTAGGCGGCATCAGCTGCGCGGAATTCATGCGATTTGTATCCCAGCACAATGCTCTTGACCGAGATATCCTCGTCGATCTCGTCCCAGTGGATGCCGCTGGGCGAAAGCTCGTATTTCTCCAATTGCTCGGCCGTCGCGTTGAACAGGCGCGGAAACCAGATCAGCGGAACGCCGATCACACGGCCATCCTTAAGTGCAGTCCAGAAATTGCCCTCGTCAAAGCGAACGCTGACGGGTTCGGGGAAGTCCGCTTCACTTGAGGTTGAAAAATCCATTCCACTTGCTCTCGATGACATCGCGCTGAAGCATAACGTGTTGCGCGATGCGCTTCAACTCGACCCCGTTGAAACCGCGATTATACGCGAGGGAAACGAAGGGGCGAAGCCAGAACTTCGCCTCCTTCCCATCCTTGCGAACATGGATATGCGCTGGCTCCAGCGGGGTGCCTTCATGCGCGTAGAAGTAGAAGCGGTAGCCGCGCCATTCGAAAACCTTCGGCACGGCTCACCCCCTACTGGCAGGCCAGACACTCCTCGTAGTCGGTCTGTTCGGCCTGCAGTTCGTATTTCGCCGGATCGACGGTGTTGTCCGCCTCCACGCCGCCGGCAAAGCCCGCGCGCTGCACGCTCTTGGAGCGCAGATAATACAGCGACTTGATGCCCTTCTCCCACGCCTGGAAGTGCAGCATCATCAGATCCCACTTGTCGACATCGGCGGGGATGAACAGGTTCAGCGACTGCGCCTGATCGATATAGGGCGCGCGGTCGGCGGCGAATTCGAGCAGCCAGCGCTGGTCGATCTCGAAGCTGGTTTTGAACGCGGTCTTTTCCTCGTCGGTGAGGAAATCGAGATGCTGGACGCTGCCGCCCTTTTCCAGAATCGAATTCCAGATCGCGACCGAATTCTTGCTCTTCTTGTCGAGGATCTTTTCCAGATACGGGTTCTTCACCACGAAGCTGCCCGACAGCGTTTTGTGGGTGTAGATATTCGCCGGGATCGGCTCAATACACGCGCTGGTGCCGCCGCAAATGATGCTGATCGACGCGGTCGGCGCGATCGCCATCTTGCAGCTGAACCGCTCCATCGCGCCCATTTCTTCCGCATCGGGGCACGCGCCGCGTTCCTGCGCCAGCAGCATCGACGCCTCGGACGCCTTCGACTGGATGTGCTTGAACATTTTGAGGTTCCACGCCTTCGCCATCGGGCTTTCGAACCCTTGGCCCTTCGACTGGAGGAAGGAGTGGAAGCCCATCACGCCGAGGCCGACCGAGCGTTCGCGCGCGGCGGAGTATTTGGCACGGGCCATTTCGTCGGGCGCGCGGTCGATATAATCCTGCAGCACATTGTCGAGGAAGCGCATCACGTCCTCGATGAATTGCTTGTCGCCGTTCCACTCGTCCCACTTTTCAAGGTTGAGCGAGGAGAGGCAGCACACCGCGGTGCGATCATTGCCGAGATGGTCGATGCCGGTCGGCAGGGTGATTTCGCTGCACAGGTTGGAGGTGGAAACCTTCAGGCCCAGTTCGCGGTGATGCTTGGGCATCATGCGGTTCACCGTGTCGGAGAAGACGATATAGGGCTCGCCCGTGGCCAGCCGGGTTTCGACCAGCTTCTGGAACAGGCTGCGCGCATCCACCGTCTTGCGCACGCTGCCATCCTTGGGCGAGACGAGATCGTAGCTTTCGCCCGCGCGCACCGCTTCCATGAAATCGTCGGTCACCAGCACGCCGTGGTGCAGGTTCAGCGCCTTGCGGTTGAAGTCTCCGCTGGGTTTGCGGATTTCGAGGAACTCCTCGATTTCCGGGTGGTGGATGTCGATATAGCAGGCCGCCGAGCCGCGCCGGAGCGAGCCCTGCGAAATCGCCAGCGTCAGGCTGTCCATCACCCGCACAAAGGGAATGATGCCGCTGGTCTTGCCGTTGAGGCCCACCGGCTCGCCAATGCCGCGTACATTGCCCCAATAGGTGCCGATGCCGCCGCCCTTGGATGCGAGCCACACGTTCTCGTTCCAGGTGCCCACAATGCCATCAAGGCTGTCGCTCACCGAGTTCAGATAGCACGAGATCGGCAGGCCGCGCGTGGTGCCGCCGTTCGACAGCACGGGCGTTGCCGGCATGAACCACAGGTTCGAAATGTAGTCATACAGGCGCTGCGCGTGTTCGGCATCGTCGGCGTAATAATCGGCGACGCGGGCGAACAGATCCTGATAATTCTCGCCGGGCAGCAGGTAACGGTCGGTGAGCGTTTCCTTGCCGAAATCGGTGAGGTTCGCATCACGCGCCGCGTCGGTCTGCACCGCGAAACGGCGCGGCAGCACGGATTTGGAATCGCTCTTTGCTTCGGTTGCCGCAGCCTTCGCGGCTTCGGCCAGAGCCCCTGCCGCAGCTGTCGCAACGAGGGCTTCTGTCCCTGCGTCCTTGGTATCCATGCTTACTGCCTTCGCCTTGGGGGACTTCTTTTCGGCAGCGGGGGTTCCGGTGGTCACATTTTCGCCCAGTCCCATTGCTGCTTCGTCTCCGCTTCTGAATTCCATGTGCCCCGTTCCTGTTCTTGCCCTGGGGCGGGTGTGTCCCGATTGGACGGCCCGCCGCTTTGTTCTATTTGTGTTCGACTCGGAGCCAAGCTCCCTATGTAGTCGTTCACGCACCAATCTACACGTCTGCCCGGGACTTTATTTGTCCCGGCTTTTCCACGCCGCATCCCCGGATTTGTCCCGCGACCATAGCGACTCCGGGCCCGTTCGCCGAATCGGCGGCTTGGCTTCGGAAACTAGGTCTAGTGGGTGCCCCCGGCATCGCGACCACAACCCATAGTGAATCAGCGGCGAGTCCGGCGCAAGGGGGTTAAAGCGCATTTACCGCGACTGCTGACAATTTCGCAGGGGTGTATCGGCCTTGTAACACGCCGCGACGCGTGGAGAATCCACGGCTGGCGCGGTGCGCAAGAGGGTAAAACAATCTCTGGAAAAAAATCTGTGCAGTTTCATCTGTGTGAATCTTTCGAACAGGGCTTTGAATCAATCGACTCCGGCCGCGCAACAGATGAACTTTTTGTCCGCAGGGGCTGGACCGGCACTGGCGATACAGCGGATTTTGCGTCAATGCGGGGAGACCCCGATACCGGCCCCCTCTCCGGGCCATTTCAGCTGGCCCGAATGAAGACAGGTGTTCCATGATCGCATTCTTCAAAGCCGTGCCTTTCGGCGCTCTGCTCACCATCCTGATCGCGCTGTTCATGGGATCGGGCGGCGCGACGGGCGGGATGCTGGAAATCTTCCGCGTCGATGTCTACTTTCCCGAATACGGGATCGATTTCGATTTCTACTGGAGCTGGATGCTGTTCATCGGCGGCACGATGCTGGCGTTCTTCATCGTGCTGATGCTGGATTGAACCCGATCAACGCCGACCCCGCCGGAGAGCGCGTCTGCAACCAGAACGTCAGGGAATGATGGTGCGGTCGAGAAGACTCGAACTTCCACGGCCTTTCGGCCACAACGACCTCAACGTTGCGCGTCTACCAGTTCCGCCACGACCGCACATCAATGAAGGGGCGAGCAGCCTTGGCTCGCCTCGGTAGGAGCGCGCCACTAGCAAAAGGGTCTGCCCCCTGCAAGCACACTCTTCACCCGCGCCGCAGCGCCGCGATTACTCCGGCTTCCAGCCGATCTGCACTTCGCGGGCGCTGCGCGGGATATCGGTGACGGCTTCGGCCACGGGAACCGATTCGCCCGGCGCGATCGTGCGCTGCGGCGGCGGGACTTCCCAGCTGTAAACCTTGCGCCCGCGCGCATCGCGCAGGACGATCAGGATGGTCGGGATGGTGCGGGTCTCGGTGCCGATATTGGTGATGGTGCCGCTCGCACCGAAGAACTCGGTGCCGTTGGGCAATTGCCGCCGTTCCTGCTGGTCAGCCGGAAAATCGAGCTGCAAATCCGGCTCGCCCGCGGCAAAGGTCGGGCGTTCGACCGGCACCCAGTCGGGCAGGCCCCAATAGGACACGGCAAACACCAGCGCGGCGGCGACCACGGCAAAAATCCCTGCGGCCCAGTTGAGCACTTTCAACGGATTGCGACGCGGACGGAACGGCGGCTCGGGATCGAAAGGCGACGCAGGCGGATCACCGAAATCGGCCGGAGGCTGCTGGCGCGGCGGGCGGATCTGGTCGCGCAGGCTTTCAGGCGAAGGGCCGGCGGGCGGCGCAGTCTCCGCTTCGGGGAACGGCGGTTCGTCAACCGGATCGGCAGGCGCGTCTTCCGGCGCAGCATCGCTCGCTTCAACCTGCGGATGCTCGGGGATCGGCGGGCGCGGCGCGGGTGGTGGCGCAACCTCAGGCTCAGGCTCAGGCTCCGGTTTTGCCACCGGCGCAGCAGGGCGCGGCACTACCGGAGAGACCTCGCTCGCCAAAGGCGCCTCTTGCACCAGATCGAGCGTCGGCCCGTCCTGGAACCAGCTGTGTTTGCATTTGGCGCAGCGCACGGTGCGCCCGTCCACGCCGATAGCGGTATCGGGCACGACATATTTTGTCGTGCAGGCGGGGCACTGGATGATCATCGCGTTCATAAGATTCCTACGCCTGCTGTTACAAAGCAACAAGATTGCGCGGGCCCAAGAGTGCTGAACTTGCGTCCTTTTCCACAAGCGCCTTGGGCAAAATGCTGTATCGGGGCGATTGAGCGCTTCCCGTTGCCCCGCCAAAGCCCTAGGTGGGCGGCATGACGGGCGCGCCTGACTCCATCGTGCAGTTTGCCAATGTCGGCCTTCGCTACGGCACCGACCGCGAAGTGCTGAGCGATGTGTCCTTCACGCTTTACCCCGGCAGCTTCTACTTTCTCACCGGCGCGAGCGGCGCGGGCAAGACGAGTATGCTCAAGCTGCTCTATCTCGCGCAGCGCCCCAGCCGGGGGATGATTTCGATGTTCGGGTCGGATGTCATCACGCTTCCGCGCGCGGACCTGCCGATGTACCGGCGGCGCATCGGGGTGGTGTTCCAGGACTTCCGGCTGGTGCCGCATCTCAATACCTTCGACAATGTCGCGCTGCCCTTGCGGGTGTCGGGAATGTCGGAGGAAAAGCTGCAAAAGCCGGTGTCCGATATGCTCGAATGGGTGGGGCTAGGCCATCGCAGCGAGGCGCGGCCGGAGACGCTTTCGGGCGGAGAACAGCAGCGCGTGGCCATCGCCCGCGCGGTGATCGGGCGGCCCGATATTCTGGTAGCGGACGAGCCGACAGGGAACGTCGATCCGGAAATGGCGGTGAAACTGCTGCGCCTGTTTGAAGCGTTGAACCGCCTGGGCACCACGGTGGTGGTGGCAACGCACGACGTGCATCTGCTGCGCAAAGTGCCGGATTCGCTCATCATGCGGCTCGACAAGGGGCGGCTGTCCGATCCCACCGGCGCGCTCAAATATCCGCCAAAGCGCGAGAAGGCCCCGCAATGAGCGCGCCCTCGCCCATCCGCCGCAACGCGCCGCGCTTCGGGGATTCGGCGCGCATCCTGCAACAGGCGCGGATTGCCGGGCCGATGCCGTGGGTGATCGCCATCATGATCGCGCTGACGGTGATGGCGGCGGCAGCGGGCCTGTCCTTGAGCAATCTGGCGGGCAATGCGCGCGACGAGATCGCGGGCGGGATCACCGTCCAGATCGTCGAAGGCGCACCCGCCGAACGTGACCGGCAGGCCGAGCGCGCGGTCTCCTATTTCTCCAACCGCGAGGATGTGAGCGAAGTGCGGCGCGTGCCCGATGCCGAGCTGGCAGAGCTGCTGCGTCCGTGGCTGGGCGATGTGGCGCTGGCGGAAGAAGACGGCGTGCCGATCCCCGCGCTGGTGGATGTGAAACTCTCCGGCCCCGTCACCGCAGAGCGGCTTGCCGCCATGCGCAGCGAATTGCTGGAAGCGGCTCCGGCAGCGCGGCTGGATGCGCAGGCAAGCTGGCTGGGGCCGGTGTTCGATGCCATCCGTTCGCTGCAATTCCTCGCGCTGGGGCTGATCGCGCTGCTCGCCATCACCAGCGCGGCGGCGGTTTGGCTGGCGGCGCGCAGCGCGTTGGGATCGAACCGCGAGACGATTGAAGTCATCCACCATCTGGGCGGCACTGACGGGCAGATCGCGGGCATTTTCCAACGGTCAATCGCGTGGGATGCGGCGCTGGGCGGCGCGGCGGGGCTGCTGCTCGGGCTGGCGGCGGTGTTCATTCTGGGCCAGCAATTCGCGCAGCTCGGCTCCGGCCTGATTGCAGGCGGTGGGCTGACCGCGCTGGACTGGATCACAATTGCCGCTATTCCGCTGGTCGGGATTATTCTCGCCGTGATCACCGCGCGCATCACTGTGATCGCGGCGCTGCGGCGAATGCTGTAGGTGTTGGCGCGGCCATGAAGGGCAGTTTTGTACTGGGGCGGATGTTCGCGATCATTCTGGTCGTGTGGGCGCTGGGCTTTGTCTGGTTTGCCGCTGCCTTGCCGCAGGAAGCGGAGATTTCGCAGACCGACGCGATCATCGTGCCCACCGGCAGCGGCGGGCGGATCGAGCGCGGGCTGGAGGTGCTGCAAGCAGGCGCGGCGCAGCAGATGCTGGTGACAGGCGTCGACATCGCCGTGCAGCCGGGCGAGTTCCAAGCCGAATACAATGTGCCAGACCGGATCATGGATTGCTGCGTCACGCTGGGCTTTTCCGCGCTCGACACCCGCGGCAATGCCCGCGAAACCGCGCAATGGATGGACGCGCGAGGGTATAACTCGCTGCGGCTGGTGACGGCAGACTGGCATATGCGTCGCGCGGCAGCAGAGCTGGCTGACCAGTTACCCCCCAATATCACGATGGTGCGCGATGCGGTGCGCAGCGAAGTCACGCTGGCGACACTGTTCCTTGAGTATCACAAGTTTCTTGCGGTATGGACGCTCAAGGCCCTTAGCTGACCCGTCGCTGCACCACCGATGATCCTTCTGCGCAATCTTGCCTTTTACGTCGCATTCTACTGCGGCTCGCTGCTGATTTCCGGCGCGGCGGCGGCGGCGACCTATCTGCACCCGCAATGGGTGCGCCCGCTATGCGACAACTGGTCGCACTGGCACCATTGGTGCTGCACCCGCCTGCTCGGCTTGCGGATCGAAATCACCGGCACGCGGCCCGAGGGCCCGGTGATTTACGCGATCAAGCATGAGAGCTTTTTCGAAGCGATTGCGATGGCGCACACTTTCGAACACCCGGCGGGCGTAGCGAAAGCAGAGCTGTTCGAGCTGCCCTTCTGGGGCCGCGCGGCGCTGGCCTATGGCCTCATCCCGGTGGCGCGCGAACAGGGGGCGAGCGCGCTGCGGGCCATGTTGAAAGCGGGCAAGGACGCGATTGCGCAGGGCCGCCCGATCGTGATCTTCCCCGAAGGCACGCGCATCCCGCCCGGCGAGCGCCCGCCGCTGCGCTCGGGCTTTGCCGGCCTCTACAAGCTGTTCAAATTGCCGGTGGTGCCGGTGGCGGTGAATAGCGGGACGATCTACCGCCAGTCGCTCAAGCCGCGCGGAACAATCACATGGCATTTCGGCGAAGTGATCGAACCCGGCCTGCCGCGCGAGGAGGTCGAGCGGCGGGTGCATGAGGGGATCAACGCGTTGAATACCGGAGTGAGCGAAGCCCACTGATTTCCGACTGCCCTGAGCTTGTCGAAGGGCTGCACTTCTTCTTCAGGCTTGGCGCGGGTAACAAGGAAAAGCAGTCTTTCGACAGGCTCAGGACATTCGGGACTAGGCTTTACCGGAAATCATCCGCACGATCTCGCCAGCCCACCCCCGCGCATCCGCGCGCTCGCCGATATCGGCGACAAATTCCTGCCCCCGCGCCACGCTTTGCAAGCGATCATCGGGAAGCCAGCGTTCGGGCTTGTCGTGATAGCTGAGCCCCGTCTCGCGCAGCCAGCCGGGCACGCGCCAGAGGCTCGCTGGACCTTCGTGAACGGTTAGCCGCAAAGCGTCCAAAGCAGGCGCATTGGCCGCCCCGCGCCCATACCAGATGGCATCATTGTTACCCAGCATCCTGATCGCATGGGGATGACCCACATCGACGAAACTCTTGCGGGACGCCTCGTCGCATTCAGCCAGCTTCACCATTTCGCTGACATAGAGATAGCCGAAGAAGCGGTGATGCGGCGCCCCGCCCTCTTCGCAGAACAGGCCGAAGAAAAGGAACAGGTCGCCCGCGCCCACGCCTTGCCTTTCCAGATGCGTTTGCGCCGCGCCATACTGGCCGAGCGCCGCCCAGCCTTTCTTGCCGAACATCGGATCATTGTGCATCCGGTGCCAGCTTTGCACCTTGCCGCGGCTCGCCCGCCGGACATGGCCACCCATTTTGCGGTTGCTGTATGTCGGCCCGCCCCGACCGCGCTGTTCGGGGATCGGCAAGCTCAGCGCGCGGCCATCGACAATCGGCGACGGCCCGCCGCCCGATCCGCTATCGAACCCCTTGCGGCTGAAAACGATCTTCATGTCCCCCGCTTTCTCCAACCCGCCCCTCCCCCAAGCGGATCCGGTGCGGGAACCTGATGCCCTCCTAGCCAATCTGCGCTATAGCGGGGTCGGGCCGCACATAAACTGTCGAACCATTGGGGGGATTTTTTCATGGGTAAAGGCTATCCGATGTGGGTGAAAGACACCTACGAACATGGCACCACGATATTGTCTTATCGCGCACGTTGCACCTCACATGAAAACGAAACGCGTTTTCATTCTGATGCCAAACGCAGGTTTGCCGATCATTGCCGGACTTTGACAACGCCGTATCAGCACAACAAGGTCTACGTTTCGTCGCAGAAATCGGAGATCGAGATGGATGGTGGCCTGGTGATGAACGGCTATTAGCGTCGTGTCGAAATACGCTAACAAAGAGCGGGAGTGTCTCGACTGCGCTTGATTGCAGATGAAACTGTATGCGATTGGCGCTGGCATATGACAATTGATCGACTCGACCTCCGGCAGGCCTATCGCATGGACGAAGACGCCTGCATCGCCCAACGCCTTGAGCAGGCCAAGACTGTCTCGCAGCGCCATGATGAAGCCGCCGCGCTCGCCGCGCAGCTGATCGAAGGCGCGCGCAAGAAGGTGAGCAGGGGGCTCGATGCGTTTCTGGCGACCTACGGCCTCAATACCGAGGAAGGCATCGCCCTGATGTGCCTCGCCGAGGCTTTGCTGCGCATTCCCGACCAGCAGACCGCCGACGCGCTGATCCGCGACAAGCTCGCCAATGTCGATTGGGCGGAGCATCTGGGCGAAAGCAAATCGGTGTTCGTCAATGCCGCCACCTTCTCGCTGATGCTAACGGGCGGCGTGCTACGCAGCGGCGTGCGCACCGAGGCGGGGCTGGCAAACACGCTGGCGCGCACCACCGGACGGCTGGGCGAACCGGTGATCCGGCAGGCGGTGCAGCAAGCGATGAAGATCCTCGGCGGGCAATTCGTCTATGCGCGCACGATTGACGAGGCGATGAAGCGCGCCGCGCCCGAACGCAAGCGCCGCCTTGCGCACAGTTTCGATATGCTCGGCGAAGCGGCGATGACGATGGACGATGCGGAGAAATACCGCGCCGCCTATGCCGGGGCGATTGCGCGGCTGGCGAAGGAAGCGGGCGGCGTGCGCGGCGGGCCGGGCATTTCGGTAAAGCTCTCCGCGCTCTACCCCAAATACGACTTTCTCCATGCCGAAGCGGCGAAGGCGCATATCGTGCCGGTGGTGCGCGATCTTGCCGAGCAGGCGCGCGAGGCGGATATCCACTTCACTGTCGATGCCGAGGAGGCCGAGCGGCTCGAACTCAGCATGGATATTATCGAGGCGCTGCTGGCCGACGATACGCTTTTCGCCAAGAGCGATGGCAGCCAGTGGGACGGCTTCGGAATGGCCATCCAGGGCTACCAGAAGCGCGCCGTGCCGCTGTGCCGCTGGGTCGCCAAAGCCGCGCGCAAGCATGACCGGCGGCTGTTCATCCGGCTGGTGAAAGGCGCCTATTGGGATGCGGAGATCAAGCTGAGCCAGGTGGGCGGGCACGTCGATTATCCGGTGTTCACCCGCAAGATCGCCACCGATGTCTCCTACCTCGCCTGCGCGGCGGAGCTGCTGAAGGCGGAGGACTGCATCTACCCCGCCTTCGCCACGCACAACGCCTATACGATTGCGGCGATCAAGTCTTTGGCCGGGGACACACCATTCGAGTTTCAAAGGCTGCACGGCATGGGCGAGGAAGTGTATGACACGCTCGCCCAGCTGGAAGGCGATAACAGCCGCACCACGGTGCGCATCTATGCGCCGGTGGGCGGGCACAAGGAACTGCTCGCCTATCTGGTGCGCCGCCTGCTGGAGAACGGCGCGAATAGCAGCTTCGTCAACCGCATGGCCGATGCCGATGTGCCGGTGGAGGAGATGACCGGCGATCCGGTGGCCGAACTCGCCGGGATGTCGCCCTACCGCAATCCGGCGATACCGCTTCCTGCACACATCTATCCCAACCGCCGCAATTCGGCAGGCGTTGACCTTGCCGATCCGCTGGTGCTCGCGCCGCTGCAACAGGAGCTGGAACGCTGGCGGCAGGACGATCCGGTGGCGCGGCCGACTTTGCGCGCCGGGCTTGACGGCAGCGCGCCGGTTGCGGTGCATTCGCCGTTTGACGGGCGGGTGGTGGGGCAATGCCTGCCCGCGGCGCCCAAGGATATCGATCTCGCCATCGCCCGCGCGGTTGCCGCGCAGCCGACATGGGACGCGCTGGGCGGAGCGGCGCGCGCCGATCTGCTGCTCGCCGCTGCCGATCTGCTGGAAGCAAACACCGCGCGCCTGCTCGATCTGTGCGAGCGCGAGGCGGGCAAATCGCTGCCCGATGCCGTGCTCGAAGTGCGCGAGGCGGTCGATTTCCTGCGCTATTACGCCTGCGAGGCGCGGATGCTGTTCGCCGCGCCGCAGCCGCTGCCGGGGCCGACGGGGGAGACGAACCTCTTGCGCCTCCACGGGCGCGGCGTCTTCGCGACGATCAGCCCGTGGAATTTCCCGCTCGCCATCTTCATGGGGCCGACCGCGGCGGCGCTGGCCGCGGGCAATAGCGTGCTCGCCAAACCGGCCGAGCAGACCCCGCTGATCGCCGCGCTCGCCATCGATCTCTGCCACCAAGCGGGCATCCCGACAGACGTGCTGCAATTGGTGCCGGGCGACGGATCGGTCGGCGCGGCGCTCACCAGCGATCCGCGCATTGCGGGCGTGGCCTTCACCGGATCGACCGACACCGCGCAAAAAATCAACCGCAGCCTCGCTGCGCGCGAGGGGCTGATCGGCACGCTGATTGCCGAGACCGGCGGACAGAACGCGATGATCGTCGATAGCTCCGCTCTGCCCGAGCAAGTCACGCGCGACGTGATCGCAGGCGCGTTCCAGAGCGCGGGCCAGCGCTGCTCGGCGCTGCGGGTGCTCTATCTGCAAGAGGATGTCGCCGATGTGATGCTGCACATGATTACCGGCGCGTTCCAGGCGCTGGTGGTGGGCGACCCGACGCAGCTTGCCACCGATGTCGGCCCGGTGATCGACGCCGAGGCGAAGGCCAAGCTGGAAGCGCATATCGCCGCGATGGAGGCGGACGGGTTCAGCGTCTGGCGCCTGCCGCTGCCCGACGATTGCAATGACGGCCATTTCGTCGCCCCGACGATTATCGAGGTCGGCTCGATCCTCGATATTGACGAGGAACAGTTCGGCCCGGTGCTGCACGTGGTGCGCTACCCGGTCGGCACGCTGCGGCAGGTGATCGACGATATCAACGCGACCGGATACGGCCTCACGCTGGGCCTGCACAGCCGCATCGCCGAAACGCGCGAATTCGTCGAGGCGCACGCGAGGGTCGGCAATTTCTACGTCAACCGCAACCAGATCGGCGCGGTGGTGGGTTCGCAACCCTTCGGCGGCGAGGGCCTTTCGGGCACCGGCCCCAAGGCAGGCGGCCCGCACTATGTAACGCGCTTCGCCACCGAGCGGGTGACGACGATCGACACGACCGCAGCAGGCGGCAATGCGAGCTTGCTGGCGGGGGTTTGAAGAGCGAATTGAGGGTAAGGGATTTTTTGCCCCCTACCGACCCAATTGCAGTCGATAGATTAAGAGTTGCTTCAGTTAGTGATGTTAACGTCTGGCCATGCACGACAAAACCTCTGAAAAAATGCCGCTGCTGCAACCGTGGACCTCAAAATCTTCGCCCGTAGAGCCTGACGCAATGTGCTCATACTGTAAGAACCCGTTCGTCGGATTGGATGGCTATGTCAGCGACGATTTTTGCCTGTGCAATGTTTGTAACAGTCGCGATTAGTCCGCATTCCACCCAATTGCAGACGATCAAACAAGCCACGTCTTAGAGAACTCTACCCGTCCCGGCGCGGGCCTCCGGGCGGCTTACCCTTGGGCTTGCCCACGTGGGCTTTGACCGGCGGAGAGTGATTGCGGAATTGGCGGCGGATGGTAGGCTATCCCGATGCTGTCCGACGCCAATCTGAAATACGCCTTTGCCGGCCTTGCCGTCTTCGGTTTGGGGGCCATTGGCTACACGCAATATCAGGCCGCCGAGGAAGCGGAACCGGACGTCGCCGTCATGACCATGGGAATGGCCCCGCAGCTCCCGCTTATCCGCGACATCGCTGACGAGGCGGGCTGGAACGTGTCGTGCGAAGGCGTGTCCGGCGAGATGACCACGCTTCGCCTGTCGCCGGGCTTCTGGGCTGACGACGAAACGGGCGAGGCGCTTGCCGAAGAGCTGGTTTCGGTCGCCAGCAGCGCTTACCCGATATCGGGTGGCGCAGCGGAGGCAGACACTTGCGATGTGGCTCCGTCGGAAACCTCGATTGAGGGGCCGGAGGACAATGTCGCGATTGCATTCGGGCTGACTGCGGAACTGGCGCACTACGCCGAAGTCGCGCGATCTTGCGGCTGGGCGGAGACGGAAATCGCGCCGATCAGCGCGTTCTACCTCGATATGATGGAGCCGGGCACGGTCGGCGATGACTGGCAGGCGCTCTACATCAGTCTTGCGGACGCGGAGCGCCACGGGCCGACCATGTGCTACGTTATCATGAGCAGCCGGAACGAAGCGGACGGGGGATAGTCCCCCGCGCGCCTACCCGTCCCGGCGCGGTCCGCCCGGCGGCTTGCCCTTGGGTTTGCCAGCGCCCTTCCCTTTGAACCCGGGTTTGGGCTTGCCCGCATAGGGTTTGCGCTCGCCCGCGCCTGACCCATCGGCATTGTCGCGCTTGAAGCCGCCCGGCTTCTTGCTGCCCTGCCCCCGGTGGAACGGCTTGGCGCGCACGTCCGGGCCGCCTTGCTTGCGGTTCTGGCGCGCTTCCATGCGCGGGCCTTCGGCGGACTGCTCGATCACAATCGCGTCCTGCTCGTCCTCGGCAGATTCGGTGCGCTTCACCGTCTCGGCGAATTTCGCGGCGATGGTGCGCGGCACCTGGAACCACGTTTCATCGGGGCCGAGGCGGATAGCGCCGATTTCGTTGCGGGTGATATGGCCACGGCGGCAGATCAACGGCAGCAGCCAGCGCGGCTCCGCATTCTGGCGACGGCCGATGCCCATTTTGAACCACACCACGTCTTCAAAGCCGGGGCGGTGGCGCTCGGCCTGTGCCTTGTCGCGCGCTTCGGGGGTGTTGGCGAGCAGCTCTTCGGGTGCCGGCATTTTCGCACGATGCGCCTGCACCAGCGCGGCGGCGATGTCCTCTGCGGGAAGCCGCTGCATCAGCTCGGCAGCGAGCGCGCGGTCTTCCTCGGCATAGTCGGCCGGAGCCGTCAGCTTCTCCATCAGCCGCGCATGATCCTTCTGGCCGATGGCTTCGGGCGTGGGCGCGCCCATCCATTCGGCAGCGATCTTCGCGCCGCGCAACATACTCTCGACCCGCTTGCGGCGGTTGTAGGGCACGATAATCGCCGCCGTCCCCTTCTTGCCCGCGCGACCCGTGCGGCCCGAGCGGTGCTGCAAGGTCTCCGCATCGCGCGGCGTATCGACATGGATCACGAGGCTGAGCGTCGGCAAATCGAGCCCGCGCGCGGCAACATCGGTGGCGACGCACACGCGCGCGCGCCGGTCGCGCATGGCTTGCAGCGCCTGGTTGCGTTCGGACTGCGAATGCTCGCCCGACAGCATCACCACACCAAAGCCACGGTTCTGCAACGTGGCGTGCAAGCGGCGTACGCTGTCGCGCGTGGCGCAGAAGCAGATCGCCGATTCCGCCTCGTGAAAGCGCAGCAGATTGACCACCGCATTCTCGATTTCCGACGGGCCGACCGTGATCGCCTGATAGGCAATGTCGCCATGCCCGCGATCCTGCCCGGCGAGCGAGAGCCGCAAGGCATCGGACTGGTATTTCTGCGCCAGCCGGACAATCGCCTGCGGCATGGTGGCGGAAAACAGCAGAGTGCGGCGTCCCTCGGGCGAGGCGTCGAGGATTTCTTCCAGATCGTCGCGGAAGCCCATGTCGAGCATTTCATCCGCTTCATCGAGCACGACGCCCACCAGACCCGACAGGTCGAGCGGGCCGCGCTCCAGATGGTCGCGCAAACGGCCCGGCGTGCCGACCACGATGGCGGGGCCGGAACGCAGCGCGCGGCGTTCCTTGCTCGCATCCATCCCGCCGACACAGGTCGCGATGCGCAGGCCCGCTTTGGCGTAGAGCCAGTCCAGTTCGCGGCTCACCTGCAAGGCCAGTTCGCGCGTCGGCGCGATCACCAGCGCCAGCGGCTTCTCGGTCAGCGGGGTGCCACGGATTTCGCCGAGCAATTGCTCCGCCAGCGCGATGCCGAAAGCGACGGTTTTGCCCGATCCGGTCTGCGCGGAAACGATCAGATCGCGTCCTGCGGCCTCGGGCGCGCTCACGGCGGTCTGGACGGGGGTGAGCGCGGTATAGCCGCGTTCGGCCAAGGCTTCGCCAATCAGCGGCGGAAGGGATTCAAAAGGCATAAGAGTTTCGCTTGAATGGAAGCGCGAGCAGCTGGCGCGGTGAGTAGGGTGCATGAGCATTGCGCATTGCCTGCACGCGACTCACGGGGCAGCGAACCGTTGCGAACGCGCCTATGGCGTGCCCCATAGCGGCAATATGCCGTTTTGGCTTGCGATTTTTTGCAAGTGCGAAGGGGCGGTGCCTTTCTCCGCCTTCGCACCGCGCAAATTGCCCCTTGCTTACCGCGTGGCGTAGCCGCCGATCAGCACCACCCGCTCGTTCAGTCCGTTCGAATCGGCGTCCTGGAACGAATAGAGGATGAAGCCCGTCTCGCGCCCTTGCGGGCCGTAGAACGCGCCGTTGACCGCATATTGTGGCGGCGTGCCGTCTCCAATCAGATTCCGATAGCCTGCGCGGCTGTCATTGCCGAGATCGATGGGAGCCGTGCCCGTAATCGGGCCGATGGTCGTCTGCACGCCGCCGGGGGCTTCCACCACATAGGTCAGCGAGAAAGTGATTTCTCCCGTCGTGGTGTTGCCGGTAATCGTGCCCGATCCGCTGATGACACGGCTGACAATCGGCTGCCCGCCGCCTGCGGGTTCATCCAGCACAACGCCCTCCATCGCGACATTGCTGTAGGTGACGGTGGTGGTTGCCGGGATATCGTCCGGATCGGTTGCCACGCCCAGCGTGCAGAACCCGCTCTGCCCGCCGCCGCCTGCCAGCGGCAGAAGGTACGAGATCGCCCGGCCATACCGCGCCGATTGGCCCGCGACTTGCGGTGTGATCACGCTCAAGCGGAACGGAACGGCCGTCGCCGTAGAATTGTATTCGACCCGCGTCGCGGTGGTGCTGGTGATGCTTTCCGGCCCGATCGTACGCACCGTTGCGCCATTGATCTCTGCGATGGTCCAAACGCCCGTTGTCGCATCGAGATCGACAGCGCCCGCTCCCGAAAAGAGCACTTCGCCATCAAGTCCGGGCATATTGTTGCCGCGCGGCCGATACGCGACGCAAGCCGTGCCGAAATCCTGCACGCCGGTAAGGTTGGCAAATTCGGTATAGCTGAAAGTCGGCGTCGGCGTAGGCGTGGGCGTCGGAGTCGCCGTAGCAATCGGGCTGGGCGTCGGCGACGGGCTGTCCTCGCCACCGCAAGACGAAACGATCAGCGCGGCCAAGACCGCACCACTCACGCGAGAAAGCTGTGTCATGTGTAGATGTTCCAAAGTGACCCTGCCGGAGTGATACACCCATTGTGCAAGGTCGCATTGCATCACAGCGACATTTGTGCAGGCCTAATCATCCAGCCATCGCTCGACAGCGAACCAGCCTATCACCAGCAGCGCGATGACCACGCAAAAGCCGACCACGCCCCAAAACGCCCATGGCTGGGTGGCAAAGGGAATGCCTTCGACATTCATGCCCAGCAGTCCGGTGATGAAAGTGAGCGGGAGGAAGATAAACGCAGTTACTGCAATCGCCAGCGAGCGCCGGTCGATCATTTCCGCGCGCATATCGGTCAGCTGTTCGTGCAGCAGCGCCGCGCGCTCGCGCACGGCTTCGAGCTCTTCGGCCATGCGCGCAAAGCGGTCTGCCGCATCGCGCAAATGCATCCGGTCTTCGGTGCTGATCCAGTCGAACGGCAATTGCGCCATCGATGCCAGCGCATCGCGGTCCGGCGCGACAAACCGTCGCAGCGCAATCGCCCGCGACCGCAGCACCGCGATCCGGCGGCGCAGCGGGTAGATATCGCCATCGTCGACTTGCCCTTCGCAATCGTCGAGCTGGTCGCCCAGATCGGCAATATCGGGATCAAGCTCGATGCTGATGGCCTGCGCCAATGCAGCGACGAAATCGCCCCCGTCGAGCAACCGGCCTGCGCGCATCGCGCCCTCTACGCTGGCCAGAGCGGCGAGCGGGCGGCGGCTGGCGGAGGTGACGCGCTTGCCTTCCACCCACACGCGGATGGATACCAGCTGGTCGCTATCAAGGGTCGCATCAACGCCCGTCCCGCGCAGATTGATCAGCGCACCTTCTTCAATTTCGTCACAGCGCGGTCGTGTCTCGCCCGCCAGCAGGGCGCGCGCCGCAAGCGTCGGGACGTAGCCCGGCATTTGTTCGAGATCATCGTCCTGCGTGCCATCGATATGCAGCCAGACGAACCCGTCGCCGCGATAGTCCGCAACACTTGCAGGCGGCAGTTCGCTGACACCGCCATTGCTGACCAGCGCACGCATCACAATGGGGCGATCTTCGGCACTCATTGCGCTCGTCTAGCCCGTTTCGCTGCCGCTGCAAGCCGCCTTACGCACGGGAAAATATCCGCTGCACCTTGCCCCGTGCGGCTGCATCGGGAATCCCTTGCGCCATGGCCATTCTCTCAGACAAATGGATTCGCGAACAGGCGCTCAACCACGGCATGATCGAGCCGTTTGTGGAGGCGCAGCGGCGGGACGGGTGCGTGTCCTACGGCGTCAGCTCGTTCGGCTATGACGCGCGGGTGGCGGATGAGTTCAAGATTTTCACCAATGTGAACTCCGCCGTCGTTGATCCGAAGAATTTCGACGGGGAAAGTCTGGTCGACCGGCAGACCGATGTCTGCATCATCCCGCCCAACAGTTTCGCGCTTGCCCGCACGGTCGAATATTTCCGCATCCCCGATGATGTGCTGGTGATCTGCCTTGGCAAGAGCACCTATGCCCGCTGCGGGATCATCGTAAACGTCACTCCGCTGGAGCCGGGTTGGGAAGGCCATGTGACACTGGAGTTTTCCAACACCACCCCGCTGCCCGCCAAGATCTACGCCAATGAAGGCGCGTGCCAGTTCCTGTTCCTGCAAGGGAACGAACGACCCGAAGTGACCTATGCTGACAGGGCGGGGAAATATATGGGGCAAAGAGGGGTGACTCTCCCTCGGTTATGAACCCGCATCCGCGGGTTCATCCTCGGTGATTGTTTGTTTCATGCGCCCACATCCGTGAGCGCGTCCTCGCTAGACGCGCTCCGCTACGCTACGCGCCCGCTGCGGGCGGGCGGTCGCCCTTGCCCTCGGCTGCGCCGAGCGATCTCCGCGACACATAAGCCCGTTCGCGCTGCAATCGGGCGCGATCAGCGCCCGACAGCGAGCGACTGCGAAGCCCGCAGGTGCCGCGCAGCGGGAGCGAAGCCCCCGCGAAGCGAACAGCACCGAGGATGCCCGCCCGGATGGGCGGGCGTAACTCAAAGAGAAGTCCGAACGGTAATCCGGAAATTCCGACCCGGCAGCGGGACGAAGTCCTTGGTGAAGCTCGTGTGCCGCCGCCCTTCGGCGTCGAAGATATTGTCCACCTGCGCGATCACCGTCAGGTTTTCCGCCCCTTCGAACGGGTGCCAGGCAAGCGAGGCGTTGACCATCGCGAAACTGTCGGTCGTTGTTTCGAACGGCGCGACGCGGGTGGCCTCGTCATACCATTCAACTTCGCCGCGCAGATCGAAATGCGCCCAGCGAGCTTCCAGCGCGCCGAACAGGTTCAGCGGCGGGATGCGCGGCGCGTTGGTGCCGTCATCCAGATCGACCTGCGTGTAGGACGCGCGCACATCGCCGAGCAGCGAGAAAGTGCCATGTTCCACCAACGGGAAAGTGATCTGCGTTTCAAAGCCCCACTGGTCGGCATCCTGTTGCAGGTAGTTGAACACCGGCAGCTCGTCCTCTTCCGTGCCGGTATCCTGCAGATAGATGAAATCGCTGAACCAGTTGCGATAAAGGCTGGCGGCGATCTTCACCTCGCCCACTTCGCCGCGCGCATAGGCTTCTGCGCCGAAGCTCGATTCGGTGACGAGAGCGGCATTGCCGACTTCGAATTGCTGCGTGGCGATATGCGGGCCGTCGGAAAACAGCTCGGCCGCCGTGGGCGCGCGCTCGGTGTGCGAGAGATTCACGCCCAGGCGCAAATCGTCGAACAGCATAAAGCCGCCGCCGACCGAGGCGGAGAAGGTATCGAAGCTGCGATCCTGCCCCAACGTCACCGCGTCGATGGAGGTGGTTTCAAAGCGCGCACCGGCTTCGACTTCGAACCGGTCAAAATCGAGCTCCTGCAAGGTGAACAGTGCGAAAGTGCCCACCTCATTGGGCGGGATATAGGCTTCCGCGCCGGTCGCCACGAAATCGACGAAGCTGTATTGCGTGCCGACCGAGCCGCCCCAGCCGCCGCGCCGCGACTGCACCAGTTCGAGGCGGCCTTCCATGCCTTCGACATCGAACACGGTGCCCACTTCATCGCCTTCGAATTCGGTGTGGGTATAGTCCGACCAGCCGAAGCGGCCTTGCACGCTGTCGAAGAAACCGTTGCCCAGATCGAGCTGGCCGCGCGCGTCGATGCGGTATTGCTGGAGTCCGATGGAGATCAGCTCCTCGCCTTCCTCCTCTTCCTCTTCGCCGCCGCCTTCGCCTTCCTCGTGATGGTGGCCGCCAAAGGGCGAGGCGGGGACGCCGTAAAGTGTGTCATAATAGCCGAAGGAGACGCCGAAATTGCTCTCGCCCGAGAAGAAGGCGATGCCGGTGCCGGCCGACCATGTTTCGGCAAAGGTTTGCGGGACTTCACCGCTTTGTTCGGCCAGTTCGCGCAGCTCTTCAGCTTCGGCAAACTCGCCTTCTTCCTCTTCCTCGGCCGCATCGGCGAGCAAGTCTTCGCGCACAAAGGCGCTGTTCACGAAGCCGGGGACGTCGATATTGCCGCTCTCGCGGTACGAGACATCGGCGTGGAAGGCGACGCTGTTGCCCAGCGGCAAATCGAAGGAGAGGCCGCCTTCGCGCAAGTCGGTAGCGGTGTCGATGCCCGCCAGCGCGTCGATATGGATCGCCTCGTCCGGCACGGCGGGCGGAATGCGCTTGGTCACGACATTCACCGCGCCGCCAATCGCTTGGCTGCCGTAAAGCAGCACGGCGGGGCCGCGCAGAACTTCGATGCGTTCGGCAATCAGCGGGTCGGCAGCGACGCCGTGATCGTCCGATGCGCCCGAAGCGTCGAGCGTGCCGATCCCGTCATTGAGGACGCGGACACGGTCACCGCCAAAGCCTCGCAGGATCGGGCGGCTGGCACCGGGAGAAAAGCCGCTGGCGTCAACACCCGGCAGGCTGTCGAGAATGTCGCCCACTTGCCCGGCACTTTCGCGCTGCAAGGCGATGCCGGTCAGCACTGAAGTGCCCGCGATAATGTCCACCCGGTCAACGCCCGCCGCCGAGACATAGATCACATTGTGAAAATCGTCATTATTGGGCTCCCCGCGCTCTTCCGCGGCGGGATCGGCAGGGGTTTCCTGCGCCAAGGCCGCAACCGGCATGGCGGCAGAGGCGAACAAGGCGAAGGCAAACTTTTTCATCGGAGGGGGCGTTTTCCTGAATACGTGATGATGTAACATGGCGCGATGTAGTCTGCGTGCAACGCAGGTCAAGCCGATTCGGTTCCGTTTCGACGAAATGCGACTGCGCGGCGACGAATTGTGCTGGGACGTCAGCCTTGTGCGGCGTTTTGCAACCGCGCGCGCGCCTCGCTCTCGCCGATCAGCGGGAGCAGTTCGGCCATATCCGGCCCGTGATCCATGCCGGTCAGCGCCTGGCGCAGCGGCAGGAACAGATCACGCCCCTTGCGCCCGGTGCTTTCCTTGAGCGCGGCGGTGAGATCCTGCCACGGCGTGTTGTTCCAGACGAGCGCGCTAGCGGCTTCGCTGAGATAGGCGCGGGTGTCCGCATCGAACTCGCGCGCGGCGATTGGCCCGGTGACCAATTGCCACCACTCGCCCGCATCGGCGATAACGCCCAGATTGGGGCGGATGGCGTGCCAAGCCTCGGCATCCATCCCGTCAGGCAGGCGCCCTGCTACTGCGGCGAAATCCATCGCATGGACAATCGCGGTGTTCACCCGCTCAAGTTCGGTATCGTCGAATTTGGCCGGCGCGCGCCCGAAAGTGGTAAGATCGAAGGTGTCGATCAGCGCCGCGCGATCGGCAACCGGTTCGACCGGCAGCGAGGTGCCCAGCCGCGCCAGCATGGCGACCAGCGCTTCGGGTTCGATCCCTTTCTCGCGCATGGCATCGCAGCCCAAGGAGCCGAGGCGCTTCGACAGCTTGCCTTCCTTGCCCACCAACAGCGCCTCGTGCGCGAAAGCGGGCGGCTGCGTGCCCAGTGCGGTGAACATCTGGATTTGCACTGCGGTGTTGGAGACATGGTCTTCGCCGCGCAGAACCTGTGTCACGCCCATGGCGATATCGTCGACCGCGCTTGGCAGCATATACAGCCACGAGCCATCCGCGCGGCGGATCACCGGATCGGCCAATTGCGCGGGATCGAATTTCTGCGCGCCGCGCACGCCGTCTTCCCAAGTGATCGCCTCATCATGGTCGAGCTTGAAGCGCCAGTGCGGGGCGATGCCCTCCGCTTCCTTCGCCGCGCGCTCTTCGGCGGTGAGCTTCAGCGCCCCGCGATCATAGATCGGCGGGAGCCCGCGCCCCAGCTGGATCTTGCGCTTCAGTTCCAGCTCCTGCTGCGTTTCGTAAGCGGGATAGACCCGGCCCGCCGCCTTCAGCGCCTCGAACGCCTGTTCATAGATCGCCAGCCGCGCCGACTGCCGCTCCTCGCCATCGGGGCTGAGACCCAGCCAAGCAAGATCGGCGCGGATCGCCTCGACATATTCCTCTTTCGAGCGTTCGGCATCGGTATCGTCGATGCGCAGCAGGAAGCGCCCCCCGGCCTTGCGCGCCAGCATCCAGTTATGCAGCGCGGTGCGGATATTGCCGACATGAAGACGCCCCGTGGGAGAGGGCGCGAAACGGGTAATGGTGGTCATGCGCGGCCCCTAGCGCAGGCGCAGGCCTATTGCGAGAAAAGTGTCACGCTGCGGCCATTGCCGTGGATGCGGATGCCGTTGGCGGGCGTGCGCTCAATCGTGTCGGCCGCGTCCAGTGCGTCCCAGATTTGCGGCACTTCGGGCGGAAAGCCGATCTCGCACACCACGCCGGGATTGCGGCGGGTGGCGGTTGCGAAACTTGAGCCAGTGATCGTATAATTCACCCCCTGCCCGGCACAAGATGGATCCCACCAAATGCGTTCGCCATTGGCGCTGAGCGCAATGCCGTAAGGCCGGTCGAGCGATTCCCCGTCAATCTCGGCCACCCGCCATTCGCCGGCAAGATCAACTGCTGGCGGAACCGGAGCAGGCGCAGCAACGCAGGCGGCAAGGAGGAGCGGGAGGAGAGCAAGTGAGCGCATGGCTGCGTCTGTGAACGCGACCCGCTGAACAGGCGCTGACATCCGTTTGATACCCCGGCAAAAAAGCGATGGCTTTGGCCAGTCGCCATTGGTATATCTAACGTATAATATTGGTAGGACAGAATTGGGCAGTTGAAAATGGTGAAGGGATTTCTGGCAGCAGCATTTCTGGCATTCGCGACGGGAAGCATCGCCCTTGCCGCTGACCCCGGTGACAATCCTCCCCCCGGCAGCGTGTTCGATTTAAGCCATTGGAAGATAACGCTCCCGCAGGATGATGATGGCGACGGGCGGCCCGATGAAGTCGATGTGGCAGAGATCCAGACCTATGCGCATCCCGACTTCTTCTACCTTGATGACCAGAACCGGATGGTCTTCACCGCGCCCAATCGTGCCGTCACGACAGCCAATTCGTCAAACACGCGCAGCGAGCTGCGGCAGATGCTGCGCGGCACCAATACGCGCATCTCCACGCATGGGCCGGAAAACAATTTTGCGGTTCTGGCGCGCAACGGCTCCAGCAGTTTCGGTTCGATTGGCGGGCGGATGCAGGCGACATTGCACGTCGATCACGTCGCGGTGAATGCGCTGCGGCCAGAGACCAATGCCGCCTACTCGGTGGTGGTCGGCCAAATCCACGCCGTGGGTTATGACGATACCAGCAGCGGCTTCGGCTACGGGAACGAGCCGATCAAGATTTTCTACAAGAAGTGGCCGGGACACGAAACCGGCAGCCTGTTCTGGACGTATGAGCGCAATCTGCCGCGCGGCGATGAAAACCGGCGGGACATTCCTGTGCCGGTGTTCGGCAATCTGTGGGACAATCCCGATGATCCGGGCGAAAACGGCATCGCGCTGGGCGAGGAGTTTTCCTACGAAATCAATGTCCACAACAACACGATGTATGTCTCCTTCCACAATGAACGGCTGGGCACCGTCGGTTATGCCGTCAGCCTGATCGAAGGGGTGGATGCGCTCGACAACCCGCTCAGCTATGGCGGAGACACGCTGTTCTTCAAAGCAGGGGCGTACAACCAGTGTTCCACCCGCACGCAGGACGGCTTCTGGTATGCCGGATGCGCGGGCACGGGGGACTGGGCCACCGATTTCGCCAATGGCGATTACACCCGCGTCACCTTCTCGCAGCTGCTTCTCGGCCCGTCGGTTCCCTATGCCGAGACGATGGCGGGGCTGGAAGAGGCACGGCGCGCGGCAGAACAATAGGCGGGGTCACAACTGCGCCATCGCGCCCATGGCGGCGATGAACAGGCCTTCGCGGCGGTCGGGGCGGATAAACCCGTCGAGCACGCGTTCGAAGGCGCGGTGGTCGCCCGCATCTGCGGCCATAGCCATTGCGGCGAGGGTCGCCTCGTCGGGGCCGAGCACGGGACAGCAGGGGCGATGCACCGCCATCCGCTCGGGCCACACCGCCCCGCATCGGTCGAGAAAGCCGAACATCGCCTTGGCCTCCCCCACACCGCCCAGCCGCCGCGCGAGCACCGCGATGGGATCGTGCCCCGATTGCACGCAGAGCGCGACCAGCCGCAGCGAAATCACTGCTTTCGCCGCCCCCATGCCGAAATCGCCGAGACGCGGCGGGCGCGCCAGCGCCGCGATCAGATCGGCCCGCGAAGCGGTGGAGGAGGAGGGTTTGTCGGTTATGGCGCGCCTTTCTTGCGAGTGATTCGCAAGTAATCTACGCATCCTCGCGCGCATTGCAATGCGAATGGTTCGCAATAGCGATAAAGCCCTGCCTAACGCGGTGCGATGGCGAAAGCGTGCTCGATATAGAGGAACACTTCGGTCTCGCTCGCCTGCTGCCAGTACAGTTCGCCATCAAGCCCGCTGACCGTTACGCCGTAAGAATTGCCGAACATTGCGGCATAGCGGGTGGAAGCATCGGCGATCTGGCGCACCACCGCGTCGCGATATTGCTCGGGATCATCGATGGCGAGCGAGGTTGCGCCCGTTTCGATGAAGGAGCGCCCCGTGGCGGGGATGCTGGCGACAAAGGCGCGGATGCGGTTGCCCGTATCGCGCGCGCTGGCTGTGTTGCCGTCCAGCGGCACGCGGGCGTAGATCTGCACCCGGCTAGTGTCAGGGCGCGCGCCGCCGGTCACCGGCAATTCGCGCATATTGGCGCGGGTCACTTCGGTCAGCGTGTATTGCCCCGCCACCAGCGTAATCCCTTCCGCCTCGGCGCGGGCGATGGTGGCTTCGAGCATGGCGAACAATTCGCTCTCGCGCTCCTCGGCGATGCGCGAATCCGAGCTGACCCATAGCGGCGTGACGAAGTAATCCGCGCGGCGGGTGAGGCCGATGGCGGGGACATTGGGCGTGAGATAGGCATTGGTGGCGGAACGGTCTTGCCGCATCCCCGTCACCACCACTTGCGCCGCCGCAGGCAGGCTGGCGCAGACCGCCGCCACTGCGGCCATGGACAGGATAATCTTTCGCATATTTCTCTCCCGCTTCGCGTGTTGTCGCTGGAGGATACGCCATTGGCCGGGCCGAGGCCATTGCCACGTCAATGGGGGTTGCTTTCCCGACCGCGCGGGCGGCCAAGCGCGCGGCCCACGAAAAAGGGGCTCCGGAGATCGCTCTCCGAAGCCCCTTCTTTACCGGGATAAGGGAGCGCGGCTTACGCCTCGTCGCCCTCGTCCGCAGTGTCTTCGACAGGCGCGGGCGCGGCAGCGCTGGCTGCCATGGCTGCTGCCATCGCGTCTTCGCTGCTGGGCGCATCGGGCGTGACATCATCGACATCGGCCACGGCATTTTCCGCTTCGAGCGCGTCGGCCTGCTTCTTGTAGGCTGCCCGCAGCGCCGCATCGCGGCTGTTGGCGGTGACGCGCAGGCGGTTCATGCCGGCACCCGTGCCCGCGGGGATCAGACGGCCCACGATCACGTTTTCCTTCAGACCGACCAGCGTGTCCTTCTTCCCTTCAACCGCCGCCTGCGTCAGCACGCGGGTGGTTTCCTGGAACGAGGCGGCCGAAATGAACGAACGCGTTTGCAGCGAAGCCTTGGTGATGCCCAAGAGGATCGGCTTGCCTTCGGCCTTCTTCTTGCGCGGCGGCAGCTTGGCGTTCACTTCGTTCATTTCTTCCAGATCGACCTGCTCGCCCGGCAGCAGCGTGGTATCGCCGCCATCGGTGATCTCGACCTTTTGCAGCATCTGGCGAACGATCACTTCGATGTGCTTGTCGTTGATCTTCACGCCCTGCAAACGGTAAACTTCCTGGATCTCGCTGACGAGATATTCGGCCAGCGATTCCACGCCGAGCACTTCCAGAATGTCGTGCGGGTTGGGCGAGCCGGAAATCAGGGTATCCCCCTTCTTCACAAAGTCGCCTTCCTGCACGTCGATCACCTTGGTCTTGGGAACCAGATATTCGACCGTTTCGCCTTCCTCCGGCACAATCGCGATCTTGCGCTTGGCCTTGTAATCGCGGACGAACTCCATCCGGCCGCTGATCTTGGCGATCACCGCTGCATCCTTCGGAATGCGCGCTTCGAACAGCTCGGCAACCCGCGGCAGACCGCCGGTGATGTCGCGCGTCTTCGAAGCTTCGCGCGAGGCACGGGCGACGATGTCACCGGCCTGCACTTCCTGCCCGTCCTCGACCGACAGCGTGGTGCCCGGAGCCAGCATATAGCGTGCAGCTTCGGTTTCATCGCCGGTTTCGTTGAGCAGGGTGATGCGCGGACGCAGATCTTCCTTCTTGGAACGGCTGGTGGCGCGATATTCGATCACGACACGCTGGGCGATACCGGTGGCATCGTCCATCCGCTCTTCCAGCGTCTTGCCTTCGACCAGATCCTGATAGCGCACGATACCCGCCTGTTCGGTGATGATCGGCAGCGTGAACGGATCCCATTCGGCCAGACGTTCGCCTTCCTTCACCGACGCGCCATCTTCGAACATCAGCACCGTACCATAGGGCACACGGTGGATCGCGCGCTCACGGCCTTCGGCATCGACCACGATCATCTCGCCCGAACGGGCCAGCGACAGGCGGCGGCCCTTCTTGTCGGTGATGGTCGGCATATCGCGGTACACGACCTTGCCGTCCGACATCGATTCGAGGTGGCTCGTTTCGTTGATCTGCGCCGCGCCGCCGATGTGGAACGTCCGCATCGTCAGCTGGGTGCCGGGTTCACCGATCGACTGTGCGGCGATCACGCCGACAGCTTCACCGATATTCACCGGCGTACCGCGCGCAAGGTCACGGCCGTAGCAGGTCGCGCAAACGCCCTGTTCGGCTTCGCAGACCAGCGGCGAACGGATCTTGGCGACCTGCACTTCGGCCTCCTCGATCGCCTTCATCATCGGCTCGTCCACCATCGTGCCGGCCTTGACGATCACGTCGCCAGAAGCGGCGTTGACGATGTCCTCGGCCACGGTGCGGCCCAGAATGCGCTCACCCAGCGAAGCAATCACGCTGCCGCCCTGCACGATGGCGCGCATTTCCAGCGCGTTTTCGGTCTTGCAGTTCTCCTCGACGATCACGCAATCCTGCGACACGTCGACCAAGCGGCGGGTGAGGTAGCCCGAGTTGGCGGTCTTCAACGCCGTATCCGCCAGGCCCTTGCGTGCCCCGTGGGTGGAGTTGAAGTATTCAAGAACGGTCAGACCTTCCTTGAAGTTCGAGATGATCGGCGTTTCGATGATCTCGCCCGAAGGCTTGGCCATCAGACCGCGCATACCGGCAAGCTGCTTCATCTGCGCTGGCGAACCACGCGCACCCGAGTGGCTCATCATGTAGATCGAGTTGATCGGCGCCTCGCGCCCATGCTCGTCTTTCGGCGTCGCCTTGATCTCTTCCATCATGGCGTTCGCCACCTGGTCACCGCAACGGCTCCAGGCGTCGATCACCTTGTTGTACTTTTCCTGCTGGGTGATGAAGCCGTCCTGATATTGCTGTTCATAGTCAGCAACCAGCGCTTTCGTCTCCTCGATCATGCCGTCCTTGCTGTCGGGAATGATCATGTCGTCCTTGCCGAAGCTGATGCCGGCCTTGAACGCGTGGCGGAAGCCCAGCGTCATGATCGCATCGGCGAACAGCACCGTGTCCTTCTGGCCGGTGTGGCGATAGACCTCGTCGATCACGTCACCGATATCCTTCTTGGTGAGAAGGCGGTTGACGACGGCGAAGGGCACCTTGTGGCTCTTGGGCAGACATTCGGCGATCAGCATCCGGCCCGGCGTCGTATCGACGCGCGCCATGAACTGCTTGCCCTGTTCATCGGTCTGCGGAACGCGGGTGGTGATCTTCGAGTGCAGGGTCACAGCACCCACGTGCAGCGCCTGGTGCACTTCGTTGATATCGCCCAGCACCTTGCCCTCGCCCGGCTCGCCTTCGCGGTCCATCGAAAGGTAGTACAGGCCCAGCACCATGTCCTGCGAAGGCACGATGATCGGCTTGCCGTTGGCGGGCGAGAGGATGTTGTTGGTGGACATCATCAGCACGCGCGCTTCCAGCTGGGCTTCCAGCGAGAGCGGCACGTGGACGGCCATCTGGTCACCGTCGAAGTCGGCGTTGAAGGCCGAGCAGACGAGCGGGTGCAGCTGGATTGCCTTGCCTTCGATCAGCACGGGCTCGAACGCCTGGATGCCAAGACGGTGCAGCGTCGGTGCGCGGTTGAGCATCACCGGGTGTTCGCGGATCACTTCGTCAAGGATGTCCCAGACTTCCTTGCGTTCCTTCTCCACCCACTTCTTCGCCTGCTTCAGGGTCATCGACAGACCCTTGGCATCGAGGCGGGCGTAGATGAACGGCTTGAACAGTTCGAGCGCCATCTTCTTGGGCAGGCCGCACTGGTGCAGCTTGAGTTCCGGCCCGGTCACGATGACCGAACGGCCCGAATAGTCGACGCGCTTACCCAGAAGGTTCTGGCGGAAGCGGCCCTGCTTGCCCTTGAGCATATCGGAAAGCGACTTCAGCGGACGCTTGTTGGCACCGGTGATGACGCGGCCACGGCGACCATTGTCGAACAGCGCGTCCACGGCTTCCTGCAGCATACGCTTTTCGTTGCGGACGATAATATCCGGCGCGCGCAGTTCCATCAGGCGCTTGAGGCGGTTGTTGCGGTTGATGACGCGGCGATACAGATCGTTGAGGTCAGACGTCGCGAAACGGCCACCATCCAGCGGCACCAGCGGGCGCAGTTCCGGCGGAATGACCGGCACGACTTCAAGGATCATCCATTCGGGACGGTTGCCCGATTCGATGAAGCTTTCGACGACTTTCAGCCGCTTGATGATCTTGGCAGGCTTGAGCTTGGACTTGGTGATTTCCAGCTCGTGCAGCAGATCGGCCTTTTCCTGCTCCAGATCGAGGTCCATCAGCATTTGCTTGACCGCTTCGGCGCCGATGCTGGCGGTAAAAGCGTCCTCGCCATATTCGTCTTGCGCATCGAGCAGCTCGTCTTCGGTGAGCAGCTGGTACTTCTCCAGCGGGGTCAGGCCCGGCTCGGTGACGATGTAGCTTTCGAAATACAGCACGCGCTCAAGCTGCTTCAGCTGCATATCGAGCAGCAGGCCGATGCGCGAGGGCAGCGACTTCAGGAACCAGATGTGGGCGACCGGCGCGGCCAGTTCGATATGGCCCATGCGCTCGCGCCGCACCTTGGTGACGGTGACTTCGACGCCGCACTTTTCGCAGACGACGCCCTTGTACTTCATACGCTTGTACTTGCCGCACAAGCATTCGTAATCCTTCACCGGACCGAAGATGCGCGCGCAGAACAGGCCGTCACGTTCGGGCTTGAACGTGCGGTAGTTGATCGTTTCCGGCTTCTTGATTTCGCCGAAAGACCAGCTGCGAATGCGCTCGGGCGAAGCCAGGCCGATCTGGATCTGGTCAAACGTCTCCGGCTTGGAGATCTGGTTGGTGAATTTGCTCAGTTCGTTCATTTTCGGGTATCCCTGGTTGGGAGACTAACTCTCTAAATCTTTTCCTGCGGCGTTATGCGACTGGGAAGAACCACATCATCACAAGGCCAGCGATTGCGGGGAGCAGCAGGATCGAAACAATGGCGAATGCGGCAACTGCCAACTTCTTGCCTTTGCTCAGTCCTGTGTATCCCCGAACCATCGCCTACTCCGCAGCCATCAGCGCCGGATCGTCGTCTTCATCATTGCCATCGGTCAGGCTGGTGAGTTCGACATTGAGACCCAGCGAGCGCATTTCCTTGACGAGCACGTTGAAGCTCTCGGGAATGCCGGCTTCGAAGGTGTCGTCGCCCTTGACGATCGCTTCGTAAACCTTGGTGCGGCCGACCACGTCGTCGGACTTCACCGTCAGCATTTCCTGCAAGGTATAGGCCGCGCCGTAAGCCTGCAGCGCCCAGACTTCCATTTCGCCGAAACGCTGGCCGCCGAACTGCGCCTTGCCGCCCAGCGGCTGCTGGGTAACGAGCGAGTAGGGGCCGATCGAACGGGCGTGGATCTTGTCGTCGACCAGGTGGTGCAGCTTGAGCATATAGATCACGCCCACCGTCACCTTGCGGTCAAACGCTTCGCCGGTGCGCCCGTCATACAGCGTCGACTGGCCCGAGGAAGCGTAGCCTGCCTTCACCAGCATATCGGTGACGTCGCCTTCGCGGGCGCCATCGAATACCGGGGTGCCCATCGGGACACCGCGGCGCAGATTGTGCGCCAGCTCGGCCAGCTCTTCATTGGTGCGGCTGTCGATATCGGCGTGATAGTTCTCGCCATAGACATCCTTCAGCTTCTCCACGAGCGCGGCGGGCGGCTGGCCTGCCGTGATGTCGGGATTGGCAGCGCGCCATTCGTCCAGCTGCTCGGCAATCTGGTGGCCCAGACCACGCGCGGCAAAGCCGAGGTGCGTTTCGAAGATCTGCCCGACGTTCATACGCGAAGGCACGCCCAGCGGGTTGAGCACGATATCAACCGGCGTCCCGTCTTCGAGGAAGGGCATATCTTCTTCGGGCAGGATGCGCGAAATCACACCCTTGTTGCCGTGGCGGCCGGCCATCTTGTCGCCCGGCTGCAGCTTGCGCTTCACCGCGACAAAGACCTTGACCATCTTGAGCACGCCCGGAGCCAGCTCGTCGCCGCGCTCCAGCTTCTCCTTGCGGTCGTCGAACTTGTCCTTGATGGCCTTGACCGCCTCGTCATACTGGCCCTTCACCGCTTCCAGCTGGGCCTGCATATTGTCGTCAGCCACGGCGAACTTGAACCAGTCGCGCTTGTCGACCGAGGCGAGGATCTCGGCATCGATCACCGCGCCCTTCTTCACGCCCTTGGGAGCTGCCGACGCGGTCTGGCCCGCCAGCATTTCTTCGAGACGGTTGTAGGTTGCGCGGTTGAGGATGTTGCGCTCGTCCTCGCTATCCTTCTTGAGGCGTTCGATTTCCTCGTTCTGGATGGCGCGCGTACGGTCATCGATTTCGATGCCGTGACGGTTGAAGACGCGCACTTCCACCACGGTGCCCGCCACGCCCGGCGGCAGGCGGAGCGAGGTGTCGCGCACATCGCTGGCCTTTTCGCCGAAAATGGCGCGCAGCAGCTTTTCTTCCGGCGTCATCGGCGATTCGCCCTTGGGCGTGATCTTGCCTGCCAGAATGTCGCCCGGATGCACTTCGGCACCGATATAGACGATCCCCGCCTCGTCGAGGTTGCGCAGCGCTTCCTCGCCGACATTGGGAATGTCGCGGGTGATGTCTTCCGGCCCCAACTTGGTGTCGCGGGCCATGACTTCGAATTCCTCGATATGGATCGAGGTGAACACGTCATCCTTCACGATGCGTTCGCTGATCAGGATCGAGTCTTCGTAGTTGTAGCCATTCCACGGCATGAAGGCGACGAGCGCATTCTTGCCGAGCGCCAGCTCGCCCAGGTCGGTGGAGGGGCCATCGGCGATGATATCGCCCTGCTCCACCACATCGCCCACTTTCACCAGCGGACGCTGGTTGATGCAGGTGTTCTGGTTCGACCGCTGGAACTTTTGCAGCGTGTAAATGTCCACGCCGGGGTTGGTCGTATCGACTTCGCCCGAGGCGCGGATCACGATGCGGGTGGCGTCCACCTGGTCGACCACGCCCGAACGGGTCGCGGCGATGGCAGCGCCCGAATCGCGCGCCACGGTTTCTTCCATGCCGGTGCCGACCCAAGGCGCTTCGGCCTTGACCAGCGGCACAGCCTGACGCTGCATGTTCGAGCCCATCAGCGCGCGGTTGGCGTCATCGTTTTCGAGGAACGGAATGAGCGAGGCAGCGACCGAGACCAGCTGCTTGGGGCTGACGTCCATCAGCGTGACCTGCTCGTTCGGAGCCATCACAAACTCGCCCGCCTGCCGCGCCGAAACCAGCTCTTCGACGAACTTGCCGTCCGCATCGGTTTCCGCCGAGGCCTGCGCCACGGTGTGCTTCTGCTCTTCCATGGCGGAAAGGTAGCTGACGTCCTTCGACACCTTGCCATCCTTCACCGCACGATAGGGCGTTTCGATGAAGCCGTACTTGTTGACGCGGGCAAAGGTGCTGAGCGAGTTGATCAGACCGATGTTCGGGCCTTCGGGCGTTTCAATCGGGCAGATACGGCCATAGTGGGTCGGGTGCACGTCGCGCACTTCGAAACCGGCACGTTCGCGGGTCAGACCGCCCGGCCCAAGCGCCGACACGCGGCGCTTGTGGGTGACTTCGGACAGCGGGTTGGTCTGGTCCATGAACTGCGAAAGCTGGCTGGAACCGAAGAACTCGCGCACCGCGGCCACGGCGGGCTTGGCGTTGATGAGGTCGTTCGGCATCACGGTGGACACGTCCACGCTCGACATACGCTCCTTCACTGCGCGCTCCATGCGCAGCAGGCCGACGCGGTACTGGTTTTCCAGCAACTCGCCCACCGAACGCACGCGGCGGTTGCCGAGATTGTCGATATCGTCAACCTCGCCCTTGCCGTCCTTCAGGTCGACCAGCTCCTTGACCACGGCGAGGATATCTTCCTTGCGCAGCGTTGTGACGGTGTCTTCGGCATCGAGGCCGAGGCGCATATTCAGCTTCACGCGGCCCACGGCCGACAGGTCATACCGCTCGCCATCGAAGAACAGGCCTTCGAACAGGGCTTCGGCGGTTTCCTTCGTCGGCGGTTCGCCCGGACGCATCACCTTGTAGATGGCTTCAAGGCCTTCTTCGCGGTTCTCCGCCTTGTCGGCGGCCAGCGTGTTGCGCATCCACGCACCGGTGGAGACGTGATCGATGTCGAGCAGAACAAGCTGGTCGATCCCGGCAGCGTCAAGCTTTTCGAGATTCTCGGGCGACACTTCCTCGCCCGCTTCGATGTAGATGCGGCCGGTCTTCTCGTCGATCATGTCCTTGCTGGCATAACGGCCGAAGATTTCCTCGGTCGGGATCAGCAGGGTCTTGAGGCCGTCCTTTTCCGCCTTGTTGGCGGCGCGCGGGCTGACCTTCTGCCCGGCGGGGAAGACTTCCTCGCCGGTCTTGGCATCAACCAGCGCGAAGGCCGGCTTGGCACCGCGCCACTGTTCGGCCACGAACGGGATCTGCCAGCCTTCGCCAGCCTTTCCGCTCGACCGCTTCCAGGTGACGGTGTTGTAGAAATGCGCGAGAATGTCTTCCTGATCGAGACCCAGCGCATAGAGCAGCGCGGTGACCGGCAGCTTGCGCTTGCGGTCGATACGCACGTTCACAATGTCCTTGGCATCGAATTCGAAATCGAGCCACGAACCGCGATAGGGAATGACGCGGGCAGCGAAAAGGAACTTGCCCGAAGAGTGCGTCTTGCCGCGATCGTGATCGAACAGCACGCCGGGCGAACGGTGCATCTGCGACACGATCACACGCTCGGTGCCGTTGACGATAAAGGTGCCGTTATCGGTCATGAGCGGCATATCGCCCATGTACACGTCCTGCTCCTTGATATCGAGCACGCTGCGGGTTTCGGTCTCGTTATCGACTTCGAACACGATCAGCCGCAGCGTCACCTTCATCGGGGCGGCATAGGTGATGCCGCGCTGGCGGCATTCGGTGGTGTCGTATTTCGGCGCCTCCAGCACGTAATTGACGAAGTCGAGCTCCGCCGTGCCGGCGAAATCGCGGATCGGGAAGACGCTGCGCAGCGTCTTTTCGAGGCCGGAGACATAGCCGATGCTCGGGTCCGAACGCAGGAACTGCTCGTAGCTTTCGCGCTGCACTTCGATGAGGTTGGGCATCTGCACGGCTTCATAAATGTCGCCGAAAATCTTGCGGATGCGCTTCTTCTTTGAGCCCTGAACTTCGGGAGCTTTCGCCTTGGTCGCCATAATACGGAACGGCCTCTTTTTCGCGTGTGTGCACCCGTGACTGTCACGGGCACTGAGAAATGTCGTTAAGCGGGGGAGCAGCGCAAGACGCGAAAAAGGCCGACGATGGGCGCACCGCAACCGGTGCCGCGCTCGCAGCCTTGTTGTATCCGTGTCTCACGCAGATGCCGGAACTTCCGTCCTGTGGCGCGCCCCCGCGTAAAGGCCCACCTTGCTCGAAGCTCTCCGGCTAGGGGGCGCATATAGGGGGCGTGTTGGATGGGGTCAATGGGGGTGTCGCCGCATTTGCAAATCACAGGTGACATTGTCACACGCATCGGCTAGCGGCGGCGGGTTATGCACGCGTTGCGCCGGATTTTCCGTGGCCATGGCACACGGCTGTTCCTCCTCCTGTTGGCGTCTTTGGCCGCGCAGGGGCTGGTGCCGGGCGGGCATATGCTGGCGCCGTCAACGGCGCATATTGTCAGCATTACCCCCTGCCCTTCCACCAACGCGCTGGCCCGCGCCTTTGCAGCCTATGATCCGCAGCCTGCCGCGGCCGGTTCCACAGCGGGCGAGGAGGATCATCACGCGCATCACGCGACGGGCGGGGTCGATCATGCGGCGATGGGGCATGGGCCTGCTTCGGGCCCCGCTTCGGGCCTTGCTTCCGGCGATGACGCAAGCGACGAGGCCGGCGACGATAGCGGCGCGCAAGGCTTTACCCCGCAAGGCCAGTGTGCCTTTTCCGGTGGCAGCCTTGCGGCCGGAGTTCCCGAGCAGCCACAGCCTGCTGCCATACTGTTGCAGGGCGACGGAGCCGAGGCTCCGCCGCTGCAATCCGCCATCATTCCCCCGCTGCGCCATGTGCGCCCGCCCTTGCGCGGCCCGCCGTTAACACTCTGACCCCTCTATAGATTCGCCAAAAACCAGGCCGCGCCGGAGCTGTCTCCGTGCGCGCGCTGTTGCTCTATATTGACGGAACAGATTGTTATGTTTTCCAAGACCCTCTGCCGGGCGGCATTGCTTGCCTCCGGCTCCCTTCTGGTGACCCAGCCGCTCGCGGCGCAGGAAACCGATCCCGATACCGTACTGACCGACACCATCGTCGTCACCGCCACCACCCCCGACCCGGCGACCGACGCGGTCAAACCGCCGCAGCAGATCGCCCTGCCCGCCGATGCCGCCGCGATTGCCGCGCGGGTTCCGGGCGGCGCGCTGGTGGGCAATGGCGCTTTGTCCGGCCAGCTCTCCTATCGCGGGCTCGCGGGCGAGCGCGTGCTGGGCCGTGTCAACGGGCAGCGTTTCGCCAGTGGCGGGCCCAACGCCATGGACCCGCCCTTGCACTATGCGCCGTCGGTGCTGGTCGAGCGGCTGGAGATCGCGCGCGGGGTTGCGCCTGTTTCGCAAGGCCCGTCGCTGGCGGGCGCGGTGAATGCCGAGCTGATGCAGGCGCGCTTTGCAAGCGGCGAAAGCCTTGATGCGCAAGTGCGCCTCGCCAGCCAGTATCGCAGCGTGGACGAAAGCTACGCCGTGGGCGGCCTTGCGGCGATCGCATCGGAGGACTGGCGGCTCGGCGTGCTCGCCAGCCGGGAGGAAGGCGGGGATTACCGCTTCCCCGGCGGCACGGCCGTCGGCACTTCGTTCAAGCGGAATCTGTACGGCGTGCATGGCGGCCTGCGATTAGCGGGCGGCGAAGTCTGGGCCGAATACCGGCGCAGCGAAACCGATCCTTCGGGCAATCCGCCCTTCGCGCTCGACATCGTCTATTTCGATACGGACTTCGTGCAGGGCGGCTGGCGCGGGGAGCTCTCCGACAATGTCGCGCTGGATCTGCGGCTGGGCCATGTCGCGGTGCGCCATTTGATGGACAACCAGACCACCCGCCAGCCCGCCGCCCCGCCGATGCAGGCGCGCGCCACCTTTGCCGATGCCGATACGACCACCGGCGAGGCGTCGCTGCGCTTCGGCGAGCGCGGCAGCTATTTCCAGATCGGCGGCGATTTCGAGCTGGTGGACAAGTTCGTCCGCATCACCAACCCTACCAATGCCGCCTTCTTCCTCGATGCCCAGCCCGATCTTGCCTCGGACCGCTTCGGCGGCTTTGTGCAATGGCGCGGTGCGCTGGACCTTGTGGAGCTGGAAGCGGGCCTGCGGATCGACCACACCGGCCAAAGCGCGGGCGAGCCAGAGCTGGGCAGCGCCGTACCGATGGGGCCGCGCGTGCTCGGCGCCGCTTTCGTCGCTGCCGAGCGCGAGACGGCGGATACCACTGTGGATGCGGTGCTGCGCGGCTGGGTGCCGCTGGGCGATGTCACACCCCGCCTGACGCTGGCGCGCAAGGAGCGGGTGCCGAGCGTGCTCGAACGCTTCGCCTGGCTGCCGACCGAGGCAAGCTACGGCCTTGCAGACGGCAACATCTATGTCGGCAACCTTGCATTGGAGCCGGAAACCGCATGGATTGCCGAGATCGGCTTTGACTATGAAAGCGAGATCGCCACGCTGCGCCCAACGGCGTTTTACCGGCGGGTGGACGATTACATCCAAGGCGTGCCCTTCGATGGCACCGTGGGCGTGATCGACAGTCCGGTGGAGATGGTCGCCAATATGAACGGCGATCCCACACCGCTGCGCTTCGCCAATGTCGATGCCGAGCTGTACGGTGTCGATCTCGATTTCGCGCTGCGCCCGGTGGCGGGTGTCGAGCTGTCGGGAACAGCCAGCTTGGTGCGCGGCGAGCGGCGCGATATTGCCGACAATCTCTACCGCGTCGCTCCGGCGAGTTTGCGGCTGGCGGGCGTGTGGCAACGGGATGCGCTGTCGCTGGGCGCGGAACTGGTCGCAGCAGCGGGGCAGGAAGATGTCTCGCTCACCAATGGCGAGGCGGCGAGCGAGGGCTATGCCGTGGTCGGCCTGTTCGCCCGCTACGGCGTGACCGACGCCATCGCGCTGGAAGCGGGGGTCGAGAACCTGTTCGATCGCTTCTACCAGCCGCATCTTTCGGGCCGCAACCGCGCGGGCGCATCGGATGTGCCGCTGGGGGACCGCCTGCCCGGTGCGGGCCGCGGGGTGTGGCTGCGCCTGACCGCGCAGCTCTGACCGCCCGGTCTTGAGGAAGCGATCGCCCGCGCCTTGCTCCAAAGGGGCGCGGGCGATTGCGCTGTCCTACACCCGAATCGCAGCATTAGCTTCGCTTCGCCCCTCATCACACTCGCCCGCTGCGGGCAGGCTGGCGAGGGGCGGAGCGAAAAACTTTTGACGCGTCACACGGGAGAAAATCGCCAAAAAGAGTAGGGCATTCCATACACATCGTCACGATCCGACTCGCCTTGCCTATCGCAAAACGATGCGCGCCATATTGTTTTTCAATATTATTGATTGACAATAAACTGCGACTCGGCCATATCGTTCTTCAATAAGTCACATCAAGGAGATCGATAAATGACCCGTTTCGCTACCCACTTCGCCGCCCTGCTCGTCGCCGTGATGATCACCGCCACCAGCCTGTCCGCCGTCACCGCAGTGCCTGCCGCCACGCAATTGGTCGCAACCGCCGCCCCCATGCTCGCCTGAGCTGCACTTTCGGTAGGAGACATTCCATGTCCACATCACAACGATTCCGCGATCCGCTGCTGCTGATCGGGCAGGTGCTGGTCATCCTCATGCTGGTCTTGCTGGGGATCGCCGCCTTCACCTTGCTGGTGTCCATCCCCGTCATGTTCTTCGCCGAAGGCGAGATTGTCCGCGCCCTGGCGGAAGAGCTTGGGCCTGATGCTGCGGACTTCCCGCTTGGCCCGATACTCGGCGTTATCACGCTGGCCTTGCTGGCGGTCGGAATGCTCTTCGCCTTCTTCGACAATCTGCGCCGGATTATCCGCACGGTGGGCGATGGCGATCCTTTTGCACCGGTGAACGCCGACCGGCTGTCGCGCATGGCGTGGCTGATGCTGGGGGTGGAGCTGATCGAATTTCCCATGGCCGCAATCGGCATCATGGTGGCCGACTGGGCCGAGCAGTTCGACGAGGCGAGCGTCAGCTTCGAAGGCGGCTTCGACTTTAGCGGCGCGCTGATCGTCATCCTCCTCTTCATCCTCGCCCGGGTGTTCAAACGCGGCGCTGAAATGCGCGATGATCTGGAAGGAACCGTGTGATGGGCGCTGATTCAGAAGGAAACCGTATCATGGTCAAACTCGACGACCTGCTTTACGCCCGCCGCATGACGCTGACCGAACTGGCGGAGCGCGTCGGCCTCACCCTCGCCAACCTCTCGATCCTCAAAACCGGCAAAGCGAAGGCCATCCGCTTCAGCACGCTGGAAGCGATCTGCCGCGAGCTCGAATGCCAACCGGGCGATTTGCTGAGCTACGACAGCGAATAGACCGGGTGAGGAGTGCCCAAGTTGCGGGCACTCCTCCTTGCTCCCTTTCCCTTAACCATGGAGATGACAATGATCCGCTGGATCACGATATTCTGCGCCTTTCTTCTCACTGCCGCCACCGCGCAGGCACAAAACCAGCCCCCCGCCGCTCCGCTGCCCGACCGCGTCCTGCTGGTCGTCAGCAGCCACGGGCGCGGCGGCGGCGACGTCCAGCCGGGCTTTGAAATGGACGAGCTTGCACAGGCTTGGCTGGTGTTCACGGCAAACGGAATGCACGTAGATATCGCCAGTCCCGAAGGGGGCGCGGTTGTCGCCGATGCGTTCGATGCGAATAAGCCCTACAACGCCGCCTTCGCCGCCGATGCGGAAGCCAGCGCCGCACTTGCCGATACCTTGCGGCTCGATCCGGCCATGCGCGGACAATATGCGGCCATCATGGTGATCGGCGGCAAAGGGGCGATGTTCGATTTGCCCTTCAGCCAGGTGCTCCAGCAATTGCTGATCGACACCGAGACTAGCGGCGGTGTGATCGCGGCAGTTTGCCATGGGCCTGCCGTATTGACGCAGATGCGCAATGCCGATGGCTCGCCGTGGCTTAGCGGTCGCAGCCTGACGGGCTTCACCGACGAGGAGGAAGCGCTGTTCGGTGAACGCTGGGCACCGCAATTTCCCTTCTTTGTCGAAAGCGAGGCCGAGAGCTTGGGTGCAAGATTCAGCGAAGCGCCGATGATGCTGCCCTTTGTCGTGACCGATGGCAGGCTGGTGACCGGGCAGAATCCCTATTCGGTCGCTGCCGCCGCCGATGCCACTCTGCGCGCGCTTAGCCGCGAACCGGCGGCGCGGACGCCGTGGGTCGACGAACACAGCCTACAGTTGGTCTCCCAGGCCATCGGAGGAGACCCGGCCGGTCTCGCCGACGCCTTGCAGCGGCAGGATGGCAGCGTCGATGTCCCGCTGGTGGCGATCTGGGGCTATTACCGGGCGGTCGAGGCGAATGGCGATCCGGCATTGCTTGCCCCCGCCTTGCGAGTGATGGAGCTGGCACTGCCGTATTTTCCCGAACCGCAACTCGAAGCCGCGATTGCGGAGGCAAGAACGGCACTTTCCGCTCGCTAAAGGGTGATCGCGTGCTTGACTTTCGGGGTGCGGCCAGTAAAGGCCCGCCCCGACCGGTTCGCCGGTCATCCGTCCGAGACAGCTGCTGACCGGGATTTGCCGGTCTTAATTTGCGGCCTAGACGGGGACAGAGTTTTCGGCGCCGCCTCCGGGTTGCGCCATCCGCGTGATGTATCGCGCACCTCCTTCCCCATCAACGGACCCGCCCGATCGCGTCATGCGTATCGGGCAAACCGAGAGCCGTGCGGCATCAGCCGTGTGGTGATTTGAGCCGATCGCCGGGCCGCAGGGCCTTAGCGATCATGTAGAAGGAGTACGGCATGGATCGTTCGCAAAAAACCGACGCGGTCGCCCAGCTGAACAGTGTCTTCCAAGAGGTTAGCGTGGTGGTTGTCACCCGCAATCTCGGCTTGAGCGTGGAGCAGTCCACCGATCTCAGGAACAAGATGCGTGATGCAGGGGCTACCTACAAGGTTGCGAAGAACCGTCTCGCCAAGCTCGCCCTGAAAGACACCGATTATGTCGGGCTGGAGGAATTCCTCACCGGCCCGACCGCGCTGGCCTGGTCAACTGATCCGGTCGCGGCTGCCAAGGCCGCTGTCGAATTCGCCAAGACGAACGACAAGCTGGAAATCGTCGGTGGCTCGATGGGCACGCAGGTGCTCGACGAAGCTGGTGTGAGGGCGCTCGCCTCCATGCCCAGCCTCGACGAACTGCGTGGCAAGATCGTGGGGCTGGTCAACGCGCCCGCCACCAAGATCGCACAGGTCGTCAACGCGCCTGCTGCCAAGCTCGCCCGTGTCTTCGGCGCATATGCCGCCAAGGACGCAGCGTAAGGGACGCTTTCTCGCAAAGAGATACGAAACATCATGGGACATATCGTCCCGCCTATATTTTGGAGTGATACATCATGGCTGACATTGCCAAGCTTGTTGAAGAACTGTCGACGCTTACCGTCCTGGAAGCTGCCGATCTCGCCAAGGCCCTCGAAGAAGCATGGGGCGTTAGCGCCGCTGCTGCTGTCGCTGTGGCTGCTGGTCCGGCTGCTGCTGCTGAAGCTGTTGAAGAGAAGACCGAATTCGACGTCATTCTCACCGGCGACGGTGGCAAGAAGATCCAGGTCATCAAGGAAGTCCGCGCCATCACCGGCCTGGGCCTGACCGAAGCCAAGACGCTGGTCGAAAGCGCGCCGAAGCCGCTCAAGGAAGGCGTGAACAAGGCGGAAGCCGAAGAAGTGAAGGCCAAGATCGAAGCAGCCGGCGGCACCGTCGAACTGAAGTAAGCTTCCTACAGCTTGCGATTATCGAAGAGGGCGGCACCTGTCTTGGTGCCGCCCTTTTTGTTTGGCGCGGCAACGGCAATGCCGTGCACTAAACCCTGATGCTGTAGAACTCGCCCGCGATCTCTGCTTCCTTGGCTTCACAGAAACCGATCATGTCGTCGATAAATCTGTCGGCTGCGGCGGGATCGGGGACATCGTTGAGCACGTCGACCAGATCTTCCATCATCGGGATGAACTCGGCATCCGCGAGACTACCGTCGGGCGTGCCATCGCGCCGCATGGCGATGACCAACCAGCGCGCCGCCAACTCCTCGTAATCTGCCGCAGTTTGTCCCGCGCTCTCGGTGGACAGCAAGGTAAAGACCGTACTGCATTCCAAGGCTTCCACATAGGTGACGTCGTTCTGCCCAAGGCGTTCATTGGCATCGACTGCAACCGGCATGGTCATCAAAGGCAGAAACGCCAAAGCTGCGCAGAATGTCTTTTTCATAAGTCCCCCAAGCATGATGCGTACAAAGCGCCACCTCACCGCCATTTCCAAAGGTGGGCGAAGGCCGAACTGCGAAGCGTTCAATGGACGCGTAGGTATTGATGCGGGATGAATTATCCAAGCCGATGAAGGTCAGCGTGAACAAGGCAAGCCTAGGCCATGATCCCCGCAGTCCGGGGCACCGGCGAACGCAATCCCCGACCGCGCCGACGCAATTACCGCCTCACCCCTTCGCCCGCTCCGCCAACAGCGCGAACACGCCGCGCAATTCATCCACCGTCGCCGCCTCGATTGCGCCGCTGGCAATCCCCTCGCAGGAAAAGGTCACGCCCGGCATACTGTCGTCGAGCATTTCCCAGTCGGGGAACATCCGCGCCTCCACTATCGCCACATACGCCACCTGCACATCGGCATGACGATCGTCTTGCGCGATCTTGGCGTAGAGGCGGTCAATCGCTTCCTCCGGCCCTTCAAGCAGTTGGAGATAGAGCTCCTGCCGGCAGATCAGCGCGCCGGTAATCCCGTCACGCGCATTGTTGCGCCGCGCCTGCAACAAAATGCCTGACAGCATCGCCTCATCGAAACCGAAGGGGCGCGAGTGATAGATAATCTGCTTCACGATCCATTCTCCGGTGATCTGGTGCAGAGACTGCCTACGCGACCGTGCCGCAGATGAACAGCGCCGGTGATGAATGCAGTGCTATCGCGAGATTTCAAAACCCGACATTCACCCGCAGCCCGATCATGTCGAGCCCCGGGTTCTGGTCGCCGTCGAAAATCTGCGCCTGTCGCATGGGATGACGCGTTTGGGTGGGCAGGACTAAGATTTGCATCGCCCTCCACAGCACTCATTAGCCGGATCACTAGAGAGGACGTCACTTAAGAAGCTGTCGCCGGTTTTGATTGACCGCCAATCAATATGATAGCATCTCTGTGAGGTGATTGTGCTTGCGATCTTTCTCGGCTTTTTGGTCGGTGTTGTCATCGGCCTTGCGACGAGAAGTCAGCTTCTTGGATGCGCAGCCCTTCTGGTCGTTCCATTTGCAATGATCGCGTATGTTGCCTGGTGGCAGGCCGCCAACCCGGGCGCACTGCGTTCAACAAGTGCACTCGAATTCATCTTCGCTCCGCTTTGGCCAAGCCTCGGCGCTCTTGTAGGGTATTTTGCTGCCCGTCTTGCACAAAGCCACCCCGGTAGTGGGCGCGATTAGGTTCAGGGCTGAAGCGGCACCAATCAAAACCCGACATTCACCCGCAGCCCGATCATATCGAGCCCCGGGTTCTGGTCGCCGTCGAAAATCTGCGCCTGGCTGATATGCATCCAGTGCGCTTCGGCGCTGACGCGCTCGCTCAGGCGGTAGCCGACGCCAATCTCGGGTTCGAACAGCACGCGGCTGCCCAGATCGGTGCGGAAGCCGGTCGCTTCGCTCACCCGCAGTTCGGGCCCGTCATGCACCACCAGCCCGATGCCCGGGCGCACGTAAACCGGGCCGCTTCCAAGTGTCCAGGCCAGCCCCACGCCGGCAAAGCTCGTATCGCCAGCCGTGTTGAGGGAGCCAACCACATAGGGCTCGGGCGAGCCGATAAAGTCCAGCGCCGCGATCCCGCCAAAGCGCACGCCCAGCGCGATATCGGCGCTGCCCGTCTCCTCGGTGTCGAGCGTGAAGGGCGTATCGACGCCGTGGGCGTAGACCCCGCCAAACACCTCCTGCGCCCCGGCGGTGGCAGGAAGCAAGGCGATGGCGAGGACGGCGAGCGGGATGAGACGATGGTGCATGGCGCGGCGGTTTAGCAACATCCGCTTGTCGAATCCTGAACGGAGCACGCCAAGGCTTTGCCGCAAAGCCGCGCGCGCCTATCCGGAGCGGCTGTGCGGCCCGGATCGAGTCGCCGCGCGGCCCGAAACATGATGCAGCCTGCTGCCAACCCCTCCCCGCCCGACTGGACAGTCGAGACGCGCGCAACGCTCACGCTGGCAGGGCCGCTGGCGCTCGCCAATCTGTTGCAGATGCTCACCTATGCGGTGGACGTGATGTTCATCGCGCGGCTGGGGGCGGACGAGCTGGCGGCCTCGGCGCTTGCCATCGCCTTTTTCGGGCTCGTCGTCTGGGCCTTGCAGGCGCTGACCGGAGCGGTCGCGCCGATCATGTCGGCCGAGCTTGGCGCGCGCGCTCCAGCCCTACGCCCGGTGCGGCGCGCGATGCGCATGGCACTCTGGCTCAGCCTGATGGTGAGCGCGGCGGGCATGGTGCTGTGCGCGCTGATCGGCCCGCTGATGCGGGTGACCGGGCAGGAGCCGCATATCGCCGCGCTCGCCGTCGGCTATATGCAGGTGCTGCTGTGGTCGGTCGCGCCGATGGTGGTGGCGGGCGTGCTGCGCAATTTCGTTTCGACGCTCGGCAGGCCGCTGTTTGCGACCGCGATTACCGGGGTCGGGATCGGGATCAATGCGCTCGGCAATTATGCTTTCATCTTCGGTAATCTGGGCGCGCCCGCGCTGGGCCTGCCGGGCGCGGCGATGGCGACGCTGATCACATCGCTGGCGATTGTCGGAATGTATGCGCTCGCGATCCGGCTCGATCCGCGCCTGCACCGCTATCGCATTATGGGCTATTTCTGGCGGCCTGACTGGGCGCGGTTCAAAGAGATCGTCAAGATCGGCACACCCATTGCGATTACGATCATCGCCGAGGCGGGCGTGTTCGGCGCAGCGGCTTTCCTGATGGGGCGCATCGGCGCGCTCGATCTCGCCGCGCATACACTGGCGCTGAACCTTGCCGCTTTTGCGTTCCAGGTGCCGTTCGGCGTGGGGCAGGCGGCGACCATTCGGGTGGGCTATTTCTACGGCGCGCGCGATCCGGACGGGATGGGCCGCGCGGGTTGGACGGGGATTATCATGGGCACCAGCTTTATGGCCCTGACCGCGCTGGCGATGGTGAGTTTCCCGCAGCTGCTGCTGTCTGCCTATATCGATGTGGCCGACCCCGCCAACGCGCAGCTGCTGGCGACGGCGGCCGGCTTCCTGGTGATCGCGGCGGCGTTCCAGCTGTCGGACGGATTGCAGGCGGTCGCAGCGGGCGCGCTGCGCGGGTTGAAGGATACGCGGATGCCGATGTGGATCGCGGTGTTCAGCTATTGGGTGCCCGGTTTCGGCCTTGCCGCAGGGCTGGGCCTTGGCACGCAGCTGGGCGGCACCGGCGTGTGGATCGGCCTTGCAACAGGCCTTACATTTGCCGCCGTGCTGCTTATCTGGCGCTGGAACCGGCGCGAGGCACTGGGGCTGACGCTGCGCGGAAAGTTCAGCGCGCCCGCCGCCTGATAGTCGCCTCTGGCCGACGCCAAGCGATTTTTTTCGCTGCCCTACCCATTGACTCGCACCGCATGGAGCCTATCTCCGCCGCGCTGGCACTCTCGATGGGAGAGTGCCAAGAGCAATCACAACTCTAAAGAGGAAGAGGTCATTATCATGGCATTCCGTCCCTTGCACGACCGCGTGCTTGTCCGCCGCATCGAAGCCGAAGAAAAGACGGCCGGCGGCATCATCATTCCCGATAGCGCCAAGGAAAAGCCCAGCGAAGGCGAAGTGGTCGCGGTGGGCGAAGGCACCCGCGACGACGATGGCGACCGCATCCCGCTCGACGTGAAAGTCGGCGACCGCGTGCTCTTCGGCAAGTGGGGTGGCACCGAGGTGAAGATCGACGGTGAAGACCTGCTGATCATGAAGGAAAGCGATATCATGGGCGTGCTCGGCTGAGCCAACCCTGCCCCGGGCCACGATCCGGGGTGACAACGCTACCACAAACAACGTAATTCAGGAGAATATCCAATGTCTGCCAAGGACGTGAAATTCGGCCGCTCGGCGCGCGAAAGCATCCTCAAGGGTGTCGATACGCTCGCCAATGCCGTCAAGGTTACGCTCGGCCCCAAGGGCCGCAACGTCGTGATCGACAAGAGCTTCGGCGCACCCCGCATCACCAAGGACGGCGTCACCGTCGCCAAGGAAATCGAACTGAAGGACAAGTTCGAAAACATGGGCGCACAGATGCTGCGCGAAGTCGCCAGCAAGGCGAATGATGCAGCCGGTGACGGCACCACCACCGCGACCGTTCTGGCGCAGGCCATCGTGCGCGAAGGCATGACCGCCGTTGCTGCGGGCATGAACCCGATGGATCTGAAGCGCGGCATCGATTTGGCTGTCACCAAGGTTGTCGAAAACCTGAAGGCCCGTTCGAAGGACGTGTCCGGCTCGGACGAGATCGCCCAGGTCGGCATCATCTCGGCAAATGGCGACCGTGAAGTCGGCGAAAAGATCGCCGAAGCGATGGAAAAGGTCGGCAAGGAAGGCGTCATCACCGTCGAGGAAGCCAAGGGTCTCGAATTCGAGCTCGACGTGGTGGAAGGTATGCAGTTCGACCGCGGCTACCTCTCGCCCTATTTCGTGACCAATCCCGAAAAGATGACGGTTGAGCTCGATAACCCCTACATCCTGATCCACGAAAAGAAGCTTTCGAACCTGCAGGCCATGCTGCCGGTGCTGGAAGCCGTGGTGCAGGCCGGGCGTCCGCTGCTCATTATCGCCGAAGACATCGAAGGCGAAGCGCTGGCCACCCTCGTGGTCAACAAGCTGCGCGGCGGCCTGAAGGTCGCAGCGGTGAAGGCACCGGGCTTCGGTGATCGTCGCAAGGCGATGCTGCAGGATATCAGCATCCTGACGCAGGGCGAGATGATTTCCGAAGATCTCGGCATCAAGCTGGAAAATGTCGGCCTGTCGATGCTCGGCCAGGCAAAGAAGGTCACCATCGACAAGGACAACACCACCATCGTTGATGGTGCTGGCAATGCCGATGACATCAAGGCCCGCGTCGAGCAGATCCGTGCGCAGATCGACACGACCTCGTCCGACTACGACAAGGAAAAGCTGCAGGAACGCCTCGCCAAGTTGGCTGGCGGCGTGGCCGTCATCAAGGTCGGCGGCGCGTCGGAAGTCGAAGTGAAGGAACGAAAGGACCGCGTCGACGATGCGCTGCACGCCACCCGCGCGGCCGTTGAAGAAGGCATCGTGCCCGGCGGCGGTACGGCTCTGCTGTATGCCACCAAGGCGCTTGCAGGAGTGGAAGGCGCGAATAACGACCAGACCCGCGGTATCGAAATCGTGCGTCAGGCGATTATGGCACCTGTCCGCCAGATCGCGACCAATGCCGGTCACGATGGCGCGGTCGTTTCGGGCAATCTGCTGCGCGAAGACGACGAAACGCAGGGCTTCAACGCGGCGACCGACACGTATGAAAACCTCGTGAAGGCCGGCGTGATCGACCCGACCAAGGTGGTGCGCACCGCGCTGCAGGATGCCGCATCGGTGGCCGGCCTGCTGATCACCACCGAAGCCGCGATCTGCGATCTGCCGGAAGACAAGTCCGCACCCGCCATGCCCGATATGGGCGGCATGGGCGGCGGCATGGGCGGCATGGGCTTCTAAGCCCGCGCTCCCCGTCTTCCCGACGACACAAAAAGGCCCGGCAGGAGCGATCCTGCCGGGCCTTTTCTTTTGCGCAGTAGCCCGCCATACCTTGCAGCAGGGACGTATCGAAGACCTCACGAGGGGATCACACAATGAAACGCTATGCCGCCATCCTGCTGGCATCCGTCGCACTTGCCGGTTGCGACGCCGCATCCGGGCCGACCGCGACCACCATCGAATGCAGCGAGGCCACCCAGACCGAGTGCCTCAACGACTGGCTCGACACCAAGTTCGAGGAATATCTCGCTTTTAGCCCGATCCTGCAGACCAGCCTTGGCATCAAGACCGATTACGGCGCGCTCGATGATTTCAGTGTCGAGGGCATCCAAGAACAGGATGCGTGGCTGCAGCAAGCGCGCGCCGATATGGAAGCCAACTTCGACTATGATGCACTCGATGACGAGGCGAAGCAGTCCTACGATATGATGATCTATCTCGCGGAAAGCAGCGCGAACCGGATCACCTATCTCGATAACGAATATATCCTGCACCAGATGCAGGGCACCCACGCCTTCCTGCCGAGCTTTATCCTGAGCCAGCATACGGTGGAAAGCGAGGAGGACATGGTCGCCTTCATCTCGCGGCTGGAAGCGATGGGCCCGGCGATGGACCAGCTGCTCGCCCGCGCGCAGGCCAATGCCGCAGCGGGCACGCGGCCGCCGCGTTTCTCCTACGATGCAGTCATCACCGAATCGCAGGGGCTGATTACCGGCGCGCCGTTCGATGATGGCGAGCCTTCCGCGCTTTGGACCGGTTCCGAAGGGCACCTCGCCGCGCTGGTGGAAGCGGGCACGATCACCGAAGAACGCGCAGGCGAATTGCGCGAGGAAGCGCGCACCGCGCTCACCGGCAGCATGGCTCCCGCCTACCAGCGCGTGATCGACTGGTTCACCGAAGACCGCGCGAATACCGACGAAATCGCGCAAGGCGTCGGCGCGCTGCCCAATGGCGAGGCCTATTACAACCATATGCTCGCCGAAAGCACCACGACCGAGCTGACCGCCGAGGAAATCCACGAGATCGGCTTGGCCGATGTCGCGCGCATTCGCGGCGAGATGGAAGCGATCATGGCGCAGGTCGGCTTTGACGGCAGCTTGCAGGAATTCTTCGTCTTCGTGCGCGAAGACCCGCAATTCTTCTTCTCCAACGATGAAGCTGGCGCGCAGGCCTATATCGACCGGGCCACGATGCATATCGACACGCTGAGCGCGCGGCTGCCCGAATTCTTCGGTCGGCTGCCGCAGGCTGCGCTGGAAGTGCGGCGGGTGGAACCGTTCCGCGAACAGCCCGGCGCTGCGCAGCATTACCGCCCGGGCACGCCGGACGGCTCACGCCCCGGCGTATATTATGCGCATTTGTCGGACATGAGCGCGATGCCGATCCCGCCGCTGGAAGCGATCGCCTATCACGAGGGCAATCCCGGCCACCATATGCAGATTTCGATCAGCCAGGAGCTGGAAGGCATCCCGCGCTTCCGTACGCAGGGCGCGTACCAGACCGCCTATGTCGAAGGCTGGGCGCTGTATGCGGAGGCCTTGGCGAACGAAATGGGCGGCTATCAGGATCCCTATTCCGAATTCGGCCGCTTGCAGAGCGAGATGTGGCGCGCCATCCGGTTGGTGGTCGATACCGGCATCCACTCCAAGGGCTGGACCGAGGACGAGGCGGTGGCCTACTGCCTCGAAAACTCGCCCAATCCGGAAACCGTCGCGCGCAGCGAAGTGCAACGCTATTTCGTGCTGCCGGGACAGGCGACCAGCTACAAGATCGGGATGATCCGCATCCAGGAACTGCGCGCGCAGGCCGAGGAGGAGCTGGGCGAGAATTTCGACATTCGCGGCTTCCACGATACGCTGCTGAACGGCGGTTCGATGCCGCTCTCCATTCTGGAGCGCCGGGTGAGCCTGTGGCGGGCGAGCCAACAGGAAGGCTGACCTTCCTTGCTCGCTGACTAGGAATGGGCCGGAGAGCTTCGTGCGCTCCGGCCTTTTTTCGTGCACCGATTGCCGTGTCAGCCGCGCTTGCGCTCCATCAGTTCGACGAGCTCGGCAAATACCCTTTCCTGCTCGGCAGCATCCCCCGAGGCGATCGCGCGCTGCACACAGCTGGCAGCGTGGCGTTTGAGCACATCGCTTTCGGCCTTGGCCAGCGCCGCCTTCACTGCCTGCAATTGCGTGAGCACGTCGATGCAATACCGCTCCTGCTCGATCATCCGGGCGACGCCCTGCACCTGCCCGGCGATGCGGTTGAGGCGGTTGACGGTCGATTTGGCATCCTGCACGCGGCTCATGGACGAAAGGTTCCCTTGTATACCCCGTGGGGGTATATATACGGACATCATGCCCGATAGCAATTGCCCCCGATCCACCCTTTCGCGCCGCACACTGCTCAAGGGCACCGGTATGCTCGCCGCCGCCGGCCTCGCCATCCCCGCTTGGGCAAGAGGCGATCCGCTCACCCATGCGCGCAACGGCTTCGGCGAGATTTCGGGTGAGGTGATCGATCTTGCCATTCGCAACCACCATTTCACCACCGGCAATCGCAGCGGACACGCTTTCGCGGTCAACGGGACGGTGCCCGGCCCGCTGATCCGCTTGCGCGAAGGGCAGGATGTGGTGCTCAACGTCACCAACCATCTGGAGGAAGACAGCTCGATCCACTGGCACGGCCTGCTGCTGCCGTTCCAGTTCGATGGCGTTCCCGGCGTCAGCTTCCCCGGCATCCGCCCGGGCGAGACGTTCCAGTACCGCTTCCCGATCCGCCAGAACGGCACCTATTGGTGGCATTCGCATTCGGGCTTGCAGGAACAGGCGGGGCATTACGGCCCGCTGGTGATCGATGCCGCAGCACCCGATCCGCGCTACGACCGCGACCTCGTGGTGCTCTTGAGCGAGTTCACCCCGCGCCACCCGCACGAGATCGCGCGGATGCTCGCGGTGGGTGAGCATTACTTCAACCGCCAGATGCAGACCGCGACCGATGGCGACATGAGCATGGATGATCGGCTGATGTGGGGCGGGATGCGCATGAACCCGCGCGACATCTCCGATGTGACGGGTGTGACCTACACCTATCTCATCAACGGCCACGGCCCGGCAGACGATCTGCAATTCGCCTTCAATGCGGGCGAACGCATCCGCCTGCGGATCATCAACGGCTCTGCCATGACCTTTTTCAATGTCCGCATTCCCGGCGTGCCGATGCGGGTGATCGCCGCCGACGGGATCGACGTGGACGAGGTGGAGGTCGACGAATTCCAGATCGGCGTGGCGGAGACCTATGACGTGATCGTGCGCCCGCCTGATGGCAGCCACGCGCTGGTTGCCGAAGCGATGGACCGTTCGGGCATGGGCGTCGCCAGCCTCACATCGCATCCCGGCCACCGCGCCACCCCGCCGCCGCTGCGCGAGCCGGTGACGTTAACCATGGTCGATATGGGAATGGGCGGTATGGATCATGGCGCGGGTAGCCATGGTGCAGATGCAAACGGCGCGCATGGCGGGATGGACCACTCCGGCCGTGGCGCCCCTGCCGCTGCTGCGGAGCCGATGGACCATGGCGGCATGAACCACGATATGCGTGACACCTCGCTGCTGCCCGACAGCGTCGACGTGAATGCCGGAGTCGATATGGTCGCGCCGATGCCGGTTGACCGGATGGACTTCCCCGGCCTCGGCCTCGACACCGTTTCCCACCGCGTGCTGCGTTACTCCGATCTGCGCGCCAGACATGCCAATCCGCACCGGATGCCCACGCGCCAACTGGAGATCCATCTCACCGGCAATATGGAGCGCTATATGTGGTCGTTCGACGGGCGGCAGTTCAGCGCGGTTACCGACGATCCGATCCGCTTCGCCTATGACGAGCGGGTGCGGGTGAAGCTGGTCAACGATACAATGATGGCGCACCCGATCCATCTGCACGGCCATTTCTTCGAGCTGGTGAACGGTGCCGACCAACTGCACCAGCCGTTGAAGCACACCGTGGTGGTTCAACCCAGCGGGACGGCGACGTTCGACCTCACCGCGAACGAGCCGGGCGACTGGGCGTTCCACTGCCACCTGCTCTATCATATGCACGCCGGGATGATGCAGGTCGTCACCGTGCGCCCCTTCCCCGACGAAGGGGACGCGTGATGCGCGCGATACTGTTTGCCGGAGCGGCGCTGTTCGCCGTGCCCGCTGCCGCGCAGGATCATTCGGGCCATCAGGGGCACGAAGGTCATGCGGAGGGCCAACAAGCCGAAGCCGCGCCCGAACCGGAAGACCACTCCGCGCATCAGGGAATGGATCATTCCGCGCACCAGCCGCAGGTCGATCACAGCCAAATGGATCACCGCGCGATGGATCATTCCATGCACGGCGCCATGCCCGCTGATCCGGACATTCCCTTTGGCCCGCCGCCGCCCGAGGCTTTCTCCGGCCCGCAGCACGCCGCCGATGCCATCTGGGGCCGCGAGGCGATGGCCCCCGCGCGCCGCTACAACCACGCCATGCATGGCGACCAGCGTTTCGGCCTTGCCTTTGCCGAGCGGCTCGAAGTCCGGCTCGGCGGGGAGCATGACGCATATCTGTGGGACGTGCAGGGCTGGCATGGCACCGCGACCAATCGCGTCGTTTTCAAAAGCGAGGGCGAAGGTGCTTTCGGCGGCGATCTGGAGGATGCCGAAGGACAATTGCTTTGGGCCAGTGCCATCGGCCCGTGGTTCGATTTACAAGCCGGGGTGCGGCTGGATGTCGCGCCCGACCCGACTGCCCATCTGGCGATCGGGGTGCAAGGGCTGGCCCCTCATATGATCCATGTCGATGCCGCCGCCTTTGTCTCGCTGGAAGGTGATCTGACCGCGCGGGTGGAGGCCGAGCACGATATGCGGCTTACCCAGCGATTGGTCTTGCAGCCGCGCGTCGAGATCGAACTGTCGGCGCAGGACATTCCCGAACGCGGCGTGGGCGTCGGCCTCTCGAAAATCGAGACCGGCCTCAGGCTCCGCTACGAATTCGTGCCCGAATTCGCACCCTATATCGGCGTCGAATATGAAGCAGCGACCGGTCGGACAGCGGATTATCTGCGCGCCGAAGGGGAAGACCCGGAGGGGCTGGTGTTCCTGATCGGCCTGCGCGCCTGGTTCTAACGCACGCCATATTCATGGGAGCGGCGCACTGCCAAATTCATGCTAGGCAGCAGCCAGTCCAGAACTGTGGAGTGCGCCCCATGACCGAGACACCATCGCCCCAGAAAACGCGCAACAACTGGCTGCTCTACGGCCCGCTTATGCTGCTGACCGGCATCTGCGTCGTGGCAGGCGCGCTGCTGGCCTATGCAATTGTGACCCAATTGTTCGGCTATAGCGGCGGCAAGTCGGGGGTATTCTACATTGGCGGCGCGTTTGGCGGCTATATGTTCACCGTCCCGCTTTGGTCGCTGTATCGCAAATTCTATCCCAAAGCCGAAAGCGACGCGGGCCAGGCTGCGCAATGAAAAGGGCGGAACCGGATCGCTCCGGCTCCGCCGATTCTTTACGCAAGCCTTAGACTTGGCCTGTCGAGCTTACTCGGGCCAGGTGACCGGATACTGCGTCTGCGGGTTGAAGGTTTCGCCCATGTCCGCATTTTCGGCAGCGGCGATTTCCTCGGCGGTGAGGAACTCGCTCGGCGTCAGTTCGAACACGTCGATGCCGCGTGCGATTTCGGTGCCGTAGATGCGGCCATTATACCAGTACACCGACCAGTAACCGCCGGTCTGCACCTGCGTATCGCTCACCGGCCCACGGTCGAAATAGGCGATTTCGAAGGGGTTGTCCGGATCGGTGAAGTCGATCACCGACAGGCCGCCCTGATACCAGGCCTGCACAAAGATATCGCGGCCCGGCACCGGGATGATCGAGCCGTTATGCGCGACGCAGTTTTCCAGCTCGCTCTGCACGCCGGGGATCTTGAAGGTGCCGCGACGCACCAGTTGGCCGTCCTCGATCGAATAGAACGCATCCGCGCCCCATGTGTCCGGATCGGTCGGCAGACAGCGCGGCGCGCCGCCGCCACCCCATTCGTCGGTGAACAGCACGACGCTGCCATCATTGTTGAAGGTGGCCGAGTGCCAATAGGCGAAGCCTTCATCGGTCACCGCGTCAATCCGGACGGGGTTATAGGGATCGCTGATGTCCATCAGGATGCCATTGCCCGAGCACGCGCCCGCCGCGAGGTTCAGCGTCGGGAAGACGGTGATATCGTGGCACTGGTCGGTCGGACGGGTCGACTGCGTGTTGGGGCCATGGTTGCCGCCCTGCCACAGACCGGCGATGTTGCCGGCATCATCGGCAAAAACGCGCGGGCTCGAAACGATGCGCGCTTCGGCCGGATTGGCCAGCGGAATTTCGATCACATCGATGCTAAAGAGCGCAGTTTGCTCGTTCTGCGGGCCGGCATTGACGCAGGTTTCCAGCTCTTCCTGCGCGCGCACGCCGCCGGTGCCGGAGTTGTAGACGAGGATCCGCTCGTCATTCACATTAACCACCGAATGGGTGTGGCTGCCACGGCAGGTCTGCACCAGACCCACCTGACGCGGTGCGGTGATGTCGGAAATGTCGAAAATGCGCAGACCGCGCAGGCGCTTGTCGGAAACGCGTTCCTGCACACCTTCAAGCCCGCAATCGGTGCGGCCACGATTTTCCTCGACGCTCATGAGCAGAAGATCGCCGACAATCGAAATGTCGCCCTGCCCGCCGGGGCAGACCACCGAGCTGACGAGGTTGGGAACGCCGTTCTCGTCAAGCCGGTAAGCGTTGAAGCCGTGATAGCTGCCTGCCACCATCAGATCGCCCGAGAAGGCGATATCGGTGTTGGCGAAGGAGAAGGCGCTGCCGGTGGCGAACACCGGACGGTCATCGCCATCCACGCTCGGCACGCTTTCGGGAAGCTCTGCGCCTTCGGGATAGAACCCGGCAGGCTTGGGCTGGAAATGCACGTGCTCGAGATTGAGGATCGCTTCACCGGCATTGTACACGCCGGGCGAGAGGCCTTCGCGCGGATCGGTCATGCCTGCCAACTGGCGGCTCATCCGGTTGATTTCGAAGGCCTGGTCATTCACTACGTCGGCGGCGAACCGTTCGAGGAAGGAATCATTGGTCGATCCCGGAGCGGACCGCAGCGTGTCGACCATGGTGATTGCGCCCTGATGGTGGGCGATCATCAATTGGAGGAACATGCGATCAAATGCCGCGCCTTCGGACGCTGCCAGCTGCGCCATTTGCGCAGGCGTTGCCATGCCCGCCATGGTGGAGTGATCCATGCCCTGCGGCGCGGAATGGTTCATCCCGTGATGGCCGGAATGATCCATGGTGGAATGATCCATGCCGCCCATTGCCACCGGCTGGCCGCGCTGGGTCAGCCAGTCGCTCATCAGGCCGATTTCCTGTTCCTGCGAGGTCAGGATGCGACCCGCAATGCCGCGGATCGCGGTGTTCTCGGTGCGGCCTTCGACCAGATTGGCCATGTCGACCGCCTGCTGGTGGTGCACGATCATGCCCTGCATGAATTCCACATCGGCGGCGGTGAAGGTCGAATCGGCGATGGCCACCGCTTCGGCAGCGGTCAGCATCCGCGATTCGGCGCCCGGCTCGCCCGGCTGGATCAGCGAAGCGGACTGGCCGAATGCCGGCGCGGTGCTGGCCAGCAGCATGGCGCTCAGCGATAGCGGCGCAAGAAGGGAACGGCGTAGGATCATGGTAAGGGTCTCTCCACAGGTAAGTCAGTCCCGTAACATCAAGCCGATTAGTTCGGCCCGCGTCAACACAATTAGGGCCACGGCCAAGCGATTGCCCCGCCTGTGGCATTTTCGCCCTATCGCGCGGCGGAGCGGAACCGGCGATGAACACGTTCCGCAAGGCCTTTTGTGACATTGCAGGAGCGGATGTGATGCAAGGCAGGCGGGCAAGAGCGGTTAAGCAAAAGCCCCTAACCTCTTTCGCGTGGTTGCAACGATAATGCCGCTGGAAAACGCCATTTTGCGTCAAAATCGGGTCGCCTGGCTCAATACAGCCAAATTTTTGTGCGTTTCGTCGCGCCCGTATCGCCAGAGTTTACATTGTTAATCATTTACCAAGCATATTTCCGGCAGAAAGATGATATGAAACTTACACGGCTCGCTCGCTTTCTTTCTCCCATAGTGCTGGCAGTTGCGGCGATTTCGCCTGCGCAGGCGCAGAGCCAGTCGCATTCGCTGGCGCAATCGGGCGGGTTCGAGGCTGCGTTTGACCGGGCGTTCGGCACCGAAGTGCGCGCCCCGCGCGATTTCACTCCGTCCTACTCTTCACCCTTCGAGGCACGGCTTGCCCAGTTGGCGGATGGTAGCGAAGGCCGCATCGGCGTGGCGGCGCTCGATTTATCAACCGGTAGGCAGATTTCCATATATGGCGACCAGCGGTTTCCGCTCGCCAGCACCAGCAAGATCGCCATCGCCGCCGCCTATCTCGAAGGCGTAGACCAAGGCCGTTGGAGCCTAACGGCGGAATATCCGTTGCTCGTGCCGGTCAATTCCACCCCGCTCAGCAGCGCGCGCGCGCCGGTGCGCCAAGGCGAGTATCTGCCCGCGCACGAGCTCATCGACCTGATGATTACCCGCAGTTCCAATCCGGCGACCGACGCGCTGCTCGCAGCGATGGGCGGAGTCGGTCCGGTGAATGACTGGATGCGCCGCGCAGGGATCACCGAATTCAGCCTCGACCGCGATATCGCCACGCTTGTGCGCGACAACCGCGAATTCGACGCGCGCCATTATATCGACCCGCGCGACAGCGCCACGCCCGAAGCGATGGTGCAGCTGCTCGCGGGGATTTATCAGGGCCGCTGGCTCAGCCGCGAGAGCCGCCATATCATTATCGATGCGATGGAGCGTTGCCGCACCGGCTCTACCCGAATCCCGGCGCTCATGCCCGCGGGCGTGACGGTGGCGCACAAGACCGGCACGCTGCACCGCGTCGCCAGCGATATCGGCATTATCACCGGGCCTGACGGGCGCACGATTGTCGTGGCGATCTATGTAACGGGGCAAAACTCGCCGACCGACCGCAATGCCCGGATCGCCACCATCGCCCGCGCGCTTTACGATGGCTTTGCCGATGAGGCGCAGCGCGGCAATGGCAGCCAGGGCAATTACGGATATTCGGCGGCGCGCTGACGCCCGGATTCGAAGAGCGCGTTTCGTCGGCGCGTTTCACACATAAACGTTAGACATAGAAAAAGGGCGCGGCCATCGCTGGCCACGCCCCTTTCTTTGTCGGTAGAAACCGGCTGAAATTATTCAGCAGCTTCTTCAACAGTTGCTTCGGCTTCTTCCACAGCGCCGTCAACAGCAGCAGCAGCTTCTTCACCAGCAGCTTCCATTTCAGCGCCAGCTTCTTCAGCAGCAGCTTCCATTTCGGCACCAGCTTCTTCAGCAACCGATTCCATGTCAGCAGCGGTTTCTTCAACAGCAGCTTCGGTTTCGGCAGCTTCTTCAGCACAAGCAGCGAGCGACAGAGCAGCGCCGGCAGCGGCAGCAACGAGAACGATCTTACGCATAGGATGAACCCCTTAATTGCGATAATGATGAGAACGGAACCCCCGGTCTCAAGCTAGACTTCCCGTCCAGCTCACTGCCCAAATAATGCCACATTTGGGCAAGCGCAAGAGGAATGTGGCGCAAATGGGGCAAAATTTTTGCCGGGAGGATGACGGCATTCGCGGCTGACCGGAGGAAAACGGCGTGCTAGCAGGCCATTATGGCGGAAAAGCAGCATCTCTATCTGGTCGATGGATCAGCCTATATTTTCAGGGCGTATCACCGGCTCCCCCCTCTGACGAACCCCGAAGGCACGCCGGTGGGCGCGGTTTACGGATATACTACCATGCTGTGGAAGCTGGCGGATGATCTCGAAAAGGCCGACGGGCCGACGCATCTAGCGGTTATCCTTGATAAATCCTCCAAATCCTTCCGCAATGACATCTACCCGCAGTACAAAGCGAATCGCCCGCCCCCGCCCGAAGATCTCGTCCCGCAATTCCCGCTGATTCGCGACGCGACCAGAGCCTTCTCGCTACCGCTGATCGAGGAACCCGATGTCGAGGCGGACGATATGATCGCCTCCTACGCGCTCGCAGCGCAGGCCGAAGGCTTCGATGTCACCATCGTTTCCTCCGACAAGGATCTGATGCAGCTGGTGGGCGAAGAGAATGGTGCCCGCATCGATATGCTCGACACGATGAAGGATGCGCGCATCTATATCCCCGAGGTCGAGGAGAAATTCGGCGTGCCGCCCGCTTTGGTGGGAGATGTGCTCGCACTGATGGGCGACAGCGTCGACAATGTGCCGGGCATTTACGGCGTCGGCCCCAAAACCGCCTCCAAGCTGATCGCCGATAACGGCTCGCTCGCCGCCGCGCTTGATGCGGCGCCAGGCATGAAGGCCTCCAAGCTCAAAGAGCGGCTGCTCGAAGGCCGTGAGGCAGCCGAGCTCAGCCGCGTGCTGGTGGAGCTGAGAGGCGATTGCCCGCTGCCCATCGCGCTGGATGAGATGAAGCTGGCGGGCATCCCGCCCGAACCGTTGGCCGCGTTCCTGCAAACTCACGGCTTCAATTCGCTGCTGAAACGGCTGGAAGCGGGCACGGGCAGTCCGGTGCGCGCCAACAATCTCAACCCTGCCAAGGCTGACACCAAGGGCGAAGCGCACGCGCCCGCGGGCAATGTGCAGCCGCTGCCCGAAATGCCCGCGGTTGATCGCTCTGCCTATGAAACGGTGCAGACGATGGAGCGGCTGGAGCATTGGATCGCCCGCGCCCATGCCGCGCATTCGGTCGCGGTGGATACCGAGACAAACAGCCTCGATGCGATTTCCGCCGAGCTGGTCGGCGTAAGCCTTGCGCTCGGCCCCAATGACGCGTGCTACATCCCCCTCGCGCATGGTGGCAGCGATATGTTCGCCGAGAAACCGCAGCAAATCGACCGCGCCGCCGCCATCGCCGCATTGAAGCCGCTGCTGGAGAGCGATGCGGTGGTGAAAATCGGGCAGAATATCAAATACGATATCAACGTCCTCGCCCGCCAAGGCATTGCCGTCGGCCCGGTCGATGACACGATGATTATGAGCTTCGATCTCGATGCAGGCCGCTCGCAAGACGGAATCGGCGGCGGGCATGGGATGGACGAATTGTCAGAGCGCCATCTCGGCCACACCCCGCTCGCGTTCAAGGATGTGTGCGGCACCGGTAAAAAGGCCATTCCTTTCGGCGAGGTGCCGCTGGACAAGGCCACCCAATACGCCGCCGAGGATGCCGATGTGACATGGCGGCTCCACGCGCATCTGGCGCGGCGGATGCCTGATGAAGGCGCTGTGCGGATTTACCAGAGGGTTGACCGCCCGCTCATCCCGGTGGTCGCCCGGATGGAGCGCGAAGGCATCAAGGTCGACCGCGCCGAACTCGCGCGCCTGTCCGAAACCTTCGCTGAAGCCATCGCCGCGCTGGAAACCGAGATTCACGCCGAGGCGGGCGCTCCCTTCACCATCGGCAGCCCCAAGCAACTGGGCGACGTGCTGTTCGATACGCTCGGCTACAAGGGCGGCAAAAAGGGCAAGAGCGGGCAATATTCGACCGACCAGAGCGTGCTCGAACGCCTCGCAGGCGAAGGCGCGCCGATTGCGAACAAGGTGCTCGAATACCGGCAGCTCTCGAAGCTCAAGAGCACTTATACCGATGCCTTGCAGGATGCGATCAACCCTGAAACGGGGCGCGTGCACACCAGCTACAGCTTGGTGGGCGCGCAGACCGGGCGATTGTCCTCCACCGATCCGAACCTGCAGAACATCCCGATCCGCACCGAAATCGGGCGGCAGATCCGCAAGGCCTTTGTGCCCGAGGACGGCAATGTCCTGCTCGCCGCCGATTACAGCCAGATCGAACTGCGCCTCGCCGCGCATATGGCCGATGTGCCCGAGCTGAAAGAGGCCTTCGCGAACGGCGAGGACATCCACTCGCGAACCGCCAAGGAGATGTATGGCGAAGTGACCCGCGACACACGTGCGGCGGCGAAGACGATCAATTTCGCCATTCTCTACGGCATTTCGCGCTGGGGACTCGCCACCCGCCTCGGCATCGAGCCGGATGAGGCGCAGGCCAAGATTGACACCTATTTCCAGCGCTTCCCCGGCATCCAGTCCTACATCCACTCCACCTTGGAAAGCGTGCGGGCGAAGGGCTATTCGGAGACGTTGTTCGGGCGCAAAACATGGTTCCCGCGCATCAATGCGAAGAACCAGATGGAACGCCAAGGCAGCGAACGCGCCGCGATCAACGCGCCGATCCAGGGCACCAGCGCCGATATCATCAAGCGCGCGACGGTGCGGATGCTCCCCGCGCTGCAGGCGGAAGGCCTCGGCAATGTCCGAATGCTGCTGCAAGTACACGACGAACTGGTGTTCGAATTGCCCGAGACAGATATCGAAGCCGCCAGTCCGGTGATCGAGCGGGTGATGGCCGAGGCCGCGCTTCCCGCAGTGGAACTCTCCGTGCCGCTGGGGATTGAAATCGGCACCGGCGCCAGCTGGGATGATGCGCATTGATGCCCCCTTGCGCCCGACCGCCTGTTAGAGGACTTGCCTGATGTACCGTTTCGATCCGCGCAACTGGGCCATCCAATGGGAAGAGCTGGGCGTCGCTGCCATCGCGCTCATCCTCGCGGTGCTGGTCGCCTATGCCGCGTTCCGCGTCATCTACGCGGTGGTGCTGCGGATTGCGCGGCAGTCCGAAAACCAGGCCGACGACCTGATCCTGAAGCGCATCCGCAATCCGATCAAATGGTCTGCCATTGCGATCGCGGTGACATTGGCGGCGCAAGCCGTCCCCGCGCTGGAAGCGCTGTGGGAGCCGGTGGCCACGCTGATCCGGCCGCTGCTGCTGGGCTGGATCGCCTATGCGGCCGTGCGCGCTTTTACTGCGGTGCTGGAATACCGCCTGGATGCCTCGGCTGACCCGGTAGCCACGCGCAGCCGCCGCACGCGCATCGCCATCCTCTCGCGCACCGCGACCGTGGCGATCATCGTGATTACCGTTGGGCTGGTGCTCTTCACCATTCCGGCGGTGAAGAATATCGGCGCGACGCTGCTTGCTTCTGCCGGTCTTGCCGCATTGGCCGTTGGCGCGGCGGCGCAGCCTGCGTTGAAATCGCTGATCGCCGGAATGCAGATCGCGATTACCGAACCGCTGCGGCTGGGCGATCTGGTGGTGATCGACGGGCATACGGGGCGGGTGGAGGAAATCCACATGGCCTATCTGATCGTGCGCACCTGGGATGAACGCGCGGTCATCGTGCCCACTGCACAGGTGCTGGAGCAAAGTTTCGAGAACTGGTCACGCCGGAACGAGAAGCTGACCGGGCCGGTGTTCCTGCATCTTGATCCGGTCACCGACATTGCGCCGATCCGTGCCGAAGTCGAACGTTTTGTCGCCGCGCATCCGCTGTGGGACGGGCGCACGGTGCAAACGCTGATGACCGAAGCCTTCCCCGAAAGCGTGCAGGTGCGCCTGTCGGTCAGCTCGTCCACCATCGGCGATCTGTTCACGCTGCGCTGCGACTTGCGCGAGCATATGCTCGACTGGCTGCGAACAAATCTGCCCGACGCGCTGATCCGCCACCGGCTGGAAGTGCCCGGCGGGCATCCGAAGGCGGATGAGGTGGGGGGGGCTGCTTAACGTTCCTCCCCGTTCGCGAAAGCGAATGGGGAGGTGGCAGTCCTGAGCCTGTCGAAGGACTGACGGAGGGGTGTGCAACGTTGCGGAAGAGAGATCACGACTATGCGAAGGCACGGCGACTGCGGAGGCAGCTGACGCTTCCCGAAGGCTTGCTCTGGCGCGAACTGCGTGCCCGGAAAACCGGACTCAAATTCCGCAAGCAGCATCCCGTGGGGAAATTCGTTCTCGATTTCTACTGCGCGCAGGCAAAGCATGGCTTTGAGATTGATGGCGCAGCGCATGACATGGGCGATAACCCCGAACATGATCGCCAACGCGATGCGTGGCTGCTCGAGCAGGGGATTACGGTGATCCGGTTTCCCGCGAGCGAAGTCCTCGCCGACCCGTCCCGCGTCGCGGAGGCAATGGTCGCTATTTGTGAAGCAGCGGGGGACTAGACCCCTCCACCACACTGCGTGTGGTCCCCCTCCCCATGCCTGCGGCACGGGGAGGAATGACCATCAATGCTTCGAATCGCGGGTGCTTTCCACCATCCCGTCGGTGATGAAGCCGATGGGGCGGACTTCGGCAGCGCGCTTTTTCAGCTCGCCTTTCATCTTCTTGTATTCGACTTCCATCTGCGGCGTGACCGTGGCGCGGCTGTCTTCCGCCGCGGCGGCAAAGTCGGCCTTGGTCACGCTATCAGGCGCGCCGTCAGCGCGGCGGATCGCGTTGAGACCGGCGCGGCGCACCACGTCTTCCAGATCGGCACCCGTAAAACGTTCGGCCTTTGCCGCAATCGCCGCCAGATCAACATCCTCGGCCAGCGGCATATTTTTGGTGTGGATCTTCAGAATATGCTCGCGCCCTGCCGCATCGGGCGGGCCGACATAGACGAGCTCGTCAAACCGGCCGGGCCGCAGCAGCGCGGGATCGACCAGCGCGGGACGGTTGGTCGCGCCGATCACGACAATAGAGGAAAGCTCCTCCATCCCGTCCATTTCAGCCAGAATCGTGTTGACCACGCGCGCCGTCACCTGCGGTTCGCTTGCGCCCGAACCGCGTGCGGGGACGAGCGAATCGATCTCATCAATGAACACCACGCAGGGGGCCACGGCGCGCGCGCGGGCGAACATCTTGGCGATCTGCTGCTCGCTCTCGCCATACCATTTGGAGAGCAGGTCGGACGATTTCATCGAGATGAAGTTCGCCTCGGCCTCCTTCGCCACCGCCTTTGCCAGCAGGGTCTTGCCGGTGCCGGGCGGGCCGTAGAGCAGGAAGCCCTTGGCGGGACGGATACCCAGCCGGTCAAACGCCTGCGGGTTCTTCAGCGGCAGTTCGACGCCTTCTTTCAGCTTGTCGATCGCGTCATCCAGCCCGCCAAGATCGCTCCAACTGACGGTGGGCGCCTGCACCATGACTTCGCGCATGGCCGAAGGTTGCACGCGCTTCAGCGCCTCGCGGAAGTCGGACTTCTCGACGCATAGCTCGTCGAGCACTTCGGCGGGAATCTCGCGCGCTTCGAGATCGAGCTTGGGCATAATCCGGCGCACCGCTTCAATCGCCGCTTCGCGGGTGAGCGCGGCCAGATCGGCGCCGACAAAGCCGTGGGTGGAGCGCGCCAGTTCCATCAGCTCGACGCCTTCGCCCAGCGGCATTCCGCGGGTGTGGATGGCGAGGATTTCGCGGCGGCCGTTATCGTCGGGCACGCCGATCACGATCTCGCGGTCAAACCGGCCGGGGCGGCGCAAAGCCTCATCAATAGCATCGGGCCGGTTGGTGGCAGCGATCACCACCACATTGGCGCGCGACTGCAAGCCGTCCATCAGCGTGAGCAATTGCGCGACCAGCCGCTTTTCCGCTTCGCCCTGCGTGCGGTCACGCTTGGGCGTGATCGAATCGATCTCGTCGATAAAGACGATGGCGGGCTGGCTGCGTTCGGCTTCCTCGAACACTTCGCGCAGCCGCTTTTCGCTCTCGCCATAGGCGCTGCCCATGATTTCGGGGCCGTTGATAATGAAGAACTCGGCGTCGCTCTCGTTCGCCACCGCCTGCGCCAGCCGCGTCTTTCCGGTGCCGGGCGGGCCGTGCAGCAGCACGCCCTTGGGCGGATCGACGCCGAGCCGCGTGAACAGTTCGGGGTAGCGCAGCGGCAATTCCACCATTTCGCGCAAGGCCTTGATGGTATCGTCCATCCCGCCGACATCGTCGTAATTGATCATACCGCGCGCATCGCGGGGCTCTTCAAACTCGGCGCGCAGCTCGACCTCGGTATCCTCGTCGATATGCACAATGCCCTTGGGGCTGGTGCTGACAACCTGCAGGCGGATCTGGGTAAGCGCATAGGCGGGCGCGTTGAACATCCGCCGCACTTCGGGCGGCACGTTCTGCACCGGCTGCTGGCCGTGGGTGGCGACCAGATCGCCCGCGACCACGGGCTTCTTGAAAAAGACGCGCTTCAACGCCTCGGTTGGGCCTTGCAAGCGCATTTCCTTGCGCGCGGGGGCAAACACGACGCGGGTGGCGGGCTTGCTTTGCGCGCGGCGGACGATGACGTGTTCGCCCGAGGCGGTTTCGGCATTGCCGCGCTGGAGGCCGTCCAAGCGGATTACGGCGAGCGCCTCGTCCTCGTCATAGGCGGGCAGAGCGAGCGCCACGGTCATGCGCTTGCCGGAGATTTCCACCGGATCACCTTCGGTAATTCCCAGCGTCTGGAAGGCGCTGCGCGGCATCCGCACGACGCCCCGGCCCGATTCCTCCTGCCGCGCGGCGGCGACCTGCAACCTTGCTGCTCCGGCTTCCAGACCCGATGCGTCATCTTTGGCCATGCGGCACCATTCCTCTCGCGTTCAATCGTGAGGCAGGAATTAGGTGGCGGGTGGAGCGATTGCAAATGTCCATTCGGCCTTCGCGGCAATGCCGCCGGGCCGGGACAAGAAAAAAGGCCCGGTTGGATGAACCAGCCGGGCCTGAAAAGTTTTGGGAGAGGATGCCTGAAAGGCAGGGAGAGATATGCTTTGACCCGGATCATTTCGCAAGTGCGAAATGAGCAATGCAGGTTGCGCAGACTGCAACAAGCATCTTAGACATTGTTTTTAAGAGTTAATAGTATGGAATTTTGACTGACATCGCTGTCAATTTAGTCGCGGCGTTTGTTTTTTGCGCCCGATTGCTGCACCGCAGCGCGCGCAACGCGGTGTGACAGGCCATGAAGCAGGGCTGGGGTGACAGGGGGGAACGCAGCCATTATCTGCGGGCAGCGATCACCGCGCCAATCGCCTGGAAGGATGTAACCCATGCAAAAGCTCTATCCCGATGCCGCCTCTGCCCTTGATGGCTTGCTGAAAGACGGCCTATTCATCGCTTCGGGCGGGTTCGGCCTGTGCGGCATTCCCGAACGGCTGCTCGATGCGATCCAGGCAAGCGGGGTGAAGAACCTCACCTTCGCCAGCAACAATGCAGGGATCGACAATGAAGGCATCGGCAAGCTTTTGCGCACCAAGCAGGTGTCGAAAATGATCTCCAGCTATGTTGGCGAGAACAAGGAGTTCGAACGGCAGTATCTGGCGGGCGAGCTGGAAGTCGAATTCTGTCCGCAAGGCACGCTGGCCGAGCGGATGCGCGCGGGCGGTGCGGGCATTCCCGGCTTCTACACCAGAACCGGTGTCGGCACGCAGGTGGCCGAGGGCAAGGAGCGCAAGGATTTCGCCAATAGTGATGGCGTGATGGAGGCCTATATCCTCGAACACGGCATTTTCGCTGACCTGTCTATCGTCAAGGCGTGGAAGGCGGACGAGACGGGCAATCTGGTGTTCCGCAAGACCGCGCGCAATTTCAACCAGCCCGCCGCCACCTGCGGCAAGGTCTGCGTGGTGGAAGTCGAGGAAGTGGTGCCCGCAGGCGCGCTCGATCCCGACAGCATCCACCTGCCCGGCGTCTTCGTGCAGCGGATGATCGTGGGTGCGCCGTATGAAAAGAAGATCGAATTCACCACCACCCGCGAACGCGAGGTGGCGTAATGTTCGGTAAAGGCAAACCCAAAGTCGTTGCATCGGCAGAGAAGTATCCCGGCGCGCTGGATGTCGACGGAATCGACGTTTTACAAAACGCGGTAGAAGTAGCACGGCTGTGGGTGGAAAATAACGGCCCAGCGACCTGCATCATCAATCCCGGCGTGCTGCAAGAACCCGAAATGTTCGGAATGCTGATGGTCGATTGCATTCGCCACGCCTCCCGCGCCTATGCCCAGGCGCATGGATTGAGCGAAGAGGCCGCGCTCGAGCGGATCTGGCAGGGTGTCGATATGGAGCGGGATCGCAATACGACCGGGCTTGAGACAATTCAGGACGCAGGCAAATCGCATTGAAGCTCGTCCGCTCTCTCCTCGCGCTCACCACCGCGGCCTTGCTGCAAGGCTGCGTGCTGGCGGCTGCGGCGATTCCGCTCGCGGCGGGCGGGGTGATGGCGTCCAACGCGGTGTTCGGCGAGCGGACTTTGCAGGCGCTGGTCGAAGGCACCGACCGCGACGTGGAGGATGTCGAGATCGGCGATTTGCCGGGCTACACCATCATCACCGCCAGCGAACTGCCCGCGCCTGCCCTGCCCGTCCCCTCGATCGGCCCCTATGGCGATTTGCGGGTCTTTGCCGAGGCGGCGCTGCCGCAGAGCGAAGACCAATCGCTCGAAGGCAGCTTCTCCGCCCTGCTCGCCAATCCCAGCGCGGTGCAGCCGACCCGCGCGCGCTGCGAGGCGGGGATTCCCGCCGTGCTGATCGATCTCGATCCCGAAGGCGGGCTGATGCCTTTGGATGCGCCGCGCCTCTCCGATCCGCAATTGCGCGCGGTGGTCAGCCACTTGCGCGGGCGCAATATCGCGATAGCCTGGATGACCGACCGCGAGCCGACCGATGCGGCGCGGGTGCGCGATATTCTGGAGGCGACCGGGCTAGACCCCTCGCGCCGCGATCCGCTGTTCGTGATGCGGTTTCCCGGTGAACAAAAGCAGCGCCGCCGCCGCGCCCTGCTCGAAACCCACTGCGTCATCGCCATGGCGGGCGATACTCGCAGCGATTTCGACGATCTGTTCCTGTTCCTGCGCAACCCCGCCGCTGCCGAAGCGCTCGACCCGATGCTCGGCTCCAGCTGGTTTCTCATTCCCAATCCCGTCAACTGAAGGACTAAAGCAATGCCCTGGACCCGCGATGAAATGGCCGCCCGCGCCGCCAAGGAACTGCAAGACGGCTACTACGTCAATCTCGGCATCGGCATTCCCACGCTGGTGGCGAACCATATTCCCGAAGGGATGCAGGTAACGCTGCAAAGCGAGAACGGGATGCTCGGCATTGGCCCCTTCCCCTACGCGGACGAAGTGGATGCCGACCTCATCAATGCGGGCAAGCAAACGATCAGCGAACTGCCGCACAGCGCCTATTTCGACAGCGCGGCCAGCTTCGGCATGATCCGTGGCGGGCATATCGACCTGACGGTGCTGGGCGCGATGGAAGTGGCGCAGAACGGCGATATCGCCAACTGGATGATCCCGGGCAAAATGGTGAAGGGCATGGGCGGCGCGATGGATCTGGTCGCGGGCGTCAAAAAGATCATCGTGGTGATGGAGCACACCAGCAAGCACGGCGATCCCAAATTCATTCCCGAATGCACTCTGCCGCTGACGGGCACCAATGTCGTCGACATGATCATCACCGATCTCGCCGTTTTCCACCGGCCCGACCATGACAGCCCCTTCCGGCTCATCGAAATGGCCCCCGGCGTCACGGCCGAGGAAGTGGCGGCGAAGACCGCGGCGCACTACGTCAGCTAGGGCCTCTGCCGCCGGTAAAGCCTTGTAAAGCGCGGCGGCGTGCCCATCACAGGTTCAGCGCAGAGTCAGTGAAGAGTGTGGATAGGGCGCGCCAATCCGGGCGCTGCGTGTGGCAGCTGAGTTTTTGACCGGCAACAGGTGGAACCGACATGATTTCTTTCAAACGCTTCGCGCGTGGCAAGACAGTTCTGGCGGCAGCAGCAGTGATCGGCGCGATGAGCGTCAGCGTGCCCGCCGCCGCGCAATATGCCCGCGTCATCAGCAATGATATGCGCGAATGCGCTTCTGGCGAAGGCCCCGCCGTGCGCGTCACGATCACCGGCCTGCGGTCTTCGCGCGGTAATTTGTTCGTGCGCACCTATAATGCGACCGACCGGGACTGGCTGCGCAGCCAGCGTTACCTCACCCGCCTCGATGCGCGCCCGCGCCAGGGCAGCATGACGGTGTGCGTGCCGCTCGATTCAACCGGTCGCTACGCCATCGCGGTGCAGCATGACGAGAACGGCAACCGCGAAGTCGATTATTCGACCGACGGCGTAGGCATGTCGAACAATCCGCGCGTCGGCAGCTTCCTCGGTGTACCGACACCGCCGGGGGTTGACCGCACCGGGTTTAACGCGGCCAGCGGCGTGACGCGCATCACGATCAATATGCAGTATCGCAACTGATGCGCGTTGCAGCCAGTCCCGGCTCGACATGGCTCGTGGCCGGTGGCTGGCTGTCGCTTTCCGCATCCGCGCTCCACATCGGCTGCATTGTGGGCGGTGAGGAATGGTACCGCTTCTTTGGCGCAGGCGAGGAAATCGCGATGGCAGCGGCGCGCGGCGAAATTTGGCCTCATTTGATGACGCTGGGCATCGCCGCGATCCTCGCCATCTGGGCGCTGTTCGCCTTTTCCGGCGCGGGCCGTTTCGCCCGCCTGCCGCTGTTGCGCACCGGGCTGGTGGCGATTTCGGCAATCTATCTGGTGCGCGGTTTTGGACTCATTCCACTCCATCTCTGGCGACCCGAATTGACCGACGCCTTTACCCTCTGGTCTTCGCTCATCGTGATGGTCTACGGCATTGCCTATGGCGTGGGCACATGGAAGGCATGGCCCGCCATGTCGGCAAGGAGCCCTGCATGACCTACACGCTGATCACCGCGAACCGGAACTATTCGAGCTGGTCGCTGCGGCCCTGGGTACTGATGCAGGCGCTCGGCATTCGCTTCACCGACCGGCTGGAGCCGTTTACGCAGTCGGTGAATTACGAGGCCTTCCGCGCTTTCTCCCCCACCGGGCAAGTGCCGTGCCTGATCGACGGCGAGCGCACCGTGTGGGATTCGCTCGGCATCGTCCTCTATCTGGCGGAGCGGCATGATGGCATTTGGCCGCAGGACGAAGCCGCGCGGGCCTTTGCCATGTGCGCGGTCGCTGAAATGCATGGCGGCTTCTCCGCCTTGCGCAACCAGTGCCCGATGAATGTCGGCGTGCGGGTCAAAATGGCCCCGCATGATGCGGCGCTGCGCAAGGATGTGGCGCGGATTACCGAGCTGTTCACGCAAGGTCTGGAGAGCTTCGGCGGCCCGTGGCTCGCCGGCCCGGATTTCACCGCGATGGACGCCTTCTACGCCCCCGTCGCCTTCCGCATCCGCACCCACGGACTGGATGTCGGCGCGGCGCAAGTCTGGGTCGATCACATCCTCGCCCACCCCGCCATGCAGCAATGGGAGCAAGCGGCGCTCGCCGAGACTTGGCGCGAGGAAAGCCACGAAGCCGAAGTGGGCGCGACCGGCGAGATCGTGGCGGATTTCAGGGCGGGCTGATGACACGGTTCCGGCCGCTGCTCCTTACTCTATTGTTGGCGGGTGTCGGCATTGGGGCGTGGCAAAGCGGACTTTGGAAGAACAGCACGCACACCTATTCCGCCGTAGGGCGCTATTCGGTTTACCAAACGCGCGATTGTATCAGGCACAGAACGGTAAACGCATTCGGCAACATTGAAGAGTTACTTCCCGCAAACAGAGATAACGGCCGCATCCTCGTCTCGTCTGACGGTCACCAAATCATCATTCTGCCCTCGGTCGGAGCGGGGACACGAATTCGCGTCACATCCGAGGCACCACTGTCAAACGAGCAATTGGCAGCAGTGCAGCAATGCAGCTGAAAACCCCTAACGCCCCGCTGTCGGCGATTTCACCCAGCTGACGATCCGCTTCCAGGTCGGCTTGCCATCGTTGAGCAGGCTGGCGCGGAAGAGGTTGCCGAGCAGTTTCAGCTCCAGCCAGATAAACGCCGCCAGCAGTGCTATCGTCCCGATAATCTCCCATGTCGCCACGCCGCTGCCCATGCGGGCCAGCATCGCGAAGGGCGTGTAGAGCGGGATCCATGACAGGATCACTGCTACCGGCTCGTTCGGGCCTTTGAGCGCCGCCTGCATCACCACCAGCACGGGGATCATGATGAGGAAAATCACCGGCGTGAGATAGCTTTGCGCGTCCTGCATACTCTCGCTGATCGCGCCGATGGCGAGGAACAGCATGGCAAGCACGATATAGCCGCCGAGGAAGTAGATAATCATTGCGGTGATGAGCAGCGGATCTTGCAGCTCTTCCAATGATGGCCTGAGGATTTCGGCCGCAAAGCCTTCGAAATACAGTGCGGCAATTGCCGCTGTTCCCGCCCATGTCAGGACGATCACGAGACCGACCGCACCCAAGCCGAGCAGCTTGCCCTGCATCAGCGTATCGGGCTTGACGCAAGCAAGCACGCTTTCAACCAGCTTGTTCGAGCGTTCCTCCACCACGCCTTGCAGCATCAACGAGCCGGTCGTCACAGCTGTTATCAGCAGCAAATAGACAAGTCCGATGGGCACGAGAGAGCGCGTGAAAGTGAGGTTACGCCCGCCGCCGGGCGGCGGCTCGATCACCGATACGGGCGCCTGCATCGCGCCGATGCCCGCTGCCATTGACGGGTCGATCCCTTGCGAAGTGAACGCGTCCGAGCGCACGGTTTCGTCCAGCAGGTCGCGAAAATGGCGGATCAATGACGTGTTGGAGCGGCCATTGCTGAAGATGCGCGCCTCGGCACCCGGTTCGCCGAAGTTCGCCGGAATGTGCAACACTGCGCCGTAGGGCAATCGCCGATCCTCGAAGGAAATGTCGTCCTCGAAGGCGGCGAGCAGGCTGGCCGATAGTTCGGTCCCGCTCGCCGGAATCTCCACGCCATCGGGCAAGGGCACGCGAACGTAGAAAGGGTCTTCGACATCATGGGGAGGGACATTGTCAGCGAGGTCGGGCTCCAGCGCCTCAACCGCGGCTTCCGCGCCGCCCATGTCGATGAAACGTTGTACTTCCGCCGGATTGAGCCACGCCTGCCGGTTGGCCCACGGCGCATCGCCCGCCGCCGTTTCCAAGTCCCACTTTTCGACATATTCCGCGAGATCGCGGAGCATTTGCTGCTGGTAGCTAAAATCAACGCGCGCCTCGATCACGTCGTCAAAGCGCCCGCTTTCGTCGATCACGGTGTAGGCGGTGGTGTCCTCGGGCGCGAGTTGCTTGCTGGCAAAGCCCGAAATGGCGAGCGCAATCGGCACCGCGGCGAGCATGATCCAGAAGCCCTTGGTGGCGATCACCTGACGGATTTCGCGAGTGGCGACGAGCAGGATGTTTCTCATTGGGCCATCTCCGGTTCGGCACCGACGAAGTGGATGAACACCTCGTGCAGACTGGGCGTTTGCACATCGAAACTGCGCAAAGCGAAGCCGGTGGTGGTGCAATGTTCAAGCAAGGCTTCGGGCGGCATTCCGGCTTGCAGTTCGACCGCGTAGCTTTGCCAACCATCCGCCGGATCGCCCTGCGCCCGCGCCTTGGTGACGCCGGTGAGCGCGGCAGGATCGGCCTTGGCGGTCAGCGTCAGGCGGCTGGGGAGCGCGGCGCGCGCTTCCTCCTGCGTGCCGTCGAACCGTTTGGTGCCCTTGGCGAGCATCAGCAGGCTGTCGCACAAACGCTCGGCGTGCTGCATCACATGGGTGGAGAAAATCACCGTCGCCCCACCCTTGGCGGCATCGGCGATCAGCTCTTCGAGCATCGCCTGGTTAACCGGATCGAGGCCCGAAAACGGCTCGTCGAGCATCAGCAGCTTGGGCGAATTGACCAGCGCGGTTGCCACCTGCACCTTTTGCGCGAGACCCTTGGAGAGCTTTTCAATCGGCGATTTGGCGCGGTCGGCCATGTCGAGCCGCTCAAGCAGCGCCATCGCCGCCGCCTTGGCCGCAGCGGGTTCCATCTGTTTGAGCCGCGCGAAATAAACGATGGTGTCGAGCACGCTCATCTTTTTGTATAGGCCGCGCTCTTCGGGAAGGAAGCCGATCTCCGCCGCGTTCTCGCGGCTGGGGGCGACGCCCAGCACTTCGATGCTGCCGCTGGTGGGCGAGAGGATATCGAGCGCCATGCGCAGGCTGGTGGTCTTGCCCGCGCCATTGCCGCCGAGAAAGCCGAAAATGCTGCCTTCCGGAATGCTGAAACTCAGATTGTCGACGGCGGTGAAGTCACCAAAACGCTTGGTAACGCCGTGGAACGCCATGGCGGCTGCTGGCATAGGTGTGGTGCTCCCCAAAGATCACAACGACTTGATAGCAGATGGGGCAGCCGGTCAAGGCCGCAAGGACGAAGCGCCGATGATCGTTGACAAAGCGCATCATTCCTATATTTCTGAACTTACAGAAATTAAGAAAGGCGGCGGCGAGTCGTGGCAAAGGCAGCAATCATAGACATTCCGGAGGCGCGCGCCTTTATCCTCCATTGGGGGGAAATGGGCAGCCAGTGGGGCGTGAACCGCTCGGTCAGCCAGGTGCACGCGCTGCTCTATCTCAGCAAGGAGCCGATGCACGCGGAGGATATTTGCGAGACCTTGGGCCTCGCGCGTAGCAATGTCTCGACCGCACTCAAGGAGCTGCAAAGCTACGGTATTGTCAGCCGCACCCATCTGATCGGCGACCGGCGCGACCATTTCGAGGCCGAGCTGGATTTGTGGGATATGCTCATGAAGATCGTGATCGAGCGCAAGAAGCGCGAGATCGATCCGACAATCCAGACCCTGTCCGACCTCACCGACCAGCTCGCCGCGCGCGATGATGTGCCCGAACACGTGCGCGAGCGGATCGGGCGGATGCACCAGTTCCTCGGCACGCTGGGCGGCTGGTACGACGACGTCCGCCGCCTGCCCCGCCCGACGCTGGTCGCGCTGATGAAAATGGGTGGCAAAGTCGCCCGCTTCATCCCCGTCCGCAGCCAGAGCGGCGGGACGAAGCACTAACTCCGTTAGCCAAGGCAGCTTTCCATCACGTCAAACTGCGCTCTCATATTTCCGTTTTTACCGAAAGGACAAACATATCATGCAAGAGCGAAGCAGATTGGCATTTATCCGGGCAGTTGGCCTTGGCACATTGGTGGGCGGCGGCCCCTGGCTCTTGCTGACACTCCCTATCGGCTTCGTCTTCGCAGTATCAGGAGAAATCGGCGGACTATTGCTGGCGATCTTTCCGGTGCTCATTGCCGGTGGGGTTACCTTCGGTTCCATGACCGTGATCGGCCTCCCGCTGACGGCGTTCCTCGAACAGCGCGGGGCGGAGAGCGAGCGCATCTACGCCGCTGCCGGAGCCGGAGCAGGGGCGATCATTCCAATGATCGTTCTCACGCTGCTTCACGGAACGGACTTGTGGTTCGAAGGTAGCGCCTACGCCTTGGCATTTGGCGGAATGCTTGCCGGTCTCACCACCGCCCTTTCGTGGGCCAATCACCGCGACCGCCTTCGGGCAGAGCGCGAGGAAACCGAGGCGGAGCCGGAGCCCAATCCCATCCACGATCTTATCTACTGACCCCTCCAAACAAAGGAGAATACGCATGATCGAAGTCAGCTATTTCGCCTATCTTATCATCGCCATCGGCATGACCGGCTGGGTCGCGCGGACGCTTAGCGTGAATGGCGAGGTGTTCTTGATCGATTGCTTCGGGCATGATGAAGTGCTCGCGCGCAGCACCAACCATCTGCTTGTGGTCGGGTTCTATCTCGTCAATATCGGCTTCATCCTGCTGACGATCAGCCTCGGCGCAGAGCCGACCACCTATGCCGAGGCCATCCGCTTCGTCGCCACCAAAGTCGGTCTCGCCGTACTGGTGCTGGGCTGCTGGCACTTCTTCAACATGCGCGCCATCGCGCTCTACGGCCGCAAGGTCGGCCTGTGGGTGCGCGAGAACAAGGACGTGGTGGCGGAGGTTTGAGCGTCTTCCACAGGACTAACTAACGGCGGTTCTTGCGGGAGCCGTCGTTGGCATAACCAGCGTCGCACACCCACCCCAACCCCTCCCTCAAGGGAGGGGCAGCGAGACTTGTGAACGCAGTGAACTAGTCGCAGCGGGGTGGGTTTACGGCGGCAGGAAATGGCGACACGCCAATCCCCTACCCCTCCGCCCGATTGCTGCTAAACCCCGTGCCATGAACACCCGCCGCAATTCGCCGTGGCTCGCGCTCGGCATACTCGCAGCCATTGCGACGGTGGGCTTTGTCGACCGCATTGTCGTCAATGTGCTGGTCGAGCCGATCAAGCTCGAATTCGGGCTGACCGACACGCAGGTCTCGATGCTGACCTGGGCCTTTGCCGCGCTCAACGTGCTGGGCGGGTTCGTCACAGCGCGCTTTGCCGAGCGGGTGCGACGGTTGACGCTGATTGCGGGCGGGGTGACGATCTGGTCGGTCTTCACCGCGGCCTGCGGGCTGGCGGGAAGCTGGGGGCAACTGCTCACCGCGCGCATGGGCGTGGGGCTGGGCGAGGCGATTGGCCTGCCGCCCAACCAGTCGGTTATTTCCGACTATTTCCCCGCCAACAGACGCGGCCTCGCGATCTCGATCCTGCTGCTCTCGCCGCCTCTGGGCGCTTTCATCGGCTTTGTCGGCGGCGGCTATGTGGCGCAGACCTATAGCTGGGAGGCGACCTTCCTTGTCGCCGCGATCCCCGGTTTCGTGCTGGGCATTGCCGCTTATATTTTCGTGGCCGAACCGCCGCGCGGGCAATTCGATGCGGAAAAGAGCGACGACGTCCCGCCGATCAGCGCCTTTTTCGAACGTATGTGGTCTCTCCCAAGCGCGCGCTATCTGGTGTTCGGCAGCTTTATCGCCGCCGCGCTCTCCTATGCGCTCAACTTCTTTTTCGCCTCGCTGCTGGTGCGCAAATTCGGCATGGGGCTGGCCGAAGCGGGGCTTTACACCGGCGTTTTAGCGAGCCTGCCTGCCGCGCTCTCCATCGTTGGCGCAGGGTGGCTGGGCGACCGGCTGGGGGAGCGCAACCCGGCGGCCTATGCGCTGATCCCCGGCATTGGCCTTGCGATTGGCGGGCCGCTGGGCGCGTTCGGCGTGTTGCAGGATGATCTGACCATGCTGCTCATCTGCGTCGGCCTCTCGATCTTCTTCACGCTCAGCTATCTCGGCATCACCTTTGCGACCGTGCAGAATCTGATGCACCCGCGCATGCGCGCGACCGCCTCGGCAACGCTGAACGGGATTTACACGCTGGCAGGCGGGGTCGGGCCGACGCTGGTCGCGCTACTAAGCGATGCGTTGCTGGCCGATTATGGCGAGGCGCAGAGCCTTGCGCTGGCGATGGCGGCGGGCGGCGCGTTCTATGTGCTGGCGGCCCTGTTCTACTTCCTCGCCGCGCGGCACCTGCGCGCGGACACCGCGAAAGTTCGCGCTACCGCCTGAAGGGCTTCGCTTTGAGGCTGGCGAGACTGCGCCACAGCCATTCCGCCAGGCCTTGGCGGAAGCGGGCGAGCCACAGCGGTGAGACGAGCAGCATCAGCGCCACGGGAACAAGGCCGAGCAGCAAGGCCTGCGCGCGCGTCACCTCGGCATAGAGCCCCAGTCCCCAGCTCGCGAACAGACTGCCGAACACCACGCTGGTGCCCAGATAATTGGTAAGCGCCATCCGCCCCGCCGCTCCGAGCCGCTGCGTGATCGCGCCGCCGCTTGCAAATAGCGCCATCGCCAGCGCCGCCCAGCCGATGCCGAGCAGCAGATCGAAGGGCGCGCTCCAGACGAGCGCATTGGCGGTGGTGACAATCGGATCGAAACCGCTGCTGATAGACCAAGCCGCTAGCACCACCAGCACGGGCAGCGCAATCGCCGCACACTGCGCCGCCAGCCGCAACAGCCGCGCCCGCTCCCATTCGCCCGCCAGCAATCCGCTGCGCCACAACGCCACGCCGGCCAGCATCGCCGCCAGCGTGGAGGGGAGCGAAGCGACGACGAAAGTCAGCTGCTGCTGCCATTGGCCGATGCGGTGGACGACCCGCTCGGCAAGGCCCATCTCGCTACGGGCCATCGCCTCGGCAATCGCCTGCGGGTTATAGCCATAATTCGCCTCGGCCGCGCTTTGCGCTGCGGCGTCGCCCAGCGCCATCAGCCATTGCGCCGCGTAATAGCCGGAGAAGGCGAGCTGCGCCGCCATCAGCGCCGCCGCGCTCCACAACATTGTGCGCACGCGCCAGCGGATGACCAACGGCAGCACCAGCCCCGCGACGGCATAGCTGCGCAACACGTCATTGTTCGCCAGCAACAGCGCGTGGGTGATCGCAATCAGCAGCAGCGCCGCCATGCGGGCGAAATGCCCACGCAAGGGATGCGCGCTCGCCTTGTCCAGCAGGATCGCCACACCTGCGCCGAACATCATCGCGAAAAGCGCGCGGAACTTGTCTTCGACGAACACAAAGCTGATCGCCCACAGCAGCGTTTCGAGCGGCCCGTCCCCGCCATAGGCACGCGGGTTGATATAGGCGGCGGGCGGCATCGAAAAGGCGATGACATTCATCGGCACAATGCCGATCACCGCAAGCCCGCGCAGCGCATCCAGCGCGAGGATGCGATGGGTAGACTGTTTCATCACAAGGCCCAAACTCCCCTCCCCCTGGGGAGGGGTCGGGGGTGGGGGTTCGACAGCCGATAGGTGCGCCACACCCATCCCCAACCCCTTCCCTCAAGGGAAGGGGCTTTTATCAAGCCAAAGCCGCTTTCAAGTCCGCCACCAGATCGGTGCGTTCCCACGGGAAGCTATCGCCCTCGGGATTGCGGCCGAAATGGCCATAGGCTGCCGTCTTGCGGTAAATCGGCTTGTTGAGGCCAAGGTGGGTGCGGATGCCGCGCGGGGTCAGGCCGCCCAGCTTTGCGATACCCATGATCGCTTGCTCGATCTTGTCGTCACCCACCGTTCCGGTCTCATGCGTATCGACATAGAGCGACAGTGGCTTGGAAACGCCGATGGCATAGGCGAGCTGGATCGTGCAGCGCGTGGCGAGGCCCGCAGCGACGATGTTTTTCGCCAGATAGCGGCTGATGTAAGCCGCCGAACGGTCCACCTTGGTCGGGTCCTTGCCGCTGAACGCGCCACCACCATGCGGGGCCGCGCCGCCATAGGTATCGACGATGATCTTGCGGCCGGTGAGGCCTGCATCACCATCGGGGCCACCGATTTCGAAGCTGCCGGTCGGGTTGATGTGATATTCGGTTTCGCGCAGCAGCACCGGCGGCAGCACGTCGGCCACCACGCGCTTCACGTAATCGTGCAGTTCGGCTTCCTTCTCACCGCTGTCATAACCCGGCGCGTGCTGGGTCGAGACGACCACGGCGGTCGCGGCGACGGGCAGGCTGCCTTCGTAGCGCAGCGTGACCTGGCTCTTGGCGTCGGGTTCGAGGAACGGGGCCACGCCCGAATGCCGGTCTGCCGCCATGCGTTCGAGGATCTTGTGGCTATAATAGAGCGTCGCGGGCATCAGGTCGGGGGTTTCGTCGGTGGCGTAACCGAACATGATACCCTGGTCGCCGGCGCCTTCATCCTTGTTGCCGTTGGCATCGACGCCCTGGGCGATATGCGCGGACTGGCCGTGCAGATTGTTCATGAAGGTCAGTGTTTCGTGGTGGAAGCCGTCCTGCTCGTAACCGATTTCCTTGACCGTGCGGCGCACGGTGGCTTCGATCTCTTCCTTGGCACCGGGTGCCCATTCGCCGTTTTCGTACACGCCCTTGCAGCGGATTTCGCCCGCCAGCACGACCAGCTGCGTGGTGGTCAGCGTTTCGCAGGCGATGCGCGCTTCGGAGTCTTTGGAAAGAAACAGATCGACGATGGCGTCGGAAATCTGGTCGGAAACCTTGTCCGGATGGCCTTCGGAGACGCTTTCGGACGTGAACAGGTAGGATTGGCGCATGTTGGAGATTGCCTTCTCATGGTAAGGGATTCGGATAGTCAGCGGCGGGCCTTACCCACGCGCACGGCGCATGGCAACGATAGCCGCCAGAATAAACAGCCCTGCCCAGATCAGCCCCAGCGCATTGCCGAGCCGCGCGAACAAGGTCAGCGGCGCGGCGGGCGGAATAACGGCATCGATGCGCCCTGCTTCATCGGGGCGAAGAAAGGCACGCACCACGCCGCGCGGGTCGATCACTGCGCTATAACCGCGATTGGTGGCGCGCAGCACCGGCAGGCCTTCCTCGATCGCCCGCATCCGCGACTGGGCAAGGAATTGCGGCGGGCCATCCGCGCCGAACCAGCCTTCGCTCGACGGATTGAAAATGTAATCGGGCCGCGCGCTGCGGTCGGTCACGCGGCCGGAAAAGATGATTTCGTAACAGACCTGCGGGCTGACCGCGCCAACCGCACCAAGGCCTAGCGTGCGCTGCCCCGGCCCCGGCCAGAAATCGATGCTGCCTGCAACCAGCCGAGACAGGCCGATAGGTTCGAGCAGTTCGCGCATCGGCAGATATTCGCCGCCCGGCACCAGCCGCGCTTTGGCATAGCCTGCGAGAATCGCCCCATCGGCAGACAGCGCGGTGACGGCATTGCGCGCGCCCAAAGCGCGGACAAAGCCCGTTTCATCGGGCCCGATCTCCAGATCGACCGCGCCGGTGAGCAGCACGCTGCGCTCGCCAATTGCGCGCCCGATGCGACGGCGGGCAAGCTCCGGATTTTCAAACGCGGTCGAGCGGTAGTAGCGCTGCGGATAGCCGTCGCGCAGATAATCCGCCAAGCCCGCTTCGGGCCACAGCACCAGCCGCGCTGCATCGCCCTGCCCTTCCGCTGGCGCGGAGAGCGCGGCGAGCGTGCGGTAATTCGGCTCGAACCGGTAGGGATTGGCGATGTCGGGCTGCGGGATATTCGGATGGGCGATGGTCACCGCCAGCGTGCCTTCGCGCGGGGCGGAGGCGGGCCAGTACATCCCGGCCGCCAGCAGCACGCTCACCAACATCGCCACGCGCCAGCGCCGCTCCGCCGCCAGCAGAACAACCGCCATGCCGAGCAGCGCGGCGATCCCCGACAGCGCATAGGTGCCCGTCAGCGGTGACAGCGCGGCAAGGCCGGGCCGGTCAAACGGGCCGAGCAGCGCCATTGCCAGCGGATTCCACGGATAGCCGGTAAAAACCCAGCTGCGCAGCCATTCGGCAATGATCCAAGCACCCGCAAAGGCCAGCGCGAAGGCCCAGTTCGGGCCAGAGCCGGGGCTTGATCGCACGACCAGCTTCGCCGCGACGCCCGCCAAAGCGGGAAACAGTCCGAGATAGATCGCCAGCAAGGGCACCGCTGCCCAGCCGAGGATGGCGGGCATTTGCGCCTGGTACGTAAACGCCGTCGCGATCCAGCTATTGCCGAGAGTGAAATGCGCCCAGCCGAACAGCCAGCCAAGCCACAGCGCCTGCTTGCGCGTTTCGGCCCGCGCGATCAGCAGCGCCACCAAGCCGACGCCCAGCAGCGCGAGCGGCCACAGGCCGAAGGGCTGGAAACCGAAGGCGCTGCTAAGGCCAAGGCCAAGCGCCCACGCCCATGCGCGGCGGGGAAGGTGATCGATGACCGGCCAAGACCGCCGCGCGCCTGTTTCCTCCGGTGTCATATCCGGTACCCGTGCGGCCTCGCCTTAAGTTTGCAATGCCGGTTTAGCCGACCGCTTCCAGCGCTCCGCCATCATCGCCTGCGCTATCGCCGGCGGCGCTGTCTTCCCTCGGCTTGCGGCGCGGCTTCAGACCGCGGCGGGGCTTGGGCTTTTCTTCGCCCGCATCTTCGCCCGCATCATTCTCGCTGGCACGAGCAATGGCCGGGGGCAAGAGGCTCGCGTCGAACGCTCCGTCATCATCATCCGTCGCTTCGGCTGCTGGCTTGCGTGCGGGGCGCGGTTTGCGCTTGGGCTTGGCCCGCTCCTCGTCACGGTCGGCGCGGACAAAGGGATTGTCGTCGTCCGCCTGATTGCCGCTTTCGCCTTCGCTGCCTTGCGCGAACTCGTCATCATCGCGGCGCGGGCGTTGGCCGTTGCGGGCGCGCGGCTTGCGCTCTTCGCGGAAATCCTCGTCCTCGTCCTCGTCGAACTGCTCGTCCTGCCGCTCGTTCGAGCGGCGCGGCTGCGATTCATCCTTCTGCGCTTTCGCATCGGCGATCACGCGGAAATAGTGGTCGGCAAATTGCAGGTAATATTCGGTCTGCACCCGATCATCATTCAGCTGCGCTTCGTGCGCCAGCTTCTTGTATTTATCGAGCATTTGCGGAGCATTGCCGCGCGCGCGGCTATCGATCCGGTTGGCCTGCATGGGATTGCCGCCGCCACGATTATTGTTACCGCGGCCACGACGACGATTATTATTGCGATTGTTATTCAAAGGAACTTCGCTTCCTCGCTGCGTTCTCCCCGCCATCGGGCCGGGCGTATCGCGTCTGCACGCGAACCGCCCATCGGGAGCTGGTTTGCCCTTCATTTGCGTGTTGCCGAGCGGTTACCCGCGCCTGCCAACAAATGTCGGAGTTGAGGCGGAGAGCGACCCATCGCTTTTCCTGCCTGATTCGAGAGTTACCCAGTCGATTCGCCTTTGCCAAGCTTTATTCGCAAGACCAGCGCACGGTCGCGCTGGCCGAGATCTTGCTTCACCTCCACGCTAAAGCCCTGCTTTTCCGCGATTTGCGTGACGGCAGCGGCCTGTAAATAGCCGATTTCGAGCACCGCCACGCCGTTTTCTGTCAACAGATCGGGCAGTTGCGGCAGCAAAATCCGGTAATCATTCAGCCCCTCCGGCCCTGCAAACAGCGCGCTGGCGGGTTCAAACCCGCGCACATCGGGCGCAAGATCGGCGCCCGTCTCGACATAAGGCGGGTTGGCGATGATGAGATCGAACCGGCCATGACCCTTCGCCCAGCCGTTTTGTGTCCAATCGGCATGGAGGATGCGCGCGCGCTCGGCCAGCCCCAGCAGCCCGGCATTCGCCGCCGCCACCGCGATAGCTCCCATCGAGGCATCGATCCCGACGCCCTCGGCTGCGGGCACTTCCGCCAGCAGCGTCAGCAACAGCGCACCCGATCCGGTACCACAATCGAGAATGCGCTTAGCTTCGGGCGCAGCAGCGAGCGCAGCTTCGACCACGCTCTCGCTATCGGCGCGCGGGATGAGGACATCGGAGGTGACGAGGAAGGATCGCCCGAAAAACTCCTGCGTGCCGATGATATAAGCCAGCGGCTTCTGCGCGGCGCGGCGCTCCACCAGCGCGGCGAATGCGGGAGGCACGGCGTCCTGCATATGCCGCAGCAGCAGATCGGAGCGCGACACGCCCAAAGCGTGCGCCATCAGCAGCTCGGCATCGAGCCTCGCGGTGTCGGAGGTGGTGGCGAGCTTTGTCGTGGCCTCGCGGATGGCTTGGGCGACATAACTCCCCCTCCTCTTCAGAGGAGGGGGCGGGGGGGTGGTGCTGTCATGCGCGCCCGGTTCGGGGTGTCCACCACCCCCAACCCCCTCCTCTGAAGAGGAGGGGGCTTTAGCCATCCATCGCCGCCAGCCGCTTCGCCTCGTCCTCGGCGATCAGCGCGTCGGTCAGCTCGGCAAGCGCAGTGCCCGCGAGCACTTCGTCGAGCTTGTGCAGCGTCAGGCCGATGCGGTGATCAGTCACGCGGCCTTGCGGGAAATTGTAGGTGCGGATGCGCTCGGAACGGTCGCCGCTGCCGACCATCGCCTTGCGCGCCTCGGCCTCGGCCCCGTGCGCTTCCTCGCGGCGCTTTTCATACAGGCGCGCGCGCAGCACTTTCATCGCCTTGTCGCGGTTCTTGTGCTGGCTGCGCTCGTCCTGCATCGCCACCACGATGCCGGTGGGAACGTGGGTGATGCGCACCGCAGAGTCGGTCGTGTTGACGTGCTGCCCGCCCGCGCCGCTGGAGCGGTAGATGTCGATCCGCAGATCATTGTCGTCGATCGTCATATCGACTTCGGTCGGTTCGGGCAGCACCGCCACGGTCGCCGCGCTGGTGTGGATGCGTCCTCCGCTTTCGGTGACGGGCACGCGCTGCACACGGTGGACGCCGGACTCGAATTTGAGCTTCGCGAACACGCCGGTGCCGTTGATATTGGCGACGATTTCCTTGAAGCCCCCGACTTCCGCCGCATTCATGCTGACCGGCTCCACCCGCCAGCCCTGCTCGGCGGCGAAGCGTTCATACATCCGGAAGAGATCGCCCGCGAACAAAGCCGCCTCGTCCCCGCCCGTCCCCGCGCGGATTTCGAGCATGGCGGGGCGCTGGTCGGCGCTGTCACGCGGCAGCATGGCAAGCGCGAGCGCGCGTTCGGCTTGCGGCAGCGCCTTTTTGAGGGTCTCCAGCTCGTCCTCCGCCATGGCCTTCATTTCGGGATCGGCGAGCATTTCGGTGAGCCCGGCGATTTCCTCGCGCATAGCCTGCACCGCCGCCGCCGCCTTGGCGACCGGCTCCAGCTCGGCATAGTCGCGGCTGGCCTGGACAAAGGCCTCGCCCTCCAGCTGCCCGCTGGCCATCCGCGCTTCGAGCTCGGCGAAGCGGTTGGCGATCTGGTGGAGGCGTTCGGCGGGTATGGTCATGATTTTTGGACGGGAGGCCAATCGTGCTTCAGAAAGTCCGTCACCTGACTCGTCTCGTTGTTTTGCACATGGACATGATAAGCCAAGCTACCATTATCTTCGACGTGAAGCCGGACGATTTCCCTTGCTCCTGCCTTCGACGCCTTTTGAAAGCGTTTCTTGGGTGAACCCGTTACTATCATTTCAGCGATGAACCCGTCGCCCGGACCGCCTGCAACACGCAGCTTGGTCACCAAGTCGATGCAATAGGGAATGGCTTCGTCATTCTCTGCAAAGACGACGACATCAAGCTGATCATCTCCCACTTCCCCCACCAACATCGCCAGCCGCTCGATCCCCGCAGCCCAGCCCACCGCAGGCGTCGGTGCGCCACCGAGCGATTCCATCAGCCCGTCGTAGCGCCCGCCGCCCAGAATGGTGCTCTGCGAACCCAGCGCCGCCGCCGCTGCCGAGCCTTCATCGGGGACGAATTCGAACGCGGTGTGGCGGTAGTAATCCAGCCCGCGCACCAGGCTTTCCGCCCGCGCCCATTTCACGCCCGCCGCGTCCAGCCCGCTCGTTACCGCGTCGAAAAACGCCCGCGCCTCGTCCGACAGGAACGCATCGATCTTCGGCGCATCGGCGACGAACTTCCGGTCGCGCGGGTCTTTTGAATCGAGAATGCGCAGCGGGTTCTTCTCCAGCCGCTCCTGCGAATCTTCGGAGAGTTCCCCGCGCACCGCGCCGAAATAGCCGACCAAAGCCGCGCGCCACGCATCACGGCTGTCGCCGTCGCCCAGCGTGTTGAGGTGGAGCGTAACGCCCTCGATCCCCAGCTCGCGGATCACCTGATCCGCCATCGCCAGCAGCTCGACATCGGCCTGCGGTTCCGCCGCGCCGATAATCTCCGCATCGATCTGGTGGAACTGGCGGTAGCGGCCCTTTTGCGGGCGCTCATACCGGAACAGCGGCCCGTGCGTCGCCACTTTCAGCGGCGCGTGCTGCTGCCAGCCATTGGTGAGATAGGCGCGTGCGATCCCGGCGGTGAATTCGGGGCGCAGGGTCAGGCTTTCATCGCCGCGATCAAGGAAGGAATACATTTCCTTGCTCACCACATCGGTCGTCTCGCCAATCGCGCGGCTGAACACGTCGGTCTTTTCGAACACCGGCATTTCGACGCGGCGGAAGCGGTAGAGCTTGCGCACCCGCTCGAACGTCTCGACCACGAATGCGAAGGCCTCTGCATCCGCGCCGAAAATGTCCTGCGTGCCGCGAATGGCCTGGGGAGTGTTGGGTTTTGCCATGGGGAGCGCCCTTAGCTTGCAACGCCGCTGGCGGGAAGGGCTGAAGCATGGGGTTCGCCAATCGGCGAAGCCGCATTAGACTTGTTCGCGCAGAGAACGCAGAGAACGCAGAGAGCACAGAGAGTAAGCCTAGATTGCACCCTTCTCTGCGGCCTCGGCGCACTCTGCGCGAAATCAATAAAAGCGCCTGCGGCGAGAAAACTCCGCGATTGGCTTTATGTCTGACTTGCGCTAGGCGCGCGCACAGTTTTGGGAGGGGGTGCCTTCTGATTCCGAAAAGGGACAAGCATCCATGCGTATCGAACATATCCCGACGGGCGACAATCCGCCGGAGAGCCTGAATGTCATCATCGAAGTCCCCACGGGCGGCGAGCCGGTGAAGTATGAGTTCGACAAGAAATCGGGCGCGCTGTTTGTCGACCGGATTCTGCACACGCCGATGCGCTATCCGGCGAATTACGGCTTCGTGCCGCACACGCTGTCACCCGATGGCGATCCGCTCGATGCGCTGGTGATTTCGCGTTCGCCCTTTATTGCCGGCTGCGTGGTGCGCGCGCGCCCCATCGGCGTGCTCAATCTGGAAGACGAGCATGGCGGCGATGAAAAGCTGATCTGCGTGCCGGTGGACACGACCTTCCCCTATTACTCGGACGTCGCCGAGCGGCAGGATTTGCCCAGCATCATCCTGCAACAGATCGAGCATTTCTTCACCCATTACAAAGACCTGGAAGCCGAGAAATGGGTGCGCATCGGCAAGTGGGGGAACACCGCCGAAGCCAAGCAGATCGTGGTCGAAGCGATCGAGCGGTATCGGACGGGCTGAGTTGCGGGTGCTTCAGGCGCCTACAACACCGCCGTCACCGCTTTCGCCGCGAAGGTCAGCACCAGCGGCAGGCCGATGGCGGTCAGCCACAGCAGCGCCATTTCGCGGCGGAAGAGCGGGCGCAGCTCTGCGTCGCTCGCGCCCGATGCGGCGAAGCGTTGCCAGCGCATTTCCAGCATCCGCAGCGCGGGGATGATCGCCACCACCAGCACCACCAGCGCGAAATAGGGGAGCAGCGATCCGCCCCCGCTCTTCAGCGCGCCCATGGTCACGAAAATATGCAGGCCGGTGTAAACGAGCAGGCTGTAGGCGACATGATCGCTCGCCTTGCTGCGCCAGTCGACGGCGTGCCCCGCTGCCGGTGATGCATTAGCCGTGCGGGTTTCCGTCTGCGGCTGGTCGGTTAGCGCCTTGCCCATTGGCGACTCCTTTCCTCTCCCCTGAGGAGGCAGAGTATTTCAAACCGGTGACAGATTGGCAAGAGGCACGGTGCATAGGTGGTTTTCCATGCAGGAATCTTGCCAAACCCACTTCAAAGCTGCGCCGCCCGTGCTAAGTGACAGCCCATGAGCGCGCGCGATGATGATGTGACCGACCAGCAGACCTTGCAGCAGAGCATGGCCGGGGCTCCCGCCAGTGCCTCCCCCGAACTGCCGCCCGCAGGCGGTTTGCAGGTCATTTCCATCGCCAAGAGCTATGACAAGCGCGCGGTGCTGACTGACATTTCGCTTTCGGTGGCCAAGGGCGAAGTGCTCGGCCTGCTCGGCCCCAACGGCGCGGGCAAGACGACCTGTTTCTATTCGATCATGGGCCTCGTCAAACCCGATAGCGGGCGCATCCTGATGGATGGCGAGGATGTCACCAAGCTGCCGATGTATCGCCGCGCGATCCTTGGGCTGGGCTATTTGCCGCAGGAAACCAGCATTTTCCGCGGCATGACGGTGGAGCAGAACATTTCCTGCGTGCTCGAAATGGTGGAGCCGGACAAGGCGACCCGCGCGGCCGAGCTTGAGCGGCTGCTGAGCGAATTCGGCCTCACCCGCCTGCGCTCCAGCCCGGCCATGGCGCTATCGGGCGGGGAACGCCGCCGCTGCGAGATCGCCCGGGCATTGGCCGCCAACCCCTCGATCATGCTGCTCGACGAGCCGTTTGCGGGCATCGATCCGCTCTCGATCAGCGATATCCGCGATCTGGTGAAAGACCTCAAAACGCGCGGCATCGGTGTGCTCATCACCGATCACAATGTGCGCGAAACGCTCGAGATCGTCGACCGCGCCTGCATCATCTATGGCGGGCAAGTGCTGTTCGCAGGCTCCCCGGCAGAGCTGGTAGCTGACGAGAATGTGCGGCGGCTGTATCTGGGTGAGCATTTCGAATTGTGAGGGATTAGGTCATGGCATTGGGGCCGAGACTAGACCTCCGCCAATCGCAATCGCTGGTGATGACGCCGCAATTGCAGCAGGCGATCAAGCTGCTGGCGCTCAGCAATCTCGAAATCGAGACCTTTATCGGCGACGCGCTGGAGAGCAATCCGCTGCTCGAAGCAGGCGAATTGCGCGTTTCCGAAGGTGACGCCCCGCCCGAACCCGAAATCCGCGATGCGACCTCGGCCGAAGGCGAGCGCGCGCTCGATATCGATGAGAGCGCGCTCGACCGTGACCGCGACACCGGCGACTGGTCGGCGCAAATGTCTTCGGGCGGGGGCGAGGATGGCGGGTTCGATCTGGAAAACCGCGAGGATGCCGCGCTCTCCCTCGCCGATCATCTGGAGGCACAAGTCGGCACCTGTGCGCCGTGCCAGCACACCGCCTTCATCGCCCACCATCTGATCGCGCAGCTGGACGAGGCTGGCTATCTGACCGCGCCCCTGCGCGATGTCGCCGGCGCTCTTGGCGTGCCGCTCGCCGATGCCGAGCGGGCGCTCGAATGCGTGCAGAGCATGGAGCCGACCGGCGTCGGCGCGCGCGATCTGGGCGAATGCCTCGCGCTGCAGGCGAAAGAGGCGGACCGCTACGATCCGTGCATGGAAGTGCTGCTCAAGAATCTCGATCTGGTGGCCAAGGGCGCGTTTGCGCAATTGAAGCGCATCTGCCGCGTCGATGACGAGGATCTGGCGGATATGCTGAACGAATTGCGCAGCTACGATCCCAAGCCCGGCCTCGCCTATGGCGGCAGCGCGGCGAATGCGGTGGTACCCGATGTGCTGGTGCACGCGGCGGCGGATGGCGGCTGGGATATCCGCCTGAACGAGGCGACGCTGCCGCGCCTGGTGGTCAATCGCGGATATTATGTGGAACTGCGCGCGGGCGCGGTGAACAAGGAAGCGAAGGGCTGGCTTTCGGAGAAGCTGGCGGATGCGAACTGGCTCATCAAGGCATTGGACCAGCGGCAGAAGACGATCCTCAAGACGGCCGCCGAGATCGTGAAGCAGCAAGACGGCTTTTTCCGCCGCGGCGTGTCGGAGCTGCGGCCTTTGACTTTGGCGAAAGTCGCCGAAGCGATCGAAATGCACGAAAGCACCGTCAGCCGGGTGACGAGCAACAAGTTCCTGCACTGCGAGCGCGGGACGTTCGAGCTGAAATATTTCTTCTCGAGCGGCGTGGGCTCGGCAGACGGCGAAGGCGCGAGCGCGGAAGCGGTGAAAGCGCGCATCAGGGCGCTGTGCGATGCCGAAGACCCGAAAGCGGTGCTGTCCGACGATGCACTGGTGGACTTGCTGAAAGCCGAGGGCTTCGACCTGGCGCGCAGGACGGTAGCGAAATACCGCGAGGCGATCGGGATTGGCTCAAGTGTACAGCGGAGAAGGGCGAAGAAGCTGGCGGGGATGGGGTGAGGAGATGAGTTCGTCAGATGAGCCTCCGATCTTTTATAAGTACTATCCCATTGGCGGCCTTGTGGCACTGCAATCGCGTTGTCTGAAATGCACCCGCCCCGAAGAGTTTTCTGATGTTTTCGAGGCATTCCACATCGATACCGATCCGGAAATTTTTGCTGGAAACGTGCTTGGCGATCCCTTGTATCACATAGTTGCAGACCCTCGAACAGGACTGCCAAATGCAGATTGGCGCTCTAAATTTCGCGAATGGTTGCATCTATCTGTCCAGAATTATCCTGGATTCCGTCTACTAGCTACATCCCTCGACCCCGTTCGAAACGAGGACGAACTCAAAATCATAAGGGAGGGAATGCAGGCATATGATGACCAAAATCCGCATCCCATATTTGTCTTGAGCCTCACCGAAAGCTGGTCCTCAGCAACCATGTGGGACACTTACGCCGGTGGGCATACAGGCTTCACGATGGGGTTTCGTTCCGAGGGAACGCTTTTTACATCTCATGAGTGGGGCCGCCCTAGAAAGATTTTTTATCAGGATGAACCTTCATCAGGCCCATCCGAAGTGGCAAAGTGGAGGCGTTGGCTGATTAAAAAGACGGACTATCAGCACGAGAAAGAATGGCGCTCGCTCTTTTTCTCTTCTCATCTTGAAGAGGTTGCGTCGAACCTCTTCACTCGCAAATTTGTAGACGAAGACCTTGTGGAGATAATTGCAGGCGTCAATGCAAGCCCAGAGTTTGTCGATGCTTTACTCGCATCGAAACCAACGGGTGCAACTCTATATCAGGCTGAAGTATCGGCGGACGGTAACATAGCCAGAAAACCAATCCATCGCGACTAGGCGTTGTGGCCGCTTGCTCCGTCATCCCGAACTTGTTTGACCTTCGGCCAGCTTCGCTTCCAGGATCCATTTCTGTCCCACGCTCCGCCGCTTGCAAGTCGGGGATGGATGCTGAAACGAGTTCAGCATGACGATAGAGAAGGTTGGACGGCTTCCGCGATGCTGGCCTCCCGTTGTGCGGTCGGCTAGCATCGTGCGATGGAGCCAAGCGATCTCTCTGCAATGCCTGACACCCGCCTTATTGCACTACGCAAGGCGATAGATGACGGACTCTCGGGCGGGAACAGCAAACGGTCGCTTGATCAAATTTGGGCGGAAGGCGAAAAGCGGGCCAAAAGCAAGCTGGACCCCGGATCGAGCCCGGGGTGACAAGCGAGGGAGAACCAGTGTGCCGACAAGACACCGCCCAACCCTCGCCATCCTCGCCATCCTCTCCAGCGCCACCCGCATCGCGGTAAGTGCCGACGGGACGAAGATTGCGGTCGTCGGGATCAGTAACAAATAGGCTTTCCTACAGCCCAATCCCGCCACTAGCTTCGCTGCGCCCCTTTTCATTCACGCGGAGCTTTGCAGGCCATGAACAGCCTCCCGAAACTTCACTTCCCGCTGCGCACACGGACAAACTTCATGAAAGACCCACAGCGCAAACCTTCACCGCGGCACGGGCGAATCGCCTCCAAACCTTTCCGAGCCAACGCGGAAAAGACCCGCCAAATTAACTCCCTGCCGACTGTCACCCCAAAGACTCACTCACAAATCTTAACGCCGCAAACGCTTTATTAACCTTTTTTGGTGAGAAGTGTCGTGGTTAATTCATGGCAACACCTCGTTCAGGGGGGTTACCCAAGGGGACACGAAGGGAACGGAAGAATGCGCGTTCTGCTGATTGAAGACGAGCCGACAACCGCCAAGGCGATCGAGCTGATGCTCACCGCCGAAGGCTTTAACGTCTACTCGACCGATCTGGGCGAAGAAGGGCTCGATCTGGGCAAGCTGTATGATTACGATATCATCCTGCTCGATCTGAACCTGCCCGATATGCACGGCTATGACGTGCTGAAGAAGCTGCGCGTCGCCAAGGTGCAGACGCCGGTGCTGATCCTGTCGGGCATTTCGGAAATGGATAGCAAGATCCGTTCCTTCGGCTTTGGTGCCGACGATTACGTGACCAAGCCCTTCCACCGCGACGAGCTGGTCGCCCGCATCCACGCCGTGGTGCGCCGTTCGAAGGGCCACTCGCAATCGGTCATCCGCACCGGCAAGCTGGCGGTGAACCTTGATGCCAAGACTGTGGAAGTCGATGGCGCCCGCGTCCACCTGACCGGCAAGGAATATGCGATGCTGGAGCTGCTGTCCTTGCGCAAGGGCACCACGCTGACCAAGGAAATGTTCCTCAACCACCTGTATGGCGGGATGGACGAGCCCGAACTCAAGATCATCGACGTGTTCATCTGCAAGCTGCGCAAGAAGCTGTCGAGCGCGTGCGGCGGCGAGAACTACATCGAGACGGTCTGGGGCCGCGGCTATGTGCTGCGCGATCCGGACGTGGAAGCCGAAGCTGCTTGATTTGAGAACCCTCTCCTAGAAGACTTCGTCTGCGATTGCGGACGAGGGGTACCCAAAAGCCCCGGAAGCGATCCTCCCGCTTCCGGGGCTTTCCTACTGCCGCCAAAGCTGCTTCCCCACTGGACAAGCCGACCTTGGGGAGACTAGCGAGCGCGCCATGACTGCACACAAGGAAGGCGATCCGCTCACGCTCAACCGGCTCTATGGCCGCAGTCAGGGCAAGCCGCTGCGCAAGGGGCAACAAGAGCTGGTCGACACGCTCCTGCCGCGCATCGCCGTCCCCGACGAAGGCGAAGTTACCGCGCAAGGCCTGTTCGGTGAGGATTGCCCGCTGCATTTCGAAATCGGCTTCGGCGGCGGCGAGCATCTCGCTTATCGCGCCGACCTCTTGCCCAATCACGGGCTGATCGGGGCCGAGCCGTTCCTCAACGGTGTAGCGATGGCGCTGGGGCATATCCGCGACCAGAATCTGGGCAATGTGCGCATCTATCACGGTGATGCGCTGCAGGTGCTGCGGCGCATTCCCGACGGCGCGCTCACCATGGCTTACCTGCTCCACCCCGACCCCTGGCCCAAGGCACGCCACGCCAAGCGGCGGATGATGAATGACGGGCCGGTGCAATTGCTGGCGGACAAGCTGAAGCCGGGCGGCGAATTCCGCTTTGGCACCGATCACCCCGTCTATGTCCGCCACGCGCTGATGGTGATGCGTCGCTTCACCCATCTGTTCGAGTGGGTGATCGAAGGGCCGGACGACTTCCGCGTGCGCCCCTCCGGCTGGCCCGAAACCCGCTACGAACACAAGGCCCGCACCGTGTTCGGCCACGAAGTGTGGTATTTCCGGTTTAGGCGGCGGTGATGTGGGTGCGTGCGACACTTTGGCTCTATGAGCGGATTTGGCTGTTGCTTGGTGCTGCCTTCGCTATTGATCTGGTAATCGCTTTCGGGCCGCCGCTCTTTTCCTCAGGCACGGCATTCCGCTCTGCTGTTTTGATGTCTCGCTGGTTGGTGATGGCCGCAATCATCTTTGCCCTTGCCAGTGCCTTCAAGAAGGGCCTGGCTTCACGGCGAAGGTTCGTCGTCATGGGATCTTACGCTGTTTGGGCCTTTACCGCCGCAGCGTTAGCTAACGGCGCTTTTAACCCGAGCAATCGGGAACCCTTTGCTGTACCGGCAGCTTCAACACAAACCGCCGAGGAAACAACCCCATGACCACCAGCACCGCCATCATCATCGGCGCATCGCGCGGCATCGGGTTGGGCTTTGCCCGGCATCTGGCGCAGCGCGGATACCGCGTCATCGCCACCGAGCGCTGCCGGAGCGACGCTTTGCACGCCGCTGCCCATGCGAGCGATGGCGCGATCAGCATTGCCCGATGCGATGTGACCGACACAGCGAGCGTCGCAGCCCTCGCCACGCAAGCGAGCGCCGGGACGGTCGATCTGCTGATCATGAATGCGGGCATCATGGGTGATCGCCCGCAACCGCTGGACGCCCTCACCCGCGAGAATGTCGCCGATATCGTCTACACCAATGCCACCGCGCCGGTGCAGGCGGCGCTCGCGCTCTTGCCCTTGCTTAAAGACGGCGCGACGATTGCGATGCTCACCAGCAAAATGGGCTCGATCGAAGACAGTTCGGGCGGGGCGAATCTCTACCGCGTCAGCAAGACCGCACAGAACATCTTCGCCCGCTCGCTGTTCGAAGAACACGCCAAGGCGCGCAAGATCGGCGTGCTGTCGTTCCACCCCGGCTGGGTGCAGACCGATATGGGCGGGCCCAATGCGCTGATCGATGTCGACACCAGCGTCGCCGGGATGCTCGAAGTGATCGCAGCCGAGACCGGGCCCCGCCATGTCTTTCTCGACTATGCGGGCAACACCGTACCCTGGTGACAGCGAATCCGTTGGACAAGCCCCGCGATTTGCCCGATTTGGACAGACGATGACCGATAGCGATGCGACTCGATGCTAAGCGAATATTCGGCCCAAATCGGCCTTGCTCTCCTTATCGCCTTGTTCGTCGCCTTTGCGATGGAGCGCCGCCCCCCGGTGGTGATCGCGATTCTTGGCGCAGCCGCGATGCTGCTGCTGGGGTATCTTACCAAGGACGAAGTGCTGGCGGTGTTCGGCAATTCCGCGCCGATCACTATCGCCGCCATGTTCATCCTGTCGGGCGCGCTGCTGCATACTGGCGCACTGGAAGCGGTGTCGGGCTGGGTTATCGGCCGCACTCTGCGCAAGCCGAAACTGGCGCTGGGCGAGATTGCGCTGGGCACGCTCGCCGCTTCGGCCTTTATGAACAACACGCCGGTGGTGATCGTCATGATCCCGATCGCCAAACGGCTCGCCCGCGTGATGAAGATCGCGGCGACGCGCCTGCTGATCCCCGTCAGCTATCTCGCCATTCTTGGCGGCACGCTGACGCTGATCGGTACCTCTACCAATCTGCTGGTAGACGGCGTTGCGCAGGATGCGGGGTTGGCGCCCTTCGGCATCTTCGAGATTACGCTAGCAGGTTTGGCAGGAGCGGCGGCTGGCCTTGCCATGCTCGCTTTGCTCGGCCCGCTGCTGCTGCCCAATCGCGGGCCGCGGGCGGATGACGAGGAGCGCGAGAGCGACCTCTATCTCTCGCATCTGACGCTGGCTCCGGGGAGCCGCTCGACCGGGCGTCCGCTCGCTGAAACGCAATTCATGCGCCGCCCCGGCCTCAAATTCCTTGCGCGCCAAACCGGCCGCGAACTGACGCGCAACGGGTTCGAACGATACGAGCTGGTCGAAGGCGACCAGTTCGTCGTCTCCGCGACACCGCAGGAGCTTGCCTCGCTCGCCGAAGCGCATGATTTCCGCACCGGGCTTGTCGGCCTCGGCGGCGGGGTGGCGACGCGCAAGAGCGAGCGGCCTGCCGATTTGCGGATTGTCGAGGCTGTCGTTTCGTCCACCCATCCGGTGGTCGGGCGCAGGCTGGCAGAGATTCCGCTGCTCTCGCGTTTGCAGGTACGCGTGCTCGGCCTCTCGCGCCCGCGCCATCTGGCGGGGCCGACGCTCGCCGATGTGCGGGTGCGCGCGGGCGACCGCTTGCTGATCGCCGCCACCGAGGATGCGGCCGCCACGTTGCAGGCCAATGTCCAGCTGACCAATGTCACCGAGAGCGGCATCCGCTCGTTCCGCCGCGAGAAGGCACCCATCGCGATTGTTACGCTGGCCGCCGTGGTTATCGGCGCGGCGATGTTCGGCCTGCCGATAGAGCTGATGGCGATTCTTGGCGTTGGCCTGGTGCTTGCCACCCGCTGCCTCGAACCCGATGAGGCTTGGGCCAGCCTTGATGGCAGCACGCTGGTGCTGATCTTCGCCATGTTGGCCTTCGGCAAGGGGCTGGAGAACGCCGGAACCATGGAGCTGGTGGTGGAATCGCTGGGCCCGCTGCTGATCGGCGGATCGCCCATCCTGCTGCTGGTGGCGATCTATGCCATCACCTCGATCATGACCGAACTGGTAACCAATAATGCGGTCGCCGTGATCATGACGCCGATTGCCATCGGCCTCGCACAGGCAGCGGGGATCGATCCGCGCCCGCTGGTGATCGCGGTGATGCTGGGAGCGAGCGCGAGCTTTGCCACGCCCATCGGGTACCAGACCAACACGCTGGTCTATGGCGCGGCGAATTACCGCTTCACCGATTTCCTCAAGGTTGGCGTGCCGATGAATATCGCCGTGGGTGTTGCTGTCTGCACCGCGATTACGATGTTCTACTAGGCTGCGCGGACAGCAGCGAGCGCCCGCTCCGGATCAAGCGCGAAGTGCCCGGCGATGCCGCGCGCCATGATGTCCAGCACATTGGCGGTCGCCCGCAAATCGCGGTTTTCGTAAAGCTGGCTCGGCGCAAGGCCTGGCCAGTCCGCCACCACCGGATCGCCCGCAGGCAGCGCGCCGCCCAGCATCAGTGCGGCAGCGCCGGTGCCGTGATCGGTGCCCATCGTGCCATTGATGGCGGCAGTGCGGCCAAACTCGGTCGCGATCAGCACCAGCGTATCAGCCCACACGCTGCCCAGCCCTTCGCGCATCCCGCCGAGCAGCGCGTCGAGCCCGCCCAGCTGCGTGCGCAAGCGGCCCGCCTGCCCCAGATGCGTATCCCAATTGCCCGTCTCGATCATCGCCAAGCGCGGGCCATCGGCGGCGGTCAGCAGCGAAGCGACCAGCGCGCCCACAGCGGCACCATTGCGGCCATTGTCCGCACCGATATCGCTCGCCAGCATCCGCGTGCGCAGCCCTTCCTCCCACAAAGGCGCGAGCTGCGCGTCCTCGGCATAGAGCGTGCCGAGCTGCGCCAGCAATTCATCGCTGGGGTCGGGAATGCGGTTGGGCGGGGCATAGGTGGCAACAGGGCGCTCGCCGCGCAACGCCAGCGGAACCGTGGCAGACATGGCCATCGCCCCGCCCTCGCCCGGCAGCAGCGGCACCAACCGTCCAAGCCAGCCGGTACCAATGGCGTAAGGGGCGGACGCCCCCGTCTCCAGCAGGTTCTGCCCGTCAAAATGCGAGCGTTCGCGGTAGGATGTAGCGACCGCGTGAAAGGCCCGCGCTTCGCCCGCCGCAAACATCCGCGCGGTCTGCTCCATCGCGGGATGCAGCGCGAAGAAGCCGTCGAGATCGTGCGCGTCGTCATCCACCAGCGCAGCGCGCAGGCTGCGCAACGCCGGATCACCATGCGGCTGCACCATCGCCAGCCCGTCTGCCGCGCCGCGCTGGATGATGAAGACCAGCCGCTTGCTCTGCTCGGCCCCCATGGCGATGCGCGGGAAGGTAATGCCCAGCCCGGCCAGCGCACCGGCGGCGATCAGTCTGCGGCGGGTAAGGGGGAAATCAGGCACGGTCACCTCCGCATGAATTCGGGGCTGGACAGCAGCAGGGCAAGGCCAGTGCCGCGTGTGCCGCTCGCTTCGGCGGCGATGATCGCATCGGCGGTTGCGCTGCGCAAGGCATCGCCCAAAACGTGCGTGGCGAGCGCAGGCACGTCCCCTTGCCGACCTGCCCGAGGCGCGAAGCGGTTGGCAAGCTCCACCCGCGCCAGCAGGGCACCGGGCGAGGCCCAATCGACCATCTGATCGCTCCAGCCCGCCGGATGGCCCGATTGCCAGACCGGCTGGCCCAATGCGCCGAAAGCGCGGATCGAACCGCGCAGATTGTCGCCCGCACCGGCGATGCCCGTCACTCTCAGGCTGGCGACCAGCCAGTCCCACGGGCTGCGGAACTTGGCGCGCGGCGCGCTCCATACTGCGGGCTCGTCAATCAGCGCCGCATAGACGCTCGGCAAGTCGCCATCACTTGCCAGAAACGCCTGCGCCAGCCGCGTGACAGCGGCAGCGGGCGGATCATCGGCGATGAAATGCACCGCCAGCTTGCGCGCGATATGCGCCGCGGTTTCCGGGCGAAGGGCGAGATCGCGCAGGATAGCATGTGCCTGTTCAGCACCAGTATCGGCATAGGATCGGCCCAAGACCGTGCGAGGGCCGGGCTCGTGCAATTCCTCGACGAACACCGTCTCGCCATCGGCTGCATCGACAAAGCGCGCCAGCCGCCCGTCACCCACGCCCGCCACCGTCCAGCCGGTGAGCGCGCGGGCAAGCTCGGTCACGTCTTCCTGCCCGTAGCCCGAGCGCACGCCCAGCGTATGCAGTTCGAGAATCTCGCGCGCATAATTCTCGTTCAGCCCGATTTCGCGGTCGCTGCGGCGGCGATTGGCGCGCACCGCCAGCGCGCTGCCGGGGCCGACCGAGCGCGTCTGGTCGAGGAAAATCAGCATCGCCGGATGCGCAGCGACCGACAGCAGCAGATCGGTAAAACTGCCCATGATATTGGGCCGGATCACACGGAATTCGTAGTCCGCCGCATAAATGCGCAAAGGCAGCTTTTCGACCGAGACGGCAAAATGGTTCGACCAGAAATGCACCAGACGCTCGGCAAAGCTCGTCTCGCTCGCCACCGCCATTTCGATACGGGTGGCGGCGGCTTCGGCCAGCAGGCGGGCATCCTCTTGCCGCGCTGCCATACCCATCGCACGCGCTGCCTCGGCATCCCCGCCCTCTTCCCGCGCGCTGCGGCGGATGCGGACGAGATCGGCATAGGCTCCGCCAATGGCCGCGCTGTCAGGATAGGCTGCCAGCGCAGACGGCGCAGGATCGAAGCGGCGCAGCTGCTCGCGCAGCCAGCAGCGCAGATCATCCGGCACCGCCTCGTCCGCCTGCACGCCAAGGCCAAAGCGATCGGTCGCAATATTGCGCTGCGGGTTCATGCCACCAGCCTCTAGCAGACCGAGCTGAACCTCAGGCGTATCGAAATGTCATTTTGTGTCGCAAATCAGCCGAGGATTCCCGCCGCTGCCAGCACCGCCAAAGTCAGCACATCGGGCGCGATGGCGGTCATCGGAGCGATCTGCACCGGCTTTTCCGAACCGATCATCAGCGGGCCGATGGTGACATCGCCGCCCAGCTCGCGCAGCAGCTTGGCGGAAAGGTTCGCCGATTGCAGGCCGGGCATGATGAGCACGTTCGCCGGGCCGGACAGGCGGCTGAACGGATACAGCGCCATCACCTTGGGGTTGAGCGCGGCGTCGGGCGCCATTTCGCCTTCATATTCGAAATTCACGCTCTCATCGGCATCGAGCAGCGCCACCGCATCGCGGATATTGCCAAGCCACTGGCCCGACGGATTGCCGAAGGTCGAATAGGACAGGAAGGCGACACGCGGTTCGTGCCCCATGCGGCGGGCAACAGCGGCGGTTTCCTTGGCGATATGCGCCAATTGCTCGGCATTGGGCCGCTCGTTCATCGTCGTATCGGCGAGGAAGGTCGTGTGGTTCTTGCCGACGATCATGTGTACCCCAAACAGGATCGCATCGGGCTTGGGATCGAGCACGCGGGCAATTTCGCGCGCGGTCTGGCTGAAGGTGCGGGTGAGGCCCGTCACCATGCCATCGCCCTTGCCAATCGCGACCAGCAGCGCCGCGAACACGTTGCGCTCCTGATTAACCATGCGGCGCACATCGCGCTGGGTGTAGCCGCGCCGTTGCAGGCGGGAGTAGAGATACTCCACCATCGGCTCGATTTCGGCATAATTGGCCGAATTGGCGATCTCGAAACTCTCGGGATTGTCGACCGCCAGCTCGCGCAGCTTTTCCAGCACTTTGTCGGTGCGACCGACCAGCACCGGCGTGCCATAGCCGAAATCGCGGAACTGGATCGCGGCGCGCAGCGCGACGTCTTCCTCCGCCTCGGCAAAGACGATGCGCTTGGGATTGGCCTTGGCATCCTCGTAGACGCGGGTGAGCGCGGCGGTCGTCGGGTTGAGCCGCGTGCGCAGCGCCAGCGAATAGGCCTCGAAATCGGCGATCGGTTCCTGCGCCACGCCCGAATCCATCGCCGCCTTGGCCACCGCGCAGGATACCCGCTCGATCAGCCGCGGATCGAAGGGCGCAGGAATGATATATTCACGCCCGAACTTGTGATTGATGCCGTATGCGGCGGCGACTTCCTCGGGCACGCGCTCGCGCGCCAGATCGGCGATTGCCTTCGCCGCCGCGACTTTCATTTCCTCGTTGATCGCGGTCGCCCGCACATCGAGCGCGCCGCGGAAAATGAAGGGGAAGCCCAGCACATTGTTGACCTGGTTGGGAAAATCGCTGCGGCCCGTGGCGATGATCGCGTCGGGGCGCACAGCCTTGGCTTCATCGGGCATGATTTCGGGCGTGGGGTTGGCCATCGCGAAGATGATCGGCTGATCCGCCATCTTGCGCACCCATTCGGGCTTCAGCGCGCCCGCTGCCGACAATCCGAGGAAAATGTCCGCGCCTTCCAGCGCCTCTTCCAGGCTGCGATGTGGGGTATCCACCGCGTGCGCGCTCTTCCACTGGTCCACGCCCTCGCGGCCCGGATAGATCGGCCCCGAACGGTCGCACACGATCACATTCTCGTGCGGCACCCCCATCGCCTTGATCAGCGCGGTGCAAGCCAGCGCGGAAGCGCCCGCACCGTTCACCACCATCTTGCAGTCTTTGAACTCGCGCCCGGTGAGGTAGGCGGCATTGAGCAGACCCGCCGCCGCGATGATCGCGGTGCCGTGCTGGTCGTCATGCATCACCGGAATGTTCATCCGCTCGCGCAAGGCCTGCTCGATGATGAAGCATTCCGGCGCCGCGATATCTTCCAGATTGATGCCGCCGAAGGTCGGCTCCATCAGCGCAACGGCATTGATGAAAGCCTCCGGGTCTTCGGTGTCCAATTCGATATCGATCGAATCGACATCGGCGAACCGTTTGAACAGCACCGCCTTGCCTTCCATCACCGGCTTTGAGGCAAGCGCGCCCAGATTGCCGAGGCCGAGAATTGCGGTGCCGTTGGAAATCACCGCCACCAGATTGGCGCGCGCGGTATATTTGGCGGCCAGCGAGGGATCCTTTGCAATCGCTTCCACCGGCGCGGCCACGCCCGGCGAATAGGCGAGCGACAGATCGCGCTGCGTCGTCATCGGCTTGGACGCGATGATCTCGATCTTACCGGGGCGGATCGTCTCGTGATAAAACAGTGCTTCGCGGGTGGTGAAGCCGGTGTTGTCTTTCTCGTCCAAGGCGTGTGTCTCCTGTCTCGCGGCCCCCGCATAGAGGCATCGGACGCGAAGGGGTAGGGGAAAGGTTGCCGCTATCCCTTCCCGAATCGGCTGCACCGGCCCTATCGCCTGTGCACAGATGGCCGACACCCGCACCCCGATGATGCAGCAATATTTCGCGCTGAAGGAAGAGGCGGGGGATTGCCTGCTGTTCTACCGCATGGGCGATTTTTTCGAGCTGTTTTTTGACGATGCGAAGGTGGCCGCAGGCATTCTCGATATCGCGCTGACTTCGCGTGGGGAAAGCGGCGGCGAGAAGGTGCCGATGTGCGGGGTGCCGGTGCATTCGGCGGAAGGCTATCTGGCGCGGCTGATCAAGGCCGGCTGCCGGGTGGCGATTGCCGAGCAGGTGGAAACGCCCGACGAGGCCAAGGCGCGGGCCAAGCGCGACGGGCTGCCGTCTTCCAAAGTGCTGGTGCGGCGCGATATCGTGCGCTTCGTGACAGCGGGAACGCTGACCGAGGACGCCCTGCTCGAACCGCGCCGGGCCAATATGCTGGCGGCCTTGTGCGATGTGCGCGGCACCTTTGGCGTGGCGGCCTGCGACATCTCGACCGGCGCGATGGTGCTGGAGGAATGCCCGCCCGAACGGCTCGGCGCGGTGCTGGCCCGCATCGGCGCGAGCGAAATTGTGGTCCCCGATGAAGGGGATACGCCGCTTGGCGAGGCCACTATCCGCCCCCGCGCCACCTTCTCCAGCGATGCGGGGGAAGCGGCGCTAAAGCGGCTGCACGGCGTGGCGACGCTGGACGGGTTCGGCCAGTTCACTCGCGCGATGTTGGCAGCAGCGGGCGGGCTGCTCGCTTATCTCGACCATGCCGGTCGTGGCTCTATGCCCCTGTTATTGCCGCCAATTTCGCGCCAATCGGGCGCGCATCTGGCGATGGACGAGGCGACGCGCGCATCGCTGGAGATCCTCGCCAGCCAGCAGGGAGGGCGGGCTAACACGCTGATTTCGGCGATAGATCGCTGTGTGACCGGCGCGGGCGCGAGGCTGCTCGCTGAGGACTTGTCCGCGCCCCTCGCTCACAAAACCGCGATCGAGGAACGGCTGGCGGTTGTCCATTATCTCCACCGCGATCCACTGCTGCGCGCCGATTTACGTGAGTATCTCAGAGCCTTACCCGATATCGGCAGAGCGCTCGGGCGGCTGGTTGCAGGGCGCGGCAGCCCGCGTGATCTGGGGCAAGTGCGCGATGGTCTGATCGAGGCACGGCGCATCCATGACCTGCTGCACAACACACCGGACAAACCTGTTTTGCTGGCGAGATATTTGCCGGAAATCACCGGACACGCCGAATTGACCGACCTGCTCGCCCGCGCACTCGTCCCCGCCCCGCCGACCGAGCGTAGCAATGGCGGCTATATCGCGGGCGGATACGATCATGCGCTGGACGAGCTGCGCGAAGTCTCCGGCAATGCCCGCCGCGCCATAGCCGCGATGGAAGCGCGCTATCGCGAGGAGACCGACACGCCCTCGCTCAAGATCAGGCACAATGGCGTGCTGGGCTATTTCATCGAAGTGCCGAGCAAGCACGCCGACAAGCTGATGGCGCCCGACAGCGGCTTCACCCACCGCCAGACCATGGCAACGGCAGTGCGCTTCAACTCGCTCAAACTGCACGAGGAAGCAAGCCGTATCGCCGAGGCAGGCGGGCGGGCACTGGCAGCGGAAGAAGCGCATTTCGAGGAATTGTGCGAGCGGGTGAACGCGCGGCGCGAGGCAATTGCGGCGACGGCGGCGGCCTTGGCGCGGCTCGATGTCAGCGCGGGCCAGGCCGAGCGGGCGAGCGAAGGCGAATGGTGCAAGCCGGTGATTGTCGAGGAGCCGGTGCTCGACATTCAAGCGGGGCGGCATCCCGTCGTCGAAGCGGCGCTGGCCAAAGCGGGCGAGCGGTTCGTCGCCAATGACTGCGCGCTGGCAGAAGATGACCGGCTGTGGCTGGTCGGCGGGCCGAATATGGGCGGTAAATCGACTTTCCTGCGGCAGAACGCGCTGATCGTGCTGATGGCGCAAGCGGGCGGATTTGTCCCGGCAAAGGCGGCCACCATCGGCCTTGTCGACCAGCTTTTCAGCCGCGTCGGCGCAGCGGACAATCTGGCGCGGGGCCGCTCGACCTTTATGGTCGAAATGGTCGAAACCGCCGCTATCCTGAGCCAGGCCCGCGAGCGCAGTTTCGTGATCCTCGATGAAGTCGGGCGCGGTACCAGCACCTATGACGGGCTGGCGCTGGCATGGGCGGTGGCCGAGGCGATCCATGAAACAAACCGCAGCCGCTGCCTCTTTGCCACGCATTACCACGAGATGGCGCGGCTGGCGGAGACGTGCCCTTCACTCAGCCTACACCACGTGCGCGCAAAGGAATGGAAGGGCGATCTTGTCCTGCTGCACGAACTGGCCGAGGGCGCGGCGGACCGGTCTTACGGGCTCGCCGTGGCGAAGCTCGCTGGCGTGCCCGCACCGGTGGTCAAGCGCGCGAAATCTGTGCTCGACCGGCTGGAGAAAGGCCGCGCCGAAACCGGCGGGCTGGCGGCGGGGCTTGGCGAATTGCCGCTCTTCGCCGCGATGGCGCAGCAGGAGGACGAGCCTGCCGATGCCTTGCGCGAACGACTTGCCAACGTGGATGCAGATGCGCTCACCCCGCGTGAAGCACTTGATATTCTGTATGAACTGAAGCGCTTGGGCGGCGAAACAAAATCCTAATTCTCTGCGATTATCCTGCCGCGCATGACCGGATATATGTTCCGCAGTAAACTCGGCGCCGTCGTCTTTGTCGGCCTCATCCCCTTTTCGGTGTACCGCATGGTCGGCACCGAGAGCGATGGCGGCGAGCTGGTTGATGCCGTCGAGACGATCGAGGCGGGACGGCAGTCCGGCTCGCCCCGGCAGCAAAGCGCCCCTGCATATGAAACAGGCGGCGAATTGACTTTCGAGGAATGGGCGCGCGAGCCAGACCAATTTGCGCCGGAAGAATCAGCGGGCTCGCAGGCGGTCGGCAAGCCGTACCGCTAGCCTCCTCGTACCTGCGCGCCCGGCCGAGCCGCTTGACGCTTAGCTGCCGTGGCCTTTGAGCCCACCCAACTTTTTCGATTTGCCGAATTTGTCGACATTGTCGTCATGGTTCGGCTCATTGGCAAATGCGTCCATGTCGATCCGGCCCGAGGCTTCCATGTCGCGCATGTGATCCACCAGATCCTGCTTCGACGCGCCTTGCACGCCGATGCTCTCACTGACTTTCTCGCTGTCGAGCGGGCTACCGGTTTCGGTGGTTGTGCCCTGCGCGTCTTCCGACACTTGCTGCGCCTGCGAGCGGTGATCGTTCTGCTCGTCATTGTGGGTTTCAGGCGCGAGGCCGGACTGGCGGGCTTCGGGGCTGCTTTGCTTGGGGTCTGTCATCATAAACTCCTTTGCTGCCCTAACGGCCGGCGCCGGAGTCGCGTTCCCGATTAGCGGTTCGCTCCCGGCGTCCACAGCACATCGCCCGCGCCGCCATTGTTCACCGCGCGGCACAGCACGAACAGCAAGTCGGACAGTCGGTTGATAAAGGCAATGGCCGCCGGATTGACCGGCTCCTGCGCCGCGAGCGCCGATGCCGCACGCTCGGCTCTGCGCGTGGCGGTGCGCGCCATGTGCAGCCGCGCCGAAGCCTCGCTGCCGCCGGGCAGGATAAAGCTGGTGAGCGGCGCAAGACCGGCATTCACCGCGTCGATCTGCGCTTCCAGCCAGTCGACTTGCGAGGGGACAATCCGCAGCGTCATTTCGCCGGGCTCAAAATCGTCACCTGGCGTGGCGAGGTCAGCGCCGAGATCAAACATATCATTTTGCACCCGGATCAGCGCGTCACGATGCGCGCCGTCCAGAACCTGCACCGCCATGCCGATGGCGGCATTCGCCTCGTCCACCGCGCCCACCGCTTCCATGCGCGGCGCGTGTTTGGGCAGGCGCGAGCCATCGACTAGGCCGGTGGTGCCATCGTCTCCGGTGCGGGTGTATATGCGATTCAGCTTTACCATGAACTTCGTCCAATTCTCCGACTGCCCTGAGCTTGTCGAAGGGCTGCACTTTCTTCGATAAGCGCAAAGGAAAGAAAAAGGCAGTCCTTCGACAAGCTCAGGACACGCGGAAACCGGGAAAAATTAGCTATTGACGGCCAGCAGCACGGCAATCGCGACAATCGTAAGCGCCTGGAACTTGATGCGGGCGAACATTGCGCTGTTTTGCCGCATTTGCAGCTCTTTCACATTGTCTCCGCCGCGTTCCAGATCGATCTTGGTCGTCTGCAAAAAGGCGACGATGCCGCGCACCAGCGAGACGACGACCATAATGGCCAGCAGGGCGATAACGATAACAAGGAAAGTGTTCATACGGCCTCATGTGGGAAGCGGGAGAGCGTAATGCCACACGGCATTTCGCCCATGCGGAGCCGCTCGGCAAGGTCGCGGCCATTCTCGCCTGCTTTGCGGCGATCCGCAAGGCCCCACCCCAGCGCGCCCGAACCGCGCCGTTTGGCGAGCTTCTGCCCGCTTTCATCGAGCAGCAGCGGATGATGGTGCCAGCGCGGCACGGCCAGTCCGAGAATGCCCTGCAGTAGCCGGTGGACATGGCTGGCGGGGAACAGGTCAGCCCCGCGCGTGACCAGCGTTACGCCATCGGTGGCATCGTCCAGCGTCACTGCAAAGTGATAGCTGGGCGAACCGTCCTTCCGTTGCAGCACAATGTCGCCGAAAAGGTGGGGATCGACCGGCTGCACGCCCGCCAGCGCGTCTTCCCAAGTCAGCTTGGCGAGTGAGGGCTCCGCCGCAATGCAATTGGTGACGTTGAGCCGGAACGCGGGTTCGCCCGTTATATCGGCATAGGACTTGTCGCGGCAGGTGCCGGGATAAACCGGCCCGTCCGGCCCCTCGCGCGTGGAGGTCGCAATGATCTGCGCCCGCGTGCAGTCGCAAGCATAGATGCGCGCATCTCTGGCGAATGTGCCTTCGGCCAGCATCAGGTCATGAAATTCCGCCCGCGTCGATTGCGCAGGCACCTCCTCCCATTCGAGGCCGAGCCATTCGAGATCGCGGCGGAATTCGTCGGGCAATTCGGGCCGCGCGCGCTCCGCGTCAATATCCTCGATCCGCAGCAGGAACCGCCCGCCTGCCTCGCGCGCCAGATCATGCGCCACGATGGCGCTATAGGCGTGGCCCAGATGCAGCGGGCCATTGGGGCTGGGGGCGAAGCGGGTGACGGTCATTGCTAAAACCGTCATTGCGAGAAGCGCAGCGCCGAAGCAATCCGGTTCTGCCCTGCATGATGAAAGCCGATGCTCGCCCATTGCAGTAACGGGGACTGGATTGCCGCGCCGCCTGTCGGCAGCTCGCAATGACGAGGAGCAATTATGTGCACAGCCCTGTGGACAGGTGGTGTGTAACAGTCTTGACGCTTAACCGTGCAAATGCACACTCACCGTCAATCACGGGAGGACACGAGGCGTGTTCAAAGCCGAATTGATTGAAAGAGCCGCCGTCTTCCGCAGTGCGGAGGACGATCCGGTACGCAAGCTGGAAAGCTGCCCCGCGCTGGTGCTCAATGCGGACTATACCCCGCTGTCCTATTACCCTTTGAGCCTGTGGCCGTGGCAGACCGCGATCAAGGCGGTGTTCCTCGAACGGGTGGATATCGTCGCGAGTTATGACCGCGCGGTGCACTCGCAATCGCTCGACATGAAAGTGCCCAGCGTCATCGCACTGCGGCAATATGTGAAGCCGAGCGCCTTCCCCGCCTTCACCCGCTTCAACCTGTTCCTGCGCGACCGGTTTTCCTGCCAGTATTGCGGCAGCGAGAAGGACTTGACCTACGACCACGTGATCCCCCGCCGTGCAGGTGGCAAGACAACTTGGGAAAACATCGCCACCGCCTGCGCGCCGTGCAATATGCGCAAAGGCGGGCGCACGCCGAAGGAAGCGGGAATGCGGCTGCAATACGAACCGATCCGCCCGACTTCGTGGCAGCTGCAACAACACGGCAAAAGCTTCCCGCCGCATTACCTGCACGAAACGTGGCGGGACTGGCTGTACTGGGATATCGAGCTGGAGGCTTGAGAAGCGCACTCGCCCTTTGGCTGGCCCTAAGTGTCAGCCTGACAGCGGCTTGCGCCGAAAGCGAGCCACCTGACAATCCGCAAGAGACCGCACCAATCGGGCCAGTCCTCACGGCTGTTCAGGACGCGTCCTCTATCGAAGCCTGCGATCTTCTTCGGGAAACAGTCGTGGCAAATGGTACTTACCGCGACGAGCAAATCTATGGCTGCGAGCTGGGGCCGAGAGAGGGCACTGACCTGCATACGGGGCGCCTGAATGCCCATTGCCGTGAAGAAATCTGTGGGAGCGTACTGCTCGGTTGGTATGCTGTCGATTTGGAAGCTGGCCGGGTTTATGATTGGGACTATGAGGAGTGGCAACCGGGCGAAGAAATCACCTCGTCACCTCGAACCAGCAACTGATCTAGGCGCTCACCCAACGCAGTGCTAACAGGTCGCATGAGCGTATACGATTCCAATTTCGACTGGGTGATAGACACAGCGCTGCGTGTCCTGTTCGACAAGGGTGCAGATATTTTCACTTTCGCGCTCTATTACGATCACGAGAGCTACGGGGTTTGTGCTTACGCCGATACGCGGGGCAATTCATTGGCGACGGCGCGGCAATTCAATGCGTTTCAAGCAGCCCGATTTCACGAGGCATTAGCGGCAAAGGATCTTGAAAAGGCAAGCTCTTGGGCGAAAGTCCCCGAAAGGAGTTATTCGATTGGCGATTTCACGCACAAGCATCTCGGCTGGGTCGACATCAAAGCGCCAAACAACAGCGCGCCGTTCTATCTGGCGATGCTCAATGCACTGCTGCGGAACGCGGATCGGATTGCTGCCCTGTCCAGAGACCCTGATAGTCTGGTGTTTTGCAGCAATGGCAAGAGGGACGAAGTGGAATTTACCTGGCGATACCGGGCAGGCTAAGCGCCGCAGCTTACGTCACCGCTCCCCGCTCCGCATATTCCGGCTTCCGCCATTCGCCGCTGTCCAGAATATCGCGCAGTTCGCTGACTAGCCATGCGCAGTCGGCGAAGAAATCGCCTCGTCACCCGGACTTGATCCGGGGTCCTGCTTATCTTCTGTTCGGCCAAGCTGCGGAAAGCTCACTATCTTGTGGACAGAAGATGGACCCAAAACTCAGGTAGGTGAACACCGCTTTCATCAAGTTCCGACACGACGTCGATCGGCGCGACGAACAATACTGACGCTGCTAAGCCAAACAATGCTAACGCTCTTACGCGGACTGATATTATATTCCAAGTTTTACCAGCTAATCCGAAAAGCAGGAATGGCCAAACCAAGACTAGCCACAATCCTGCGGTTGTCCAAGCGCCCTGCCAAAGGCCACCCTGGATAAAGGCACCAAGGCATAGGGTCGTTCCGAAAACGCTGCTCCAAAACAGGTTCGTTAGGTTCCCAAAAGACAGCAAGGGTGTGGCCAACCAAGCCGCGATCGGGACGAAGGTGGCCAAGAGCCTGAATTGGTTCCGGCTGACCGAAGAAAGCGCCAAATTCACGTCACCGCCCCCCGCTCCGCATATTCCGGCTTCTGCCACTCCCCGCTGTCGAGAATGTCGCGCAGCTCGCTCACCAGCCGTGCGCAGTCGGCGAACCTCACATAGGCAGGCGCGAAGCCTACGCGCAGGACGTCGGGGGCGCGGAAGTCTCCGGTGATTTTGCGGGCGATCAGGGCTTGGCATAGTTCGTAAGCATGGGCGTGACGGAAGCTCAGTTGGCTCCCGCGCGCTGCCGGATCTTCCGGCGCGATGCATTCGAGCTCGGGAACGTGCTGCGCCATCGCCTCGCGTGTGAATTCGGACAGGGCGCGGGATTTTGCGACCAAAGCCTCCATTCCGATGCGCGCCATCAGCTCCACCCCGCATTCGAGCGCGCGCATGGCGAGGATCGGCGGGGTGCCGCAGAGCAGGCGGTTGACCCCCGGCGCAGGCGCGTAATCATCGGTGAAGGCAAAGGGCTTGGCATGGCCCATCCAGCCGCTCAGCGGTTGCTCGACGGCGCTGTGGTGCCGCTCGGCGACGAAGGCGAAGGCGGGCGCGCCGGGGCCGCCATTGAGGTATTTGTACCCGCAGCCGACCGCGAAATCGGCATTGGCAGCGTTCAAGTCTACCGGCACCGCCCCTGCGCTATGCGAAAGGTCCCACAACACCAGCGCGCCCGCTTCATGTGCCTTGGCCGTCAGCTGCGCCATATCGAACATCGCGCCCGATTTGTAATGTACATGGGTGAGCATCAGCAGCGCGACATTCTCGTCGAGCGCGTCCTCAATGGCGTCTCGTTCCGCCAGCCGTTGTTCGGCCAGCCCCTGCCCTTTGAGGCCTTGCACCATGTAGAGATCGGTCGGGAAGTTGCCGGGTTCGCTCAGCACGACCTTGCGCCCGGGCCGCATTTTCAACGCCGCGCTGATCAGCTTGAACAGGTTTACCGAGACGCTATCCGCCGCGATCACTTCATGCGCCGCCGCGCCGATCAGCGGGGCGATTTTCGCGCCGATGGTCTGCGGCAGGCGGATCCAGTCGGCGGTATTCCAGCTGGAGATGAGGTCTTGGCCCCATTCCTGCTGGATGGCGTGCTGGAGCCGTTCGGGTGTCACCTTCGGAAGCGCTCCCAGCGAGTTTCCGTCGAGATAGGCGATATCGTCCGCGATCAGGAACTCGCTACGCCACCGGGCAAGCGGGTCGGCGGCGTCGAGGGTGGCGGCTTTGGCTTCTAGATCCATATCCCACCCCCGTCCGTCCTGAGCCTGTCGAAGGACTGCTTTTCCTTCTGGCCACGCGCAAATAGGGAAATACAGCCCTTCGACAGGCTCAGGGCAGTCGGTTGAAGAGGCGATGTCAAAGCTCCGTCCTCACGCTCAACAGCTCGGGAAAGAACCCCAGCTTCAAGACACTTTCCAGATAGGGAATGCCCGCCGTGCCGCCCGTCCCGCGCTTGAATCCGATGACGCGCTCCACGGTCTTCAGATGGCCGAAGCGCCAGCGTTGGAAGTGGTATTCAAGATCGACCAGCTTTTCGGCCAGCTCGTACAAGTCCCAATGCGTTTTCGGGTCGCGGTAGACCTGTGCCCAGGCTTGCACGACTTCCTCGGCGGGCTGGTGCGGGCCGCGCGTCTCGCCTTCGACCAGACCTGCCGGAATGGCAAAGCCGCGCCGCCGCAACAGCCGCAGCACTTCGCCATACAGGCTGGGCCGGGCGAGTTCGGCGCGCAGATTCTCCGCCACGTCTGGCGTCGCTTCGTGCATCGTCACCATGTCGGGATTGCGCCCGCCCATGATGAATTCCATCAAGCGGTATTGCGCCGACTGGAACCCGCTCGAACGGCCCAGATGCGGGCGGACTTGCGAATAATCATGCGGCGTCATCGTCGCCAGCACGTCCCAGCTCGAAATCAGTTGCCGCTGTGCCTGCGCCACACGGGCGAGCATTTTGAATGCCGGATCGAGATCGTCGGCGATGATCAGCTCGCGTGCGGCCATCAGTTCGTGCAGGCACAGTTTCAGCCACAATTCGCTCGCCTGGTGGACGATGATGAACAGAAACTCGTCATGCGCATCGGACGCAGGGTGCTGCGCCGCCAGAATGCGGTCGAGATCGAGATAGCTAGAATAGGTAACGTCGCTCTTGCCCATGGCCACGGCCTAGCGCCAAGCGGTCACAAAAGAAACTATCGGTCGACCAGCCGCGTTTCGGGGTGATGCTTGTCGAGATGGTTCTTCACGATCCGCAAGTTCTTTGAATTGGAGCGGAACATGAAGTCGAACACATCTCCCACCACGGGCACCGCGCCCACCGCGGTATCCACCGCCACATTAGCCGCCATGCGCAGCAGCTTCCATTTGGGCATTTTCAGATTGCGCGCTTCCCACACAATGTAGGCGGCAAGGCCCATCGCGATCACATCGCCCACCACCGGCACCAGCCCGATGATCGAATCGAGGCCGATAGGGCGATTGATGCCGGGGATGACAAAGCTGCGTTCCAGCAGCATTTCCATCGTTTCGATCCGGCGACGGATCGAATGCGGGTGATTGTCCAGCGGCAATTCCAGCCCCAGCGGGGTGGCGCGCGGCTGGTCGCCGCCAAACGGCTCTGCTTGCATCGGCACTGGACGGTTCGGCTCGGCCATCGCGGCAATCCTCCTTCGGCGCTATCTGGGTATTTCGGCGAGCTGCGGCAAGGGATGGAAGGCGTAGATGTTTGGAACAAAGCCTTCGACACTGCCACGCGCCAAAGACCAGCGCAGCGGCGACCCTATGGGAATGTAGATGTTTTCCAGTGTCAGATCGGCCTCCGCCTCGGCCATCAGCGCGGCACGGGCGAGCGGATCGGTCTGCTGCAAAGCGGCTTCTACTTTGAGATCCGCAATCTCGCTGCACGGGCGGCCCAGCGAACAGTGGAACTGGTTGAGAAACCAGCGCGGGGAAGGATAGCGGGCCACCCGGTCGATCAGCAGCAAATCGGCCCCGGCACTGCTTTCGGCGCGCACCAGAGTGATACCGATGGTGGCAAATTGCTCCGCCAGATTGCCCAGAAAGATCTCCCAGCCGGGGCCGCGCGGCAGATGGATGCTGAGCTCGGCCGCGTTCGCGCCGCCCTCTGCATCGAATTGCTGCCGCCACGACGCAACGCGCGCCGCCGCCTCGCTGCGCAAGTCTTCTATCGGCCTGTCAGCCCAGCGTTCGGCCACCAGGCCCGGATCATCGGGCAGGTCGGGATAGACCGGGCGCGTGGTCGAAACCCAGCCGCCCAGATTGAAATCGGCCAGCAGTGCCTCACGGTCGAGCGCCATCGCCAGTCCCTCGCGCACCCCGCTATTGCCGAGCAAGCCGTCCTCGCGCTGGATGCGCAGGCCGAACAGGCCGATCGTCGCGCTGATCCGCAAGGTTGCGGTGGACAGCGGGCCAAGCTCCACCAGCGGCAGCGCCCCCAATGTACCGCCCAGCACGACATCGGTCTCACCGGTATCGAAGCGGGCAATTGCGCTTTCCGCATCGCTGGCCGTCAGCGTGATCGTGCGGACATCCTCCTGCCAGTCCTCGTCCATAGCGAGACCGCGCTGGTCTGGCGGTTTGAAGGCGAGGCGCGCCGCATTGCTGTCCTCGCGATCTGCTGCGTCCAGCCGCGTCATTACCATTGGCCCGGTGCCGCCGCCCTCCGCGCGCAAGGCAAGTTCGGGCTGGGCGAGGATTTGCAGCAGGTAGGGCTCGGGCGAGGAAAGCCGCACTTCGATCACCCGGCCGGCCATGGCGCGCACTTCCTCGATCACCACCAGATCGCGCCCCAGCGAGGTGCCTTCCAACGCGGTAATCGTGCGGTTGAGCGCAGCAGCGGCGGTATCGGCGCTCATCGGAGTGCCATCGGGCCAATCGGTGTCGCGCAGGCGGAAATAGAAGCTCAGCCCGTCATCGGCGGGCAACCAGGTTTCGGCAAGTGCGGGCACGACGTCGCCTTGGGCATTGAGCGCGACCAATCCGCTTTGGGTGGCTGCACGAACGTGTTGCGCCCCCGATGACAAGCGCAGATCATCGGCAAACACCGATGCGGGCGTACCGATCACCGCGATATCGACCGTCCCGTCATCCCCGCCGCTGCATCCTGCGAGCAGCAGCAGTCCGGCCGCGCTGATGCTCAGCCGCCGGATGGAAGGAATGTCGCGCAGGGCCATAGCCGCAGCGATAAGCCACAGGGCGCATGGCTTCAATGGCCAGCGTAGCTGCGGTGTCAGATCTTGCGGAAAGCCTGTGGGATGCCGTCGGGGTTGACGGTGGAGCCTTCCACCGGGGCGCGCGCCAGCTTGGGGTCGATTTCATCGAGGAAGGCGATGCCGAAGCGGTTGCCCTGTGTCCACGCCACAGAGCCTTCGATCCAGCCGATATTGCGCAGCTCGACAGTTACCCGCGCGCCGCGCACCACCGGCACGTCACCTTCCGCCATCATGCCGCCTGCGGAGAGGTTGCGCACCTTGATGCGGAACACGTTCTCGTTCCCGTCGACGCGAATCTGCGCCAGCAGGAACAGGCTGTCTCGTCCGACCTGGCGGGTATCGACATTGCTCATTGCGGTCACGTCTTGCCTCTGTCCGTTTGCTTGCAAAGTGCTGCCGACATGGGGGCCGGAAACGATTTTACAATCTGCCGGATGGCTGCATCCGACATCATCGCAATGCGGCGGAAAGGGCTAACCAGAAGTTAATTTCGGGTGGTCATGTCAGACTGTCCCGAAACGGATCAATCGTCGCGGGAAATCTTTTCGCGCCGCTCATGCGCAGCCTGCGCTTCCACCGTCATGGTGGCGATCGGGCGGGCGATCAGGCGGTTGATGCCAATCGGCTCGCCGGTCTTGTCGCACCAGCCATATTCGCCCGCATCGATGCGCCGCAGCGCCGCATCGATCTTGGCAATCAGCTTGCGTTGGCGATCACGGGTGCGCAATTCGATGCCCCAATCGGTCTCGCTTGATGCGCGATCATTGAGATCGGGCTCGCGGATCGGGCCATCCTGCAGGTTCTGCAACGTCCCCTCGGCTGCCGAGAGGATCGACTTCTTCCATTCCAGCAGCAGGACACGGAAATAATTGAGCTGCGCATCCGACATATAGTCTTCAGCGTCATGCGGCACGTAATCCGCCGGCAGGGCGCGCTTTGCCTGGGCGAGAACATCGATATCGTCACGCGTGGCGGTTGCCATCAGCTACTCCAAATCCCGCTCGCTGGAGCCTTCATGGGGTTTGCGCCAATGGCCGCCCGTTTGCCGGGTCTGACACCGCTGGCCGCGAAGGCATTGGGGGTCGTGGCGGGCCTATAGGGGCGCGATTTCACGCGCACAAGCGGCAAAGCTTGCGTGTCCCCAAATGCGGTATTTTGTTTAGCGCGGGCGGCGCCGGACTTGCGTAGAATTTCGTAAAACCTCCGCCGCGTTAACCTTTTCTTGACCATAAGCGTCAAAACCTTGGCCCATCGCGAAGCCGGAGCGTGTGGAACACCGGTACGACAACAGGGGATCAAGGGCATGGAACTCGCCAGGATCGAAACATTTGTGAAGGCCGAGCCCGCCGATATGCGCGGGGCGGATATGCTGATTGCGCGCAATCTTGGCGCAGCGGCGGATGGCGATGTCGACGCGCTATATAATCTGGGGGTCGCCTATTCGACCGGCAGTCATGGCGTGGAGTGCGATCTTGTCGAGGCGCACAAATGGTTCAACCTCGCCGCATCGCGCGGTCACGAAGAAGCGAGCTGGTGCCGCGCCGACATTTCCGACGAAATGACCGCGCGCGAAATCTCCGAAGCGCAACGCCGCGCCCGCGAATGGCTGCGCGCAGGGGACATGCGGGCAGCTTGATTGTCCGTTGCGCGGTTTGGAGAATGATTTTGCGTAAATTTGCGATGAGCATGAAGCGGCTGGTGCTGAGCCTGTCGATTTCGGGGAAGTCCGGCCAATCGGGCGATGCGCTGATCCGGCAGTCCCCTTACCTCCACGAGATGATGGCGGGGTTTGAGCGGTAGGGGTTAGAATCCAAACTCTTTGAGGGCCTGTACGACCTGAGGCCGAAGTGTCCACTCCCACTCGACATATTCTCCGGTTCCGTCGGAGTTCTCATCCCGTTTTCCTTCGGCCAGCGCGAAAGTCCAAACAGTAGAGCCATCTGCCGGATGTGTATTCGGCGGCACATATTCCATTTCTTCTGCAAGATCGCGTGCGAGCGACCCGTATTGAGAATTGGCATATGAATGCGTGTCTTTGCCGGCAGCATTGGCTAGCTGTGTAGCGGTAAGGGTATGGTTTTTGGCCTTGTAATGCGCCTCAAGCATAGCAAGCTGCCCCGCATGAGGCCTGAGTCGCAGAAGTGCGGACAGGACGTGCTGCGCTGTAGGGAAGCCATCGGACTCACGGCTGGCCAATTCTGCCCGACGCTCCTCGTCAATATCTGCTTTGACCGCGTCAATCGCCTGTTCGTGGGCTGCTGCTAGATGCGTTTGGCTTACAGGCCGCTTGCCGGCAAAGGCACGTGCTTCCCAGCCGCCCTTCGCTTCACGCGCCACAATTTTGAGACGACGATATACGACTTCTCTTCTTCTCTGAGGCACCTCAGCGTTCTCCATCAAGCTTTTCGGAAAGCTCGGCTTCAACAGCTAGCCTTGAAGTTTCGGGCAAGGAATACCGAAAGCCGTGCTCGTTATCCCAGTCCTGCTCAAAGAAGAACATATCTTTTTCGTAGCCGGGCGTATGCCACATTCGGCGACCAAAAGCACCCATCATCCCGCGGAATTGCGCCGGACTATGGGAGAGAAGATCGCACAGCTCGTTGCCAAAAATACCTTCTTTTCCAGAGTTATAGATTGCGACAATGGCCTCAGCCATTGCGCCTGACAAGGGGCGTCTGGAGAGCAGCCCCCTGGCAACAGCAACAGGCATTGGCCGGCATCCCTCACTCTCACCGACCTGATCGCCCACTTCGCTTTGTGACGAATCTGTATCTTTCGAAAGCACAATATCCTGTTGCTTCACACCGAGCTCCAAAAGTGCCCGACTCACTTCTTCGGAGTTTCCCTCCAAGATGATGGCTCGCATTTCAAATCTCCATTGTTCTCTGGAGTTATATGAAAAGCAATTTCCCAATTGTCAAGTTCTCTGGAGAACACAGAGATATTAACCCTGCCGAAACGGCATCCTCCGGCTCAACATTTCCCGGTCCATCGCCGCGCCGCGCCGTTCGGCTTCCAGAAAAGCCTCGACCGCCTGCCGGAAGCCGGGATCGGTGATCCAGTGCATCGAGGTGGTCGCAACAGGTTCATAGCCGCGCGCCATTTTGTGGCCGCCTTGCGCGCCTGCCTCCACCCGCGCGAGGCCCCGCTCGATTGCGGCGTCGATCGCGCGGTAATAGCATAGCTCGAAATGCAGGAAGGGTTTGTCAGCGAGGCAGCCCCAATAGCGGCCGTACAGCGCCTCTGCGCCGATGAAATTGAGCGCGCCCGCAATCGGCATCCCGTCGGCATAGGCGAGCAGCAGCAGCAGTTGCTCCCCCATCCGCTCGCCGAACAGGGTGAAGGCTTCTCGCGTCAGATAGGGCGTGCCCCATTTGCGCGCGCCAGTGTCCTGATAGAACAGCCAGAAGGCGTCCCAATGATGCGGTTTGATGTCATCGCCCGACAGCACCTTGATCTCGACGCCTTCATTCGCCGCCCGCCGTTCCTTGCGCAGATCCTTGCGTTTGCGCGAAGTCAGCGTCTCCAGAAACGCATCAAAGCTGGCATAGCCGCGATTGCTCCAGTGAAACTGGATATCCTCGCGCTTCAGCCAGCCAGCCGTTTCGAACAAGTGCAGTTGATTGGGCTCGATAAAGGTCGCGTGCGCGCTCGACCAGCGGTTGCTCGCTGTGAGTTGCTGCGCGGCGCGGAGCAGCGGGGCGGCGTAGGCGGCATCCTCCACCAGCACGCGCGGGCCGGTGGCGGGGGTGAAAGGCGCGCTGATCTGGTATTTGGGATAATACTCACCGCCCGCGCGGTGGTAGGCATCGGCCCAGGCGTAATCGAAGACATATTCGCCCTGGCTGTGCATTTTGAGATAGCCGGGGAGCGCGCCCAGCTTCCGGCCCGCTGCATCTTCCAGCACCAGCGGCGCGGCCTGCCAGCCGGTGCCCGCGTCCTCCCCCAGCCGCCCGACGCTGCCGCTGTCTTCCATGATCGTCAGGAAATCGTGGCTGACAAAAGGATTACCGCTTCCTGCCAGCCGATCCCACTCCGCTTGCGGAATGGCGCCAACGGCGGGATAGATTCGTGCAGAGAGTTCGCCGTCAGCCATGACAGGCTAATTAGGCGCGCGCCTCCCACGCGGCTACCCCATCACCTTCCAAAATAGGTATCGCGCCCGTAGCCAGCACGGTTTCGACATCGCTGCCGCTCTTCACCGTCCAGCTGAGCAAGGGCGTGCCACATTTGGTGTAGCTCTTGGCAAAGCGGCTCGGCAAATCGCGCACATCATAGGCGAGGAAGTGCGGCAGGCCCCGTTTCGTCTGCACGCGCCGCTTCACCGCGCCCGACAGCGTGCGCGAGCCTTGTTCGGTAATCACCATGCCGCGCGGCAGATCGGGCATATGGCTGGCAAACCATGCGCCGATACGCGGGTCGAAGCTCATCACCGCGACCGGCCCGGTATAGCCCTCGACATCGCGCCGCACCGCGCGGCAGAGCTTGTGCACGCTCTCTTTCCCGTCGGTTTTGAGTTCGAGCAGCAATGGCACGCGCCCCGCCACCAGTTCGAGCATATCGCGCAAAGTGGGAATGTGCTCCGTGCTCCCGCCCAGCGTCAGCGCGGTGAGTTGGCCCACGGTCATATTCGCTGTCACCCCCGCTTGGCCGGTCAGCCGTTCGGTCTCGGCATCGTGGAACACCACGGCGCGGCTATCGATGCTGACGCGGATATCGCATTCGATCCCCAGCCCGCGATCCATCGCGGCGCGGAATGCGGCGAGCGAGTTTTCCGGCGTTTTGGCATCGTGCAGCCCGCGATGGGCATAGGCCTGCGCGGTCAACCAATCGGGAGCACTAACCATTATCAAGCTCGATAATCGCATCGACTTCCACCGCCGCGCCCAGTGGCAGGGCGGGCACGCCCACGGCGGCGCGGGCGTGCTTTCCGGCATCGCCGAACACGTCCACCATCAGGTCTGACGCGCCGTTCACAACCTTGGGCTGATCGGTGAAATCACCGGTCGAATTGACGAAGCCGCCCAGCTTGACGATCCGCGTCACCCGGTCGAGCGACACGCCAGCGGCTTCGACCTGTGCGAGGATCATCAGCGCGCAGGCCCGTGCGGCAGCCTGTCCCTGTTCCAGCGAAACATCCTCGCCCAGCCGCCCTGTCACCAGCGCGCCGTCGATAAAAGGCAATTGGCCCGACACATGGGCAAGGTTCCCTGTCACCACCACCGGCACATAGGACGCGACCGGTGCGGCGGCTTTGGGCAGGGTAATGCCCAGTTCGGCAAGGCGGGCAGCAATCGTCATGTCAGTCATCCTCACACATTCTAGCGATGCAAAGTCTCAAGAATCCAGGGCAATGCCTCGTCCCAGCGATCAATCCGCGCGTGGGCATCGCCGGCTTCATGCGCGCAAGGAATATGCGGCGCAACGGCAGGCTCGCCGCACAAATGCAGCCTGTGCACAAACGGGACTTTTTCCAGCGCACTCTTATGGTGCCCCGCAATGTCATCGATGAAGACCGCGCGGGTCGCGCCGTGCTCTTCGACAATGCGCTTCAATGCTGCGCCTTTGGGCCCTTGGTTGGTGAAGACCGGCGCGGTGAGGCCGTGTTTGCGCAATTGCTGCACGCGCGCCGCGTTGCGCTCATCGGTCAAATTGGTCAGCACCACGACATCGGCATCCTCACCGATCTTTGCGACCGCTTCGAGCGCGCCCGCAATCGGCTCCTGCGTGTCCATTTGCGTATCGAAGAAGCCGCCGAGATATTCCCACATCTTCTCTTCGGGCACGGTCTCTCCGGTGGCGCGCACCCGCATGGACTCGGCGAAAGGATTGCCGTTCAGCGAGAAATCGATGGCGTGTTCTTCATCGAGCCAGGCGCTGAAATGGCGCACCATATGCAGCAGCACCTCGTCACAATCGGTCACCAGCAGCGGGCGGCTCATCGCGAAAGCTCCTGTCCGGCGGCGACTAGCGTTTCGGGCGCGAACCCCAGCGCGGCGGCAGCGCCCAGCAGATCGGGTTCATGTGCGGCGAGGAATTCGAACACCGCGCGGTGCGTTGCCGGTTCTGCCAATGCCGCGCGCAGGCCATCGGGGGTCAGCCCGGTCAAATCGAGAAAACGCTGCGCCCGCGCTTCCTCCGACAATATCCACCCGAGCGCACCCAGCGCGATAGCAGCAGGATCGGTGGGCGGCGAGGGGTCAGACATGGTTTTACAATTCCGGTCAAATGCGGCATTTCGCGAATCGGCGATCGAATGGTAAGGAACCAGCCGAAAGGCAAGTCGATCTTGCAGATCGGTATTGCGGGGGCGCACATGACCAAACGGATACTCGTTGTCGAGGACAACGATCTCAACCGGAAATTGTTCTGCGACGTGCTGGCCGCTGGCGGTTTTGCAGTAGAAGGCGTCGCCGATGGCAATATCGCGATTGATACCGCGCGTGCTTTTACGCCCAATCTCGTTGTCATGGATATACAGCTCGCCGATATTTCCGGCCTTGACCTGATCGCCACAATGAAGGGCGATGCAGAGCTGCGCGGCGTGCCCGTGCTCGCCGTCACCGCCTATGCGGGCAAGGGCGATGAAGAGCGGATTCGCGCTTCGGGGGCGGAGGGTTATCTCTCCAAACCGGTCAGCATCGGCCCCTTCATGGCGGCGGTCAGAGGGCTGGTTGATGCCGCCGGAACCGCCGCTGCCAACCCTGCCGCAGCCTGACACCACCTTTCAGACCAGCTTGACATTCGCCGCGCCGAAAGGTTTGCCGGACGCAGACACGCGTTCTATGACGCGCATAACGCTTTGACCCGAGGAATACCCCTTCATGGACCGTGCCACAGTTGACGAGCGCATCCGCGCCATCCTTGACGAATTCAACAAAAAGGGTGTGGAGATTGCCGACGCCACGACCTTTGCCGGCGACATGGAGTTCGACAGCCTGACGGTGATGGATTTCGTCGCCGCGATTGAAGACGAATTCGACATCATCATCAGCATGAACCAGCAGGCCGAGATCGAGACATACGGCCAGCTGGTCGATGCCGTCACCTCCATGGTTTCGGAGTAACCAGAGCATGAGCGAAGCTGTGATGCAGGCCGACCGGCCCGAGGCGCAGGAGGGCGGCGCGAAAGACCTCCTCTCCAAATTCGATGACGTGATCGCGCTGCGGCAGAACCTGCTGGCGAGCGGCGCGGAAGACCCGTTCAGCCTCGTCATGGAAAAGGTGCTCAGCCCCACCCGCGCCATCTGCAACGGGCGCGATACGATCCTGCTCGGCACGTATAATTACATGGGCATGACCTTCGATCCCGATGTGATCGCGGCAGGCCAGGCGGCGATGGCCGATTTCGGCGCGGGCACCACCGGCAGCCGTGTGCTGAACGGCACCTTCCGCGATCACCGCGATGTCGAGGCCGCGCTGCGCGAGTTTTACGGAATGGACCATGCGATGGTCTTTTCCACCGGCTACCAGGCCAATCTGGGCATCATTTCCACGCTGGCGGGCAAGGGCGATTACATCGTGCTCGACATCGATAGCCACGCCAGCATCTGGGATGGCTGCGCGATGGGCAATGCCGAAGTCGTGCCGTTCAAGCACAACGATATCGAAGCGATGGAAAAGCGCCTGAAGCGCATTCCCGAAGGCGCGGGCAAGCTGGTGGTGCTCGAAGGCGTCTATTCGATGCTCGGCGATGTCGCCCCGCTGGCCGAGATGGTCAAAGTCGCCAAGGCCAATGGCGCGATGGTGCTGGTGGATGAAGCGCACTCCATGGGCTTTATCGGCGAACACGGGCGCGGCGTGGCCGAGGAACAGGGCGTATTGGACGAGGTCGATTTTATCATCGGCACCTTCTCCAAATCGGTCGGCACGGTGGGCGGCTTCTGCGTGTCCAACCACCCGAAGTTTGAAATCATGCGGCTGGTGTGCCGTCCTTACGTGTTCACCGCCGCCCTGCCGCCTGCGGTTATGGCGAGTTCCGCCACCTCGATCCGCAAGCTGATGCACGGCGGGGAAAAGCGCGCGCATTTGTGGGAGAATTCGCGGCGGCTCCATGCCGGGCTGACCGCGCTGGGCTTCACACTCGGCACCGATGAGCCGCAAAGCGCGATCATCGCCGTGGTGATGCCCGATCTGGAGCGCGGCGCTGCAATGTGGAGCGCGCTGCTGACCGAAGGCCTTTACGTCAATCTCGCCCGCCCCCCGGCGACGCCCGCGGGGATGACGCTGCTGCGCTGTTCGCTATGCGCGGAGCATTCGAGCGAACAGGTCGAAACGATCCTCGGCATGTTCGAGCGTGCGGGCAAGGCTGTGGGGATAATCTAGGAACGCCTTGGCCGGGCGGCGCGTTGGAGCGGGAAAGGAGACTTCCCATGAAAACCACCAATACCGGCAGTGCGACCTATAAAGGCTTCGGCAAAACCGGCAAAGGCCACGTTTCGACCGGCTCGGGCGCGCTGGCGGCGCAGCCCTATGGCTTCACCACGCGGTTCGCAGATGAAGCGGGGACCAATCCCGAGGAACTGATCGCGGCGGCCCATGCTGCCTGCTTCACCATGGCGCTCAGCTTCAAGCTGGCCGAGGCGGGGCATAGTGACGGTGATCTCACCACCTCGTGCGAGGTCACGCTGGAAAAAGGCGATGGCGGCTGGACTGTCACCAAATCGGCACTTTCGACCAAGGGTAAAGTGCCCGGAATGGATCAGGCAACGTTCGAAGCCCTCGCCGCCGAAGCGAAGGCAGGTTGCCCGATTTCGAGACTGCTCGACACCGAGATCACGCTGGAAACCGCGTTCGAGGGTTAGGACTTCCCGCCGGACGGCGCGGCGAACAGCCAGCCGCCCAGCAAAGTCGCCAGCACCGCGCCCGCCAGCTGCGCCGCAATGAAGGCGGGCACATCAGCAGGGGCAATGCCTGCAAAGGTGTCCGAGAGGCTGCGCACGATGGTGATGGCGGGGTTGGCGAAGCTCGTCGAACTCGTAAACCAGTAGGCGGCGGTGATATAGAGCGCCACGCCCGCCGGAATCGCGTCCGGCTTGTGGCGGATCAGACCGAGGATGGTCAGCACGAGGCCGAACGTGGCGATTCCCTCACCGCTCCACTGTCCAATTCCGGCGCGGGCCTTCGTCGAAAATTGCAGGATCTCCAGATCGAACATCAGATGCACCGCGAATGCGCCCAGCGCGCCCGCTGCAATCTGCACCAGCACATAGGCCGCGCCCTCGCTCCAGCCGATCTCGCGACGCAGCGCGAAGGCCAGCGTGACCGCCGGATTGAAATGTGCGCCCGACACCGGGCCGAGCATCGCGATCAGCACGAAGAGGATTGCGCCCGTCGCAATCGTGTTGGCGAGCAGCGCCAGCGCGACGTTGCCGCCCGCCAGCGTCTCCGCCATGACGCCCGATCCCAGCACGCCTGCGAACAGGAAGAAGCTGCCGAGCCCCTCTGCTGTCAGTCGCCTTGGCCTCGATACATCAGCCATAAGTTGCCCCTTCGGCATCCCGCCCGATGGCGGTGAGCGCCCTGCGCCAGTCCGCCGGAGCGAGCGCAGCCTCGTCCAGCGCCAGCATCGCCTGCACCCTGTTCGTCAGCCGCGTGTACGCGGTTTCAAAGCCCGACAGATCGCCATCGATATGCGAGCCGTCCGCTGCGTAGCCTGCGGGGTCGGGAATGCCCCAATGCGCCTGCACCGGATGGCCGGGGAAGACGGGGCACGCCTCGCCCGCGGCATTGTCGCACACGGTGATGACGGCGTGGATTTCCGGCGCTTCCGCTCCCGCAAATTCGCTCCAGCTTTTGGAGCGCAGATCATCGACCGCGTGGCCTTTCGCCGCCAGAAATTCGAGCGCCAGTGGATTGGGCACGCCGCGCGGCGTGCTTCCGGCGGAGTAGGCAGCGAAGCGCCCCGGCGCGGCATCGCGCAGAATCGCCTCGGCGAGAATCGAGCGCGCCGAATTGGCGGTGCAGAGGAACAGGATATTGCGCACGGGTCAGCCGCAGCATTGCGCCGATGGGACGGGTGGGGCGATTTCGGCGGCATTGCCGTATACGGTTGCCTCCCCGCTCGTGTAGAAGGCTTCCCAGTTTACTCCATCAGGGTCGGCGATCCAGCTCTTTTCGCTGTTGGCGTAGCAGCAGGTCGTGCAGCCTTCTTCCAGCACCGGAGCCTTGGCCGCCTCCAGCCGCGCATAGACCTCGCGCAGTTCATCCGCGCTTTCAGCTTCGATACCCAGATGCTCGATGCCCAAAGCAGCGTGTTCGTGCGAGATCGCGAAGTTGAGGCGGGGATCGTCGAGCATCCACTTGGCGTAATCTTGCTTGCGCACCGTCGGTTCAGCAGCGAACAGCGCAGAATAGAAAGTGACGGAGGCGTCGAGATCACGCACTCCGACATGAACGTGCATCCGTTTCATCAGCATTGCTCCTTCGTTTGTGCCACCGATGGAGCGCACCCTGCGCCCTGGCAGCAATTTTCCGTGAGGAAACCCATCAGAGCCTCCATCGCGTCGTAATCGGCGGAATAGATCAGGCTGCGCCCCTCGCGCCTTTGCGCCACGATTCCCGCCTGCTGCAATTGCGCGAGGTGGAAGGAGAGCGAGGAATTGGGCAGGCCGAGCGCCTTCGCGATATCGCCAGCCGCCATCCCGTCACGCCCGCGCTGCACCAGCAGGCGGAATACGGCGAGGCGGTGATCGTGGGCGAGCGCGCCCAAGGCTTGAATGGCAGAATCAGAGTTCATTTCGACTATTATCGAAATGTTTTTCCCGATTGCAAGTTTTATTTCGAGAAAACTCGAAATTAAAGGTCTTCGATAGAGGTCACGCTGTCACACGGGTGCGCTGCGCCGTCATCCTCGCCGCCGCCCAGCTGGGTGATCGCGAGAAATCCGCCGACCACCAGCACCACGAACAGCGTTGTCATCCAGCCGAGGTATTTTTCGATGAATGCCTTGATCGGCGCGCCGAAGATCTGGAACAGGATTCCCACGACCATAAAGATGAGCGCGCGGCCCGCAATCGCGGCGAGCGTGAAGGTGAGCAGGTTCATCCCGATAAAGCCCGCGGTGATCGTCATCAGCTTGAACGGGATCGGGGTTCCGGCCGCCAGAAACACCGCCAAGGCCCCTTGTTCGCGGATGTAACAGGCGGCGACTGGGAAGCTTTCGCTCAGCCCCAGCACGCCCAGCATCCATTCGCCAATCGCCTCGTAAGCCAGCGCGCCGATCGCATAGCCGAACAGCCCGCCCAGCACGCTTGCCACGGTGCAGACGAGCGCGAAGCGGATCGCCTTTTTCGGCTCCGCCAGGCACATCAGCCCGAGCAAAGGATGCGGCGGCACGGGGAAAAAGCTCGATTCGATGAACGCGAAGAAGGCCAGCCACCATTCCGCCTTGGGATGCGAGGCCTTCTCCATCGTCCAGTCATACAGACCGCGCAGCAATTTCATCATGGCGGGGGAGCTTTCAGGCAGGTGGGCGCTGGCTGCGCCTCTAGGCAAGCGGCCCGTAGCGCGCAAGGCGAATGCGTGCGCCTAACAGCAAGTGTAATTGGACACGAGCCGCACAAACGATAATCAGGGTGGCGGACACGCAAAGGGGATTCGGCCATGGGGGCACAGGTTTTTTCGAACAATCGGGCGGCTGCACGCCGCGTTCTGCGGCGGTGCATGATGGCGGCGGCACTGTCTTGCACGCCAGCTCTGCCGGGCGCCGCTTTCGCCCAGGCGGAAACGCCGCCGCCAGCGGCTGCCGGGTGCGAAATCCGTTTTATGGCAGCGGCGAATACCTCGGCCCTCATCGAGGAGTTCCAGTTTGACTTCGAAAGTTTCGAGACCCTGTGCGCGCAGCTTCGCGCCAACAATCTGAGCATCACCCTGATGACAGATTCGGGCAACGGCTTGGAACGGTCTGTGGCATGGGCTGTCGTGGGCATTATTGACACGAACCGGATGATCTCCTCCCCCCGATGGGCGAACGAACTCCGGATGATTGACGACACCACGGGCGAAACCCAGCGCGAACTCGAGATGCGCGCGGTGAATTTCGCGATGGAAAGGCTAGCGCAAGATTTCGATCAGCACCTTTTTGAGCTGCGACAGGAAGAAGCGCGCGTTGCAGCACTCTTCGGCGCTACGCTGCAGTAGCAGGGACCTCCCTTCTCCAACAAAGTAACCGCTATGGCACTTTTTTATTGACATTGTGACGCTGTTCCGGCACATAAGTGGCGATTATGTACTTTACAAACCCACGACTAAGTGGTAGATAATGCTCAACAACGGAGCAATATCACCATGTCGGTTCTTTCATCCCCTCATTTCCACGACGACGCCAAGGCATACGAGTACCTTGAAAGCATCGTATGGGCTGACGGAATTGTTTGCCCGCATTGCGGTACGGTTGGCGGTCGCGTGTACGATCTGTCCGGTGTGCGCACCAAGGCGAGCGTGAAGAATCCCGAAGGCAAGGTGCGCCACGGCCTTAAGAAGTGCGGTGAGTGCCGTAAGCAGTTCACCGCCAAGGTTGGCACCGTGTTCGAACACGCCCGCCTGCCCCTCACCAAGATGCTACAGGCCGTTCACCTTATGGTGTCCAGCAAGAAGGGCATTAGCGCCCACCAGCTTAGCCGCGTACTCGAAGTCCAGTACAAGAGCGCGTGGTTCCTTGCTCACCGTATCCGCGAAGCAATGCGCTCCGGTGATCTGGCACAACCGTTTGGCAATGGCGGTGGCGCTGTCGAAGTGGACGAAACCTACATTGGCTTCAAAAAGGGCGTGGACATGAAGCGTGGCGGTACTGGCCATAAGCGCGCTGTCGTCACCCTCGTAGACCGTGAGACGGGCAAGAGCAAATGGTTCCACGTTGCCAACGCCAGCGCAGCAGACATTCACCCCATCGTTCTCGGCAACATTAGCCGTGAAGCGCGCCTAATGACTGACGAAGCCACGATGTACCGCAAGATCGGCGCTGAATTTGCCGAGCATGGCAAGACGCTGCATGGCGCTGGCCAGTACGTCGATCTTAACGACCGCACTATTCACACCAACACCGTCGAAGGCGCGTTTTCGATCTTCAAGCGCGGTATGCGCGGCGTGTACCAGCATTGCGCAGAGCATCACTTGCACCGCTACCTTGCCGAGTTCGAGTTCCGGTACAACACGCGCACTGCAAACGGCTTTGACGACCGAGAGCGCAGCGCGGAAGCGGTGAAGGGCATCGCAGGCAAGCGTTTGACCTACAACCAATCTGATATCCGCGCCTAAGAGCGCAGAGCAGCTATGGTTGCCAGGATTCAAGCCACGCAGAAAGTCGCGTTGGCGCTAAGTCATTGATCTTGAATCAATCTAATTTCTTGATTTTTCTGCGATATCTGTGTATTTAGACAGCTAATCCACTGCTACGGCGGGTGGTACACGGATGGTACATTAATCCATCGGGGCGGCTCATAGGCCGCCCTTTGTGTTCATGGAAGGTGTTTGTAGCCATAGCCTTTAACTTTGCCTGACGCAGATCGATCATACTTGCCATGATTAAGTAGGATGTTCCCCACCATTGTCGAGAACGCGCTTCGATTAACGTTGTGCCCCATTTTCTCTCGCACAAACATGTGACTTGGATGAGCTAATAGATCACACAACTGCAAGCCCGCGATATTGTCGCGCTTCGTACGGAACTTAAGTGAACCACCCCGCAACACGCTTTGTATGCGGGCGCTGTCTACATATTGAGTACCTTCTGCACGCACACGGGCGTACTCTGATTGCAGTAACCGATCCTTTTTTTGTCTGCTTTCAGGCATTATATCGCCGATATCGCCAGCGCGCTCCAAATATTGCGCGAATTTCTCGACGAGGATTTCCATTAGGTAATGGTAGGGATGCCTTCGCTCCCAATGCCACTGTTTCACCATCCATTGTTTGTCGATTAGGGCCGTGATGACCTTGTAATCTGTGTCCACAAATATATCAGTGATACGCTGGTTAAACTGCGCTTTGAACGCGTCATCTGTGCGGATTTTATGGAACGGGCCGTTGCCACCCAAAATGTGGCTTCTGTGCAAAGAGAAGGGCTCATCAGGGTCTTCATTAAACAAGTCGCCCTTCAAGCTGTTTATGGCGGGTACAAGATTATCGCGTGCGTACTCGCGATTCAGCGCGACACCTGTTAGGCTGAGGAAACGATGCTTATCTTGGTCAAGATTAGTCAGGGTATCAGTACCCTGTTCGTCAACGTACAAGCGGATCATGGAGCGGGGTATGCCTGACACCAAAGACAAAACGCAACTGGAGAAGTTCAAAGAGGCAGCCCGCGACCTCGAATGCGACGACGACGAAGCGCGCTTCAAAGAACGCCTGGGTAAGCTGGCGAAGGTAAAGTCGGAGAAGGCTAAATGAGCCACGAATGGCTGCCGAGCGCATTGGCATACGGCGCTGGCTTTATGGCGCTTTCACTTTTGTATCACATAGCGACGAAGCTAGATGCGATTGAGAAACTGCTCCGCAACCGGAGAGATCAATAATCACTTTCCTACATCGGCCTGCCCGCCTTATCTGCACCGGATGCGCCAGCTTAATCGCGAAGAAATCGAATTCTCGATCCTGCTGTTCCTGATGCTGGCACCGCTCGGCTATTGGATTGTGCGGGCGCTATTCGCTGCGCTCTGACGGGCTTAGTTCAAATAATCCCCAGAAAAACTGGAAAAGGGATTCGCTTTCAACGGCTTGAGTCGGAATCATGTCGACTGACATGAATAGGGGCCGAGCTTCCGACCCGGCCCCATTCATTCCACCTTGGTTTTAGAGCAACCGTCTGGTGGACTGAGCTTGAAACAGCAGGGACACACTAGCCCTGTTCACTCGAAGGTCAAGACGGTTGCGTTAGTCCGAAAGGCACACCGTTATGGCAACCTACGCCGTGAGCTTCAATATCCATTATGACACCGCGAATTCCTATAATGAACGGTATGAGAGCTTGATGGATGAAATCAAGAAATGCCCAAAATTTTGGCTGGAAACCACATCCTTTTGCCTTTGCGAAACGAACGAAACTTTAGAAACTTTCGAACGCCGTTTGTACCTGAGCAAATTCAGCCCCACTAAGGATAAGATGCTTGTCTTGGATGTACGTTACGATGACGCTATTGCGCGCGGGAACATCAAAGATCAAATGACGCTGCGATCGCTTTTACCATCAGTAGTGGTGAAATAAGATTGATGGACTTGGACTGGAACGCGCAGAAGTCTAGCCAAGTCCATCACGACCTTCAAGCGAACCAGTCTGGCAAACGCCATTGTGTACTTTTTGCTCATGTTATCAATCCTATATTGGCTGGGTTTGTAAAGTACATAATCGCCACATAAGTCGAACATCGCGATAAAGCGAGTCGGCAGCACGAATCACCCAAGGGCGGCCTCCTTCACCGGAGGGCCGCCCTTTTTCGTGCCTGCCCGCCTGCATTTTCTGGAGGGATTATGGCGGAAATAACGATCCCGGGGCCTGCATGGATTCCCGGCTTCCTGACGGCGCTCGCTGCCACACGGAGCGTAGACAGGGCAATTGAAGCGGCACCGGTATCGCGCAAGGCAATCTATGATCAGCGCAGGCGCAACCAACGTTTTGACGACGCATGGAAGGCGGCTTTGCATACTGGCGACCTCTTCGTGCCGGTCGATGCGTTGCCGAACAGCAGTGACGGGAAATGGCAGCACCAGTTCCTCGAATTGCTGGCGCAAACATCCAACATCGCCGCCTCGGCGCGCACTGCCAATGTGCCGCTGTCGACTGTCTACCGGATGCGGCGCAACGATCGCGAGTTTGCCGCGAAGTGGGAACACGCGCTTTATGAAGGGTATACCAGCCTCGAAATGGAGCTGCTCGGCCATTTGCGGAGCCCAGAGGCAGACCGCAAAATGGACGTGGCCAATGCCCTGCGTTTGCTGACCGCACATCGCGAGACCGTGGCGCGCGAAAAGGCGCGGCGGGGCAAGCGCGACCGGAAGGAAGTGCTCGCCAGTCTCGAGGCGAAACTGGAGAAAATGCGCGAGCGCCGCTTGCAGGCCGAAAAGCGGGAGGCGCGCAAGGCTGCCGCCCAACAGGCCAGCAGCCATGGGCAGTGAGCAAAGATATGCGCTCGACACCATCGGGCGACGCAAACGCAGCGCCTTCTATGACCAGCTGGACGACAACGAGTGCGACGCGCTCGAAAGCTATTGGCCACTCTGGGCACGGCCCGAGCAGATGCCGCCGCAGACCGCATGGCGACTGTGGTTGATCTGCGCAGGACGCGGCTTCGGCAAAACGCGGGCAGGCGCGGAATGGGTGCGGCACATTGCGTGCCAACACGAAGATGCGCGCATCGCTCTTGTCGCCCGCTCTCTGGGCGAGGCTCGCGCCGTCATGGTCGAAGGCGAAAGCGGCATTCTGGCTTGCTGCAAGCATGACGAAGAACCGCATTTCGAACCGTCGTTGCGGCGCCTGACCTGGCCAAGCGGGGCGCAGGCGACGCTCTATTCGGCAGGCGAGCCCGAAAGTCTGCGTGGCCCGCAGCACAGCCATGCCTGGTGCGACGAAATTGCCAAATGGGACAATGCCGCAGGACGCGCCGAGGCCGCATGGGACAATCTGCAAATGGGCTTGCGGCTGGGCGACCATCCGCAAGTGGTCGCCACCACCACGCCGCGTGCCGTGCCGCTGATGCGGCGACTGGTCAGCGATGGCAGCGATCCGGATCTCGTCGTTACACGCGGCACCACTTATGACAACGCGGCGCATCTTCCCGTCGAGTTTCTTGGCGCGATGAAGCGGCAATACGGCGAGAGCGCGCTGGGACGGCAGGAGCTGGAAGGCGAGCTGCTCACCGACATTGAAGGCGCGCTCTGGACGCGCAGCCTGTTAGAGGCGTGCCGCCTGCCTGCCTGTCTGGAGGACACAGCGCGCATCGTCATCGGGGTCGATCCGCCTGCAAGCGCGAAGGGCGATGCCTGCGGGATCATCGTCGCCGCGCTGACGGCGGGCGGCGAAGGGCGGGTGCTGCACGATGCCTCAATCGAGGCACCCTCGCCCGAAGCCTGGGCACGGCGCGTGGCGGTGACCGCTCGCGAATGGAAGGCCGACCGCGTCGTCGCCGAGGCCAATCAGGGCGGCGATATGGTTTTGAGCGTGTTGCGCGCGGCGGATATCACGCTGCCGGTGAAGAAGGTGCACGCGAGCCGCGGCAAAGTCGCCCGTGCCGAACCGGTCGCCGCGCTCTACGAAGCAGGCCGCGTCGCCCATGTCGGGATGCTGCCCGAGTTGGAAGACCAGATGTGCGGAATGCTGACCGGCGGCGGCTACGAAGGCCCCGGCCGCTCGCCCGACCGGGCCGACGCACTGGTGTGGGCGCTGACCGAACTGATGCTGGGGGAGCGGAGGGTGGTGCCTAGGGTGCGGGGGTTGTGAACGCTTAATCAGCATTTGCGCAACTTGCGGTGCCCGTTCACACCCGAAGTCTCCAAGCATTGCGAGGACTTTGTCGCGGTCACCCGCCATCCGCACCCGTCTCAATTCTTCGCCACGCCCCGCCGAATGTATCCTGTCGAAAACCGAGCTTCCCCATTGGTTGGTGCTTTCCGAGCGATCAGCGTCCGCAAGCCGTCCTTCTAGATCGGGTTGGCGTAGGAGTTTTCCAGGGCGACCGTCTTCGCTTTCCCAGAATTCGAGAATTTCAATCTCTAGCGAGTTCATTACTCGGCCTGTGCAATTCAAGGTACGGGGTATTGGCGGATAGCCACAGGCATTGGGCGGATCGCCGACGCCCAGTTCACGGTAAAAGGCAAGCAAGTCCCGCAGATTGTTGCCCAAGAAAGCCGAAGTGACTGCGATGTCATATCGGGTGCGACAGTCTTGGCACTCTGTATGCACAAGCGCGACCTGCGTGGCGGGATATACGTGATGCGGAGTGAAGGGACGGAAGCGCGGAACGCCTTTGTCCCACCACAGTGGAGGCTTGCTAGCCACTTCGAGAATGTCGTCGTAATCGGGGTACATGGCGCGCTCCGAGATGTGTCAGCTTTTCCGCCATAGCGCCTAAATCTAATATTTCGTTCGTCCTGAGCCTGTCGGAAGCGAAGCTGGCTGTACGCCTACGACGTTGGCACTCGCGCCCTTCGACAGGCTCAAGACGAGCGGGTGTTGGTCGACCATCCAAAAACCAAAGGAACCCCCATGTCATTCCTCACATCGTTACGCTCCGCCTTCAAGGGCGGGGCGCCTTCTCGTGTGCCGCTTGCCCGCACCTTTGCCGCGCCGTGGGGCTCGGCTTACGAGAGCGGCGGCACGCGGCCGCCCTTTGCCTATCGCGATGCGGTGCAGCGCGCCTATTGCGATAATCCGGTGGCGCAGCGCAGTGTGCGGATTGTCGCCGAGGGGGTGGGCAGCGCGCCGCTGGCCGAGGCTGATCCTGCCGCCATCGCGCTCATCCGCGCCACCAGCGGCGGGCAGTCGCTGCTCGAAACGCTCGCGGCGCATTTGCTGCTGCATGGCAATGCCTTTGTGCAGATCGCCCGCGATGGCAGCGGCAAGCCGGTCGAGCTCTACGCGCTGCGGCCCGAGCGGGTCAGCATTGTGCAGGGGGCAGATGGCTGGCCCGTCGCCTATCGCTACCGTCCGGGGGAGCGCACGCTCGAACTGCCCGTGGAGGATGCCGATGGCTGGCCCTGCGTCATCCACCTCAAGGGCTTTCACCCGACCGACGACCATTACGGCGCGGGCTGCCTCGCCGCTGCCGCGCAGGCGGTGGGAATCCACAATGCGGCGGCGGAGTGGAACCGCGCGCTGCTGGAAAACGCGGCCCGGCCATCGGGCGCTTTGGTCTATGAAGCGGGCAGCGATACCAGCGGGCTCACCACCGAGCAGTATGAGCGGCTGAAGGCGGAGCTGGCGCAGGCGTACCAGGGCGGTGGCAATGCCGGGCGGCCGATGCTGCTGGAAGGCGGGCTCAAATGGCAGAGCCTTGCCTTGTCGCCCGCCGATATGGACTTTGCCGAGCTAAAGGCCGCCGCCGCGCGCGACATTGCGCTCGCATTCGGCGTGCCGCCGATGCTGCTCGGCCTGCCGGGGGACAACACCTACGCCAATTACCGCGAGGCGAACCGCGCGCTGTGGCGGCTCACCCTGTTGCCGATGGCGGACAATCTGCTGGGCGCGCTCTCGCAAGGGCTGGCGCCGTGGTTCCCCGGTCTGGCGCTAACGGTCGATCTCGACCGCGTGCCCGCGCTCTCCGAAGACCGCGAGCGGCTGTGGAGCCAGGTGAGCGCGGCAGACTTTCTCGACGAACACGAAAAGCGCGCGATGCTGGGCCTGCCCGAACGCAAAGCCCCCGCACGCGCTTCGACAGGAGACCCGCAATGATCCGCGAAGATATGCTCGCCGCCTTGATGGCGCAGGCCAACAATACCGGCACCGACCTCGTTACGCTGCGCGCGATTGTCGAGGAGGCCAGCGAAGGCGGCGCGCGGCGCGCGGTCGAGAAGCTGGGCTTGGGCGATGACGCCGCGCCCGAGGATCTGGGCGAATTGCGCGACTTGCTGGGCGCATGGCGCACCGCGAAATCCTCCGCCCTGAAGGCTGCGATCGACTGGTGCGTCAAGGTGATCGGCGCGCTGCTGCTGATCGGTATCGCCGTTCGGCTGGGCGTGACGGAGCTAGTGCGGTGAGTGCGCACTGCAAATCCCCCTCCCCGTGGGGAGGGGTTAGGGGTGGGGGTTCCACGCCGATTACTGCCGCCGCAAACCCACCCCTAGCCCCTCCCTCAAGGGCGGGGAGTTTGCGCATCGCCGGATACGCCGCGCTGTTTGCGATTCCCGATGGCGCGAAGGACACTATCCTGCCCGGCGCCTTTGCCCGCACGCTGGCTGAGCGAACCATGCCTCTGCCGCTGTTCTGGCAGCACCGGCCCGATCGTCGGGCAGGCGCAGAAGGAGTTCACCGTAAACGAAGCGCTCGCACGGCTCGACGGGCTGCTCCATCCCGCCGTGGCGGGTGAAGCCGACGCGCCGCCGGGCGCGCCCGCAGATGGCGAGTGCTGGATCGTTGGCGCGGCCCCCACGGGCGACTGGCAGGGCGAAGCGGGCGCGCTCGCCTGTCGCCAAGCGGGAAACTGGCTGTTCGTCGCTCCGCAAGCAGGAATGCGCGTGTTTGACACTGCGCTTTCCGCCTATCGCGTTTACGAGAACGGGTGGTCGCTGCCTGTCGCCGTGGCTGCCCCCACGGGCGGCGCGGTTGAGGATGCCGCAGCGCGCGCTGCCATAGCAGCGCTAATCGCCGCGCTTATCGAAGCGCGGATTCTCCCCGCGACATAGGGAACCGGGCGCGGCATAGAGGGGTTATACTGGCAAACCGTAACGCCAAAGGAAACCCTCATGCTTCGTTATTCCGCCCTGCTCGCTTCCCCGATTGCCCTCTTCGCACTGGCCGGTTGCCAGACGGTATACGAGGAAGCCGCAAGCGAGATCGCCACGGCGCAAATCCGTGACCGGAGCGGCGCGAATGTCGGCACCGCGCGGCTCTATTCGCTGAGCGGCGAAGTAACCGTCAGTGCCAGCTTCACCGGCCTGCCTGCAGGCACGAAGGCGGTGCATCTGCACACGGCGGGCGATTGCAGCGCGGCAGATTTCACCTCGGCTGGCGGGCATCTGAACCCCGGCGGGCACGAACATGGCACCGCCAATCCGCGCGGCGCGCATCTGGGCGATCTGCCCAATGTCACCATCGCTGCCGATGGCTCGGGCACGATGAGCACGGTGCTTCGCGGCACGCTGGAGGGCATTTCGGACGACATTTTCGACGCGGACGGCACCGCCATTGTGGTGCATGAAGGGCCGGACGATTACCGTTCCGACCCTGCCGGTGCGGCGGGCGGCCGCATCGCCTGCGGTGTGGTGACCGCCAGCTAGGCGGGTTCCGCAGCGTAGGGCGTCGTATCGACCAGCCCTGCTTCGGCAAAGCCCTTGCGCCGCAAGCGGCAGCTATCGCATTCGCCGCAGGCAATGCCTGCAGGCGTCGGATCGTAGCACGACCAGCTCCACGCCGGATCAAGCCCGAGCCGGTGGCATTCGCGCGCGATGTCCGCCTTGGTCATATGCTGGAGCGGAGCGTGGATCGTGAAGGGCCGCCCCTCCACCCCTTGCTTGGTGCCGAGCCGCGCAGTCTCGGTGAAGCTGGCGATGAATTCGGGGCGACAATCGGGATAGCCCGAATAATCGAGCGCGTTGACGCCGATGAACAGGTCGCTCGCCCCCGAACTTTCGGCAAAAGCCGTGGTCAGCGCAAGGAACAGCAGATTGCGCGCAGGTACATAGGTGACCGGGATATCTTCCCCCACCCCGCTTTTGGGCACATCGATATCGGCCGTGAGTGCCGAGCCGCCGAACTGCCGCAGATCGAGCGGCATGGTGACGTGCCGCGTCACCCCCAGCTTTTCGGCAATCGCGCGCGCCGACAACAGCTCGCGTACATGGCGCTGGCCGTAATCGATGGTGATCGCGTGGAGCGTAAACCCCTGCTCGCGGGCAATCGCCGCGCTCACCATGGAATCGAGCCCGCCCGACAGCAGGATGACGGCAATCTTCGGTGTATCGGTCATAGCCCGTGCGCTAGGACGCTTGGGCGCAGCCGACAAGATCGAAACAGCGGGATTCTAGCAGGTCGGCGACGTCCGCCGCGCTTCGCCCGTCATCGAGAACGGCGCGCCGCCGACGATGCCCTGCGAATCCACCTGCACCAGACTGTTGCCCTCGCGGCGGATCGTCGTGCGGCCATAGCCATTGCCGCGGCAGGTATATTGCACCGTCACTTCGTCCGCTCCGTCGCGCACGACAAATTGCTCGCAGCCCGGTTGGCGGTGGCGCAGCTGGATCAGCTCGCGCCCGGTACGCAAACAGATCCGCTGGCTCGGCTCGCCCGAGCGGAAGGTCAGCGTCCAGCTGCCCCGGTCGAGATTGTCGAGCATCTCCAACTCGGGCGCCTGCGCGGCGGCAGGCACGACGGCATAGGCCGCCGCGATGGCCGCCATGCCCAGCTTGATCATGCCCGTTCGACGCATTGTCATGTTTCCAATATCCATGCTCACCCTATAAAACACACAAGATGAACGACGAGTTGCACTTTTTGAGCGACGAACTGCTCACTTCACTCAGTCCTGGATGGCAAACTGCTTCGAACAGAACGCGCAATCGACCAGAATGAGCCCGTCTTCATTAGCCATGTCGCGCCGTTCCTCCTTGGGGAAACGCGACAGCACGGACTCGTAATAGGCGGCCGTACAGCGGCATCCCTTGGTCAGATTATCGCCAGGCAGGATGCGCACTTCGCGCTCTTCATGGTACAGACGCCAGACGAGTTCTTCCAGCGACAGCAGCGTGTCTGCCAGTTCCTCGTGCCGAAGGCTTTCGGCCATCACGGAGACGTGTTCCCACTCGGGCAGGTCGTGCCGGACATGCAGCCGCTCGCGCCCTTCCTCGCCATCGGGCAGGTGCTGCACCAGCAGGCCTGCCGCCATGCAACCGTCTGGGCCGGAGCTGATCGCGGTGCGGATGCGGGTGGGCACCTGCTCGCTCTTGGCGAAATAATTCTCCACCGCGCCCGCCAGCGAATCCCCTTCGAGCGGCACAATCCCCTGATACCGCTTGCCATTGCGCGCGATTTCGAAGGTGATCGCCAGATGCCCTTCGCCAAACAGCGTTTGCAGCGAGGCGCTAGTCCCGACATCGGCGGTCATCAGCGGATCGTGCTGGATATAGCCGCGCAGCTGCCCGGCACGATAATCGCAAACGAGCAGATTGGCCACGCCGCCCTTGCTCTGCGCCTGCAGCGTCAGCTGGTCGCCATGATCCTTCAGCAGCCCGCCCATCAGCGCGGTCAGCACCAGCGCCTCAGCCAGACAATGGGTTAGCGCGGGCGGATAGTCATGCGCGCCAAGGATTTCCTCCAACACCGGCCCCAGCCGCACCACCCGCCCGCGGCAATCGCGCTCGGGCAGGGTGAAGCCGAGCAATTTGTCGGAGAAAGTCTGGGTCTGGATCGTGCTCATGCGGGGAATATGGGGGGCGTGGACGCTTTTGTAAGCCGCATCAGCCGATCAGGCCAAAGCACCACAGCAGCACCGATTTCTGCGCGTGGATGCGGTTCTCTGCCTCGTCGAACACGACCGATTGCGGGCCTTCGAACACCTCTTCGCTCACCTCGTCGCCGACATGGGCGGGCAGGCAGTGGAGGAAAATCGCCTCGGGCTTCGCCTGCGCCATCAGCGCCGCATCGACGCGGTAGGGCTGCATCGCGGCGAGCTTCTCCGCGCTGTCCGCCTGCCCCATGCTAACCCACGTATCGGTGACGAGCACATCCGCCCCCGCGGCGGCAGCGCCTGCATCCTGCGTTAGCGTGACCGTGCAACCGGCGGCGCGCGCCAGCTCCACAAACTCCGCTTCCGGCTCGTACCCGGCGGGCGTCGCCACGCGCACGTTGAACTTCATCAGCGCCGCTGCCTCAAGGATCGAGTGCAGCACATTGTTGCCATCACCCAGCCAGGCGACTTCGAGCCCGGGGAGCGGTTTCTTGTGCTCGATCATGGTGAGCAGATCGGCGACGATCTGGCATGGATGCGAACGGTCGGTCAGCCCGTTGATGACAGGCACGCTGGCATAGCGCGCCATTTCCTCGATCTTCGCATGATCGTCGGTGCGTACCATGATGGCATCGGCCATCCGGCTGAGCACGCGCGCGGTATCAGCGACGCTTTCCCCGCGCCCCAATTGCGTCGTCCCTGCATCGAGGACAATCGCGCTTCCCCCCAATTGCCGCATGGCGATGTCGAAGCTCACCCGCGTGCGGGTTGAGCTCTTTTCGAACACCATGCCCAGCACGCGGCCAGCGAGCGGTGCGTCGGCATCGGGCTGGCCCTTGGGCCAACTGGCCCGCGCCACCTTGCGGGTGATCGCATCGTCGATCATCGCGGCAATCGCGTTGCCGCCCGCATCGGACAGGTCGAGGAAGTGGCGCACCGCCATCAGGCTGCCTCGGCAGCCGCGAAGGACGCCGCACCGGCGGAAAGCTTCTCCAGAAACTCGTCCATCTCCGCATCGCCGATCACCAGCGGCGGCAAAATGCGCAGCGTCGAGTCGCCCGCCGCCACCGTCAGCAACTGGTGGTGATCGCGCAGATGCACCATGAAGGGCCGCGGTTCGATCTTCATCTTGAGGCCGAGCATCAGCCCCATGCCGCGCACGCTTTCGAACAGGTCAGGATAATTGCCGATAAACTGTTCCATCCGCGTCCGCAGCCGTTCGCCCTTGGCGCGCACATCGGCGAGGAATTCGTCATTGGCGACTGCATCCATCACCGCCATGCTCGCGGCCATGGCGAGCGGGTTGCCGCCATAGGTGGAGCCATGCGTGCCGAACACCATGCCGCGCGCCGCCTTTTCGGTGGCAAGGCACGCGCCCATCGGGAAACCGCCGCCCAGCCCCTTGGCGCTGGCAACGATATCGGGCGTGATGCCATACTGCTCATAGGCATAGAACGTGCCGGTGCGCGAGACGCCGCATTGCACTTCGTCCAGCACCAGCATCAGATCATGCTCGTCGGCGAGTTGGCGCAGGCCGGTCATGAATTCCTGGCTGGCCGGGCGAATGCCGCCCTCGCCCTGCACTGGCTCCACCAGAAAGCCTGCCGTATGCGGGCCGATCGCCGCCTTGGCCCCTTCCAGATCGTCGAAATCGACATAGCGGAAGCCGGGCAGCAAGGGACTGAAACCCTTGTGCATCTTTTCCTGATTCGACGCGCTGATCGTCGCCATCGTGCGCCCGTGGAAGGCGTTCTTGAAAGTGATGAGCTCGTACCGCTCTTCATTGCCTTCGTGCTGGTGATAGGCGCGCGCGGCTTTGATGGCGCATTCCACCGCCTCTGCGCCCGAATTGGTGAAGAAGACGGTGTCGGCAAAGGTCGTATCGACCAGCTTCTGCGCCAGTGCTTCGCCCTGCGGGCTTCCGTAGAGGTTGGAGACGTGCATCAGCGTTTCGGCCTGTCGCTGGATCGCGCCGATCAGCCCTTTGTGGCTGTGGCCGAGCAGGTTCACCGCAATGCCGCTGGCAAAATCGAGATAGCGGGTGCCGTCCTCGTCAATCAGGTGGCAATGTTCACCACGCACCGGGCGCACGCCGCAGCGGGGATAGACGGGCATCAGCGGAGTAATCGTCATCGGGAAAACGTCCTTCAAAACGCGAAAAAGCGAACGGCGGCCGGGCCTTGATGGTCCGACCGCCTGTTCTCTTCGCCTTTAGGACGAGGCAAGCAGGGGGTCAAACCTTGCCGCCTTATTTTCAGGTGCGGTTCTAAGCCTGAACCGGCACCAGATTGACGGCGGAATATTTGCCGCGTCGGTCGACTTCGAGATCGAATTCGAACCGGTCGCCTTCTTCGATGCTCTGGATGCCCGAGCGTTCCACCGCGCTGATATGCACAAAGGCATCTTCCTTGCCATCGTCGCGGGTGATGAAGCCGAAGCCCTTCATCGCATTGAAGAACTTGACCGTGCCAACGGCCTTTTCGCCGGTCAGCTCGCGCTGCGGTGCGGCCTTTGCGGGAGCGGCGATAACATCGCCGACAACCTGCAGATCAGCAGCCGACACTTTGCCGCCGCGATCCACCAGATTGAACTGCAGCTCCTGCCCTTCGGCAAGACCATCAAGCCCGGCGCGTTCCACCTGGCTGATGTGCACGAACACGTCCTCACCGCCCTCGTCGAGCTGGATGAAGCCGAAGCCCTTTTGTGCGTTGAAGAATTTGACCTTGCCCGATCCGGTGCCGACAACCTGTGCGGGCATACCGCCGCCGCCGCCGCCAGCGCCGCCGCGCGGGCCACCGCTGCCGCCGCCGCTGCGGAAACCACCGCCGCCGCCAGCGCCACCACCGCTACGCGGGCCGCCACGGTTTCCGCCGCCAAAGCCGCCGCCGCGATCGTCATTGAAGCCGCCACCGCCGCCGCCAAAGCCGCCGCCACCGCCTCCGAAGCGGTCATTCCCCCCGTCGCGCCAGCCGCCGCGTTCCATCGGCGGCGGTCCGCCTTCCATGAACGGATCGAAGTTGTCTTCGCCGAAACCATCCCGCTTGTCTCGACCCCTGCCGCGACGTCCTTTGTCGTAACCCATGTAAACCAGAAACCTTGTTTTCCCGCCCTGCGCTATCTTGGCCGGAACTGCGGACGAACTCAGCACCGGCCGGGGATACAAGACAATTCCCGCATCTCCGCCGCTGGTCTATAGCTGTAAATTGGGCGGGACGCGAACAATTTAAGATTGCAGCAAAATGACAGTTGTGATTCAGCAACGCCCTTGCATCGGGCCGGTCGAACCGCCACGTCGCAACAGGCAATTCTTGAACAGGCGGGGAGCAGGCAGTTGAGCGATTTTCGCAGGCTTTCGGGCACGGTGTGGGCAAGCCCGCAAATCGATGCAGAGGATATTGCCGAGGCGGCAGAGCAGGGCTTTACGCTGGTCATTAACAACCGCCCCGATCATGAAGAGTCCAGCCAACCCGAAGGTGCCAGCATCGAAGCCGCCGTGCGCGCGGCCGGGATGGACTATCTGGCGATTCCCATCGACCATACAGGCATATCGGACGAGAAGATCGCCGCCATGGCGCAAGCGCTTGCAGGCCTTGCGGATGGCGGCAAAGTGCTAGCCTTTTGCCGTTCGGGCACCCGCTCGACCTTTCTCTGGTCACTGGCGCAGGCCTCTGTCGGAATATCGGCTGATGATCTGATCGCTGCGGCTGCCGGTGCTGGTTACAACACCGCCGGTATGCGTGAGACGATGCAGCTGCTGGCGGAACAGGCGCGCGGCTGAGGCGAACCGGTGAACTCCGAGCTCCTGCAATTTGGCGGTAGCCTGCTGGCGATCACGGCGCTGGTGGCGCTTGCCCACTGGCTCGGCTTTTCGCGCAGCGCACGGCTCGAAAGCGAAGAAGCGGCACGCCAGCTCCTCGCTCTGGCCCCCGGCGGTTTTCCCGTTGCCGCGCTCGCCCTCGCCGCCGACGGTGCGGGCGCCATTGCGCGCAGCCGCGACGGCCGGCTGGCCCTGCTTAGGCCGCATGGCGGGCGCTTTATCGCGCAGCCGCTTCCCCCGGAAACGCTGCTGGAGGCGCAAGGCGAGACGCTGTGCATCCACACGACGCCGCGAATCGCTTTGCAGCTGGGCCAAGAGGCACAGGCTTGGGCGCAGGCTGGGGCGCAGCGCCCCGTTGCTGCTAGGTAAGCCGCGATGCCGTTCGATCCCGTAGCCTTTGCGATTCCCCTGTTCGTGGTGCTCGTCATCGCCGAGATGCTGTGGGCACGGCGGCGCAATCCCGTGGCTTACGAATCGCGCGATACGGCAACATCATTGGCCATCGGGCTCGGCAGCACGGTCGCGGGCGCGCTGACCGGCGGCGTGGTTGCCGGAACGCTCGTCTGGGCGCATTCGGTGAGTCCGATTAGCCTCGGCTGGGTCTGGTGGGCGTGGCCGCTCTGCTTCGTGCTCGATGATCTCGCCTATTACGCCTTCCACCGCAGCGCGCACCGCGTCCGCTGGTTCTGGGCGAGCCATGTGAACCACCATTCGAGCCAGCACTACAACCTCTCCACCGCGCTGCGGCAAAGCTGGACGGGGTTCTTCGCGCTGACTTTCGTCTTCCGCCTGCCGCTCGCTTTCGCAGGCTTCGAGCCGGGGATGATTCTGGTGTGCGGCGGCTTCAATCTCATCTACCAGTTCTGGATCCACACCGAGAGCATCAAGCGGATGCCGCGCTGGTTCGAAGCGGTGATGAACACGCCGAGCCACCACCGTGTGCACCATGCGGTGAACCCGCGCTATCTCGACAAGAACTACGCGGGCACCTTCATCATCTGGGACAGGATGTTCGGCACCTTTGTGGCAGAAGATGATGCCGATCCGATCCGCTACGGCATTGTCAGCCAGCTGGGCACGTTCAATCCGCTGAAGGCGGTGTTCCACGAATGGGCGGCGCTGCTCAAAGACCTGTGGCGCGCACCTTGGCGGCACAAGCTGTCTTATCTCTTGCGCGAACCCGGCTGGACGCATGACGGCAGCCGCGAAACCTCGGACATGATCCGCGCCCGCTGGGAACGGGATAAGCTCGACAGCTAACTGCCCGAACCGGGGCCGAACATGATCTCGACCCGGCGGTTCTGCGCTTCGCGTACGCCATCGCTGGTCGGGACGCGCGAGCGGCTCTCGCCATAGGCCTCGGCGGCCATCATGTTCCCGGGCACCCCGCGATCCGCCAAATAGGTGCGCACCGCCGCATTGCGCCGCTGCGACAGGGTGACGTTGTAGCCCTGCGGCCCGGAACGGTCGGCGTGGCCGGCCAGCATCACCGATGCATTGCCGCAATTGGCGTAAGCGCGGATAACCGAATCCAGCACCTGCTCGGCTTCGATTGTGATCGCAGCCTCATCCCAGTCGAAATAGACGATGTAAGGGCCGGTCTCGCAAGGAACCGGAGGTGGAAGACGGGGGCCAGGCGGCGGGCGCCGCACAGGCGCGGGCGCGATGGCCGCAACCGGCGGCGCGCTCGGTTGGATCATTGGCGCTTCGCGGCCACCGCCAAACCGCACGGTCAGCCCGAGCGAAAGGCTGTGCGTCGCCAGTTCGAATTGCGTATCGCGCCCCAGCGTATCGTCGACTTCAAATTCCAGCGTGCTGAAATAGCGGTAGCGCAGGCCCAGATCGACACGCTCGCTCACCGGCACGCGCGCTTCGGCGAGCGCCTGCCACGCCCATTCGCTATCGCGCGCGTCGAGATGCGCGATGGTGCTTCCTGCCAGCGCCGTATCCGCCTGCATCCAGCTGCGCCCGACCCCGCCGCCGATAGCAAAGCGCGCCCCGTCTTCTTCGCCAAACTCGGCCAGCGTGTTCGCCATCAGTGAGGCGAGCGAGAAATCCCCGCCATAGGGGAAGCTGCCATTGGCGAGGCTCTCGCCGCCAGCGGGAAGGCCCTGCGTCGCCACGCTGATCTCGTCCGCGCCGAAGCTCTGGTAGGAGCCTTCCAGCTCGGTGCGCAGCCAGTCCCAGCGATAGCCCGCGCGCAGCGATGCGCCCCAGCCGGTCTTGCCGGTGCTTGTGGCGTCTTCGCGCACGCCAGCGATGTCACTGCTGAACTCCACCGGCAGCACCGCGCCAGCATCGGCCGCGATGTAGGGCCCGCTCTCCTGCGCCGCTGCCGGAGCAGCAAGCGCGATCAGCGCCATGCCTGCCAAATGTGCCGCTATTCCCCGCATTCTGCCTCTCCAACCCTGCGCCTTACGCGCTTCTACGCGGGCCGCGCGGCGGGCGCAATCGCGCAGCAAGAGGCGAGCTACAGCGCCAGCTCGCCGCTTTCGCCGGTGCGGATGCGGGTCGCGCCTGCCAGTTCGAGCACAAAGATCTTGCCGTCGCCGATCTGGCCATTGTTTGCTGCATTGCGGATGGTTTCGACAATCTGCGGGGCGAGCGCATCGTCGCAGGCGATTTCCAGCCGCACTTTGGGCAGCATGTTCACCGCATATTCGGCCCCGCGATAAATCTCGTTCTGGCCCTTTTGCCGCCCGAACCCCTTCGCCTCGCACACCGTCATTCCAGCCACACCGATCCCCGCGAGCGCCTCGCGCACAGCTTCCAGCCGGTGCGGTTTGATCACGGCAATGACGAGTTTCATGGCGCGGCCCCCTTTTTGCAGCTCTTGCCGCCAGCTTGTGCGGCGCAGCCGCGCGGCTGGCAAGTCCCCACGCGGCACGCGGGCACAAAAAAGGGGCCGGAGCGGGTGGCTCCGGCCCTTGGCAGTTTTTATGTTCGCAGGAGGAACGAGGTGAGGCAGAGCCGGGGAGAGAGAGGAGAGGTCCCGGCCCTGCCAAACTTGGGTTAGTTGTAAGCGCGCTCTCCATGTTCGGAGATGTCGAGGCCGTTGACTTCGGCTTCCTCGTCAACCCGCAGGCCAACCAGCGCCTTGGTCACCAGACCAGCGATCAGCGTACCGACACCGGCCCAGACGATCGTGATGAGCACGCCCTTGATCTGGATCCAGAGCTGCACGCCGAGCGGATTGGCGGTGTCGCCAGCAGGCCCGCCGAGGAAGGCCTGATAGACCACCGCCGTGCCGATAGCGCCGACGATCCCGCCCACGCCGTGGATGCCGAAAGCATCGAGCGAGTCGTCATAACCGAACTTGCCCTTCACCTTGGCGACCGCGATGTAGCAGACGAGCGAAGAGATGATGCCGAGCAGGATCGCGCCGAACGGGCCGCTATTGCCCGCAGCAGGCGTCACGGCCACGAGGCCTGCAATCACGCCCGAGCAGAAGCCCAGTGCCGAACCCTTGTGGCCCGCCAGCTTCTCGATCACCATCCACGCGAGGCCGCCCGCTGCGGTGGCAACAAAGGTGTTGATCATGGCAAGCCCAGCCGAACCGTCAGCTTCGAGCGCCGAACCGGCGTTGAACCCGAACCAGCCCACCCACAGCAGGCCCGTGCCGACCATCGTCAGCGTCATCGAGTGCGGCGGCATCTGTTCTGCCGGATAGCCGCGACGCTTGCCGAGGAGGTAAGCAAGCACCAGGCCCGAGACACCGGCATTGATATGCACCACGGTGCCGCCGGCAAAGTCCAGCGCGCCATCGACATAGAGCAGGCCATTGCTCGCCCACACCATGTGGGCAATCGGGAAGTAGACGATTGTAAGCCAAAGCGGCACGAACAGCATCGTCGCGGCGAACTTCATCCGCTCTGCCGTGGCCCCCAGGATCAGCGCCGCGGTAATCGCCGCAAACGTCATCTGGAAGCTGATGAAGACATATTTGCTGATGACTTCATCGGTGAAGGTTGCCGCCGTGCTGCTGGCATCGGTGCCAATCAGGAAGTAGCTGCCGCCACTGATGAACATGCCCAGCGTGCCTTCGTAGGACGTATCCCCGAAAGCCAACGAATAGCCCCACATCACCCAGATCAGCATGGCGAGCGCCGCCGTCGCGCCGATCTGCGTCATGGTGGACAGCATATTCTTGGAACGGGTCAGGCCGCCGTAAAACAGCGCCAGACCCGGCAGGATCATCAGCAGGACGAGGATGGTCGAGGTCATCATCCAGGCGTTGTTGCCAGGATTGGGAACCGGCGCAGGAGCCGCCGCCATGGCGGGCCCCGCAACGAGCAGCGCGGCAGTTGCAGCAGCGCCAAGCTTGAAGAGAGATGTTTTCATTGAAGCTGACCCCTGTTTTACAGCGCGGTTTCGTCGGTTTCGCCGGTGCGGATGCGCGTGGTCGATGCCAGATCGAGCACGAAGATCTTCCCGTCGCCGATGCTTTGCGTGGTGGCGGTTTGCTGGATGGTTTCCACCACCTTGGGCGCCAGCTCATCGCTCGTCGCGATTTCCAGCTTCACCTTCGGCAGCATATTTACCGAATATTCGGCGCCGCGATAGATTTCGGTCTGGCCCTTCTGCCGACCGAAGCCTTTGACCTCCGAGACGGTCATTCCGGCAACGCCGATCCCGGCAAGGGCTTCGCGCACCTCGTCCAGCTTGAACGGCTTGATAATGGCGATGACAAATTTCATGCCTGACCCCTGTTGTATGCCGGAGGAATTCCCGGCTGGGGGTTCAAACAGCAAACTCCGTGCCAGTTCGGCTTTACACTTGTTTCACAAGGAGACTCCGCGATTGGCGGAGTATTGCCGATGCTGCATCGCACAAGAATCGGGCAGGTGCGCCTATTTTTCGGGCAGGTCTGCCCGCTCCAGCGCGAGCCGCGCGATGATCGGCAGATGATCAGACGCTTGCCGCGCCAGCGCGCTCGAATGCACACGCGCCGCGGCAAGCCGCCAATGCGGCGTGTGCATCACCCGGTCGAGCGACAGCAGCGGGCGGCGCGCGGGAAAGCTCTTGCCCGGCTCCACCATCTGCCAATGCGCCGCCAGCCCCCGCTCCCCGCCGATGGGGCGGAGCCATTCGTTGCAATCGCCCAGCATCACCGCAGGCAGGCCGGGCGCGCGGCTGGCATTGCACAGATGCGCAAATTGCCGCTTGCGCGCGAGCCCGCTCAAATCGAGATGCATGGCAGTGACGCAAATCTCCTGCCCCTGCGCGACCAGTCTTGCGCGCACTGCGCCGCGCGGTTCGAGGCTGGGGAGATGCTCGGCCTCAACTTGCGCGATACCAATCCCCTCGCGCACCAGCAGCGCATTGCCGTGCCAGCCCATGCTCGCCGGCTTGGTCGGCACTGCCGCCACTTGCCAGCCGCGCCGTTCAATGTCGCGCAGATCAAGCACGCTCTGCCGGTTGCCGAAGCGGATATCGACTTCCTGCAAGGCGACCACATCCGCGGCCATTTCATCCAATACATCGAGAATGCGCAACGGTACGCGCCGCCCGTCGCCGCCCACGCCCTTGTGGATATTGTAGCTGGCGAATGTCAGCTCCATGCGATCAGGCTTGCTATTCGCCGGCAATATAGCGGTCGGTCTTGCGGGTGGGCAGGCCGTCAATGCTGCCGGGGTGGTTCTGCCGCTTGGCGAGCCACTTTTCCTCGTCCACTCCGCTATGCGCTTTGACCAGCGTGTTGCGCTCCGACTTCAGCTCCATAAACGGGACGCCCCAGCCGCAGCTCGTCTGCACGCTCTCGACCTGTATATCGAAGATTTGCCGCGTGCCGGGCAGGAGGGTGAAATGCGCGGCCAGTTCCGCCCAGCCGTCATCCGCCGGAAGCACCGGCGTGCCGCGCCCGTAAATGCGCAGGATCAGCGCGGGCTGATCGAAATTGCAAAACATGATCGTGATGCGGCCATCGGCGAGCAGATGCGCATTGGTCTCATTCCCCGAACCCGCCAGATCGAGCCACGCAACACGGTCGGGCGCCAGCACGCGAAACGCATCATAGCCCTTGGGCGAGAGATTGATCCGCGCATCCGCTGCCGCGGTGGCGACAAAGAACACCGGCTGGCGTTCGATCATGGCGATGTGTTTGTCAGTGAGCGTGTCGGAGAAGTCGGCCATAGCGGCGAGCCTAGGCCCGCGCGCCACGCTTGTCACCGCTCCTTCGTGGCCGAGAACACGATCTCCGGGTTCTTTTCCTGCTGGTAGCCGACATCCCACGGGCTCTTGGCCATGAACACCAGATCGCCGTCGCGGTCTTTGCCGAGATTGCCCTGGTTGAAGCGCTCGAACTCGTCGATTTTGGCTTGCGGACCCTTGAGCCAGCGCGCGGTCGCGAAAGGCGAGGGTTCGAGCGCCGCCTCGACCTTATATTCCGCCTCCAGCCGCGAGATCAGCACTTCCAGCTGCAACTGCCCGACCACGCCGACAATGCTTGATCCGCCGATGATCGGGTAGAACACCTGGATCACGCCCTCTTCGGACAAATCATCCAGCGCCTTGCGCAATTGCTTGGTCTTGGTCGGGTCTTTCAGCTGCACGCGGCGCAGGATTTCCGGCGCGAAATTGGGCAGACCGGTGAAGCGGATGGTGTTCTTCTCGCTGAGCGTATCGCCCACGCGCAGCGTGCCGTGATTGGGAATGCCGATAATGTCGCCGGGGCTGGCGGTATCGGCAATCTCGCGGTCTTGCGCGAAGAACAGGATGGGCGAATGCACCGCGATGGGTTTTCCCAGCCCGCTCGGCGTCAGTTTCATGCCGCGTTTGAACGTGCCCGACACCTGCCGCATGAACGCGATGCGGTCGCGGTGGTTGGGGTCCATATTGGCCTGCACCTTGAAGATGAAGCCGGTGACCTCATCGCGCTCCGGCCCGATTGTCTCCTCACCCGCGGGTTGCGGACGCGGCGGCGGGGCATAGCGGGCAATCGCGTCGATGAGCTCCTCCACCCCGAAATTCTTCAAGGCGGAGCCGAAATAGACGGGCGTCAGATCGCCATTGCGATAGGCTTCCAGATCAAGCTCGGGATAGCCTGCGCGCGCCAGTTCGATTTCCTCGGCATAATTATCCGGGATAGCGGCATCGGCATCGCGCTTGCCCAGATACTCCTTCGAGCCACCCTCGGGCCGCGCGACCTCGCCGGTGCGGAAATCGAGCAGGCCTTCGAACAGCCCGCCCATGCCGATGGGCCACATTTGCGGGCTGACATCGAGCGCCAGCTTGTCCGCCACTTCGTCCAGAGTCTCGAACGCGTCGCGGCCTTCGCGGTCCACCTTGTTGACGAAGGTGATGATCGGCACGCTGCGCAGGCGGCAGACTTCGAACAGCTTGAGCGTCTGCGGCTCGATCCCCTTGGCGGCGTCAATCACCATGATGGCGGAATCGACCGCGGTCAGCGTGCGATAGGTGTCTTCGGAGAAATCCTCGTGCCCCGGCGTATCGAGCAGGTTGAAGGTAATCGTCTCTCCGTTGAAATCTTTTTCGAAGGTCATCACGCTGGAGGTGACCGAGATGCCACGTTGCTGCTCGATCTTCATCCAGTCCGACCGCGCCCGCCGCGCTTCCCCGCGCGCCTTCACCGCCCCCGCCGCATGAATCGCCCCGCCTTGCAGCAGGAGCTTTTCCGTGAGCGTGGTCTTCCCCGCGTCAGGGTGCGAAATGATGGCGAAGGTTCTTCTGGTGGACATGGCTTGCGCGCCTAGCCGAGCGAGGCATCGCGGTCGAGAGCGATCATATCAGCCGAACGGGTCGGGAACCGTGCGCTCCTGACCCAGGACCCAGTCGCTTCCATCATAGGCGTCTTCGCGGTCACCGAACTGCACCAGCGTGCCTGCCGGAGCACCGAGAACTGGTAAATGGAAGCGCAGCAATTCCCGAACCTTGTCCAGATGCGACGCTTCGATGTCGACAATGCAATAGGCGATCTCGTCCTTGCCGTCTGGCGTCCATTCATCGCGTTCAAAATATAGCGTTCCGCCACCCGATGAGCAGCCGAGACCTGCGAGCCGAAGCTCGGCATCCAACGGAATGCTGAAGCGCGCGTGCCGCTCGAATGGGTCGATATCGCCTGGAACTGCGACAGTCATAAAAATATCCGCGTCTGGCGCCGTTTCCGGATCGGGCAAGCCCTGGGTCAGACGCTCGATAAGTTTCACCCACGCAGCTCCGCACCCAGCTTCCCAGCCGACGCAACAACCGCCTCCGAAATCGCCTTCAGCTCGTCATCCTTGAACGACTTCTCGCCCGGTTGCAGCGTCACTTCTACTGCGACCGATTTCTTGCCTTCGGGCACGCCTTGGCCAGCGAAGACGTCGAACACGCGGGCATCGACGATGTTCACCTTGTCCGCGCCTTTGGCCGCGCGCAGCAGGTCGCCCGCCGGGAGGCCAGCGGGGACGAGGAAGGCGAAATCGCGGGTTACCGCTTGCAAGGCGGGCGGGGCGTAATGCGGTTTGGCGAAGCCGGATTTGCCCTTCTTCGCAGGGATCGCATCGAGATACATCTCCACTGCGACCACCGGGCCATCGACATCGAAGGTTGCGAGCGTTGCCGGATGCAGCGCGCCGAAGCGGGCGAGCACGGTCTTGGGGCCGAGCCGCAGAGTGCCCGACTGGCCGGGATGGAATTGCGGCCCTGCTTCTCCCATCACTTGCAAATTCGCTACCGGAGCGCCGGCTTCCGCCAGCAAAGCTTCAGCCTCAGCCTTGGCGTCGTAGGCGTCGAACAGCGTGGCCTTGCCTGTGGCCCAGCCGCGCGGGGTCTTCTCGCCCGCCAGCAGCACGGCGAGCGTGGGATGTTCGGCAGACGAACTATCAGCGCTGCGCAAATAACGGCGACCGACTTCGAACAGGCGCAGGCTATCCGCGCCGAGATCGGCATTGCGTTTGGCAGCGGCGAGCAGGCCGGGGAGGAGCGAGGGGCGCATCGCCTTCATGTCCTCGCTGATCGGATTGTCGAGCACCCAGAGCGGCGCGCTAGCCGAAAAATGTTCGGCATCGGGTACCGGCAGGAAGCTCCATGTCACCGCCTCGTTCAGCCCGCGCGCGGCGGCGGCGCGGCGCACGCGGCGCTCAAGCTGCTGCTGCGGCGTGGCGGTGGGCTTGGCCACACCCTCTGCACGGGGGAGCGCGACACTGGCGACATTGTCGATGCCGTAGATCCGCACCACTTCCTCGACCAGATCGGCTGGGCCTTCGATATCGTGGCGGCGCAGCGGGCACGTGACGTTCCAACCCGCATCGACCGCGAAATCGAGCGCTTCGAGGATGCGTTTCTGCTCTTGCGCCGGCACTTCGACCCCGCCCAGCTTCGCCGTCATCGCCGGATCGAACGCCACCACTTTGGGCGCGTTCGGCGGCGAGCCTGCGCGCACCACCTCGCTCGGCGTCCCGCCGCACAGGCGCAGCACAAGGTCGGTCAGAATGGCAAGGCCGTCATCAAGGAAAGCCGGATCGACGCCGCGCTCGAACCGGGTGCGAGCATCGGTGGCAAGACCCAGCTTGCGGCCCGTCACCCCGATCTGCTCGGGATCGAAATAGGCGATTTCGAGCAGCACATCGGTCGTGCCGTCCTGCACTGCCGAATGTTCGCCGCCCATGATCCCGGCAATATCGTGCACGCCCGCATCATCGGCAATCACCGTCATGCTGGAATCGAGCGTGTAGCTCTTTTCGTTCAAGGCCTTCACGCTCTCGCCATCGACCGCACGGCGAGCGACGACGGGGCCGGTCAACATGGCAAGATCGTAGACGTGCGCAGGCCTGCCGAAAGCCAGCATCAGATAATTGGTGATGTCCACCAGCGCGCTTTTGGGCCGCTGGCCTGCCGCGATCAGCCGCTGCTGCATCCAGTCGGGCGAAGGGCCGTTGGTCACACCGGTAATGACGCGGCCATAGAAGGCCGGACAGCCTTCGGGATCGTCGGTGCGGATTTTGACCGGGCAAGGCGCTTGCGCGGCGATGTCCGGCGCGGTGACCGGTTTCAGCGTGCCAAGGCCAGCCGCCGCCAGATCGCGGGCTATGCCATAAACGCCCATGCAATCGGGGCGATTGGGCGTGATCGCCACGTCGAAAATAGGCGAGGCATTGTGATAGTCGGCAAAGGCGGTGCCGACAGGCGCATCAGCGGGCAGTTCGATAATCCCGTCATGCTCGTCGCCCAGCTCCAGCTCGCGCACCGAGCACATCATGCCGTTCGATTCGACGCCGCGGATCGCGCTCTTGCGCAGCACCATGCCGTTCGCCGGGACGACCGCACCAGCAAGCCCAAGCACGCCTTTCATCCCCGCACGCGCATTGGGCGCGCCGCAGACGACTTGGAGCGGCTCGCCTTCACCAGTGTTGACCGTGAGCACTTGCAGCTTGTCGGCATCGGGATGCGGCGCAGCGGTGAGCACTTCGGCCACGTGGAATCCGGCCAGCTTTGCCGCCGGATCGTCGATCTCTTCGACTTCGATGCCGATGGCATTCAGCTTGGCGGCAATTTCCTCCACCGTCGCTTCGGTTTCGAGGAAATGTTTCAGCCATTCGAGCGAGAACTTCATGCCTTTGCTCCCACACCGCCGGAAAGGGTTGGCTGGTCAAGCCCGCTGAACCCGTAATGCGACAGCCAGCGCGCATCGCCGTCAAAAAAGGCGCGCAGATCGTCCATTCCGTATTTGAGCATGGCGAGCCGGTCTACGCCGACGCCAAAGGCAAAGCCCTGCCACTCGTCGGGGTCGAGTCCGGCAAATGCGATCACCCGCCGGTTGACCATACCGCTACCCAGCAGCTCCATCCAGCCATGCCCCGGCGCGTCGCCGCTGCCGCCCAGCACCCGCTTGCCGTTCTCGATAGCAAAGCCGACATCGACTTCCACCGAAGGCTCGGTGAAGGGGAAATAGGAAGGGCGCAGCCGCAACACGATATCGTCGGTTTCGAAGAAAGCCTTGAGGAAAGTCTCCAGCGTCCATTTGAGGTGGCCGAGATGGATATCCCGGTCGATCACCAGCCCTTCAACCTGATGGAACATCGGCGTATGCGTGGCGTCGCTGTCCGAACGGTAGACGCGGCCCGGCGCGATAATGCGCAAAGGAGCACCTTCGGCGATCATGGTGCGGATTTGCACGGGACTGGTATGCGTCCGGAGCAACATTTTTCCGCCATTGGGCGCCCGGTGGTTATCGCCGAAATAGAAGGTATCGTGCATCGCCCGCGCCGGATGGCTTTCAGGCATATTGAGCGCGGTGAAATTGTACCAGTCGTCCTCGATCTCCGGCCCGGTAGCGACCGAGAAGCCCAGATCGGCGAAGATTTCGGACAGCTCGTCCATCACCTGGCTCACCGGATGCACGCTGCCCTTGGGCACAGAGGGAGCGGGCAGGGTGAGGTCAAGCGTTTCGGTGGCGAGCCGCGCTTCGAGTTCGGCCGCTTCGAGCGCCGTCTTCTTCGCCTCGATCGCATCGGCCACGCGGGCGCGGATGCCCTGAATGCGGGGGCCTTCGCTTTGCCGTTCCTCGGGCGTCATTTTGCCCAGCGTTTTCATCAGCGCGCTGATCCAGCCCGCCTTGCCCAGCGCTTCCACACGGATCGCTTCGACATCGCCCGCACTGGCCGCAGCATCGAGGCGCGCCAGCGTATCGGAAACTTGCTTCTCTTGTTCGGTGCTCATGGGCTCGCTCGCTTAGTGGGCATAAACAAAAAGCGCCACCCTTTCGGATGGCGCTTCCTGAATTTCATGGCAATCAGCAATCAGGCCGGAAGCGCTTCCTTGGCCTGCTTGATGATGCCGCTAAAGGCTGCGCCTTCGTTCATCGCCAGATCGGCCATGACCTTGCGGTCCAGCTCGATCCCGGCCAGCTTCACGCCGTGCATGAACTGCGAATAGGTGAGGCCTTCGGCGCGCACCGCAGCGTTGATACGCTGGATCCACAGAGCGCGGAAATTGCGCTTGTTCACCTTGCGGTCGCGATAGGCGTACTGGCCGGCCTTTTCGACGGCCTGACGGGCGACGCGGATCGTATTTTTGCGACGGCCGCGGTAACCCTTGGCCTGTTCGAGAACGCGCTTGTGTTTAGCGCGGGTGGTCACACCACGTTTAATGCGAGGCATATCTTATCTCCTTATCCCCGGCTCAGCTAAGGCCGTAGGGTGCCCACTTTTTGACGGCTGCAAAGTCGGCCTTGGCCAGAACCTTGGTGCCGCGCTGCTGGCGGATATACTTGGCATTGTGGCTGATCAGGCGGTGGCGCTTTCCGGCGACACCATGCTTGACCTTGCCGGTGGCAGTGAGCTTGAAGCGCTTTTTGACACCGCTCTTGGTCTTCAGCTTGGGCATTTTCGTCTCCTAGTTCGAGAACACGTCCAACCAGCCCTGGCAGCCCTTTCAGCCAGACCGGAAGAAGAATCACGTGTCAGTGAAGGGGGCGCACATAGCGGATCGGCCAGCGAATGCAAGCATCTCAGCTAGCATTGCTGCGCCGCCAGTTATCGTAATTCACCTTCGCCTCCTGCACAAAGCCGGAGCGGGCGATGATTTTCAGCACGCCCTTGTTCACCCAAGAAAGCGGGCGTTTGAGCGGGCGTTCGAAATCGACGAACAGAACCACGCGCGGCCTGTCTGTGAGGTTGCGCGCCGAATGGTAATAGGTGTCGTCAAAAATCAGGCTCTTTCCTTCCGCCCAGCCGCGAGTCTCGCCATCAACCGTGATGTCGATTGTCTCGCCCTCCGGCACGACCACCCCCAAATGATAGCGCAGCACACCTTTATAGGGCCCGCGATGGAGCGGGATCTGCTTGCCCGGCGCAAGAATGGAGAAGAACGCGGTGACCAACCCCGGCACATTCTGGAGCGCCGCCCAGGTTTGCGGGCAGGCGGCGATATTCTCTTCGAAAGGCAGGCCGTAGCCGAGGAAGAAATAGGTCTGCCAGCGTTTGTCGTCGGTCAGCTTGGTCTGGTCGTGGCTGATTTCCTCGAAGCCGGGAATCGCCGCGCCGGAACCCAGCAGCGCGTCGAGTTCGGCGCGGATGGCGGGAAAGGCGGCTTCGAGCTTATGCGTCCACGCAAAGCTGGCCGGATCGTAGAAGGCCGGATCGCCGTGTAACGAGTTGCGCCCGATCACCGCTTCGATCCGCGGCACCAAGCCGCCTGCAATGGCGAGCGTGCGCGGCGGCGCAACGGGCTGTCCGGCGGTCATTGCAAGGCCTCCCGGTAATGGCCGCGCATCGCCGCTTGCTCGGCGGCATCGGCGCGGAAGGTGGGATAGCGACCGAAAATGCGCTCGGCGACCAGTTCCATGCGGTTGCCCACCAGCGCGAGCGGCCGTTCCCGGCCGGGATATACGCGGGGCTCTGCCAGCCTGCGCCCGCCGAAATTGCGCAGGTAAAATCCTTCATGGCCACGGCGCGGTGTGGCGATCAGCCATGACGGGGCAAAAGCCTGCGCCAGCACCACCGGAATGCGCACGGCCAGCAGGGCAAGCTGCGGAAAGTCTCGCGCGAGTTGCGGTTCCACGCAGAAGCAGCTCGAATCCACGATAGCGCAGCCGCTTGCCAGCCACGGCGATGTCACCTCGGGGAACACCGTGCAGGCTGGCGAGGTGGTCTGCGTTCCCCGCGCAATATGGACGCGGATCGAGGCGATGGGCTCGCCCTCCAGCAGCACGGCATATGTCCGCGCATTGGCGTCGCTATCGCCCGCTTCCCAGATCGCGCCCGAGCGATCCTCCGGCACCGCGCCTGCGGCCAGATAGGCACGGTAACGCAGGCGGGCGACCGCAGCCTGCTCTTGCTGTCCGACAATCACCGTTTGCAGCGCCCCGGCAAGCGCGCCCAGCCTGTCCGCACCGCATGCCATTCCGGCGGTCAGATCCTGCAATTGGGCGGCCTGCGATGGCACTTCCCCTGACAATACACTGGCATACATACGCCGCCCCCCAGCGATTCGATACCAAACGTATATTGCATAGCGGCGCACGGATGGAACGGATTTGCTGCGGGCCGCACGCAAAAAGGGGCGGCAAACCGAAGTTCGCCGCCCCTTTCCGCGATGATGCGTTTACGCTTGGCTTAGAAGCGCGCACCTAGGCTCACGCCCACGGTCGAGCGCTGGAAATCGAAGCCGTAAATGTCGTAGCTTTCGCTGATCGAGGTCTCGATCCGGCCATAAAAGTTTTCGCCGAAGCTGTGATCGTAGCCGAGGCCGAAATTGTAGCCGCCGCCGGTTTCGCTCTCGTCGAAATTGATGATCGTGCCATTGTCATTGAACGGGCCGACCAGATCAATGGTCTGCTGGCCGTAACCGGCCTTGGCATAGACCATGCCGTTGGTGCCGACGAGCAGACCGGCGTGGATGCCCGCTGCCCAGTAGCCGCCCGACGAAACGCACAGCTGGCCTTCGCATTCCTCAATCGTGGAGGCCGAGTAGTTGGCATAGGGGCCAACCACGACGCGGTTGCTCACGGGGAAATCGAAGCCGATTTCGCCGCCATAGGAAATGCCGCTGCCCAGTTCGTAATTGATGCCCTGATCGAGCTCGGGATCGTTCAGACGTTCCCACGCCACCTGGCCTTCGATACGGATGCCATCCTTGCCCTGGACGGGGCCTTCCTGGGCCAGTGCCGGGGTCGAAACAACAGCTGCCAGAACAGCCGCGACGGTGATGATTTTCATTGTGCTTCCCTTTAGCAAACGCAGCCCGTGCTGCGATGGCCTGCGCTTAATGCCGCAAAAATTTACCGCACATTACAGTTTGAGAACGCGCGATAATTTGCCCTTGTTTGTGGCTTTCGCACCACAGGTAAGTACATCCATTGGCGGGGTTCAACCGAGAATCGCGAGCACATCTTCCAGCCGCGCGGGATCGCCCAGCGCCAGCACCGTGCCATCGCTGCCTGCGTGCAAAGGCTCGCCGCGCCAGTCGCTCATCACTCCGCCCGCGCCTTCGACCACAGGGACAAGCGCGGCGTAATCGTGCAGCTTCAATCCCGCCTCGGCCACGATATCGAGATGGCCGGAAGCAAGGCAGCCGTAATTGTAGCAATCGCCGCCCATCACCATGCGCTTGTGATCGGTCTGGCCTGCCAGCGCCATGAAGCGGTCGCCCTGCTCCACGCTGAAATAATGCGGGCCGGTGGTGGCGATGGAGGCGTTGCCGAGTTCGGGGCACAGCCGCGCGCGAACAGGCTGGCCGTTGAAGGTGGTGCCTTTGCCGGTAATGCCCACCCAGCGTTCGCCCGTGATCGGCTGGTCGATCAGACCGAGCACGGGGAAGCCGTCCTCCAGCAGCGCGATCAGCGTGCCGAAAATCGGGCGTCCGGCCAGAAAGGCGGTGGTGCCATCGATCGGGTCGAGCACCCATTGGCGGCCCGATACGCCGTCTTTCACGCCGTATTCCTCGCCATGGATGCCGTCGGCGCTCGCTTCGGCTTCGATCAGCTTGCGCATCGCCGCTTCGGCATTGCGATCTGCGGCGGTCACGGGGGAGGCATCGCCCTTCGCCTCGCTATCGATCATCGTGCGGAACAGCGGGACGATCTCCGCCCGGGCCACGTCGGCGAGGCGCGAAATAAGCGCGATATCGGCAGCTGACGGCATGGTTCTTACCTGTTTATCCCTAATTCCGTTGCAATTTGTCGCAATTTTACACATTCATCGCGGTAATGAATGTGGGGCCGCAAATAACATCGCAGACGGGCGCGACCAAAAGCGGGTCTCCGCTAGCCTTGTCCCGCGCGCCTGCAAGCGATCTGCTGCCCTGGTGTTACTGGTGGAGCATTGCCGAAGGGCAATTGCCAGCGGGAATGCGCATAGACTGTGGCCGCGTGGTAGACCACCCTTGCATTACCATCATCTATCACGACGCATGGACCGCCGGCACCGCCGATGGCGAGCAGGTGTGGCACCCCGGCCCGCATGGCCGCGCGCTCTATTTCGGCCCCCAGTCCAAAATGATGCCGCTGGGCATTTCGGGCAAGTATGTGGCGATCACCGTCCACTTCAACCCCGGCGCAGCGCCGCTGCTCGGCTTTCCCAGCAATGCCGAAATGGTCAATCGCATCGTCGATCTGGACGAGCATTTCGGGCGCGATGTGCCGCTGGGTTCGCTGGTCGACCTGTCTGCCAGCCACGAAAAATGGCTCGCCGCGCTGGAGGACGGGTTCCTGCGCCCGCTCGTCGAAGCGGCTGGCCGGAAAGCGCCCGATGCCCTCTCACTCGAATTCGAGCAGCAATGCCTCGCCAATCCGGAAATCAGTGTCGAGGCCTTTGCCGAAGGACGCGACGTTTCGAAGCGGACGATCGAGCGGCTCATCAAGCAAACCTTCGGCCTGACGCCCAAGCAGGCGCTGCGCCGCGCGCGGGTGCTGGATATGGGCGCTGCCCTGCTCGACGTGGCGCGCCCCGAAGACCGGCCCGAGATAGAGCTACGCTATTTTGACCAGTCGCACCGGGTGAAGGAAGTGAAGGCCTTCTTTGGCATGGTGCCCACCGATTTGCAGAGAGGCCGCCACCCTTTCCTCCGGCTGGCGCTGGAAGTGCGCCAGCGGCGGCGGCTCGACGCGCTCAACCGCCTGAAGCCCGACGAGATCGGCCCATGGCGCGATCCAAACGCGGAACCGCGCTCGGGTGGACAAAACACCTAGTCAAACAGGCTCGACACGCTGCTTTCATCGGCGATGCGGCGGATGGCTTCGCCCAGCAACGGCGCAATCGTAAGCACGCGGATGCGGCTCGATTGCTTGGCTTCCTCGCTCGCATTGATGGTGTCGGTAATCACCAGCTCGGTCAGCGCGGAGGTATCCACCCGCGCCACCGCGCTGCCTGACAGCACGCCGTGGGTGATATAGGCGGCAACGCTTTTAGCCCCGTGATCGAGCAGCGCCTGCGCCGCGTTGCACAGCGTGCCGCCCGAATCGACGATATCGTCGATCAGGATGCATTTGCGCCCTTTCACATCGCCGATAATGTTCATCACTTCGCTTTCGCCCGGGCGGTCGCGGCGTTTGTCGACAATCGCCAGCGGGGCGTTGTCCAGCCGCTTGGCGAGCGAGCGGGCGCGCACCACGCCGCCGACATCGGGGGAAACGACCATCAGATCATCGTCGCCATACCGCGCCTGGATATCCGCCGCCATCGTCGGCGCGGCGTAGAGATTGTCGGTCGGGATATCGAAAAAGCCCTGGATCTGCCCGGCGTGGAGATCGACGGCCAGCACGCGGTCGGCCCCCGCCTCGGTAATCAGATTGGCCACCAGCTTGGCCGAAATCGGGGTGCGCGGGCCGGGTTTGCGATCCTGCCGGGCATAGCCGAAATAGGGCACCACAGCGGTAATCCGCGCCGCGGAAGCGCGCCGCAAAGCGTCGATGCCGATCAGCAATTCCATCAGATTGTCGTTCGCCGGAAAACTGGTCGACTGGACGATAAAGACGTCCTCCCCGCGCACGTTCTCGTGAATCTCGACGAAGATTTCCTCGTCGGCAAACCGGCGCACGCTGGCATCGGTGAGCGGGACTTCGAGATAGGCGGCAATCGCCCGGGCGAGCGGCAGGTTCGAATTGCCGGACATGATCTTCATGGAACGCGAATCCCCGTTAGCTGGTCGTGGCCACCGCCTAGCCGAGTGTCACGGAAATGCAACGCGCTGCGCCCGCCTTGTCCGCAGATGCCGCCTCACTGCGCCGCCGCGATCCCCCAATGTTTGGGGGGTGATTGTCCGCTGGTTGCGTGGCATGACGCGGAATATGGAGGGGGATACCACCAGTGCCGCCCGGATTGTGGTGATCGAGGATGACGCGCCGACGCGCGCCGCCTTTTGCGCCGCCATCACGCGCGATCCGCAGCTGGCGCTGGCAGGTGCGGCGGGCGACCATGACGAGGCGCTGCCGCTGATCGTGGCGGGCGAATATGACGTGCTGCTGGTCGATATCAATCTGGGCACCCGCAAGAGCTTCGACCTTATCGAGCTGTCGCGCGCCAATCACGAAGCGCGGATCATGGTCATCAGCGTGCTGGGGGACGAGGACAGCGTGATCAGCGCGATCGAGGCGGGAGCCGATGGCTACATCCTGAAAGATGGCGCCTTTGCCGATCTTGGCCAGCCGATTGCGCAGGTGCTCGCAGGCGAAGCGCCGATCAGCCCTGGCGTCGCGCGGCATTTGCTGCGCCGGTTCCAGCCCTCGACGATGGCCGGCAGCGATGCCGAGAGCGTGGCGCTGTCCCGGCGCGAACGGCAGGTGCTGACCGAATTCGCCCGCGGGGCTAGCTACAAGGAAGTGGCGCGCAAGTTTGATATCTCGCTGCACACTGTGGGCGATTATGTGAAGACGCTGTATCGCAAGCTGCAAGTCAATTCGCGCGGCGCGGCGGTGAACAAGGCGCTCAAGGCCGGGATGATCGAGCTGTGATTGCGGGGACATGGCAACGACTGCGACGTGACGGTGAACTGCGCCGGGGGCTGGCGCGGCTAGTGCTGGCAATTCTTGCGGTGCAAGCGGTGTATTGGCTGGCCGTGCGCCCGCTTTTGGGGGCACCCGAGCTGCCCGATACGCTGTTCGAAGTCAGCTCGGTAGAAGCAGCGCAGATTGCCACGCCCGACCGCGCCGGGATCGAAGCAGCGCAATTCGAACCGGCAGAATTCATGTTCACCGGCTGCTGCGACCCCGCCTATTACGCGGTGCGGCTGACCTTCGATCTCGATCAGCCGATGCCCGACGGCGTGGGCATGACGCCCAGCATCCAGGCGGACAATGCACGGGTCTATCTCAACGGCCATCTGATCGTGAACGACGGCGCGATGGCCCTGCCGCAGCCAACGATCGAGCGGTTGCGCAATATCTGGTTTTTCTCGCCCGACCTGCTCCGTCCTGGAACCAACACGGTCGAAATTGTCACCGTGCGGGCCACCATGCCTTACACCGATGTGACCGAGCCGCGCATCGGCCCATGGCCCGATATGAAGCGCGCCTTCGGCTGGCGCGAGTTCCAGTTTGGCGAGCTGAGCTGGATCGGCATTTCAACCTGCTTGGTGCTGGCGCTCGCGGCGCTGGTGCTGTTCCTGCGCGGCGGACGCAATCCGGCATGGTTCTGGCTGGCCGTGCTGACGAGTGCATGGGGTCTGCGGCTCTATCTCGCCTTCTGGGCCGAATTTCCCCTTGGCGGCAATGGCCGCGTGCTGGTGTGGAGCGTGACGATTACGCTGGTCGCGCTTGGCTGGGCCAGCTTTGCCAATGAATGGGGCGGCAGGCCGGTGCGCTGGTTGCGCTATGCCTTGCCTGCGCTCACCGCCGCCAAGCTCGGGCTCAACGCCGTGGCGCTGTACACCTACCCTTCGCCCGAGGGGTATGACACCAGCAGCCTGATCGATCTGTGGGGCGGTGTGCTGCTGGCGGGCATCGCCGTGCTGCTCTTGCTGCGCCACGCTTTGCTGTTCGGCCTGCGCCATGCGCTGGAAACCGCGCTTTTCCTGCTGCTGGCCATGCTGGTGGGGATTGAGGCGCTGCAGACCCTGCAACTGGTCAGCCATGTCGGCGGACTGGAATGGACCGCGCCGCTGATCTTCGTCGCTTTCGCGGCCTCGTTTTTGTCGCGCAATATCCGCCTGTTCCGCTCGATGGAGGAATATAACGAGCAGCTCGCAACCGAACTCGCGGCGCGCGAGAAAGAGATCGCCGACGCTTACGCCGAACGGCAGGAAGTCGCGCGGCAGCAGGCGCTGCTGACCGAACGCCAGCGGATCATGCGCGATATGCACGATGGCATGGGCGGGCGGCTGATGAGCATTGCCGCGCAGCTCAAAGCGCAAGGCAGCGCCGCGCCGCCGCCCGCAGCCCTCGCTGATGAACTGATGGAGGCACTGGACGAACTGCGCCTGATTGTCGATTCGCTCGATACCGCAGGCGATGATCTGGGGATGGCGCTGGGCGCGTTCCGCGCGCGGATGGAAAGCAAGCTCGCCGCCGCCGGGATCGAAAGCGAATGGACGATTGACGAACACGCCGCCGAAACCACGCTATCGGCGACCGCCATTCTCGATATCTACCGCATCATGCAGGAAGCTTGCGCCAATATGTTGCGCTATTCGGGCGCGGACCACTTCGAAGTCGCGCTGCGCGCACGCGAGGATGGGGCGGTAGTACTGGAAATGGCCGACAATGGCATAGGGCTGGAGGGCGATGCTGACCAAACCGGCGGCAAAGGCCTTGCCAATATGCGCAGCCGCGCGGCGCGCCTTGGCGGGCAGATCGCCTTTGCCGTGAACGCACCGGGGCTGAAGATCAGCCTGCTGCTCCCTCCCGCCGGGACTTCCGCCACTCCCACGCAATAACCAGCATAAGCAGCGCGTCGATCGCGGCATAGATCCACGCGAGCCGTCCGGCACGGTCATTGCCTTCGACCATGCTCGTTTCCTGATCGGCGGGATCATAGACCACATCGATCGACGCGCCGTCGTAGTCGACGCTGGAAAAGGTCACCCAGTCCACGCTGTCGCGACCTTCCAGTGTGCGCGTTGCGCCCTGATAGCAGTAGGTGAGCAGATATTCGTCGGCGAAGCGCCCATCGGTGCGGTGCCGCTCGATCACTGCGGCGCGCACCGCAAAACCTTCGGCGTGGAGCCGCTGCTGCGTCTGCCAGACCGACCAGAGCGGATAATGCGCCGCTGCCCAGCCCAGCACGAGGCCCAGCACCAGCGTGATGACGAAGGCGGGGCCGATCCAGCCCTTGGGCGCCTTGGCCGCTGACTGGCCGGAGGGGGCGGGACTGGAGGACCGGTCATTATACGGATGGCGTGCCAGCCATTGCGCCAGTTCCTCCGCCAGCCTGATCCGCCAGGCAGGCGACACTTTCCCCACCAGTTCCATCCGGCGCGAAAAATCGGCGCGGCGCGGGTCTTTGCCGTTGGCGCTTTGCCCGGCGTGGAGCCGCGCGCCCTCTGCCGCGGCGACATCGCACACCAGACGGTACAGCAGCGCCTCGTCATCGGCAAAGCGGGTTTCGGCCAGCACTTGCCCGCGCTCGGTGACGCGCAGCCGCCATCCGTCCGGCGCAAGCGGTTCGATATGCGATCCGCCATCGTGCCGCGCGGCAAAGTGCAGTGGATAGTCCGCAGGCGCGAGGCCCATCCTTGCGATCATGCTGTCATACCGGGCGCGCAGCGCGCTGCTTCGATCCATGCCGCGCTTTCTAACTGCCCGCAAAGCCGCAGCTTATTCCCATGGATTGGGGAATTTCGAAACCCCGCGATCGGGCACACAACGGGGGCAATCTGACGCATCCCATAAGGACCGAGCCTGTGCTTTTCCCGATCAATGGCCATCGCCGCCCTCTCCGCTTTGTCGTGACCGCTTCGGCGCTTGCCATGGGTGTCGCGCTGTCAACGCCCGCGCTTGCCAATTGCCCCTTTGTCACCGCCACTGATGTCGAGTGCACCGGCCCCAACCCCAACACCACGGTCAACAATAGCGGCGCAGGCGCGCGCACCGTAACCGTGGCGCAAGGGGCGAGCGTTTCCTCCGGCCAGACGACGGTGATCGCGCAGGGCACCCCATCGACGATCACCAATAACGGCACCATCGCCACCGACAGCAGCGCCGGATCGAGCGACTATGCAGCCGCGCTGGCAACGTCCAACACCGGCACCGCGCGGATCGTCAACAATGCAGGCGGCGTAATTTCGGCAACCGGCACCAATGTGATGGGCGCGCGCTTTATCACGCAGAACGGATTGGCGGAACTGGTCAATGCCGGGACGATTTCGGCCAGCGGGACGAGCAGCAGCGGCAGTTTTGGTCCGCGCGGGGTTGCGCTGTTTGCTAGCTCCTCGGATGCGCGCATTATCAATAGCGGGTCGATCACCAGCACCTCGGTCGGCGTCGCAATTGACCATTCGGGCACAGGCGAGACCTATGTCTCCAACGCCAGCGGAGGAGTGATGTCCGGCGCTGCGACCGGCATCTATATCCGCAATGCGCGCGGGCCGGTGCAGGTCGACAATGCGGGCCAAATCCTGCGCACCAGCACCGGCACGGGCGGCTTCCTGCCCGCCGCCCTGGCGATTTTCGACCAGGACCCGGGAGCCACCGGCACGCAAGTCATCATCACCAACAGCGGCACCATCGGCAATGCCGGGCCCCTCGGAAGTTTCGCAATCTATGCCGCTCAAAACGCCAATGGCGTGCTGGAGGTGAACAACACCGGCACAGTCAATGGTGATATCGTCCAGTTCGGCGGGCTCTTGGCGCTGATCGACAATGCCGGGACAATCAATGGCAATATCCAGACCGGCGCGGGCGATGACACTGTGATCCTGCGTGGTGCCAACGTAGTGATGAACGGCCGGCTCGATGGCGGGCTGGATGCCGACACGCTGCGTTTCACCGGCGTTGATGGTTTGCTGTTCACCCAGAACCAGCAGACGTTCCGGTTCGAGAATATCGTTCTCGAATCGGGCACGCTGCGCTTCAACGGGGCCTCTTTCGAGACCTTTGGCAGCGAAGGCATTGGAGCCTTTACGACCCAGGCAGGCGCCACGCTGGCGGTGACAGGCGCGCAGAACAGCGTGTTCTTTGCCGATGGTGGCACCACGACGATTGACGGAACGCTGGTGCTTGATCCGCTCGCCCGCCTGTTCCTCGGCGCGGGGACGGGCGTCTCGCATGATTTTCTCGCCACCAGCGGTTCGACCACCCGCTTCGTGCTCGACACGGTGAGCGGCTCGACGGGCTTTAGCGGCCAGATCCACGCGACCAACATCGCTTTCCAGTCAGGCAGCGTGATCGACCTCGATGTGCGCGATCTCGATCTGCTGGTGAACGGGCGCGCCTTCGATGTTGCGGTCGCCACCAATAGCCTTACCGACGCCTCGGGCGCGATTACCGACAACAGCGTGCTGTTCGATTTCTCGAAGCAGCTCATCGGCGGCAACACGCTGCGCATCACGATGGAGCAACTGCTCTCTATCAGCGACACGATCAATCCGGCCGACCCCAACTCCGCCGCGCTTGCCGGCGCATTGCAGGGCCTGATCGATAGCGGATCGCCCGGAGGCAATGCCGTTTCCACCGTGCTCGGCGGGTTCAGTACGGTTGAAACGCTGGCCGCAGCGGTCGCGGATTTTGCGCCCGATAGCAGCAATATGCTCGCGCTGGGCGGCCTCGCCATGGTCGATCCGCTGCTCGCCAATGTGCGCAGCCGCGCGGCCAGCCATGCGATGAACGAAGGGGGTGTCCAGTTATGGCTGACAGGCGGATTGTTCTCCCGCTCCAGCGATGCAGAAGGCATGGCGCTGGGGTTTGACGGAGACGGCACGAATTTCGCTTTTGGCGGCGAAGTGCGGCTCGGCGGAAGCGGCGCGCTGGCATTGGGCCTGGGCTACGACCATGCGAGCGGTGATTTTACCAATGACGGCGCGCGTTCCACCGCCGATCTCTCTGCCGACCGGGTTTTCGCCTACGCTTTCCTGCCCACCGGCCCGCTGCGCCTCAACGCCACGCTCGGCCTCGGCTGGGGCGAGGCGGACACGGCGCGCGCGATCCTCGTGCTGGGCGATACCGCGACCGGCGCGACCAGTCTCGACAGCAGCTTCGGGCGGCTGGAGCTGGGCTATGATCTGGGCAGCGGCGCGTTTGTGCTCACCCCGCTGGCGGGCATTCAGTTCGCCTCGGTTAATGTGGATGCGTTTGCCGAAACCGGAGCGGACGGGGCGCTCTCCTTCGCCGAACAGAGCCTCAATTCGACCCGCGCCGATATTGGCCTCGGCCTGCGCTGGGCCGACACGGATGCGGAGCGCTCCGGTTGGCGCATCGACGCGGCGCTGCGCTATGCAGGCGAGCTCAATGATACCGGCGCCCCGCTGCGTGCGCAGTTCGTGGGCGGCGGCACCGGCTTTGACTGGGCGACGGGTGATCTCCCGGGCAGCGCGGTGGAACTGGATGCGGGCGCGCATTGGCGGATCGGCGGGCTGGGCACGCTGTCGCTCGCCTATCGCGGCAGCTTTGCCGGCGGCGCGGACGCCCACGCCGGAATGCTGACATTATCGACCGGTTTCTGATACACGAAGGAGCAAATCCGATGAATGACTCACCCAAACTTGCCACACGTTCGTCAGGCTGGCGCAGCTGGGGCGGCGCGGTGTTTGCCGCCGTCTGGGGCGCGCTGGCGGCGCTGCTGGTGCCCGGGCCGGAGCGCGGTTTTATGGAGGAAGCAGCGGAATATTCGGGCAAATTGTTCGGCACCGGGATGGTCTATGGCCTGATCGCGGCGGCGATTGCCCATGTGCTGATCCTGCGCGGGCAGAGCCGTTCAGCGAAGGTGACGACTTATCTCGCCGGAGCACTGGTGGGCGGCTTCACCGCAATGCTCGTCAATGGCTGAGCGATGACGCGCAGCTTGCCCACCGATGGCGGTGTGTTCGCTATCGCAGCCATCGCCCTGCTACTGTCCGGCTGTGCCACGGCAAGCGGTCCTGTCCCCGTACATTACGGCAATAGCGACGCGCTCGATGCGTGCGGTGCATGGGGCGAGGCGCGGGGCGCGGACATTCCTGTGCGGATTGCACCCGCCAGCACGGCGCGGATCGTCTATCGCCTGCCCCCGGGCGAAGGCTTCTGGCTGTGCGACGGCACCGATGACGATGCGTGGATCGGCATCATTGTCGAACACAATCCGTTAATCGGCGACCAGACTGGCGATCCGCAATGCGGTGCTGCCGATCTGGTCGATCCGCGCCAGCCCTATCGCGGGCCGTGCCTGTCGGGCTGGGTGCCCGCCGAAGCGGTAATCTTGATCGCTAGCTAGATCCGGTGCTCGCCGCGCACCCAGCGCACGGTTCCGCTGCTGGAACGCATCACCACGGTTTCGGTGGTGAGGATGCGTTCGCCATTGGCGCGCTTCTTGCGCTTGACGCCCTTCAACAGCGAGCCGTCGGTCACGCCCGTGGCAGCAAAAATGCAGTCGCCCTTGGCCAGATCGTGCAGTTTGTAGATGCGGTCGAGGTCTTCGATGCCCCATTTCGCCGCCCGTGCGCGCTCGTCGGCGTTGCGGAAGACGAGGCGGCCGTTGAACTGCCCGCCGACGCAGCGCAGCGCGGCAGCGGCCAGCACGCCCTCGGGCGCACCGCCCTGGCCCATATACAGATCGATGCTGGTGTCCTCATCAGTGGTGGCGATCACGCCTGCCACGTCGCCATCGCCGATCAGCACCACGCCGCAGCCCAGCCCGCGCAGTTCGGCGATCAGATCGGCGTGGCGCGGCCGGTCGAGCACGCAGACGATAATGTCCTTGGGCTGCACACCCTTGGCAGCGGCCACCGCCTGCACATTTTCGGTCGGCGTCTTGTCGAGGCTGATGACATCGTCGGGATAGCCGGGGCCAACGGCGATCTTGTCCATATAGACATCTGGCGCGTTGAGGAGGTTGCCTTCCTCCGCTGCCGCCAGCACGGCGAGCGCGTTGGGCCCGGCCTTGGCGGTGATCGTCGTGCCTTCGAGCGGGTCCAGTGCGATGTCGATCTTCGGCCCCTTGCCCGGCGCGCCGCCAACCTTTTCGCCGATATAGAGCATCGGTGCCTCGTCGCGCTCGCCTTCGCCGATCACCACGGTGCCATCGATATAAAGCTCGTCAAAGGCGCGGCGCATGGCTTCCACGGCGGCGGCATCGGCGGCCTTCTCATCGCCGCGGCCGATCAGATCGGATGCCGCGATGGCCGCCTTTTCGGTCACGCGCACCATTTCCAGCACCAGCACGCGGTCGATGACGCTCTTGTCTTGGCTCGTCGAATTCATCTGCAATTCAGCCTCTCTGCCCGATTTGCGGCCCGCTTAGGCCGGAGGTGTGTCAATGTCGAGAACAGCGCTCCGGCTTTTGCTGATTCCGTCGGGATTGGCATTCGCGCTGGCCTGTTCCTCTGCTGCCATGGCGCAGGAGACTTATGGCCCGGTGCTGGAAGAGCCGGAGGCAGACAGCGCGCCTCCGCTCACCGAGACGACGCCCCGCACACGGCAATGCGATACCGCGCCAAGCGGGGATGACGTCATTCTGGTGTGCCGCGAGCTGGAGGATGACGAGGCCTACCGCTCGCCCCTGCCCGCGCCCACCGCATCGGACCGCACGATCATTCCCGGCCTCACCGATCCGCCGTGCTGGGTGACCAATCCGTCGGCGTTGGGAACGCCCGGCTGTATGCGCTTCGGCTATGTCCCGCCGCCCGCGATCATCGTCGATCTGACGCAGTTCCCTGAACCGCTCGATCCGGAGGATGCGGCTGCGGTGTCGGCGGTCGCGGAGGAACCCGCAGCGCCAAGCCCGCAAACGGGCGAGAGGGTGCCGATCGATCTGACGGACGAGCAATGAATCGGTGCGGCGTGATCGTGGCCAGTTCGGTAGCGGCGGTGTGGCCGATGGCCGGTTCCGCTCAGGAAGCGGATGCGCAGGCAACGCACAATCAGCCCAGAATCACGGCGCGGGAAGAAGAGGCTTGCGGCCAGAACTTCACCGACGCGAACGTCATCACGGTTTGCGGGCGGCGCGACCAGACCGAGGAGTATCGTTCCCCAATTCCGCGTCCCGTCGATCCGCAGATCCGCATCCTGCCCGGCTTCGAACCGCCGCCTTGCGAAAACCACCTGCTGTCTTTTTGCGGACGATTTGGTGGCGGGAATTCCCGCCCGGCGGAAGTGGTCGACTTCTCGCGGCTTCCCGAGGCGCTTCCTGACGAGGTGGCCGAGCGCGTCACCGCCGCGCCTGAAACTGAACCATTGCCGGAGCCGTTGCCGGAGCCTGAACCGGAGCTCAGCCCAGCAACCACATCACCAGCGGTGCCTCGCTAAGGCTGGGGGAGCCGTCGAGCAGTTCCAGCGCCTTGGCGACGCTGCCTTCGGGGCCTTCATGCGTCACCATGGCGACCAGCACCGGCTCTTCGCTTTCGGCCTGCCGCCCTTGCTGGATCAGGCTTTCGATGGACACGCCCGCATCGCGCATCGCGGCGGTGATTTCGGCGAGGACGCCGGGGCGGTCGGCCACCATCAGCCGCAGATAGGCGCGATTGCGGCGACCGGCGGGGTCTGCGCGCACCGAGTCGGCGAGCATGGCCACCGGCAGCGAGAAGGCGGGCGGCGTGTTGCCGCGCGCAATATCGATCAGGTCGGCCACCACCGCGCTCGCCGTGGGGCCATCGCCTGCGCCCGCCCCTTCGAACAAGAGCCGACCGGCGAAATTGCCCTCGGCCACCACCGCATTGGTCGGCCCGCAGACGCCTGCCAGCGGGTGCGTAGCGGGGACGAGACAGGGCGCGACGCGCTGGAACAGCTGCGGGCTCGGCGCACTGTCGCAATCAGCAAGGCCGATCAGGCGGATCACATAGCCCAGCGCCCGCGCCTGTGCGATATCGGCGGCGCGAATGCGGCTGATGCCGGTCGTGTCCACGGCGGCGAAATCCAGCTTCGTGCCGAAGGCGAGCGCCGCGAGGATCGCCAGCTTGTGCGCCGCATCCACGCCTTCAATGTCGAAGGTCGGGTCAGCCTCGGCATAGCCCAGCGCCTGCGCTTCCCCTAATACCTCTGCGAAATCGCGGCCCGTGCTTTCCATTTCGGAGAGGATGTAATTGCAGGTGCCGTTGAGGATGCCGTAAATCCGCTCGATCCGGTTGGCCGCCGCGCCTTCGCCGATGCCCTTGATCGCCGGAATACCGCCAGCAACCGCCGCCTCGTAGCGAATCGGCGCGCAATGCTGTTCGGAGAGCGCGGCCAGTTCCAGCCCGTGATGCGCGACCATCGCCTTGTTGGCGGTGACGAAGGCCTTGCCTTGCGCCAGCGTCTTGCGCGCGAGCGTCAGCGCGGGGCCGTCCGACCCGCCGACCAGTTCCACCACCACATCGACATCATCGCGCGCGGCGAGCGCGGTCATATCGTCTTCCCACGCAAAGCCGGACAGATCGACCCCGCGATCCTTGCCGCGATCGCGCGCGGAAACGGCAGTAACGGCAATCGCGCGCCCTGCCCGCCCGGCAATCAGACCGGCATTCGCCTCCAGCAGACGAATCACCCCTGCGCCCACTGTGCCCAGTCCCGCCAGCGCGATTCGCAAAGGCTCTGCCATGTACCGTCTCCATTGCTGAACGAGCGGGCGCGTTAGTCAGCGGGCGCGGGCTTGGCCAGAGCAATTAAAGTTTCAGGTGAAACGGCGGGTGCAGGGGCCGAGCTGTTGCAGCACGAAGGCGTAATCGGCGCGCGCGCGGCTCTGCGATTCGCGGTCGTTCTGGAGGAAGGCACCGGCAGGCAATTCGCGCGGCAGCGAGCAGGCGAAGCGGAACCAAGCCAGCGATTCGGCTTCCGGCGGGCGCGCCGTGCTATCGACGATTTCGCCCAGCGATACGCCCCATTGCGGGGCCTGCCCGGGGCGGCGAATCACCGATAGCGAGACCGGCGCGCCGTTGGCGGTTTCCACAAACATCTGGGTTTCCGATTCGCCCGCCAGATTGCCCGCAATGGAAATCACGTCGCGCACGCCGGTGATCGCAGGGGTGGCATCGGCGGCGGCGAGCTGGCGCAACACGCGGCGCAGGCGCGCTTCGATGATCGGGCCGGAGGGGAAGAAAGCGCGGGTGGAAACCAGCTGCACCTCACCCGGGCGGCCGGGAACCTGATCGGCGAAAATGATGTAATCGCGCTCCTCGATATCGGGCACGCCGCCATCCGCCTCGCGGTCGATATCGGTAACAAAAACAAGCGTCCCGCCAATGCCGCCATTGGCAGCGAGCAGGTTGCGGGTGAGCGATTCGATATACAGCCGCGCGCGGGAGACAGGCACATCGGGCGCGCGTTCTGGCGGAAAGGTGCGCTGATCCTCAACGGTAACGATGGCGACGATATCCGCCTCCAGCGCGAAGGTCACCAGATCGGCATAGGTCGGGTCCTCGCCCAGGCGTAGCTCATACGAAACCGGCGCCGATTCGCCGCGCATTTGTGCGGGCAACGCGGTCGCGCAGCCCGCCAGCAAAAGTCCGGCGATTCCCGTAATAATGCTGCGGACCAGCAACTGGGGGCGGATAACTGCGCGCGGAACGATCATGCCGGAACCTCTACCTGGTAAACCTCGTGCCGCCATGGCACAGCTGCACCCTGCAGGCGAAGGGAATTGCGCGTGAATTGCGAATGAACCGATAAAGCGTTTGCCCATATCCTTCGCAATCGTTAAGGCCTCAACGCGCAGGTCCAGACAATCATAAAATAATAAGCCTGTGGCCAAACGGGCACATAAAGTGTCGCGGCCCGTTGAGCATCCGGCGTAACAAATGGCTGGACAACAATTCGCTGCGGCTGGCAGGGAGCGTTCCTTGTGAGTTGCGAAAGCCGGGTTTCCCGGCGTTGAAAACGGAGTGAAGGGACTGGATGGCTTACGCTGACCAAGAGATGAGCGGTAATCGCATGATCGCGATTATCATCGTTGCCCTTATCCACATCGGCATCGGCTATGTGCTGATCACCGGCCTCGCCTATTCGGCGGTCGAAAAGGTGATGGAGCGGGTGACGACGGTGGATATTGAGGAACCGGAAGAGCCGGAGCCGGAGGAAGAGCCGCCGCCACCGGAAGAAATGCCCGAAACCGTGCCGCCGCCACAATATGTGCCGCCGGTGCCGATCGATCTGAACCAGCGCCCGCCGGATTCGCCGACGTCGGACACGCCGCCGCCGCCGGGACCCCCGCCGACGCGCGTGCCGCCGCCCGGACCGCCTCCCGGCCGCCGCCAACGGTTGACCGTTCGCGTGCGCTGGCTCCCGACGGGCAGCAGAGCTGGACTCGCCGGATCATTGAGAACTATCCGTCGCGTGCCCTTCGGCGCGAGATTCAGGGCAACGTGGGCGTCACTGTCACGGTGGGCACCAATGGCCGGGTTTCCAGTTGCCGCGTGACGCGTCCGGCTGATCCGATCTTGGACGAAGCCGCGTGTGACGATTTGACCCGTTTCGCCCGCTTCACACCGGCGTTGGATCGCGATGGCAATCCAACAACGGCGACGTGGTCAACCACTATTGTTTACCAGATCAACTAATTAGCGAAATTCTCTAGGAAGAGGACACACAGCATGCTTATCGAACTTCTCACCAATGCGGCGACTGAAGCGCCCGCTCAAAACTTCGGCTTCTGGGAAGCCATGGAAGAAGGCGGCCCCGTCGCTTGGAGCATCCTTGCCGTCATGATCATCATGTCGGTCGGCTCGTTCTACATTCTCATCACCAAGTATTTCGAACAGAACAAGGTGATGAAGGAATACCGCACCAACCGTGCCGCTTTCTGGCGCGCTGGCTCGCTGCGGGAAGGCGCAACGAAGTTCGACAAGAACTCCGCATGGCGCCAGCTCGTCGATGACGGCATCCGTGCCGGCGAAGAATCGTCCAAGATGGATGACAGCCTCGAATCGCACGATTGGCTGCACGGTACGCTTGCCCGTTCGGAAGCCTCGATCAACGCCTCGCTGGCCGGTGGCCTGCCCTTCCTCGCCACCGTGGGTGCAACCGCTCCCTTCGTCGGCCTGCTCGGCACCGTGATCGGGATCTACCGCGCACTGATCAAGATCGGTGCGACCGGTTCGGCCTCGATCGACCAGGTTGCCGGCCCCGTGGGTGAAGCACTGATCATGACCGCTATCGGTCTGCTCGTCGCTGTGCCTGCCGTGTTCGCATACAACTATCTGCAGTCGCGCAACCGTCGCATCGCGGCGATGCTCTCGGGCTTCTCGACCGACCTGCAGGCGAACATCACCTCGAACGGCCAGGTGAAGCCGGCTGTGCAGGCGCCTGCCACGGCTCCGGCCAAGGCTGCTCCTGCTGCCGCTGCGCCGACCAAGAAGGCCTGATCGGTCTGCATATGAAAGGGCGGGCGCTTCTCATGCTGGCGCCCGCCGCTTCCCCGATTACGTGAGATAGGACGAAACACATGGCAATCAGTTTGGGCGGCGAAGAGACGCCGATGTCCGACATCAACACGACGCCTCTCGTGGACGTCATGCTGGTGTTGCTCATCATCTTCCTGATCGCGGTTCCGGTCGCCATCCAGACGGTGGAAAAGCTGGAAATCCCGATCATCGCTACGGTCGAATCCGAAGACAAGGTGGAGAACCTGCTTATCACGGTCACCACGACCGATGCCGAAGGCCGTTCCCCGCGCACGATCCGCTCGGGTTATTCGGGCGCCTTCCGTGGCGGCGAGTGCCGGGTGTTCTTCAACAACACCACGCTGGTCGACTCGGCCGAATTGTATGACGCTGCGTTCGAGCGACTCGACAATATCGTGCAGAATTATCCGGGCGGCGCAGAGGAGATCGTGAACGATCCCGATGCCATTCCGCAGGTGCACATCCGCGCCGACGTAGAAGCCCCTTGGCGCTGTGTGGCAGGCACGATCTTCAACGTGCAGGCCGCCGGTTATCCGACCATCGCATTCATTTCGAACCCGGTGGATCCCAACGGCCCGTAAGGGACGTGGACCGGCGAACAGATAATTTAGGAGTACGCATCCATGGCAATGTCAGGTGGCAGTGATGACGGATCGCCGATGATGGAAATGAACATGACGCCGTTGATCGACGTCTTGCTCGTCCTCCTCATCATGTTCATCATCACGATCCCGGTCGCGACCCACGCGATCAATATCGACCTGCCCGCACCCAACCCGAATCCGAACCAACCCGAGGTCGATCCCATCACCAACAAGGTGGTGATTACCGAGGATAACCAGATCCTGTGGAATGGGGAGCCGCTCGATCAGGAAGGATTGAGGTACAATCTGCAGCAATCGCTGGCGCTGCCGGTGGAGCCTGAACTGCAGTTCGAACCGATGGCCAATGCCAGCTATGATCTCTCGGCCCGCGTGCTGACAGAGATCAAGAATTCGGGCGCGACGAAGTTCGGCTTTGTCGGCAACGAACAGTACCGCACCTTCGACTGCGGTGGCTGCGCAGGCCTCCAGGCCGCCGAATAGGCTGCAACAGTCCTAGCGACAGGAAAAAGGGCGGCTTCGGTCGCCCTTTTTTGTGCCTGCATTTTTGCCCACAACGGACGGGTTCGATTGGCGTGGCGCGCGAAGGCGGTTTGACAAACTCCACAATGCATGATGTTATGTCATAACATCTTTGGGAGAATGCGATCATGGCCATCAAGTCCCGCCTGCTGGAGCAACGCTATTCCACCACGCCCGCACCGATGCGCGAGCTCAACATCACCCCGCTGATCGACGTGCTCCTCGTCCTGCTGGTGATGCTCATTCTGGCCATCCCCATTGCAACGCATCAAGTGGAGGTCGATCTCCCCAGCGGCGGCAATGGCATCGCACCCGAACAGCAGATCGCGCTCACCATCACGCAAGGCGGCACGGTGCTGTGGAACGGCGAGGCAGTGGATCGCCCCGAACTCGAAGCCCGCCTCGCCTACGCCGCGGTCGACCCCGCCGAACCAGTGATCAGCTTCCAGCCAGACGCCAATACCAGCTATAATGACGCGGTGCAGGTGATCCATCTGGCGGGCGAAGCGAATGTCAAAGGCTTCAGCTTCAGGGGCAACGAGCAATACCGCCAGTTCGATGCGGAGTAGCACGGCGAGGCGCCGCCAACCGCGCCTGCCCTACGACCATGGCGAACCGATCTGGCGCTGCCGCTATGATGTGATTGCGGGAGTGTTGTTTGTGCTCTTTGTGGCGATCACGGCGATGCCGCTGACGCAGATTCGGGCGCACGCACTGGTCATCGATTTACCCACACCTGCCTACGATCAGTTTCTCGGAACAGATGGATTGCCAAAAGATGAGACAAGCCACCTGATCGCACCGCAAGCCGACGGCTCCATCGAATGGGACGGCGAGAGGGTTTCCGAAGTCGAACTGTTGGAGCGCATCCAGGCCGCGCTTGCCCGGCCTATTCTGCCTGAGATCCTCCTGACACCCGATGCCAATGCCAGCTATGAAAGCTCCCTAAGGGTGGTCGCAACTTTGCGTTTGGCCGGTGCCGACCACTTCTGCTTTGGCGAGTTGGAGATTTACCGGAGCTTCGGGAAAGGCGAAGCACTTCCCCGCTTGTCGCTGACCCTGATTGGCGACCCGATCTCGCCTCCACCTCCGCTCATGCGCGGGGCAAGGTGCACCTCGAACGCGATCATCGCCTACTAACCCAACCCCTCCGGCAGCCCGTCCACCCGCATCGCCACGCCCGCCAGCGTCTCCGCCTCCAGCAGCAGTTCGTCGTCCACGCCGCTTTGCGGAACCGCCTCGCGGCCGATCATCGTCATCACGGGCACGGCGAGCGGACTCACGCGGTCGAGCACCACGTGCTCCAACTTCTCGGCGGCGGTATCGAGCAGATCGCCCAGCCGCCCGATATCGGTCATCCGCGCCCGCGCATCCTGCCACGCCGCCTCGATCAACACATGGTCGGGCTCGTATTTGCGCAGCACGTCGTAAATCAGATCGGTGCTGAAGGTGACCTGCCGCCCGCTCTTCCGCTTGCCGGGATGCTGCCGTTCCACCAGCCCGCCAATCACCGCCACCTCGCGGAAAGCGCGGCGCAGCAAGTGGCTGTCCTGCACCCAGTCGATGAACTCTTCGGTCAAGATGTCGGGCGAGAGCAGCGGGCGCGGATCGTCCACCGGCTTGAGGCTCCACACCGCCAGCGAATAGTCATTCGCCACAAACCCGCCCGGCATCATCCCCAGCGCCTCCATCCGCGAGGTAATCAGCATCCCCAGCGACTGGTTCGCGTTCCAGCCGGTGAAGGTGTAATAGACGGTGTAGTGCTTCTTCGCGTGCGGGAAGCTCTCCACCAGCAGATTGTCCGGCCCCGGCATCCTGCTACGCCAATCCTGCACTTCCAGCCATTCGCGCACATCATCGGGAAAGCGCGCCCAGCCCGCGCGGTTGGTGAGCAACCCACGCACCCGCTGCGCCAGATGCGTGGTGAGCGGCAAACGCAAGCCGCCATAGGAGGGGATCATCGCCGATTTGGCCGAAGCGCGGACGACCAGCGCCATGTCCTTCAATTGCTCGACCTCGACATTCACGCCTGCAAACTGGAACGTGTCGCCCGGCCTTAGCGAGGCAGCAAACCGTTCCTCCACTTTGCCGAGCGAGCGCCCGTTGCGGAAGCGCACTTCGAGCATTTCGGAATCGACGATGATCCCTGCATTCATGCGGTGCTGATACGCCTTCTCCGGATGGGTGAGCCGCCATGTCCCGCCCTTGTCACGGGTAATCCGCTTGAACTTGTCATAGGCCTTGAGCGCGTATCCGCCGGTGGCGACGAACTCCAAGACACGTTGCCATGTGCCCGCATCCACCCGCGCATAGGGCCAGCAGGAGCGCACCTCGGCAAGCAGCGCGTCCTCTTGGAACGGCCCTGCACAAGCGCAACCCATCACGTGCTGGGCGAGCACATCGAGCCCGCCGGGGCGGAAGTCCTCGCCGTCGCGTTGGCCTTCCTCGACCGCTTCCAGCGCAGCGGTCGCTTCGAGAAACTCGAACCGGTTGCCCGGCACCAGCAGCGCACGGCTCGGCTGATCGAGCCGGTGGTTCGCACGCCCGATCCGCTGCAGCAGGCGCGAGGAGCCCTTGGGCGCGCCCATCTGCACCACCAGATCGATGTCCCCCCAGTCGATGCCGAGATCGAGGCTGGCGGTGCACACCAGCGCGCGCAGCTTCCCTTCCGCCATCGCCGCTTCGACCTTGCGCCGCGCCTCTTTGGACAGCGATCCGTGGTGGATGCCGATGGGCAGATTGTCCTCATTCGCGTCCCACAGGTTCTGGAAGATGTACTCGGCCAGGAAGCGGGTATTGGTGAAGACGAGCGTGGTGCGGTTGGCTTTGATCCGCTCATACAGCTGGCCGATAGACCACGTCGCCGCGTGCCCGCCCCACGGCACCCGCTCGCCTTCGGGCAGCAGGATTTCGACCTGCGGTTCGGCCCCCTTTTCGCCCTCCACCAGTTGCACCGAATCCATGTCCCCCCACGGCGCAATCCACGCGGCGAAGCCCTGCGGATCGGCCACCGTGGCAGAGAGCGCAGCACGCTGCATATCGGGGGCAATCGCCTGCAACCGGCTGAGCGCGAGCGCCAGCAAATCGCCGCGCTTCTGCGTGGCGAAAGCGTGGATCTCGTCCACCACCACCCGCTTGAGGCCGGTGAACAGGTCGAAGCTCTCGGGATAGCTCAGCAGCAGCGAGAGGCTTTCGGGCGTGGTCAGCAGGACATTGGGCGGTGCGCTGCGCTGGCGCTTCTTCTTGTCGGCGGAGGTGTCACCGCTGCGGGTCTCGACCGTGATCGGCAGGCCCATTTCCGTGATCGGCGTCAACAGGTTGCGCTGCACATCGGCGGCCAGCGCCTTCAAGGGCGAGACGTAGAGCGTGTGCAGGCCTTCGGGCGGCGCATCCCCGTCCAGCCGCGAGGGCGTGAAGGCGGCGAGCGTCGGCAGGAAGCCCGCCAGCGTCTTGCCCGCTCCCGTATCCGCTACCAGCATCGCGTGCTTGCCCGCATCGCTGGCCTCCAACATCTCGGTCTGATGCCGCCGCACCCGCCAGCCGCGCCCCGCGAACCATGCGGTGATCTCCGGAGGGACGCCCGCGCCGCTCATCGGGAGGCCCCCGCGAAGGCGAACCTGTTACACCTGTTACACAGTCCTGGGGCAAAAACACCCGCCTGCATTTCTCCCGCGATTCCAATGACATTGAACAGGAGGCAGGCGTTCAGCATGGTGCCTTGTCGCACACCGGCGGTCTGTAGGAAAGCACCGCACCTTCTGCCAAGGCGTCAGGTGGTGGTACAGAAGCTCAGGAGGAGAAAGAACCCGCCCAGCCACCACGCCGCATATTCCTGCGGCGGATAGCGCCGCAGGAAGTCGACGAAAAGGTCGCTGTCCTGCGTGCGCGGCGGATCGCGGTCCTCGATGGGCGAATACTGCGTGTCGTAAACCGGCTCCGCGCTCCGTGGATCGCCGGGGCGGACGGGCTCGGGATGATCGGGCGGCAGGGTGTCGAGATAATCGGTTGGGTCGGCATAGCGCGCGCCCGGCGCGTAGGATGGTTCCTCCTGACGTCCTGTGTCGATCGCCGGTGGAGGCGGAGAGACCGGCGCGACGGGCGCGGATGCGGGCGCGGCATTTGCACCGAACCGCACCGTGACCTGCGGCGGCGGGAGTTCGTCCGGCTCCGGCTCCGGCTCCGGCTCCGGCTCGGGTTCGGGTTCGGGTTCGGGTTCGGGTTCGGGTTCGGGTTCGGGTTCGGGTTCGGGTTCGGGTTCGGGTTCGGGTTCGGGTTCGGCGGGAAGTTGTGGCGGAGGGGGAGGCGGGTCAACTTGGACATCATGCCAATCGCGCCCCTCGCGCTCGGCCTGCCGTTGCAATTCCGAAGCGAAGAACAGCGCCTTCTCGCGCGCCGCTGTCAGATCGGCAAAGGCCGAAATCGACCCACCCCCATCAAGCGCCGCCCGCGCCGCATCATAGGCCGTGCGGATCGCATCCTTGTCAGGCGTGGGGCCAATACCGAGTGCCGACCACGGCCAGCCGATGGCAGCTCCCGCAACCACCCGTTATTCGGCAGCCTTGGCGGCGCGCTTGGGCCGCGTGGGCCATTCGTCTTCCAGCGCCCCTTCGACAGCCGCTTCGGCCCCCACGGCGGCATCTTCCCATGTCGACGGATCGAAGTTCATCGCATATTCGAGGTCTTCGAGGCTTTGTCCCGTGAGTGAGGCCAAGCGACGGCGTTCCTCGGGCGAGAGATCGGCAAAGGCGCGCCGCCCCGGTGGCGTTCCAATCGGAGCTGCTTCCTCCACCAGTCCCCCCATCGCCTGCCAGTATTCCCGCGAACCCAGAAGACGGGCAAACAGGCGGGGATCGCTCGACATCGCAAAGCTCTGGCTCGCGAACACTTGCCCGGTGGGCGTAGCATAGAATTCGGCGATATCGGCGAGTTGCGCATCGGTGAAGTAAATCGCGTAAAGCTCCGCAATCGCATCCCGCACCAGCGGTTCCATCGTCTCCATCATGCTGGCCGCCATTTCCATTTGGGCGGCCTGTTCGGCCTCCTCGCGCGCGCGCCAGTCGGGGTCGATGATCGCCAGCGCCGCCTCTGCCTTGCGCGGTTCGAGTTCGAAGAAGAAGTAGTAATTGAGCGATGCGGTTAGCGTGCTGTTCGGATCGATTGCGGCTTCCTGCGCCAGACTGCCGAACACTCCGCCCAGCATCCCTTCCATCGCCGAACGCAGCGCCCCTTCGGGCATTGCGGTGTTCATGATTTCGCGCGCGAGGGGCAGGCGCGCTTCCTGCTCGGGGGTCAGCGGTTCAAGGGCAAACGACTCGCCCAGCATCGCCTGCATTTGCACGAAGGCTTCCTCGTCAAACGCCTCCTCCTGTGCCGCAGCAGGCGCGGTGGTGGCCAATCCGGCAAAGGCGGCCGCGGCAAGCATTAGTTTCTTCATTACGCCTTCTCCATCGGGGCCGGTATGTGCCGGCCGCGTTTACTCCGCGCCTTCCAGCGCCTGCCAGTCATTGTTCATCGCCGCTTCGAGCGCGCCGAGGCTTTGGCCCGTCAAGGCGGCGAGGCGTTCGCGCTCTGCCGCAGTGAGGTCGGCAAAGTGGCGGCGTTCGGGGAAGTTTTCGGCGGGGTCCGCCGCCATGTAGGACGCCATTGTCGCTTCCCAATAAATGGGCGAGGCGAAAATCCGCGTCGAGAGCCGCCCATTGGACGCCACCTCCAATTGTTGCCGGGCGAACAGGCCGCCGGTGGGCGTGGCGAAGAAGGCGGCGATATCGCGCAATTGCGCCTCGTCGTAATAGATCGCGTAGACCTCGGCCAGCGCCTCGCGCATCAGCGGTTCGAGCGCGGCCATCCTTGTGCGGGTGGCTTCGAAGCTGGCGCGGTTGAGCGCGACCTCCCGCTCGCGGTAAACCGGATCGATGATCGCCAGCGCCATTTCCGCCTTGCGTGGCTCCAGCTCGATCGCGATCAGCCAATTGAGCGACTGCGCCAACGCATCATTGGGTGCAGCGCCTTCGAAGGTGGCGGGGTCTAGATACGCGCCTTCGAAATAGACCGCGAGCGCTTCCAGCAGGCTGCCTTCGGGCAAGGCGCGGGTAAGAATATCGCGCGCCAGCGGCAGGCGCGCGGCCTGTTCGGGGGTCAGCGGTTCGACCTGGAACTCGCTCGCATATTCCGCAGCCATTGCAACCGTGTCGATTTCCTCTTCCTGCGCAGCGGCAGGCGCGGCCAATCCGGCCAAGGCCCATGCAGCAGTGGCAGCCAGCAGCAATCGCTTCATCATCGGCCCCCCTTTAATGGCCCACGCTTTCTCCGCGTTCGAGGCCGCTTAGTGCCAGCTGCTCGTCAATCGAGCCGAGCAGGCGCTGAAGCCCCTCTTTTGTATCACTTTCCGCGCGCGCCACCAGCACATCCTGCGTGTTCGATGCGCGCAGCAGCCACCAGCCGTCGGGCGTGTTGACGCGCACGCCGTCTGTCGCGTTGACCTCTACCCCGTCGGGCAGATCGCCGCTCATCCGCGCCTTGATCTCGTCAATCGCAGCGAATTTGCGGGCTTCGTCGACCTGGAAGCGCAGTTCGGGGGTGTTGAGCATCGCAGGCATTTCGCCGCGCAAAGCGCTCACCGATTTGCCCAGCCTGGCCGATGCCGCGATAAGGCGCACGCCGGCATAAAGCGCATCGTCGAAGCCGTAGTAATCGTCGGCAAAGAACACGTGGCCGCTCATTTCGCCTGCCAAGGGCGAGGAAACTTCCTTCATTTTGGACTTAATCAGCGAGTGGCCAGTCTTCCACATCAATGGCTGTCCACCGTGCTTTGCGACATGGTCGAACAGCGCGCGGCTGGCCTTCACGTCGGCGATAATGGTCGAATTAGGGAGTTTCCCCAGGAGGTCCTCGGCATAAATCATCAGTAGTTGATCACCCCAGATGACGCGGCCTTCGCCGTCGATTGCGCCGATGCGGTCGCCATCGCCGTCAAAGGCAATTCCGAAGTCGCAGGACTTTGCGGCGACCACGGCTTTCAGGTCGGCAAGGTTCGCCTCGACAGTGGGATCAGGGTGATGGTTTGGGAAGTTTCCGTCCACTTCGGTGAAAAGCAGGTGATGCGTGCCGGGCAATCTCGCCGCGAGCTTTTCGAGCGCGGGGCCGGCGGCGCCATTGCCAGCGTCCCAGGCGACGGTGAGGCCTGCCAGCGCGCCAGTGTCGATCCCGTCCAACGCGGCGAGCATCCGCTCGATATAGGCGTCCATGACATCGACCCGCTCGACCTCGCCCGAACCATCGCTCCAGTCACCCGCCTCGGCCATGCGGCCGAGCGTCTGGATGTCCTCGCCGAAGAAGGGCCGCCCGCGAAATACCATTTTGAAGCCGTTGTAATTGGCGGGATTGTGGCTGCCAGTTATCTGAATGCCGCCATCCACCTGTTCGGCTGAGGCTTCCGCGTAATAAAGCATCGGGGTTGCGCCCATGCCGATGGCGCGGACATTGCAACCGCTGGCGGTCAGCCCTTCGATCAGCGCGTGTTCGAGCATGGGCGAGCTGACGCGCCCGTCATATCCCACCGCCACCAGTGGCTTCGCCTCCGCACCCAGATCACGGCGCAGCAGCGTGCCGAAACCGCGCCCGATGGCCCGCGCATCATCGGGGCCGAGCGTTTCGCCGATAATCCCGCGAATATCGTATTCGCGCAGGGTTGTTGAATGGAATGTGTGCTTCATCAGACAGGGCCTTTCGTTGGCCCTGCGGTAGCTTAGCGCACTTCGCGGGGCAACTCGTCGAGCAACAGATCGCGTGCGGCGTTCGCTTCGTGGACTTGATCGCTGGAGCCGCCGCGATCGGGGTGAACCATGGCGATAAGCCGCTTGTGTGCCGCGATTATGTCAGCACGGCTGGCATTCGCTTCCACTCCCAACAAACGGCGCGCGCGGAACAGCGCCTGGTTGCGGGTGGAGATTTTCGGCTCCCACGGCCAGCGGCCCATTGTCCAGCGGAAGAGCAGCAGGAGGGCGGCGGCGATGACAGCGAATTTGAGCATTTCAGGCGAGCACTTTGGGCTGCCGGGTCGGCAGCAGCTCGGCGGGCTTGACCTCGGCTTCGGGGCGCGGCGGCACGGGCAGGCGCAGATGCTGCACCAGATTGCGCAGTTCCTGCCGCGCGACGAGATGGCTGGTGCCGAGCTCGCCCAATTGCCCCTTGTCGAGCAGGGTCAGCCCGCTCGGGAACAGCTCGCGATAAACGACGCGCTCTGACAGGCCCTGCACGGCGCGAAAGCCGACGCGCTTGGACAGTTCGCCCAGCGCCTGATCGATGCGCCGCTGGTTGCGGGCATCGGTAAAGCCGGTGCGGTTGCGCACCACCACCCAATCCATCTCGCGCTTGTTCTCGGCGAGTTGCGCGCGGCTGCGCTTGATCCGCGCTTCCCAGATCAGCTCGGCATAGAAGGAGAGCTTGCGGACGTTGAACGTCTCAGCATCGACTTGCCCGATCAGATCGAAATCGACGAAGCTGTCATTCATCGGCGTCACCAGCGTGTCGGCACTCGCCGCTACATGGCGGGCGAAGGGATCGTCGCGCCCCGGCGTATCGAACAGCAGGAAATCCGCGCCTTCGCTGATCCGCGCCGCCTCTTCCTCCAGCGCTTCGACGGTGTCGCCGCGACATTTGTCGAACACCGGGCCAGCCAGCGTGATGCCTCGCCGTTCCTGTGTGGCGACGCGGTTTTCGCAATAGCGGAAGAAGGTCGCCTGCCGCGTGTCGAGATCGAGCGCCGCGACTTTCGCGCCCTGGAACGCCAGCGCCACAGCCACGTGCACGGCGGTGGTCGATTTGCCCGTGCCGCCTTTCTCGTTGGCGAAGACGATCCGGTGCGGATGGCTCATATGCGGGCTTTCTCTGTGGTTGATCGCGCGTTAGCTATGCCGGGCATACTATCGGAGGCGTGGACTCTTGGAAACCGTTACGACCCTTGCCGACCTGCGTTTGGCTGTGGATGAACTGCGCGGCGGCGGCGCGACACTCGCACTTGTCCCGACGATGGGCGCTTTGCACGAAGGGCATCTGACGTTGATGCACGAGGCGGCGAAGCACGCCGACCATGTCATCGCGTCGATCTTCGTCAATCCGCGGCAATTCGGCCCGAACGAGGATCTGGACGCCTATCCGCGCCAAATGGCCGAGGATTCGGCCAAGCTAGCAGCAGAGGGCGTGGCGCTGCTCTGGGCGCCAACGGTGGAGGCGATGTATCCGCAAGGCTATGCGACCAATATCAGCGTCGCGGGCGTGTCTGGTGGGCTTTGCGGTGGCAACCGCCCCGGCCATTTCGACGGCGTGGCCACAGTGGTGTGCAAGCTGTTCAACCAGGTGCGGCCTGACATGGCGTTTTTCGGCGAGAAGGACTGGCAACAGCTCGCGGTGATCCGCCGGATGGCGCGCGATCTGGATCTGGTGCTACCACGTGTGGAGGCGATCCACGGCGTTCCCACGGTGCGCGAGGCGGACGGCTTGGCGATGAGCAGCCGCAATGTGTATTTGTCTCCCGCCCAAAGGGAGCAGGCGCGGGCCATTCCCGAAAGTCTGGCGACGGCGAAGGCTATGCTTGGCGAAGGCAAGGCCTGGGCGGAAATCCGCGCGGCGGCGGAAGCGGTGCTGCTCGGCAATGGCTTTGCCAGCGTCGACTATTTCGACCTGCGCGATGCGGATTCGCTCGAACTGCTGGCCTCGGACAATGGCAAAGCGCGATTGTTCGCAGCAGCAAGGATCGGCGGGACACGCCTTATAGACAACGTAGCAGTCACCTAACTCAACCCATCCGCCTTTTCCCAGCGCGCCTGCATCCGGTAAATCGTCGAGGGGCTGACATCGAGTTCGCGCGCGGCTTTGGGGACGCTGCCGCCCGCGCGGGCTATCGCAGCTTCGACCGTGCGCCGCTCGATTTCTGCCAGCGTCATCGGCACGCCGAAGCCATCGGCAGCCTGCTGCGCGGCAGGCGAGGGGATGGGCGACGCGGCAGAGGCAAAGGCATTGCCCACCGCTTCGCCCGCAATAACCACGCGCTCGGTGGGGAAGTCGCTCGCCGAAAGTAGCGGACCGGGAGTCATCACCACCACGCGGCGCATCGTGTTTTGCAGCTCACGCACATTGCCCGGCCAGCGCCTCGCATCGAGCTCCTGCAGCAGTTCGGGCGAAAGCGGATCGAAGCTCTTGCCTTCTTCATTGGCAAAGCGTTCGAGAAATGCCTGTGCAATAAGCCCGACATCGCCCGGCCGCTGGCGCAGCGGAGGCAAATCGAGCGGAATGACGTTGAGCCGGTAAAACAGGTCTTCGCGGAAACGCCCTTCGGCCACTTCGCGCGCGGGGTCGCGATTAGTCGCGCAGATTACCCGCACATCCACCGCTTCGGGCCGGCTCGAGCCGACCGGCTGCACCATGCCGGATTGCAGGAAGCGCAGCAGCTTGACCTGCAAGGCCAAATCCATCTCGCAAATCTCGTCGAGAAACAGCGTTCCGCCATCGGCCTCGCGCGCGGCGCCCTTGCGGTCGGCAATCGCGCCGGTGAAGCTGCCTTTCATATGGCCGAACAATTCGGATTCGAGCAGGTTTTCCGGAATCGCGCCGCAATTGATCGCCACAAACCGCTTGCCCGCACGCCCGCCAGCCTTGTGGATCGCTTCGGCGGCGACTTCCTTGCCCGTGCCGCTTTCGCCGGTGATGAACACCGTCGCCTTGGAAGCGGCGACATTCTCGATCTCGCGGTAGACCGCCTGCATCGGTGCTGACTTGCCGATAAAGCCCTGAAAGCTCTCGCGTCCGGCCAGCTTCTGCGCGGTTTCCGCCTTCTGCGCCAGATCCTGCCGCTCATAGGCATTGCGCACCGTGGTGAGCAGGCGCGGCGGAGCGACCGGTTTCACGAGGAAGTCATAGGCACCCAGCCGCATGGCATTGATTGCGCGGTTGATCGAACCATCACCGGTAATGACAATCACCGCCGACTGGCTGGCAATCGCGGGGCGCGCTTCGAGCCATTCGAGCCCGTCATAATCGGGCAATTGCAGGTCGAGCAGCAGGATATCGAACGGTTTGACCGCATCGGCCATCGCTGCATCGCCATCCGCGCCGGTTTCCGCCAACGTCACCGAATGGCCTGCTCCTTCCAGAATCGCGGCATAGGTTTGCGCGATCGAAGGCGAGTCCTCGATAATCAGAATGCGGGCGGCGGACATGCTCATGCAGGGTGCCGCAAGGTAAATGTGGCGCGGGTGCCCTCGTCATTGGCTTCCCATTCCAGCCTGCGCGGATCACCGTAATGTTCGATGCTACGCGCGATCAGGCCATGCGCGATATGCGCCATGGGGCGATGCGATTCGTAGGTGACCGTCATCACATCGCCATCATGCTGCGTCGTGACGCTGGGCGGCTGCGCGCCGGGATAGAGAACGCGCACTTCTTCGTGGATATGCGGCCCCACATGATCGAGCAGCGCATCGACCGTCGCGTACAGCTTCATGATGTCGGGAAACAGCACGTTAAAGCGGTCAAAAAGGTAGCGGCCATATTGGTCGCACAACTCGCCAGCCGGAATGCCCGACTTCTCTGACGCGATAGTAACGAGGCTGAGCGCTTCGGCAGAGGGGTAGGATCCGACCGCGCTGTAGGCGCCGCCATGCGGCAAGTCCGCCTCCATCAGTACCTGATCGGCAAAGACCACGCCTGCGATCTCCTCCATAAATCCCACCAGTTCGGTGAAGATGACACCTTTCATTCCGGCATTCTCCGCTTTGCGCCCTGCGGGCTTTGCACATTGCAAGCACGGACCGTGCCAAAGCCACTTACGGTTAGGACATTGCAAAACGCAATGCCTGCCACCACACAGCAACGCATTTTGCGAAGACATATTTGCATGATGCAAAGAAATCGTTGCGAAATGCAAGAATGCGTGCGGTGCGGGGTGCATTTTGCAGGGCGCGCGCAATTGGCACGATGCTTGAAACGTGAGGGGCAACTCAAATTGGAGATGCCAAATGCGTTGCACATTGCTCACCCTGTCTGCCGCTGCCTTGCTGGGCGGCTGCGCTGCAGGCCATCAGCCGGTCAATTATGCCGGTGCAGCCTGGATGCCCGAACAGCAATATGCCGCAACCCCCGGTGCGTGTTCGCGTGCGCCCACTGCTCTGCCCGATATCCCGACTGCGCATTTGTCCGCGCCGGTCGGCCTGCTGCTTGCGCCCGGCGACCGCGTGCGGATTGAGGTGCTGGGCGATGCTGACCGGATCAGCGGCACCTATGTGATCGGCGATGACGGGCATCTTCGCCTGCCTTCGCTCGGCCGCATTGGCGCGGCTGGCCTGTCGCAAGCCGATGTCGAAGCGCAATTGCGGCAAATGCTCGTCGCGCAGCGCCTCGTCCAGCCGCTCACCAATGCCGTGCGGTTCTCGGTGCTGGAAAGCACCGGCGTTTCGGTTGCGGTGAGCGGGGCGGTGTTCAACCCCGGCACAGTGCGCACCGGTGACCGCGCGCCCGAAGACCGTGTCGGCCAGAGCGAAGGGGCTGCCAATGGCGATGCCAATGCCGCGCGCAGCGTCACCACGGCCTTGCGCGCGGCGGGTGGCGTGCGCCCCGATGCCAATATCCAGCAGATCGGGCTGGTCCGCCAAGACCGGATGATGGTGATCGATCTGCGCCCCAGCCATGACGGCACTGCCACTGGCGATGTGCTGCTGGCACCGGGTGACCGGCTGATCGTCCCTTCCACCGGATGCTTCGATCCTTATCTCGTGCGCCCCTCGCTCGTCACCCAACCGGGGATCCGCGTGCATATGTCCAACCTCACCCGCCCCGCCAACAACAATGCCGGCGCGGCGATTGGCGAGCGGACGGGCAGCCTGCCTTATGGCACGCGCTTCCTGCAGGGGCTGGTGGCGATGAATTGCGTGGGCGGTTCGGCAATGAATTCGGGCCGCCGCGCAGTGTTGATCAGCCGCAACCCGATGTCCGGCCAATCCGTGGTGGTCGAGCGCGAAGTCGAAGAACTGGTGCGCCACGCCAATCGCGACGCCTTTGACCCCTATCTGATGCCGGGCGATGCACTGGCTTGTTATGACAGCCGCTGGATGAACCTGTCCGATGCCATCGGCATGGTGACCGGCGCGGCTGGCGCGCTGACGCCTGCCATCCTTCTGCAAGACACGGTGGCGAACTGATGGAACAGTCGCTTCCCCCGCGCCGCATTGTACGCCTGTGGTGGCTTATCCGCGACGGACTGCCGCCGCTTGGCCGCTACCGCCGCTATGTGCTGGCGATTGCTCCAGCGCTGCTGCTGATCTGGGGCGTGACCGGCGCCTTTCTCGCCTTCGCGCCGACCCGCTATGCCAGTGAGACCGCGCTGATCCTGCCCGGATCGGGCGTGGGCGGATCGCTCAATCTCAACGATGTGGGTCAAGCGACGACCGTCACCTCTTCCGCTTTCTCGAGCACTACGCTGAGCCCGACCGAGAATTACAAGCGGCTACTGATGGCGCAATCGACGCTGTCGCGCGCGGCTGCCGCGCTTGGCGAAGAGCCGGGCGATTTCCCCGAGCCGAGCATCACGCTGGTCGACCAAACCAATCTGATCGAGATCACCATGACCGGTGACAGCCCAGAGCACGCGCAGGCGCGCGGCGAGGCCTTGCGCAGCGCCTTTCTCGCCACGCTGGATGAATTGCGCGAAGACGAAGCAACCGCGCGCGAGTCCGCCGATGCGGAACGGCTGGTCGAGCTGGAAGCCAAAGTTGCCGAAACGCAGGCCGCGCTGCTCGAATTCCAGGGCCGCACCGGGCTTGCCAGTCTGGAACAATTCAACGCCCGCCTTGGCACGATTGACGATCTGCGCGCCCGCGAACGCGATGCCCGCGCTGGCGGCGCACGCGATGCGGCGGTCCGCTCGCGGCTGTCATCGGTGCTCGATATCTCGCCCGCCAATGTCCGCCGCGCCTTGCGGCTGAAAGCCGATCCGGTGTTCCAGTCGCTGCTTGATCGCTATGCCGATGTGAACACCGAAGCGACCGAAGCGGCGGGCACGCTGGGCGAGGCACATGCTACGCGCGAGCAACTGGAAGCCGAGCGTTCCAGCCTGCGCCGCGAAATCGTCGCCCGTGGCAGCGAAGTCAGTGGGTTGTCCGAACGCGCGCTGCTGGGATTTGCAGATATTTCGGTAACCGACGGGCGCGAGCGGATGTTCGAGGCACTCATTGCAGCGGAAGGCATGAATGCCGGTTCGCAGGCCATGCTCGCCGAAATCCGCCGCCAGATCGGTCAGCAAGGCAGCAACAGCGGCGCGCTGGCCGAACAAGCGGGCGAGCTGGCCGATCTGCTGCGCGAACACCGCGTCGCAGAGGCGGTCTTTTCTTCCGCATTGGCTCGCCTGGATACCAACAAGGCCGATCCCTTCGCCTCCTATCCTCTGGTGCAGACATTCGAAGCGCCTTCACTGCCCGACCGCCCTTCTTCGCCTTCGTTGCTGATAGCCCTTGCCGGTGCCATCACCGCGAGCCTTATCGTCCTTGTGGGATTTGCCCTTGCATGGCTGCGCCAACCGATCCTTGCCACGCTGCTGCCGAAAGGCTGATCGCACTCGCCATCGGCAGCACATGGCTGCTGTGGCTGACGGGGGGCCTGTATATTGCAGGCCCCGCGCTCGGCTGGATTCTGGCGGCGCTGGCGGCGTGGAAACTCTATGCCGCGCCTTACCTGCCAGCCGAGCAGCGCCCGGCACCGCTCGGCCCTGTCATCTGGGCATTCCTGATCGGCATGGGCGCGATGCAGATTATCCTGCTGGTGGGCCATGCCACCAATGGCTTTGGCGTGGGGCAGACTATCAAGTCTTCAGTCGGCTGGGCCAAGGGCTGGGCGCTGATTGCGCTCTTCCCTTTTGCCGCAGCCGTGCTCAATGTCCGCGCCGAAGTGATTTACCGCGCCGTGTGCAAACTGGGCGCGCAGACGCTGGTGCTGATCCCGCTCTTCATAGCGGCGCCCTATATCGGCCTTCCCGAGACGCTGTGGGTGTCGCCGCTCAAAGTCATCGGCGGCAGCGGGCCGGAATATTTTGCGGTCACGCTTTACACGATCGAGCCGGGCGCGGGCACGCCGCGCTGGCAGTTCTTCGCGCCATGGTCTCCTGCGGCGGGATTGGTCGCGGTGGTCTATGCGATCTGTGCGGCGGAGGAGAAGCATCGCGGCTGGAAGTTCTGCGGACTGGCGGCGGCCCTGGCCATTGCGCTCCTTTCGCAATCGCGCCTTGCGCTGGTGGCGTTGCTGGTAATCTGGCCCTTTGCCTTTGGCGTCTCGCGGCTCGGCAAGGCGTGGATCTGGTGGGCGGCGGCGCCTGCGGTGCTGGCTTTCGCTTTGCTCGCCCCCATGCTGATCGACATGGCGAGCCAGCTCGCGAGTGACTTTTCCAGCGCCCGCGCCGATAGCAGCCGCGTGCGTGCGACGCTGGGGCGCATCGCCATCGAGCGGTGGCAGAATGAAGCTCCGTGGTTTGGCCACGGCATTGTCGAGGCCGGGCCGCATATCGTCGAATATATGCCCATCGGCAGCCATCACAGCTGGTATGGCCTGGTGTTTGTCAAAGGCATCACCGGGTTGCTCGCTTTGGCGATCCCGCTGGCGGTTGCCGCGCTTAGCACGGCGCGCCTTTCGCTGGTGCAGCCCATGGGCCGCCTCGGCTTTGCGATGGTGCTTGTGATGCTGCTCTACAGCTTTGGCGAGAATTTGGAGATGCTCGCCTATCTCTATTGGCCCGCGCTGGTGCTGATCGGCATCGCTGCCCGGCACGCTGTTCTGCAGCGCAGCGCCTGACGACCGCCCCCCCGCAGCGCCTTTCATGCGCATACAAGAAGGGCCCGGCTGCCTTATTAGCAGTCCGGGGCCCGCCCTGCTTGCGCCCGAAGGGTCGCAGGGATCACGCGAGGCGTTCGTCGAACTCGGCTTCGGAAGGAGGTGTTGGCCCGGCGGCAAGTTTGGCGCGGGCATCGCTGAACAGCTGCGCCCAACCTTTCAGCCGCTCGGCCTGAGCGCCTGCCATGGATCGGCGCGCTGCCTTGCCCATGTGCTCGAGTGGGGCGGTGGTGAAGCGGGCAATCGCCTCGGCCAGCTTTGCCGGATCGGAGCAATCGGCCACCAGTCCGCAACCTTCAACCTGTTCGGGCAAGCCGTCGGTATCGGCGACGAGCACCGGACGGCCGGCCTGCTTTGCCTCGGCCGCGACAAGGCCGAAAGCTTCATAACGCGAGGGCACGATGATCGCGTCGCATTGTGCGTAGAAGTCCGCCGAGTCGGTAATGCGTCCGGCAAAGCGGATATGCGAGCAGCCGCGCGCCAGATGATGCAATTCTGCCTGGCCGGGGCCGAAGCCGCCGATAACCAACTCTGCATCCATGGGTGAGAGCAATTGCATGGCGCGGATCAGCGTGTCGAAGCCCTTCGCCGGATCGAACCGTCCCATCGCGCCGAGACGCAGCGGGCGGTGCGGGCAGAATTCGGGCGGCGGTACGCTGGCAAGCGCGTCACCGCCGCTCCACGGGTGGATCACACGGATTTTGTTCGCGAGCGCCACGCCCGCTTCCACCATCCAGTCGCGCTGCGCCACCGAAACCGCGACGATCTCGTCAAAATTGGCATAGGCCAGTTTGAGCATGGTGCGGAACCGGCCTTTCTCGGCCACATTCGCCGCTTCCCAGGCGCGAGTGTAGGAATGCTCGATATGCACCATCCAGCTTGCCCTGTTGCGCAGGCGGAGAAGGCACACGAAGGGCAAGGAGGCCCAATTGGGTGTCGCGTGGTTGATGACGACATCGGCATCGAGCTTGGGCGCGGGAACCACCGCCATATTGACGGGCACGACACGGCTTTTGGCGTGGATCTGCAATATGGGATGTTCGAACAGGCCAAGCGACTTGGTGACCCCGCCCAGGGCGAAATCGGTGTTGAGATGGATGCAGCGCAAGGGCTTCATGCCACACCTGCCTTGCCCAACTGGCGCCGGGCGATCTGGCCGAGCATGGGTGCCGGCAATATGGCGCTGGCAATTGCGGCGGCGGCAGTAACCAGCGATTTGCGCGGCTCCTGCAGCAGCATCAGCGGATAGCGGCGCAAAGCCTGTACGGTGAGCGAGCGGGCGAAGGCATAATCGCCCAGCTGGATTGCCCGCCGCGCGAGATAACGCAGCTGATAGGCTTCCGCTGCTGCCCGGTGCCGCTGCAGCAGCACGGGAGCATAGGCCTCTGCCTTGTCGATAGCGCGCTGCCAGCTTTCATACTGGCGCACGATATTGGCCGACAGCCCGCCGCCGATAATGCGATATTCGGTCAGCAGCCCGTCAATACCTTCGAACTGGCAGCCGTGCTTTGCGGCCATTCGCAACCACATCTCGATATCTTCCGACTGACGGAAGCTCTCATCGAACCAGCAGGCACGATCGGGCTCGTCTGGATGCGGGAAAACGGCGAGATCGAGCGCGGTGCGGCGGATCACCGGCGCAGAGCCATTGCCCACCGGATTACGCTTCAGAATATGCGCGGCGGTCACCCCGCCAAGGCGCGGTCGCATGGCCACGGCGAGCGGTCCGCCATCGGCATCGATCAGGCGAGAGCCCGAATAGCTCACATCGATATGCGGGTTCTTGCGCAAGTGGATCGCGTGCAGAGTGAGCTTGTCAGGGTGCCAGCGGTCATCCGAATCGAGCAGTGCGATATAGGGGCCACGTGCATAGGCAATGCCGGTATTGCGCGCACCGGCAAGGCCGCGATTGAGCTGGCTGATGATCCGGATACGCTCGTCGGCAAAGCCGCGCACGATTTCCATACTGCCATCGGTCCCGCCATCATCGACAATGATCAGCTCGAAATGCTCATGCGTCTGCGCAAGCACAGAACGGATCGCTTCGCCGACATAAGGGGCGACATTGTAGACAGGCATGACAACCGAAATGAGGCTGGATGTATGCATTGGGTTTCTCCTCAGGAAAGACTTAGGCGAATAGCCGCTGGCGCAGGCTGACGGGGATGGCAGGGGCGGTGAGCGCGCCGAGCAGGGTCGGGATCGCGCGTCGCAAATCGGACAGGAAAGCTTGGTGGTTGATGGCAAGGCCGCGCATGGCAAAGCCGCGCGCCTCGGCAGGCGCATTACCGCTGCGCAAGGCGCGGCGGGCGAGATAGCGGCAAAACAGCGCCTCGGCTCCGCTCACATCCAGATGCGCGGCATGGCGCGACACCAGCGTGCGCCAGCCATCATACATGGCATCGAGATTGACCGAGAGCCCGCTGGGCGAAAGCCGATAGGCAACCAGCAGCGCACCGAGCCCTTCGATCAGCGCACCCTGCCCGATGGCGCGGGCGAGCCATTCCTGGTCCTCGGCGTGGCGCATCGCCGGATCGAAGCCGCCAAACCGTTCTAAGGCCGCGCGGGTGACCACCAGATTGGACGTGGTGCACACCGGGTTCTCTCCGATAATCTGCGCCAGCGTCAAAGCGCCTGAGGGCACGGTGGAAAGCGTTTGCATGCGTCCGGAAGCGTTCGGATCGACAAACGCGATCTGCGCAAAGCTGGCATCCAATGCAGGGTCGGTATCGTGCATCGCCAGGTGCGCGGCGAGCTTGTCCTCGTGCCACAGATCGTCGGCATCGCAGAAGGCAATCAGCCATCCGCGGGCCAGCTCGACACCGCGATTGCGCGCGGCGGAAACGCCCGCATTGTGCTGGCTGACCAGCCGGATACGCTCATCACGCCCGGCTTCGCGCAACATGAGGAGAAGGCTGTCATCGCTCGATCCGTCGTCGACAAGGATGAGCTCGAAATCGTCACAGCTCTGCGCGCAGATCGATGCGATCGTGTCGGCAATTGTGGCCGAAGCATTGTAGACCGGCACAATGATGGAATAGGCTGGGTTGGACATGATCATGCTCCTTTCAAGGCAGCATCAGGGGAGGCAGGTTCGCGCATTCTGACGAACGCGAGGGCAGCGGGAATCTGGGTAAGCCAGAGCGCGGCAACGAATGACCAGGCAGCCGCTTCGAGGCCGAAACCGGCGCCTGCAGTAAGGCTGGCGAGTGCGGCAAAGCTCACCACCAGCGAGACAGCGGCATCGTGTTGCGGTTTGCCATTGGCACGCAACCACGCGGTCAGCAGGCTGCCGAAAATCGCCGGAACGCCGCCAAGACAGAGGATGGCCGCCAAGGGTGCCATTGTCGTCCATTGCGCACCGAACAGCAGCGGAACATACCAGTCGGCAAACAGCATCTGCGCCGCAATCACAGGGACAAAGATTGCAAGCGAAAGCGCACCTGCCTGCAACAGCCGATTGCGCCGCTCGCGCTGGCCACTTGCGGCACACAGATGCGGGAAAAGGACAATGCCGAGCGCGGCAATGAAGCTGGTGGTGATGCCAAGCCCGGCGTTGAACGCGAAGAAATACAGGCCCAGCGCCTCGGTCCCCAGCAATGCGCCGATAATGACCTTGTCGAGCTGCGTACGCGCGGCAACAAGGATTTCGCTGCCCAATACGCCGAGGCTGAATGTGCGAAATTCGGCGAAGGGCGCGGGCGCTACACCGGGCACGGGCGACCAGTGGCGCGCGCGGCGTACCAGGACCAGCCAGAGCGGCGTGGTGAGCAATTTGGGGAGGACGATTGCCCATGCGCTCGGCCAAAACAGCGCAAGGATGATCGACAACACATGGTCTGCCGCGGTCTGGCTCGCGGCAATCCGCGCAGTGGCAGCCATGCGCCCTTCGCGCATCAGCAGGAATACCTGTACCAGGCCGGGCGGCATGAAGGCATAGACGCCGCTCATCACGACGAGCATCGCGGCAATCTCTGCCATACCGAACACGGCGAAAAGCAGGGCGGCGACCGCGAGCTGGATCAGAGCCACCGCGGCGCACCACAGCACGAACAATCGCCGCGCAGCGTTGCAGATCGCGGGCAGCTCCGCGTCACTAGCGGCAATGATGCGCAGGCCGATGCCGCTATTCGCCAGCACCCGCACCAGTTCGAACAGTGCGATGGCCAGCGCCGCCACGCCAATCTGCTCGGGCGCGATCTGGCGGGCGATGACGATGATGGCAAGGATGCGCAGAAGCCGCGTGCCAACCTCCGCCACGCCATAAGCCGCCAGCCCAGCGACAACCGGTCGCAGGCCAGCGGGGATCAGGCTCTCGAGGTGGGAAATGATGGGCACGGGAGTATTCCTGTTTTGCGGTGCCCACCACAATTCAAAGACCGTGCCAAATCATTTTATCGTGTAAAAACAAGATGAAAAGGAGAGGCGCGCCGGATGGAGCGCAGAGATTCGCATTTTGCAACGCAATTCGGCGCAATCCGCTTTGCAAAATGCGAATCTGGCCCAATTCGGCCTTCACCGCTTTTTCTTCACTGGCCATACATCATTGATAACAAGCTGTTTTCTGAATCTGGCACGCAAAATGCCAATGATCTCTCCAGAATTTTGGAGAATGTGCCATGTACCAGTCTTTCAATCCCGCCATCGCCCATGACTTCATGTCCAAGTCCGTGCGCGCCCTTCCCGCGTGGGAGCCGATGCGCATTGCCACGACGCGCCTGTTCGGGCTCGATATCGTCAAAGCAAGCCGGCGGGATATGGCTGAGGAACTGGTTGGCCGGGCAATCCATGCGCGCCGCACGCAGGTGGCCTTTATCAATGCGCATTGCATCAACACCGCAGCCAATGACCGCGCCTATCGCCGCGCTCTGGGCGGCGCCGATCTGCTGCTTCCCGATGGCTCGGGCCTGCGCGCAGCAGCTCGGATGGCAGGAACCGATTTCGGCGAGAATCTCAACGGCACTGATCTCTTCCCGCTGATCTGCGAGCAGGCCGCGCGCAAGGGTGCCAAGCTCTATCTGCTCGGCGGGGTACCTGGCGTCGCCACAAAGGCCGGTCTGAACATGATCCGCCGCTTTCCGGGCTTGCAGATCGTCGGCGCGCAACATGGCTATTTCGAGCGGCACGATACCGCGCGTGTGCTGCGCGACATCAATGCGAGCGGTGCGGATATGCTGTTTGTCGGCTTCGGCGTGCCTTTGCAGGAATGCTGGCTGGCCGATCACGGGGCGAGCCTCGATACGCCGGTGCAGCTCGCCGTGGGCGGCCTGTTTGACTATTATTCGGGCCGCATTCCCCGCGCGCCTGAAAATGTCCGCGCGATGGGCTGCGAGTGGGTGTGGCGCCTTGCGCAGGAGCCAAAGCGGCTCGCGCGGCGCTATGTATTGGGCAATGCAGTGTTTTTGGCCCGTGCCGCCGCGCACGCTTTCACACAGCGCAGCGGCTGGAATCCCGTGGCCGCTATAAAGCGCGCGGGCGATTTTCTGGCGGTGTTGCTGGGTCTGCTGATCCTCGCACCGGTCTTCGCCGCCATCGCTCTGGCCATCAAGCTGGAGGATGGCGGACCCGTTTTCTTCTCGCAAACGCGCATCGGCGCGGGCGGGAAACCGTTCCGCGTGTGGAAATTCCGCAGCATGGTGACCGATGCCGAACGGGTGCGCAAAGAGCTGGAAGCGCATTCCGAACGCGATGGCGTGTGCTTCAAAATGCGCCGCGATCCGCGCATTACCCGCATCGGCGCGATGCTGCGCCGCACGTCGCTGGATGAGTTGCCGCAATTGTTCAATGTGCTGGGCGGGGAAATGTCGCTGGTCGGCCCGCGGCCCGCATTGCCGCAGGAAGTCGCCGCCTATTGGGACCGGGCGTTGCAGCGGCTCGACGCCAAGCCCGGGATCACGTGCGTCTGGCAAGTGTCAGGTCGCGCCGAGATTCCCTTTGCCGAGCAGGTGGAAATGGACATCGACTATGTCGAACGCCACGGCCCCTTGCGCGATGTAAGCTTGCTCGCCCGCACCATACCGGCAGTGCTGACGGGACGCGGCGCTTATTGATCCTGATGGCGGAGGCGGCGTACCGTCTCCGCCGCAAGCGCTGAAAGGTCTTCGCCGGCTGGTAGGGGCTTCATAGCCACCAGGTCAGCCAATGCCGCCGCGCCGATATTCGCCGCAACGCCTTTCAGACTATGCGCGGCGCGCTTGGCAGCCTCTTCGTCATCTGTGGCGCGCGCAGATTGGTAACTTGCGGAAAGTTCTTCAATATCGGCAATCGCCTGAGCGAGGATCCTTTGCGCCTGTCCGGGTGCGAGTGCCGCAAACAGCATGGCGGTAGCGTCGGTGTCGATCAACGGCGCGGCAGTGTCGCGCGGCTCGGCCAGAATATGCGCCAGACGATCAAGCGCGATGGGCTTGGGGAGCAGAGCGTCCATGCCGCTGGCGAGCAAATCTTCCTGCGTGTCAGGCAGAACGTGTGCGGTGACACCGATGATGCGCACTTTGCCATGTCGGGTGGGCAAAGTGCGGATCGCCAAGGTTGCCTCACGCCCGTCCATCTCGGGCATATTCACATCCATCAGTACACAATCGAAAGTATCCGATGACGCCGCAGTAAGCGCCTGCGCGCCGTCGGGAACAACGCGGTATGTGCAGCCAAGCTGATCGAGCATTGCGGTAAGCACGATGCGGTTGGTTTCGATATCTTCGGCGACAAGGATATGCAGGCCAAGTGCGGGCAGGCTCGCGGCAGGTTCGGCCGTTGCGCTCTCCTGCGCTGGTGCCTCCGCCTCCTGCAAAGGAACGGCAAACCAGAATGTGCTGCCTTTGCCGACTGCGCTCTCGACACCGATTGCGCCGTCCATTGCCGCAACCAGACGTTTGCAAATGGCTAGGCCCAGACCCGCGCTCTGACCGGTGGTTGCAGCCATATCGCGCAGCCGTGAGAAGTCTGCGAAGAGCAGTTTCTGGTCTTCGGCCGATATACCACGCCCCGTATCGCTCACCTCGACGCGGATGTGCTCATCGGCAACCAGAGCGCGCACGCCGATCTGCCCCGCTTCGGTATATTTGAGCGCGTTTGACAGGAAATTGTCGAGCAATTGGCGGAACCGCGTCGGATCGAGCAGAACGCGCGCCGGCAGGCTGTCGGTATCGTCGAGCGCGAGCACGATTTGCGGATTGGCATTGGCCTGCGCCCAGAACTCGACGACGCCTTGCAAGGTCGCCGCCAGGTCCACCGGCTCTGCCTGCAAGTCGATTTTGCCGCTTTCGGCTCGGACAATCTCGATGATCTCGTTGAGCAGAAAATTGAGCTGCCGCCCAGATTCGCGTGCGAGATCGAGTTTGCGGCGCTGGTCTGCGTCAAGCTTGCTCAGGGCAAGCGTATCGAGCAGGCCGAGCACGCCGTTCATCGGTGTGCGAATATCGTGGCTCATCATTGCGAGGAATTGCGACTTGGAACGGTTGGCGCGTTCGGCCTCGCCCTTTGCCTGCCGCAATTCGAAGGAGAGCGAGATCAGTTCGTCAACCCGGTCGGAGAGCTCTTCGCGTTGGTTGCGGAGCGAGGCCTCGACCGATTTGAAGTGCGACACATCGGCATAGGTGCGCACCATGCTGCCATCATCGCGGCCAATCACATCGACTTTGACGATCCGCCCGTCGGACAATTCGCGCTCATAGGTTTCGCTCACCACATTGCCCGCCTCGTCGCGTTTGACCTTGCCGGGATTGGGGACGGGTATGGCGCCTGGTTTCAGAGGCGGCGGACTCTTGAACGCCATACCGACCTTGAGCGTTTCGGGTTCGATCTCGGTCAGGCTGACAAGTGGGGCGTTCCACGCTGCCAGCTTGAGATCCCGGTCAAATACAGCAATGCCTTGCGGCACAGCATCCAGCACGGCCTGCAGGAAAGTGTTTGCTTCCTGCTGTGCAAAATTGGCGGCTTCCAGCTCTGCGGTAAGGCTGCCGAGCATGTAGACCCGCCGCTCTGCTAGCAAGCCTAGCGCTCGTGCGCGCCGGGTGGTTCTCCGCGTTTCGGTAATGTCCTGCACCGTGCCGGAAAGCGAGACGAATTGCCCCGCTTCATCGAGGTCGCGTCTCACTGACCATCGCAGCCAGCGGGTTTCGCCGTCGTTCTGCCGGATGATTCTGTGCTCATACGATTTTTCTTCGCCAGTTTTCGCTCCTTCGAGAAATTCCCGCTGCGCATGATCGAATCGTTTTTGGTCGAGCGGGTGCACCACTCCTGAAATATGCGTGGAGTTCGGCTTCGCGCCTTCGGGCAGACCGATCAGTCTTGTGAACTCGGGCGAGAAGGCGACCTCTCCGCCGCGTACGCGATAGACTGTCGCAATTGCAGCCATGCGCTGCGCAGCGAGCAATTGCCGAATGTTGATGTCGAGCTTTTCGCGCAGATCCTCTTCGCGCGCGCGCAGATCGCGGTTTGCGCGGTCTAGTTGTCGCGCACGGCTTTCGAGCAGGCTTTCCGCAGCAAGCCGCGCATTTTCCGACCGCTCGAGCCGGCGCAGTAAAATCTCCACCTGCTGATCAGGCGGAATGTCACGAAGCTGTTCGCGTATTTTCTGCATCAGCGGCCACGGTTTGCGGTTGGGAGGCCCACCCTAGCGGCAAAATCCTAATTTGCTCAATCACCGGCGCACGGGATTTATGATAAGGCCGGATAGCGCGCGTGCAGCGAGAATGGGAGAAAGAAGTGGAGCGGGTAAGGGGAATCGAACCCCTCTAGCTAGCTTGGAAGGCTAGAGCATTACCACTATGCTATACCCGCGCTTCGGCAGTGCCGAAAAAGCCATGCGCGATTGCCACTTGCGGGGCGTATTCGTCAAGCCTTCATTGGGTTGCGCAAAGCGGCTTAGTGGCCCTGATAGGAGATGAGCGCGGTGGCGGTTACCCCCGCCTCGGCCAACACCTGCCCGCCACCCAGTTCGGGGAGGTCGATCACGAACAGCGCCCGATCAACTTCGGCACCCGCACGGCGCAGCAGCTTTGCACCCGCTGCGGCGGTGCCGCCGGTTGCGAGCAGATCGTCTGCCATCAGCACGCGCATTCCCGGCGTAATCAACGTGGGATCGAGTTCGAGCCGTGCGGTGCCGTATTCGAGCGCGTAATCCTCGCCGATCGTTGCGACCGGCAATTTGCCCGCCTTGCGCAAGGGGATGAAGCCCACGCCCAGCGCGATGGCGAGCGCGGTGCCGAAAATGAAGCCGCGCGCTTCCATTCCGGCGACGGCATCGACCGGCGCTTGGCGCGCGTGATCGGCCAAGGCATCAACGGTGCGGGCAAGGCCCGGCCCGCTGGCCAGCAATGTGGTGATATCGCGGAACTGGATGCCGGACTTGGGAAAGTCCGGCACGGTGCGGATCAGCGGCTCCAATTCATCGGCGATTGCCATCGGAGCCGCTAATTCCCTTTAGTCTTTCTTGCGCTTCAGATCGGCCCAGACCTGCTTCTTGGCAAGCCAGGCAAGGATCGTGGCGAACAGCGTGAAGGCAATCACCCACCAACCGGTCTTCTGGCGCTCGATGAGCTTGGGCTCGGCCGTCCAGGTAAGGAAGGCGGCGACGTCTGCCGACATCTGCTGCACCGTCGGTTCGGGCGAACCTTCAGCGGTGTAGGTCACCTGCCCGTCAACCACCAGCGGCGGTGCCATCGCCAGATTGATATTGGGGAAGTACGGGTTAAAGTTCAGCCCCGTTGCCGGCATGTAGTCGGGCGCGGTTTCGGAGAAGACCAGCCCGTCGGCATTGGTGTAGGTGTTGGGATCGGCGTAGCCCGACAGCAGCGAATACACGTAATTCGTGCCGTCATGCCGCGCCTTCGTCATCAGCGAGAGGTCCGGCGGGATCGCGTTGTTGTTCGCCGCTGCGGCCGCGATGGCATTGGCATAGGGCGACGGGAAATTGTCGGTCGGCAACGCCGGACGCATCACGCTTTCGCCAGTGTCGGGATTGATGCCCGGCACTTGCCACGTGGCCGCCTCTGCCCGCACCTGCGCTTCGGAGAAGCCGATATCCTGCAGATTGCGGAAGGCGACATAGTTCAGCGAGTGGCAGGCCGCGCACACTTCCTTGTAGACCTGATAGCCGCGCTGCAACTGCGCCTGGTCCCAGCGACCCATCGGGCCTTCGAAGGAGAAGCCGCCCTCGGGCCCTTCGGCTTCCAGCACGAAAGGATAGTAGGCGGGCTTTTCCGCAGGCTCGGTGGCCGCAGTATAGGCGCCGACGCCGAAGGACACGAGCACCACGAGAGTGAAGCCGAGACCGATGAGGATACCAACTAGGCGGATCATAATATCTGTCTTTCCTCTAAACCGTCGCGGGGTCAGGCAGTTACCGGCTTGGCACTATCGCCCAGCACAGCCTTGTCGTCGCTTCCCAGCACGGCCTCGGTAATCGAGTAAGGCAGCGGGTCGGGGCGCTCGATCGAGCTGATAATCGGCAGGATGACCAGGAAGTGCAGGAAGTAATAAGCCGTGAAGACCTGGCTCAGCATCACATAGGGCTCTTCAGCCGGAGCGCCACCGAGATAGAACAGGCCCGCCATGCAGGGGATCAGGCCGAACCAGAAGAACTTGCGGAACAGCGGACGGTAATGGCCGCTGCGCACCGGGCCCTTGTCCAGCCAAGGTAGGAAGAACCACACCAGAATGGCCGCGAACATCGCCAGCACGCCCCACAGCTTGGCCGGGAGGATGAAGTCGAAGGTGAAGGCGCGCAGGATCGCGTAGAACGGGTAGAAATACCATTCGGGCACGATGTGAGCAGGGGTCGAAAGCGGGTTGGCCGGGATGTAATTGTCCGGGTGGCCCAGCACGTTCGGCAGGAAGAACACGAAGGTGAAGTAGATCAGCAGGAACACGCCGAGGCCGAACCCGTCCTTCGCGGTGTAATAGGGGTGGAACGGCACCGTGTCCGATTCCTGCTTCACTTCCACGCCGGTCGGGTTGGACGAGCCGGGGATGTGCAGCGCCCAGATGTGCAGGATTACGCAGCCCGCGATCACGAAGGGCAGCAGGTAGTGCAGGCTGAAGAAGCGGTTCAGTGCCGCCGCGTCAGGCGCATAACCGCCCAGCAGCCAGATCTGCAGCGGTTCGCCCACCAGCGGGATCGCGCCGAACAGGCCAGTGATGACCTTGGCACCCCAGAAGCTCATCTGGCCCCAAGGCAGGACGTAGCCCATGAAGGCGGTTGCCATCATCAGCAGGAAGATGGTGACACCCAGCAACCAGATCATTTCGCGCGGCGGCTTGTACGATGCGTAGAAGAAGCCACGGAAAATGTGGATGTAGATGACCATGAAGAAGAAGCTGGCGCCGTTGGCGTGCGCATAGCGCATCAGCCAGCCCCAGTTGACGTCGCGCATGATGTGCTCGACCGAGGAAAAGGCTCCGTCAGCATTGGCGGTATAGTGCATCGCCAGCACCACGCCGGTGACGATCTGCAGCATGAGGCAGAAGCCCGCCAGCACGCCGAAATTCCAGAAATAGGAAAGGTTGCGCGGCACCGGATAGCCCGCGCCGACAGCGTTGTAGACGAGGCGCGGCAGCGGCAGCTTCTCGTCGAGGAACTTGGTGAAGCCGTTGGCCGGCTGATATTCCTTGGCCCAGGGAAAGCTCATGGTCTCTCTCTTCTTCTTCGGCTTAGCCGATCACGAGGGTCGTGCCGGCGATGGTGTATTCGGGCACCAGCAGGTTGGACGGCGCGGGGCCCTTGCGGATGCGTGCGGCTGTGTCGTAGTGCGAACCGTGACAAGGGCAGAAATAGCCGTTATACTCACCCTTGTTCTCGCCTTCGGCAGCGCCCAGCGGCACGCAGCCGAGATGGGTGCAGACCCCCATCACCACCAATACGTCTTCATGGCCCTCTTGCGTGCGCTCGGCCAGAGTCTGTGCATCGCGCAGCGAATCGACATCGACCGCGTTGGCTTCGTCGATTTCGGCCTGCGTCAGGCGGCGGATGAACACCGGCTGCTTGCGGAACACCGCCTTGATCGCCTGGCCGGTTTCCAGCGCGCCGATATCCAGCTCGGTGGTGCTTTCGGCGAGCACGTCTGCCGAGGGAGCCATCTGGCTGACCAGCGGATAGACCATCACGCCTCCACCAACAGCCGCAGCCGACGTGGCAGCGACCGTGATAAAGTCGCGGCGACGCACGCCTTCTTCTGTGCTGACTTCCGGAGGAGTGCCGTTTTCTTCTGACATACCCTTGCCTTGCCTGTTTGGCCGCTATGCGCCGCATCGGGCGGTTTCGGCCGTCACTCGAATACTCAACGCGCCGGATGCAAAAACTGTCCCGAAAAACGGGACGCAGGCCGACAGCTTGGCGCGGCTGATAGACGAGCAATCGCGCCCTGCCAACCCGCCTTTTGGCTATAGGTCTTTTGGAGCGGGGGATGATGGCGCAGCGCGCTGATATGTAACGGCTTTGCGGCCCTCTAAGCGGACAATCCGATCAGCGAGTACTGGCGCTTATCCGTGGCTTCTGCGCGATGAGTCGCGCGCCGGTAGGAGTGGAAGCGGTCTTCCGCCGCATAGGTATCGATCGCCAGATCCTCGACCGCGCGCAATTGCAGCGAGCGCAGCCGCCATGCGACATAGGCGGGCAGATCGAACTGCCATTTGCCCGGGCGGCTGCGGGTGAAGAAGGACTGGTGCCGTTCCTCGAACTGCTCGACGAAATCCCAGCCGACTTCGTAATTGGCCTGCGCGATGGTCGGCCCGATGGCGGCGATGATATTGCCGCGGCTTGCGCCCAGCTCTTCCATTCGCCGCACGGTCGCCTCGAGCACGCCGAAATGCGCGCCGCGCCATCCGGCGTGGGCCGCGCCGATCACGCCTGCCTCGCGGTCGGCAAACAGCACCGGCGCGCAGTCGGCGGTGACGATACCCAGCACAAGCCCGGGGGTGGCGGTGGCCATGGCGTCCACCTCGGGGCGCGCATCGGGCGCAAAGGGAGAGTCGACAGCCAGCGCGAGCGGCGAGTGCACCTGTTTGACGAGCACGAGCTGCGCGCCTGCAAGAATGCAAGCCGGATCAGGCTCGCCCTCGTGGCCAACGCCGGTCAGGAAGCCGTGCGGTACGCCTTCCAGCGCCTCGGCCCGCTCCATATCGCGCGTGTCAGCCAAGGCTCTTGTCCACCTGCTCGCGCGTGTCGCGGGAGAGCGATGCCACCGCCGCGATCCGCTCCAGCTGCTCGCGCATCATGGCCGAGCGCACCGGCTCGATCCGCCGCCAGCGGCCCAGCTGGCCGACAAAGCGGCTGGCAGTCTGCGGATTGACCGGATCAAGCGCGAGGATGAGATCGGCGATCATGCGGTATCCCCGCCCGCTCGCATCGTGGAAGGCGTGCGGATTATACGCCATCGCCATATGCAAGGAGCGCACGCGGTTGGGGTTCTTCATGGTGAAGTCGGGATGCTTCGCCAGTGCCTCGACATGATCGAGGACGCGGGGGTGGAGCGAGCTCGCTTGCAGCGCGAACCATTTGTCGATCACCAGCGCGTTGCCGGTGAAGCGGGCGTAGAAATCCTTGAGCGCCGCTTCGCGCGCATCGTTTTCCAGCCCGCACAGCACCATCAGCGCGCCTTGCCGGTCGGTCATATTGTCGGCTTTGGCATATTGCTGCGCCGCCAATTCCGCGGCCTTGGCGGGGTCGCTGGCGGCTGCATAGGAGAGCACGAGCGACTTAATTTTACGCGCACCCCGCGCTTCGGCAGAAAGGCTGAATGGCACCTTCTCCGCCCGATCATACAAGGCATGGAAGTCCGCTGCCAAAACGCGGCCCAGATGCGCTTTCAGTCCCTCCCGCGCGGCATGGATTGCGCCGGGATCGGCAACCGGAATGGTTTCCGCCAGATAGGTCTCGCTCGGCAAGACCAGCAATTCGCCCCGCATCAGATCATCAAGCGCATCATCGGTCAGCACCGCGCCAATCGCCTTCGCAATCGCCGCCTCGCCCTCCGCATGGGCCGCTTCGTCGAGCGTGCCGTTCACCGCCGCCTTCAAATGCCCGACAACCAAGTCTTGCAAGGCCTCATACCGGGCAAAGGGATCATCATCATGCGCGGCGAGGAAGACCAGCTCCTCCTGCGCGACATCGCGTTCGATAATCACCGGCGCGGAAAAGCCGCGATTGACCGAAACGACCGGCTCTTTGGGATATCCAGAAAAGCTGAAGCTCGCTTGAGATTCAGTAATTGTGAGCAATTTCTCGCCATTATGGTTCGCGGAGTTGCGATCGAACAGCGCGATCTGCAACGGGATGGGCATGGGCTGCTTGACGGGCTGGCCGGGCGTCGGCGGCACCTCCTGTGTAACGTGCAGAGTCGCGGCGTCGCCTTCATGCTCCAGCCGGAGCGAGAGTTTGGGCGTGCCCGCCTGGCTATACCACAGGCGGAATTGCGAGAGATCAAGCCCAGCGCCGTCCTCCATCGCACGCACGAAATCCTCGCAGGTCGCCGCTTCGCCGTCGTGCCGCTCGAAATAAAGATCACACCCGGCGCGGAACCGCTCTTCGCCGCACATTGTGCGCATCATGCGGATGACTTCGGCACCCTTGTTGTAGACGGTGGCGGTGTAGAAGTTGCTGATTTCCTGATAGCTGTCTGGCCGGATCGGGTGCGCGAGCGGGCCGCTGTCCTCGGGGAATTGCGCGCCGCGCAGCACGCGCACATCGGCAATCCGCTTCACCGCCGCGCTGCCCATGTCCTGGCTGAACAGCTGGTCGCGCAGCACGGTAATGCCTTCCTTCAGGCTCAGCTGGAACCAGTCGCGGCAGGTCACGCGGTTGCCCGACCAGTTGTGGAAATATTCATGCGCGATCACGCCTTCGATCCCGTCATAATCGGCATCGGTGGCGGTATCGCTGTCGGCGAGCACATATTTGGTGTTGAAGACGTTGAGACCCTTGTTCTCCATCGCCCCCATGTTGAAATCGCTCACCGCGACGATGTTGAACAGGTCGAGATCATATTCGCGACCGAACACTTCCTCGTCCCAGCGCATCGATGCCTTGAGCGATTCCATCGCGTGCCCGGTGCGCTCCAGATCGCCCGCGCGGACATAGATGTTGAGCGCGACTTCGCGGCCCGACATGGTCGTGAACCTGTCCGAATTGGCGACCAGATCGCCCGCCACCAGCGCGAACAGGTAGGACGGCTTGGGCCACGGATCGTGCCACTCGGCCCACGGCACGCCGTCCTCACATGTGCCTTGCGCCACAAGGTTTCCATTCGACAGCAGCACCGGAAAGTCGCCGCGCATCCGCACCGTGTAGACCGAAAGCACATCGGGCCGATCGGGGAAGAAGGTAATGCGGCGGAAGCCCTCGGCCTCGCATTGCGTGCAGAGCATTCCTTCCGACGCATAGAGCCCCATCAGCTGGGTATTCGCGCTGGGATCAATCTGCGTGGCGATGGTGATTTCATGCGCTTCGGCAGAGAGCGGGATCAGCAGATCGCTGCCATCCATCGACCAATCTAGCGTCGGCTCGCCATCGACGGAGACGCCGAGCGGCACAATATCGTCGCCATTCAGCCGGATCGTGGGCGAGGGATCGGCCTTGGCATTGCGCACCACGGTCAGCTTGGCGACCACGCGGGTGGCATCGAGGCCGAGATCGAAATCCAGCTGCACTTCCGGCACCAGCCACGCGAAAGGCGCGTAATCCTCGCGCCGGATCACGGCAGGCGCCTTCGGATCGGGCGCGGCGTCGGCCATGTCGGGGTTGTTTTCAGGAGCGGCGGGGCTGGGGGGAATATCCATGCCACGAAACTGGGTCTTTCTCTTCGTCGTGTCGAGAGGCTAAACGCTTGTGGATGGCAAATCTGTTCATTTTCGGCCTCGGCTATACCGCGAAACGCATCAAGGCACTGGCAGAGGCGGCGGGATGGCGCGTCTCTGCCACCGGTTCGGATGGCGATATGGCGTTTGGCGACACCGCAGCGGTGCGCGCGGCGCTGGCGGAGGCGGATTATGTGCTGTCCTCCGTCCCGCCCGACAATGAAAGCGGCGGAGACATGGTGCTCGATCGCTATGGCCCGCTGCTCGGCGCGCAGCGGCTCGGCTATCTGTCCTCGACCGGCGTCTATGGCGATGCGGGCGGCGCGTGGGTGGACGAGGCCTCCCCCACCGGCACAGGCCGCCGCACTGCCCGCGCCGAGGCGGATGCCGCATGGCTGGCGCTGGGTGCACAGGTGTTCCGCCTGCCCGGCATTTACGGCCCCGGCCGCTCGCCGTTAGACCGCGTGCGCGATGGACGTGCGCACCGGATCGATCTGTCGGGACAAGTCTTCAGCCGCGTCCATGTCGAGGATATTGCGAGCGGCGTGTGGGCGGCGATCCGCAGCGAGGCTCTAGCAGGGGCCTACAATCTGGGTGATGATCTGCCGTGCAGCCAGAACCTTGTGATCGAAGAAGCCTGCCGCCTGCTTGGTGTGGAACCACCGCCGCTGCAAACTATCGACGAGGCCGGCCTTTCCCCGATGGCGCGCAGCTTCTACGCCGAGAACCGCCGCGTGGCGAATGGCAAGGCGAAGCGGGTGCTGGGCTGGCAACCGGCCTTCCCGACCTATCGCGAAGGGCTGGCAAAGCTGCGCGACGCCTAGCTGCGATCAGAACATCGAATAGCCGCCGGGCTCGCCCTCTTCCATTGCACTGCGCAAAGATGGGGTATCGCCGTCATTGATGTCGTCCAGCAGCCAAGTGCCACCAATCCGCTTCAAGACGAGGCGCTTCGGCGTATCGACGCCAAAACTGCGAAAGGTCACCGAGACCCGCGCTTCGTCGCCGGAAATGGCGAGCGTATCGATGCGCACAGAAACATCGCCAAAGTCCTGGCATTCGCAATAGGGATCATACCCCATCGAACCCTCGGGGCCGAGGGCATAGTCCCAAGCCGCTGAAAAAGCGGGGGTCATTTCGGTGCGGGCGGAGGGATTTTCGACGTAATCGGCAAACACGCCAAGCGCAGCTGCGCGGACGGCCTCCTCCTCGGGGTCAGCACTTGCGGCTGGCGAGGGGTTTGCGCCCTCCGGTAATGGCTCGGATGCCTGCTGTGCGGGCGCGGTGTCGCGCGCATCTTCGGCCGTCACAGCCCCGCTTTCGGTAGGGGCAGAGCAGGCGATCAGCAATGGCGCGAAGGCCAGAAAACCCGTTGCTCCGAATGTCATACCGGCCATCACACATCCCCCCGATTGTCTACGCAAAATCTGCGAGGTTACGCGCAGTCTGTCAAGATGGCGCCTTCTGCCGCCGCGCCTTGAGCGCGAGCAGCATCCCGACCACGGCCAGCGCCATGCCCAGCATGGTGAGGCCCGTCCACGCATAGCCCTCCAGCAGCGTCGATATCAGCATCGCCACCGAAACCGTCACGATCGAATTATACGCCGTGCGCCCCGCGCCGATCTCGCGCACCAGATTGTAATGCAGCGGGAAGGTCACCACCGAACCGATCAGCGCCAGATAGACGATCCCGCTCCAGTAGTTCGCCGAATCCGGCACCGGCGGCGCCCCCGTGGTCACAAAGGCAAAAGCGCAATCGAACAGCGTGCCATAGAGCATCGCCCATGCGAGCAGGCTGACCATCGGCACGCCGCGCCCGGTCGGGTTCGCCTGCACCACATTGGCAAAGGATGCCGCCAGAATGCCGAGCATCGCCAGCCCGATCCCCAGCCCGACATTGCCGCCGATCACGCCTGCATCGGGGTTGGCCTGCCATTCATGCCACAAGAGGAAGCTCACCCCGACAATCGCCACCGCGCTGCCGAGAATAAAGCCGCCCTGCACTTTCTCGCCCAGAAACACCCGCGCAAACAGCGCATTGGGCACCATCAGTAATGCGAACATCATCGCCACGATGCCCGAGGTCACATACAGCTCGGCATGATAGACGAAGAGGAAATTGCCGCTGAACTGGAACAGGCCCACCAATGCGGCGAGCATCTGCTCTTTGCGGGTGAGCCGCAACCGCCGCTTCATCAGCCATGCGACGAGAAACAGCGCAGGGGTCGCCAGCGCAAAGCGGTAGAATACCGACCACGCGGCGGGCACGCCGTCGATCTGACCGGTGATGACATACCAGGTGCTGCCCCAAATCGTGCCGGTCAGCAGGAAAGGCACCAGCACCCGCCAGCTGAGCATAGTCGTATGTTGGGTGCTCATAAGGCGGCGATGGCCTTGCCGAGCGCGTGCGAATGGTCGGGATCGCTGGCCCAATGGGTGACGAGGCGGATGCAGGCATCATCCCAGTCGTAGAAAGCGAAACCGGCTGCGCGCAAAGCGGCGCGTTCGGTAGCAGTTGCGCGCACAAACAGCTCGTTGATCTGTGCGGGATGCGCCAGCCGGTCAGGGATCATTTCCGCAACAAGCGCCGCCGCCGCATTCGCAGCGCGGGCATTGGCGAGCCAGAGATCGCCCTCTAGCATCGCCAGAATTTGCGCAGCGAGAAAGCGGCCCTTGCTCTGCAAATGGCCCGCCCGCTTGCGCCGCCAGCGCACCAGCTCGGCCTGTTCGGGATCGAAAAAGACAATCGCCTCCGCGCCCATTCCGCCATTCTTGACGAAGCCGAAGCTGAGCGCGTCGCACGGCCCGACAGCCTCGGCAGGCGCGCATTCCAGATGCGCGACCGCATTGGCAAAGCGCGCCCCGTCCATATGCAGGCCAAGCCCGCGCTCGTTGGCTAAAGCGCCAATCGCAGCGAGTTCTTGCGGCGTATAAACCAGCCCGTACTCGCTCGCCTGCGTGATCGAGATCGCGTGGGCGGGCACCTGATGCACGCCGCGTGTAATGCCGTTCAGCACGTCCGTAATGCTCTGAGGCGTCAGCTTCGCGCCTGCGCCCTCCGCCAGCAGCAATTTCGCACCGTGCAGATAGAAGCCGGGCGCGCCGCATTCGTCCATCTCGATATGCGCTTCCTCGTGACAGATCACGCCGCCATGCGGCTGCACCATCGTGGCAAGCGCAAGGCAATTTGCCGCTGTCCCAGTCGCTACCCACAGCGCCGCGCAATCTCGCCCGAACAGGTCGGTGAAGCGCGCGTCCAGCTCGCGGCTCAGCGCGTCGGTGTCATACGGCGTATCCACCGCGTCGGCAGCGCGCATGGCGTCCCATAGCTTGGGGTGGACGGGTGCCGCATTATCTGAAAGGAATTGCATCAATTCGCGCCCTGCCCAATCGCTGGCCGCTGCGCAAGAAGGAGTATGCCATGGCCGATCCCGCAATCACTCGCGTCGATGATGGGGAGACGGGCGCCTATTACGCCGATGTCGAAGGCACCGACGTCAAGGCGGAGCTGACCTGGCGCGCCAAAGGCGCATCGCGCGTTGCCGATCACACCTTCACGCCGCCCGAAGCACGCGGCCAAGGGATTGCGCTGAAACTGGTGGAAGCGCTGGTCGCCGATGCGCGCGCAGAGGGTTTTACGATCGTGCCGACCTGCCCCTATGTGGTGGTGCAATTCAAAAAACACCCTGAATGGGCAGATGTACTCGCCTAAGGTTACCTCGGCAAATTGGCGAAATCGACCGAGGCGATGCTGTCCAGCACCGCAGCGCGCAGCTTTTTCGCATCCTCCAGCGCAAGGCCTTCGAAGGCGAAATTGCCGCCCGCCATGCCGAACACCAGATCGCAATAGCCGCGCCAGCGGGCAATTGGGCCTTGCGCAATCTCGACCGAATGCAGCTTCACCCGGTTGGCGATCTGCGTGCGGGGGGCGAGCCAGCCGCGCCGTGAAATCACCTGCGCGGGATCGAGCGCGTGGCGGTCGTAGTGCCAGAGGTAAATCTGTTGCACGGCGAAGAACACCGCGAGGGCCAGCATGATGAAGAAACCCACGTCGAGGCCAACAGCTTCCGGAGGGAGCACTATCTCCGCAGTGAGAAATGCAAACGCAGCCAAGATGCAAGACCCGGCGCTTAGCAGCGCTTTGTCGAACCGATAATTGGCACTGGGCCGTCGCCATTCCTCGCTGCCATCGGGCAGGTCAAAGCCCGCCTCGGCGGCAATCGGCGCGATTTCGGCCATTCTGGCGAACGGGGCGACCTCGTGGTTCGCGCTGCCCGAATCCTGCGCCAGACTGATGAAGGAAAGGCCGTGCCAGCCGAAGCGGCGGCGGATGATCCCGGTCGATACCACCAGCGCCTGCACGCGGTGGACGGGCATCACCACATCGGTTTTGGTGAGCAGGCCACGGCGGCGGCGAAAGCCCTTGGGCGTGCGCTCCAGCCGGAAATCCCAATCGCGCACAAAGGTCTTGGCGATGCCCGACAGCACGCCGACGCCGATCACCGTGATGAGGATATACAACGCGCCAAGAATGCGCGCGGTCATATCCATGCCTTCGAGATATTTGCCCGCTTCGAAGTAGCCCTCGTCGCGCACATATTGCTCGGCATAGTCCCACACGTCGAAAGGCAGCAGGAATTCGAACTGCTGGATCGCGCCGATAATCACCGCGAAAATCACCAGCGAAAAGCTGAACAGGCCGTAGGTGAACAGCCGTCCGGGCGGCATGGCGAACAGCATCGTCGCAGGGGCGGCAAAGCCTTGGGCGGCTATCGCATGATCCTCGCCCTGCCCTTGTGCGATGTCTGGCAGGGCTTCTGCCCCATCCGCGCCTTCCACCAGCGCGCGCACCGTTTCGCGCAGCCGCTCGCCTTCGGCTTCGCTGACATAAGCGAGTTTCAGCTCTTCCTTGCCACCCGCGCCGGTTTCGAACTTGACTTCGACCAGACCGAGCAGGCGCGGGACGAGCTTTTGTTCGAGGCTGACATCCTGGATACGGTCATACGGCACCGAGCGGGCCGAGCGGCTGACAATGCCCTGTTCCAGCCGCACATCGCTAGTGCCGATGCGGTAGCGCAGGCGATACCAGCCGAGCCATGCAGGGACGAGGTTGATCGCGATGATCAGCGCGATGATCGGCACGGCATAGGGCGCAACCATGCCGATCCCGTCATCGCTGCGGCTCGCGCCGAATAGGAGGAAGGCGGCGGGGATGACCGCCTGGCCCAGCGTGCGAAACGCCTGCACCGCGACCGACAGGCCGCTGACGCGCCGCCATTCGTCAATTTCGATCGCCTCGCCCGCGTCGGCTATGTCTTCCACTTCGCCTGTCACATCGACTCCCGCTTGACGTGCTGGCGGATATCCTCGCGCATCGCGGTCGCATCGGCATGGGCAAGGCCGGGTAGCGTCACCGAGGCATTGTGCGTGCCTGCCGTGTGCAGGATCAGCCGGGCAATGCCGAACAGCCGTTCGAGCGGGCCTTGCTCGACATCGAGATGCTGCACCCGGCTGAACGGCACGACGGTATCCGAATGGAACATCACACCCTTGACCACCCGCAGTCGGTCTCCCGCCATATGATAGCCGCGCGTGCGGTAGCGTTTCAGCGGCATCACGCCGATCAGCAGGATGGCGAGAATAAGCACCGGCAGCGCGGGCACCCAAGGCGGCACCGCATCAGCTGAGACAAGCACCGCCGCGCCGACGACAAAGGGGATGGTGATGATCAGCCCCTCGATCCGCAAAACGGTGGTGTAGCTGGGATCAAGCGGGGTCAGCGGTTCGGCGTCGGGAAGCGTATCGTCCATGGGTGCGTTATAGGGGCAATACAGCGGGTTGGAAGTGGGGATTTTTTGTTTCATGAACCCGCATCCGCGGGTTCGTCCTCGCTAGACGCGCTCCGCTTCGCTACGCGCCCGCTGCGGGCGGGCAGTCGCCCTAGGTCGGCTGCTGGTCGCAGCCGATCATCGAGCTATTTCCCAGAGATCGCGAGTGAAACGAGCGACCGAGCGCAAGCGCGAAGCCCGCAGGTGCCGCGCAGCCGGAGCGTAGCCCCGGCGGAGCGAACAGCACCGAGGACGCATCGGCGGATGCCGATGCGCAAAACAGAAATCATTTTTCCTTCGGAAAAATGGTGCCACGAGAGAGGATTGAACTCTCGACCTCACCCTTACCAAGGGTGCGCTCTACCACTGAGCTACCGCGGCGCCGATCAAGACGCGCGCCTATCGTTGCGAAGGCGGCGATTGTCAAGCGATGCTTGAACCTTTCCTGCGATAGCGCCATTGCATTTCACATGAGTGAAGACACGCGCAAAAATCTATCGCGGGAAGAGCGGCTGGCGGCCAAACTGCGCGAAAACCTGCGGCGGCGCAAAGCGCAGGCGAAAGCCGTGGGCGCGGAATCGCCGCCAGAAACACCGCCTCAAACGCCTCTGGTCAAGCCTGATAGCGACCGCTAACCCGCTGCATAATTGGTTCAACCGCATTCACAACGGGGAAAGTCACACGTGCCCAAGCTGATTCTCGTCCGCCACGGCCAGTCCGAATGGAATCTCGCCAACCGCTTCACCGGCTGGTGGGATGTCGATGTCACCGAACAGGGCGTCTCGGAAGCGCGCGCTGCCGGTCGGCTGCTGAAGGAAAAAGGCGTGCTGCCAACGCTCGCTTTCACATCCGTGCAGAAGCGGGCGATCATGACGCTACATCTGGCGCTGGAAGAATGCGGGCGGCTGTGGATTCCCGAAACCAAGGACTGGCGGCTGAACGAGCGGCATTATGGCGGGCTGACCGGCCTCAACAAGGACGAGATGCGCGAACTGCATGGCGAGGAGCAGGTGCAGATCTGGCGCCGCAGCTTCGATGTGCCGCCGCCGCCGCTGGAAAAGGGCAGCACGTTCGATCTGTCGGATGATCCGCGCTATGCCGGTATCGACGTCCCGCAGACCGAGAGCCTGAAGCTCACCATCGAGCGTGTGCTGCCCTATTGGGAAAGCACCATCCTGCCCGAACTGGCGAAGGGCGAGACGGTGATTATCTCCGCCCACGGCAATTCCCTGCGCGCGCTGGTGAAGCACCTCTCGGGCATTTCGGATGACGCAATTACCGGCCTCGAAATCCCCACCGGCCAGCCGATTGTTTACGACTTCGATGCCAATATGGTGCCGGGTGAACGCTATTATCTGAAGGATTCCTGATGCCTAAAGATTCCGCAGCACCTGTTGCGATAGTAATGGGCAGCCAGTCCGACTGGCCGACCATGCAATGCGCCGCCAAGGTGCTCGATGATCTGGACGTGGCATACGAGGCGCGCATCGTCTCCGCCCACCGTACGCCCGACCGGCTGCACGCTTTCGGCAAGGGCGCGCATGCGGAAGGTTTCAAGGTCGTGATCGCGGGCGCGGGCGGCGCGGCGCATCTGCCCGGCATGATCGCCGCGCTCACCCATTTGCCGGTGCTGGGCGTGCCGGTGAAGTCCAAGGCGCTGAACGGGATGGATAGCCTGCTATCTATCGTGCAAATGCCCGCCGGTATTCCCACCGGAACGCTGGCGATTGGCGAGGCGGGCGCGACCAATGCCGGATTGCTGGCGGCGAGTATTCTGGCGTTGGGCGATGTGGAACTCTCCGGTCGCTTGCAGGCATGGCGGGCGGCGCAAACGGCCAAAGTGGCAGAACAGCCGACAGACTAATCATCACCCTCCGCATCCAATCCCCACCCCCGTTTGTCCTGAGCTTGTCGAAGGACTGCTTTTCTTTATAGCGCGGGTATCAAAGAAGAAGAGCAGGGCTTCGATCCCCGCTTTCGCGAGGACAGGCAAGCTCAGGGCGGACGGGTGTTGGGGTGTTAAAACCAGGCGCAACAATCGGCATTCTCGGGGGCGGCCAGCTGGGCCGGATGCTCGCCATGGCCGCCGCGCAGCTGGGCTATCGCTGCCATATCTTCGCGCCCGAGGCCGATAGCGTTGCTGCCGATGTCGCCGCGCAGTTCACCAACGCCGCGTGGCATGATCGCGATGCGCTCGCCACATTCGCGCAGAGCTGCGATGCGATCACCTATGAATTCGAGAATGTGCCGGTCGAACCGCTCGCCGCGCTGCCCGCAGGCTTGCTTGCGCCGGGCACCAACGCGCTCGAAGTGGCGCAGGATCGCATCCGCGAAAAGCGCTTTGTCGAACAATTGGGCGGCCGCCCCGCGCCGTTTGCGCAGGTCGATTATGATGCCGATCTGGCCGATGCAGTGGAGCAGGTCGGCACTCCCGGCATTCTAAAAACCCGGCGCGACGGCTATGACGGCAAGGGCCAGTGGCGCATCGACAGCGCGCATGATGCGCTGGGCATCCGCATCCCTGCCACGGGCTGCGTCTATGAAGGCCGCGTCGCGTTCGAATGCGAGTTCTCGGTGATCCTTGTGCGCAGGCGCGATGGCGCGGTGCGGTTCTGGGATTCGCCGCACAACACGCATGAGGGCGGGATTCTGGCGACGAGCACCCTCCCCGCCCCGCCGATTATCGGCGCACAGGTTGAGGCGGCGCGCAGCCTTGCCAGCCGCGTGGCGGAAAAGCTCGGCTATGTCGGCGTGCTGACCTGCGAGTTCTTTGCGACAAGCAACGGCCCCGTATTCAACGAAATGGCCCCGCGCGTGCACAATTCGGGCCATTGGACAATCGAGGGCGCGGTCACCAGCCAGTTTGAAAACCATATCCGCGCGGTCGCCGGTCTGCCGCTGGGGGATACGTCCAGCACGGCGGAGCGCGTGGTGATGGAAAACCTCATCGGCGCGCACGCGCTGCGGTTGGATCGCCACCTCGCCGATCCGCGCGCGCATCTGCATCTCTATGGCAAGGCCGAAGCGCGCGACGGGCGCAAGATGGGCCATATCACGCGGGTTGGGTGAGCAATGCGCGAAGTGCTCCTGATCGTCGCGCGGGCGGCCAATGGCGTGATCGGGCGCGACGGCACGCTGCCTTGGGCGATTTCCGAGGATTTGAAGCGCTTCAAGAAACTCACCATGGGCAAGCCGATGGTGATGGGCCGCAAGACATTCGAGAGCCTGCCCGGCCTGCTGCCCGGCCGCCGCCATATCGTGCTGACGCGCCAAGCGGATTGGCAGGCGGAAGGGGCGGAGCGGTCGCATACGGTGGAAGAGGCGCTGGCGCTGGCGGGCGACACGGATGTCGCAGTGATCGGCGGCGCGGAGGTGTTCGACCTGTTCTGGCAACACGGCACACATTTCGAGCTGACCGAAGTGCGCGCGGAAATAGAGGGCGACACTATCATGCGCTCCCCCGCCGATGATCCGGCGTGGGAAGAGGTGGCCCGCATCCCGCACGAAGCAGGCGACACGCATCCCGCCTTCCACTTTGTCAGCTACCGGAGGCGCGCGTGATCGGCAAAATCCTCAAATTCACCGCGATGTTCCTTGTCGTCGCGCTGGCGGCATTCTTCGCCTTTGGCCCCGGCATGGCCGAGCGCAGCATGAACGAAATCACCGACGCGCCGCTGCCCGAAATCTCCGAAGAGGCGCGCGCGCTCCACGCTACGCTCACCATTGTCGATCTGCATTCGGACACGCTGATGTGGAAGCGCGACCCGCTTGAACGCAGCGGGCGCGGGCATATGGATCTGCCGCGGCTGATTGACGGGAATGTGGCGCTGCAGGTTTTCTCCAGCGTCACCAAATCGCCCGCGGGACTGAATTTTGACCGCAATTCCGCCGATGCGCGCGACGATATCACGCTGCTCGCCATCGGCCAGTTGCAGCCTTACCGGACGTGGTTCTCACCCTTCCAGCGGTCGATGTATCACGCCGCACGGCTGGAGGATGCCGCCACCCGCGCGCCCGATGCGCTGCGCCTGATCCGCACGCCTGCGGATATTGACGCCATGCTGGCAGAGCGTGACGCGACCGGGCGGCCGATTGGCGGACTGTTCTCGGTCGAGGGGCTGCACAATCTCGAAGGCGATGGCGACAATCTCCAGCGCCTCTACGATGCCGGGCTACGCATGGCGGGGCTCACGCATTTCTTCGATAACGAGCTGGCCGGATCGATGCATGGCGAGGCCAAGGGCGGGCTGACCCCGTTCGGGCGCGAAATGGTGGGCGAGATGGAGCGGCTGGGCATCATCGTCGATATCGCCCATTGCAGCCACCAATGCGTCGCCGAAGTGCTGGCGATGGCGCGCCGCCCGGTCGTCTCCAGCCATGGCGGGGTGCAGGCGACCTGCGCAGTCAACCGCAACCTGTCTGACGACGAGATTCGCGGCGTCGCGGCGACCGGCGGAGTGATCGGCGTCGGCTATTTTGACGGAGCGGTGTGCGGCACGTCGCCCGCGCAGATTGTCGCGGCGATGCGGTATATCGCCGATCTGGTGGGGGTGGAGCACGTTGCGCTGGGCAGCGATTATGATGGCTCGGTCGAAGTCGGCTTCGATACCGCGCAACTGGTGCAGATTACGCAGGCGCTGCTCGATGACGGCTTCACCGAGGACGAGATTCGCGCGATCATGGGGCTGAACGCGCTGCGGGTGCTGCGGGCGGGGATCGCGCCGATGGAGCAGGGTGCATGAGACTCAGCCACCGCGATCCTGTGCCCGAGGCGCTGCGCGGCGCCATCGTTGCGCTCGGCAATTTCGACGGGTTCCATCGCGGGCACCAGCACGTTGTCGCCGAAGCGGTGGACTGGGCGCGCGCCGAGGGCCGCCCCGCCATCGTCGCCACCTTCGATCCGCATCCGGTGCGCCATTTCGCCCCGCGCGTTCCGCCCTTCCGCCTCACCAGCCTCGACCAGCGCGAGGAGCTGTTCGCCGCCGCAGGGGCCGACGCGATGCTCGTCTTCGACTTTGGCGACGAACTGGCGGCGATGACGGCGGAGAGCTTCGTGCGCGATTTGCTCGGCGGCCATATCGGCGCGGGTGGCGTGGTGACGGGGGAGGATTTCACTTTCGGCAAAGCGCGAGGCGGCAATGTCGGCGTGCTGCGCGAAGTGGGCGCGACCTGCGGCATCGGGGCGCGGGCGATCCGTCCGGTGGGCGAGGCGGGGCAAGCGATCTCGTCGAGCCGCATCCGCGATGCGCTCAAAGCGGGCGAGCCAGAGACTGCCGCCGCGCTGCTTTCCCGCCCCTTCACCGTGCGCGGCAGCGTGATCCACGGGGACAAGCGCGGGCGCGAGCTGGGCTATCCCACCGCCAATATCGACATGGGCACCTATCTGCGCCCGCGCTTCGGCATTTACGCGGTGACGGGGCGCGTGCTTTCGACCGGGCAAATGCTCAAAGGCGCGGCGAATCTCGGCATCCGCCCGCAATTCGATCCGCCCAAGGAGCTGCTGGAGCCGTTCTTCTTCGACTTTGCGGGCGATCTCTATGGCGAGGAGCTCGACGTGGCCTTCCACCACTTCCTGCGGCCCGAGGCTAAGTTTGACAGCCTCGACGCGCTGATGGCGCAGATGGAACGCGATTGCGACGCAGCGCGGGCGCTTCTAGCCCATATCTAGTCTGTGCCGCAGGCAAGTTTCACACAAAGACACAAAGAAGAAAGGAAGACACGAAGAGGAGCTTCGCGATTGTGCGCGAGCTCTTTGTGCCTTTGTGGCTCTTTGTGCCTTCGTGTGAACCTCTTAATTGCGCCTTCGGCGCGGATGTTAAGGTACGCAAAGCAAATTGCCACACGCGTCGCCCACCGCTAAGGCGCGCTTCCTATGAGCGAAAAGCGCGATTACCGAGACACCGTCTTCCTGCCGAAGACCGATTTCCCCATGAAAGCCGGGCTCCCGCAGAAGGAGCCGGGCATTCTGGCGCGGTGGGAAGCCGAGGACGTGTACGGCCAGCTGCGCGCCGCGCGCGAGGGCCGCGAGAAATTCGTGCTGCACGATGGCCCGCCCTACGCCAACGGCAATATCCATATCGGCCACGCGCTCAACAAAGTGCTGAAGGATGCGGTGGTGCGCACGCAAAGCCTGCTCAGCAAGGATGCGCCCTATGTGCCCGGCTGGGATTGCCACGGCCTGCCGATCGAATGGAAGGTGGAAGAAGCCTACCGCAAGAAGAAACAGAACAAGGACGAGGTTCCGCCGCGCGAATTCCGCGCCGAATGCCGCCAGTACGCCGCCGAATGGGTGGATGTGCAGCGAGAGCAGTTCAAACGGCTGGGCATCACCGGCGAATGGGATAAGCCGTACCTGACGATGGCCCCCGAGGCCGAGGCGGGCATTGTCGCCGAATTGCTGAAGTTTGCGACAAGCGGCCAGCTTTATCGTGGGGCGAAACCGGTGATGTGGTCGCCGGTCGAAAAGACCGCGCTGGCCGAGGCCGAGGTTGAATACGAGGACATCACCTCGACGCAGATCGACGTAGCGTTTGAGATTGTTTCGTCGGCCGATGAAGGTCTGGCTAGCTGGCTTGAAGTTGCGAAGTCAGAGGGTTCTGCAGCATTGGCAGTTATCTGGACTACGACTCCTTGGACGATCCCGGTCAATCAAGCTCTCGCTTACGGCCCAACCATTGACTACGTCCTTGTGCGAGCTGGAGGAGCGTTCTTGCTGATCGCGCAGGAATTGATGAACGAAACTCTTGGGCGGATCGGAAAATCAGCTTGGCTCGCTGACGGTGATGGTTGGTCAATCTGCTGGGTCGGCAAAGGCTCCGACCTCGCCGGAACGATGGTGCGTCACCCGATGGCAGGCCGCCTTTCTCCCCTCCCCAAGGGGGAGGGGCCGGGGGTGGGGGGTACGCCCTCAGTTGACGGGGTAAACCCATCCCCAACTCCTTCCCTTGAGGGAAGGGGCTTTTACGATACGCTCCGCCCCATGCTGCCCGGCGATTTCGTTACCACCGATAGCGGCACGGGCCTCGTCCATATGGCGCCCGACCATGGGGAGGACGATTTCGATCTGTGCAAGGCGCACGGCATCAATCCCAAATTCGTGGTCGAGGCGGATGGCCGCTATCGCGAGGACTGGGGCTGGCTCGGCGGGCAGGGTTCGGTCATCAACCCCAAATTCAACGCGCCGGACGGCCCGATCTGCGAAGACCTGCGAGCAGCAGGCGCGCTGCTGAGCGCTTCGGCGGATTACCAGCACTCCTATCCGCATAGCTGGCGGAGCAAGGCGAAGGTCATCTATCGCTGCACGCCGCAATGGTTTGTGCCGATGGACCTGAATCTCCCCTCCCGCTTGCGGGAGGGGCCGGGGGAGGGCCTGTCTGCAGACGACGATGCTGAAACAGGCCCTCCCCTAACCCCTCCCGCAAGCGGGAGGGGAACACTGCGCCAAACCGCCCTCACCGCCATCGAGGAGACCCGTTTCGTGCCCGAAAAGGGCCAGAACCGCATCCGTGCGATGGTCGACGGCCGCCCCGATTGGGTGCTTAGCCGCCAGCGAGCATGGGGCGTGCCGATCACGCTGTTTGTCGATCGCAAGAGCGGCGAATATCTGGTCGATGCAGAGGTCAACGCCCGCATCATCGCGGCGGTGAAGGCCGATGGTGTCGATGGCTGGGCGGAAGAGAATGCGGCGCATTTCCTCGGGGAAGGCCGCAATCCGGACGATTACGAGATGGTCACCGACATTCTCGATGTGTGGTTCGACAGCGGCTCCACCCACGCTTTCGTCCTCGAAAGCGGCGTTTGGCCGGACTTGCAGAGCCCCGCCGATCTCTATCTCGAAGGCTCTGACCAGCATCGCGGCTGGTTCCAGTCGAGCCTGCTCGAAAGCTGCGCCACAAGAGGCCGCGCGCCGTATAAGGCGGTGCTGACCCACGGCTTCACCATGGCCGCCGACGGGCGCAAAATGTCGAAGAGCCTCGGCAATACGGTCGATCCGCTCAAGGTGATGGAAGAATACGGCGCGGATATCATCCGCCTGTGGGCGCTGAGCGTCGATTACACCGAGGACCACCGGATCGGGCCGGAAATCCTCAAGGGTGTGGCTGACCAGTATCGCAAGCTCAGGAACACTTTCCGCTATATGCTGGGCGCGCTGGACGGCTTTGCCGAGGCGGAGCGGGTGGATGTGGCGGAGATGCCCGAGCTGGAGCGGTATATGCTCAGCATTCTCAGCGAGCTGGACGCCAAGCTGCGCGCCGCGGTCGATGCGTTCGATTTCAACGCCTACACCCGCGCGCTGACCGATTTCGCGAACGAAGACCTCTCGGCCTTCTTCTTCGATATCCGCAAAGACCGCCTCTATTGCGACGCGCCGGACGGCGTGGAGCGCCGCGCGTACCGCACCGTGCTCGAGACGCTGTTCCACGCCCTGATCCGCTACGCCGCGCCGGTGCTGGTGTTCACCAGCGAAGAGGTGTGGGGGACGCGCTATCCCGATGCAGGCAGCGTGCATTTGCTGGAGTGGCCGGAGGTGCCGCAGATCGATGAAATCGATAGCGATGTGGTCGAGCACTGGTCTACCCTTCGCCACTTCCGCAACGAGATTAACGAAGCCATCGAGCCTCTTCGTCAAGAGAAACTGATTAGGTCGTCACTAGAAGCTAAAGTCGACATCTTTAGGTCACCAATCGACCCTCAGTTGGCAAGCATTCTGACAGAAATATGCATTGTCTCGGAAATCAATTTCCATGAATCCTCTCCTCCCGAAGCAGCAAGCGAATTCTTCGGCCCGAGTGGCTTTTCGGTGGGCTGGTTAAGCGTCACCAAAACCACCCACCACAAATGCGGCCGCTGCTGGCGGCATTTGCCCGAAGTCACCGAGGACGGCGATCTGTGCGCCCGCTGCGAAACTGTCGTCGCTGAAATGGATGCCGCGCAATGACGCCTATCACCAAATTTCGCTCCATCGGCCTCGCGCTGGCTGCGCTGATCTTCGCCGCCGACCAGTGGATGAAGCATTTTGTGGTCAACACGCTGGGGCTCGACCAGATGGGCGAGAACTATCCGTTGCTGCCCTTTTTCGACTTCACCCGCACCAACAATTACGGCGTCTCGCTGGGAATGTTCGAAGCGACCAGCATGGAAATGCGCTGGATTCTCGTCGGCGTCACCGCGCTGATCGCTTGCGTGGTTGCGGTGTGGATGCTGCGCGAGAAACTGCTTGGCGATATCCTTGCCCTCGCCATGATTCTGGGCGGCGCGCTGGGCAATATCGTGGACCGCTACCGCTTCGGATACGTGGTCGACTATGCCGATTTCCATATCGGGGACTTCCGCCCCTTCCTTATTTTCAACGTCGCCGATGCTGCTATCACCATCGGCGTGGTGATTATCCTTGCCCGCGCGCTGTTCATCCGCGAGAAAGAGGATGACGGCCAAGAGGCCACACACGAGACACCGGATACGCGCCCTGTCACGCAGGACACAGAGAGTTAAGACCCATGGCCCAATTCACCCGCATCCTCTTCCTCGCCGCATCGGCCAGCGCGCTTGGGGCGTGCGGCGGTGTCGATATCGCCAGTCGCGAACGGCCCGACGAATTTGCCGTGCAGCGGCAGGCACCGCTGGTGGTGCCGCCCGATTTCCACCTCGTGCCCCCGCAGCCCGGCGCGCCGCGTCCGGTGGAAGGCACCGCGAGCGAGCAGGCGCTCGAAGCCCTGTTCGGCGGCCCGCAGCAGCGTTCGGCAGTCGAAACGCGCGCGCTGGAGCTGGCAGGCCTCGCCGATCCGGGCATCCGCTCGGCCATCGGCGACGAAGGCACCTTCACCGTGAACAAGGGCACCGAAGTCCGCACGATCCTCGCCGCCCCGCAGGGTGATGGGCAAGCGGCGCGGGTGGTGATACCCGGTTGATTTGTTGGCGAAGCCGCATCCGCGGCTTCGTCCTCGCTAGACGCGCTCCGCTACGCTGCGCGCCCGCTGCGGGCGGGCGGTCGCCCTATGTCGTGCGCTGGACGCGCCCGATACCAGCTCGATTTTTGTATGAGTACTCGACAATCGAACGCCTGCGTTCGACCGAGCGCACAGCGCGACCCGCAGGTGCCGCGCAGCGGGAACGAAGTCCCCGCGGAGCGAATAGCACCGAGGACGAGCCCGCGGATGCGGGCTCGCACATCAAAAAGGCCTACTGCCTAACCTCACTCACCAGCAGCTTATCGATCTTCCGCCCGTCCATATCGATCACTTCGAAGCGCCAGCCCTGTTCGGTGAAATGCTCGCCTTCGGTCGGCAGGTGTTTGAGCACGTAGAGCACGTATCCCGCGGCAGTCGCAAATTCGCGGCCTTCGGGGAATTCGAGGCCCAGCCGGTCGGCCAGATCGTCTGCCGCCAGCGCGCCGGAAACGAGCAGCGAGCCGTCCTCGCGCTCGGTGATCATCGGCGTGTCGCCTTCGTCCTGGTGGCTGGCGAAATTGCCCGCAATCGCGGCGAGGATATCGGCATTGGTGACGATGCCGTCCAAGTGTCCGTATTCGTCATGCACCATCGCCATGCCGGTGCCCGATTGTTGCAGCGCGCGCAGCGCGTCGAGCGCGTCGAGCCGGTCGGGTACGACTTCGCTTTTGCGCACCATGTCCGCCAGCACCACCGGCTCGCCCGCCAGCATCCGCGCCAGCACTTCGCGCACTTTGACCACGCCGATGGCCTTGTCGCCGCCTGCCTCGATCACCGGCATCAGAGAGTGCGGCGATTCGGCGATGGCCGCGCGGATCGCGGCCTCGTCGGCACCGGCATCGAGCCAGTCGATCTCGGTGCGCGGCGTCATCAGCTCGCGCACGGGGCGATCCTGCAACCGCATTATGCCCGACAGGATCGCGCGCTCCTGCTCCTCGATCACGCCGGTATGCGTTGCATCGGCAAAGATCATTTGCAGCTCTTCGGCGGTCATCTTGTGATCGCCCTTGTGGCGTATGCGCAGCAGCGCCAGCAGCAGGTTGGACGAGGTATCAAGCAGCCAGACAAAGGGCTTGGAAATCCGCGCGAGCCAGTCCATCGGCCGCGCCATGATGATCGCCACCGGCTCCGCCGCGCGCAGGGCCAGTTGCTTGGGCACCAGCTCGCCGATCACCAGGCTGAGATAGGTGGTGACGCCGATCACCACGACATAGCCGATATTGTCGGCAATATCCGCGTCCACGCCCAGCAGCGCGATCCGCTCGCCCACCGGCCCGCCCAAGGCCGCGCCCGATACCGCACCGTTGATAATGCCGATCAGCGTGATACCGATCTGTACGGTGGAGAGGAACTTGCCCGGGTCCGCCGCCAGCCGCATAGCGATGCGCGCGGCGCCGCTACCCTTGTCTGCTGCCATGCGCAGCCGCGCGGTGCGGGCCGAGACAATGGCCAGCTCCGACATGGCGAAAACGCCGTTGAGAACGATCAGGAGGACGAGCGCGGCAAGATAATGCCAGGGGAAAGGTTCCATCAGACCTGCGGCGCTAGCAGAAATCGGCGGCCAAGCGAAGGCCTCGCTTACGATGCGTCGGGGCGGGCGACATTCACGTCGGGATACAGAAAGTTACGGGAACGTCGGCTCCCGTTCATGCATTATTTGCCATGTTGGGAAAGCGGCGCAATCCTGTTAGGAAAAGCGTCCCCGAGGCGAGAGATGGAGGACTGGATATCATGACCAAGAAATTTCTGACGACGAGTGTGGCGGCGGTTGCGCTGATCGGCACGACCACCGCGTGCGTGACCGATCCGAACACCGGCAACCAGGTGATTTCGCGCGCGGCCATTGGCGGCGTTGGCGGGGCAGGCCTTGGCTATCTGCTCGGCGGCCTTATCGGCGGACGCACCGCGCGCATCGTTGGCGCAGGCATTGGCGCGGCGGCGGGCGGCTATGTCGGCTACCGCATGGACGAGCAGATCCGCGAAATCGAGGAAGTGACCGCCGGAACCGGCGTGGATGTGACCGAGACCCCGGGTGGTGACGGCATTCTGGTGACCTTCCCCGATGTGACCTTTGCGGTCAATTCGACCACGATCACCCCAGCCATGCGCGAAGTGCTCGACGGCGTGGCGCAGAGCATGATCGATTATCCGAACAGCCTGATCGACGTGATGGGCCACACCGATGCGACCGGCAGCGATAGCTACAATCTCGATCTGTCGCGCCGCCGTGCCGAATCGGTGTCCAACTATCTCGTCTCGCGCGGTGTTGCCCGCGCGCGGATCGAGTCGCTTGGCTATGGCGAGCAGTATCCGGTGGCCGACAACACCACCGAAGCGGGCCGCGCAGCCAATCGCCGCGTAGAAATCCGTATCACACCGGTAACGCAGGAAGATGTAGAAGCGGCCTACTAACAGCCTGTTAGAGCAAGAGAGAGAAAGGGGCGCCCGGCAAGGCGTCCCTTTTTTGCGCCCTCGTGCGGAGGTTAGTGGCGCGAAAGTTCCGCCGCGCGGTCTGCCAGCCGCTCCACCGCCGCGCCGTGGATGGCGGGCGCGCAAACCAGCAGCCCGAAAGCGCGCGGATCGCGCTTGTTGTAGACGAGGGGATGGCCGAAGGCATCGGTCACGCGCGCCCCCGCCTCGCGCGCGATGAGGGCCGCTGCGGCGATGTCCCATTCGTAGCCCCAGCGCAATGTCGCCACCAGATCGGCCTGGTCATTCGCCACCATCGCCACACGCAGCGCAATCGAATTGGGTTTGTCGACTATGGTCAGATCGCGGTCGGGCTTGGCCAGCGAATCGGCAGGAACACGCGCGCCGGGGAACCGGCTGCGGGTGCTCGCCGCCAACCGCTCGCCATTCAGCCAAGCGCCCTTGCCTGCGACAGCTGACCAGACTTCGCTGCGCGCGGGGGCTACCAGCGTCCCGATCAAGGGCCGCCCGCCGCTCACCAGCGCGACCGACACCGCCCAGCCGCTGCGCCCGCGAATGAAATCGCGCGTCCCGTCAATCGGATCGACCAGCCAGACGAGCCTGCCGTCGAGTCGCTCTGCCGAATCGGCGGTCTCCTCGGACAGCCAGCCTGCTGCGGGGAGCAGTGCGCCCAGCTCGCGCTTCAGGAAGGCATCGACTTCCAGATCAGCCTCGCACACCGGGCTGCCGGGCGATTTCTCCCAGCTTTTCAGCGCGTGCCCCGCCCCCGGCCACCGGCCCAGCGCCATATGGCCCGCTTCGCGGCAAATCTGTTCAAAGCGCATCGTGTCGATCATGTCTGCCTGCCAGATGATCGACGAATGTAGCGTTTGCAAGCGCGCGGCGATGATGCTTTAGCGCAGCGCAGCATTATCCATTTTCACGACGAAGGTTTTTCCATGAACATCCACGAATATCAGGCCAAGGAACTGCTCGCCAAATTCGGCATTGGCGTGCCCACCGGATACGCCGCGATGAGCGTGGAGGAGGCGGCCGAGGCCGCCGGAATGCTGCCCGGGCCGCTCTATGTGGTGAAGGCGCAGATCCATGCGGGCGGCCGCGGCAAGGGCAAGTTTGCCGAATTGCCCGCCGATGCCAAGGGCGGCGTACGCCTTGCCAAGAGCGTCGACGATGTGCGCAAGGATGCGACCGAAATGCTCGGCAACACGCTGGTGACGGTGCAGACGGGCGAAGCAGGCAAGCAGGTCAATCGCCTCTACGTCACCGATGGCGTCGATATCGCCAAGGAATTCTACCTCTCCATGGTAATCGACCGCGCAAGCAGCCGGATCGCCATGATCGTTTCCACCGAAGGCGGGATGGATATCGAGGAAGTCGCGCATTCGACGCCGGAGAAAATCACCACCATCACTATCGATCCGGCCACCCGCTTCATGCCGCATCACGGCCGCGCGGTGGCCAATGCGCTGAAGCTGGACGGCGCGCTCGCCAAGGCAGCAGCCAAGCTCGCCAGCCAGCTTTACACCGCGTTCACCGCGCTCGATTGCGATATGCTCGAAATCAATCCGCTGGTGGAAACCGCGGGCGGGGAGCTGCTGGTGCTCGACACCAAGATGAGCTTCGATTCGAACGCGCTCTATCGTCACCCCGATGTCGAAGCCATGCGCGACGAGACCGAGGAAGATGCGATGGAAGTCGAGGCGAGCAAGTATGATCTCGCCTACATCAAGCTCGATGGCGATATCGGCTGCATGGTCAATGGTGCGGGCCTCGCCATGGCGACGATGGACATCATCAAGCTCAATGGCTCCTTCCCCGCCAACTTCCTCGATGTGGGCGGCGGCGCGACGACCGAGAGGGTGACCGCGGCGTTCAAGATCATCCTCTCCGATCCGGCGGTGAAGGGCATTCTGGTCAACATTTTCGGCGGCATTATGCGTTGCGACACGATTGCCGAGGGCATTGTGATCGCCGCAAAGGAAGTTGAACTGGACGTGCCGCTGGTCGTCCGCCTCGAAGGCACCAATGTGCAGCAGGGCAAGGATATCCTCGCCAATTCCGGCCTGCCGATCATCCCGGCGGATGATCTGGGCGACGCCGCGAAGAAGATCGTCGCGCAGGTGAAGGAAGCGGCGTAGCATCAGGGCCAAGGAGGACCATGGCATGATCTACGTCATTCTATTGGTCATCGCTGCGCTCGCCATGGTGGTGATACAAAAGAGCTTCGCAAAAGCCGCTGCCTCTGACGATCTCTCCACCTTGTCCAAGGGCCAGTTAAAGCAAAACATCGCCTACGCGCGGATGGTCGCGAAGAACAATGGCGACGAGGCGAAGCGGGCCGAAGCGGCGCAGACCATTGAGCGGCTGCAGGCCGAGCTGGATCGGCGGGAAGCTGGCTAGCCCTCGTTTATATCGGCGAACCGTCGGGGGCGACCAACCCCGCACACACAAAGGGCCGCATTTCCAATTCGGAATTGCGGCCCTAGTGCTTTCAGGGCAAGGACGATGGCGCAGGCCAATGCTGCTTGACGTATACGTCAAGTCGTTTACATAAGCGGCATACCTTGGATGGCCGGAGAGGGCCGAATCGTGAAGAGGGCACAGCGATGAAAATTCTCGTCCCCGTCAAACGGGTGATTGATTACAATGTGAAGCCGCGCGTCAAAGCGGACGGCTCGGGCGTCGATCTCGCCAATGTCAAAATGAGCATGAACCCGTTCTGCGAAATCGCCGTGGAAGAGGCGATCCGGCTGAAGGAAGCGGGCAAGGCGGAAGAAATCATCGCGGTCAGCATCGGCCCGGCCAAAGCGCAGGAAACGCTGCGCACCGCGCTCGCCATGGGGGCAGACCGCGCGATTCTGGTGGAAACCGAGGATGCGGTGGAGCCGCTCGCGGTCGCCAAGATCCTCAAAGCCATCGCCGATGAAGAGCAGCCGGGTCTCGTGATGCTCGGCAAGCAGGCGATTGACGACGATTCGAACCAGACCGGCCAGATGCTCGCCGCGCTGATGGGGCGTCCGCAAGGCACCTTCGCCAGCGAAGTGGCGATTGAGGGCGATAGCGTCTCGGTCACCCGCGAAGTCGATGGCGGCCTGGAAACGGTGAAGCTCACCCTTCCCGCCATCGTCACCACCGATCTGCGCCTGAACGAGCCGCGCTATGCCAGCCTGCCCAACATCATGAAGGCGAAGAAGAAGGAACTCGCGGTCAAAACCCCCGCCGATTACGGCGTGGACACGACCCCGCGCATCACCACCACCCACGTGGCCGAACCGCCGGTGCGCAAGGCAGGCGAAATCGTCGCCGATGTGGACGCGCTGGTCGCCAAACTCAAAGCGCTCGGGGTGGCGTGAGACACATCCCTCGCGTGTCCTGAGCTTGTCGAAGGACTGTCCTTTCTTACGGACCGGGGTTTACAGATTGCAGTGCAGCCCTTCGACAGGCTCAGGGCGAACGGATTTTGAGGTAAGAATATAATGGCCAATCTTGTCCTTGCTGAAACCGCTGGCGATGCCATCGCTGATGCAACTCTTGCGACTGTCACCGCTGCTGCCCAGCTTGGCGGCGATGTTCACGTGCTGGTCGCCGGGTCTGCGGCCGCCGCCGATGCCGCCGCGAAAATTGCTGGCGTGTCGAAAGTCCTCCATGCAGGCGACGCCGCCTATGCCAACGGCCTGGCCGAGAATGTCGCGCCGCTGATCGCGGGGCTGATGGATGGCTATGACGCGGTGCTCGCACCCGCCACCACCACCGGCAAGAACGTGCTGCCGCGCGTCGCCGCGATGCTCGATGTGATGCAGCTGTCGGATATTATCGCGGTGGACGGCCCCAAGGCCTTCAAGCGCCCGATCTATGCCGGGAACGCCATTGCGACCGTCGAATCCTCCGATCCGAAACTGGTCATCACCGTGCGCACCACTGCATTCGAAAAGGCGGCTGCCGAAGGCGGCTCGGCCAGCGTCGATGCGGTTTCAGGCGCGGGCGATGCGGGGATTTCGCAGTTCGTGAAGCTGGACGCGGTGAAGAGCGACCGCCCCGAACTCACCAGCGCGGGGATCATCGTCTCGGGTGGCCGCGCGCTGAAGGACGGGCCGACGTTCGAGCAATATATCACGCCGCTGGCGGACAAGCTGGGCGCCGCCATCGGCGCCTCGCGCGCGGCAGTGGATGCGGGCTATGTGCCCAATGATTATCAGGTCGGCCAAACGGGCAAGATCGTCGCGCCGGAACTCTACGTCGCGGTCGGCATTTCGGGCGCGATCCAGCACCTGGCGGGCATGAAGGATTCCAAGGTGATCGTGGCGATCAACAAGGATCCCGATGCGCCAATCTTCCAGGTCGCGGATATCGGCCTTGTGGCGGATTTGTTCACCGCCGTGCCGGAGCTGACGAGTAAGCTCTGATTTATCAAAGACTATTGCCTCATGTGGCACGCCTGATAGGCTTGCTGCATGAGGCATTTTCTTTTGTGCGCGTCAGGCGCAGCACTCGCATTTGCTCCCCTCTCCGCATCCGCGCAGGAAAGCGTGGAGCAGCCTTTGTCTGCCGAAGCGCAGGCGGTGATCGACAGCGGCGGTGGCCTCAACCCGACACGCGAATGGCGCATCACTCCGCGCGAATCGGGCTGCACCGCCAGCCAGATTTTTGCCAGTGGTGAGCAGCGCGTTACCCTCGTAATGCGCCGGTTGCAGCCGTTTCAGGACGTCCAGTTCGCGGTGATCGGCTCCGCCTTCAGCCATGAAGATGCCATGGCGGCAGGCTTTGTTCCTGCGGGAACATTGCTGGACATTCCGCAGCGCAACCCGGCGAGCATCGGCGCGCGCGAAGGCTTCGCCTTTGCCCGGCAGCCCTTCCGCGAGGGGCCGGCGATGGCCGAAGTCGAATCGCATTGGGGCAGCCGTACCCGGCATTTTGTCGTGCAAGGCGAGGACAATGCCTCGCTCGTGCTCAACACCGGCCCGATCGGCGATGTGTTCGATCAATTCAACGACTGCACTTTGCAACAATTGCGGGAGTATGGCGTCGATTGGGCGGCGCGCGGCCGCTTCCAGCGGCACCCGAGCATCACCAATATCCGCGAAGTGACGCGCGATCTTGGCCGCCGCTTTGGCCGCGAGCGGGACAGCATTTTCGCGCGCGGCCCGGTGACTGTGCGGATGATCGTCGATGGCAACGGCAATGCGACCCGCTGCGATCTCGTCACGCAAATGGCGCGGCGCGATATTGAAGCGGTTACCTGCGACGTGCTGATGGAGGATGCCGAGTTTGAAGTTGCGCTGGATGCCGAGGGCAATCCGGTGACCGATTTCCTCGTGCAGCAAATTGTTTTCATCGCGGTTGTCCCGCCCAATGCGGACGGCAGTCTCTAAACAACCTCGATCGCACCATGAATCGCCAGCCCCACCAGTCCGCCCACCAGCGTTCCGTTGATGCGGATGAATTGCAGGTCGCGGCCTACGGCGCGTTCGATGCGCAGGGTGATGGTGCTCGCGTCCCAGCTTTTCACAGTGGTTGAGACGAGGCTGACGATCTGTTCGCCATAGCGGTTGACCACACCCACCAGCGTGCGGCGGGCGAAGCGGTTGATCTGCATTTGCAGGCGCGGATCGGTGCGCAGCGTCTGGCCGAGTTCGGCGAGGCTTTCGCCCATTTGTCCGCCCAGCGCCGAATCCGGATCGCGCAGCTTGGCGATCAGCGAATGGCGCAGCCGCTCCCACACGCCCATCCACCAGTCGGCCACCGCCGGATTGGCGAGCAGCTCGTTTTTCATCCGCTCCACCTTGGCGCGGGTTTCGGGGTCGTGCTGGAGGTCTTGCGCCAGCTTCGCCAGCCCCTCCTCCACCTTGCCGCGCACCGGATGCTCGGGATCGACGTGCATTTCGGCGAGCAGTTTGTACAGGCCATCGAGCACCGAATTGGCAAGCCGCCCGTCGAGCCCCGTCCAGCGGATCACGGCATTGGCGCGGCTTTGCACCACGTCGCGCACCATGTCCTCATTGTCCTCCAGCGTCACGCCCGCCCAGCGGATGAAGCTGTCGATCAGCGGGCGGTGCTTGTTGCCCGCTATCGCGCTTTCGAGCAGCCGCCCGAGCAGCGGGGAGACGTCCATTTTCTCCGCCTGCCGCGCCAGTCCCGCCTTCACCTGCAGGCCGAGCCGGTCAGGATCGAGCGTTTCGAGCAGTTCGACCAGCAACTGCCCCGCGCCTGCACGGATGCGGCCTTGCTCGCCTGCGCTGCGGCTGACGAGGAAATCGCCCGCCGCGCTCGCCACGTTCATGCTGCGCATCCGCCGCGCGACCACCACGGGGGTGAGGAAATTGGTGCGCAGGAAGGTCGCCATGGTGTCGGCGATGCGATCCTTGTTGGCCGGGATAATCGCGGTGTGCGGGATGGGAATGCCCATCGGGTGGCGGAACAGCGCCGTCACCGCGAACCAGTCCGCCAGCCCGCCTACCATCGCCGCCTCGGCAAAGGCGTTGACATAGCCCCAAGCGGGATGCGCGCCGAGCATCTGGTGCGAGCCGACAAACACCGCTGCCATCGCCACCAGCAGAAGCGTTGCGGTGATGCGCATCCGCCGCGCCTTGTCGGGCGGCAGAGGGGCGCCGCTGGCGAAGGTCAGTTTCGAACTATTCGGCAGGCTGCGGCTCCGCAGCTTTGTCGGCGGCATTGTCGCCCGGCTTATAGGTGAGGAACTTTTCGCGCAGCCACGGCCCGAGCTTTTTCTCCATCCCGTCTGCCAGGCTGAAACCGGCAGGCACAATCACCAGCGTCAGCACGGTGGAGAGGATCAGCCCGCCGATCACCGTGGTGCCCATCGGCGCGCGCCAGCCGCCATCGCCGCTCAGCGAAATGGCGGTGGGGATCATGCCAGCGGTCATGGCGACGGTGGTCATCACAATCGGCTGCGCGCGTTTGTGTCCCGCTTCCATGATGGCGGCGAATTTGTCCGCGCCGCGATCCATTTCCTCGATAGCGAAGTCGATCAGCAAGATCGAGTTCTTGGCGACAATGCCGAGCAGCAGCAGCATCCCGATAAACACCGGCATCGAAATGGGCAGCGGGGCGAAGTTGCCGCTGGAGAAGCCTTCGAGATAGCCCGCAATCACCAGCGCAACGAAGCCGCCAAGCGGGGCAAGCAGCAGCGAGCCCATGTTCACGAGCGGTGACACGATGCGGCGGTAGAGCAGCACCAGCACGCCGAAGACGAGGAACAGGCCGGTGATCAGCGCGGTCTGGAAATCGCGCGCCAGATCGGCCTGCCATTCATCCGCGCCCACCGGCATATTGGAAACGCCTGCTGGCAGGTTTTCCATGATCGGCAGCGCGTTGATCGCCAGCAGCACATCGCCGCGCGCAACATTGGGCGCGATGTCGAGGCCGACGAAGACACGGCGGCTCTGGTTGAACCGCTCGATCGAGGTTGGCCCCATGCCGAGCGAAATGTCCGCGACGCGGTTCAACGGCACCGAGCCGCCGCCCGAAGTGGGCACGGGCAGGTTCTGGATCGTCGCCAGATCGCGCCGCGCGGTTTCGGACAATCGCACGCGAATGGGGATCTGCCGGTCGGACAGCGAGAAACGCGCGGCGTTCTGGTCGATATCGCCGAGCGTCGCGATGCGGATCGCCTGGCTGAGCGCGGCGGTGGTGACGCCAAGGCTGGCGGCAAGATCCTCGCGCGGCTCGATAATCAATTCAGGGCGCTGCAAATCACGCTCGACCCGCGGCGCGACCGCACCTTCGACCGTTGCCATCTGTTCGACCAAAGTTGTGGCGGTGGCGTCGAGCAATTCGGGGTCGGAGCCCGACAGCATGATCGAAATCGCGCGGCCCGTGCCGCCGCCGCCGCCCTGGTTGTTCTGGAAATTGACCCGCGCATCGGGAATGTCCTGCAACAGCGGGGTCAGCTCGCGCTCGAACTGCATACTGGTGCGCGCGCGGTCTTCGCGCAGCACGAGGCTGATATTGCCCGATCCTTCGAAGGAAGTGCCCAGCGCAATCGCGACTTCCTGCTCTTCGCTGAGGCGCGCGGCGATGCGGTCGACCACTTCCTCGGTCTGTTCGAGCGTGGTGCCGGGCACCATATTGATGCTGACGCGGCTGAAATCGCTATCGGTATCGGGGAAGAACTGCACTGGCAGCTGCGCCGCGATTAGGATCGTTGCGCCAAAGGAGGCCACACCCAGCAGCATCATCCACACGCGGTGATCGAGGAAGCGGGCGGACACATAGCGCGCACGGCGCATCAGCGCGTTCTGCTCCGCTGCATCCTTGCCCCGCCCGAGCACTCCGCCAACGATCATCGTCACCAGAGCGCCGAGGCACCAGATCAGGAAGATGCCGAGGCCGATCAGCCACCATGGCGGCAATTCCTGCTCCGCCGGAGCCGCAGTCGCCGCCGCCGCAGCAGCCGCTTCTTCGGCCGGAGCGCCGAGCGCCATCAGTCCCATGATCGCCGCCACCGTCAGCGCGCCAATCAGGATGTTGAAAGGGACGAGCCACCAGCGCGTGCCCTGGAAACCCAGCCGCCGCCGCATTGCGCGGAACGCCTTGGTGTCGAGCGACCAGCGCAGCACGCGCATATAGCGGTCCATCATCGGGCCTTCGCCATGCGTCCCGTGCCCTTCGGCCTTGAGGAAATAGGCCGCTGCCATCGGGGTGATCAGGCGCGCGACCGCAAGGCTCATCAGCACCGCGACCACCACAGTCAGGCCGAAATTCTTGAAGAACTGGCCGGAAATGCCCGGCATCAAACCAACCGGCAGGAACACCGCGACGATGCAGAAGGTCGTCGCCACCACAGGCAGGCCGATTTCGTCCGCCGCATCGATACTCGCCTGATAGGCGGTTTTGCCCATGCGCATATGGCGCACGATATTCTCGATCTCGACAATCGCGTCATCCACCAGCACCCCCGCCACGAGGCCGAGCGCGAGCAGCGAGAGCGTGTTCAGCGAGAAACCGAGCCACGCTTCCATGAAATAGAAGGTCGGGATGGCGGATAGCGGGATCGCCAAAGCCGCGATCAGCGTCGCGCGCCAATCGCGCAGGAACAGGAACACCACGATCACCGCCAGCAGCGCGCCTTCCACCAGCAAGGCCATGCTGCTTTCATACTGGCCGCGCGTGTAATCGACTTCGGTGAAGAGGCGGGTAAACGTGATGCCGGGATTGGCCTCTTCCAGCCGCTGCAACACTTCGACCGCGTCATCATACACGCGCACATCGCTTTCACCGCGCGCGCGGGTGACGGAGAAGGTGACGACCTGCTGGCCGTTCACCTTGGCCACCGTGCGCACTTCGCCGAAGCTGTCCGAAACCGATGCGATATCAGCGAGCTTTACCGTCCGCCCGCCGCCCAGATTGAGCTGCATTTGCGAGAGTTCATACGCGGTCTCGGCATTGCCCAGCACGCGCACCGACTGGCGCGATCCGGCGATTTCCGCCTGCCCGCCCGCTGCGTTGAAATTGACCTGCCGCAGCGCGGTGTTGACCTGGCTGGCGGTGACGCCAAGCGACTGCATCCGCGCGGGATCGAGGATCACAAGGATTTCGCGGTCCACCCCGCCGCGCCGGCTGACTTCGGCAAGCCCGTCAACCGTGAGCAATTCCTTGGTCACCGTATCGTCGATGAACCAGCTCAGCTCCTCCAGCGTCATATCGTCAGCAGCCACGCCAAAGCTGACGATCGGCTGTGAGCTCGTTTGCTGTTTGAAGACGCGCGGTTCGAGAATTCCGTCGGGCAATTCGCCGCGGATATTGTCGATCTCGCTCTTCACCTCGTTCACCGCTTCGGCAATGTCGGTGCCGAGCGCGAATTCGATGCTGGTGAAGCTGTTGCCCTCGCTGGCGGAGGAATAGATATTCTCGATCCCGTCAAGCGTTTCGACCGCCGCCTCGACCCGCTGGGTGATTTGGTTCTCGACTTCGGACGGGGCCGCGCCGGGTTGGGAAATGCTGACCTGCACCACCGGGAATTCGATGTCCGGCGTGTCCTGCACGTCCATATCGTTGAACGCCAGCACGCCTGCAAACATCAGGCCGATGAAAGCGAGGATGGGGACGATCGGGTTGCGAATCGCCCAGGCGGAGGCTTGGCTGAAATCCATCGGGCCTACTCTTGCGCCGCACCTTCGCGCACGGGGCGCACACGGTCACCCGGGGCGAGGAAGCCGCCTGCGCGCAGCACGACGCGCTCGCTGCCGTCAATTCCGCCGGCAATCACAATGCCATCATCGCTGATCGCGCCCAGCTCCACATCGCGGCGTTCCACCGTGTCCTCGGCGTTGACGATATAGACATAGCTGCCTTCATCGTCCGACAGCACCGCGCTTTCGGGCAGGCGGGTGGCGACCGAGGTGCCGCTCGCCAGCGTGATACCGGCAAAACCGCCGGGGCGCAGCGCGCGGTCATACGGCAATGCGCAGCGCGCCGTGCCCTGCCGTGAGGTTTCGTCGATCACGGGCGAAATCTGCCAGATCTGGCAGGTGAATTGCTGATCGGTGCCCACCGGCGTCACTGTGCCGCTGATCCCGACGCCAAGCTGGCTCAACTCGTTCTCGCCGATCCGCGCGAGCAATTCCATCTCGCCGCCCTGCGCAATCGTGAACAGCGCGCCCGAGCCTGCGCCTACGGTCTGGCCGGGTTCGACCATGCGCTCAAGCACCAGCCCCGAGGTGGGCGCGACAATATTGAGCTGCGCATTGCGCGCGCGCCGTTCGCCCAATTGCGCGCGGGCGACATTCACGCGGGCCACAGCCGCATCGCGGGTGGCGGTGAGCCGGTCGATATCGGCCTGGCTGATAAAGCCGCGCTCCACCAATTGCAGCGCGCGGTCGAGATTGGCTTGCGCCAGATCGGCATCGGCCTGCGCCACATCGATTTGCGCCGAAAGTGCACCAAGCTGCTGGTTTTGCACCGAACGGTCGATCACCGCCAGCACCTGCCCGGCGCGCACCCAGTCTCCGGCATCGACGGTGACCTGCGTCACCCGTCCGCCTTCACCGACCACGCCGACAGGAATCGCGCGCCGCGCCGCCAGCGTGCCGGTTGCGTTAATCACGCCTTCCAATGTGCCCGAACCGGGCACGGCAACGGTAACGGCGGGCAGAGTGGCGGCATCTTCGGCGCTGGGCGTGAAGGGCGCTTCTTCCTCGCCGCCCGATAGCATGAAGGCGGCGATGATCGCGCCGATCACCAGCACGGCAATCGCGATCCACAGATTGCGGCGGCGCGCGGGTGCAGCTTCACCGGCGGCGGGAGTGCCGCCATGTCCGGCATTGGTCACCATTGAACCGGCTTCGTTGTCTGCAGCGACGCGTGTTTCGTAATTCATCGGCCCATTGCCCTGGTCTGGATGGCCGCGCTGCGGCCAGAGGTGCGTTAGGGCTTTAGCACAGCGAATGCATGGATGCGACTATATGCGCTTGCCCCGAGCCTGCCCTTTGGCGGGCTTGGCGGGCAGGCGCAATGCAAACCTCGCCGAGCGGGGCACTGCCATCGACAAAGCGCAAATGAAAAGGGCGGAGCGCCGCAGCACTCCGCCCTACGATTGTTCGCCTGATGCGGGCGATCAGCGAACCTTGCCGCGCTGCACAAGGTTGATGATGCCCAGCAGCACCACCGCGCCGATGGTTGCGGTGACCAGATACATGATCCAACCAGCATCGTCCGTCAGGAAACCGGTGTAGTTGCCGATGAAGCTGCCGATCAGGCCGCCAATCACACCGACCACAATGTTCAAAAGAATGCCCATCGAGGCATCGCGACCCATGACCTTGCTTGCCAGCCAACCGGCGATGCCGCCAAGGATAATTGTTGCAATCCAACCCATATTCTATCTCCTCTTTCGTTTCCCCCGAACCCACGGGACAAACCCCAAACGCAAAGGGGAGCCCCGATGTTCCGGGACTCCCCATGTGCGTTAGCAGATTTTACGAAAGAAAAATCAGTATTTGAGCTGGCGTTCGTAGAGATCGCGGTAATGCTGGATGCGGGTGACGCGCAGGCCCTGCATCCCCGAACGGTCGACCGCGCGCTGCCAACCGGCGAATTCTTCCAGCGTCAGACCATAGCGTTCGAGCACTTCGTCAATCGTCAGCAACCCGCCATTCACGGCCGCCACGACCTCGGCCTTGCGGCGCACCACCCAGCGTTTTGTGCTGGGCGCCGGCAGATCTGCCAGCGTCAACGGTTCGCCGAGCGGACCGATGACTTGTGCCGGACGGATTTTCTGGTTCTCGATCATGTGTTTCCTCGATTGGCCGGTTCGCCATTTTCGCTTTGCCGGCCAATAGTGGGGCAAGCCCCTTTGCCATTGGCTAAATCATCAGGGTTAACGCCGCCTTTGCCATTGGCTAGGGGCGGGTCGTCGAAGGCGAGTTCGTCGATCCGGTCGTGCCGGGCCGCCAGCCGCCGTGCCGAATCGGCATCGAAGCTGGCATCCTCGCACACTGCCGCATCGCTCCATTCGCTGCGCAAGTCGCGCGCTGCGGCCAACCGGGCCTTCAGCTCGTCCCAGTCGACCGGGCACAGCGAATCCTCCACGGCCTCGCCATGCTTCCAAACCCGCGCCTCGGGCGCAAAAGGCGGTTTTCCTTCGAACATGGCTGACGTCTTTAGGCAGCAAGCGTCAAGATCGGGTAAAATCGCGCTTAACCATCTGTTACAAATTCAACCGCGCCGCACGCGACCCTTCGGCGCTGCTATCGCGGGGGTTTTGCCGCAGTGCGCAAGCGTGTATGGGCGCGGCCATGCCTGCATTGCCTGCCACCACTTCTGCATCGCCAGACGCGGTTAACGCCGAAGCCCTGTTCGACCTGCCGCGCCCTGCGGCAGAGTGCCGGATTGTCGTCGCCATGTCGGGCGGAGTGGACAGTTCGGTGGTCGCCGCTTTGGCCGCGCAGACGGGCGCGGAAGTGATCGGCATTACGCTGCAGCTTTACGATTACGGCGCGGCGACGGGGCGCAAGGGGGCCTGCTGCGCGGGCGACGATATCCGTGACGCGCAAATGGTCGCCGACCGGCTGGGCATCGCGCATTATGTATTCGACCACGAATCGAGCTTCCGCGAGGAGGTCGTCGAGACTTTTGCCGACGAATATCTGGCGGGCCGCACGCCCATTCCCTGCATCCGGTGCAATATGGGGCCGAAATTCACCGATCTGCTGCGGATGGCAAAGGAACTGGGTGCCGATTGCCTCGCCACCGGTCATTATGTCCGGCGCGAACGCGGCGCGGCAGGCGTCGAATTGCACCGCGCGCATGATCCGGCGCGCGACCAGTCTTATTTCCTCTACGCCACCACCGAAGAGCAGCTCGAATACATTCGCTATCCGCTCGGCGGCCTGCCCAAGGCGCAGGTGCGCGATATCGCCGAGAGCTTCGGTCTGGTCGTGGCGAACAAGCCCGACAGTCAGGACATCTGCTTCGTGCCCGATGGCGATTATGCCAAAATCGTCACCAAGATCCGTCCCGAAGGCGGGCGGCCGGGCGATATCGTCCATGCCGCAACCGGTGCGGTGCTGGGGCAGCATCCGGGGATCATCCATTACACCGTCGGCCAGCGGCGCGGGCTGGAGATCGGCGGTCAGCCCGAACCGCTCTATGTGATCGCGCTCGATGCGGAGACGGCTGAGGTGCGCGTGGGGCCAAAGCAGATGCTGGCGGTCGGTTCGGCCACCATCGTGGAGACCAACCGCATCGGCCCGCTGCCCGATGCGCCGCTCACCGCCAAAGTGCGCTCGCTCGCCAAGCCGGTGCCGGTCACGCTCGACGGTCCGCTGGGGGATGGTGCGACTGTGACGCTGCACTTCGCCGCGCCCGAATATGGCGTCGCGCCGGGACAGGCAGCGGTGATCTATGCGGGCGACCGCGTGGTCGGCGGCGGCTGGATCGACGCGACGGCTACGGTAAGCACCTAGCCCTCCCAGCTTTCGAGCACGCAACCTGGGCCGTCCTGATAGGTTGCCGTTGTGCTGGCGAGGCCGGGGACGGTGGCGGTGACGCTTTGCTCGTCGGCATCCTCGCTCAGCCAGACCATGGCGAAGCCACCACCCAGATCCGCGTCGCAGGAGCCCAGTTCGCGTCCGGAGAGGAAGCGGCAGGAACAGGCAGTCTTCGCCGCGTAGCCTGTGCCCGCCACGCTCATCCCGCTGGCGAACGCGCCGAAGAAGAACCACAGCAGGCCGCCGGCAATGCCCGCCAGCGCCAACACACGGAAAGTGATGGTGCCCCAGCCCGCTTTTGCCCGTTTTGCAGTTGCCATTCGCTCGCCTCTATTGGAAAGAGCGCGCCACCGATGTCGCGCCGCCCCGCCCTTAGCCCCGCTTGTCTCCGCTCGCCAGTGGCCTTTGCCGCGCTGCTGGCGCTTGCCGCCTGTTCGCAAGATGGCCCGCCTCCGCCACCGCCTTTGTCAGACGCGGCGATGGAAGCGGTGGTGGTCGAGCCCGGGGTCTCGCGCGAGCAGCTGGCGCGCGCGGTGGATGAACTGTTCACCGCCGAAGGCATTGGCGAAACCCGCGCGGTCATCGTGATGCATCGCGGCGAGATTGTGGCGGAACGCTATGCCGAGGGTTTCGGGCCGGAAACGCCACAAATCGGCTGGTCGATGTCGAAAACGGTCACCGCGCTGGTGATCGGGATGATGGTGGCGGACGGGCGGCTTAGCCTCGATGCAGCGGCGCCGGTCGACACATGGCAGCGCAGCGGCGATCCGCGCGCCGAGATCACGCTGCGCCACCTCCTTCAAATGCGATCCGGCCTGCGCCACCGCGAGCGGCACGATCCGGCGTTCGAATCCTCCGAAGTGCGGATGATGTTCATGGAAGGGCGCGACGATATGTCGGCCTGGGCGGAAGCGCAGCCGCTCGAATACGATCCGGGCACGCATTTCCAGTATTCGACCGCGAGCAGCGTGATCCTGTCCGATATCGCCACCGATGTGCTTGCGCCCGATGGCGATGCGCGCGCGCGGCAGGCGATAATGGCGGAATTTCTCGACGCGCGGCTCGCCGTGCCGCTGGGGCTGGAATCCTTACGCGGCGAATATGACGCGGCGGGCACGCTGGTGGGCGGCAGCGCGATCTGGGCCACCCCGCGCGACTGGGCGCGGATCGGCGAATTCCTGCGCAATGGCGGCTCGGTCGCGGGCGCGCAGATCGTGCCGCGCGGATGGATCGACTTTATGCGCGCGGAGAACCCCGCCACGGGCGATTACGGCGCGCAGCTCTGGCTCAACCGCGATTCGGGCACCGAGCGCGTGGTACTGTTCCCCGATCAGGGGCCGGAAAGCGCCTTCGCGCTGGTCGGCCATTTGGGGCAATATGTCATCGTCTCGCCCGAACAGCGGCTCACCGTGGTGCGGCTGGGCGTGACCGAAGGCGAGCAGCGGCCCGCGCTGGTCGAGCAACTCGCCGACATTTTCCGGCTCTATCCCGGAACGTAGAAGCGCCCTTCGGCAACGGTCACGCACTGGCCGCTCAAGATGGCGCGCTCACCGGCGCGGGTGCAGCGCAAATGCCCGCCGCGCTCGCTCGCTTGGTAGGCCGTGAAGCTCTCCCGCCCTAGACGGTCGCACCAGAAAGGTGTGAGCGCCGCATGAGCGGCACCCGTCACGCTGTCCTCGGGCACCCCCCATGCGGGCACGAAGACCCGGCTGACAACATCGGTGGCGATGCCCGGTGCGGTGCAGATCGCCATCCGGTCGATAGCGCCCAAGGCTGCCATGTCCGGCGCGGCGGCCAGAACGGCAGCCTCGTCTTCGAGCAGGATGATCGCGGTCTCTTCGACCCCCTCGACAGTATCGAAGACTGTGCCTGTCACGCCGAGCGCCGCCAGCAAATCGGGCATCGCGCGTTCCTCGACTCGGCCTGCGGGAAGCGAAAGCGCGTATCCTGCCGCATCGCGCGCGACTTCGAGAATGCCTGCATTGCGGGTGCGGAATGTCACCTTCTCACTGCCATCGTGGGTCAGCACCGCATGGCCGCTCGCCAGAGTTGCATGGCCGCACATTTTCACCTCGCTGGTCGGCGTGAACCAGCGCAGTTCCCAATCGGCCGCGCCGCTGGTGTCCTTCAACAGGAAGGCGGTTTCGGCAAACAGGTTTTCCGCCGCGATGTCGCGCATCACCTCGTCGGCGGGCCACGCATCGAGGATCACCACCGCCGCCTGATTGCCGCCATAAAGGCGGTCGGCGAAGGCATCGATATGCCAATAGGGGACGGCGATTGCATTCATTGTCCGTTCTCCAGCTTTTTGAACTCGTCCGCCTCGACCAGGACATTGCCGGGCTCGTCCACATGGCCCTCCGGGTCGATATGGATGAGGATTTCGGTGTTGGGGAAGGCTGCGAGCAAGTCCGCCTCCACCCGCTCGATCACGTCATGCGCCTCGGCCACGGTCATGCTGGCTGGCAGATCGACATGGAACTGCGCGAAATCCTGCGTGCCGCTGGTGCGGGTGCGCAGATCGTGCATTTTGGCGAGCTCCGGATGCCGCGCGGCCCGCTCGACGAAAGCGCGACGTTGCTCTTCGGGCCATTCGCGGTCCATCAGGTGATTGATCGCCTCGCCCGACGCTTGCCACGCATTCCACAGCAGCCACGCCGCAATGCCGAGGCCGAACAGCGGATCGGCCTGGCTCCACCCGGCATATTGGTCGAGCACCAGCGCCGCGATCACCGCAAGATTGAGCAGCAGGTCGGACTGGTAATGCAATTGGTCGGTCGCAATCGCCACCGATCCCGTTCGCTTCACCACGTGCCGCTGCCACGCGACCAGCGCGAGGGTGGCGACAATCGCAACCAGCGAGACCCCGATCCCCGCCTCTGCCGCGCGGGTTTCCCCGCCCTCGACCAACCGCAATACCGCGCGGAAAGCGATGGCGCCCGCCGACAGCGTGATGAGGATGACCTGGAACAGGGCTGCGAGCGCCTCTGCCTTGCCGTGGCCGAAGCGGTGGTTGTCATCCGCCGGATGCGCCGCGACCCAGACGGCGAGCAGCGTCGCAATGCTCGCCACCAGATCAAGCGTCGTATCTGCCAGCGAGCCGAGCATCGCGGTCGAGCCGGTCTGCCACACCGCCCAGCCTTTGAGCACGCCAAGAAACAGCGCCAAGCTGATCGAGGCAAGCGCGGCACTGCGGGTGAGCGAGGCGCGGGTGTCGTTCATTCCACTCCCCCCGCTCGTCCTGAGCCTGTCGAAGGACGTTGGCACTCGCGTCCTTCGACAGGCTCAGGACGAGCGGCTGTTGTGAGTCCAATCATCACGGATACAGCAGCGTACTGGTCCAGCCATCCCCCGCATGGTCAGCGGAGCGCACGAACTGCCGCCGTTCGTGCAGGCGGTTGGGGCGGTCATGCCAGAACTCGATGGCGACGGGCTTCACGCGAAAGCCCGTCCAGTGCGGCGGGCGCGGGACTTGGCCCGCTGCCTCATATTGCGCCTTGATGGCTTCGACTCGCTCCAGATACGTCTCGCGGCTGTCCAGCGGGCGCGACTGGTCGCTTGCTACGCTGCCGACCTGGCTGACAAAGGGGCGCGAGTGGAAATAGGCATCGGCCTCTGCGCTGGTGACTTCTTCCAGCGGGCCTTCGATGCGGATCTGGCGGCGCAGGCTTTTCCAGTGGAATAGCAGCGCAGCTTGCATATTGGCGCGGATTTCCCCGCCCTTGCGGCTCTGCGCATTGGTGTAGAACACGAAACCGCGCGCATCATGGCCCTTCAGCAGCACCATCCGCGCCGAGGGAAGACCCGCGGGCGTAGCGGTCGCCAAACACATGGCGTTGGGATCGTTCGGCTCGCTCGCCTGCGCTTCGGCGAACCAGTCATCGAAGATGGCGAAGGGATCGGCGGTCGGGATAGTGTCTTCAGACATCGTTTTCTTTCAATGGCTTGGCCGGAACCTGTTACACCTGTTACAGGGTTCAGGAGAGAAAATCCCGTTGGTCTCAAATGAAGCCAATTCCGGACAAGGGCGAGCGGTCATGCGCGCAGCCCTAAACCTGTGGGGCAGCGTAGGAAAGCCGTCTCTTGCGCAAAACCCGCGCTTTACCTACCTAACACACCATGAGCGATCCCTACACCACTCTTGGCGTTGGCCGGCAGGCGAGCGAGGCGGAGATCAAGTCTGCCTACCGCACGTTGGCGAAAGAGCTGCATCCCGATCGCAACAAGGACAAGCCCGACGCGTCGGAGCGGTTTTCCAAAGTCACGCAGGCTTATGATCTGCTGTCGGATAAGGCCAAGCGCGCACAGTTTGATCGCGGCGAGATTGATGCGGACGGCAATCCGCGCTCGCCTTTCGGGGGCGGTTTTGGCGGATCGCGCCCCGGCGGCGGGTTCAATGGCGCGGGCGGGCGGCAATATTCCTCGTCCGACTTCCAAGGCTTTGGTACCGAGGACATGGATCTGGGCGATCTTTTCGAAGGGCTGTTCGGGCGTGGTGGCGGCGGTGCGCGCGCTGGCGGTGCGCAATTCCGCTCTCCTCCGCCGCCCCCGCCGCGCAAGGGCGCGGATATCCGCTACAAGCTGACCGTGCCGTTCGTGGATGCTGCTGCCCGCGCCAAGCAGCGTATTGCGCTGGCCGATGGCAAGACCATTGACCTTTCGCTGCCCGAGGGCGTCGAAGACGGCACGCAAATGCGGCTGAAGGGCAAGGGCCAGGCGGGCCCCGGCGGCACGGGCGACGGGATTGTGACGATTTCCGTCACGCCGCACGCGCATTTCTGGCGCGAGGGCGATGATGTCCGCCTCGATCTGCCGATTACCCTGAGCGAAGCGGTGCATGGCGCGAAGGTGAAAGTGCCCACGGTGGACGGCGCGGTGATGCTCACCATCGCGCCGGGTTCCAGCTCGGGCAAGGTGCTGCGGCTGAAGGGCAAGGGCTGGAGCAAGAAGGGCGGCGGGCGCGGTGACCAGCTCGTCACGCTCGAAATCCAGTTGCCGGAGGATGTGGCAGAGCTTGCCGCAAAGCTCGACGGCTGGAGCGACCCCGCCAATCCGCGCAGCGACATGGGCGGCTGATTGCCTGTTGGCCAATCGCGGCCCGCGCTGTTAGTCTCCCCCGCCAATGGCTCCGCACACTCCTTCGCCGCGCGATAGCGAAAGCGGGCAGCCGCTGCCCGATTACTCGCCCGAGGCCCGCGCGCGCGACGTCCACAAACCGGCTGAATTTGCCGATCTGCACACCCGCATCGGTCCCGGCACGCGCGCCTGGGTGGTGCTCAAGCGGGTGGTGGTGAGCACCTTCAACGATGGCACCATCCACGCCGGCAACCTTGCGTATATGTCAGTGCTGGCGATTTTCCCCTTCTTCATCACCGCGGCGGCGATTTTCAGCGTGGCGGGCGACTATGCCGACCGCGTGGCGACCATCGATGCGCTGCTCACCGCGATGCCGCCGGTGGTCGCGGACGTGATCGGCCCGGCGGCGCGCAGCGTGATCGATGCGCGCAGCGGCTGGCTCCTCTGGATCGGCGGCGCCATCGGTCTTTGGACGGTGGGGAGCCTGATCGAAACGATCCGCGACATTCTGCGCCGCGCCTATGGCACGCGGGCGACGCGGGCGTTCTGGCAATACCGGCTGGCCACCACCGCCATCATCATCGGCGCGGTGCTGTTGCTGATGACGTCGCTGATCGCGCAAGTGATGATCGGCACGGCGCAGGAAGTGATCGAGGCGGCGATGCCCCAATTCTATACCGTGGTGAACACGCTCGAATGGTCACGCATCATTCCGACGATTGTCCTTTATGGTTCGATCCTCTTGCTGTTCGTGGCGCTGACTCCGCCGAAATACCGCGGCAAGCGGTATCCCAAATGGCCCGGCGCGCTGCTGGTGACAGTATGGTGGTTTGCAGTGACAGTCGTCCTGCCGCCCTTGCTGCGCGGCCTGTTCACTTACGATCTGACCTACGGCCCGCTGGCCGGTTTCATGATCGCGCTTTTCTTTTTCTGGCTGGTAGGCTTAGGAGTTGTCGCCGGAGCGGAATTGAACGCCGCGCTGGCCGAAACGCCCGAGGAGGAACGCCGCCGACTCGGCGATCCGGGCCATCGGGCGCAGGCAGACAGGACGGAGGAAGTATCGCAATGACGGGTCTGATGGCAGGCAAAAAGGGCCTCATCATGGGGCTGGCGAATGACAAGTCGCTGGCCTGGGGCATTTCCAAAAAGCTGCACGAACATGGCGCGGAAATGGCGTTCTCCTATCAGGGCGAAGCCTTGAAAAAGCGCGTCGGCCCGCTGGCCGAGCAAGTGGGCAGCGATTTCCTGATCGAATGCGATGTCTCCGACATGGCAGCAATGGATGCGGCCTTTGCGGAGATCGAAAGCCGCTGGGGCAAGCTCGATTTCCTCGTCCACGCCATCGGCTTTTCGGACAAGAACGAGCTGCGCGGCAAATATGTCGATACCAGCCTCGACAATTTCCTGATGACGATGAACATTTCCGCCTACTCGCTGGTCGCCGCCGCCAAACGCGCCGCGCCGCTGATGAGTGATGGCGGCAGCATCGTGACGCTCACCTATTACGGCGCGGAAAAGGTCGTGCCGCATTACAATGTGATGGGCGTCGCCAAGGCGGCGCTGGAAACCAGCGTGCAATATCTCGCCAATGATCTGGGGCCGGACGGTATCCGCGTAAACGCGATCAGCGCGGGGCCGATCAAGACGCTGGCGGCGAGCGGGATTGGCGATTTCCGCTATATTCTGAAGTGGAACGAATTGAACGCGCCGCTGCGCCGCAATGTCACCATCGAAGATGTCGGCGGTGCGGGCCTGTATTTCTGCTCGGACCTCTCATCGGGCGTGACCGGCGAGACGCACCACGTCGATGCGGGCTATCATGTCGTCGGGATGAAACAGGAAGACGCGCCGGATATTGCTTTGAGCTGAGCCTGTGTTCGTGTAATGTTCTCCTCTTTTTCAAGAGAAGGCATGGGAATGGGGAAGATTACAGGCGGCTGCCGCTGCGGCGCGGTGCGATATGAAGCCGAGGGAACAGCAGCGCATCATGCGCTGTGCCACTGTCGCGATTGCCAGATGGCGAGCGGGGCACCGGTGCTCGCGTGGCTGGCGATGCCCGCCGAAGGGTTCAGCGTGACGCAGGGAGAGCCTGTCCGCTACACTGCCCCTTCGGGTTCGATGCGCGCGTTTTGCGGCACCTGCGGCACGCCGCTCTTTTTCGTGAACGAAGCTGTTTTGCCGGGGATCGTCGACATTCAGTCGGTCACTCTCGACGAGCCCGATGCCATTCCGCCGCAAGCGCAAATCCAGCTGGCGGAGCGGCGAAGCTACATGGCAGCCCTCGATACGCTACCAGGGTTTGACCGCTTTCCCGGAGAAGGCTGACGCCACCCCCGGAGGTGCGCGATCAATCGTCCCGCGTCGGCGGAACCGCGGGCGGTTCGGCCGGAATGCGGCTCGGATCGACCAGCACCGGCGGCGGGCCTTCTTCGTCGGGCAGCGTCTCGCCCTGCGCGGCGCGGCGGCGTTCGAACTCGGCGCGCTCCAGCTCCTCAACCCGGGCCTGTGTCAGCGCGGCATTGCCGTCGATCTCGGACAGGCGTTCGGCGCGCGCTTCGGCGACCAGTTGGCCCATGCGCACATCGCTGCCCTGCGCGCGTTCGGCATAGGCGGCCTCGATCATTTCGAGCGTGCAGCCATTGTCGCCGCCTAGCCCCGTGGGCGTGCAGCTGAGCGGGCCGAAGGCGCCCAAAACCTCAAGGCTTTCCGCGCGGTTCGTCCAGCTTTCATTGGCGGGCGAGTTCACATTGCGCAACCGCGGCGGGGTGCGATAGCGCTCGCTTTCAGCCAGCCGCGCGCAGACATTGATGGTGTTGTCATCGGACTGCGGACACGGGTCCTCGCCATAAATGATAAGCTGGTTGACCCTGTATTCGGGCGGCTGCGCGGGCCCTTGCGCAGGGCGGTCTTGCGCGGCAGCGGGCATCGCGGTGATCGCGACCAGTGCAGCGGCGGACAGGGTGAGCAAGCGACTCATCGAAAACCTCGGATCAGTGTTATGTCCGTCACCCATAGCAGAACCCAGCTTGAATGCGCCATGAAGCAGCGCGCGCAGGCTCAGACCTTCTGCGAGACCTTGATCGCCACTTTGCAGCCCAGCCGGATCGCGGCGTAGAGCAGCGGATAGGCGGGCGCTTTCTCCGCGCCATGCTCGAAGGCGGTATCGCGGTGCTCGCGCTCGTCCTCGCGGAAGCGGTGGATCATCGCGGCGAGTTCGGGATCATCGCCATCGGCTTCCAGCTCGGCGAGCTGGTCGGAATAATGCTTGTCGATCTCGGTCTCGACCGCTGCGGTGCAGGCCATCGCGGCTTCGGGGCCGATCAGCGCGGTGCCCGCGCCCAGCGCGTATCCGGCGAGGTTCCAGAACGGTTGCAGCGCGGTGGGCCGCACGCCGCGCTTCGCCATCAGCGCGTCGAACTCCTCGCGGTGGACGCGCTCCTGCTCTGCCATGGCGCGGATTTCCGCCGAATGCGGGCCGCGTTCGCCCATTACGGCGAGTTGCCCGGCATAAATGCGCGTCGCGCCAAACTCGCCCGCCTGATCGACGCGGATCATTTCCGAACGGTCTTTGGTGGCAGTCATGCGGTTCTCTCCTTCGCCAGCAGCAGCACCCATATGGCCATCGCGCTGCCGATAGAAAGAAGCGCATTCCACCCGGCGAGCGAAATACCGATGAAAGACCACGGTGCAACGTCGCAACGCACGACATCGAAGCTGAGTGGGTCGGACGCGCCCGTCGCGCAGCCGGTAATGCCCTGCCACCAGCCATATTCGACGCCGGCATGGAACCCGCCGATCAGGCCCGAGGTGAGAATTCCCCCCGCCGCCAGCGCGATCCACATCCGCCGGGGCGGCGCGAAGAGCGAGAGCAGCGCCAGTGCCAGCGCAGCGAAATGCGGGTAACGCTGCCACCAGCACATTTCGCACGGATAGAGGCCAAAGCCGTATTGCGAGAGATAGGCCCCGCCCAGCAGCAGCGCGGGCACGGCCAGCGCCAGCCGCTGGGCGATGCGGTCCGATGTAGGGAGAGGTTGGGTCATGAATCCCGCCTAGCGATTGCCAAGGATCGCCTCAATTCCGCGCTACCGAAACACCCGCCCGCCGCCGCAACGTGCGCACCGCGTAATCGAGCTGGAAATCCTCGATCCCCATTTCCTCCAGCTGCGCAGCGGTCAGCTGGAAGCGCGGATCGTCCAGCCGGTCGCGTTCGAGCGTATCGTCTTCCGCGCCGATCTCGTTGATCAGATGCCCGCGCAGATCGCTTTCGCGCAGCGCAAGGCGCTGGCGGCGTTCGGCATCGGGATCGGACAGCTGCGGCACGCGGATATCGGGCTCGATCCCGTTCTCCTGCACGCTGCGGCCCGAGGGCGTGTAGTACCGCGCCGTCGTCAGCTTCAGCGCCGAATCGCGGGTGAGCGGCAACAGCGTCTGCACGCTGCCCTTGCCGAAGCTGCGTTCGCCCATCACCAGCGCGCGGCGGTGATCCTGCAGCGCGCCCGCGACGATTTCGGAAGCCGAGGCCGAGCCTTCGTCGATCAGCACGATGATGGGAATGCCTTCCGCCACATCGCCGCGATAGACGCTTTCGGCATCGTAATAGAGCGAATCGCGCCGCGTGCGCCCGCGCTGCGAGACGATTTGGCCTGAATCGAGGAACAGATCGGACAGCGCCACCGCTTCATCGAGCGAGCCGCCCGGATTGCGCCGCAGATCGAGCACGATGCCCGCCAGCTCTCCGGTCGCCTCTTCCTGCAAGGCGCGCAGTCCGGCGAGCACGTCAGCGCCGACATCGGCGGAAAATTCATTGACCGAGATATGCGCGATATTGCCGTCGAGCAGTTCCCAGGTCACCGGCTCCAGCTCGATTACGCCGCGCGTTACGGTGACGTCGAAGGAATCCTCGCGCCCTGGGCGGAAAATCGTCAGTTCGACCGAGGAGCCTGCCGGGCCGCGCATTTGCGAGACCGCGTAATCGACATCCTGTCCGTAAATCAGCTCGCCATTGATATGGGTGATGTAATCGCCCGCAGCGAGGCCCGCCGTCTCGGCAGGGCTGCCACGGAAGGGCGAGATGATGCGCACCGCGCCGTCATCCATCTGGATCGAAATGCCCAGCCCCTGGTAATTGCCGTCAATCATGGTGGTGAGGCGTTCGAGCTGGGTGCCATCGAGATAGGCGCTGTGCGGATCGAGCGCGGCCAGCATCCCGTCAATCGCGCCGCGGATCAGGACTTCGTCCTCCACCGGCTCGACATAGCTGGTCTTGATCCGCTGGTAGGTGGCGAACAGCCGCTGGAATTCGGGCGATGCGCGCCCTTCCATTTGCGCGAGTGCGGAGGTGGTGGCGGGCACCAGCGCCACCGCGGTGCACAGCGCCGCAGCGCGGATGGCGGGAGCGAATTTGGTCGAGAGTCTGGTCTTCATATCATTCCTGCACGGGCACTGTCCCGAGCGGGGGTGTATCGCAGCTGCGGTCTGAACGCCAGATGAGGTTTTGGGCGGGGGTTTTGATGGGTAACGAGGCGCGTTCACGAGCAAAGCGAGTGACCGAGGCCAAGCGGCCGACCCGCAGGTGCCGCGCAGCCGGAACGAAGTTCTGGCGAAGCGAATAGCACCGAGGATGGCACGCGCGGATGCGCGGGCCGAACATAATTAGCGAGTATAAAGGAGCGGGTTCACCGGCTCGCCATCACGGCGCAGTTCGAGCGTGATCTGTGGGTTGCCCGGCCCGGCAATGCCCAGCGGCGCGCCGCCGACCAGTTCCTGCCCCGTGCGGACATCGAGCCGCGCGAGGCCGGTAATCAGGCTCGTCCAGCCGCCTTCGTGCTCGATAATCACGATCCGGCCAAAGCCGCGATAGGAACCGGCAAACCCTACCCGGCCTTCAGCGGGAGCGATCACTTGTGCCCCGGCGATGGGCGCCAGCGTCAAGCCCTGGCTCAGCCCGGCGCCCTGCGATGCGCCGAACCCGGCGACGGTGCGACCGGTGACGGGCAGAACATAGGGGCGCGGGGCGGAGCGGTCGGCAGTGGTTGCGGCGGCAGTCGGGGCGGCGGGCGCATTGCCGCTATTGCTGCCCGGGCGCAGTTCGGGGCCGGGCAAAGCGGCGAGCCGTTGGCGCAGCGTCGCCGCGCCTTCCAGCTCTTCCACCAGCCCGTCCAGATCGCGCGCCTGTTCGGCGAGCGCCAGCGCGCGTTCGGCCTCGCGGTCGGCGGCGGTTCCGGCCTCGCGCGCGGCGAGGCGGCGGGCGCTTTCGATATCGGCGAGTTCGACCTGGCGTTCCGCCAGCGCGCGCTCTTCGGCTTGCAAGGCTCCTGTGGTTTGCGCGGTTTCCTCACGCAAAGTCGCGGCGCGGGTGATCTGGCCGCGTAATCCTGCGGTATTTGCCTCCACCGCAGGGACGGCATTGTGCAAGATGGCGCGCAAATAGACGATGTCGCTGATTTCGCCCGGACGCAGCAGCGAGAGCGCGACCGGGCGGCGCGAGAATTGCTGGAGTGCAGCGGTGAGGCGGATCAGTGGTTGCTGCTCGCGGCCCAGCGTCTCGCGCAATTCACTGCGTTCCTCGTCGAGCAGCGCCATCCGGGCACGGGCGGCGGCGATGCCGGCTTCGGCCTGCTGGATGCGCGCGGCGAGCGCGGCGGACTGGCGCGCGGCGCGCTCCGCCTCGCTCTCGGCGGCATCGGCCTCGCGTTCGAGGCGGCGGCTGCGATCCTCGGCAGCGGCGCGTTCCTCCAAAGCCTCGGCGAGGGCTTGCCGCGCCTCACCATCGCTGGCGAACGGGCTGGCGCTCTGGCCGAGCGCGGCTCCGGCGAAAATGAGGGCCGAGCCTGCGAGAAGGATGGTGCGGTGCATCGCGCGTCACCCTGCCCGATGATAGGGGTGTCCGGCAAGGATGCTGGTGGCGCGGAACAATTGTTCGGCAAGCATCGCGCGGGCGAGCAGATGCGGCCAGGTGGCCTTGCCATAGCTCAGCAGCAGGTCGGCAGCGCTGCGGTCTTGCTCCGAATGCCCGTCCGCCGCGCCGATCAAAAAGCGGCATTCGCGAATGCCATCATCGCGCCAGCGTTCGAGAATACGGGCGAAGTCTTCAGAGCCGCAATTCTGACCCTTTTCGTCGAGCAGGACGAGTCTGGAGGGCGTTTGAGGTTCGGGGATTCGCCCGCCGGTTTCCGGCAGTTCGGTGAGTTTCACCGGCCATGCGATGCGCTTGACGTACCGCTCGACCAGCTCCTCTTCAGGCGAGCGGGCAATCTTTCCGCGAGCGATGATGTGGAGAAGGATGTGAGGTCTCCTATGAGATCGATCGTCGGCTAATCAATCACCGCGTTTTCGATGGGCGCGCGACAATTCTTACAGCCGCCCTGCACTGGGAAGGTGATGAAAATCGGGTCGAAGAACCGCCCTCCGCATTCGCCGCAATACACCGTTCGCCACGCAATCAACGCAAACAAAGGAATGAAAATTATCAGGAGAGCAGCCGCGGCAAACGCTAGAAGGAACAGCAGAAGTTCAGCATCGCCCCAAGGCGCTTTGCTGGGAAGGTAAATTGCCAAGAATGCGAACAAGGCTAGGGCCAGCCACCACGACCAGTTGGCCAGCCGGTATCTGGCTTTCGGGCTCAATCGGCTCTCCTACTCAACTTCTACCCATATGCCGCGTTTCGCCGTCTTCGCCGAAGCCCCACATCCGTTCAAGGTTGTAGAAGCCGCGCACTTCGGGGCGGAACAGGTGGACCACCACATCGCCGGCATCGATCAGCACCCAATCGGCGGCGGGCAAGCCTTCGACGCGGGGCATGGCCTTGCCGCTTTGCTTGATCTTTTCCGCCAGCTTCTGTGCCATGGCAGCGACTTGCCGCGTGCTCCGGCCCGAGGCGATCACCATGTGATCGGCAATCGAGCTTTTGCCCGCGAGCGGAATCGAGACGAGTTCCTGCGCCTGATCATCATCCAGCTGGGTGATCACGAGTTCGTGCAAGGAGCCGGGTTCGGTTTCCGGCAGTTCGGTGGAGAGGTTATCAGATATCGACATGATGGAAATGGACGCGGTGGCTTGGCCGTTCGGTTCTGCGCCGGAAAGCGCTGCGCTGTTGGCTTGTGTCATCGCTGCTGGTCATGCTCCTGAGAGTGGGAATGGAAGGCACATCCCGCAAGAGCATGGCCGAATCATTCAGCCTGCCCTGCGGACGTTTCGTGGATGAGGGAATGCGTTATGTCGTCCCGTGGCGGCGGGCCGGAATACCGGCTCGCCCAAAGCGGATCTGCACGGCGTATATCGGTGGCCGAGCGCGGATCAGGATCGAAACGCAGTTCTATCAGCGCCGGTGCGCTCCATTCGCGCCGGTTTCGCAAACCGGGTGCGGGCAACCGGAAACGCCGCAACCAGACCATCGCAGGACTTGCAAGGGCAGCAGCATCATACCCCGGGCGGGCGATAACGGCAATGGGCATTTCCCGCGCGATGCCGCGCCAGTTCTTCCAGCGGTGGAATTGCGCCAGATTGTCCGCCCCCATCAGCCAGACAAAGCGGCGTTTGGGATAGCGACGCTTGAGCGCCCGCAGCGTGTCCACCGTGTAGCGCGTGCCGAGCTTTTGCTCGATAGCGGTCACGCGGATCGGTGCATTGCGGCTGGCGCGCTGCGCTGATTTCACGCGGGCGGGCAGCGGCGCCATGCCCGCTTTGGGCTTGAGCGGATTGCCGGGAGAGACCAGCCACCATGCCTCGTCCAGCCCCAGCGCCTCGATAGCGAACAGCGTCACCCGCCGGTGGCCGCCATGCGCCGGATTGAAGCTGCCGCCGAGCAGGCCTGTGATTTTACCAGATCGGTTCAAGCGCGCGCCTGCCCTGAACCCAGAACCTGCCATTTATAGGTCGTTAGCCCCTCCAACGCGACCGGCCCGCGCGCGTGCAGGCGGCCCGTCGCAATGCCGATTTCCGCGCCGAGGCCGAACTCTCCGCCGTCGGCGAATTGGCTGGAGGCATTGTGCATCACAATCGCACTGTCGACTTCGGCGAGGAAGCGCGTCGCCGCAGCATCGTCATCGGTGACAATCGCATCGGTATGGCCCGAGGAATGCGCTGCGATATGCGCCAGCGCGGCGTCCATCCCGTCCACCACCGCGACCGAGAGGATCGCGTCAAGATATTCGGTGTCCCAATCATCCGCCCGGGCAGCGCCGATGCGCGGATCGAGCGCCTGCGCCCGTCCGTCGCCGCGCAGGGCGCAGCCTGCATCGAGCAGCGCAGCCACCACCGCGCCCGCGCCGGTAAACCCGGCATCGATCAGCAACGTCTCCATCGCTCCGCAAATCCCGGTGCGGCGCATCTTGGCATTGACGGCAATCGCCTGCGCCATCGCCGGATCGGCATGGGCGTGGATATAGGTGTGACAAATCCCGTCGAGATGGGCGAGCACGGGCACGCGGGCATCGGCCTGCACCCGCGCGACCAGCCCCTTGCCCCCGCGCGGCACGATCATGTCGATCAGCCCCGCCGCTTTGAGCATCGCGCCCACCGCCGCGCGGTCTTGCGTCGGCAGCAGCTGGATCGCGTCTTCAGGCAGTCCCGCGCTGGCAACACCGGCGGCAAAGGCGGCGTGCAGCGCGCGGTTCGAATGCACCGCCTCGCTCCCGCCGCGAAGCAGCGCCGCATTGCCCGAGCGCAGGCACAGCGCAGCGGCATCGGCGGTGACGTTCGGACGGCTCTCATAGATGATGCCGATCAGGCCAATAGGGATGCGGCGCCGCACCAGCGTCATCCCGGCAGGGGCCACCGACCGGGCGATTTCCTCGCCCACCGGATCGGGCAGGGAGGCGACGTTTTCGATCGCGGCGGCAATCGCTTCGAGCCGCGCGGGATCGAGTTTCAGCCGGTCGAGCATGGCACCCGACAGGCCGCCCGCTGTAGCTGCCGCAATGTCCTGTGCATTGGCATCGAGGATGCCCGCCTGCCGCGCCCGGATTTCGCCCGCTGCGGCGCGCAGGGCGGCGGCCTTTTCCGCATCGCTCGCACGCGCCAAATCGCGCTGCGCCGCGCGCCCGGCGGTGGCCATTTTCGTGACGAGGGCGGCGGGAGTGGTGGATTCGGAAGCGGGGAGGGTCTGTTGATCGGTCATAATCTCGGCTTGAAAATTCCTTCTTGTATGGGGGCGCTGCGGAGGCCCTTGTTAACGATCACATAGGGGAGCGAAAGGGCGAAGCGCTTGGGCGAATCGCTCCCGTAAATCCGCGATTGCGCGCGGGGTTCCGGGGAAAGTTTACGCAAATAAACGATTCACCGCACCCCTTGTTCGATTCGCCGGAGATTCCCCGCACGCGACTCGACCTCTCGTGTCGCATCCTTACAAGCCGCTCCCGGATCATAAACACCTGATGAACGGGGTCGCTTTGTCAAATTCTCACGCTGGCGGAAGATGGGAACGCCTGCGGAGCTGGTTTCCTGAGCGTGAATTTTTCATGCGCTCCGAAGGTCAGATCCGTTTCATCACAATCACTACGCGCACGCAGATGGTTGCTGCCGGACTGGCCGCGTTTGCCGTCATCGGCTGGACGACCTCGATGGGCGTCGCCGCCTTTGCCCAGTATCGCAACAGCAGCGAAATGGCTTCGCTGCTTGAACGCGAGGCGCACGTCGCTTCCTCGGAAGAGCGTTACAACGCCTATGCCGACGATCTGGAAGCGACCGTGCAGGATCTGGAAACGCGCCAGCGCCTGCTCGAAGAATTCGCCGAGATGCTGCCCGAAGATGTGACGGCGGAAGAGGGCGAGAGCACTGTCTCCAATTCCTCGGAGGAGAGCGAAGAGCTTATCAGCCTGATGCGCGAAGTGTTCCCGCAGGCCGAAGGGCTCGCGCGTATCGAAGCGCGGCAGCTTGCCTTTGTCGAGCGGCTGACCCGCTATGCCGACCGCCGCGCCGCGCGCGCCGAACAGGCGATGCGCCAGTTGGGGGTCAACCCGCAGGCGGTGATGGCGGCGAATGAAAGCGCGCTGGGTGGCCCGCTCGAATTGCTGGCCTCGGACGCTGATGGCTCGCTCGATCCGCGGTTCGAACGCCTCGGCCTCAGCCTGGCGCGAATGAGCGCGCTGGAGCGCGGGCTGGAGAGCATTCCGCAGGTCATGCCCGCCGATATCAATTCGATCAGCTCGGGCTTTGGCTATCGCCGCGATCCGTTCAATGGTGGCGCTGCGATGCACAGCGGCCTCGATTTCCGCGCGCCGCATGGTTCGCCGATCTTCTCCGCTGCTGCGGGCACGGTTGTCTTCGTCGGCTGGAAGTCGGGATACGGCAATACGGTAGAAATCGATCACGGCGCGGGCATGATTACGCGCTATGCGCATATGTCCGGCTTCAACACCCGCGTGGGTGCCGAAGTGCCCGCCGGTGCGCGGATCGGCGCCATCGGTAGCACCGGTCGCTCGACCGGCCCGCATTTGCATTTCGAAGTCCGTATCGATGGCCGCGCCGTCAATCCGCGCCCCTTCCTGGAGTCAGCGCCCGATGTTCTCGAAGAAGCCCGCGCCGAATTTGCCGCCAGCAACAGAGCGAGCCGCTAACATGCGCGGCGGTTCAGGGGGCAGCACTTTCTCGGTGATCGGGCCCGATGTCGTCATTCGCGGCAATATCGAAGCCACCGTTGATCTCCACGTCGATGGCACGGTCCATGGCGATATTTCCTGCGCTTCGCTGGTGCAGGGCGATGGCAGCACGATCGAGGGCGAAATCACCGCCGATTCGGCACGCCTTTCGGGCCGCGTCAAAGGCCGGATCGAAGCGAAAAATCTCGTAGTGATGAAGAGCGCGCGGATCGAAGGCGATGTGTCCTACGAAACGCTCACCATCGAACAGGGCGCGAATGTGGACGGGCGGTTTGCGCCGCTCGGTGCACGCACAGCAAACGCCAAAGCTGACGAAGTGCCGCTCGACCTGACAATGGCGAGCTGAGACAGATTTGCAGTTTTTGGAGAGGAAGGGGCGGCCCGCCGGGTCGCCCCTTTTCCTATGTGCGCCGCCTGACCAATTGATCAGAGCGCCGCGCGATCAGAGATCGTCGGGGCCGGGTTCGGGCGCGGGATTGGCTTCAGCCTCGCGCTTGGCGGCGAGCCATTGTTCGGCCTCGGCTTCCTGCGCGGCTTCGGAGGCGGCCTTGACCGCATCCGCCCGTTCCTTGCGCAACTCCTCGATCAGCTTCGCCTTGTCGTCGCGCGGATCGGCTGCAACCGGCGTTTCCTCGCCCTCGGCCTGCGGCTCTTCGCTCACGGCGACGCGCTTGGCGGCCTTGGCCACCGCGGCATCAAGCTCGCGCTGCGAACACAGGCCCAGCGTCACCGGATCCTTGGCCTGGATATTGGCGATGTTCCAGTGGCTGCGGTCGCGGATCGCGTTGATCGTGTTGCGCGTGGTGCCGATCAGGCGGCCGATCTGCGCGTCGGAAATTTCCGGGTGGTTGCGCAGCAGCCAGGCGATGCCGTCGGGCTTGTCCTGCCGCTTGGACACCGGCGTGTAGCGCGGGCCCTTGGTGCGGCTGACATCAACCGGCGCCTTCTGCATGACGAGCGCATAGGCCGGATCGGCCTGTCCACGCTCGATCTCGGCATGGGTCAGCTCGCCCGAATGCACCGGATCGCGCCCGGTATATTTGGAGCCCGCCAGATCATCGGCCATCGCCTGCACTTCGAGGATGTGCAGGCCGCAGAAATCGGCGATCTGGGTGAAGCTGAGCGCCGTGTTGTCGACCAGCCAGCTGGCGGTCGCATGGGGCATGAGGGGTCTGGGCTGATCCGCCACTTTTTCTCTCCGAAATAAAAGGGCCGCCCCTCACGGGACGGCCTTGCTTGGCAGCAGATGTAGTCGCTTTGCCGCCTTTGGGCAAGCATTAGCGAGGTCAGGCCGTCAGCGGAGCGGCAGCAGCTGCGCGTTCCTGCGGTGCCATCGGCTCCAGCCCGCGCCGGAACTGTTCGGCGCTGGCCTCCCAGCTATAGGCGCGCCCTGCCAGCAAGCACGCCTCGCGCGAGAAGGTGAGCGCGGTCGCAATCGCGTCTTCCAACTCCCCGGCCATCGCCCCGCTGCCTTCGCTCAGCACGTCAATCGGGCCGGGCACCGGATAAGCGGCCACCGGCGTGCCGCAGGCGAGCGCTTCGATCATCACCAGCCCGAAGGTGTCGGTTTTGCTCGGGAAGACGAACACATCGGCACCGGCATAGCAGGCCGCCAGCTCGTCACCGCTGCGTTTGCCGAGGAAGATCGCATCGGGATACTCGGCGCGCAGCTTGGCCAGCGCGGGGCCATCGCCCACCACGACTTTGGTGCCGGGATGGGTGTTGCCGAGAAACGCCTCGATATTCTTCTCCACCGCCACGCGCCCGACATAGAGCTGGATTGGGCGCGGCAAGCGCAGGAACAGGTCGGGCGGCGCGTGATCGGGGTGGAACAGCGCGGTATCGACGCCGCGGCTCCAATGGTGAAGCTGGGTCAGGCTCTGTTCGCGCAGTTCGGCGCGGATGGTACCGGTCGCCACCATGATCCGCTCTGCCGGGCGATGGAAGTGGCGGATGAAGGGCCAGAACAGGCTGGCAGGAAGCTTTGTCCGCCGCGCGAGATAGTCAGGAAACTGCGTGTGGTAGGCGGTGGTGAAAGGATGGCGGTTGCGCTGGCACCAGCGCCGCGCCGCCCAACCCAGCGGGCCTTCGGTCGAGATATGCACTGCATAGGGCCCAAACGCGCGCAGCCGTCGCCCGACCTGGGTCGAGCCTGCAAGCGCCAGCCGGATTTCCGGATAGGACGGCGCGGGGAAAGAGCGGAACAGGTCGGGCGCAATGACTTCGACGTCATGGCCTTGTGCCCGCAAAATCCCGATAACCGTGTCGAGCGTGCGCACCACCCCGTTCACTTGCGGGTGCCAGGCATCGGTGACGATGGCGATACGCATCAATCTGTCCTCAGGCGGCTTGCGGCACACCGGCGACGGCCTCTTCGGCCTGCTGGCGCGCTTCGCGCTTGGCTATTTCCTCCGGCCAGTGCAGGATTTCCATGCGGCCATCAGCGTGTTCGACCAGCGCGTTGCAGCCTTCCACCCAGTCGCCATCGTTCCAGTATTCGGTATCGCCGAACATCCGGTGCTCGGCGGTGTGGATATGGCCGCAGACCACGCCGTCGACCCCGCGCTTTGCCGCCGCTTCGGCAACGACTTCCTCGTATTTGCCGATAAATTCGACCGCGTTTTTGACCTTGTGCTTGGCCATTTTGCTCAGCGACCAATAGGGCAGATCGAAGGCCCGCCGCACCACATTCACATAGTGGTTGAGCTTCATGATGAAGTGGTAGGCGGCATCGCCGACAAAGGCGAGCCAGCGGTGCGACAGCATGACGGCATCGAACTCGTCCCCGTGCAGCACCATCAGCCTGCGCCCGTCAGCCGTCGTGTGGAAGGCCGCGCGCTGGATTTCGATCCCGCCGAAATGCATGCCCGAAAACTGGCGGAACATCTCGTCGTGATTGCCGGGAATATAGATGATCCGCGTGCCGCGCTTGGCGCGCTTCAGGATACGCCAGACGATGTCGTTATGTTCGGCAGGCCAATAGAGCTTTTTCTTCAGCCGCCAGCCATCGATGATGTCGCCGACCAGATACAGCGTTTCGCTATCGACGCTGTCGAGGAAATCGATCAGCAGCTTGGCGTTACAGCCCTTGGTGCCGAGATGGATATCGGAAATCCAGATTGTGCGATATTGCCGCCGTCCCTCGGGCGAACGCTCGGGAATAACCGGCGTATGCGCTTCGGCGCGCGCCAGTTTGACAATCACATCGTCGCTGTCGGAGTCCAAGGCTGCTCCGGCCTCGCTATCAAGATAGCTGTCGAACATCGGATATCCTTCCAGAAAGAAGCTTCTGGAGGCTCCGAATGCCACCGGTTTGTTACGCGCTAACCGCATTTTCGCGGCAGATCGGCGACATTGTGAAAGATTCGAGTCAGGTGGCGTAACGACCGAGTCGTTGCTCACCGGCTGTGATGATCAGAGGCTGGCGACTTCCAGCACGATCTTCCCGATATGCGCGCCCGCCTCCATCCGCGCGTGCGCGGCGGCGGCTTCGGCGAGCGGAAACACACGGTCCATCGCCGGGCGCAGTTCGCCGCTTTCGACCAGCGGCCAGACTTCGCGGAAAATCTCGTCGGCAATCATGCCTTTGACGACATCGGGCCGCGCACGCAGCGTGGAGCCGGTGATCGACTGGCGCTTCATCATCAGTTTGAGGAGATTGATGTCCGCTTTGGGGCCGCCCAGCGTTGCGATCACCACGATGCGGCCATCTTCGGCAAGGCAATCCAGATTGCGCTGCGTATAGTCGCCCGCAACCATGTCGAGCACCAAATCGCAGCCGCGCCCTTCGGTGATGTCGAGCACGCGGGCGGAAAAATCCTCGGCCTTGTAGTTGATCGCACGATCCGCGCCCAGCGCCCGCGCAGCGTCGCATTTCTCCTCCGACCCGCAGGTCACAATCACACGCATATCGAACAGCTTGGCGAGCTTGATCGCCATCGTGCCTATGCCCGATGTGCCGCCATGCACCAGCAGCGTCTCGCCATCGCGCGCAAAGCCGCGCTGGAACACATTGTGCCACACGGTGAACAGCGTTTCGGGCAGTGCTGCCGCTTCCGCCATGGGCAGGCCATCCGGCACCGGCAGGCAATGTTCGGGCCGCGCGAGGCAGTACTCGGCATAGCCGCCGCCGCTCACCAGCGCGCAGACCCGCTTGCCGAGCTCGCCGGGATCAACCCCTTCGCCGAGCGCAACAATTTCACCTGCTATCTCCAGCCCCGGCAGCGGCGAGGCGCCTGTGGGCGGCGGATACAGCCCGCGCCGTTGCAGGCAGTCGGGGCGGTTAACGCCCGCATGGCTCACCCGCACCAGCACTTCCCCTGGCGCAGGCTGCGGCACCGGCCATTCGGTCAGTGCCAGCACCTCCGGCCCGCCGGGCGCGGTGATCGCGATTGCCTGCATTGTGTCCGGAATGTCGCTTGCCATCACGATTCCTGCTGAAGCCCCTGTTCGCAGGCACACCTAGGCGGCTCCCCCATTGACAGCAAGCGCGGCAGCGCGGATTGTCCCGAACTATGGAAGCAGACGACCTTCCCCGGATGCGCAGCGATGCGGCGGCTCTACTCGGCAAGGAGCAGCTGGACAGCTATTCGCAGGACGAATTGCTGGCGCGGGTGCAAGTGCTCGAAGCCGAGATTGCCCGGGTCAAAGCGCATCACGCCAAGGCGGCAGACCACCGCAAGGCGGCCGAGGCACTGTTCGGCAAGCGGGGGAACGGCTGATGGGCCGCACTGGCCCTTTGCCCCCCTTAACATTCGCGCAGCTGCGCCCCACATCTTTTGCCAGTAGCGGCGTGTCTTCACCCACGCGCCCATTTTTGCCGCGCGTTAGTGGTTCGTTAACCATACTGCGCGCAGCCTTTTTCCCGGGCGCCGTCTTCGCCCGCACCCGCTAAGGACCGCCATGCCAAGTTTTGCGCAAAATCTCGAAAAGACCCTCCACAACGCGATCCAGCACGCGATCGACCGGGCGCATGAATATGCGACGCTCGAACATTTGCTGCTGGCGCTGGTGAGCGATAGCGATGCGGCCGAGGTGATGAATGCCTGCGGGGTCGATCTGGAAGAGCTGACCGGCGTGGTGCGGCAGTATCTCGATCAGGAATACCAGTCGCTGAAGACCGAGGAGGACGCCGATCCGCAGCCGACGGCGGGCTTCCAGCGGGTGATCCAGCGGGCGATCCTGCACGTGCAGTCTTCGGGCAAAGACACGGTGACGGGCGCGAATGTACTGGTGGCGCTGTTTTCGGAGCGCGATTCCTACGCGGTCTATTTCCTCCAGCAGCAGGATATGAGCCGGCTGGATGCGGTGAGCTTTATCAGTCACGGCATCGGCAAGGGTGGCAAGCAGATCGAAAGCCGCACGCCCGAAGGCGCGGAGGACGAGGCGCAGGCACCGGCGGACGAAAAGGGCGAGAAGAAGAAGGATTCGGCGCTCGACCAGTTCTGCGTCAATCTGAACCAGAAGGCGCTGGATGGCCGCATCGATCCGCTGATCGGTCGCGGGCCGGAAGTTGACCGCACGGTGCAAATCCTCTGCCGCCGTTCGAAGAACAACCCGCTCTATGTCGGCGATCCCGGCGTCGGGAAGACCGCGATTGCCGAAGGTCTGGCGCGCAAGATTGTCGAAGGCGATGTGCCCGAAGTGCTCGAACCCGCGGTCATCTACGCGCTCGACATGGGCGCGTTGCTTGCGGGCACGCGCTATCGCGGCGATTTCGAGGAGCGGCTGAAGCAGGTCGTCAACGAGCTGGAGAAGATGCCCGACGCGGTGCTGTTTATCGACGAGATCCACACGGTGATCGGCGCGGGCGCAACCAGCGGCGGGGCGATGGATGCCTCGAACCTTTTGAAGCCCGCGCTGTCGTCAGGCGCGATCCGCTGCATCGGTTCGACCACCTACAAGGAATTCCGCAACCACTTCGAAAAGGATCGCGCGCTGCTGCGCCGTTTCCAGAAGATCGATGTGAACGAGCCAACCATTGAAGATACGATCAAGATCCTCAAAGGCCTGCGTTCCGCCTTCGAAGAACACCACAAGGTCAAATACACGCCCGACGCCATCAAGACGGCAGTCGAGATGAGCGCGCGCTATATCAACGACCGCAAATTGCCCGACAAGGCCATCGATGTGATCGATGAAGTCGGCGCGATGCAGATGCTGGTGCCGCCCAGCCGCCGCCGCAAGACGATTACCGCCAAGGAAATCGAAAAGGTCGTGGCAACCATGGCGCGCATCCCCCCCAAATCGGTGAGCAAGGACGATAAGGCCGCGCTCTCGACGCTGGAAAAGGATCTGAAGCGGGTCGTCTTCGGGCAGGACGAGGCAATCGAACGCCTGTCGGTGGCGATGAAGCTGTCGCGCGCGGGCCTGCGCGATCCGGACAAGCCCATCGGCAGCTTCCTTTTCAGCGGCCCCACCGGCGTCGGCAAAACCGAAGTCGCACGCCAGCTCGCCAGCATTATGGGCATCGAGCTCAAGCGCTTCGATATGTCCGAATATATGGAACGCCACTCGGTCAGCCGCCTGATCGGCGCGCCTCCGGGCTATGTCGGCTACGATCAGGGCGGCCTGCTCACCGATGCCATCGACCAGCACCCGCATTGCGTGCTGTTGCTCGACGAAATCGAGAAAGCGCATCCCGATCTGTTCAATATCCTGCTGCAGGTGATGGATAACGGCAAACTGACCGATCACCACGGCAAGACGGTAGACTTCCGCAATGTCGTGCTGATTATGACGACCAATGCGGGCGCATCCGATGCCGCCAAGCAGGGCATCGGCTTTGGCGCGGGCCAGAAGACCGAGGCGAGCGAGGAAGCGGTGAAGAAGATGTTCACCCCCGAATTCCGCAACCGTCTCGATGCCATTGTGCCCTTCGCCTATCTCGCGCCCGACACGATCAGCCGGGTGGTGGACAAGTTCATCCTCCAGCTCGAATTGCAGCTGGCCGAGCAGAATGTGCATATCCAGTTCGATGGCGATGCGCGCGAATGGCTGGGCAAGCGCGGTTATGACAAGCTGATGGGCGCCCGCCCGATGGCGCGCCTGATCCAGGAAAAGGTCAAGCAGCCGCTGGCCGAGGAATTGCTGTTCGGCAAGCTGGCGAGCGGCGGCGAGGTTCATGTGAGCGTGAAGGACGAAAAGCTCGCTTTCGAGCTCACCCCCGCCGCGCCCAAGAGCAAGGCCAAGCCCAAGCGCAAGGCTTCTGCCAAGAAGGCCGCGCCGAAGGCTTCCGGTTCGCCCGCAGCAGGCGAGGATGACGGCACGGCGTCGGAAGGATAACCGGTCAGGCGTTTTCCATCTTGCGGCGGGCGTAGCACACGCTAGGCTCGCCGCATGACCAGCAAAGCCCTGATTCCACTTGCATCGGCCAGCGCGCTCGCGCTTGCCGCCATGCTTGCTCCCGCCACTGCCGCTGCGCAGGCCTTGAACGCCCGCACCGCGCAGACCGATCTGCCGCTCGAAGGTCCGCGCGCGTCGATGCAGATCGAGCACGTGACGCTTGCCATTTCGGTGTTCCCAGACCGGCGGGTAATCGCGGGGGAGGGCGAATATCGCATCGAAGTGTCGGACGCGCTGGAGCAGCTGCAATTCGATCTTGACCCGCGCTACACGGTCAGCCGCGTCACCGTGGGCGGAACAGCGCTTCCCGCTGGCTCCATCAGCAATCCCGACGGGCTGCTCACGCTGCAATTGCTGCGGCGCACCCGGGCGGGTGAGACGCTGGATGTCAGCATCGCCTATTCGGGATCGCCGCACGTCGCGCGCAACGCGCCGTGGGATGGCGGCATCGTGTGGTCGCAATCGGGCGGCCAGCCGTGGATCGCCACCGCGTTCCAAGGCGAAGGCTGTGATATGCTCTGGCCATGCATCGACAATTCGCTGCACCGGATGGACAGCATCGATACGCGTTTCACCGTGCCGACCGGCCTTACCGCCACCGGCAACGGGCGGCTGGTCGACACCACCGATAATGGCGATGGCACCACCACCTTCCACTGGACCGCGCGCGATCCGAGCAATTACGGCATCGTCCTGCAAATCGGCCCGTATGAGCTGACCGAGCAGCTGTATGAAAGCCGCTTCGGCAACACCATCCCGATCCAGTTCTGGCACTTGCCGCAAAGCAAGGGCGGCGCGCGGCAGCTGGTCACCGAAATGGCCGATTATCTCGATTTCTTCGAAAGCACGATCGGCCCCTATCCCTTCGCCGATGAAAAGGCGGGCGTGGTCGAAACGCCGCATCTGGGCATGGAGCACCAGACGATCAACGCCTATGGCAACCGCTTCCGGCCCGACCCGCTCGGCTATGACTGGCTGCTGGCGCACGAGTTCGCGCATGAATGGTTCGCCAACCAGCTGACCCATGCCAGCATCGATCATATGTGGCTGCATGAAGGCATCGGCACCTGGATGCAGCCGCTGTACCTCGGCTGGGCCAATGGCGAGATGTATTACCACGCCGATATGTGGAGCAAGCGGCAGGGTATCGCCAGCCGCGTGCCGCTGGTCTCGCTGGGCGAGACGCTGCCCGATTACAACGACACCGCGTCGGGCTGGGGCAGCGATATCTACAATAAGGGCGCGTGGGTGATGCACACTTTGCGCTATGTGGTGGGCGAGGACGAGCTGTTCCCTGCGCTAACCGAGCTGACCTACGGCACCGACAATCCGCAGCCGGGCAATTTCGACGTGATCAGCCGCACCACGGATGATTTCCGCGCCATTCTCGAGCGCCGCACCGGGCGCGAGCTCGACTGGTTCTTCGATGCCTATTTCTATCAGGGCCCGCTCCCGCGCCTGATCGAGGAACGCAGCGCGGATGCGATCACGTTGCGCTGGGAAACGCCGTCGCAAATGGCGTTTGAAATGCCGCTCGAAGTGATTGTCGATGGCGAAGCGCGCGTGGTTCCGATGACGGGCGGCGAAGGAAGCATCGCGCTCCCCACCCCGAACAGCATTGTGCAGATCGATCCGCGCAACCAGATCCTGATGTATAACGCCGCGATTGACGGGCGGGCGGGCTTCTAGGCGGCACCGGAACGGGCGCGGCGCTGGCGGGTTCATCCCCAATGGCCGCGCCCTTTTCCTGGATTACCCCGCATCCGCACGGCATTTATGTCGCGCCCGCCGATTGCTGGGTCGATCCCTCGCGCGCGGTGGAGCAGGCGCTCGTCACCCACGGCCACGCCGATCACGCGCGCGGCGGGCATAGCAAGACTATCGCCACTCCCGAAACGCTCGCGATTATGGCGCTGCGCTACAACACGCGCGAGGGCGCGCAGCCGGTGCAATATGGCGAGAGCGTCAAGCTGGGCGGCGGAGTGCAAGCGACTTACATTCCCGCCGGACACGTGCTGGGCAGCGCGCAGATACTTCTCGAATTTGCCGGGGAACGGGTGATTATCACCGGCGATTACAAGCGCCGCCCCGATCCGACCTGCCCCCCATTCGAGGTCACCCCCTGCGATATCCTCATCACCGAGGCGACCTTCGGCCTCCCGCTCTTCACCCATCCGCCGATTGCGGACGAAATGGCGAAGCTGCTGGATCGCTTGCGCGCCCATCCTGACCGGTGTGTGCTGGTGGGCGCCTATGCCTTGGGCAAGGCGCAGCGGGTGATCGCGGAATTGCGCGCGGCAGGCCATCACGATCCGATCTATCTTCACGGCGCGATGGAGAAGATGTGCCGCCTGTATCAGGAGTTCGGTGTCGATCTGGGCGAATTGCGGCTGGTGGCCGACCATACCAAGGAGGAAATGCGCGGCAGCATCGTGATCTGCCCGCCATCTGCCCTCAATGACCGCTGGAGCCGCCGCCTGCCCGATCCCATCACCGCCATGGCGAGCGGCTGGATGCGCGTGCGCCAGCGCGCCCGCCAGCGCAATGTCGAATTGCCGCTGGTGATTTCCGACCATGCCGACTGGGGCGAGCTGACCCGCACGATTCAGGAGGTCGACCCCTACGAAACCTGGATCACCCATGGCCGCGAGGAAGCGCTGCTGCGCTGGCACCAACTCCACCAACGCCGCGCCCGCGCGCTGGCACTGGTGGGGCGGGAGGACGAGGATGAGTGAAGTGCGCGGCCTTCCTCCCCTCCTCTTCAGAGGAGGGGCAGCGAGACTTGGTGAGCCCGGACATGGTCCGGGGGAGCCTAGTCGCAGCGGGGTGGTGCTTGTCTGGAGCGCGGCCTTGCGGTCGCCACCACCCCCAACCCCCTCCTCTGAAGAGGAGGGGGCTTAATCGTGCAAACCTTCGCCACCCTGCTCGACGCGCTCGTCTTTACGCGCTCCCGCAACGAGAAATTGCGGCTGATCGCGGACTATTTACGCACCACGCTCGATCCGGATCGCGGCTGGGCCTTGGGGGCGCTCACCGACGGGCTCGACTTCAAGGCGGTCAAAAGCTCCACCGTCCGCAATCTGATGCAGGAGCGCGTCGATCCGGTGCTGTGGCAGCTCAGCCGTGACTTTGTCGGCGATACGGCAGAGACCGCGAGCCTGCTTTGGCCCGAGCCATTGGGCGAAGTTGCGCCGCCGCCCTCGGTGGACGAAGCGGTTGCTTCGCTCACCGCCATGACCCGCGCCACTGCGCCCGTCGAATTGCCGCGCCTGCTCGACCGGCTCGACCCTTCGGGGCGCTATGCGCTCATCAAGCTGGCGACGGGCGGGATGCGGATTGGCATTTCCGCCCGCCTCGCCAAGACCGCCTTTGCGCAGGCCTTCGATGTGTCGGTCGATGCGGTGGAGGAATACTGGCACGCGCTCCAGCCGCCTTATGCCGAGCTGTTCGCCTGGGCGGCCGATGGGGCCGATCCGCCCGATACTGCCAACCGCCCGCTGTTCCGCCCCTTCATGCTCGCGCACCCGCTGGAGGACGCGCAACTGAACCTCACACACTATGCAGCGGAGTGGAAATGGGACGGGATTCGCGTGCAGCTTGTCCATGTTGCCAATGAGAGCGGCGGCGCAACGCGGCTCTATTCGCGCTCGGGCGACGATATCTCCGCGACTTTCCCCGAAATGGTGCAGGCGCTTGACCGGCCCGCCGTGCTCGACGGCGAATTGCTGGTGCGCGGCGATGCACAAGGCGGCGAAGAGGGCGGCGCGGCGAGCTTCAATGCCTTGCAGCAGCGGCTGGGGCGTAAGACCGTGAGCAAGCAGATGCTCGCGGCAAGCCCGGCCTTCGTGCGGCTGTATGATGTGCTCTCATGGGAAAACGCGGACCAACGCGGGGAAACATGGGAATCGCGGCGTAAGCTATTGGAAAGCCTTATGCCGCAGCTTCCCGCAAGCCATTTCGACCTTTCGCAACTGGTCGAAGCGCGCGATTTCGCCCATCTGGCAGAAATCCGCGAGGGCACCCGCGATGCGGCTATCGAAGGGCTGATGCTCAAGCGGCGCGATTCGCTCTACGTGCCGGGACGCAAGGCGGGGCTTTGGTACAAGTGGAAGCGCGATCCGCTGCTCGTCGATTGCGTGCTGATGTATGCGCAGCGCGGCAGCGGGAAGCGGTCGAGCTTCTATTCGGATTACACGTTCGGCTGCTGGGACGGCGATCCTGATACAGGTGCAGAGCTGCTGCCGGTGGGCAAGGCCTATTCGGGCTTCACCGATGCGGAATTGAAGCAACTCGACAGGCTGGTGCGCCAGACCACCCTCAACCGCTTCGGCCCGGTGCGCGAAGTCGAGCGCAGGCTGGTGTTCGAAGTGGCGTTCGACAGCGTCCACGTAAGCAAGCGGCACAAAAGCGGGCTGGCGATGCGCTTCCCCCGCATCCACCGCATCCGCTGGGACAAACCGGTGCACGAGGCGGACAGGATTGAGGCGCTGCGAAAGCTGGTGCGGGATTGAAATGCGCCGCCACGCGCGGCATTGATGTGGCCATGAAACATCTCGACACTCCGCGCCGCTGGCTCGCCATCGGGCTTGCCGGACTGGCGGGCTTTGTCGATGCGACGGGCTTTCTCGCCACCGGCGGCTATTTCGCGTCCTTCATGTCGGGCAACACCACGCGGCTGGGCGTTGATCTATCGGGCAATCCGGCCATGGCTATCTGGCCGGCGGCGATCATTGCGCTGTTCGTGATCGGCGTGGCGGCAGGCGCCATTGCCTCGGATCGGGGCGGCACGCGGCGCAAAAGCGCGGTTCTGGCCCTTGCGGTGGCGCTGCTGGTTATAGCCGCGCTTTTCGACGGCAATTGGCTGCCGGGGTTCCTCGCCGCTTCGGTGCTGGCGATGGGCGCGCTGAACAATGTGTTCCGCCGTGATGGCGAAGTGACCGTGGGGGTGACGTATATGACCGGCGCGCTGGTGCGGTTCGGGCAAGGGTTGGCGGCCTGGCTCACCGGCAAGCGGATGTCAGACCAGCTCACCGCCATCGGCCTCTGGTTCGGACTGGCTGCAGGCGCGGTGACAGGCGCGGTAGCGTTTTCGGTTGTGCGGGGCGTTACGCCTTGGCTGGCGGTGGGCTATGCGGTGCTGCTGCTGGCTGCCGCCTTCGTAATCGAGCGCCGCCTGCCTCAACCCGGCAGCTGAAACAGCTTTTCGCGCGAAGTTGCGCCGCGCAACAATTCGATACTCGTCGGCGCGATGGCCAGCGTCTTCGCCAGCAGCGCAATCACCGCCACATTGGCAGCCCCGTCCTGCGGTTTGGCGCGGACTTTGGCGAGCAGGCGGCCATCGGCGATTTGCAGCGTCTCGCTCCGCGCGCCCGGTGTGACCCTTACGGCGAGCCGCCCGCGTTCATCCGCCAATGCCCGCAGAGCTTCGGCGGGCAGGGTGTCAGCCTTCGGCTTGGCCACGGATTTCGGCCAGATGCCGCGCCGCCAGCTTGCAATAGCGTTCGGTCTGGAAACGGATCTTGGCGATTTGTGCTGCGTCCTGCGTCCGGTAATATTTCGCGGGGCGGCCGATCCAGATCTCGCCGGGGCCGATCTGCTTGCCGGGGCTGAGCAAGGCGCCTGCGCCCAGCATTCCGCCCTCGGCAATGCGCGCACCGTCCATCGCGACTGCACCCATGCCGACAAAAGCGCGGTCTGCCAGCTGGCAGCCATGGACGACTGCCATATGGCCGATCACGCAGTCCTCCCCCACAATGGTCGGCTCGCCATCGGTGTCGGGGCGCGGGCCTTCGACGTGGAAGACGCTGCCGTCCTGCACATTGCTGCGCGCGCCGACCGCGATGCGGTGGATATCTCCGCGCAGCACGCAATTGTACCACACGCTTGCTTCCGCCCCGATAGTGACGTCACCGATGATCCGCGCGCCGGGCGCGATGAAGGCGTTCTCGGCGATTTGCGGCACCTTGCCGTCAAACGCCATGATGGTTGCGCCGGGATAGCGCGCTTGCAGGGTGGCGATGTCGCTCACAGGAAATTCTCCCACGCGAGATAGGGCAGGATAGAGGCGTAATCGTCGGTCCATACCGGCCCTTCGGGCTCGGCGAGTTCGCGCCAGTCGCCCTCTGCCTCCAGCGAAGCGAGCCGGGCCGGATCGCGCGCCATGACGACCCAGTTGGAGGCGAACAGCTCGCGCTCGCGGTCCATTCCGTCGGCGAGCAGGCGCACGGTAAGCCTGCGGCTTTCCGCCAGCCGCGCGATCACCGGCTCCAACCGGATGTAATTGTTGGAGATATGCATCACCAGCAGCCCATCCTCGCTCATTGCGCGCAGATAGATATCGAGCGCCTCGGCCGTCAGCAGGTGAAGCGGGATCGCGTCCGAACTGAAGGCGTCAATCACCAGAATATCGAAGCGGTCTGCTTCCATCGCCTCGAGCTCAATCCGCGCATCGCCGATAATCGTCGGGCTGTCGGGCGCGCAGCGGGAAAGATAGGTGAACTGCCCGCGCTCCGAATAGGCAAGCACTTCGGGATCGATCTCGAAGAAGGTCCAATCCTGCTGCGGCTGTTTGTAGCAAGCGAGCGTCCCCACGCCCAACCCGACCACGCCGACCCGCGCTTCTGGCCCGAACATCGCATCGGCCTGCAACAAAGTGCGGCCTACACCCGATGTGCGCCCGTAATAGGCGGTTGGCTCGGTCGCTGCTTCCTCGCCCGCGCGCTGGACGCCGTGGATCGTCGTGCCGTGCATCAGCTTGCGGTCGCCATCCTCCTCGTCACGGAGCGAATAAATGCCGAAATAGCTGCGCTCACGCGCGCCTTCCATGCTGGTTTGCAGATTGGCGACTCCGCCCAGCGCCAGCAGCAGCGCCGCCGTGCCCGCGACAAACGACCAGCGCTTTGCGGCGAAGACCACCGACACCAGAAGAACGGCCAGCAAAGCCGCCCATTGCCCCGCAGTCAGCACGGCATCGGTCAAGGCCGACTGGTAAATCTGGAAGGCAAAATTGAACACCAGCAACACACCTCCACCCAGCACAATCAGCGCAAGGCGCGGATTGGCGAAGCGGCTGCCGATCCAGCGTTCCCACGGCCCCAAGGGCAGCAGCGCCGCCGCCGCCAGCACCAGCAGCGGATGCTCCCACGTCCAGTCGAACAGCACCGGCGCGATCAGCGCGGTGAAGACGCCGCCCAGCGCACCGCCAGCCGACATCACGAGGTAGAACCGCGTCAGTTCGCGGGCGGGCGGGCGATGCTCGTACAGCCGCGAATGCAGCGCGACAGCGGTGACGAACAGCAGCATGATGCTCGCCGCCGCCGCCAGCAGATTGGCGCGGCCGGCAGTGAACATGGCCACCGAACCGTCGACCAGCAGCACCACCGGCGCGATCAGCACGAAGAAGCCCGCAATATGGCGCTTCTCGGCAAAGGCGATGGAGAAGCTGAGGAGGTAAAGCCCGAGCGGGATCACCCACAGCAGCGGCATCGCCATGATATCGGTGGTAAGGAAGGTCGTGGTCGAAAGCATCAGGCCCGAGGGGACAGCGGACAGCGCGAGCCAGAGCAGCACGGTTTTCCAGCCGCTGCGTTCGCCAGTATCCTGAATGTCTTCCAGCGGTTCGGGAGTAGCCGTATCCTCGGCCCGGGCATCGCGCCGCGCCCACACGCTCGACACCACAAAGGCGATCAGCAGCGCATAGCCGATTGCCCAATACAGGCTCTGTTGCCCGATACTCAGCAGCGGCTCGGCCAGCAGCGGGTATGCGAGCAGCCCGGCAAAGCTGCCGAGATTGGATGCGGCATAGAGCGGATAGGGATTGCCCGCCGCCGGATGCGCGGCAAACCAGCGCTGGATCAGCGGCGCCTGCGCCGACACGGCGAAAAAGGCGGGGCCGACGGTCAGCAGGAACATATACGGCACCCACAGCGCTTCCCAGCCGGGCATGGGCGCAGTGATATCGGCGAGCGCCAGCGGCAGGGTCAGCCCGCCCAGCAGCAGCACGCCGATATGGATCATCCCTTGCGTTTTCAGCGGGAAGCGGCCGATCCAGTGGGCATAGGCATAACCGCCCAGCAGCAGCGCCTGATACACCAGCATCGCGCTGTTCCAGACATTGGGCGCGCCGCCCAGTCTGGGCAGCGCCATGCGCGCCACCATCGGCTGCACCAGGAACAGCAGGAAACTGCCCGCGAGAATGGTCAGCGTGAACAGCCAGCGCCGGGCGCCGGGCGCGGCAATGCTCATGGCTGGGCTGCGCTCCATTGCTCTGCCGTGATGGCGTAAACGATGGTTGGATTGAGCGCCGCATCATAGCGCACATCTTCGTAATCCAGCTCTGCGCGGCGTTGCATTCCAAGGCGCTCCATCAGGCCCCAGCTGGGGGCATTGCCGTCCACCGTCAGGGCGACAACCTGCTCTGCCCCGAAACGGGTGAAGGCAAGGTGAAGCGCCGCGCTGGCCGCTTCCTTGGCATAGCCGTAGCCCCAAGCATCCTCGCGAAAGCGCCAGCCCACTTCCATGCTGCCGGTGACCGTGCTGCCCGGCGCATCGGCGCGTTTGAGGCCGCACATCCCCAGCATCTCGCCTGCCAGATGGCCGCCATCATCGCGTCGCTCGACGACCCAGAAACAGAATTCGTTCGCGGCCCGGCACGTCTCCACCCGCGCGACTTGTTGGGCGAGCTTCTCCGCATCCATCACTCCGCCAAGCCAGCGCATGACGGGCGCAGTGTTGGTGATCCGGAATTGTTCGTCCCAATCTGCCTGGCCCTCGTCGCCCTCGCGCCAGTCGCGCAGCACCAGCCGCGCCGTTTCATGCCGGAATGCCGCCACTCCTCAGGCTCCCAGCAATCTCGCGGCGAGCGGCGCGTGATAGGTCAGCACGCCCGAGCACCCCGCGCGTTTGAAAGCGATCAGCTTTTCCATCAGCAGTGCCTCGCGGTCACCGATCCCTGCCGCTGCGCCTGCTTCGATCAGGGCATATTCTCCGCTTACTTGATAGGCGTAGACGGGCACTTCGAACCGCTGCTTCACCCGCCAAATGATATCGAGATAGGCGAGGCCAGGCTTCACCATCACGCTGTCCGCTCCCTCGGCAATGTCGAGCGCGACTTCGGCCAGCGCCTCGTCGCCATTGGCGGGATCCATCTGGTAGGTCTTCTTGTCGCCCTTCAGCAGTCCACCGCTGCCCACCGCATCGCGGAACGGGCCGTAAAAGGCAGAGGCATATTTGGCCGCATAGGCCATGATCTGCACATTATGGTGCCCGCCCATTTCCAACGCCATGCGGATGGCGTGGACGCGGCCGTCCATCATATCCGACGGAGCGATAATATCCGCGCCCGCCTCTGCCTGGTTCAGCGCCTGATCGACCAGCACGGCCACCGTATCATCGTTCACCACATAGCCCGCGCCGTTCACCAGCCCGTCTTGACCATGCGTGGTATAGGGATCGAGCGCCACATCGGTCAGCACACCGATATCCTCGCCGCAGGCGTCCTTCACCGCCTTGATCGCGCGACACATCAGATTGTCGGGATTGAGCGCCTCGCCCCCGTCATCGCTGCGCTTTGCCGCGGGCGTGTTGGGAAACAGCGCGATGCAGGGAATGCCCAGCGCCGCCGCCTCTTTCGCCCGCGCGGCAACGCCATCGACCGACCAGCGCGAGACGCCCGGCAGGCTGGCGACAGGGTCTTCCACGCCGGTGCCCTCGGTCACGAAAAGCGGCCAGATGAGGTCGCTTGGCGTCAGAATGGTCTCGCGCACCATGGCGCGGCTCCAGGCCTTGGCGCGGGTGCGGCGCAGGCGGGTGTTGGGGTAGCTTCGGTTCATGCGGGCGAGTCCTGCCGCAAAAGGCGTTTACGGGCAATGCGGGCGGCGAATTTTCGAACCGGTCAGTCGATGGAGCGGCGGTTTTCGATCCGGTCGATCTCGCGCTGCGGCGTCTCGCGCATGGCGGGATCGGGCGCCAGATTGGCCAGCGCCGCGCCGGGCTCGACCCGTTGCAGGCGGACCAGCCGCTCGCGGAAATTGGCCATTTCGGTGGCCGAGAGCATCGCCCTTGTGACGAATTGCACGCTCAGCGGGTCAATCGCCTGACCGCCGCGATACATTTCATAATGCAGGTGCGGGCCGGTGGAGAGGCCGGTCGAACCGACATAGCCGATCACCTGTCCGCGCGCGACGCTTTGCCCGTTGCTCACCGCAATCCGGCTCATATGCGCATAGCCTGTCGAAATCCCGCCCGCATGGCGCAAACGGACGAAATTGCCGTATCCGCCATTGCGTCCGGCAAAATTGACTGTGCCATCGGTCACCGCGTAAATCGGCGTGCCGTGTGCGGCGCGGAAATCGACACCCGAATGCATCCGGCGATAGCCGAGTATCGGGTGGCGGCGCATTCCGTAGCGCGAGGATATCGCTCCCGGCACCGGACGGATCAGCCCTTCGCGCATCGTGCCCTCGCCCGCTGCGTCATAGAACCGGCCTTCGCGGCCGAAGCGCATCAGCTGCAGGCGCGGGCGATCATTGCGGATGATCGCGGCATAGAGGAGATCGCCGACTTCGATTTCACCGGTGGCGGCGCGGCGGTAATCGATAATCATATCGAATTCGTCGGTCGCGCTGACATCGGCGTCCAGATTCAGCTCTTGCGAGATGGTACGCAGATATTCCTGCACCGCGCTGGGCGGCGCGCCGACGGCGCGGGCCGAGCGGTACAGGCTGCTGCCCACCGTGCCACGCACCCGCAGCGGTGTCGCATCGACCATGATCGGGCGCGGATCGAGCACGAGCTGGCCGTTGCGCCGCTCCACCACCAGTTGCAGATCGAAGCGCGCGCGGAACGACAGCGCATCGAGCGGGCGCGGCGCATCATTGCCGGTGCGGCGACCAAGCGTGATGTCAACCTGCGTGCCCGGATCGATTTCGCCAAGCGCCACCGCGCTGGAAATCATCCGTGCGACTTGCGCCGCCTCGGCCTCGCCCACGCCGGCGCGGCGGAGCATCCGGTCGAAACTGTCGCCCTGCGTCAGCGTTGCCACCAGATCGAGCCGCGGGCGTTCGGGCGCGCTGGCGAGTTCGGACACGGCAAAGGTCGCACCCATCCGCTTGCCGCTATCCGCGCCCAGCGCGAGCGGCATGATCATCTGGCTACGAAACTCGTCCCGCACCGCATCGTCGATTGGCATCGAAGGGGCGGCGGAAACGGGGGAAAAACCCGGCCATGCGGCAATCGCCACGGCGGACAGCACCACCACGCTTGCCGCACCGCGCAGCCAGCTTTTGGAGCCGATATTGCGCGAAAGATCGGGTGCCCAACTGGCCTTGGCGATGCCGGAAAAGAGCGGGCGCGAAAACAGGGTGGACGAACGGTTTATCCGGCGGCGGAAGCCGCTTTGCTGCGGAACGGAAAAGCCTGACGCACGCACGGGGCCAGCGGCCTGCTGGCTATCGTCCGCATCACCTTGCGGGGAATGTGCGTCTCCGGTGAACACTCACGTTCTCCAAACGGCCTTGCGCGCGCCATAGGCACGGGAAATTCGCGCGACCAGTGCGGCCCTCGTATTTGCGCGTATTCCTACGGGGATAAAGTGAATTTCACCCTAACGTCGATGAGCGGAGTCGCACGCGCGACCAAATGAGGGGCCTGCTTGCGCAGCGCCCGCGCAGTCGCCATGACGGAGGAACTGTGCCCCATCCTCCCTCCGCCAGCCCTTTGCGCGCCGTGCTCGGCCCGACCAATACCGGCAAGACGCATCTGGCGATCGAGCGGATGTGCGGCCATTCCTCGGGCGTGATCGGCTTCCCGCTGCGACTGCTGGCGCGCGAGGTCTATGACAAGGTCTGCCGGATCAAGGGCGAGGCGACTTGTGCGCTGATTACCGGCGAGGAGCGGATCGAGCCGCCACATGCGCGCTATTTCCTCTGCACCGCCGAAGCGATGCCCAGAAACGGAGGAGGCCAGGCCTTCGTCGCGCTGGACGAAGCGCAGCTAGGGGCAGACCGCGAGCGCGGGCATATTTTCACCGACCGCCTGCTTCACGCGCGCGGGCGGGAAGAGACGATGCTGCTCGGCTCGGCCACGCTCGAACCGATTGTCCGCGCGATGTTGCCGGGGGCGAGTATCGAACAGCGCCCGCGCTTCTCCACCCTGTCCCACGCCGGTGCCGCCAAGCTGTCACGCCTGCCGCCGCGCAGCGCGATTGTCGCCTTCTCGGTCGAGCAGGTGTACCAGGTCGCCGAATTACTGCGCCGGTTCCGCGGCGGGGCGGCGGTGGTGATGGGCGCATTGAGCCCGCAAACGCGCAACCGCCAGGTCGAGCTCTTCCAGTCGGGCGAGGTTGACTACATCGTTGCCACCGATGCCATCGGTATGGGGCTCAATCTCGATGTGCGCCACGTCGCCTTTGCCTCGCTGAGCAAGTTTGACGGAGTGCGCCAGCGGCGGCTGACGCCTGCCGAAATGGCGCAGATTGCGGGGAGAGCAGGGCGCCATCAGACCGATGGCAGTTTCGGCGTGCTCTCAGGGGGCGGCGGACGCGGTTCGGCACCGCTCGAATTCAGCGAAGAAGAAATCTACGCGATTGAGAACCACCGCTTCGCCCCGCTGACGCGGCTTTACTGGCGCAATCCCGAACCGCGTTTTGACAGTCTGGCGCGGTTGATCGACGATCTCGCGATGCGCCCCGAACGCGAGCAGCTGGCCGCCGCGCCCGAAGCGATTGATCTTGCGGTGCTCAAACGCCTCGCCGAGCAGCATGACGTCAGCGATAGCGTCACGACGCCGGCCTTGGTGCGCCGCTTCTGGGAAGCGTGCCAGCTCCCCGATTTCCGCCAGCTGGGGCCGGAGGCGCATTCGCGCTTCGTCGCCCGCCTTTGGGCCGATCTGCGCCACGGCCATATCGGCGCGGACTATGTCGCGGCGCGGGTGAGCGAACTCGGCAATACCAGCGGCGATATCGACACGCTGCAAGGCCGCCTCTCGGCGATCCGCAGCTGGGCCTATATCTGCCAGCGGCCCGATTGGGTGTTGGCACGCGACGAAATGGCTGCAAGAGCGCGCGCGGCGGAAGCGAAACTGTCGGATGCGCTGCACGGCAAGCTGACCGAACGTTTCGTCAATCGCCGAACCGCAGTATTGATGCGCGGTATGGGAAAGGATGCAGGACTGTTGCGGGTAAATCTCGAAGATGATGGCCGGGTGACGGTGGAAGGGCAAGCGATCGGCCATCTGGAAGGCTTCCGCTTCGTCGTCGATCCCGATGCCGGGCAGGAAGACCGCAAGCTGATGCTGGCGGCAGCGGAGAAGCACATGGCGGCGCTGCTGGCGCAAAAGGCCGAGCAATTGGTGACATCCGAACTTGGCGCGCTGGAGATTGCCGAAGGCGCGATCCGCCGCGATGGCCAGCCGGTCGCCATGCTGGAAAAGGGCAAGACCGCCGCATCACCGCGCATTGTGATGACGAAGGAACTGCGCCCGCTCGATCCCGTCAATGCGAAGCGCCTGGGCGAAGCCTTGCAAGTCTGGCTCGACGGGCAACTCGCCCCGCTCGCGCCGTTGAAGGCGCTGGAGGAAGGCGCGCAAGACCCAGATGCGGGCAGCGAAGTGCGCGCTTTGCTGCTGACGCTGATCGACCGCAACGGCACGGTGCGGCGCGAGGATGCAGGGCTGAAGCACGTCGCCAAGGAACAGCGGCCCCTGCTGCGCAAACTGGGTGTGGTGATCGGTTCGACCGATGTCTATCTGCCCGCGCTGCTCAAACCCGCCCCGCGCAAGCTGCTCAAAGCACTGGGCGCAGACCCGCGCGAGTTGCACGACAGCATGGCGCCGGTGATCGAAGGCGCGAAGCATTTGCCTGCAGGCTATCGCCGCGCGGGTAAGCAGGCGATCCGCATTGATATGGCGGAAAAACTGTTCCGCGCCGCGCATGAACAGCGCGCCAAGGCGGGCAAAGTTGCGGGCGGCAAGGGCTTTCCGGTCGATATCGCGCTCGCCACCAGCATGGGGCTTTCGCTCGAGAATTTCCGCAGTCTGATGAAGGATGCGGGCTTCCGTCAAGGGCAGGAGGTCACGCTTCCCGACGGCCAATACGGCCCTCCCCCGCCAGTTCCGTGGAGCTGGCGCCCGCCGCGCAAGGACACCGCGCCCGAGCGCCCGCATCGCGGCCCGCGCAAGACGGAGAAGACAGAGGCGAAGGGCAAATTTCCGCCCCAGGACAAGCGCGATGCGCGCGGCCCCCGCCCAGACCGGCGCGAGGCGCGTCCGCCCGCCAACCAGCCTGCGACCGGCAAGGCGCTGGCGGGGCTGGCCGATCTCTTCAAGAACTGAATGCGGCTCGATCTGCTGCTGTGCCGCCTGCGCTTTGCGAAAAGCCGCAGCGTCGCGCAAAGCTGGATCGGTGAAGGGCATATCCGCTGCAATGGCGAACGGGTGATAGCGGCATCACGCGCGGTTGGGGTTGGTGACGTGCTCACCCTGCCCCTCGGCCCGCATATCGCGGTGATCGCTATCGACAGCCTGCCCGAACGGCGCGGCCCGCCTGCCGAGGCGCGCAGCCACTACCGGCAATTGAATGGCGGCCAGCATACTGGCGCTTGACGCTTTGCGGGCAATCGCCATAGGGATTGGCCAAGCAAACGAAAGGGAATGCTGCTGCCATGACTTACGTCGTCACCGACGCCTGCATCAAATGCAAATATACCGACTGCGTCGAAGTGTGCCCGGTCGATTGTTTCTATGAAGGCGAGAATATGCTCGTCATCAACCCGTCCGAATGCATCGATTGCGGCGTGTGCGAGCCCGAATGTCCGGCCGAAGCGATCCTGCCCGATACCGAGGACGGCCTCGAAAAGTGGCTGGAGCTGAACACCAAGTTCTCCGCCGAATGGCCCAACATCACCGAAAAGAAAGAGCCGCCTGCCGACGCGGACGATTTCAAGGGCCAGGAAGGCAAGTTCGAGGAATTCTTCTCCGAAGCACCGGGTGAGGGCGACTAAGCTACCGCGCAAGTAAGCGCGCCGCAGCGGGCAAAAGGGTGGCGATTCACCACCCACTGGAAATTCTGTCGCGACTCTGTTATATAATGTGCAACTGGCGCAGGGTTTCGCGTGCCAGGCGGATTAGGAAGGCAGGTCCCCGCTACTTCTCGACAAAACGCATTGTGGCTGACCCGGTTCAGCGCATGAGAGCTTTTGTCGTTGAAACCATGCGGGTTTGCCAGTGAAAGGATTGCTTATGGCCGCTGATGCGACCGCTTTTGAAGTCGGCGATTATGTCGTTTATCCCAAGCACGGCGTGGGCCGCGTGATCGAGCTGCAGAACGAAGAAATCGCCGGAATGCAGCTGGAACTTTATGTCCTCCGTTTCGAAAAAGAGCGGATGACGCTCCGCGTTCCGACCAACAAGGTCGAAAGCATCGGGATGCGCAAGCTCTCCAGCGACAAGACGCTGAAGGAAGCGATGGAAACGCTGAAGGGCAAGCCCCGCGTCAAACGCACCATGTGGAGCCGCCGCGCGCAGGAATATGAAGCGAAAATCAATTCGGGCGAAATCGTACTGATTGCCGAAGTGACGCGCGACCTGTTCCGCCCTGAAGACCAGCCCGAGCAAAGCTATTCCGAACGGCAGATTTTCGAAGCGGCCTCCAGCCGGCTCGCCCGCGAACTGGCAGCCATGGAGAAGACCGACGAGCCGACCGCGCTCGCCAAGATCCTCGACGTGCTGAAAGAACACGCGCCGCAATATTACGAAAGTGCCGAAGAGGCCTGATCGTAACCACCACGCAACAAAGGGCCGTTCGCAGCGATGCGGGCGGCCCTTTTTGTTGCGTGGTGGTCGCAGGAGTTCGCATTCATTGTTTTGACACGCAGGCCGGTGCATAGAGCGGGCGACGAGATTTTTCGTCGGCCTGACAATTGAGGTCCGCCATGCGTGTATCCCGGATTGCTTTGCCGCTCATTTCCGCGCTTTCGCTGAGCGGCTGCGTAGCCAGCACGCTGGTGGACGTTGCCACCGCCCCGGTCCGCGCCGCAGGGCAGGTGGCGGATTGGGCCACCACCAGTCAGGACGAAATGGACCGCGAACGCGGCCGCGAAATCCGCCGCCGCGAAGAGCGATTGGGTGAGTTGCAGCGTGAGTATCAGGATGCGCAGGAGGACTGCCTTGACGGGAATGACCGGCGCTGCCGCGAAGCGGTTGAAATCCGCGCCGAGATGGACGCGCTGATCCCGACGATCCCGCTCGAACCCGCTCCCGAAGACGATTAGGCCGCAGCGCGCCGCAAACGGTCGTTGATGGCGCGGCCTTCTGCTGTGTCGGGAATGGGCGCTACCGCGATGCTCGTTTGAGCGGCAACTGCGGCTTCGTGCAGGCAGGTGTAGAGCCGCGCTGCCGCCTCCTTCAGCGAGCCGGTTTCGGACAAATTGCAATCGCCCGCCACCGCGCCGAAGCCGATCATGAATTCGTCGGGCTCCGCCTTAATCACATTCAGCCGCACGGGCTTTCCCGGCGCATAGTGGCTGGCGAGCTGACCGGGGGCCTCGATGCTCCCCGTTTTGGAGCCTGATGGCGGCGTGTTTGCCGGATCGAACAGCGCGACCGGCCCCGGACGCAGTTCCTCCAGCCGCCCGCCATCGCGCACCGCGACAATCGTCGATTCGACACCCGCGCTGCACGCGCCACCGTCGAGCACCAGATCGATCCGCCCATCGAGCGAGGCGAGCACATGGGCCGGTGTGGTCGGGCTAATAAAGCCGCTGAGATTGGCCGAAGGCGCCGCGAGCGGAAAATCGAGTTGGGCGAGCAGCGCGCGCATCACCGGATGGTCGGGCGCGCGCAGGGCGATGGTGGGCAATCCCGCGCTCACGGCGGGAGCCAGCGGAGCGTCCTCGCATCGCGGCAGAACCAGCGTGAGCGGGCCGGGCCAATGGCGCGCGGCCAAATCCTTTGCGACGTTCGAAAAATCCGCAAACCGCCGCGCTTGCTCCAGATCGCGCACATGGACGATCAGCGGGTTGAAGCTGGGCCGCCCTTTCGCCGCGTAAATCTTCGCCACCGCGTCCGCGCTGTCCGCCCGTGCTGCCAGGCCGTAGACTGTCTCGGTCGGCACGGCGACAAGCCCGCCATCGCGCAGGATCTGCGCGGCGCGGGCTATGCCCTCGGCATCGGCCAGAATGACGCGAGTCTTGTTGCTCATCGCTTGCGCCTATAGGGACAGAGGCGATGGAAGACCAAGCCCAACTGCTTTCCCGCATCGCTGGGGCGCTCGAACGTCTCGCGCCTGCGCGTCTGAAGGATGTCGGTTGGCAGAGCGCGCCCGCCTATGTCTGGGGGACCGGTGGCGTTCGCGCTGTCGCGGCCATCGAGGCGCCCGCGCTCGACCTGCTGCGGGGCATTGACGGGCAAAAGGCTGCGGTGACGGGCAATATCAACCGGCTCGCGGCAGGCCATGCAGCGCATGATATGCTGCTGTGGGGCGCGCGCGGCATGGGCAAATCGGCGCTGGTGCGCGCGGCCATCGCGCAGGCACAGACCGACGGCGGTGCCATCGCGCTGGTCCAAGTCGCCACCGATGCGCTCGGCACGCTCCCGCAGCTCTTCGCCGCGCTAGGCGCGGTGGAGCGCAATTTCTGCGTCTTTATCGATGATCTTGGCTTTGCCGTGGGCGATGATGCCAGCCCGCGCCACTTGCGCAGCTGGCTTGATGGCGGCGTGGAAGCGCGGCCTGCGAATGTGCGGCTTGCGGTCACCACGAACCGCCGCGCGATTGTTCCGCGCCATGCAGGCGAGCAGGACGATCCGGTCAATCCGCGCGATGCCGTGGACGATAGTCTGGCGCTGGCTGACCGTTTCGGGCTGTCGCTGGGCTTCCATAATGCGAGCCAGGACGAATATCTCGCCATCATCGAAGGCTACGCCGCGAGCTACTGCCTGTCCTATGACCCGCACGACGCGCTCGAATGGGCCAAGCGGCGCGGGGCGCGGTCAGGCCGGATCGCATGGCATTATGTAACCGAGCTCGCCGGTCAGGCGGGCAGGCAGCTGTAGCCGCCGGGCCCGTCCGGCCGCGTATCACATAATATCTTCGGGCCGCACCGCGCCTTCCTCGAAAGCTTCCTGCAAGCGGCGGCGCGGATCGCCTTCGAGCTGGCGGACCGGCGGCAGGCGCTCGCCACGATTCCGCTCGATCGCGGCGGCGGGCGCGGCATCGGGCGCGATCACGCGCCAGATAATGCCCGCGGTATCGTCGCTCACCAGCAGCGCGCCGGTGCGATCCCATTCGACCCAGGTCGGGCGACCATAGGTGTCGCCATCGCCGGTGAGGAAGCTTTCGAGCACGCGGATCGGCAGGCCGGTGGGGTTGCCGCGCTCGTCAAAGCGGACGAACACCACGTCATAGCCATCGGCAGGAGAGCGGTTCCACGAACCATGCCGCGCGATAAAGGCGCCCGGCCCGAAAGCCTCGCCCATGCGCGTGCCTTCCTCGGTAAACACCATGCCCAACGCCGCCGCGTGCGCGCCCAGCGCATAGACCGGTTTGCGGGTATATTCGGTGAGGAATTGCGGCATCGGCGCTTCCACCCGTTCGTCAAACACATCTTTGTAATACACCCACGGCCAGCCGTAATGGACGCCGATGGGGACATTGGTCATGTAATCGGGCACCAGATCGCTGCCGAGCATATCGCGCTCGTTCACCGTCGTCCAAAGCTCGCCCGACCACGGGCTGAATGCCATGCCGTTGGGATTGCGCAGGCCCTGACCCCACAGCCGCGCTTCGCCCGATTCGAGATCAAGCTGGTGGATCGCGGCGCGCATATCCTCGATCTCCATCCCGCCTTCGCCGATATTCGACGCCGAGCCGACCGCGACGTAGAGATAGCGGCCATCGGGCGAGAGAATGATATTGCGCATCCAGTGGTTGCCCGCGGCCGGCAGCGGGGTGAGCTGTTCGGGCTCTCCCGTCACCGCATTGCTGCCGAGCGTGTAATCGAACATCAGCACTTCGTCGTGATTGGCGATGTAGAGCTTGTCCTCGCCCCACGCGATGCCCGAGGGCGAATCGAGATCGTCCTCGCGGATGGTGATCTGCTCTTCGGCCACCCCGTCCTCGTTCGCATCGCGCAGCAGCACCAGCTGGTTCGCCGATTCCCCTCCCGCGCCCGCTTTGTCGAACAGCCAGCCGGCCACGAAGTCTTCCAGCCAACCGCCCGCCAGCTCGCGCTCGGGCGCTTTGGTCAGCGTCACCAGCACATCGCCATTGGGCAGGGTGTAAACCACGCGCGGATTATCGAGTCCTTCGGCAAAGCGGTTCACCGCCAGCCCTTCGCCCGCCGTGGGCGCTGTGCCTTCGGCCCAGCCGACCGGTTCGGCAATACCGATAGTGGGGAACAGCTGCGGATCGGGCTCGGCGAGCACCGGATCGGTGCCGCTCGTCTCGTCCAGCGTATATTCCGCCGTGTCGGGCCGGGTCAGCCACCAGATGGCAATGGCGGCCAGCACAAGCAGCACGGCGAGGGCGATGAGGATCTTCTTGAGGATGCGCATGGGCAGCAAGATAAGCGCCGCTTTCCCTTGCGGCAATCGTTTCAGCGCCTAGATGCGGAGCCATGTACGATTTTGCCCCCGCCGCTGGTGCGACCAAGCCGGAAATCTACGCTGCCCTGATCGAAGCCGCCGATGCGGTGACGCGGGGGGAAAGCGATGGCATCGCCAATATGGCCAATGTCGCCGCGTTGCTGGGCGAATTTCTTACCGACACCAATTGGGTAGGGTTTTACCGCATGGTGGATGGCGGGCTGGTGCTCGGCCCCTTTGTCGGGCGCCCTGCCTGTATCCGCATTCCCGTGGGCACCGGCGTGTGCGGGGCAGCGGCGCTTGGCGAATCGCAGCTGGTAGGAGACGTTCACGCCTTCCCCGGCCATATCGCCTGCGATGCGCGCAGCCGTTCAGAGCTGGTTGTGCCAGTCATCCGCGATGGCGCGGTGATTGCGGTGATCGATTGCGACAGCCCCAGCCTTGCGCGATTCGATACCGAGGATCAGGCGGGGCTCGAAGCGCTCGCAGCCCTCCTCGCGGACCGCATTTAGCTCTCTCTGGAGCCGGTTTCCGCAGCGATATTTGCCCCGTAACGGGACAGGCGCGGCCTACCCCTTGGTTTTCCGCGGCTTTCGTAGGTAAATATTGGGTTAACCGGGTAAACGGCCCGGAACCTGATGAGGGAAACACCTGCGATGCCTATCCGCCCCGCCCTTCTGCTTGCCGGCGCCGCCGCGCTGGCCGTGTCCGCTCCCGCACTGGCGCAGGATGACCGTTATGCGGGCGTCCATGCAGACCACCATGCCGACTCTGGCGAGCGTTATGACGGCCAGTATGATGGTTCCTGGGAAGGCGAATGGGATAGCGACAACACCTGGCACGGCGAATGGACGGGCACCTATACCGATGCCGAGGGATACACGGTGGACGCCAATTATCACGGCGTTTTTCACGGCGAACACCGCTTTGTGAGCGATGATGGCCATATGCTCTCGCATGACGGGCGCGGCTGGCACGAATCGCACGACGGAGGCCATCACGGCGATCACCATTCGGGCCAACAGGGGCCGCGCTTCGCCTATACCGAGGAAGAGCGCAACCAGTGGCTTTCCGACTGCCAGTTCCTGATGGCGGACGCGGGCGGATATGACGACGACGACGATGTGGACGAGGCTTTCCTGGGCGCGCTGATCGGCGCGGTCGGCGGCGGCATTCTGGGCAACCGCATTGCCGATGATGATCGCCTGCTCGGCACGGTAGTCGGCGCGGGACTGGGCGGACTAGCGGGTGCGGCCATCGGATCGATCCTCGATAGCGATGGTGATGGCGATTACAGCCGCAATGAAATCTATGCCGCACGCTATTGCGATGCCTATCTGCGTCGCCACGAGCTGGGCGGCGGCGAGTGGGCCTATGGCCAGCAGGTTATGCTGGTTCCCGTCTCGGGCCATCGCAACCGTCGCAGCGGATGCAACAGCTGCGGCACCACGACCACGGTGACCGAAGAAGAATGGGTCGAAGTGGAAGAACACGCCCACCGCCCGCGCCGCCGCGCACGCCATGTGACGCGCCGGGCAGAACCGGCACCGGCTCCGGTGCAGCGGGGCAAGCGCCTGCGCGCCGACTGATACGACCGAGAGCTCAGCCCACAACTGGGGGGAACTTGCGCCGCGCAACTTTTGTTGGGCGGCGCAATTCTCATGCGCGGATCAGATGCCGCCGCCGGTAAGCCTCTGACAAATCAGGTCTAACTGGTCGAGCGTGCGGAATTTCACTGTGACAGAACCCGATCGCGGATCCTCATCCGTGATGATCTTGACCGGCAGGCCGAGAAATTCCTCAAGATGGTTCTCAACCGCGGCGATATCCGCGTCCTGCGCTGGATCGCGCGACGGGCGGGCCTGCCGACGGGCGGGCGCCTCGCTGCCATTGCGGGCCTTGCGCGCGAGCTTCTCGACCTCGCGCACCGATAGCCCCTTGGCCACCGCTTCGGCGGCCAAAGCCTCGGCATTGTCGAGCCCGATCAGCGCGCGGCCATGGCCCATATCGAGCCGCCCTGCCTCCAAGTGATCGAGGACAGCAGCAGGCAAGGCCAAGAGGCGCTGGAGATTGGCGACATGGCTGCGCGATTTCTCCACCAGCGTGGCGATTTCGGCCTGCGTCATCCGCTCCAGCTCGGCGAGCCGCTGGTAAGCGCGCGCCTCCTCGATGGGATTGAGATCTTCGCGCTGGATATTCTCGATAAGCGCGAGCGCCATGACGTCACGCTCTTCCAGATCGCGAATAATCGCTGGAATTTCATGCAGTTGTGCCTTCTGCGAGGCACGCCAGCGGCGCTCGCCTGCCACCAGCTGATACTTGCCGTGCGGCAGCGGGCGCACGATCACCGGCTGGATGACTCCGCGGCTAGCAATCGATGCAGCGAGCTCGGCCAGCGCTTCCTCGTCAAAATAACGGCGCGGCTGATCGGGGTGCGGTTCGATATCGGCGATGGCGATCATCGCCAGCCCGTCCGCCACCGCAACAGTTCCGTCACCCGATAGTCTGCCCGAGGTTCCGGGGGATGCAACCAACGGCTCCTCGCGCCGGGCTTCGCCCAGGAGCGCGCCCAGCCCCTTGCCCAGCTTACGCTTGTTGACAGCGGGCTTGGCTGCGGCGGTGGTGGTGTCGTTCTCGCTCATGCTGCTACTTTCTGCTTCGGCAGGCGGCCGATCAGCTCTTTGGCCAAATCCATATACGCCTTGCTGCCCGTACAGGCATGATCGTAGACCAGCGCGGGCAAACCATGGCTCGGCGCTTCGGAGAGGCGCACATTGCGCGGGATCACCGCTTCGAACACCAGATTGCCGAGACATTCGCGGACATCATCCGCCACCTGGTCGGTCAGGCGGTTGCGCCGGTCGAACATAGTGAGGGCGATGCCGATAATGCCGAGATCGGGATTGAAGCGCTGCTGCACCTGCTCGACCGTCTGCAAGAGCTGGCTCAGCCCCTCCAGCGCGAAAAATTCGCATTGCAGCGGCACCAGCAGGGTATCCGCCGCGCACAGGGCATTGAGCGTCAGCAGACCGAGCGATGGCGGGCAGTCGATAAAGCACACATCGTGTGCCGTGTGGTTGGCAAAGGCGCGGCGCAACCGGTCGGTGCGCCCCTCGACGCTGACCAGCTCGATCTCCGCTCCGCTGAGGTCAACCGTCGCCGGAACCAGATCGAGTCCGGGAATATTGGTGCGCGTCACGCATTCGGCCAGCGGCACATCGTCCACCAGCAGATCATAGCTCGACATATCGCGCTGGCTGGCCCCCAGCCCCACACCGGTGGAGGCATTACCCTGCGGATCGAGATCGACCAACAGCGTACGCCACCCGCTCGCCGCCATAGCGGTTGCGATATTGATGGCGGACGTGGTTTTGCCCACTCCGCCCTTCTGGTTGGCAATGGCAATCACGATCATAGCTTCGCTGGCCTCCCCGATCCAATGAGGATTCCCGCTTCGGCATCGGTGGCCGACTGTTCCACGTGAAACATTGCGCGAATCGCTTTTGGCTGCTCCGCCAATTCTTGCGCGCCCGACCGCCCCTTCGGCAACAGCCATGTGGTGGACGGTGTGGAAAAGCGCGCGGATAAGCTGAGCAATTTGGTCAGCGGCGCAAAGGCGCGCGCGGTGATGACCGCCGTATCACGGCTCTCGACATTCTCCAGCCGGTCACCATGAACGGCGCAGCGCGAGAGGCCGAAAGCCTCCACCACGCGCTCCAGCCATTCGATCCGTTTGCGGCGCGATTCCACCAGCCCTATGCGCAGATCGGGTCGCGCAATGGCAAGCACCAGTCCCGGCATCCCCGCGCCCGATCCAAGATCGAGCCACGGCGATGCGCCCTCCGGAACATGATCGAGCAGCTGCAGACTGTCAGCAATATGCCGCTGCCACACCGCGTCAAGGCTGGTCGAGGATACGAGGTTCTGCTGCGCATTCTCCTCCGCCAGCATCCCGACAAAGCGTTCGAGCCGCGCCATCGCGTCAGCATCGCAGCGCGCCGCGCAGAAAGCCCGCGCCTGCTCCTCATTGGCAATCATGCGCTAAGGCTCACGCGGTCAAGCTGCTGCCGCCGTTTGGCGTGGACGAGCAGCGCTGCCAGCGCAGCGGGGGTAATCCCGCGCACCCGCCCCGCCGCCGCGAGGTTGGGTGGCTGCGCGGCAGAGAGCCGCTCGACCATCTCGTTCGACAGGCCGGGCACCTCGGCAAAGGGGAAGTCCGCGCCCAGCGACAACGCCTCGCTGCTGCGCAGATCGCGGAGTTCCGCTTCCTGCCGCGCGAGATAGGGCGCGTAAATGGCATCCTCGGCCAGTTCCGCAGCGAGCTCGCTTTCGGGATCACACCCTTCGGGCAGCCATGGCGTCAGTGCCGTCAGCGGCACCGCCGGAAAGGTCAGCCACTCACGCAAGGGCTTTCGCCCCGCATCGCGCTTCACCGCCAGCCCTGCCTCCACCAGTTCAACCGCGCTCGCCGCGCTATCGAGCGCAGTGTTCCACGTGGAACGTTGCGCCTCGCGCTGCTCATGCCAAGCAAGCCGTTCCCCTCCCACGCAGCCGAGTTCAATCGCCAGCGGGGTAAGGCGACTGCCCGCATTGTTCGCCCGCAGGCGCAGGCGATACTCGGCGCGCGCAGTGAGCATCCGGTAGGGCTCGCTCACACCGTGCAGCGTGAGGTCGTCGATCATCACCGCCATGTAAGAATTGGCCCGGTCAATCGCGGGCGGAGCCTTGCCGAGCACCGCACAAGCCGCGTTAATTCCTGCGATCAGGCCCTGCGCCGCCGCCTCTTCATATCCCGTCGTGCCGTTGATTTGCCCTGCGCAATAAAGCCCGGGCATCGCGCGCAATTGCAAATCGCTTCCCAGCGCGCGCGGGTCGATATGATCGTACTCCACGGCATACCCCGGCACTTCCATCACAACCTGCTCCAGCCCCTCCATCGCCCGCAGCATGGCGAGTTGCACATCGACCGGGAGCGAGGTGCTGATGCCGTTGGGGTAGACGAGATGCGTGTCGAGCCCCTCCGGCTCCAGAAACACCTGGTGCCCGTCGCGATCGGCAAAGCGGTGGATCTTATCTTCGATCGAGGGACAATAGCGCGGCCCGGCCGCACCGATTGCACCGGTGAACAGCGGCGATCGGTCAAGATTGGCGGCGATAATGTCATGCGCCTGCGCATTGGTGCGGGTGATCGCGCAGAACACCTGCGGGTTGACGCGGCGCGCAGTGAGCGGAGACATCGTCCAGTGCTCGCTATCCGAAGGCTGCTCCTCTAGCCGCGCCCAGTCGATGGTGCGCCCGTCGAGCCGTGGCGGCGTGCCCGTCTTGAGCCGCGCCATCGGCAGCTGCGCCCCGCGCAATTGCTGCGCCAGCTTCTGCGCCGAATTCTCCCCGATGCGCCCACCCTCGAACCGCTCCTCGCCGCGAAACAGCGTGCCGCCGAGGAAGGTGCCGGTGCACAGGATCACTTGGCCCGCGTGGAGCACATCGCCGCTGGCGAGCTCGACACCCAACACAATGTCACCCTGCATCGAAAGAGCCGCGACTTCGCCTTCGACGATAGTCAGATTGTCCTGCGCGCACAGCATCGCCTGCACACTGGCGCGAAAACGCTTGCGGTCGGCCTGGACACGCGGCCCCTGCACCGCGCTCCCCTTCGACCGGTTGAGCATCCGGTAATGGATCGCCCCCGCATCCGCCGCACGGCCGAGCAGCCCATCGAAAGCGTCAACCTCGCGTACCAGATGGCCTTTGCCCAGCCCGCCAATCGCCGGATTGCAGCTCATCGCCCCGAGCATCGTGGCGTCGAACGTCACCAAGGCCGTGCGCACACCCATGCGCGCCGCAGCTGCCGCAGCCTCACACCCGGCGTGCCCGCCGCCCACAACAATGACATCGAATGTCGCCATGCGGAGCCAGATACTGCCTGTTGGTCAGAGCGTCAAAGCATTGGCGATGGAGCGCGCGTTGGGCAAGGATGTTTCACGTGAAACAGGCTACTTCCCGATACAGAAACGACCAAACAGCGTGTCGAGAACATCCTCGGTCGAAGTGCGGCCGGTGAGGGCGTCGAAGGCGGTGCGGGTTAGGCGCAGGTGTTCGCCGACGAGCAGCGGGTCGGTCTGGTGGCCCAACCCTTCGATTGCGGCGAGTGCATTGGCGAGCAGCGCGCGTTGCCGTGCATTGAGTGCGGCCTGCCCCGGCTTGGGCATAGCGGTGCGGGCGTCCGCGATCAGAGCCTCGCGCAGTTCGGCTAGCCCCTCCCCCGTCACCGCCGAGACGCGGAAATCCGGTGCGCGCTTGGGCGGGTTGTCGTCCCGGTCACATTGCGCGGCGATCTCCCACGCGCCATGCGGCCCCTCGCCCTCCGCACCGAGCCAAAGCACGCGGTCCGCGCGCGCAATCTCTGCGCCTGCGCGCTGGATACCGATGGCCTCGATGGTGTCACTCGCAGCAGCCTCATCGCGCAAGCCCGCCATATCGACAAAAGTGAAGGGTATTCCGGCCAGCGCAACCGATTGCGTCAGCACATCGCGCGTCGTCCCGGCAATGTCCGCTGTAATGGCGGCCTCGCTTTCAGTCAGAGCGTTGAAAAGTGTTGATTTTCCGGCATTGGGCGGCCCGGCAAGGGCAACGCGGTAGCCTTCTTTGAGCACCTCAGCACGCGGTGCTTCGAGCACTGTTCCAAGCTCCCCGGCAAGCCGCCGAACCTCCTCAGCAAAGCTGTCTGACAGCCCGCCAACATCATCCTCATCGTCAAAGTCCAGCACTGCCTCGACTTGCGCCGACAAGCGCAAGAGCCGCTCCCGCCAATCCTCGATCTGGCGAGAGAAAGCGCCGGTGGCGAGCTGCACCGCGCTTTGCCGTTGCAATTCGGTTTCCGCTTCTAGCAGGTCGCCCAACCCTTCGGCCTCGGCCAGGTCGATCCGGCCATTGGCGAAAGCGCGGCGGGTAAATTCGCCCGCCTGCGCCGCGCGGCATCCGGGCACCCCACCGATAGCCCGCTCGACCGCCGCGACTACCGCCTTGCCGCCGTGGCAGTGGAACTCCGCCAAATCCTCGCCCGTCACCGAGCGCGGGCCGGGGAAGAACAGCACCAGGCCATCGTCCACCATCGCCCTGGAAGCATCGCGGAAGACCGCCCGCGTGGCGAGGCGAGCACGCGGCACGCGCCCCGCCAGCGCCTCCAGCACGGCCTGCACCTGCGGGCCGGTCACACGGATCACGCCAATTCCGGCAGGCGGTTTGCCGCTCGACAGAGCATAGATCGTGTCCATATATCAGTACGTTACTTGTCTTCGCCTCCGCCAGCCGAGCGATTGGCACCGCGCGCTGCGCCTTCCATAAAGCTCTGGAACATCTGCAACCCCATTTGCCCCATCGGCGCCAATTGCTTGGCATATTGCTCCAATTGCTCAGTGCTGGAGGCACCCTGCATCGCCTTGGTGATGCTTTCGATATAGATCGCATTGGCCTGCTCGACATCGGGCAGTCCCATGAATTGCCGTGCCTCTTCGGGCGTGCAATCGATCTCGATATGGACTTTCATTTCGCGGACACCTTTTCTGCCTTGCAGCGTAGGTTACAGGTGAAACACAGATTGTGCCAGCAGGAGGCTTTCATGGGCGAGACAGTGACGATTTCCACTCTGGACGGTGATGGCAGCTTTGCCGCCTATTGCGCGCGGCCCGCGCAGCCTGCGAAAGCGGCGATCATCGTCATTCAGGAGATTTTCGGTGTCAATGCGGGCATTCGCCGCAAATGCGACCGGCTGGCCGAAGACGGCTACCTCGCCATCGCGCCCGATCTGTTCTGGCGGCTGGAACCGGGCGTAGAGCTTGATCCCGATGTCGAGCCCGAATTCCAGCAAGCGCTGGGACTGATGGGCAAGTTCAACCAGGATGCAGGTGTCCGCGATCTCCAGGCGACGATCAACTTCGCCCGCGCCGAAGTGTCAGGGGGCAAGGTGGGCGCGGTCGGCTATTGCCTCGGCGGGCGGCTCGCCTTCATGACCGCGGCGCGCACCGATATCGATGCCAGCGTCTGCTATTACGGCGTCGGAATCGACGGTTTGCTGGGGGAGAAGCACGCCATCGCCCATCCGGTGATGCTGCACATCCCCACGGCTGACGGCTTTGTCGGGCCGGAAACCCAGCAGGCGATGCATGAGGGATTGGACGACCACCCGAAGGCGGTGCTGCACGATTACGACGGGCTCGACCACGGCTTCGCGACCGAGACCGGCAAACGGCGCAACGATGAAGCGGCGAACCTCGCTGATGCGCGCACTGCCGACTTCTTCGCGCGGAATCTCGGCTAAGAGCCCAACCTAAAGGCTAGTTGAGGGCGGCGAAATTCATCACCAGTTGGCGGATTTCGGGGGCAAGACCCTCGGGCAATTCGCCAGCCAGTCGCTCGCGCCGCTGCGCCACGTCCTCGACAAGGCGGATTTCCTGCATCGACCAATCGGGGCAGACCGTCGCATCAACGATGTTGTCCGCCAACATCACCATGCCGCTATGGCGGGGATCCTTGCCAAGCCGCTCCAGCAGCCATTGCAGATCAGCCTCGGCGCCTTCGAGCAATTGCATGAAATTGCGCCCGTTATAGAGCAGGAAACCGGTAATCCCGCGCTGCTCATTGTTGCTCCGGCACACATCGAGAATGGCCGCGACATCGTCGCCACCCAACCCCGGTGCACTGCTAATGTACAAAACCTGCCGCATACCCGCTGTGCACCCTGCCTTGCTTGCTCGATCCGCGCTTGATCCGGCCAATTTACTGCCGCTCTAACCCGCTGCAATCAAGCGATAATCACTCTGTCCAATCCGAACGCGTTCGCCGCTGCGTAGCGACCTTACTGGTTCATCGTCTCGAAGAAGTCTTCGTTGGTCTTTGAGTCCTTCATCTTGTCGAGCAGGAACTCCATCGCATCGACGGTGCCCATCTGCATCAGGATGCGGCGCAGGACATACATCTTGCTGAGCGTGGCCTGATCCACCAGCAGCTCTTCCTTGCGCGTGCCGGACTTGCCGACATCGAGTGCGGGGAAGATGCGCTTGTCCGAAACCTTGCGGTCGAGCACGATTTCGCTGTTGCCGGTGCCCTTGAACTCTTCGAAGATCACTTCGTCCATGCGGCTGCCGGTATCGATCAGCGCGGTGGCGATGATCGAGAGGCTGCCGCCCTCCTCGATATTGCGCGCGGCACCGAAGAAGCGCTTGGGACGTTGCAACGCGTTGGCATCCACACCGCCGGTCAGCACCTTGCCCGAGCTCGGCACAACGGTGTTGTAGGCGCGGCCCAAGCGGGTGATCGAATCGAGCAGGATCACGACGTCCTTCTTGTGCTCGACAAGCCGCTTCGCCTTTTCGATGACCATTTCGGCCACCTGCACGTGGCGGCTGGCAGGCTCGTCAAACGTCGAGCTGATGACCTCGCCCTTCACGCTGCGCTGCATATCGGTGACTTCCTCGGGGCGCTCGTCCACCAGCAGCACCAGCAGAAACACTTCGGGGTGATTGTCGGTGATCGCCTTGGCGATGTTCTGCAGCAGCACGGTTTTACCTGTGCGCGGCGGCGCGACGATCAGCGAACGCTGGCCCTTGCCCTGCGGACTGATGAGATCGATCACCCGCGCCGACTTGTCCTTGACGGTCGGGTCCTTGGTGTCGAGATGCAGCCGCTCGTCGGGGTACAGCGGGGTGAGATTGTCGAAATTGGTGCGATGGCGCACCGCATCGGGATCTTCGTAATTGACCTGGCGCAGGCTGGTCAGCGCGAAATAGCGTTCGCCATCCTTGGGCGCGCGGATTTCGCCTTCCACCGTGTCACCCGTGCGCAGACCCCATTTGCGCACCTGGTTCGGCGAGACGTAGATATCGTCCGGGCCGGCAAGGTAGTTCGCTTCGGGCGAGCGCAGGAAGCCGAAGCCGTCCTGCAACACTTCGATAGTGCCGATGCCGAGGATTTCCTCGCCGTCTTCCGCCACTTCCTTCAAAATGGCGAACATCAAATCCTGCCGGCGCATGGTGCTGGCGCCCTCGACGCCCAGTTCCTCGGCCATCGAGACGAGCAAGGCCGGCGTCCGCTGTTTCAGCTCTTTCAAATGCATGGTTCGTATATCCGTATACGTTGGGGAAGCCGGCGGGCCATAGGGGCTTGGAGAAAGCAGACCCGGCCGCCTTTGCGCAGCGACCTGTAATGCCGGAATAGGGTTTCAATATGCCACGGCGGTGGCGCGGTCAATTGGGGAATGGTGGCGCTGAAGCCAGCGCACGATCGATCCGCGGATCAGAACGGCTTGACCACCACCAGCACGACGATGAGCGCCAGCAGCACGCCCGGGATCTCGCCATACAGCCGCAATTGCTTCTCGCTCAGCGGGCGCTCACCGGTGAGCATCTTCTTGGCCTTGGCGACCATGAAGCCGTGGAAGCCGGTCAGCAGCAGAACGCACAGCAGCTTGGCGTGGAACCAGCCCTGCGTATGCGCGTCAATCGCGCTCATCAGCAGCAGGCCGAGCACCCAGACGACGATCAGGCTCGGCGTGAGGATGATCTTGCGCAATTTGCCCATCCGGTCGGCCCAGATCGCGGTTTCCGGCGCATCGGCACCGTAGGGGTGCAAATAGAGCATTTGCCGTGGCAGGATGAACAGCCCAGCCATCCAGAACACCATGAAAATGATGTGCCCGGCCTTCAGCCAGAAATAGGTGAGCGAGAGAAATTCCTGCATGACGGGGTGTGTAGAGATGCCTTGGCCTTGCGTCTATCCCCGCACCACTTTGAGCAGCTGATGGACGTGTTCCACTGGCGTTTCCTTGTCGATCCCGTGGCCGAGATTGAAAATGTGGGGGCGGTCGGCGAAGGCGTCAAGGATGCGCCGCGCTGCCGCATCAAGCGCGTCCCCGCCCGCCAGCAGCAGCATCGGATCGAGATTGCCCTGCACCGGCATTCCGGAAGGCAATTGCGAAGCGATCCAGACCGGATCGGTCGTCTCATCAATCCCGATGCCGTCGACTCCGGTCTCGCGGGCATAGGCTGGCAATTTCGCGCCAGCGCCCTTGGGGAAGCCGATCACCGGCACGCCGGGGCGCGCTTCGTGGATAGCAGCCGCAATCCGCGTGTTGGGTGCGATCACCCAGCGTTCGAACTGGTCGGGGCTTAACGATCCGGCCCAGCTATCGAACAATTGCACCGCTTCGGCGCCCGCATCGATCTGGCCGATCAGATATTCAAGGCTCGCCTCGGTAATCGCATCCACCAGCGACTGGAACGCCCCAGGATCGCGATAGGCGAGCGCACGGGCCATGCCGTGATCCTTCGAACCTTGCCCGGCGATCATGTAGGTCGCGATGGTCCATGGCGAGCCGATAAAGCCCAGCATCGTCACATCATCGGAAAGCTGCGCCTTGGTCAGCCGGACGGTTTCATAAACCGGTTCGAAATGGTGCCGCGCCGTCTCCAACGATTGCCATGCGCCATCCACGAGTTGCGGAGCCAGCCGCGGCCCTTCGCCTGCTTCGAACCACAGATCCTGCCCCATGGCGTGCGGCACGATCAGAATGTCGGAAAACAGGATCGCGCCATCAAAGCCGAAGCGGCGCAAGGGCTGCAAGGTAATCTCGGCCGCCGACTCGCTATCGTAAACCAGTTCGAGAAATCCGCCCTTCTCGGCCCGCAAGGCGCGATACTCTGCGAGATAGCGCCCGGCCTGCCGCATCAACCACACCGGACGCCTTTCGGTTCGGGTGCCGCGCAGGTTTTCGAGAAGAGGTCCAGCCATCGAGAATTACGTCCAATCCAATAAATAATTATATTTATATATAAATTTTGTTGTTTGTTGGCCCTGTGGATAGTGGGGATACCGGGCTGTGAGTCCCTTTGTCCCCACCGGGCAAGGTGTGTGTGCAGGCATCGACTCGTTGATTCCTGTCGTCAAGCAAAGGTTCTCCCCGATTCCCACAAGCGAGGGTAGAAATATTTGCATCGCGGTATTTCCCTGCGCACGAATCGGCTGGCAGCGGGGGTGAAATTCTGTCCCTCTCTTGTCCGCCATCCTCTCCCGTGGTTTATGCCGCTACATATCCACATGACCCGCCCATGACCCGATTGAACCTTCATCTCCTGTCCGATTCCACCGGTGAGACGCTGGAAATGATCGCCAAGGCTGCGCTGGCGCAGTTCGAGGATCAGGATGTCGTGCGGCATTTCTGGCCGATGGTGCGATCACGCCAGCATCTTGATCGCATTGTCGAAGAGTTCAAGGCCAAGCCGGGGCTTGTGCTCTACACGCTGGTGAACCCCGAAATCCGCGAACGGCTGGAAGAGCGGGCGCGCGCGCTTGGCCTCAAGCATGTCGATGCGCTGGAAGCGGTGACATTGGCGCTGGAGGAACGGCTGGGGCAGGAAGCCAAGGGCAAACCCGGCCGCCAGCATGCGATGGACGAGGCCTATTTCGCGCGCGTCGATGCGATCCAGTTCACCATCGCGCATGATGACGGGATCGGCTGGGAAAACTGGGAAGCGGCGGATATCGTGCTGGCGGGTGTCTCGCGCACGTCCAAAACCCCCACCAGCATTTATCTCGCCAATCGCGGTTTCAAGACGGCGAATATCCCGCTGGTTGTCGAGGCCCCTCCGCCCGATCTGCTGTTCCGCCTCAAAAAGCCGATGGTGGTCGGCCTCACTACCGCGCCCGACCGGCTGGTGCAAATCCGCCGCAACCGGCTCCTGTCGCTCAACGAAACGAAGGAAACCGATTATATCGATGGCGAGCGGGTGAAAAAGGAAGTCGCCTTCGCGCGCCGGATGTTCGCCGATAATGGCTGGCCGGTGATCGATGTCACCCGCCGCTCGATCGAGGAGACAGCGGCGGCGGTGATCCGCCTGTATCAGGAGCGCGAAGCCAAACCTGCCGCGCCCAAAGGTTTGCGATGATTGTTCTCGCTTCCAAATCCGCTTCGCGCCAGACGATGCTGCGCGATGCCGGAGTGCCCTTCGAAGCGCGCCCTGCCGATCTGGACGAGCGTGCGATCGAGTCCCGCATCGCAGGGGCTCCCGCCGCAGAGATCGCACTGGCGTTGGCAGAGGCCAAAGCTCTGGCGCTTGCCGCGCCCGGCATTCCGGTGCTGGGGAGCGATTCACTCGTGGTTGTCGATGGTCGCAGGTTCGACAAGCCGACCGACCGTGCCAATGCAGCAGCGCATCTGCGGTTTTTCTCCGGCAAGGTGATGGAGCTTCACGCGGCTGCGGCGCTGGCGGTTGATGGCGCGATTGCGTGGCGCGGCGGCTCGCTCGCCCGCCTGCACGTGCGGGAACTGTCGGAGGATTTCATCGCGCATTATCTCAACGCCGAATGGCCCGAAGTCGGCTATTGTGTGGGTGTCTTCCGCATCGAAGCGATGGGCGTCCAGCTGTTCGAACGGATCGAGGGCGATACATTCACCGTGCTAGGAATGCCGCTGATCCCGGTTCTGGGTGCCTTGCGCCAACTGGGTGTGCTGGACACATGAGCGCAGCCTTCACCCCCTCACCCGCAATGCCCTATGCCGAAGTGATCGGCGATCCGATTGCGCACTCGAAATCGCCCGCGATCCACAATCACTGGCTGGGGCAGCTGGGCCTCGACGCCACTTACCGCGCGCAGCACGTCACGCCCGATCAGCTAGGCGATTACCTTGCCACGCGCCGTCACGATCCCGACTGGCGGGGCTGCAATGTCACCATGCCGCACAAGCAGGCGATCATTCCGCTGCTCGATCGGATGGAAATCGGCGCGGAGCTGGTCGGCGCGGTCAACACAGTGACGCGGCGGCACAATGGCGCGCTGATCGGCTCGAACACCGATGTCGAAGGCTTTCTCGAACCGCTTGAGGCCGAACTGGGAGAGACGCATTACTTCCGTATGGCGCGCATAATCGGCACGGGCGGCGCGGCGCGGGCGATTATTGCGGGACTGGCAGATCGCGGCTTTACGCTGGTGGTCGCCGGGCGCGATACGGCCAAGGCGCAGGCGCTGCTCGATGCGATTGATCCCGATGGCGAGCACCATGTCGCGCCGCTCGAGCATTTCGCGCAGCCCACGGATTTTCCCTTCGACGACCGAGAGGGGTGCTGCGATCTGGTGGTCAATGCGAGCCCGCTGGGAATGCGCGGCCAACCGCCGCTCGCATTCGATCTCAGCCACGTGCCGCCGCGCAGCATCGTGTATGATATCGTCACCGATCCGCGCGAAACCCCGCTCTTGGCAGCAGCGCGCGAGCAGGGGTTCCGGACGATTGACGGGCTGGCGATGCTGATCGGGCAAGCGGCGACCGCGTTCGAGCGGTTCTTCGGCAAGGCTCCTCCAAGGAGCGACGGGGATGTGGCCCTGCGCGCCATCCTGACGTCATGACCGAGGCCGCGCACCCCTTCATTCTCGGCCTCACCGGCTCGATTGCGATGGGCAAAAGCACCGTCGCGGCGATGTTTGCCGAGGTCGGCGTGCCGCTTTTCGATGCCGATGCGCAGGTGCGCGCGATGCAAGGGCCGGGCGGCGCTTTGGTCGACGAAATCGAAGCGATGTTTCCTGGATCGACCGGGCCCGAAGGTGTCAATCGCGGCGTGCTTGGGGCCATCGTGTTCGGCGACCGCGACAAGCTCGCCCGGCTCGAAGCGCTGATTCACCCGGCGGTGGCCCGCCAGCGCGAAGCCTTCCTCCGCGCCCACGAAAGCGCGCCCTTCGTGCTGTTCGATATTCCGCTGTTGTTCGAAAAGACCGGCACACAGGGCATTGATGCGGTCATCGTCGTCTCCGCCCCTGCGAACGTGCAGCGCGCCCGTGCCCTGGCGCGCGAGGGGATGACGCCGGAAAAGCTCGCCGATATTCTCGCGCTGCAATTGCCCGATGCGGCGAAGCGCGCCCGCGCCGATTATGTCATAGATACTGGCGGCACTCTGGATAAAACGCGCCAGCAGGTCGAAACTCTGGTGGAGAAGCTCCGCGCCGACTTGAATGCGGCACGCTGATAGGCCGATAGGGTAGCTTATGCGTGAAATCATCTTCGACACCGAAACTACCGGCCTCGATCCCGCCACGGGCGACCGGATGGTGGAGATCGGCTGCATCGAAATGGTCAACCGCGTGCTGACGGGCGCGACTTTTCACGCCTATTTCAATCCCGAACGCGATATGCCGGTAGAGGCGGAGCGGGTGCACGGCCTCTCCGCGCAATTCCTCGCCGACAAGCCGCTGTTCCGCGACCGGGCGGAAGACTTGCTCGCCTTCCTCGGTGATGCCCCGCTGGTGGCGCATAATGCGCAGTTCGATTTCGGCTTTCTCAATGCCGAGCTCGATGCCTGCGGCTACTACAGAATCGGCGATGACCGCATGGTCGATACGCTCGCCATTGCCCGGCGGCGGCATCCCGGCGCGAAGCATTCGCTCGACGCCTTGTGTACCCGCTACGGTGTCGATCGCTCGCACCGCGTGCTGCACGGCGCGCTGCTCGACGCCGAATTGTTGGCGCAGGTCTATGTTGAGCTGACCGGCGGGCGGCAGATCGGCTTGCAGCTGGCGGTAGACAATACCGTGGAACAGCGCAGCGAAACCGCCGTCTTCATCCCCAAACTTGGCGAGTATCGCGCGCCGCGCCCCCACGCGCCCAGCGCGGAAGAGCTTGCGCGGCACCGCGCTTTTCTCGAAACTCTCCAAAGCCCGCTCTGGAACTCGTGAGTCGCACTCACCATGTCAGCGTGAGCACAACGATAACAAGAAGGAGAAGCCGCCCATGGATATTCGCGTGTCGGGACATCAGGTCGATACCGGAACCGCTTTGCAGGAACACGCCGCCGAACGGCTGACCAGCATTGTCGACAAGCACTTCAGTCGGGCGCTTTCATCTTCGGTGACTTTCGGCAAGGCTCCGGCGAGCGCCTTTGCCGCCGATATTGTCCTGCACGTCAATCATGGGCTGATCCTCAAGAGCCACGGCCAGGCGCAGGATGCGCATCTGGCGTTCGATCAGGCGGCGGAAAAAATCGAAAAGCAGCTGCGCCGCTACAAGCGCCGGTTGAAAGACCGGCACGAACAGGCGCAATATGCCGCGCGCGAGGAAGAGGCCGCCTATACGATCTTCGCTGCGGAAGAGTCCGATGTCGAAGAGCTCGAAGTGGCCGACGCGCCGCCGGTAATTGCGGAAACGCGGATCGACGTGCCCGAAGTCAGCGTTTCGGACGCGGTGATGCTGCTCGATCTGCGGCACACCAGTGCACTGTTCTTCAAAAATGCTGGAACCGGGCGGCATAATATGGTTTATCGCCGCGATGACGGATCGATCGGGTGGGTCGAACCGTCCTGACTGCGCCGCTCGCTGCCCGCTAACGGGCGCCGCGACCGGTTCCAAAAACCCTTGTTTTGGTGCGGTTCACACATCCTAAGGGATGTCGTGCGAGTGTGCGAAAACGTCCGAAGACACGAAGAATGACTGCTGAATATCTTCTCAAACCCGAATCGGTGGCCATCGTTGCCGCCGCGACGAAGGCGGAGATTCTGGCCGAACTGGCACAGGTCTTTGCCCGGGCGTGGGAGCTTGACGCAGAAACCGTGCAGGAAAAGCTGGAAGAGCGGGAAAAACTCGGCAGCACCGGCTTTGGCCGCGGCGTGGCCATTCCCCACGCCCGGATCGAGGGGATTTCGCGCCCGATCATCGCGCTGCTGAAGCCGCACAAACCGGTCGATTTCGGCGCGGCGGACGGGCTGCCGGTGGATCTTGTGATCGGGCTGCTGTCGCCGGAAAATTGCGGGGCCACGCATTTGCACGCGCTCGCAGCGATTTCGCGGCTGGTGCGTGACGAGCGGATCCACGATGCGCTGACCGAAATGTCCAATCCCGAAGCGATTTACGCCATGCTCTCCAATGCGACGGATCGTGACGCTGCCTGAGGCCGAGAGCGCGGCGGGTACGGGCGAAGCGGCGCATTTCCGGGCGCTGGAACAGCTTTACGCGGGTGCGCCGATCAACCGCCTGTTTGCATCCCGGCTCGATATTCTTGCGCCCGGCCATGCGCGGATCACTTTCGAGACAGGCGAGGAGTATTTCCACGCCGCTGGCGCAACGCACGGCACACTCTATTTCAAAATGCTCGACGATGCGGCCTTCTACGCCGCCAATTCGCTGGTATCCGACCGTTTCCTGCTCACCACTGGTTTCAACCTGCATTTCACCAAGCCGCTGCGTAAGGGGAAGGTGATCGCCGAGGGCCGCTGGGTCAGCGGCAAGCGCCGTGTTTTCGTGGCAGAGGCGCATTTGCAGGATGAAGAAGGCGAGGAGATCGGGCGCGGCACGGGCACTTTCATGCGCTCCCATATCGCGCTGTCCGGCCTTGCCGGATACCGCGTTCCGGAGTGAGCACCATGGATGACCGGCTCCCCGCCCAACTCGAAGTGCAGGGCCTGATCCGCGCTGTCCAGGCCGCAGGCGGCTTTGCCACCGTGCTCGCAAGAGGTGAAAAGCAGGCGGGCACCATAATGCTTATATGTTGCGAGAATGGAACAAAATTGCGCGCATATGAGCGGATGCCGCAATTGGACGGGTCCCGTCGATGGACCCTCTCCAAGACGCAAGACATTGAAAATCCATATGAATTTGCCCAATATTGCGCTCGCCGCAGTGCGCAGGACCCGGATCTGTGGCAGCTCGAACTGGACGTCGCAAATCCCGAACGTTTCATCGGGCTTTAACTCTTCGTTAGTTGACTGTGAAACCATCACGGCTATCTGCCGCGCAACTTTCCGACAGAAGCGTATGTTGTCTCGCTCCGCATTCCGGCGGTGCTTGACAGCGCGCAGACGGGGAGAATGCAGGCAAGTCCATTGGGGACGGATCGCGGGTAGACAGACGGCTCACAAACAGGCCGCGACCGCAGACTTGCCGGGCATCTCACCGCCGTGAGTTACGGGATCGATGACAATTGTTACCAAACGCGTCGGGGCGATTGCCCTGGCAACAACCCTGTTCGCCGGCAGCTTTGGCGCCGTGAGCAGTGGAGCTACAGCGCAGGACCGAGCGCTGGCCGCCGCCGAACAGCAGCAGGCCGAAACGGCATCCACCCGGATTCAAACCGCGCAAACCGAAGCCGATCCGGAGATTCGCTTTGTTCCGCGCGAAGTGGTGCAGGATATTCCGGATTCGCCGGAAACGCCCGCGGCTGAAGAAGCCACCTATAGCGCCGAAAGCCTGCGCCAGCTGGTTGCGCAGATCGACACCAGCGAAGACATGTCGCGCGAGATGATGTGCCTGGCCCAGGCAATCTATTTCGAATCGCGCGGCGAACCGCTCGAAGGCCAGCTCGCAGTGGCCCGTGTCATCATCAACCGGGCGGAAAGCAACCGCTTTCCCGATGATTATTGCGCAGTTGTCACCCAGCCTTCGCAATTCTCCTTCGTGCGCGGCGGCAGCATCCCTTCGCCCAACACCGGCTCCGCCGCGTGGACGCGCGCCAAGGCGATTGCCCGCATTGCGCATGGCGATTTGTGGGAAAGCCCGGTGGGCGACGCGCTGTATTTCCACGCGACCCATGTCCGCCCAAGCTGGGCCGGGCGGTTGTCGCGCCGCGCGCAGATCGACAATCACATTTTCTATCGCTGAGGGGTGGCCGGGCGAGCCTGCGGATGCGGGTTCGCCAACGGCCCCCTAGTCGCGCAGTTCCACCCACACCGGCGCGTGGTCGCTGGCCTTTTCGCGCGCCCGGTGGTCTTTGTCGACGCCTGCTGCCAGCAGCCGGTCCGCGCATTCGGGTGACAACAGCGCGTGATCGATGCGGAAGCCATGATCGCGCTGCCACGCGCCCGCCTGGTAATCCCAATACGTCCACACCCCACCGCGCGGATTGCGGGTGGCGAGCGCATCGGTCCAGCCATCGCCGAGGATGCGGAAATAGGCGTCGCGCGATGCAGGCTGCATCAGCGCGTCAGACGCCATCGCCTTGACCGACCAGACATCACGGTCATGCGGGATCACATTGAAATCGCCGACCACAACCGCTGGCTGCTCGCTGGCGAGGATGTCCTGCAACCGCGCGCGGAGTATCTCCATCCAGGCGAGTTTGTAGTCGAATTTCGGCCCCGGATGCGGATTGCCATTGGGCAGGTAGAGATTGACCACGCGCACGCCGTTCACATCGGCTTCGAGATAGCGCGCCTGCTCGCCTTCGCCGTCCTTCGGGCCATCAATGCCAAGCCCGCGCCGCATTTCCACCGGCTTTGCGCCGTCAACCAGAATGGCAACGCCGTTGAAGCTCTTCTGCCCGTGCCAGATCGCCTGATAGCCGAGTTCCTCGAACTCGCTCGTGGGAAAGCCGTCATCCTGCGTCTTGATCTCTTGCAGGCAAGCGACCGTGGGCCGCGTTTCGGCGAGCCATTCCTTAAGGCGCGGCAGGCGTGCCTTGATCCCGTTGATATTGAAGCTGGCGATTTTCATCGCCGAAGACTTTAGATGCCGAAGCTGGAACCGCAACCGCAACCTGCGGCGGCGTTGGGGTTTTCGACGCGGAACGCCGCGCCGCTGAGCGACTCGACGAAATCGACCACGCTGCCCGCCACCAGATCAAGGCTGACCGGATCGACCACCAGCTTCACCCCGGCGGTTTCGCTCACCATGTCGTCGCTTTCGGGCGCGCCCAGATCGAACTTGTACTGGAAGCCCGAGCAGCCGCCGCCTTCGACCGACAGCCGCAGCACAGCCGGCTTGCCCTGCTTTTCCGCGATTTTCGCAATCCGCGCAGCCGCAGATTCGCTGAGGGTCAGGGTGTTGTTCATTCCCATGATGTAGTGCGCACGTTGCCCGCGCTCAAGTCAGGCGGTGGTGATATATTCGCGCATCTGCTGCGCTTCGGCCTCGATCATATCCATCCGGTACTTCACCAGATCGCCAATCGAGACGAATCCCACCATCCCTCCGCCATGCATCACAGGGAGGTGACGGATTCGGCGGCGGGTCATCATCGATAAGGCGGTGAGGACATTCTCGCCGCGTTCGATGGTGATCGCGGGCGCGGTCATCACTTCGCCGACATTGCGGGTCAAAACCGCTGCCCCTTCTTTGGCGATGCAATAGAGCAGGTCGCGCTCGGAAAAGACGCCTGCCACCGCGTCCCCGTCCATCACCGGCAAGGCACCGATGCGCATTTCGGCAAGCAGGGCGGCGGCGTGTTGCACAGTATCGGTGGGCGAACAGGAGACGACCGCTTCATCGCGGCCCTCCATCATGCTGGCGATGGTCATACGGCAAACTCCCTTCGGGCGAAGAATGCCACGATTTGCCGAGTCTGTGCAAATCCCCACCCTTTTGTCCGGTTGCCAATCGTGGCCGCCGGGTTCATGGCCGCGCGCATGAACGGCAAGTCGCCCTTGGAAGACCCTGTCAACGCGGCCCATGCCTGGGCCCGCTATCGCTGGCTGATGCGGCTGATGTTGACCATCACCGTGGCGGTCGTGGCGATTGCCATGCTGGTGATTTACACGCAGGCGGACAATGTCTCGCCGCACTTCTTCATCGCGGTCGCGCTGGGGATCGGCGCGTCGATGCTGCTGATGAGCGCGCTGATGGGCTTGGTGTTTCTCTCCAACGGCACCGGGCACGATGCCTCGGTCGACAATTCGCTCGACAGCCTCGATCCGGCCAATCCTCCGCGCGACCGGCGCAGGCTCGGCTGGCGCGAAGAGGATTAGCGCTTAGGCGTTAGTCTTGCGGCGGCGCGATGCGGAAGTCTTCCACGGGCACGCCGCCGATCAGATGCTCCTGAATGATCCGCTCCAGCACTTCGGGCGTGCAGGAATGGTACCAGACCTTGTCGGGCCAGACGACCGCGATGGGGCCAGCAACACAGATTTGCAGGCAATCGGCCTTGGTGCGCTGGATGCCGCCTTTCCCGACCAGCCCGAGCTCTTTCAGCCGCGTTTTGAGATAGGCCCACGACAGCTCGCCCGTGCCGCGATCGCAGCAGCACTGCTTTTCCGACATGGCGCACAGGAAGATTTGCTGCCCGATAGCATCCCCGCCGATGCGGGCGAGCGCCTTTTCGGCCAGAACGGCTTTGTCGGTGTCCCCGGTCAGCGGATCAGCGCTTCTTGCCCGCGATCCGGGCAATCTCGGCCTTGACCATCCGCTCCACAATCGCGGGAAGATGCGTATCAAGCCATTGGGCCATCATCGGGCGGAGCATTTCGCGCACCATCCCTTCGAGCGAGGTTTCGCCCGACCGCACGATTTGCGGGCGCGCGGGCGGTTCGGACAGCATGGCCAGCGCGGCGAGCGATTTGCGCATCGCCTCGGCGGCCTCATCGGTCGTCAGCGGACCTTCGGAAGCGGTGTCGTCCTCGTCCTCCAGCGGCGATCCGGCTTCGGCGAGATCGAGCACATCCTCGGGTTCGGCGGCAGTGGCGGTGTCCAAGGGGATCGCGCTGGCGGAGCGCCGGGGCAAAAACTCGCCCAGATCGCGATCATCGCGTTCCATCACGCGCTTGATCGATTCGAGGATTTCCTCGACCGACGGTTCGCCTTGCTGCCGCATTCAATCCCCCGATGCTGTGGAGCGCGATATCTCCGCATCTTGCGCCGGAATGTCAACGGTGCGCGTGCTTTCGGGCTGAGGCGCCGGGTCGCGTTGCCAATCCCAGATGATGCCGTTCACCCGCTCGGCATTGTCGAGCGGATCGTACAGTACGCCCTCTTCCTCCAGCCCGAGATCGCGCGCTTCCGCGCGGCCCATCGCGGCAAGCAGAGTGAAACCCGCGACATAAGCGTTGCGGCGCGCGGTAACCAATTGCACCTGCGCCCGCAGCAATTCCTGCTGTGCGTCGAGAATATCGAGCACGGTGCGGTTGCCGACCGAGTTCTCCGCGCGCACGCCTTCGAGGCTCAGCTCGGCCGCATCAACCGCAATCTCGCTCGATTCGATGATTCGCAGCGATGCGCGCCAGCTGGAAAAGGCCGCGCGCACCTGCGCGATAACGCCGCGCTCGACGGCATAGACATTTTCCAGCGCGGCCTGCGCCTGCGCAGTGGCTTGCCGCTGCCGTGCCGCGACTTGGCCGCCCTGGAACAGCGGAATGCTGACCGAAACGCCTGCGGTCACATCGGTGCCGCTATTGCTGCCCGCGCCAAGCGTGCCGAGGAAATTGGTGTAATCGACCTGGCTGAACGCGCTTACACTGGGCAAGCGGCCCGAACCGGCCACTGCGATGTCAAAGCCAGACGCCTCTGCCCGCTCGCGCGCGGCGATCAGGTCGGGATTGTGTACCAGCGCGACATCCACCGCGTCATCGGCGCTTGCCGGGAGGCCGGGGAGCGGCGGAGGCGCCTGCAAATCAACCGGCGCGGCGCCGGTCAGGGCGATATAGTTCTCCCGCGCCTGGATCAGCCCCGCCTCTGCGGATTCGAGCGACCCTCTGGCAAGCGCGAGGCGGCTTTCGGACTGGGCGATATCGGTGCGGGTGAGATCGCCAATCTCGAACCGGTCACGGGTGGCTTCGAGATTGACTTCGAGCACCGCGACATTGTTCAGCGACAGATCGACCAGCGCCTCGTTCAGGATAACGTCCATATAGGCGGCAACCACCGCCGAGAAGATCGCGCTTTCGGTGCCGCGCAAATCGGCACGGCCTGCCTCGACACGGTTCTCCGCAGCAAGCACGCCGTTGCGCACCGCTCCGCCACTATAAATCGGCACCGAGGCGTTGAGATTGCCGTTGAAGATGCGTTCGGGCGAAACAATCGCGGGCGAGCTTTGCTGGATCAGCTCCGAATAGCGGCCCGAAATCCCGGCGGAGGGAAGCCCTTGGGCGCGCTGGATCGTCACCGTCTCGTCCGTCGCCCGCTGCTGCGCGCGCGCGGCGGCCAGCGTGGGATTGGTTTCATAGGCGCGCAGCAAAGCGTCTTTCAGAGTCTCGGGATCAACCGTACCCGTCAGCAGGCTTGCACTGGTGAGCAAGCCGAGAGCCTTGCGTCCTATTCCCATGATCAGAACGCCCAGCTTTTCGGCTTATCGAAGGCAGCGAGCTGCGGGATGCCGATATCGAAAACGGGCAGCAGAGCGATGCTGTCACCGCTCTTGCGGCCCACGGCGATGCGGGTGACACCGTTGGTGGCGACGCCCGTGACAATGCGCGCGCCATCGGCCAGACGCTTGGCGAGATTGGCGGGGATCTCCTCCACCGCACCATCGATCACCAGCAGATCCGCGCCCTTGCCCTTGGTGCCCTTGCCCGCCGCGTCCTCGGGAGAAAGCACGGTCAGCTCGGCCACCAGCGGCTTGAACAGCTCTGCCAAATAGCCCGACCCGGCATCGACGATAATCGCCTTCTCGTCACCACGCGGCGCGGCTTCTTCGAGCATTTTGCCCTGCACCAGCGGGGCGGGCAGCCAGTTTCCATCGTCCAGACGGATCGCCCGGTCGACATAGGCAAGGTTGCGCGATTTCGCCGGCACGAAGAGCTCGCGCGCGACCTCGCCCATGCGCTTCAGCACGAAAGGCGCATTCACGCCGCTGGTGCGCAGCTGGCTGTCGATCATCGCACGGCGGGCAGGATTGGGCGCAATGTTTGCGGCTTCGGCAGCGTCGAGCGGGTTGAGCGTGGTCACGTCTGCTATACTTTCGTCCAAATTCAAATCCGGCACGTCCTTAAGACTTGCATTGGCCTGCGCCAAGGCCTTTGACCGCAACAGGGCTGAATGCCTATGGGCCACTCGACCAAAGGGAGCGAGTCACCGATGAGCGACATGATTACCATCCGCGAAGCCGATCTGATTGAAACGGTCGCCGATGCGCTGCAATTTATCTCCTACTACCACCCGATGGATTACATCCAGGCGCTGGGGGAGGCGTATAAGGTGGAGCAAGGCCCGGCAGCCAAGGATGCGATTGCGCAAATTCTGACGAACAGCCGGATGTGCGCGGAAGGCCATCGCCCGATCTGTCAGGACACCGGCATCGTCAATGTGTTCATCAAATGGGGGCAGAATTGCCGGCTGGAATCGACCTCATGTTTGCAAGAGGTTGTCGATGAAGGGGTGCGCCGCGCGTATAACCACACCGAGAACAAGCTGCGCGCCAGCATTCTGGCCGATCCCGCCTTCACCCGCCGCAATACGCGCGACAACACGCCCTGTGTCCTTAGCGTGGAGATGGTGCCCGGCGATACGGTGAGCATCGATGTTGCCGCGAAGGGTGGCGGCAGCGAAAACAAGAGCAAGTTCAAGATGATGAACCCGTCGGACAATATCGTCGACTGGGTGATCGAACAGATCCCGTCCATGGGTGCGGGCTGGTGCCCGCCGGGGATGCTCGGCATCGGGATTGGCGGCACGGCGGAACACTGCATGAAGCTCGCCAAGCTATCGCTCATGGAGCCCATCGATATGGCGCAACTGAAAGCGCGTGGGGCGCAGAGCGATATCGAGCAGTTGCGCATCGACATTTTCGACGCGGTCAATGCGATGGGTGTCGGCGCGCAGGGGCTGGGCGGACTGTCGACTGTGCTTGATGTCAAAATCCTCGACTGGCCGTGTCACGCCGCAGGCAAGCCGGTGGCGATGATCCCCAATTGCGCCGCCACCCGCCACGCCCATGTGACGCTGGACGGCAGCGGCCCGGCCTATTTGCCGCAGCCCGATCTCGACAAATGGCCCGATGTGCATTGGGAGCCCGATGCGGAAGCAAAGCGCGTCGATCTCGACAATCTCACGCCGGAGGAAGTGGCCAGCTGGAAACATGGCGACCGGCTGCTGCTCAATGGCGGGATGCTGACCGGGCGCGATGCGGCGCATAAGCGGATCAAGGATATGCTCGATCGCGGCGAGGAACTGCCCGTCGAATTCAAAGGCCGCGCGATCTACTATGTCGGCCCGGTGGATCCGGTGATGGGCGAAGTCGTCGGCCCCGCCGGCCCGACCACGGCCACCCGCATGGACAAGTTCACCGAGATGATGCTCGATCTCGGCCTCCTCGCGATGATCGGCAAGGCCGAGCGCGGCGCGGATGCGGTGGACGTCATCAGCCGGTTCAAAGTCGCCTATCTGATGGCAACAGGCGGCGCGGCCTATCTGGTGGCGCGGGCGATCAAGGAAGCGAAGGTCGTCGCGTTCGAGGATCTGGGCATGGAAGCGATCTACGAATTTACCGTGAAAGATATGCCGGTAACGGTGGCGGTCGATAGCGCGGGCAACAATGTCCACACGCTCGCCCCGCTGCACTGGCGCGAGAAAATCCGCGAGGAAGGGCTGCTCAAGGCCTGATTCTGTCGCCCGCAAAGCACGATTGATCGACCAGCGTCGCACCCGTTTCGATGGAAACCGGTGTAGGTGGCTGGTGCAATTCGGGCCGGGCGGGCTAAACGGGCAGGATGGAAGAGACGAATTCCAACAGCAATTCGACCGGCGTGATCGCGCGCGTGCCGTTCAAGACGGTGCTGTTTTCGGTCGCAGGCCTGTGGCTCGCCTATTTCCTGCTGATGACCCTGCGGGCAGAATTGCTCGGCATGGATATCGCGCAGGACATGGTGCTGCCGCGCATGCTGACCTGTCTGGCAGGAATGCTCATCACGCTGGGCCTGTGGGTCTTCCTGCGAATCTTCGATGCGCGCCCGTTATGGGCCAAGATTGCCGCTGCGCTGGTGTTCGCGCTGCCCGCCGCATTCCTCAGTATGCAAGCGAACCGCGTGGTTTTTGCCGAGCTGCAATCGGAGCTGGACGAGCGCATATTGCAGGAATTCGTGCAGACCAGCGGTGTGCCGCAGGAAGAAGTCGACGACGAGCAGCTGGAGGGATTCTCGCAATTCCTCGCGCGCGGCAATGTGCAATACGCCATCGAAATCACCATGAGCCGCTATTTCATGATGCTCGCTTGGTGTGCGCTGTATCTGGCCCTGCTAACGGGCGAAAAGGCGCGCGCGGCGGAGCGGCGCGAACAGGAATTTCGCAACGCGGCCAAGGCAGCCGAACTGCGCAGCTTGCGTTATCAGGTGAACCCGCATTTCCTGTTTAACACGCTCAATTCACTCTCCGCGCTGGTGCTCACCAGCAGGACGCAGGCGGCTGAGAAAATGATCCAGATGCTGAGCACTTTCTATCGTCGCAGCTTGGCCGAGGATACGACGGCAGACGTGCCGCTGCGCGAGGAAGTGGCGCTGCAAAGGTTGTATCTCGAAATCGAGGCGGTACGCTTTCCGCTGCGTCTGGTGGCCGAGTATGATGTGCCTGCCGACCTCGAAAATGCGCTGATTCCCGGTATGATCCTGCAACCTTTGGTGGAGAATTCGGTGAAACACGCGGTCGCTCCGTCGAGCGGGCAAGTCACCATCCGGATTTCCGCGCGCGAGGAATACGGGCGGCTGGTGGTGAGCGTTTCGGACAATGGCAATTCGCGCCAGGTGCCCGATGATGTCCGCCCGGGCTTCGGCATTGGCCTCACCAATGTGCGCGAGCGGTTGCAGGCGCGGTTTGGCAATGAAGCGAGCATCGTGTCGGGCCATTCGGCGGAAGGATTCACCACGCATTTGCGCCTGCCTTTGCTGCGCATGGCAGAGGTGGTTGCGGCATGACACAGGCGAATACGGAAACCTTGCGCACGCTGATCGTGGATGACGAGCCGCTGGCCATCGAGCGGATGCAGGTGCTTTGCGCGGAAATCCCGCAGCTGACTGTCATCGGCACCGCGAGCGACGGGGAGGCCGCGCTGCGTCTCACTGAAAAGCTCGGCCCCGATCTGCTGCTGCTCGATATGACCATGCCGGGCATGGACGGGCTCGCCGTGGCGCGGGCCGCGCGCGAACAGTCACCCAAGCCCGCAGTCATCTTCGTCACCGCGCACGAGAACTTCGCGGTCGAAGCCTTCGATCTCGAAGCGATCGACTATGTGCTGAAACCCGTCGCCTCCGACCGGCTGGAGCGCGCGATCGAACGCGCGCTGGCCCGGCGCGGGGAGGCATCGGTCTCTGCCGCAACAGATGATCGCTGGTTGAACGAATTCTGGGTGCCGCACCGTTCGGAATTGCTGCGGATCGAAGCCGCCCAAGTGTTCCGCATCGATGCCGAGCGCGACTATGTCCGGCTCTATGTCGGGGACACCAGCTATCTGCTTTTGCAGACCATCGCCGGTCTTGAAGAAAAGCTCGATCCCGAACGCTTCATCCGCATCCACCGCTCTGCCATTCTGCGCCGCGATACCATTCGCGGGCTCAAGCATGAAGGGCTGGGCGTCTGGTGCGCGGAGCTGGACGATGGTGAGGCGCTGCGCATCGGCCGCACCTATTTGAAGCGCGTAAAGGCAATGGCGGGCCGCTGAGCCGCTTGACTGCTGGCATCCTGACCAAAAGAAAGGGCGCCTCCGGATGGAAGCGCCCTTTCAGGGGGGTCAGCCTGTTGGTTGGCCTAGCCGCCGTAATTCGTCCGCGTGACAATCGCGGCAAACCGCTCTTCGAAGCTGCGCCGCGCATCGGCGTAGCAGGCGCGGGCTTCGGCGCTGCGGATGCGGGAACCGACCTGATGCGCATCGTAAGCGCATACGCGCCGCGAGGCGATATCGATCCGGCGGTCCAGTTCTGCGAGCCCGGCTTCGCTGGCAAGGTTCAGGTCGGCATAGGCGACGCTGGCGCTGCGCTCCTGCCCCTCGGCAGCCATGGCCGGCGAGAGGGTGAGGGTGCTGGCGGCAAGCGCCACGGCAAATGCGGAAATACGGGTCTTCATCGGGGGGTTCCTCCTTGGGGTTGCTTGGTAAGCGCACCCCTCCCTGTCCCGGGGGAGGGTCGCACCGCAGCCGGTGGGACTGGAACGGCTGCGGTGCGATTACGGATGTAGGCCGCTCGCTGGCGATTCGCCTCCCAAGCTCGATTGGCGGGTGTCACATGTCGACGAGCGAGTCATACGCCCGACGAACGGCATAGCCCGCTCCACCAACCGCGCATTGCGTTGGCGGCTGCGCTTTGGCATTGCCTCTTGCATGGCCATTCTTGTCGCCTTCCTGCTCGGCATCGGAAATTTCGCGTGGCACCGCGCCGTGATCGAAAGCGGACACGCCATGGTTGCCGAAATGCCGCCTGCGCATTTGCGCATCATGCGCATGGGCACGCTGGCCTTCGAATTCACGCTGCTCTGCGCCGCCCTGTTCATGGCGTTTGCGGGCGCTGCCTATTGGGTCGGACTTTATGCCGCCTATTCGCTGATCAATGGCTCGGCAGCATGGCTGATCGTGACGCGGCGGGTGTGATGGCGGACGGCACACTGCTTTTCCACCTGTCGGATATCCATTTCGGCAATGAAGACCGCGCGGCGCTGGCTTGGGTCGAGCGCGAGATTGCCGCGCGCCAGCCCGATGCGATGATCATCACGGGTGACCTGACGATGCGCGCGCGCCGCCGTGAATTTGCCGCTGCGCAGGAGTGGATCGGGGGTTTGGACATTCCTGTGACGATCGAGCCGGGCAATCACGATATCCCGTCTTACATCCTGCCCGAGCGCTATCTCGCCCCGCTGGCGCGCTTCCGCACGTTCAAGGCCCAAGCGGAAGGCAGTGTGGAGATTCCCGGCCTCGCGCTGGTGCCGCTCAATTCGAATGTGGCCGCGCAGCCGCGCATGAACTGGTCGAAGGGCTGGGTCAGCGATGCAGAGCTTGCCGGGTGCCTTGCGCGGATTGACGCGCTGCCGGCTGGAACGCGCGCGCTCGTCTGCGTACATCATCCGCTGCGCGAGACGGGGACGCAAGGCACCGCGTTGACCCGCAACGGCGCAAAAGCACTCGCCGAACTGGCGCAGCGCGGGGTTCTGGGCGTGCTCTCGGGCCATGTGCATGATGCCTTCGACATTATGGAAGAGACGCCACACGGCCCCGTCCGCATGATCGGCGCAGGCACGCTATCACAACGGCTGCGCACAACCCCGCCCAGCTTTAACGAGCTGCACTGGGATGGCGAGACGCTGGCTGTGCGGGTGCGAAGCATGGGGGATAGCGTGGACGGAGCGGCACTGCGCGTCTGATGCTGATCGACCACCCCTCCGCCAACGTGTCCGAATTGCCGCATCCTCCATTCGGGCAAGAGGATCTGGCTTACCACGTTCTCGCCAACGGCGAGCTTGCGATACTCAGGACGGCGTCAGGGTTTCATCGCCGATTGGAGTCGTTCGAGCGCCTGCTGGCGAATCCGCGCGCAAAGAAGCGAAAGATTCCGCGCGTTGGCACGCTCTATCTCTCGACCTTCGATGGACACGCGGAAAGCGCACAATTGGAGCTGGCGGGTCTTGGATTTACATTCACTCCGCTGATTGACCGATTCGCCGATGGATCATGGCTTCTAGTTGACAGCAGGTGTTCGGACGACACGCAGAACGCTGTTCGCCTCGATAACCAAGGCAGTGTGACGGGGCGGTTCCATCTCGGCGACGGGATCGCGCATATGGCCTGCCATGGCCGTGGCGGGATCTATTGCGGATATTTTGACGAAGGCATCTATGGCGGCTGGCCGGATGCCAGTGGCCGCTGGCCGGTTGCATCGGGTGGGATCACACGCTTTGACGATCAGGGCCGCGATCTCTGGCGGTTTAACGATCACTGCCTTCCAGAGCAGGACATTTCTGATTGTTATGCCATGGGTTTGCAGGATGGGGCCTTGTGGGCCTGCTACTATACGAACTTTCCGATTGTGCGGATCGCTGACGAAACGGTGCGCCACTGGGACTCGCCGGTCAAAGGCGGCAGTGCGATTGCCGTTAGCGGGAACCGCGTTTTGCTGGCAGGCGGATATGGCGATGATGCAGACCGCATCGCGCTGCTGGAGCTACGCCATAAAGACGCTGTTGTGATCGGCACTGCGCTGATGTCCAGTAATGCGCGCTCGCATATTCAGGGCCGGGACGGCGTTCTGCACTTGGTGGATGGCAGGCGCTGGTGTCGCCTTGCCGTGAAGGACTGGTAGGCATGATGCAAAAGGGCGACCCCCTCGTGGGGAGCCGCCCTTCGCATTTTCCTCCGTCGAGGAAACTTGTGTGAGGCCGAAGCCTCGGAAGATTAACGCTTCGAGAACTGGAAGCTGCGGCGGGCCTTCGCCTTGCCGTACTTCTTGCGCTCCACCACGCGGCTGTCGCGGGTGAGGAAGCCTGCGGCCTTGATCGTCGAGCGCAGGGCGGGTTCGTACTTGGTCAGCGCCTGGCTGATGCCATGCTTGACCGCGCCCGCCTGGCCCGAAAGGCCGCCGCCGGATACGGTGCAGACCACATCATACTGGCCTTCACGCTCCGAAATGGCGAACGGCTGGTTGATGACCAGACGCAGCGTCGGACGGGCGAAATACACTTCCTGATCGCGGCCATTGACGGTGACCTTGCCGGTGCCGGGCTTCAGCCACACGCGGGCGGTCGCATCCTTGCGGCGGCCAGTGGCGTAGGCGCGGCCCTGTGCGTCCAACTCCTGCTCGCGCAGCGGCATGGCAGGCGTAGCGGGGACGGCAGGGGCAACGGTTTCACCGGTTTCGGCGTCGGCAGAGGGAGCATCGTTCACGATGTCCTTCAGATCGGCCAGATCGGTTGCGGTTTTGGTGTCTTCGGTAGCCATTATGCGGTCACCTTGTTCTTGCGGTTCATCGAGGCGACGTCGAGCACTTCGGGCTGCTGGCCGTTATGCGGATGCTCGGTGCCGTTGTAGAGGTGCAGATTGCGCATCTGGTCGCGGCCAAGGGGGCCGCGCGGGATCATGCGCTCGACTGCCTTTTCCAGCACGCGCTCGGGGAAACGACCGGCCAGAACCTTGTCTGCGGTGATATCCTTGATGCCGCCGGCATAGCCGGTGTGCTTGTAATAATGCTTCTTCGCCGCTTTGCCGCCAGTGAACTGCACCTTGTCGGCATTGATGACGATGACATGGTCACCACAATCGACGTGGGGCGTGTAGCTCGGCTTGTGCTTGCCGCGCAGAATGTTGGCGATGATCGCGGCGAGGCGGCCAACGACCAGACCTTCGGCATCGATCACGTGCCATTTCTTTTCGACCTCGGCCGGCTTGATCGACCGGGTGGTCCTGCTCAGCGCCTTCATGGCTTTTTCCTTCTTGAACTTCATACGTGTGACGTGTGGCGAGAATCATGGCCTCGCGTCACTGTGGATGCGGGCCTTTGTCGCCCGAAGGCCTACAAGTCAAGCAAATCCGGGGGATTGCGGGGAGGTAAAATAATACCTTCGGCAAATAACGAGCGGCCTAAGCCGCTCAGGCCAGGCCCAGCGTCCATTCCTCACGGCTCGTGCGCCGGTCGCCTTCGACCTCGGTCACGATCTCGCGCCAGGCTGTTTGCATCAGCCCGGTTTCGGCATCCGTCTCGCCATCGAACAGCGTGCGCACTTCACCCGCCATCCCGTCTTCCAGCGCCAGCGTCTGGCGGAATTCCTGCTGTCCGCCCGCAGGCGCAAACAGGTCAACCGGCATATGCGCGGTGATCGCCCCGCCACCATTATGCACCGCCAGCGCGAATTGCCGCAGCCGTTCGCGGTCGCCCGGTGCGTGGCCCTGCCGGTCAATCGCTGCAAGCGCCTGCGCCACGGCCGCTTCGACCTGCGCGCTCATCGGCGCCGGAGCCCGGCTCACGGCGATCTGTCCGAATGGATCGAGGCTGATCGGGAACATCGCGCTGTCATCACGCGCGCGCTCCAGTTCGGCGAAAGCGGCCAGCTGCTCGGGCAGATCGACTTCCACTTCGGCCTGCCTACCGGCAAGGTCAAAGCCCTCCTGCGCCGGAGCGAAGTGCACCGAAAAGCTGCGTGCAATGGTGATTTCGCGCCCGTCGCCGAGCCCGCGCCGTAACACCCGCGAAAACCGCATCGGTTCTGTCGGCGGATTGATCAGGCCACGAGAGAAGGGAGCGGCGAAGGCCGTCCGGGTGCCCAGGACAGGAGCGATGCTTGCCACCAGTATCGCACCCAAGGCATCCCTGCGCTTCACGCCACTTCCCCGTTTAGCCCTACTCCGGCGGAGCGAGGCTTTGCTCCAACCACCCCAATGTCGCAGGCGGCGCAGCCTCGCAATGCCAGCCGATCACGGCGGGCGTATCGTAGGGATGCAGTTCCGCAATGCGAACCGTCGCCTTGTCTAGCAGGTTTTGCGTGGTTTTGAAGAGGACGCCGACTTCCTCCGCACGATCAACCTTGCCGTGCCATTGGAACAGCGCGGTCACGCCGGGGAGAATATTGGCGCAGGCGATCAGCTTTTCGGCGAGCAAGACTTCCGCCACAGCTTCCGCGCTCTGCCGGTCGCCAAACGGAGACCAGATCAGGGCTGCCCCGTCGCTCAACCCTGCCGCGCCCGCCCGGCAACGTGCGCGCACCAGGCAAAGCTGGCGACCAGCAAGGCGCCGACAAACTGGTGCGCAACCGCCAGCCACAGGGCAACACCGCTCACCACGGTGGCGATGCCGAGCAGGATCTGCACGCCATAGGCCATATGCAGCGAAACCGAAGCCGGGCGCAGCAACGGCTTCACATGGGCAGCGAGCACGATCAGCGCGCCCACCGCCACAAAAGCCCACCAGCGATGGATAAAGTGCAACAGGAAAGGGTCATGCGTGAACGCCCAGAGCGCGCCTTTCGACCAGTCGACATCGGGCCAGAAGCCGCCGGTCATGTTCGGCCAGCTGTTCGCGGCGTGCCCCGCATTGAGCCCTGCCACCCACGCACCAAGCAGCATTTGCAGGAAGAGGATGCCGAGCACGCCTGCGGCAAGGCCGGTCAGCCGCGCGGGTTTTGTGTTGCCCGTGGCCAGCTGGCGCAGATCGAGCGCGGTCCAGACCAGTCCGCCCAACGTGACAAATGCGGTGAGCAAATGGATCGATAGCCAGAAATGCGACACATCGGTCATCTCGGTATTGAGGCCCGAACGCACCATGAACCAGCCGAACGCGCCTTGCAGCCCGCCTAGCGCCAGCAGCGCGAGCAGGCGCGGCTTGTAACCCTGCGGGATCGCCTGCTTGACCCAGAACCACGCCAGCGGCAGCGCGAAGGCGAGGCCGATGATCCGCCCGAGCAGGCGGTGGAACCACTCCCAGAAATAGATGAACTTGAACGATTGAAGGTCGATGCCCGCAGGCCCGCTTTCGAGCTGGTACTCGCCGGTCGTCTGGTAAAGCGCGAATTCCGCTTCCCACTGCGCTTCGGTCAGCGGCGGGATGGCTCCGGTGACCGGTTTCCATTCGGTGATCGACAGCCCGCTTTCGGTGAGACGGGTAATGCCGCCCACGGCAATCATCACCAATACCAGCAGCGCGACGCCGAAAAGCCAGTTCGCCAGCGCGAGCGGGCGGATGCGCGGGGTCGCCTTGTCTTCGCCCATCATCATGTCAGCATTCGTAGCCATGGCGGGCCAGATGCCCCTTCACCCGCCCTTACGCAAGCGGCACGTTGGGCCATGGCTGCGACACAATCGCGCAGCTCCCCCTTGCGCAATGTTACAGCATCACATATCTGGAGGTCGTGGCACAGTTAGCACCTTGGATTCGCGGCAGGCTTGACCGCGTTGGCGTAGCCTTGTCGGCGCTGTGCCTGCTGCATTGCGTGCTGGGTATCGTGCTGGTCGCCGGGTTTGGTCTCGGCGTCGGCTGGTTGCTCGATCCGGTCATTCACAAAATCGGCCTTTTGCTGGCAACGCTGGTGGCGGGGGTGGCCATCGGCATCGGCGCGGTGCGCCATCGCCGCAGAGCGCCGTTCGTAGTGGCGATGACCGGCCTCACATTCATGGGCGGCGCGCTGGCCGTCGGGCATGGGTATGAAGAGGCGGTGCTGACCGTGATCGGCGTCGGACTGGTCGCGGGCGGGCACATCCTCAACTTGCGTCACGCCTGACAGGCTCTACATGGCGGGGATGATGACCCAGCCGCTCTCTCTCACCGTCAATGGCGATCCGCGCCAGACGACCGCCTCCACTATCGCCGACCTCGTGCGCGAAATCGGTCTTGCGCCGGAAAAGGTCGCGGTGGAGCATAATGGCGCCATCGCCCCGCGCTCGCAGCTTGGCGCAATCGCGCTCACCGACGGCGACCGCCTCGAAATCGTGCATTTCGTGGGCGGCGGTTCGGGAGAACATGACGATAGCTGGCCAACAGACTCATGGGAAGTGGCGGGGCACCGCTTCACCTCCCGCCTGATTGTCGGTACCGGCAAATACAAGGACTTCGCGCAGAATGCAGCAGCGGTGGACGCCTCGGGGGCGCAAATCGTCACCGTGGCGGTGCGCCGCGTCAACGTCACCGATCCCGGCCAGCCGGTGCTGATGGATTATATCGACCCCAAGAAGATCACTTACCTGCCCAACACTGCTGGGTGCTTTACCGCCGAGGACGCGATCCGCACGCTGCGGCTGGCGCGCGAGGCGGGGGGCTGGGATCTGGTCAAGCTGGAAGTGCTGGGCGAGGCCAAGACGCTCTATCCCAATATGGTCGAAACCATCCGCGCCTGCGAAGTGCTGGCGAAGGAAGGCTTCAAGCCGATGGTCTATTGCACCGACGATCCGATTGCGGCGAAGCAATTGGAAGATGTCGGCGCGGTGGCGATCATGCCTTTGGGCGCGCCGATCGGGTCGGGCCTCGGCATCCAGAACCAGGTAACGATCCGCCTGATCGTTGAAGGCGCGAATGTGCCGGTGCTGGTCGATGCCGGTGTGGGCACGGCCTCGGATGCCGCAGTGGCGATGGAGCTGGGCTGCGACGGCGTGCTGATGAACACCGCGATTGCCGAGGCGAAAGACCCGATCCGCATGGCGCGGGCGATGAAACTCGCCGTAGAAGCGGGCCGTGAGGCCTATATGGCCGGCCGGATGGGACGGCGCAAATATGCCGATCCCAGCAGCCCGCTCGCGGGATTGATTTGATTTGTGTAAGCGCATCCGCGCTCACATCCTCGCTAGACGCGCTCCCCCCGGATCAAGTCCGGGGTACGCGCCCGCTGCGGTCGCGCTCGGTCGGCTGCTGGTCGCAGCCGAGCGCCGCGCTCTGCCAGTCGCATCGGTCTCGGTCGCTACAAGCGACCGACAGAGGGCGACCGCCCGACCGCAGGTGCCGCGCAGCGCAGCGGAGCGAATAGCACCGAGGACGCTCACGCGGATGGGTGAGCATGAGACAAACAATCCACAATATATTAACCACGTTGCGCGATACCGGCTCCATAACAGGCGGAGTCCTTCAAAATGCCCAGCGCGCGCACTGCGTCCATGACCATTTCCGAAATGCGCGAATTCGCGGGTTTCGCCGCGCATGAGCAGGAGTTTATCGAGCGCTCGCTGGATATTGCCATGGGCCGGGGAGACGCCTTCAAAAGCTGGAGCCGGTGTGCGGATGACCAGCGCGCCATTCGCGGGCAGTATATCGCTTACCGCGAGCTGCGGCAGATGCGCGATGCCATTCCCGCCGACAGCGGCTTTGAGGGAATCGACCGCTTTATCGGCACGCTGGCGCGGATCAGTGCGCAGGATCTGGCGCAGGAACAGCTCGACGGCTTTTCTGCCTATCGCTTTCTGTATGAACGCCTGCTCGGCGCGGCGGCGCGGCCGTTTCTGCCCGCAGCCTTCTGCGCGGCGGCTGCCCTGCCGCAAATCCGGCCCGAGCGGCGTAAGCAATTGCTGCAATCGCTGAGCGAGTCCGCCGCAACCGCCCCCGGCTGGTCCAAGCGCGAGCCCGGCTTCTATCCCGAAAAGGTCGAAGCGGCCGCCTGAGCGTCAGGCAAACCGCTTCGCCAATTCTCAACCGAATGCCCTAGAACGCGACCTGCGCGCCCGCGACCACCACATTGGTGTCGACATCAGGATCGGACCAAGTGCTGCCATCGGGGAAATTGCCGCCGGTGAGGAAGTTCAGCGGGGCAAAGCCGTCCACATGGACGAATTCGCCGAACAGGTTCACATTCGGCACGACCTGCCACGATGCGCCGAGCACCCATTGCGTCTGGCGCCGCCACGGCGCGCCCTCTGGCCCGGCGAAGAAGCGGCTGAATTCACCCGAGATGTGGATCGACCGCTCGCCATTCGCCAGCCGCTGGCCAAAGCCGTAGCGTCCGCCCAGCGTCAGCGAAGACGGCGCAAAGGCTTCGAACTGGCTGAGCGGATTGGTCGGGTCGGGAACCTGCGTCCCCGCCCACACTTGCGTCGTTTGCGCATATTCGGCCAGCAGATCGAGGTCGCCATAATCAAGCCGCGCATAGGCCGCCACGCCCGGATTGTTGTCCGCGCAGGGGTTGAAGTGGAAAATCGGATAGCCCTGGCAATAGGCGGTGCCGTGGATGTAGCTGCCGCCCACCATCAGGCTGTTGCCCACTCCGCCCAGATCGAGCGTGTAGCGCGCATCGACCGCGAAATTGTTGAGCCGCGAGGGGACAGAACTGCCTTCCACCGGCACATTGGCCGAGCGGAACTGCGCGCCGCCTTGCACCGCCATCGCGCGGACATGGAACCCGTCCGAATAGAAACCGACCTGCGCACCATAGGCGAGCGGGGCGAAGGCGTGCCAGTTGGTCGAATTGGTGAAAGGGTTGAGCGTGTCGTTGAGGCCGAAGGGCACGTCCATCTTGCCGATCAGCGCATAGACGGGCGTTTCGTCGAGATCGCCATACATCACCCAGCCGCGCCGCAATTGCAGCTGGTTGCGGCTGAGCGCGGTAATCGTGCCTGCACCAAAGCTCTGCTGCGGATCGTACAGCACCTCGGCAAAGGCGGTGACTCGCGGCGCAACTTGCGCGGTGACTGCCGCCGAGACCGAATGCAGCACCGCCTCCGAGACATGGCTGCCGAGCTGGTTGTTGCTGGTCGGGTGGCGCATCAGGTAGCCGAACTGGCTGTCCGTATCGGTCCATTGGTAATTTGCAATTGCCGTCACCTGCCCCGAAATCGTCACCCTATTGTCGAGCAAGCCATCCTGCTGCGCTTCGAGCAGCACCAGCGGCCGGGTGGTGATATTCTCGGTGTGATCGAGGATGGCAAAGGCATATTCGCTATTGGTGCCGATAAAGCCCGATGCGCGATGCGGATCGTCATTGCCGTGGCTTGTCTGCGCCTGCGGTGCGGCAGGCTGCGAACGCGCATGCATCACGGGCGGCGGCGGAGGCGGCGGCAGGCGCGGCGGCTGCGCGTGCTGGTCGCTTTCCAGCTCTTCCACCTGTTCGCGCAAGGCGGCATTCTCGTCAGCCAGCGCATTCAACCGCGCTTCCATCGCGGCCAGCCGCGCGTCGATATCGCCCGTATCCTGCGCCGCCGCAGCGGTGGGAACCAGCGCCATGCCCGCGACAGACGCGAACAGGCCGGACAGAACAGCATTGCGGGCAGACCCCGCGGCAAATGCACGCATTGGAAACAATATCCCTGATCAAATGGCCCCGCCGCGCAGCCATGCGGCCACGCGCTGATGGGGATTGTGATCAGTGGATATGCCGCAACAGGGTGAAGATTCGGTTCACCGCGTTCGACAGAACTTCGGGCTGGCGGCGCGCCGCGTCAGTACAGCGCTTCCAGCCGCTCGCCATAGGCTTCCTTGATGAAGCTGCGGCGGATCTTCATCGTCGGCGTCATCTGGTCGTTGTCGACCGAGAACGGCTCGTCGGCGAATTCGAATTTGCGCACCTTCTCGATCACCGAAAGATCGCCATTCGTCCGCTCGATCGCCGCCTTGATCGCGCTGCGGAAGGCGGGCAAGTCTTGCAGCGCCTTCAAGTCGAACGGTATGTCGTTCTCGCGCGCCCAGCCTAGCGCCCATTCGGCATCGGGCACAATCAGCGCGACCATATAGGGCTTCTTGTCGCCCACAATCATCGCTTGGCTGATTTCGGGCTGGAGCGTCAGCATCCCTTCGAGCTTTTGCGGCGCGACATTGTCGCCCTTATCGTTGACGATGATGTCCTTCTTGCGGTCGGTGATCTTGATCCGGCCTTTCTCGTCGAGATGGCCGACATCGCCGGTATGCAGCCAGCCGCCCGCCAGCGTCCGCTCGGTATCTTCGGGGCGCTGCCAGTATCCGGTCATCACCAGCTCGCCGCGCACGAGGATTTCGCCATCCTCGGCGATCTTCACTTCGACCCCGCGCATCGGCGGGCCGACCGTGTCCATCTTCAGCCCGACCTTGGGCCGGTTGCAACTGAGCACCGGGCCGCTTTCGGTCTGGCCATAACCTTGCAGCATGGTGAGGCCCATCGCTTCGAAGAAATTGCCGACTTCGGGATTGAGCGGCGCGCCGCCCGATACCATCGCTTTCATCCGCCCGCCGAACTTGGCGCGGATCTTGGGGCGCAGTGTCTTTTCGAGGATCAGATCCATCGGCCGGTCGATCAGCCGCTTGGAACCATGTTCGCTTTCATGCGCAGTGATCGCAAGCGCGCGGGACATCAGGTAATTGGCAATCTTACCTTCCTTCTCGATCTGCTTCATGATGCGCGTGCGCAGCACTTCGAACAGGCGCGGGACAACCACCATGATGGTGGGCCGCGTTTCCTCGATATTGCTGGCGAGCTTTTCGAGGCCTTCGGAATAGTAGATTTCCGCCCCCACGCCGATGGGCAGGAACTGCCCGCCCGAATGCTCGTAAGCATGGCTTAGCGGCAGGAAAGAGAGGAAGCGTTCGTCCTTGATGCCGAAATCCTCGGTCAGGATTTCCGCCGCGCCTTCGACATTGCAAAGGATCGCGGCGTGCGGCTGCATCACGCCGCGCGGGGCACCGCTGGTACCGCTGGTGTAGATGATGCAGGCGGTGTCCGGCCGTTTGATGTTGGCGATGCGCGCCTCGACAGCCGCGCGTGCGGCAGCGGTATCGCCCGCCATCATCGCGTCCCAGCCATACAGGTCGAACGACCCCGACTGCGCCGTGGAAACGCCTTCCATCACCACGACATGGCTCACCTTGCCGGTGGCCATGATCGCGGCGAAAAGCGGCTTGGCGAGCTTCGCGTTGGAGACGATCACCGCGCTCGCGCCCGAATCGTCGAGGATGTGGCTGTGATCGCGCTCGGTATTGGTGGTGTAGGCGGGGGTCGTGATGCAGCCCGCTGCCATGATGGCGAGATCGGAAATGCACCATTCGGGCCGGTTTTCGGAGACGATCACCACCCGGTCGCCATCGCGCAGACCGATGGCGCGCAGGTTTTCCGCCATCAGGCAGACCCGCCGGGCGACCTCGGCCCAGCTAATGGTTTGCCATGCACCGTCATGCTTGAAGCCGAGAAACGGCGCATCGCCCATGGCGTCCGCCCGTTTCAGAAACAGCTCGACCAGATTCTGGGCGTTTTCGATGTCCTGCAGCACGCAAATGTCCTTCCCGAATGCGCCGGTTGGCCCGGCGGCTTTTCGTTACACTGGCGAATTAGGGCGCATGAGGCCGGTGGGCAAGGGTTCGCCTATGGAATGGTGAGGCCGGTGGCGATGCCTTCGCTGCGCGGGTCGGCCGCGCCGATCCACCTCCCGTCGCGCCATTCGACGGCATTGGCCTTCAAAGGCAGATCGCGCTGGGTGACGGTGTGGCCCATTGCTTGCAGGGCTTCGATCAGGCCCGGCACGACATTGTCCTGTTCCACTGCAATGGTTTCGCCGGGGGAAAACAGCATCGGCATGGCGATGGCGTCCTGCGCGCTCATGCCCCAGTCGATATAGCCCATCAGCGCCTTGGCGACCTGAACCGGAATGGTCGGCCCGCCCGCTGCTCCGATTGCGAGCACCACATTGCCGTCGGCATCGAAGACGATGGTGGGCGACATCGAGCTGCGCGGACGCTTGCGCCCTTCGACCCGGTTGGCGACGGGCAAGCCGTTCACTTCGGGGCGGAAGCTGAAATCGGTCAGCTCGTTGTTGAGATAGAACCCGCCGAACATCAGGCCCGATCCGAACGGCCCTTCGATGGTGGATGTCCAGGAGACGACATTGCCGCTGCTGTCGGCAACGGAGAAGTGGCTGGTGCCGTTCTCCACCGGCTCGTCCCCGTCGGCGAGCGCCATGCTTGCGCCTGCGGGCGTACCCGGCGCCACACTGGCCATCCGCGCATCGGGGGACAGCAACAGACTGCGCTGCGCCAGATAGGCCGGATCGACCAGCCCGCGCGCGGGCACCTGCACGAAATCGGCATCGGCAAGGTAGAGCTCGCGGTCGGCATAGGCGAGGCGCTGGCTCTCGGCGAAAAGGTGCCACGCGACCGGGCTGTTGGCGCCCATGCCGGCGATATCGAAGCGTTCGAGCTGGCCGAGAATCGCCAGCACCGTGGTCGCCCCCGAAGATGGCGGCCCCATCGAGCAGATCGTGTATTCGCGATACGGCCCGCACAACGCATCGCGCTCGCTCACGGTGTAGCTGGTGATGTCCTCTGCCGTCATGTCCGCCTCGCCCGGCGTATTGGCGGCGACATGGCCGGCCAGCGGCGCGGCGATTGTGCGGTAGAAATAGTCAGGCCCTGCTGCGGCGATATTTGCAAGCGTTTGCGCCAGTTCCGGATTGGTGAGCCGCGTTCCGGCGGGCAAGGCATTGCCTTCGCTGTCGAAGAACAGCGCGCGGCCTGCCGCTTCATGCGCGGCGCGTTCGGGGACGCGGGCGGCGAAGGCGGCCCCGCGCTCGCTCAGCACCCAGCCGTCGCGCGCCAGCCGGATGGCGGGCTGGAACAGGTCTTCCCAATCGAGCACGCCGAAGCGCGCATGGGCCTCTGCCGCCAGCGCGATATTGCCCGGCACCCCGACCGAGCGCCCGCTGATCACCGCCTCGCGGAAGCCGAGCGGTTCGCCGTTTTCGTCCAGAAACCAGTTCGGCCCGGCGGCAAGCGGGGCATATTCGCGCCCGTCGAGCGTGACGAGCCCGCCTGCGGCATCGCTGCGGACGAAGAAGCCGCCGCCGCCGATTCCGGAACTTTGCGGTTCGACCACCGTCAGCGCCAGCATCACGGCAATCGCCGCATCGGTGGAACTGCCGCCCTGCCGCAGGATTTCCGCTCCCGCCTCGGTCGCACGCGGATCGGCGGCGCTGACGGCTCCGCTCTGGCTGGCGGGCTGGAGCGCGGTGACGGGTTCGGGCGCGGTTTGCGCAGTGGTCTGGCAAGCAGCCAGCGCGAAGAGCACGGGCGCGGCGAGGATAAGGCGAAGCGGTGTCATACCACCGATTGCTATTCGCTTCCGACCGCTTCGGCAATGGTGGCAAAGCCATCGCGCTGCATCAGCTCCGCCAGATCGCGGTTGATCCGCTTCGCGAGGCCCGGCCCTTCATACACCAGCGCGCTGTAGAGCTGCACCAGATGTGCCCCGGCGCGGATACGTTCCCACGCATCCTCTGCATTGGCGATGCCGCCCACGCCGATCAGAGGCAATGCGCCTTTCGCCACCGCATAGAAGCGCCGCAATTGTGCCAGAGCGAGCGGCTTGAGCGGTGCGCCCGACAATCCGCCTGCCTCACCCGCTTGGCGCGAGGCCAGCGGGGGGCGCGAGATGGTGGTGTTGGAGACGATCAGCGCGGCAATGCCATTGTCCAGCGCCGCGCGCACGATCCGCTCGTGATCGCCCTCCTCCAGATCGGGTGCGACTTTGAGGAAGACCGGCGGCTGGCCTTCGCGCCGCTGCGCGGCGAGCGCCTCCAGCAAGGCCTCCAGCTCGCCCTTGGCTTGCAGATTGCGCAGGCCCGGCGTGTTGGGCGAGCTGATATTGACGGTGATGTAATCCGCCACATTGGCCATGGCGGCAACGCCCATGCAGTAATCGGCAATCCGGTCATCGGTATCCTTGTTCGCCCCGACATTGACGCCGACCAGCCCCTGTTCACGCCCGCGCTTTAACAAGCAGCGATGCGCGGCTTCCATCCCGCCATTGTTGAACCCCATGCGGTTGATGACCGCGCGGTCTTCGACCAAGCGGAACAGGCGCGGCTTGGGATTGCCTGCCTGCGGGCGCGGGGTGAGCGTGCCGACCTCGACATGGCCGAAGCCCAGCGCGAGCATCGCGCGCGGCACTTCCGCGTCCTTGTCAAAGCCCGGTGCGAGCCCCAGCGGCGTAGGAAAATGCAGCCCTGCCAGATCAACGCCCAAGCCTGCCGGATAGTCCGGCCTGCCCTTCCCGGGCATGGCCTTGAGCGCGGCGATGGTCAGCCGGTGCGCGCGCTCCGGATCGAGGGCGTGGATGGCGGGGCGGAGAGTCTGGAACAGCATCGCCCGCCTTTGGCAGGACAAGCCCAACCGGCGCAACGCCCTTGCGATGCAGTTGCAAAACAAAACGCGAAAAATCGCACGTGCGGCACGTTTTGTCGCCTTCATACAATAGCCTGTCATACGAATCGACTACCCAATACTTGCGACCCGAAGGGCTCGGCACGCAAGGCGTAACGAGTTCTCCACTTTACGGGCGGCAATCCTACGGGTTGCCGCCCTTTTTTTCGGCCCCCTTCCCCTCCTTTGCGCATTGGCTTAGGCAAATGCGAAAATAATCGAGGGAAGGATCGCCTGTATGACATCGCCGTTTCTGCGCGCCGCTTTGCTGGCTTCGGCTGCGTTAACACTCTCCGCTTGTGCCGCAAGCCAGACCGAGGTGCCTGCAAACGTCACCGTTCCCGTGCCCGCCGATATCAACACCTTCTTCGAGGAATATGACGCCGCCACGCTCGCCATGTCGCCGCAAGGCAAGACCTATCGCGGCATTCGTGACGCGGATTATGGTCTTTGGACCGATCCTTCCGAGGCTGCCGAAGATGCCCGCCGCGATCTGCGCCGCAGCTATGTCGCGCGGATGCAGCGCGAGTACGATCTGGCGGCGCTGGAGGGACAGGATGCGCTCTCTTATCGCCTCTTCGAAGCGGTGTCGGATCGATCCGAACTGCTCGAACCCTATCGCGATTATGGCTACATCTTCGACCAGATGAACGGCGCGCAGAGCGGAATTCCGGCGTTTCTGATCAACACCCACACCGTGACCGAGCCTGCGCACGCCCGCGCCTATATCGAGCGCATCGCCGGGATCGGGCCGCATCTCGATACGCTGGTGGCGCAATCGGCCGCGCGCGCGGATCGCGGCATCATGCCACCCGACTGGGTCTATCCCTATGTGCTGAGCGATATCGACAATCTGCTTGCGGCAGGCATGGACAATGCCGTGCTGGAAGATTTCCGCGCCGAAGTGGCCGCGCTGCAAGTGTCGGAAGACGAATCGGGCAGCATGATCACCGCTGCCGAAGCCGCTTGGCGTGATTACGCCGCCCCCGCTTATGCCCGGCTGCGCACCGAAATGCTGCGCCAGCAAGCGATGGCGCCCACCGAGGACGGGATCTGGCGCTTCCCCGATGGCGCTGCCTATTACGACGCGCTGCTGAGCTATTACACTTCCACCGATCTATCGGCAGACGAAGTGCACGCGATTGGCCTGCGCGAGGTCGAGCGCATTCACGGCGAAATGCGCGCGATCATGGCGCAGGTCGGGTTCGAGGGGACGCTGCAGGAGTTTTTCGCCTTCACCCGCAGCGATCCGCGCTTTTTCCACACCAGCCGCGAAGACTATCTGGCCGAAGTGGATGCTGTGGTCGCGCAGATGGAAGCGCGGCTGCCCGACTATTTCATCACCCTGCCGCAATACGAATTACGCGTGCAGCCGGTGGAAGCCTTCCGCGAACAAAGCGCGGGCAAGGCCTTTTACCAAAGCCCCGCACCCGACGGATCGCGCCCTGGCACATACTATGTAAACCTGTTCAATCTCAATGATATGAGCCGGAACGAGCTGGAAGCGCTGGCCTATCACGAGGCGGTGCCCGGCCACCATATGCAGCGTTCGATCCAGACGGCCCTCGGCGATTTGCCGCCCTTCCGTCGGTTTGGCGGCTTTACGGCCTATACCGAGGGCTGGGGCCTCTATTCGGAAGAACTGGCGAAGGACATGGGCTTCTACACCGATCCCTATTCGGATTTCGGGCGGCTGGGCATGGAATTGTGGCGCGCCACGCGGCTGGTGGTGGATACCGGTATCCACTCGCAACGCTGGAGCCGCGAGGAAGCGATTGCCTATCTCACCGAGAATACGCCCAATCCCGACGGCGATATCCGCAAGGCGATTGAGCGCTACACCGTCTATCCCGGGCAGGCGACCGCCTACATGATCGGCAAGCTCAAAATCATGGAACTGCGCGAGCGGGCGCGCAGCCGGCTGGGCGAGGATTTCGATATCCGGATGTTCCACGAGGTCGTGCTGACCAACGGGCCGGTGCCGCTGGATATTCTGGAAGAGCAGGTCGACGCCTGGATTGCGTCGGAACAGCAGTAGTCCTACGAAATCGACAAAATGTCGCTAGGATACAATGGATCAGCAGCGCGCGCGGCTATGCGTGCCCCATCCGCCGGGTCACCGGGGCGGGCTTCGGGGCTGTATGGCGGGCGGGTCGCAATCGGCTAGCCATGCAGCCCCGCTTCTCGCTCGAATATTTCGATCCGCCGGAGGCGCTGCGCCGCCATATTCTGGTGCTGTTCCATTTCGCCACTGACGATCCGCTGTTCAGCGATCTGCAACCCGGCGGGCTGGGGCAGCTTGTGTTGTTTGCGCAGGGCGAGGGCGAGATGCACTTTGCCGGGCACACCGATCCGGTGCGGGGCAAGGCCTATTTGATGAGCGGCTTTTCCCGCGCCGCCCGCTTTGAAATGCGCGGGCCGTGGCGGACGATTGGCGCTTCGCTGTCTCCGCTGGGCTGGGCCGCGCTTACGGGAAGTCCGGCCCGCGACCATGTCGACCGCTTCCTGCCTGCCAGCCAATTGGTGGGCGGTGATGTCGAGCAGTTTGCCGGACAATTGGGCGCGCAGTATCTGGCGGGCCAGCTGGGCGGAGAGGCGGCTTGCAACGCGCTGGCCGACTGGATTGCGCCGCGCCTTGGCCAAATTCCTGCCGTTCACGAGAAGCTGATCGAAACCACGATCCACTGGCTTGGCGGCGCGATTTGCCCTGATCTTGACCTGCTTTTCCCGCAATTGCCCTATTCGCGCCGCCAATCGGAGCGGCTGGTCGAGCGGTATTTCGGCCTGCCGCCCGCCGCGCTCGCCCGGAAATTCCGCGCCATCCGCGCCGCCGCCATCCTGTCACGCGATGTGCTGAGCGGGGCAGAGGAGGCCGTCTTGGCCGACGCCTTCCACGACCAGCCGCATATGGTGCGTGAGATCAAACGCTTCTGCGGCTATACTCCGTCGCGGCTTGGCGGGGCGGGGCAGCCGATTATGAAGACATTGCTGCAGCTCAAGAATTTCGAACGCCTGCGCGAATTCCGCGCCTTATGATTGGTTACGCTCGCCCGGATGGGCGAGCGCAACCGAGAAAATGCTAACGACTCGCAACAAACGGGAATCGCTTGATTCTGTGGCGAGGATGCTCAAATGGATAATCGGAACAATTTGGTCTGAATTAGCTATGCGCCTCTCCAACCTCGCCGACTATGCGGTCGTCACCATGAGCGCCGCCGCGCGCCATTGCGGTGGCGGGCGCACGTCTGCGGCGGAATTGGCGAGCGAAACCGGCCTGCCCGTGCCAACGGTGCAGAAGGTCGTCAGCAAGCTCTCTGCCGCAGGTCTGCTCCGCTCGACGCGCGGCGCGGGGGGCGGGTTGCAGCTTGCCCGGCCCGCCGCGGCTATCAGCCTGGCGGACATTGTCGAGGCCGTTGAAGGCCCCATCGCGCTCACCAGCTGTATCGAAGGCGGCGGGGAATGCGCGGTGGAACGCAATTGCGCGGTCAAGCCGCATTGGCCGCTGGTGAATTCCGCACTGCGCGGCGCGTTGGCAGGCATTTCGTTGGTGCAACTGGCGCGAACACCCACAGATGAGCCGGTGCAAGCGCCGGTGGCACACGAACAGGAAGTCGCATGACCGATCAGCTCGATCTCAAAGACCGTTCAGAAATGGACGCGGAAGCCAAGGCCGCGGCGGCGAAAGCTGCCGATTACGAGCACGGCTGGTCGTCCGACATCGAAACCGAATTTGCCGAGAAGGGCCTCACCGAAGATACGGTGCGCTTCATCTCGGCGAAGAAGAACGAGCCCGAATGGATGCTCGACTGGCGGCTGAAAGCCTTCCGCCTGTGGCAGACCATGGAAGAGCCCGATTGGGCCAAGGTCGGCTATCCCGCAATCGATTATCAGGACGCCTATTACTTCGCCGAACCGAAGAAGAAGCCAAAGCTCGAATCGCTCGATGAACTCGATCCCGAGATCAAGGCGATTTACGACAAGCTGGGCATTCCGATTGCCGAGCAGGAAGTGCTCGCGGGCGTCGAGGGCGCGCGCAAGGTGGCGGTGGATGCGGTGTTCGACAGCGTCAGCGTCGCCACCACCTTCCGCGAGGAATTGAAGAAGGCGGGCGTCATCTTCCTCTCCATCAGCGAGGCGATCCGCGAATATCCGGAGCTGGTGAAAAAGTGGCTCGGCAAGGTCGTGCCGATGCGCGACAATTTCTTCGCGACGTTGAACTGCGCGGTCTTCTCGGACGGCACCTTTGTCTACATCCCCGAAGGCGTGCGCTGCCCGATGGAGCTTTCCACCTATTTCCGCATCAATGCGGAGAATACGGGGCAATTCGAACGCACGCTGATCATTGCCGAGAAGGGGTCTTACGTCTCCTACCTCGAAGGCTGCACCGCGCCGATGCGCGATGAAAACCAGCTCCACGCCGCGGTGGTGGAACTGGTGGCGATGGAAGATGCGGAGATCAAATATTCCACCGTGCAGAACTGGTATCCGGGCAATGCCGAAGGGCTGGGCGGGATCTACAATTTCGTCACCAAGCGCGGGCTGTGCCAGGGTGATCGCAGCAAAATCAGCTGGACACAGGTGGAAACCGGCTCTGCGGTGACGTGGAAGTACCCGTCCTGCGTGCTCAATGGCGAAGACAGCGTCGGCGAGTTTTACTCGGTTGCGGTTACGAATAACCATCAGCAGGCCGACACGGGAACCAAGATGGTTCACAACGGGAAGGGCAGCCGCTCGACAATCATCTCCAAGGGGATTTCGGCGGGCAAGAGCAACAACACCTATCGCGGCCTGGTGCGCGTGGGCGCCAATGCGGACAATGTGCGCAACTTCACCCAGTGCGATTCGCTGCTGCTCGGCAGCGAATGCGGCGCGCATACCGTGCCCTATATCGAAGTGAAGAACCCCACTGCGCAGATCGAGCACGAGGCGACGACCTCCAAGATTTCCGACGACCAGCTGTTCTACGCGATGCAACGCGGCCTGCCGCAGGAAGAGGCCGTGGCGCTGATCGTGAACGGCTTTGCCAAGGAAGTACTGAAAGAGCTGCCGATGGAGTTTGCGGTGGAAGCGCAGAAGCTGCTGGCGATTTCGCTTGAGGGGAGTGTGGGGTGATTGTGCAAGACAAGGGCTGGGCCAAGAAGGCCCCTCCCCTTCAGGGGAGGGGTTTGGGGTGGGGGCTGTCAGTCGAACAGCTCGAAACGCTCAGGAAGCGCGCACGAGACATGCGACGCAATCCGACCGAGCCGGAAATGCGGCTTTGGCGCAACCTGTCGAACAGCCAGCTTGATGGCCTAAAGTTCCGCCGTCAGGAAGTAATCGGCCCGTTCATCGCTGATTTCATGTGTCCGGCGCGGGCGCTGATCGTCGAAGTCGATGGCGATACGCACGATGCGGGCAAGGACCGCCTGCGAGACGATGAATTGGCGCAGTTTGGATTTATGGTGGTGCGGGTGACCAATCTTGAAGTGATGAACAACGCTGAGGGGGTTTTGGACGTGATCCGGCTGGCCGCCGCTGGCCGCGTTTCTCGCCACAGCCCCCACCCCAACCCCTCCCCTGAAGGGGAGGGGCTTTTTGGGGCGATTTCGCTTGAAGGGTCGGTTGGATGAGCAAAGCTATCAAAGGTCTTATCGGGCTTGCTGAACAATCCGGCGGAATTGGTGAGTTCTCGCAGTGGTCACAGTCAGATGTCTGGTGGTTTGACATGTCTATGCCGGATGGTCTGCGCGCGGTTGGGAATGCCGATGCGTGTCTGCGCTATTTCTCTTCCGACGCGACGCCGCACAATCCTGCTGACGAAGGCTTCATTGATGATGCGGCCTCATTGGCCATCGCTTTCCGGAGGTCTCAATGACCGAACGCAAAACCCTCGCCCTCAACCCCGAGGCTGCCACCGCCGAAGCCCCCGCTCTCAAAAAGCGTGGGCGTGGTTGGGAGATTTCCGACAAGCGGCTCGATGTGCTGCACGATCAGGCGCGCGACCGGAAGCGGCACGCTTCGCCTGCGCACAAGGCGCTGGCCGAGCGGTTCGCCAAGGCCGATCTGGGCCGCTACACCTTCAAGCGCTTCGCCGTAGTCGGCAGCGCGATTGTCGATTTCAATTGCCACAATCTCGGCATGGCTATCGTGATCGACGAGGAAGGCGATGACGAGGCGCTCAATCGCCGCCGCGACAAGAGCCTCGAAAGCGTCGGCATCCGCGTGATGCATCTAAAGGCCGCCGATATCCTCGAAAACATGGATGAAGTGCTCGCGCGCATCACCGCCGGAATGCGCTTGCGCATCGCCGACAAGGCCGAAGCGCGCCGCAAGCACAACGCCGAAAACCCGCGCCAGAGCAAGCCCCGCTACGACCGCGACGGCAATGGCCCGCCCCGCCCAACACGGAAAGACTAATGCTTAAAATCGAAAACCTCCACGCCGAAATCGCCACTGATGCGGGCGCAAAGCCCATTCTCAACGGTCTCAGCCTCGAAGTCGCGGCGGGCGAAGTGCACGCGATCATGGGCCCCAATGGCGCTGGTAAATCGACGCTGGCCTATGTGCTGGGCGGCAGGCCGGGCTACGAAGTCACCGGCGGCAGCGTGACCTTCAACGGCGAAAACTTGCTCGCGATGGAGCCGCATGAGCGCGCGGCGGCGGGGATGTTCCTCGGCTTCCAGTATCCGGTGGAGATTCCCGGCGTTTCCAACGTGCAATTCCTGCGCGAAGCATTGAATTCGCAACGCAAGGCGCGCGGGCAAGACCCGCTGAGCGGCGGCGACTTCCTCAAGCTGGCGCGTGAAAAAGCCGCGCTGCTCAAACTCGACATGGAGATGCTCAAGCGCAACGTGAATGTCGGCTTTTCGGGCGGCGAGAAGAAGCGCAACGAAATGGTGCAGATGGGCATTCTCGATCCGCAATTCGCGGTGCTCGATGAAACCGATAGCGGCCTCGATATCGATGCGTTGCGCGTGGTGGGCGAAGGCATCAATGCGATCATGCGCGATCCCGCCAAGGGCGTGCTCCTCATCACCCACTACCAGCGCCTGCTCGACGTGGTGCAGCCCGACAGAGTGAGCGTGCTTGCCGCCGGGCGCATCGTTGCCACCGGTGGACCGGAGCTTGCGCTGCGGTTGGAGGAAGAGGGCTATGACGCGGTGATGGCTGATGCCTGAGGCTGCGACTCTCCCGCTCCCGACAACGCGCGACGAGGACTGGCGTTACGCGGATGGCGCGTGGCTGGCGCGCGCCGATGCGGAAATCATCCACCACTGGCGCGAAATCCGGGTGCCTGCGGGCGAGACGCATATCGAAACCGGCTTCCACAACGGGAGTGACGGCGTGCTCGATCGCCTCCGCGTCCATGTCGGCGCGGGCGGGCGGTTCGAAGCGTTCACAGTGCTCGCCGCAGGCCCGTTTGCGCGGGTGGAGATCGAAGTCACGCTGGAAGACGGCGCGCATTTCGAATTTGGCGGCGTGACGATTGGCGGCGGGGAGAAGGTGCAGGAATTCGTCACCCGTACCATCCACGCGCATCCCAACGGCACCAGCAACCAGACCGTGCGCGCCGTGCAATGGGGCCGTTCGACCGGCAATTTCCTCGGACGCATCGAAGTCGCGCGCGATGCGCAGAAGACCGATGCCGCGCAGAACTTCCGCGCGATCCTGCTCAACAAGGGCGCGAGCGCGAACACCAAGCCCGAGCTCGAAATCTTCGCCGACGATGTGCAATGCGCCCACGGCGCGGCGATTGGCCAGCTCGACGACATGGCGCGCTATTACATGGCGAGCCGCGGGATTGCGCCCGATGTGGCCAAGCGGCTGCTGATCCAGGCCTTCATCGCCGATGCTTTTGTCGAACTGGGCGACGAAACGCTGCGTGCGCAATTGCTCGAAAACGCGCTCGACCAGCTGGAGGACAGGCTATGATCCGCCCCCTATTGCTCGCCGCCGCCAGCCTAGGCCTTGCCGCCTGTGCGACCACGCCCGATGCCGTGCCCGAAGCGGAATATCTGCGCGTCCCGCCCCCGCCGCTCGACGCCCGCTCGCCTGCCGAAGCGATCACGAACATTATCGGGCGCTATCCGGAAAGCATGGAAGGCGCGCCGACGCTGGACGTGCAAATGCGGCCCTTGGCGAGCGATCCCTCGCGCCTTGAAATGATCGGTGTGGCCGGGCCGATGCTGGACGATTCGGTGCGCATGACGGGCTGGCGCGCCATCCTCGAACAGTCGGCCAACGGATCGTGGCGCGTCACCGAGCTTGGCGTGCGTTACAAATGCTATCGCAGCGAAAATCCGGATGAATGGAGAGCGGCGCTGTGTCCGTAGCCGATACGCTCTCGCGCAAGGCCGACTTCCCCGGCCTGCTCACCGCCGATGGCGCGCCGTGGCACTATCTCGATAGCGCCGCGACCGCGCAAAAGCCGCAGGCGGTGATCGACGCGATGAGCCGCGCCATGGGGGCGGACTACGCGACCGTCCATCGCGGCGTCTATGCGCGCTCGGCGGAGATGACGCTGGCCTACGAGGACGCGCGCCGGAAAATCGCTCGCCTGATTGGCGGAAGCGAGGCCGAAGTCGTGTTCACCCGCGGCGCGACCGAGGCGATCAATCTCGTGGCCTACAGCTATCCCGACAAAGGCCGTGTGCTGCTGAGCGAGCTGGAGCATCACTCGAATATCGTGCCGTGGCAACTCGCCGGTTGGCAGGTCGACGTCTGCCCGCTCACCGCAGACGGGCGGATCGATCTTGATGTCGCCGAGGCCATGCTGACGCGCGAGCACACCATGGTCAGCTTTGCGCACGTTTCGAACGTCCTTGGCTCGGTGCTCGACGCCAAGCGCGCCGCTGAACTCGCACATTCGGTCGGCGCGAAGCTGCTGCTCGACGGGTGTCAGGCGGTGCCGCGCCTGCCCGTTGATGTTGCCGCGCTCGACTGCGATTTCTACGCCTTCAGCGCGCACAAGCTCTACGGCCCGACCGGCATCGGCGCGCTGTGGGGCAAGGCGGAGCTGCTCGATATGATGCCGCCATGGCAAGGCGGCGGCGCGATGATCGACCAGGTGGGGTTCGCGCGCACCACCTACGCCCCGCCCCCGCAGCGGTTTGAGGCAGGCACGCCCGCGATTGTCGAAGCGATCGCGTTCGGCGCGGCGTTTGATTTTGTCTCCGCCATCGGGCTGGACGCGATCCATGCGCACGAGGCGCGGCTGGTGGCGCAGACCCGCGCGGCGCTGGGCGCAATGAACGATGTGACGCTGTTCGGGCCGGAGGATTCCGCCGGAATCGTCAGTTTCCTGATAGACGGTATTCATCCGCACGATCTCGGCACTATATTGGATGAAGCGAATGTCGCGATCCGCGCCGGCCACCACTGCGCGCAGCCGCTGATGGCGAAGCTGGGCATTCCCGCCACCGCTCGCGCCAGTTTTGGCATTTACTCCGACGAAGACGATGTGGCCGCTTTGCTGAGCGGCATTGAACGCACCAGAAGGATTTTCGGCTGATGGATAATCAGACTGACGATATGACCACCAAACCGCCCCGCGCCCGTGTCGAGGACGCGCCGCTGCCCGAAGAGGCTGCCATGGAGACCGCTGGCGCAAAGCTGGAGCGCAAGCGCGACTATCTTGAAGGCTTTCTGGCGAAGAAGCCCGACAGCGTTGCCCGCGGCGAACCGGGCGGCGAATTGCACCAGAGCGTGATCGACGCGCTGAAGGACATTTTCGATCCGGAGATTCCGGTGAACATTTATGACCTTGGCCTGATCTACAATGTCGAGGTGTCGGACGAGGCGGATGTGATCGTCACCATGACGCTCACCACTCCGCATTGTCCGGTGGCCGAGACGATGCCGGGCGAAGTCGAAGCACGTGTGATGGGCCTGCCCGGCATACGCGATGCCGAAGTCGTGATCACCTGGGATCCGCCGTGGGATCCCTCGAAAATGAGCGACGAAGCGCGGCTCGAACTGGGGATGCTGTAGTGTCTCCCCTCCTCTGGAGAGGAGGGCTTGGAGAAGAGAAATGACCGAAACCAAAACCCGCACGCTGCCCGCCGCCGTCACGCTGACGCCCGCCGCCGAGGCGCGTGTGGCCGAGCTGATGGCGAAGGCCCCTGCCGATGCGATTGGCGTCAAGCTCTCGACCCCGCGCCGGGGCTGTTCGGGCCTCGCCTATTCGGTCGATTACGTCACCGAGGAAGTGAAATTCGACGAGAAGATCACGACGCCGGGCGGGGTGTTCTACATCGACGGGGCGAGCGTGCTCTACCTTGTCGGCAGCGTGATGGACTGGGTGGAGGACGACTTCACCGCCGGTTTTGTGTTCGAGAACCCCAACGCCAAGGGCGCGTGTGGCTGCGGCGAAAGCTTTATGGTCTGACCCGCTTGCATTGCCGCATTGCCAGACCTCTGGCTTTGGGTGTGTTATTCTGGTAAGGCAGCGCAATGCCGTCACCTGACCTCCCACCGCGCCGCAAGCGTGCCGAACGTCGAAACAGCTTTATCGAGCGCGTGCTTGCGCGTTATCGCGGGGAGGATGTTGAGGGCAAAACCCGTCGCAACAGCCGCAAACGCCCGCCCGGTATGGCACCTGCGCTCGTCGAACCACCCAAAGGCCCGCTGCCGATGCAGGGCGGGGCTGCTGCACCGTTAGAGTTCGATCAGGGCTAAACCCGCGCGGCCTCTTCCGCCAGAAACTTCAGCAGCGCCTGATCGTAGGCGTCGACCTTGCCGTTGACGGCGATCTGCGCGTCGAGCCAATCCTGTTCGCCGCCGGTGAGTTCAGCCTCGGCGGCAACGCGTTCCTCGCGGCTGGGCGCGGCGGGCTTCCGCCCGAACACCATGCCGAAAATATTGGGCGTGGCCACCGCCATTTCGCCCATAAAGCGCCCGACGCTCGCTGTGTTGTCGGCGACAAAGGCGTCCAGCTCCAGCTGGCGCTCGCGGGTGAGTTGCGCGCTGGAAGATGCAAAGCCCATGAGGTAATTGCCCACGCCTTGCACGAACAGGCGCTTGAATTCGGGCGCATTCGCCGCGTGTTCGGTCGCGTCCTTGATGCGGAACAGCATTTCCGCCTCGGCGCGGCTGACCCCGGCGGGACGATCACCGCCTGCCCCGAAAATCACGCGGCGGATGAGCGTGCATTCGGCCTCTGATACGTGGGTGTCTGACAATTCGCCGCCGCAGCGCGTCGGGCCGGTGCCGGTCATTACTTCGTCTTCCAGCACACGGAGGACGAAGGCCTTCAGGCTCTCGGGCACGTTCTGCGCCTTCTCGATGATGCGGGTAAGCACTTCAAGTTCGGTCATCGAGCAGACCTTGCCATCGCGCTGCACCTGATCGACCAGCCAGCGCGCCTCGTCTTCACCGGCGTGACCGCGCGGTTCGCTGCCTTCGAGCACATAGTGCTGGATCGCCTCGACGAAGAAATCGCTCCATTCTTTGCTGTGCTCGCCCGCAGCATTCTGCGCCGCGAAAACCGCTTCGGCTTCGGCGCGGGTCATTTTGCCGTTGGCCCAGCCAGCCTGCCGCATGGCGAGGATTTCCTCGGGCGAAACAGCGCCATCCTGCGCGGCGTGACGGGCGATATCGGCGAAGTGGATGCTCATCTCTGACAAATTCCCCAATGGCGGGTGCTGATTTGCCGGATGCTATGCCCAAACAGCCTTAAATTCGCGTTACCTTGCGCACTAGAGCGAGAGCGCCTGGATGCAAGCGAAGCGGTCCACCGCCGCGCCATCGGATGCACGCCGTGCCTCGATCCACGTCGCCACCGGCTCGGCATCGGGACGCAGCGGGTAGAGGAAGATGTCGAGCACGCAGGCCTCGCCGCGGAATTGCAGCTTGCGCATATCGCCTTCGACCACGTTCAGGCGCGGCTCGCCAAAGCGCCGGATCAGCACCGGCGCTTCCTCACGGATGATCCCGGCGAGCCCCGGCCCTTCCATGATTTGCGGCACCGGACGCCCGGCAACCGGCACCGGTTGCGGCAAAGCGCGCGTGGGCGGAACCTGCGTCTGCGTATCGGGGCGCGCGGGCGGCGGCGGAGCCTGCGTCTGCACCGGCGGGGGCGTGGTAGCGCAGGCGGCGAGCAGGCTGGCACAAAGGAGCGGGGCAAAAAAACGCATAGTCAGTCGGGCAATCCCTTGGAGCGTGTCCGGTGAACCAGATGTGTCGCACTAGCGGCCCCCAGCACGGGAGCAAGGAAATTGGCAAAAGGCACGGCGAGCAGAGCCGCAATCGCGCCGCCCAGTGCGAAGCGCTGGCCGCCGCCCACCGGCGCTGGCTCGCTGGCGCCCTGGCGGTGCCGCAGCCACACCATGTCCTGCAATTCGCGCCCAAGCAGCACCGCATTGACGATCCAGAACACGGCGAAAGTGCCGACACCGGTAAAGAGCAACACCAGCGCGACGGGTGCTGCGAGCAGGTTGAACAGCAGCGCGCGGCCTGCAGCTCTCAGCGCATTGCCCAGCGCTTCGGCAAAGGGCACATCGCGCGCCACGCTGGCGGCGTGCGGGTAGTGCTTGCGCTCCACCGCTACCACCACTTCCTCGGCGAAGAACTGGATCACCGCCATCGCCACGATTCGCCAGGTGAGCCACAGGCCCAGCAAGGCCAGCAGCAGCGACAGCGCCTCGCGCACACCCTCGGCCCCGGCAAAGGCGCTGTCCCCCAGCCCGCCCGATGCCAGCACCCAATCGAGCGCATACCATCCGGCAAAGGCCACGATGACGAAGAGCACCAGCGTCACAAACAGGCTCTTCAGGACAATGCGCAGAACCGCGACATCGAACAGCTGCCCGAAGCCCAGCACCAGTGAATTCGCCAAACCGCCCATAGTGCTTGCGATTGCGCGCCCTTTTCGCCAAGTCAACGCCCGCACGGGCGCCGCCCGCCAGATATTCAGACTTTCAGGAGTTTTCATGACCGAACCCCGTTACGACGTTATCGCCATCGGCAATGCCGTGGTGGACGTGATTGCCTCTTGCGAAGACGAGCTGATCGAAGAGCTCGGCCTCAATCGCGGCGGGATGACGTTGATCGATGCCGAGGGTGCGACGACGCTCTACGCCGCGATGGGGCAAGCGCGCGAGATTTCGGGCGGCTCGGCAGCGAACACGCTGGCGGGCGCGAGTATGCTCGGCCTGCAATGCGCCTTTGTCGGGCAGGTCTGTGACGATCAGCTGGGCGAAGTCTTCACCCACGATATGCGCGCCACCGGGATCGATTTCGACACGCCGCCTTTGCCCAAAGGTTCCGCCCCCACCGGCCGCTGCCTGATTTTCGTGACGCCCGATGGCGAGCGTACGATGAATACCTTCCTCGGCGCGGGCCAATCGCTGCCCGCCGAAGCGTTGGACGAAGAGCTGATCGCGAGCGGCGCGATCCTCTATCTCGAAGGCTATCTGTGGGATCCCGAAGAGCCGCGCAAGGCGATGCGCCGCGCGATTGATGTGGCGAAGAAGGCGGGCCGCAAAGTCGCTTTCACCGCGAGCGAAAGCTTCGTGATCGACCGCCACGGAGACGATTTCCGTAGCATGATCGAGGACGGGGTGATCGACATCCTGTTCGTCAATGAAAGCGAGCTGGCAACGCTGACCGGCGAACCGGATTTCGACACCGGTCTGGCTGCGGTAGCGGGCAAAGTCCCGGTGCTGGTCGCCACCCGCAGCGCCAAGGGCGCGGTGTGCGTGACCGGCGGCACCCGCTACGAAGTCGCTGCCGAACCTATCGACAAGGTCGTCGACACCACCGGCGCAGGCGACCAATTCGCGGCGGGTTTCCTCTCAGGCCACGCGCGCGGCGAGCCGATTGATGTGTGCCTGAAGCGCGGCGCAATCGCCGCCGCCGAAGTCATCGCTCACTACGGCCCGCGCCCCGAAGCTGATATGAAAGCACTGATGGCGGAGAAGTTGGGGTAAGATTCGCTTCCAGAATCGCAAACGAGGAGGATAGGAAGCTTTGCTAGCTGAGCACGATTACCAGTTGGCCTATGTTGTTCCCGAAAATCCGATCATGTGGTTTTCGGGAATTGGCATTCCGCTGATTTTTGTCGCGCTTGGTGTCGTGCTGCTGATTTTTCCGCACAAGCTTCCGAGCTTCGTCAGCCCACAGTCAACAAGTTTGCGCCGAGCGTTTGGCGCATTCGCTTGTGTTTTTGCTGGCGCAATTGTCCTGCTGGTGGTGACTGATCGTGTGCACAAATATTCCGAGTGGCACCGGCTGCTCAATTCGGAGGAAGCAAGATTGGTCGAAGGCTGCTTGGATTACTTCCATCCGATGCCAAGGAGTGGAAATGAAAAGGAGATCGTAGCAATTGGCGGCGAAGTTTTTCGATACTCCGATTTCGATCTAACAACAGCATTTAACAACACGCGATCTCACGGAGGTCCGATTGGGCCGCGATCTGCGGTTCGCATTTGGCACGACGGAAGCAATATCTTGAAACTTGAGGTGACGCAGAATGTCTGCCCTGCTGCTCCCGATCCAGGTCGATATGGCCCGCCTGCGATTTATAGGAACCGCACCTAGACTTCGGCGCTTTGGAAACTGCTTGATCCTATTTAACCCCGCTCCAACTCCCTCCAGCCGATATCGCTCCGGCAGAAGCCGCTCGGGAAGTCTACCGCGTCCACGGCTACATAGGCACGGTCGCGCGCCTCGCGCACATCGGCGCCCAACGCGGTGACATTCAGCACCCGCCCGCCGCTGGCTACCAGTATGCCGCCGACCAGCTTGGTGCCCGCGTGGAAGACCTTCACATTGTCGCTCTCTGCCACACCTGACAGGTCAATCGCCCCGCCCGTCTCCGGCGTATCGGGATAGCCCTTTGCGGCCATCACCACCGTCATCGCGGTCGCGTCGTCGAAGCGCGGTTCCATCAGCTCGCCCAAAGTGCCGTGGGCGCAGGCCATCATGTAGTCGACCAGATCGCTTTCCAGCCGCATCATCAGCACCTGGCATTCGGGATCGCCGAAGCGGGCATTGTATTCGACCAGTTTGACGCCCTCATCGGTCAGCATCAGCCCCGCATAAAGCACCCCGCGATAGGGTGTGCCGTCCAACCGCATCTGCCGCACGGTGGGGAAGACGATGCGCTCCAAGGTCTCGGCCACCAGTTCCTCGGTCATGACGCGGGCGGGCGAGTAGGCGCCCATGCCGCCGGTATTGGGGCCGGTATCGCCGTCGCCCACGCGCTTGTGATCCTGCGCGGTGCCGAAGGGGACCACACTGGTGCCATCGGTCAGCGCGAAGAAGCTCGCCTCCTCGCCATGCATGAATTCCTCGATCACGACTTCCGCGCCCGCTTCCCCGAATTTGCCGCCGAACATATCTTTGAGCGCTTCCTCGGCGTGATCGACATTGTCGACGATCACCACGCCCTTGCCCGCCGCGAGCCCGTCGGCCTTCAGCACGAAGGGCGGCGCAAAGGTGCTGAGCGCGGCCTTCGCCTGTTCGAGCGACGTGCAGCGGACATACCCTGCGGTGGGGATCCCTGCGCGGTCGCACAATTCCTTGGTAAAGGCCTTGGAGCCTTCCAATTGCGCCGCTTCCTTCGAGGGGCCGAACACTGGCACGCCTGCATCGCGCAGGGAATCCGCCAGCCCGTCCACCAGTGGCGCTTCGGGGCCGATGACGACAAGGCCGATATCGTGCTTTTTGGCGAAAGCGATCACTTCGTCATGCTTCTTGGCATCAACCATCGCGATCCGCGCCACGCTTTCCATGCCGGGATTTCCGGGGGATACGTAAAGCGTGCCGCCTTCGCTTTCGATGGCCTTGGATTGCGCCAGCTTCCAGCACAGGGCATGTTCGCGGCCACCCGAACCGAGCACAAGGATATTCATGGCGAGCACTACTCCGTTTGGCGATGGCGAGGATGGCGGACTGGTAGCGGCGTCGCGCACCGGCGACAATGCCGCGCCGTTCACCATTACCGAGATTTCGCAGGCGCTCAAACGCACGGTGGAAGACCAGTTCGGCTTCGTGCGGCTGCGTGGCGAGCTGTCGGGGGTGAAGCGGGCGGCGTCCGGCCATCTCTACATGAGCCTGAAAGACGAGAGCTCTGTGCTCGATGCGGTGATGTGGCGCGGGCAGGCCGACCGGCTGCCTTTTCGCCCCGAGGACGGGGTCGAAGTCGTCGCCAGCGGCAAGCTGACGACCTTTCCCGGGCGTTCGAAATACCAGATCGTGGTCGAACGGATGGAAATCGCGGGCGAGGGCGCGCTGCTGGCGCTGCTGGAGAAGAACCGTAAACGGTTCGAGGCAGAAGGGCTGTTTGGCAATGTCCGCCGCCTGCCCTTTGCGCCACGAGTGATTGGCGTGGTGACGTCACCCACCGGCGCGGTGATCCGCGATATTCTCCACCGGTTGGCAGACCGCTTTCCCACCCATGTGCTGGTCTGGCCGGTGCTGGTGCAGGGCAATGGCGCGGCGGAGCAGGTGGCGAGCGCGGTGCGCGGGTTTGGCGCACTGGAGAAGGGCGGCGCGATACCCCGGCCCGATCTGCTGATCGTGGCACGCGGCGGCGGGTCGATCGAAGACCTGTGGGCCTTCAACGAGGAAGCGGTGGTGCGCGCAGTCGCCGAATCGCCGATCCCCGTGATCAGCGCGGTGGGGCACGAGACCGACACGACCTTGTGCGATTTCGCCGCAGACAAGCGCGCGCCAACGCCCACCGCGGCAGCGGAAATCGCGGTGCCGGTGCTGCGTGAGCTTGCGGCCACCGTCGATGATCTCGCCCTGCGCCAGCGCAAAGTGGTGCTGCGTCCGGTCGAGCTGGGGCGCGAACGGCTGGCCGCGCGGGCGCAGCGCCTGCCCAATGCGGAGCAATTGCTGCAACCCCACACGCAAAGGCTCGACGATCTGGGCGAGCGGTTGCGGCGGGGGCTTGTCGACCGGGCAGCCAAGGGGCGCGAGCGGCTGGCGCAGGCGCGGCTTTGGCCCGCCATCCTGCGCGGCACTCTGCGCGAGGCGGGGCAGCGGTTGCAGGGCGTCCGGCTGACCCCCGCACTCGTCCAGCGCCCGATGGCCGAGCGCAAGCAGCGTCTTGACGCTCTCGCGCGGCTGGCGGAGCAGCTGCATCCCGAAAAGCCGCTCAGCCGTGGCTATGCCATGGTGCTCGATACAGCAGGCAGCGCGATCACCAGCGCGGCGAAGGCCCAAGCGGAAAGCCTGCTGGCGATAAAATTCGCCGATGGCGAGGTGAACGCCGTCCCCTCGGATGCGCCGCGCAGTCCCAAGCGCGCTCAAAAACCGACTCAAAAACCCTCCAGGCCGCCCGGCGATAGCGGCCAGCCCAAATTGCTTTGACGCGCACAAGGCATTACAAGCAGCGCCATGTTGATGAACTCGTCAGAAAACGCCGCCACGCTAATGTATGGCCCCAACGGCTTTCGCGTGATCAAGCCCGGCCACTTTGTGCTCTGTGCCGCCAGCGGCGTGCCCGTTCCGCTGGACGAGCTGCGCTATTGGAGCGTCGAGCTGCAAGAGCCCTATGCCAGCGCAGAACTCAGCACCAAGCGGGCGCTGGAAGAGCTGTGATCGCACGGATTTGCGGGATCGCCGCGCTGCTCGCCGGATGTGCGGTGGTGCCTCCCGCAGACGCGGCGCGGCAGGCAGAGGTCGCGCCGCCTGTTGCGGTTGCCACACCGGTACCAACACCGGCCCCGCCTCCAGACGCGCCCATCCGTGCCGATTTCACCTATGCGGGTGAACTGACGCAGGGTGGATGGATTCGCGGCACGGTGCCAAGCGGGACAGTCAGCGCGCGTTTGGGCGATCAGGAGATCGCGTTCGATTTGCAAGGCCGCTTCTTCGCCGCGTTCGACCGCGATGCGGGCACTACGGCGCAATTGGTGGCAATCCTTGCCAATGGCGACACGGTCAACGCGATCATCCCGGTCAGCCCGCGCGCTTGGGAGCTCGAATATGTGAACACCGCTTTGCGCCCCGGCGGCGGGTCGAGCGCGGATTTCCAGCGCCGCCGCCAGCCCGAGCTCGACGCGATCTGGAATGCGCGCACCGCCAATATGCCCGCGACCGGCTGGCAAGAGGACTGGATCTGGCCGGTGACCGGGCGCATCTCGGGCCGGTTCGGTTCGCAGCGCATTTATCGCGGGGAGCCGGGGAGCTATCATTCGGGACTCGACATTGCGCGGCCCACCGGCACGGCGATTGTCGCCCCGGCGTCGGGCGTGGTGACGCTGGCGACCGCCGCTCCCTTCAGCATCGAAGGCAATCTGCTGATTATCGATCACGGGCAAGGACTTAACAGCGCCTTCCTGCACCTGTCGCGCATCGATGTGGCCGAGGGTGACCGCGTGGTGCAGGGGCAGACGCTGGGCGCCATCGGCACGACCGGGCGTTCGACCGGGCCGCATTTGCACTGGAGCATCAAGTGGCACCTGGCGCGGCTCGATCCACTGCTCTTTGTCGGGCCTATGCCCTGACCCTGCTGCGTGTTAGCGGGCGCGCGATGCTGTCGCTGCTCCGCCCCATTTCCACCAGCCGCAAGCGCCGCCTGGCTGCCGGTCTGGCAATAGCGCTTGCCGCCGCGCCGGGGACTTTCGTGCGCACCGCGCTGCCTGACCGGCATATCGAGCAGATCGACATCGTTGCAGTCGCCGACTTTCCCGGAAATGCGGAGCTGGAAGGCTTCACCCGCGAAGGGGTGTGGGAACTCACCAGCCCCAATATGGATTTCGGCGGCGTCTCCGCGCTGTTTGTGCTGCCGGAGCAAGGCCTGTTCCGCGCCTTCTCCGATCGCGGCGTGATGCTGACCTTCCCCATGCCCGATCGCACCGGCGAGGCGCGAATCGCGCGGCTCCCCCATCGCGGCAATCTGGAGGATTTCGTCACCGATATCGAATCGGCAGCGCATGATCCGGCGAGCGGCGATTTCTGGCTGGCGTTTGAAGGCAGCAATGCCGTGGCGCGCTATTCCTCGCGCGATGTGCTGATGTGGCAGCGCGTGCCGGAGGAATGGGCCGGTTGGAGCGCCAATTCCGGCCCCGAAGCGATGGCGCGGCTGGCCGACGGGCGCTTCATCATCCTGCCCGAGACCGAGAGCACCGGCGTGCTGCATACAGGCGATCCGGCGCGCGAAGGCGATTCGCGCAGCTTTGCTTTCACCACACCGGGCGATTTCGCGCCCACCGATATGGCGGCGCTTCCCGATGGCCGCGTGCTGGTGCTGCTGCGCGATGTCACGCTGGCCTACCCGCCCTTTACCGCTTCGCTGGGCATTTTCGATCCGGTAGATATCGCAGAGGATGAGGAGCTGGAGATTGCGCTGCTGCTCGATCTCGATGCCATGATCCCGAACGAGAATTACGAGGGACTCACCATTTCGGAAGGCGAGGACGGTGCCATCACAATATGGATCATCGCCGACGACAATATCGCCAGCTTCCAGCGGACTTTGCTAGCGAAGCTGCGCTGGACGCCCGATTCGGGCTAGCCACAGACACGAAAAAGCGCGCGGAGAGCGAACCCCGCGCGCCTTTTGTGCGTTAACAAAAGTCAGAAAGTCTTAGGCAGCGTCCGCCGCGCCAGCCTTCTTCAGCTCGCGCTTCACCTTGAGCGCGCGCGCCGAAAGCTTTTCGTCACGGGTCTTGAGCAGCCAGTTGTCGAGACCGCCATTGTGCTCGACCGAGCGCAAGCCGTTGGTCGACACGCGGAACTTATACGCCCGGTCCAGCTTTTCGCTGAGCAGGGTGACGTTCTGCAGATTGGGCAGGAACACCCGCTTAGTCTTGTTGTTGGCGTGGCTCACATTGTGGCCGACCTGGCGGCCCTTGCCGGTAAGTTCGCAAATGCGCGACATGACGAAATCTCTCGTTCGAAACGGTTGAATGGGTGCAGCACTATGCTGGGAAAGGCGCGCTCTTATAGCGGGGGTGGAGATTCGTCAAGCGAACAGCTAGCTCTGTCGCAATGACCCGCTGGCCCCTTTCCGAGCATATGCAGCGCGCGCTCGCTCTGGCGGAGGAGGCCGCGCGTGCAGGCGAAGTGCCCGTGGGCGCGGTCGTGGTCAAGGATGGCGTGGTGGTGGGCGAAGGTTTCAACCTTACCCGCACCCGCCACGATCCCACCGCCCATGCCGAAGTGGAAGCGATTCGTGCTGCCGCGAAGGCGCTGGGCGTCGAACGCCTGAGTGCTTGCGATCTCTACGTAACGCTGGAGCCGTGCGCGATGTGCGCCGGCGCGATCAGCCATGCGCGAATCGCAAGGGTCTACTACGCCGCTAGCGACCCCAAAGGCGGTGCAGTCGATCACGGCGCGCGGGTGTTCGCACAGGAACAATGCCTCCACGCGCCGGAGGTGTATTCGGGCATGGGCGAGGTGGCGGCGGGCGATTTGCTGCGCGGGTTTTTTCGGGAGCGGCGCTGAAAACATAAGCAGGATGTCGCCAAGCAGAGTTCAATCGGCCGCTTGGTTCTCATCAAGATGCGGATAGCATTGAGGGCTCATATAGGCTTCCAGATAGCTGCGCTCCCAGCACCGCTCCATCGCCCGCACAACACGGATGTTGGGCGGCCACTCTCCTCCCTCTTCGAGCGCTATGCCCGATTCTTCCGGCACAGGCGTAGCGGCCAGCGATTCCAGCGCGGAATCGAACAATTCCCTGTCCTGGACAAGGAAGAAGATCGTCGCGTCGACATAGTGGTTGAAGCCGGATTCGGCATTGATAATCGGCGATTTGTACGAAACCTGAAATAGCTCGACAGCTTCCATTGTCTGTCCTGCGAATGCCCGCATCTGACCTTCGTGCAAAAAGAGCGTGGAGCGGTTCGAGCGGTTTACATACCGCCATTCCCGTATCAGCTCCGCCGCTTCGATGTAGCAGCCTTCATTTGCAAGCGCTCGCCACCCGCCGTTTGGATCCTGATCAAATGTCTGGAAATCGAGCGCAAGCATCGCGTCGCGATCGTATGCGCAATTGGGGTCAGCGGCCTCGATGGCGGCCATCGGCGTCGCAGCTGCGAGCAAAAGCGATAAGAGCATAAGGCATGTGTAGCCCATGAAGAGGAACGAGGCAATTTCACGCCCTTGATATCGCCATTCCCGCTCCGGTCGAAAGCCAGCTTTTTGGTTCACACAAAGCCACAAAGACACGAAGAGGTCAGTCTTCCTTCGCGCCGGAGGCGCTTTGATTGAATTCGCGCAGAGTTCGCAGAGGTCACAGAGAAGTGGGCAATCCACGCTACCCTCTGCGATCTTTGCGTTCTCTGCGCGAAAAATGTTCATGCGGCTTCGCCGCTGGATGACAAAACCTCTTCGTGGTCTTTGTGGTCTTCGTGTGAACCCTTCAAACTTTATCGAAGAGAGCCTTGCCCCGCATCAAGTGCGGGGTGACGAAGGGACTAGATATCCCGCTGCACCCTTGAGCTTCCTGCTTCCACCGCCATCCGCGCGGCGGTGCTGATTTCGCCGCCACGGGCCGTTACGCGGTCGACCACGCGGTATTCGGTCAGCCACCGCTCGGGCGTCACATCGCACACCACGAAGCCGCGCTGGGCGTTGTGCCACTTCAATTGGTCGTTCTCTGCCGCGATGCGGGCGGTGTCGGCGCGGGCGACTTCGCCGTCGCCGTTGGAGGTGATCGAGGTGGTGACGAATTCCGCCGCCAGCGGCTCCGCGCCGGGGTTTTGCCCGTCAATATGCAGTTCGCCCGCATAATTCTGGTGCTCGTCTCCCGTCAGCACGATGGGATTGGCGGCGTGGCGGTCCAGCGCTTGCAGCATCCGCTGGCGGGGCGAGCGGTAGCCGCCCCAGCTATCGGGGTTCACAATGGAGCCATCGCCCGGCATCCGGTCGAGATCCATCACCATGATCTGCTGCGCCAGCACCTGCCAGGTGGCGCGGCTTTCGCGCAGGTTCCGCTCCAGCCAAGCGCTTTGCTGCTGGCCCAGCACTTCGGCCTCGCGGCCCAAATCGTTGCAATTGGGCTCCCAACTGTCGCCGCAGGCCTGATCGGAGCGGTATTGGCGGGTATCGAGCAGGTTCAGATCGAGCAGATTGCCGTATTTCGCCTGCCGGTAGAGCTGCATCCGTGGGCCGGTGGGCAGCGAGGAGGCGCGCAGCGGCATATTCTCGTAATAGGCCTGCATCGCCGATTGCTGGCGCAGGCGGAACACGGCGGGACTGGTGCCGTCCTGATCGATATCGTCCACCCAGTTGTTGTCGATCTCGTGATCGTCCCACGTCACGAACCACGGCGCGGCGGCGTGGGCGGCCTGCAAATCGGCGTCCATCTTGTACTGCGCGTAGCGGCGGCGGTAATCTTCCAGCGTATAGGTCTCGTCGCCATGGTGCTGGCGCGGATTTTCCACCGGGCCGCGCGGCGAGTTCCAGATGCGGCGGCCGCGCCCTTCGTAAATATAGTCGCCATAACAGAACACGAAATCGAGCTCGGTTTGCGACAAATGGCGGTGCGCGGTGAAAAAGCCCTGCTCGTAATTCTGGCATCCGGCGATGCCGAAGCGCAGATTCTGCACCGCGCTGCCAGCGGCGGGCGCAGTGACCGAGCGGCCATGCGCCGAACGCTCTCCGCCAGCGATAAAGCGGTACCAATAGGGACGACCGGGCTCCAGCCCGCTGACTTCGACATGGACGCTGTGGCCCAGCTCGGGATGCGCGATGGCGGTGCCAGATTGCACGATCTCGCGCATATTGCCCGCCGTGCCGATTTCCCAGCGCACTTCGACTGCGGCGGCGGGCATTCCGTAGCCCTGTTCGAGCGGGCGCGGGGCGAGGCGTGTCCAAATGACAAAGCCATCGGGTGCCGCTTCACCCGAAGCAACGCCCAGCTGGAACGGGTAATCGGGGAAGGCGACCTGCGCGAGGATCGGCTTGGAGAGCGTAAGGCCGAACAGGCCGACGGCGCTCGCTCCGAAGCTGCGCAAGAGATTGCGGCGGTTGAGTTCAAGGCGGCGGAGGAGAAGGTCTTGGCTCATGCTGGGCTCTTTCGTGCGGTTTGGCGGTTCATGTGCGGCAATTGTTGCGCGGGGTTTACACGGGCAAAGGCCGGTAGCCGGATTACAGCCCCCGCCAGATGCGCACGTCCTCGTCGTCATCGGGGCCGTAACGCTGGCGGTTGCAGGCCTGCGGCATGAAATCATCGCCGTAACAGAGCCGCATTTCGCGCAGCCACCCGCGCTCGTTCACCTCCAGCCCGACATCCTCCGCCTCCCAATAGGGATTGGCATCGGCGAAGGTCTGGCGGATGTCCCCGGCGGTCAGATCGCGCTGGCGGCTGAGGCGGTCGAAATCGGGCCAGCGCAGGCTGTCCCACAGGATTTGCGTGATGCGCAAATACGCGCCGGGATCGGGCGTCATGCAGGCACCGTGCTTGAACCATTGGCGGGAGACCAGCGCGGGGTCGGGGGACATACACATGGCCTGCGCCATTTCCAGCGGCGAAGGCGCGCGCCGTGTGGGGCACCATTGCGGCCAGCTATTGCCCGGGCCGTTGGGCCAGAGGCCGTGGACGACAAAGGCGAAGCGCCCCGCCCGGCCCGAGCACTGGCGGGCATGGCGCGGTTCGTCATCGCGGAAGCGGCAGAATTCGGGGCTCCAGCTGAGGGCCAGCGTGTAGCCGGTGACGCGCATTTCGCGCACCGGCCCGTCGCGCTCGATAGCGGGGACGCTTATCGGCCCTTGCGGAATGCGGCATTGGTACGCCTGCGCGGCGGCGGGGGAGGACAGCAAGGCAACAGCAAGGGCAACACCCCAAGCAGCGCCGCGCATCACTCAGCCCTGCCCGCAAACCACGCTTTCGCATCCGGCCGGAACAGGAAGGAGACGGCAATCGCCTTCAGCAGCACGGTGATAAGGCCGGTAATGCTGACCGAAGCCCGCATTCCGGCAATGCCAACTGATGAAGTCAGACCTACGACCAGCATGAGCAGCGAAAAGGCGACGAGTGCCACGATCAGCCACTTTGCCAGCCCCACGCGCATCCGTGAGGCTAGAAACCACAGAATGAGATTGAAAAGGAAGGCCACGCCAACACTTGTAAGCGCCGCGACTTCGGCCGAACCTTGCATTCCGCTGGGCGCAAGCTGGCTTTCCAGCATCCTCACCTGCGTATCGTAATTGAGCAACCCGCTCGCCACCCCGATGCCGATGGCGGCGATGTAGAACAAATCGAATTTGCGCAGCGATTCGGGCCGCATGATGTTTCCCCTGAAACGGAGTGGCTCTGATGACAGATGGCTAGAGCGGGGTAAAGTCGAGCCCGATATCGGCGGCAGGCGCGCTTTGCGTCAGGCGGCCGACCGAGACGTAGTTGACGCCTGTTGCCGCCTTCGCCTTGATCGTGTCGAGATTGATCCCGCCGCTCGCTTCGGTCGGCACGCGGCCCGCCACCAGCGCGACGGCTTCGCGCAGAGTATCGGGCGGCATATTGTCGAGCAGCAGGCGGGTTGCTCCGGCCTCCAAAGCGGGTTCGATCTGGTCGATCCGGTCGACTTCGCAGATAATGTCCTTCACCCCCGCCGCGCGCGCGCGGCGCACCGCTTCGCCGACATTGCCCGCGACGAGCACGTGGTTGTCCTTGATCATCGCCGCGTCCCACAAGCCCATCCGGTGATTGGCCGCGCCGCCCATGCGCACCGCGTATTTTTCGAGATGCCGCAGGCCCGGAATGGTCTTGCGCGTATCGAGCAGGGTGCATTGGGGATTATCCATCGCGTCGACATAGGCGCGCACCATGGTCGCAATGCCCGAGAGGTGCTGCACGGTGTTGAGCGCGCTGCGTTCCGCCGTCAGCATGGCGCGGGCATTGCCGGTGAGGCGCATCAGATCGCTGCCCGCAGCAACGCGGTCGCCATCCTCCACCAGCCTTTCGATAAGGATCGCGGGGTCGAGCGCGCGGAAGAAGGCTTCGGCCACCGGTAACCCCGCCACGGTGATCGCGTCGCGGCTGTCCATCACGCCGGAGAAACGTGCGTCGGCGGGAATGACGCTCTCGCTCGTCACATCATGCCCGCCGCCCGGCAGCCCTTCGCCAAGATCTTCGGCAAGGGTGCTGGCGACAAATGCGGCGAGGTCGAAGCCGTCGATTTGGAAATCAGTCATGTTGCGCTTCTTGGCCTTTCTTTTGTTTGGCCTCAAGCGCCGGCGTTCGCATCCGCTCACTTGGCTTTCGGCCTACCGGCCGGCCCGCAGTCGCGGGCTGTCGTCGCCTCCGGCGCCGAGGACAACGCCAACAAAATCGGTCGCGTCTAGCGACCGACAGAGGGCGACCGCCCGACCGCAGGTGCCGCGCACCCCGGACTTGATCCGGGGGAAGCGGATAGCACCGAGGACGAACCCGCGGATGCGGGTTCGCAAGACAAATCAATGCACAAATCGCGCCACAACGTCCCGATAGCTGCGCGAGACTTTCACTTCCGCGCCCGAGGTCAGCACGAGGAAGCATTCGCCATTGGTGTGCGGTTTCACCTGCCGCACCTGATCGAGATTGACGATGGCGCTGCGGTGCACGCGCTGGAAATTTTTGGGATCGAGCCGCCGTTCCAGATCCTTCATCGTTTCGCGCAGGATCAGCGAATTGTCGCCGGTATAGATGCACATATAATCGCCCGCCGCCTCGACATATTCGATGGTGTCAACATCGACGCGGAAGATCTTGCCGCGATCCTTCACATTGATCATTTTCTCGTAACGGCCCGCGCTTTCATCGGGCTCGCCCATGTCTTCGAGGCTTTCGGGGCTGACTTCGGCGAGCACTTCCTTGAGCTTTTCCGCTTCTTCGGCAGAGCGCTTCTCGCTCAGCCTTTCGCGCACCCGCTCGATGGTGTCGGCGAGCTTGTCCTCGTCCACCGGCTTCATCAGGTAATTGACGGCATTGGCTTCGAACGCGCGGATCGCGTGTTCCTGGAAGGCGGTGACGAACACGATCAGCGGCGGATCGATGTCCATCACGCCCTTGACCACCGAAAAGCCGTCAAAACCGGGCATCTGGATATCGAGAAACACCAGATCGGGCTTCAGCGTCTTGATCGCGCGGATCGCCTCGCGGCCATTGGCGCAGGTTTCGATGATTTCGATATCGTCATAGGGCGCAAGGCGGAGTTGCAGGCCCTGGACGGCGAGCTTTTCGTCATCGACGAGGATGGTGCGTATGGTCATGCAGGGGCTCCGGTTGGGGGTTGGCCGAAAGGCTGGGGGGTAGCCGATGGCGATGCTGGTGCCGACGCCGGAGCCGCGATTGCGGGCTGGGGCTGGGGTTGGGGCGTGACGGCATTGGGAAGCGCGCTTTGCGCCTCTTCGAACGGCTCGTAGGGAATTTCGATGATGACGGTAAAGCCGCCATCGGGCGGGGTTTCGATATCGAAGTGGTGATCCTCACCATAGGCCTGTTGCAGCCGCTCGACGATATTGGCGAGGCCGACGCCGGTGGAGGTTTGCTTGCGCTTGACCGCTTCGGCGGGGGTCTGCTGCCCTTGCAGGCCGGGGCCGGTATCGCTCACCGTCAGCCGCAGGCGATTGGCGATCACGATGGCCGACAGGCTGATGCGCGCGCCTTCCTCTTGTGCGGAAACGCCGTATTTGATCGCGTTTTCCACCAGCGGTTGCAGCAGGAAGGACGGGATCGTGCCCTTGGCCGCATCCTTTTCCACCCGGAATTCGGTGCGCAATTTCTCCTCGAACCGCATCCGTTCGATATCGAGATACAGCTGCAGTGTTTCGACTTCCTGCGCCACTGTCACCTTCGCGCCCGGCTCGGTAATCAGCGTGTGCCGCAGAAAGCTGGAAAGCTTGGTCAGCATCTTGTTCGCCGGTTCGGTTTGCTGGAGCAGCACCAGCGTGCTGATCGAATTGAGCGTATTGAACAGGAAATGCGGATGCAGCTGGTATCGCAGCATGGCGAGCTGCGCGCTGGTGGCCTGCGCTTCCAGCTTGTCCGCCCGGTCCATCTGCTCTTCCACCTGGAGGAAGAAATTGATCGCGTAATACAAGGCCGACCACGCGGCGAGCAGCGTCATGTCGATATAGAACACGCCCAGCATCAGCTGTGCGAAGCTCGCCTCGCTGCCGCCCTGATACACGTCGATCGTCCACGCGCTGATAAAGGCCGAAACGCCCACGGCCAAGGCAAGGACGATCGCGGTCGTGCTCCAGGTCACCAGCGGGTTGAGATTGATGAGGCGGTTGTAAATGACCGACAGCACCGTGCTGATCGAAAAGCCGGTAACGGTGAAAATCAGCACGAGAATAAGGAAATCGAAACCGCGTTCATTGGCGAGCGAGGTCGCCGCGCGCAGCAGCAGCGCGCCGCCCCAGCCGATCAGCTGCAAACGCCAGAACGCGCGGTTCTTGTCCTTGAAAAAAGGCGTGGGTTGAAAGGGCAGCATGGCCATGCTCCCTTTCTTAGCCGATGTCGGCGATGTCGTCAGACCGATTTGCATCAGCGGCGCTCCCGCTCCGGTAATTTGCCTTATAAATCGCGCGCTTCGGCGATGGCTTCTGCCAGCACCTCCACACCCACCGCGCCATTGAACACCTCGTCGCCAATAATGAAGGCGGGCGTGCCCGAGAGGCGCAATGATTGGCCGAGGAAGACATTATTCTCCAATTGTGTGTCGAATGTGCCCGCGTCAATGGCAGCGCGGGCGGCGGCAAGGTCCACACCGGCGGTTTGTGCGGCGGCGGTAATGGCTTCTTCGCTCAGCCCGTCGGCAGCGAACATGGCGTTGTGGAAGGCTTCGAACTTGCCCTGCTGCGCGGCAGCAAGCGCCATGCGCGCGGCGTCGGCGCTTTCAGCGGACAGCACCGGATATTCGCGCAGCACCACGCGCAGATCGGGATTGTCGGCGATCAGCGCGTTCACATCCGCGAGACTCTGGCGGCAGAAACTGCAGGCATAGTCGCTGAACTCAATGAGCGTGATCGTGCCCTGCGGATTGCCCAGCACCGCGCCGGGGAAAGGCTCGGTCAGTTCGGCGCGCAGGGGAGCGATCCGCTCGGCGGTATCGCGGCGCTGCAATTCGGCCATGGCTTCGGGCAGCACTTCGGGATTGGCCATCAGGTAATCGCGCGTGCGACCATCGCCCAGCCCGCTAAAGCTGAAAGCGGCGGCCCCGGCAAAACCGGCGATAAGGGCGAGTAGGGCAGTGATAATCCAGCGCATGGATGATCGCCTAGTTGCGTTCGGCCATGCGTTCAAGCTGCGCGCGCGCCTGCAATTGCACGTCCTGCGCCCTGATCCAGTCGGGCGAGCCGACGGGCAGCGCCTGTTCTGCCGCGCTCGCATTCATCAGCGCGCCTTGTGGATTGCCCGAGAGGATCTGCTGTTCGGCGCTCGCCAGCCGCGCGCGCGGCGTATCGCCCAGCAGCTGGTAGACCGCGCCCAGCTGGTACCAGGCGAAGGGATTTTCCCGGTCGCGCCCCAAGGCGGCACGCAACACGCGCTCGGCCTCGGGCAGATTGGCGCGATCATCGGTCGCCAGCAGCGCGTGGCCGAGCATACTGGCAATCAGCGGCGTAGACTGGGTGAGCCGGGTCGCTTCGCGCAAGGGAGGCAGCGCCTCGTTCACGCGGCCCGATTCGAGCAGCACCTGACCTTTCAGTTCGAGGAAATAGGGGTTCTGCGGCTCCAGCGCGAGCAGCGCATCCACTTCGGCGAGCGATTGCTCCATCAGTGCATCGCGGTGATAGGCGTAAGCGCGGGCATAGCGCGAGGGCACGTCGGTACGGTCGGTTGGATAGGCGGTCAGCACCCGCTCGGGCGGGGCGAGATAGCCGTAGAGCTTGGCCTGCACGCGCTCGAAGCGTTCCTGCAAGTCGGGATCGGTCGGCGTGTCCCATGCCGGATCGACAATGTAATCTTCCTGCAGGCGGGCGATACGATTGCCCGACAGGGGGTGGGTGCGGCCATATTCGCGGTCATTGTTCTGGCTGATGCCGCGGCGGAATTCCATATTCTCCAGCCGCTCGAAAAAGCGCAACGAGCCGCGCCCGCTAATGCCCGCTTCGGAGAGGTAGCGCGCGCCCGCCGCATCGGCGCTGGCTTCCTGCGTGCGGCTGAACGCAAGGAAACTGCCCAGTGCCGCCTGCTGGCCCGCTGCCAGAATCCCCATCGCCGCATCGCCGCCACCGGCAAAGGCCGCTGCAGCCGCGAGCAAGGCAGACAGCAGCGTAATCCGCGTCGCATTGCCTGCGCCTTCGGAATAGCGGTTGATATGGCCGCCGGTGATATGCCCCAGCTCGTGCGCCAAAACGCCCTGCACTTCGCCGGCATCCTCGGCTTCGAGCAGCAGGCCGGAATAGATGTAGACGCGCTGCCCGCCCGCCACGAAGGCGTTGATCGTGGTGTCGCTTAGCAGCACGACATCAACCGCGCCTTCGCCCAGCCCGGCGGCTTCGGCGAGCGGATCGATCATATCCTGCAACAGCGCCTCCGTTTCGGCATCGCGCAGCACGTTGAGACCTTGCGCCTGCGCGGCAAGCGGCTGGGTGACCATCGCCATCGCCGCCAGCAGCGCGAGCAGGCGGGTGAAGAGTCGGGCGGAGGCGGGTGCGAATTTCGGCATGGGCAGGGGGAGCCTAGCGCGCGGGGCGCTGAACGGGAACTTAAGATTGCGCGGGCGGCGGGAATCGCAGCTTTTCGTCGGCAAGCGCCACCAGTCCCTGATCGCGCAGGAACGCCTCTGCCCCGGCGAAGTCCTCACCCGACCAGAAGGGCACGCCCAGCGCTTCCAGCATCGCCTGCGCGGCTGCCTTCTCGCCCGCAAGCTGCGTGCGCGCGGTGCGGCGCAGGAACACGCCCGCAATCCTGCCGGGATAATTGTGTGCCGCATCGGCAAACGCCGGCAGATCGCCTTGCGTATCATCGCCCACCAGCACGAAGCGCAAAGCGGGATGCATGGCGACAATGCCCGCAATCGCCGCGATCTTGTGCGCCCCGTGGCTGCTGCTGCCCAGAGTGCTGCGGCCAAGCCCCCAATCGCGCAGGGTCAGTGGGCCCAAGGGCAGACGGTGCAATTGCTTGTATGCGAGCAGATAGGGAAAGAGGTTCCAAGGGCTCGACGAGACGTAGAAAACGGGACGTTGCCCGGCCGTCTCGCCTGCCTCGCCTGCCAGCGCGCGGAAAAAGGCTGCCGCGCCCGCCACCGCATCACGTTCATGCGGCAAATGCGCGACAACGCGCCGCATATTGCGCGCCAGATTGCGCCACCCACCGGTAATGCCGGTTTCGATCACCGTGTCGTCGATATCCGAAATCACCGCGAGGCCGCCGGTGACGCCGGGAGCCAGCACCTGCGCGAAAGTGCTTTGCGCGCCGGCAGCATTCTCCCAATGCAGCGCGACGCTGTCCCAGCGCGGTGCAGCGGGCAGCGGCCAGGGTCGGGTGAGCGTAAGGTCGAAATGCGCAAACCCCTCGCCATCGGTCATGACAGTGGCGCTTGCCAGCAGATCGCCGCCGCTTTGGGCGCGCAGCGTCACCGGCAGGCCGGCAACTTCGCGGCTGGCAAATTCGCCCAGCATCGTGCGAAGCGCCTGCCAGCGTGACGCAGGATCAAAGCGGGCGGGCGGCGAACGCAGCGCGCGGGCGCCGAGCACCAGCCGTGTCGCGCTCCGATGGCCGAAAAAGGGTTGCAGCCGCGTGGCGATTTCGGGGGCGAAGACCATGCGCTGCCATAAAGCAGGCCGCGCGCGGGCAATCCAGTGCTCAGTCTATGAGCTGGCGCGCAGCCTTTTCGATCAGCGCCGCATTGTCCGGCACTTCGCCGAGCACGTCGATCCCGCCCGCGGCGTTGCGGCGGATCATCACCAGCGCGAACTCCTCGCCTTGCGCCGGGATGGCAGCGAAATCGCGCGATGCGAGCGCGCGCAGCTTGCGGGCAATCGCCTTGCGCGGGCCAGTGCGAACCGGCTTCGGCGCAGCGCCTTCGAGCGCGCGGCGGAGCGCGCGTTCGGTAGCGACCACGCCTTTGAGCCCGCCATCGGCCGTCTTGAGGAAATCGCCGAGCTCGCCCCGCCCGATCCCTTCGCGCTGCGCGAAGCCGAGCACGGCGGCATATTCGGTGAGCCGCGTCTTGTCGTAATCCGCGCCGAACACCAGCTTCACGACCGGCGTCATCGGCGCGCGCTCCTGCATGGCAATTCCTGCATCTTCGAGCAGTTCGGCAAAATCTTCGGGTGCCTCGGCAGCGGCGAGGGCAAAATCCCAAGCACGGCTGACCGCGTCATACAGTGCGGCACGGGTGCGTTCTTCGCTGCTTTTGGCCTGCTGTGCGGTGTCGCGGGCAAGCGCGAGCCAATCGGCTAGCGCGACCGGCTCGTTACCCTCTGCGGTAGCGATTCCATCACCCACGCCCTCGGCAACTCCGGCTTGGCCGGTAAGATCGAAGGACGGGCGGGCAAGCACGGTATCGAACACGCTGGCGACCAGATCGCCAGTGCCAATACCGTTGCCAACTCCGGAGGTGCTTTCCGCGAGCATCGCGGCGGGGCCATCGGCCCAATCGGTCAGCGCGGGCGCAAGCGGCGCGTCACCGCTGAGGCTCAGCCCTTCTTCCAGCGCTTGGTCGATTTCCAGCAGCAGCTCGTCGGCAGAGCGGCTGTCGGCCATCTCTTTCCAGTTGATGACGCCGAAAATGAAATCAATCGTGTCATCATCGCTCGAAAACGGCAGCAGAATGCCGCGATACAGGATCGTATTGCCGATGTGATTGACGAATTCCGCCTCGAAACCAATCGGCGACTGGTTAGCGAGAATTTGCATGTAGTGATCGGTGATGCGGCTCAGCAGCGAGCGCGGCTGCACCTGCGACAGCCGTTCGGGCAAGTCGCCGTCGGGCGCGCATTCGCGGGCCAGCTCGGCCCCGACATAGCTGATCGCCGGATCCTCGATGCCGTCGGTGAAGTCCAGCAGCACGCTGTTCGGCCCGAAATCGGGGAGCAGCGTCGGGTCGAGATCCTCGATCGAGGGGTAGTTGCGGTCTTCCAGCAGGCTGGCCCAGAAATTGTAGGCGCGCACCTGCATCCGGCGTTCATCGGTGCCGATAGCGGGCGGCGGTGCGTGGTCGACCGCATAGTCCTCATCGGGAACATAGGCGTCGGGCAGCGCAAAGCCGTCCAGCTCGCGCGCCTCGTCTGCACTGTAATTGCCCCGTAGCGTGTCCATGCGAAAAGCGCCCTTCAGCCAAAGTCAGGGCACCCTTTTGGCGCGACGTGGTAAATTTATTGTAAAGTTGCGCCCGATTTCTGGTCGCGATTAACCATTGCGGGCCTACGGAACTATACCATGTAGCGCATTCTGATGGTCTGCCGCACCGGTGCAGAGCCGACCGTGATCGCTGCATCGTTGAAGCGCGGCGGGCCCATGCGGACGCGGGCATCGCGCGAGAAACCGAAGCCTTCGGTGGGCATCATGCCCAAAGCGCGGTCGGCGCGGCCATTGTTGTTTTCATCATGCAGCAGCGCGATGGCATAGGTGCCGGGCTCGACATTGCGGAAGGTTAGGGTTGTCGCTTGGCCTGCCTCCACAACCGTGCTGTGCGCGCCTGCAGTGCCTTGGCAACGCGGGAAACGATCGGCATCGGTCGTCATGCAGGCGCGCACCACGCCATCGGTGTTGCGCAGATTGGTGATGGTGACGGTGATGGTAACGCCCGTCTCCTCCACCCCGCCCGCCGTTAGCGGCGCAGCGGCCAGCATTGCGCCGGTTGCGGCAATCAGCGCGGCTGCGCGGCGTGTTCGGCCTGATATCTGGCGGCCAGTCCCTTGTCGGTTTTGCACAGGCGATCCCAAAATCTGAAGTAAAGTCCGTAATTGCAGCGATATTCGTCATGATGCCGCTGATGATGGCTGGCTGTTATCACCCAGTTCCCTACGCGGGAATGAACGAACCATCGCGGAAAGATTTCCCAGCCCATATGATTGGTGACGCCCATAACGGTCATCACCCCCGCAACCGCGCCCAAGGCGGCGATATGGATGGGGATGATAAAGACGAGCAGCGGCAGCACGATGGCGCCTGTCAGCGCCTCAATCGGATGAAAGCTCATCGCCGCCCAAGCCGTCGGCGGGCGGCTGGCGTGGTGGACGGCATGGGCGATGCGGAACCATTTGGGCCGGTGCATCAGCCGGTGCGTCCAGTAAAACCACGTATCATGCGCGAACAGGAACAGCAGGATCGAAAGCGGCCAGTACCATAGCGGATAGGCGGCGATATCGCTGTAAATCAGCGTCCAGCCGCGATTGTCCCAGCCCCAGGCAATAATCCCGGCGGGCAGACCATAGATTGCAGCCGAGGCGAGCGACCAGCCGATTTCCTTGCGGATTTGCGGGTTTAACCCGGCATACAGCCCCGGCTTCACCCGCGCCGTTGCCAGCGCGAACAGTCCGCTCGCCAGCAGATAACGCAGCGCAATGATGGCGATCATGGCGGCAACAGCAAGGGCAAGCGCAGATAGCATGGTCGGATCGCTCTATGCCGCAGAGGTGAATCTTCGACTACCCCAAAAGCGTGCCGGGGCGGGGGCTGATCGCATTACCCCGCCAGTTCGCCGCCCCAATTGCCGCAATGTGGGTCTGCCAAAACCAGCTGGCGGCGCAGCGCCGTGCGCGCGAGCCGCTCCACTTCAACCCGGCGACGGGCAGCGGCAAGCGGGTGGCTGGGTGCGGGGCGGACAATCTCCGCATCATATTCGTCCGCCACGATCACGCCGCAGCAATCGGGGCGGTAATCCGCACTATCGAGCACGTTGCGATCAAGCTCGGGCGGCAGGCCCCAATAGAAGCGGTCGCAGAAATCAAGATAGTCCGGCCATTTGCCGTCGCCGAGGAGATCGCCGCGCGCGGTTTTCACTTCCACGATCACGATCTTGCCCTTGGCATCGATCCCCATCAGATCAGCCCGCCGCCCGTTGCGCAGCGGCATTTCTGCGAGCGCCCAGATGCCGTTGCGCGCAAACAGCCGCAGAATCCCGCGACACACTGCATGCGAGCGCAACGGATCGGAGGCGAGAACGGGTGCGGGAGCGTCTGTGAGCGAATCAGCCATCGGATGATGCTGGAACGAAAAGCGAACATGGTCAAGATTATTTGGTTTCATGAGCCTGCATCCGCAGGCTCGTCCGCGGTGCTGTTCGCTCCGCGGGGGCTTCGCTCCCGCTGCGCGGCACCTGCGGGTCGCGCGCGCGCTCGGTCGGTCGCTAGGCGCGACCGAGAACAGTCCTTCCTAATTGGTGCTGGAATCGGCACCGAAGGTGGCGACAGCCCGCGACTGCGGGTCGGCCGGTAGGCCGATAGCCAAGTGAGCGGATGCGAACGCCGGCGTTTGAGGCAAAAAAATCTCCCGGCGGAGCGAACAGCACCGAGGACGATCCGGCGGATGCCGGATCGAAGAGACGGCTACGCGCTGCGGCGCGGGCCCATGTGTCCGGCGGGCGGGACCAGCGCCATGATCGCATTGCGCGCGGCGGTGAATTCTTCCCACAAGGCCTCCGCTGCGGCGCGGCCATTGCTGCCGCGCGCGTTGATTGCGAGCAATGCGGCAAGCCCGGGCTCCATGATCGCGGCGAGATCGGCGCAGCCATTCTCTGCCAATTCCTGCCGCCACGGTTCGGCATCGCGGATCTGCGCGGGGAAGGATTTGACCGCCTGATCGACCTTGACGGGTGCAACTCCCGCCAGCGTCGCCACGACCGTCCCGGCATCGCTGAGCGCGGCCCAGCGCATGGCGAGCGCATTGGCCTGTGCCGTCTGGCGCGCCAGCGGACGCCCCGCGCCATTGCCGAATCCGGGTGTGAGAACACTCATAGACACGCGATCTACGCCGCAAGTGGTTGCCAAGCGGTTAGCGTCGTCGCGTGACTTACCTGGCCCACGAAAGGCTCCGCAGACACCACCACAAAGTTTGCCCTTGGCGCGGCGCGACGCTGTTGCTACCTGCGCCTCTGGCTCACGCCGTCAGCACCCGTAGCTCAGCTGGATAGAGCGCTGCCCTCCGAAGGCAGAGGCCACAGGTTCGAATCCTGTCGGGTGCGCCAATTGCGCGCATTTGGTAAGCAGTCGCTCGCCTTCTTTGGCTCAATTCCCGACGAACACAAAGGGTGCCCAAATCGCGGGATGGGCCGCGTCGGGAACTTCCTGGGATCGCATCAGGGCAAGCTGCGCCTCGCGCAGGGCCATAGCCGGTGATGTTCCGGCAACCGCCTCCCTCGCTGTGGCAACGGTGAGGATCGCGGCGGCATCATCGCGCACGCGCCAGTGGCTCACCAGCAATGCATCAGCGCCTGCGAACAGGAACGCCTGCGCAAGGCCGCCAAAGGCCTCGCCCGTTGCGCCATTCCCGCTGGCCGAATTGCAGGCGGAGAGCACAACCCATCGGGCGGAGAGATCGAGGGCGGCGATTTCGGACGCGGTCAGCAAACCGTCATTCGCGGTGCCTTCACCCTGCCCGTCTTGCGGCGGGGTGAGCACCAGTGCCGCCTCGTCGATGCCTGCCAGTTCGCCTGCCATCAGACCGTGTGTGGCGAAGGTTAGGAAGTCTGCACTGTCGAGATCGGCCTGCCGGAGCAATGCCTCTGTGGCATCGGCACCGACATAGATCACACTCTCCCCGGCCCCAACGGCCTCCCCCAGCGCGCGCAATTCGCCTTCGGCAAAGTCCAGCCGCCCGAGTGCCGCGATGGTTTCATCATCGCCTTCCCCCGCAAACGACCGCTCGGCCTGCGCAGCCCCGGGAAGATCCGGCGCGCCGATGCCGAAAAATGTCGCGAATTGCGGCGCGGCCGCCTCCGCACCCGCGCCTACGGCATCAAGCGTGATGGGATAGGAAAAGGCCGCCGTTTCGATGAGATAGCGCCCCTCTTCGTCGACAAGTATCGATAACGGCAGCTTTGCCAGCTCGCCGCGCGCGATCACGCTGATGGCGCTGCGGCCTGCCAGCGCGTCCACCACGGCAGGAGTGAACAAGGCATCGTGCAGCGCGCGAGCGGTCTCCGTGTCAAAATCAACCGCCGCGCCCATTTCAATATTGGCGCGCAAGCGCGCAACCTGCTCGCGGATGGTGAGGGTATGGGCACCGGCCACATCCGTCACCAGACCATCCGGCGTCAGCACAAAGATCCGGGTTTCGATGTCTCCTTCCACGATGAACAAGAGTGCCGCATCTTCGCCCAACCTTTGCTGGAGCCCCGCCGCAGTCTCGGTCGTCAATAGCGGAAGATTGCCTGCATTGCCGGCCGCGGCGAGCGCGGATTGGATGTCGGTGATTTGCCCTTGCAACCGCGCTGCCGCTTGCGCATCGCCCGCGCTCACTGCGGCCTGGAAATCGGTGAGCAACAATTCGCGCTGCTCGATCTGGTTCTGCCGATCGCGGAGCGCTGCGGCGACTTCTGGATCGTCGGCGGCATTGCGCTGGCGCGCGCGGAGCAGGCCGCGTTCGGATGGGCCAACGCCGATATATTGCGCAAGGTCAAAGCTACGCCCGGCATCGCCGAGCGCGCTGGCCGTCGCGGTGGCCCAGCCGAGGGCCCAATCGAGCGCTTGGTCAACGCCGCCGCCAGCGCCTTCATCGCCCACCCCTTCCTGCCAGAAGGCAAGCAATGCAGGCTGGGCCTCGTCGAGATAGGCGCGCGCGGCCTCGCGATTGCCTGTTCGCGCCGCCGCCAGCGCCCTTAGTGCCAGTGCCTGCGCGAAAGGCTTGCGAAATTCATCGGGTGTACCGCGCCAGATGCTTTCCAGATCCGTGAGATGGACATTGGCCTCCTCCCAACGCCCGGCACGCGCATAGCCGATGGCCAGCCGGTTGAGCGTCCACGAAATGTCTGGATGTCCGGCCGGACGTGCCGCGCGGTACCCGGCGAGCAACCGCTCACTTTCCGCAAAGCCTGCTTCCGCCCTGCCAATAGCCTGGTAGATATTCGCCAGTTTGGAGCGCGCCTCCAGCGTTTGCGGCGCGTCTTCTCCCTGACTCTCGGCAAGGCGCGCGACGGTGTATTCGGCCAGAGGCAGCGCATCGGCGTGGCGACCTTGTGCCGTGAGGGACGCGATCAGATTGAGCCGCGCTTCTGCCGCTGTGGCCGCTTCCGGCCCATAGGCCGTTTCCCGGATCGCCAGGGCGCTGCGCGCCATTTCCTCGGATGCAGCCAATTGCCCGGTTTGCAGCAGCAGGTAGGACGCGTTAAGCATCAATGTGCCGACACGCGGATGCACCGGCCCAAGAGCTGCGGATGCCCGCACAATGCCGTCGCGCAGCACGGCACCGCCTTCATCCAGCTCTCCGCGCATGAGAAAATAGATCGCGCGATTGTTCACGCCGACGGCATAGGCATCGGCAATCTCGCCATCATCCGGATTTGCTGCCAAGAGCGGCTCGGCAAGGGCGAGCGCCTCTGCGCTGAGCGTGAAGGCGGCATCAAGATTGCCCATTCCGCGCTCTGACCAAGCGAGATTGTTGAGGCCTTGGACTAGCTGCGCATTGCCTTCTGGAGGAGCATCGGCGCGCCACAGATCGACCGCTTGCCGTTGCAAGGCGATAGCCCCTTCGCTGTTGCCAAGCGCCTCATAGACGACGGCCAAGTTGTTGAGCGTCTCGATATATTTGCCACGATACCGCGGCCCGGCGGCGGCGTAGATGTCGCGCTGCGCCAACAACCTATCAGGCAGAGCCGCCAGCTCTCCCAGCACGAAATAGGTGAAGTCGATCTCGCCTTCCAAAATGGCGATTTCCGGATGATCGGGCGGGTAGATGGTGAGCGCGTATTGGACGATGTCTTCGTAAGCGGCCCGATAGGCGCGCGGATCGGAGAACTTGTCGATCGCGTCGGCAGTTTCGCGCATCGCGGCAAGCCGATCGGCCTGTTCGCTGCTCAATACTATGTCTGGAGTCGCGAGTGCAGTGTCTTGCGCCAAAGCCGCAACCGGTAGCGCCAAACCCAATGCGCCCGCCGCCAGAAAAACCGAAAATCGCATCAAAATCCCCCGATTGCATCGTCGCTACGATGCCAGACGCCTACTCAATAGCAAGGTGGTATTGCGCGGTTCGCGTGCCATCATTGGACAGGCGTATCGTATGCCGCTGGGTGAAAAGCGGAGTCCACACGCACGAACCGCGCCGGGTTTGCCGCGTGCATACGGTGGTCGCCTGCCCGTCGGCGATGCTGATATGCACCGCCGGGCCGCTGCGCGCATGGATGGCAATTGCCGCGCGCTCTCCGGCAAGAAACGCCAGCCCAAATTCGGCACTGCGCCCCGGCGCGATGGAGCCGCGCCGCACGGCAGGGCCGCCCACCGGCCCGCGCATCGGCGGGGGTAAGTCCGCCTGTGTCCGCCAGCGGGCAATATTGGCCACGTCTTCCTCGTCCTCAAAACGCGCACCCAGTGCTTCGATCCGCGTGAGCTGGCGGGCGAGTTCCGCTCGGTTGCCTTCCTCTGCCGCCTGTTCGGCCCGTGCCAGCGCGTCAAGAACCTGCTCTGCATCGTTCGCATCGGCGGCTAGCGGCGGCAAGGCAGTGGCGGCAATATCGGGCGCGGTTACGGACTGACAGGCAGCCAGCGGCAGAGTTGCCAAAAGCACAAACAGGAGAAGGTTTGCGTTTTTCATCATCTGCTCCCCGAAATTCGAAAACTCGCGCCTGTTTCCGTATCGTCGAGCGACAGGGTGAAGCCGTGCCGCTCGGCAATTGCACGCGCCAGTGCCAGCCCCAATCCGCTGCCCGAGTCCTGCGCCTTGGCCTGTTTGCCGCGGAAGAAGCGGTCGAAGATCTGTTCGCGCTCTGCCACGGGGATGCCCGGGCCGCTATCGGCAACAACCAGCACCGGCCCTGCTTGCAGCGTCAGCGTCACTTGGCCGCCCGCAGGCACATATTTGAAGGCGTTATCCAGCAGATTGGTCACCATCCGGCTAAGCTGCATCGGCGCGCCCTCCACCGCGACGCCGGGCTCGATTTTCCAGGAGAACAGGTGCCCCGATTCTTCCGCGCTATCGGCATAAAGCTCGCAAATCTGGTTGGCCAGCGCGCTCAGATCGACAGGCTCCAACCCGTGCCGATCACCCTGCCGGGCCTTGCTGGCGGCGATATCCAGCAGCGATTCGAGCGTGCTGACGAGCTTGCGGATTTCCTCGCGCGCTTCGATCAGCCGGGCACTTGCCGCCTCGCCCGGTTGGGCTTCCAGCGCCCGCACCAGCCGCCGGTCAAGATGCATCAGCGGGGTGCGGATTTCGTGCGCAATCTGGTCCGATGTATCGCGATAGGCCGCCATCAGCCGCGACAGGCGGGAGAGCGCATTGGCCGCATTGCCCGCAAGATCGTCGATCTCGTCGCCCTTCTCCGGATCGAGCAAAGCCCGCAACGCGCCGGTTTGCTGCCGGTAAAGCGCGTGGTTGATAGCGCCGATGCGCTGGCCGAGGCGCGCGGTTGCCAGCTTCCCCGCCGCGCCGACGCACAGAAGGATCACCGCGCCGCCAGCAAGAAAGGCGAGCATGATCTGCCGCCGGATCGCCGCGCCGCCATCGGCTTCGCGCGCCACCACAAGTTGCAGCTCCGGCCCCAGCCGTGTGGCGCGGGCGAACACTGCGGTGTTCTGGCCGATGGTGATATAACCCGCTTCCGAAACCGCCGCGTCGAGCGCGGGCCATGCCAGAATGTCGCCGACGATCCGCGTGCCATCATCGCGCGCCAGAATGTAATGCGGCGTATTGGCGTCGATCGGCGCAAAGGCCAGCCTGTCCTTGATCCGCAATTCCAGCTCGCGCTGCCCGCCGCTGGCATAGATGTCGACAAGGCCCGCCAGATCGACATCGACCTGATCCTGCGCCGCCTCGCGGATCGACTGGCGCACCGTCCAATCGGTCAGAAGCCACAATCCCGCAAGCAGCACCAGCGTGAGACCAGCGGACGCCCAGACGATACGGGCAAAGATGGAGCGGCGCGCCATCCTTGCGCTATTTTCCGGTCAGCAGGCGATAGCCCGTCCCGTAAATGGTTTCGAGCGCGGGCGTGGCAAAACCGTCTTCCAACTTGCGCCGCAGCCTGCCGATATTGACATCGACAACGTTGGTTTGCGGATCGAAATCCATGTTCCACACATCGCGCAGCAGCATTTCGCGGGTTACGGTTTCGCCTGCATTTTCGACAAAATAGCGGAACAGTTCGAATTCGCGGGGGCTGAGCGCGAGGTGCTTGTTCTGGCGGAAGGCGGTGCGCGATTTCACATGGCATTCAAACGCGCCGTAAAGCAGCACCGCGCTGTGTTCGCGTCCCGAAGCGCGCCGGCGCAACGCCTTGACGCGGGCGAACAGCTCCTGCGCTTCGTAGGGTTTGGCGAGATAATCGTCCGCGCCCGCATCAAGCCCCTCGGCCCGGTCGGTTGACCGGCCCAATGCGGACAGCATCAGCACGGGCGTGCCAACGCCGCTGTCGCGCAGACGGAGCAGCAGCGAAATGCCGTCCGTATCGCCGAGCATCCGGTCAAGAATGATGACGTCGAACGGTTCCATCCCCGCCCGTCGCAGGCCCGTTGCGCCTTCGCTTTCCCAAACCAGATGGTCGCCGCGCTCTGCCGCCATCGCCAAAATCTCGGTCGCGGCGCGCTGGTCGTCTTCGATATAGAGCAGTTTCAACGGCTTGTGCCCCTCTGCCATCGCTGCCTCTTTATCCATTGCCGATGCCTTCTGTCTGCCAAGAACGGCAGGCCGGGGCAAGCCTGCCCTGCCCCGACCCCCGCCGCTTTCCCTCTCGCCGTGCTTAAGGGAAAGCGCTCATGCCCCCCGCATCCGCGCCGTGCCACGGCATCGCCCCCCGACCGATGGAAAAGCATGGAGGAGTTATGCTGGCACGCGTTGGCGATGTCCGCTGACAAGCAGCGACAGGCCGATGACAAATGCTGTCAGAATTGGGCGCGGTCTAGTCCGCCCAACCCGCCTTCAGAAACTGCTCGGCGCATCCGGCGAGGAAGGCCGCGCCTTTGGGCATCACGCTCTCATCAACGATCATGCGGCTCGAATGCAGGCCGCAGCAGCCCTGCCAGTCGCTGCCTTCCGCCGCCACGCCGAGGAAGAACATCGCGCCGGGCACTTTTTCGAGCACGTAGGAGAAGTCTTCTGCTCCCATGGTAGGCGCGGCGCGGTAGGCCCATGGTTCGTCGCCGCCCAGCGCCTCGGCCACCGCGCGGCCCAGCGCGACGGCGCGGGCATCGTTGATCGTCGGCGGGAAGCCCGGCGTGATGCTGAGCTCTGCGGTGCAGTGATGCGCGGCAGCGATATGCTCCGCCACGCGGCGCACTTCCACCTGGATCGCGGCGCGGCGTTCGGGCGAGAGATTGCGCATCGTGCCGAGCAGATAGGCGCTGTCGGGAATGATATTGTTGCTGGTGCCCGCGGCGATTTTGCCGATGGTGATGACGCTCGCCTCATTGGCGGCAAAGCGGCGGGTGACCATGCTCTGCAAAGCCAGCACGATTTCGGCGGCGACGGGCACCGGATCAATCGCATCGTAAGGCATGGAGGCATGGCCGCCTTTGCCCTTGACGGTGATCTCAAGCATATCGGCAGAGGCGAGCATCGGCCCCGCGCGGCTTTCCACCCGGCCGTGCGGCGCGTTGGGCCAGACATGGAGCGCGAAGGCGGCATCGGGCAGCGCGTAGTCCGGAGTTCCGCCCAACAGCCCGTCTTGCAGCATATGCCGCGCGCCGTGGAAGCCTTCTTCGCCCGGCTGGAACATGAAACGCACTTCGCCTTTCAGACTGCCTGCGCGGCCTGCAAGAATCCGCGCCGCGCCTGCCAGCATGGCGGTGTGCGCATCGTGGCCGCAGGCGTGCATCCGGCCGGGAATGGTGGAGGCGAAATCGAGACCGGTGTGCTCGTCCATCGGCAGCGCGTCCATATCGCCGCGCAGCAGGACGCTCTGCCCCGCTGCGGCGCCTTTCAGCACCGCGACCGCGCCCGTGCAAGACGGGCCCTCGTGCCATTCGAGCGGCAGATCGGCGAGCGCCGCCTTGACCTTGGCGAGCGTTTTGGGCGTGTCCAGCCCCAGTTCGGGTTCGGCATGGATGGCGCGGCGCAGCGCGACAATCGCGCCCTCTTCTCCGGCAGCGGCATCGAGCAGGTCGGTGGTCAGCATGGTGGTGTCTCCCGAAGTGTCTTCGGGAGGGGTCTAATGCCAAGCACCGCCCGCTGGCAATGCAGCTTGAAGGCTAGTTGAGATAGAGAATCTCGAAATTGCCCCAATATTTGCCGTTGATGCGGATCGGCACGAAGATGTTCTTGGCCGCGCTGGGCTTGGTGTCACCGGCGCGCATATAGCGGTAGCAGCTGGCGGTGAACGGCTCGTCCTTGAGGTCGATCGCGCGCTGGGTCACTTCGTCGAGGAACTGGCGGCGGTTGCGGCAGAACTTGTCGTCATGCTCGCGGTCGCCGGTCGGCTTGCGCGAGCGTTCGCTGAGGTGGGTGGGCAGATAGCCGTCCATATTGGAAGCCACGCTGGAAATGATTTCGGAATGCCGCGCCTTGTGCTCGTCCAGAATGGGCTGGATATGGGCGTCGGCAAAGGCGGTGAAGCGGTTGTCATAGCGCACCGGATCGGAACCGGGGATCGGGCGGTATTCGCGGTCGAACACGTCGCTCTCGGCAAGGCTGCCATTGGCAATTGCCGCTTCGACCAGCGCCGCAATCCGGTCGCGCCCAGCCATGGCGATATCGACAAAGCGCCGGTCTTCGCTGGCAAAGCCGCTGCGCACCAGTTGGTCGAACATCGTCATCGAAGTCCATTCGAGGCTGTGCACGCGGGTCTTCATGTCTTCGAGCTTGACCGAATTGGCCGCGGCGCTGGCGGAGAAATGCTCCAGCTCGCCCTTGGCATCGTGCACGCGGCTGTGGATGAGGTCGGTGCTGTCGGCGATCTGGCCGTTTTGCCGGTCAACCTCGTCCACCAGCTGGGCAATCTGCTGCACCGTGGCATCGATGGTGGCGAGATCGGCCTGCGCCTTCGCGCCCTGGTTCACGCCCTTGTTGATCTTTTCGACCAGCGCCCCGGCTTCCTTGTCGAGCGAGGTGATGGTGCCGGTAATCTCGTCGGTAGCGACGCGGGTATCCTGCGCTAACTTCTTCACCTCGGCGGCCACCACGGCAAAGGTCGCGCCCGCCTCGCCCGCGCGGTGCGCTTCGATTGTGGCGTTAAGGGCCAGCATATTGGTGGTGTCGGCGATGGTGTCGATCGTCTGCGTCACATTGCGCACCTGCTGCATCGCGCCGGCAAAGCCGGTGATATGCTGCGCCAGTGCGACCACCAGATCGGTCAGCTCGGCAAATTCGCGCATGGATTCGCGCACCACCTGCGTGCTGGCGCGCAGTTCGGTGCGGGCGCGCTGTGAAAGGGCGCGGGATTCGTCGGCCGAGTGTTTGACGTTTTCCTGATCCGCCGAGAGCCGCTGCATCACATCTTCGAGCGCATCCTGCCGCAGCTTCATCTCATCCGCTGCAGCGATCACTTCTCCGATCAGTCCGCCGACATCGACGCAGCCGATAGTTACCTCACCGCAAGAGCGGGCAACGGCATCGATCAGGCCCGGATCGGCAGCTTCGAGAACTTCATGTTTCATGGATTGACCGTCCCATTACCCGCCACACGCGGCACCGGCTCGGCCTAGGCAATCATAGTTAGCAATTTGTAAATTTACGCAGGACTTGCGCCTCGCTTGGCAAATTGGGGGAGTTTTCCCCCATGTTCGCACCGTTTGACCCCGTGTTGCGCTTGAGGCGGGATTCGCCTGTCTTTACGTAAGCAAGGCAGGTTATGACCCGTCCGCTGATCTCTCCTTCCATCCTTTCGGCCGATTTTGCGCGGCTGGGGGAAGAGGTGCGCGCGATCGATGCGGCAGGCTGCGACTGGATCCATATCGACGTGATGGACGGGCATTATGTGCCCAATCTCACCATCGGGCCGGATGTGGTGAAGGCGCTGCGTCCGCACACCCAAAAGCCTTTCGATGTGCATCTGATGGTTTCGCCGGTCGATCACTGGCTGGAGGCTTTTGCTGCGGCGGGCGCGGATATCATCACCGTGCATCCCGAAGCGGGGCCGCACGTCCACCGCACGGTGCAGGCGATCCGCGCGCTGGGCAAGCAGCCGGGCATTTCGCTCAACCCTGCAACGCCCGCCAAAATGCTCGATTACCTGATCGAGGATATCGACCTGGTGCTGATTATGAGCGTCAATCCCGGCTTCGGCGGGCAGAGCTTTATCCACTCGCAGCTGAAGAAGATCGAGGCGGTGCGCAGCATGATCGACAAGCGCGGGCTGGATGTGCGGATTGAAGTGGATGGCGGGGTCAATCGGGAAACCGCGCGGCTCTGTGTTGATGCAGGTGCCGATGTGCTGGTGGCGGGATCGGCCACGTTTACCGGCGGCCCCGGCCACTATGCCGCCAATATCGCGGCCTTGCGCGGAGGTGCGGCATGAATGCCGAGGCGCTCGGCCTGACCCGCCGCACAGCTGGCGGCGAGCCGGGCGAGGGCCGTGCCATTCCCCTGTCGGACCGCGCCGACGAAACGCTCGCCGAAGACCGCGCTGCTACCGGCGATGTGCATGAAACGATTGCTGCCGACCGCGCGCTGGTGCTGACCGATTTTGATCCGCCCAGCGTCACCGCAGGCGAGCGGCTGCTACGCCTTGCCTATCGCATCGGCATTCCGGGCAGCACGCTGGCCTCGCCGTTCCGCAAGCCTGCGCGTCCGCGTCTGCTGGCAACGGTCAGCAGTCCACTGGCCGGAGAGCGCGCGGCGGGCATGGCGCTGCGCGCGGGGCATTTCTACGTCTACGGCGTGAAGGCACCGATTGCGCAGGTCGATTTCGGCGCGACGGCGCAGCTTACGCCGCCGTTCGAGCGGGTGATCCACGGCTTTACCTGGCTTCGCGATCTGGAAGCCTGTGCGCCGCGCCAGCAATGCACTGGCGTGGCCGAGCGGGTGCTGACGCGCTGGCTCGATGCCAATCCGGAGCCGGGCAAGGGTCCTGCTTGGAAAGTCGAGCACGCCGGGCTGCGGGTGATGAACTGGCTGGTGCACGCGCCGCTGATCCTTTCCGGGCAAGACAAGGCGCTGCGTATGCGCATCCTTGATGCCATCGAGACAACCACGCGCTGGCTGGACCGCAATGCGGGCCGCGCGCCCGACCGGATGGGCGAACTCGCCGCGTGGTGCGCGATCACCGCCGCCGGTCTGCTGCTGCCCGACGGCAAGCCGCGCCTGCTGTTCGGCGAGGCTGGGCTGACCCGCGCGCTGGGCGAGCTGGTGGGCGATGATGGCGGCGTCCTGTCGCGCAGTCCGCTGGCGCAGATGCAGGCGATGAAGCTGCTGATCGATCTGGCAGCGTGCTATACGGCGCGCGACAGCGCGGTGCCCGACGCGATTGGCAAAGTACTCGCGCTGATGGTGCCGCCGCTGCTTGCGCTGACCCATGGCGATGGCGGGCTTGGCAGCTGGCAGGGTTCCGCCGCCATTCCCGCCTCGCAGCTGGCCGCACTGATCGAAGCGAGCGGGGTGCGCACCCGACCTCTGCGCGAACCGCGCGGCTGGGGGTATCAGCGGGTTGCGGCGGGCAATGCAGTGCTACAATTCGATGCCTCGCCGCCGCCGCTTGGACGCCACGCGCGGATGGGCTGCGCCTCTACGCTGGCGTTTGAGTTCAGCCATGGCGAGCATCGGCTGATCGTCAATTGCGGCGGCGCGGCGCTGGCGGGCGGGCAGACGCCGATCCGCATTGAACAGGGCCTGCGCGCCACTGCGGCGCATTCGACGCTGGTGCTGGGCGATGCCAATTCCACCGCCGTGCTGCTCGATGGCAAGCTGGGCAATGGCGTTGCCGAAGTCGAAATCGACACACGCACTGTGCAATTGAAGCATGGCAGCGCGCGGCGGCTGGAGGCGAGCCACAATGGCTATGCCCAGCGTTTCGGCCTGCTGCACAAACGCATCCTCATCCTGCGCGAAGACGGCAGCGAATTGCGCGGCGAAGATTTGCTCCTGCCTTCGGGCCGCAAGGGCAAGCGCGGCAAAGTGCCCTTCGCCATCCGTTTCCACCTTGGCCGCCATGTCGAAGCGACGCTGAGCGAAGGGGGCAAGGGTGCGAGCCTGTTGCTGTCTGACGGCAGCCTGTGGCAATTTGTCAGCGGCGAACCCGATTTGCAGATCGAGGAAAGCCTGTGGGTCGATGGCAATGGCCGCCCGCATCCGGTACAGCAATTGGTGATCCAGGGCATGGCCTCGCGCGGCGGCGGCAATTTTGCCTGGCTGCTCAAACGAATGGGATGAATCCGCTCTGATGACTGATGTGGCAATCAAGCGGGCGCTGCTTTCGGTGTCCGACAAAACCGGTGTTGTCGAGCTTGCCGGGCGGCTGGCGAAAGCGGGCGTGGAACTGGTGTCCACCGGCGGCACCGCGCGCGCCTTGCGCGAAGGCGGGCTCGATGTGCTCGATGTGTCCGAGATCACCGGTTTTCCCGAAATGATGGATGGCCGCGTCAAGACGCTGCATCCGCGCGTGCATGGCGGATTGCTGGCGGTGCGCGAAGATGAAGACCATCTCGCTTCGATGGATGCGCACGAGATCGGCGGGATCGATCTGCTGATCGTCAATCTCTACCCGTTTGAGGAAACCGTGGCGCGCGGGGCCAGCCGTGCGGAGATTGTCGAGAATATTGATATCGGCGGACCGGCCATGGTGCGCTCTGCCAGCAAGAACCACCAGTTCGTCACCATCGTCACCGATCCCGCCGATTATTCCGAGCTGATGGCGGAGCTGGCGGAGCATGACGGGGCGACAACGCTCGCTTTCCGCACCCGCATGGCGGCCAAGGCTTTCGCCAAAACGGCGAGTTATGATGCGGCGATTGCGAACTGGTTTGCCTTTGGCGATGCCTACACCAATCCGCTGGGGACAGAGGCGCTCAATGCGACTCCCTTTGTCGATACGATGCCGCTCGCGTTCCGCAAGGTTGCCGACAGCCGCTATGGCGAGAACCCGCACCAGTCAGCTGCGGTTTATGTTCCGCAGGCGGTCAATACGCCGGGCGTTCCACAGGCCGAGCAAGTGCAGGGCAAGGCTTTGTCTTACAACAATTATAATGATGCGGATGCGGCGCTGGAACTGGTGGCGGAGTTTGCCGGCGGCGACCCTGCCATCGTCATCGTCAAGCACGCCAATCCTTGCGGAGTCGCGCAAAGCTCAACTTTGCTTGAGGCGTGGCAGAAGGCGCTCGCTTGCGACCCTGTTTCGGCCTTTGGCGGGATTGTCGCCAGCAATGTCCCGCTGGACGGCGCGACGGCGGAGGCGATCTGCCAGATTTTCACCGAAGTGGTTATCGCGCCGGGCGCAGATGCTGCCGCGCGGGAGGCCTTCGCGGCCAAGAAGAACCTGCGGCTGCTGCTGGTCGAAGACCTGCCCGATCCGGCGCGCGGCGGCTTCCAGATGAAGACGATTGCGGGCGGAATGCTGCTGCAATTCCGCGACAGTGGCATGATTGGCGCGGATGATCTGAAAGTCGTCACCCAGCGCGCGCCGACCGAGCAGGAAGTGGCCGACGCGCTGTTCGCGTGGAAAGTCGCCAAGCACGTGAAATCGAACGCCATCGTCTACGCCAAGGACGGCGTAACCGCAGGGATCGGTGCGGGGCAGATGAACCGCCGCGATTCCTCGCGCATCGCCGCACAGCGGGCCGAGGAAGCTGCCGAACTGGCGGGCTGGGACGAGCCAATGACGGTGGGCAGCGCGGTTGCTTCCGACGCCTTCTTCCCCTTCGCCGACGGCTTGTTGAGCGCGATTGGTGCAGGGGCCAGCATGGTGATCCAGCCCGGCGGCTCGATGCGCGACGAGGAAGTCATCGCCGCTGCCGACGAAGCGGGCATCGCCATGGTGTTCACCGGAATGCGCCACTTCCGCCACTAGCTGTGGCCCCGTTTGCGGCAAATTAACCATGGCGCGCTAGGCGGCAAAGATGAACGGCAGCGTGCCGGCGGGTTCAGGCAGATGCCAAGCTCCGCCCGTTAGTCCGGTCACCACCATGAGCAACCCGATTCGACCGGATACGTCCCTATGCACGTCTTTACCTCAGACCTCTTCCGCTCTTTTTCTCTGGGCTTCGGAGTAACCGCCACTATCATGCTGGCGAATATGCTTCCGTAACCCGGAGGAACCCTGTGCACCTAAAGAGTGTTTTTGCCGCCATCGTCCTGAGCGCCAGCGCGCTCGCCATCCCCGCCACGGCATCCGCCGATGTGTTCGACGCGCCGACGCCCGAACGCCAGGCGCGCGAATCCGGCTTGCAGACCGCGATCTTTGCAGGCGGCTGCTTCTGGGGGATCGAAGCCATTTTCAGCCACACGCGCGGCGTGAGCAGCGCGGTTGCAGGCTATCACGGCGACACCGCGGCCAACGCCACATATGACCGGGTTTCGGGCGGGTTCACCCGCCATGCCGAAGCGGTACAGGTAACCTATGACCCGAGCGTGGTGCGCTATGACCAACTGCTCGAAATCCTGTTCTCGGTTGGTGCCGATCCCACGCTGGTGAACCGGCAAGGGCCGGATCGCGGGACGCATTACCGCACCGCGCTGGTGCCGCTGAACAGCGAACAGCGCGCGGTGGCGCGGGCCTATATCCGGCAAATGGGCGAATCGGGCGTGTGGGATGATCCCATCGCGGTGCGGATCGAGAGCCACCAACGCTTCTATCCGGCGGAAAGCTACCATCAGGACTTCATGCACCGGAACCCCGACAATTCGTATATTGTCCGCTGGGATGCGCCCAAGGTGCGCGCGCTGCGCGAAATGTTCCCCTCGCTCTATCGCGCGCGCTTCCGCACCGGCTAAGCCCAGCGCGATTGCCGCCGCGCGCTATCGCTCCTATGTAGTGGGGTATGGCAACGCAGCACAAACACCACGAGCATTCTGGCGACAATCTGATCGACGAGGCCGCGCGCGTCCTGCGGGATGCGGGCGAGCAATGGACGGCGATGCGCGAAGACGTGTTCCGCGTGCTCGCCGCGCAGGAAAGGCCCGCCAGCGCCTATGACATTGCCGAGGATGTCGGCAAAGCGCGCGGCAAAAGGGTGGCGGCGAACAGCGTCTACCGCATACTCGACCTGTTCGTGCGGACGAACCTCGCCAACCGGATCGAAAGCGCGAACGCCTATCTCGCCAACACCCATCCGGGCTGCCGCCACGATTGCATCTTCCTGATCTGCGACGATTGCGGACAGGCCGAGCATTTTGACGATGATTCGCTCACCAGCGCGCTGCGCAAGGCGGGGGCGGATCATGGCTATTCCAATGTCCGGCCGGTCGTGGAATTGCGCGGTTTGTGCAGCGATTGTTCGAGCTAGGCCACGACGAAGCGTTCCAAACTATCGATAAACCGTTCATGGACGCGCCAGAAAAATCGGGCTAAAGCTGTGCGATGACTGCACAACGTCCCCATACGCCGCTCCTCGATACGGTCGATAATCCGCACGATCTTCGCAAACTCAAGCCCGAACAGCTGCGCCAGCTTTCCGACGAACTGCGCGCCGAAATGATCGACGCCGTCGGCTCCACCGGCGGGCATTTGGGCAGCGGCTTGGGCGTGGTCGAACTGACTGTTGCCATCCACTACATTTTCAACACGCCCGAGGACCGGCTGATCTGGGATGTTGGCCACCAGGCCTATCCGCACAAGATCATCACCGGCCGGCGTGACCGCATCCGCACGCTGCGGCAGGGCGGCGGGCTTTCCGGCTTCACCAAGCGCAGCGAGAGCGAATACGACCCGTTCGGCGCGGCGCACTCCTCCACTTCGATTTCGGCCGGTCTGGGCTTTGCCGTGGCCAACAAGCTCAACAACAAGCCGGGCAAGGCCATCGCGGTGATTGGCGACGGCGCGATGAGCGCCGGGATGGCCTATGAAGCGATGAACAATGCCGAGCAGGCGGGCAACCGGCTGATCGTCATCCTCAACGACAATGATATGTCGATTGCGCCGCCGGTGGGCGGGCTCTCGGCCTATCTGGCGCGCATGGTCTCCTCCAGCGAGTATCTGGGGCTCCGCAATCTCGCTTCGCGCGTGGCCGGCAAGATCAGCCGCCGCATCCACTCCTCGCTGCACAAAGCGGAAGAATATACCCGCGGCATGGTGACCGGCGGGACATTGTTCGAGGAACTAGGCTTTTACTATGTCGGCCCGATTGATGGGCACAATCTCGAACATCTGATCCCCGTGCTGGAAAATGTCCGCGATAGCGAGCAGGGGCCGATCCTCGTCCATGTCGTGACGACCAAGGGCAAGGGCTATGATCCGGCGGAAAACAGCGCCGACAAATATCACGGTGTGCCCAAATTCGATGTGGTGACGGGCGAGAAGGCCAAGTCCAAGGCCGGGCCGCCCGCCTACCAAAACGTGTTCGGCGATACACTCGCCAAGCTGGCCGAGACCGACACACGCATTTGCGCCATCACCGCCGCCATGCCGAGCGGCACGGGGATCGACAGGTTCGCCAAGGCGCATCCGGATCGCAGCTTTGACGTCGGCATTGCCGAGCAACACGGCGTCACCTTCGCCGCTGGCCTTGCGGCGCAAGGAATGCGGCCCTTCGCGGCGATTTATTCGACCTTCCTCCAGCGCGCCTACGATCAGGTCGTGCACGATGTGGCGATCCAGAATCTGCCCGTTCGCTTTGCCATCGATCGTGCCGGTCTGGTCGGCGCGGATGGGGCAACCCATGCGGGCAGTTTCGATGTGACCTACCTCGCCAGCCTGCCCAATTTCGTGGTGATGGCGGCTGCGGACGAGGCCGAGCTGGCGCATATGACCTACACTGCCGCCGAATATGACGAAGGCCCCATCGCCTTCCGCTATCCGCGCGGCAACGGTGTGGGCGTGGAAATTCCCGCAACGCTGCAGAAGCTCGAAATCGGCAAGGGCCGCGTGGTAAAAGGCGATGCGGACAAGGGCGGCAAGGTCGCCATCCTCTCGCTCGGCTCGCGGCTGGAAGAGGCCAAGAAGGCGGCGGTTGAACTGGAAGCCAAGGGGCTCACCACCACCATCGCCGATATGCGCTTTGCCAAGCCTTTGGACGAAGAGCTGATCCGCAAACTCGCCGCCACACATGAAGTGCTGGTAACGGTGGAAGAGGCTGCGATTGGCGGACTGGGCGCGCATGTCCTCACCATGGCGAGCGACGAAGGGCTGACCGATGGCGGGCTGAAAATCCGCACGATGCGCCTGCCCGACCTGTTCCTCGATCACGACGATCCGGTAAAGCAATACGACGCCGCCCGCCTCAACGCGCCGCATATCGTCGAAACGGTGCTGAATGCGCTGCGGCACAATAGCGCAGGCGTTGAAGAGGCGCGGGCCTGACCGGAGCGGCGAGGCCTCACGTGAACAGGAGGCTGCGGATGTTCGCTTGGGTCATCGTTGGTCTCGCGGTGATCTATGGCGGACTGGTGGCGCTGGTTTACCTCAACCAGCACCGCATGATCTACGTGCCGCCCGTCGCACGAAGCGATGTTCCGGCAGGTTTCGAGCCTGTGACGTACCGCACGCCAGACCGGCTTGATCTCGCCGCAGGTTATCGTCCCGCCGCGGATGGAATGCCGACCCTGCTGTTTTTCCACGGCAACGGCGCAAGCTGGCAATCGACCGCCTTTGTTACCGACCACTTCGCGGCGGCGGGATACGGGATTCTGGCGGCGGAGTATCGCGGCTATTCGGACAATCCGGGCACGCCTTCGGAGCCCGGCCTGTATCAGGACGCGCGCGGCGCATGGCAATTCCTGCGCGAACAACAAGGCGTGGCGGAAAGCGATATCGTGCTGGTCGGCAATTCGCTCGGTTCGGGCGTGGCGGTGCAATTGGCGACCGAAGTGCGCGCGCGGGCGCTGATCCTGATTTCTCCGTTCGACAGCATGGAAGAAACCGCCGCGCGGCAATTGACATGGCTGCCCGTGCGAATGCTGATCCGCGATCGTTATCGCAATGACGAGAAGCTCCCCGAAATCGGCGAGCCGACCCTGATCCTGCATGGCGAGGACGATTCGCTCATCGCGCTGGAACAGGCACAGGCGCTAGCGACCGTGCGCGACGATACCACGATCGAAATCTATCCGGGCTGGGGACACGATCTGGTGACCAACGACGATGTGCAAGTGAAGGCGATGGCGTTTTTGGAGGATCAGCCCAACTGAACCCATCGCCACACGCCCGCAGGCACATCGCCCACATGGATATGGGCATAGGTGGCCGCCAGCCAGCCGAGGATTGCCGCCAGCCACAGCAGCGCGCCCGCTGAGGGCATCGCCGACCAGCGCGGCCAGAAGCTCGTCTTCGCTTCCCACGCGGCCCAGGCCTCGCCCATTTGCTCGCGCTTCTTGCCATCCTGCAGCTTGGAACCGACCAGCGCGAGGATCAGGATCGCGAGCGCCACCACATTGGTGCGCCAGCTCCACCAGATCACGATATGCGATATCGCCCACAGCGCGATGCCCCACATCATCGGGTGGCGGGTGATGCGGAAGGCTCCGGCGGGTTCGCGCCGCGCCGCCTCTTTTGCGCCCGGGGCGGGTAGTGCCGGATTGCGGATGAAGGAGCCGAGCAGCAGCAGCATCGCTGGCAGGGTCAGCAGCGTCGCGATGACCCAGCCTGCCGTGCCGCTCCCGCCCAATCCGCTCCCCTGCACCTGCCCGAAAGCGTGCGCCATCCAGCCGAGCGTCGCAAAAGCCACCAGCGAATAGACGAGCATAAAGCCGGTCGCGCCCAGCACATTGATGAGCGGCGCGCGCAGCGGGTGAGACAGCACGAAATGCGTCCCGACGAAGGCAATGCTCGCCGCGATCAGCACGGTCAGCGCAGGATCCATCGCCTAGCGCCGGTAAGCGGGCGGCAAATCGCCGCGTTCGAGTGTGCGATAGCGGTCGCGCAGGCGCGTCTGGTGATTTTCGAGCGGCTGTTCCACCCCGTCGATCCACACGCGGATGGGCGCAGAGCTGAGTTCGAGCGGATCGCCATCCCACAGCACCACGTCGCCAATCGCGCCGGGCACCAGCACGTTCGAGTTCTCATACCCCGCCACCCGCGCCGGGATCGAAGTGATCGCGGCAAAGGCCTCGCCCCAGCTAAGGCCCGTTGCCCCCGGCACACGCTCCAGCGCCACCAGATTGCCCGCCTGTTGCGGCAGGCCCTGCGGATAATCGCCGCCTTGTTCGTAGCCGCCAATGGCCACGGTGACACCGGCATCCACCATCCGCCCGACATTGCTTTGCGTCGCGCCCAATCGCTCGAAACTGGAGGGCAGGTCGATAAGCGCGGCGGCGATCACCGGCACGCCCGATGCGGCGATCCGGTCCGCCACCATCCAGCCTTCGGTCACGCCCACCAACACCAGATCGAGCTGCGGAAATTCCTCGCGCAAGGCGAGCACCGAAAGAATGTCCGCCGCGCGGTGGACGGTGACATAGAGCTTCTGCCGCCCCGACACGACCTCGGCGAGTGCCGCTGCGTCGGGCCGCGTCAGCATCCCGTCATCATCCCAGCCATCCGCGCTATAGGCCTCTGCCTCCATCAGCGCGGTGCGCACCATGGCGTGCACCGCCGTCCGGCTGCCGCCTGCAAGCGCCGCCCCGCGCTCGCCCATTTCCACCACCTGGAAAGCGCGGCGCTGGCGCACGGCGTCAAAATCAGCGCCCAGATCGATCACGGCGCCCTGGCCTGCAAAAATGGCCGAGCCCGCGCCCGGCGATACGCTGGCGCGCGTAACTCCGCCCGCGCGGCTGTAGCCCACTTCCTGCGACTGCGGGTTTACTGCGGGCGAAACGTCCAGCGCGGCGTGGAACGGCGATTCGTCGGCATCGACATCATTGCTTTCCGATACCGCGCCGACATCGACGAGGCCGAGATTGGTGATCGAGGCGAACAGGCCCGGCGTGACCCACATGCCCTCGCCATCAACCACGGGAACACCGCCGGGCACAGCCACACCGGTGCCTGCAGCGACCACGCGGCCGCCGCGCACCACCACGGTCGCATTCTCCACCGGCGCGGAACCGTCTCCGCTGGCGAGTGTCGCTCCGGTAATGGCGATATCCTGCGCAGCGAGCGGGGTGGCTCCCAGCGCAAGCGCGGCGACAGACAGCGTCAGGAGGCGCTTCATTTGACGTCTCCTTCACCCGGCTGGCCCAGTTCGAAATCGCTCACCGGGCGTAAGTTGGGATTGTGCATATCGAACATCAGTGCGCCGTCGATCCACACCCGCTCGGGCCGCGAATAGATGCTCAAGGGGTCGCCGTTCCACAGCACGATATCGGCCATTTTGCCCGGCTCAAGGCTGCCGGTCATCGAATCGATGCCCATCGCGCGCGCGGCGTTCAGCGTGATCCAGCTGATGACTTCGGCATCGGGAATGATGATGCCCATCCGGCGGCCATCGGCCTGCGCCTTGGCCGCCTCCTGATTGAGCCGCTGGATGCCGTTCTCGTCATCCGAATGGATCACCACGCAGGCCCCCGCATTGTGGATCATCGCCGCGTTTTCGGGGATCGCATCGTACGCTTCCATCTTGAAGCCGTACCAGTCTGCCCACACCGCGCTGCACACATCATGTTCGCGCAGCAGATCGGCGATTTTGTAGCTTTCCACGGCGTGGTGGAAGGCGGCGACGCGGTAGCCGAACTCTTCCGCCATATCGAGCACCTGCGCCATTTCGTCGGCGCGGTAGCAGTGGTTCTGGATGGTGATGTCACCCGCCAGCACGCCCGCCAGCGTTTCCATGGCGAGATCGCGCGGCGGATCGTCGCGCTCCATCCACGCCTGCGCATCGAGCCAGGTGTCGCGGTTGACCGCCATATTGCCCATGCGGGTGGAAGGCGCCCGACCGCGCCCGCCATAAACGCGCTTGGGGTTCTCCCCGCAGGCCATTTTCATCGAATAGGGCGCACCGGGGAATTTCATGCCCTGCACTGTGCGGCTGTAGACATTCTTGAGCGTGACCGAGCGCCCACCCATGAGGTTTGCTGAGCCGGGAAGTATCTGCAACGAAGTCACCCCGCCATTCGCCAGCGCGCGGCTGAAGCCGGGGTCCTGCGGCCAAACCGAATGTTCGGCCCAGACTTCGGGCGTGGTGGGGCTGGTCGCTTCATTGCCGTCGCTATGTGCCTGCACCGACGGGGTGGGGTAATCGCCCAGATGCGAGTGGATGTCGATAATGCCGGGGGTGACGTAGCGGCCGGTGCCATCGATGCGGGTGTAGCCTTCGGGGATGGCGAGGCTGGCATCGCCAATCGCCACCACTTCGCCCTCGGCAAACAGCACCACGCCGTTTTCGATCATCCCGCCCGCGCCATCATAGATGGTCGCGCCGACCACAGCGGTCGGCACGCCGGGATAGCGTTGATAGGTGGAGGGGTAGGGGTCAGCGGGCGCCTCCCAGCTGTCAGCGGCAGACGCGGCGCTTTGTGCCGAGCCGCCACTATCGCTGGTGGTGGTGCACCCCGCCAGCGCGAGCGCGCTCAGGCTGGCAAATGCGGCGGCAGGGCCGCCTTTCGAGAAAAGACGGCCCATACGCAAATTACCCCTTCGTTGCCGGATGCACACCCGCGCCCTGCGGCTCGCCCGGGCCTTCAGCCTGGCCTGCCAGTTCATCGTCCTTCAGCGTATCAAGATGCATCAGCTTCTTGATCAGCGGGCTGACGATCATCACCGCCACACCGATGCCGACGGCATACCAGCCGACCGTGGTGTAAACATCGAGCACCAGCTGCTTGCCCGCTTCCTCGCCCACACCTTCGCCGCCGGTGGCCGACGCGATCAGGCCTGCGGCGAAGTTGCCGGTCGCCGAAGCGAAGAACCAGGTGCCCATGATCAGCGAGGCCATATGTCCCGGCGACAAGCGGTTCATCGCCGACAGGCCAACAGGGCTCAGGCACAGCTCGCCCGTGGTGTGCAGCAGATAGATGAGGAAGATGAAAATCACCGGCGTCGGCACATTCACACCCACGCTCTGCGCACCCCAGACCAGCACAAGGAAGCCAAGGCCGACCTGCACCACGGCAAGGCCGAATTTCATCGGCGTGCTGGGCTCTGCTCCCTTGCGCGCCAGCCCCTGCCACAGCATCGCAAACAGCGGGGCGAGCAGCACGATGTAGATCGCATTGATTGACTGGAACATCGAGGCATTCACGCCCTGCGTGTCGACATGGCGATCGGTAAACACGTTGAGCGACGATCCCGCCTGTTCGAACAGTGCCCAGAAGACAATCGACACGAGGATGAGGAACATCGCCGCAAAGATGCGGTTGCGTTCCTCGGGTTGCAGCTTGGTGACTGCCGTGAACAGCACATAGGCAACGAGGCTGCCGCCGAAGATGCCGAGCACGCCGCCCACCAGTTCCTGATACTGGATGGCGAGCCAGCAGAGCGCCACCATGGCGAGGCCAAGGCCGTAAATGCCCCATTCCTTGCCACCGGCGATCTTGGCCGGATCCTTCGGCTCACCCTTGCCCAGCAGCAGCGGCTTGCCGACAATGAAGAAGATCAGGCCGACGAGCATCCCGAAACCGGCGAGGCCGAAGCCGTATTCCCAGCCCACCGTCTGGCCGAGATAGCCGCAGATGATCGATGCGGTCGCCGCGCCGACATTGATGCCCATGTAGAAGATCGTGTAGGCGGGATCGCGGCGGATATCGGTGCGCGAATAGAGCTGGCCCACCAGCACCGAGATATTTGCCTTCAGGAAGCCCGAACCGACAATGATCAGCGCCAGCGCGAGCCAGAACACGTTGATCATCGGGTTGTCTTGCCCCAGCGAGCCATCGCCTTCGAACGCCATAAAGAAGTGGCCGAAAGTCAGCAGCACCGCACCAAACAGCACTGCCTTGCGCTGGCCCAAATAGCGGTCAGCCAGATAGCCGCCGACAACCGGCGCTATGTAAACCAGCGCGGTGTACGCACCGTAGATCACATAGGCCTTTTCTTCGGCGAACATCCAATGCTGGATCAGGTAGAAGATCAGCAGCGCGCGCATCCCGTAATAGGAAAAACGCTCCCACATTTCGGCCATGAACAGCAGGAACAGACCTTTGGGGTGCCCGATCACCTCTTCCTGCGGGCGGGTGATCAGCACGAGCCCGCCGATCAAAAATGCCAGCAAGGCGATCACCGCCACGCGGAATGTCCACATTTCGAATGCGGAATCGAATGTAAAGAAGACCCCATCGACCATAACAGTCTCAACCCTTGTTCTTGTGTCCGCTGCTTCTGTGAATGGCGCGGATCAACCCCGAAAGAGCGGCACAGTAACGATTGTTTCACCATTGTGAAGCGCATTTCGTTGCGTCTGAAACCTTGGGCTTTGGCCTGTATCGGCACCGCGCGGCTTGACCTGCCCCGCTGTATTATGGCACTGATGCACCCTATGGCTGACATCCGCCCCGTTTACCTCCGCCTGCGCGAACAAATCGCCGCTGCCATTATCGACGGGCATTACAAGCCGGGCGATATGCTCCCCTCGGTGCGCGCTTTTGCTGCCGACCAGGGGGCCAATCCGCTCACCGTTGCCAAGGCCTACCAGCAATTCCAGGCCGACGGCCTGATCCGCGTGCAGCGCGGGGTCGGAATGTTCGTCAAAGACGGCGCGGCGGACCGGTTGCGGGCGAGCGAGCGGGAGGAATTCCTGCGCGAGGAATGGCCCTCCATCCGCGAGCGGATCGAGCGGCTGGGGCTCGACCTGCACGATCTCGCCGCCAAGGCCTGACCCGCCCAAATCGCCGGCGATTTTACAGATCTTGCGCAAAATGCGGAAGAATGGCGCGGATGCATTGCGTATCGGAACCTTTTCTGCCAGTTTCTCCGGACTGCGCGCTGCTGGGGGACGCACGGCGCGCCAATGATAATCGGTGGTAACACTTTCGACGGTGACAAAGGGGTCGCACCCAACAGCCCGATCGGGGAGCGATATGATCAGGTCCGAACTTCTCCAGGCATTGGCAGCGGATAATCCAGAACTGCGCGCCGAAGAGGTCGAACAGGTAGTCGACATTTTCTTTGACGAAATAGCCGCGAGGCTGGCCGAAGGCGGCCGCGTGGAATTGCGCGGTTTCGGCACCTTCTCCACCCGCCAGCGCGAATCGCGCACCGGTCGCAATCCGCGCACCGGCGACTCGGTGGAAGTGCCCGCCAAGCGCGTGCCCTATTTCAAGCCCGGCAAGGAAATGCGCGAGCGGCTGAACAGCTGACCTGAGCTTTCGGCGTTAAACGGCTTGTCAGATCGCCGCGCTTGCGTAATCTGCCAGCGAAAGTGCCGGAGATGAGCTATGCGGTTGCAAATTGTTGTCGCTTTTGTCGCGTTAGTTGGTCTGGGTGGTTGTACAACTACTCCCGACCCCGCAGGCAGTGCCGACAGCACCTTTGATTGGCCCATGGTCTCGCAGACCCAGTTGCGCGGCGCTGACTTGGAAGCCGCTATCGTGACAGCGTCGGCCAGTCCGCTCGGTTCGTTTGAAAATCCGGTTCGTGCGGCAAGGCCGTCTGGCCAAAGAGACTATCTTGAGCGCCTTCGTTGTGCCGATGGCACTGCGCCGCGTTTTCAGCGCACAGGCAGTCTGGGCCCAGGCGTTTTCGGCAGCATTGTCGATGGTTACCGCGTCGACTGCGCGGACGGCTACCAAGCCGATGTCGTGATGGATATGTACCATCGCAATCATGTCGAGCTGGGCGCAGTTCCCGGTTTCACCGTCCTCGCGCCCTGACAGGCTGGCCACCCGGCCCCACCCGCGCTAGTCGACGCGAATGAAATTACGCGGGCGTGGCGGAATGGTAGACGCCGGGGACTTAAAATCCCCTGTCCTTTTGAGACGTGTGGGTTCGAGTCCCACCGCCCGCACCAGTTTTGACTGGAGAAAACCATCGGGGGATGGTTTTGCGTCAAAGCTCCCGAGCGTGAGCGAAGGGCACCCTTCCATCTTGTCCCTTGCGCGCAGCAGCCCGTAAAGACAGCCGAAACCTTCGTCTGCGGCAATTGCGTAGGGCCGCGCCACGGATCCGCAAAGGATAATCCGGCTACATCCCCGATCCAACGCAATCTCCGGGGAAGAAGATGGCCGACGTGCTCCCAGCAAGAATCTCTTCGCAAGCGCCCGGTGCTCCGGCGGCGGCGCAGGGTATCGAAGGGCGCAGCGCGCGGCGCTATACGCTGCTTATCCGCTCGGCGAAGTTGCTGATCGGCGGCTGCGAATATCTGTGTATCATGCGCGATGCCTCCGAAACGGGCGTTTCGGTGCGGATTTTCCACCCCCTGCCCGCCCATCACGATACTGTGATCGAAATGCAGAATGGTGATCGCCACCGCCTGGAACTGGTGTGGCAGGATGCGGAGCGCGCGGGCTTTCGTTTTTGTGGCCCCGCCAGCATCTCCCGGATCATCGAATGTCCCAGCGACTTTGCCAAACGCCCGGTGCGGCTCAATCTGTCGGCGCCCGCGCAGATCGAGATAATGGGTAAACCCGATTATGCCGAATTGCGGGATATCAGCCAGCAAGGGGCAAAAATCGCCTGCAACCGCCATCTCGCCATCGACCAGCAGGTGAAGCTGTTGGTTGACGGGATGCGCGATGTTTTTGCCAAAGTGCGCTGGCGGCGCGACGGGATGATGGGGCTGGTGTTCGAAGAAACGCTCCAGCTGGACGAACTCGCCCGCATCGCCTGCCGTTTGCAAGATGGCGGGTGAGCTGGCTCAGGCCGGGCGGAAATCCATTGCCACGCCGTTGATGCAGTGCCGGTGCCCGGTCGGGCGCGGGCCATCATCAAAGCGGTGCCCCAGATGTCCGCCGCAATCGGCGCAATGGATCTCGCGCCGGGCATAGCCGAGGTGGTAATCGGTCGAATAGCCCACTGCGCCGCTTTCAATCGGCTGCCAGAAGCTGGGCCAGCCGGTGCCGCTGTCGAATTTGTGCGCGCTCGAATACAGCCGGTTGCTGCACCCAGCGCAAACAAAGGTGCCGCGACGGCCCTCGCGGTCGAGCGGCGAGCTGAACGCGCGTTCCGTCCCTGCACGGCGCAGGATGCGGAATTCCTCGGCGGTCAGGCGGCGGCGCCATTCCTCTTCGCTGTAGTTCACGCGGAAGCGTTCCTGCGCGCGCACTTCGCTGCCGCACGCGCCCAGCACGGGAAGCGATGCGCCTGCGCCCAGCCAGACGAGCAGCTTGCGGCGGTTGATCTCGGTTTTGCCCATACGTCACCTCTACGGCGTCAGAATTGAACTGTTCCTGACAGTGCCCGCAGAAGCGTGTCGCTGTCAGCCTGCCTCTTTGGCCACCGCCTGCGCCCGCGCCGGAAAGCCGAGGCCGAACCTGCGCCGCGATTGGCGCGGGCCCGATTTCATCACGCGGCGACGGAAAAGGTTCGCGCCGAGCTTGACGAAAATGAACACCCACAAGCCTTGCCAGCCCAAGGCCAGCAGATGCGGCCACAGCGATTCCTCCACAGCCGCCCGCGCCACCATGGCAAAAGGCGAGCTTAGCGGGAATGCCATGGCTCCATATTCGATCAGACCGCCCCGGTCGGTTACTGCAAGGCTGGCAAAAAAGAACACGAGGATCTGGAACATCGTGGCGGGCATGGACAGCGTCTGCACTTCGCGCACCGTGCTGGCGAGCGAGCCGACAGCGAGGAAGATGCTCCCCAGCAGCAAATAGCCCATGGCGAAATAGAGCGGGAAGAGCAGGAAGAACATCGGCCAGCCGACGCCCGGATTGGCGTAATCGGAAAGGGATTGGCCGCCTGCAAACAGGATGGCCGCGCCGCAGGTTCCCCACACCGCAATGCCAACCACCGAGACGCCAAGCATGGCAAACAATTTGCCCATGAACAAAGCGTCCATCGGGATCGCGGCGGCGAGCACTTCGATGATCTTGTTGCCCTTTTCCTCTACCAGATTGGACAGCACCATACTGGCGAGCAGCATAATAAGGAGGAACAGCAGCACTTGCCCGATCTGCGCGGTGCGCAAGCGGCCCGAGGTCTCTGCCGCGCCGCTGGTGCCGACAATCGCCGTTTCGACCGATGCCGGTGCGGGAACGCTGCCCGCCTGCGCATTTCCGGCGACCAGTCCGACAACGCCTTGCCAGCGCGCGGCGCGTTCCTCGGTTGCGGTGAGCACCGGCGCGTCGAGCGTGCCGGTGACCACGGCGGCCAGACTGCCCTCGGCGCGTTCGAGCACGGCACGCGCATCATAGGCTTCGCCGGGGCGCAACCGCTCAAGTTCGACCATGGGCGGGACGACGCCCGGCATTTGCTCTGCCAGCGCCCCGCGCGCGGCGAGCATGGCGTCAACATCCTTTGCTTCCATCGCAATGCCGATATCGGCCACCGCCGCTTCGGACTGCACCTGCGCGCCGACGCCGCCTGCCAGCCCCATCACGATGACCGGGAACAGCGGCCCCAGCAGGAAGAAAATGAAGCTGCGGCTGAACAGGATGGCGGAGAAATCGCGGCGGGCAACAACCCATGCGGCGCGCCACATCGGCAGGCGGCCGCCTTCGCTGATGGCGGTCTGGCTCATGCCGGTTCTCCTGCGGCGTTGGTAATCATATCGGCTGCCGCCGCCTCACCGGCGATGGCGACGAAAGCATCGTGCAGTCCGGCGCGCTCGATGGAAAGCGACTGGATGCCCGCATCGCCTTCGATCAGTGCCTTCAAGAGTGGTTCGACCCCGCTCTCGGGCAGCGGGAAATACCAGAAATCGCCCACGCGGCGGGTGTCGGCGGGCAGCGCCGCGCGCCATGGCCCTTCGGCATTGCGCGTTTCCAGCCGCACCTGCGCCGGAATCCGGTCGCGCGCTTCGTCCACCCGGCCGGTGAAGGGGACCTTGCCGCCCGCGATAATCGCAATCCCTTCGCACAGCCGTTCGGCATGGGCGATCACGTGGGTGGAGAAGATCACCGTCGTGCCCTTGTCCGCAAGGCCGCGGATCAGCACTTCCAATTTGCCCTGGTTGATCGCGTCCAAACCGCTGAACGGCTCGTCGAACACCACCAGCTTGGGCTCATGCACCAGAGTGCCGAGCAATTGCACGGTCTGCGCCATGCCTTTGGAAAGCTGGCGGATCTGCTTGTCGATCGCGTGGCCGAGGCCGTGCTGCTCCAGCAATTCCTTGCCGCGTTTGCGCCCTGTATCCAGCGGTACACCGCGCAGCGCGCCCATAAAGGCAATCGCTTCAAAGCATTTCATCGCCGGATACAGGCCGCGCTCTTCGGGCAGATAACCGATGCGGCGGGCGACATTCTGCGGGTTTTCCGCGCCCAGCACGCGGCGGTATCCGGCATCGGGATCGATAATGCCCAGCAGCATCCGCAAGGTCGTGGTTTTGCCCGCGCCATTGGGGCCGAGAATGCCGTAAATCGCGCCTTCGGGAATGGCGATATCCACCCCGTCTACGGCCAGCGTCGTATCGAAACGCTTCACCAGACCGCGCGCCTCGATGGCGAGCGGACGGGGATCGGTGATTTCGCGTTCGGGTGTAATAGAGGTCGCCATATCCATGCTCTGCCCGCTACAGGGGAGGAATGAACGGGACGCCCTCCCATTATGGTTAACACACCGGTTACGCTGTCGCTTGAGGAACGCCTGCGCGCCAAAGCGCGCGAGCTGGGCTTTGTGGCGGTGGGCATCGCGCCTGCAGCAGACGATCCGCTGCGCGCGCAGCGGCTGCATGAATGGCTGGCGGCGGGCTTTCATGGCAACATGGGCTGGATGGAAGACCGCGCCGAGGTGCGCCAGGGCCCGCAATCGATGTGGCCGGAGGCGAAAAGCGTGATCGCGCTCGGCATGAGCTATGCGCCCGATACCGATCCGCTGGCGCTGGAAGGCGATGCCGAGCGGGCGCGCATTTCGGTCTATGCCCAAGGGCGCGATTATCACGACACGGTGAAAAAGGCGCTGAAGGCGCTCGCCCGCTGGCTCTGCGAGCAGGAACCGGCAGCGCAGCTCAAGGTCTTCGTCGATACCGCGCCGGTGATGGAAAAGCCGCTGGGCGAGGCGGCGGGGCTCGGCTGGCAGGGCAAGCACACCAATATGGTTAGCCGTGAACACGGCAACTGGCTATTTCTCGGCGCGATTTACACCACGTTGGAACTGGCACCGGATGCGCCCCATGAAGACCGCTGTGGCTCGTGCACCGCGTGCCAGACCGCCTGCCCGACCGATGCTTTCCCGCAAACCTACCGGTTAGACGCGCGGCGGTGCATTTCCTACCTCACGATCGAGCACAAGGGGCCGATCCCCGAGGAATTCCGCGAAGCCATTGGCAACCGCATCTATGGCTGCGACGATTGCCTTGCCGTGTGTCCATGGAACAAATTTGCCGACAGCGCTGCCCGCAACCGCGCCTTCGCCCCGCGCGAGGATCTGGTCGCGCCGCGTCTCGATGAATTGCTGGCGTTGGAGGATGCGGGCTTTCGCGCGAAATTCTCCGGCTCGCCAATCAAGCGGATCGGTCGCAACCGTTTCGTGCGCAATTGCCTGATCGCGGCGGGCAATAGCGGGAATGCGGCGTTAACAGAGCAGGTCGCTGCGCTGACGCAGGATGCGGATGAAGTGGTGGCGGAGGCGGCGCGGTGGGCTTTAGGAAAACTCCCCTCCTCTTCAGAGGAGGGGCAGTGAGACTTGGCAGCTTGCCTGCCTAGTCGCAGCGGGGTGGTGCTTGCAGCACCAGCGCGGTCGTGCGACCGCGCAACCACCCCCAACCCCCTCCTTTGAAAAGGAGGGGGCTCCTCAGCTCAGCGCAAATCCTTGAGCACCACGTCAGGGTTCGCCAGATCGGCGGGATCGACTTCCACCCGCGCTTCTATCAGCTTGCGGCCCTGTACATAGCAGCGCGTCGAGTTGACCGCGTCCACCGCAATCACCCGCCCATCCTTCATATACAGCACCGAAAAGCTGCGGCTCGCCGGGTCGCCGCGCAGCACCGCCTGATCATGCCCCATGCTGAGCCCGGCGGTCTGCAACTTCAGATCATACTGGTTCGACCAGAACCACGGGAAGGCGGCGTAGGGCTGCTTCTCGCCGCAAATCGCCTTCGCCGCGGTGGTCGCCATATCATGCGCGTTTTGCACGCTTTCGAGCCGGATGACCGCGCCGTCCGCCCAGACATTGGCGTGCGCCGCGCAATCGCCGATAGCGTAGATGTGCGGCAGGCTGGTGTGGCAGAGCTCGCTGACATCAACCCCGTTGGCGCCCGCCGCGCCCGCCGCGATCAGCGGGCCGACCGCCGGAACGATGCCGATGCCCACCACCACGCCGTCACACGCAATCGCCTCGCCATTGGCCAGCACCACGCTTTCGACACGGGTCGCGCCCGTCAGCCGTTCGACGCCGACGCCCAGCCGCAGTTCGATGCCCTGCCTTGTGTGTTCGTCCTGATAGAAGCGTGACAGTTCCTCGCCCGCGACGCGGTTCAACACGCGGTCTTGCGCTTCCACCAGCGTGACCTTGCGGCCGAGCTTGCGCAGCACCGCTGCGGCCTCCAGCCCGATATAGCCGCCGCCGATCACCACGAAATGCTGCGCGCCGTCGGCCAGATCGGCCAACAAGGCATCCACATCGCGCTTGTCGCGCACCGCGTGCACGCCATCGAGATGGCCGCCGGGGCATGACAGCCGCCGCGCATCGCCGCCCGCAGCCCAGATCAACCGTCCGTAACCGATGCGGTCGCCCGATCCGAGGATGACTTCCTTCGCTTCGGGATCAATCTTCGTCACCGATTGACCGAGTATCAGCGTGATCGCCTTTTCCCCCCAGAAGGCTTCGGGGCGGATCAGCAGGCGTTCGAACGGCTTGTCACCCGCCAGATACTCCTTGGAGAGCGGCGGGCGTTCATAAGGCGGTTCGCGGTCGCGGCCGATCATGCCGATCGTTCCCGCAAAACCGTTCTGGCGCAAGGCAATCGCGGCTTGCGCGCCGCCATGCCCGGTGCCGACAATCACAACATCGAACTGGTTCATGGCGCGGTGAGTGGGCAAAATCGGCGGCGCGGTCAAGCCGAGAGGCGGCGTCGCGTTAACCCTGTAACAAATTGCGCGCCTGGCTGGCGATCTGCGCGAGCATGGCGGGAGCAACCGGGGTTGCTGCCTTCGCCCGCGTGATCATCCGCCGGAAATGCGCAATCGCGTTTTCATTGGCTTGCGTCCACTCGGCAATCAGCGCCTGCGGGTCACCGGAATTTTTGCCACGCTTGCGGGCAAGGCCGCGCAGGAAATCGAATCGCATCTGCTGGAAATCGCGCGCAAGGCCGGAAACGAGCAAGCGCTCCCACGGATCGGTCGGGCTCATCACCGCAGCGCGCGACTGTGCCCAGTCGATGCCCAGCTGCGCGCCGAGATCAATAAAGGCGTGCGCCAGATCGAGCGGGGCGAGCCCGGTATCGGCTGCCAGCCGCGACAGGCCGATGGCCCCGTCAAAGGCGAACAGGCGGGCGACCATCTGCGCGTGTTCTCCGCTTGCACCCTTTTCCACCATGCTGGCCGCAAGCGCATCGACATGGGCGCGCGCTTCATCGCCCAGCAGGGTTTCGGCCTGCCCGTTGAGCGTGCTGACCATCTCGCCGATCTCGGCAATCAGAGTGGATGGCGCAAACCCCGCATTACAGGCGCGCAGCAAATCGGCGATATGCGCGCGCAGCGCCAGCGCCGCCTGATCGAACAGCATCAGCCGCGCGGTTTCGGGCATCGCCTCGGTATCGAGCGTGTGCCAGATCTCGTCCATGCCGATCAGGCGGCTGGCCGCGACAAAGCCGGCGGCGATGGCGGCAAGCCCCGCGCCTTCTTCTTCGGCCAGTTCGAAGGGATGCAGCATTCCCATGCGGTTGACGATCTGGTTCGCCACCACGGTGCCGACAATTTCCTTGCGCAGCCGGTGGTCGAGCAATTGCCCGGCGAATTGTTCTTGCAATTGCGGCGGGAAATCGCCCAGCACCAGCGCATTGGCGGTCTCATCGTCAGCCAGCGCGCTGCCTTCCACCGCTTCCTGCAAGGTCAGCTTGGAATAGGACAGCAGCACCGCCAGTTCGGGGCGGGTCAGGCCCTGCCCTTCACCAGCGCGGCGCGCCAGTGCCTCGCTATTGCCCAGCCCTTCATTGGCGCGGTTGAGCCCGGCCAGGTCTTCGAGCATTTCGATGAGCCGCGCCTGCGCGCTGACCGTGCGGCAGCCGCCCTGCTCGGCAATCGACAGGGCCAGCGCCTGCAAGCGATTGTCTTCCAATACCAGCTCGGCAACCTCGTCGGTCATATCGGCGAGCAGCGCGTTGCGGCGCTCTTCGGACAAGCGCCCGGCGCGGCGCGCCGCGGTGAGCGCGATCTTGATATTGACCTCGTTATCCGAGCAATCGACACCCGCCGAATTGTCGATGAAATCGGTGTTCACGCGCCCGCCGCCGAGCGAAAATTCCACGCGGCCCGCTTGCGTCACGCCCAGATTGGCGCCTTCGCCGATCACCTTGGCACGCAGCTCCTCGGCATTCACCCGCAAGGCGTCATTCGCCGGATCGCCGACATCGGCGCTACTCTCGTGGCTCGCCTTGATATAGGTGCCTATGCCGCCGAACCAGATGAGGTCGGCATCGCTTTTGAGGATCAGCGCGATCAGCGTGTCAGGATCGAGCGCGCCGTCCTTCAAATCGCTGTCATGGATGCCCAAGGCCTCCATCGCTTGCGCCGACAATTCAATGCGCTTGCTGCTGCGCGGAATGATCGCGCCGCCCGTGGAGAGCAGCTTTTCCGAATAGTCCGCCCAGCTTGACCGCTCCATTTCGAACAGGCGCTTGCGCTCTTTCCAGCTGGCTGCGGGGTCGGGGTCGGGATCGATGAAGATATGCCGGTGGTCGAACGCGGCGACCAGCTTGATCGCTTGCGACAGCAGCATCCCGTTGCCGAACACGTCGCCCGACATATCCCCGCAGCCGACCACGCGCACCGGATCGGTCTGCACATCGACGCCCATTTCGAGGAAGTGCCGCTGCACGCACACCCACGCACCGCGCGCGGTGATGCCCATCGCCTTGTGGTCGTATCCGTTGGAGCCGCCGCTGGCGAACGCATCGCCCAGCCAGAAATCCCGCTCCAGCGCGATGGCATTGGCGGTGTCGGAGAAGGTCGCCGTGCCCTTGTCCGCCGCGACCACGAAATACGGGTCTTCCCCGTCATGGATCACGACGCTTTCGGGATGCACCACCTTGTCCTCGACGATATTGTCGGTGATCGAAAGCAGCGTGCGGATAAACAGCTTGTAGCTTTCCTTGCCCTCGGCAAACCACGCATCGCGGTCCACCGCCGGATTGGGCAGGCGCTTGGGATAGAAGCCGCCTTTCGCGCCGGTCGGCACGATCACGGCGTTCTTCACCTTCTGCGCTTTCATCAGGCCGAGGATTTCGGTGCGGAAATCGTCGCGCCGGTCAGACCAGCGCAGCCCTCCGCGCGCCACCGGCCCGGCGCGCAAGTGGATGCCCTCGACGCGGCGCGAATAGACGAAAATCTCGCGCCATGGAACGGGCGCGGGCAGGCCGGGCACCTGCGCGCTATCCAGTTTGAACGCGAGCGCATCGGCGGCAGCCGGCGCGAAGGCATTGGTGCGCAGCACCGCGCGGATCGTCGCCCAATAGCGGCGCAGCAGCCGGTCGTCATTGATCGCGCCCACTTGCGCGAGCCCGGCGCGGATATCATCCTCGACCTCTGCCACAGCCTTGTCGCGGTCACCCTTGAACGCGGGATCGTGCAGCGTGCGCAGCAGCGTGATTAGGCCGCGCGTCACATCGGGCGCGCCTGCCAATGCATCGACCACAGTATAGATCGTAAAGGCAATGTTCGACTGGCGCAGATAGCGATAGAAGGCGCGCAGCCAGTCGGCTTCCTGCGCATTCAGGCGGCAGGCGATGACGAGGCGGTTGAAAACATCGTCCTCGGCGTGTTCGTTGAGCACGCTCGATATCGCCGCTTCGATAACGTCCGCGCGTTCGAGCAGCGCATCCACTTCCATTCCGGCGGGCAGGCCGAGCACGAAATCGTGGATCGTGCCGGTATCCTCGCCGCCCAGCTCGCTGGGAACTTCCGACAACACGCGGAAGCCGAAGTTTTCGAGCGCGGGAACGGCATCGGACAGCGGCAGCGCGCCATGATGCTGGTAAATCTTGAGCCGCAGGCGTCCTTCTTCATCGGCGGGCGAGTGGTACAGCCGGGCATCGCGCCCCTGGCCCGCTTCACCGGCATGGGCGGCAAGATTGCGCAGCCGCAGAATGTCGGTTGCCGCTTCCTGCGCTCCATAGGTGGCGCGGTAGAAGGGCGGGAAGCTCTCCGCATAGCGCATGGCAAGCGCGGCGGCGCGGCTTGGTTCTTCCTGCGCGGCCAGCGCCTCTTCCACGGCATCGGTCCAGCCGCGCAGCATCGCGCCGAGCGCGGCGTCCACCGCTGCACTGTCGGCGCTGGTATCGGTCCCACGGAAGTCCATGACATAGCGCAGCAGCGCCAGATTGCCGCCTTCGACCATCAGGCTCCAGTCGAGCGTTTGCGCGCCGGTATGCGCTTCGAGCAGGTCTTCCACCTGCAAACGCACCGTGGTGGAGAGCATATCGCGCGGCAGCCAGACGAAGCCGAACAAATGCCGTTCGAGCGGCGCGGTGACCAGCGTCGCGCGCGGGCGCGGACGGTCGGTCAGCCCCATCATCGAGGTGGCGACGCGGGTGATATCATCGTCCGAGAAGCTGATGATAAGATCGTGCGGCAGCGCGGTGAGCGCGTGCACCAGCGCCTTGTAATCATGGCTGCCCGCTTCGAAGTCGAGCCGCTCCATGATCCCCTTGAGCTGCTGGCGCAGCACTGGCACGCTATCGGGCGGGGAAACCAGCGCGGCACTGGTCCAGATGCCCGCATGGACGGACAGGGCTTCCACCCGCCCCTTCTGCATGATCGGAACGATAAACAGGTCGAGCGGCACGCGGCGGTGCACCTTGGCGATGCGGTTGGCTTTCAGGATCAGCGGGCTGCGGCCGGGCTTGCCATTCTGGCGCGGCAATTCGCCGTCAAACCAGGCGAACGCCTTGTCGAACGCATCATCGGCCAGCAGATCGGGAGTCGAGCGGCGGCAGATGCCCATGACATCGCGCGTCTCGCCGTCGCGGGTGCGGGTGAGGTGGCCCAGTTGCGTCATCATGCCACTGGCCAGCCAGCGCAGCAGCGCCGCGCCTTCGCCATCGGACAGGCGATCCGCATCGTCTTCCATCATCTGCCGCATTTGCGGCCAGTCGGCCACGCAAGCGCGCACATCGAGCAGCGCGGCTTCGAGCTCCGCTTCCAGCGCGCGGCGTTGCTTGGCGTCAAGCCGCGGCGTTTCGAGATAGACCCAGCTTTCCTTGCGCTCGCCCGTGCCATCGCCTTCAGGCAGTTCGCACAGCACGCCATCCTTGCGGCGGACGGGGAGGATCGGGTGGACGAGCACATCGATCGGCAGGCCATGGGCAGCCATCGCCGCGCCGATCGAATCGACCAGGAACGGCATATCCTTGTTGATAATGGCGATGCGCATAAAGCGCCGCCCTTCTGCGGCCGAGCGGATCAGGATCGCGGGCTTGCCATCCTCGCGCGTGCGCGCCGCTTCGATCACAAACGCGGTGGCGGCATCCAGCTGCTCGCCTTCGAGCGGAGTTTCGCCGGGCAGGATCGACGTGCTGATCCGTGCGCGCAGGGAGCTGGCAAAGCCCTGCTCCTCTTTGGTCAATTCGGAAAAGGCAGCGCTCTTGGTGCTCGTGCTCGGCATAAACCCTCGTCTCTCCTCGCGTTTTGCCGAGCCGCGACTCGAAAAACGCCCTCGTTTCCGGTCATACCGGACAATTGCTGCCGCCACTATCGCAGCGACCTACGCAATGCACACATTTTGTTTCACTGGAAACCAGTTTTGTTTCACAGCGACGCAACGGTTTTGAGCAGGAGCGCGATATCGGTGGGGCGGCTGAGGCGGTGGTCGCCGCCTTTGACAATGGTCACTTGCACGTCTTCGCTCTCCAGCGCGGCGGCGAGGCGCAGCGAAATGTCGGGCGGCACGTCCTTGTCCTCCTGCCCGTGGAGCAGGCGCACCGGGCAAAAAATCGGGATCGTATCGCCGAGCACCCGGTTGGCCTGCGCATTCTTCCAGAACTTCGCATGCGTAGGCATCGGATCGTAGCCGTAATCGCTCTCCTCGTAGATCGTATCGCCGAGATGCAGCGCATCCTTCTGCTCGTCCGTATAACCCCATTCGGAGAAGTCCGGCGCGGCGGCAATGCCGACCAGCCCCGCCAGCCGTTCGGGCATGGACTGGCCGAGCAGCAGCATCACCCAGCCGCCCATGGAAGAGCCGACCAGCACGATCCGCTCGTTCTCGACATAATCGCCGATTAGCAACCCCGCATCCTCGGCCCAATCGAACAAGGTGCCATCGGCAAAATCGCCGCTGCTATCGCCGCAACCCGAATAGTCGAGCAGCAGGCATTCGCGCCCCGTCGCCACGCAATCGTCGAACAAGGCGGTCGCCTTGCTGCCTTCCATATCGGACATATAGCCGGGCAGAAACACAATGGCCGGGCCGCTGCCGGGCGTGTGGCGGAAGGCGAGCCATTGCTTTTCGCCAAGCGGATGCGTGCGCACTTGTGTCATGGCGTCACGTCTAATTGCGCCGCATGGCGGGAGGCAAGCCATTATCCCCACTTGGCGCACGCCCGCGAAGGCACTAGGTGGCAGCGCATGACCGAATTACTCAAAATCAGCCTGCCCGATGGTTCCGTTCGCGAGATGGCGCCGGGCAGCACTCCCGGCGATGTCGCCGCTGCGATTGGCCCCGGCCTTGCCAAGGCCGCACTCGCGGCGCGGGTGAACGGCGAAGTGCGCGATCTGAACCGCCCGTTCGACGGCGATAGCGAGCTGGCGTTGATCACCGCGCGCGACGAGGCGGACGCGCTCGAACTCGCGCGCCACGACTTTGCGCATGTGCTGGCCGAAGCGGTGCAATCGCTGTTCCCCGGCACCCAGATCACCTTCGGCCCGGCAACCGATGACGGCTTTTATTACGACGTCAAAGCGCCCGATAACCGCCCGCCCTTCTCGATGGACGATCTGCCCGCGATCGAGGAGGAGATGCGCCGCATCATCCAGGCCGACAAGCCCTTGCGCCGTGAAGCATGGAGCCGCGAGGCGCTGATCGCCAAATGGGAGGCCGATGGCGAGGCGTTCAAGGCCGAATGGGCGAAGGAACTGCCCGCCGGTGAAAATGGGGGCGAGGAACTGACGGTCTATTGGTCGGGCGATGACTGGCTCGATATGTGCCGCGGCCCGCACCTGCCCAGCACCGGCAAGCTCGACCCGCAGGCCTTCAAATTGATGCGGGTGGCGGGCGCCTATTGGCGCGGCGACCAGAACAATGCGCAATTGACGCGCATTTACGGCACCGGCTGGCTCAACAAGAAGCAGCTGAACGAACATCTGACGCGGCTGGAAGAAGCGGCCAAGCGCGATCACCGGCGGCTCGGGCGCGAGATGGACCTGTTCCATTTGCAGGAAGAGGCGCATGGCAGCGTCTTCTGGCACCCCAAGGGCTATCGCATCTGGCGCGAACTCGAAGCCTATATGCGCCGCAAGATGGACGCGAGCGGCTATCGCGAGATCAAGACCCCGCAGCTGATGGACGTGCGCCAATGGACGCAGTCGGGGCACTGGGGCAAATATGCCGAGAATATGTTCGCCGTGCCCGATATCGTGCCGCAAGTGGACGATGCCGGGGAAACCGCCGCTTCGCCGAAAGTCGCCGATGATGCGGCGTGGATGGCGATCAAGCCGATGAATTGCCCGGCGCACGTGCTGGTCTTCAAGCAGGGCATTACGTCCTATCGCGATCTGCCGATCCGGCTGGGCGAAATGGGCTGCTGCCACCGCAACGAGCCGCATGGCGCGCTCCACGGCCTCATGCGCGTGCGCCAGTTTACGCAGGACGATGCGCATATCTTCTGCACCGAGAAACAGGTGGTGGAGGAAGTGCGTGCCTTCTGCGCGCTGGCGGACAGTGTCTACAAGGATTTCGGTTTCAGCTATCACGTCAAGTTGGCGCTGCGGCCGGAAAAGCGGTTCGGCTCGGACGCTGACTGGGACAAGGCCGAGCAGGAACTGCGCGACGCGGTGGCCGAAGCGGGGATGGACAATGCCGACTATGGCTGGGAGGAACTGCCCGGCGAAGGCGCGTTCTACGCCCCCAAGCTCGAATGGCACCTGACCGACGCGATTGGCCGAACCTGGCAAGTCGGCACGATCCAGGGCGACCGCGTGCTGCCCGACAGGCTCGATGCTGTGTATGTGGGCGAAGATGGCGAAAAACACCGCCCCGTAATGCTCCACCGCGCGATCTTCGGCTCGTATGAACGCTTCATCGGCATTCTGATCGAGCATTTCGCCGGTCGCTTGCCGGTGTGGCTGGCACCGGTGCAGACGGTGGTCGCCACCATCGTCTCCGATGCCGATGACTACGCCAAAGAAGCGGTCGCCAAGCTGGAAGCGGCGGGCATTCGCGTGGACAGCGACCTGCGCAACGAAAAGATCAACTACAAGGTGCGCGAACATTCGCTCGCCAAAGTCCCCTACCTGCTGGTGGTCGGCAAGCGCGAGGCGGAGGAAGGCACGGTTGCCGTGCGCACACTGGGCGAGCAACACCAGCGTGTGATGCCGCTCGACGAAGCGATTGCGATGCTGAAAGATGCAGCGACCCCGCCCGATCTGAAAGCCTGAGCGGCAGGAAGCGGCGGCGCATCATGAAGCTGATGATCACCCTTTCGCTTGCGCTGAACATTCTGGTGCTGGTGCCGGTGACTTACGGCCTGGCTACCTCTGCCACTTGGGCACAGGAGGCCTATGGCGCGGCCGCGCCTGCGCGCGGCATTCTGCTGGCGGTGTATCTGGCGATACTCGCGGGTTCAGCGGCCCTGTTGCTGAAGCCGATCCCGGCGGCAGTGGCGGCACTGCTGGCAATCCAGGTTGTCTATAAGCTGCTGACGCCCATGACGGTGGGAACGCTGGGCAATCCTGTTGTGGTGAGCAATCTGGCGATTGCCGCCTTTCATGCCGTGACGCTCGGCCTGATCCTGACGCGCTCGCCTGCGTGATCGACATTCTCGCCGGGTTTTCGACGACACAGATCGTCGCGGCGGCCTTGGCCACTTTGGGGGCGGCGATTGTGCGCGGGTTGACGGGGTTCGGCTTTGGCTTCCTGCTCGCCCCGATCCTTGCGCTGGCGCTGGCGCCGGTGGAAGCGGTGCTGCTGATCAATATCCTCGCGCTCGCCATGGCGCTGAGTGAAATCCGCTTCGTCCTGCGCGAAGCGGCGCGCTCGGCCTATGCGATTGGCGGATTGCTGATGCTGACGACCCTGCCCGGATTGCTGCTCTTGAGCGCAACGCCGCAGCCGCTCGCCCGCCTGCTGATCGCGCTCGCCGCGCTCTCCGCCTTTGTCATGGTGATCTGGCCGCGCCGCAAAAATCCGGCCCCTCCCGGCCCTTGGGCCACCGGTGCGACCGGCTTGATCTCGGGACTGATGACCGGCTTCGCGGCGATGCCGGGCATCCCCGTGGTGCCCTATTATGTGCGGCAGGAAATGGCGCGGGTGACGGCCAAAGCCTCGATGATCGGGATTTTCGGCACGGCCTCGCTCGCCGGCCTGCTGTCCGGTGCCGCGACCGGATTGCTGGAGCCGCATCTGCTTGTGTTCGGCGCACTGCTGTTTCCGCTGATGGCGCTCGGCAACTGGCTCGGCTCGCTGGCCTTCGGGAGAGTGAGCGATCCGGTGTGGCGCGTGCTGGTGGGCGTGGTGCTGGGTGGGGCGGCGCTGGCAGCCCTCCTCAAACTCTAGCTGATCCAGCGCCCCGCAAGGATTGCGCCCGACCCGTCCTCGCTGGCCTCGCGGAGGATCAGCACATGGCGGTCGCCCGCAGGCAGTGTCTCGGGCAGCTGGAAGCGCGCCGTGCCGCCATTCCAGGTGCCGATGGCGGCTTCGCCCAGCCAGCTATTGGTGTAGGTCACGCTGCGGTCACGGTTTTCGCCCGCGCCAATGGCGACTGTTTCGCTCGCATCGACCGCGATGACGGAAAGGGTGGCCGCTCCGCTTGTTGCGCCGGTGATCGAAACGCCGTTACCCTCCACCACCAGCAAAGGCCGTTCGCGTTCGCCCTCCTGTGCGATCAGCGCCGACAGCTCGCTGGCGCGCGACCCGACCACGCCATCGCGCCCGTCCACCACCGCTTGCGGGGTGTAAACGCCGTTGCGCCCCGCCAGCCCGCGCCGGGCATAGGCGCGCTGGAGCTGCGTATTGGCCTCGTCGGACAGCGTGTCTTCCCAGCCGATGCGGTTCCAATACGTCACATTGCGCGAGATCACGATGACATCATCGCGCACGGCCAGCTCTGCCGCCAGCGCATCGGCGGGCGGACAGGAGGAACAGCTCTGGCTGGTGAACATTTCGACCACGACCGGGCCGCTGCCTTCGGCGATTGCTGCGGGCTCGAGCGGCTGCGTTTCCGCCTTGGCCATCTCGTCCGGCATATGCAGCGCATAGCCGATCCCGACGGCAGCAACGCCAAGCGCGGCAAGAGCGAAAAGAGCTTTCACGGGGGGCTTCTCCTGAAGGTTCAGGAGAGCATTCGGTGCGCGTCACTGCGCGGTTACTTACCGATCAGAAGGGCGCGGCTTGCCCGGCAACGATCAACGCAATCGCGCAAAAGCTCACGATCAGCGCGCGTGCCGTGTCTTGCGCGGCGGCGATGCGGGAGCGGGTAAAGGCAATAGCTTTGGCCATGCCGCAATTCTGCGCCCGATTCCCTAACGAAAGGTTAAACCGCCACGCCTTTCGCGCCCGCAACGGCGCGCCAAAAAGGGACGGCAGCCAACAAAGGCTCTTAAACCCTCCGCACAAATATGTATTGTTGCCTAGCGCGTTGCCGGGGGCTCAGCACAGCAGGAAATGCAAAAAGGGGGCTTTATGCGTTTACTGGGACTTCTCTTGATTACTGGGTCACTGGCGGCCTGCGACAACAGCGAACAGCTCGAACAGGCCCGTGCCCAAGGCCGGGCCGAGGCCGCAGCGGAAGCACAGCGGCTTGCCTTGCTTTCTGACCAGCAGGACGAGGCGCAAGCGGAATACGAGGCCTGTGTCGATGATGCGGCGGAGGCGCGCGAGACTTTTGACCGGGCTATGCGCGACGCGCGCGACAACATCATGACCGGTCTGGACAATGTGTCCTCCCAAGGCAGCGACGGTGCCCTTACGGCAGGCTTCGCCTTCCGCGTCCAGATCGAAAGCCTCACAGCCGAGGAATGGGCATGGGTCGAGACCGAGGAAGCGGCGGTAGCCGACGGCTATAACGACGCGGGCGTTTCAGACCGGATCAGTTACGAAGTCGATCCCCGGCAATTGTCCAATCGCGTGCAGTTGGTGACCTATAACGGGATGCCTGCGGTGCAGATCGATTGCGCATCGGGCAATTGCATTCGCGCACGCGGCCGGCGGGTCGGCTTCTACAATGGCCAGCAAGCGTTCGAGGATATTGACGAGCGGCGCGACCACATTGTCTGGGCGCTGGAAAACAGCAACCGGGCGCAGGTGGTGCGCGATGCGCTGGCGACGCTGATCGGCGGGGCCAAGGGCGGCGCGCCAACGGCCAGTTGCACCGCGCCCGCGGCGGAGTGAACGCCTAGCCTGCAGCAACCGCCCGCGGCACGTGCTGGCTGGCGCAGTGGAAGCTGCCTCCGCCGGTCAGCACCGCATCGGCGGGCAGGCCCACCGCCTCGCGTCCGGGGAACAGCGCGCCGATGGCTTTGACCGCTTCAGCGTCAAACGGGGTGCCGTAGGTCGGCACGACGATCACTTTGTTTGCTATGATAAAATTCATCGCGCTGGCGGGTTCTGCGTCCTCGTCATCGCCATAGAGACCGAGCGAGGGCACGTCGCGCACCTCGAGTCCGGCGGCGCGCGCACGGGCGCGGGCATCGTCGTAAATCGCGGCGTTGGGATCGTCCGGCGTGCTGGCGACAGGAATCGCGATAACCCCTTCGCCGACCATTCGCGCAAGGTTGTCGATGTGCCCGTCAGTATGGTCGCCGTGCAGCCCGTCGCCCAGCCAGACACACCGGACAGCTCCCAAATCACGGGCGAGACATTTCTCGATGTCGTCCCGGCCAAGGCCCGGATTGCGGTTGGGGTTGAGCAGGCACTGCTCGGTCGTCACGAAAAGCCCGGTGCCATCGGTTTCGATCGAGCCGCCTTCGAGGATCCAGTCGGCGCGGGTATAGGGCAGGCCCCCTGCTGCCGCGAGCGAGGGGCCGGTTTCCGCGTCGCCTTCCATGATGAATTTGCCGCCCCAGCCATTGAAGCCGAAGCCCTGCGCGCGCCGCGCACCCTGCGGCCCCAGCACGGTCAGCGGCCCGGTATCGCGCAGCCAGATGTCGCCATAAGGGTGGCGTTCAAGGTGCACATTTGGTTCAACCAGCCTGCGCGCGGCCTTCTCCGCCGCTTCATCGCGGACAACCAGCCGCACATCCTGCCCGCTGCTCGCAATGGCATTGGCGGCGGCGGCGATCTGCGCTTGCGCGGGTTCGAGATCCTCTTCCCACAAATCGGCATGGGCGGGGAAGCCGATCCAGATCCAGTCCTGCTCAGCCCATTCGGCGGTCATCCGGAATGTCATCGGATCAGCACCCCCTGTTACCGGCAGCACAGCTCGCATCGCGGGCGGCGCGGAATTCGTCGTTGGGGTTCCAGTTGGGCCAGTCGCTGCTGTTGCCGAGCGCGCGGGCGAGGAGGAAATACAGTTCCAGATCCTGCATCACCCCGGCCCAGTCCCAGTCTTCCGAATATTCGTCGCCCGCCGCGTGATAGCGGTTGGTGTTGTAATCGCGATAGGCCGCATCGCCTGCCGCTGCGCCGCCGTCGACCAGCGTCTGCCCCGATTTGATATAGAACATCGGCACGCCGCGCTTGGCGAGGCTGAAATGGTCGGAGCGGTAATAGCGGCCCGCTTGCGGTGCGGCATCGGGCGTGGCGGTGCGGCCCTGCTGCGCCAGTGCGGTGGAAAGATAGTCGTCAAGCGAACTCTTGCCCCCGCCGATCACGGTCACATCGCTCGCCGCGCCCAGTACATAAAGCGCATCGATATTCACTCCGCCCACCGTGCGATGGAGCGGATAGACGGGATTGGCGGCGTAATATTCGCTGCCGAGCAGACCCGATTCCTCCGCAGTTACCGCCAGAAACACCTGGCTGCGCTGCGTCGGCCCGGCGGCGGCGTGTGCCTCGGCCAAAGCGACCAGCGCAGCGGTGCCCGTCGCATTATCGACCGCGCCGTTGCAGATCATGTCCGCATCGCCTTCCTCGCCGCAAATGCCCAGATGATCCCAATGCGCGGTGTGCAGCACATATTCGTCGGGCGCGGTGGTGCCGGGCAGGATGCCGATCACGTTTTGCGAGGAAAAGCGGCGGACGGTGTTGTCGAAGCTAGTCGACACGCCTTGCCCAAGCGAGACCGGCGTAAAACCGGGCGATCGCGCGGCCAGCGCCATGTCCTCGTAATCCATGCCCGCGGCGGCAAAAATCTCGCGCGCGGCGGCGGACTGGATCCAGCCGTTCACCAGCGTCGCATTGGCCCCGCCATTGCCGGTATCGGCGAAGGCCTGCGGACCCGACCAGCTCGTTTCGACGACGTTCCAGCCATAGCTGGCAGGGAAATCCTCGTGAATGATGATCGCGGCAGCCGCGCCTTGCCGTGCGGCCTCTTCGTACTTGTAGGTCCAGCGCCCGTAATAGGTCATTGCGCGGCCATTGAAGGGGCCTTCCAGCCCTTCGGCGGCGTAATCGGCATCGTTGACGAGGATCAGCGCGGTTTTGCCGCGCATATCCAGCCCTTCGTAATCGTTCCAGCCGCGCTCGGGCGCGTTGATGCCAAAGCCGACAAACACCAGCTCGCTGTCCTCCAGCACGGTGCGCGGGGTCTGGCGGTAGCTCACTCCCACCCAGTCGCTGCCAAAAGCGAATTGCCGGTTGCCGATGGTGAGCGGGGCGTGGTTGCTGCCGGTGATCTCGATCAGCGGCACATCCTGCACCCAGCTGCCCCCATTGCCCGGTTGCAGACCGGCGGCGGCGAATTGCTCGACCAGATAGTCAACCGTCCGCTCGCCTCCCGGCGTGCCCGGCTCGCGCCCTTCGAAGGCATCGGAGGAAAGCGTGCGCGTAACCTCCTGCATCGTTTCCAGCGAAATCAGCAGATCATCCGATGATGGCACGGGCGGAGGCGTGTCGGTGACGCAGCCGGTTAGCGAAAGGATCGCGAGGGAGGGGGCAAGGATGCGGGCAAAGGCGGTCGGGATCGTTATCATGCGCGCTATCTGGCACCCGGCGCGGGCTAGCACAAGCGGGCACGGCCGGGCACGGGCGGGCATGGGCAGGCTTGCGGGCCATGCGGCTTGGGGGCAAAGACGCCAGCGATGGCTCCCGATTGGCAATCCGCACTCGACCGCGCGCGGCAGCATGCGCCGTTCCTTCGCCGCGCGCTGGAGCGGCGGCCAGACATTGCCGCGCTGCTGGCTGCGGGCGATGCCGATGCGGCGCTGGCAGCCGCCAAGGCGAGCGGCGAAGGGGCTGGTGATGTTGGCATCGCCTTGCGGCGCGAGCGGCTTGCGCTCGCTGTGGTGCTGGCGGTGGGCGATCTGGCAGGAGCCTTCCCGCTTTCGCAAGTGCTGCGCGAACTCAGCGGGTTTGCCGACCGCGCGCTCGACAGCGCGATGGCGGCGGCGGTGGCGCAGCGCGTGCCGGGAGCGAACACCACCGGCTTTATCGCATTGGCTTTGGGCAAGCAGGGCGCGGGGGAACTCAATTATTCTTCGGATATCGATCCCATCCTGCTGTTCGATCCCGCAAGGCTGGCGCGGCGCGAGCGCGACGAGCCGGGCGAGGCGGCGCAACGTTATGCCCGGCAGGTGGTCGAGCTCCTCTCCAAGCCCACGCCCGAGGGCTATGTCCTGCGCGTCGATCTGCGGCTGCGCCCGGCGAGCGAAGTCAGCCCGCTGGCCATTCCAGTGAACGGCGCGATCTCGCATTATGAGAGCAGCGCGCTGGCGTGGGAGCGCGCCGCCTTTATCCGCGCCCGCGCCTGCTCGGGCGATATCGCGGCTGGCGAGGCGTTTCTTGACGATATCCGCCCCTTCGTCTGGCGGCGAAGCCTCGATTTCACCGCGATCGAGGAAATCCGCCGCCTCACGGCGCGCATCCGCAGTTCATACAAGGGCCCGCGCGAGCCGGGGCCGGGGTTCGATGTGAAGAAGGGCCGCGGCGGCATCCGCGAGATCGAATTCTACGCGCAGACGCACCAGCTGATCTATGGCGGGCGCAATCCCGCCTTGCGCTGTCGCGGCACGCGCGCGGCCCTCGATGCGTTGGCAGCGGCGGAGATCATCGGCGCGGAGGATGCGCGCGTGTTGGGCGAAAGCTATGACCGGCTGCGGATGATCGAGCACCGGCTGCAAATGGTCGAAGACCGGCAGACCCATGCGGTGCCGGTGAATGCCGATGCGATAGACGCGGTGGCGCGGCTGGACGGGCTGGCCGATGGCGCGGCGCTGCTCGCCGAATTGCGCGACATTACCGAGGCGGTGGGCGCGCGCTATGATGATCTGCTCGGCGAAGAGGATGCGCGCCCCGTGGCGGTTCGCGTGCCCGATGCCTTCCGCGACCATTTTGACGCGCGCGTTGCGCATTGGAAGCAGGCGACGCGGGCGCTGCGCACCAGTGAAGCGCGCAAGGCCTTCGATGCGATGCAGGGTGATCTGCTTGCCGCGCTGGTCGCTGCGCCCGATCCTGACCGGTCGCTGGCGCGCTGGGAAACCTTCCTGTCGCGCCTGCCGACCGCGATCAACCTGTTCCGCCTGTTCGAGGAACGGCCCGGCCTGCTCGAAAGGGTGTTGCGCGTGCTCACCCTGTCGCAGCCGCTTGCCGATGCGCTGGCGCGGCGGCCCGAATTGCTCGACGCGCTGATCGATGCCTCCGCGCTCGATCTGCCAGCAGACATCGCCACGCTCGCCGCACGGATGGCCCGCTGCGAGAGCGGCGATTACGAAGCGCGGCTGGGCCGCATCCGCCAAGTCGTCGGCGATGAACGCTTTGCGGCGGGCGTGCAGATGATCGAGGCGGTGCACGATCCGCTCGCCATTGCCGAGGGGCTGTGCCGCGTGGCCGAAGCCGCTGTGCGCACCGGAGCGGATGCGGCGGTGGAGGAATTTGCCGCGACGCATGGCCAAATTGCCGGGCATGAGCTGGTCATTCTCGGCCTCGGACGGCTGGGCGGCGGGGCGCTGACCCATGCGTCCGATCTCGACATCGTGTTCCTGTTTACCGGCGATTTCGGCGCGGAATCGGACGGGCGGCGGCCCTTGTCATCGACGCTCTATTTCAACCGCCTCGCCACTCGCGTCACTGCCGCGCTGAGCGTGCCGACGGCGGAAGGCGCGCTGTATGAAGTGGACACGCGGCTGCGCCCGCAAGGCAAGCAGGGGCCGCTGGCGGTCAGCCTCACCGCCTTCGGGAAATACCAGCGCGAGGATGCGTGGACGTGGGAGCATATGGCGCTCGCCCGCGCGCGCCCTATCTACGGGTCGGCAAAGGCGCAGGAGGAATTGGGACGCATCATCGCGGACGTTCTCGGCCAGAAGCGCGATCCTGCCACTTTGCGCGAAGATGTGATCAAAATGCGCGCCGATGTGCTCGCCGCCAAGCCGCCATCGGGGCCGCTCGATGTCAAACTGCTGCGCGGAGGGCTGGTCGATAGCGAATTCCTTGTCCACTATCTGCAATTGCGCGAGGGGATTGCGCTTCATCCGGGGCTGGAGCACGCGATTGGCGGATTGGCCAGTGCAGGGCTGCTCCCCGCGAGCCATGCCGACAATCACCTAATGCTCACCCGCTTTCTGGTCGCCCAGCGGCTGTTCGCGCCCGATGGGAGCGAGCCGCATGATGCCGCCAAGCCCGCGCTCGCCAAGGCCTGCGGGCAGGAGAGCTATCCGGCCCTGTTGCAGGCATTGCTTGAAGCGCGGCAAGGCATCGCCATTCAATGGGAACGCCATTTCGGCCAGCAACTGGAGATAGTATGATGTCAGGACACCCCGATATTGGAGACGCGATGCCCGATGTGGCGATGGAAACGCCCGATGGCGGCACCGTTCGCCCAAGCGATTTTGCGGGGCAAAAGCTGGTCGTGTTCTTCTACCCGAAGGACAACACGCCCGGCTGCACCACCGAGAACAAGGATTTTTCTGCGCTGAAGGCCGATTTCGACGCGGCGGGCGTCGCGCTGCTGGGGGTGAGCAAGGATTCGGCCAAGAAGCACCAGAATTTCATCGCCAAGCACGGCCTGACAGCGCCGCTCGCCAGCGATCCGGAAACCGATGGTCTGGCCGATGCGCTGGGCGTTTGGGTCGAGAAGCAGATGTATGGCAAGAGCTATATGGGGCTGGAACGCAGCACCTTTCTCGTCGGCCCTGACGGCACCATCGCGCAGGTCTGGCGCAAGGTGAAGGTGAAGGGCCACGCGGAAGACGTGCTGGCGGCGGCAAAGGCGCTGTAGGTTCGGCTCCGCACCAGCGACTCGCGAAAGAATGCTTGACGGCGCATTTTGCCTGTCCGCCCGCCCCGGCAACCCCTTTTTGCCGTGGCGGGCGGGCAGGACGCGCCGAACGGCAGAATCACTCGAAAAATTGTGTCAAAAGGTGCTTTCAGGGCATCGTTAATCCACTGTTCAACGACTCGCCGCGTGTTGCAGGCGGTCTATCGCGGGATGCCTTCACGGCTATTGCCTCATTAAGTTTTCCCCGCATACCTCATCATCGAACGCAGCGGGAAACGTCCGCAGGGTCGCAAAATTGATGATTTGGCCGGGGCGCCACAAGGCTCTTCGACCCGGATCTGACGAGGGCGCGAAAGCGCCTGAGAACGAAGACAAGGGATCGTATGCTCGTCAAGATCACTGGAATTCTCGCAGCCGGCGCCGTGATGCTGTCGTCACCCGCGCTCGCGAACGATCCGGTTGTTTCCGCCGACCCCACCGTTCTCGCCGATGGCGTGCTCGATCTCACCGCAATTGACGAAGCCGGCCCGGACGAGGAATTCTCCGAACTCTTCGCCAGCTGGGAAGCACTCGAAGATGGCGGCGTGGTGTCGACCACCGGCGATGTCATCCCCCCCGCTCCGGTGTTCGCTGCGGTGTCCGTGCCGCAGATCATGCCTTTGAGCGATGCGCGCCTCACCAGCGGTTACGGGATGCGTGACCACCCCATTCTGCAGCGCCGCGCCCGCCACAACGGCGTCGATCTTGCCGCGCCGCGCGGCACGCCGGTGTACGCCACGGCGGACGGTCTCGTCGAAATGGCGCAATATTACAGCTCGTATGGCAATTATGTGCAGATCGAGCATGGCGGCGATATCGAAACCCGCTACGCCCACCTTTCCAGCTACACCGTGGCTCCCGGGCAGCACGTTCGCATGGGCCAGCTGATCGGCTATGTCGGCTCGACCGGCCGTTCGACCGGCCCGCACCTGCATTATGAAGTCCGCGTGAGCGGCACGCCGGTGAACCCGATCCCTTATATGACCGCCAATCTCGAATTCGATTACGGCGCAGCAGCAGCGCGCGGCGGCCCCGAGGAATAAGCCCGTCTGACAGGCGGATACGAAAAAGGCGGGTCACACGACCCGCCTTTTTCGTATCAGCATTCCGCAGCAAGTCTACCGTGCGAGCAAGCGTTCGGCAATCGCCCGCACTTCGGCGCCCATGTCCTCGCGCTCCAGCGCGAGCGCCAGCGTCGCCTCGACATAGCCCGTCTTACTGCCGCAATCGAAGCGGCGACCATCAAACGTCACCGCGTGGAACGGCTGCTGGCCGATCATCTGCGCCATCGCATCGGTCAGCTGGATTTCCCCGCCCGCGCCTTTGCCCTGCGTTTCCAGCGTGCGCATCACTTCGGGCTGGAGAATATAGCGGCCGGAAATGATCTTGTTCGACGGCGCATCGGCAACCGGCGGCTTTTCCACCAGACCCCTGACTTGCGTGAGCGCGCCCGATTCCTCGCCCGGATCAATCACGCCGTAACTGCTCACCGCTTCATGCGGCACTTCGAGCACCGAGATCAGATTGCCGCCCACTTCCTCATAGGCTTCCACCATCTGCGCCATGCAGCCTTTGCCGCCATTGGCGTTGGCGACCATCATTTCGTCCGGCAGCAGGATCGCGAACGGCTCGTCCCCCACAATCGCGCGCGCGCACCAGATCGCATGGCCCAGGCCCAGCGGCACTTGCTGGCGTACGGTGATGATATCGCCGGGGGTAAAGCGGCTGGAATCGAGCACGGCCAGATCCTTGCCCCGCTCTGTCATCGTCGTTTCCAGCTCGTAGGCGACATCGAAATGTTCGACGATGGCGGTTTTGCCGCGCCCGGTGACGAAGATCATCTGTTCGATCCCCGCCTCGCGCGCTTCGTCCACCGCATACTGGATCAGCGGCTTGTCGACGATGGGGAGCAATTCCTTCGGAATCGCCTTGGTCGCAGGAAGAAAGCGGGTGCCGAGCCCGGCAACGGGGAACACGGCTTTGCGGATCGGTTTGCGATTGCTCATGCGCGCTTTACTGCGCGCCGCAGCCGGAACGGTCAATGCCACTTGTCACGCCAATGCAACAGTCAGCGCAACTTCATCTGTGTTGGGCTTTTGGCAGAACCAGATGCACTTTCGTGTGTTAGTGTGTGACAGGAGGATATTGAAATGTGGATACGAATTGCCGCGCTGGCGGGCCTTGCCTTTGCCGGTTTCAAAATGTTCGAAAAGGCGCGCGATGAAGGCCTGCTCGATAAGGGCGGGGACGACACCTTTGGCGACACCTGGGATATGATCGACGACGGAGATCATCCCGCCGCCTGATACCAGTCCGTCTATTCCCGGTCTTGCAAAGCGGCAGCGCACCACAGCCGCACTGCCGTGGCAAGGCCGGGCGGACGCGCGGCCTCCAGCCGTTCGGCATCGATCCGCGCGATCAGGGCGTTCAAAGGCAGCTGCTGACGCTCCGCAGCCGCGCGCAACACATCCCAGAACAGCGGTTCGAGGCTGATCGAGGTCTTGTGCCCGGCGATCTCGACCGAGCGTTTGACCGGCGGGTGGTAAATCTCGCGCATGGCTTCAGCCTAGGCGAGCGCCATCCTCCCGCATACGAATTTTTTGGGGTGGGCGACGCGGCTGCTGCGGCCTAATCCGGAGCGATGGCGGATGATCTTGCCGAACGCACAAACACGCTGAGCGAAAAGGAGCGGGAAACGCTTCGCCTGCTGCTGCACGGCCATGACGCGAAATCGGCAGCGCAGATGCTCGATCTTTCGGTGCATACGGTGAACGAGCGGCTGCGCCATGCGCGGCGCAAGCTGGGTGTCACCAGCAGCAAGGAAGCGGCCCGCGTGCTGCGCGAATGGGAAAGCGGGCACTCCCAATTGCTTGTATACAGCGAATTGGGGGAAGCTGCTGCAGGCACAACCGGCGCACAAGGCGAGCCATCGGGCAACGGATGGAAAGCGCGGATCCCCCGCGCGGCGTTGCTTGCAGGAGGCCTTGTTATGTCGATATTCTTTGCCGTGCTCGCCTTGGGCGTCATTCCGGCGGGCGGTGGCGACACGTTCCCGCTATCCCAGGTGCAGGCGACCGAGGCGGAAACCGCCGCGCGCGAATGGCTCGAACTGGTCGATGCCGGAAATGCGCAAGAAAGCTATGCCCGCACCGGCCATGCCTTTCGTGCGCTCAACACCCCGGAAGTCTGGCAGCGCGTGATGGCGAGCGTGCGCGCTCCGCTGGGCGCTACGGTCTCGCGCCGCCTCGTCGCGGTGCAATCGCCCGACCGGCCCGAGGGCTATACCGACGTGGTGTTCGAAACCGTCTTCGCCAACCGCACGGGCGTGGCAAGCGAGACGGTGACATTGGCGCGGGTTGACGGCGAATGGCGGGTGGTGGGCATCGTGCTCGAATAGCTTGAGCAGCACCGTTGAAGGCGATAGGCGTTGGCCTGACAGGGGAGACGCTTATGTCCGAGACGGTGCCGTCGCAAAGCCGGGGCAGGAAATTCCTGCGCGCCATTTTCAGCCTTGGAAGAATGCGTACGGATGAGCGCCGGGCGTCGATTAACGCCCTCAACATCTTCTTTGGCGCGATCATCGGCGTCAATTTCTCGTCACTGCAGCAATTGCCGTTGAAGGATTACACCGTGATCCTTGTCCTGACCTCAGCCGTGATCGCGCTAATCCTCATCGTTGCAAACACATCGCGGCGCGTCTGGTCTGCCGTGCAGCTCTTCATTGCCCTTGCCGGATACTACTACTTGGTGCGTGTTGACGGGCTCATCGCAGGAGTGAGCGATTATCTGCTGGTCACCCTTGGCTTGTGGGCGTTGCTGGTCATCATCTACGAATTCAGCGGCAGCGACGACGAAGGCGAGAGCGCGGGCGGCGATCTGTAAGCTACCGCCCGCGCGCTACCGCCATCAATACATATGCTGCCCGCCATTGATCGACAGCGTCGATCCGGTAATGAACGCGCCTTCTTCGGATGCGAGGAAGCTCACGCCGCGGGCGATTTCGCTCGCCTGGCCGAGGCGACCGACGGGGATCTTGGCGACGATTTTCTCCAGCACATTCTCCGGCACGGCGGCGACCATGTCGGTGTCGATATAACCCGGCGCGATTGCGTTGACGGTGATGCCGTAGCGCGCGCCTTCCTGCGCCAGCGCCTTGGTGAAGCCGTGAATGCCCGATTTCGCGGCGGCATAGTTTACCTGGCCATATTGACCCGCCTGCCCGTTGATCGAGCCGATATTGATGATGCGGCCCCATTTGCGGTCTTTCATGCCTTCGAACGTGGCCTTGGCCATGTTGAAGCAGCCGCCCAGATTGGTGCGCATCACGTCTTCCCAATCCTGCAGGCTCATGCGCATCAGCGTCCCGTCGCGGGTGATCCCGGCATTGTTGACCACGACATCAATCGGGCCGATGTCATCGGTGATTCTGGCGCAGGCGGCCAATGTGGCTTCGTGATCGCCCACGTCGAATTTGTAGGTGGCGATGCCGGTTTCCTCGGTGAAGCGCTTGGCCGCGTCGTCATTCCCGGCATAGCTGGCGACAACGGTGAAGCCGTCCGCCTTGAGTGATTCGCAAATCGCCTTGCCGATACCGCGCGTTCCGCCGGTGACCACTGCAACACGTGCCATATTGTCTTCTCCCATGAAGTCGAGTCGATGCTCTGTTCTTGCGCAGTCTTAGGCCACGGCTTGGCGCGGGCGCAAAGAAAAACCCCGCCGGAGCGGGGCTTGGCATACGAATTTCCTAAACGTTAGAAGCGGAATTGCGTGCCGATATAGACGGCCTGGCTGTCCTGCTGGTCAACATCGGGCAGCGGCACGATGTCGCGATCCTGCTCCACCCGCACACCGGCGGTCAGATCGATATTGTTGGTCAGGCGGAAGCTGCCGCCAACATCGAGCAGCTGGTCGCTGACCGAATTCTGCGCCTCGCGCGCGGTGGCCGAGCGGCCTTCTTCCAGCGCGACGCGGGCAGCGAAGCGGCTTTCGTCCGTCTCACCCGCGCGGCGCGGCGCGTAGGAACTGAGTTCGGGCAGATCGGCCTCGCTCAACCGGCGCGAGAGCACCGGCGCGCTGGGGGCTGTTAGCCGGGCGGGGGCGCGGGCACTCGTGGGGGCGAAATCGGCGTAGCCGCGGGCAATGCCCAGATTGTAGCGCAAGGGCGCAAGCCGCAGACCGGCCGCCGCATTGCTGCTGGCTGCGCCATTGGAACCCGAGAGCGCCTGCGCGGTCTGCTGGTCAACGCGGACAGCCGCCGTCACCGAGCGTTCGGGTCCGGGCGCGGTAGCCCCGGCGGGGGTAAAGCGGAGCATTTGTGCCTGACCAGCGCCGCTGCGCGCCACCAGCTCGGCAATTTCGGGATCGGCTGCTGCGGGAGTGAAGACGAACTGCGCGGCTTCCGCCATGCGGTCCCCCGAAAGCGCACCCACGGCGAAGACCGAACTTGGCAGAGCAGCGGCGACGAGCGTAGCCGACGCAGCGAGCGCCAGCTTCCTTCGTGCCGATTTTTTGCCCAGATGTGCCATTGCGGACCCGTTAACTCTCCCCTGCTGCACCGGCCATGAATGCGATAAACGACTCACGGGATGCAACTCTTCAAACTGACGCTAGACCCTCGCGCGCGGCTTTGCCACCGTTTGCAAGAGCTTCCTTGCGGTTTTTGACAGGTGTTGCGCCACACCCACAATATCTTAATGTCGCAAAGCGCCGCGCGGCACCGGCATTAAGCGCGCATTCACGCCCTTTGGGTGCATTTGCCCGCCGCGAATGCTGCTGCGCCTTGCCGCGCGCGGCGCGGTGGGTATAGAGGCAGCACAGCGCGGGCATAATCGCCCCGCACGAAAGGTTTTGACGGGTTTTCATGATGGCACATTTCACTTTCCGCTCTTTTGCCAATGCCGCGATCTGTTCGGCGGCGGCGTTCGGCCTTGTCGCGTGCGGCGGCGGCAATGACGAGCGGCTGCGCACCGATCTGGCGGCGGCGCAAACGACCACCATCGGCGTCAATTCCTACCTCTGGCGCGCCAGCCTTGAAACGCTGTCGTTCGCGCGGCTGACCACGGCAGACAGCGCGGGCGGTGTGCTGATTACCGACTGGTACAGCCAGCCGGAAAATCCCAACGAGCGGGTTAGCATTTCGGTGACCATCCTCGACCAGACGCTGCGCGCCGATGCGCTGCGGGTGAATGCGACGCGGCAGGTGCTGCAGGGCGGCCAGTGGGTCGATGCGCCGGTGGCGGCGGCCACGGTGCAGCGGCTGGAGGACATTATTCTCACCACTGCGCGCGATATCCGGCGTTCCTCCATCAACTAAGCTCCGCTAGGGGGCCAGCATGAGCAACGAGAATTTCCAGTCCAGGTTCGATCCTGGCAACGCAGACGCGCGCTGGCAGGCGGCGTGGGACGAGGCGCGCTGTTTCGAAGCGGACAGCGCCAGCAGCAAGCCCAAAAGCTATGTGCTGGAGATGTTCCCCTATCCCAGCGGGCGCATCCATATCGGCCATGTGCGCAATTACACGATGGGCGACGTGCTGGCGCGCTATCGCAAGATGCAAGGCTTTGAAGTGCTCCACCCGATGGGCTGGGACGCTTTCGGAATGCCTGCCGAGAACGCGGCGATGGAAAAGGGCGTCCACCCGGCGGGTTGGACCTACGACAATATCGCCACGATGAAGGGCCAGCTCAAACAATTGGGCTTCGCGCTCGACTGGTCGCGCGAATTCGCCACTTGCGATGCGAGCTATTACGGCCACGAACAGGCGCTGTTTATCGACCTGTTCAAGGCCGGCCTCGTGTACCGCAAAGAGAGCGAAGTGAACTGGGACCCCGTCGATATGACGGTGCTTGCGAACGAGCAGGTGATCGACGGCAAGGGCTGGCGTTCGGGCGCGGATATCGAAAAGCGCAAACTGAACCAGTGGTTCCTCAAAATCACCGATTTTGCCGAGGATTTGCTCGACGGCCTCGGCACGCTGGAGGACTGGCCGCAAAAGGTGCGGCTGATGCAGGAAAACTGGATCGGCAAATCGCAGGGGCTGGAGTTTTCGTTTGAGCTTTCCAATGGCGAGAAGCTGCCGGTTTACACGACGCGGCCCGATACGATTTTCGGCGCGAGTTTTGTGGCGGTGGCGGCGGATCATCCGGTAGCGCAATCGCTCGACAGCGACGCGGCGCGCGACTTCATCGCGCTGTGCAAGAAGGGCGGGACGACGGCGGCGGAGCTGGAAACCGCGGAAAAGCTGGGCTTCGACACCGGCATCACCGCGAAGCATCCCTTCACCGGGGCCGAGCTGCCGGTCTACATCGCCAATTTTGTGCTGATGGATTATGGCACCGGCGCGATCATGGCGGTGCCGGGGCACGACCAGCGCGACTTCGAATTTGCCAGCAAGTACAGCCTGCCGATCCCCCGCGTGGTTGCTTCCTCACTCGAGGAAGCGGGCAAGCCGTTTGCGGGCGAGGCCGAAGCGGGCGACGGGGTGATCGTCAATTCCGGTTTCCTCTCCGGGATGGCGGTGGAAGAAGCGAAGCGCGAGGTCATCACCCGCGCCGAAGCGGGCGGCTGGGGCAAGGGCACCACGGTCTGGCGGCTGCGCGATTGGGGCGTGTCGCGGCAACGCTATTGGGGGACGCCGATCCCCTTCATCCATTGCGAGACTTGCGGCGTGGTGCCGGTGCCCAAGGAGCAATTGCCGGTCAAACTGCCCGAGGATGTTTCCTTCGAGCAGCCGGGCAATCCGCTGCTGCGCCACCCGACATGGAAACACGTTGCCTGCCCGAAATGCGGCGGCGCGGCGGAGCGCGAGACCGATACGCTCGATACCTTCGTCAATTCCTCGTGGTATTTCCTGCGTTTCGCCAGCCAGCCAGCGGACACACCGTTCGATCCGGCGGAAATCGCCACCTGGCTGCCCGTGGGCCAGTATATCGGCGGGGTCGAGCACGCGATCCTGCATCTGCTCTACGCCCGCTTCTGGACGCGCGCCTTGGCGCATATCGGCAAGCTGGAAGTGACCGAGCCCTTCGCCAGCCTGTTTACCCAAGGCATGGTGACGCATGAGACCTACAGCCGCAAGATCGACGGGCGCGAGGTCTATTTCACGCCTGCCGAAGTCGACCGGTCGGGCACCGGCGCGGTGCTGACGGCGGATGGTGCGCCGGTGGACATCGGCAAGGTCATCAAAATGTCCAAGTCGAAGAAGAACGTCGTCGATCCGGAAGATATCATCCGCGATTACGGCGCGGATGCGGTGCGCTGGTTCATGCTCTCCGACAGTCCGCCCGAACGCGATCTGCCGTGGTCCGAGGCGGGGATTGAAGGCTGCGGGCGGTTCGTCCAGCGGCTGTGGCGGCTGTTCGCGCAATGCGGCAATGGCGGGGCCGGGGCCGATGCCAATCACGACAGGGCGCTCGACCGCAAGCTCAATCAGACCGTGGCGGCGGTGGCCGCGGATATCGAAGCGCTGTCCTTCAACAAGGCGGTGGCGCGGATTTATGAGCTGGTCGGCGCGGTGGAGAAGGCCGAGCTTTCGTCCACCCGCTCCGATGCGATCCGCAAGCTGGCGATCCTCGTCTCGCCGATGATGCCGCATCTCGCCGAGGAAGCGCGCGCGCAATTCAATCTGGGCATCGGCCTTGTCGCCGAAGACCGCTGGCCCGAAGTCGATCCGGCGCTGCTGGTGGACGACGAAGTCACCATCGCGGTGCAGCACATGGGCAAGCTGCGCGACACGCTCACCGCGCCCAAGGGCGCACCCAAGGAAGACTTGGAAGCGCTTGCGCTCGCCAGCGAGAAAGTCCAGCGTTCGATCGATGGAGCAACCATTCGCAAGGTGATCGTGGTGCCCGACAGGCTGGTGAATATTGTGACGTGATGCGCTTTGCTGCGCCTTTGCTGGCCCTTGCAGGCCTTTCCTTGTCGCTCTCTGCCTGCGGCCTCCAGCCGATCTATGCCGGCGGCTCGCAGGGCGTGATCGCGCGCGGGCTCGCCGATGTCGAAGTCGCGCCGATCCCCGGCGACGAAGGCTGGCTGGTCAAAAACGCGCTGGAAGACCGGCTGGGGCGCGGCGCGAATGGCGGCAGTGCGCGTTACCGGCTCGACATAGTGCTCGACGATACGCTCGAAGGATTCGGCCTGCTCACCGACGACACCATCGGGCGCGAACGCCGCACGCTCCGTGCGCGCTATCAGCTGGTGGACATCGCCACCGACACCATTCTGGTCGATGCGACCGCCGGCTCGGATGCCGGTATCGACGTGGTCGGCAGCGAATATGCGACCATCGCTGCCGAACAGACCGCGCTGGAAAATCTCGCCGAGGATGTGGCTGACCAGATCGTGCTCCGCCTGACGCGCGTTCTGCGCGAGCAGGAGCAGTGAAGGCCAGCAATCGCGATTTCCTGCAAACCGCCAAGCGGGCGGGCGCGCGTTGCCGCCTCTATTTCCTGTGCGGGCAGGACGAGGCGGGCGCTTCTGCCGCCGCTGCCAAAATCATCGAAGCCCTGCCCGATGCGGGCGAGCGGGTTGATCTCTCTGGCGGCGATCTCAAATCCGATCCCGCGCGGCTGGTGGACGAGGCGCGCTCCACCTCGCTGTTTGGCGATACCCGCCATATCGTCGCCCGCGTGTCGGGCGAGGATGCCTGCGCCGCGCTGGAAAGCTGGTGCGAACTGGTGGACCGGGGCGAAGTGAGCGAGGGCTGGCCGATCTTCATCATCGCCACGTCCGCCACCGACAAATCGCGCAGCGCCAAATTGCTGCTGAACCGCGACGATGCGCTTGTGGGGATATTCTATCCGCCTGATCTCGGCTCTGTGACAAGCGATGTGCGGGCCATGGCCGATGCGGCCGGAATGCGGCTGGAAGGCGCGCTCGCCGAAACGATTGCCCGCGCTGCTGGGCTCGATGTGCGGCTGGCGCAATCCGAAGTCGAGAAGCTCGCGCTGTATCTCGATGCCTCGCCGCAAGCGCCCAAGCGCGCCGACCAGGCGGCGTGGGACGCGATTGGTGCGAGCACCGAGGAGGACGGCTTTATGCCGATCGTCAATGCCGCGCTGGGCGGGGAGCTGGGCAAGCTGCCCGGCGAACTGGCGCGAATGCGCGAAGTGTCGCTCAATCCCGTCGCGGTGGTGCTGGCGCTGGAACGGCGCGCGGTGCAACTCGCCACGCTCGCGCCCCGGCTGCGGCGCGGGGATGATATGAAGAGCTTCCTTCGCGCCAATGGCGTGTTCTTCAAGGAACACCGCGAAGTGGGAGACCAGCTGATGCGGTGGAGCGGGGGCAAGCTGGAACGGCTCGTCCCGCGCCTCGCCGATCTGCACCGTTCGCTGCTGGCGAACAGCCAGACGGCGGAGCTGCTGCTGGCTCGCGAACTGACCCAAATCGCCCGCTACGCCGCCGCACGGCGCTGATTATCGCGCGAAACGAACCAAGCAGACGTAAAATGGCGCAAAACTTGCGCAGAACGCCGCTTGTGGAGGGTTAAGATTTCCGATCTCTGTTATAGGTAGTTTTACCGAGACGCGCGGCATCCTGCCGGGCAGAGACTTTAACGACGATGGACGATACCGCGCATAGCCGCGATTTCACTGCCGGCAGCAGCTTTCCAGAAGGGGAAGGCGGCGAACTCGCGCCGCCCGTTCCGGCCAATGATTCATCCGGCCGCGTCCTCCCGCTTGTCCCGACGCACGGGCTGCTCCCCTCGCTCGAACGCAAGCGTTTGCAGGCCTATCTGGCGCTGCTGGCGGGCGATGTTATTAGCATTCTGGCGACGTTCTTCGCCGTCTCGGTGCTGTATTTCAACACGCTCGACAATTGGTCGCTGCTCGAACGCGGGATGGTCTCGGCCTATATCATCCTGCCGCTCTATCTGACGATTGCGCTGTATAACGGCACCTATTCGCGCCGCGCGCTGACCGACTGGCAGGCGACATCCTTGCGCGCGCTGGTCGCGCTGGTGCTGTCGGCGGCGCTGCTCAACCTGCTGGCCTTTTTCGCCAAGAGCAATGCCGAGCTCTCGCGCATGGTCTTTGCGGTGGGGCTGGCCAGCGCGATTGTCCCCATCCTGCTGTCGCGGATCGCCATGGTGCGTTTCGTCCGGCGGCGCTGGGGTGGCACGGCGCAGAACCGGCTGGTGCTACTGGCGGGCGGCCCGCCGCTGACGCTGGCGCACGCGCTGCATATCGATGCGGGCGAGCACGGCCTTGTGCCCGATCTGGACGATCCGCAGGCGCTCGACCGGTTGAGCCGCTATTTGCGCAATATGGATCAGGTGATCGTCTCCTGCCCCGCCGAAACCCGCGCCGCCTGGGCGCAGGTGCTCAAAGGCACCAGCATCCATGGCGAAGTGACGCACCAGCTTGTTCGCGAGATCGGGGCCATCGGCGTGGTGCATCACGAGGAAGCGGGCATTTCCGCGCTCAAGGTTTCCGCCGGGCAGATGGGCATCCGCGCACGGGTGGCGAAGCGCTTGTTCGATCTGGTGGTGTCGGGTCTGGGTTTGGTGCTGCTCTCGCCGCTGCTGCTGGTCACGGCTCTGCTCATCAAGCTGGAGGATGGCGGGCCGGTGCTGTTCGTCCAGCAACGCATGGGCCGCGGCAACCGGCTGTTCGATATCCTCAAATTCCGCTCGATGCGCGAGGGTGACGCCACAGGCGCCCAATCGGCCGCCAAGGATGATGCGAGGGTCACGCGGGTCGGGCGCCTCATTCGCCGCACCAGTATCGACGAGCTGCCGCAGCTCATCAACGTGCTGAAAGGCGAAATGAGCATGGTCGGCCCGCGCCCGCACGCGCTGGGTTCAAAGGCGGGGCAGAAGCTGTTCTGGCAAGTCGATGACACCTACTGGCAGCGCCACGGCCTGCGGCCCGGCCTCACCGGACTTGCACAGGTGCGCGGCCTGCGCGGTGCGACCGATTGCGAGGCCGATCTGACCAGCCGCCTGCTCGCTGATCTGGAATATATGCAAGGCTGGAGCCTGTGGCGCGATATCGCGATTCTGGCGCGCACGCTGCAAGTGCTGCGGCACGAACGGGCGTTTTAGTTCTTGCGTTCGCCCGCCAGAAAGGCGCGGTAGGCATCGGCGATCCCGTCGCGCAGTGCGATCTGCGGTTTCCAGCCCATGGCGGCGATTTTGGCCCCGCTCATCAGCTTGCGCGGCGTGCCATCGGGCTTGCTGGCATCCTTGGTGATAGCGCCGGTGAAGCCGACAACCTCGCACACCATCTGCGCAAGCTCGATAATCGGCAGATCGGCACCTGAGCCGAGGTTTACGTGTTCCTCGCCCGAATAGGTCTTCAGCAGGAATACGCAGCCATCGGCGAGATCATCGACATGGAGAAATTCGCGGCGCGGGGAGCCGGTGCCCCAGATCTCGATGCTGTCCGCGCCCGCTTGCCTAGCTTCATGCGCCTTGCGGATCAGCGCGGGGAGGACGTGACTGTTGGCGAGATCGAAATTGTCGCCGGGGCCGTAGAGATTGGTCGGCATCGCGCTGATGAAATCCGCGCCATATTGCCGCCGATACGCCTGGCACAGCTTGATCCCGGCGATTTTGGCAATGGCGTACCATTCGTTGGTCGGCTCCAGCGGGCCGGTGAGCAGCGCATCCTCGGGGATCGGCTGCGGCGCGAGCTTGGGGTAAATGCAGGAGGAGCCGAGAAAGAGCAGCTTTTCCGCGCCGTTGCGGTGGGCCGCCTCGATCACATTCGCCTCGATCATCAGATTGTCGTAGAGAAATTCGGCCGGATAGCTGTCATTCGCCAGAATCCCGCCGACTTTGGCCGCCGCCACAATCACCGCATTGGGTGTGTTCGCCGCGAACCAGTCCCGCACCGCTGCCTGCTCGCGCAGATCGGTGGCGCGGTCGCTGGTCAGAACCTCGCATTGTTCGCTGGCCAGCCGCCGCACAATCGCGCTGCCGACCATGCCCTTGTGGCCGGCGACATAGATCCGCTTGCCCGCCAGATCATAGGCCATCAGTCGAAACCCGCGATAGGTTCGGCCTTCATCGCTTCGAGATCGGCGAGCACCATTTCGCGCGCCAGCTCGCGCGGAGAGGTTTCATGCTCCCAGCCGAGCTTTTGCTTGGCCTTCGCCGGATCGCCCAGCAGCAATTCGACTTCGGTGGGGCGGAAATAGCGCGGATCGACTGCGATCAGGCAGCGGCCATCGCTGAGTGCATAGCCCTTCTCGTTCACGCCCTCGCCGCGAAACTCGACCGGAATGCCCGCATCTTCGAACGCCCAGCGCACAAATTCGCGCACTTCGGTGGTGATGCCGGTGGCGAGCACGTAATCATCCGCCTCGTCCTGCTGCACCATCAGCCACATTCCGCGCACATATTCGCGTGCATGGCCCCAATCGCGCTTGGCATCGAGATTGCCGAGATAGAGCTTTTCCTGCCGCCCCAGCGCAATCGCCGCCGCCGCGCGGGTGATCTTGCGGGTGACGAAAGTCTCGCCGCGCAAGGGGCTTTCGTGATTGAACAGAATGCCGTTGCTGGCGTGGATGCCGTAGGCCTCGCGGTAATTCACTGTGATCCAGTAAGCATAGAGCTTGGCGGCAGCATAGGGGCTCCGCGGATAAAAGGGCGTCGTCTCGCGCTGTGGCACTTCCTGCACCAGACCATAGAGTTCGCTGGTGGATGCCTGATAGAAGCGGGTCTTCTCTTCCAGTTTCAGAATGCGAATCGCCTCCAGCAGCCGCAGCGTGCCGATGGCATCGGCATTGGCGGTGTATTCGGGCGTTTCGAAGCTAACCGCGACATGGCTTTGCGCGGCAAGGTTATACACCTCGTCAGGCTGCACTTCCTGCATGATGCGGATCAGGTTGGTGCTGTCGGTCAGGTCGCCATAATGCAGGTGGAACCGCTGGTTATCGACATGCGGGTCTTGATAGATATCCTCGATCCGGCCCGTATTGAAGCTGGAAGAACGGCGCTTCACGCCGTGCACTTCATACCCCTTTTCCAGCAGCAGATGCGAGAGATAGGCCCCGTCCTGTCCGGTCACGCCGGTGATGAGAGCTTTCTTGGACATTCGGGACCCCTTTGGTGTTCGCAGGTGCAAAAGCGTATTTGCGGCGGAGTTTCAAGCGCGGGTTTGGCAAAAGCGCGCCCTATTGCGCCTGGGGTGTGTCCGCAGGGCCGATAAGGTGGCGCAAATGGTCGCACAGCGCGCCATAATCGCTGTGCACGGCCAGCGGCGCGCGGGTCTCGATGGCGGCGAGACATTGGCCAAGGCTCTTCGCATCATGCGCCACCTGCACCAGACCGCGCGCTGCGAAAGCCTCGGCGATTTCGTGCTGGTGGTCGTCATAATGCTCGCCCGCGCCTGCCTCCCGGGGGATGACGATCACATGGCAATGCTGCTCCAGCGCGCCGAGCATCGAGCCGGTGCCGCCGTGGCAGATGACCACGCGGGCGCGGCGCAGGACATCCTGCATAGCCTCCTGCGAAAGCGTTGTGACCGTGTCGACATCGGGGGCAGAGGCAGCCTCCGCGTCCCCGCACTGCACCAGCACCTGCTCGCCGATCATTCCGCGCGCCTTTGCCTCGTAGACCAGATCAACCAAGCGCGGGAAAGGCAGCGTCGCGCCGACGGTGGCGAGCATCAGCGGCTCCTTGGCCGGGGGCGGGGCGCTGCTTGGCACGATCGGATCGAACACCGCCTCGGCCCGCAGCGCCGCGCCCACCGGCTCTGCCTGCGCAATCACATGGTGCGCCAGATAGCGGGCGACGCGCGCAAAACCGCTGGGCGCATGGAACCGCGCAAAACTGTCGATCAGCACGATCCGCGCGCCCAGCAGCCGCGCCCAGAGCACGACGAAGGTCTGCGAGCCTGCACCCGTTGTGATGACCCATTGCGGGCGCTTTGTGCGGATGATGGCGAGTGATCGCCACAGGCTCTGCCATGCGCCTCCCAGCATCGCCCGCTTGCGCCCCAGCCGCGCTTGCCCCAGCGCGAAATGCGGCACGAAATGCACCTCTTCCCGCTCCGCCAGCGAGCGCCCGAGCGCGGTATCCTCGGTCACGAAGAAATGCGGATAATCGCTCCAGAAGCCGCGCATCTGGAGCAACTGCCGCAAATGCCCGCCACCCGACGCGGCAAGGCATAGCAGCGGAGCGGGCGCAGGCTCAGCCATTTCGTCGCCAGACGCTGATGGCAGCCATCGCGCATACCGCAACCAGCCCGCCTTCAAGGAACCAGTTGAGATGCACCGGGCCGCCATACAGCAGCCGGTCAATCGGCGAGAAGGAGATCAGCCGCAGGAGGATAAGCCCGCCGAGCCCCGCCAGCGCGAGTTCGGCCCACCATTGCGCGCGCTGCCGCGCACCCGGCCTGCTGCGTCGCCGCCAAAGCCATGCGCCCACACCGGCCCCCGCCAGCAGCACGAGCCCCGCGATCACCCCCTGAATGGCGCGCCGTCCTGCATAGAGGTCGCGGCTCGCCAATTGGGTGCGCAGGCCATCGCGGAGCAGCTCTTCCGCGCCCGCGAATCGCCACGCCACCAGCGCCAAAAACACGCCGCCCAGCCCAAGCCAGAATCCGTGCCGGCTCGCGCGCCACGCCAACCCGCAGGCAAGCGCGGTTACACAATATGACAGGATGCCGAGAAGGGCAGGAAAACTCACGCTTTTCTCCGGCTCGCAGGCCGCACTGGGGCAGGCGGAAGCGGCTGCAAACGGCAAACTCCCCGCTTATCGTCCGAGCAGCGTTGCACTGCCGCATTTGATTGCGCTAGGCAACGTGTCAGAAAAACTGACAGGCAGTGCTGACCCGACGATGCCGATAAAGGCCACGCAAACACGGACACCGGTCTACAGCGTGGCGCTTTGCGTCATCGCTGCTGCTGTGTCCGGCTGTGTCGCAACGCAGCCGGTTCCCGCAGGCGCGATTGATCCGGTTGTCAGCCCCGCCATGGGGCAAGTCGTTTTCGCCCCCGCCGTGGTTGATGCCTATGTCCTGCGCCCCGGCGATTCGGTGGCGGTCAACGTTTTTGGCGAAGAGGATATCTCGCTTGAAAGCGTGCTGATTGCGGCGGACGGCGTGGTCGCCGTGCCCTTGATCGGCGATGTGCAGATGGCGGGCCGCAGCAGCAGCGAAGTCGGGCGCGAGATCGAGCAGCGACTGGGGGCGCGTTTCTTGCGAGACCCGCGCGTGGCGGTGAATGTGCTGGCCTATGGCTCGCATCTGATAACGGTCGAAGGCTCGGTCGAAACCCCCGGCGTTTACCAGTTTGCGCCGGGCACGCGGCTATCGGGCGGGCTGGCGCTGGCCGAAGGTGCCACGCGCGTGTCCGATCTGCGCGATGTCGCGATTTTCCGCGAGACGGCGGCCGGAATGCAAGTGGGCCGGTTCGATTATGTTGCGGTGCGCGCCGGGCAAATGGTCGATCCGGTGCTGCAACCCGGGGACCGGATCGTCGTCGGCACCGACAATCTCTCGCAATTCTGGCAGGATCTGTTGCGGACGCTTCCCGCATTCGGCCTGTTCACCAGTCTTTAGGCGGCGCGCGCAATGGCACAGAGCGACCCCGCAGGCAGCGCGCCCTTTCTCGACAGCTATCTGGCCGCGCCCGGAAGGACGGGGCGCGGGCTGTTTGGCGAAATCACCTTTGCCTCGATTCGCGGCATCCTGTGGCGGCAGCGTTATGTGCTGGTGATCGTCACCGCGCTCACCGCCTTGCTGGCGCTGATCCTGACTTTGCTGATGACCCCGGTCTACGAGGCGCAAACCACGATCCGCTATGACCCGCCGAGCGGGGCGACGGTGACGGGAGAAGACCTCGAACGCTATGTCTCCGCCAACGAAGTGGGCGCAGTGATGCGCACCATTGCCGAGGTTGCCGAAAGCCGCACGATGGCGCTGGCGGTGGTCGAGGATTTGGGGCTGGAGGATAATGAGGCGCTGCTGGGCGACATGCTGCGCGACGGGCAGCCTGTCGGCAAAAGTGACGAGGCGTGGCTGGCCGAACGGCGCGGCGCGGCTGCGGCGATCGTGCAGGGCGGGGTCAGCACCGATGTGCCTTACGATTCGCGCGTCATTACCCTCGCCTTCCGCTCGACCGATCCGCAGCTCGCCGCCAGCATCGCCAATTCGCTGAGCGAGAACCTGCTCAGGCAGGACGTCGCGCGCAGTCTGGAAACCAACGCTTTTGCCCGCGAATTTCTCGAAGAGCAGATCGCCGACACCCGCATCCGCTTGCAGGAAGCCGAACGAGAGGCGATCGATTTTGCGCGGCGCAATGCGATTATCGGCCCAGGCATTGCCACGGGCGAGGATAGCGACAGCGGTGAGGCTGGCACTGCCCCCACTCTCACCGCCAGCAATCTCGCCCGCGTCAACCAGGCCTATGGCGAGGCGCGCGCCGACCGGATCCGCGCGCAGGAACGCTGGCAGGCGGTGTCGGGATTGCCCGCCGCGCAACTGCCCGAAGTGCAGCAAAACGCGCAGGTGCAGGCGCTCGCCGCACAGCTCGCCACGCTGCGCGCGCGGGAAGCGCAATTGCGCCAGCGTTATCTCGACGATTATCCTGATCTGCGCGAAGTTGTGGCCGAGATCGCCGAAACCGAAGAGCGCAAGGCACGCGCCGAAGCCGATATCCGCCGCTCTATCCGCAGCGCCTACGAAGTGGCACAGCGGCAGGAGGCGGCGCTGGGGCGGGAGCTGGAACGTTCGGCCAATTCCGCACTGGCGGAGCAGGATGAGCGGGTGCAGTACAATCTGCTCGAACGCGATGCGCAGGCGCTGCGGTTCCAGCTTTCGAACCTCCTTGATCGCTACAACCAGATCGCCTCGGCGGCCAATCTGGGAACCAGCACGATCAGCCGGATCGATCCGGCTATCGCGCCCGGCGGGCCGGTTGAACCGAACCTGCTGCGTAATCTGCTGGCGGGCCTTGTGGCGGGTATCGGGCTTGCCGTGGGCCTTGCGCTGCTGCGCGAGATTTTCGACGACCGCATCCGTTCGGCGCAGGATGTCGAACAGAAGGTGGGCCTGCCGATCATCGGGCAAACGCCCTATGTCGATCCCGCTTCCATTGCTGACGCGGTGGAAGACCGGTTCAGCCCCGTCAGCGAAGCCTATTCCGCCATCCGTGCCACGCTGGATTTCAACGTGCTGAAGGAAGGGCACAAGGTTATTAGCATCACCAGCGGCGAAAGCGGCGAAGGCAAAACCACCACAGCGATTGCGCTCGCGCGGCGGTTTGCCATGGTCGGGCGCAAGGTGCTGCTGATCGACACCGATATGCGCCGCCCGCGGCTTGCGCGCCTTTTCAGCGGGACAAAGCCGGAAACCGGCCTGTTGGCCGTGCTTTACGGCCGCGCCGCGCTGGCCGAGGCGCTGCTGCCGCATGACCAGACGGGGCTTGATGTACTGCCGATCGAGCGGATTCCCGACAATCCCGTCGAAGTCCTTTCCTCGGGCCTGCTGGCAGAATTGATCGCCGCGCAGCGCGAGCATTACGATCTCATCCTGCTCGACAGCTCGCCGGTGCTGGGCATTGCCGATGCGCCGCTGATTTCGCGCCATGCCGATGTGACGCTGCTGGTGATCGAGGCCAACCGCGCGGCATCGGGCCGCACCCGCGCCAGCATCCGCCGCCTGCGCGAAGGCGGCGCGCGGGTGGTCGGCGGCGTGCTGTCGAAGTTCCGCGCGCTCGATGTGGGGGAGGATTACTCCTACCAGTACCAGTATTACCGCTACGGCGAAGGCGGGAATGCGCGCTAGGCGGGCGCGTGCTGCGCTGCTGCGCCATGGCTGACAGACCGCGCATCCTGCATCTTTCGGGCGATTATCCCGATCCCATCCAGCCGGAGAAGACGCAGGCGATTGCGCGCCTGCTGGAGCTGACCACCGGCGAATTCGATCACCGCGTTATCTCCCTCAACCGTGTCTCCCCGTCGGCGCGGGAAGCGGCTTTGCTGGCGAGCGGAGCGGGCGCTGCGGACGCGATGATCGGGCTGCCCACGCCCTTCGACCGGGGCCTCGCCTTCACCTATGCCGCGCCGCCCAAAGGCGTGTTGCACCAGACCGCGCTGGTGCGGCTGGCGCAGGGGCTGGAGCACCAGTTAGAGCACCGGCTCGGCCAGCATTGGCGCAAGGACTGGCGGCCGGACCTGATCGTCGGCCACAAGCTCACCATCGAAGGGATTGTTGCCCGGCATCTGGCGCAGCGTCTGGGTGTGCCCTTCGCCCTGTCGCTGCAAGGCAATACCGACAGCCGGATTACCGCCGCCCGCCCCGATTTGCGCCACAGCTTTGCCGCGATCCTGCGCGAGGCGCGGGTAGTCTTCCCCTTCGCGCCATGGACATTGCGGCTGCTTGAAGACCGGCTCGGAGCGCGCACAGGGCCAAGCATCGCTCTGCCCTGTGCGTTCGAGTGCGACACCATGATCGCTCCGCGCGCGGGCGGCGAAGTTTTGGTGAGCGTGTTCCATCTCGCGGGCCATCGCTGGAAGAATCTGCGCGGGATGGCGGATGCGCTTTCGCTCCTTGCCAAGCGGGACGAGGAGGCGCGGCTGGAGATAGTCGGCGGAGGAAGCGCGGCGCTCGCGCAGAGCCTTGCCGCCCGCTTCGCCAAGGTGCCGGGGCTGGGTTTCGCAGGCCCCATCGCCAGCGCCGACTTGCCCGCCCGGTTGAACCGCGCCGCCGGCTTCGTGCTGCCCGGCCTGCGCGAGAGTTTCGGCATGGTGTTTACCGAAGCGCTGTTTGCGGGCCTCCCGATTCTCTATCCGGCAGGGCGCGCGGTGGATGGCTATTTCGACGATGCGCCCTTTGCGTTGCGGGTCGATCCGGACGAACATCACGCGATTGCCGATGGAATGGCGCGGCTGCTGCGGGACGAAGCGCGATTGAAGGCCGCCTTGGCCGATTGGCAAAGCTCGGCTGATGCGCAACGTTTTACCCGCGCCGGGATTGGGGAGGCGTTTGCCCGCGGGCTCCGGCAGGCGCTGCGCTAGCCGCCATAGCCGCGCAGCCATTCGCGCCGCCGCTGCCACAGATTGCGCCATAGCACCGCGTCGCCGCGCCCGCTGGCGAGCGATCCAATGCGCCGCGCGGCGCTCCACAACCACAGCAGAGCGAGGCCGAGGGGCTGTGCAGGCGTGCTCCAATGGTCGCGGATCAGGCTGGCCTTGGCGCGCAGCAGCTGCACCATCTTCTCCTCCCGCTGGGTCACCGAACCACCGCCCAGATGCACGATTTGCGCCGCCGGCGTGATCATCGGTTGGTAGCCCATGGCCTTGGCGCGCAGACATAGATCGGCATCCTCGCCATACATGAAATAGCGCGGGTGAAATCCGCCGAGCGCGCGCCATAAATCGGTACGGATCAGCAGGAAACAGCCCGACACGATGTCGACCGCGCGCACGCTGTCACGCAGCCAGCCGCCGATTCCTTCGGGGTTGAACAGCGCGCTATGGCGGAAAAGGCGGGTGAGGCCGGTGGCGGAGCAAAACAGGCTCCACGGCGTCATCCGGTTCCAGCACGAGCTGGGATTGAGACTGCCATCGGCAAACAGCGTCCGCCCGCCGACAATGCCCGTTTGCGGGTTCGTCCGGGCAAACTCAAGAAGCGCGGCAATCGCGCCGGGCAGCGTTTCGGTGTCCGAATTGAGCAGCAGCAGATGGTCGGTGGTGATGCGGCCGGTCAGCGCATTATGCGCCGCGCCAAAGCCGATATTCTTCGCGCTGCGCACCAGCGTCACCTGCGGAAAGGCCTGCGCCACCGCATCTGCTGAGCCGTCATGCGAGGCATTGTCCCACACGATCACGTCCATCGCCACCCGGCCTGCATTTGCGAACAGCGTCTCCAGCGCCTTCAATGTCAGCTGGCGCGTGTTGAAGCTGACGAGAATGACGGTGAGTTCGGCCATGGCCCCTCGTTCTAGGAGTGCTCCGAGGGCGAGACAATCCGCGCGCGTTCGCATTTCGCGCTTTCCTACAGGTTTTGCGAATCGCTACTCGCTCGGCCTGCTTGATCGAAGGAGCCTTACCATGCCCGAAGACCGTTACACCGCCGCCAGCGACAGCGTTACTGCGCCCGCCCGCTCGTGCTTTGCCGTGCAGCCCGATGATACGGGCACATTCCCCGTTGCGGCGAAGGCGCTGTATGTCGGGCTGGGCGGCGATTTGGTGCTGCGGGCGCAGGATGATGACGCGGATGTCACCTTCCGCGATGTGCAGCCGGGCAGCATTCTGCCCGTGCGCGCGGTGGCGGTGCGCGCGACCGGCACCAGCGCCGCCGATATCGTGGCGCTCGCATGAGCGCTGCCTTAGGCTTGGGCGTGCGCCCTTCGACCAGCGGTGGCAGACCGGCTGCGCGGCCCGCTCCGCTGCCTGCGCTCGTCCCCGCGCCCGCCTTTACCGGAGCGCCCGGGAGCGGCTTTGCCGCGCTCCCGCTTGATCCTGTGCGCACGACAGCGAAGCCCGCTTGTCGGTTGCTGGTGCCGCCGCGCCAGCGGTTTACCGGCAGGCTAACCGTCGGCGTTTATGCCGGGGCGAATGATGGCGGCAGCCTGTTCGACACGATGGGGCTGGCCAAGGTGACCTTCCATTACGAAGGCACCAGCGTGGATGTGACCGAGCCGCGCGTGCACAGCTTTCGCGATGCGAACGGCAAGAGCGTCCACTATTTCGGCTATTGGGCCGAGCTGGCGAACAACGGCACGCATGGCGAGGCGCTGCTCTATATCGAAGCGGTGCCGCGCGATGCCACTATGCAGGCGCGGGTGATCGGCCCTTACAGCGTCTTCCCTGCCCCTAGCGCGCATGACCTTGTGCTCGACATCCGCGCCGATGGCAGTGGCGATTTCACCAGCATTGCCGCCGCCAGCCATGCCAAGGCGCAAGGCGCGGGCCATCCGCTGCTGCGCATTACCCAAGGCGGCTCCTATGAACTGGGCGCAGTTGCGGGCACCTATGCTCCGCAAGGCTATTGCACAATCGAAGCGAGCGCGCCGGTGGTCATTTCCACCGATGCGGCGGCATTCGATGGCGGTTCCTTCGTGCGGTTTCGCCCCTTCATCGAATTCCTGCGCCTGCGCGGTGAGAATATCACCGTCGATTTTGCCAATGCGCACGAGCTGGAGCTGTTAACCGGCTGCTGGTTTGATGGCTGCCGCTTCACCCAGTCGCGCGGCGCCTATGCGCTGTGGCGCAAGACGACGCGCACATTCCTCGGCTGGCTGATCCGGGGGAGCCACTATTTCACCGAATGCACCTTCACCCACACCTATAACAGTCTCGACAAATGCCTGCTGGCGCGCGGCAATGTGGTGCGCGAGTGCTGGGCGGACATTTTCAACGATGCCTTCTGCATGGTCGGCAATCGTGTACTGGGCCATGACAGCCGCGCCTATGTTGACCAGATTGCCGCGCTCGAGGTGGCCTATATGGGGCTGGAAGCGGGGGCGAGCATCGCCATTTCCAGCAACAATTTGCTCACCATCACTTATGGCGCGGTGACCGAGACGCTGCAGATCAACACCACCCAGGCCGCCTTTCTGGCGCACGATGCCTATAGTGTGGCGGATGTGGCGGCATGGCTCAATACGCGGCCGGGTTGGCAGGCGAGCGTGCTCGATGATAGCCGCGCGGCGCAGGCTTTGGGCGTCGATGGCGGCAAGGGCTTGTCCTTTGCCCCGCGCAGCGTCGGGCCGGTGCCGCTGCGGCTCTATACCAGTTTCGATATCCATGCAGACTGGTGCCAGGTCAGCACCGCCGCGACGCTGGAGAACATCGTGGTCGCGGACAACATCGGCATCGATCTGGTGACGCAGAACCTCTTCCTGCCCGGCCAATTGCTCGCCGATGTGCTGGTGCTCAACAATGCCTTCCACAACAAGACCGATGCGCCCAATTCGAGCGATCTGGGCAGCGCGGTGAGCGGCGCGCGTAGCCATTTTGTCGTGGCGCATAACACGATGGCGACGCAGGTTTTGCGCATCAACAGCGCGGGGCTTTCGGTCGATCCCTATTGTCTGGTGGCGAACAATTCGCTGCGCGCGCTGATCTGGCAGAACGGGCCGAGCCCCGCACTGGCGATGGCGAACAACCATGTGCACGCGGTGGAGGCGGGTAAGTCTGCGGATACGGCCAGCACGGCGGGCGGGGATGCGATGACGCTCTATGCCGACGCTGCGGCAGGCGATTTCGCGCCCCGCGGCGATTTGCTGGCGACGCCGGTGCCAGCCGTGGTGCGGACGGCGCAGGGGCGCCGCAAGCGTGGCGCGCTGGCTGCGAAAGGTGCGGTCGCGGCCTAGCGACTGAAGACAGGGCGGCGCAGTCGCAGGAGCGCGTAGAGCCGGTCGCGATAGTCGCGCGGGCTGGCGAAATGCGCGATCACTGCGCTGCCCGCGCCCCCGATTGCGGCGGCGGCGAGCGAAATCTCCCATCCCGTCAGCAGGCTGTGCGCCGCCATCGCAGCGGTAATGGCGAAGGCGGGCGGGGCCAGCCGCAGCAACACTGGCGCAGTGGCCAGCCCTGCTTTCGCCATCAACACGCCCGCGTCGATCACGGTGCGCAGCAGGAACACCAGCGCGAAGCCCGCCAGCCCCCAGACGGGCGCGACGAAATACAGCGCGGCGACAAACAGTGGCACTTGCACCAAATGCCACAGCGCGGTGAAGCGCGGCTCGCCCCGTGCTTGAATAAATGTCGCCGCTAGCACCGACACGCCGCTCAGCCAGAACGCCGCCAGCAGCACGCGGGCGAGCAATATCGAGCGTTCGTCAAGCTCGCTCCCCAGCCACGCCCGCAGCAGCGGATCGGCAAGGCAGATCAGCACCAGCATGAAGGGCGCGGAAATATTGGCGAGCATCACCACCGCCTTGCGCGCCGTCGCCAGCGCGTCCTCTGGCGAGAGCGCGGAAAAGCGCGGGAACAGCACGCGGATCACCGCTTGCGGCACCAGCTGGGTGCGGCTGGCGATCTGGTACGGCACGCTATAGGCAGCGACCGCCACCGCGCCCAATTGCACGCCGATCAGGAAGCGGTCCGCCATGGTGATCACCGGTCTGGTGATGGTCGACAGCATGATCCAGCGCCCGAAATCGAGCAGCTTGGCGGCAATGGCGCGCGAGAAAGTGCCGCCGCTTTCGCGCAGCATGGCGCGCCAGACCGACAGCGTCGCCAGCACCAGTCCGGCAAGGCGCGCGAGCAGTGTCGCGGCAAGCAAAGTGGCAAGATCGGGCGCGATGAGGAAAGCAGCGGCGAGCGGCAGCAATTGCAGGCCGCTATTGGTCACCAGCGTGTGCAGCGAGACCGCGCCGAAGCGCTCCTCCCCCGCAAGGCAGCCGATGGCCCAGCCGAACAGCGTGACGCACAATGTCGCCGCGCCGATCATCCACACCGCGTGCAGCACCTCGGCCTGCAAAGCGGGTGACAACGCCATGCCGTGGGCAAAGAAGAGATAGGCAAGCAGCGCGCCGGCCAGCCCGGTAAGCAGTCCCGCGCCAAGCGCGAGGACAAAGCCGGTAACGGCAATGTCGGGCGGCGCGCCATCTTTGCCGCCCGCGATGCGCTGGGTGATCGCATAGCCAAGGCCGAAATCGGCTTGCCCGGCAAAAACAAGGATGAGCCAGGCAATCGCCAGCACGCCGTACCTCTCGAGCCCGATCTGGCCGATCAGCAGCGGCAGAGTTATGATGGTCACCAGCAGCGGCAGCCCCGCGCCGAGAGCCGAATACAAACTGTTGCGGGCAATGGTCACGGCGGCGGGTTTACCCGTCCCGCGCAGGCAGCGCAGGCGGCGCAGGCAGAGCCGGCACCGCGACAAGCGATGCGCCAAGGCCGAGAATGAACATCAGCCAGATTTGCGATTCGCCGAAATAGGTCACCGTCATGCCGACGAAGATCAGGGTGAACAGGCAGAAATTATACCCGACCAGCAGGCTGCGATGCTCCGCTTCGCGCCCGGCGCGCAGGCCCGCTGTTACCATCACGCCGATCATCGCCACCAGCAGCAGCAGCGGCACCAGAATGCCGTGACGGATCGCCAGTACAAGGAAGTGCGCGTCGATGCTGTCGGTCATCCACGCGGCGCGCTCGATCAGCCCGTAGCCATAGCCGAACACCGGTTGCCGCTCGACCGCGTCGAGGCCATATTGCCACTGGACGCGGCGGATATAGGCAGTTGCCGGATTGATCGTGAACGGGGACAGCGCGGCAACAATCCCGTTCGCCGTAGACAGCTGCGCAGCCAGCAGCAGCACGAGGCCGATCGCGGCCATGGCGGACCAGCGCAGCCGGGCAATGCTGCGCTTCAGATATTCCAGCGCTGCCAGTCCCAGCACCAGAAACAGTCCCAGAATGGCGGCGGAGGAAAGCGAGAAGAAGCCCGCCAGCGCCGCGCCCAGCCCGGCCAGCTTCGGCCAGCCGCGAAGCCCGGCAAACAGGAAGAGCGGGAAGGCGCTGATCAGCACCGCGCCGCCCAGAATGGGGTGCGAGAACACCGAATAGCTGCGCAACAAACCAAGGCGGATCTCGTTCTGGTAAACCAGATCGGCCACCGCTTCACCGGCGAAATATTCGGGCAACGGCCCGAAAATCTCCCGCCAGAACGGCCGCACCAGCAAGCGGTGGGTGACGCTTTCCAACGTCATCAGCGCGCCTGCCACGGCAAGGCCGGGCGCGATGGCCACCAGCAGGCGGCGAAAATCGACCATTTGCCCCAGCGATATCCGCGCGACAAAATAGGCTCCGGCAAAATCCACCACCAGCGCGCCTGCCCGCACCAGCCCGTCGCCCACACCGAAATGCACGGTGAAGGAGGCCAGCATCCAGATGGCGGCGAGCATCACCAGCGTATCGGTCAGGCTCCAGCGCGTATGGCCGCGCAGATAGCGCAGCACCACAACCGCCAGGAGCGGCAGGATCGCCATGCGGTAGGAATAGATATTGAGCCCGGCGGCGGAAATCCGCACCTCGGGCGAAAACAGCATTACCGAATAGATCAGGATGACGGCGGGCAGAATGCGCTGCCACGCGCCTAGTACAGCGCCAGCGGGTACTTGCGCTTCCTGCCCGCTTTCAGGGCGATAGGGATCAGGAAGGGTGGCTGCGTGCAATTGGAAACCTCGGCCCGCTCATACAGCCAATCGCCGCGCGAAGGAATGGCGCAAGCGCGCTGCCCGCAAGTGCGGGAAGCGGTGCGCGATCCGCCGCAAGGCGCGCCGCGCGCTTGCGGCGGGCGTCATCGCCACGCGATCGAGCCGGATCAGTTCGGCGAGATCGGCCTCTGCCACAGGGCCGGTCGTCCGCGCATCGCCGGAGATGGCGGCGCAAAGCGCATCGAAGCCCTCCTTCGCCCGCTGCCGGGCGATGGAAGTCTGCGCCAAGCGGTCGCTCGCCTGCGAGGCGGCGAAGGTGTTGTCGAGATCGCCGATGGTGAGCGCAATCCCGTCCGTTACCCCAGCGGCCAGCAGCGTCTGGCTATGCTTGCCATGCGCTCCGCCGCGACCCGGATAGACCGCCAGCGGCAGGCCAAACGCGGCCGCCGTCACCGCAGCGTGGAGCGAGGAGGTGACCACCCCTGCCGAAGCGGCAATGATCGCGGCGGTATCAAGCACGGGGCGCAGATTGGCCTCAGGTGCGATTACCCGCCCTGCCAGATCGGGCGCGCGGCGGGCGATGGCCTTCGCGGCGAGCTGCAAATACGCATGATCGCCCAGAAAATGGCAGACGGGCAGCAGCAACGCCGTGCCGCCCGTGCGCCGGAGCAGCGCGATGACTTGCTCCAGCCACACCGCATCCTGCCCCTCGGCATAGGGCGGCGAGATATGGCAGACGATGTAATCACCCGGCCTTGCTCCCGCTGGCAAAGCGCGCCGTGCCCGTTCTTGCCATTGGTCTGCTGCAAGCACATCGGCGAGCAGGAAGACCGGATCGACCGCGACTTCGCAGCCGAGATGCTGCGCCGAGACCGCGTCGCGTGCGCGCACCCGCTCCGCACTGTGCAGCACCCGCGCGGTTGGCCCGAGCCCTTGCGCCAGCGTCGGTGGCACCCCCACTCCATGCGCGAAAAAGCGCGCCGCGCCGCGCCCGTTCCACACGGTGGGCGCAAGCCACATCCGCAGATAGTGGCTGAGCGTCTTATCGGGCAGCAGGTAAGTCCCCGAGGAATGCCCCACCGCAAGCGTCTCCCCGCCGGTCTGGATCAATGCATCCGCCGCGATGGGACGTTCACCGAGCGTTGCGGGCAGCGCGTGCACCGGCGCGAAATCGAGAATCTCCGCTGCCCGCGCAAAGGGCGAATACAGCTTGATCTCCGCCTCCGGGAAATGCCCGCGCAGCAAATGCGCATAGACGTGCGCGAACAGGCAATCGCCGTAATTCTCCACATCGAAAGTGCCGATCAGGCCGAACCGTGGCGTGGATCGCGGGGCGGGCTCAGCCATCTGCCGTGTCCGCTGCATGATAATAGCGCTGGGTGTTGGCATCGGCCTCTGGCAGACGACCAAAGGCACCGGTTTGCAGATCGGTGCGCACTACGCGCGCCGGATTTCCCAGCACCATGGCGCGCGGCGGAACATCGTCGAAAACCACCGCGCCCGCGCCGACAATCGCATTGTCGCCTATACGCACGCCGGGAAGGATCATCGCGCCGCCGCCGATAAAGCAATTCGCGCCGATCTGCGTCACGGCACCCTCGCGCGCCATCACCACGGTGTGGAAGGCGACAAGGCTGTGCGTGCCGATGCGGATCGAACCACGACCCGCCGGAAAAAAGCGCGCCGAGAGGGAGACTTGCGTGCCCGGCGCGATCACAATCCCGTGCCGCCAGCCAAGGTATAGCCGCCGCATCGACAGCAGGATTTTCCGCAGTCCGCGCAGATTCCGCAAGCTCGCCATGGCTATGCGTCCCCGCCTGCTTGCAGCGCGCAGGCCAAGGGCATATCGCAGGCAGATGCTCGGCCCTGCATCACCCTATCTCAGCCTGCAAAAGCTGCTGCGCCGCTGGGTCTGGCGGCAGGATATCCACCCTGCAGCGCGCATTGCCGCGACTGCGCATATCGACCGCACCTGGCCCAAGGGTATCCACATCGCGGCAGGCGCGGTGGTGGAGGATTACGCGGTCATCCTTGCGCATGATATGTCGCGCGGGCTCTATCTCGATACCTATGTGGAGGAAGGCGCGCGCATCGGCATTCGTGCGATTGTGATGCCCGGCGTGCGGGTGGGCGCGGGCGCGATTGTCGATCCCGGCGCGATTGTGACGGCGGATGTCGCCCCGGGCACGCGGGTGCGCGGCAATCCGGCGAAGGTTGTGGCCGCCTGACCGGTTTGCGACTTTGTGCCGGTGAATGCGCTGCACGAGCCGTTCTCCGCGCTGTTAGGCCTCTGGCAGCAAGGGCCGCCACCAGCCTGCATTAGCCAGATACCACCGCAAAGTCTGCCTCAGCGCGCTTTCGAAACCGTGGGCGGGGGTGAAACCGAGTTCGGCTGCCGCCTTGTGCGCGTCGATGGCATAGCGCCGGTCATGGCCCTTGCGGTCTTCCACAAAGCGTTTGAGCGAAGCGGTCGGCTGGCCTTTTGCTGCGGGCGCATCGGGGAAGCGCGCGGCGAGCGTTGGGTCTGCGGCAAAGGCCGTATCCACCAGCGCGCAAATCGCGTCCACTACTGCCATATTAGGCAATTCCGCCCCGCCGCCGATAGCATAGACTTCGCCTAGCACGCCGCGTTCAAGGCAAGCGGCCAGCGCGCGGCAATGGTCGGTGACGAAAAGCCAGTCGCGCACATTCATCCCGTCACCATAGATCGGCAGCGCGCGGCCATGCAGCGCATTGAGCAAGAACAACGGGATTAGCTTTTCGGGATGTTGATACGGCCCGAAATTGTTCGAGCAATTGCTGGTCGTCACCTGCAGCCCGAAGGTGTGGTGCCATGCGCGCACCAAATGGTCGGACGCGGCCTTGCTCGCCGCATAGGGCGAATTGGGGGCGTAGGGCGTTGTCTCGCAAAAGGCGGGATCATCGGGGCCGAGCGAGCCGTAAACCTCGTCGGTCGAGATATGGTGGAAGCGGTGCGGCTTGCCCGAACCGCTATCCAGCCACACCGCCTGCGCGGCCTTGAGCAGCGAGTGGGTACCCACGATATTGGCGGCGATAAAAGCATCCGGGCCGCTGATCGAGCGGTCGACATGGCTTTCGGCGGCGAAATGGACGAGCGTGTCGATTTCGCGCTCGTGCAGCAGTTTCTCGACTAGCACGGTGTCGCAAATGTCGCCCACCACCAGCTCGGCCTGCTCCACCCCGGCGATGGTTGCAGCATTGCCCGCATAGGTGAGCGCGTCGAGCACAATGATCGTGTCACCGGGCTTCTCGCGCGACCAGTAATGCACGAAATTGCCGCCGATAAACCCCGCGCCGCCGGTGACGAGAAGGTTAGCCACGGTATTTCTCCGCGCGCAGCATATGCCAAAGGTTCGTGCGCCAATGCGTGTGCCCGTCGCCGAGCAAGGCGCGGGTTTTCGCACAATCGAGCAGCGCAAATGCAGGGCGCGGGGCGGGAGTGGGATAGTCGCTCGTGCGGATCGGGATGATCGGCACGCTTGTCTCCAGCAGGCCCATCGCGCGCGCTTCCTCCTGAATGGCGACGGCAAAATCGTACCAGCTGGCAACGCCCGCGTCGCAGTGGTGAAAGGTGCCGCTCGCGCCCGCTTCAACGAGTTTCCAGATCGTGTTGGCGAGGCTCATCGCCCATGTCGGCGCGCCGATCTGGTCGGCAACGACGCGCACTTCGTCGCGCTCACGCATCAGCCGCAGCATGGTCGTGACGAAATTGGAGTGGCCTGCGGAATAGACCCATGATGTGCGGATGAGGAGATCATCTGCGCCCAGCGCGTCTTCGCCCGCCGCTTTCGACTTGCCATAGACACCAAGTGCGTGCCGGTGATCGTCAGGCAGATAGGGGCGGCTTGATTGGCCATCGAAGACATAGTCGGTAGAAAGGTGCACCAGCCTGCCCCCGCTCCTGTTCATCGCATGAGCCAAGCTGCCAACAGCATCGCGGTTGATGGCATAGCAAGTATCGGCATCGCTCTCGGCTGCATCAACGGCGGTGTAGGCGGCGGCGTTGATAATGAGGTCGGGCTGCTGTGCCGCGATGAAGGCTTCGAGTGCGACCTCGTCCGTCAGGTCGCACTCGGCCCGGCCCGCGCCTTGCACTTCCACACCGGCAGGCGCTGTTTGCATGAGCGCGCTGCCGGCTTGACCCGTGGCCCCCAGAACCAGAACCTTCACGCGAAACCCCCGGTGTCCGTTAGCGCGCGGCCCGCGCGGTCACGGTCGGAGAGGCGCGGCTCCAGCCCTTCGAGCGGCCATTCGATGCCGAGATCGGGATCATCCCAGGCAAGCACCTGCTCATGCTCTGGCGCATAGGGCGCATCGCATTTGTAGAGGACATCGGTGCCGTCTGCCAAAGTCAGGAAGCCATGCGCAAAGCCGTGCGGCACCCACAGCATCCGCTTGTTCGCCGCGGAAAGCTCCACGCCGATCCATTGGCCGAATGTCGCCGAAGAGCGCCGCAGATCAACCGCCACGTCCAACACCGCGCCGCTGACCACGCGCACCAGCTTGCCCTGCGGCTGCGGCTGCTGGAAATGCAGGCCGCGCAGCACCCCCTTGTCCGAGCGGGAATGGTTGTCCTGAACGAAAGCGATATCGAGCCCGGCCTCTGAAAAGGCCTGCGCATTCCAGCTTTCGAGTAAGAACCCGCGATCATCGCCGTGCACTTTTGGCTCGATAATCAGCGGGCCGTCCAGCGCGGTCGGGATCACCTGCATTGTCAGCGCCCCTCGGCCAGCAGCGCCAGCAGATATTCGCCATAGCCCGACGAGCGAAGCGGTGCGGCAATCGCTTCCAATTGCGCATCGTCGATAAAGCCCTGCCGCCACGCGATTTCTTCGGGGCAGCAGATCTTCAGCCCCTGCCGCTCCTCGGTAATCCGCACATAGCTGGCGGCATCGAGCAGCGAGGCGTGGGTGCCGGTGTCGAGCCAGGCAAAACCGCGCCCCATGATCTCCAACGACAGCGCCCCATCTGCCAGATAGGAGCGGTTGAGATCGGTAATTTCCAGCTCTCCGCGCGCGCTGGGCACAAGCGCACGGGCGCGCTCGACCACCGTGTCGTCATAGAAATAGAGGCCAGTGACCGCGTAGGAAGACTTCGGGGCGGCGGGCTTTTCCTCGATGGAACGCGCGCGTCCTTCTGCGTCAAACTCCACCACGCCATAGGCGGAAGGATTGCTCACACGGTAAGCGAACACCGTGCCGCCCGCCGCTTGCGCCGAGGCATTTTGCAGCAATCCCGCAAGGCCGTGGCCGTAGAAAATATTGTCCCCCAAAACGAGCGCGCTCGGCTCGCCCGCGACGAAATTCGCGCCGATATGGAAGGCCTGCGCCAGCCCCTCGGGCTTTGGCTGGACGGCGTAAGAGAGCGCCACGCCGAAATCCGATCCGTCGCCAAGCATCGCCCGGAATTGCGCCTGGTCTTCGGGGGACGTGATGACGAGGATGTCGCGAATGCCCGCCAGCATAAGCGTGCTGAGCGGATAGTAAATCATCGGCTTGTCGAACACCGGCATCAGCTGTTTGGAGAGCCCGCGCGTCAGCGGATAGAGCCGCTTCCCGCTCCCGCCTGCCAGAATAATGCCCTTGCGCGCTTGGCTCGCCATGGGCGAATCCATCGCAGCGCGGGCGGGGAGGGTCAAACACAATCTGGGAAGGTTACCCGATGCGGAGATTTGACAGCGCAGGGCGGCGCGCGCAATCGGTTGGGTGATGCAGCAAAGCGCGCCCGTGACTGACGATTTCGGCGAGACCGAGCTTCGCAGCTTTCTGGCGAGGGCAATGGTGGGAGAGGCTCCTTGGCCCTTTCCCGCTTGGGACGATGGCCAAAGCGAGGCTGCTTGGCAGGCCATTGCCTTTCACGGCTGCGCGCTGGCGATTGTCGAGGCGGGGAACAGCTGCGCCGATTGGCCGGATGCTCTGCGCGCGCGGCTGCTGGAGGAAGCGCGCTTGCAGGCGCTGTGGGAAGCCTCGCACAAGGCGCGCCTCGTCCGCGTTCTCGATGCACTGGCGGCGGGCGGCGTTGAGGTGCTGGTGACCAAGGGCAGCGCGCTCGCCTACAGCGTCTATCCCGATCCCGCGCTGCGGCGGCGCGGGGATAGCGATCTGCTGGTGACGCCCGGGCAAGCGGCGGCGGCGCGCAATGTGCTCGCGTCGCTCGGGCTGACACTCGATCTGCCGGGCACGATGCAGGAGATCTGGCTGGACAAGACAGCCAGCGGCTTTGCACACCAGTTCGATCTGCACTGGCATAGCGCCTCGGCTCCGGCGGCAGCAACGCTGTTTTCGCCCGCCGAAGCGCTGGCGCATGCGGTGCCGCTGCCGCGCCTTTCGCCCACGGCGCGCGCCACCGATCCGCTGCGCACGTTCCTCAATGATGCGCTCAACCAGGCGCTGCACGCGCGATCGGGTTATCTGGTGGAAGGCGCGTACCGGCGCGGTTCGTGCCGCCTCGCATGGTCTTACGGCACGGCGTTGCAGGCGAATGCCTTTGACGAGGAGGCGTGGCGCGCGCTGGCGCAGCTGGCGATGGAGCGCGGGGCCGCTCTGGTCGCTCTGCGAGCGATAGAGGCAGCGCAGCACGATTTCGCCGCCCCGGTGCCAGCCCAAATTCTAGCGATGCTGCGGGCTGCGGGTGACGGCGGGGCGATCGACCGCTTTGTCTTCCACAAGGACGGCTGGGAGCATCTGCGCGCGAATTGGGCCAATGCGGATGGCTGGGCGCAGCGCAAGGAGGTGCTGCGCGCCGCGCTGCTGCCCAGTCGTGCCTTTCTCAGCGACAAATATCCCGGCATGGCGCGCTGGCCGCTCACCGCCTTGCGCTTGCGCAGGATCGGCAGCGCGCTGTGGCGGCGGCTTGTTCCTAGGCGGTGATGTCTACCAGCCCGTTGGTCTGCAAATCGGCAAGCAGCGCGGCGATATCCTGCGCGATCACCGCCTCCTCCGCATCGAATTCGGCAGCAATCAATGTGGTGAGGGCGGCCTGCGTTTGCGGTGCTTCTCCCAACGCCGCCCAGATCCGCGCACCTACCGCGTTGAGCCCGAAATAGGTGCCCGCTTCGAGATCGAGCAGTACCATTTCTCCGCCAACTTCGCGGGCGACGATCGTGTCCTTGACGGCGATGCTTGGAGTGTCGGCCATGCGCTGTATTCTAGCGGCTCGCCGCATCTTCCGCCAGCCGTTCGACGACATTGCTTAGGCAATCAAATCGCCTCGGATAATCGAGGCGGATCATCGGCACAGTCCCCGCCAGTCGCGCCAGCCGGTCAAAATGCGCGGCGAGGCGCGGCTTGTCCTCGATATCGAGGATAAAGGCATGGCGCATCAGTTCGGCGAGCGCCGCCTGCTGGCCGAGGCGGGTGAAGGCGGGCGGGCCTTCGCGATTCTCGCCCAGCAGGTAAATCGCGCGCAGACCGGCGGGGTGTGCGTGGTGCGGTAAGCGGTGCGACGCGGCGAGGTCTAGCTTGTCCGTGCCTTCCGGCGCGCCGCCAGCATCGGGCAACAGCCGCGCCGCGCTATCCGCAAACAGCCGCAGCAGCGGCCGTGCCGGCAGCACGCGGTAAGGCGCGGCGTTGCCTTCCAGCCGGATGGCATCCTCCGCCAGAAACGGATGCCCCGCTAGCGCGCAGGCGGCGGCCAGCGTCGTCTTGCCCTGCCGCGATGCGCCGACAAAACCGACGGCTTTGTCGCCCATCAGGCAGGCCGCGCCGTGGAGGCTGACCGCGCCGCGATGATTGTCGAGCAGCGGGACAATCGCATTGTGCCACAGAGTATCGCAATCGGCCCGCGCCGTACCGGGCACGGGTTCGCAGCGGACCGCCAGCGTCTCCGCCGCGACCACGAAGTCGGCATTGCCGGGAAAGCGCACGCGAAAGCCCGCCGGGTCACGGTGGAACTCTGCCATGACTTCGCCGCTCGCCGCGATCCAGCGGTCATAGGGCAGGGCCGCCAGCACATCCTGCCCGCGCGCATCGGCCAGCGCGTATCCGTCGCTCATGCCCCGGCCATGCCCAGCCCTTCGCTGGAGAGGATCTGCGAATGCCAGGTCGACATTGCCTGCTTCTCTCCACCTTCGGGAGGCGTGATCGTCCAGTTGACGATGCGCGGATCATGGCGGATCGAAAGGCTCACCGCGATGGCATCGCCTGCGCGCACGGCAAAGGGCGTGCGGCATGGCAAAAAGGCATTGGCCCGCCCGATAGCGTCGGCAGCAAACGGGCTGTTGGTCATACTGACCGTGTCGCAGAGCGCCGCGGCGAAAAAGCCGCAAATCCCGTCCACCACCCCGTCGCGCGTGGCGGTCAGCGTGTCCTTGAAAGTAAAGAGGTCGGGGGCATCCTCGCGGAAATCGACGGTGGCGATGGTCGCAGGGCCGCTGAGCATCGCTTCTGCGGGAAAGCGGTGCGAGTGGATCGCATTGGCTTCATATTCGCGCAGCCAGCCAAAGGCAGGCGGCATTCCGGGCACGTCCCAGCGCGCCGCCTTGTCGCGCAAGAACGGGCTTTCGGCGAGCGCGATATGCATATCCATGCTTTGCGGCATGATCCGCCCGCCCGCTTTCAGCATCCGTTTGCGCGCATCGGCGAGCATCGCGATGATCCCGTAATCGAAGCCGAAATAGCCGATATGGTCGCACACCAGCAGGTCTACGGGCGTGGGCAAATCGGTCTCGAAGGTGGAGCCGCGCATGGCGGTGAAGCGGTCTGCCAGCCCTTCGCGCCGCATGGTCTCGCGGGCGATTTCGATGGCGGCGGTCTGGTCTATGCCGTGACAGTGCTTTGCCCCGGCTTCCAGTGCGAGCATGCCCAATATGCCGAACCCGCTGCCCAGATCGGCCACCACGTCGCCCGGTTGCACCACCTCGCCCAGCGCACGCGCATAGGCGGCGTTGCGCTTTGCCAGCGTAAGATAGCGGTAATGTTCGTTGAGCACCGAGGGCATGGCGATGCGTTCTTTGCACAATGCCGGTGCGAGGAACAGACCGGGCCAACAAAAAGAGCGCCCGCAGGCGCTCTCTTGTCAGCTTTCTTGCCCGCACCCAGAGAGCCTAGAGCATATCCATCGAGGTGCTGTCGCCGTTGAGCATGCCGCCGCTGCCACCCGTCAGGTTGCGGACGCTGCCGAAAACGGTGAGCACGGGGCGCTCGTACCGGGCCTTTTTCGCCATGGGTTGCTTCATTGCACCTGTTCCTGCTCTGGAGCCGCAAAATCGCGGCAAAACGCTACGCTGGAGAACGCTCCCCATAGCTCCCAAATGGCCCCTGCGTCAATTTCTGCGGCGTAAAATTGCCTGAAGAGCGCCTCCACGCCGTCTGCGCGAACCAGTTCGGCGAAGGGTTTGGCCGCCATGTGTTGCGAGCAGTAGGCGCGGGTTTCGCCTTGCAGTCGGCGGAAGGTGGAATCGAAAAAGGCCTTGTCGCCGCGCATCCGCACGCTTTCGGGCAGAATGCCGCGCATCGCCTCGCGGTGGAGCCATTTGCGCAGCTTTCCGCGCCGTTTCAGATGTTCAGGCGTCGCCGCGCAAAATTCGACAAAGCGCCGCGACTGCATCGGGCTGCGATATTCGATGCTCTGTTTCGCGGCCATCAGATTGGTGATTTCGTTGACGAGCACGGTGAAGGGTTCCTTCAGCCGCGCCAGCTTGTGTCGCTCGTGTTCCGGTGCGGCTTCCAGCTCCGCTTCAAAGCGCGCGCGCCGCTCCGCCAGCGCCTGCTTGGCTTCCTCGCTCAACCAGAACAGCGTTTCGAGCGGGTGCGGCGCTTGTGCTTCGATGCGGCGCAGCACCCGTTTGGCGGCTGTCGGAGCAATCAGCCCCAAGCCCTGCCGCACACCCTTGCGCAGCGCATAGGCCGCACCGAAATCGCGCCGGTCAGCCGCCAGGCTGCGTGCAGCCCCGCTCCAGTCGCGCAGCCGCAGCGTCTGGTTGAACTGCGCATTGCTGCCATTGAGCCAGACATCGCCGCCATGCCCGTTGAGGCAGACGCGCACACCCGCCTCTGCCATCGCTGCGTGCAGGCCCGCCATCATTGCCGCATTGGGAGCAAAAGCCAGCGTGGCATCGTTGCGCCCTTGCTCACAAAACCAGTCGAGCGATGGTTCGAACAGCGCGCATTCGGTTAATCCATGCCCCCAATGCGCGGCAACGCTGCGGGCATGGGCGATTTCGTCCGAATAGTCGCCCGGATGGCCGCGCAGGGCGAAACCGTGGAGGCCGGGCGCAGCCAGCGCGCCGTCTTGCTGCGACTTCGCTGCCAGCGCGAAAATGGCCGAGGAATCGAGCCCGCCGCTGACTTCGGCAGCAACCGGCGCATCGCTGGTGGCCGCGCCGCGCACCACTTCGTCTAGCAGCGCGAGATAGTGCTCTACATAGTCCGCATCGCTTGCATAGCGGATCGTCACCCCGGTCGGCAGCGTCCAATATTCGCGGATCGCGGGGGTGCTGCCCCCCTGTGCAAACGCCAGCCAATGCGCGGGCCGCAGCTTGTTGACGCCTTGCCACACGGTTTCATCCTGCGTGTACCAGCAATTGGCGAGATGCTCTGCCATATAGCCGGTATTGATCGGCGGGTGTTCGGGCATCGCCGCAATGATCGCAGCGATATCCGAGGCGACCAGCAGCTGCCTTCCGTCCCAATGCCAGCACAGCGGGCGCAGGCCCAGATGGTCGCGCGCGCAGGTGAGGCGGTGCTCCTGCGCATCCCAGATCACCAGTGCGAATTCGCCTTCGAACCGCGCCAGCGCCGCCTCATCCCACTGCGAAAAGGCGTGCAGCGCCGTTTCGGCATCGCTGGTGCCGGGCAGGTGCACTCCGCGCTCCGCCAGCTCGCGTCGCAACTCCGGCCCGTTGAGCAGATAGCCGTCAAAGGCAATGTGGAAGCGGGTTTGCGACGCGGGGCCGACTTCCCCGGCATGGGCGAGCATCGCGGTTCCGCCCCCGCTTCTGCCCGTCAGGCCGCGATAGGACATGGCCCCCGCCATAGCCTCCAGCACGGCGGCATCGACCGGCCCGCCATCGGCGCGGAACATCGCCGCAATCCCGCTCATCGGCAGCTATCCGCCATAGACCTGCGGATCGTCGAGCAGATCGAGCAGCGCCTGTAATTGCGGCAGGCCGAAATGGGCAGGCCACTGCGCCGGATTGACCAGCGCCTCGCACCCCGCCGGATAGTAATGGAAGAAAAGCAGATGGCTGTAACCGCCCGGCGGCATCGCCTCGCGGTAATGCCATTGCGCGCTGCCGCAGAACAGCAGCGCGTCATTCTGGCCCAGTTCGTAAGGGGTGAAGTCCAGCGCCGGATCGTCCAGCACATCTTGTGGCGAAGCGGGGCGCTGCGCCACGTCCATCCAATCGATCCGCCTGCTGAACCGGATCGGCCAGCGCACATTCTGCGCGATGCAATAATCGAGCGTATACATCGAGAGCGGCTGGTCCATATGCGGATCGCAGCGCCCCGTCGGCCCGTAGAGGCTGAGGAAATTGTAGCCCAAGGCAAGCTCGCAGCCGACTAGCGCGCTTACCTTGGGCAGAAGCGCGCGCTGCAAAGCGAGAAACGGCGGGTGATCGTGCACCACGTGGCGGCCAAACGCGGCAATCTCGTGTGTTTCCAGCGCATCAGGGCGGATCGCGGCGACTTCCTCCATGATAGCTTTTTGCTGAGCCGCGTCGAACAATGCGGGCAGCAGGGACGGTGCGACATCCGGCGGCGGCTGGAGCGGCGCGAAGCCTTCCACAAAGCGCGCAACTTCGCCGGGCGAATGCACCTCGAGAAAGCGGCGCGCCAAGGCGAAACGGCGCAGGAAAAAGCTGTCATACCAAGCCAGCCGCGCCTCCTGCCGCAGCACCAGCGCGGCGCACAGATGCGCGTCGCGATAAGCGGGATCTTGCAGGCGTTGGCTCAGCGGCTGGGACATGGCGGCGCCATCTATAGCACGCAGGAGCGGCATTTACGCCAGTGTGATTGGCGCAAGAGGGTGACAGCAATTTACCGCTGCCTTGGCGAAATGTTAGGCGCGATCTGCTATGCGCATTGCGGACATAGCGGATTTGCCCTAATTTCGCGAGCAAGTGGCAGCAGGAGGCTGGAGATGATCAGGAATGCAATCGCCGGAATGGCTGCCATCAGCCTTGCTGTGACGCCCATTGCCGTTGCCGCGCAGGACAATACCCGTGCGGTCGATGCCGCGATCTCGCTGGGCGCGACTGGCTGGTCGCCCCTGATCCCCGACGAAGAGGATTTCCTGCTCCCCGGACGCATGCCGTGGGAAGTATTCCTGATTGGCCTTGGCATTCTGGGCGGCGCGCTGTTCGCGCTGGGCGGCGATGTCGAGGAAGATGACGGCCCCGGCGATAATGCATCGCCCGGCACGGGTGGCTGAGCGCCGCCGCGCGTGACCTGACCCTTGGTGCGCTCGGCCCGGTTCCATCTCCAGCTTTTATGTGTCGCTGCGCTGCTGCTTGGCGGCGGTGGCGTTGCCTATGGACTGCGCAATCTGGCGATCCAGCTGCTGGCGCTCGGTGTGCTGGCTGCCCATCCGCAGCGCGTTGCCGGTTTCGTCCGGACTGCGCCTTGGGGACTGCGGGCGCTGGTGCTGGCAACGCTGGCGCTGCCGCTGCTGCAATTGCTGCCGCTGCCGCCCGCGTTGTGGCAGGCCTTGCCGGGGCGCGGCGCTGTGGCAGAGAGTTTCGCGCTGGCAGAGCTTGGCGCGCGCTGGTTTCCCCTCAGCCTTGACCCGATGCGCACGCTGGTGGCTTTTTGCGGGACGCTGGCTCCGGCGACGATTATCATCCTGGGCAGTGCGTTGCCGCGCGAGGACAAGCTGGCGCTGGCGCACACGCTGCTCTGGGGCTGCGTTGCGGCATTCGCGCTGGGCGCGATGCAACTGCTCTCGGGCAATGCCATCGGCCTGCTGTATGCCGAGCGCCCGCGCGCCGATGTGTTCTACGCGACCTTCGCCAATCGCAATTCGACCGCACTGCTATTTGTGACCGCGCTCACGCTACTCGCCGCGCTGCCATGGCCGCGCCATGTGCTGTGCCGCTGGGCCTGGGGTGGAGCGGGGGCCCTGTTTGCCGTCGCCGTGGTGCTCACCCAATCGCGTTCGGGCATGGCACTGCTCGCGCTTCCCGTACTGGTGCTGGCGCTGCGGCTGATCCTCGCCAAACGCATGACGGGCAGGCCGCTGGCCCCGATTGCGGCGCTGTTGCTGGGCGCGGGCGTGCTGGGTGCAGGCGCGATGGCGCTCACAGTGAGCGGCGAAAGCCGTCTCGCCACAAGTCTTGACCGGTTTGCAGGCGGAGCGAGCGACCGGCCTGAAATGTGGGAAGACAGTGTTTACGCAGCGCGCTTCTATGCGCCGGTCGGTAGCGGGATGGGGACGTTTGACGAGGTGTTCCAGCTGCACGAATCGCTCGAACACGTCTCGCCGCGCAAGGCAGGCAGAGCGCATAGCGACTGGCTGGAAATCGCTATCGAGGGCGGAGTTCCCGCCCTGCTGATCGCGCTGGGCTGGCTGCTCTGGATTGCGCGGGCGAGCCTGCGCGGTGGTTCCCCGCAAGGCACTTGGCTGAGGCTGGGCGCGGGGGCGGGGCTGGCCGCCATCGCGCTGCAATCGCTGCTCGATTACCCGCTGCGCAACCAGACTATGCTCTGCATGGGTGCGGTGCTCGTCGTGCTGCTGGTGCGGGCGCGGGAGGCTGAACGGTGATGAGGCGCCTTCTCTTCTGGCTGGCGCTGGCAGGCTTGGCGCTGGTGGCGGGCTTTGCGCAGCTTGACCGCACAGCGCGTTTCGCGCCCCAATTGGCAGGCGCGGTGCCGCCTGCTTTCTCCGGCTTTGCTGCAGAGCAGCGCACGCGCCACGCCATCGCGGCGCAGGATGGCGAGGACGCTTTGGCCGAGGCCCAAGCCTTGCTCGCCCGCCGCCCTTTGCCCGCCGAGCATCTCGGCCTGTTCGCCGTCGCCGCAGCGATGGCGGGTGAGGAGGAACGCTCGCGCGCCGCGCTCGAACTGGCGATGCAGCGCGGCTGGCGCGATCCGCTGGCGCAGCAGGCGGGGGCGGCCGCCGCCATTGCCCAAGGTGCGCACGATATCGCCGCCATGCGCATCGCCGCGCTTTATGCGATTGGCGAGGGGGAAGGGGCGAGCCTGTATGCGGCGCAGCTTGTCTCGACCGCAGAGGGCCGCGCTGCCTTTGCCACGCGCTTTGCCAAGGCAGGGCATTGGCAGAGGCAGGTTCCGGATGCCTTGTCCAATGCCGCCGCACCCGACGATTTTGCCGCCACGATGGCGCTGGCAGGCGAGCAGGACGCCGCCCTCGATTGCCCGCGCCTGACCCGCATTGCCGCGCAATACGAAGCCGAGGGCCATGCCACAGCCGCGCAAAGCCTACGAGAAGCCTGCGCCGATTAGTCCTGCTCGGGAACTTCGAACACACCCGACACGCGTCCCGCATTCTGGCCGTTGGCAGGGCGCGAACCGGCACCGTCGACGCTGGTGACGCCGTTATCGAGATCGATCGTCAGCCGCCCGCCATCGAGCCGGTCAGCCCCGCGATTGATCGCCACACCGCCCGACAGGATAATCACCCGCTGGTTGAAATCATACACCGCTGCATCGCCCTGCGCGCGCTCGGCTCCGCGGGTGACGACTACGCCGCCGCTCGCATCGATCCGCTGGATGCGCAGCGCGCCATTGTCCGTGTAAGCGATGGTCGTGCGCTCTGCCGTCAGACGCAAATCGCCCTGCGTAATCTCGACATTGCCTTGCAGCACCACGCGGTTCTGCTGATCCTGCAATTGCCCGAAATCGGCAGCCCAGCTGACCGGCTCGTTGCTCGCTAGGCCGGAAATTTCCTGCGCCCCTGCCAGCGAGCCGAACCCGGCGGAGACAACCGCCCCTGCCAGCAAACCGCCCGCCAGCCCGCGCAAAGCGAGTGTGGGGAGCGAAGGGCGTGTTGCAACCGATTGTGCTGTCATCACCATCACCTTACTCGAAATCGTCCATGTCCATCCCGCGCGGCAGGCGCAACTGCCCGGGCACCATCCGTCCGCGCACATTGCCGCGAAGGGTAATCTCTCGGCTCGCCAGATTGGCCGTCATCGAATCCGCACTGAAAGTGCCTGCGGGGATTACGCCGCTGATACGTCCGGTGCCCACCAGCAACTGGTTCGCCAGATCAATCGTCACATTGCGCGCCGACATATCATAGCCGTCTGACGCAGTGAATTGCACGATGCCGGGAACGCTCACCCGCTCGTCATCAATCGCATATGTGCCTGCGGCGGCGGTGAGCATGGCGGGGCCTTCGGGCAGAACGATCCGCGCGGTCAGGTCTTCCAGCTCGACCAGCGGCACACTGTTGCTGCGCTGCACCGCGACACCGGCGCCAAGCGAATAGGGCCGCCCGCTATCATCCTGCCCGCGATAGAGCGCGCTATCCACCCGCATCCGGTCATCCGCCACGGCGACCTTGTTGCGATCGAGCAGGAAGCTGACTTCGCCGCGCGGCGACAGCGGGGAAATCACCATCATCGCTGCAATCACGCCGACCAGCGCAGGCAGGCCCAACGCCAGCACGCGGACAATGCTATCGAGCGCACTGCCGGGAGCCGCGAAGGCCTGGCGCTTGGAGCGCATTCTGTCGGCAGCTGCTGTCATCACTCAATCCCAAGCGCCCGTGTGGCGAATCCTGCCTTACGCGTGGCTGAAAATATCCTCTTCGGCCCATCCGGCAATGTCCAGCCGCGCGCGCGTGGGGAGGAAATCGAAACAGGCCTGCGCCATCGCCATGCGGCCTTCGCGCTCCAGCCGTTCGATAAATACCTCGCGCAAGCGGTGGAGATAGCGCACATCGGACGCAGCATATTCGCGCTGCGCATCGGACAGCGTGGGCGCGCCCCAGTCGGAGCTCTGCTGCTGCTTGGAAATGCTTTCGCCCAGCAATTCCTCGACGATGGATTTGAGCCCGTGATAGCCGGTGTATGTCCGCGTCATTTTGCTGGCGATCTTGGTGCAGAACACCGGCCCTGCCTCCACGCCCAGATAATGCTCGATCGCGGCGAGATCGAAGCGGGCGAAGTGGTAGATTTTCACCCGTGCCGGATCGGCCAGCACGGCTTTCAAATTGGGGCAATCATAGGCGCTGCCATTGGCAAAGCGCACCAGATGTTCATCGCCCTTGCCATCGCTGATCTGGACAACGCATAGCCGGTCACGCGGAGTGACAAGACCCATGGTTTCGGTATCGACGGCCACGGGGCCATCGGCGAGCACGCCTGCGGGCAGGTCTTCTTCGTGATAGTGAACAGTCATCGCATCGCGCCTTAGTCGCATTGGGGATGGAGGGGAAGGGCGGCTTTGCCTCGCTGCTGGCCAAGCGTAAACAACAGAGCATGACCGAAGCGATCCCTGATAGCTGGAAGCCCGTCCTCGAACCCGCGCTGGCCACGCCGGAGGCACGGCAACTCGGCGGCTGGCTGCGCGCCGAGGAGGCGGCGGGCAAGGTGATCTACCCGCCAAGGGGCTGCCGCCTGCGCGCGCTCGAACTCACCCCGCTGGACAGCGTGAAAGTCGTGATCCTGGGGCAAGACCCCTATCATGGGCCGGGCCAAGCGCACGGGCTTTGCTTTTCGGTGCCCGAGGGCGTCCGGCAGCCGCCATCGCTGGTCAATATCTGCAAGGAGCTGGAGAGCGATCTGGGCATTCACCGCCCCCGCCACGGCAATCTGGAAAGCTGGGCGCGGCAAGGCGTGCTGCTCCTCAACAACACGCTGACGGTGGAGGCGGCGCAGGCGGGCAGCCATGCGGGGCGCGGATGGGACGCGATTACCGATGCGCTGGTGGCGGCGGTGGCGGAGCGTGATTTGCCGAGCGTGTTCATCCTCTGGGGCAGCCATGCGCAGGGCAAAGCGAAACGCATCTCCGCGCTTGGGCCCGCCACGCGCCACTGCATCATCGCCAGCCCGCACCCCAGCCCGCTCTCCGCCCATCGCGGCTTCTTCGGCAGCAAACCCTTCAGCCGCGCGAATGCGTTTCTGGAAGAGCACGGGCGCGGCGCGATCGACTGGTCGCTGTAGCGTAGCTGGGTGACAAAGGTTACACGCTGTCACTTTCGCAATCGCTTTCCATGGCATTGATTTTGAGTGATAATTGCGCTCACCTTTCGGGCGGACGGACAGGGTTGTGGCGAGGAAAACAATGGTAGAGGGTTCATATCTTCCGAATTGACAACTCCCCCGGCTGTAGGAAAGCTGTTGCGGTGACTGAGGCTCATCCCCGCACGGCGTTTACAGCGCGGCTATGCTCTGATCCGGGCATGGCGGGATGCGCGGGGTGTGGGAGGTGAGCGCGGAGTATCGGCAGAAGCTGGTCAACTGGCTGACGAGTATGCTGGTGCTCAGTCTGCTTATCCTGGCAACCTCTCTCTATGATTGGCTGGAAGAGGTTTACTCTGTACGGGAGGTTGGACGCTTCCGCGACGAATGGCTTTACGGGCCACTCGGCGAGGCGCTAAGAGGCTATATCATATTCTTCGTCTTGCTCTGGTTCTGGCATATGGCCGATTTCTTCCAGCAGGCGCCGTGGTCAAACCCCTGGCTTATGCGGTTTACAGACCATCGTTTGATATCGGTGTTGCTCTTGCTGCTCGGCGCCTCGCTGCTCTTCTACAGGACGGATTGGCTTAATGACCTAGGGTGCCCCGAAGTCATAGATTCTCCGGCCGCATTTGCCTTCGATGGCTGCGGAGCCTGGACACCTTGGTGGAAGGATGTGATCTTTTTGGCCCTAGTCTTGGCACTCCTAGGACTGACAATCATGAAGGTTGTCCTAGTTCTTGCGTCCTACGTCACGCGGATGCGAAAGTGGGCACTTTCGCTTTTGCAATCCGGCGATAAAGTCTCTCCATGACCAGCGCCCGTCCCATCGTGCTTGCTCGCAAATTCGCGCCATTCGTGCTGCCAGTGATCGCTATCGGCTTGGCGCGGCTGATGACCTACACAGATTGGGCAGCGGCCAATGCGACGCTCGCGGCGCTGCTGTTTGCGTGGATCGTCATGGACGCGCTGTGCCTCGCCACCATTGCCAAGGCTGTCGAGAAGAAGCCCGCAATCCACACCATTCTTGGCGCGGCTGCGCTTGGGGTGTGCATCGTCATTATCGGTGCATCGCCTGCGGTGCGCGCGCGGATTTTCGAGCTGCCCGCGTTGCTCACCGCGCTGGGCCTCACGGCAATGCTGTGGTTCGCGGTTGCCGCCCGCCGCGTTACCAAGGCATGGCGCGACGGGGCGGATATCGAGGCGGCCTTGAGCGAAGTCATGCCCGGCCCGTTCCTCAAATTCTTCCTCACGGAAGTGCGGATGATGCATCTCGCGCTCTTCGTGTGGAACGGCAAGCCGGACGTGCCCAAAGGCGCGCAGGCGTTTGGCTATCATCGCTATCTCGCGCCGATGATGGGGGTGTTTATCGCCCTTCAGGTGATTGAGCTGGGCGTCGTCCACTTGCTGCTTAGCCTGTGGAGCCCCTTTGTTGCGTGGCTTGTCTTCGCGCCGACGCTGGCGGGGCTATTGTGGTTCATTGCGCTCACCAAAAGCCTTCGGCTCAATCCGGTGTTGCTGACGCAAGACAGTCTGCGCGTGCGCACGGGCATTCTGCATGACTGCACCATCCCGCTGGACGCCATCGCCAGCATTGGCGAGACCTTCGATGCCAAAACTCTCAAGGCCAGATCGACGCTCGATACCGCGATCATGAGCGCGCCCAATGTAACGCTGCGCCTTGCGCGCCCGGTCGAAATGCCCGGCCTGATCGGCACCCGCACCATCGACCGTGTCGCTCTTCGACTCGACGAACCCGCGGCGTTTCAGGCGGCTTTGCGAAAAGCGACGGGCCTCTAACCCGCGTCGATCACCGCGCTCAGCCGTTCGCCTGTGCCGAAGGGTGTCGTCCCGTGGTAGAGGAAGCTGGGGAACAGGATCAGGCGGCCGGGTTGCGGGTCGATCACCGCGAGGGGGGCCAGCGCAAGCGCCATATCGGCAGGCGGGCGGCCCAGTTCGAGCGCGCCTTCGCCCGCCCCCGCGCCTTCGGGCAGGGCGAGGTGGCACGCGCTGCTAACGCGCCCGGTATCGTGCAAATGCGGCACGTGATGCCCGCCGCTCGTCAGCCGGACAGACCAGCTGGCGGTGATCTGCGCAGGCTGCGCGCCCATGTCGCCCAGCGGGTGATCGGGCGGCAGACCGGTGAGCTGCGCGCAATATGTGGCCAGCTTCGCCGCGAACCCGGCGAACAGCTCCTGCAACAGCGGCTCCGCGCGCAAATGCAGCGCGCCGCGCGTCTGGGTGCCGCCGCGCACGCTCTGCGATGGCGGCGCGGCGCGGGCTTTGTGCAGGGTGCGCAGGGCCTCGCACATGGCGCTGCGCTGTGCGGGCGCGAGGTCGAGCGCGAAGCCCGCCACCAGCGCGTCATGCCCCATCAGCCAGGTGTGCCGCGCATCCCCGCTCGCCCGCCAACTCACCTCGCGCAAGGCCCACAGCCGTGCCCCGTCCCCGCGCTTGGCAGGCTCTGCATCGAGCGCCGCAACCGCTTCCTCCACCGCCCCGCGCTGGAGCGCGTTGCGTGCGCATTGGTAGGCGTAGTCGAACGTGCCCGCAGGCACTTGGCCGAGCAGCGCCCGCCCCCGCCCGGCATCGCCCGCCAGCCCGGCGTAGCGCGCTTCGAGCAGCAGCAATTCGGGCACAGCGCCGACTGTGCGCTGCAATTGCGCGGCATGGTCCGCTGCCTCGGCAAACCGTTCCCGCCCCGCCAGCAGCCCGAGATACGCGTGCCAGAGCGAGGGATGGAGGCCCAGCTTGCGCAGCGCGGCCTCGATCGTGGCGAGCGGATCGGGGTGGCCGAATTCGCTTTTGAGCCGCGCGAGCGCCTGATGGCCCGAAATCCAGTCGGGCGCTTGGCCGAGCATCGCTTCGAGCCGCGCGAAGGGCGCATCGACCCCGGCCTCTGCCAGCGCCTCCGCCTCGGCAATCAGCAGCGCGCCATCATGCGGGGCCGCCTCCAGCGCCTGCGTCAACAGGGCCGCCGCATCGCCCGCCCCGCGCCGGAATGCGGCAAGGGCGTTGTCCCGCAGGGAGGTGGATTCGCCGCTCATCGCGGCAATTGCGTAGCTCCCATCAGCGCCGCGTCAACACTGGCGGCGCATTGGCGGCCTTCGCGGATCGCCCAGACGACAAGGCTCTGCCCGCGCCGCATATCGCCGCAAGCGTAGATCTGTTCGTCCGAGGTGCGATAATCGCTCTCGTTCGCGGCGACAGCGCCGCGCTGGGTCAATTCGACACCCGCCTGTTCGAGCATCCCCTGCTTGCGCGGGCCGAGAAAACCCATGGCGAGCAGGATCAGGTCGGCCTTCAGCGTAAACTCGCTGCCCGGCACTTCCTTCAGCTGGCCCTCCGACCAGTCGGCGCGCACGCATTTGAGGCCGGTGACCCTGCCGCCTTCACCGATGACTTCCCGCGTCAGGACTGCCCAATCACGCTCCACGCCCTCTTCATGGCTGGTGGAGGTGCGCAGCTTCATCGGCCAATCGGGCCAGGTGAGCAGCTTGTTTTCCTTCTCGGGCGGCTGCGGCATGATTTCGATCTGCGTCACGCTCGCCGCGCCTTGGCGGTTGCTGGTGCCGACGCAGTCGCTGCCGGTATCCCCGCCGCCGATCACGATGACGTGCTTGCCCGTTGCGGTCAGCGTGCCGCGCGGGGCGGCGCGGGTTTCATCGTCGCCCGCATTGCGCTTGTTCTGCTGGGTGAGGAATTCCATGGCGAGGCGCACGCCCGGCATTTCCGCGCCGGGAATTTCCAGCCCGCGCGGATGCTCTGCCCCGCCCGCCAGCACGACCGCGTCAAAATTCTCCTTGAGGCTTTTCATCGACACATCGACGCCCACTTCGGTGCTGGTGCGGAAGGTGACGCCTTCGGCCTCCATCTGCACCGCGCGGCGGTTAATGAGCGTTTTCTCCATTTTAAAATCGGGAATGCCGTAACGCATCAGGCCGCCGACGCGGTCCGACTTTTCGAACACGGTCACCGAATGCCCCGCGCGCGCGAGTTGCTGCGCGCAGGCCATGCCTGCCGGGCCGGAACCGACCACGGCGACGCTCTTGCCGGTCTTCTCGGACGGCACTTGCGGCTTGACCCAGCCTTCTTTCCACCCGCGATCGATGATCGAACATTCGATGCTTTTGATCGTCACCGGCGCATCGGAGATGTTCAATGTGCAGCTCGCCTCGCACGGGGCGGGGCAGATGCGGCCGGTAAATTCAGGGAAATTGTTGGTCGAATGCAGCACTTCCAGCGCGTTCTGCCAGTCGCCTTCATACACCAGATGGTTCCAGTCCGGGATGATATTGTTCACCGGACAGCCGTTATGGCAGTAGGGAATCCCGCAATTCATGCAGCGGCTCGCCTGCTTTTGCAGCGCCTCCTCGCTGTGCGGGATGATGAATTCGCGGTAATGCTTCAGCCGCTCGGCAGGATCGGCATAGCTGCGATCCTGGCGGTCGACTTCGAGAAAGCCGGTTTCTTTTCCCATTGTTCTGTAACCCTTATTCGGCGGCGACCGAGGCCGCAGCCTCGCGCTCGGCTTCGAGTTGCTTCAGCGCCCGCGCATAATCCTTCGGCATCACCTTGACGAATTTGCGACACGTCGTCGCCCAATCCGCCAGCAATTCCGCCGCCTTGGCCGAGCCGGTGTGCAGCTTGTGCCGTTCGAGCAGGATCTTCAGCCGCGCGGCATCGTGGTAGAGCGGATCGCCCATGCCGAAATCATCGACGCTGGCGGCGCGTTGTTGCGGCAGGCCGGTGCCTTCCGGATCGTCCGCATCGGCGGCAATCGGCAGCAGTTCGACCTGCGCCAGATTGCAGCGCTGGTGGAACGTGCCCTTGGGATCGTAGACATAAGCGACACCGCCGCTCATCCCCGCCGCGAAATTGCGGCCCGTACGACCCAGCACGGCGACAACGCCGCCAGTCATATATTCGCAGCCGTGATCGCCCGTGCCTTCGACCACCGCGATCGCGCCCGAATTGCGCACGGCAAAACGTTCGCCCGCGACGCCGCAGAAATAGGCCTCTCCCGCAATCGCGCCGTACAGCACGGTGTTGCCGACGATGATGTTCTCGCGCGGATCACGCTCGACATTCTCCGGCTGGCGCACAATGATGCGGCCGCCCGAAAGGCCTTTGCCGACATAGTCATTGCCGTCACCCACCAGATCGAGCGTGACGCCGTGGGCCAGCCACGCGCCGAAGCTCTGTCCCGCCGTGCCGGTGAAATTCACGCGGATCGTATCGACCGGCAGACCCTGATGCCCGTATTTGCGTGCGATTTCGCCGGATAGCATCGTGCCCACCGTGCGGTTCACATTGCGGATGGGGCGCGCGATCTGCACCGTCTCGCCCTTGGCGAGCGCAGGCGCGCACGCGGCGATCAGCTCGTTATCGAGCGCGGTTTGCAGGCCGTGATCCTGCACCTCGGTCTGGAACAACGCCTTGCCTGCGGGTGCCTCGACCGTGTGAAGCAGCTTCGAGAGATCGACCCCGTCGGCCTTCCAGTGGCGGATGGCGCGGTTCATATCGATGCGGTCGACCCGCCCGATCATCTCTTCCACCGTGCGGAAGCCCATTTCGGCCATGATTTCGCGCAGTTCCTCGGCGACGAAGAAGAAGTAGTTGATGACGTGTTCGGGCTGGCCGACGAAACGCTTGCGCAGTTCGGGGTTCTGCGTCGCCACGCCCACCGGGCAGGTGTTGAGGTGACACTTGCGCATCATGATGCAGCCTGCGGCGATCAGCGGCGCGGTGGCAAAACCGAACTCGTCCGCGCCAAGCAGCGCACCGATAGCGACATCGCGGCCTGTCCGCAGCCCGCCATCGACCTGCACCGCGATGCGGCTTCTGAGATCGTTGAGCAGCAGCGTCTGCTGCGTTTCGGCGAGGCCGATTTCCCACGGAGAGCCCGCGTGCGTCAGGCTGGTGAGCGGCGATGCGCCCGTCCCGCCCTCATAGCCCGAAATGGTGACATGGTCGGCCTTGCACTTGGACACGCCTGCTGCAACCGTGCCGACGCCCACTTCGGACACCAGCTTCACCGAAATGCGCGCTGCGGGGTTCACATTCTTCAGATCGTGGATCAGCTGCGCCAGATCCTCGATCGAATAGATATCGTGGTGCGGCGGCGGGGAGATCAGGCCCACGCCGGGTGTCGCATGGCGCACCGCGCCGATGCGCTTGTCCACCTTGTGGCCGGGCAGCTGGCCGCCTTCGCCGGGCTTCGCGCCCTGCGCCATCTTTATCTGGATATCGTCGGAATTGACCAGATACTCGGTCGTCACGCCAAAGCGGCCCGAGGCGACCTGCTTGATGCGGCTGCGCATCGAATCGCCATTGTCGAGCGGCGTGAACCGGAATGGTTCTTCCCCGCCTTCGCCCGTGTTCGAGCGTCCGCCGATGCGGTTCATCGCGATGGCGAGCGTCGAATGCGCTTCGTGGCTGATCGAACCGAAGCTCATCGCCCCGGTGCTGAAGCGTTTGACGATCTCCTCGGCTGGCTCGACCTCGTCGAGCGGCACCGGGTCGTTCGCCGGTTTCAGCTCCATCAATCCGCGAATGGTGAGCAGGCGCTCGGCCTGTTCGTTAACCGATTTGGCGAAGGCACGATATTTGCCCTGCGCATCGAGCCCCGGCTGGCTGCGCACGGCGTGCTGCAAGTCGGCGATATTGGCGGGCGTCCAGGCGTGTTCCTCGCCGCGCAGGCGGTATTGGTACATCCCGCCGACATCGAGCATATTGGCATAGATCGGATTGTCGCCGAACGCGGCGGCGTGGCGGCGCACGGTTTCCTCGGCGACTTCCTTGAGGCCAATGCCTTCGATAGTGGTCGCGGTGCGGGTGAAGAAGCGCTCGACGAATTCGCTGGACAGGCCCACCGCGTCGAAAATCTGCGCTCCGCAATAGGACTGGTAGGTCGAAATGCCCATTTTGGACATGACCTTCATAATCCCCTTGCCGATGGCCTTGATGTAGTTCGCCTCGACCTCTTGCGGGGTGAGTTCGGGCGCCTTGCGCTGGCGGATATCCTCCAGCGTCTCGAAGGCGAGATAGGGGTTGATCGCTTCCGCGCCGTATCCTGCGAGCACACAGAAATGGTGCACTTCGCGCGCTTCGCCCGTCTCCACCACAATGCCGGTCTGCATCCGCAGGCCCTGCCGCACCAGCTGGTGATGCACGGCGGCGGTGGCGAGCAGCGCGGGCATCGGAATACGATCCGGCCCCTGCGCGCGGTCGGACAGGATCAGGATGTTCTTGTCCTGCAGCACCGCCTCGGTCGCGGCCCAGCACATTTCCTTGATCGCCATGTCGAGGCCGTCTGCCCCGCTTGCCGCGTCCCAGGTGATGTCGATGGTCGCCGTGCGGAACGCGCCGTCGAGCACACTTTCGACCGAACGGATTTTCTCCATCCCGCTATTGGTCAGGATCGGCTGGCCGATTTCGAGCCGCTTGTGCGTCCCCGCCTCGCGCCCCAGAATATTCGGACGCGGGCCGACCATGGTAAGCAGGCTCATCACCAGATCCTCGCGGATCGGATCGATGGGCGGGTTGGTCACCTGCGCGAAATTCTGCTTGAAATAGTCGTAGAGCAGGCGGCTCTTGTTCGAAAGCACGGCAATCGGCGTGTCGGTGCCCATACTGCCGATGGGATCATCGCCATTGACCGCCATGGGCTCAAGGAAGCGCGAAATGTCTTCCTGCGTGTAGCCGAAGGCCTGCTGGCGATCGAGCAGGCTGACATCATGTTGCAGCACCGCCTCGGCATCGGTTTCGATCGCCTCGATGTCTTTGAGCTTGTATTGCGCGGCTTCGAGCCATTCCTCGTACGGATGCGCGGCGGCGAGTTCGGCCTTAAGCTCTTCATCCTCGATGATGCGGCCTTGCTCCAGATCGATCAGCAGCATCCGGCCGGGCTGGAGGCGCCATTTGCGCACGATATTCTCTTCGGCGAAGGGCAGCACGCCGCTTTCGGAGGCAAGGCAGACGAGATCGTCCTTGGTCACGCAATAGCGCGCGGGGCGCAGGCCGTTGCGGTCCAGCGTGGCGGCGATCTGGCGACCATCGGAGAAAGCGACCGAGGCGGGGCCGTCCCACGGCTCCATCAAGGCGGCGTGATATTCGTAGAATGCGCGCCGCTTGGGATCCATCAGATCGTTTTTCGCCCATGCTTCGGGGATCAGCACCATCATCGCATGGGCGAGGCTGTATCCGCCAAGCAGCAGCAATTCCAAGGCGTTATCAAGGCAAGCGGTGTCGGACTGGCCATGCGGCACAATCGGCCACAGCTTGTCGAGATCGGCGCCGAACAGGTCGGATTCCATCGTCCGGCGGCGGGCGTTCATCCAGTTCACATTGCCGCGCACCGTGTTGATCTCGCCATTGTGGCATATGAAACGGAAGGGCTGCGCCAGCCGCCAGCTGGGGAAGGTGTTGGTGGAGAAGCGCTGGTGCACCAGACCAAGCGCGCTCTGGCAATCGGGATTGCGCAAATCATCGTAAAAACTGCCGACCTGATCGGCGAGCAGCAGCCCCTTATACACCACCGTCCGGCTGGAGAAGCTCGGCATATAGAGTTTGGTGATGGCGGGCATGGCATGCTTTTCAGCGAGCTCTGCCAGAGGGTTCTGCGTCTGCTTGCGGATTACGATCAGCTTGCGCTCGAACGCATCCTGATCGGCGCAATTGTCGCCGCGGGCGATAAAGCACTGGCGGATCATCGGCATCGAAGCCAGCACCGCTTTGCCCAGCCCGTCGAGCGTGGTCGGCACGTCGCGCCAGCCGATCAGGCGCTGGCCTTCCTTGGCGATGAATTTTTCGAACTGCTCGGTGATGAAAGCGCGGGCGGTGTCGTCCTGCGGCAGGAAACACATGGCGACGGCATATTCGCCTGCGGGGGGCAGGGTGAGGCCTTCGCTGTCGGCCCATTTGCGATAAAGCACATCGGGAATCTGGATCAGAATGCCCGCGCCATCGCCCAGCAACGGATCAGCGCCCACCGCGCCGCGATGATCGAGATTCGCCAGAATTTCCAGCGCCTGCGTAATAATGCCGTGCGATTTGACGCCTTTGATATGGGCGACAAAGCCCATGCCGCAATTGTCATGCTCGTTTACGCTGTCATACAGGCCTTGATTGGCTGGGGGCGAGGCGGGATACTCGGTCAAACTGGCACTCTTCCTGTTGCGGGGCGGCTGGAAAACGCGCCTCGAAACCGGTTTCATCGGCAACGAAACGCGAATCAACAGCCCTTTGCTGCACGAAAATGTCGCGAAGCGTCCTCATGGCGACAGGAAAAGCCAATTGCAAGTTTTGGTGCGCCGCACAAGAGGCGCATAAGTATGTGTAAGCGTGATGCCGGGCGGGCGGGCTTACTTGCCCATCCGCTGCAGGTTCATCAGAGCCTCGCGCAGCGCGCGCTCGTTATCGTCGTTCGAAGCGGCCGCGTTGGGCGCGGGCGCAGCAAACGCTCCGCCAGTGTGCTCGCCTACTGCGGGCGGCGGGGTGAGGCCGAGCGAACCGGTGCGGCGCTGCTGGTTGGGGAACACCACGGCGGGCTCTGCCGTATCGGGCTCGGGCTCGTTGATGCGCACGAAGTCTTCGGCATTGGCCTTGAACGGATTGTGCGCGGCGACGGCGGAGTAATCGGCGTCGCGATTGCTTTCGGCGCGGGCAGCGGGAACAACCGAAGGCGGCGGCATGTCAAAGGCCGGGCGCGGCGAGAAGGCCAGCGGTTCGCTTTCAACCGGATCGACGGCCATTGGAGCAGGCGCAGGCTTGGCCGCAATCGGCAGCTGGAACGAGGCTGCAAGGCTGGCCACTTCGTCCTCTTCCTCGAACTCCTCGGCAAAGGATTCATTGGCCTTTGCCGCAAAGCCGGTGAACGGGGCATAGGCTTCGCCTGCTACCGGAGCGGGGGACGTGGGGTGCTGTTGATCTTCTGCAATGGGGGCATCTGCGACCGGCTGGAAGACTTGCTTCGGAGCAGCGAAGGGGCGCGGATCATCTGCGCTCTCTTCTGCTTCTGCTGCAACGCTTGGCATCGTGCTGGCAGCCCGCTTGCCGAAATAGGCGGCCATCGCTTCTGCGGCTTCATCGGGCGCGGCGGGGTCAAATTCCTCCGCCAGCATCGCCTCGCCAGGCATTTCGGAGTGTGCGTCGGTGTGCGGCGCGGGCGCGACTGCCTTGGCGGCGAAGCCTTGAGCCGCGCGCTGCGCACTCCACTCGCGGTGCTTTTCGAGCGTGCTGCCCAGCTTCTGCACCAGTTGCACAAGACCTGCACCGCTTTCGCCCTGCGCGCCCTCGGCAAGCGAGCCCGCAGGTGCGTCGAAGGGCTTGGCCGCCAAAGGATCGGCATGGGTGGTGTCTTGGGTGAAGGGCTTGTCTGACACAGTGTCCTCGCTGAGAATTGGGCAGGTATCGGGAACGCTGGAGTCTTCCGGCGCTTCGATCTGGAATGTGGGTGTCGCCGCCTTGGGCGATTCGAACAGGCGCGGGGTGGCGGGTTTGAGGAATCCCGGGCCGGGAACTGCCTGCGGAGCGTCAAACGGCTGCGCATCCTTGCGGGTGAGCGAGGGCGGCGAGAACGGGAGCGGTTCGGCCAGCGTCGGTTCCTCGGCCACGCTGACAAGGTCTAGCGGAGCCGCGTCCGCGCCTGCCATTTCGGCTTCGCGCGGTTCGGCGTCGGGCATGAATTCCTGTCGCGGCACGGCAAAATCCTGCGCCGGCAGATCGGCATATGCCTCGGGTTCGACTTCCTCGAACAGTTCGAGCGCATCGTCCGCCTGCATCACAGCGCCGCCAAGGCCGCCCCAGAGGCCGGTCTGTTCGCCCGGCAGCGGTGCAGCATTGAGCAGCTCGCTAGGGCCCTCATCTTCGACCATCGCCAGCGCGCGGCGGCGACCGGCGGGGATAATCGCCTCGCGCATGGGCGGGAGATCGTCTTCGTCCTCCGCAATCCCGTCTTCCGCGATTTCTTCGGCGGCGTTGAAGGCACGGCGGCCGGTGTCTTCGCGGCGGAACGCCCCGACAGTGCCGCTTTTCCCGCTCATCCGGCGGGCGGCGTAAAGGCCAAGGCCGGCACCGCAAACCGTAGCGACGAGCGCGATCAGCGCGCGCGCGGTAAAGCCCAGCGGCGGCGCGGCGGCTGTCACCATGCTGGAAATGCCGGTGGCGGTCAGGATTGTTTCATACAGGCGTACAGGCAGGATCAGACTGCCGATCCCCAACAGGGCGGCAAACCACAATGCCACAACGGCAGGGAATGCTGGATGCGCGCTGACCGGCGGCTTGCCGCGGCCGCGCGGGGTGGATGTATTGTCCATAGGCATGGTCGCCACGCTAAATTCCTGTCCTGCGCCGTGCGCGCCTTGGCCCGAACGTGTCAGGCCGCAGCGGATATCCGGCGGTTCACATTTCTGCCTAACAGGGTTTGGTAAACGACCTGATAACGCTGAACATTGGCGTGCCAGTCATGCTGTTCTTTCACATGCGCCTTACCGCGTTCGCGGATGGCATCCCATTCGCCGCGCCGGTCGAGCAGATCGGCGAGTGTCGCTGCGCAGGCGCCCGGATCATCGGGCGCGAACAGCACACCGGTCTGTCCGTGGGTCACCAGTTCGCGGTGCCCGCCAACATTGCTGGCGGCGACGATTTTCATCTGCGCCATCGCTTCCAAGGGCTTCAATGGTGTCACCAAATCAGTGAGGCGGCTGGCCTTGCGCGGATAAGCCATAATGTCGGTCAGCGCATAATACCGCTCCACTTCGTGATGCGGCACGCGGCCGGTAAAGCGGATGGCGTGCGCGGCGGGCGAGGCTTCGGCTTGCGCTTTCAGGCTATCGCCCATCGGCCCGCCGCCCACCAGCAACAGCCGCGCATCGGGATGGCGTTCAATGAGCAGCGGCATGGCGGCGATCAGATCGTCCAGCCCTTCGTAATCGTAGAAGCTGCCGATAAAGCCGATCACCGGCCCGCTGCCAATGCCGAGTTCCTCGGCCAGCGCCTCGTCGCGCGCTGTAGGATTGCCGAACATGGTGAGATCGACGCCATTGGGCATGATCCCGATCTTGTCGGGCGCAACGCCGCGTTTGACGAGATCGTCCTTCAGCCCCTGGCAAATCGTCATCACATGGTCGGCCCCTGCCACCGCCATATTTTCCAACTGGCGGGTGAGGCGGTATTTGAGCGAGCCTTCGGTCCCGGTGAGATTGCCCACCGCCGCATCTTCCCAGAAGGCGCGGATTTCGTAGACGACGGGAATGCCCAGCCGCTTGCCCGCGCGCACCGCGGCCAAGCCGTCCAAAGCAGGCGAGTGGGCGTGGAGGATATCGGGCCGCCATTCCTGTGCCAGCGCCACAATCGCGTCGGTCAGCGCGCCGATTTCGCGCCATTCCTTGATGCCCGCAGGCCCTTCGGCCTTGCCCGGCGTGCGGTGGAAGGTGAAGCCGTCCACTTTCTGCACCGGCGGGCCGGGTTCCGAATGCCGCAAGCCGGTAATCCCGCGCACCTCCCAGCCGAGCGCCTGCTGCGCGGTCAGGATCGCGCGGGTGCGGAAGGTGTAGCCGCTATGCAGTGGCAGCGAATGATCAAGAACGTGCAAAATCCGGGTCATGGCGGACGCATTAACCCGGTTGTGCTTAACGGGCCGTCAAGAGCTTTGGCCTAAAGCGGCCCTTACAAAGCTCTGCGGATGAACAACCCCACGTGATCGATCTGTTTGCCATCGGACTGTCGCACGGCCTGATTCTGGTCGCCATGTGGCGCATCATTTTCCGGCCTGAACTGGATGATGAAAGCATGGCAGCAGACAAGCCGGTGAAGCCGTGGCTGAAGAACCGCCAGCCCCAGCAAGAACCGCAGGAGCCGCGCGCCGATGCGTGATATCGTCCTCTTCATCTTCATCGCGCTGGTGCTGGCGATGGGCTTCAAGCGGCCCTTCCTTTGGGTGCTGCTGTATATCTATGTCGATATCGTCTCGCCGCAGATGATCGGCTGGGGCTTTATCCGCAGCCTGCAACTCTCGCTTGTCGCCTTCGTGGCCGCCTTTGTCGGCTATGTCGTGCTCGATACCAAAGAGAACAGCCGCTTCACCATCACCCAGGCGCTGATGGTCGCGCTGCTCGCGTGGTGCGGCTACACGACGCTGGGCGCGGTTTTCCAGGAATTCGCGTGGCAGAAATGGGACTGGGTGTGGAAGAGCATCTTCTTCGCCGCTTTCCTCCCGCTTACCCTGCGCACAAGGTTGCGGCTGGAAGCGGCGCTGGTGGTGTTCGTGCTGTCGATCGGGGCGAATGCGATCAGCGGCGGTTTGAAAACTGTCCTTGGCGGGGGTGGCTATGGCCAGCTGGTGCTGCTGGTGAATGTCGATGCGGGCCTTTACGAAGGCTCGATCATGTCGACTGCGGCGATTGCCAGCATCCCGCTGATCCTCTTCCTCGCCCGACGCGGATCGATTTTCCCTCCGCACTGGACGGTCTGGGTGTTTTCCGCCGCGCTGATTTTTGCCTGTATGCTGATTCCCATTGGCACCGGCGCGCGCACCGGCCTGATTTGCATCGCGGTGTTCGGGGTGCTGCTGATGCGGCAGGTGAAATACCGCTTCCTGATTGCAGGCCTCGGCGCGGTCGCCGTGGTCGCCGCAACGCCCTTCCTGCCGCAGGAATATAAGGAGCGGATGGAGACGATCACCGGTTTCCGCTCGGACGAAAGCGCGTCTACCCGCATCGAGGTGTGGAAATGGACGTATCACTACGTGCTCGCCAACCCAACCGGCGGCGGGTTTGACGCCTATCGCGGCAACAGCTTTACGTACGAGATTCCCGATGTCGAGGGCGAGGGCAACAACCGCCGCGTGACTTACCGCGAAATCACCGATCAGGCGCGCGCCTACCACTCGTCCTATTTCGAAGTGTTGGGTGAACAGGGCTGGCTCGGCCTGTTCCTGTGGCTGTCCTTGCAAGGCCTCGGCCTGTACCAGATGGAGCGCATCCGCTGGCGCGAGGGCAAGAAGCGGCCGGATCGGGACATTTTCATGTTCGATCTCGCCACTGCCTTGCAGCACGCGCAGATCATCTTCTTGGTCGGCGCGCTGTTTGTCGGCATCGCCTTCCAGTCCTTCGTGTTCATCCTGCTGGCGTTCCAGGCGGCGCTGTGGAGCCAGTGGCGGCAGAAGCGGCGCGGGTTCGAGCCTTCGCCGGTGGCCGCGAAACTGGCGGCAACCCGGCGCGCCGCAACCGCCTGACCGCGCGCCTCTCGACAAAGGCGGGGCGGCGTAGGATAAGCGGGCGCGATGGATGGTGTCGCTGCTCTCGGAGTCATGGAAATTCTCGGCATTGCCGCCAGCGCCAGCCTGCTGGCGGGGTGGCGGCTCTATCTCGTCATTCTGGCGACGGGGCTTGCCATGCGCAGCGGCGTGGTGCCGCTGCCCGATCATCTCGAATCGCTGCAAGTGCTCGCCAATCCGTGGGTGCTGGGCATCGCCGGTTTCGGCGCGGCGGCGGAGTTTTTTGCCGACAAAGTGCCGTGGCTCGATAGCGCGTGGGACACGGTGCACACGCTGGTGCGGCCCGTGGGCGGGGCGCTGCTGGCGCTGGCGATTGTCGATCCGGGCGATCCGGCGATGCAGGTCGTCGCGTTCTTGCTCGGCGGCGGCGGCGCATTGCTGGCGCATGGCGGCAAAGCGGGTGCACGAGCAGCGATCAACACCTCACCCGAGCCCGTCTCGAATATCGTCGCCTCCACAGCCGAGGACGTGGCGACCGTGGGCTTGCTATGGGTCGTTTACGAATACCCTTGGGCAGCAGCAGGTGTGGCGGCGTTGTTGCTGGTGCTGGCGATCGGGTTGATCGTTGCGCTCCGACGACTGCTGAAGCGATTATTGGGGAAGCGTAAGCCCGAAATGGAAGCCTAGTGGGAGTGTCCGAATTGTCTTCTTGCGAGCCTGCATCCGCAGGCTCGTCCTCGCTAGACGCGCTCCGCTTCGCTACGCGCCCGCTGCGGGCGGGCAGTCGCCCTAGGTCGTGCGCTGGTCGCGCCCGAGATCAGTGCTTCTCTATCTGACTAGAGCTGGAATCGGCGCCGCAGGCGACGACAGCCCGCGACTGCGGGCCGGCCGGTAGGCCGAAAGCCAAGTGAGCGGATGCGAACGCCGGCGCTTGAGGCCTAACAAAGGGTCCCGGCGGAGCGAATAGCACCGAGGACGAGGGCGCGGATGCGCCCTCGAAAATCAAGAATTGGCCACAATCCATTCTTCCACCACCGGCGCTATCTTATTGCGCCATTTGCTGCCGTTGAAGATCCCGTAATGCCCGCAATCCTTGGCGAGGTAATAGCGCTTCTTCGCTTCCGGCAGATGCGGGGCGAGATCGAGCGCGGCGCGGGTCTGGCCGATGCCGGAAATATCGTCCAGCTCGCCTTCGATGGCGAGCAGCGCCGTGTCGCGGATCGCATCGGGATCAATCGCCTTGCCGCGATGGACGAATTCGCCCTTGGGCAGCGAATGTTCCTGAAACACGTGCACGATGGTTTGCAGGTAGAATTCCTCCGTCATGTCGCAGACGCTCAGATATTCGTCGTAAAACAACTTGGTGCGATCGGCGCTGTCCTGATCGCCCATCGTCATGTGTTTGAACATTTCGTAGTGGCTCATCATGTGATCGGCGAGATTCATGCTGAGAAAACCGGCGAGTTGCAGGAAGCCGGGATAAACCTTGCGGCCCGCGCCGGGATAATTGAACGGTACGGTGGCGATCACATTGTTCTGGAACCAGCTCAGCGGCTTCTCCATCGCCAGATCGTTGACACTGGTGGGGCTGGCGCGGGTATCGATCGGGCCGCCCATCATGGTGAGCGATTTGGGGCGGCATTTGTCCTTGGCGGCGGCCATCACGGCCGTGGCAGCAAAGGCGGGCACCGAGGGCTGGCAAACCGCCAGCATATGCGTATCGGGCCCGATAAACCGCATAAATTCGATCAGATAGTCGATGTAGTCATCAAGATCGAAATGGCCCGCTGACAAAGGCACCATCCGCGCATCGGCCCAGTCGGTGATCCACACCTGCTGGTTTTGCACCAGACGCTGCACAGTGCCGCGCAGCAGCGTGGCGAAGTGGCCGCTCATCGGCGCGACGATCAGCAGTTTGGGCGCATCGGCGGGCAGATCATCGCGCACAAAGCGGCGCAGACTGCCGAAGGGCTTCTCCAGCACCACGGTTTCGGTGATAGCCTTGTCCGCGCCATCGACGGTCACCGGCTGGATATCGAACACGGGCTTGCCGCGGTCTTCATACAGATGGGCGAACAGCTTGAGCGCGCTGGCGGCGGCGGGCCCCATGCCGAAATAGCCCATCGGCAGCGCCGGATTGTCGAGCAGCTCTGCGCCGACACTGGCCCATTGGCTGGCTGAACTCAGCCACGCCTTTTGCATTTCATAAGCGGAATACAGCAAAAATCGCGTCCCCTGCGGATCGTATGGGTTGCGGGCCGGATCTGTCCGTTAGCGCCGCGATAGGAGGCGATATGCCTCTTTTCGTTTCATGTTGCAACGCGGCAAAAGGATGAGACGCGGCTTGCTGTGGCAAAGCGGGGCAATGGCCCATTGCAGTGCTTCAATATTCGCGCGGCTTGGGCTAGGGGACGCCGCGATGGATGACGTTCTTGAAATCGATAAGGTCGAGCCCGCCAAGTCGCTCGGCCCCTTGCGGATGATCTGGCGTGCAGCGGCGCGCTATCCGGTGCAAATCGCACTGGCGGCAATTGCGCTGCTGATCACGGCGGTGATTATCTCCTGGGCTTTGCCCAATGCGCTGAAATTCATCATCGACCGGGGCTTTGCCGATTCGGGCGAAGGCAGCGGGGATATCGGCCGCTGGTTCCGTTATCTGCTGCTGCTGGTGGGCGTGCTGGGCATGGGCACTGCGCTGCGCTTCTATTTCGTCAGCTGGATCGGCGAGCGGGTGGTCGCGGATATCCGCCGCGAGGTTTACGAGAACTTGCTGCGCCTTTCGCCGAGCTTTTTCGAAGAGAACAGTCCCAAAGAAATCTCCAGCCGGATGGTGGCGGACACCGCGATTATCGAACAGGTTGTCGGCACGACGGTTTCGGTCGCCTTGCGCAATTCGATCATGGCGGTGCTGGGGACGGGCTACCTGTTCTGGCAGGCACCGCAACTGGCGGTGTGGCTGCTGGCGGGGATTCCGCTGGTGATTATCCCGATCACGATTTTCGGCCGCCGCCTGCGCAATGTCAGCCGCGATAGCCAGGACAATGTCGCCTCCGTCGGCGGCATCACCACCGAAATGCTGTCGGCGATGAAAATCGTGCAAGGTTTCAATCAGGAAGCGCGCGAGGCCGGGCGGTTTGCCGAAGCGGTCGAAAAGACCTTTGCCGTCGCCAAAGTGCGCATTCTGATCCGCGCGGTGATGACCGCGCTGATTATCACGCTGATATTCGGCGCGATCACGGTGCTGATGTGGCGCGGTGCCACGATGGTGAGCGAAGGGCTGATATCGGGGGGCACGATTGCCGCCTTCATCTTTGCCGGGGCGATCACGGCGGGCGCATTCGGCGCCCTGACCGAAGTCTATGGCGATTTGCTGCGCGGGGCGGGCGCGGCGAGTCGGCTCAACGAATTGCTCAACGAACAGCCGGTGATTGCGCCGCCTGCCCGCCCGCAGGCGCTGCCCGTTCCGCCGCGCGGTGCGCTGGCCTTTTCGGGCGTTACATTCCGCTATCCCACGCGGCCGGGCGACACCGCGCTCGACGATTTCACGCTTGCGGTGGAGCCGGGCGAGACGGTGGCGATTGTCGGGCCTTCGGGCGCGGGCAAATCGACCATTTTCCAGCTGGCCGAGCGGTTTTATGATCCGCAAGCGGGCACTATCAAGCTCGACGGCGTGCCCTTCACCCAGGCTGATCCTGCCGAAATCCGCCGCCGCATGGCGCTAGTGCCGCAAGAAGGCATCCTGTTCGCCGCCAATGCGCGCGACAATCTGCGCTATGGCGCGTGGGATGCAAGCGAGGACGCTATCTGGGAGGCAGCGCGCGCGGCCAATGCGGAGCAATTCCTGCGCGACTTGCCCGAAGGGCTCGACACTTTCCTTGGCGAAGGCGGGGCGCGGCTTTCGGGCGGACAGCGCCAGCGCGTAGCGATTGCCCGCGCGCTGTTGCGCGATGCGCCGATCCTGCTGCTGGACGAGGCCACCAGTGCACTCGATGCGGAAAGCGAACGGCTGGTGCAGGATGCGCTCGAAAAGCTGATGGCCAACCGCACCACGCTGGTGATCGCCCATAGGCTGGCCACCGTGCGCGCGGCAGACCGGATCGTGGTGCTGGAAAACGGCCGGATCGTCGAACAGGGCAACCATGCCAGCCTGTCGGCGGCGGGCGGCCTTTATGCGCGGCTTGCCGCCTTGCAGTTTGACGAAGTGGCAGCGGCCTGACGCTTTCTCGCCCATGCCGTGTGTCGACAGGAGTCGGTATTTGGTCGATTGACGAATGTCACATCTGTAACTTCTTCTTGGCGTGACGCGCCTTCGTGTTATCGCTTATGCCAACCGTTTCATCGTAGAGGACTGCCATATGATCCGCACTTTGCTCGTCACATCCGTTTCGGCGCTAGGCATGGCGATTGCCATGCCCGCCGCAGCGCAGGAACAGGCGCCTTCGGGCCCCACCATGGACTTTGGCGAATGGGGTGTGGGCCTCGACTATATCGACGCCGATTTGCAGCCCGGTGACGATTTCAACGCCTATGCCAACGGCATCTGGATCGAGACCAACGAGATCCCGGCTGACCGCCAGCGTTACGGCGCGTTTGATATGCTGCGCGAACAGTCGGTGGTCGATGTGCAGCGGCTGATGGCCGATCTGGTTGCGTCGAACCCCGCCGAAGGCACCACCGAGCGCCGGATAGTCGACGCTTACAACGCCTATCTCGATGTCGAAGCAATCGATGCCCGCGGCCTCGCACCCGCCTATCCCTATCTGGAGCGGATTTTCAGCGCGCCCGATCTGCAAGCGCTTGTGCGCTTGATGGAAGAGCCGGGCTATCCCAGCCTCGTGTCGGCAGGCGTCGGCATCGATGCGCGCAACCCGACCGAATATGCCGTTTCGATCGGCTTTGACGGCACCGGGCTGCCCGACCGCGACTATTATCTGGTCGATTCGGAAAGCAATCTGGCGATCCGCGAAGCCTATATGGGTTATCTCGCGACGATGCTGGAAGCAGCGGGCTACCCCGATCCGGCGGGCGCGGCCGAGGCGGTCTACGCCTTTGAGCATGAAGTCGCCGAGATCGAGTGGGCGCGGCAGATGTTCCGCATCCCGCAGCTCACTTACAACGTGCTGAGCCGCGAAGAGCTGGATACGATGGCGGGTGATTTCCCCATCGGCGCTCTGCTTGAAGCCGGGCGCTTCGCCGATCAAGACCGCTTCCTTGCCAGCCAGCTGCCGCCGACCGACGAGGAAATCGCGGCTTTGGGGCTGACCGAAGAACAGCTCGCGCTGATCGGTGGCGGCTTGCCCGCGATGATGGAGCTGCTGACCGAAACTCCGCTGCCGACCATCCAGGCCTATATGGCCGTGCGCTTCCTGTCCGGGAACGCATCGGTGCTGTCGAGCGCGCTCGACGAGGCGAATTTCGATTTCTACGGCCGCACGATTGGCGGGGCTGAAGAGCAGGAAGCGCGCTGGAAGCGGGCGATCGGCACGGTTGAAGGGATGCTCGGCGAGCAGCTTGGCGCGCTTTATGTCGAACGCTATTTCCCGCCCGAAGCCAAGGCGCAGATGGACGAGCTGGTGGCCAATCTGTCGCGCGCCATGTCCATGTCGCTCGACGAAAACGAGTGGATGACCGCCGAAACGCTCACCGAAGCGCGCAACAAGTTGAACGGCTTTGTGCCGATGATCGGCTACCCGGACGAATTCGAAACCTATGACGGGCTGACCGTGACCGCAGGCGATCCGCTGGCCAATGCCATGAGCGCGGCGCGCTGGCGCAATGAAGACAATTACGCGCGGCTCGGCACGCAGGTCGATCCCAGCGAATGGGGGATGCTGCCGCAGACGGTGAACGCCTATTACTCGGCGCTGACCAACCGCATCGTCTTCCCCGCCGCGATCCTGCAACCGCCCTTCTTCAACATGGATGCCGATCCGGCGGTGAATTACGGCGGCATTGGCGCAGTCATTGGTCACGAAATCGGCCATGGCTATGACGACCAGGGCTCGCAATTCGACGCGACCGGCACGCTGCGCAACTGGTGGCAGGAAGAAGACCGCGCCGGGTTCGAGGATTTCACCCGCCAGATGGGCGAATTGATCGAGGCCTATTGCCCCGTGAACAGCGCGGAAGGCCCGGTATGCCTGCGCGCCCGCCAGTCGATGGGTGAAACGCTGGGCGATGTGGTCGGCCTGCAAATGGCCTACCGCGCCTACCGCCTGTCGCTGAACGGCCAAGAGCCGCCGGTGATCGACGGCCTTACCGGCGACCAGCGGTTCTTCCTCGGCTACGCGCAGATCTGGCGCGGGATGGAGCGCGAGGAATCCCTGCGCAACCGCGTGATGACCGCCAACCACCCGCCGGGCGAATTCCGCCTGAACAATGCGGTGCGCCACACCGATGCCTGGTACGAAGCCTTCGGTGTGACCGAGGAGCACGATCTGTATCTGCCGCCGGAAGAGCGTATCCGTATCTGGTAAACGCGTTTGCGGAATTGCATTTGCGACGGGGGCGAGGCTTGACTTCGCCCCCGTTTGCGTATGTTGGCACGCCAGCATTCGGGCGCATTTCCGCACCGACCAACCGGACACCGTGCAGTCTATGACCTTTCTCCAATTGCTGCTGATTGCCGTCGTGCAGGGGATCACCGAGTTCCTCCCGATCTCCTCGTCGGGCCACTTGATCCTGATCCCCTATCTCACCGATTTTCCCGATCAGGGGCCGCTGATCGACGTGGCGGTGCACGTGGGTTCGCTTCTGGCGATCATGGCGTATTTCTTCAAGGATGTGGTGTCCTTGGCGCGCGGCGGCTTTGCCAGCGTGGGCATCGGGCAGGCTCCGGCAGAGCGCAAACTGTTCTGGTGGATCGTGCTGGGCACAATCCCCGCCGTCGTGTTCGGCCTGTCGATCAAGCTGGGCGTCTTCAACGGGCTGGTGAGCAGCGTCTTCGGTATCACCATCACCGATGGCGATCTGATGGCCTCGATCCGCTTTACCGATCTCATCGCCTTCAACCTTATCTTCTACGGCATCCTGCTGGGCCTCGCTGACCATTTCGGGCGCGAGGTGAAGAAGTTCGAAGACATGACCTGGCGTGACGGATTGATTGTCGGCCTGGCGCAGGCGCTGGCGATTGTTCCGGGGACGAGCCGTTCGGGCGTCACCATGACGGCGGCGCGGGTGCTGGGTTACAGCCGCTTCGAATCGGCACGCTTTTCCTTCCTCCTGTCGATCCCTGCCGTGGCGGGCGCCGGCGTGCTGATCGTGCCGGAGATTTTCGAAGCGGGCGGGGATCTGGCGGTGGAAGCGCTGATCGCGGGCGTGCTGACCTTTATCGCTGCCTTTGCCACCATGGCCTTCCTGATGAACTTCCTCAAGAAAGCCAGTATGCTGGTCTTCGTGCTTTACCGCATCGCGATGGGTGTGGCGCTGCTTTCGTTCTTCTAGGCCGCGCACCTTTCAGCAGTTTGTTCCGCGACAATCTGTTGCCTGCTGCCATTTTACGATATCCCCCGCGCACGACTCGTCCGCCTGCGCGGGCGATTCGTTGCAGGCCTGCGCAGGGGGTGCGGGCCTATGGGAAGGGAAAAATCCGTAATGAAGAAGATAGTTGCTTTCGCTTCGGCCGCCGCGCTCGGCCTGTCGCTCGCTGCGTGTGGCGAAGCGGCGGAAGACACCGCCGAAGAAGAAACCGCTACCGAAGACGCTGCTGCTGAAGAAACCGCGACCGAAGAAACAGCGGAAGACGGCGCGATGGAAGGCGAGGCCATGGAAGGCGAAGCGATGGCTGAAGAGGCGACCGCTGACGATGGTGCAAAGCCTGCCGGAGACACGGTCGAAGTCGCGGAAGAAGGCGGCGCCAAGGCCGAGTAAGCTCTTCGCTTTTTGCGCGCTGCAATGCGCGCTGCAGAGGGCCGGTTCCGCATTGCGGGGCTGGCCCTTTTGCTGGGTAGCCCACGCTCCCTACACCGGGACAGCGTTTGACCCGCGCCCGCCGCGCAGGAAATATTCCTGCGTGCCGCGATGCAGCACATCATCCACATCGATCACTGCCGAATTGGCATAGGTGAAACCGGGGCCAAGGCTGCGGTAAAGACGGTCAAAATCGCGCTCGACCGTCTGGTGATAGAGGTCGTCAAAGCTCTCGATCACGAAATAGGTCGGCTGCAGATCGCTGATCACATAGTCGGTGCGCATTACCCGGTCGACATTCAGCATGATGCGGTTGGGCGATTGCCCGTCCAGTGCGAAAACCGCTTCCTGCGGGCCGGAGAGGATTCCTGCACCAAAAATGCGCGGCTCGCCTTCCTCCATAATCAGGCCGAATTCCACCGTATACCAGTAAAGCGCGCCCAGCGCCTTCAGCTTGTTGTAGCGCATCGCCTTCCACCCGGCGCGGCCATATTCCTGCATATAATCGGCAAAGATCGGGTCGGTCAGCAGCGGGACATGGCCGAACACGTCGTGAAAAACGTCGGGCTCCTGGATATAATCGAACGTCTCGCGGGTGCGGATGAAATTGCCTGCAGGGAAGCGGCGGTTGGCCAGATGCCAGAAGAACACATGATCGGGGATCAACATGGGGACGGGCACCACGCTCCACCCGGTCAGCGCGCCCAGCTCCTCGCTTAGCGCGCCGAAATCGGGCACGCCGCCTTTGCCCAGATCAAGCGTGTCGAGCCCCTTGAGCATCGCCGAACAGGCGCGGCCGGGCAGGATCTCCATTTGCCGGGCAAAGAGATCGTCCCAAATGGCGTCCTCGGCGGAGGAATATTGCGTCTGTGCAGGCTCCAGCCAATCCGCGCCGATATGGGCCGGGCGCTGTAGCGGCGCGGTGAACACGTCGCTGGAGACATCGGGGAGGGCGGAATAATCCACCGACTCGGCGGGCAGGTTGGCCTGAATGGTCATGCGGGGCAAAATACCACGGCCACGCGCAGCATTCCAGTTTCAAGCGATACTATCTCTGCCACATGCAACAACGCGCCCGGTGCACAGGGGCACCGGGCGCGCTGCAAAGTCTGAACGAGGCGCCTATTCGGCGGCGTCTTCCAGCTCGGCCGAAGCGGCTTCGGCAGCAGCGAGTGCATCGTCAACCGCGGCTTCGGCATTGTCTGCCGCAGTATTGGCGGTTTCCTCGGTCACATTCATCTGCGTCTCGGCCTCTTCCTCGGTCACTTCTTCGGTCGCGGCTTCGTCTTCCACCGGCTCGGGCACGCCTTCCATCGCTTCGTCGGCAGCGACTTCGACCGTATCGGCCTGCGCTTCTTCCGAAGCGTCGGTGGTCTCGCCGCAAGCGGCCAGAGCGAAGGCCGCAGCGGTGGCGGCAAATGCAAGTTTCTTCATGAGTCTTCCCCTTCGAGGATGCAAAAACAGGAAGCACAAGATAGCGCAGGCGCGCGCGCGTGGAAATGCCCCGATGCAACTCTGTTCGCAGCGCGGCGCTTCTGCCACAAGCGGGGCGATGACTTCCACCGCCCTTGCTCCCGAACCGCTCGCTGCAGCGCGCGCGGAACTGCGCCGCCTGTTCGGCTTTGCCGATTTTCGCGGCGTGCAGGCCGATGTGGTGGCGCGCGTGCTGGGTGGTCAATCGACGCTGGCGGTGATGCCGACGGGCGCGGGCAAATCGCTCACCTACCAACTCCCTGCAACCATGCTCGCTGGCTGCTGCGTGGTGATCTCGCCGCTGATCGCGCTGATGCATGACCAGTTGCGCAGTGCGCGGGCAAACGGCATTCGCGCCGCCACGCTCACCTCCGTCGATGCCGACTGGCGCGAGACGATGCGCGCGTTCGAGGAAGGCGCGCTTGATCTGCTCTATGTCGCTCCCGAACGCGCCAGCCAGCCCGGGTTCCGCGATCTTCTGGGCCGCGCCGCGCTGAGCCTGTTCGCGGTGGATGAAGCGCATTGTGTGTCCGAATGGGGGCATGACTTCCGCCCAGACTATCGCCAGCTGCGCCCGCTTATGGATGCTTTCCCGCAAGTCCCGCGCCTCGCGCTGACGGCGACGGCGGACGAGCATACGCGGCAAGATATCCTGACCCAGCTGGGCATTCCGGCAGACGGGATGGTGCTGGCGGGCTTTGACCGGCCCAATATCCGCTATGCCATTCGCCCGCGCCAGCACGGGCCCAAGCAATTGGCCGACCTGCTGGCAGAGGTGCCGGGGCCGGGGATCGTCTACGCGCCCACCCGCAAGAAGGTGGAGCAGCTGGCCGAAACCCTCGCCGCGACGACGGGCCGCCGCGTGCTGCCTTACCATGCGGGGCTTGATCCGCAGACGCGGGGCGATAACCAGTCTGCCTTTGTCGCCAGCGAGGATATGGTGATCGTCGCCACGGTCGCCTTCGGCATGGGGATCGACAAGCCCGATGTGCGCTTTGTCGCCCATGCGGGCATCCCCAAATCAATCGAGGGCTATTATCAGGAAACCGGCCGCGCGGGCCGCGATGGCGATCCGGCGCAGGCGGTGATGTTCTGGGGCGCGGGCGATTTTGCGACCGCGCGCCAGCGGCTCGCCGAGCTTGATCCGGCACGGCAGGCGGGCGAGCGCGCGCGGCTCGATGCGCTCGCGGGATTGGTCGAGGCGCCGGGCTGTCGCCGCGCGGTGCTGCTGCGCCATTTTGGCGAGGAGCCTCCGGCGACCTGCGGCAATTGCGACAATTGCCTGTCCCCTCCCAAAACCGCCGATGCCAGCGAGCTAGCGCAAAAGCTGCTTTCGGCCGCTTATCGCACGGGCCAAAGCTATGGCCTGACGCATCTCGCCAAAGTGCTGACCGGCGAGGCGGATGAGCGGGTGCGCCAGCGCGGGCATGATGCGCTGAGCGTCTTCGGCATCGTGCCTGCCGAGGACGCCCCGCTACTCAAACCGCTGGTGCGCGCCTTGCAGGCGCAAGGTGTGTTGGTGGCCAATGCCCATGGCGGGCTGGAACTGGGGGGAGACGCGCGGGCTATCCTCAAGGGCGAGCGAGCGGTCGAAATCGTCCTGCCACCCCCGCGCGAGCGGCGCGCGCGGCGCGGGCGCGGCGGGGACAGCACACCCAATCCGGTGGGCGATCCGCTGTTCGATGCCCTGCGCGCCCTGCGCCGCGATCTCGCTGCCGATGCGGGGGTGCCGCCCTACGTTATCTTCCACGACGCCGTGCTGCGCGCGATGGCGGCGGAGCGCCCCGCATCGCTGGCGGCATTGGCCGCGATCCCCGGCGTCGGAGAGAAGAAGCTGGATGCTTTCGGCGCGGCGTTCCTGAAGGCTATCCGCGAGAATTGATCCCTCGCCGATTCCGGTTGCAATCGGTCTCGTTTGATATAAATACGATATCATATTTATATCAGGAGGGCATTTCATATGGATCAAGAGCACACGCACATGGCCCGCAGCCGGGAAGTCCCCGCCAGCGGCTACAACGGATTTCTCATGCTGGCCGTCACGCTAGCGCTGACGGTGGTATCGGGCTGGGGTATTCCCAACGGCATCTGGGCGGCTGAAGCGGGCGGCGGGGCGATGATGATCCTCGCTTCCATCCTCGGCATGGTGCTGGCGCTGTTCGCCTGGGCGGGGTTCTATATGCTCCAACCCAACCAGGGCGTCGTGATCACGCTGTTCGGCGAATATCGCGGCACCGACCGCACCGAGGGCCTGCGCTGGGTGTGGCCATGGATGGGCAAGAAAAAGGTCAATGTGCGCGCGCACAATGTCCATTCCGAACGCATCAAGATCAACGACAAGCGCGGCAATCCCGTTGATATCGCGTGCAACGTCGTCTGGCGCGTGCGCGATACCGCGCAGGCGGTGTTCGATGTCGACGATTACAAGGAATTCGTGAACATCCAGATCGAGGCGGGGCTGCGCACCGTCGGCGCGCGCCATCCCTATGACGATTTCGAGGAGAACGAGACGACGCTGCGCGGTCATCCCGAAGTGGTCAATTCCGAGCTGCAAACCGAGTTCAACGAACGTCTGTCGGTCGCGGGCGTGGTGGTGGACGAGGCGAGCCTCACCCACTTGGCCTATGCCAGCGAAATCGCCGGAGCGATGCTGCGCCGCCAGCAGGCCGAAGCGGTGATCGCGGCGCGCGCCAAGCTGGTGGCGGGTGCGGTCAGCATGGTGCAAATGGCGCTGGAAAAGCTCAGCGCGGACGGGATTGTCGAACTGGATGACGAACGCCGCGCCGCGATGGTGTCCAACCTCATGGTGGTGCTGTGCGGCGAGCGGGAAGTGAACCCGGTCGTCAATGCAGGCTCGCTTTACTAAGAGACTATGGCGCAGAAAAAGGCCTTTGCCCTGCGGCTCGACCCGGCGCTCCACACTGCGGTGGAGCGTCTGGCGGCGGGCGAGCTGCGCTCGGTGAATGCCGAAATCGAAGTGCTGCTGCGCGAGGCGTTGAAGGGGCGCGGTCTTGCGGTCCCAATAAGCCAACGCCCGCCACGGGGCAGGCCGCCCAAGGAGGAATGACCGATGGCCGAGGAGAAGATCTTCTATTACTACAAGCGCGGCTGGAACCGGAGGATCGTGGCCAAGGGCCGCGCCGGGTGGATTGCCACCGGTGTGTGGTTCATCCCCTTCGCGATCCTAGCCCTGCTCTATTCGCTGTTTATGCCGACTCTCGCCGGGGTCTGGGGCAAGGCCACGGCGACTGTCCTGTTTCTGGTGGCAACCGCGATCTGGTGTGTGCTGATGTTCCGCTGGCAAATTGCCCGCGCCGACATCATCGACCTCAACCAGCCGGATGGCCCGAAGACCAAGGGGAAGTAGAATGCTGCGCGGCTTACTTGGAACCGAACCCTGGTTCGAACCCAAATCCTTCGGCTACGGTGCGGGTTTGCCCTGTGCCTGGCAGGGGTGGGTTTTGCTCCTCGGCTATATCGGGGTCGCGATCGGGCTTGCCTTGTCCGTCGCATGGCTTGGCCTTCCGCTGTTCATTCTCGCCCTAACCGCAATCACGATGCCCTTCCTCTGGCTCGCCAAGCGGCATACGCGCGGTGGGTGGCGCTGGCGGGGCTGAGCGCAGGGCAGACTTAGCCGCCCTTTAACCCTTTTGCGCTACGCCTGCGGGCATGACACACGCCGTCCCCTGCTCGCCCGCCCGCTCTCCAGCATCGCGCCTCACCGCCAAGTTTGCGCTTGGTGTGGCCGCGCTCGCCATTGCTGCCATTCCCGCCAGCGCGCTGTTCGCGCAGGCCTCCGATGCGCCGTATACGGTGGTGGAGACCGGACAGGGCTTTACCCGTTTGCAGGATGCGGTGAACGCGATTGGCGATGGGCGCGGCACCATTGCGATTGCACCGGGCCGCCATGAACAATGCGCGGTGCAAAGCGCGGGCGAAGTGTCCTATCTCGCCGCCGAGCCGGGTTCGGTGATCTTCGACGGCGTGACCTGCGAAGGCAAGGCGGCGCTGGTGCTGCGCGGGCGCAATGCCGAAGTCGCGGGCATCATCTTCGAAAACATGCGCGTGCCCGATTACAACGGGGCAGGCATCCGCTTTGAAGCGGGCAATCTGACCGTCGCCGAAAGCTGGTTCCGCGATAGCCAGCAGGGCATCCTGACCGCGAGCGACACCAATTCGCGCCTCGTCATCGACCGTTCGACCTTTACCCGCCTCGGCACCTGCGAAGGCGCGGGCGGCTGTGCGCATTCGGTCTATACCGGCGATCTCGCCCATGTCCGCATCACCCGCAGCCGGTTCGAGCAGGGACGCGGCGGGCATTACGTCAAATCGCGTGCGGCCCGCGTCGATATCGCCTCGTGCAGCTTTGACGATGCCGCAGGGCGCGCGACCAATTACATGATCGACCTGCCGGGCGGTTCCGCCGGACAGATCAGCAATAACTGGTTCGTGCAAGGCGCGGACAAGGAAAACTACTCCGCCTTCATCGCGGTGGCCGCCGAGGGCCGCCAGCGCAGCTCCAGCGGGCTGGTCGTGGTCGGCAATGACGCACGGCTGGCACCGGGCGTTGATCGCAACACGGTGTTCGTGGCTGACTGGTCGGGCGATATGGGCGGCATCGGCGAGAACACGCTGGGCCGCGGCCTGACCCGTTACGAAGTGCGCTAAGCGTTCTATGTAAGCAAATGCCCCGCCCGGTCGCGCTTGGTGGCGAGGTATCGGGCATTGTGCGGGTTGGCGGGGCGCTGGTGCGGCACCCGCTCTTTGACCGTCACTCCGGCAGATTCCAAAGCCGCGACCTTCTCCGGATTGTTGGTCATCAACCGCACCGCGCCCACGCCCAGCAAATCGAGCATCCGCGCCGCCAGCGGGAAATCGCGCGCTTCCTCGGGCAGGCCCAAGCGGCGATTGGCCTCCAGCGTGTCGTGACCCTCGTCTTGCAGGCGATAGGCGCGCAGCTTGTTGATGAGGCCAATCCCACGCCCTTCCTGCCGCATATACAGCAGCACGCCCCAGCCGCCCTGCGTCGCTTCGGTCGACATCGCGGCGAGCGCGCCGTCCAATTGCGGGCCGCAATCGCATTTGAGGCTGCCGAAAATGTCGCCCGTCAGGCATTCGGAATGCAGGCGGACAAGCGGGGCGCGGTCTGACGAGGACTCGCCCAGCACGATGGCGACGTGTTCGCGCGGATCGTTGGCTGAGCGGAAGGCGACGATCTCGGCGTGTTCCTCCTGCGCGATGGGCAGGCGCGCGCGGGTGGCGATGGCGAGATTGTCGGGCGCGGCCCATGCCGCCAGATCGCTAGCCTCCAGCGCCACCGCCTCGCCCGCAGGCTGCGGATCGACGAGGAAGGCGGGCAGGATCCCCGCGATCCGCGCCAGCTCCATCGCTGCCGCCGCTTCCTCCGCCCAGCCAAGCGGCTCTGCCTTGAACGGCCCTTTGAGCGGGTTCGCCGCGTCGAGCGCGGGGTCGGCCACAGGCAAGGCGCTGCGCGTGTCGAGCGCCTCTGCCGCGTGCACCAGCACCGGTGTGTGCCCGCCCGCCGCAGCGCGCTGGTTGCCGAGCTTGAGCGTTTCCGCCCGCGCCGCCGAGATCAGCAGCTGTGCCGATTGCGGCGCGCTATCGGGCGATGTCTCGATCGGCAGCAGCGGAGGCGCATTCCCGATACGCAGCGGCCAGCCATGGCGCAGCGCGTCCACCGCTTGCGCCACGCGCCGTGCAGGGGAGCGCCCGTCCATGCTCAGAGATCGAACGCGGTGATGAGCGGAATATGGTCCGAAGGCTTTTCCCACCCGCGCGCATCCTCGCGCAGCCAGTGGCGGGTCGATTGCGCGGCGAGATCGGCGCTGGCCCACATATGATCAAGCCGCCGCCCGCGATCATTCGCCTGCCAATCCTTCGCGCGGTAGCTCCACCAGCTGTAATAGCGTTGCGGATCGCGGATGTGCTCGCGCCCGATATCCGCCCAGCCATGCGCGTCCTTGAAGCGTTGCAGCGCCTCGCATTCGATGGGCGTGTGGCTGACGACTTTCACAAGCTGCTTGTGGCTCCACACATCGCTTTCGAGCGGAGCGATGTTGAAATCGCCGACGATCAGCGTGGGCCGGTCTACCGCATCCGCCCAGCGCGTCATCCGTTCGAGGAAATCGAGCTTCTGCCCGAATTTGGGGTTCACCGTCCGGTCGGGCTCGTCGCCGCCAGCGGGGACATAGACATTCTCGAGGATCATGCCCTTGCCCGGCCCGCCGATTTCCACCCCGACATGGCGCGCCTCGCCATTGGCTTGCCAGTCGTGACGGGCGATTTGGGTGATCGGCACGCGGCTGACCGTGGCAACACCGTGATAGCCTTTCTGCCCGTGCACCGCTTGGTGGACATAGCCAAGCTCGGCCAGCGCCTTGGCCGGAAACTGTTCCGCCTGGCATTTGATTTCCTGCAAGCACAGCACATCGGGCGCTTCCTCTTTAAGGAACCGTTCGACAATGGGCAGGCGCAGGCGGACGGAATTGATGTTCCATGTGGCGATCGAGATCATCGAGCTGCTTTAGGTGCATGGACCGCTGTCAGCAAGCTGCCAGCTTGCGCGGCCCCAGCCCGACTCCCCCACCCAGCCACCCGATAATTGTCCGATACGTTATCGGGTGGCTGGGTGGGGGAGTCGGGCTGGCACCGAGCTGACACGGATGTGTCAGCGCACCCAAAAAAATCTCCCAAAGCGGGATAAAAAAACCCCCGCCGCGGGGGCATTGCGACGGGGGTTCCATTTTCAGCGTTCGTCACGCTTTTCAAGAACGCCCTTTGGTGGAGCAGGGCAACAGGGGGGAAACCCGCCCCGGGCGTCTTGAAGTTGTAATTTAGGGTGCGGAGCCTGTCGCGCCAATGAATTTTCGCCGTTGCTTGTCGCAAATTTACAACCGTTCGGCGGCGAGTGACTACCCCGGGCGACGGGTCGAGCGGCGCGGATCGCGATAGGTGAACGCGCTGTCAGGCACCGACACGCCGTAGCGATGGTTGCGCAGCCGCACCGTGGTGCGGGTGTTCTGCGCATCGAGCGCCACCCAGCTGGCGAGCTCCAGCCCGCCCGGCGCGCCCGAATCCTCGACGAAGATCATCGTGATGACGCCGAATTCGGGACGCGAAGAATCCCGCACTTCGATGCTGATGACATTGCTCGAACTGGTGGGCACCAACCGCCCATAGCCGCGCATATTGTTCTGCGGATCGAGCAGCGCGCCCAATGGCGAATTGCGGATCGGCCAGCGTTCGACCTGGTTCACATCGTAATCGACCAGCGTCAGCGCGCGCCCGTCCGACACGACGAGCATATTGGTGTCGCGGCCATATTCGAAGCGGATACGGCCGGGATTGCGCATGGTGAGCGTGCCCGAAACGCTGTTACCCGCACGGTCGGTCTGGGTGAAATCGGCGCGCAGCGTGGTGATGGCGCGCAAGGCGGCCACCGCGCGGTCAAGATCGTCGGTCTGGCTGGAGGCGCGCGCGGCGGGCGCCTCGGCGGCGGTCACGGCCAGAGGCGCGGACAGCGCCAGCGCACCAACCATGGTGGCGGCGAGGGGCTTGGCGATCAGGCGGGCAATCGTGTTCATCATTCCATCCTTGCGAGTGCCGCTCCCGACTTTTGGGAGCGTGCCTCGGTTCCTAATGGCGGAGCGTTGAACTGTCACTGAACTTCGCGGGGTGGCGCTGTTCAGGTTTCTGGCAAGTTTTCTGAAAGAGAGCGCGGGGCGCCGCCTTACTTGATCTTGCCTTCCTTATATTCGACGTGCTTCTTCGCGATCGGATCATACTTGCGGAAGGTGAACTTCTCGGTGTGATTGCGCGGGTTTTTCTTGGTCACGTAGAAGTGGCCGGTGTCTGCCGTCGAATTGAGGCGGATCTTGATGGTTGCGGGCTTCGCCATGGTCTTGCCTTCGAATATGTTTGGAGGACCACAGCGGTCCGAAAAAACAACAGGCGACGCAGCGCGCCGCCCTCAATCGCAGCGCCAATGATGGAGAATCGGGGAAAAGTCAAGCGGCGAGCGCGTGCGTCCGCCTAGAGATCAACCTTCCCCCGCAGCGCCTTTTTCTCGCCCTGCGCCTTCTTGCTGGCAAGGCGTTTGGTCTTGCCGACGCGGTTCACCCGGGTCTTGGCGCGGGCCTTGGGCTCGATCAGGGCCTTGGCCAGCATCTCGCCCAGCCGCTCGCGCGCCTCGCGCCGATTCGCTTCCTGCGTGCGGTGGTTGCGCGCGTCGATCACGATCTCGCCCGCCTGGTTGAGCCGGTTGCCCGCCAGATCTTGCAGCCGGTGGAACACGCGCGGAGCGAGGCCGAGCGCGTAGATGTTCACCCGCAATTGCACCGCTGTCGCCACCTTGTTGACGTTCTGCCCGCCGGGGCCGGAGGCGGCGATAAAGCTTTCCTCGGCAATCGCATTCGCACGCGACAGCAGATCGTCGAGGATGCCGGACACTATCCCGCTCCCAGCGCCAGAAAGTCGGCGGGAAGCGGCGCTTCTGCGATGATAGCCGGTTTGCCTTCGCGCGGCACGGTGATGGCGGAGGCATGGAGCATCGTGCGGCTCACCCGCGCATCCTTGTGGCCATAAACCGGATCGCCCAGCAGGCTGCGCCCGAAAGCGTGTTCGGCATGGACGCGGATCTGGTGGGTGCGGCCGGTTTCGGGGCGGAATTCGACGAGCGTCAGCCCGCCCTCCAGCTCCTTGCGCTTCGTCCAGTGGGTGACCGAGGGCTTGCCCTTTTTGGCGACGATCATCCGCCAGCCCTTGGCCTCGCTGCTGATTTTGGACAGCGCGAGGTCGATGGTGCCTCCCTCCTCGCTCACCACCCCGGCGACAATGCCCAGATAGGTCTTGCTGACCAGTTTCGCCTCGAACGCGGCGTTGAAGCGCTTCAGCGACTTGGGATTGCGCGCGAGGAGAAGGCAGCCGCTGGTATCGGTATCGAGCCGGTGGACGGCTTGCGGCGCGCGCTGGAAGCCGAGCTTCAGCGCTTCGAGATGGTCTTCAAGCGAAGCTCCGCCCTTGCGCGGCCGCTCGATAGGTAGGCCCGCAGGCTTGTTAATGACCAGCGCTTCGCCGTCTTCGTAGAGGATTTCTATGTTCATAATTTCCGTTTGCCCTGAGCTTGTCGAAGGGCTGCACTTTCTGTTTGATTTCGCACAAAGCTAGAAAGGAAAAACAGTCCTTCGACAAGCTAAGGACAGTCGGATTAGGTGAGGTGTGCCCGCACCAAGCCCCTAAGCGCATTGCCGATCAGGAACCCGCCAGCCAGATCATCCATGGTCAACTCCGCCTCGCGCGCCTTGCCTTGTTCCAGCAAAGAGCGCCGCAAAACCCCCGGCAGCAGGCCCAGCGCCGCAGGAGGCGTCAGCAGCACGCCGTCCTCGCCCGCGACGAAAATACTCGTCCAGCTCCCCTCGGTGACCAAACCATCGGCGCGCACCAGCAACGCCTCGACCGCGCCTGCGTGCTTCGCGGCGTCATGCGCCATTTCGTAGAAGCTGCGGTCAGTGGTCTTGTGCCGCAATCGCCAGTCGCCGGGCACGGTGGGATGCGGCAAGGCGATGCACGGCGCGGGATCGGGTAGCGCATCGGGCAGCGCCGCTGTCTCCAGCGTTGTCGCCCCGCTGCGCGAGAGGACAAGCCGCACTTTTGCATCCGCTTCCAGTTCGAAACACAGCGCCTGGATGCGGTTGCGCGCTTCGTGCCGGTCGAAAGCGAAGCCCAGTTCCGCTGCGCTCGCCTTCATCCGTTCGAGGTGGAGTTCCAAGAGAGCAATGCCGCCTTGCGCGTCAAAGCGCATCGTCTCGATAAGGTCATGCCCACCCGCCGGGCCGCGCGCAAACGCGCCTTTGACCAGACATTCGCGCCACTCGCCCATCGGTTCGCTATCGGCGACAATCGCCCCGCCCACGCCGAGCACCGCCTTGTGCTTGGCATTCTCGCCGGGCGTCAGCCGGATGGTGCGGATGGCGACGTTGAATGCCGCGTCTCCGCTGCTATCAATCCGCCCGATCGCCCCGCAATAGGGGCCGCGCGCATCGCGCTCCACCGCGTCGATCAGTTCCATTGCGCGGATTTTCGGCGCGCCGGTAATCGATCCGCAGGGGAACAGCGCGGCGAGCATATCGACCGCGCTCTTGCTTTCTTCCAGCCGCGCATAGACCGTGCTCACCATCTGGTGGACCGTGGGATAACTTTCGACCGCGAACGGTGCTTCCACCCGCACGCTGCCCGCTTCGGCGACGCGGCTGAGATCATTGCGCAGCAGATCGACGATCATCAGGTTTTCGGCCTTGTCCTTCACCGATCTCGCCAGCTCATCGCGCACCGCATCGTCCGCCACGGGATCGGCAAGGCGCGGGCGGGTGCCCTTCATCGGCTTCACCTTGGCCTCGCGCCCGCGGAGCGAGAAGAACAGCTCGGGCGAGAAACTGAGCAGGTAATGCGAACCGTCGAACACCATCCCGCCATAGCCCGCCGCCGCCGTCGGCCGGATCGCAGCGTAGAGCGCCAGCGGATCGCCTTTCGCCGCACCGGCGAGCGGGAAGGTCAGGTTCGCCTGATAAATGTCGCCCGCCCGGATCGCTTCCTGCAGCGCCTCGAACCGCGCGCAATATTCGCCCGGCGTGATTTGCGGATCGAGCGGGCCGATGCTCGCCTCGCCCTGTGCCCTTGCGGCGAGCCATCGGGGCATATCGGCGGCAGGGATACTCTCCGCATCGGCAAACAGGCCGAGCCAGACGAGCGGCCCGTCCGCCCCGCTGCGCGCCGCTGCCAGCGCCTCCAGCCGCCCTTCCAGCGCCAGACCTGCCTCATAGGCGATATAGCCCGCCAGATGTTTGCCAGATTTTACACGTGCCGCTTCGGCTGCCGCCAGCACTGGTGCCACCTCGGCGGGCGTACGGGCGACAAACACCTCCTCGGGCGCGGCGAAGAAATGTGCGTCACTCGCATTTTCCACGCGCGCATCGTCAAGCAGAACGAAGGGGGACTTGCCATCCATCCGCCCCGCTCTAGGGTCACCGCGAGAATCGGGCAACATGAGAAATAAGGGGCGAAAATGGCCGACATCTTTCTGGGTAACGATCTGGGCGGCAACCGGCAGGCGCTCGATCTGGGGCGCGCCAACCGCCACGGCCTTGTCGCGGGGGCGACCGGAACGGGCAAGACGGTGACCTTGCAGGGCATGGCGGAGAGTTTCTCTGCCGCCGGTGTCCCGGTTTTCGTGGCCGATGTGAAAGGCGATCTGTCGGGCATCGCTATGCCGGGCTCGCCCAGGTTCAAGCACGCCGACAAGCTGGAATCCCGCGCCAAGGAACTGGGCATGGACGATTATGCCTATTCGGATAATCCGGTGGTGTTCTGGGATCTGTTCGGCGAACAGGGCCACCCGATCCGCACCACGGTGTCCGAAATGGGGCCGCTGCTGCTCGCCCGTCTGCTCGATCTGAACGAGACGCAGGAAGGCGTGCTCAACATCGTCTTCCGCTATGCCGACGAAAACGCGCTGCTGCTGCTCGATTTCGAGGATTTGCGCGCGATGCTCGCTTGGGCGCATGACAATGCGGCCGAGCTTTCGGGCACGTACGGCAATGTGTCCAAACAGTCGGTAGGCGCGATCCAGCGGCAATTGCTGAGCTTCGAAAGCCAGGGCGCGGACAAGTTTTTCGGCGAGCCTGCGCTGGAGATCAACGACTTCATCACGCTGGACGATCAGGGGCGCGGCATGGTCAACGTGCTCGCCGCCGACCAGCTGATGCGCAGCCCGAAGCTCTACGCTACCTTCCTGCTCTGGCTGCTCGCCGAGCTGTTCGAAACGCTGCCCGAAGTGGGCGATCCGGAAAAGCCCAAGCTCGTCTTCTTCTTTGACGAGGCGCATCTGCTGTTCGACGATGCGCCCAAGGCGCTGCACGACACGATCGAGCGGGTTGTGCGCCTCATCCGCTCCAAGGGCGTCGGCGTCTATTTCGTGACGCAAAATCCCATCGATATTCCGGAGGAAATTGCCGGGCAATTGGGCAACCGCGTGCAGCACGCGCTGCGCGCCTTCACCCCCAAAGACCAGCGCGCGATCAAGGCAGCGGCGGAAACCTTCCGTATCAACCCCGATCTCGATGTCGCCGAAGCGATTACCGAACTCAAAGTCGGCGAGGCGCTGGTCAGCACGCTCGACGATGAAGGCGCGCCGACAATCGTGCAGCGCACGCTCATCAAGCCGCCGCGCAGCCGCCTTGGCCCGCTGACGCCGAAGGAACGCGCGATCATCCAGTCGGTCAGCCCGTTCGAAGGCAAGTATGACGAAGCGGTCAACCGCGAAAGCGCCGAGGAAGTGCTGGCGCAAAAGGCCGCCGATGCCGCCGAAACCGCGAAAGAGGTTGAAGAACAGGGCGAGGAAGAAGTCGCCAAGCGCGAACGCAAAACGCCCAGTATGTGGGAACGCGCCGGCAAGGCGGCGATGGGCGCAGCGGCAGGCTCGCTGACCTCTATCGCGGTGGCGAGCGTGACGGGTCGCCGCTCCAGCGCCAACCCGCTGCGCACCGGCGCGACCGCCTTTGTGCGCAATATCATCGGCGGGCTGATGCGGTAGGGCGATGGACAAATCGCTCGCCGACTTTCTCGACGAAAGCGGGCTATCCGCGCCCGGTGATACCAGCGCATTGTGTGACAAGCCGCGCATCCGCGCGCTCCTGATCGCGGCGGCGCGCGCGGGGCGGGCGGTCAGCTATTCGGAAATGCTGGGGCAATTGGGCTTCCGCTTCACCCGCCCCAAAATGCGCAACCTGTGCCGCACGCTGGATGCGATCGACGCCGATGGCCGCGCGGCGGGCGAGCCAGAACTTGCTGTGCTGGTCGTGCGCGAAAGCGACCGCTTGCCGGGGCAGGGCTGGTGGACGGGACGACGCGATTACGCGGGCGAGTGGACGGGGGCGGAAGCGCTGCGCTTTGTCGAGGCCTTACAGGCAAAGGCCTTCGCCTATTGGCAAACGTCAGAACTCTAACAGGGCTTGTCACTTGGCTAACCTAGCGGCTCTGCGATAAAAATTGGCGCATCAGCTAAAGGGGGACGACATGAAATTTCAAGCAATAGCAGCCCTTGTTGCCGCGCTAGCAGTCAGCGGTTGCGCAACTTTTACGGGCGGCGAGCTGGTCAGCGGCAATGCGCCGGTCGGCGAGATTGTCGTCCAGAACAACACCAATGTCCCGCTCAACGCGATTACAATTTCGCGGTGCAGCGCGATGAGTCACGGGCTCAACCGGATAAGCAATCCGGTACAGCCGGGGCGCGGATTGCGCTTCCGGGTTGATGCCGGGTGCTGGGATGTGATGGTCGGCCACGGGTTCGGTACCGGCTATGACAGTGCGACATTCAGCAATGTGCAAGTGGGTGGTGGCCGGCAACAGGTGTTGACAGTCGGCGGGCGCGGTACCGGCTACTGATAATCAGGCCGATTGCGCAACAGGCAGCCTAATTTCCGCGACCAGCCCGCCCACCGCGCCAGTCTGATCCATCCGGTTGGCGAGCACCAGCGTGCCGCCATGCTGTTCGGCAATCGCACGGGCGAGCGTCAGACCAAGGCCTGCGCCGCCCGTGGCGCGGTTGCGCGATGCCTCGCCGCGCGCGAAGGGTTCGAGCATTTGCGCCAGCTCTGCGTCCGGAATGCCGGGGCCTGTGTCGGCAATGCGGATGATCGCGGTGTCGCCTTCGCGCAGCAAGCGCACCCGTGCCTGTTCGCCATAGCGCAGCGCGTTGGAGACGAGATTGCGCATTGCGCGCCGCAGCCAGGTGGCGCGCAGCGGCATGGCGATGCGGGTGCTGTCGACCAGCTCCACATCCTCGCCCATATCCTCGTATTCCTCGACCACGCTGGCGACCAGCGCGGCCAGATCGGTGCGTTCGAGCGGATCGCTCGGGCGGCCCACCCGGGCGAGCGAAAGAATATCGTCGAGCGTGGTCGTAATGTCCTCGATCGTCGCTGCCATGCGCGCGCGCTCGGCTTCGTCCTCGACGCTTTCGATGCGCACCCGCAGCGCGGCGAGCGGGGTCTTGAGATCGTGCCCGATGGCCCCCAGCATCACGTTCTTTTCGTCGAGCAGCGCGGTGATGCGCGCTTCCATGGCATTATGCGCAGCGATCAGGCGGCGGGCATCCTCCGGCCCGCTGGGTTCGAGCGGCTGGCCCGCCGTTTGGGGCGAACCCGTAAAGGCTTCGACGCGGGCGGTCAGCGCCGCCAGAGGCCGGGTCAGCCGTTTGAGCAGCAGCGCGAGCCCGCCCACCAGTACCGCATAGAGGATCAGCGTCTGGAGGATAATTCCCGCCAGCGGCCTTCCCGTGCCGCGCGGCCCCGCCACACGGGCGATGCGCCAGTCCTCGCCCGCATTGCGCCGCAGCCCGGCAAATACCGCGCCCGTATCGCGCTCCTGCGGCACGCGCAGCCGCTCGCGTGGGGGCACACTGGCCAGCGGCCATTCGACGTTGGCGGGGCGGTGGAGCACGACCAGCTCGGCAACCGGCACACCTTGCGCGGAGAGCACTTCGCGCAAGGCAGCCTCGCGCGCGGGATCGCGGAATTGGCGGCGGATGTCGGGCGCTTGCAGTGCCGCTGTCACCCGTTCACGGATGCGGTCTCCGCGCAGGCGACCGGGGCGGTCGGCCCGCGTTTCCACGACCAATTGGAAGGCTAGGCCATTGACGATCTCGTTCTCGGCCCGCTGCGCCTGCGCCCGATAGAGCAGCACGGCAGACAGCGCCTGCGCCACCAGCAGCGCCAGCGCCACGGCCAGCAGCATCTGGCCCAGCAGGCTCTTCGGAAGCAAGCGGGGCATCAGGCGGAATCGGGCAGGAAACGCCGCACGTCGCAAGCGAGGCGGTAGCCGCCGCCCCACACCGTCTGGATCAGTTTGGGATCGCGGCTGTCGGTTTCGATCTTGCGGCGCAGGCGGCTCACCTGGTTATCGACCGCGCGGTCGAACAAATGCGCCTCGCGCCCCTGCACCATGTCGAGCAGCCGGTCGCGATGCATCACCTGCCCCGGATGATCGAGCAGCGCGACGAGCAGACGGAACTCGGCAGTGGAAATCGGCACAAGTGTGCCTTCGGGATCGGTCAGGCGGCGCTTCAACGGATCGAGCTGCCAGCCATCGAAGGCGTAATGCGCCTCGGTCTCGGCCAAAACGGCCCCGCCATTCTTGTGCACACGGCGCAGTACCGAGCGGATGCGCGCCACCAGCTCGCGCGGTTCGAAAGGCTTGGTCACATAATCGTCCGCGCCGATTTCCAGCCCGACAATCCGGTCGGTCGCCTCGCCCTTGGCGGTGAGCAGGATGACGGGCAGATCCTTCGTCTCGGACAGATGGCGGCACAGCGACAGCCCGTCTTCGCCCGGCATCATGATATCGAGCAGCACCAGATCGGGCCGCTTGTCCAGCAGCACGCTGCGCGCCTTGGCCGCGTCTGCCGCCGTGAGAACGGCAAACCCCTGGCGGACAAGATACTCCGCCAGGGGTTCACGCAGGCTGGCTTCGTCATCCACCAGCAGCAGGGTTACCTGCGCTTCATTCATTCTTGGCGACCGCCACCGCGCCGCCCGCGACGTTCACCACGCTGGGCGCGGCGTTCCTCGGCGGTCAGCGTGCCGTCGCCATTGGCATCGGCCGCATCGAAGCGGGCGAGCGCGGCTGTGGTCATCTCTTCGAGCGAGATCGCCGCATCGCCATTGGTATCGGCGCGTTCCATCATGCCGCGGCCTTCACCGCCGCCGCGTCCGCCACGACGCGCCATGCGCTGACCACCGCGACGGTCACCACGTTCGGCGCGCCGTTCCTCACGGTTTGCCCGCTGTTCCTCACGCGCAGCCTGCATTTCGTCGAAGCTCAACTGGCCATTACCGTTTGCGTCCATCGCCGCGAAACGTTCGCGGGCGCGGGCTTCGCGGTCGGCCTGATTGAGCAGGCCATCGCCGTTCGCATCCATGCGGGCAAAGCGTTCGGCAATGCGGGACTCGACATCGGCACGAGTGACATCACCGCCCATCGGGCCGCGCATTTGCTCCTGCGCCACGGCGGCGCTGCCCACGGTGAGACCAGCGGCGGCTGCGGCAATCAATAGGGTCTTTTTCATTTCGTCTACTCCACTCCAAGAAACAGGGTAGAGCAACGCGGCGCCATCTTGAAGGGGGATGGGAGGTTTCCGGCGCCCCGCTGCTCTATGTTTGCCGTTTTAGGGCGCCCATGTCGCAGAGCTTTGCCGGAAAACCGGAGAAGTGTCGCAAAGTGTCGCAGGTGGATGCAGCTGTTCAGCCGCGCTTTATCCGCACGCGGTTCAGCTTCGGGGACGATGCTCTGTGCCCATGCCTGCCGTGATGAACAGCGCTTCGCATTCCCCGTCCACATCGGCAGAATGCCAAATGCCGGGCGGATTGATGGCATATTCGCCGCGCCGGAGCGTTGTGCGCACTTCCTCGCCGCCCACTTCCTGAATCAGGGTCATAGCGCCATCGGTGACGACAACCACTTCCGCGCCATGCGGGTGCATTTCCCACACCGCCCAGCTTTCGGTGAAGCGATAACGCGAGACGAGCCGCCCTTCCGCTCCGTCCGCCGCGTGACGCGCACCATAACGGGCATACCACTCCATCCCGTCAAACGGCTCCAACGGTTCAGCGCTCGCGCCAAGGCCGAGATGGATCCATTCCTCCGAGAGTTTGCGGGCGGTCATGTCAGCGACTGATCGGCGCGCAGGCGGCTTCCATCCATGCCAGTGCTTCGCCTTCCAACTGCGGGGCGAGCACGTCGCGCACTTTCGCGTGGTAGCTGTTCCACCAGCCGATTTCGGCATCGCTGAGCAGATCGACATCCACCAGCGTCCGGTCAATCGGCACGAAGGTGAGCGTTTCGAAGCCGAGCCAGTCGCCTTCCTGCCCCTCGATCTGCCGCTCTTCCACCAGCACCAGATTCTCGATGCGGATGCCGTAGGCATTGTCCTTGTAGTAGCCCGGCTCGTTCGAAAGGATCATCCCCGCGAGCAGTTCCTGATCGGTGCCCGCCTGTCCGCCGCGCCCCTTGGCGATGCGCTGCGGCCCTTCGTGCACGGCGAGGAACGCGCCGACCCCGTGGCCGGTGCCGTGGGCGTAATCGACGCCCGCCTGCCACAGGAATTGCCGCGCCAGCACATCCAATGCGCTGCCCGGCGTGCCGGTGGGGAAGACCGCCATGTCGAGCGCGATGTGGCCCTTAAGCACGCGGGTGAAGCGGTCTTTCACTTCGGCAGGCGGCGCATCAGGGCCTATCCAGACGGTGCGGGTGATGTCCGTTGTGCCGTCGGCATATTGCCCGCCGCTATCGAACAGATAGACGCTGTTGGGCACCAGCGGCAGGCAGGTTTCCTCGCTCACGCGGTAATGGCACAGCGCGCCGTTGGAGCCCGCACCCGAAATCGTGTCGAAGCTCAGATCGAGCAGTTCGGGATTGGTCTTGCGGAAATCGTGCAGCTTGGCGGCGGTAGACAGTTCGTCCACCGTGCCCTTGGGCCCTTCGCCCTCCAGCCATTGGAGAAAACGCGTCACCGCAGCCCCGTCGCGCGCCTGCGCATTGCGGTGGCCCTGCTGTTCGGCGGGGTTCTTGATCGCCTTGGGCAACACGGCGGGATCGGTTTCGAGGACGGCCTGCGCGCCAACCTCTTCCAGCCGGTCGAAAATCGCATAGACGCTGCGTTCGGGATCGACCGCCACGCGCTTGCCCGCAAGCTCGGCGAAGGCGGCGGAGAACTCGTCGCGTGCGCGGATGCGCACGGCATTGCCCAGCTTCTCGGCAACCTCGTGCGGCACCTTTTCGGGCGCGATGAACCAGTCCGCCGTGCCATCGGCCTGCACCATCAGATAGCTGAGCGCGACCGGCGTGTGATCGACATCGGCGCCGCGCACATTGAGCGTCCATGCGACGCTGTCCAAGGCGCTGATGACCACCGCGTCGAGCTTCTCGGCTTGCAACCAATCGGCGATGGCCCCGCGCTTGTCGGCGCTGGAGCGGCCCGCCAGCGCATCGTCCTGCACGAAGGCGGGGGCCATGCTCGGTTCGGGCTGGTCGGCCCACACCGCGTCGATCGGGTTGCTGTCTACGGGGTCCAATTCCATGCCCGCCTTGGCCAGCCGCGCCGCCATCGCTTTCGCCCAGCCGCGCGTGTGCAGCCACGGATCAAAGCCGATGCGCGCGCCTTCCTGGGCGTGCGCGGCGATCCAGTCGCCCGGCTGGTCTTTGGGCACCGACATATAGTCGAACAGCTTTCCATCGACCTGGTCGCGCACTTGGATGGTGTAGCGGCCGTCGACAAACATCGCCGCGTGATCCTTCAGCACCACCGCGCTGCCCGCGCTGCCGCCAAAGCCGGTGAGCCACGCAAGGCGCTGCGCATAGGCGCCGACATATTCGGACAGATGCTCGTCACTGATCGGCACGACAAATCCAGCGAGCTCGCGCCGGGCGAGTTCCTCGCGGAGGGCGGAGAGGCGGGCTTCGTGGGTTTGCATCAACATGGCTTGCAGTCCTTTCTTTGCGCCTACATAGGCCGGTTCTATGAGCGATTCCACCCGTCCGCCGATTGCGGCCAAACGCCCCGTCTCTTCCACCTATCACGGCATCACGCTGACCGACGATTACGCCTGGCTGCGCGATCCCGGCTATCCCGAGGTGACGGACGCGGAAATCCTTGCCCATGTCGAGGCGGAGAATGCGTATTTCGAGGCGCAGATGGCCCCGCATCAGGCCAGAGTCGATGCGCTGTTCAAGGAAATGCGCGCGCGCATCAAGGAGGACGATGCCACCGTTCCGCAGAAGGATGGTGATTTCGAATACTGGTCCGAATTCGAGGAAGGCGGGCAGTATCGCAAATTCTATCGTCGCCCCGCGGGCACGGATGAGAAGCACCTGATCCTTGACTGTCCTGCCCTCGCGGAAGGCCTCGAATATTTCAAACTCGGCGCGCTCTCGGTAAGCGAGGACGGGCGCTATCTCGCTTACTCGACCGACACGACCGGCGGCGAGTTTTTCACCGGCTTCATCAAGGATCTGGAGAGCGGCGCGCTGCTGCCCGACCGCATCGAGAACGTGAACACCGATCTTGTGTGGGCGGCAGGTGACAGCGTGATCGTCTATGGCCGCGCGAACGAACAATGGCGCGTCGACCGCATTTTCGCGCACCGCGTAGGCGAGATGAGCGAGGATATTGAGCTGTATCACGAGGCGCAGCTCGGCTTCACCGCCTCGCCGGGCCTGTCGTCCAACCGCGAATGGCTGATGATCGGCGCGGGCGACAACGAGACCTCCGAAGTCTGGCTGCTGCCCGCCAGCGATCCCTTCGCCACGCCGCTGCTGGTGAAAGCGCGGCAGACGGGCGTGGAATATGATGTCGATGTGAGGGACGATACGCTCTTCGTTCTCACCAATGACACCCACGTCAACTTCCGCCTCGCCACCGCGCCGCTGTCCGCGCCTGCCGAGTGGACGCCGCTGATCGAAGGTTCGGACGAATTCTACATCACCGGCTTTGATCTGTTCCGCGACTTCTACACCGTAGAGGGGCGGCTGGCCGGGCTCGACCAGATCCAGATCCGTTATTACGACGATCCGGCGCGCGTAGAGAGCATCGACTTTCCGCAGGACACCTTCACCGCTGGGCTCGGCAACAATCCCGAATGGGCGATGGAGAAGCTGCGGCTGCATTACCAGAGCCCGATCACGCCCGACACGGTGTATGATTACGACGTCGCCAGCCGCGCGCTGGAGGTGCTCAAAGTGCAGGAAGTGCCGAGCGGGTTCGATCCCGATCTCTACACGGTGGAGCGGCTGCACATCACCGCGCGCGACGGGGCCGAAGTGCCGGTCAGCGTGATGTATCGCAAGGACAGGCCCGCAGGTGGCCCGCTGCATCTCTATGCCTATGGTGCCTATGGCTATGCCGTGCCGCCCGGATTCTCGGTGACGCGGCTGAGCCTGGTGGATCGCGGGGTCGCCTATGCTATCGCGCATATTCGCGGCGGCGATGATCTGGGGCGCGAATGGTATTTGGCTGGCAAGATGCAGGCGCGCACCAACACCTTCAACGACTTTGTCGATGTGGCGCGCGGCCTAGTCGCCATGGGCTACACCGCAGCTGGCAAGATCAGCGCAAGCGGCGGCTCGGCAGGCGGCGAGCTGATGGGCGCGGTGATCAACCAGGCGCCCGAATTGTGGGGCGCAATCGTCGCGCACGTGCCCTTCGTCGATGTGCTCAACACCATGCTCGACGAGAGCCTGCCGCTCACCCCTGGCGAATGGCCCGAATGGGGCAATCCCATCGAGAGCCGGGAGATGTTCGAGCTGATCCGTAGCTACTCGCCTTACGATCAGGTGCGCGCGCAGGCCTATCCGCCGATGCTGGTGACCGCAGGGCTCAACGATCCGCGCGTCACCTATTGGGAGCCCGCCAAATGGGTCGCCAAGCTGCGCGAACTCAAGACCGACGACAATGTGCTGCTGCTGAAAACCAATATGGGCGCGGGCCATGGCGGCAAGTCGGGCCGCTTCGAAGGCCTGCGCGAAACGGCGGAGGAAGTGGCATTCGTCCTTTGGCAGTTGGGGGTGGAGGGGTGAGCAACACATACTCCCGCCAGTTCACCGCGCTGCCCGAACACATCGACGTGAACGGCCACGTCAACAACACCGTCTGGTTGCGCTGGATGGAGGATTTGTCGGGCGAGCATTGGGAGCGCCAAGCGCGCGCGGAAGACCGCGACATCTATGCATGGTTCGTGCTGCGGCACGAGATCGATTATCGCGGCAATGTGGGGGTGGGCGCGGTGGTGACGGGCACCACCGAAATCCTCGAAGGCCCCAAGGGCCCGCGCTTCAACCGGCATTACCGCTTCACCGATAGCGAAGGCAAAGAGCTCGTCCGCGCCAAGACGACTTGGGCGATGATTGACCGGGCGACAGGCAAGCTGATGCGCGTGCCGGGCGAAGTCGCCGCGCCGTTTATGCCTGCGGGCGGGTGGGGTTGAGGTTACGCAGCGTGTCGCCGGTCGGCACTGCGCCGGTCGCGGCGGCGCGGGCGGAAGACTTTGAGCCGTTCGCTCACGGTACGGTCGCGGCCCGCATTCTTTGCTTCATACAGCAGCCGGTCCGCGCGTTCGTACAAGCCGTAGAAATCCATGTCCGGCGCGGTTTCCGGGCTCAGCTCGATGAGGCCCATGCTGGCTGTAACCCGGTGCGCATCGCCGAGCGCCGCTCTGCCCGCTAGGCCCACCGCAATACGCCGTCTTTCCGCGCGTTCGAAAACCCCGTCCCCGCGCAAGAGCAGGACGAATTCCTCGCCGCCCATGCGCACGACGATGGTATCCTCATCGGGCCCCAGCGCGTCCGCAACCGCGCACAACACGTCGTCACCCGCTGCGTGCCCGAAGGTATCGTTGATCGCCTTGAAATGGTCGAGATCGAGCACGGCGAGCGAGGTAAAGCCGTCGGCATGAAGCTGGGCATAGCGTTCGGTAATGATCCGGCGATTGTAGAGATCGGTCAGCGAATCGCGCTCTGACACGCGTTCGAGCAGCCGTGCGGTGTCGCGGGCGTGGTCACGCTCCTGCCGCAGGATCAGGAAGCGGTCGGCCACGGCTATGGCCGTCACCACCGCCTGCCAGCTGAGCGCGAGATGCTGCCACAGCACGGCGTGGAAACGGATTTCGAAATTGGTGGCGAGCGCCAGCACCACCCGCAGCGTGCCGATCACCACCAGCGGCAAAAAGCCAGCCAGAATAAAGCGGCTCGCCCGGCTGCCGCTCAGCAGCGACTGCGCCAAAGCATAGCCGAGCCCGACCAGAAACAGGACATATCCGCCGTAATAGACAAAGGCGATGGCATCACCGATAGTCTGGCCGAGCGTCACCCGCATCGTGCCGAGCACAAGCGCCAAAGCGCCAATGGCATAAAGCAACCGCCGCGATGTTGCGCTCAGCCTGTCCGGCTCGATAAAATTGACCGCGAAAATGACGCTGGTTGCGGTGATCAGATCGAAGCTCAGATGCAGGATCATGAACTGCGCGGTGCGCGGTATATCGAACAGCAGCGGCAACAGCCCGCCGAGCGCGGCGATCTGCACCATGGCGAGCACGCAATAGGCGAAATGGTACGCGGCGTATCGCGAACGCAGCACACGGAAATGGCCGAGCCCGATCAAAACGGGCAGCAGGAGCAATCCGCACAGCGTTGCGGCAATCAGCTGATCCGCATTGGCGAGCAGTGCGTCGGGCGCGGTGTCCACCAGCTCGAAGCGGTCGATCACGCCCGCCCGCTCGGGCGCATCGATCCGCACGATGACGGCCTGCGCTTCGCCAGCGATGGATGGTGCTTCGACGCGGGTCTTCCAGACCGGCGAGGTGGGCAGCAACTGCTCCACTGTCAGCCAGCCCGAGCTGGCAATTTCCCGCTCGCCAACCGTGACGATTGCGAACCGCTCGAACGTGTCGAACTCGCGGTAGGTGTGCGAATTAACGAGCAGGCCGGGCTGCGCGATAGCGCTGTCACCAAGGCCAAAGCGCACGGCAATCTGCTGCGTGCCCGCAGGCAATTCCTCCAGCGTTCCGCATGACCAGCGAGCGGGATCGCGGGCAATCGCCGCCATTGTCTCTGCCGGATCGACGATGGTGTGGCAGGGCAGCTCTGAAGGGTAGGTCAGGCCGCTATTGGGGTCTTGCGCCAAGGCGTGCGCGGGCATCAGCGCAAACAGCACTGCCAGCGCCCCGACATACAGCCGGGCGAGCCAACGGGTCGCACCACCGATCATGGCGCAACTCTAGGGCAGGATGCGTAAGGGAGGCGTTAACGCTTGGCTGCGCAATCGGGTGATTGCTCAGGCAATGGCCTCTTCGATGGGCAGCAGATCATAGCCCAGCTCGCTCGCGACTGCCGGATAGGTCACCTTGCCCGCATGGACATTGAGACCCTGCGCCAGATGCGGGTCGGCGCGCATGGCTTCCTTCCAGCCCTTATTGGCGATGCGCAGAGCGTGCGGCAGCGTGACATTGTTGAGCGCATAGGTGCTCGTGCGGCTGACCGCGCCGGGCATATTGGCAACACAATAATGCACAATGTCGTCAACCACATAGGTGGGATCGTCATGCGTGGTGGCGTGGCTGGTTTCAAAGCAGCCACCCTGGTCGATAGCGACATCAACCAGCACCGCGCCGGGCTTCATCGTCTTGAGCATCGCGCGGCTCACCAGCTTGGGCGCGGCGGCGCCCGGAACCAGCACCGCGCCGACAACCATATCTGCCTCGGCCACGGCTTCCTCGATATTGGCGCGGCTGGCGAAGCGGGTGCTGGCGCGCGCTTCGAAATGGGTGCCGACCTTTTCCAGCACTTCGGGGTTCAAATCCATGATGACGGTATCCGCACCCAGCCCGGCAGACATTTGCGCCGCGTTAAAGCCGACCACACCGCCACCGATAATCACAACCTTGCCCGGCATCACGCCCGGCACGCCGCCCAGCAGCACGCCCCGCCCGCCATGCGCCTTTTCGAGCGCGCTGGCGCCCGCCTGGATGCTCATCCGGCCCGCGACCTGGCTCATCGGCTTCAGCAGCGGCAAGCCGCCATGCGGGCTGGTGACGGTTTCATAGGCAATCGCGGTGCAACCCGATTTCACCAGGCCCTCGGTCTGCGCCGGATCGGGTGCAAGGTGGAGATAGGTGTAGAGCACCTGGCCCTCACGCAAACGGGCGATTTCCTCGGCCTGCGGTTCCTTCACCTTCACGATCATTTCGCATTCGGCGAAAATCTCGGCAGCGGTGGCGATCACTTTCGCGCCGCGTTCCTCGTAATGGGAATCGAAGGCGCCGATCCCCGCGCCCGCGCCGCTTTCGACCCACACTTCGTGGCCATTGGCGACCAGCTCGCCCGCGCTTTCCGGCGTCAGGCCGACACGGTATTCGCGGTTCTTGATTTCCTTGGGGCAGCCGATGCGCATGGGGGAGTCTCCTTCTCGCCAATTCCGTTACTTTTGAAACCGGATTCGCGCAAGTAGAGCCGCTCTCCTAAACCGCGAGATGCTCCAGCCCCGGCACGGTGATCGTGCGCGCGCCGCCGAAATCCTCGTGCACGGCGATGAGCCCGGTCTTCTCCAGATGATCGAGCAGGCGGCGGATGCGGCCGGGGGATGCGGTGCCGTAAGCGCGCGCGAGTTCGTCCTCGTCAGGCGCCTTGCGGCCCTGCGCGGCGGCGACGCAAATGGCGAGATAGGCTGCAAGCACATCGTCATCGACATTGGCGGCCATCGCCTCCACCCGCGAACGCAGCGGTGCGTCAAGCCGGTCGAACCCCGCGCTGGCGAAAGCGAACAGGCGGCGGAAGGCGGGCATATCGACATGCGCCGAGGCAATGCCGCGCTGGCGGCAGCGCGTGGCGAAATCGCGGAACAGCGTGGCGGCGGGGCGAAAGGTTGCGCCCTCTTCGGCCGCCATTTCCGCCAGCACATCATCGACCGATCCGGTTTCGATGCGCTGCGGTGTTGGTTCGGCTGCTTCCGCCTTCGCCGCAATCGCTTCCACCAGCGCGCTGGCATCGGGCGCGGGGCGCGGGGGAGGGGGTGGCGGCGCGCCCGAACCGATCAATGATCCGGAGGATGCGGAGGGCGGCGCGGGGGCAGGGCGTCGCCCTCCGCATCCTCCGGATCATTGATCGGTTCGGGCGCGGGGCGGTCCTTCTTGGGCTTTTCCGGCTTGAACGGATTGCTGGGGCCGCCGAGCTTGGGCCGCTTGCCCGCCCATTCGGGAAGCGTGAGGAAGCGCGACCAGTCGAGCGCGAAAATCCGCCCCGCAAGGAAAGCGCCGCCCACCAAAGCCAGCACCCCGCCGGCAAGGATCGTCCAGAATTGCGCCGCATCGGGCAGTAGACCCGCAACCGCGCGGATGCTCCCTTCGCCGAGCAGGCCTGCCAGTCCGCCCAGCCCCGCGGGAAACGCGCCGCCCCAGCCCGCACCTTCGCGCGTATCGGTGACGAGCGAGAGAACGGTGGAGAGCAGCGCCATTGCCAGCAGCATGAACGCCACGGTGCGCCACCACGAACCGCCCCAATCCTCCTCCTCGTCGGCATCGCGCCACAGCTTGCGCGCGAACACGTACGTCAGCGGCAGGAACAGCACGGCGACGAGGCCAAATCCGGTCAGCGCCAGATCGGCGGCAAATGCGCCGGGCTTGCCCATCCAGTTGTCCACCACATCGCCGGCGGCAGTGGAGAGCGAGGGATCGGTCTGGCTGTAGCTCATCAGCGCGATGGCGAGGAAAATGGTGAAGGCGTAAAGGATCACGGCCCCCGTCAGCTGCGCGCTGCGGGCAAGCGAATGGCGGAAAGCGGCTTTCCAGTCCGCGCCGGTCTGAACGGCTCTGCTGGCCATGATGGATACCTTTTGTCTTTACGTCCCTTTGGCGAGAATCCCACAGTGGGACTCGGGGGTCAAATTGTTTGTTTTTCGAAGCCGCATCCGCGGCTTCGTCCTCGCTAGACGCGCTTCGCTCCGCTACGCGCCCGCTGCGGGCGGGCAGTCGCCCTTGCCCTCGGCTTGCAGCCGAGCGAGCTCCTCGACACCGCATCCAACTCGGACTGGTTTCGTGCGCGCCCAGCGCACGACCGAGCCCGAACGGGCGACCGCAGGTGCCGCGCAGCGAAGCGAAGCGAATAGCACCGAGGACGAACCCGCGCGTGCGGGTTCACGAAACAAAACCAATACCTGCCCAGCGTGGCCATTGGAGACGCCGGGCGCGGTGGCTGTCCATCCCGCCCAGCGCAATCACCGGCGCTTGCGAATGCCGCGCCAGATGCAGGAACCGCTGCGCGCCCAGTGTCTTGGCCCCCGGATGCGAGCGGGTCGGGAAGACGGGGGATAGCATGACCGCGTCCGCTCCAATGCGGTTCGCCTGCGCGATCTCGCGCAGATTGTGCGCGGTGGCGATATGCAGCAGATCGCGGCGGCGCGGGGTGAGCGAAAGCGGCGCGCCATAGATCCCGTCCGCTCCCCATTCGCGCGCGGTGAGCGCGCTGTCCGAAAGGATCACCAGATGTCCTTGCGCCCGCGCGATCCGCGCCAGCGCCCGGAACCGCGCATATCGCTCGACCGGCGGCAAGTGGTAGTGGCGGAAAACCACCGCCGAACCGCCATGGCGCGTGTCCGGCAAAAATCCGAGAACTGTCTCGAGAGCTTTGTCGTTGCGTTCGTCGGTCAAAAGCCAGACGTTCGGAATGCGGGGCTGGATTGCGGCCATGGGCAGGCTATAGCGCGCGCATGACCGACAGCGCCACTCGCCTTTCCGACCTCCAAGCCGAAATCGCCAAAGCGTGCACCATCGCCCGCCGCAAGCCGGAGGAGGTTACGCTGATTGCGGTGAGCAAGACGCATTCGGCAGCGGACATCGCCCCGCTGATCGCCGCCGGGCAGCGCGTGTTCGGCGAAAACCGCGTGCAGGAAGCGCAGGACAAATGGCCCGAATTGCGCGAGAAAACGCCCGATCTGGAACTGCATCTCGTCGGCCAGCTGCAATCGAACAAGGCAGATGAAGCCGTCGCATTGTTCGATTGCATCCACTCGCTCGACCGGCCCTCGCTGGTGACGGCGCTGGCCAAAGCCTTCGACAAAGCGGGCCGCCAGGTGCCGTGCTTCGTGCAGGTCAATATCGGCGCAGAGGAGCAGAAGGGCGGCTGCCCGATTGCCGCCTTGCCCGACCTGCTTGCCAAGGCGCGCGAGGCCGGGATGCCGCTCGCCGGGCTGATGTGCGTTCCACCCTATGGCCTTGAATCCGCACCCTATTTCGCGCTGATGGCGAAACTGGCGGACGATCACGGGCTGGCCGGGCGCAGCATGGGAATGAGCGGCGATTTTGCGACCGCGATCATGCTCGGCGCAACGCATATCCGCGTCGGCACCGCCTTGTTCGGCGAACGCAGCGGTTGACGGCAGCAGCGGCGCGCCGCAATTTGCGCGCAACTCTATGATAAAGGCAATTCCCATGCGCTTCGCCCTCCTCTTGCTGGCTCCCGCCCTCGCCATTTTCGCCACCCCCGCCGCCGCGCAGGATAGCGCCAATCCCTACGCCGCCTGCGCTGCGATCACCGATAATGCGCAGCGGCTCGCGTGTTTCGATGCCACCTATGCCGAGCAGACCGTGGTGATTGCCGAGCGCGAGGAGGCTGTGGCGGCACAGCGCGAGGAAGTGTTCGGCTTCCGCGAGCAGGACGATGTGATCGAGCGCCAGCCGGAAGTGGCGGTTCTGACCGTCACCGTGCAGGAAATTCTGCAAGGCAACCGCCGTTCGCAGGTGCTGCTGATGGATAATGGCCAGCTCTGGCGCGAAATCGACGGAGGGACGCTGCGCAACCGGGTGCGCGAAGGCTGGACCGGGACGATCACCCGCCATTGGAGCGGCGCCTATGAAATCCGCTTCGAAGGCCGCTCGGGCTATCTGCGCGTCGCGCGGATGCGTTAGGCGGATCGCGCGGGGGAAATATTGCGGTTTGTAAAACCTTTCCTTAACCCGCGCAGTTGTAAAACGCTCCTGCAACCATGCTTTTGGTGTCTTTGCATAGTTAACAGGTGGTGTGATGTTTCCCGCACGGCAGTCAGGCGAAATTTCGGAACGCGCAAGCGCCGATCGGCGTCATGAGCGCGAACGAGTTGAAATAAATTGCGAAATCCGCGTCGGCACAAAGGCCTGGCGCAAGGCGCAGATTGCCGATCTGACGCCCGAAGGTTTCCAGGTGCGGATTTTCGATATGCCGCCGCGCGGCACTACGCTGTTCTTGCGGTTTGCCGGTATCCAGATGCTCAATGCCGAAGTGTGCTGGGCCCGCGCCGACACAGCCGGGTGCCGCTTCGTGGTGCCGATCAGCCAATACGTCTTCGATCACATCATCGCTACAGCCCGCTAAACCACGACGCTTAGGCCGCCGCTTCGGCCAGTTCGCGCTCGCCCGCGGCGATGGCGGATAGCAGCGCCTGCTCCACCCGCTCTAGCCGTTCCGGCGACGTCAGCTTCATGCCCAGCAGATCGGTCACGTAGAACGTATCGACCGCGCGCTCGCCATAATGGGTGATATGCGCCGAATTGATCAGCAGGCTTTCCTCGAACATGGCCCGCGTCAGGCGGTTGAGCAAGGCCGGGCGGTCGGTTGCATTGACTTCGATCACGGTGAAGCGGTTGGAAGCCTGATTGTCGAAGGACACTTCGGCGGCCACGCTGAAACTTTCCGCCCGCATCTGCTTCAGGGGCCGCTTGGCGAGACTGGGTACCATGTCGATCTTTCCGGCAAGCCCGTCCTCGATGGCTTTCTTGAGGCGCAGAAGCTGCGCGGGTTCGCTGAACGGGCGGCCGAGCGGGTCTTGCACCAGGAAATTGTCGAGCGCCTTGCCCACGCGGTTGGTGTGGATGCGCGCGTCGATGATATTGCCGCCTGCCAGATGGATGGCCCCGGCAATGCGGTAAAACAGGCCGGGGTGATCGTCGCTGATGACGGTGACCAGCGTCGCGCCGAATTCGCGGTAGTATTCTGTGTGGATCGACAGCGAGTGCTTGGCAGCGACCGCCGCGGCATAATGCGGCAGGTTGATCGCGATCACGTCTTCGGGTTCGGCAATCCAGTAGGTGTCGCCGAAAACTTCCGCGAAATCCTCCACCAGACCGGCTTTTCCGCCGAGCAAATCTGCCACGCGTTCCTTCTTGACCGCCACCCGCTCGGCGCGGCCATGCGATTTGTGGCCCAGCCGCAGCCGTTCCTGCGCCGCTTCGAACAAATCGGCGAGCAATTGCCGCTTCCAGCTGTTCCAGATGCCCGGCCCGACGGCGCGGATATCGACAATGGTGAGCACGGTCAGCAGCCGCAGCCGTTCAAGGCTCTGCACTTCGCCGACGAAATCGATGATCGTTTTTGGATCGGCCAGGTCGCGCTTGAACGCGGTGGCGCTCATCAGCAGGTGATAGCGCACCAGCCAGGCGACCAGTTCGGTTTCCTTCTCGTCCAGCCCCAGCCGCGGGCACAGCTTGCGTGCCACGTCTGCGCCCAGCACCGAATGGTCGCCGCCGCGCCCCTTGGCGATATCGTGCAGCAGCACCGCGACATAGAGCACACCGCGATTGGCGAGTTGCGGCAGGATGGCGCTGGCAAGCGGGTGATCCTCGGCCAGCTCCCCGCGCTCGATGCCGCTCAGCAAGCCGATAGCGCGGATCGTATGTTCGTCCACCGTATAGTGGTGATACATATCATACTGCATCTGCGCGTTGACCTTGCCGAAATCGGGCACGAAACGGCCGAACACGCCCGCCTCGTTCATCCAGCGCAGCACGGTTTCGGGATCGCGGCGGCCTGCCAGCACATCGAGGAACAGCGCATTGGCACGTGCATCGCGGCGGATAGCGGGTGTAATCAGCGCCCCATCGCGGCGCGCCATGCGGATGGTGCCGGGATGCACTTCCAGCCCCTCGCGCTCGGCAATCGCGAACACTTCCACCAGCCGTACCGGATCCGTGCGGAACCAGTCGTCGGCAGGCACGGCGATTTTGCCGCTATCGACCGTATAGCCGCCAATCTTGCGCGCCCGGCCCTTGCGCATGGCGGAGAAGAATTCGGTTACGCGGTTCTTTTCCGCCGTCTGTTCTTCCAACTGGGCGAGGAACACGCCCGTGAGGTGGCCGACCTGTTTCGCTTGCAGGAAATACATCTGCATGAAGCGTTCAACCGCGCTTTTGCCCGGCCGGTCGGCATAGTTCATCCGCGCGGCGACTTCGCGTTGCAGATCGAAGGTCAGCCGGTCTTCGGCGCGGCGGGCAATGGTGTGCAAATGCGCGCGCACCGCGAGGAAGAAGGTCTCCGCGCGGCGGAAAGTGCGGTATTCTTTCTCGCTGAACAGCCCCTTTTCCACCAGCTCCGCCGCGCTGGAGACGTGGTAGACATATTTGCCCATCCAGTAGAGCGTTTGCAGATCGCGCAGGCCGCCTTTGCCTTCCTTGATATTGGGTTCGACCACGTAGCGCGAATCGCCCATCCGCTGGTGGCGGGCATTGCGTTCTTCCAGCTTCTCCTCGACGAAGCTGCGCTGCGAGCCGGGGACGACCTCGTTCCAGAATTGCGCGCTGGCCGCATCGTACACCGCCTGATCGCCCCACAGAAACCGCGCTTCGAGCAGCGCGGTGCGGATCGTCAGATCGGCCTTCGCCATGCGCGCGGACTCGGCCAGCGAGCGGGTCGAATGGCCCACCTGCAAATTCAGATCCCACAGATAATATAGGATCGCCTCGATCACCTGTTCGCACCAGCTGGTTGGCTTGTCGGGGGTGATGAACGCCAGATCGACATCGGAGAACGGCGCCATTTCCCCGCGCCCGTAGCCGCCCACGGCAAGCAGCGCGATGCGTTCCCCGCTCGACCGGTTGCCGACCGGATAGACATCGTCGATCACGTGATCGTGGATCACGCGGATCAACTGGTCGATCAAAAAGGCGTGGCCATGCGCGTGTTCGTGCCCAGCACCCGGACGGTCGGCGAGCCGTTGGCGCAGCACGTCTCGCCCCTGTTCCAGTGCCTCTTTCAGCGCCGCCACGATAGCGCGGCGACCCGACGGGGCGCCTTCGGCCTCGACAATGGCGGCAATGCGGGCGGCCAGCGCGCGCCGGTCGATAATTTTTCGCTGCTTGGGGATGCGGGGCAAAGTCACAGGCAAGCGAATAAGCGGGCGGGGCGCGTGATGCAAAGCTCTTCTGGGCCTCTTCCGGGTCGCAAGCTGCCGCTGGCCAGTGACGCGAGGCTTTAACCTTGCGCTGCTCTATGCCAAAGCAGGCCGGTGAACGGGCCGCTCACGGTCGCAACGCCATAGGGCTGATTTGACAATGCTGGACATTCTCGCCGCCGCGTCTGCGGACATTATCCGTTTCGAGGATCTCGGCCTCAGCCCGCATATCGATCTGGGTTTCTTCCAGCTCAAATACTATTCGCTCGCTTATCTGATCGGGCTGCTGTTCGCCTATTGGCACCTTTCGCGCATGATTACCTATCCCGGCGCGCCGATGGGGCAGGTGCACGTGGACGACCTGTTTTTCTATTGCACGCTGGGCGTCATCCTTGGCGGGCGGCTGGGCTACGCGACCTTTTACGATCCATCGCTTTGGACGACGTTTGAAGAGGATGCCTTTGTCAGCTGGCGCGTGCTGCGCCTGTGGGACGGGGGGATGAGCTTCCACGGCGGGCTGCTCGGCGTGGGGCTGGCGGTTGCGTGGGTGGCGTGGCGCGGCAAGCTGCCGCTGATCCGCGTGTGCGACTATATCAGCGTCAATGTCGGCGTCGGGATGCTGCTCGGGCGGCTGGCGAATTTCGTCAATGGCGAGCTGTGGGGGCGCGAGGCTGGTCCCGATGCGCCGATCCGGATGATTTTCCCCAGCGATCCCGCTGGCCTCGCCCGCCATCCCAGCCAGCTGTATCAGGCGTTTGGCGAGGGCTTGGTTGTGCTCGTGGTGATGTTGAGCCTGTTCTGGTTCACCCGCGCGCGTTTCCGCACCGGCCTCCTTTTTGGCACGTTCGCGGTGTTGATGGGCGCGGCGCGCATCACCAATGAATTCTTCCGCCAGCCCGATGTACAGCTCACCGAATTTGCCGAACGCACCGGATTTTCGATGGGCCAATGGCTGAGTATGCCGCTGGTGCTGCTCGGCATCGGAATGATCGTCTGGTCGTTAACCCGGCCTCCACTTGGCTCTGGCAAGACCGCTGCGAAAGCCGGTGCCAATAGTGGCGAGGCGAGCGAAGCGGGGGCCGCTTGAACGATTTTCGGGATGAACTTGCCAAGCGCGATCTGGGCGACACGTTTCGCCGCCTGATCGCGTCGACCGGGCCAATCAGCCTGGCGCATTTCATGGGTGAATCCAACCAGCGCTATTACGCTGACAAGCGCCCGATTGGCGGGCAGGGCGGCGATTTCATTACCGCGCCCGAAGTCAGCCAGATGTTCGGCGAGCTGATCGGCCTGTGGATGGCGGATATGTGGATCCGCGCAGGGCGCACAGAGCCTGTCCATTATGTCGAGCTTGGCCCCGGCAAAGGCACGCTGGCGGGTGACGCACTGCGGGCGATGAAGCGCTATGGCCTCGTGCCCAAAGTGCATCTGGTAGAAACCTCGCGCCGGATGCGCGATGCGCAGATCAAAGCGGTGCCCGAAGCGGTGTACCATCACGATCTCTCGCGCATTCCCACCGCCGGGCCGATCCTGCTGGTGGCGAACGAATTTCTCGACGCGCTGCCGGTGCGGCAATTGGTCATGACCGAGGAGGGCTGGCGCGAAGTGATGGTCGATGTCGATCCCTCGGGCGCGTTTGTCGAGGTGCCGGGGCGCCAGCATATGGATTCCGCCGTTCCCGAAGCCCGCCGCGATGCGCCGCCGGGCACGGTGATCGAAACAAGTCCTGCCTCCGCCACGATCATGTTCGAAGTCGCCGGGCGGCTGAAGGAGCAGGACGGCGCGGCGCTGTTTATCGATTACGGCTATGCCGACGGACGGTCGGGTTCCACCATCCAGGCGGTGAGCGGGCACAAGAAAGTCGGCATTTTCGATGCGCCGGGCGAGGTTGACCTCTCCGCCCATGTCGATTTTGCGCAGATGGAGCAGATTGCCCTGTCGCGCGGTGCGCGGGTGCTGGGCACGGTGACACAGGGGCAATGGCTGGGCGCTTTGGGCATCGCGCAGCGCGCCGACGCGCTCGCCGAATTCGCGCCGCAGCACCGCGAGGCGCTGATGCGGGCGAAGGAACGGCTGACCGCGCCCGACCAGATGGGCGAGCTTTTCAAGGTGTTGGGCCTCGTCGCGCCCGGCTGGCCCGATGGCCCGGGTTTTGCCCGGGAGTAGCTCTCCGCAAGCCAAAGGTAACATCTGCAACCAGTTTCCCTTTGCCCTGCCGCTTGCTATGTGCCCGCGCAACGGCAAAGGATACCAGAATGCGCGCCACACCCGATTTCGATTTCGGCCTGACCGAAGAAGCCCAGATGATCCGCGACAGCGTTGCCCGCTTCGCCGATGAACGCATCGCGCCGCTGGCCGCCGCCATCGATGCGGAAGACCGCTTCCCCATCGAACTCTGGCCCGAAATGGGCGAGTTGGGCTTGCACGGCATGACGGTAAGCGAGGAGGACGGCGGCACCGGCCTCGGCTATCTCGAACACACCATCGCCATCGAGGAAGTGAGCCGCGCGAGCGCCTCGGTCGGCCTTTCCTACGGCGCGCATTCCAACCTTTGCGTCAACCAGATTGCGCGCTGGGGCAATGCGGAGCAGAAAGCGAAATACCTCCCCGGCCTGATTTCGGGCGAGCACGTGGGCAGCTTGGCCATGAGCGAGCCGGACGCGGGCAGCGATGTCGTCAGCATGAAGCTGAAGGCGGACGCGGTGCAGGGCGGATACCTCCTCAACGGCACCAAGTTCTGGATCACCAACGGCCATTATGCGGAGACTCTGGTGGTCTACGCCAAAACCGATCCGGCGGGCGGCTCCAAGGGCATCACCGCCTTCCTGATCGAAAAGGATATGCCGGGCTTTTCCTGCGGGCAGAAGATCGAAAAATTGGGCATGAAAGGCAGCCCCACCAGCGAGCTGGTGTTCGAGGATTGCCATGTTCCGCAAGCAAACGTGCTCGGCGAAGTGGGCAAGGGTGCCGCCGTGCTGATGAGCGGGCTCGATTACGAGCGGGTCGTGCTCTCGGGCGTGCAGCTCGGCATTATGCAGGCGTGTCTCGATTGCGTGATCCCCTATGTGCGCGAGCGCAGCCAGTTTGGCCGCGCCATCGGCAGCTTCCAGCTGATCCAGGCCAAGGTCGCCGATATGTATGTCGCACTGCAATCGGCGCGCGCTTACACCTATGCGGTGGCAAAGGCCTGCGACAAGGGCCAGACGACACGCTTTGATGCGGCAGGCACAATCCTGCTGGCATCGGAAAACGCCTTCCGCGTGGCGGGCGAGGCAATCCAGGCGCTGGGGGGCGCGGGCTACACGACCGACTGGCCGGTGGAGCGCTATTTGCGCGATGCGAAGCTGCTCGATATCGGCGCGGGGACGAACGAGATCCGGCGGATGCTGATCGGGCGGGAATTGATCGGGGCGACGGGGTGAGCACTGACGAAGACTACGTGTATGACGAAGACAGCGGCGAATGGCTCCCCGCGTCCGAACTCGCCGCCAAGCAGGCCGATGCCGAGCGGGTGGAGGTGCGCGATGCGGTGGGCAATGTGCTCGCCGATGGCGATGCGGTGACTTTGATCAAGGACCTAGAGGTCAAGGGCGCAGGCCAGACGCTGAAGCAAGGCACGCTGATCAAATCGATCCGCCTGACCGGCGACGCGCAGGAGATCGATTGCAAATATCCCGGCATCAAAGGCCTGGTGCTGCGCGCCGAGTTTGTGCGGAAGCGGTGAGGGTGGGGCGCGTCGTCGCCATCCCGTCACCCTGAACTTGTTTCAGGGTTGATTTGGGTTATTCGCGATGAGGAAAAAATCCGGCGATGGATGCTGAAACACGTTCAGCATGACGATAGGGCAAATATATGAGCGCACCCGTTCTCACCACCAAACTCGACCGCGAAAGCGCCGATGCCAAGGCCCGCTTTGCCCACAACAAGGCCCTCGCCGAGGCGCTTCGCGCCAAGGTTGCCGAGGCGGCGCTGGGCGGGCCGGAGCAGCATCGGGAGCGGCACGTCAGCAGGGGAAAACTCCTGCCGCGCGAGCGGGTGGAGCGGTTGCTCGATCCCGGCTCGCCATTCCTCGAAATCGGCCAGCTCGCGGCGAACGGGATGTATACGGGCGACGTCAATGGTGCCTCGATGATCGCCGGTATCGGGAGTGTCAGCGGTCGGCAGGTGATGATTGCTTGCAATGATCCGACGGTGAAGGGCGGCTCCTACTACCCGATGACGGTGAAGAAGCATTTGCGCGCGCAGGAGATTGCGCAGGCGAACCGGCTGCCCTGCATTTACCTTGTCGACAGCGGCGGGGCGAACCTGCCGTTCCAGGCCGAAGTCTTCCCTGACCGCGACCATTTCGGACGCATTTTCTACAATCAGGCGCAGATGAGCAGCTTGGGGATTCCGCAGATCGCCTGCGTGATGGGCAGCTGCACCGCGGGCGGCGCCTATGTGCCAGCGATGTCGGACGAGAGCGTGATCGTGCGCGAGCAGGGGACGATCTTCCTTGCCGGCCCGCCGCTGGTCAAAGCCGCGACGGGCGAGGAGATCAGCGCCGAGGATCTGGGCGGCGGCGCGCTCCATGCGAAGAAGTCTGGCGTGGTCGATCACCTGGCGGAGAATGACGAGCACGCGCTGACAATTGTGCGCGACATCGTGTCACATCTCGGACCATCCACAAAAGCTCAAGCAGAATTGAAGGAGCCGCGCGCGCCCAAATTCGATGCCGAAGATCTCTATGCGATCATCCCCGATGATGTGCGCGCGCCCTATGATGTGCACGAAGTGATCGCGCGGCTGGTCGACGCCTCCGAATTCCACGAGTTCAAGCGCGATTACGGCGCCACGCTGGTCTGCGGCTTTGCGCATATCTGGGGGATGCCGGTCGCGATCCTTGCGAACAATGGCGTGCTGTTTTCCGAAAGCGCACAGAAGGGCGCGCATTTTATCGAGCTCGCCTGCCAGCGGCGCATTCCGCTGCTGTTCCTGCAGAACATCTCCGGCTTTATGGTCGGCGGCAAGTACGAGGCGGAAGGCATCGCCAAACACGGCGCGAAACTGGTGACCGCGGTGGCGACGGCGCAAGTGCCCAAACTCACCGTGGTGATCGGCGGCAGCTTCGGCGCGGGCAATTACGGGATGTGCGGGCGGGCCTATTCCCCACGCTTCCTGTGGACATGGCCCAATGCGCGCATCAGCGTGATGGGCGGCGAACAGGCGGCTTCGGTTTTGGCGACGGTGCACCGTGATGCTGATAACTGGACGTCCGAGGAGGCCGAGGCCTTCAAGGCCCCGATCCGCCAGAAATACGAGGACGAAGGCAACCCCTATTACGCCACCGCGCGATTGTGGGATGACGGGGTGATCGATCCGGTGCAGACCCGCGACGTGCTGGGGTTTTCGCTAGCTGCCTGTTTGGAGGCTCCGATACCGGAGACGCCGCGGTTCGGCGTGTTTCGGATGTAAAGGATCCTCCCCGGAACGGGGAGGTGGCAGCCGCAGGCTGACGGAGGGGCCGCAAGGGAAGTCACAGTGAACGACGATCACAACGAAACGCCGCGACCCCTCCACCGCTCTTCGAGCGGTCCCCCTCCCCGTTCCGGGGAGGATCGTGGGCGGTTGAGGCATCGCACGGTTGGAGCGCCGGCGCCTACCGTGAAGCGCGCTCGCTATATGCGAAAGAACATGACCTTGCCCGAAGTGCTGCTCTGGCAGCAAATCAAAGGAAAGAAGCCAAAGTTTCGCAAGCAATATCCCATCGGCGACTACGTGGTCGATTTCGCCTGCACCGCCGCCCGCCTGTTGGTCGAGATCGATGGCAAAGCGCATGACATGGGCGACAATCCGCAGCGCGACATTGCGCGCCAGCAGCTTCTCGAAGCAAAGGGATGGAGCGTGCTGCGCATTCCAGCAAGCGAAGTGCTAGCCGATCCCTCGGCAATTGCAGAAGGCCTCTTGCGAAAAGTCTCTGACCAATGACCAAAGACACACTCTTCATCCTCGACCGCAGCTACACCGATGACGCGGGCCGCGAGCGGTATTGCCGCGATTGTATCGAAGTTGACGGGCTGCTCGCCATGTTCCCCGAACTCGCCGCCAAGCTCCAGATCGTCCGCGTCCCGTGGGCCAAACCGCGCGCCGCCGTTGTCGCGGCACTGGGTGAGGACAATCAGAATTGCCCCGCGCTCGCTTTTGCCGAAGGTGGCTTCGTCAACACGCAGGACGCACTTCTCGAAGCCCTGCACCAACGGCACGGCTTTCCAATCCGCTCATCTTAGGGCAGACAGTCGCGCACAACCCGCATGAGCAAGCCCACACTCCTTTCCCGCATCGTTTGGCGCATCCTGCGCGGGCTCTACCGCTGGAAGGGCTTCAAGCTGAGCGGGGGTGCGCCCGATATTCCGAAATATATCCTGCTCGGCGCGCCGCACACCACCAATTGGGATTTCATCTTCTTTGCCGGAGCGGTGCGCGAGCTCGGCATCAAGCCCAATTTCGTCGGCAAGCACACGCTGTTCAAATGGCCGATGACGCGCTTCATGTTCGACATGGGCGGCATCCCGGTCGACCGGCGGAAAAAGGGCAATTACGTCCAGAACGTGATCGCGGCCATCGGGGAGGAAGAGCACATCGCGCTCGTGGTCGCGCCCGAGGGCAGCCGGACCTCGGACGGGCGCTGGCGCAGCGGGTTTTACCATATCGCCCACGGCGCTGGCATTCCCATCGTCCCTGCTTGGGTGAACCACGCAACCAAGCGCGGCGGGCTGGGCGAGCCGCTGTATACAACCGGCGACTTCCACGCTGATCTGGCCAAGCTGGCGGCTTTCTATCAAGAGCACCGGCCCGATTGCGACCGCTTCGATATGCTGATGAAGCAAGCGCGGGGCGAGGTCGAAGGGCTGGGGCGGCGTGAGGAGCCTGCGCTAGAGCCGGGCGCGTGACGCAGGCGCTGCTGACCAATGCGGCGCTGCTGCTGGGCGCGGCGATCATTTTCTGGCTGATCTCGCTCGCCATTAACAAGGTCAGCTTTGTCGATTCGATTTGGGGCGGGGCGATGGCCGCGCTGGCGCTCACCAGTTTTCTCCAGCTCGGCGAGCGCGGCGCTGCCGCTTGGACGCTACTGCTAATGGCGGGGCTATGGGGCGTGCGGCTGTTTTGGCACCTCTTCCGGCGCTTCCTCAAGCACGGCGAGGACAAGCGTTATGAACGGATGCTCGGCGATGCGCGCGCGCAGGGGCGCTGGGGCATAACTGTGCTGTGGAAGGTCTGGCTGCTGCAATCGGTGCTGCTGTTCACGGTGAGCAGCCCGGCGCAAGTGGGCATTCTGGCGGCAGGCGGGCAGGCGCTTCCTTCGTTTGCTTATGCCGGAATTGCGCTGTGGGCGGTCGGAATGGTCTTCGAGGTCGTCGGCGATTGGCAGCTCGCGCGTTTCAAGGCTGACCCTGCCAATCGGGGCAAGGTGATGACGAGCGGGTTGTGGCGCTACACCCGCCATCCCAATTACTTCGGCGATGCCTGCGTATGGTGGGGGATTGGGCTGGCGGCGATGGCTATTGCGCCCGGCACACTCATCTGGACAGTGCCGGGGCCGGTCTTCCTCACCTTCACGCTCGTCAAATGGTCGGGCGCGGCGCTGACCGAGAAGGGGATGCGCGAGAAATATGGCGAGGAATTTGCCCGCTATGTTGAGCGCACGAGCAGTTTCATTCCGATGCCGCCCAAGGCAGGTTAGCCCTCGCGGTTCAGCGCGTATTTGAGGCTCGCGCCGATCATCAGCCCTGACACCCCCACGATCATCGCCGCCCACAGCCAGTGCGGCAGCAGCAGCGCCTCCTCGATCGCGCCAGTGTCCGATGGCATCATCCGGCCGCCGACAAAGGCGCTTTCGCTGAACAGATAATCCCAATCGCGGAACATACTCATCGCGCCCACCACGCCGAGAAATTGCAGGCTGAACTGCTTAAGCCAATCCGACCCGCGCCATGCGATATAGCCGAGCGCCCCGGCGAGCAGCGGGAGGACGATCCAGCCGGTCACGCTGCGCACCCAGACGAGCACCGACAGCGCCATCACGCCTGCCAGCACCATCAGCGCGGGTTGCCAGTATTTCTCCCGCGCGCTGGCAAGGATTAGCGCGGAACCGGCCATCACCGGCCCGATAGGGCCGCCCGCCGCGATCAGCGCGCTGGGAAGCGCACCGGGCGCACTATAGAAGGCACTCTCGGCATAGCCTGATCCATCGGCGTAAATCACCAGCTGTTCAAATCCGTGGCCCAGCAGCAGCGCGGTGAGCCCGTGGCCCATCTCGTGAAACCAGGTGGTGAGAATTGTGAAGGGGTAGATCAGAAAATTGCCGAACGGCACGCCGGGCAGCACCACCAGCAGCACGGCGGCGATAATCAGCCTGCCGACTTTTTCTTCCTGGCTTCCCGGGCGCACGCGATAGGCTGTCATACCGCGCTATATCGGGGCGGGCGGGGGCAAAGCGCAAGAGCGCAATCGACGGGCGTCATGTAGAAGGCGTCATGCGACGGGCGTCACGCCGCTCTCCTGCTCGCGGTTGGTCCGCAAGATAGACCATCCGGCGAGGAACAGCCCTGCCGCCATCGGCCCGACAACAATCCCTGCCAGCCCCATCGCGGCGATGCCGCCCAGGGTCGAAATCAGGATGATCCAGTCCGGAATCCCGGTATCGCGCCCCACAAGGATCGGGCGCAGCACATTGTCCGCCATGCCGATCACCGCCACGCCCGACACCAGCACCACAATGCCCTGCCAGACATAGCCCATCGCCAGCAGATACGCCGACACCGGCCCCCAGACGATGGCCGGGCCAACCGCGGGCAGCAGCGAGAACAGCGCCGTCAGCAGGCCGAGCAACACGACACTGGGAACGCCCGCAATCCAGTAGGTAATGCCGCCGAGCAATCCCTGCACCAGCCCGACCACAATCGAGCCTTTGATCGTCGCGCGGACAATCGCGAGGAAGCGGTTTGCCAGTTGCTCGGCAATTGCGGGGGCCAGCGGCAGATGCTCAATCACCTGCCGACCGATAGTCTGGCCGTCGCGCAGGAGGAAGTAGACGACATAAAGGCCGAGGCCAAAGGACAGGAAGAAACCCAGCGCGCTCCCCGTGATCGACACCGCCTGGCTGGCGATCATGCCCGAGCTTTCCAGCGCAAGATCCTGCGCCCGTTGCTGCACCATGGCGGCAGAGCCGAAGCCCGAATCGCGAAGCCTTTCACGGATGGCATCGGGCAGCGCGGCGAACACCGTATCGAACCAGGCGACCAGATCGATGCGCCCCTCCTGGAAGGCGTAAACGACCGATGTCGCCTGCTCCACCACCACGCCGCCGATAAACAGGGCGGGAATGATGACCGCGAAGGTGATGACCAGCAGAGTGGCAATCGCGGCGCGGTTCTCCCCGCCCATGCGGGCGAGGAACCATTGATACATCGGCTGGAACATGATCGCCGCCAGCGCCGCCCAAAGCAGCGGAGAGGCGAACGGCCAGGCAATGACGCCGAAGGCCAGCGTGATGCACGCAAGGAAGATGAAATATCCGGTACTGTACACCGGATTGCCAGACCGCGAATCGGCCATGATCGTGCCTCCTGCAAAGGTGGCTCCAATGTGCGGCAAACCCGCTACCCGGCGATAGAGGCCGGGGCGGATTACCCACCGGATTGCGACCAATCCATCAAAGTTCAGGCGAGGTTGGCGCGAAACTGCTCCGCCAGATCGTGCAGATCCTGCACCACGCGGGCAAGGCTGCCGGTATCGAACTGCGATAGCGATGCGGTGACGCAGCGCGCCATCGCGGAATAGAGCGTCAGCAAGCCGTCCGCCAGCGGGCTATCGCGATCGACGCCCAATTGCAGCGCGGCCAGCCCGTTGGCGGCGCGTTGCAAGCTGGAGCGGCGCACCGCCGCCTGATCGCGCGCCTGCGCCCATACCGCGCGCGAAATTGCGGCAGACACGTCCTCAATGCAGAGCAGCACCAGCTCGCCGGGGCGGGAGCCTGCGACCTGCGCTTCGAAGGCGACGCTGCGATAGGCCGAAAAGGGATCCCGCGTGGCGAGCATATCAATTGCCGTTGCGGCCGTTCCACGCCGCGATCTGGTTTTGCAGGAAGCTCAGAGTCGATTGCGAGGCGGTGACATTGCGGTCGGTCGCGGCGAATTGCCGCACCAGCCGTTCGCGCAGAGCCTCCTGCTGCTCGGCAATCTTTTCCAGCCGCTCGTCAATCGTGCCTGCTTGCGCGGTGTAGCGGGTGATGGAGCCGCCGAGCGAGCCGGGATCGGTGCTGCGGCTGACTTCGCGCGCCAGATTGTCGATGGTGGCGAACACGCCGAATAGACCGGTGGTGAACATCGCGCCCGCCGCCGCCGGATTGTTCGCCAGCGTATCGCGCAAGCGGTCGGCATCGAGCCGGAAATTGCCTTCGCGCGTGCGGGCAAGGCCGAGATCGGCCAGCGTTGCCGGTTCGCCCGGCGCAGCATTGGGGATCACGATCTCGGTCGAAAGCGAAGCCAGCTCGCGCTTCAGCGCCCGCGCGCCCGGATCATTGCCCAATTCGCCGCTCAGTGGAGACGCGAGCTCGGCCAAAGCGCCGGTCAGATCGTTGAGCGCGGCGGTGAAATCGCCCATCATCGCGGTGATTGCGCTGTTCTTGTCGTCAAAGCTGATGCGGGTGGGCGCGCCCACATTGGTCTGCGTCAGCGTCAGGCTCAGGCCTTCGGGCAGGCCGGTAACGCTGTTGCTCGCGCTGCTCATCGCGATGGTATCGAAAAGGAACTGCGCGTCCTGCGCTGCGGCGCGCAATTGCCCGCTATCGCCGGCGGGGTTCCAGGCGAGGAAATCGATATTGCCCGCAACAGGCGTTCCGCCCGAGGCCGAGGCACCGCTCGCTTCGATGACGAAACCATTGGCCTCGCCCGTCTCGCCCTTCACCACCAATTGCGCGCCCGATGCGGTCTGCGCGACATAGGCGGTCAGGCCGCTGGCGGAGGCGTTGATCTTCCCCGCCACATCAGCCAGCGTGTCGGTCGCTTCCACGGTGATTGTGGCGGGCGTGCGGCCCGTGTCTTCGGTGAAGCTACCGCCGGCAATGTTGCCGAAGCGGATCGTCAGAGTGCCTTCGCCCACCAGTTCCCCCGAACCGGCATAGGCATTGCCCGCGAGCATTTGCGCCGAGGCGAGTTGCTGCACTTCGAGCGCATAGGAACCGCTCGCGCTGCTGCTGCTGGCGACCTGCACCCGCGCGACGGCCGGATTGGCGAGCGATGCGCTGGGGGAAAGGTCGCCATTGCGGATGCGGTCTCCCAGCGCGCTCGCAAGCTGGGTGATCTGGCTGCGCAGCGTCGATGCTGCCGAAATCCGCGCCTGCAAGGCTTCGCTGCGGCTTTCCAGCTGGCCGATCTGCGCGAGAAAGCGGGTCTCTGCCAGATCGCGCGCCAGCTGCGTCATATCAATGCCGCTGCCGCCACCAAGGCGGCTGACGATCGAGGATGTGGTGCTTGTTTCCATGCCGCATAGAACGGCGCGGGCTTGCGCGGTTTAAGCCCGGAAGGGCTTCCCCTCGGCATCGAAATGCAGCTCTATCGGCACGGTCACACGCGGGCGCGCGGGCCGCTCGCCGCGCTTGAGCGACAGGACGAAAGACAGCACGGCGGCCACCGCCACATACAGCTCGGCGCGGATCACCTGGTGTTCGCGGGTGGTGAAATAGACCGCCCTCGCCAGCGTCGGGTATTCCAGCACCGGCACACGGTTTTCCGCCGCCAGCTCGCGCATCGCCAGCGCCTTCTCGCCGCGTCCTTTGGCGAGCACAAAGGGCGCATCGGCCTGCGCGGGATCATATTGCATGGCGACGGCAAAATGGGTCGGATTGGTCAGGATGAACTGCGCTTCGCTCACCGCCTTGGCCACGCCGCCGCGCGCCATATCGCGCTGCCGCTGGCGGATCGCCGCCTTCTTTTCTGGCGCGCCTTCGGCCTGCTTCTGTTCGTCGCGCAATTCCTGATTGGTCATTTTGAGCTTGGAGAGGCGCAGCACATACTGGATCGGCCAGTCGATCACTGCGATCACCACAAGGCCTGCCGACAGCAGGAAAAGCAGAGTGACAATCGCGTCCCACGCGGCAGAAAGCTGCCCCGTCAATTCGCCGCGCCCCAGCGAGAGGATCGTCAGCAGATTGGCGCTGCCCCAATAATAGGCGATACCGCCGAGAAGCCCCAACTTGGCAAGGCTTTTGCCGAGTTCCACCAGCCCCTGCGGCCCGAGAATGCGTTTCATCCCCGCCAGCGGATCGATGCGCGAGCCCTTGGGTGCCAGATTGCCGATCACCCAGCGCCCGTCCCCCAGCAGCAATTGCGCCGCCATGGTGATGCTGACGGTCAGCAGGCCGAGAGTCAGCACCAGCGGCAGCAGATCGCCGACAAGGCCGGTCAGCATGGCCGAAGGCTGAAAATCCTCCAAGGCGGTGCGATCAAAGCGCAGGCTGCGGATGCCTGCTTCCTGCATCGCTGTGAGCAGCCACATTCCCGCAAGTTTCAGCCACACCGCGCCCGCCAGCACCGCCACGGCGGCCGCCACTTCGCGCGAGCGCAGGACATTACCCTTCTTCGCCGCATCCTGTTTGCGCTTCTCGGTTGGCGCAAATGACTTTTCGCCCGCAGATTGCTCGCTCATGGTCGCACCGCCTCTGCCACCATATCAAGCGCCAGTTCGGCGAGCGCCACGAATTGCTCGGCTAACAGGGGCGTTGCCAGCAGCAGCGCGATGATCCCCGCGAGCACGCCCGCAGGCAGGCCGAGCGCGAAGAGATTGAGCGCGGGCGCGGAGCGGCTGATGACGCCGGTCACCACTTGCACCAGCAGCAGCACCAGGGTGACGGGCAGCGCGATAATCGCGGCAGAGGCGAGGATCTGGCTGGCAAAGCTCGCCACCAGCCAGCCGCGCTCGCCCACATCCCAATCCGCGCCTGGCGGGAACAGCGTGTAGCTTTCCACCACCAGCCGCAACCAGATCAGATGTCCGCCAATCGCCAGAAAGACCAGCGTCAGCATGATGCCGAGAAACTGCCCGATGGCGCCCGACTGGCTGCCGCTTGCAGGGTCAACCGCAGTGGCGATGGCCATGCCCATGCTGCCTGCAATCTGCTCGCCCGCCAGCGAGGGCGCGGCAAAGGCGAGTTGCAGCACGAAGCCGAGGGTCATCCCGATCACCACTTCGCCCAGCAGCGCCACCAGCGTGGGCAGCGCCAGCATATCCTCCGGCACGCGCACCGGCATCCAGTTGAGCATATAGACGCCCAAAGCCGCCGCCAGCACGATGCGCACCTGCACCGGCACCGCGCGGATGCCGAACAGCGGCGCGGCGAGCAGTGCGGCACCAATGCGCACCATCACGAAAAGCAGCGCCCAAAGTTGCTCTCCCATCACGCCAATGCCGAGATCGGGAAAGCTCACAGCCGCGACATCGCCGCAATCTGCGCGAAGATTTCCTCCGCAAAATCGCCTGTGATGGTCATCATGCTCGATCCCATCAGCACCAGCACCACCGCCACCACGGCCAGCTTGGGCACGAAGGTGAGGGTCTGCTCGTTGACCGAAGTTGCCGCTTGAACCACGCCGACCACCAGCCCGATGGCCAGCGCGGCCAGCAAAGGCGGCGCAGCGACCAAAGCGGTCGTCCACAGCATCCGGTCGGCAAGGCCCAGCAGCGAAGCACTATCGTCCATCAGCCCTGTCTCCTCACGCGAAACTCATGGCGAGCGAGCCCATCAGCAGCGCCCAGCCGTCGATCAGGACGAAAAGCAACAGCTTGAAAGGCAGCGAAATAATCGTGGGGGAAAGCATCATCATGCCCAGCGACATGAGCACGCTCGCCACCACCAGATCGATCACCAGAAAGGGCAGAAACAGCATGAAACCGATCTGGAAGGCGGTCTTCAGCTCGCTGGTGACGAAAGCGGGCAACAGGATTGAAAAGGGCACGCCCGCCGGATCGGCAAATTCGCTCTGCCCCGCCATGTCGGCGAACATCGCCAGATCTGTGGTGCGGGTCTGGCGGATCATGAAGCTGTGAAACGCGTCCCCCGCAGCTTCGATCGCCACATCGGCCTCCATCGTGCCTGCGGCATAGGGTTCGATCGCCTGCGTGTTCACCTGCTCCAGCGTAGGGGCCATGATGAACAGCGAAAGGAACAGCGAGAGGCCGATCAGCACCTGGTTGGGTGGCGATTGTTGGAGACCCAAGGCCTGCCGAAGGATCGCCAAGACAATGATAATGCGGGTAAAACTCGTCATCATCAGCACCAGCGCGGGCAGGATGGTGAGCAGGCTCATCAACAGCAGGATTTGCAGCGAGAAGCTGAGCGGCGCTTCCTCGCCATTCGCGCCGTCCAGCGCGCGTTCCAAGGCGCCGCCAATGCCGCTGGCGGGCAGTTCGGGCATCGCAGGCTGCACGCCGGCTGCCATTGCCGCCATCGGCAGGCACAGCAGCGCGAGCGCGATCAGCGCTCCGGACACACCACGAATCATGGCGCAACCTCCTCCAGATACTTCTCGGACGGCGGCGTTTCGGCCTCGGCCAGGCGCACAAGCCCGTTGCGGCTGGCACCGACGAGGATTTCGCGCCCGCGAAACTCGATCACCGCCAGCCGCATTCCCGGCCCGATCATGGTGGTTTCAACGAGCCGTGCGGCGCGCGCGCGCCCTTGCGGCATCGCGCCCGTTTGCACTTTGCGCGCCAGCCACAGGCTGCCCCAGATCAGGCCCGCCAGCAGCGGCAGCAGCAGCAACAGCTTGAGAATGTACCAGACCATCAGCCTGCCTTCGCCAGCTTCTGCTCGCCTTCGAGCGCGACAATGCGCAGCGCGAAACGTCCGCCTTCGGTCACGACTTCGCCCTTGGCGATGCGCTTGCCGTTGACCATCACATCCAGCAATTCATCCACTTGCCGGTCGAGCGGGACGATGGAATCCTCCACCATCGCCAACAGATCACGCAATTGCATGGTGGTGCGGCCCAGTTCTACCGTCACCTTGACCTCGACATCACGGATGAGATCGAGCGCGTGCAGATTGTCAGCCATTATCGGTAGTCCTTCGGTTCCAGTTGATTTGGGTCAGCCGCAAAGCCAGCGCGCCATCGGCGCTGCCGATCTCGCCTTCGGCAAGGCTGCGATGCGCCAGTTTGAGCGTGGCGCGCGAACGGCGCGGGAGCGGAATGAGGTCGCCCGGCTGCAAGGTAGAGATGCGTGAGACGGGCATGGAAATTTCCGCCAGCGGCACGTGCAGTTCGAGCGGGATTTCGGCAAAGGGCGCAGCGCCCGGATGCCGCCGGTCGCCTGCCACCACCGCCTTGTTCCCGCCGCCCTTGCCGAAGCGCAGCAGGCTTTCGGCCTCGCTTTCGCGCAAGGCCAGCAGCAATTCCCAGTCTGCCCCTTCGGGAACGCTGACTGTCAGACAAAGCGTTAGCAGCGGCTGCGCATCGCCCGCCGGAACCAGCTTGCGCAGCACATCCTCGCGCCGGGTGAACGCCTGCGGCTGGCAGGCGAAGACCGCGGTGAAGGCGCGGCCCAGCGCATCGGCGAGGCGGGTCAGCGTCAATGCGGCAGCGGCGGGCAGAGTATCGGGTGCCGGCCCGTCGATCTCGCCTGTGCCGCCAAAGGCCTGGTCGGTCAGCGCGAGGGCGTGGAGCATCGGCATCGAAGCGACGAATTGGCCCCGCCCGGTTTCGCCGATCAGGCAATGGGTGTGCCCCTTGCCCACCTTCTTGTGCAGGCTGGCTGCCGAAATCGTCTGGACGGCGGATAGCGCCACCTGATGATCGGTGCTGCCCAGCAAGGCCGCAATCTCTCCCGCAATCGCCAGCCGCAACCGTGCAGCCGCCTCCGCCAGCTCCGCCGCCGGATCGGGCGCATCGGGCGTTGCACCGCCGGTCAGCGCGCCCGAATGGCACGCGAGCGGGCGCTCCGCGACAAGGAAAGCGTCCTGCTTCACTGGACGAGGAAAGTCTGGAAGTGGATGGTCTCGACACCGCCAAAACCCTCATGCTCTTCCAGCACGCGGTTGACAGCGGCGGTGAGGCGTTGCTGCAGGCGTTCCTTGCCTTCGACGGTGTAGACATCGTCTTCCACCGTATTGGCCAGCTCCACCAGAATGGCCGAGCGGATCGCCAGCTCGTGCAATTCGAGCCACTGGATCACCCGCCCGTCATGATAGGTGGACGCCGCCAGCGTCACCTGCACCAGGCCGGGCGAATCCTTCAGGTTGGAGGTAAAGCCTTCTTCGAATTCGAAATAGCTGGCGCGATATTCATTGCCGCCTTCGCCATAGGTGACGGGGCCGGTTTCGCTCGCTTCGCCTTCGGGCGCGAAGGGGTCTTCTTCATCCTTGGCGACCAGGCGCGGCACATCCGGCTCGCTTTCGCCGCCGGTATGGATCAGGCCCATCGCAAACGCGCCGTAAGCGCCGCCCGCGCCCAGCGCGAGGACGAAGATCATGAGGATGACGAGTTTCAGCTTGCCGCCTTTCTTCGGCGTATCTTCGGTGTCTGCGGGTTTCTTCTTGCTCACGTTTCAGCTCCTGAAAGCGCAGGGTCAGGCGTACAGCCCGTTGCGGTGTGCGTTTGCGGTTGCGGTTGCGGCGGGGCGCGATGCGGGCGCGTCCTCGCCTGCGTCGCCGGTGTTGGAGTGCGCGTTGTCAGCCACGTTGCTTCGCTGTGCGCCGTTCTCGCCAGTGGACTGGCGCTGCGGGGAAGGGCCGGACTGGCCGTTCGTGGAGGCGTTGCTCGCAGTGTGCTGCTGCTGGCTTTCGGAGCGCGTATCGCTGCGCGTCTGCGTGCTGGCATCGGCGGCGGTGACGCTGCGCTCGACAGCGCGTTCGCCCAGGGCCGAATGCACTGCGCTGGCAAAATCGCCATCGCCATTCATCAGCGCAACCTTGAGCTGGCGCCCGGCGAGCTCGAACTGCATTTGCACATGGCCGAACTCGCGGTGGAGCAGCTGCATCTCGGCGCGCCCGGGCTGTGCTGCCTCGCGCGCGGCGGAGAGCGATTGCACCAGCGTTTCGAAATCATGCGGTGCCTGTACCTGCGTAGGCTGGCTGGCGGGCTTCGCCAGCGGCGCTTCGGATGCGGTAGCCGGTGCCGCGCTGGCGAGCGCAGGCGCGGGCTGCGCAGGCGAAGCAGGGGCGGGCTTGGCGGTGTCGGTTTGCGTATCCTGCTTGGCAAGGGCGGCAGGTACGGGCTGTGGCTCCGCCGTGTCACGGCGCGTCGAGGGGGCAGCCGGTAGCGGCAAAGCGGCGCGCTTTTCGGGGGCCAATTCCGCTTCGGTTTCGACTGAGGGAAGCGCAGCGGGCGCTTCGGTTGCGGTTTTCGCAGCGGGCTGGGCCTTGTTGCCTGCCGCGAGCGCGACGATCACCGGCAACGGCGTGGTAGCGGGCAGCGACTTCGGCGGCGCCTCGCCAGATTGTGCGGGCGCGGGCTTGGCCGGTTCGGCGTCACTGGTGGGCGCGCTCTCCACGGTTTTGGAGCTTCCCGGCAAAACGGCAAGCGGCAATTCCTTGCCGCCGGGCGGCAAAGGCTTGCCGGTTGCGTTGAGCGCAGGTTCCGGGAGCGACGCGGGGGCGCTCGCACCTGCGGGCGCTGCCGGCGCTGTGCCGGGTGTGGTCATCGCTTCGATAACTGGCGGGGCAACCGGAGGCTGGAGCGCGAGAAGTGGCGCAAATCCGCCATTTTCCGGCAGTTTCCCCGTCTCCGCATCCTCTGCAGGGGCAATGCCGGGGGCGGCGGCAGGGGACAGGCCTTTGGCCGCCGTCGGCGTTGCAATGGGTGCTGGCGTCACAGTCTATGTCCGATCCGAATTAACCATGACTTCAGCTTTTCAATTTCCGTGCCAAACGCGCTGCGGGAGCCGCGTCGGCAGCAAATTGCGCATCGGAAATTTGCAGTTGCTGCTGGACGAGCCTGTCGGCGACGCGTTCATGCTTGGCGCGCGCTTCGCCAAGCGCCTGCTGCGCTTGCCGGTGGAATGGCAGCAGGCTGGCGTGCTGGCCTGCGGTTTCCTCGGCAATGCGATTGAGCCCGCTGATAAAGGCCTTCTGCGTCCGCAGATCGGCCCCCGTTTGTGCATCGCGGCGCTGTTGGTAGAGCGCGGCGATATCTCCGCTACGCTGGCGCAAGGCCTGCAATTGCTGGCGGGTCAGCTCGGTCTGCGCCAGATGCCGCGCAGCCTTGTGCGCCTCGACCTCGCGCAGCCGCGCCAGTCGGGCGAGCAGGCGGAGCCTATGCTGCGGCGGTTGCATCGGCCATCAGCACGGCAAGCGCGTCGCAGCTTTCTGCCATGTTCACCGTTTCGTGCAGATCCTGCGCCAGGAAAGCGCGGATCGCACCCTGCATGGCAATCGCCCGGTCAAGCTGCGCATCGCTGCCGGGGCTGTAGGCCCCCATTATCAGCAGATCGCGATTGGCATCATGCGCGGCAATCAGCGCGCGCAATTGGCGGGCGAACGCGCGGTGATCGGGCGCGGCGATATCGTCCATCACGCGCGAGAGCGAGGCGGGAATGTCGATCGCGGGAAACTGTCCGCGCTGGGCAATCTCGCGCGAGAGCACGATATGGCCGTCCAGAATGGCGCGCGCGGTATCGACCACCGGATTGTTGTGATCGTCGCCATCGGCCAGCACGGTATAAATGCCAGTGATCGCGCCGCCGCTGCTTGACGAAATGCCCGCCCGCTCGATCAGCTTGGTGATGACGCCCATGGCCGAGGCGGGATAGCCTCGCAGGGCCGCGCAATCGCCCAGCGCAAAGGCGATCTCGCGCGCCGCATGGGCGACGCGGGTCAAGCTGTCGATCACCAGCATCACGCGCTTCCCTTGCGCGCGGAAATACTCGGCAAGTGCGACGGCGTGCTGCGCGCCGCGCAGGCGGAGATTGGCGGCATGATCGGCGGGCACGGCGACAATCGCGGTGCGCTGGCGGCGCTCCGGATCGTGCAAATGCCGCGCGACGAAATCGGAAACTTCGCGCCCCCGCTCGCCGATCAGGCCGATCACCAGAATATCGGCATCGCTGCCCTGCATCAGCATATCGATGAGCTTGGATTTGCCCACGCCCGAGCCGGCGACAATCCCGATACGCTGGCCCAGCCCCATGGTGAGGCAGGCATTGACCGCACGAATGCCGGTGTCGAAAGGCTCGGCAACCGAACCGCGTTCGAGCGCGGCTTCGCGCTTCCCGCCAAGCGGGCGGAAGGTGCCGCTGCGGATCGCGCCGCCGCCATCGATGGCGTGGCCCGCGCCGTCTATCGCGCGCCCCAGAAAGGCTTCGCCCACCGCCACCATGCCGGGATGGCCTTCGGGCCGCACCAGCGTGCCGGGCTGCAATTGCACCGTATCGCCCAGCATCATCATCAGGCTGTGGCCGCTGCGAAAGCCGATGACTTCGGCGGCGGGCGTATCCGCGCCGGTTTTGCCCACTGCGCGGCAGATGGTGCCGATGGGCGCGTCGAGACCCGTTGCCTCCACCAGTAGGCCGTCACAACTGACAATCCGCCCCAGCCGCACCGGCGCGGCGATACCGGCAAAGCCTGCGCGGCTTTGCGAAAGCGCGGCGAGTTCGGTTGCGAGCTGGCTCAGCACAGGCCCAATGCCTCGCGCAGGCGCGCGCGCCATTCTTCCGGCCCGTCATGCAGTTCGCCATCCGCCGTTTCGCAAATGATGGTGCCGCGTTCGAGGCCCGCATCCGCGCGGCATTGCGCGGGATCGAGCGTGCTGCCTTCGAGCAGCGCCAGATCGTCGGGATGCAGGCGGAAACGGGCATCGCGGTATCCGTCATCGATCATCGCGGCGACGGTATCGCAGCGTTTGGTCAGCCGCTTGGCGTCTTTGGCGAGCGGGCCGAAGGCGGTTTCGCACAGTGCGGCAACCGCTTCGTTGAGGCGGGCGGAGAAGGCCTGACGCGCTTCGTCCTGCAAGCGCAGCGCGGCGAGTGCCAGCGTTTCGCGTTCGGCTTGCTGCGCCGCCATTTCGCCGAGCGCCGCCGCCCGGCCCGCAGCCTCGCCCTCTGCGCGCGCATGGTTCAAAGCGGCGTCGAGGGCGCGTTCCGCAGTGGCGTGCTGCGCCGGATCGGCACCGGCGGCGGTAAACCGGTCAAGCGGCGCAAAGCCTGCTGGCGTTTCGCCCGCAAGCTGTTGCCACGGCGCGGCGGCGAAGCCCGATGGCGACGGGGCAGCGGGTCCGGTTTCATCCGCGAAGGCGGGAAACAGGGCTTCAAACGAACTCGGCATCGTCCGAACCCACGCTCACTTCGCCTGCATCGGCCAATTGCCGCAGCACATTGACCATGCTCTTCTGCGCCGCCTGCACATCCTCGCGCTTCAGCTTGCCGCGCAGCTCGATCTCGTCCTTCACCCCGTCGGCCGCGCGGCTCGACATGGCGGCGAAGAACGGCGTGCGTTCGTCCTCCTCCAGACCTTTCAGCGCATCGACCAGCACTTCGTTTTCGACCTCGCGCAGCAGGCGGCCCATATCCATTGGGCTGAGCGCCAGGATCATTTCGAAAGTGAACAGTTCGGCCTCGATCGCCTTCGCCAACGCCGCATCGCGCTTGCCGATATCGGGGATCACCGATTTGGCCACCGGCCCAGCGGCGCGGTTGATGAGATCGGCGGCATCGCGCGCACCGCCCATGGCGAGTGCACCGCTGCCGAAACGCTTGCTGATCTTGGCGGTGAGGATTTCATCGAGCATGGCAAAGGCCTGCGTCGAAACCTTCCGCAGTCGCGCAATGCGTTCGACCACGCCCGGCTGGATATCCGGCGGAAGCAGCGAAAGGAGCGCCGCGCCCTGCTCGGCTTCCAGCACCAGCAGCAGCACGGCGATCACTTGCGGATGTTCGTCCTGCACCAGCGAAGCGAGCACTTGCGGGGCCAGCCAATGCGCCAGTTCGAGCGAAGGGGCGGTTTGTTCGGGGCAGATTTTCTGCATGATCGAATCCGCCTTCACTTCACCCAGCGCACGCACCATGCGGTTGCGATAGCTTCCGCGCCGGTCACGGCTTTCGAGCGAGGTGCCCTGCGCTTCGCGGATGAATCCGCCAATCGCATCGGTGATCACGCGGCTCTCGACATCGGGCAGGGCGAGCATGGTCTGGCCGATCAATTGCAATTCGCCGGGATCAAGCTGGCCCAGCAGGCTGGCCGCTTCCTCGTCATTCATCAGCATCAGGATGATCGCCGCCTGCTCGGCAGGCGACACGCTATCGCTCGCGCCGATCATGCCCGCTCTCCGCCCGGTGCAGCGAGCATCCGGCGCAAAGCGGTCACCGCGCGTTCGGGTTGCTCGACGGCGAACTGGCGGGCGAGGCGCACCTGCTCCTGCACGTCATCCTCGCTTGCGCCGTCCAGGGTGGCAGACGGCAGCGTGGTGGCACCGGCAACCGGCTCGCCGGTTTCGGCGTCGGTCAGGCTCTCATCCTCGTCACCGGGCGCGTCCTCCTGCCGCTGCGCCGGAGCGGGCAGCGCGCGGGTGATCGGGCGCACGATGAAGAGCAGCGCCAGCAGCAGCACCAGCGCACCCGCGCCATAACGCAGCGCCATCGCGAACCATGGTGCCTCGTAAAAGGGAACCGCGATCTCCTCCACCGGATCGAAGCCGCCGGTAATCACCGTCACCACATCGCCGCGCTCCAGATTGGCGCCAACCGAGGCGGCGACCAATTGCTGCACATCGTCTGCCGTGGCAGGTTCAATGGCTTCCAAGGCTTCGGAACTGATCGCAATGCCGACCGAGAGCCGCCGCACGGTGCCGGGAAGCGAACTGGTGACGGCAACCTCGCGCCCCAGCTCGTATATACGTTGTGAACTGCTCTGGCCGGTGGTTGCGCCCGCCTCGCCCGCCGGCGCAGCCTCGCCATCGGGCGGGCCTTCTTCCAGCCCGGTGGGCGGTGGCGGAGTATTGCTCAGCGCGCCGGGAACGCCGCCCGCAGCCGCCGCATCGCGCTGCGTTGCTTCGGATTCGCTGATCGAGCGCACCGCGCCTTCGCGGTCATAGCTTTCCTCTGCGCGCGTGACTTCGGACATATCGACATCGACCTGCACCTCGCTCGAAAAATTGCCTTCGCCAATCAGCGGGGTGAGCACTTGCGCGATCTGGATGCGCAGCTTTTCCTCATGCTCGCGCTGCAAATCGAGCGCGTCGCCGACATCCGAGCTGGTGTCTGACAGCAGCTGCCCCTGCTGGTCGACCACGCGCACATCGGCGGGCGAAAGACCGGGGACGGAGCCGGAGACGAGGTTCACAATCGCCTGCACCTGATCGGGCGAGAGCGAGCGCCCGCGCGTCAGCCGCAGCATCACCGAGGCGCTGGGCGGATTGTTCTCCCGCACGAAGACCGAGCGTTCGGGCGCGGCCAAGTGGACGCGGGCGCTTTCCACGCCGTTGATTTCTTCGATGGTGCGCACCAGCTCGCGCTCGCGCACAGTGCGCAGCCGCTCGCCTTCCAGTGTGCGGCTGGTGCCGAGTGGCATGGAATCGAGGATTTCGATCGAATTGTCAGGCGAGGCCAGCGCGGTATCCGACGCGACCAGCATCCGCGCGCGGTACAGATCGTCCTCCGCCACGCTCAGCGCGCCGGTCGCAGGATCGATGCTGTAGGTGATAGCAGCGGTTTCCAGCGCGCCGACTACTTCGGCCCGTTCGGCATCGCTGAGACTGGTATAGAGCACGCGCTGCGGCCCTTCGGCGAAAGCCAGATAACCCAGCCCGACCGCGCCGAGCACGCTGCCCGCGACGATGGCTGGCAAAGCCTTGCGGATGCCGGGCTGCGCCAGCAACGCGCCCACTCTCGGCCCCATGGCAGACCATTGTGGGGCAAGGGGTGCACTGATCGCCTGCGGATTGGCGAGGGGAGCAGAGGGAACTGCATCAGCCATCGGTTACACTCCCATCCGCATGATTTCTTGATAGGCGGAAAGCAGTTTGTTGCGCATTTGCAGCGTTGCTTCGAAGGCCACGCCTGATTCCTGCCGCGCCATCATCACTTGCGCGATGTCGGTCACTTCGCCGCGTTCATAGGCGGCGGAGAGTTCGGAAGAGCGCGCTTGTGAGGCATTCACCTGATCGAGCGCGTTTTCCAGCGTTGCCGCAAAGCCGCCGCCCGCAGGCTGCGCGGGTGCGGCGACACCCGAGGCGGGCGCACCGGCCTCGCGCAATTCGCGCAAGGCTGCGGATTGTTCGAGCACTTGCTGACGCAGCGAAAGCACTTGCTGCAATCCGCCCGCGCCATGGCCGGAAACAGGGTTCATCGTGCGCCTCCGGCCATCGCCAATCCGGCATCGCGCATTTCAGCCAGCCGGTAGCGCAAAGTGCGTTCGGAAATGCCCAAAGTGCGCGCGGTCGACTGCCGGTTACCGCCATTGTCCGCCAGCGCCTGCAGAATGGCCTTGGCTTCGGACTGTCGCGCCACTTCTGTAAGACGGCTCTTGCCGATCCTGCCGAGGCGGATTTCTGCTGCCAGCGCCTCTGTGCGGGTGTGTTCGTCGGGGATCGCGCGCACGGCATTGTCGAACAATATGTGCTGCGCGGTAATCTGCTCGTCCGGCCCCGCCATTACCAGCGCGCGGCGGATGACATTCTCCATCTCGCGCACATTGCCCGGCCAGCTATGCCGCTCCAGCTTGGCGAGCGCGCTGCTGTGCAGCCACGGAATGCGCGCGGGATCGGGTGCGTGGCGCAGCAGCATGGCAAAGGCGATGGGGGCGATATCGTCGGTGCGCACCCGCAGCGCTTCCAGTTGCAGCGAAAAGACATTGAGGCGGAAATACAGGTCTTCGCGGAAGCGGCCGTCCTCGATCTCGCGCCGCAGATCGCGATTGGTGCAGGCGATGATGCGGACATCGACAGGGATCGGCTTGGTCGCGCCCAAAGGCACGACTTCGCCTTCCTGCAACACCCGCAGCAGCTTGGCTTGCAGGCCGAGCGGCATTTCGCCCAGTTCGTCGAGCAGCAGCGTGCCTTTGTCGGCGGCGCGAAAGAAGCCCTCGGCTGCCTCGGACGCGCCGGTGAACGCGCCCTTGCGGTGGCCGAACAGCATCGCTTCCAGCATGGATTCGGGAACGGCAGCGCAATTGAGCGCAATGAACGGCCCATCGGCGCGGCTGCTGCGGTTGTGGATGTAGCGGGCGATGACTTCCTTGCCGGTGCCGGTCGGCCCTTCGATCACCACGGGGATTTCGCTCTGCGCGACCCGGTCGGCAAGATGCAGCATGGCGATGGTGCCGCTGTCGGCCGCCACCGGATCGCCGGGCCGCACCGAGGCGGCGATGAGCGCGGCGTGCGCGGCGCGCTCGGTGCGCGGCGAGGTGGCGATGCGCAGCTTGTCTTTGCCAATGGGCAGGATCGCGCCGTGTTCGCAATCATGCAGCTCGATAAGCCGCCGCGCGCCCTTCGCGGGCGGCACCGCATCCTGCGGTGTGACAATGTGGATATCCGCCGCGCCGGGCAGCGATCCGGCCACGCGGGCGGCATAGGCGGTAAGGCCCGGATGGTTTTTCTTCGCCGTGTCACTGATCACAAGACCCGTCATTTTGCCCTCGCTTTAACCTGTTGCAGGGCTTTTCCCCCCGCCACGGCCAAGAAAGGGAAAACTTAAGGCCCCGGAGAACTACCTAGGCCCGCCTCCGGGACGCTTTTTCGGGCACTTAAAGATCGCTGGGAGGCGCCGCTCTTCTTGGTGGCAGCCGCCCGCAACCGCTTGGTTCCGGCGGCGGCTGATCGAAGACTTGTTGTCACCCTTTACAGAGGATCAGGAAACACCATGACCGTCATCAACACCAATATCAGCGCCCTGCGCGCCTCGAACGCCTCCACCATGGCCGACCGTATGCAGTCGGTCGCGATGGAGCGTCTGTCCACCGGCAAGCGCATCAATGGCGCATCGGACGATGCCGCCGGCCTCGCCATTGCCACCACCATGACCGCCGATGTCCGCGCCATGCGCCAGGGCATCCGCAACGCCAATGACGGCATTGCCCTCGCACAGACCGCTGAAGGCGCGCTCGACGAAGTCAGCAACATGCTGCAGCGTGTGCGCGAACTGGCGGTGCAGTCGAAGACGGATACCTACTCCACCAATGACCGTGCCTATATGGATGCCGAAGTCGACGAGCTGCAGGCGCAGATCAGCGACATTCTCGCCAATACCGAGTTCAACGGCGTGACGCTGTTCAGCACCACGGCGGGCACCGATGTAACGGTGACGATCGCCACCGACGCGACCAACACGGTCGATCTCACCAGCGTCGGCATTGACGGCACCAATCTGACCGCCACCGCGCTGGATGTGACGAGCACCACGGCTGCGGCGACGACGATCACCAATGTCGACAATGCGCTCGATGATATCAGCGCCACCCGCGCAACGCTGGGTGCCGGCCAGAACCGTCTGGAATCGGCGATCAACAACCTGACCACGAACTCGACGAACCTTGCTGACGCGCGTTCGCGGATCATGGACACCGACTACACGGCCGAAACGACCGCGCTCGCCAAGGCGCAGATCCTCAGCCAGGCTTCGACCGCGATGCTCGCCCAGGCGAACCAGAGCCAGCAAAACGTGCTGTCGCTGCTGCGGTAAGACCACGTCCCCCAAGGCGATCCGCGTGCCCTCGCGGTCGCAACCTGGGCGGCCCGGAACTTCGGTTCCGGGCCGCTTTGGTGTGTGCTGTGTGCATGGGGGGTGGGGGTGGGGGGTGTGAAGGTGCTACTGGCGTATTGCAAACCGCTGGGTGCGTCCCGGCAAGTGTCTTGTTTTGCTTTGATGCTTGGCTCTGCCAGATCTCTTGCCAACGCGATTGATCGAGTGACCGCGCTTTCTTTGGCAAGCAGGCTAGCCCTTCCCCCTTGGGGAAGGGTTGGGATGGAGGTACGGCGATGCGAGCGGAGCGCGACGGTGCGGAGGCCGCACCCCCACCCCGGCGCCTCCCCACGGGGAGGGGAGGAGGGGCGCTAATCAGCTCGACTGCGCGCTGAATGCCTTTTCGTGTTCGCGATGATGCGGAAGGGCGTGGCCTTGGCCTCACCCGGTCAACTCAATCCAGCAGCAGGATCGAAATCCGGCGGTTGCGGGGATCGACCGGGTCGTCGGCGATCAGCAGTTCGCGGTCGGCGACGCCTTCGATGCGGTCGAAGCGGGCGGCGGGGAGGCCTTGTAGGATCATTTCCTGCCGTGTCGCCTCGGCCCGGCCGGTGGAGAGCGTCCAATTGTTGGTGCTGCGCGCATCGCGCCAGGGCAGCGCGTCGGTATGCCCGCGCACAACCAGCTGGCCGCTCTGTTCGCCCACGGCCTCTGCGACAATGCCCAGCAGCTCGCGCGCTTCGGGCACCAGCACGGTGGAGGAGAGGTGGAACATCGAAAACTCGGCATCATCGACCAGATCGATGCGGATACCTTCGGGCGTGCGGATCACCCGCACTTGCCGCACCAGCCGCCGCATCCGGTCAGCCGCTTCCATGCGCTCGCGGATCGCCTCGGTAATGGCCTGCCGCCGTCGTTCCGCCTCGGGCGCGCCGCCTTCCTGCGCGCCGCCTTCGGTATCGCGCGGAATGGTGATGCTCTGCGTGCCTGTTTGCGTTGCGCCATGCGGGTAATTGTCGGGATCGACCAGCGAGGAGCCGCCCAGCATCCCGTCTGATCCGGCACTTTCCTGCCGGTACTGCACCAGCGTGGGCGTGAAATAGTCGGCCAGCCCCTTGCGCTGGTCTTCGGTCGTCGCACCGAGCAGCCAGAGCAACAGGAAAAACGCCATCATCGCGGTCACGAAATCGGCATAGGCCACTTTCCACGCGCCGCCATGGTGCCCGCCGCCTTCGACGATCACCTTTTTGACGATGATCGGAGCAATCGGTGCGGGCGGCGCGGGCGCTTCCAGCGCTTCTATCGGAACCGGGTTCGTCGCCATTTACTTGCCCCGCAGTGCGTCGAGCAGATCGGTCAGGCTGGGGCGGTGCGCCGGCGGCAGGCCCGAGCGCGCGCTTTCGACCACCAGCGCCTGCGGATAGCCGTGGAGCGAGGCGATCATCACCTGCTTCACCGAATGGAAAATCTGCGCATCATGCGCGATCACTTGCTTCAGACGCGACGCCATTGGCGCGGCAAGACCGTAGGCCAGCAAAACGCCGAGAAAGGTGCCCACCAAAGCCCCGCCGATCATCTTGCCCAGCACTTCGGGCGGTTCGTTGATCGAACCCATGGTTTTGATAACGCCCAGCACGGCAGCAACGATTCCCAGCGCAGGCAGAGCATCGGCCAGCGATTGCAGCGTGTGTGCAGGCTCGTTCATCTCGTGCAGCTGCGTCTTGATGGCATTGTCCATCACATCTTCCACCGCATGGGTGTCGAGCGAGCCGGAGGACACCACGATCAGCGTCAGCGTGTCGGCGATCAGGCCGGTCAGCGCTGTGTCGGCAAGGATATTGGGATATTCGGCGAAAATCGTCGATTCTTGCGGGTTGGTGACATGGCTCTCCAGCGCGACCGGCCCTTCGGTCTTGAGCATCCGCATCAGCTTGCTCGACAGGGCGATGGCGTCGATATGGTCCTGGTCGGAATAGCGCGGGCCTTTGAAAATCGCCTTCACACCGGCGCCGAGCAATTTGATCTCGTGCATCGAATTGCCGATCACCGTCGCGCCGATGGCGGCGCCACCAATGATGATCATTTCAAACGGCAGCGCCGCCATGATCGGGCCAAGCGAACCGCCCGCCAGCAAGAAGCCGCCGAACACCATTACGAGCAGAATGACTATGCCAATTGCGGCGAACATGGTTGCAGGTCCCTATACTGGCTGAAAGAATCAGATCTGGTTGAACAGGCTGAGATTGGAGAGGCGGGCAAAGCTGGCCTGGCTGGCTTCCAGCACGGTTAGCATTTGCTGCAATTCGGCGATGGTGGAGGCGAACTCGACTCCTCCCGTATCGGCGATTTGCTGGTTGCGGGTGAGCGACTGGTCGAGCTGGCGTTCCTGCACCACATCGAGCCAGGCAATGCGTGCGCCCGCTATCGTCTGCGCGCGGGTCAGCGTGTCAAGCGCGCTGTCGAGCCCGCCAAGCGCGTCCCGCGCGGCAGTGGCCGGATCGGCGGCGGTGCGGATGGTTTCGGCAAGCGTGGCAAAATAAGCGAAGGCGTCGGTGGGCGTGCCGCCCACGGTAAAGGCGAGGAATTCCGGCCCGGTCAGCCCGCGCACGACGCTTTGCCCCGGCCCTAGGTCGATCACGTCTGCCTGCGCGGTGCCGGTATAGACGATCGCGCCGCTGGCGTCGGTCACGTAAGGCGCGCTGTCCGACTGGCCGCCGAACAGCGGATCGCCGCTGCTGCCCGGACTATTGGCCAGCGCGAGGATGTTCTGGCGCAATTGGTCGATTTCATCGGCAATAGCGCGGCGCTGCTCGTCGCCCAGCGTGTTGCTGCCTGCCCAGATGGCGAGTTCGCGCGCGCGGATCAGGTCGGCCCCGATGCTTTCGAGCGCGCTTCCTGCCAGATCCAGATCCTCCGCCGTGCGCCGGGCATTCTCGGCATCGATAGTGGCAAGCTGCTCCATCCGGCCGAGCAGCCGCAAGCGCGAGGCGGCGGCGGGATCGTCCGACGAACGCGCCAACCGCTCGCCACTCGACAGCTGGCCTTGCAAATTCTCGGCCTGCGCGCGCAGATCGCCCATCTGGGCCTGCGAGCGGCGGTAAAAGGCGAGGCTCGAATTGGTGATCGCGGTCATCGGCCCATTCCCAGCAATGTGTCGAAAATATCCGCTGCGACCTGGATCACGCGGCCATTGGCTTCAAACGCCTGCTGCAAGCGGACGAGATTGGCCGCCTCCTGATCGAGGTCGACGCCGGTTTCGGCGCTCAGCGCGGTTTGCGCGGTGTCGGCAATGGTGCGCAGCGCGTCGCGTGTGGCGCTGCGGGTACTGATCGCGCTGGACAGGCCGTAGAGCAGCGCGTCGGTTTGCGCGGCAGGCCCGCCATTGGCAAGCGCATCGCGCAAAGCCTGCAGATTGCCGATATCGCGGCTGCCCGCTGCGGCACCGGCAGGCGCGGTCGCCAGCGCGTCTCCATTTGCCAGCACCATGGTGATCGTGCCCGCCGTGCTGCCGCTGAACATCGGCGCACCCGGGCTGCCATCCCTGGCGGTGCCGCTGGCCTGCGCGTCATTGGCGAGCGTCGCGAACCCGCTAGCGAGCGCATCGAGCCCGGCACGCGCAGCGTTGACCGCTGCACCAGCCTGCGAGCGGCCCAGCAGCGTGCCCGATGCGAGCGCGACGCCGGCTCCATCGACCGCAAAGGCGAAGCTGCCATCGGCTTGCTCGGTGGCGGTGAAAGCGAAGGCCTGGCTGCCCGCCACCAGCTCGCGCCCGTCCAGCCGCACAATGGCGCGGCCAAGACTGTCGAAACTGCTTGCGCCGCCGGTCAGCCCGGTCAGGTCTTGCAGCAAAGCATCGCGCTGGTCGAGCAGCACGGCCATGTTGGAACTTCCCGGCAATGCGCGGGCAATGCCGGTATTGGTGCGCGCCAGATCGGCAGCGAGCACATTGACAAGGGTAGCGGCGCCTTCGGTTTCGAAGCGGATTTCCGCCTCTGCGATACCGAGGCTGTTGTCTGCCACTTGGAAGGTCTGTGCTACGCGGCGCGCTTCCTCCACCACCGCATTGCGCAAGGCCCCGCCCAGCGGATCGGTGGCGAGGCGCGACAGTGCGGCTTCGAAGTCGACGATGGAGGCGTAAAGCCCCGATTGCTCGACCGCGGTTTCGGCGTTGCGCAGCCCCACGAGTTCGGCATCGGCGCGCGCCAGATCGGCGGCGCTGCGGCGCGCTTCGCTTTGCAGGAAAATCGAAGTCGAACGGCTGATTTCGGCCACGCGCACCCCGGCAAGGGCAGAGCCGCCCTGGCGGCCAATCTGCCCGCTGGTGGCGACTTCCTCCACCGTCACCGAACGGCGGGCGTAATCCTCGTTCCCGGCATTGGCGATGTTCTGAGCGGTGGTGTCGAGCGCGGCGCGCGCGGTCATCACCCCGGACTTGCCGATCTGGAGCATCGCCATCATGGCCCGGCCTCCCCGTGATGGACGAAGGCAGAAAGCTGCCGTTCGATAGCGTCGGCCAAGCGGAAGGCACCCGCTTGCGACGCGATGTCGGCGAAGTGTTCGTCGCGCATCGCGGTAAACTGTTCGAGGCCGGGGCCGCCCAGCAGCGGCTCACCGCCGAAATTGGCCGCCCGCGCGCTCGCAAGCAATTGGCGGATGAAGATCGCTTCAAACGCCTCTGCCGCCTCGCGCAGCTCGCTGGTGGCGGTCTGGATGCTGGCGGGCTGGGCGCTGGCAGAGCTTGGCGCAAGCGGGGTAGGGGCGGCAATCGGGGTCACAGCACCACCATTTCCGCCTGCAAGGCGCCCGCCTGCTTCAAGGCTTCGAGAATGACCACCAGATCGGAAGCGCCCACGCCCAGCATATTGAGCGCGTCGACCACTTCGGACAGGTTCGCTCCGCCCTGCATCAACGCGACGCGGCTGCCTTCTTCCTCCAGCGTGATTTCGCTCGCTTCCTCTTGCGCGGTGACGCCGCGGGAGAAGGGTGCGGGCTGGATGATCGCGGGGTCTTCATTGATCCGCACGATCAAGCGGCCATGGCTGATCGCTGCGGGATAGAGCCTCACCGCCGAGTTGATCACCACAGTCCCGGTGCGGCTGTTGACGATCACCCGCGCGGGGCTTTCGGCAGGGGTCACTTCGATCATCTCGATCTCGGCGATCATTTCCGAGCGCACATCGCTGCCGAAGGGCATGACGATGGAAAGCGTCACTCCGTCGATAATCCGCGCCGCGCCGGGGAAGCGGACATTGATCGCATCGCGCATCCGCGCCGCCGTCTGGAAATCGGCATTGTGCAGGTTGAAGCGCAATTCGCCATTGTCGGTAAAGCCGGTGGCAACATCGCGCTCCACCGTCGCGCCATCGGCAATGCGGCCCACGGTGGGCACATTGACGGTAAGTTGCGAGCCATCGCGGCCCGATACGCCGAGCCCACCGACCGCCAGATTGCCCTGCGCCATCGCGTAAATCTGCCCGTCCGCGCCGATCAGCGGGGCAAGCACCAGCGATCCGCCGCGCAAGGAGCGCGCACGGCCGATGGTGGAGACGGTCACGTCAATGGTCTGCCCCGGCTTGGCAAAAGCGGGCAGTTCGGCGGTAATGATGACGGCGGCGGCATTGCGCAGGCCTGGCGAGACACCCGGCGGCAAAGTCAGCCCCATACGCCCGGCGGTGCCGCGCATGGCTTCGGTCACATATTCGAAATTGTCATCACCCGTTCCGTCCAGCCCGACGACGATACCGTAGCCGGTGAGCTGGTTGGGCCGCACACCGTCAAACGTGCCCAGGTCGCGCACCCGCTGCGCTTCGGCTGGGGTGGCAACAACAATCATCAGCACGCAAAGCAATGCTGCCCAAACACTCCCCTCCCGCCTGCGGGAGGGGCCGGGGGAGGGCGTGTAACAAATGGCATCAGAAGGAGACATTCCCCCTCCCGGCCTCCCCCGCCAGCGGGGGAGGAGAGTGCGGGCAATGGCTTGCAGCATCGGCATCGTCATTCCCCTCAGAACGGGCTGATCATGTTGAAGAAGCGGCCGAGCCAGCCGGGGCGGCTCGCCTGCTGGATCGCGCCTTGCCCGCCATAGACGATCTGCGCATCGGCGATGCGGCTGGAGACGATGCGGTTGTCGCTGTCGATATCGGCCAGCCGCAGGATTCCTGCGAACTGCACCCATTCATCGCCCTGGCTCAATGCCATCTGTCGTTCTCCTACCACCAGCGCGGTGCCATTGGGGCGCACTTCGGCGACGGTGACCGTGATCGTGCCGCTGAGCGTGCTGCGCTGCGAAGCGCGTCCTTGACCATTGAACGTCGATTGGTTGTCGGCATTAAGGCTGTCCGGCCCGAGAAATCCCAGCAGACCGGCGGTCGGAGGGGTCAGATTGATGCCGCCATTGCGGTCGGTAGAGGCCGAGGTGGTCTTGTTGCTGGAAAGATTTTCCACCAGCACCACGGTGACAAGATCGCCCACGCGGCGGGCGCGGGTGCCTTCGTGCAAAGCGGCATAGCCCAGTTCCGGCTGGAAGATCGCGCCATTGCTTGGGGCAAATTCGCGCGGGGGCGGCGGCAGCGCGGCGGCAAAGCCTTCGCGCGGACGCCCGCCTTCCATGGCGCAGGCCGAAAGCGTTGCGGCGGCGAGTATGACTGCGCCGAAGCGAAGGAGCGGGGTGGTCATCGGTCAAATCCTCACAAGGCTTGGCTCAAAGGGTCTGGTTGGCGTTGCGCAGCATTTCGTCGACCGCGCTGATCATCTTGGAATTGATCTCGTAAGCGCGCTGCGCCTCGATCATTTCGACCAGCTCCTCGACGACGTTGACATTGGAGGCTTCCAACATTCCCTGCCGGATCTGCCCGCGCCCGTTCTGCCCCGCTGCGCCGACATCGGCCGCGCCGCTGGCAGCGGTTTCGAGCAGCAGATTGTCGCCCGTCGCTTGCAAACCGGCGGGATTAACGAAGCTGGCGATATTGATCTGGCCGAGCTCGGCAGGGGTCGCATCGCCATCGATGATCGCGGTCACCGTGCCATCGGGCGCGACAGAGATCGCCTGCGCGCCTGCCGGAACCTGGATCGCAGGCTGCACGGCATAGCCCTGCGCTGTCACCAGCTGGCCTTCTGCCGACAGAGTGAAGTTCCCTGCGCGGGTGTAAGCGGTCTGCCCGCCGGGGAGCTCGACCTGGAAGAACCCGTCGCCATCCAGTGCGAGGTCGAGCGTGTTGCCGGTGGTCGACAAAGTGCCCTGCGTATCGATCCGCGTCGTGCCCTGCACTGAAACGCCGGTGCCCAGATTGAGGCCGATGGCATAGGCCGTCTCCCCGCTCGACCGCTGGCCCGCCACGCGGGCATCGTCATAAGCGAGTGTTTCGAAATTGGCGCGGTCGCGCTTGAAGCCGGTGGTGCCGATATTGGCGAGATTGTGCGCGATCACGCGCATCCGCGTATCCTGCGCTTCCAGCCCCGTGCGGGCGACGTGGAGTGCTGATGTGGGCATGGTGTTCCCTTTCGTGGATTAGCTGAGTGACATCAGGCGCGAACTCGCCTGATCGAGCTGTTCGGCGGTGGAGATCAGCTGCACGCGGCGTTCGAACGCGCGCTGCGCTTCAATCATCTCGACCAGCGTTCCGGCGGTATCGACATTGCTCGATTCCAATGCGCCGGGAGTGATGGTGGCTGTCGGATCGGCGGGCAAAATGCCGCCGTCGGGCACACGCAATTGATTGTCCAACCCCTTCACCAGCGTGCTGCCATCGGCGCTGGCGAGTTTGATGCGGCCAACCTCTTCGGTTTCGGCATCGGGGGCTGCGGGATCGGCGGCGTAGACGGTGCCGTCGCTGCCGAAGCTGACTTGCCAGCCGGGCGGGACGGCAATCGGCCCCGCCATCCCCAGCACTTGCAGCCCTTCGCCATTTACCAGCCGACCGGCGGTGTCGACCACCAGATCGCCGCGCCGCGAATAGACTTCGCTGCCATCGGCGGCCTGCATCGCCATGAAGGCAGAGCCGTTCACCGCGATATCCAGATCGCGCCCCGTCGGGATGACGGTACCTTGCGAAAAGTCCGCCCCGCGCACCGCGCCTTGCGCCAGGCCGCGCACGTTGAAATGGCTGCCGCGAATGTGCAGCGGGGTGGTGGCGAAGGTCTCGGCGCGAAAGCCGGTGGTGTTGGCGTTGGCGAGATTGCTGGCAATCGCCCGCTGCCTGTCCATCGCGGCGTTCATGCCGGTGAGGGCAATATAGATCATCCGGTCCATCGGGCAGTCTCCTTAGGCAGCGGGTTGCGAGCGGTTAGTTGCGCAGGTTGATGATGGTCTGCGAGAACTGGGTGGCGGTATCGATGGCGCGGGCATTGGCCTGGAAATTGCGCTGTGCGGTGATCAGGCCGACCATTTCTTCCGCGATATCGACATTGGAACGCTCCAGCGCGCCCGACAGCAATGCGCCGCCACGGCCATTGGAAGGCAATTCGTAAACCGGAGCGCCGGAGGAACCGGTGTTCTCCCAATTGGTCGCCCCGACTGCGCGCAGACCGGCGGGCGCGGTGAATGTGGCCAGCGCCAAACGCCCCACCGGCGTGATCGAGCCATCGCCATAAGCGGCGTTGATAATGCCGTTCTTCTCGATGGTGACATTGGTCAGATCGGCCCCCGCAGCATTGGTCAGCGGCACGATGGCATCCACCGTATTGGCGGTGCTGGTGACGGTGCCGGTGGCATCGACCGGGAACATTTGCAGCTGCTGATCTCCGCTGGTGAACAGATCACCTGTCGGGCTAAGCGTGAAATTGCCGTTGCGGGTGAAGAAAATCTGGTTGCTCTCGGTATTGCGCGTGGCGAAGAAGCCGTCTCCATCAATCGCCACGTCGAGCGCGCGGCCAGTCTGGTCGATCGCGCCGAGCGAGAAATTCTGTGTGACGCTGCTCACCGCCGAGCCGAGGCCTTGGGTCTTGCCGGGATCGGAAGTGGAGCCATTGGCCACCAGATCGATAAACTCGACGCTGCTTTTCTTGAAACCGGTGGTTTCGGCATTGGCGATATTGTGCGCGATGGTGTTGAGATCGGTCTGCGAATTGCGCAGGCCACTGAGCGAGGTGTAGAAAGACGACATGGCGGTAACTCCTTGGGGACGGGGGTTTGGAAAGGGATCAGGCGGCGGGCTGCACGGCCTGCTGCGCCGCGATCAGCGCATCGAGCTTGGCCGAGATATCGCCCAGCGTGGCGTTGGTTTCGGTGGTGCCCGCAAGCGCGGTGAACTGCGCCATCTGCGCCAGCATCTGGGTGTTATCGACCGGCTCCAGCGGGTCTTGCTGCTGCAATTGCGCCAGCATCAGCGTGAGGAAATCGCCCTGGTCCATCGCGCCTAGCCCCGTGGGCTGGCGCGCGACCGGCGGATCACCGGCGGCGTTGATCGTGCGCAGGGTGCTATCCGGCAAAGCGGTGGTAATCGCGTTCATCATTTGCTCCTGAGGGTTTCCAGCATCAGCTGTTTGGCGGTCTGCATCGCTTCGACGAGGTTCTGGTATTGCCGCGCGGCCTCCATGATCTCGACCATTTCGGCGCTTTCGTTGACGGCGGCTTCCCAGACATTGCCCTCGGCATCGGCCAGCGGGTGATCGGGATCGTAACGGCGGGTGGGCAGCACATCGCTCTGCCGCACTTCGGACACGCGCACCCCGGCAAGGCCATCGGCGCGGGCGAGATCGGCCTGGAACACCGGGCGCAGCGCGCGGTAGGCTTGCTCCTCCGACGAAGAGACCGACCCCGCATTCGCCAGATTGGAGGCGGCGGTGTTCATACGGATCATCTGCGCAGACATTCCGCGCTGGACGAGGCCGAACAGGCTTTCGGGGCCGCTCATCCTGCTTGTCCTATCGCTTCGCTGTTTGAGGACATGGCTATTCCCCCTTCAGCGCGCGGGTGACGGTATTCACCCGGCCATTGAGGAATTCGAGCGAGGCCGAATAGGCGACCGCGTTCTCGGAAAAGGCCAGCTGTTCGTTCGCCAGCTCAACCGTATTGCCATCGAGCGAAGGCATGGTGGGCACGCGGTAACGGGTGGCGGCACTGATCGCATCATTGCGGCTCGCCCCGCCCATGCGGGCATCGAGCGCGGCGGCAAAGTCGATATCGCGGGCGCGGTAGCCCGGCGTTGCCGCATTGGCGATGTTCGATGTGAGCAGGCCCATGCGGTGTGAGCGCAGTTCCAGCGCCGCGCCGTGAATGCCGAACAGTCTTTCGCTCATCAGTCTGCCTCCGATTGGCTGCACACGCATTGTGTCGGGCAGTATTCAGCAAGCAGCGTGCCAATTGCGCGGAACAGGGCAGTTTACGGGCAGAGCGGCAGGCAGAGCGGCAGGGGCTTGCCGGAAGCGGCAAATGCTTGCCGCCGCCTGAAAATCACCGGGCGTGTGACGTTCTGTGTGCCTGAGAAGGAATTGCGCATGAACCTGTCAGCCTTGTGGGACACAACCGGCTTCGCCATCGTATTGGGCGGCACGCTGCTCGCCACCGTGCTGGGCAGCGGGCGGAGCGAGATCGGCAAGAGCGTGGCGGCGCTGCTCACCCTGCTGCGCCCGCGCTTCGATCTGCCGCGCGCGCGTGCAGAGATTGCCCGCGATGTCGAGATCATCCGCCATGACGGGCTTTTGCGCGCGCAATCCTGCCACACCTCGGACGAGGAAATCCTCGCGGCCACCAGCGCGCTGATCCATGACCGTTCGCTTGCTTCGATGCTGGCAACGCATGACCGGTTTCGCCGCGAGCGGCTGGCGATGCGCGAGAAGGCTATCGGCCCGCTCAAGCTGGCGGCCGAATTGTCGCCTGTCTTCGGCATGGTCGGCACATTGTTTGCGCTGAGTCAGCTGAACCTTTCGGCGGTGGATGAAAGCCATTTGATGGCGGGCATCGGGCAAGCGGTGCTCACCACGCTTTACGGCCTGCTGCTGGCGCATCTGCTGTTCTACCCCGTTGTCCGGCTGATCGCGCGGCGCGGGGAGGACGAGGATGCTGACCGAGAGGCACTGATGCGCTGGCTCGCCGAAACGGTGGAGCAGGGCTGCCCCTCCACCACCGCAGAGCGGCTGGCGCGGGCGGGAGTGTAGGCGATGCTTTCTGTCCAAACCGACCGCGCGTGGCTGGTGGCGCTCGCTGATATGTCGCTGCTGCTGTTCATCCTGACCGCCGCTGCTTTGCGGCCCGATGCCGGGGAGGCCTTGGCAGAGCGCGAATATGCCGATCCGGCCTTCGGCGCGGCAGCGGAGATTTTTGTCGATGGCCCTGCAGGCCCCGATTTCGCCGACTGGCTGGAGGCAACCGAGCGCGGTGACGGGCAGCATCTGACCATCACCGCCAGCTATGCCGCGCTTGCCGAAAGGGAAGCGATGCAGCGTCGCAGCGAGGAACTTGCCACAGCCGCCATCGCCGCAGGCTACGCCCCGCGCGTGGTGGTGCAGCAGGCCGGGAGCGCGCAGATCGTCGCGGTGTTCGCGCATGACGCGCCGCCGGGTCTGGCACAGCAATTGCTTTAGGCGTGGGCGTATCCGCTTTTGGGAGCACCACCATGCCTATCCGTCTTGCGCTTTGCGCCTCCGCCTGCCTTGCCCTTCTGCCCGCTGCCGCTTGGGCGCAATCGGGCGGGCTGATCGACCACCAGCGCATCGATGCCCGCGTCGCTGCCTTCACCGGCGTGCCGACCGGGTCTGCCGGAGGAGCGATGCAACCGGTCGACCGGCGCTTGCGGCTGGCCGATTGCACGCCGCCGCTCGAACTCGACTGGTACGGGCAGAACCAGGACATGGTGCGCGTCGTATGCCCGGGGCCGGAACGCTGGCAGATTTTCGTGCCGGTGCTGCGGGCGCAGGGTGCTGGCGCATTGGCAAGTGGGCCATCGGGGCAACCCGCGCCCATCGTGATCGAACGCGGGCAGATGCTCGCCATCGCCATTGAAGGGCGCGGCTTTTCGGTCGTGCAGCAGGGCGAGGCGTTGGAAGACGGCGCGATTGGCGACTGGATCCGCGTGCGGCCCGAAGGGCGGCGCGACGAATTGCGCGCGCAGCTGGTCACGCCGGCGCGGGCGGTAATTCCACTCAATTGAGGCGAAACTTGCCACACCCTTAAACCCGCCGCGCGCCGTCCGTTCTATGGGCAGATAGTGACAAAAGGAGCCGGGACGATGTCTCCCTATGACGTTACCAGACTGAGCCCTTCGGCACCGCTGCGTGACATTGCGGCGGGCAAAGAACGCGGTATTGTGCGCTCCGGTGCGCAGCAGGCGCAGGCCGCGCCGCAAGCGGGCGTGACCGTATCCACCGAGGCGCGGATCAGCGCCGGATCGCCGCGCATCGATGCCGAGCGGGTCTCCGAAATCCGCAATGCTTTGCGCGATGGCAGCTATCCGATTGTCCCGGCCAAGATCACCGACGCGATTATCGCTGCCCGCCTGATGCTGAGCGGTGGCCAATGAGCGTGGCTGGACAGCGCCATAGTGTAGCCGCCCCTCTGGCCGACACGCTGCGGCAAATGCTTGCCGCGCTTGATAGTGAGCGGCAAGCGCTTGCCGGACTCGATGTCGATGCGCTGGTGCTGGCACATACGGGCAAAAGCGATTTGTGCGGTCTGCTGGAAGGCCATGATGCCGCCGGGATCGACGCCGAATGTCGCGGTCTGCTGGAAGCCGCGCGCCACCAGAACGAGGTAAATCGCAAGCTGCGCAATCTGCTTGCGGCGAATGTGGCGGCGCGGTTGGATGTTTTGACCCAGTCTCCCGGCCTGTATTCGCGGCCCACTGCCATCGGCGGCTGACCTCCTGCGCAAGCTGGCACGGCATTTGCAAAGTGCCTCCCCGAGCGATTTCGCAAGGGGTTTGATCGATGGTTGATCCGTTTACCAATGCCGGGATTACGCCTGCGGCGCGCGTGGCCACTCCGGTGGAGCAGGCGATTGCCGCAGCGGCGAACCGCACGGGCGTCGATTTCGGCTATCTGCTGGCGCAAGCGCAAATCGAATCCGCGATGGATCCGGAAGCCGAAGCGCGCACGTCCACCGCGAGCGGATTGTTCCAGTTTATCGAGCAGACCTGGCTCGACACGCTATACCGCCACGGCAGTGCGCATGGCTATGGCACCTATGCCGACGCCATCGGAATGCGGGGCGGGCGTGCCTTTGTGCGCGATCCGGCGATGCGCGAGACGATCATGGATCTGCGCTTCGATCCGCAGGCCTCCTCGATCATGGCGGGGGCTTTGGCGAGCGACAACCGCGCCGCGCTGTTGCCGGTGCTGGGGCGCGAGCCCGATGCGAGCGAGCTCTATCTTGCGCATTTCCTCGGGCAGGGCGGGGCGACGCGCTTCCTGCGCAGTTTGCAGTCCTCGCCCGATGCGCGGGCGGACAGCATCCTGCCCGCCGCTGCCCGCGCCAACCGCCCGATCTTCTACGAACGCGACGGCAGCGCGCGCACGGTGGCGGAAGTGGCGCAATTCCTGCGCAACAAGGTGGAAACCGCGATGCAGAATGCAGCGCCGGGCGAATTGCCCGACTTCCTGCAGATCGCCGCCGCGACGGACGCGCAGGGTTATGCGGGCGGTACGCCGCCACCTTTCACCGGGTTCGGGATGCCCGGCCAGCCGCTGGCGGCCACCGCCACCACGCGGCCTTCTATGGCCGAGACGCTGAGCGCCAGTTTCGGGCTGGCTGACGGTTCCTCCGCCCTGTCCCCGCGCGCGGCGGGCCATGTGCGCCATGCCTATGCACAATTGCGGGTGTTCGGACTGTGATCGGCAATCTGATGAGACGTTTCGCCCCCAATCCGGCGATGATCGCGCTGCCTGCGGGCATTCTCGCGCTGATAGCCATGATGGTGCTGCCGATCCCGACGCTGATGCTGGACGCGTTCTTCGTCTTCAATATCGCCCTGTCCATCGGCGTGCTGATGGCCGCACTGAATGCCGGCAAGCCGCTCGATTTCTCGTCCTTCCCCACCGTGCTGCTGTTTGCGACGCTGCTGCGCCTCGCCTTGAATGTCGCCTCGACCCGCATCGTGCTCGTCAACGGGCATGAGGGCGGCGCGGCGGCAGGGCACGTGATCGAGAGCTTCGGTGCATTTCTGGTCGGCGGCAATTTCGCGGTCGGCTTGTTCGTGTTCGTGATCCTGCTCATCATCAACATGGTCGTCATCACCAAGGGCGCGGGCCGCGTGTCCGAAGTGTCGGCGCGCTTCACACTGGATGCCTTGCCCGGCAAACAGATGGCGATTGACGCCGATATCGCGGCGGGCCTGATGACCTCGGACGAGGCGAAAGCGCGCCGCGCCGAAGTCGCGACCGAGGCGGATTTCTACGGTGCGATGGATGGTGCGTCCAAATTCGTCAAAGGCGATGCGATTGCCGCGCTGCTGATCCTTGGAATCAACCTGATCGCCGGTTTCGCGCTCGGTATGCTGGCGCACGGGCTTTCGGCAGCCGAGGCAGCGGGAGTCTATGTGACGCTGGCTGTGGGCGATGCTCTGGTGGCGCAGGTGCCCGCGCTGCTCCTGTCCATCGCGGCGGCATCCATCGTCACCCGTGTTGCCGACAAGTCCGATCTGACGGGGCAAATCGGGCGGCAATTCGGCGATCCGTCCACCTGGCTTCCGGTTGCCATCGTGCTCGGTGCCATCGGGCTGGTGCCCGCCATGCCGCAGATGATTTTCCTGCCCGCCGCGGCGCTCGCCTTCTGGCTCTATCGCAAGCTCAAGACCTATGTCGCCCCTGTCGAGGCTGCACCGGAAGCGAAGGTGGACGATGATCCGCAGCGCATCGCCATTGCCGATGTGAGCGACAAGACGCTGGTGACGCTCGAACTCGGCTACGGCCTTGTTCATTACGTCGCCGAATCGCGCGGATCGCCGCTCGTCACCCGCATCACCGGCGTGCGCAAGCAATTGAGCCAGAGCTTCGGCTTCGTCGTGCCGCAATTCCGTATCCGTGATGCGCTGGAACTGCCGCCCAATGCCTATCGCATCATCCTTGGCGGGGTGGAGATCGCACGGGCCGAGGCGCGGCCCGATGCGCTGCTCGCCATCGATACCGGCGATGTGGGGCCACGCCACGGCTTGCAGGGGGAGCCGACCCGCGATCCCAGTTTCAACTGTCCGGCATTGTGGATCAATCCCGCCGAGCGCGATCTGGCGATTGCGGAGGGGTTCCTGACGGTCGACGCCCCCACCGTCATCGCCACCCATGTCAGCCAATTGCTGGGCAACAGGGCGGAGCAATTGCTGGGGCCGGAGGAAGTGCGCGCGCTGCTGGACGGTCTGCGCGAAGCCACGCCGGGGCTGGTCGAGGCGGTTTATCCCGATCCGCTGAGCCTTGCCGCGCTCACCCGCCTGCTGCGCGCGCTGCTGGCGGACGGGATTTCGCTCGCCAGTCCGGTGCCGATTGTCTCCAGCCTCGCCATCGGCTTGCAAAGCACGCAGGATTTCAACGCGCTGGTCGACCATATTCGCGCCGATCTGGGCGGCTGGCTAGTCGGGCAGATTTGCCCGCCGGGGCAGACGCTGGGCGTCATCACGCTCGATAGCGAGCTGGAAAGCGCGATTATCGGCGGAATGCGCGATCCGGCGACCGGCCAGCCGATGATCGAGCCCGATTGCGCGCGCCAGATCGGCGAGCAGGTGGCCGCCTTTGCCGAGGCGCAGACCGATGGTGCGGGGCTGGCGCTGATTGTCCAGCCGCCCGCCCGCCGCGCGATAGCCGCGCTGCTGCGTCAGCGCGGGGCGCATTGTCTGGTGTTGTCGATCAACGAACTCCCCGCCAGCCAGCCCGTCGCGGTCAAAGGCGTGATCGGCGGCGCGAGCAAACCGGCGCCCGCGCCCGAACCCCCGCAATTCCGGAATATTCCCCAAGGTGTTCCCGCATGAAGCATGACCAGAAAGCCTTCGCCGCCGCCTATGGCCAGCGCGATATCGTTGCCGACCGCGTAACCCGCTTTGTGCCGATGGTGCAAAAGGCCGCGTGGCACATCTATGGTGGCGGTTGCGACGGGCTCGACGTCGATGATCTGATGCAGGCGGGCTTTATCGCGCTCACCGAATGCGCGCAGAACCATGACGGGCCGGGCGAGGACGGCTTTGCCGCCTATGCGAAAATCCGCGTGCGCGGCGCGATGTTCGATCTGGTGCGCAAGACCATGCCCGAAAGCCGCCAGCGGGTGCAGCGCCGCCGCCGGGTGGAGGACGCGCGCGCGCGGCTCGAACAGCAACTGGGTCGGCCCGCAACGCCGCCCGAGCTGGCAGAGGCGTTGGGAATCCTGCTGGCCGAACTGCCCGCCTTCGACACCGAAGCGGTGCAGCTATCCTCAATCGATGCAGTGGAGCATGATAGCGACGCCGCGTTCAGGAGCGACGCGCCCGATGCCTTCGATCTACTCGCCGCCTTGCAGGATAACGAACGGCTGGGCGACGCGGTGGCGCAGCTGCCCGGGCGGCTGCAACTGGTGCTCCAGCTTTACTTCGTCGAGGAACTGAACCTCACCGAAATCGCCGCCGTGCTCGAAGTCAGCGTGCCGCGCGTCCACCAGCTAAAGATGGACGCACTGGCCAAGCTGAAGGCGATGATGGCGGCCGATTAGATATCCAGATTGGCGACGTTCAGCGCATTGTCCTGAATGAACTCGCGGCGGGGTTCGACGACATCGCCCATCAGGCGGGTGAAAATCTCGTCGGTCACATCCGCGTCCTCGACCTTCACCTGCAACAGCTCGCGGTTGGCCGGATCGAGCGTTGTTTCCCACAATTGCTCGGCATTCATTTCGCCCAGACCTTTGTAACGGCTGATCGCGAGGCCCTTGCGGCCTGCTGCCAGCACCGCTTCGAGCAGCTGGCTTGGCCGCGTGATCGCGGTGTTGGGGTCGAAGGCGGGTGCATCTGCAGCCCCTTCCTCTCCTTCCGCCTCAGCAAGCTGTGCCGCTGCTGCGCTGCCCAATTTCACCAGCCTTGCGGGCGAGGCATAGGTTTCTGCCTGTTCCACGCCGCGTTTGTGCAGCTTGCGCGCTTCGGCACTATCGAGGAACTTGCCGTCGATCAGATGGACATCGGCCACGCCGCGCCACACCCGGTCGAACCGCACATCGCCATCATCGGTGAGGTGCGAGCTCCATTGCGCTTCAGCATCGCTCAGTTGGATTTGCGCTGCCGCATGGGCGAGCCGTTCATTGCGCTGCGTATCGCTCAATTCAGGATCGAGCACGCCTGCCATCGCCATCGCTTCGATCACATTGGTATCATATTTGCGCGGCACAAAGGCCATCAGGTTTTTGAGCAGCAGCGCCTTGTCCACCAGATCAGCGAGGTCCGCGCCCGAACGTGCGCCGCCCGCGGTTTCCAGCACGCGATCCTGCAAGCCATTGCTCACCAGGTAGCGGTCGAGCGCGCCCTGGTCTTTCAGATAGACCTCGCTCTTGCCCTTGGCGACTTTGAACAAAGGCGGCTGGGCGATGAAGAGGTGCCCGGCCTTGATAATTTCGGGCATCTGGCGGTGGAAGAAGGTGAGCAGCAGCGTGCGGATATGCGCCCCGTCGACATCGGCGTCGGTCATGATGACGATCTTGTGGTAGCGCAGCTTTTCCAGATTGAATTCGTCGCGCAGGCCGGTGCCCATCGCTTGGATCAGCGTGCCGACTTCCTTGGAACTGATAATCCGGTCAAACCGCGCGCGCTCGACATTGAGGATCTTGCCCTTCAGCGGCAGAATCGCCTGATATTTGCTGTCGCGGCCAGATTTGGCCGAGCCACCGGCGGAATCGCCCTCGACCAGAAAGATTTCAGACTTGGCCGGATCACGCTCGCGGCAATCGGAGAGCTTGCCCGGCAGGCTGGCGACGCTCATCGCGCCCTTGCGGCTCATTTCGCGGGCCTTGCGCGCCGCTTCGCGCGCGGCGGCAGCGTCAATCACCTTCTGGATGATCGATTTGGCATCGCCCGGATTTTCCTCCAGCCATTCGGTCATCTTCTCGCCCATCAGGCTTTCGAGCGGCTGGCGCACCTCGCTGCTGACGAGCTTGTCCTTGGTCTGGCTGCCGAATTTGGGATCGGGCAGTTTGACGCTGACAATCGCGGTCAGCCCTTCGCGCATATCCTCGCCCGAAAGCGAGACCTTGGCGTTCTTCATCAGGCCAGAGGATTGGGCGTAATTGTTGAGCGTGCGGGTCAGCGCGGCGCGGAAAGCGGCCAGGTGCGTGCCGCCATCGCGCTGCGGAATGTTGTTGGTGAAGCAGAGGACGTTTTCGTAATAGCTGTCGTTCCATTCCAGCGCGACATCGATGCCGATGCCTTCCTTTTCCGCGCTGACGGAAATCGGTTCGGGCACCAGCGGCACCTTGTTGCGATCCAGATATTTCACAAACGCACCGATCCCGCCTTCGTAGAACAGATCGTGCTCCAGCACTTCCTCGTGCCGGTTGTCGCGGATCAGGATGCGCACGCCCGAATTGAGGAAGGCGAGTTCGCGGTAGCGATGCTCCAGCTTGTCGAAATCGAATTCGAGGACGTTCTTGAACGTCTCTTCGCTCGCCTTGAAGGTAACGCGGGTGCCCTTTTTCAGGCCATTATCGTCACCATTGGACGCGACCGGCGGGGCATCGCCGACAATCCGCAAGCTCTCCACCGCATCGCCATGCTCGAAGCGCATCCAATGCTCTTTGCCGTCGCGCCAGATGACCAGTTCGAGCCATTCGGACAGCGCGTTCACCACCGACACGCCCACACCGTGGAGGCCACCTGAGACCTTGTAGGCGTTGTCGTCGCTGGTGTTCTCGAACTTGCCGCCTGCGTGCAGCTGCGTCATGATGACTTCGGCCGCCGAGACGCCTTCTTCCCTGTGGATGTCCACCGGAATACCGCGGCCATTATCCTCGACCGAGACACTGCCATCGGCGTTCAATTCGATCAGCACGAGGTCGCAATGCCCGGCCAGCGCCTCGTCAATCGCGTTGTCGCTGACTTCGAACACCATGTGGTGCAGGCCGCTGCCGTCATCGGTATCCCCGATATACATGCCGGGCCGCTTGCGCACCGCATCAAGGCCTTTGAGAACCTTGATGCTCTCGGAAGAATATTCGCCGCCTTGCTTGGGCTTTCCGCTCTGCGGTTCGGGCGTATTTTCGGGGGTAGTGTCCATACCGAGTATATAGGCGCGGAGAGGGCGAAACCCAAACCCGAAGCGGCGGCTTTACCCACAGCCAAAGTGCAGCCGCGCGAGGGCGGTTTCGATTGAAACCATATTGCCTTTTGGGGCGGGCGAGCGCATCCCGCTGCCCATGCTGTCCGTGCTCGACATTTTCCGCATCGGGATCGGCCCGTCCTCCTCGCACACGGTGGGGCCGATGCGGATTGCGAGGCGGTTTGTGGCGGCGCTGGCGAGAGCGGGCAGGTTAGCGCAGGTGGCGCGGGTGCGGGTGGAGCTGCAAGGCTCGCTGGCGCTGACGGGAGTGGGTCACGGCACGGTGGATGCGACGATTCTGGGGCTTGCAGGCTATGCCCCCGAGACCGCCAACCCGGACGAATGCGCTGCGGCGCTGGCCGGGATCGCGGCGGCCGGGCGGATTGCACTTGGCGGAAAGCACGCCATTGCGTTCGAGCCGGCGCGCGATATCGATCTTGCCGGACATATCCTGCCCGATCTGCACCCCAACGGGATGACGCTGACTGCATTCGATGCCGAAGGCGGCATAGTACTGGAGCGCACCTACTATTCCACCGGCGGCGGCTTCGTGGCGAGCGCGGCGCAATTGCAGCGCAAGCCGAAGGGAGACCGCATCTCTACCGGCAAAAGCGTGCCGCATGATTTTGGCTCGGCGGAAGAATTGCTCACCATGTGCGCCGCGACCGGCCACTCCATCGCCGAATTGGTGCTCGCCAATGAAGATGCTTCGCGTGCGCGGGAGAAAACGCTCGCCGGGCTCGACCTGATTGCGGCGGCGATGGACGCGTGCATCGACCGGGGACTGCACCAGCGCGGCATTCTGCCCGGCGGCCTCAAGGTCCGCCGCCGTGCGCCCGAATTGTGGGAGAAGCTCTCCGCCAATCCGCAATCGAACGAGCGCGAGCAGCTGTTCGACTGGCTCAACTGCTATGCCATGGCGGTGAACGAGGAAAATGCCGCCGGGGGCCGCGTGGTGACCGCGCCGACCAATGGCGCGGCGGGGATTATTCCGGCGGTCATCCGCTTCTATTGCCAGACCGCCGATGGCCAAGCCTGCTTGGAGAGCCGCCGGACTTTCCTTCTCACCGCCGGAGCCATTGGTTTGCTCTACAAGCAACGCGCCTCCATCTCAGGCGCCGAAATGGGCTGTCAGGGTGAAGTGGGCGTCGCCTGTTCGATGGCGGCGGGCGGACTGGCGGCGCTGTGGGGTGGCAGCCCCACACAGATCGCCAGCGCGGCAGAAATCGGGATGGAGCACAATCTGGGCCTGACCTGCGATCCGGTGGGCGGACTGGTGCAAGTGCCGTGCATCGAGCGCAACGCCATTGGCGCGGTGAAAGCGGTAAACGCGGCGCGGCTGGCGCTCCACCGCGACGAGGCGACCTGCGTCAGCCTTGACCAGGTGATCGAGACCATGCGGCAAACCGGGCTCGATATGTCGAGCAAATACAAGGAAACCAGCCAAGGCGGCCTCGCCGTCAACGTCGTAGAGTGCTGACCGACCCCCAAGCACCTAAGAAAAATGGCCGCCCCGCAGCTTCGTAAAGCGGCGGAGACGGCCATTTTGCAGGTCGGCCTCGGCAAGGAAGGGGGGAGGGAGCCGAGACCTCAGGGGTTTGGGACAGCGCACCGCTTACCCTTGGTGCGCGTGATGAGGCCCAAATAGTTGGCGCAACGAAATTACTCAAATGCGAAATAGTGTATATGTGTTGCACCCCATGCAACACGGCCTGTCGCTGGCCGATCTGGCGCAACCCGGCTGTAAAAAGGTGCAAAATGTTAACCGTTTAACCTTTGCCGCGCCGCACTGCGCCGATTTGAGACACCGCTTTTCGCGCGGTGGATTGGCGCGGCGGCTTCTGCTTTTCCAGCGTCAGACAAGCAAACAACGAATCACATTTCTTCAGGTGACGGGAAACGAATATGAAAAAGCAACTGGCACTTTCGGCGGCGATCCTTTCGCTCGGCATGATCGCCGCACCGGCGCAGGCCGACATTATCGATTACAACGTGACCAACGCAACCGGCGGCACCTGCCCGCACGGCCTGTGGACCAACACGCTGAATAGTGGCTGTGAGCGTTACTATTCGTTCCAGGATGGCACGCGCTTCTCGGTTGATACCGATGCCGGCACCGGCACTTTCACTGGCACCGCGATCAATCCCTCGGGCACCGTTGCCACGCTGAACCTGTCGCTCAGCGGACTGCTGGACACGCTCAACGGCACCCATTTCGATTATAAGGCCGGTGGCGGCGCTTACGATCCGAACACGCAGGATTACTTCTCCAACGCGTCGGGCACGATCACCATTGGCGGCGTGACTTACACGCTGAACCCGAACGATCCGCTGGCTGGTGAAACCACCTTCCAGTTCGGCCCGGGCACCAATGACAAGACCGGCGATTTCGGCGGCTCGGCTTGGCTCAACATTCTCGATCCGAGCGGCAATGTGCTCTCGCACTTCGACATCAACTTCGACCTGGCGCAGGTTCCCGGCACGCCGGTTCCGGCTCCGGCTGGTCTGCTGCTCTTCGGTCTCGGCCTCGGCGGCGTCTATGCTGCCCGTCGCCAGCGCCGCAAGGTTGCTGCATAAGTTTCTCTGGCAAGAGAGAACACAGGGGGCGTGGTTCTGCGGAACCGCGCCCCTTTTTTGTCCGGAAACGGCCCTGAAAATGCCCGCCGATCTTAGCCAAGGTTTAAGCCATTCGCGGTAAGACGCGCGCATGAAATTGCACCGCACTCTGCTCGCCACCGCCGCCGCCTTCACGCTCGCTTCGTGCGGAATGCTGGGCGGCGATCCTGTGTCTGACGGCATCGCCGCGTATGAGGCGCGCGATTACCGCACCGCGCGCGTCGCTTTGGCGACAGCGGTGAACGACGCCGAAACCCGTACGCCCGAAGTGATCGACTTCTACGCCCGCACGTTGCTGGCGCTGGAAGACGGCGAGGCGGCAGAGCGCGTGATCCAGATGCTGCGCGACAGCGGCAGCCCGCCCGCCGATATCGACGCATTGGCTGCGCACGCGGCGCTGCTGCGCGACGAATTCGAGCTGGCGCTGGAACGCGCGGCGGCAGGGCCAGCGGGGCCGCTTGCCGAATGGGTGAGCATCCGCGCACTGGGCGAGCTTGACCGCAATGACGAAGCCATTGCCCGCGCCGATGCGGCCATAGAAGCCTTCCCCGGCAATGCCCGCCTGCTTGCCATGCGCGGGGCGATGGCGATTGCCATGCGGCAGCCCACTGCGGCGAAGGATTTCTCGCTCCGCGCGCTGGAAGCCGATCCGGTCGATCACGATGCGCTGCTGCTGGCAGGCCAGTTGCGGGTGATGCGCGGCGATTGGGAAGAGGCGCTGACCTTCTACGAGACCGCCCGCGAGGAACATCCCGCCAGCCTCGCCGCGCTGTTCGCGCTCGCCGCGACGCACGCTGATCTCGGCAATAATGACGAAGCCGACGCGCATCTCGAAACCATTCTCGCCATCGCGCCCGGACACCCGCTGGCGCTGCTGCTCGATGCCAAGCTGGCCTTTGCCGAGGGCGATCTGAACGAGGCGCAGGAAATTCTCCAGCAGGCCGAAGGCGAGATCGGCAAAATCCCGCAGGGGCGACTGCTGATGGGCGAACTCGCTTATCTGCGCGGCTTCCCGGCACAGGCCATCGCGCATCTCGAACGCTTCCTGCAATCGCAGCCCGGCCATATGCACGGCAGCACCGTGCTGGGCCGCGCCTTGCTGGAGGAAGGGTCTGAGCGCGAGGCGTGGCAGCTGGTCGCCCCGCTTGCCGATAGCGCCACCGCGACCCCGCAATTGCTCGCGCTCGCCGCCGAGCTGGCCCCGCGCGTGGGCGAAGAAGACCGCTTCTCGCGCCGCGTCGCCACGACGCGTCCCGAGGGTTTCGGCGACCGCGCGCAGACCGCGCAAGAGGCCTTGTTGGGCGGCGAGGACGAAGAGGCCGAGCGCCTCTACGCCGCGCTGCTCGCGGATGGCGGCACCAGCGATGCGGTGATCCTCAATAACGCCGCCCACGCCGCCTTGCGCGTGGGAGACAACGCCGAGGCGCTGCGCCGGGCGCGCGCCGCGCATGAACTCGCCCCGCGCGATCCGCGCATTGCCGATACGCTGGGCTGGGCGCTGCTCGAAAACGGGCAGGCCGGCCCCGCGCTCACGCATTTGAGCCGCGCGGTGGAAGGCCAGCCGGGCAATCTGCAAATCCGCTGGCACTATGCCAACGCGCTGATCGCCAATGGCCGCAATGCCGAGGCACGGCGGATCATCCAGGATATGCGCGAATTCGCCAGCGCCGATCAGCGCGAAGCGATGGACGCCTTGCTTGCGCGGATCTGATCCAACGCCCGCACAAACGAAAGGGGCCGCCTCGCACCAGCGAAGCGGCCCCTTTCGTATTGCGCTCTGTGCAAACTTACAGGATGCTGATGAACAGCGTGGAGCTGATCGAGACAGCTGCAAGCGAGGCAAAGATATGGGTTGCGATCGTGCGCATGGGGTTGATCCTTATGTGAGAAATCCGGGCGGCACGGCAATCGGCCAACCGGTTGCGCCTTATCTGGCGAGTGCATGATAATTATGCAAATGCGAAATATTCGCCAAGTGTTGCGTATTTTTCAACTCAGCTGCGTCCGCCGCCTTTTTGCCGCCCGCTGGACTTGCCGCAATGCTTTGGGCAGAGCCGCGCGATGCAGCACGACCATCTTCCCGATTCCATCCTCATCGTCGATTTCGGCAGCCAGGTAACCCAGCTGATTGCGCGCCGCGTGCGCGAAGCGGGCGTCTATTCCGAGATCGCGCCGTTCAGCCTTGCCGAAGAAGCCTTCCACCGGATGCAGCCCAAGGGCATCATCCTCTCCGGCTCGCCCGCCAGTGTGCCCGACGAAGGCTCCCCGCGCGCGCCGCAAGTGCTGTTCGATAGCGGCCTGCCGATCCTTGGCATTTGCTACGGTCAGCAGGTGATGAGCCACCAATTGGGCGGCGAAGTCCGGCCCGGCCATGAGACCGGTGAAGGCGGCGAGTTCGGCCGCGCTTTCCTCACCGTCACCAAGGATTGCGCGCTGTTTGACGGGCTGTGGCAGGCGGGTGAGCGGCACCAGGTGTGGATGAGCCATGGCGACAAGGTAACGCAGTTCGCCCCCGGCTTCGAAATCGTCGCCACCTCTGACGGCGCACCTTTCGCGGTGATCGCCGACGAAGCGCGCAAATACTACGGCACTCAGTTCCACCCGGAAGTCGTCCACACGCCCGATGGCGGCAAGCTGCTCGCCAATTTCGTGCACAATGTGTGCGGGCTGGCGGGTGACTGGACAATGGCCGCGTACCGCGAGACCAAGATCGCCGAAATCCGTGCGCAAGTGGGCGATGGCAAAGTCATATGCGGCCTGTCGGGCGGGGTTGATTCCTCGGTCGCCGCGATCCTTATTCACGAGGCGATTGGAGACCAGCTGACCTGCGTTTTCGTCGACCATGGCCTGCTGCGCCTCAACGAACGCGAGCAGGTGGAGCGGATGTTCCGCGACCATTACAACATCCCGCTCGTCGTAGTGGATGCCGAGGAGCGCTTTATGGCGGGCCTCGCAGGCCAGACTGACCCTGAGAAGAAGCGCAAATTCATCGGCGCCGAATTCATCAACGTGTTCGAGGAAGAGGCGAGGAAGATCGGCGGCGCGGATTTCTTGGCCCAAGGCACGCTCTATCCCGACGTTATCGAGAGCGTCAGCTTCACCGGCGGGCCGAGCGTCACGATCAAGAGCCACCACAATGTCGGCGGCCTGCCCGAACGCATGAATATGAAGCTCGTCGAGCCCTTGCGCGAGCTGTTCAAGGACGAGGTGCGCGAATTGGGCCGCGAATTGGGCCTGCCCGACATTTTCGTCGGCCGTCACCCCTTCCCCGGCCCCGGCCTCGCCATCCGCATTCCCGGAGAAGTGACCAAGGAACGCTGCGACATCCTGCGCAAGGCCGACGCGATCTATCTCGAAGAAATCCGCAATGCGGGCCTCTATGACGCGATCTGGCAGGCCTTCGCCGTGCTGCTGCCGGTGAAAACCGTGGGCGTGATGGGCGACGGCCGTACATACGACAGCGTCTGCGGCCTACGCGCGGTGACTTCGACCGACGGGATGACGGCGGATGTGTATCCCTTCGACGCGGGGTTCCTCACCGGCGTCGCCACCCGCATCGTGAATGAAGTGCAGGGCGTGAACCGCGTTGTGTATGACTACACCAGCAAGCCGCCGGGGACGATTGAGTGGGAGTGAAGCGCGCACCTGCTTGACCAAGCAGCTTGGTCAAGCTAATTTCTTGCCATGACCATCCACTTCAATATCGGGGAAGCCAAGGCGCAGCTTTCGAAGCTCATCGCTGCTGCCTTGCGCGGCGAGGAGGTGGTCATTGACAAGGACGGGGTGCCGCAGGTGCGGCTCGAACCTGTCAATCCACCACCGGTCATGACACCGGAAGAGCGGATGGCGAAGATGCGGGCGATTCTGGCGGAGATTGACCGGATTCCACGCAAGGACGGGCCGTCCGATCTTGAATGGGATGAGCACGGCCTGCCGATATGATTGCCGTGGACACATCGGCATTGGTGGCGATTGTCTTGATGGAAGCCGAGCGGGATCGCTTCCTTTCCGTATTGTCACAAGCAGACTGCGCTCTGGTCAGCGTCGCCAGTATTGTCGAAGGGCGCATGGTTCTTCATCGCAGAGGCGCAGAATTGGCCGCGGCTTTTGACGCAATTCTCGATTTTCCCAATCTCGAAGCCGTCCCCGTCGATGCCGAACAGGCGGCCATCGCGCAGGACGCGTTCACGCGCTTCGGCAAGGGCACCGGGCACCCCGCCCAGCTCAATTTTGGCGACCTGTTCGCCTATGCGCTCGCCAAAAGCCGGGGCCTTCCGCTCCTCTTCAAAGGTGAGGATTTTGCCGCGACCGATATCGCTGCGGCGGCGTAAGGCTGCCTTGGTGCGTTGCAGATGATCCGCCATGCAACTCCCCCTCGGCCCTGATCCGCGCAGCGATGCGCTTGCCCGCATCCATGCAGCGCTGATCGCCGCCTTCGGGCGCATCATCCGGCCCGATGACAAGCGCCGCGATCCGGTGTGGGTGCTGGTGCAGGGCGTGATCGGCGCGCAGAGCAAGACGGCGGTGTCCAATGCCTCCACCGATGCGGTGAAAGCGCGCTATGGCAGCTGGGAGGCGGTGGCCGATGCCGATCTGGGCGAGCTGGAAGAACTGCTGCGCAACCAGACCTTCCCCTCGGTCGCCGCCGAGCGCCTGCGTGCCTGTTTCCGCGCCATTCGCGATGATCGCGGCAGCGTCGATCTGCGGCATCTCTCCAATCTGCCCGATGCCATGGCTATGGACTGGCTGGAGGCTCTGCCCGGCGTCGGGCGCAAGAATGCGGCGGGTGTGCTGAACACCAGCACCTTCCGCCGCCGCGCGCTCGTTATCGACGGGCACCACCGCCGCGTGATGCAGCGCACCGGCCTGATCCCGCCCAAGGCCGATACTGCGCGCGCCTATGACACGCTGATGCCGCTCTTGCCCGAAGACTGGTCGGCCGAGGACATTGACGAGCATCATCTGCTGGTGAAGAGTCTGGGCCAGACCCATTGTCGGCCGACCGCGCCCCGCTGCGCCGGATGTCCGATCCGGGGAGAATGCCGCTATGCGGCGCAGCAGCCGGAAGGAATGCCATGAGCTGGGACGATTATTTCGCCGAGGATGCGGGCGCCAATGAGGCAGAGGCGCGGGGCAAATCGCGTACGGTTACTGTCGGCTGGACGGTGCGCTGGCCGGGCAATGGCGATGCCATATGGGCACCGCCGCAAGCCTTTAGCCGCTCCGACCCCAAGGCTGCGAGCGCCAAGAGCATTCAGGCCTGCCCTGCCGCGATCGATTTTGACCGGCGGCATTTCGTCGTGCCGTGCCCGGTCGATCTGACGCTGAAGTTTGAACGCAACGCGCAAGGGCAAATCCAGCTGGTCGATGCCGCTGGCGAGCAATCGGGGATGCGTCCGCAAGGCCGCGCGAACCTGTTCATTGTGCAGCCGCCCAATGAATGGCGTGACCCCAATCGCCCTATCGTGCAGTTTACCGCGCCCTATATTTTCGTGGCGGACAGCCCGGCCTATGTCGTGCAGACGCCGCCTTATCTGCATTATTCTCCCGTTCCGAGGCCGGGTTTGCAAATGGGCGGCCGCTTCCCGATCCATATCTGGCCGCGCCCGCTGGCCTGGGCGTTCGAATGGTATGATTTGTCACAGCCGCTGGTGCTCAAGCGCGGCGAGCCGTGGTTTTACGTGGCGTTCGAAACCGAAAACCCCTCGGCCCGCGTGCGGCTGGTCGAACAGGAAATGACCGCCGAGCTCGACAGCTACGTGACCTCGATCACCGATGTGACCAATTACGTGAACAAGAGCTACGGCCTGTTCGCAGAGGCGCAGCGGCGCAGGCCCGAGAAGCTGGTCAAACCCAAGGGCTGACTGCACGGCGGCTCAGCTGTCGGCGTTTTCGATCTCGCGATAGGGCACCCAGTCTTCAAGCCAGAGCACGCCGGAGAACATCCCGCTGCCGCGGTCAATCGTGCGGATAATATCGTGGCGGCACAGCTGGCTGCCGAAGCGTTCGATCACCGGCACGTCCCACGGGCCAAGCTGCCGCGGATCGCGCGCGCGGGCGACCCACAACGTATCGCCGCGGCGATAGGCGAGGCCGACATTCTCGACCACGCGCAGCCGGTTGTCGTTGAACGTCCGGATGCAGCTTTGCGCTTCGCCAGCGACTTCGCGGTTCTCGATCAGTTCGGCAAAGTCTGCGTCGGCCCGCTCGCTGCGATCCTGAGCCATGGCTGGCGCGGCAAAAGCGAAAGCGGCCGCTGCGGCTGCTGTAGCGATCCAATATTGCATATCGATTCTCCTGTTCCGCCCACGTAGCCTACGATGGTACACGATATCACTGAACCTAAGCTGACAGCAAGCGGAAGGGCGCATCCGACTTAGGAGGCCGCTCCGGCAACCGAGGCATCGGGCACATTGCCGTCATCCGCCGGGCCGCCCTTAAGGATAAAGCGCCGGTCGCAATAGCCGCAGTCGGCATAGCCGCTGGCATCGATCTGCATCCACACGCGCGGGTGGCCGAGGCTGGCGGGCAGGTAATTCTCGCCGCCGCGAATGTCTCCCGCCCCGTCACACCAGACGCGGGACGTATCGACGATTGTGCTTTCAGGTGCGGTATCCATGGGCATCGCCTCTATCGCTTTACGCGGGCGGCGAAAAGCCCCTAAGAGCGCACGCATGAGTGAAGCAGCGATTGAAATCCGCGATCTGCGCAAGGAATATGCAGGCACCAAGAACGCTCCGCCCAAGCTGGCGCTGAAGGGTGTGAGCTTCGATGTGCCCGAAGGCATGGTGTTTGGCCTGCTCGGCCCCAATGGTGCGGGCAAGTCCACGCTCATCAACACCATGGCCGGGCTGGTGAACAAGAGCGGCGGGCAGGTGAAGATCTGGGGCCACGATATCGACACCGATCACCGCAATGCGAAGCTCTCCATCGGCATCGTGCCGCAGGAAATCGTCTTCGATCCGTTTTTCACGCCCTTTGAAGTGCTGGAAAACCAGAGCGGGATGTATGGCGTGGCCAAGGCGCTGCGTCGTTCCGAAGAGCTGCTGCGCGCGGTGCGGCTGGAAGACAAGCGCAACGCCTATGCCCGCACCCTGTCGGGCGGGATGAAGCGGCGGCTGCTGATCGCCAAGGCGATGGTGCATTCGCCGCCGATCCTTGTGCTCGATGAACCGACTGCGGGTGTCGATGTCGAACTGCGGCGGCAATTGTGGGAACTGGTGGGCGAACTCAATGCCGAAGGCGTGACCGTGGTGCTCACCACCCACTATCTCGAAGAAGCCGAGCAATTGTGCGAGCGGATCGCTATCATCAATAACGGCGAACTGATCGCCAACACCACCACCCGCGAACTGGTTGATATGGCGCGCGAAAAAATCGTGCGTGTCACCGTGGACAAGGACTTGGCCGGGCCGGTGATGGAGGAAGGCTTCCTCAAATCCGAAGTGATGGACGAACGCACGCTCGAAATCACTTACGACCGCGATGCCTCGTCTGCCGGGCAGATTCTCGCGGTTGTGCAAAACCACGGCTACACGATCGAGGACGTGACGACGCGCGAGGCTGATCTGGAGGATGTGTTCGTGCAGCTGACGGGGAGCGGGGCCTGATGCAAACAGACGTCCTCATCATCGGCTCCGGCGCCGCCGGTCTCACTGCGGCGCTTACGCTCGCGCAGACGTGCAAGGTGCTGGTGCTCGCCAAGGGAGATTTGAAGAGCGGCTCCACTGCTTGGGCGCAGGGCGGGATTGCCGCGGTTCTTGATGCGGGCGACACGTTTGAAGATCACATCCGCGACACGATGGTGGCAGGCGCGGGGCTGAATGATCGCGCAACGGTGGAATTCGTCATCGAGCGCGCGCCTGCCGCGATTGACCTTCTGTGCGAGCTGGGCGTGCCCTTCAACCGCGATGCGGGCGATCTGCACCTCACCCGCGAGGGCGGGCATTCGCACCGGCGGATCGTCCATGTCGATGACGCAACCGGCTGGGCGGTGCAGGCGGCATTGCTGAAAGCTGCCGAGGAAAATCCCAATATCACCCTGCTGCCACACCGCACCTGCGTTGACCTGATTACCGGACGGCATGAGGCGAAGTTCTCCGGTTCAGGCCGCGTCTGGGGTGCCTATGCGCTCGATGTCGAAAGCGGCAAGGTGGAGGCCTACACCGCCAAGGCGACGATCCTGGCGGCGGGCGGGGCGGGGCGTGTCTACCAGTTCTCCACCGCGCCGCGTGGCGCGACGGGTGACGGGATTGCGATGGCGTGGCGGGCGGGCGCGCGGGTTTCCAACATGGAAATGATGCAGTTCCACCCGACCTGCCTCTACAATCTCGACGTCAAAAACTTCCTCATTACAGAGGCCGTGCGCGGCGAGGGCGGGCACTTGCTCCACCCGGAAACCGGCCACCGTTTCATGGCGGATTACGATCCCGAACGCATGGAGCTGGCCCCGCGCGATGTGGTCGCCCGCGCGATCGACGACCAGATCAAACGCTACGGTCTCGACTATGTCCATCTCGATATCAGCCACCAGCCAGCCGATTTCGTGAAAGGCCATTTCCCGACGATTTACGACAAACTGCTGGGCCTCGGCATCGATATGACCACGGGGCCGATCCCCGTTGTCCCGGCGCAGCATTACACGTGCGGCGGTGTGGTGATCGATCTGGATGGCCGCACCGATCTGCCCGGGCTCTATGCGGCGGGCGAATGCACCGAAAGCGGGTTGCACGGGGCGAACCGTCTGGCGTCCAACAGTCTGCTCGAATGCTTCGTCTTTGGCGAGGCGGCCGCGCAGAATATTCTCGCGCATTGGGACGGTTTCGAAGCGCCTCCGGCAATCCGCGAATGGGACGAAAGCCGCGTGACCGATTCCGACGAGGAAGTCGTCATCAAGCAGAACTGGACCGAAATCCGCCGGATGATGTGGAACTATGTCGGGATCGTCCGCACGACCAAACGGCTCGAACGGGCGCAGAACCGCATCGAATTGCTGCGCAGCGAGATCGAGGATTACTACGGCAATTTCCGCGTCACGACCGATCTGATCGAACTGCGCAACCTGCACCAATGCGCCGGGCTCATCGTCAAAAGCGCGCTGACGCGGCACGAGAGCCGGGGGCTGCATTACATCACCGATTATCCGGAACTGGCCGAAGAAGTACGCGATACGGTGCTGGTGCCCTGAGCGCCTGTTTCTGCGCGGTTCATGCCATCGGGCGTAGCTGAACCAGCATGAGTCTTATGATCCTCCCCGCCGCTTTGCTCGCCCTGGTGGCTCCTGCCACCGAGCCCATGCCGTTTCTCACCATGACCCGATCCGCCACCGGGCTTGCCACGACGCAGATCGAGATCGGGGTTCTTCCGGGCTCCAACCAGCGGCATTACTGGTTCCGCCGCGTCGAAAGCGGGCAGGGCGAAATCACGGTCAACTGGACGGATTCGCAAAGCTGCGAAGGCTCGCGCGACACCGTCGTGGTCGCCGCCACGCAAGTGTCACCGCCCGAAGTCGCGGTGCCCGGCATTCCGGTGACAGCGGACGGCTCGGTGGTGATTACACTCGACGGGGTGCAATACAGCTTCGAGGCCCGTTCGCACTATGCGGGGAATATCTCTTCCAGCCTCCGCTTCACGTCGAATGTCGGGACGCCGCTGGCGGACTATGTGGAGGACAGCATACTGGCGTTGGAGCCGTGCTGGTCAGAGGATGTGCCAGGGGCGTTACAAAACTGGCCCTAGCTCAGCCCTCGCCCGAATAGCCCTCCAACTCGTCGCCCTTCACCGTCACCACGTGCACCAGATTGGTCGCGCCTGACTGGCCGAAGGGCACGCCCGCCATCACCGCCAGCCGCGAACCGGCGCTGGCGAAGCCGTGGCGCAGCGCCATGCGCTTGCCCTTGGCAACCATCTCTTCAAAGCTGCCGATATCCTTGGTTGCCACCGGATGCGCTCCCCAGAGCAGCGCGATGCGGCGGGCCACATCGATATTGGGGGTGAGCACCATCACCGGCACCGCGGGCCGTTCACGCGCCACGCGCCGCGCGCTGCTGCCCGAGGAGGTAAACACGCCAATCGCGCCGATCTTCACCGTGTCGGCAATCGTCATACAGGCGTGCGCCATGGCGTCGGCGGTGGTGGGATCGGGCGGCGTGTCGAGCAGGCGGACGCGTTCCTTGTAAAGCTCGTCCGATTCCACCTGGCGGGCAATGCTCGCCATCATGATCACCGCTTCTTCGGGCCAGTCACCCGCAGCGGTTTCAGCCGAGAGCATGACCGCATCCGCGCCGTCATACACCGCATTGGCCACGTCGGAGACTTCGGCGCGGGTCGGGGCGGGGCTTTCGATCATGCTTTCGAGCATCTGCGTTGCCACAATCACCGGCTTGCCGGTAAGGCGCGTGGCGTTGACAATGCGCTTTTGCAAGGGCGGGACTTCTTCGGGATTGAGTTCCACGCCCAAATCGCCGCGCGCGACCATGATGCCGTCCGCCTGTTCGATAATTTCGTCGAGGCGGCGAATGGCGGAGGGCTTTTCGATCTTGGCGCACAGCGCGGCCCGCTGCTTGCCATCGGTGCCGGTCATCAACCGCCGCGCTTCGGCAAGGTCATCGGGACGCTGCACGAAGCTGAGGCCGATCCAGTCGACTCCCTGATCGAGCGCGAAAGCCAGATCCTTGCGGTCTTTCTCGGTGAGCGCGGGAATGGGGATTTCCGCATCGGGCACGTTCACGCCCTTGCGATCCGAAATCACGCCGCCAACCTCGGCACGGCAAACCAGCGTGCCGTCTTGCACCGCGGTGATTCGGAAGCGCATCTTGCCGTCATTCACCAGCAGCCGCTGGCCGACTTCCACCACGTCGAGAATTTCGGGGTGCGGCAATTCGACCCGGCTGGCGTCGCCGGGCTCCGGATTGCGGTCAAACGTGAAAGTCGCCCCGTGCGCCACCGTGGCGCGACCCTCGGCGAATTTGCCGACGCGCAGTTTGGGGCCTTGCAAGTCCGCCAGAATGGCGATCGGCTTGCCGAATTCGGCTTCCAGCGCGCGGATATTGGCGATGGTGGCGGCGTGCATCGCGTGCTCGCCATGGCTCATATTGACGCGGAAAGCGTCCGCGCCCGCCAGGAACAGGCGGCGCAGCACCTCGGCATCGGCGGTGGCGGGGCCGGTGGTGGCAAGGATTTTGACCTTGCGGCCTCTCGGTTGGAGCTTGGGAGCGTTGTCGGTAGCCATGGGGTGCAGCCTATGGCACCACTATATGACAAGACAAGTCACCATGATGCGAGGCATTGGTATGCACGACCCTTCCGATCCGCTGGACACGCTGCCCGACGCGGTGGCCGCCGCCGCCTTCCGCCGTCTGGTGCGGCATTTGCAGCACCGCCACGATGCGCAGAATATCGAGCTGATGGGGCTGGCGGGGTTCTGCCGCAATTGTCTTGCCGACTGGATTATTGATGCGGGCTTTGACGGCGACAAGCCCGCCGCGCGTGAGCTGATCCACGGAATGCCGATGGCCGAATGGAAAGCCACCCGCCAGAGCGAAGCGACCGAGGACCAATTGGCGCGGATGGAGGAAAGCCTGGCGAAGAACGCGCCTGATTTGCGTTAGGGAAAACTCGTGCGCGCGGTTTGCGCCGCCGCACTTCGCCGCTAACGACCCCCAAACCGATTCTCATTTTCTTTGGAGTTGCCCCTCATGGCCGAAACGACCGACGACCGCCTGCGCCTGCTGATCGAACGCATCGAGCGCCTCGAAGAAGAGAAAAAGGGCATCGCCGACGACATCCGCGACGTTTACGCCGAGGCCAAAGCCGTGGGCTACGACCCGAAGATCATGCGCCAGATCGTCCGCCTGCGGAAGATGGACGCGAATGATCGCAGCGAGCAGGAAATGATCCTCGACACGTATAAGGCCGCGCTCGGCATGGGGTGAGGCCGCCGGTCGGGTTTCGCTTGAAGATCGCCTCTGTAATAGGCACATAATACAGCAGCGACCCGTACTTCAGGAGGACTCAAAGCATGACACGTGAATGGAAAGACGCGCGCGGCATTCCCGTCACCACCACGCACACGCTGGAAGGGCGGCCTATCCAGGAATATCTCGGCATCGTCACCGGCGAAGTGATTGTGGGAGCCAACGTGTTCCGCGATCTGTTCGCCAATATCCGCGATATCGTGGGCGGGCGTTCGGGCAGTTACGAGCGCATCCTTGCCGATGCGCGCAACCAGGCGATCGAGGAATTGCAGGCCGAATGCGCGAGCCGCGGCGGCAATGCGGTGGTTGGTGTTGATCTCGATTACGAAGTTATCGGCGCCAACGGTTCGATGCTGATGGTGAGCGCCAGCGGAACCGCTGTGAAGGTGTAAATCCCTTCTACCCCAAACCGAATATTGATGCGAGGGCGGGGCTGGGCTAGGCCTCGCCCTTCTTTTTAGCCAAACCACGTTAGAGATCCCATGGCAGGCCATTCCAAATTCAAAAATATCATGCACCGCAAGGGTGCGCAGGACAAAAAGCGTTCGAACCTGTTTTCCAAGCTCAGCCGCGAAATCACCGTGGCGGCGAAAATGGGGATGCCCGATCCGGACATGAACCCGCGCCTTCGCCTCGCGGTCAATGCCGCCAAGGCGCAGTCCATGCCGAAGGACAATATCCAGCGCGCGATCGACAAGGCGTCGAGCAATGACGGCGAGAATTTCGAGGAAGTGCGCTACGAAGGCTATGGCCCGGGCGGCAGTGCGATCATTGTCGAGGCGCTGACCGACAACCGCAACCGCACCGCCACCAATATCCGCACCGCCTTTTCCAAAAACGGCGGGAATCTCGCCGCATCGGGCGCGGTGAGCCACGGGTTCGACCGCAAGGGGCTGATCGAATATCCCGCCAGCGCAGGCGACGAGGAAACCGTGCTGATGGCCGCCATGGAAGCGGGCGCAGACGATATCGAGAGCAGCGAGGACGGCCACACGATCTGGACCGAGGGTGATGCGCTGCATCAGGTCGCGGGCGATCTCGAAAAAGCGCTCGGCGCGGCAGACAGCGTGAAACTGGCGTGGAAGCCGACGCTGACCGTCGCGATGGACGAGAAGGATGCGGGCACGCTGCTCAAACTGGTCGATGCGCTTGACGATGATGACGACGTGCAGACCGTGTGGGGCAATTACGACATTTCGGACGAGGTGATGGAGAAGCTGGGGTGATGAACTCCCTTCCCGTTGGCTGCGCCGAGCTGCGCTTCCAGAGGAGGGGCTTCAAGGATGTTGATCCTCGGCCTTGATCCCTCGCTCAGCTGCACCGGCTGGGGCCTTGTCCGCAGCGAGGGTTCGCGGTTGTCGCATATTGCCAACGGGCAGGTGAAAACCGATCCGAATGCGCCCATGGCGGCGCGGCTGGCGCAATTGTCGCGGGAGATCGCGGCCGTGATTGCGGAGCATGGGCCTGATCGCGCCGCGTGCGAGGAAGTGTTCCTCAACAAGAACCCGCAATCGACGCTCAAGCTGGCACAAGCGCGCGGAGCGGTGTTGGCGGCGTGCGGCGAGGCGGGACTGACAGTGCACGAACACGCGGCTCGGCTGGTCAAGAAGGCGGTGGTCGGCACCGGCGCGGCGGAGAAGGCGCAGGTACAAGCGATGCTCAAAGTGCTGCTGCCGGGGGTCGCGGTGGCAGGTTCCGATGCGGCGGATGCGCTGGCGGTGGCGATTGCCGATGCCCATTTGGGTTAGTTAGGAGGAACCATGTACCTCGTCGTCTTCCGCAACCGCAAACGCGCCGATATCGACCGCGAGGCCTATCTGCGCGACGCTGCGCATATGGAAGCGATGGCTGCGTGCCAGCCGGGCTATCGCAGTTTCAAAACCTACACTGCCGATGATGGCGAGGTGATCGCGGTCTCCGAATGGGATGACGAGGCGAGCGCGCGCGGCTGGGGGCGGCAGGAGGAGCACCGCCAGATGCAGGCCTTCTCCCGCACACAATATTACGCCAGCTACACGCTGTTCGCCTGCGATTCCCCAAGGATTCACACTTTTGCCGCAAAGGATTAGGCATGATCGAGTTCTACGGCATTCCCAACTGTGATACGGTGAAAAAGGCGCGAGCATGGCTCGACGCGCGTGGGCTCGCCTACACTTTTCACGATTACAAGAAAGAAGGCGCCGATCCAGCGAAGCTCGAAGCGTGGATTGCCGCCAAAGGCGTGGACACGGTGCTCAACCGGCGCGGGACGACGTTTCGCGCTTTATCCGAGGCGGAAAAGGCGGATATCGATGCGGCGAAGGCGGTGGCGCTGCTTACCGCGCATCCGAGCATGATCAAGCGCCCGGTGGCCGAACACGCGGGCGGGGTGCTGGTCGGGTTCGATCCGGCGGAATGGGAGGCGGCGCTGTGCTGAGGAAAATCATCGCGATTGCAACGCTTTGCTGCGCAGCATGGAGTGCAGCATTGTCACCGGCGATGGCGCAGGAGAGAGAGGAGCCGCAAATGCTCATCATCGCCCATCGCGGGGCCAGCGGCGACCGGCCCGAACACACGCTGGCGGCCTATGATCTCGCCATCACGCAGGGCGCGGATTATATCGAGCCGGATCTGGTGGCGACCGCAGATGGCGTGCTGGTCGCCCGTCACGAGAACGAGATTTCGGGCACGACCGATGTCGCCGATCGCCCGGAATTTGCGGGTCGCCGCACCACCAAGGTGATCGACGGCGAGGAATATACCGGCTGGTTTACAGAGGACTTCACGCTCGCCGAACTGCGCACTCTGCGCGCGCGGGAGCGGCTGCCCGAGATCCGCCCGCAGAACACCGCCCATAATGGCCTCTATCAGGTGCCGACGCTGGCCGAGATCATCCAGCTTGTACGGGCGCGCGAGGCGGAGACGGGGCGGGTGATAGGCTTGTACCCCGAGATCAAGCATCCGGCCTATTTCCTGACGCAGGGCCACGATCTTGCGGCGATGCTGGTCGAGCAGCTTCATGCCGCTGGTTATGAGGGCGAGGATGCGCCGGTTTTTATCCAGTGTTTTGAGGTGGAGCCACTTCGGCGGCTGGATAGGATGACCGATATAAGGCTCGTGCAGCTGATGTCTTACGAAGGTGGACCGGCGGATATGCCGGGGATGACCTATGCCGATATGGCAACGCCTCAGGGCTTGGCCGAGGTGGCTACCTACGCCGACGGGATCGGCGTAGGTATACCGCTGGTGTTGAGCGCAGAGGGCGGCAGCACCGGCCTGACCGATGCGGCGCATAGTGTGGGGCTGCTGCTTCATGCGTGGACGCTGCGGAAAGAGAACGCTTTCTTGCCGGAATCAATGAGGCAAGGTGACAACCCTGCTGAACGAGGTTGCGAGCAGAACCTCCTTGCTATCTTGCAACTCGTCGGAGTGGACGGCGTCTTCTCCGACGATCCTAGTCTCACTGCGGCGTTTTTGCAGGGGAGGCGCCATCAATGCGCACCGCTTCCACCGCCCGATAACCTGTAAAACGGTGGGGGTGAACGCGCGGCCCAAGACTACGCCATCCCGGCCCCCGAGCCGGGATCAGGCTTCTCACTTGATCAGAAGGAAGCTGGACCCCGGATCAAGTCCGGGGTGATGTTGTTCTTTGAAAACTCGTTATTGCGAGGAGCCGGAGGCGACGCGGCAATCCAGTCCAGCCAGTGCAACTGGATTGCTTCGCCTGCGGCTCGCGATGACGACGAACTAGGCCCTCCGCGCGCTCAATATATAATTCAGCGCCATATCTTCGCTCAGATGCAGCCCCTTCATCGGCGAGAAGGCAATGCCCTGCATCCGCGTCACCGCCAGCCCGGTGGCTTCAAGCATCGCGGTCAGTTCATCAGGCGTGACGAAATCCTCCCAGTGGTGCGTACCCTTGGGTACCGCGCCCAGCGCCTCCGCGCCTTCAACCAGCAGCGCGCGGCTGGCCAAAGTGCGGTTGGGGGTCGACATTACCAGCAGGCCATCGGGCGCGAGATGCGCGGCCAATCCGGCGAGGAACGCCGCCTTGTCCGCCACGTGCTCGATCACTTCCATGCTCGTCACCAGATCAAACGGGCCAAGGCCAAGCGCACCCAGTTCGCCAGCGTGATAAGCGACGAAGCCCCTTCCCTTGGGGGAAGGGGTTGGGGATGGGGGTGCGACGTCAACTGAGGGCGGACCCCCCACCCCCAGCCCCTCCCCTGAGGGGAGGGGAGCAAGCAGTCCCATACCGGCGGCGTGCGCCTTGGCCGCTGCAATATTCTCCGACGCGGCATCGACGCCGGTCACCTCTGCCCCCATCCGCGCCAAGGGCTCGCACAGCAGGCCTGCGCCGCAGCCGACATCCAGCGCGGTCTTGCCCGCCAGCGGCTTCACGCTTTGCACATCGCCGCCCCAATGCAGGTCAATCGCCGCGCGCAGAAAGCCAAGCCGCACCGGATTGAGCTTGTGCAGCATGGCGGAGGAGCCCTTGGGATCCCACCATTCGCGCGCCAGCTTCCCGAAATGCGCGGCTTCCTCCGGCCTGATGGTCGCCGAACTGGTTTCACTTGTGACAGTTGCATCGCTCATGCCATGCTCTTAACAGCGCGCATTCGTTTCAACCATACCGGCGAGAGTCTTCGTGGCGCGCATTGTGATGAAATTTGGCGGAACCTCGGTTGCAGGAACCGAGCGGATTCGCCGCGTTGCCAATATCGTGCGTGCGCAGGCGGCGGGCGGCAACCAGGTGGCCGTGGTCGTCTCCGCGATGGCGGGCGAGACCGACCGGCTCGTCACCTTTTGCCGCGAGGCCAATCCGCTCTATGATCCCGCCGAATATGACGTGGTCGTGGCCAGCGGGGAGCAGGTCACCAGCGGGCTGCTCGCGCTCACGCTGCAAAGCATGGGATGCAAGGCGCGCAGCTGGCTCGGCTGGCAATTGCCGGTGAAAACCTTTTCCAACCACGCCAATGCGCGGGTGGAGGAAATCGACGCCGAGCGGCTGCTGGCCAGTATGGCGGCAGGCGAGATTGCTGTGATCCCCGGGTTTCAGGGCGTGTCCGACCAAGGGCGTATCACCACCATGGGGCGCGGCGGATCGGATACCTCGGCGGTGGCCGTCGCGGCGGCGATTGGCGCAGACCGGTGCGATATCTACACCGATGTGGACGGGGTCTACACCACCGATCCGCGCATCGTCGCCCGCGCGCGCAAGATCAAACATATCGCATTTGAAGAAATGCTCGAGCTCGCCAGCGTGGGCGCGAAGGTCTTGCAGACCCGCTCGGTCAGCATGGCGATGAAACACAATGTGCCGGTGCAGGTGCTGTCTTCTTTCGTGGACGAGGATTCGCCGCCCGCCGACAGTCTGCCCGGCACCATGATCGTCTCCGAAAGCGAGATGGCCAAACTTCTGGAGGAAGCCCAAGTGGAACGCCAAACCGTCACCGGCATCGCGCATGACAAGAACGAGGCCCGCGTGGTGCTGACCCGTGTGCCCGACAAGCCGGGTGCCGTCGCCAACATCTTCACCCCGCTGGGCGAGGCGGGGATCAATGTTGACATGATCATCCAGAACGTGGGCCGCGACAAAGGCGAGACCGACGTGACCTTCACCGTCCCGCAGGCCGAACTGGCACGGGCGCAGGCACTGCTGGAAGACAAGCGCGAGAAGATCGGCTTCAACCGCATCATCACCGATGCCAAGGTCGCCAAGATCAGCGTGGTCGGCATGGGCATGAAGAGCCATGCGGGCGTTGCCGCCACCATGTTCAAGGCGCTGGCGGATCGCGGGATCAACGTGCAGGCGATCTCCACCTCGGAAATCAAGGTCAGCGTGCTGATCGACGAGGACGAGACCGAGCTGGCGGTGCGCGTGCTGCACACGGCATACGGGCTGGATGCTGAAGAGGTTGCCGCCTAAGGTGGCGGCATGACCTACACCGCCAAAATCCTCCTGCTGGGCTCGGGTGAACTGGGCCGCGAATTTGTCATCTCGGCCAAGCGGCTGGGGGCTTATGTCATCGCCTGCGATGCTTACGACAATGCGCCCGCGATGCAGGTGGCAGATAGCCGCGAAGTCTTCTCCATGCTCGATGGCGAGCGATTGCGCGAAGTGATCGCAGCGCACCGGCCCGACTTTATCGTTCCCGAAATCGAGGCGATCCGGACCGAAGTGCTGGCCGATGTCGAAGCGGAAGGCTTCACCGTTGTGCCCTCCGCCCGCGCCACGCAGATGACGATGAACCGCGATGCGATCCGCGATCTCGCCGCGCGCGAGCTGGGGCTGGCGACGTCGCTCTATCGCTATGCGTCGAATTACGGCGAGGTGGTGGAAGGCGCTGAGCACACGGGTTTTCCCTGCGTTATCAAGCCGGTGATGTCCTCCTCCGGCAAGGGGCAGAGCACAGTGCAGGATGCGGCAGGCTTGCAAGAGGCGTGGGATTACGCCGCCGCCAATATGCGCGGCGACCGGCAGCGGGTGATCGTCGAGCAATTTGTCGATTTCGATTACGAGATCACGCTGCTCACCATCCGCCACGCGGGCGGCATCAGCTTCTGCCCGCCCATCGGCCACCGGCAGGAACGCGGCGATTATCAGGAAAGCTGGCAGCCGACGCCTATGTCCGACGCCGCCATCACTGCCGCGCAGGATATGGCGCGCAAAGTGGTGGAAGAGCTTTGCTCGACCGGATTGGGTTACGGCTTGTTCGGCGTCGAATTCTTTGTGAAGGGCGACGCGGTGATTTTCTCCGAGCTCAGCCCGCGCCCACACGATACCGGCATGGTGACTTTGGCGAGCCAGGATTTGAGCGAATTTGATCTCCACGCCCGCGCGATTATGGGCCTGCCGATCCCCGCGAGCATCACCGCGCGCCCCGCTGCCTCCGCCGTGATCCTCGCTGAACGTGATGGCGAGCATCCGCAGTATGAAGGGCTGGCGCGCGCTTTGGCCGAGCCGGACAGCGACCTGCGCATTTTTGGCAAACCGACCACGCGCCCCTATCGCCGCATGGGTGTGGCGCTGGCGCGCGGCGCGGATACCGATGCGGCCCGCAGCAAGGCTCGAGCGGAAGCAGCTGCAATCCGCATCACTTACCCCGAGTGATCTTGCCCATCATCCCAGCGGAGCCTAAGCGCAGCGACATGACAGCCTATCCCAAAACCCACGCGCTGATGGCGCGCGGATGCGAATTTCTCGGCACCGAGCACGCCATACTCTGCGGCGCGATGAGCTGGGTTTCCGAACGCAATCTGGTCTCCGCGATCAGCAATGGCGGCGGTTTCGGTGTAATCGCCTGCGGGGCGATGACACCCGAACTGCTCGATGCGGAAATTGCTGCGACAAAGGCGCTGACCGCCAAGCCCTTTGGCGTGAACCTCATCACCATGCACCCGGCCTTGTTCGAACTGATCGAGGTATGTGCGCGGCATCAGGTAAGCCATGTCGTGCTGGCTGGCGGCATTCCCCCCAAAGGCAGTGTCGAGGCGATCAAGGCATTTGGTGGCAAAGTGCTCGTTTTCGCGCCCACACTGGCGCTCGCCAAAAAGCTGCTGCGCTCAGGCGCGGATGCGCTGGTGATCGAAGGGATGGAAGCGGGCGGCCATATTGGCCCTGTGTCCACCAGCGTGCTGGCGCAGGAATTCCTGCCCGAACTGGCGGCGGATTTCGTTGTCTTCGTCGCAGGAGGCATCGGACGCGGGGAAGCGATTGCGGGCTATCTGGAAATGGGCGCGAGCGGCGTGCAGTTGGGCACCCGCTTCGCTTGCGCGAGCGAAAGCATCGCGCATCCCGATTTCAAAAAGGCGTTCTTTCGCGCCAACGCCCGCGATGCGGTGGCGAGTGTGCAGGTTGATCCGCGCCTGCCCGTCATCCCCGTGCGCGCGCTGAAGAACAAGGGCACCGAAGAATTCACCGCCAAACAGCGCGAAGTCGCCGCCATTCTTGATGCAGGCGCGATCGGAATGGGCGAGGCGCAATTGCAGATCGAGCATTACTGGGCAGGAGCGCTGCGCCGCGCGGTGATCGATGGTGATGTGGAGAACGGCTCGCTAATGGCGGGGCAAAGTGTCGGCATGGTCAAGGCCGAAGAGCCTGCCGCCGATATCATCGCACAATTGATGGCAGAGAGTGAAACGGCGCTTGCCGGGCGGTAAGCGCGCAGGCTTTACAAATGGTCTGGCGGGCTAAGGGCCAACCCGTAGAAATTCTGCCTCATCGCACCGCAAATTGTAAAATTTCGTTTCCCTTGCCGCACAATCTCCGCTAATCATGCTGCATCGCAACATCGTGGGTCGCGCCGCCATTTGCAAAGGGGAGCAATGTGCAGATTCGTGTCCTGATCGCTTATATCTTGATCGCCTTTGTCCTGCTGCTGGTAGGCTGGGGAATCGCCGCGCTGCTGCGTCGGCGCAAGCGGCAGCGTGATTTGCGCCGCGGGCGAATCGGTAACTGATCCGGCGCGCGCTCCGAAGTCTCTTGCCAACCATAGCGACCGGTGGAACATCCCACCTGCCCCTGCGTTGGCGGGTAGACTTCAGGAGAACCGGATATGTGCGACGAACAGCATTTTAACGCCAAGGTGGCGATAACCCGTCGCCAGTTCGGGGCCTTCGGAACCGCCGGAGCCCTCGCTGCCTGCGCACCCGTGGGCGGCGCCATGGAAGTTTCTGGCGGCGTAACCCGGCGCGATGTCTCTTTCGCTGCCGATGGCGGCACGATGGACGGCGTGTTTCTGCACCGCGCGGGGGAACGCAACCCCGGTGTCATTCTGTGGCCCGACATTGCGGGCCTGCGCCCTGCCAAAATCGCCATGGGACAGCGGCTGGCCGAAGCGGGCTATGCCGTGCTGGTGGCCAATCCCTATTACCGCTCGGTGGCGGGTCAGCAGTTCGCCGATTTCGACGACTGGCGGAGCAATGATGGCTGGAACCGGGTCGGCCCGTGGCGGGAAGCGAACACGCCTGAAAATGTCATGCGCACAGCGGCCAGCGTTGTCGCATGGCTCGACGCGCAGGACGAAGTCGATAGTGCACGCGGCATCGGCAATCAGGGCTATTGCATGACGGGCAGTTGGACGATCTACGCAGCCTCCGCAGTGCCGAGCCGCATCAAAGCCGCGGGCAGCTTCCACAGCGGCGGGCTGACGCGCGGCGAGGCGATGGCGCCGGTCAATCTGCTGGCAGGTCTGCCCGCCGATACCGGTGTATTGATCGGTGAAGCGCGCGATGACGCGGCACAGCGCGCCGAAATGGTGCCGCAATTGCAGGCCGCTGCGAGCGCGGCGCAGGCGCAGGTGAGCGTCGAGGTGTATGACGGCGATCACGGCTGGACGGTGCTCGACAGCCCCGCCTACGCGCAGGACGAGGCCGACCGGGCTTGGGCGAACCTGCTGGCTCTCTACGCCGCCCGACTCTGATCGCGCGCGCGTCCGAATCCGCTTGGTTGCGGCGGCGCCTTGGGTATAGTGTTTCATCGACAAGAGAGCCCGCTGCGCTGATGAGCGGGCCGACCACTAACGGAGAGACAGATGACCGAGCAGCGCCTCGTTAAGGCCCATTGTGACTGGTATGCGGGCGAGGAAATCCTCGATACGACAATCGGGGGGCTGCTGCGCGAACAGGCGGCCCAAAATGGCGATGCCGAGGCGCTGGTCGAAGGCAAGATGGACGGCACCACCGGTCGCCGCTGGACCTATGCCGAACTGCTCAACGATGCCGAGCGCTTGGCCAAGGGATTTGCCACCCGCTTCCATCCGGGCGAGCGGATCGCTGTGTGGGGGCCGAACATCCCCGAATGGGTGCTGGTCGAATATGCCTGCGCGCTGGCGGGCCTGACGCTGGTGACGGTCAACCCGGCTTACCAGAAGCGCGAGCTTGATTACGTGCTGCGCCAGTCGGGCAGCGTGGCGCTGTTCCTGATCAAGGAAGTGCGCGGCAATCCTGTGGCGGAAATCGGCCGCGCTGTGTGTGCGGACATTCCCCATGTGCGCGAAGTCATCGATATGCACGATGCGGCGGCGATGTTCACCGATCCCTCGGGCACGCTGCCCGAAGTGAGCGCGCACGATCCGGCGCAAATCCAGTATACCTCGGGCACGACCGGCTTTCCCAAGGGCGTCGTGCTTTCGCACCGCAACATCACCAACAATGCCCGCCTCTTTATCAAGAGCGGCGATTTGCCCGCGCGCCAATCAACCATTGGCCTCACGCCGCTGTTCCACACCATGGGCTGTTCGATGGGCGTGCTCGGATCGCTGCAAAGCGCGACCAAATATATCCCGCTACCCTTCTTTGAGCCCAATGCCGCATTGGCGATTATCGAGGCGGAGAAAGTCAGCTGGACTCTCGCCGTGCCGACCATGGCGGTGGCAATGATCGCGACCCAGCGGGCGAACCCGCGTGACCTTTCCTCCATGCGGCTGATCGGCATGGGTGGCGCAATGGTTGCGCCCGAACTCGCCAAGGCGGCCGAAGCGGTGCTGGGGGCGAAGGCGCTGGTCGCTTACGGCCAGACCGAGAGCAGCCCCGTCATCACCAGCGCGCGGCCCACTGATTCGGTGGAAGACATCACCACCACCATCGGCCGCCCGGCTCTGGGCTGCGAAGTCGGGATTTTCGATCCCGCCACCAACGCAATCGTCGATTGCGGCGTAGTCGGCGAAATCCGCTCGCGTTCCTACGCCACCATGCTCGGCTATCACGAAAACCCCGAAGCGACCGCCGAGGCGATCGATAGCGACGGCTGGCTGCACACCGGCGACCTCGGCACGATGGATGATCGCGGCTTTGTCCGCATCACCGGCCGCGTGAAGGAAATGATCATTCGCGGCGGCGAAAACCTGTTCCCGGCGGAAATCGAAAACGTCCTCGCCGAGCATGAGGGCGTCGCCGAATGCGCGGTGTTCGGCGTTCCGGACGAGGTGCTGGGCGAAGCGGTGGCGGCCTGTGTGCGCATGAACGAAGGCCACGCCTTTGATCCGGAAGCGCTGCGCGCCTTCTGCCGCTCGCAAATCGCGCCGCAGAAATGCCCGGCCTATTGGGAAGAAGTGACCGAATGGCCGCTGACCGGTTCGGGCAAAATCCAGAAGTTCAAACTGCGCGACCAGTTTATTGCGAAGCATATCGGCGAAAAGGCCGTGGGCGTTCTGGGCGGGTAGGGCGTTAGGGGCTAATTGCCCGCCTCAACCTCTTCGCTTTCATCGGATCCTTCGGTTTCGGGACTATCGGTCTCTTCGACAGGTGGCTGTTCTGTCGGAGGAGTAGAAGGCTGTTCAGTTTCAGACGGAGGTGTCTCGGCTTCGGCAACCCTGTCAAATACGATTGCCGGCAGACGCAACACCAGATGCACATTGTCGATCGCGGTGCGAGAACGGAGCGTGGGGAGGTAGGAAAACCTTCTGCTCGAATCATTAGGCGCACGATAAGCAAGCGAGAACTCGCAGGTGACATTTCCCTGCTCATCACGACCAAGAGCAACATCGGCGAGGGAGAGAACCGCGCTCTCTTCTGTCAAACTAACACCTTCGGTGATTGTCCAGGCACCTCTTCCGCAAAGCTGCGTTGGGAAGCCGTTTCCGGCGATAGTCACGCGTCCATTGGGGCCTGAAAGGCGTCCTTCGTCCTGGTAATCTGGCTTGTTGAAGTCAGCCAAATCCCTGATCTCGGATGCCAAGTTCGCTGCGGGCGGGATAGCGGCATAACTCACTGCTCCCTGCCTATCATCGATATAAATGCTGAAATCCCGGACTTTGAGCTGTTCGCTAAAGCTCGCCCCTGCGCTTGCCGAGGTTCGCCCGCGTGTAATCAGGGGAATCGATAGTCCGGCATCAAAGCTACCCTGTGCTTGTAGATTGGCGGACGATTGGCTCCGCCGATAGACTACTGTCCCTTGGAACCTTGAAAGAATTTGCGAATTGGCGGGCCCGGGCTGGCTAGCACCCTGTCCGAGACGCCAATTCCAGAACAGCATTCCGGCAAAGAACCTGTTGCGTTCGGTCTCTCCCGGAGCGGCCCCCTGCCGTGTCCACATCGACCAGACCGGAGACTGGAAGACCCCGTTGACAACGTGCAGACTGCTTACGTCAGCGTTGTCGGTCGAAGCCTCGATATTGGCGCGAATGGTGGCGAAAGGAAGAGAAAAGCCGCCATTCGCATCGGCATAGGCGGAGACAAAGCTGGCGCACGTCGTGCGGTAGTCACGCGAACTGTAAGAATCGACAAAAGCGATATCGAGTGAATCCTGCCGCAAGGCGAGCGTGGGCTCCAGCCTATCGGCCCTACGCGCCGAAAAGTGAGCTTCTGATCCGACAAATGCAAAGAGTTGGCCAATCGTTGCATCCCATGGTTCTTGGACCAAGCGGGGGGACGGATCAGTCAACCGGAGTTCGCGGATAACCGGTGGAGCAATCGAGGAGACTGTCGCCCTCGCATTGCCATCCCGCTTGATGCCACCATCGCTCGTCCGCTGCATCCGGCGCAGTTCAAGCGGGTTAGGGAGATTGCATGATCCGAGGAAGTCGTGAAACTCGCGCTCCAGTTCTACCGCAAGCTCGTTTGCGGAGTTATTGAAGGGCGCGGGTGGTACGACTTGGGCTGAGGAAGCTGACGAGAAACAAAAAACCGCACCAGCCGCGAAAGCGAAGAAAAATCTCATATTGCCCCCCATTCAGCCCGTTGGACTTCAGCGAGCAAATTCGCGTAACAACAAGGCTATGTCAATGCGCAGATTTACTCGCTGGACGGCTTTACGCTCCTACAAAATCGACTGCCCCGTGCTCGCCCAATCCTTCAGGAAGCCGTCAATGCCCTTGTCGGTCAGTACATGGTTGAACAGCGCGTGGATCACCTTGGGCGGCGCGGTCATTACGTCGGCGCCGATGCGCGCGCTTTCCAGCACGTGGACGACGTGGCGCACGCTGGCGACGAGGATTTCGGTCTCGAACGCGTAATTGTCGTAGATCAGCCGGATGTCGCGGATCAGATCCATCCCGTCCATGCCGTTATCATCATGCCGTCCGACGAAGGGCGAGACGAAGGTCGCCCCCGCTTTCGCCGCCAGCAGCGCCTGGTTGGCGGAGAAGCACAGCGTGACATTCACCATCGTGCCGTCATCGGTGAGCGCCTTGCAGGTCTTCAACCCGTCCACCGTCAGCGGCACCTTGATGCAGACATTGTCCGCGATTCTGCGCAGCACTTCGGCCTCTTTCATCATGGTCGCGTGATCGAGTGCGACGACTTCGGCGCTCACTGGGCCGTCGACAATCGCGCAAATCTCCCGCGTCACCTCCATGAAGTCGCGCCCTGATTTGGCGATCAGCGAGGGATTGGTCGTCACCCCGTCGAGCAGGCCGGTGGCGGCAAGATCACGGATATCGTCCAGTTCGGCGGTGTCGGCGAAGAATTTCATGGTGGGAATCACTTTCGGGCTACTGACCAATGTGCCTCCGCTATAGGCAATCCCGCACGCCCGGCGCCACCCCGGCGGACAGGATTTCCCGCCTTCAATACGCAAAGGCCCGTGCATGGCGTGCAGCCATTGACCGACCAGTCTCAACTTTTCGACTGCGTGCTGCTCTGATAGCGCTAATGCAGGAGAGAATTGTCTGCCCTGATGACTGCCTCGGCAAGTGTCGTTGTGACTTGCCCGGGACACGGCGCGACGCTGGCTAAGGACTTGGTGAGCGGCAACGCCATGGCTCCAGTATGGCCATAGACGGGATTGCCCAATCGCGCATCCACGATTACTCTGACTAATAAAGTCATAAGGGTGGAGGATCGAATGCAAGGGAAATCGGCAGCGTGCGGGCTATGGCTCGCGGCAACCATGATGAGCGCGCCTGCGCTGGCGCAGACCACGGCGGAGCGTCATGCCATGGGGCAGCTTGCGGACGGGACGGCGATCGAGGGTGTAACGCTCTCCAACGATCGCGGCGTACGCGCGACCATCATCACCTATGGCGCAACCTTGCAGGCGTTCGAAGCAAACGACCGGGATGGCAACTTTGCCGACATCACTTTGGGTTTCGACACCGCGGCAGAATATGAGGCGTTCCCGAACTATTTCGGCGTGACCGTGGGCCGCTATGCCAACCGCATCGCCGGGGCGCGCTTCGCGCTTGATGGCGAGGAGTACACGCTCACCGCCAATGACGATCCCAATTCGCTGCATGGCGGCACCACTGGTTTTGACAAGCGCGTGTGGGAAATTGTTTCGGTGAGCGACGGGCCGGTCGCTTCGGTCACGATGGCACTGCGCAGTCCGGATGGCGATCAGGGTTATCCCGGCAATCTGGATGTGCGGGTGACATACACGCTGGACCACGGTGGCGATCTGGGCATCGTGTTCGAAGCGACAAGCGATGCGCCCACCATTGTCAATATGACCAATCATGCGCTGTTCAATCTGGCCGGAGCAGGCTCGGAACGCGATGCCATGGGCCATCATTTGATGATCCCTGCTTCCTCCTATACGCCGGTAGACCAGTTCCTGATCCCCACCGGAGAATTGCGCCCCGTGGCGGGCACGCACTTCGATTTCACCGATTGGCGGCTGATCGAAGCCGGGCTGCGCGATGGCCGTGACGAACAACTGGTGCTGGGGCGCGGCTACGATCACAACTTCGCGCTCGACAAGGGGGTGACGGCGACGCCGGAGCTGGCCGCAAGGCTGGTTGACACGGAAAGCGGGCGGATGCTGGAAGTGCTGAGCACAGAGCCCGGCCTCCAGTTCTACACCGGCAACTTCCTCGATGGCACCGTGCGCGGGCGGGACGGGCAGATCTATCGCATGGGCGATGGCATTGCGCTCGAGCCACAGAAGTACCCCGATGCGCCCAACCAGCCTGCGTTCATTTCCGCGCGGATTGAGGCGGGCGAAACCTATCGCCATGAGATGATTTACCGGGTGAGCATTGTGCCGGGAGCGGGCGAATGACTCGGCGCCCGGCTGTCGCTATCGCCGCCGCGGCTCTGCTGGTGGCAAGCCCTGCCGTGGCGCAGGATGTCACCGTCACCGTGAATACCGAGGCCGAAGGTCCGCATCTCAGCCGCCACCTCTTCGGCCAGTTCGCCGAGCATCTGGGCGAAGGGATCTATGGCGGCGTGTGGGTGGGGCAGGACAGCACAATCCCCAATGTCAGGGGCATCCGCACCGATGTCGTCGAGGCGCTGCGCCACATTCGCGTGCCCAATGTCCGCTACCCCGGCGGCTGCTTTGCCGACGAGTATCATTGGCGCGACGGGGTGGGGCCGGATCGCCGCACGACGGTGAACGCCAATTGGGGCGGCGCGCTGGAACCGAACACGTTCGGCACCAACGAATTCTATGACTTTATCGACCAGATCGGCGCAGAGGCGTTCATCTCGGTCAATGTCGGATCGGGCACCATTCAGGAGGCCGCCGACTGGATGGCTTATATGACCGCCGACGAGCAGAGCAGCGCCGGGCAGGAACGCGCGGCGAACGGCCACCCTGAGCAATATGAAGTGCGCTTTCTGGGCATCGGCAATGAAAGCTGGGGATGCGGCGGGAACATGCGGCCCGAGCATTATGTCGATCTGCTCAAGCGCCACGCGCGGTTTGATCGCAACTACAACGCTGCGCAAACCGGCGAGCGGACGATGGAGCGCGTCGCCGTGGGGCCGAGTGATGCCGATACCCGCTATACCGAAGCCGTGATGGCGGCTTGGGCCGGGCGCGACTGGAGCTGGTCCATCGAAGGCCTTTCGCTGCACAGCTACACCGTGCCGCAATGGCCGCCCTCGCTGCCCAGCACTGAATTCAGCGAGGATGATTATGCGCTGATCCTTTCCACCACCCTCGATATGGACCGGCGCATCCGGCTGCATTCGGAAATCATGGACCGTTACGATCCGGAAAGGGAAGTGGCGCTGGTGGTGGACGAATGGGGCGTGTGGCTGGCCGAGGATCCCGGCACGCAGCAGGGCTTCCTGCAACAGCAGAACAGCTTGCGCGATGGCATTCTGGCTGCGCTCAATTTCAACATCTTCGCCCGCCACGGGGACCGTGTGCGAGGCGCCAACATCGCGCAAATGGTCAATGTGTTGCAGGCGCTGATCCTGACTGATGGCCCGCGCATGGTGCTGACGCCCACCTATTATGTGCACGAGCTCTATCTGCCGATGCAGGATGCGACGCTGGTGCCGGTGGAATTTGACGCGGGCGAATATGTCCGCGGCGCGCTGACTTTGCCGGGCGTAGATGCCATCGCTTTCCGCGATACGACCGGCACCTTGCACGTCGCACTGGTCAATCTCGACCCGCGCGAGGAGCGGGAAATCGCTATCGAACTTGGCGACCGATCGGTGTCGAGCGCGCATGGCCGCGTGATGACGGGCGCAAATGTCAATTCGATCAACACTTTCGATGATCCCGATGCTGTGACGTTGCAGCCGATCAGCGGGCGGGTTTCCGGCGGGCAAGTGACCGTGCAATTGCCCGCCAAATCCGTCGCGGTGTTGGCGCTGCAATAATAGCTGGAGTCCGCGCTATTCGTGGAAAGGCGGGGCGTCTCGCCTTTCCCCGATAGTCAGCGCCTTTTCCACCAACGCGAGTGGAGCCAGATCGATTTCGCTGCGCCCGGCAGCGATACATTCGGCAAATCGCACGTAAAGGTCAGGATATTCGTGGTCTTCGCCTGCCAGCGTCTCGCCATCCACTTGCAGCACGCTGCCGCCTTTGGACAGGGTTAGCACTCCGGCATCGGTTTCCACTGTGATGTCCCATGTCTGCGGGCCGGTTTGCAGGAAATCCATCCCCATCGTGACCGGCACGCCCGATGCTGTCGCCATCGCCACGTCCCCGGCAATCGGCGCAGCGCAATTGGCGGGAATGTCGAGCGTGGCAGAATGGACCGTCAGCGCTTCGGGCAGAATCGCGGTCGCGATGGACAGTGCGTTGATCGCCGGGTCGAACACGCCGAAGCCATCCTGTTCGAAAATCCACGCCTGCCCCGGATGCCACACCCGCACATCCTCGCGCCAATCGATGTGCACGGCGCGGATCGTCCGCCCGTCGAGCCACGCGCGCGCCGGTTCGACCCCGGCAGCAAAGCGGGAATGCCACGCGGCAAAGATCGTCACGCCCTGTTCCTCGGCCAGCGCTGCCAGCGCCTCTGCCTCGGCCATAGTTGCGGCTGGCGGCTTTTCCAGGAGGACGTGCTTGCCTGCTTCCAGCGCCTGCCGCGCCAGCGCAGCACGGGCGCGCGGGGGGCAGCAGACGGCGACAGCATCAACGGCGATATCGCTGGCGAGCAGCCCATCCAGATCGGCAAAATGCGGCGTATTCCCGGCAGGCGGGCTTGTCGGATCGACTGTGGCGACAAGGGCGAAGGTGTCGCTCCCGGCAATCGCGGGCAGATGTTGATCACGCGCGATTTTGCCCAGTCCGGCTATAGCAATGCGAACCGGCGCGCTGCTCACAACGCTTGCACCCGCACGGGCCGCTCCGCCTCGCGCGCGGCATACATCGCATTGCGCAGCGGCAGCGTGAAGGGGTCAGCTTCAATCTCGAACACATCCCCGTCCTGCGTTTGCACGCCATCGGCAAAGCTGGCGGTGGAGGTGCCGAAGAAATGTACATGCACATCGCCCGGGCGGCGGAACAGGCCGTATTTGAAATGGTGGTGCTCCAGATTGGCGATGGAATGCGCCATGTTGGCCTCGCCCGTCAGGAACGGCTTTTCCCACGCAACCGCGCCGCCGCGCATGATGCGCGCTGTGCCGCGCACATCGTGGGGCAAATCGCCGGTCAACAACTCCGCGCCAAGCGAAGCCTGCCGCAATTTGGAATGCGCGAGCCAGAGATAATTGTGCTTTTCGGTCACGTGGTCTGAATATTCATTGCCCAAGCAAAAGCCGAGGCGGAAGGGCGTGCCATCTGGCCCGATCAGGTAAATGCCCGCAATCTCGGGTTCCTCCCCGCCATCCTGCGCATAGGCGGGGCGCTCCAGCGCGCCTTCAGGAGCGACAAGATGCTGCCCCGTCCCCTTGTAGAACCATTCGGGCTGCTGGCCGATGCCATCGCCTGTTGGCTTGCCGCCATCCAGCCCTTCGAGGAACATCCGCATGGAATCGGTCGCCTCACCGCTGGCAGCGGCCTTGTGCATCCGGTCGCGCCCCTCGGCGCTGCCAAGATGCGTGAGGCCAGTGCCCGCCAGAAACAGGCGGGCAGGCTCCGGGTGGTCGATGGGCGGCAACAGCCGACCGGCGGCGAGATCTTCTTGCGCATAGACCACTTCGCCCAACCCTGCCTTCTCCACTGCGCTGGCCAGGGAGCCACCTGCCTCCACCGCAGACAGCGCCAGATTGAGGGTGGAGGCCACGCCTTTGACCACGCGGCATTCGCCATCAACATTGGCGAGAACTTGCCGGGCACCCCAAGGGGCAAGGCGCTGAATGAGAAGCATAGCAAATCCTGTTGGTTTCAATTTTCGGTTCGTTCGGCACCGTCCACCGCGAACACCATTGCTGCCCCCGCCACAAATCTCACCGGAGTATCCCCTCCGCCGTTTGTGCGACCGGCAGGATCAGGCCGTTCTCGTCAAACCGCAGCCGTTCGACCGCTACCGCGCGGCGGCCAAGGCCACCGGGCTGATCCCCGATATCGAGCGTGCCGACATGGTAGAACAGATACCATTCGCCGCCGAATTCGGCGACGCCGGGATGGATGGTAAAGCTGTTGGCGGCAGAGCCGGTAATCTCGCCCCGCCATGTCCACGGCCCTTCGATATCCGGCGCGGTGGCATAGGAAATCCGCTCATCCGGGCTGATCGTGCGGTCCATGCTCGCATAAGCGAGATAATAGGTGTCGCCGCGGCGGAAAATCCATGGCCCTTCCTCGAAATCGGGCAGGTCGATTTGCCGGATGGGCCCGGAAAAACTGATCATGTCATCAGCCAAAGGCGCCATATAGCAATTGGCATTGCCCCAGATTAGCCAGCTTTGCCCGTTCTCCTCGGTCCAGACGGTCGGATCGATATCATCCCAATGATGCGGCCCGTCGGTATCCTCGTTGCGGACCAGCGCGCGGCCGAGCGCGTCGCGGAATGGCCCCAGCGGATTGTCCGCCACGGCAACCCCGATGGCTTTGCCGTGGCTGCCTTGCGCTGGATCATGTTCGACTGCGGTGTAGAACCAGAACCGGCCATTTTTCTCATGCACCTGGCTCGCCCAGGCATCGCGGATGGCCCAGCTGAAATCGGTTGGCTGCATGATCGGCCCGTGATCCTGCCAGGTTTGCATATCCTGTGTGGAATAGGCGAGCCATTGGGTGATATTGAACATCTGCTCCCCGCGCGCCTCGTCATGCCCGACATAAAGATACAGCGTGCCATCATGGACCAGCGGCGCGGGATCGGCGGTGTGGCGGTCCCTGATCAGCGGATTGCCCGTGTAGATGAAGGTGGGAGCGCTGGCAGTATCGTCGTGCGGCATACTGGCGCAGGCCCCTAAAATCAGCGGCACAGCAGCTGCCCACAAAATCTTGCCGTTCATCCGATCCTCCTTCCGCAAGGATTAGTCCGACAATTGCGATTGTCAAACCTCGCTCGCTCGCACGCCAAGCAATTTGACTCTTTGCGGCTTGGTGGAAATAAGTCCAAGAGGTGCGGCTGGTGGTGCAGCCAAGGGAGCTTTATGCCGTTTTCGCGGAGTGCAGGGGATGCAGACGGCAAGCCGGGCGAGCAGGGCTTGCCCGATGAATTTGCCAGCCAGCCCAAGAATTCGGGACGGCGATTCCACGGCGCGGTGGCCAATCTGCTGGGGCGGGCCATCGTTTCGGGCCGCGTTCCGGTGGGAGAGCGGCTGACGGGCGAAATCGCCAATGCCGAAGCGCTCGACATTTCACGCAGTGCCTACCGGGAAGCGGTGCAGGTGCTCGCGGCCAAGGGGCTGGTGGTAAGCAAACCGAAAGACGGGACGCGGGTTTTGCCGCGATCACGCTGGAATATGCTCGATCCCATGGTGCTGGCCTGGGCCTTTGCCGAGGAGCCTGACGCTGCTTTCGTGCGCGATCTGTTCGAACTGCGCGCGGTGGTGGAACCGGCGGTGGCGCGGATGGCCGCAGAACGGCGGACCGAGGCGCAATTGGCCGAAATGCGCGAATGCATCGGTCTGATGGGCCGCAAAACCCTGCACGTGCCCGAGGGCCGTAAGGCTGATCGGCGGTTCCATGCGCTGTTGATTGAAGCGAGCGGCAATCAGGCGATGATTCCGCTCACTGCTAGCATTGCGGCTGCAGTCGATGTGACAACGCTGCTCAAGAGCCGCTTGGGCAGCGGCACTCGCGATCCGATGCCCGATCATATCGCGGTGTTCGATGCGGTCGAGTTGAGAGACGGAGACGGCGCGGCAAAGGCGATGGAGCGGCTGATCACACTCGCGCATGAAGACACCCACGCTGCTATCGCCAAATCCTGATGCTGGAGGATTTGCCAGCCGCGTCCGTCACGCTTGACGGGCAATCGCCATTTCAATAGTCCGACAAAAAGACAGCGGAGAACCGCGATCTGGGGAGGGTTTGGATAATGGCCAATAAAGCCGGCACGTCCGCCGCTGCGGGGAGCACGCCGGAAGGCTTCAATTACAAGCCCGCGCTGGCATTGCTCGCCTCGCTCTTCTTCATGTGGGGCTTCATCACTGTCATCAACAACACGCTGCTGCCGCATCTGCGCAGCGTGTTCGACCTGACCTATACCCAGACGACTTTGATCGAGAGTGTATGGTTCATCGCTTACGGCGTGATGGGGATGCCGAGCGCCTTCCTGATCGAGCGGACGGGTTACAAGAAGGCGATCATTATCGGCCTTTTGGTGATGGCCGTCGGCGCGCTGGGAATGGTCCCGGCGGCGCAAATCCCGTCCTACGGGGTAACGCTGGCGGCGCTGTTCGTCATCGCAAGCGGGATTACTTTGTTGCAGGTGGCCGCCAACCCTTATGTGGCCGTGATCGGCCCTGCGGAAAGCAGCGAGAGCCGCCTGACATTGGTGCAGGCCTTCAACAGCTTCGGTACGTTTCTTGCGCCCTATTTCGGCGGTTATCTCATTCTCAGCCGCACGGTTGGCGGAACTTCGCTCGAAGGAACCGAACTGACCCCGGCGCAGCGGTTGGCGGACGCGCAGGCGACCGAGCTGCCTTACATCATGGTAGCCGTGGTGCTGGTGATTATCGCCGTGGTAATCTGGCGCTCCAGCCTCCCCGCATTGGGCACGGCGACCAACCGCGTGGCGAAGGAAGAGCGCAAGAAGCTCTCGCTGTGGAAGCACCGCAATCTGGTGCTCGGCGTGCCTGCGATCTTCATTTATCTGATTGCCGAAATCGGCGTGGCCAACCTGTTTATCAATTTCGTGATCCTGCCGGAAATCGCCGGGATTACGCCCGCGCAAGCGGCGAATTATCTCGTCCTGCTGTGGGGCGGGATGATGGTCGGGCGGTTTGCCGGGGCCTTCATCATGCGGCGTTTCCCGGCTGATAAAACCTTGGCCGCCTTCGCGCTTTTCGCGATGATCGTAATGATCGGAGCGGCCACGATCGAAGGGCCAGCCGCCATGTGGTGCCTGATCCTCGTCGGGCTGGGGCACTCGATCATGTTTCCCGCAATCTTCGCGATGGGGATCAAGGGACTTGGGCCGCTAACCGAGGAAGGCTCTGGCCTGCTTATCACTGCTATTGCAGGAGGTGCCTTGGTGGTCGTGCAGGGTTGGCTGGCGGACCTTTACGGCCTGCAGAACAGCTTCTGGCTGACCGTCGCGTGCGAGGTCTACATCATCTACTACGCAATGTGGGGCTCGAAGCCCAACGCTCCCGAGCCCGCGCAAAGCGATGGCGGTGCCTGAGCGGCACCGGCCTTCGCCTGCTTAAAATGCCAGCTCTATCGCGTCGCCTGTGTAGGTGACCGACCGCGTGGCGGGCTGGTCGAACACGCCGCCTGTGCCTTCGCCTTCGTGGAGCACCACACCGATGCTCCGGCGCGCGTGCATTCCGGGGAAGTGACCCTCTCGCACACCGATGCTAAGCGTCCGGCTTGCCTCATCCCAGCGCAACGGGATGCGGGCGTGCTCACCGCGCGTATAGCCCATATCGGTGCCTTCATCCTCATACAGGCTAAAGCTGCCATCCGCGCCAGTGAACACATGGATTGTCAAGTCGCCTCCCGTGTCCTGCGCAGTCGATTGTAGCACTGGCCCGGTTGGCACAATCGCGCCTGCGCGCACGAACAGCGGCATCCGCTCGCGCGGGGCGCTGGCGGAAGTCGTCTGCCCGCCTGCGAGCCGCAACCCGCTCGCAGCATCGATCCATGACGTGCCTGCGGGCAGATAAACCAACCGCTCCCGCGCCGAAAATGCGGTGACTGGCGCCACCAGCAGCGACGGGCCGAACAAATAGGTATCGTCAATGTCCCACACCGCGCGGTCGGCTTCAAAATCCATTACGAGCGGGCGCATAATCGTACCGTCATCGTAATGCGTGCCCGCCGCCACGGTGTAGATATACGGCACGAGCGCATAGCGCAGGCGGTGGTAATAGGTGAGGCTTTCCAGCATTGCCGGATCGTCCGCCGCGATGATCGGCGTTTCGCGATAGGGATACTCACCATGGCTGCGGAAGAGCGGGCTGAACGCGCCGAACTGGAACCAGCGCGTGTAAAGCTCGCGCCATTCGGGCAAATGCGCCGGATCTTCCTGACTGTAACGGCTTTCCAGCGCGAAACCGCCAATATCGTGCGTCCAGTGCGGCACGCCCGCGAGGCTTAAGTTGAGTCCGGCGCTGATCTGCTCGCGCAGATCATCCCAGCGCGCAGCCACATCGCCAGACCACAGAGCAGCAGAAGCGCGCTGGATGCCGCCAAAGCCGCTGCGTGTAAGGATAAAGGGGCGTGTATCGGGCTGCGCTGCACGCAGTCCCTCGGCCACGCCTTCGGCATGGGGCAGTGGGTAGGCATTGAAAATCGCCGCGCCCGGAACGCCGGCGGCGGGGCTGGTCATCTGGTAAGCGCGTTCCTCTACCGAAAGGTTGGAATGCCAGTCCGGCTCGGTCGCATCCATCCACCACGCATCAAAGCCGAGCGGCAACAGCGTATCGCGCATTTGCCGCCAATAGATCGCGCGCGCTTCGGGTGTGTAGGGATCGTAGAAAGTGTTGGCATAGCCTGGCCCGACCCAATCAAGCTGGCCCGCTTCCAGTGGACGCTGATAGAGGTAGCCGCCCGCCGCCAGCTCCTGCGCGTGCCGCGTTGTCGGATAGAATTTCGGCCACACCGAAATCATGATCCGCGCATCCTGCGCCTGCACCTCGCGCACCATGCCTGCAGGATCGGGAAAGCGGGCGGGATCGAAGCAGTGGCAACCCCAGCCATCTTCCGGCCAATAGAACCAGTCTTGCACGATATTGTCGATGGGAATGCCCGCCGCACGGTAATCGCTCAGAACGCCCAGCACTTCGTCCTGCGTCTGGTAACGCTGGCGCGATTGCCAGAAACCGAAGGCCCATTCGGGCATCATGGGCGCATTGCCGGTGAGGCGGCGATAGCCTGCAATCGCGTCGTCCATTGTCGGTGCTGGCACCACGTAGTAATCAATCGCCTGCCCTGCCTCGCTGGCGAAGCTGACCGAATGGCGGTCCGCTTCCGGCAAGGGATCGGCGTGTTCGAGCGCGATGTAACCCTGGTTCGGCACCCAATCGAGGCGCAGTTCCACTGGCTCGCCTGCGGTCAATTCCAGTTCGAAATTGTGGTACCACGGGTTCCAGTTCTGCCGCCAACGGCTGAGCACCTCTTCACCGTCGGCGGTGAGGATGACATAGCTGGAGGAATACAGGCGAAACTTGTGCGTGCCGCTCACTTCCGGCGTGAAGCGGCCCGTCCACACGACCCGCTGCTCCTGCACCGCATTGCCCGCGGTGTTCTGCCCGGTGGTCGCTGCTTCGACAGCCGCGGTCGCTTCGGCAGGCCAGCGGGGGCGGTCGCGCAGATATTGGTAATCGACAGTCTGTTCCTGCCGCGAAACCGCGAGGGCGTCGCCCAGATAATAGTCCGCCTGCCAATCGAGTGTGAGCCTGCCATACGGCTCCGGGTCGCCAACGCGGGTGATCGAATTGTTGTCCCACAACAGCCCGTAACCGCGCGTCGAGACCAGATAGGGAATGGCAATCGCCATATTGTGCTGGGCGAGCTCTACGTCTTCGCCGTTATAGTTCATTTGCCGGTTCTGGTGCTGGCCAAGGCCGTAAAGCCCTTCATCGGTGCCGCGATTGAATTGGACCCGTGTGGCGAACCATTGCTGGCCTTCCAGCTCGACCGGTGTGATCGTGCGCGCCTGCGCATACTCGTCCAGCAGCAATTCGCCTTCGCGGCCATAGACCACCAGTCGCCCGTCAGACAACTGCACCATCGCCGTGCCGCCCGTTGAAACGAGGCTGGCCCAGGCGCCGTCAGTGGAAAATTGCGCCGCGCCGTCAGCCTCGGCAATCACCATCAGACTGTCTGCGGCACCCTCCACGTCGCCCGCCACAGTGACACGAAACGTGCCATCGGCAAAGGAGAGCACACGAACCTCTTCGCCCGCTGCCGTTGTCACCAGCATCCCGTGCGCGATCGGTTCCGCCTCCTGCGCCATCGCGGCAGTGGACATGGCCAGCAGGCTGGCAGCGGCGGCGAGTGCGCGTTTCATCGATAAGTCCCCATCTCCACGCGGAGCCAGATGGGCTGGTCTCCGAAATTGAATCCATAGTCGATCTGGTCGCCGTTCCAGCGGCGCCGCATGATCCATTCCCCGTTTACAAAACTGCCTTCTTGCGCCTCGAGCAGTTGCGCGTGTTCGCCCGCTTCGGCCTGCGCGAGATCGAATTCGATCCGGACGTGGCGGCCAGTGACGAGGAAGGTATCGGCATCCAGCTGCGCCACCAGCGCCCCGCCCACTGGCGCTTCTGCCAAGGGATGCGGATCGCTTTCGAGCCAGGTCCACTCGTCCTGCCCGAATTGCCAGCGGGCATATTTGGCGGTGAGTTGCCAGCGGCCCATCGTGTGCGTTTGATCGGAGCCGTCATTGCCCCTCGCCGTACCCCAGGTGGGATAGGCCATGGCGATCCGCGCCCAATCACTTCCGGCGTCGGCAAGCAATCGATACGGCGCGGAAAAGGCAGCCAGCGTGTCTTCGTCCAGCGCAGTCGCGCCGAGCGGGTAATTCGAATAGCCGGAACGGTCCATGCCAAAGGGCGAAAACAGCACCGCACCCCGGCCAAGCGCGGGCCAGATGAACCGGGCATATTCCGGCGCGTTGCCGATTTCGGGCACCAGCAGCGGCCAGTCATCGGCAGCGTAGTGATCCAAAAATGCGGCCACGGCATCAGCATCGCGGGTGTAGATGTCCGGGCCATAGGCATCAACGCTGGGAGCGGCGATGCGCCAGATTGGCAGCGCATTCCAGTTCGGCCCGCCCGATGGCCCGATATTGCCCGCCTCGTCCGTGTAGGGATCGCCCAGTGCGGCATTGACGAGGATCGGCAGTTCCCAATGCGAGAGGCCCGCCTGCGCCACCTCCTCGACATAGCGGGCCATGTACCAGCTGGTGAAAAATTGCTCCGCACGAGGGCCAAACGCCGCTTCCCAGCTTTGCCGTGTGATCCCCAAACCTTCGGCCAGTTCCTGCGGGATCGGCCCGGCAAACTGCGTGGCGGCTTCGGGCGCATGATCGCGGGCAAGATCATAACTGCCGATCTCGTTCTGCACCTGCACCATGATGACCGTGTGCTGCGGATCATGCCGTGCCAGATGCTGCATCACCTGCGCGAAGGCGTGGGCATCGGCAGCGCGTGTGGCGGCGCTGTGTGGCGACAAGGCATAGTGCGCGCGCCCGTCGAGATGGCGCATCCGGGGGAAGCGCGCGCCATCGGTTTTGACCCACTGGGGCGCATACGCGGCGGACGTATTCTTGAATGCGCCATACCACAGCAGCACCAGCCGCACATCGTTCGCCCGCGCTTCGGCCAGCAATGTATCGAGAAAGGCAAAGTCGAAGTGCCCTTCCTCCGGCTCGACCTGCTCCCATGCAATCGGCATCAGTAGCGTATTGGCCCCGATCTCGCGGACAACCGGCCAGACCGTCTCAAGCATGGCCGGATAATTCGAACTGTTATTGGCCTGCACCCCCAGGGCTAGATAGGGAACGCCGTCCACGATCAGCGCCGGATGCTCCCGGCCTTGGACGAAATGCGGCGCCTGTGCCGACAGCGATGTCGGCAACAGCAAAAGCATAGCCGTCGTGGCCGCCGCGAAATCTCGATACCCCAACATCCTCTCCAATGTTTGCGCTACCATCGCAAAACTGGCAAGCAATGCAAGCGGCTTCGGGATCGGGCGGGGGCACGCTGGCGCAGCGATGGGCTGCGACCACAGAACAATTGACCGCCCGAGATTGCCAAAAGAGGAGATGATGACGATGCGATGGCTTGCTGCTTTCTTGCCCCTGTGTCTGGCGTTTTGTCTGGCTTTGGCGGCGTTACCCGCCGCTGCACAATCGGCTGATGTTGCTGTCACTCAAGCGGCGCCGGAGGGAAGCCCGGTCGCGCGGCACGGGGCGCTGTCCGTTGAGGGCAACCGCGTGGTCGACGCATCGGGAGAGCCGGTCACCTTACGCGGCATGAGCCTGTTCTGGTCCCAATGGGAGCCCGAATATTATTCGCGCGAGACAGTCGATTGGCTGGTCGACGATTGGCGCATCACCGCCATCCGCGCCGCGATTGCGGTCGCGCCGGAAGACAGCGCGCTCACCGAATATGACCGCGAAATGGCGAAGGCGCGGATCGTTATCGACGCTGCCGTGGCGAATGGCATTTATGTCATCATCGACTGGCACGCGCATACGCAGCACCCTGCCGAAGCCAGCCGCTTTCTGTCACAAATCGCGCGCGAATACGGCCACTTGCCCAACATCATTTACGAGCCGTTCAATGAACTTTTGGCCGAGGGCGTCGAGTGGACGCGCGATGTGCGACCTTATCATATGCAGGTGATCGGAGCGATAAGAGAGGTCGATCCGGACAATCTCGTGATCGCCGGATCGCCCTTCTGGAGCCAGCATGTCGATGTCGCCGCGAGCGATCCCTTGCCGTTCACCAATATCGCCTACACACTGCATTATTACGCGGCGACGCACAGGCAGGAACTGCGCGATCGCGGCGCTCTCGCGATGGAGCGCGGCGTGGCTCTGTTCATCACCGAATTCGGCACCGTTGAAGCGACGGGCAATGGCGAGCTTGATCTGGCCGAAAGCAACGCCTGGTGGGACTGGGCTGAGGCAAACGGGATCAGCTGGCTCAACTGGTCGATTGCCGACAAAGACGAAACCAGCGCTGCACTTCGCCCCGGTGCGCCGCCATCCGGCTGGAGCGACGAGGACCTGACCGAGAGCGGGCGATTGCTGCGGGCGCGGCTGCGCGCTGCGGCAGAAGCGGAGGGGTATCGGTGAGGGGCCTCGCTGTACTTGCGGCGCTTGCGGCAAGCGGCTGCGCGTCGCTCCCTGCCAGCCCGCCGCTGCTCGATTTGACCGGGCACTTTACGCCCGCCCCCGCAGCCGTGCCGACCGCGCATCCTCCGCTCGCGCTGGGAAAATGCGTCAACCTCTCCAACATGCTCGATGCGCCGCGTGAAGGCGAATGGGGCAGGGCGTTTGAGGATGCCGACATCGATCGCATCGCCGACATGGGTTTCCATTCCATTCGCCTGCCAGCACGCTTTTCCGCGCACGCGGCGGACGCTCCGCCTTACACCATTGATCCTGTCTTTATGGAACGGGTGGCGCATATCGTCGATCTGGCGACCGCGCGCGGTTTGACGGTGATTGTCGATCTGCACCATTACGAGGAAATCGTTGAAGACCCTGCGGGCCACACAGCCCGGCTGGCGGGAATGTGGCGGCAGATTGGCGCGCGCTTTGCGGATTATCCCGATACTGTGGTGTTCGAACTGCTCAACGAACCGCACAATCGGCTGGGTGCTGAGAACCTGCTGGAGACGATCTTGCCTGCCCTCGCCGAAGTCCGTCGCAGCAATCCCACACGGCTGGTGATTGTCGATGGGCCGGAATGGGCGGGGCTGGATACGATGCTGGAAAGCCCCTTTCCCGATGATCCCTATGCAGTGCCGACCTTCCATTATTATTCGCCCGTGAATTTCGGCTTTCCCGAAGCCAATTGGCTTACCCCGCCAAGCCGCGACTGGTTCGGCAGTGCAGACGATCTGGCCCTGATCGAAGGCGATCTCGCCAAGGTAGAGGACTATATCGCGCGCACCGGTCGGGTTCCATTCGTTGGCGAATATGGGGCATGGGTGACGCGCCCATTGCCAGCGCGCGAGGATTATTACGAAGTGCTGAGCGAGGCGTTCGCCTCAATTGGGGTCGATAGCTGCGCCTGGGGTTATACGAACACGTTCGATCTGTGGGACAGCGCCAGTGGCCAATGGCATGGCGATATCGCCCGGCGGATTGCCGCACCCGTCCGGGACTAGGCGCTACCCCGTTGCGAAGGTGCGCGCATGGGACTCCACCAGCGCGAGCATATTCGCGTCGGAATCGAAATTGCCGTACCAGCCTTGGGGTTCGTGCATCGGATCGCCCATATATTGGTTATCCCCGTTCTGATACCGGAAGTCGGCATGGCGCGCGCGGGCTTCACCGTTCCACGCCCAGAAATTGGTGCCCGCAACCGGCCCGCCCGTGCCCGCTGCATGCGCCTCTGCGGCCTCATAGATCACGCGGTAATAGCGCTCGCGAAAGCTGGTCGGCGCGTCTGGTGAATAGAGTTCGCCATCGCGCGGGAAGCCGAATTCCTCGATAGTAAGCGGCTTATCGGCGGCATTGGCAAGGCGGATATGGCCAGTGAGATAATCGGCCACCAGTTCCCGCCCGCGCGGCCACGTGCCTTCCAGATTCCGCCCGTCAACCCAGCCCCAGTTGAGCGGCCAGATATGCGCGGTCAGGTAATCGATATTGCGGTGCGCGCGGGTAACGATGGCTTCATCACCATTGGCCCCCTGGGTTCCCTCATGCCCTAGGGAAACGAGATGGTTGGGGTCATTTTCGCGGATGATCGCTGCGGTGGTATCGATCCAGTCATAGTAATGCGGCAATGCAGCGGTGATCCCTTCGGGAGTGCCGCCGGGGCGCGGTTCGTTGGCGTGCTGCCACGCCATGATCGCCGGATCTTCGGCATAGGGCACGCCGGTGACCGAATTCACCCGCCGCACGATCGTGCGGACATAATCGTAATACCCATCCTTGGCCTGATCGTTGGAATAGAACGCGCTCACCGCATCGGGGAAAGCGGGCCACGGATGGGCAGGATCGTTCATGTCCATATAAGTGCCCGTGGCCCAGGCGAGGCGATTCATCATCCCGCCGGACCATTCCCAGAAATTCGTCAGCGCCAGTACCGCTGTCATATTCCGTTGGCCGATTTCCGCCATCGCGACATCAAGCCCTTCGAGCAGCACGGTGTTGAGCGTTCCATCCGCGCGCACAAATCCGGGGCGGATGGAATTGTTGACCGGGCCTTCCTCGCCACTGGCCATGATCCGCAGATTGGTGATGCCGAGTGCCTGCATCCGGTCCAATTCGCGCCGCAACCGCGCGCGGTTGCCATAGTCTGCATCGGCCCCCAGCCACGCCAGATACCATGCATTCGCGCCGACAAAGCGATAAAGCTGCCCGCCGCGCATGAGCGCCCGGCCTTGGACCGAGACGAAACCTTGCGAAGCGGCGGCTGGTCTGGTCTGAATGCAGCCGGGGAGGGCGGAGACAGCAGCGGTTGCTGCTGCGCCCTGTAACACGGCTCTTCGCGAAAGATTGAATATGCCCATGATCCTGCGCCACTCCTTTCCCAGTCATACTTGCGCTTCGACCGATAGCAACAGGCAGTCTGACAACGAAGTCAGATTACAAAGGGAAGGGCTTGCCGTTCTTTTTGCAATGCAGCATGATACTGACGGGGCAAGATGAACCGGCGCGCTACGATCAAAGACATTGCCGAACAGGCAGGCGTTTCGGCGAAAACCGTGTCGCGTGTGATGAACGACGAACCCTACGTCCGCGATGATATCCGCGAGCGAGTGAAGCGCGTTGCCGCAGCACTGGATTACCATCCCAACCGCAATGCGCAGGGGCTGATTTCCAGCAGGACATTCCTGATCGGCTTGACCTATGAAAGGCCTAGTCCCAGCTATGTCGTCGATTTGCAGCGCGGTGCGCTCGAACGACTGGCGGGGGAGCGGTACCGCTTGGTCGTGTTGCCCTTTGCCGATGCGCGGGAAGACCCCGCCGGGCTGGTGGCGCTGTTGCGGTCGGCCATGGTCGATGGGGCTCTGCTGGCCCCGCCCAGCTGCGACATTCCCGAAGTGCTCGATGCGCTCGATAATAGCGGGATCCGCTATGCGCGGATAACGCCGGGCACCATGCTCGAACGCGGGAGTTGCGCGTTGCTGGACGAACGCGCTGCAGGGCGGGCCATTGCTGAACATCTGGTGCAGCTGGGCCATCGCCGGTTTGGGGTTATTCTCGGCCATCCGGGTCACGCCGCCACCAGTGCGCGGCTAGCAGGATATCGCGATGCGTTTGCAGCAGCGGGAATAGCGCCGGATGACATCAGGATCGAACGCGGCGACTTTACTTTTCATAGCGGCGAGGCTGCTGCGCACCGATTGTTGGCGCGCACAGATCGCCCCACCGCGATTCTGGCCCAAAACGATGATATGGGCGCTGCCGCGCTCAGCGTTGCGCGCGCTCTAGGCCTCGCCGTTCCTGATGCGGTGTCGATTGCCGGCTTCGACGATGCCGACATTGCCCGATTGTGCTGGCCCCAACTCACCACTGTGGAGCAGCCCGTTGCAGCTATCGCTGCCGACGCGACGGACCGCTTGCTCAAACAATTGGAGGGCGGTGAGCTCGCGGCGGCGATAACGCACCCTCACCGGGTGATCGTGCGCGGCTCCACCGGGCCAGCAGCCTGAAAGTCGGTGCTGCGCTACAAAGCAATCGGTTCGACCTTCTCATCGATACTTCCTGACGCCAGAGGATTGACGCTTCCAGCCAAATCTGACAGCGTTGTCACCATTGCTTTTCTGCCAATGATATCGTTACCATGGCGACATAAAAAAATGGGGAGTGGGTGATGCGGTACAGGGTCTTAATTTCGGCGCTGCCATTTTTCGCGCTGGCGGGTTGCGCCACTGTGCCGGAAGAGGTGGTATCGGTTGCCCCCGATCCGATTGCGATCACGACAAGTTCGGCAACGCCGGGGCCGGGCATCGCCAATCCCGAAATCTGGCCCGAATACGAATATCCCGTTCCAGTCGTCGCCGAGCACGAGGCACGCATAGATGCCTTGCTTGCGTCGATGACATTGGAGGAGAAAATCGGCCAGCTAATCCAGGCCGATCTGTGCTGTGTCACGCCCGACGAAGTGCGCCAGTATAATCTCGGATCGATTCTCGTCGGTGGCAATTCCGGCCCTAACGGCAATGATTTCTCGCCCGCTCCTGACTGGCTGGCTGCTGCCGACGCGTTTTACAACGCGTCGGTGGATCGCAGCGATGGCGGGGTCGGCATCCCTGTGGTGTGGGGCACCGATGCGGTGCATGGCCACTCCAACATTATCGGGGCGACCATCTTCCCGCACAATATCGGCCTTGGTGCGGCGCATAATCCTGCGCTGATCGAACAAATCGGCCAAGTGACCGCCCGCGAAATCCGTGTGACGGGGCAGGAATGGACCTTCGCGCCGACCGTCGCCGTGCCGCAGGATTTCCGCTGGGGCCGTGCCTATGAAGGTTATTCTTCCGATCCCGATCTGGTGGCGAGCTATGTCGGGGCGCTGCTGCAAGGGCTGCAAGGCGATCCGGATAATATGGACCTGCTGTCCGGCCCTTATGTCATCGCGTCTACCAAGCATTTCCTTGCCGATGGCGGCACGGACAACGGCGTCGACCAGGGTGACTCTTCGATTTCCGAGGAGGATCTGCGCGACATTCACGGCGTGCCGTATGGCCCGGCTGTAGAGGGCGGCGTCGCTACCGTGATGGCCAGCTTCTCCAGCTGGCAAGGCGTCAAAATGACGGGCAATTACTCGCTGCTCACCGAAGTGCTGAATGAGCGGATGGGCTTTGGCGGTTTCATTGTGTCCGATTGGAACGCGCACGGGCAAGTTGCTGGCTGCACCAATGAAAGCTGTCCGCAGGCGCTCCTGGCGGGGATCGATATGTATATGGCGCCCGATACGTGGCGCGACGTGTACAATGATCTGCTCGCCCGCGCACAATCCGGCGAATTGCCGATGGAACGTATCGACAGCGCCGTCGAGCGTATCTTGCGGGTGAAGCTCCGCCTTGGCTTGTTCGATCACGGCGCCCCGTCAACCCGGCCGCTGGCTGGCGAATATGAATTGCTCGGTTCGGCAGAACATCGTGCAGTGGCGCGCGATGCGGTGCGCCAATCGCTTGTGCTGCTGAAAAACCAGTCGACGCTACCGATTGCGGCGGGTGGGCATTTGCTGGTGACGGGCGATGGGTTCGACGATGTCGGCCGCCAGTCGGGCGGGTGGACGATTACCTGGCAAGGCACCGGCCTCAACAATGAGGACCACTTCCCCGGTGCAACCAGCCTTTGGGATGGGTTCCGTGAAGCGATGGAAGCGGGCGGCGGATCGGCAGAGATGTCCGCCGACGGCAGCTTTGGCCAGCGTCCTGACGTGGCTGTCGTGGTGTTCGGCGAAACCCCCTACGCGGAATTTCAGGGCGACCGCGCGACCTTGCAACTCGACCAGAACCTTACCGGACCGTGGCAGACGATGCGCGATTTGCAGGCACAAGGTATTCCCGTCGTCGCGTTGATGATTACCGGCCGCCCGCTTTACGTGAATCCGGCTCTGAACGCCTCGGACGCGTTCGTCGTCGCTTGGCTGCCGGGCAGCGAGGGTGGGGGCGTGGCCGATGTGCTGGTGGGCGATGCAGCGGGCAATCCGCGCTACCCGTTCACCGGACGCCTGCCTACCGCGTGGCCGCTGACCGCGCGGATGGAATACGGTGCTCTTTTCGAGTTCGGCGAGGGGCTCACCTATGAAACGCCGGACACGGCGTGGACTCCGTTGCCCGAAGAAACGGGTGTCGCGGCTGGGGGAGACGAGCGGACGTGGTTCTTGGCCGGCGTTCCAGCCGCCAGCTGGTCTTTGCATGTGACTGATCCGGCACAGCCTTCTAGCCAAACCCGGATTACCACGGTGCCTGCCGAAATCTTGGGCGGTCGGGTGGAGATCACTGCGGTCAACCATGTTGTGCAGGAAGGCGCGCGGCAATTCACGCTGTCAGGTGATACCACAACGCACATCACGGTGGGGATACAGGAAGCGGTTGATCTCAGCCGCGAGACCAATGCCGATATCTTGCTGCTGTTCACGATGAACGTTGGCGATTTGCCCGAAAATGCGGTGATCGGAATGCGCGATGTGACAGGCAATCTCGCCACCAGCGCGTTCAACGTGACCGAGGGGCAAGGCTTTGTCCGCTATGGCATCCCGCTCAAGTGCTTCCGCGACAAGGGGGCAGACATGACGCGGATTCCAACGCCATTCCTCTTCGGCGGTACGGGCGCTGGCGAGGTGGCACTGGCAGAAGTGCGATTGGGCATGGACGCCGAGGTGATCCTCCCTTGCGACTGAGCGCTTTCGCGGCAGCGGCATCGCTTGCGCTGACGGCGTGGGCGTCGCCGCTTGCCGCGCAGGATGGGCCGCAAGTGGCTGTCCCGGGCGGCGTTGTGGAAGGGGCCGCAACTGGCGACAGCTACGTTTTTCGCGGCATCCCTTTTGCTGCGTCGCCGCTCGGCGATTTGCGTTGGCGCGCGCCGCAGCCGGTTGTCGATTGGGAGGGCGTGCGCGACGCAACGCAAACAGCTGCGCCGTGCCCGCAATATTCCGAAGGTTGGAACCAACAGCAGGCGGATAGCTGGAGCGAAGATTGCCTGACGCTCGATATCCGCACGCCGTCGCTGGACGGCGCGCGCCCGGTCATGGTGTGGATCCATGGCGGTTCCAACCGCTCGGGCGGATCGGGAGGCCCTGCAGATAGCGACCTGACGCGCCAGGGCGTTGTCGTGGTGGGCATCCAGTATCGGCTCGGCGTGCTAGGCTTTATGGCGCATCCCGAATTGACGGCAGAGCAGGGCGGGGCGAGCGGCAATTACGGCCTGATGGATCAAATCGCCGCGCTGCGCTGGGTGCGGGACAATATCCATCTCTTCGGCGGCGATCCTGCGCAGGTGACGATCTTCGGCGAAAGTGCTGGCTCACAAGATGTTTCGCTGATGCTGTCGGCTCCCGCTGCGCAGGGCCTGTTCGATGCGGCGATCCTGCAAAGCGGCACCCCCGGTTTCGGGCAGGATTTTCGCACGCTTGCGCAGGCGGAAGCCGCTGGCGCAATGCTCGGAAGTGTTGCTGAATTGCGGGCCATGCCGGTGCAGCAGATTGTTGATCTGACGCAGCGTTACGAAACGGACAGCGGAACCGCGATAACGCCCTTCCTCACCACTGTCATCGATGGGCGCGTGCTTCCCGCCGCGCCCGATGTGTTGCTTGCCGCGCGGGAGCCGCTGCCGGTGATCATCGGGACGGACCGCGTGGAGTTCACCGCGCCCGACAACGCTGCCGAACCGACAGTGCGGCAATTTCACGGGGCAAATGCCGAGGCTCTGCTGGCGATCTATGCCAACGAAACGGTTGACCCGAGACGCGGAGGCGTTGGCACGCGGGCGCTTTCCGATGCGCTTTTCCATTGCCCGGCAGATCGGCTTGCCGATTTGCTGGTGAGCCATGACTGGCCCGTTTGGCGATACGAATTCGATATTGGCGAGAATGGCGGGCTCACCCGCCATGCTTATGAAATCGGTTGGGTGTTCGAGCGACTGCCCGTGGGGTCAGAGGCCTTCATGCAGGACTATTGGGCGGCGCTCGCTGTATCGGGTGACCCCAACGGCGTGACAGGCATTGGCTCGCCGCGTCCGTTCTGGGAGCCTTGGCGCGTTGATGCTGCACGCCAATTGCTGATCGCGCAGGATCGAACCGAAATGGAAGAAGGCCGTCCCCGCGCCGCAGTGTGCGCTTTGCAGGAGAATCTTTGATGCGAACTGTGACCTTTGCCGCCATGTCCCTCGCGCTTGCCTTTCCTAGCCAGCCGGCTTTCGCACAGGCCGAGCCGCTGCCGGTGGGGACCTGCATCAATCTTGGCAATCACCTCGAATCCCCGCAGGAAAACGACTGGGGCTCGCACGTGTTGGGGCCAGCGGACTTCGCCCGCATCCGCGCTGCCGGGTTTGAAACAGTGCGCTTGCCCGTGCGCTGGGCCAACAAGACCGGCGGCGGGCCGGATTACACCATCGATCCTGCATGGATGGCGCGGGTGACAGAACTGGTCGACGCTGCCTTGGCCGCTGATCTCAACGTCATCATGAACAGCCACAATTTTGAAGAGCTGCACGCCGATCCCGATGCCAATGCGGCAAAGCTGGCGGCGATGTGGCGGCAGATTGCAGCGCATTTTGCCGACCGTTCAGACCGCCTGTGGTTCGAGCCGGAGAATGAGCCGCACGATGCTTTCACCAATGACAATCTGGTGCGCATCATGGCCCCGACGCTCGCTGCGATCCGCGAAACCAACCCGACCCGTCCGGTAATCTTTGGCGGCGGCAACTGGAGCGGGATCGATTCGCTCGCGACGCTCGATCTGCCCGATGACCCGAATGTGCATCCCACATTCCACTATTACGCCCCGTTCGATTTCACGCATCAGGGCGCGACATGGGCCGGGCCGGTGCCCGAAGCCAATACGCGGCCTTACGGCACCTCTGCCGATGCAGCCACGCTGCAAGCTGATGTGGACAAGCTACGTGCGTATATCGCCCGCACGGGGATGACGCCGTTCATGGGCGAGACGGGCGCGTTTGACGGCGGCGTATCGCTCGATCAACGGATCGCGTATCACACCGCAGTGCGCGAGGCCTTCGGTCCGACAGGTGTCGGCATGTGCGCCTGGGCCTATGCCAACACCTTTCCGTTCTGGGACAGCCAGAGCGAGACCTGGCTGCCCGGCCTCAGAGCCGCGTTTGGGTTGCCCGAGGACTAATCCCCGCCGCGCACCGCATATGGCCCGGCAACCACGCCGGTAAACAGATTGCTGCGCACCGAGGCCATGTGGGTCACATCCACATCCTCGGCCAGCATCTGCCAGCGGCCTCCCGGTGTGCGCCAGGCAAAATCTGCCGTGCCCTCGTCAAAAGCAATCCGCAGTTCGGCCGTGTATCCGCTGAAGGGCTGCGCTGCGGCAACTTCTCCGCCTGCCGGATCAGTGGCGGAATCGCGATTGAGCAGCGCAATCGTGCGGCCCTCTCCGGTCCCGCGAATGCCGAGGGCGACAAAGGCTGTTTCACTTGCCACCGCGGCCAGCCCGGCAAAATCGCCCTCAGCGCCCGGCGTGAACGATACGCGCGCTGTGTAGCTCGCCGTGTGATGGCGAAGGCGCTGCCCGGCAAAGACGGGCATAGTACGATCACCGAGCGTCGCTGCCGAAGGGATGAGATGCAGCGCACCATCGGCGATCATTCGGTCCTGCACTGGGTTGATGCCGCGAATGCGCAGCCATCCGTGGCCAAGCGTGCCATCGTTGAAATCCTCCCGCCATACGCTCCAATCGGTGCCCGCAGAAGGCGAAAGGTTGGGGCGCGGTGCCGTCATGGGAACGGGTTCGCCTTGGTCCAGGAAAATCGGCCATCCATCGCGCCATTCCACCGGTAAGAGGAACGTCTCGCGGCCCATGAGCGTATCCTGCCGCGCGAAGGGCCGGGTGGCGAGGAACACGCCCCACCAGCTGCCATCGTCAAGCTGCACGAAATCGGCATGGCCTGTCGCCTCCACCCGGTCGGGACGATCCGCAGGCAAATCGCGCTGGGTGAGGATGGGATTGACCGGCCCCGGCGCATAAGGCCCGGTGACATTTCGGCTGCGGTAAATCGTTTGCGAATGCTGGTCAGCCGTGCCGCCCTCTGCAGCGAGCAGGTAATACCAGCCATCGACTTTGTAGATATGCGGCCCCTCCGCCCAGATGGGATTGGTGCTCGGATCAAATCCGCCATCGACCAGCAGGATCGGCTCTCCAAGCAATTGGTTGCTGGCCAAATCAAACTCGCGGATCCAGATTGCCCGGTGGCCTTCATATCGCGGTTCGACAGCAGGCGCGTCGTTATAGGTAATCCAGCCGCGTCCGTCCTCATCGACATAGAGCGAGGGATCGATCCCGCCGAAATCGAGCAGCACCGGATCAGACCACGACCCCGCCGGATCGGCCGCCGTCAGCAGAAAATTCCCTTCGCAACGCACGCATGTGTTGAGAATGTAGAACGTCCCGTCGTGATAGGTAATCGCCGGAGCATACAGCCCGTCACCTGTTAACGAGAGGTCGGCGAAATCCACCATGCCGCTGCGGTCCACAGCATTGCCGATCTGCGTCCAGTTCACCAGATCGCGGCTGTGCAGCACGGGCAGGCCGGGAAACCAGCTGAAGGTGGAAGTGACCATATAAAAATCATCGCCGACTTTTACGATCGATGGGTCGGGATGGAACCCGGGAAGCACCGGATTGGCGTAGGAATCGGAAGCGGCGGTTTGCGATTCGCCCGCATATTCCACAAAGTCGAAGCGCGCGGCAGACTGCGCGGCAGCAGGTGCGGCAAGGATCCTGGTCACGCTTACGGATAGAGTAAGTGCTGCAATCCCGCATCTCAGTACAGATTTGAAACTTTTCATTCGCAACTTCCTTCTCCCATTAAGGCACCTCTTGCTCTGTGCCCGCTTGGGTCATATGGTAGCGCTATCACAGGAGAGGGCAAGATACCGGCTATGGCCGACTCACTACAATCGCTGTTGCCGGCTGATTTTGCCGGCGGGAATTTTATTGGCCGGGCGCTTTCGCCGGAGGGCCCCTGCGTCATTGCCATTCGTGCTGGCGAAATATTCGACATCACAGGTGTCACCGCCAGCGTCGCGGGCGCCGTGGCGGACCGCGCTTTCGAGGGCGGTGTCTCGCTTGGCATGGTGGCGGATGGATTGCCTGCGGATTGGACCTTGCTTTCGCCCATTGATTTGCAAGCAATCAAGGCGTCGGGCGTCACCTTCGCGATTTCCGCCATCGAGCGGGTGATTGAAGAGCGCGCCCGCGGCGATGCGAGCAAGGCGGCGGAAATCCGCGCTATGCTGGAAGAGAAGGTCGGCGCGATCCGCGATGTTGTGCCCGGCAGCGATGATGCTGCGCGCTTGAAGGACTTGCTGATCGAGCAAGGCATGTGGTCGCAATATCTGGAAGTGGCGATCGGCCCAGATGCGGAGATCTTTTCGAAAGCACCTGTGCTGTCCTCGGTTGGTGCCGCCGCGCCGATTGGCGTGCGCTCGGATTCGACTTGGAACAATCCGGAGCCGGAGGTTGTGGTGGTTTGCGATGCCCATGGCGAAGTCATCGGCGCGATGCTGGGCAATGATGTTAACCTGCGCGACTTTGAAGGGCGCAGCGCGCTCCTCCTTTCGAAAGCGAAAGACAACACGGCATCCTGCGCGCTTGGCCCTTTCATCCGCCTGTTCGACGATGGTTTCACCATTGACGATGTGCGCACTGCCAATGTCGATCTGCGCATCGACGGACCGGAAGGCTACGTGCTCGAAGGCACCAATGATATGCGGCAAATCAGCCGTGATCCGCTCGATCTGGTCGCCCAGTGCCTGTCGGAACACCATTATCCTGACGGCTTCGTGCTGTTTTGCGGAACCCTGTTTGCGCCAGTGCAGGATCGCGATTTGCCGGGCGCCGGGTTTACCCACAAGGTCGGTGATGTCGTGACGATTTCGTCTACGCGCCTTGGCACGCTTTCGAACACCGTAACGACATCCCGCGATGCACCTGCCTGGACGATGGGCATCCGCGAATTTGCACGCAACCTCGCCGCGCGCGGGTTAATCGACAGGATCTGATCTGCCATGACGACTACTCTTTCGCACTATATCGGCGGTGCCTTCACCGGTGCAGGCGATGCCTTGGAAAGCCGCAATCCTTCGGACACCAGCGATATTGTCGCGCGCTTTCCGCAAGGCGATACGGCAACGGTCGACGCTGCTGTTGCGGCTGCTGCCGGGGCGCAAAAGGCTTGGGCTGATGCCAGCCCGGAAGTGCGCGCGGACTTGCTCGAAAAGATCGCACAGGCGCTTTTCGCCCGTTCTGTCGAAGTTGGTGAACTGCTCGCCCGCGAAGAAGGCAAGCTGCGCGGTGAGGGCATTGGCGAGACGCTGCGCGCCGCCCGCATCTTTCGCTATTTTGCCGGAGAGGCGCTTCGCCGCCACGGGCTGACGCTGGAATCGACGCGGCCAGGCCTCGATGTAGCGACGCACCGCGAAGCGATTGGCCCTGTTGGCCTCATCACGCCGTGGAACTTTCCGATTGCTATTCCCGCATGGAAAGCCGCTCCTGCGCTGGCCTTCGGCAATACGGTCGTGCTGGCTCCATCGAACGAGACGCCAGCGATGGCGCATGTGCTGGCGGAGATCATTCACGAAGCGGGGATGCCTGCTGGCGTGTTCAATATGGTGCTGGGCGGCGGTGAAGCTGGGGCTGCGCTGGTGAACCATAGTGACATTGCCGCGATCAGCTTTACCGGAAGCCAGGGCACGGGTGCCAAGGTGCTGCAAGGCGCAACGGCCACGCACAAGCGGGTCCAGCTGGAAATGGGCGGTAAGAACCCGTTGGTGGTTTGCGCTGATGCTGACTTGGATAAGGCCGTGGCGATAGCCGCAGACGGCGGCTTCTTCCAGACGGGCCAGCGATGCACCGCTTCGAGCCGCGTCATCGTCGAAGCGGCCATTCACGATGCGTTTGTCGAGAAGCTCGCAGCAAAGGCGCGCAGCTTGAAGGTCGGCGGTGCACTTGATGAAGGCACCCAAGTTGGCCCGGCCAATTCACAACGGCAGCTTGAACAAAACTTTCGTTATGTCGGCATTGCCTGCGAAGAGGGCGGTCGACTGGCTACAGGCGCGACGGAACCCGATACCGACGCGTCTGGCTATTTCATGCAGCCGACCGTGATTGCGGACACGGCGCCCGATATGCGCATCAACAATGAAGAGGTGTTCGGTCCCGTCGTTTCCACAGTACGTGTGGCGGATTACGACGAAGCGCTGGATGTTGCCAATCGCGGCAATTTCGGCCTTTCGGCAGGGATCGTCACCACCAACCTCGCCAAGGCGCGGGATTTCCGCAAGAATGTGCGTGCAGGCATGGTGATGATCAATCTGCCCACGGCAGGTGTCGACTACCATGTGCCGTTTGGCGGCACGCGGGGATCCAGCTATGGCCCGCGTGAACAGGGTTTTGCTGCCGTCGATTTCTATACACAGATCAAAACAGTTTACACGGGAGACTGAGGGAACATGAGTGGAGGGGAGCTGCGGCCCGAAGGGTCGAGCGCAATCTATCCATCGCTGGCGGGACGCAAAGTCATCGTCAGCGGCGGAGGTTCGGGTATCGGCGAAGGTATTGTTGAAGGCTTCGTGCGTCAGGGGAGCGCCGTGGCCTTTGTTGACGTGCAAGAAGCGCCAAGCGAAGAGCTGGTCGCACGCTTGGAAACTGCCGCGATCCCGCCGCATTTTGTCCATTGCGACATCACCGATTGTGACGATTACGGCCACAAGATCGGCAAGCTGATCGAGCGGCTGGGCGGCTGCGATATCCTCATTAACAATGCCGCCAGCGATGATCGCCACAAAGTGGAAGACGTGACGTCCGCGTATTGGGATGAGCGGATGGCGGTCAATCTGAAGCACCAGTTTTTCGCCGCCAAAGCGGTTATTCCAGCGATGAAAGCCGCCGGTGGCGGCAGCATTATCAATCTGGGATCGATCAGCTGGCATCTCGGGCTGGAAGATTTGACGATTTACCAGACCGCGAAGGCCGCGATTGAAGGCCTCACGCGCAGTCTGGCGCGCGAATTCGGGCGGGATAACATCCGCGTCAACACGATCATTCCCGGCAATGTGCAAACCCCGCGACAGATGCGGTGGTACACGCCCGAAGGCGAGGCTGAGATCGTTGCCGCACAATGCCTCGACGGGCGCATTCTGCCGGTCGATATCGCCGCCATGGCAATGTGGCTGGCTTCCGACGACGCGCGCTATTGCACTGCACACAATTATTGGGTGGATGCAGGATGGAGATAAACCCGCAGGTCACAACGCTGCTCCGCGCGGAAACGCGCTTGGGCGAAGGCGTGTTCTGGGATGCCGCGCGCGAAGTTGTGTGGTTTGTCGACATTAAGGGGCATTTCCTGTGGCATTACGATCCGGAAACGGGCGGAAACGTCCGTAGCGAAGCGCCCGGCCAGATCGGCTGGGGCCTGCCGACCGAGGATGGCTTGCTGCTTTGTGGTTTGCAGGACGGGCTCTACACTTTTGATCCGCAAGCGCAGACGTTTACCCGGCTAATGGCCGTTCCGGGCGAACCGACAGGCAACCGGCTTAACGATGCTTGCACCGATCCGTGGGGCCGCGTTTGGTTCGGCTCGATGGACGATAGCGAAAGCTCCGCATCGGGACGGTTCTATATGTTCGACCGGGGCGAAGTCCGCCCAGCTGGCCCATCCGGCATTGCGATTACCAACGGGCCTGCTGTGAGCGCGCAGGGTGATCGCATCTATTTCACTGACACGACCGCGCAGAAAATCATGGTGGCAGACTTGAGCACTTCTGGCGTGGGCGAAGCGAGGCCTTTCGTCGATACGGGCGCATTGTTCCCTGATGCTTATCCCGATGGCCCGATTGTCGATGCCGAGGATCATGTGTGGACGGGCCTTTACCTGGGCGCACGGGTCGCCCGCTTCAGCCCCGATGGCGCACTGGTGGGAACGTGGGCCATGCCTGCGCGCGACATTACCAAGATGGCGCTGGGCGGCCCCGATCTGCGCACCGCCTACGTTACAACGGCGACCAAGAACATGGAACCGGAGGATTATGCAGCCTATCCCGAAGCAGGCAGCCTCTTGTCTTTCGAAGCACCTGTCGCAGGGGTGCCGCAAGCACAGGTGAAGCTGGGCTGATGCGGCGCACTTTCGCCATCACCATCGCGACGGCTCTCGCCGCACTAGCAACTCCCGCCGCCGCACAAGTAGCGTTATCCCCGGTGTGGAGCGATGGCGTGGTCATCCAGCGGGACCGCGCTATCACCGTGCAAGGCTATAGCGAAGCGGGTGGCACGATCTCCGCAGTGCTGGGGAATGACCGGGCAACCGTGCAGACCGGAGCGGACGGCACCTTTGTGTTGCGCTTTCCAGCACGCGAGGCAAGCGCGCAGCCGCTGACACTCGAAGTGCGGGAAGCGGGCGGTTCCGTTGTGGTGAACGATATCGTCGTTGGTGATGTCTATTTGTGTTCGGGCCAGTCCAATATGGCCTTCACCGTCGCCGCGGGACTCAACGGCTACAACAACATTCAGGCTAGCAATGATCCGTTGCTGCGCATGCTGACAGTGCCGCTCGATACCGCGCCTGTCCCTGAGCGTGAGTTTTCTGGTCCGGTTGAATGGCAGTCTGCCGCCCCGGACACGACCGGCGGCTTTTCCGCCGCCTGCTATTACATGCTGCGTGACCTGCGGACCGCCCTCGATATTCCGGTGGGGGCCATTCACTCAAGCTGGGGCGGATCGCAAATCCGCGCTTGGCTCAGCCCCGAAGGCGGCGCTGCGCTGTACGGCGAAGAGCAGATGCGAGTGCTTTCAGGATTTAGCGCAGACCCGCAGGCGGCCGTTGCCGCTTTCGCGCCGCAGTGGGAAGCGTGGTATAGCGATGCCAGTGGCGGATCGGAGCCTTGGAGCAATCCTGACAGCCTCACATGGGCACCAGTGCCTGCCATCGGCCCTTTCACCGCTTGGGATGCCAATGTGCCTGCGGTTGGCACTGTTTGGTTCCGCCGGACGGTGCATATGACGGCAGCGCAAGCAGAGGCGGGCGGCAGACTCAATATCGGCATTATCGACGATCTTGATGCGACATGGGTAAACGGACACCCGGTCGGGATCAGCCATGGCTGGAGCACTGAACGGGACTATGCCGTTCCTGCTCATTTCCTGCACGAAGGCGCAAACGAGATCATCTTTGCGGCCAGCAACAGCTGGGGGCAGGGCGGGATGCAAAGCAGCGCGGACCGGCTCTCGCTGACCGTCGGGAGCGAGCGGCTGCCACTGGGCGACGGCTGGCGTTACGCGGTCAGCCCCGTCACGCAATCGCCGCCGCGCACGCCGTGGGATGCCAATGCCGGTATCGGCGTCATGCACAACCGGATGATCGCGCCCATTGGCGCGTTCCCGCTGGCGGGTGCCGCGTGGTATCAGGGCGAAAGCGATGTCGGCATCCCCGGCTACGGTGATCGCCTGCGCGAATTGTTTGCCGGATGGCGTGAGCAATTCGGTGGGCATCTTCGCGTTATGGTTGTTCAGCTGGCCAATTACGGCATGCCCTCATCAGCGCCGGTGGCGAGCGGCTGGGCCGATCTTCGCGAAATCCAGCGTCAGGCTGCGCTGGCTGATCCCAATGCAGCGCTCGTCACGGCCATCGATCTTGGCGAATGGAGCGATATCCACCCCACGAACAAAGTGCTGCTCGGCGAGCGCTTGGCAATGGCAGCTTTAGGCGATGCTCAGCCTGCTCCTGTCTCCGCCCAGATAGCTGATGGCCTTGTGCGGATTACGTTCCATGGTGTGGAGGGCGGACTGGAAAGCTGGAGCGGACCAGCGCTCGCATTCGAGCTTTGCGGCGACACGCAAGCAGCCTGCCGCTTTGCCTCTGGGCGTGCTCATGGGACTTTTGTGGATCTTCCGCTTGACGGCGCGCCGGTCACGCGCATCCGCCACGGCTGGGCCGATGCCCCCGTGGTCAACGTGCACGACGGGCGCGGCATCGCCATCCCCGGCTTTGAAATCGCGGTGACCGAATGAGCGTTTTGCTGCACGCCGATGGATGGGAACTGGAACTGCTCCCGGAAATCGGCGGAGCGATTGGCGCGCTGCGACGCGGCGATGTGGAAATTCTGCGGACGGTGCCGGCGGGGTCGACCAACCCGTTGGATGCCGGGTGTTTCCCGCTCGTCCCCTATTGCAACCGGATAGCGGATGCGCGGTTTGTGTGGGACGGGATAGCGGTGGATCTGCCGCACAATTTCTTGCCCGAAACGAGCAGCCTCCACGGCCTCGGCTGGCAAATGCCATGGAGCGTTACCGAGCAGGCCGATGCGCGTTGCACGTTGATGCACGAACATATGACGACCACGCCTGCGCCATCGGGCGCCGGTGCCTCGGGCTGGCCTTGGGCTTACAGCGCGCGGCAGACATTCCGGCTTGGCGCACGCGGGCTGAAAATGTGGCTCGACGTGACCAACCTGTCACCCTTGCCTATGCCCGCAGGGCTGGGTCTTCACCCTTATTTCCGGAGGCGACCGGAAACGCAGGTGCGCTTTGTCAGCCACGGGATGGTGGACGTTGATGACCGGCTGATCCCGACTGGTGAGATCATGCCCGCTGCACGTTTTGCAGATTGGCGCGGTGGTGCGAGCCCGCCCGACCAATTGGTTGATCACTGCTTCACAGGGTGGGATGGCGCTGTGGAGATCACTGATGATCTCGGCGCCATCACTCTGCAAGCAAGCGGGGCGCCGCTGCTGCATGTCTATTCCCCGGCAGACGGCTCTGCGCTGTGCTGTGAGCCTGTGAGCCACCTGCCCGATGCGCTGAACCAGTCCCCGCGCGGCATGATCGCTCTGCCACCGGGCTGCACTGCCTCGCTGGAAATGCAGATTTCGGCTAGCTAAAGCTCGGAGCCTGAACCTGGCCCGGTATAAACCGCGCCAGGCCAAAGGCATTAGTGGTTGTGGCGCGGGATGCGACGGCTGGTGCCGCGATACTTCAGCGCGAATTCCATCACCCCGCCTTCGCCCAATTGCCCGGTCTTTTCGCGGAACAGCTCTTCCCACGGGGTGTTGTGTTCGGGGATCGGGGGCGCGGGCTCCTCAGCCTTGCGCCGTGCGATTTCTTCTTCGCTCACCAAGGCGTCGCACGTGCGCGCATTGAGATCAACGCGGATGATGTCGCCGGTCTTCAGCCAAGCCAGTCCGCCGCCTACCGCGCTTTCCGGAGACACATTAAGGATCGAGGGGCTGTCACTCGTACCCGATTGCCGCCCGTCGCCCAGCGTGGGCAGCCACTGCTTGCCTTCGCGGATCAACTTTTCCGGCGGTTGCATGTTCACGACTTCGGCACTGCCCGGCCAACCGATTGTGCCAGAACCACGGATGACGAGAATGCAATCTTCGTCAATCGCCAGTTCCGGATCGTCGATGCGATGATGATAATCGTCCGAACCATCAAACACGATGGCGCGCGCCTCGAAAATGCCCTCCTGACCGGGATGCGAGAGATAGCGGGCGCGGAATTCCTCGGAAATCACCGAAGTCTTCATGATCGCGAAATCGAACAGATTGCCCGACAAGACAAGGAACCCGGCCCGTTCACGCAGAGGCTTGTCGAACGCAAAGATCATCTCGCGATCATTGGCTTCGCGGCCCTGCAGATTTTCCGCCATCGTCTTGCCGGTACAAGTGACGACATCGCCGTTGAGCTTACCAGCGTTCAGCAATTCCCACATTGCGGCAGGGACCCCGCCTGCGCGGTGGAACCGCTCACCCAAATATTCCCCGGCAGGCTGCATGTTAACGAGCAGCGGGAGATCGTATCCATGCTCCTGCCAAACGTCGCTTTCCAGCTCGACACCTGCGTGGCGCGCCATCGCGACGATGTGCGGCTGCGCGTTTGAGGATCCACCGATCACGCTGTTGGTGGCGATAGCGTTGAGGAAAGCTTCGCGCGTAAGAATGTCCGAGGGCTTCAGGTCTTCCAGCACCATTTCCACAATGCGTCGCCCGGTGCGGTAGGCCATTTGGCCGCGCTCGCGGTACGGGGCGGGGATGGCGGCGCAACCGGTCAGCGACAGGCCGAGCGCCTCAGCCATGGCGTTCATGGTGCTTGCCGTACCCATCGAATTGCAATGCCCGGCAGACGGGGCACTGCCCGTGGCGCGGCGGAGGAATTCGGCTTCGTCGATTTCGCCAGCGGCAAGTTTGCGCCGGCTGCGCCAGATAACCGTCCCGCTGCCCACCAGTTCGCCATTGTGCCAGCCATCAAGCATCGGGCCGCCGGACAGTACGATGGCGGGAATATCGACGGTGGAGGCTGCCATGATCTGGCTGGGCGTGGTCTTGTCGCACCCCGTGGTCAGCACGACGCCATCAAGGGGATACCCGTTGAGCAGTTCGACCAGCCCGAGATAGAGCAGATTGCGGTCGAGCGCGGCAGTCGGGCGGCGGCAATTTTCGAAGATGGGGTGAACGGGGAATTCAATCGGAATGCCGCCCGCATCGCGGATGCCGTCGCGCGCACGCTTGGCGAGATCGAGATGGATGCGGTTACATGGAGAAAGATCGCTGCCCGATTGTGCGATGCCGATGATCGGCTTGCCGCTCTGCAATTCCTCTGGTGTGACGCCGTAATTCATGAACCGCTCCAGATAGAGCGCAGTCATGTCCATCCTTTCGGCGTTGGCAAACCAGTCGCGGCTTCGCAGTGTGCGGGGGGCGCTTTCGGTCACGGTCTTACTTCGTCCTTTCGAGAGGCGAGGCTGGGTGCAGCATCGGATTCGCGCCGCACCAGCGCATATGGCATGAACTTGTTTTCGGCTTCGATCCGCGTGCCATTGCGTTTCGTGCGGACGAGCCGTGCGGCAGTCTCCACGGCCCAAGCGGTCATTTCGCGGATCGGTTGGCGGATGGTCGTGAGTTCTGGCCAGATCGAACGCGCGAGGTCGGTGTCGTCAAACCCGCAGACAGTGATATCGCTGGGCACATCGAGATGACGCCGGTGGGCCACGGCGACGGTGGCCGCCGCCATATCGTCGTTCGACGCGAAAATGGCTGTCGGCGGCACCGCAGCAGACAGCATGCGTTCGGCAGCGTCCATCCCGCTGCGATAGGTAAAGCGGCCCTGCACTACCAGTTTCTCGTCAATGGCGAGGCCCGCATCGGTCATGGCCTGCCGGTATCCGTTCAAGCGCCGGGCTGCGGCGACCTGTTCGGGATTACCGATGATGAAGCCGATGCGCTGGTGGCCGAGCCCGATGATGTGGCTCGTCATGTCATAAGCAGCTTGATAGTCGTCGATCAGTACCGCCGCGCCGGTGCCGCTGGCGAAACCCGGCCCAACCGCCACTGCGATCCCGCCTTCGTTCGTTATCAGGTCCAGCACATCCTGACTGTCGCACAGCGGCGGTGGCAGGACGAAGGCGCGGATTCCGGCATCGAGCAGCTTGCGGATCAGCTTCTTGCCGTCTTTTCCGTGATCGTCGGGTTGATCGCCGAGGCCTTGGACGATCAACTGTGCGTCTATGCGCCCCGCTTCTTCCAGTGCGCCGACTAGGAATTCGGCGAGATAGGAGCTGGACGGGTTGTCGAACAGCAGAGCAATCCGCAACTGCTCCCCGCCCGCCAGGCTCCGTGCAGCGCGGTTGGGGCGGTAATTGAGTTTGCCGATCGCTTCCAGGACGGCCTCTCGCGTGTCACGGCGTACGCTATCCTCGTTATTGATCACCCGGCTGACCGTCATCGGTGAACAATTCGCCGCGCGCGCGACATCGGCAATTGTCGGCTGCCCGGATTGCCGCCGGTTTGGCTTGCGTACGCCCGTCATGTGAAGAAGCCCTCCATTTTGAGGGCCTTCTGGCGTGGTGCGCGGGGTGGAGCAAGTTTTTTGCCCAAGCTCGCCCGAGATGTCGTCTCCGTTGTCGATCATGTGTCGCCCGGTGCCTCGGGGAAAGTGAGCGACTGGTAGTGCTCCAGCGAGTGGGCAGGCGCGCTGCTGCCTTCAGGCAAAGGCAGGCCGTTGATCGATTGCCAGTAAGCGATGCTGGCATCGCGCCACCACCGCGCTTCGGCCTGCTGGATAGCGAGATACTCGCTTACGTCGCGGTAGCGCCGGGCATCAATCTGGCCTTCGAGGCTGGCCCAACGCGCCGCCATGCTGTCTACAGTGCTTACGCCGTGGTCATATCGGTAGACGAGTTCGTCCCAAAGCGGGCGGCCAGACTGCGTCGTGTGTTGCCAACTCACCCGGTGGAACCAGAGCAGATAATCGTCAGAAATCGTGGCCGGGTCCTGCCAACGCGCAGCCACTTGACCAGCGTATTGCGCCAATTGATCCGATCCGGTTGCGGTCCGGTCGAACCCGATGCCTTCCGCGTCGGCGCGGTGATAATAGCACGGGTTCCATTCCGGCCGGGCAAGGTCGCAAACCCATAGCGCGGGACCGTAATGATGGCCTGTTCCCATCAGATGCGCGAGGCCGAGCGGGGTCATGTAATCCACCACGGCCTGCCGGCTATCCATCATGATCGATTCAATGGTGTCCAGTGTGGCGGGTTCGCGGCTCCACGTTTGCGCCGCCCACTCGCGGGCGATGTCCGCGCTGGAGAGTGTGGGATCCCACGCGAGCCGTCCGAAAGCATACCAGTTGGCCTGATCGAAATGGCTGCCCGACCAGTTGCGGTCGCTTCCGGTATTGGCAACGCCAGCCATACCAGCAGGAGCGATGACTTGCGCAACCGTGCCGTCGCGACCCGTATCGCTTTGCAGCACTTCCTCCCACATGGGCGCAAGGTAAGCGAGGTGGGTGGCAAAGCCGAGATATTCCTTGGTGATTTGTGCTTCCAGCATCAGCCGCGTGTTGGGCATTGCGCCAAACATCGGGTGGAACGGCTCACGCGGTTGGAAATCGATCGGCCCGTTTTTGACCTGCACGATGACATTATCGGCAAATTGCCCGTCTAGCGGGACGAATTCGGCGTAGGCCTGTGCGGCGCGGTCGGTGTCGTCCTCCGCCGAATACACGAAAGCGCGCCAGATCACTGTGCCCCGCCCACCCAGCGCCTCGGCCAGCATATTCGCGCCGTCTGCATGGCTGCGGCCATAATCCTGCGGGCCCGGCTGGCCTTCGCTATTGGCTTTGACCAGGAACCCGCCGAAATCGGGGATCGCGGCGTAAATTTCGTCCGCTTTCGCCTGCCACCACGCACGCACCGCCGGTTCGAGCGGGTCTGCCGTATCCAGCCTGCCGATATCGCGCGGGGCGGAAAAGCGGGCGGATAGATATACCCTGATACCATAGGGCCGCCAAGCATCCGCCAGCCGTGCCAGCCGCTCAATATAGCGCGGTTCGAGCATTTCCGCGCGGGCGTTAACATTGTTGACGACGACAGCATTGATGCCGATGCTGGCATTCGCGCGGGCGTAGTCGATCATCCGCTGATCGAGATGGCCGGGCAAACGCCACCAATCGAAAATCGAGCGCCCGGCGTAGCCGCGCTCGACATGGCCATCGGGATTGTCCCAATGATTGAGCATGCGCAGCGGCATTGCGGGGGCCGATGCGAGGTTCAGCGTAAGCGGGTCCTCGCCTTGCGCGAGTGCCCGAAGCAGCGCGAAGGCGCCGTAAAGGCACCCGATTGGTTCGGAAGCCCAGATTCCGATACCCTGCGCTGAATCGCGCGCATATGGCTGCACGGCGTAGTGCCCGCTCGGCCCCGGCAAATCGCTGTCACATTGCAGGACAATCGGCGTGCCGTCTGCCGGGATTTCTTCCGGCGCGTTCTGCAAGCCTGCCAGCCCTCGCTCTAGCTCGTTTAGGGCCAATTCGACGGTGGGATCGCTCGCATCGCTGTCGCTCGCCACGGGGTGCAGATCAAGCCGCCTGAGACGTTCCAAGGCTTCGCCATCAAGCGGAGCGTAACGAAGCCACAGATCGTAGCCGTCCTGCGCTCTAAGCACAGATGGCACCGCAAGCGCAGTCAACGCCAAAATCGCGCCACACAGGCAATTGACAATCCTGCTCCCTCTCATCATGGTAGCGCTATCACAACGGGCTGCACAGTCAAGGAGGCAGCCGATGGGAGAGGGAATTATGAAGGGTCGCATCTCGACCGCGCTGCTGCTCGCAGGCGCTGCTTTCACGACGATCATGGGCCCGCTGGCACCGAGTGCTGCCGCGCAGGCGTTCACCGAACAGGAAGTCGCCGCGATGGACCGGCCCATGGCGGATGCTCCTTATTGGGATGCGTCGCTGCCCGTTGAGGCGCGCGTCGAAGATCTGCTTTCGCGGATGACGATGGAAGAAAAGCTGGCGCAAATGATCAGCACGTGGACCAACAAAGGCGAAATCCAGAACGAGGAGAATTTCTTCGATCCGTCGCTTGCCAGCGAGCGCTATCCGGACGGGCTTGGCTTTTTCACCCGTCCTGCCGATGTCGGTGGACCGGGAAGCCCGCGCGTGACCCCATTCCGTTCGATTGAGGAGAGCGTTGCCTATATCAATGCGGTGCAGCGTTGGGCGCGCGAAGATACGCGGCTCGGCATTCCGGTGATGGCGCATGAGGAGTCGCTGCACGGGCTGGCGGCGCTGGATGCGACCAGCTTTCCGCAGGCCATTGGCCTTGCATCCACCTGGAACCCCGATCTGGTGCGCGAGGTAAATGATCTGATCGCAGGCGAAACCCGCGCGCGCGGGATCTTCCAAGTCCTCTCGCCCGTGGTTGATGTGGCCCGAGACCCGCGCTGGGGCCGGATCGAAGAGACTTTTGGCGAGGACCCGTTCCTCGTGGGCGAGATGGGCGTCGCGGCGGTAGAAGGCTTGCAAGGCGTCGGCAATGATCGCCGGCTGGGAGAAGGCCAGGTTATGGCCACGCTCAAGCATATGACGGGCCATGGCCAGCCCGAAAGCGGCACCAATGTCGGCCCGGCGCAGATTTCCGAGCGGACCTTGCGCGAAGCGTTCTTCCCGCCCTTTCTGGAAGTGATCCGCCGCACCGGAATCGATGCGGTGATGGCGAGCTATAACGAGATTGACGGCATTCCCAGCCATTCCAATGTCTGGCTGCTGGACGATGTTCTGCGGCAGGAATGGGGGTATCAGGGCACGGTCGTTTCCGATTACTTCGCCATTGAGGAGATGGTCACCCGCCATCGGTTGGCCGCGGATAATGCGGGTGCGGCGGAATTCGCCATCAACGCCGGGGTGGACATCGATTTCCCCGATGGCGCAGGCTTTACCAATCTGGCGGCGCTGCTTGCCGATGGCAGCATAACCGAAGCGCAAATCGATGCCGCTGTCCGGCGCATTCTGACCATGAAATTCAATGCCGGCCTGTTTGAAGCTCCGTTCGTGACCGATCTGGCAGCGGCGCAAGCTTCCAACGGCCCCGAAGGCGTGGCACTGGCCCGCCGCGCTGCAGAAGAATCGCTGATCCTCCTGCAAAATGACGGCACCTTGCCGCTCGCTCTCCCTGCGGCCAGTCCACAGGGCTCGGCCGACCGTCCGACCATCGCGGTGATCGGACCCAACGCCGCCGTTGCCCGGCTGGGCGGCTATTATGGCATACCCCGCGCTACTGTGTCCCCGTTGGAGGGCATTCAGGCTTTGGTGGGGGACCGAGCCGAGGTCATCTATTCCGAGGGCGTGCGGATTACGGTCAATGATGACTGGTGGGAAGACGAAGTCGTGCTCGCAGACCCCGAAGAAAACCGCCGCATGATTGCAGCAGCGGTTGAAGCGGCGCGGGGCGCGGATACGATCGTGCTGTTTATCGGTGATACCGAACAGACCAGCCGTGAGGGCTGGGCCGAGACGCATCTTGGGGACCGCACAAGCCTCGATCTGGTGGGCGAGCAGAACGAACTTGTCGCTGCGTTGGCCGATCTTGGCATCCCGCTGGTTACCGTGCTCGTCAACGGTCGTCCGCCAAGCTACCCGCTCGTGGCGGAACGCTCTAACGCCGTCCTCGAAACGTGGTACGCTGGCGAACAGCAAGGCAATGCCATTGCCGATGCGCTGTTTGGGATCGTCAATCCGGGTGGCAAGCTCCCGGTAACGGTGGCGCGCGACGTGGGACAGGTGCCCGTCTTCTACAATCACAAGCCGAGCGCGCGGCGCGGCTATCTGTTTGCCGAAGTCAGCCCGCTTTATCCGTTTGGACACGGCCTGAGCTATACCACCTTCGAATTTGGCGCACCTATCCTGTTAGACACGACAATTGCTCCGGGTGAGGGTGTGACTGTCCGGGTGCCGGTGACCAATACCGGCGATCGGGAGGGGGATGAGGTCGTACAGGTATATCTGCGCGACGTTGTCAGCTCTGTAACCCGCCCGGTGAAGGAACTGGTCGGGTTCGAGCGTGTAACGATTGCGCCCGGCGAAACGGCGACGGTCGATATCACGATCCGGCCCGAGGCATTCATGCTCTGGAACCGTGATATGCAATTCGTGGCCGAACCGGGCGAATTCACCATCATGGTTGGCCCCAATTCGGTGGATCTGACCGAAGTTTCGCTGGAACTTGCCGAATGAACAGGCGCGCCGCCCTCAAATTGCTTGGGGGCGGCAGCCTCTCAGCGCTCGCTATCGCGCATGCGCCGCTGGCGTTCGCACAGGAAACGGGGCCGATCTACAAGGATGCCGCCGCCCCCATCCCGGCGCGCGTTGCTGATCTCATGGCGCGAATGACGCTGGCCGAAAAGGTGCAGCAATTGCGCACTGCCTGGCAGGGCAAAGGCGACATGATCGATGATCTGTCGTTTAACCCCACCAAGGCCAGCGACGCGTTTCCCGACGGGATCGGCCATGTCACGCGCCCCAGCGACAAGCGCGGCGTTCCGGGGATTACGGGCGCGGCGGGCGGCACGGCAGCGCGTTGGCGCACGCCCGAACAGACGGTCGAATTTATCAACGCGCTGCAACGCTGGGCGTTGGAAGATACGCGGCTGGGCATTCCGGTTCTCGTGCACGAGGAATCGCTGCACGGCTATATGGCGACCGAAGCCACAATGTTCCCGCAAGCCATCGCCTTGGCGGGCACGTTTGACACCGATCTGATGCGCCGTGTGCAATCGCAAATCGCGCTAGAAGTGCGCGCACGGGGTGTGCCGTTGGTGCTGAGCCCGGTGGTCGATATCGTGCGCGATCCGCGCTGGGGCCGGATCGAGGAAACGTGGGGAGAAGATCCCTATCTCTGCGGCGAAATGGGCGTCGCCGCAGTCGAAGGCTTGCAAGGACCGGGGAAGTTTGAACGGCTGGCAGATGGCAAAGTCTTTGCGACGCTCAAGCATATGACCGGCCACGGGCAACCGGAAGCGGGCAATAATATCAGCCCGGCACAGATCAGCGAACGGGAATTGCGCGAGAACTTCTTTCCGCCGTTCCGCGAAGTCGTCCGTCGCACCAGCATTGGCGCGGTCATGCCGAGCTATAACGAGATTGACGGTGTTCCAAGCCACGCGAGCACTTGGCTGCTCGGCGATGTGTTGCGCGGCGAGTGGGGCTTTGATGGTGTGATCGTCAGCGATTATGGCGGCGTGCACGAGCTGGCAACGCTGCACCGCGTGGCGAACGATCTCGAAGACGCCGCGCATCAGGCGCTGCTCGCCGGGGTCGATAGCGAGCTGCCCGAAGGCCTCGCCTATGCGACCCTTGTCGAAGCGGTGGAAGCCGGGCGGATTCCGCTCGAACTGGTCGACATATCCTGCGCGCGGATGCTGGAATTCAAGTTCCGTGCTGGCCTGTTCGAAAACCCTTATGGTGATAGCGCGCAAGCGCGCGCCGTTACCGGGAATGCCGAAGCACGCGCGCTGGCGCTGGAAGCGGCGCGCAAGGGCATGTGCCTGCTCACCAACAAGGACGGCACCTTGCCGCTCGACCCCGCACGCATGGGCCGCGTGGCGGTGATCGGGCCGAACCATGCGATTGCCCGGCTGGGCGGGTATTCCAGCGTCCCACAACAAGCGATCAGCCTGATCGAAGGGCTGCGGCAAATTGCGCCCGATGCCGATTACGTCACCGCGCAGGGCGTGTTCATCACCACCAGCGAAAACCGCTCGCAAAGCGACGTGCGCCTTGCGCCGCGGGACGAGAACCTGCGTTTGATCGCGGAAGCTGCACAGGTGGCACGCACAGCGAATACCGTGGTGCTGGCCATTGGCGATACGGAACAGACCAGCCGCGAAGGCTTTGCCACCACGCATCTTGGCGACCGCACCGATATCGACATTGTCGGCGAGCAGAACGAGTTGGTAGACACGATTGCCGCGGTCTGCCGCGAGACCGGGGCCAAGTTGATTGTCTGTGCGATCAATGGATGCCCGCCAAGCTGGCCTGCTGTTGTCGAGCAAGCGGATGCCGTCTTAGAATGCTGGTATCCGGGGCAGGAGGGCGGCATTGCGATGGCCGAAACCTTGCTCGGCCGCAACAATCCGGGGGCAAGACTTCCCGTCACGGTGGCGCGCAACGAAGGCCAGGTTCCGATCTATTACAACCAGAAGCCGACGGCGCGTCGCGGCTATCTGTTCGACCGGGCGGACCCGCTTTTCCACTTCGGCCACGGGCTCAGCTACACGGTTTTTGATATTGCCAACCCGGTTTTGAGCGCCGCCACGGTTTCCGCTGATCAAGCGGTGGAGGTAGAGGCGCGGGTCACCAATACTGGCATCATGGCAGGCGACGAAGTGGTGCAGCTGTATATCCAGCGCCAGCACGTTTCGGTGACGCAGCCTGTCCTGCGGCTCAAGGATTTTGCCCGTATCACTTTGCAGCCGGGCGAGAGCCGGGTTGTGCGCTTCACGCTGACGCCGGAAAAGCTCGCTTTCTATAACCGCGCTATGGAAGAAGTGAACGAGCCCGGCGTCGTGACGGTTTTCGTGGGCGCGTCGTCACATCGCGATGCGCTCAAGCACGCGGAATTCACTGTTTTATGAGCACTGCGAAGATCAGCGCTAGCGCCAATGATGCGATTGGCATGGGCGATTTGTGTCCTGCTGTTCGTAGGGCGCTCGCTGCACAGGATTGGCAATCGCAAGGGCATGGCCATCGCCATTGCGCTGCGGAGCCTTGCCGCGTGCAAAACCATTGCCGCTGCTTCTGAAATGGAACCATACTGATATGAAATTTGTAGATCGCTGGACCCGCAGGCAGGCCTTGGCCGGATTTGCTGCATTTGGTGCAGGCGCGTGCTCCGGGCTTGATACGGGAGGGATTTCATCCGTTGCAGCGCCACCAGCGGTATCGACACCGCTTCCTTCATTAACAGAATTGGCGGTTCGATCAGGCCGCAGGTTCGGCAGCGCCATTGGCTGGAACGGCCGCTCTACAAATTCGGGTGCGATTCAGAACCCTGCCTATGCGTCGATTGTTGCGGGCGAGAGCGCGGTTATCGTTGCCGAGAACGAGATGAAGTGGCAGGCGCTGCGTCCCGCACCCGACACCTATGATTTCTCCCGTTTCGACGCCATTGTCGATTGGGCGCAGGCGAATGGACAGGATGTGCGCGGGCACACTCTGCTCTGGCACCGGCCGCGCTGGTTTCCCGAATGGCTCAACAATTACGATTTCGGCGCGAACCCTGTGCAAGAGGCGGAGCGGATGCTGGTCGATCACATTCGCGCCGTCACAGGCCGCTACCGCGGCGTCATCACCAGCTATGACGTGGTGAATGAAGCGATCGATCATGATCGCAACACCACCATCGAAACCAGCATGAGCCGCGCTATGGGAAGCCCGGAAGCTGTGTTGGATCTGGCGTTCCACACCGCGCGCGAACAGCTACCAGACGCGCAGCTTGTCTATAACGACTATATGAGCTGGGAGCCCGCCCACCGCGCACATTGCCGCGATGTCCTGCGATTGCTCGAAGGGTTCCGTGCGCGCGGTGTGCCAGTAGACGCCCTCGGCATCCAATCGCATATCGAAATGTTCGAGATTGATCCCGCTACCGGGCTCGGCCCCTATGCGGAGGCTGAATGGCGGCAGTTCCTCGATGAAGTGGTGGCGATGGGTTACGACCTCGTCATCACCGAGTTCGACGTGAAAGACAAAGCGCTGTCGTCCGATATTGCGATCCGGGATGCGGCGGTGGCGGATTTCACCAAGCGCTATTTCGAGATTATGCTCGAATATGAGCAGCTCGGCGATATTCTGGCGTGGGGGATGGTCGATCCCTTCAGTTGGCTGCAGGGGTTCGCACCGCGTGACGACGGGCTGGAAGTCCGTTGCTGTCCCTACGATGCGGACTATCGCGCCAAGCCCCTGCGCACGGCTCTTGCCGAAGTGTTTGCGCAGGCCGCGTCCTGATTTCCTGACTTGCTTAGGCCCTAAAGCCCGCGTGGTCCTGTTGGGGCTGCGTGGGCTTTTGTGCGCGGGGAATAGAGCAAGGATGAATTGCTTCCCTCCGGCGCGCTGCTCGTTTCCCACAAAGGAAAACCGCCACTCCCATTGCTGGGAGCGGCGGCCCTTTTCTCCTGACCTTGGTGCGTGATCAGAAGGTAGCGCGGAGCCCGAAGCTGAAGCGACGGTCGTTGATGAAGAACGACCGCGGCCCGATCAGTCCACTTTCGGTGAACTGCTGCTGCGTCCGGGTGACCTCGTTGAGGAGGTTGGTGCCCTGAATGGCGAACTTCACGTTGTCGGTCAGGCTGATGAAGAGCGAGGCATCGAGCTGCCCCGTTTCATCGTTGAAGACCGGGTAGAACGGGAAGATCACGTCGCGGCTGGTGAGCAGGAATTCCGAGCGCCAGTTGTATGCCGCACGGGCCGAGATCGGACCCATTTCGTAGAACAGTGTGGCGTTCACGTTGTGGCGCGACAACTGCTCCAGCGGCAGATTGCCCGGGCGTACGGTTCCCTCTTGTCCGGGCGCTTCGATTCCGCCGATTTCTGCATTCGGGATGCCCTGGCTGTCGATGAACGTATAGTTCCCCGAGAAGCCCAAGCCCGAAAGCGGCCCCGGCAGGAAGTCGAACGTCTGCTGGTAGGCAAGCTCGAAGCCCTTCACTTCTCCGCGCTCTTCGGTGTAGTTCGCCGGACCGCGAATGGCGACTTCGAAGGTCTGCCCATTGTTGGTGAAATCGCGGAACGAAACCGAATCGTAGAAGAAGTTGTCGATCGACTTGTAGAAGCCGGTCAGCGTGATCGATCCCACCGTGTCGAAATACCATTCGAGCGAGAGGTCAAACTGGTCCGCCGTCGCCGGGACGAGGAACGGGTTCCCCGCATTCGCCTGGAAACGGAAGCCTTGCGAGCGGTCCGCACCGATCGTGATGAAGTTCCGACCGTAACGGAAGTCAGGCCGTGCCATTGTGCGCGAGGCAGCGAAACGGACCTGCAATTCATCGTTGAGTTCGAGGCGGAGGTTCAGGCTGGGCAACCAGTTCTGATAATTGTTGACTGCCGTATTCTCGGTGAAGGCGTTGTTGGCGAAGGCCTGTGCGTTGTTAAAGCCTGGTTCGCCAAGATCGCACTCTGCCGGGAGGTTCGGAACCACCGGCGGCGTGCCCGGAGGGGCGCCATCGGGTACTTCAGGTGTCGGGTCGCACGCGACCGCGAAAGTGTCGCCACCGCCCACCGTCAGTTCCGACGGGAAAGCCACCGAACCTGCCGAATTCAGCGAAGTATCGACAAAGCGCACACCGATATTACCGCTGATCGTGGGGTATTCGGCGTATTCCGAGTTACCAAACGACAGCATGGCGTAGGCGGCGTAAGTGCGCTCCGAGACTTCCTGAATGTCGGAAGGCAGGAAAGGCGTACCCGCAATCACGCCCTCACGCTCAGCCAGCGGACGCCAGCCTTGACCTTGGCCATCGGCAGGCCCGTCCTGGCCAACGCGCCAGTACTCCTCGATGCCCTGGAAGAAGTCTGCCGATTCTTGATACTGGTTGATCAAATCACCGGCGAAATAGTTTCCGCCGATCGGACCGGGCGTTGCCCCGCGGAAGAAGTTGGGGAACTCGAAGAGTTCGGTCGCGTACTGGCCTTCGGGATATTCATCGAAGAAGACCGCGCTTCCTGAGTTGCCAGCCCACACTTCGGACAGGCGACCCCAGTTGTAGGTGGTGAAACGAACCGTCTGATCGCGATCCGAGTAACGGCCACCTACTTTGAACCGGCGCAGGAAGCTATCATCGGCGAACGAATACTGCGCATCGCCGCGGAAGGCATATTGTCCGCCGTCGCTATCCTCGATGTGGTCCATCGCGGCACGCCAGAAGGTGTAATCGCGCGACGTGAAGTATTCCGCGCTCGAGAGCCCTTCCAACGAACTGGGAGCTGCCCAATCGGCGCGAACGGTTTGCGGAATGGTGGGGATTACGACCGGCAAATCGCCCGAAATGTCGAGCTGCGTATCGGCAAACGTCGAACCGAACACCGAGAAGTCAAGATTGTCGGTCGATGCTTCGGTATACTGCGCATCGAAATTGAACGACCAGCGCTCATTCGGAGTCCACAGGAAGTTGAAGCCGAAATCCTGGTTCGTCGTTTCCTGATAGACCTGACGGCGGCTCAGCGATTGCTGCACACCGCCGGTCGGGACACGCGTGGTGGCCGAACCGCTATCGCCCGTACGCCAGCCCGTGCCGGGGAAGGTGATGTATCCGCTTTCGAACACATCATTCTCGTCCACCTGATAGGTGGTGCCCGGAGCGGGGAAGGTGTTGTATTCGGCAAGATCCGGCGCGGACTCGAACGTGTGTTCGCCCCATGCGTTGGATGAATCGGCGCGGAACCATTGCAGCGTTGCCACCATGGTTTCGTCGATGCTCTCCCACTGCGCAGCGGCGGTGTAGCCGTAGCGTTGACGGTTATAGTCCTGCGTACGGAACTGGCCCCCAAGAGGCGCGTAGAGCACGTCGAAGCCGGGCACCTGTGTGCGTACCACCGGGCCTGCACCGTTCGCGCCGGCCACCGTCGCGCCATCGCGCGTCTGGAAGTTGGTGACCTGAATACCGTCCGAGCGGCTAAGCACCTGCGAATAGCTGGCAGCAGCGAGCAGGCCGAAGCGGCCCACGCCTGTATCCCACGTGTTGCTGATGAGCAGCGATCCCTGCGGAGAAAACTCCTCGATCAGGTCGGCATAGTTAACTTCAAGCGAACCACCCCAGAACAACCCGTCATTGTCGAACGGGCGACGGACATTGAGGTTGACCGTGCCGGCAAGGCCGCCTTCGATCATTTCCGCCGTGACGTTCTTGGCGACGATCACCGAGCCGAGCAGTTCGGCAGGGACGTCCGAGAAGCCAAGCTGGCGACCGCCATTGGCCGAGAAGGCGTCACGACCATTGAATTCACCGCGCACGAAGTTGAGGCCGCGGATAACCACGCCCGATCCTTCGACCGAGAAGTGGTCGGGGTCATTCGAGCCTGCGAAGCGATTGATCGACACGCCGGGAATACGCTGCAACGCTTCGGTCACCGAACGGTCCGGAAGTGCGCCGATATCTTCGGCGGTAATCGCATCAACGATGGTATCGGATTCGCGCTTGATATTCTGCGAGTTGGCAAGCTGGGCACGGAAGCCGTCAACGTAGATTACGTTTCCGCCTTCGGGAATTTCATCTTCCGGATCGACAGCCTCAGTGCCAGCGGGGACTTCCTGTGCGAAGGCCGGACCGGCGGCAAGCAGCGCGCCGACGACGGCCAACGACGAGCCCGCTTTCAGCGACTTGCGGAGCCATTCGACACGCGATTCGTCAGGTGCAAAATCTGTAAACGAGGTCTTCGCCACGTTGTTCCCTCCCAGTGTTAGCGCTACCAATTTAGATGGCAGTTTCTATTTTTGACCACAGCACCCTATGCCGGATGTGTCATTCGTGCAATGGGGAGCATGATCCATATTGTGATATTCTCTCGTCAATGGTTACATATTCGCAACATATGGGCGCGCGCCACAGGGGAAGAGGCACAAATTGAACAAGCGCAGCATTGAAGGACACGGCGCGATCGGCAGTATCGTGATCGTTGGTGGCGGCACCGCTGGCTGGATGACGGCCGCGGCATGTTCGCGCTACCTAGCCGACGGAGCGCGCTCGATCACACTGGTCGAATCGGATGAAATCGGCACGGTGGGCGTGGGCGAGGCAACGATTCCGCCGATTATCAATTTCAACCGCATGCTTGATATCGACGAGAATGCCTTCCTCAAGGCGACCAAGGGCACCTTTAAACTCGGGATCGAGTTCGTGAATTGGGGCCAGCAAGGCGATCGGTATTTCCACCCCTTCGGCGCTTACGGGGAAGATCTGCACGGGGTGCCCTTCCACCAGCTGTGGTTGCGAGAAAAGCATCTCGGCGAACCCGGGCAAATCGCGGATTATTGCATCAGCGCTGCTGCCGCCGCTGCGCGGCGCTTTGGCCGACCGGTACGCGATCCCAAATCGCCCCTGGCGCGGCTGTTTTACGCCTTTCATTTCGATGCCGGATTGTACGCCGCCTTCCTGCGCCAGATTGCCGAGCGGCAGGGCGCCAAGCGGCAGGAGGGGCGAATCGTCAAAGTCCACCGTCACAGCGAGAGTGGTGATGTTACCTCCGTCGAGCTCGAAGGCGGCAGGCTGGTGGAAGGCGATCTGTTTGTTGACTGTTCCGGCTTTGCCGGGCTGCTGACCGCCAAGGAGCTTGAGACTCCGTGGCGCGATTGGAGCCACTGGCTGCCTGCCGATCGCGCGATTGCCGTGCCCACAGCGAATGTCGGCACACCCGATCCCTTCACCCGTTCCACCGCGCATGGCGCGGGGTGGCAATGGCGTATCCCCTTGCAACATCGCACGGGCAACGGCCACGTGTTTTCCAGCCGCTTTATGGATGAAGACGCGGCGCGCGATATTCTGCTCGCCAATCTGGAAGGGGCTGCGCTCGCCGATCCGCGCACGATCCGTTTTGCTACGGGTAGGCGCGAGCAGGCTTGGTCGCACAATGTGGTCGCCATCGGGCTCTCTTCGGGATTTCTCGAACCACTTGAATCCACCAGTATCCACTTGATCCAGAACGGCATTCAGCGCCTCTTGGCGCTGTTTCCCGGCAAGCCGATCAGCCCTGTCGAACGCGACGAATACAATCGCGGCATGGCCGATCTGTTCGATGATATCCGCGATTTCATCATCCTGCATTACAAGGCCACGCAGCGTGATGACACCGCGTTTTGGCGCTATGTCAGGGACATGGAGATTCCGGATACGCTGGCGCGCAAGATCGATCTGTGGCGTCTCCACGGGCGGGTGTTTCGCGAGGGCGCAGACCTGTTCAATGTGACGAGCTGGGTGGCAGTGCTGCTTGGCCAGAATATTGCCCCTTCGGCTTACGATCCTGTCGTCGATTCGCTCGACGAAAGCCGCGTGTCGCTGGCGTTGCGGCAGATGCGCGAAGGCTATGCCCGCGCGGCGCAGAGCCTTCCGGTGCAGGAGGAATTCCTTCGCCGGGCAGGAGCCTGGGCCGAAGAGCCGCAATTGACGGGAGCATGGTGATGGCCGGAGAACCCATCAGCAAGGTCGTTATTGTGGGCGGCGGCACCGCCGGATGGATGGCGGCAGCGGCTCTCTCCCGCGTGTTTGGCGCGATGCCGGCCTTGTCGGTCGAATTGATCGAAAGCGAGGCCATCGGCACGGTCGGCGTAGGCGAAGCGACGATTCCGCAAATCCTCGTCTTTAACCGGATGCTCGGACTTGATGAGGATGAGTTCGTTCGCGAAACGCACGCGACGTACAAGCTGGGGATCGAATTCGTCGACTGGCTGCGCAAGGGCCACTCCTATATCCACCCCTTCGGCTTCTACGGGCTCGATATGCTGGGGGTGGAATTTCACCATTTCTGGCTGCGGGCGAAGGAGCTGGGCGAGGATTTGCCGCTCGATCCCTATTCTATCAGTGCGATGGCAGCACAGTTTTCCAAGTTTGACCGGCCGCGCAACGATCTTCCCAATTCACCGCTGGCAAAGCTTGGCTATGCCTTCCAATTCGATGCCGCACGCTACGCCCGCTTTCTGCGCCGCCGGGCGGAAGCGCAGGGCGTGGTTCGCACCGAAGGACGGATTGTCCGGGTCGAGCAAGACCCGGACAGCGGTTTCGTTACGGCAGTGCAGCTGGATGATGGGCAGCGGATTGCAGGCGAGCTGTTTATCGATTGCTCGGGCTTCCGCTCGCTGCTGCTGGGAGAAACACTTGGCGTTGCTTTCAATGACTGGAGCAAGTGGCTCCCCTGCGACCGCGCCGTCGCCATTCCGTGCGAATTGGGGGGCAAGGATCAGCCGCTCACCCGCTCCACCGCGCGACCGGCCGGGTGGCAATGGCGCATTCCGCTGCAACACCGGATCGGCAACGGCCATGTCTATTCCAGCGCGCATATGGAGGAGCAGGAGGCGATCGATCTGTTGCTCGCCAATCTCGACGGTAAGCCGCTCGCTGAACCCAACCGCCTGCGCTTTCGCGCCGGGCACCGCGAGAAATCTTGGGACAAGAACGTTGTCGCATTGGGTCTGGCGGGCGGCTTTCTGGAGCCGCTCGAATCGACCTCGATCCATCTGGTGCAACAAGGCATCGCGCGGCTGATGACGCTGTTCCCCACGCGCGATTTCGGTGAGGCCGAGCGGGCGCGATACAACCGTCTATGTGCGCAGGACTATCTCGATATCCGCGATTTTCTGGTGCTGCATTACCGCGCGACCGAACGGGACGATTCGGATTTCTGGAACTATTGCCGCACGCTCGATCCGCCCGATGGCTTGCTGGAAAAGCTGGAGATGTACCGCTCTTCGGGCCGGGTGTTCCGCGAACACAATGAACTTTTCACCGAGACGAGCTGGCTTTCGGTGATGGCCGGGCAGGGCCTTGTGGCGGGTGGGTACCATCCGGCAGTGCATCTGATGGACGATGCCGAGGTGCTCCGGCGGCTGGCGCATATCCGCGAGGTGATCGGCAACACGGTCGCCCAAATGCCGAGCCAGCGCGAATTCTTCCAGCGGCACGGCAGCGCCATGCGTGAAGAAGCGCTGGTCGCATCGTGAGTGCATTGCCCGAACCCCGGCCTGTGCGGGTCGTGGACAATGTGGATGCGGACCGGTTCCACCAGGACATTCGCCCTGCGACGCAGCCTGTGCTCATGCCAGGGATCGTGGCAGACTGGCCAGCGGTTGCGGCGGCGCAGCGCAGCGACACGGCGTTCGTTGATTACCTCAGTGGCTGCGCGCCGCAGCGGCCGGTATCCTATCTTTACGGAGAACCTTCTGAAAAAGGACGGTTTTTCTATAATTCCCGGTTAACCGGTTTCAATTTCCGCAAAGATCAGGTGCGCTTTGAAGAGTTCCTCCAATGGCTGCTGGAGGCTGCACAGGCTGCTGAACCGCCCGCGCTTGCCGTCCAGTCGGAGATCATCCGCGAATTGATGCCCCACATGGCGCAAGAGAACGTGCTCGATTGGCTCCCGCACGTTTCCCCGCGCATCTGGATCGGCAACCGCATCCGGGTGGCGGCGCATTACGATCTCATGGAAAATGTGGCCATTTGCGTATCGGGCCAAAGGCGCTTCACGCTGTTTCCGCCCAATGCGATGGCGGATCTCTATCCCGGCCCGTTCGAACTGACCCCGGCGGGCACCCCCGTTAGCATGGTGGATTTCGCTGCGCCTGATCTCTCTGTTTTTCCACGATTTCCGCAGGCTATGGCGCGGGCGCAAGTGGCCGAGCTGACACCGGGGGACGCGCTCTACATTCCCTATGGCTGGTGGCACGCGGTGGAGTCGCTGGCTCCGGTGAGTACGCTGGTCAATTACTGGTGGAGTGATGCGGATACGATGCTGGCGGGGCCGTATGATGCCTTGCTCTACGCGGTTGCTGCGTTTCGGCATTTGCCGCCGGAGCAGCGGGCGGTGTGGAAGGGCATGGTTGACCACTATGTCTTTGAACTCAATGGACCGCCCGCTGCGCATTTGCCGCCGCATGCGCGTGGGCTGCTGGGCGATGCAAGCCCGGCGCTGTTTGCCCGGTTCCAGCAGATGCTGAAGCAATTATTGCGTTAGGATTGCGCTTCCCGCGCGTGTTGCAGCACGCCCGCCATCCATTGCGGATAGGGCGGCGCAGCTTGCAAGACGGCGCGCATCCGGCCAGCAAATTCGCGAGCCGAATCAGTATCGTCCACGGCAGGCAGGCTCCCCCTTCCGCGTGGCAGGCCAAGCGCGCTGAAGAGGCTCGCGCGCTCTTGTTCTAGCAGCGGTGATTCCTCGAAAAACGGCGTGCGCCCCCGGCGGGTGAATTGGTCCACCGCCAATTCCAGCGTGTCTGAAACAGCGATCGGCCCGAATAACGATTGTGCCGCGGCAGAGCAATAATGTGCGCCCAGCAAGTCCCGGACATTGCCTGCAAGCAGGGCTGTTCGGCGATTATACTCATCGCGTTCGCCCGGAAATATATCCCGGACAATGTCGTGTCCGGGCAGCAGTTCGAGCAGCAGGTCGATCTGCCGCAAGGCGAAGTCGGCATTGAGGCCCATCAGCGGCTCAAACACCGCCGCCGCATCGCCAAGCGCGACGACATTGCCGAGCCAAGCGGCGCTCGCCCGCCCCGGCACAAAAGCTGCCCTGTCAACGGGCTCTCCGCCCAAGGCGGCAACAACCGATTGTTCATTGGCCGTGCGCGCAACACCAAGCGTGCGCTGCAACCCGTCGCGGCCCGGCATTTGGTGCAGCCAGCCGGCAGGCGTGAGCGACACCCGGTCTTCCAGCGCCAGCACCGGTTGCCCTGGCTTCCCGAAAAACACTTCGCGCACCGGCAGGCTTGCGCTCCAGTCGATACGCTCGGCTCCCGGCATTTGCGCAAGCAGCGATGCGGCAGGGCCGGTGCAATCGACGAACAAGTCTGCGGCAATCTCTCCCGCGCCTTCCACTAGGAAACCTGCGGCAATGCCTTGTGCGTCCAGCCGCACTGCGCCGATCCGGCCCTGGATGTGCTGCACCCCCAGCGATGCCGCCATACCGATGGCGAGATCGCGTAGCGATGCAGGGTGCCAGCGCAGCGCGTGTTCCACACCGGGGAGGCCCGGCTGATACCGTCCCGCATCAGCCAGCATCTCTGCTACCGAGCCCGGCGGTGTTTGCACATTGGCCCCGCGCCGTCCGCCGCCCCAATCGCGGACAAATCCGGTAAGCAGCGCGGGATCGGTGATCGCGCCATAGGGGAAGGCGGCGGCAGAGCCTTCGCCAGACCAGCCGAAATACCGCGTCATCAACCGGTGGCTGCCGCCCGCTTGCAGCACAATCCGGTCTTCGGGCAGGCCAAGCCGTTCGAGGAAGCGGTGCGCGTAGGGCAGGGCGTTCGCCGCGCGGTCAGCAAAGGCGGCGGCATTTTGCGGCATGGAGATCACGGTGATCTGCGTCGCCGGTAAAGCCCGGCGCAGCGCCAGCGCGGCGAGCACGCCTGTCAGCCCGCCGCCTGCGACCACGACCGAGCGCAATAGTTCGCGCGGTGCGCTCATGCAGCAAGCCCCTCGGGCACGGGCGCCAGCCGCGCAGCTTCCCGCAGCAAATACTCCCGGTGGCCGGGCATCGCTGCCACTTCCTGCGCTACAGCCGCGTGGAAAGCGTCCATCGCCCGCGAGGTTTGCGCCGGGTCGGGCAATTGCGTCCGCGCATCATGCGTCTCGGGTAGCAGACCCTGCCCGATGTAGACCGCGATCCAGCTCGCATCGTAAAACAGCCCGTCCGCATATTTGGCGATGCGGCCTGCACGCTTCCACAGCTCCAGCTTGTCTGCCAGCGTATCGGGCACCTGATAGGTGCGCACATGGTTCCAGAATTCGGAATCGTCGCGCGTGGTCGCGTGATAATGCAGGATCAGAAAATCTCGCACCCGGTCATATTCCATATCGACCAGCCGGTTGAATTCGTCCCGGTCACGCGGGTCTATCGCGCCCCCATGCGCGGCATCTGGAAACAGCTCGATCAGATAGGTGATCGCCATTTGCGCCAGATAAATGCTGGTCGATTCCAGCGGTTCGAGAAATCCCGACGCAAGGCCGACCGCGATGACATTGTTTTGCCAGCTGCGTTTGCGCCGCCCGGCCGTAAAACGCAGCACGCGCGGATCGGCGAGCGGCTTGCCCTCCACCGCGCCCAGAATGGCGGCGCAGGCTTCGTCTTCGGAAACAAAATCGCTCGCGAAGACATAGCCATTGCCGACACGGTGCTGCAGCGGGATGCGCCAGCGCCAGCCTGCGGGCATGGCGGTGGCGGTGGTGTAGGGCTGGATTTCCTCGGTTACGTGTTCGCACGGGAGGGCAGCGGCGCGGTCACACGGCAACCAGTGGGACCAATCCTCCCACCCTTCGCCCAGCGCATCGCCAAGCAGCAGCGAACGGAACCCCGAACAGTCGACAAACAGATCGCCGCCAATCCGCTCCCCGCTTTCCAGCACCAATTCGGTCACATTACCGCTTGTCGCATCGCGCTCCACATGAGTCACGCGGCCTTCGGTGCGCTTCACGCCCAGCCCGCGGGCAAAATCACGCATGAAGGGGCCGAACAGTGTCGCATCGAATTGGTAGGCATAGCCATACGTGCCCGCCAGGCTCTGATCCGTTGCCGGGGGCTGGAAGCGGTTGGCCTTCGCCGCCATTACGCCAAGCGAGTAGGCACCGATATCGTCGGCCAGCCCCTGCCGGTGCAGTTCCAGCCAGTAATGGTGGAACGGCACGCCCGCCAATTCCTCCCCAAAGCTGCCAAAGGGGTGGATATAGGATTCGCCGATCCTGCCGAAATCGCGGAAATCGATCCCCAGTTTGTAAGTCGCGTGGGTGGCGGCCATGAAGCGTGCTTCATCAATGCCCAGTCGCTCAACAAAGCCGCGAATATGCGGCAGCGTAGCCTCGCCCACGCCGACAATGCCGATATCCTCGCTTTCGACCAGCTCGACCCGCGCTTTCGGGCCGAGCAGGCGGGCGAGCGCTGCCGCGCTCATCCATCCGGCCGTCCCGCCGCCGAGCACGACGATGCGCACTGCTTTGCTGTTTGCCTCACCCATCGGATGCACCTCATAAAAACGGCCGGGGCAGGCCAAGCCACCCCGGCCGCTGGTTACCGGTTACGATAGAAAGCGATGATTAGCCTTCCATTTCCTCCAGCTCCTTGCCCTTCGTTTCTACAATGAAGCGCTGGACGAGGAAGAAGCTGATCACCGCGCACACGGCGTAGAAGCTGTAGCTGGCGGCAAGGCCGATCCCGACCGCCATCAGCGGGAAGCTCTGCGCGATCAGGTAGTTGGCGAACCATTGGAAGAAGCCCGCCACCGCCAGCGCGCTTCCGCGAATCTGGTTGGGGAACATTTCGCCCAGCATCACCCACATCACCGGACCCCAGCTGACATTGAAGAAAATGACATAGAGGTTGGCGGCAACGACCGCGAGAATGCCCATTTGCTGCGAGAGGACCAGCCCGCCTTCCGCATCGAGCGTACCCTGGCTGAAGGCGAAGACCATCACAAACAGGGTGACCGCCATGCCTGCCGAACCGATCAATAGCAGCGGCTTGCGCCCGATCTTGTCGATTACGGCGATGGTGATGAAACACGCAGCAATCGAAACCGCGCCCGACACGATGTTGATGAGCAACGAATCGCTCTCGGTAAATCCGGCGAGCTGCCACAGGGTTGCGCCATAATAGAAGATCACGTTGATCCCGACGAGCTGCTGGAACACCGCCAGCATGATGCCGACCCAGACAATCGGGCGCAGGCCAAGGAAGCCCTTGGTGCCCGCTGGGGCCAGCACGTCGCGCAGCGAAGGGCGGTGGTCGGCGGCAAAGCTGCCCCGGATTTCCTCCAGCTTGGCGGCACCTGCGCTCGCGCCGAACAGGCTTGAGAGCACGCGGCCAGCTTCTGCGTCACGGTTCTTGGCGACCAGATAGCGCGGGCTTTCCGGAATGAAGAACAGCGCGATCAGGAACACCGCAGCCGGCACGGCCTGCATCAGATACATCCAGCGCCATGCTTCGATCCCCAGCCAGAACGGGTTGGTCGAATCCCCCGCAGCTGCGGCCAGGAAGTAATTGACGAGGAAGGCTGCGGTCAGACCCGTGATAATCATGATCTGCTGCACCGTTGTCATCCGCCCGCGAATATTCGCGGGAGCGACTTCGGAAATATACGCAGGGGACAGCACGCTTGCGGCACCCACCGCCATCCCGCCCATGACGCGCGCGATCACGAATAGCGTGTGGCTTTCGGTAAGGCCCTGGATCAGCGCGGCGACAAGGAAGAACAGTGCCGAAATCCGCATGACGTTGCGGCGGCCCATGGAGTCCGCCAGCGTTCCGGCGAAGAACGCGCCGATGAAACAGCCGATGAGCAGCGAACCGACGGTAAAGCCAAGGCTTGCCTCACTCAGGCCGAAGCCCTCGGTCAGCCCCTTTTGCGTTCCGTTCACGGCGCCGCTGTCATACCCGAACAGCAGGCCGCCGATCGTGGCCACGGCCACAATGGCGGAGATCAGCCCCAGATTGGTGCCATCACGCGCAGTTTCGTTCATTATCCGATTTCCCTCCCGAAGGCCGGCCACTTCGGGGCCGGTCCAAACAAATGTTAGCGCTACCTTATGGCGAAGAACCATCTGGCAGGCAAGGCCGATTGAACGCTCGCAAGAATGGCAGGATCAACGGGTTTGGCAAGCCTGCACATCGGCCCGTTATCCTGCTGCAGAACGCTCAGGAATGGCTTTCCGAAAAGCGGCCATGGCGGCGGAATTTGATCATCCAGCGATCAAGGAACAGCCCCAGAGGCTTGGGCGCAATGCCAAGGTCTTTCAGCTGCTTGGCTCCCGCGGTGGCCGTGCTGCCGCTTTTGAGCATGGCGAGCTGGTCGCGGTTCATCGGCGTGCCGGGCAGGGCGGCGAATATCTTCGCCAGCGGATCGGGCATAGCGAAGAAAGTGCGCTTGCGGCCCTGCGCGTCGGCAATTCTCTGGTTGATCTGCATCATTGAGAGCGCTTCCGGCCCTGCTGCTTCGAATACTTTGCCGCCATGCGCCGCCGGATCTTCCAGCGCCGCGACAATAGCTGCAGCCACATCATCCACCCACACCAGCTGGAACTGCGATTCCGCGCCAAACACCGGCAGCACGGGCATCATTTGCACCATCTCGGCGAACATCGGGATTAGCCCCGCTTCCTCGCCAAACACGACCGAGGGGCGGATCACGCTGGCCTTGGGGAAGGCTTCGAGCACTTGTCGCTCGCCATCGGCCTTGGTGCGGTAATAGCCGGTTGCCGCCTCCGCATCGGCGCCGATGGCCGACACATACACAAACCCGCTTGCCCCTTGCTCTGCGGCAATCCGTGCGGCGAGCCCCGCGCTATCGGCCTGCAGGCGTTGCTGGTCGCCCACGAAGGTGCCGATCAGATAGACGACATAGTCCGAACCGGTAACGCAAGCCTCCACGCTACGCGGATCACCGGCATTGCAGCGGGCGAACTGGATTTGCCCGAGATTGGCGAGCGGCTTCAGCGTAAAGGCCTTTTCCGGCTCGCGCGCGGCGATCCGCACCCGGGCGCCGCGTTCAAGCAGGTCTTGCGCCAGATGCGTGCCGATAAACCCGCTGCCGCCAATCAGCGTGACGAGCTTGCCATTGAGCGAAGATGTCTGGGCCATAGCGGCGGTCCTTCAAGCGAAAACATTGCGCGTTGCGCGCTCTATGCACAGCGATGCGGTGCGGGGCAATGCCCTCTATCGCCCATGATAGGGCGAGCCCGCTGTGCAATGCGGACAGCGCGCCCGCATTTGCATAAAACCCGCGTTGACTCGCAGCCAAGCCTATCCTAGAGGCGCCCTCCTACCGAATAGCGGAGCTCACGGCTCCTGCTGCTGGATGTGTGCCCAGATGGCGGAATTGGTAGACGCACCGTCTTCAGGTGGCGGCGCTCGCAAGGGCGTGGAGGTTCGAGTCCTCTTCTGGGCACCATTTGTTCTTCCCTTGTTCTCCCAAATATTCTACAAAAACCGCAGAAACCCTAGGGATTTGGCCCTTCGGTAGTTCCGGATCGTCCCGTTTGTTCTCGGGGGTTCCAGACATTTTTGCGGGCCTTTTGCGGGCCTTTGCGAAAACCACATTGGGAAAAGGCCCGCAAATGCCTCTGACCGAAACACGGCTCCGCGCGCTGAAGTTCAAAGACAAGCCCTACAAGGTTGCAGATCAGCGCGGCCTGTACATCGAAGTTACGCCAGCGGGCAGCAAGCTGTGGCGTTTCCGCTACCGGCTCGGCAAGCTTGAGAAGAAGCTTGCAATTGGCAGTTATCCGGAAGTCAGCCTCAAAGAAGCGCGAGACGTATGTTTCGAGGCGCGGCAAGCCGTTGCAGCTGGGGGAGATCCAGCGTTCGAGAAACGCAAGCGGAAAATCCGCGAGGAGTTTCTTTCGGCACAAACGTTCGAAGCGGTTGCGCGCGAATATATCGAGCAGATGATGGTTCAGAATGGACGCGCTGAGGGTACGATCATCAAGGCCAACTATTTCCTTGATCAGCTCGTACCTGCCATCGGTAACCGCCCGATTCATGAAATCGAGCCGTTTGAGGTCTTGGCTCCTCTCAAGCGGCTTGAGGCGACCGGCAAACACGAAACCGCGAAGAAGTGTCGCTCGTTTGCGGGTCGCGTGTTCCGGTATGGCGTTGCTACAACGCGCTGCAAATCCGATCCGACCAGCATGTTGAAGGGCGCACTCATAACGCCGAAAGCCACTCACTATGCGGCAATTCTGGAGCCGAAGGAATTGGGCGGCCTGCTGCGGGCAATCGACGACTATACCGGCTACATGGTGACCAAGTTCGCTTTGCAGATCGCGCCACATGTCTTCGTACGACCTGGCGAACTCCGGCATGCCGAGTGGCGCGAGATCGACCTTGTCGATGGCGTCTGGAAGATCCCTGCTGGAAAAATGAAGGCACGCCGTACGCATGCGGTGCCGCTTTCAAAGCAGGTCATCAGCTACCTGACCGACCTCGCCGAACTGCTTGGCTATGAAGGATACGTGTTTCCTTCGGCTCGTAGCTCAAAGCGGCCTATGAGCGAGAACACTCTCAATGCCGCTTTTCGACGCATGGGATATTCAAAGGATGAAGTCACCGCTCACGGTCTGCGTGCGACGGCCTCAACGTTCCTGAACGAGTCTGGGCTGTGGAACCCGGATGCCATCGAACGCGCGCTGGCGCATGGCGACAGCAACGCTGTTCGCGGCATATACCACCGCGGTAAACATTGGGACGAGCGGGTGCGGATGGCCCAGTGGTGGAGCGACCATCTCGATGAGCTCCGGTCAGGAGAACACCTCATCAAGCTGCGCTCCGCGCGAGGCTAAAGCCAAACGCCTAGTCATGAGCGTTGATGGCTTCCCACCTTGCAAGCACAGAGCGCACATATTGCGGTGTCTCGCCGTTATTGGGAATGCCCCCTGATCGCGATATTGCCCCGGGGCCTGCGTTGTATGCCGCCAATGCCAGGTGAACTGCGCCGAAGCGCTTTAACATGTCGCGAAGGTAGCGTGCCCCGCCGTCGATCGAAGCGAGCGGGTCATGCCGATTTCGAACTCCCAATTCACGAGCGGTGGCTGGCATCAGCTGCGCGAGACCGGCGGCACCGGCCGAACTAATGGCCATGGGATCAAATCGCGATTCTGCCCAGATCAACGCACGAAGCAGGTTTTGCGGAAGTGCATATTGGCGTTCTACCTCAGACACTGCGGCCCGGTAGAGGTTTTCGCGGTACGAAATGGCAATTCGCTGGCGGCTGGTGACCCCCTGCGGAGTTCGTTTGGTGGTCGCATGGACATCGCCTGGCTGAGCGATTGCGTGTTCGAAGAGGGTAAAGTCCTGCGCTGAAGCCGTGTGACAAAACGCTGCAGCCACAACTGTCCCAGCAATCGCAATCGAGGCAAAGTCGTTTGGAAAATTCATCTCGCCGCCTACTCCATTGCTTCGAATCGCAAGAGAACATACAAAGAACATATGCCTGTAGGAAAGCGACTTCTGGTCTGCTTCGGGAAAGGAGAGGGTGCTTGGTTAGGGGGCCATTTCGCTAGCTTAGGAGCTCGCATGTCACTGTCTGCCCAAACTCTCGCCGAAACTGCTCGCCGTATTTGCGAGAACCGTGGTGGCAAATGGTCCGGCACTAAGGGTATGGCCCGCTGCCCAGCGCATGATGACCGTACGCCTTCGCTTGGCGTCTCACTTGGTCGACACGCTATCCTGTTCCATTGCTTTGCAGGCTGCGATCAACAGCGCGTGATGTCAGCACTGGCACGCGAGGGCTTCTGCTCGACAGAGCTTTTTTCAGGGCCTTCATTGGCTGACCGAACCCAGTCAGTCCAAGCGCGCTATCCCTCGGCTGCAGCGCTCGCAATCTGGCGTAAAGCGGACCCATTGCACGCCAGTCCGGCAAAGGCCTATCTCGAGAGCCGCGGAATCCTCGCCGCTTCTTCAGCTCTCCGTTTTCATCCCCGAACTCCTCTCGGTCCAAGAGGGCGCGCCCTCTTTCTGCCGGCAATGATCGCAGCGGTAAGCCTTGATGACGGGCCGATCGCGATTCACCGGACATTCCTGTCACAAAATGCCAGCGGCAAGGCCAGCTTTGACAAGCCGAAGCGCACGCTCGGCTCACTCGACCAAGCTGCAGTGCGACTTTTCGCTCCGGCTTCCGGCAGGCTCGGCCTTGCCGAGGGGATCGAAAGCGCAATGTCGGCCTATGCCCTGACCGGCGTTCCTGTTTGGGCGACCTTGGGTAATGAGCGCTTCGGCCTCGTGAGCGTGCCCGACAGCGTGACCGAACTCTATCTATTTGTCGATCATGATGCCGGCGGTGAGCTCGCCGCGTCGCGCGGCATGGCAGCTTATGCCCGTGATGGACGAACACTTCATGTTCGCAGGCCATTGTCTCGCGATACCGACTGGAACGATGAACTCAGAGCATGGCTGCAGCGCAAGGCGACACTCTAGAGGAGAGAGAGCTTCCCGAATTCCTGATCCGGCAGAGGGCCTACCCCGATGCCTCATTCAGGAGGACGAATTGCCATGTTTCAATCAGACCTGTTTCCCGCGGAAGGGCAGCTCGCTTCAGTGCCTTTGGCCTACGCCATTGGTGTGCGAATTTCCGAGCAGCTCGCGACCGGATGTTGCCTTACCCGAGCCGACATTTCGGGCCTGTTCGCCGAAGTAAGCGGCGTTCAGGAGTGGGGAAGCGCCTGGACTATCGATGATTACAACAACGCGGCCGAAATCGGTGCGATCCTCTGGTTGAAAAGCTCTTCGCGCATCGATCTGACAACAAGCGCTTATGAAGCGGACGCGCGGTTTGATTGGCTCGAAGCAGCATTGCCGCCCCGTCACGTGCGCAGCGAAACACAGGTTGAGCTCCAGCAGTTTTCGACCCCGCCGATGCTCGCTTGGCTGATGGCGAAAGCCGCAGCTGTCTCCGCGCGCGACACGCTACTCGAGCCGTCCGCCGGCAACGGCGCTCTTGCACTTTGGGGCAGCGTTCAAAACGCCTCGTTGGTCCTCAACGAAATTGATCCGGCAAGAAGAGACGCTTTGGGCCACATCTTCCCCGCGGCGACAACCACCATGCACGACGGGGAACTGATCGCCGACCTGCATCGCGGGCCTGCTCCATCGGTCGTGCTGATGAACCCGCCGTTCGCCCGCAGCCAGGAACGCGGCAAAGACGGTGAGACGGCGCAGCGCCACCTGCGCAGTGCGATCCGGGCCGCTGCCAGTGGCGCGAGGATCGTCGCCATAATGCCTGAAGGCTTTGATGCTTCCACTTTCGGCAAGGCACAGGCCGAAGCGTCTATGCTCCTCGATGTCCGCTTGCAGCAGATGTTTCGCCGGACTGGAACGGGGATCGCCGTCCGCATGGTCGTCATCGATAAAGTGCCTACTGCTCCTGAGCCAGCAATCACCGGAGATACCTGCGACCTGATCGCGCTTCACGAGCTTCTGCTAGCACTCCCGCCCCGTGCGGAGATATCCGCCGACGTCCATAGCCTGCGCGGCCAGAGGCCAACACGCTGCTGCGGCAAGATTACAGCAAACCTTCTACCAGTCCGGCCGGTGGCGCCTTTTGCAGCGCCACAGGAGGCCAAAGGTAATGCAGTCGACCTTGCCTATTCGGTCCTCGCCGAACCTGCGCCGGTCCCTGAACAAACAGGCATCTACCTGCCTTACCGGCCCAGCCGTATTGCCTTCGAGGCCGCGCCGGTCCATCCAACCCCGCTCGTGGAATCGGTTGCGATGGGTTCGGTTGCAGCGCCGCAGCCGGATGTTACTCCACGTCTTCCCGCAAATTGGCAAGCCGATGGCCTGCTGTCTGAAGCCCAGTGCGAGACACTGGTCTACGCTGCCCAGGCATTTGCGCGTGATCTCCCTGGCCTGTTTAAGGTCAGCCAGGAAGGCACCTCGCTGGAATTGTCCGAAGACGGGCACACCTACCGCCAAGGCTTCTTCCTCGGCGACGGGACCGGTGCGGGCAAAGGACGACAGATCGCTGCAGTCATCATGGACCGGTGGCTTGCAGGCGAACGGCGTCATGTCTGGATCACCAAAAACGAAGCACTGCTTGAAGATGCCCGACGCGACTGGGATGCGCTCGGTGGAATGGCGCTCGATATCCGGCCGCTCTCGCACTGGAAACTCGGCCAGCCCGTAATGATGTCCGAGGGAATTCTCTTCGTCACCTATCCGACGCTGCGCTCGGGGCGCGCCGAGGATACGCGGCTTGGTCAGATCCTTGCCTGGGCCGGCGAGAATTTCGACGGCGTGGTCGCCTTCGACGAAGCCCACGCCATGGCCAATGCGCTCGGGGGCTCTACAACCCGCGGCAAGGTCAAGGGCTCCGAACAGGGCATGGCTGGCCTCAGGCTGCAGAACTATCTGCCGCGCGCCCGTGTGCTCTATGCGTCGGCGACCGGCGCATCGGACATTGCCAATCTCGGTTACGCCGCCCGGCTCGGCTTGTGGGGGCCCGAAACCGCCTTCCCGACGCACGAAGCCTTTATGACCGAGATCCGGGCCGGCGGTGTTGCGGCGATGGAGCTTGTCGCACGTGACCTGAAAGCACAGGGGCTATACCTTGCTCGCGCGCTATCCTTCGCAGGGGTCGAGTACGAGATCCTGGAACACAATCTGACCGAAGTACAGGTTCGGATTTACGATGCCTATGCCGACGCATGGGCGATCATTCACCGCAACCTCGAGGCCGCGCTGGAGGCAACCCGCGTCGTCGACGAGGACAGCGGCGATACACTTAACCGCAATGCCAAGGCTGCGGCGCTATCGATCTTCGAAGGCACCAAGCAGCGCTTCTTTGCCCAGCTACTGCTGTCGATGAAATTGCCAAGCCTGATCCCCGCCATGGAACATGCCCTTAGCGAGGATCATTCGGTTGTCGTGCAGCTGGTTTCGACCGCCGAGGCCATGCTCGACCGGCGTCTCGCCGACCTTACCGTGGAAGAACGCGAAGCGCTCGATATCGATTTATCCCCGCGCGAATATGTCATCGACTACCTTTCCAAGAGCTTCCCGGTACGGCTGATGCAGGTCTTCGCCGACGAGGACGGAAATCTGCGTTCCGAGGCGATGAGCGACGAGGAGGGCAATCCCGTATTCTGCCCGCGCGCCATTGCTGCGCGCGATGCGCTGATCGAACAGCTCTGCGCGCTGCCGCCCATCGCCACAGCACTCGATGCGATCATTGAGCATTTCGGGACCGAGGCCGTGGCCGAGGTCACAGGCAGAACCCGCAGGCTCGTCCTCGGGCGCGGCGGTCAACAACGCCTCGAACGGCGCAGCCAGAGTGCCAATGTCGCCGAAGCGCAAAGCTTCATGGAAGGGACCAAACGCATCCTGGTCTTCTCGGATGCGGGCGGCACGGGACGATCCTACCATGCCGACTTGGGTGCCAAGAACCAGCAGCGCCGCGTTCATTTCTTGCTCGAGCCGGGCTGGCGTGCAGATAACGCCATCCAGGGTCTTGGTCGCACCAACCGCACCAACCAGGCTTCGGCCCCGCTGTTTCGGCCAGTTACCACCGACGTGAAGGGTGAGCGCCGCTTCATCTCGACTATTGCGCGCAGGCTCGATGCATTGGGCGCGCTCACGCGCGGCCAGCGCCAGACCGGCGGCCAGAACCTGTTCGACCCGGCCGACAATCTCGAAAGCGACTATGCGCGCGACGCACTCAGCCGCTGGTTCCAGCTGCTCTATGACGGCAAGCTCGAAGCCACGAGTTTCGGGAACTTCGTCGAGAGGACCGGCCTCCGGCTTGAAAATCCCGATGGCGGACTGACCGACAATCTTCCCACGATCCAGCGTTGGCTCAACCGCATCCTCGCCCTGCCGATCGCGCTGCAGAATGCAATCTTCGAGGAATACCTTGGTCTCGTCGAAGCGCGGATCGAAGCCGCACGGGAAGCCGGAACGCTCGACCAAGGTCTGGAAACCGTCATGGTGGATAGCTTTACGGTCCTCGCCGATGAGCTCTTGCGATCCGATTCCGTGACCGGAGCCGAAACTCGTCTTGTCTCCCTCGAAGTGAGCAGGCACCTTCGGCCTCTGCGACTGCAGCGCCTGGTGCGGATGCATGAGATCGGCAGCGCGCACGCGATCCCCTTGCGCAATGCGCGATCTGGCAAAGTTGCACTGTCGGTTCCGGCCCGGCGCCTCATCGCCGACGACGGAGCCGTCATCGAACGCCAGCGTCTGCTGCGTCCGCTTAATACCGCCAACTGGACCCTCGAGACTCTCGGTGAGAGCCACTGGGAAGAAATCAACGTCACGACGTTCATGAGCGCCTGGCAGACCGAGGAGGAGGAGGCGGCTACATCTCCGGTGACCGAGCGCATCCATCTCGCCACCGGGCTGCTGCTTCCTGTCTGGAAGCGCCTCCCCGGTGATCATGTTCGCGTCACCCGTCTGGTGGCCGAGGACGGTCAGTCGATAATCGGACGCGAAGTGCTCGATGTCGATCTCGCTACGATCGCTGATACCTTTGGCCTTTCCGGGGTTACCGGACCATCGGCAGAGCAGATCGGCGAGTTTGTCCTCACCAGCGGCAAACCGTTGGGCCTCGCAAGCCACGATCCCCTCACCGTAAAGCGATCGCTGGTCGGCGGCGAACAGCGGCTTGAGCTGACCGGCTTCTCGCCCGAGCGCCTCGATTGGTACAAGGGCAAGGGCTGCTTCACTGAGATCATCCGCTACCGCACGCGGCTGTTCGTCCCGGTGTCGAAAGCATCGTCGGTCCTCCCCGCGCTTGCCGCCTGATCTCTCGGGCCGACCCCAACCACAATGATGAGAGCGGAGGGAGCCCTTTGGGCTTGTGGGCCCTGTGATCTTCACCTGCGCCTTCATTCCATCAGGAGAACACCCTTGATCCAGTCGATTCCCTTGAAGAAGCTCGTTCCGAGCCCGCGCAACGTTCGCAAGTCGAGCGACGTGCTGGCCGACCTCCAGCTGCGGGCAGACATTGCTGCGCGCGGCCTGTTGCAGAACCTCGTCGTCCGCAAAGGAAAGCGCGGCAAGTTCGAAGTCGAAGCCGGCGGTCGCCGCCTCGCAGCGCTGCAGGCGCTGGCTGAGGAGGGCACCTTGCCCGACAACCATGCAGTCACATGCCTCGTCATCGAAGGCGCTGAAAGCGAAGTACGCGAAGCCAGCCTTGCCGAGAACTTCCAGCGTCTCGCGATGAACCCGGCCGACGAGGCGCAGGCCTTTGCGGCGATCATCGACGCGGGAGCTACGACTGAAGACGTGGCGCGCCGCTTCGGGCTCACCGTCCGTTTCGTTGAAGGGCGTCTGCGTTTGGCAGCTCTCGCCCCTTGTGTTTTCGAAGCCCTCGCAGATGGCACAATCACGCTGGATATGGCCAAGGCCTATGGCGCGATTTCCGATGTCGAGCGCCAGGCGCATGTCTATGCCGAGCTGCAGGATGCCTGGTACCAGATCACGCCCGACACGATCCGCCGCATGGTGCTTGATGCCACGGTGCGCGGTTCCGATCCACGAGCTGTCCTGGTCGGTCGCGACGCCTACCTCGCCGCTGGTGGCCGGATCGAGCGCGAACTGTTCGACGATGATGCCAGCGAAAGCTGGATCGATGTCGCGCTGCTCGAGGACCTGGCGCATAAGGCCATGGAAGAGGTGGCTGCCAGAACCGCGCAGGAGTTTGGCCTTGCCTGGGTTCGCCCAACGCTCGGCAACTATGTCAGCCATGATCTCGTTGAAGGTCTGAATCGCTTGCCCAGCGAGCCTGCCCCGATGAGTGAACAGGAAGCGCAGGAACTTGGAGAATTGGAAGCCGATTACGACCGCATCGCTGCCGTGCTCGAAGATGAGGACAGCGACGAAGACGAGGTTGCCAAGGCCGAAAAGGAACTGCTCGTGATCGATCGCGCCATGCGCGCACTCAACGATCGCCCACCGGTCCTGGCCGACGAACTGAAGGGCGAGGCCGGTGCCTTCCTTGTCCTCTCGCGCAATGGCGAGCCGACATTGGTTCCGCAGTTCTACACCGAGACGGAGATCACCACTGATGAAGGCGTGGTCGAGGCCGTTGCGGATAGCGCATCTGAGAAGCCCAAAGGGACTTCACTGTCGCAGCGCCTGCTCGACGAGCTCGCAATGCAGCGCCGCGATATCCTGGCAATCCATCTCGCCACCGATCCGGCTTTGGCGCTCGATTTCATGGTCTTCACGCTCGCCGATGCTGATGGCCACGATTGGCGCGCAAAGAAGGCATCGACGCTGGTTGGATCAATCGCATCGGGCCCGGTCTCCGGTTTCGAGCCTAAGGATGCGCCGGCCAATGCCGCGCTCGCTGAGTTTGCCGGTTCGCTCGATGAAAGCTGGCGTGCCGGAGTGAGCGACGTCGAACGGTTTGAGAAATTCCGTGGGCTTTCCAGCGAGGCACGCTCGGCATGGCTCGGTCATGTTGTGGCCCGCACACTGGTAGCAAGTCTGGCTTGCGAGGGCGATCGATCGGTGCCGTTGCACGAAGCACTAGGTGCGCTGCTTGAAATTGAGACGTCGCACTGGTGGCGCCCCACTGCGGCAAACTATTTCGACCGGGTTCCCAAGGCGCGTACGCTCGAAGCACTTGACGCCGCTGGCGGTCCGGATTTGGTCAGCCGGTATAGTGCATCGAAGAAGTGCGAACTCTCGAGCGCTGCCGAACGGATATTTTCGGGCAATTTCATTGGCGAGCCCGAGGTCAAGGAACGGGCGCAGGCTTGGGTTCCGCCGATCATGCGTTTCGCCGGCTCTGATGGGGTCGAACTGGCGGACCACGGGGGAGACGAGGCGGTCAACGCCGAAGCAACTGACGAAATTGCCGAGCAGGCTGCCTGACCCCTCCTGACAGGTCCAGGTCACTCGGCGGGCGGTCCGTCCCAATCGGGACGGGCCGCCTAACTCTGCGGGGTCCCATCACAATGCAAAAGCCCTTCCAGAGATGGTCCTTTTCACGTCCCTTTTTTGCTGCAAAGTTTCAGGTAAGCAGCGGCGAAGTCGACTTTTGTCAGCAACGTTTTGGGTCATGCATTGTCATATCACATCCGGCGCGGACGTAGATTGATAGCTCACTTGCTTGTCCATGTGCACCGACAAACAAAGCACGTTCAGGGCTGTCATCTGTGCGGTAGTCGCACTCATGCTATCGCGTCGACTTGAGCTTGGCGACGCCGATCAAACGCGTTATCTCAGGGAGAATGATCGACTTGTTGCTTGCCGTGACTATTGCTGTTTGCCCCGCCAGCGGCGTGCGCATCACCTGTGTGCATGACGGGGATTCCATAGTTATCGAGCGCGAGCGCATTCGAATTGCCGATATCGATACCCCCGAGCTGGATGGCGAGTGTCCACACGAGCGCGCGCTGGCGATCGAGGCACGCGACACACTGGTAAGTATCCTCAATGCCGGGCCCTACCGGATTATTCGCGACGGGCAGGACCGCTATGGGCGGACGCTGGCCATAATTGCCAACGATGCTGGATCCGTCGGCGACCAGATGGTTGCTGCAGGCGTAGCCCGAACTTGGAGCGGGCGCAGGGAGTCTTGGTGCTGATGAAAGAGTGGGATGAACCGGGCAAGCACCGGGCGCCGACTGCTCGGCAGCGGATGGTCGAAAAGGTCCTCGGACTGATATCGGTGCTTATCATGCTGGGTATCGCGATATCGGCATTTCTGGTTCTTACAGCCCCTGCCTATGGTCATCCCGGCACGCTGGCGGTCATAGTGGGCAGTGCTCACACTTTCCCGGCAGAGCGAACAAGCTCGCTTTTGCTTCTCCAGCAAACTGGCGCAGACACTGGTGACAGTGCCATGGCCGCGGCAACAGAAACATGTCTGACGCATGACGCGTGACAAGGAAATTCTGGGAATGGCACTTTGGGTGGAAAAGCACCACGGGGCGGATGGCTGGTTTCACATCGCCCAGCAGCAGGACCGGTTGCTCGAGGCCGGGGACTTTGCTGGTGTGGCCTTGTGGCGCAAGGTCGGGTGTCGCTTCGAAGAGCTTGTGGCAGCGAGGCCGGCTGAACAGCTTCATTAAAGAATTGCTTAGCAGTTGTCTGCGCACGGCATCTTGAACAACTAGACAGAGAAGGCGCCCTATGTCCGATGCTGCACTCGACCAAATGACCGAGATGGTCGGAACATTAGTTAAGATCATGGATCAGCAATTGATCGCCGTCGATCTTGCCGACATAAGGGCTGTCTTAAAGGAGACGGGCGGTCGTGGCGCAATAGGTGTCGGTGAAGCATCCGGCCCCAATCGAGCTGTAGAAGCGGCAAAGCTAGCTTTCCACGATCTGGAACAGAACCTTGGAACTATCGCACGTAGCTCGGAGTAACTTCGCGATCCGCGCACCCCGAACGAGATGGGCCCAAAAGCCACAGCGCGTCTTGCCTGTTCGCAGGTACGCACGGCGCCTCGCCGATGAGGCGAGAAATAGACGTCAGCGCGCAACCCAGATCGGTCCGCGCATCAATGGGATTCTCAGGCTCTGGAGATGGGTGGACCGCTCGCCGGGCGCGGCGGTGCGGCAAGGACGCGTCCCGGAATGGCATCCCGGAAGACAGGAACCACGAAGTTTCATCTGAAGGCCGACACGGCCGAGCGGGTCGACGGTCCTAGTCGATCCACATCTATCGAGTTTCTGGCAGCTCCGCTGACCACAACGCCACCGATCCCTCTGGCGCAGTGCCAAACGGCCGGGTGGAAGGAAAGACCAGCGTGCTTGTGCCCGGGATGATCGTTGCGGCATAGCCGAGGCCTGCACTCGCCTGATCTGCTTCAATCGCTCAATCCCCTTTGAGCCTAAATTGGGAATATTGTGCAAGCAAACGGGAAGATCGCTATAACCGTGCCGCAACAATGTCGGCATGCTCCCCGAAACGCTTTCGGAGATCAAACATGAACGGAAAAGTCTGGTTCATCACAGGCGCGACACGCGGTCTAGGCCTCGAAATCGCCCGAGCCGCGCTAATTGCTGGCGATTGCGTGATTGCGACAGGCCGGGATGCGGCCCAAGCGAAATCCGAACTTCCTGAAAGCGATGCGTTGCTTTTTCTCGATCTCGACGTGACCAATTACGATCAATGCGGCGCAGCAATTGCCCATACACTCGACCAGTTCGGTCGCATCGACGTTCTCGTCAACAATGCTGGCTATGGCCAGATGGGCATATTCGAGACAGTCAGCGAGCGACAGATCAGGAAGCAATTCGATGTCAATGTGTTCGGAGTGATGGAGATGACCCGGCGTGTCCTTCCGGTCATGCGCCAGCAGGGCAGCGGCCATATCATCAACATCACGTCAATAGGTGGCACGTTGTCGTTTCCGGCATCCTCAGTCTATTGCGCGAGCAAACATGCGGTCGAAGGATTTTCGGAAGGCGTCGCACAGGAGGTGGCCGAATACGGTGTCAACGTGACTGTCGTTGAGCCGGGCTTCTTCCGGACAGATTTTCTCGATGTGTCTTCTGTTTCTTACGGCGAAATCGAGATTCCGGAAGTCGCGCAATCATCGCAGCAGCATCGCGAGGCATATGACGCGATGAACCATCGGCAGTCAGGCGATCCGCGCAAGCTCGGCGAGGCGCTGGTCGCGATTGCGCATATGGGAAAGCCCCCCATGCGCCTGCTGGTTGGAACGGACGCGCTCAGTTATGTTGGGAACGCATATGCGAAGCGTCTGAGCGATCTTGCCACTCATGCGAAGCTTTCAGCATCGACGGATTTCGCCGATGCATGACGGCTCGCGGCCTCGCTTATCGCTATCGACCGGCTCGCCAATATCGCGCCTTGGGGTACGCCCATGAACGACGCCGCGATGCAAGCGGATACAGCCGCCATTGTGGCGACCGCGCGGAAGATTGTTACCGGCGACGCCACGGTCGAAACTGACATACCGCGCCTGATCCTGCACCAATCGCTCGCCCCGAGCGGACCCGTCCCCGCATTCTACAAGCCTTCCTTCTGCGCAATTGTTCAGGGAGCGAAAGCAGTGCGCAGCGGTGTGGGCGATCTCGCGTATGGGGCAGGGCAGTATCTGATCGCCGGCTTCGACGTGCCGGTGGTGGGTCTCATAACGAAGGCTGACGAAGAGCAACCGTATATCTGCGTGCAGCTGCTTTTCGATCGGCAGATTCTGCGCGAGATGCGCGAACAGATGCCACCTCGCGCGCCAATCCAGGCAATCGGCATTGCGCAAACCCCGCCCGATCTCATGAATGCGCTTGCGCGGCTAGTTGGGCTCCTCAATGATCCCGTGGCGGCTGCCCATCTTGCACCGCTCTACGAGAGAGAAATTCTGTATAGATTGCTGACCGGCCCCTACGGCGCGCAGCTTCGCAAATCTGCCTATGAAGACGAGCGCGCGGCGCCAGTGGAGCGGGCGATCATCCATCTGCAAAAGACTTTCCGTCAGCCATTCGATCTCGCCGAATTGCTTTCGATCGCGGCGCGAAGCCAGTCCTCGCTGTATCGCGATTTCAAGGATGCCACGGGTCTCAGCCCGTTGCAGTTTCGCACCCGGCTGAGGCTGGAGGAAGCGCGGCGCATGATGGTGTCGGCTCCTGTAGGCGTTGCCGAAGCCGGATTTGCCGTTGGTTACGAAAGCCCGTCGCAATTCAGTCGTGATTATCGTCGTCTCTATGGAAGAGCGCCGACCGGCGATGTCGAGCGACTGAAGAATTCCGAGACCGGCGTCATCACCGCTGGCTAAATCAAGCCATCAGTCCAGACTTGAAGCCTCGTCAGCTCCCCTCATCAGAAATCAGGAATCCATCATGATCGTTATCACAGCACCTACGGGTGATATCGGAACCCAAGTCACCGAGCAAATTCTCACAAGCGGAAAACCGTTCCGGGTTATCGCGCGCGACCCTTCGAGGCTGCCGACCCAAATCAAAGAATGCGGCGACATCGTCGAAGGCTCGCATCGCGACCGGGAAACGCTGGAACGAGCCTTCGATGGTGCAACGCGGCTGTTCTGGCTTGTCCCGTCCGATCCGGCCGCAACCGATGCTGAAGCAGCCTATGTCGGCTTCTCCGAGGCTGCGGCGCAGCTTCTCCCGTCCTCCGGCATTACGCATGTCGTGAGCATTTCTGCACTGGGCCGGGGCTGGCCGGACGATGCAGGTCACGCCTCGGCGAGCATTCGGATGGATGATATGCTGAAAGCAACCGGCGTGAACTATGCTGCTCTGGCCTGCGCTTCGCTGATGTCGAACGTTCTGCGACAAGCAGACTCGATCCGCGAAACCGGTACGTTTTGTTATCCGGCCAATGCGGACCTCAAGCTGCGGCATGTCGCGCCGGAGGATGTCGCCCAAGTGAGTGTAAGGCTACTGCTCGACGGCAGCTGGTCTGGGGTTCACGAAGTGCCGATGATCGGACCAGAAGAGCTCACGTTCATTAGGATGGCACGCATCCTGTCTGGGGTGGTCGGGCACGCGGTGAATTATGTCGAGATATCGATGGCCGAAATGAAGGAAGCCATGCTGCAGAGTGGCGCGTCGGAGGGCATGGCGCTCGCAATGATCGAGATGCTGAAGGCAAAGAACGCCGGTCTCGATCAAACTGCCGTGCGCACTGCCGAAGATATTGCCAACAGCCCGACGAACTTTCGGACCTGGGCCGAGAAGCGCTTTGCGTAGACAGGAGGAGGCGGAAAGGCCTGCTCTAGGGCGCAAATTGCGGGTACGAGGCATTACCCCTTTGATTATCGTCACATCTCTCACGGTATGACCCAAGCATTATGACACCGACCGATTTGCTAGCGCCAACCTACATCCAGATGCTGACCGCTTTGTCAGCATGGTTGTCCAAAGCGCGTGCTCAAATGCAGACTGATGCCGATCTGCTTTTGGCAGAACGGCTTGCGCCAGACATGTTCCCACTATCGACACAGATCCGGTTTGCTTGCGTGCAGGCGCTCGAAGGAATGCATCGCCTGCGCGATGAAGAATTCCCGTCCATCATAACCGATCTTCTTGCGGAGGGCCGAAATGCGGACAACACTTCCGACACGATCGCGAATGCGCAAGGTCGGATCGATCAGACGATTGCATCTGTCCAATCCCTAGCTGAAGGTATCGTTTCCATCGATCCCGACAGGGCGGTCGCCCATACTCTACCCAACGGCATGGTCTTCGATCTCACACTCGACCAGTATTCCAGAGACTGGGCAATCGGACAGTTCTACTTCCATGTGATGACCGCATATGCGATTCTGAGGCACTGCAGAGTGGATCTCGGCAAGGCCGACTATGTGGCGCACATGTTCCCCCATTTGCGGCCCGGAACAATGCCGCAGAGATGAGATGACCTCGGCCGACAACCATCGCAACAGACGCTGACGATCAGATAGAGACGAACGATCAATGAATGTCTGCTCGAGCAGAATCAAGTTCCCAAAGCGGACTGACCGCAATCGGCCCAAAAGTCACCGTTCCAATAAGTGAGGAGCAAATGGCGGACAATGGGCCCAAAGAGAACTGTCTGATTTTAGGCTCCCTAACGCCCAAAGCTGCCCTTCAGCAAACGACCCAATTGCGGACGTTCAGAACGGCTCCGCGATCTAAAGCTTAGCAAATAATCTGAGATAGCTCTCGATCCCACTAGGGTTCTCTATTTCGGACCAATCGCCCCAGCTCTTCTCGGAACTTGATTCCAAAAAAGTCCTCTCGTGCCTTTGGATCAGGAAGATTGTATCTTGCCTCTTTGTCGATCGCGACGAACAGTGGGTCGAATGGGAACTCTGTTTGCTTCGAATAGCGAGACATGCTCTCGATTACCGCCAACTCGTAAGCTTCGAGCTTCTTCATCGCCATCGAGCGCAAAACATCGGGGTGCTTCTGGTCCTTTGTCAACAATGCTGGCCCTGTATCCAAAGTGTGCTTGATTTGCTTCGACAGTCGCTGGGTCGCAAGCACTCTAGCGACGCTCGCATCTATATTCCGATCTTCATCCTTGTACCTGGCTTGCTCGCCCTTGATGAAGAGCATCAGATTCGCAAAGGACATCGAGATCGCGGCCATCTCAGAAAACTTCCGCATGTGGTCCATGTCTGACCGGCTAAGGCGGCCAAGACGATCAACCACAGAGCTTGAGAAGAACTCAGACCACTGATTGCAAAGCGAGTTGTATAGTTTCTCCATCAGTTCATAACGCTCATCGAGCTTTGGGATTGAGTTGGCCAAAGCCTCCAATGCATCGACTTGAGATTTGGATGCAGGCTGCGGATTAGTGCGTGGTCTACGCTCCGGTCTTCCCCACTGCTCTCGGATTTTGGGACCGTAAAATTTCTCTCTCTCTTCAGGGGTTCGATGGCCAAGCGGAAGCTCCGTCTCGACTAAGTTGTAAAGGGAATCCATCGGATGGTTCCTACTTGCTGCGAACGCCTTGGCTGCTTCAACCGCCGCGAGTTTATACCGCCCAATTTCTTTAGCCGCAGCTTGGAGCGCGCGAGGTCTGGCTTCGGCCTCTAGGCCTTCCTGCCTTAACTGGTTCGCGATTGCTTTGGATAGGTGGCCACCGGCAATCAGCATGAGCTTCTCGGCAGTAGCGCTATGTTGGGCTTCTGGCGATTGCCGTGCAATGGCCAGCCAACAGATTGCGAAGGAAAGCTTCGTTCCAACTTCATCAGCCTGCACAAGAATTTCGGATCGCATATTCGTCGAAATTCCATCGAGTTCATAATGCACGCCCGAAGGGACCGAATTTGTCGCAGCAGCTCTCAAAAAGCTAGAAATCTGGGCGTATGTCTCCAGAAACTCCTCACGTATTTCTTCTTCGCCGAAAGCCATTGTGCGCTTCGCTTTGGCTGCGGGAGCGCCTTGCGAATTGGAACTGAATGCGGCGAATAGAAGGCCACCAACAACCAACAGGCCAACCAACCATTGAGAGTCGGCCAAGCCCTCCTCCTCTACCTGCACAAAAAGCATGATCGAGATAGCAATGGCTAGTCCAACAACCAGCCAACGTTGCGATTTGGTTAGTTGAAATCTCAAGTTACCTCCATTTCGCTTATATCAGAGGCTAACCTCTGCGGTCATAGATGCAACAGGAACTCCGGCGTGCGCCCTGATTGGTCGAACCTGTTAAACGTCCACTCCCCACCCCAATCTCGGTCGTTCGGACGTTACTTGGGCGTACCTGAAAGCAGTCGTCGGTAACATATCACGTCGATAGTCTGGAAATGGGCCGATTGTTGACGGTCCGCTTTCGAACGGCGGAGAGCGGAAAGCTGACATTCGGCTTCCGACCCAGTTCCTGTCATAACGCGCCCTTGTAGCATTTGCGCTATGGGGTTGCCGCAGGGTGGTCAGCGTGGATCAAAGGGCCGCACCAGCAAGAGCAATCAGCTGATTGAAAAACCCCGACCCCAAACGAATGCCTATCGCATCGATTTGGGACTGCTTTCGACATTGCCCGCACCCTTCCCACCCTGTCTATCCGCCCGCTTCATCCTTGCGCCATCTGCGCATTGCCCTGCTCAGGCTGGTGGGATCGGCATAACCCAGCTGATCGGCCAGGGCATCGCGGGTAAGGGCCCTTGTCGCGCTCAATTGGGCGGCTTTCTGGATGAGATGACCGTCTAGCAAGCGGCGAAATGTCGTCCCATGCGCGCCAAGCCGGCGCACGAGTGTGCGGCGGGACAGGCCTAGTTGCCGGGCGATTGCCTCTTCGCTCGTCCGCGCTGTCCCGGATGCCGCCAGAAGCCGCTTCACATCTTCAACAATCAGATCAACCCCCGATAGCGCGCCCAGCGCGTGATCCAGTTCATGCCGGGCTGCTGCCAGCAGGTCGGGGTCGAAAAAGGGAATGGGCATCGGGCAGAGCGATGCCGGGATGCGCAGCTCAATCTGCGGTGCGCCAAAGGAAATCACCCCGCCCAACCGGTCGTTCAGGATACCGGCATGGTCAGGCGCTTGCCATGGAACCAGAATACCAATCCCATCAATCTGGCCTTCACTGACTTGATCCAGCATCCCCATGCCGCTCAAGACAACAGCCTCACCCAGCGCCTGAAAGACAGGTTTTTCCATGTCGCAAACGGGCATGAAGATCAGCGTTCGCGATTGCGGCCGCATGATCTGGCGAATGGTAAAGAACGGTGCGCGAACACGCCCGTAACGCACAAGGATATCAATCGCATCGCCAATCGTCGCGCTGCTGCGCGTGGCAACATCCAGCGATCCGTGCATCGCTGTGCGCCAGACAGGTGCCGCATCGATCGGCCAGGCCGGGCCTATTCTACGGTTAAGGCGATCAACCACATCGAACAGAAACCCAAGCGCGACGCTGCCCGAATTTGCGGGCCGGGCCAATGCGTCCTGCACCGCAGCAAACCAATCTGCGTCTTGCGAAAGCACGCTTTCATACCGCCGGATAATGGCACGCACATAGCTGGCGGGCATGCGTATCTGCGGTGCGCCGGGCGCGGTGTCATGGGTCATGTGGCGCAAAATGCCACAAACTTGGCCTGACGGGAACTGTTGGTGAGGCCGCTACGCCCGTATCCCGGCCATCACACCGTTATGAAGTTAACTTCAAGGGCCACGACCATGACATCCCTGTCGATCCCGCAATCGCAAACAGACAAAGATAACAAGCGCTGGCTCTATGCGCTCTCGCTTTTCGCAAATCTCATCCCCGCGTTTGCGTTGGGGCTGTACTTCACCGGGCTGGGCGTGTGGGCCACGCTGATCCCGGCCATCTTTCTGTTTGTCATCGTTCCCGTGCTGGATGGCCTTTTCGGAGAGGACCCCGAAAATCTGTCCGATGCCATGCTGGCCAAAATGTCAGGCGAACGCCATTACACGTGGCTGGTGCGTGCGGCGGTGCCGATGCTGTGGATCAGCTTTCTTGCCACCGTCTGGCTGATCGGCACGCAGGACCTTCCATTCTGGTCAATTGCCGCGCTGGCGGTTGGGGTTGGTTTCATGATCGGGGGCAATGGCCTCACGATCGGCCACGAACTGGGCCACAAGCATGACAAGACGGACCGCCGCTTTGCCATGTGGGCCAATGCGGTTGTGGGCTACGCCCATTTCCGGGTCGAGCATAATCATGGGCATCATGTCTGGGTATCAACGCCCGAGGATCCGGCAAGCTCGCGCATGGGCGAATCCATCTATCGCTTTGCGATGCGCGAAATTCCGGGCGCGATCATGCGCGGATGGGCAGAGGAGGCAACGCGGCTCGCCCGCAAGAAGAAGGGCGTCATTTCGCCGGACAATGAAATCCTGCGCGGGCTGGCGATCACGGTCACGGTTACGGGCAGCTTGATCGCGCTGATTGGCTGGACCATTCTGCCCTTCCTGATCGTGCACCATGCGTTCGGGTGGTTCGCGCTGACTCAGGCCAACTATATCGAGCATTACGGACTGCTCCGCCAGAAAAAGCCGAATGGCCATTATGAACCCGTGCGCCAGCATCATTCGTGGAATGCCAATCACCGGGTCTCCAACCTGATGACCTTCCACCTGCAGCGCCATTCGGACCACCACGCAAACCCGCTTCGGCCCTATCAGATACTGCGCAACTTCCCCGATTTGCCGCGCCTGCCGAGCGGTTATCCCGGCATGTTCGTGCTGGCGACGATTCCGCTGCTGTTCTTCCGGGTGATGAACCCAAGAGTGCTGGCATGGGCTGACGGCGACCTGTCCAGGATCAACATTGCCCCCCATGCCCGGGCAAGGATCGTGAAGAAGTATCAGGATCGGGCAGGCGCATCGGACCCCGTGACACTGGCGGCCGATTGATATTGGGCAGCGAAACACAGTTAATGGAAAAGCGCGACTATTGGCCGTTGCAGGCAGTCCCATTCTGGCTGCCTGCAACGGCCTCCAGCTATGGTTCAACCGAGCGCGGCGGCAACCGCGCTGGCCATTGACGCGGTCGGCCGGCCCAGCAGGCCCGACAGCACGGCGCTGGTATCGTAAAGCCAGCCTTCGGATGCCTTCACATCGACATCGACCAGCATCGCGGCAAAGCCCGCGGGCAGGCCGAAGCTTTCGAGGATGCCCTGATAGACCTCCGGCGGAAGGTCGTTGTAGGGCAGCGGCGTGCCGGTATGGCGGGCGACTTCGGCGGCCAGTTCCGCCAGCGTGAAGGCCTCATCCCCGCCCAGTTCATAGGTCGCCCCGGCATGGCTGGCATCGGCGGCGACAATCGCGATGGCTTCGGCGTAGTCGCGGCGGGTGGCAGGCGTGAATTGCGCCGCGCCCGCGGCCCCGATCATCGCGCCAGCTTCGAGCGCCGCACCCAGCGCGCCGGTCCAGTTTTCCGTGTACCAGCCATTGCGCAGCACCGTGGCGGGCAGACCGGAAGCGGCGATAATGGCTTCGGTGGCGCGGTGATCCTCGGCAATAAGCAGGTGTGAGACATCGGCCTTGAGGATCGAGGTGTAAATGATCCGCCCGACCCCGGCAGCAACGGCAGCATCGATCACATTGCGGTGCTGGCCGACCCGGTCATTGAAATCGCTCGACGAGATCAGCACCAGGGTTTCAACACCCGCGAGGGCCGGGGCGAGATCTGCGGGAGCGCAGGTGTAATCGAAGGCGCGCGCCGTAACGCCCAGATCGGTCACCTTGGCAGGATCACGCGCCAGCGCAATCAGCGCAGGCGGATCAAAGCGGCTCTTGAGAAAACCGATGGCTTCACGGCCAAGCTGTCCGCTGGTGCCGGTAATTGCGATTGTCATGGTGTGGGGTCCTTTTGCGTGGTTGACGAAAGGCAGATAAACCGACACGCTCAAAACGTAAGTACCCACATTTTTGTAAGTATGAGAAAGAGAAGCCACCGATGCAATTTTCTCCCGATGTGCTGAACGAGAAATGCGGATCGCGCGCAGTGCTGAGCCACGTCACCAGCAGGTGGGGAGCCTTGGTGCTGATCGCATTGATGGACGGCACCTTGCGGTTCAGCGCGCTGCGCCGCCGGGTCGGGGGCGTGTCCGAACGGATGCTGACCCAATCCTTGCGCCTGCTGGAAGACGATGGCCTGATCGAGCGGATCGCCCATCAGGTGGTGCCGCCGCACGTCGATTACCGCCTGACACCCATCGGGACCGACGTGGCGCGGAACGTACTGGCCTTGGCACGGTGCATTGAAAGCAACCTTGATACCATCACCCGGTTTCAAAATGCCCGGGCCAGCGCCTGAACCCGCTGCAAGGATGCCCGGTCTTGGCGGCGAGAAAAGCCGCCATTCAACAATCACCCCACAAGTGGTCGTGAGCGGGGCCGATGCGCGGTCCCGAAAGCCGCCTGGCGGCTTTGCCACGGTTCTGAAAAAATGCTGCCATTCAGCAAGCGACCCCGAAGCGGTCATCCCCGTCACCCCGGACGTGATCCGGGGGATAAGGCGATAGCTGGGCCGGGGCGATGGATTGACCACACCTCCAAGGCGCCATTCATTTCCGCTGTGCCGAGCCTTTGCCGAAAGCAAGCTTCAGGGGAACAAGAACTTAGGCAGCTTTGTCCAGTTACGAGAGGCTTCCTAGAATACCGCATCACAAGTAGGCTGATCACTCTGATCGATGGGCTAAAAAAAGCAAAACAGACTTGCTGCCGTTGGACCAATGCAATTTCATAATCTTTGCTTGGCAAAATTGCTAATTTTCCGTTAGGCTGGGACACCAGTTCTGTCGCGAAACAGGAGGAATTGATGTCGAGCTTTGCCGATTTTTTGGAGCGAAATTCGATTGTCCCTTCACCGAGCTTGCCCTTGGTGCACAGCCTTCCTTCTTATTCGCTGACCAACAAAGTTATGCCAAGCGATGCTATCGTCCCTCTAATGTGCGACGTGTTCGAAGGCGAGAAGCTCAATTATTTTTTCGTCGGCCGCCCCGCTTATAAGTCAATGAGTACCGACGCTGTTGCTGCGGAATGGGAGCTGCCTTGCTGCTTTATATTTGATTATCAATCTCTTGGCACGTTCAAGCGAGTGTTTCCCTTCGATAGTGGTGCGCACGATGGGAAACGCTATCCTGAGTACATTCAAATGATGGAACTAGAGAAGTTCGATGTCACCAATGTTTTAGACGCTCCAGCACGGATAATTGGAGCCTATTTCAGAAATGTGCGAGATTATTTCCTTCTCAATCCCAAAAGCGAGGAAGCATTCAAGCAAGAATTCAGCATCACGCCACTAGACGCTGAAATTATGGCAGTCCACCGCTTGGCAGGCGATAATCGCTATCGGGACAAATATGATGACCGGCGTCTAGCTGTCGAAATTCAGAGTGAAGAGCAGGTCGATCTAACAGTTAAGAAACCTCTGGCAGTTATCCTACCTTGCTCTTATGGCGACGTCCCCGAGGTTCGTGATGCAATTGAAGGCCGATGGGGGGCTGATATTATAACATATACAATTCAATCATTAAGCGTCGAGGCTTACTACTCGACGATATATGAAAAGGTGCTGAATTTTTACGAGGCCAAGGGCTTAATTAAAAAGCCATGAGGTTGCGCGGCTTTATTTATCCTGGGCCTATGCGTCCAACCTTTGTTATCCCTTATTTTGGCTCTACTGAGTCAAACAATCTATATGTCCAAGAATTAAATGATTCCTTTCAGATTTCGTCATTCTTGAAATTTGATCCGATTGGCTACGCGAATTTTTGCGGCTCGATCCCCCAAAAAGTCGTCACACTTGGAGGTGACGGGTTCATGGGTTTCGTTGATCGAAATGACAAATTGATCGTGGGGAGCCACTTAGAATTAGTCAGAAACCTTGATGACTACTATTTCGCCGAAGATAGATCAGATGCCTTTTTTGCAATCGAGGTTATGGAATTTCGTAGGGATAGGGCTGGTCTTCTAAACGCTATTGAGATCGCCGCGACTAAATTTAGAAATGAAACGATTGGACAGAATTGGAAGATTCGAGAATTTTCTTTTCATGGTCACACGGATCACAAAACAGTCGTAGGGCGCGCAGAGGTTAAACAAGTCTTCAGATCAGGCAAAAATACCATTGTTGCAGGCCTGCTCGTTACAGAAGGCGTCATTCAAAAAGATCTCTTTGCTCGGCTCTACCGCAAGGATGTTATCGTTTCTGCTACCAGCATCGCATCCCTCCGGCGGTTTAAAGACGATGTCGATGAAGTCCGCTCAGGATTAGAATGCGGAGTGGTCCTGGAAGAAACGAATGACATCAAACCCGGTGACAGCCTTGAGGTGTTCAAGCCCTAGTGGCTTGAGCACAAATTTCATCGCTGTTTCTCGTGCTGCGCTCCAGGGCCCCGATGTCTGGCTTGATGATGGCCTGTTCAAATCGCTGTTCATGAGCCGTCGGCTTGGCGACGCACTCGAAGCGGCCGGTCTGAAAGAGACCCCGTTTCTCTACAAGGCGCGTGTCGTCTGACACCAAACAGTGCATCGGAAAGCCGCCCTTCGCCTTTCCACCCAATCTCGGCCGTCTGTCCGCGTATCGTAGATGCTCCAAAGCGGTCGGCCGGGGATCGACGGCCGACCGCTCGACGGATCAGATTTCGGTGCGCTCTGCCAGGAGGAGAGCGTCTTCGACATCGACACCGAGATAGCGGACCGTGTTCTCAATCTTGGTGTGCCCCAGCAAAATCTGGATCGCCCGAATGTTGCCGGTGGCCCGATAGATCATTGCGGCTTTTGTCCGCCGAAGCGAATGCGTTCCGTATTCAGACTTCCGAAGACCAATCGCACTCACCCATTCATCGACAAGGCGGGCATACTGGCGCGTGCTCATGTGTCCGGCATGATCTACCCTGCTTGGGAAGAGATAGTCGCCCGTTGAACCGCCCCGTCGCTCTAGCCAGGCTAGTAATGTCGCTCGCACATCGGCGGTGAGTTCGAACTGGACTGGCCGATTGGTTTTCTGCTGAATGACGGTCGCACGATTGCGGATGTCAGCGCCAGCAACCACGTCGCCGATCTTGATTTTAACCAAATCGCACCCTCGCAACTTGCTATCGATTGCGAGATCGAAGAGCGCCTTGTCTCTCAACCGTCCTTCGCGATCGAGATGAAAGCGGATCGCCCAAATCTGCTTCTGCGTCAGCGGACGCTTTGTTCCGACATTCTTGCCGGCGTTCCAGGCCGGGCGATGCCGCGCAGCTGTATCAAATCGTGAATATCCCATTGTCTTTCTCCTTGGCCGTCATTGGCCGAGGGAAGAGCAACCCAATAAGGTGAAAATCTGGGCCGAAAGCGGACCGTCCGGTTTCATCCTGTGAGCATTGGAAAGCAGCTACTCAACTGTCCGCAACAGCGTAATTCCCCTGGCTAATGGCGAGATTGAGGGCGCGCAGTGGTCCCGACCAGACCACCTACTTAACTGGTGGATCATAGCGCGGGAGATCGTCCAATCTGGCGGCATCGAACTCCACTTCTGGAAACAACAGGGGATAATGGAAATTCCGCAGTTCCTCGTGGAACTCTCGAACCCTGTCTTCGTATCCGACCATCGCAGTTGAGTCGGTTTCGGCCAATTTCTCAAATGCGCGCTCCACGAATGAAGTTGGCGAGAGCAGTGACAACATTCCAGCGGCTCGATCACGCTCCAGCCTGGCTTCGCGGTATTGGTTCGCGAGCGGTGCGACCGTCTGATCGCCGACCTGCTGGAAGGCGTAATACCATTTCCACTCAAAACCTTCATCGATAACCGCATGCTCGCGCCATTCGGGATATTGCTCGATAAACGGCTCCATGGTCGCTTCTTTCGGCAAATCCCATGCATCATTCACCGTTTCGCGCTGGAGCAGCAGGATCTCGCCGCCATCAGGAACCGGGTTTGCCGCTTCGATTGCAGCTTTCGAGATAGCAGGCACGAGGATCGCAAGCGCCAACCAAAGTCCGATCAGCGAAGTCAGCAGAACCGATGGTGAGGCATCGATGCGGCTCAGCAATTCGACAATCAGCCACCAAACCAGAAGCGAGACAATAACAATCGCACTCGCCTGAAGAACGACGCTTGGCGCAGTCCCCTCGATCACCGCTCCAACGCAGAGCGGCACAAGCAGAAGCAGCGAGAGGCCGACAACACGCAAAGCTGCGCGAGGTAACCAGAGCGATCGAGGAGACCAGGCGGTTGCCACAAGCAAGTCATACCGCCGTGCGGTGCGTTCCGAGGCGCGAAGATCGTAGAGCAAGAGGATCAGCAAAAGCGGCGCGACAGCGGCTGCAAGAAAGGCGAAGTCGAACCGCCCGACCAGGCCGAAATCGGCATTGCGCGTATCGGCCTCGTGTATCTGGCCCTCGATCGCCAGCATCTTGATCCGGTGCTTCCACGGCGCGGTGTCGCGTTGGCCCATTGCGGCAAAGGCGAAATCGGATGGTGGCTCATAGGTCAGATGGAAAGCGTAATAGGCAGCGCTTCCCCAGTCTTCCTGCGTCGACAAGGCGTTGGCCCGGTCCGCTGCATCTTCCTCGACAAGTGTCGCGATGGTTGCCCGCTGCTCGCGTACCTCGGCAATGCCAAAGGATACCGCGATCACAGAAAGAATGAAGGCCAACAAGAGCCAGAATAGCGCGCCGCGATCCTTGAGCAGAAAGCGAAACTCACGGGCGAGGGAGCTCCACATCAGATGCGTACCCTCCGTGCTGCCCAAACTACGATACCGCTGGATAATCCCAACCAGAGGAGCAGAATGCCGAGCGGCAATCCAGCCCGTGAGAGACGCTCATTTGCGTTGTCGGGCTGGAACCGGAACTCGTCCAGAACCTGCCAGCTTTCGGCATTGATCCTGGCGGCCTCAGCCGCGGCTGTGTCCTTGTTGCGATTGATGTCGAGCGTGTAATCCAGATCGGTTACATGCGCTTGGTTCAGGGCCTGGACGAAATCAAAGCGCAGGACTTCGGCCTCTCGCAGAAAGCGGTGATGCGTAGCCAGATCGGTTCCGGCAAGTGTGCGCGAGGACGAGGCAACTGCGATGGTCGGTGAGAGAAGTCCGAAGAGATCGAACAGGCGCGATTGCCCCGCTTCCAGCGCCATCCTGTTTTCGGCAAAGCGATTGAGCAGATCGGTTAGCTCGGTCTCCGAATACGTCGCCACCACGCCCCGCCAGTTGATCGGGAGCTCCTCGACAGTCTCGACGCCATATTGCTCCAGAACTTGCGCCTGCAATTGCTCGAACGCCGGATCGGCTGCGTTATGACCATCGCCCAGCTTGCGCTGTTCAGCGAGCATCACAAGATCGCTTTCGATCTTGCCCGGCGCATCAATGGCCGCGCTGCTGACGTTGATGGCAAAGCGTGGAACGATAAGCGCGGCGAACAGCCAGATGAATACGAGCGCGCCGAGCGACACGGCACGCTGCCGGATCAGGATCGATGCGGCGAGAACGAGGGCGCCCCACGCGCACAAATAGACAAAATACCCGGCAACCAGAGAAGCTGCGGCCAGAGCACTTTCGCCAAGCGCGACCGAGTAGGCAGCGATAAGCGCGAGCGGGATCATGAAGATCGCAATCACGGACAGCAGCGCGGTTGCCTTGCCCAGTGTGAGCCTTGTTCCCGAAGTTCCTTGCGCCAGCAGCACGGCCAGAGTGCCGGTTTCCCGTTCGCGCAGGAACATCGCGTGACCCAGTACGATCAGTAGAAGCGGCAGCAACAGCTGATACAGGCTGGCCGGTGTCAGGGAAGCAAATCCGCCAAGGTCGGCGGCGGCCTTGGTATCGGCAAACATTGCGCTGTTCTGGCGATGTCCTTCGAGGAAGATCGACTGCCCCGTGACAGCATCAACGCCCGGCTCGAAGACGGCAAGCGGTGGCGGAGGGCGGAAGGCGTAGTGACCGTAATGGACCATGCGGTGCGGATGGCGATCGGGCTGGGCAAAGAACGTCTCTTCTGCTGCCACCTGCTGCTCCATCCGTTGCGACTGCTCGTCAGCAATCCGGTTGATGGTCAGCACGCTGGTTGCTGCGAGAAGCACCGCAATGGTTAGGGCCGCTGCAACGACCACTTTGGAGCGCAGCCAAAGCCGCCATTCTTCACGGGCAATGCGAATTGCCGTGCTCATGATGCCTCGCGCTCCGCAAAGGCTGCATGGACTGTTTCGGTGTCGATCCTCTCGCCCGGTTTGGCAGTGAAACTGCCAACCAGCTTGCCCTGTCGCAGGAGGCCAACACGGTCCGCCACCTGGCACGCTCCATAGACATCATGCGTCACCATGAGGATGGTCTGGCCGCTGGAGGCCAGCACTTTTACCAGATCGTGAAACTCGTCGATGGCCACAGGGTCGAGCCCGGAGGTGGGTTCGTCCAGCAGCAGGATTGGGGTTCCACGCAGCAATGCGAGCGCAATTGCGGTCTTCTGACGCATTCCCTTGGAATAGGATTGCAACCGCCGACTACGCGCTTCGTCGATCAGCGCGACCCGATCAAATGCTGCGTCTAGCTCGCTACTTGTCGCCTTGCGTCCTGCAAGGTCGAGGAAATACTCAAGGTTCTCATAGGCGCTCATATGTCCGTAAAGCGTAGCGGCCTCGGGCAGGTAGGCCATGGCCGAGCGTGCAGCGGCAACGTCCGCATGAACGCTCTGGCCATTGACCAGCACCTCGCCAGACGATGGCTGCAAGAAGCCGAGGAACGTGAGTAAGGTGCTCGACTTGCCCGCCCCGTTTCCGCCAAGCAGCGCGAAGATTTCGCCTTGTGCGACGGAGAAAGAGACGTCATCGAGGACTGCATTGCCCTCGCGCACAAGCGATACAGATCGTGCCTCAAGCGGGGTGTTCATCAGAGCGATCTCGACATTTAGAATGCGAATTGCAGCGAAACCGTCGCCGTACGAGGAGCGCCTGGTATTACCCACAGCGAGGAGTAGCTGTTCGCATACCAGTCGGTATCGAACAGATTGGTCACGCTCCCGTTGAGCATGACGCCATCGACCAACTCAACCTCGCCGAAGATCCGGAAAAGCGTATGATCTGGAAGCACGAAATCCGTACCTGTGGCTCCCAGTCGTTCGCCGACATGCTGCACGCCCGCGCCCAGCATCCATGTGCGATTGCCAAGGATGAAGCGTTTAGACAGTTGGGCATTCAGCGAGTGATCTGGAATGTTGATAAGCGGATCGCCCGGTTCAATGACGAACGAGAAGTTGGGATCGAGCACACTCGACCGGGATTCCGCATCGACATAGGCATAGCTTAGCAAGAATTCGAAATCGCCTGGAAGCCGACCATTCAGATCAAGCTCGATGCCTCGGCTGCGCGCTTCGCCGATGGCTACGGAGAATCCGGGGTTATTGATGTCGCTGGCGAGAACGTTTTCCTTCTCCAGCTGGAACAGCGTAAAGGTTCCGGTGACTGCCCCGTCTAGCAAGGAAAGCTTGGCCCCAGCCTCGATGGATCGGCTGATTTCGGGATCGAAGATTACGCCGGTTACGTCCGTTCCAATATTTGCTCTGAACCCTTCGCTGTAGGCCGCGTACAGCGTTATTGGAGCGCTAAGTTCGTAGACAATCCCGGCCTGAGGGCTGATGCGGCTATCGCTGCGATTGCTTATCACATCGGTGATGTTGTTCTCCGTCCTCAGCGAAAAATCATCGTAACGCGCGCCAAGGCGGATTTGCAGCCGATCAGTCAGCTCGATTTGGTCCTGAATGAAGAACCCGAAGGATTCCTGGACGTCCAGTCGATTGTTCTGCGGTAACGGCGTCGGAAGCGGGAACCGGCCATAAACTGGATTGAGAATGTCAATGATGTAAGCGGCCTGCTCGCTCGGGTTACTCGCGACTGAAGGGGGACGAACGCGGCGGAAGTCCTGGAAGTTCTCAAACTGATCATAATCGGCACCGATGAGAACGCGATGCGCGAGGGCGCCGGTTTCGAACTCGCCGCTGACCTCGCCGCGAACGACTATCTGCTGGGAATCGTAAAGCCTCGAACGCCGCTGACGCGAGAGCGAGCGACCGTCGGTGAAGACTGGCTGGCGTGATCCGGCCAATTCCGGATCGGAGGAAAAGCCGGTCAACAGTGTATCGCGTATGCTCGCTCCAATCAGCGCGCTCCAGCGATCGCTGAAATCGTGCTGCAGGCGCAACTGATGCCCCTCGGCGCGGGCGACGTGATCGCCATCGCCCGGTTCGCCAATAAAACGCTCGCGCGGGACCGTGTCAAAATCATTGTTCAGCACTACGATACCACGGTCAAACGGCACCTCGACGCGGGTCTTTTCGAGATCATAGGTGAGCCTGGTGTTCTCGCCGAGGGCAAGACCGATCGATGGCAGGAAGCCCCATCTTAGCTCCTCGACAGTATCCCTGAAGCTGTCGGCATCCTCAGCGTAACCGATAAGGCGCACCGACAGGTTGTCAGTTACAGCAAGATTAAGGTCGACCTCGCCACGAAAGCGCTCAAAGCTGCCATACTGAACAGCCACATCGCCAAAAGTGTCGCCTATCCGGGCCTGTTTCGTAACAAGGTTGATGGTACCGCCCGGCTCACCGCGTCCGAAGAGTGCAGCTGAAGGCCCCTTCAAGACTTCGATCCGCTCGATCCCGGCCGTATCTCTCTGGCCGCCAAAACCCCGCCCCCCATTGAACCCATTGACGAGATATCCGGTAGGCAGGTTCTCGTCCCCGGCAAAACCGCGCACCGCGAAAGCATCGAAGAGCCCACCCAGAGTATTCTGGCGCGCAACGGAGGCATTCAGGTCTAGCGCGTCGACCAGACGGACAATGCCGTTTTGGGCAAGTGTGTCTTCCTCGATAAGGTCAATCGATTGCGGAATCTCGCTGAGGGCAAAATCCCCCCGATAAAATTGGCGCACGCCGGTGACGACGATCTGATCGTCTGGCTGCTCCTGAACCGCTTCACCTTGTGTGTCCTGCGCCAAGAGTGGGGCGGGAACGGAAATCGCCGCTGCAACGGCTGCGAGAGATGCTTGATAACGAAAGTCTACCACCGAATTGGCTCCCCGTTCGGATACTGGAATGTGTGGAGCTGACGCATCCTGTAAGGCCTATGCGCCGCTTGCCAGCGCGCTTATGATACACCATAACATCACGTCAACACTTAATCATGATGGCATCGTTCTCGCAGCCGTCCGGGTATGACATTTGAAAGAAAGCAGTTTTGCTCATGACCATTGTCGCCGAACGACACGTGCCCCAAACTTCCGCGTCAGACCTGTGCGAAGACCCGTTGAGCGCATTCAACCGCCACTGGGACAAGATTGCAGACGGGAACACGTATCTGGTAATCGAGCCGCGAGACTCATCGCAGTTTTGCCAAGCTGCACAAATGTTGCTGGAGTTGCCCCCGTTCTCTCGTATCGCCGAAGGCCGCGTTCCGGTTGCGCTCTCGCAAATCCGCGATCTTCCAGAAGCGATCTTCCGCGATATTGAAGGTCTCGCAACCCGGTTTGCCCAGCTGGCTACTTCGGATCATGTGAGGATCCGGCTCGAGCAGATCACCACGAATTCGTGCCGTAAGCTGCATGCCGACTATACTGATTTGCGTCTGATAACGACCTATGCCGGGCCGGGAACGCAGATTCCGACCGATAACAATCCTCAGGCTCAGATTTTGCTCGATGTACCGACAGGGCATGTCGGAGTTTTCAAGGGACGGCGATATGGAAACGGCCACGCACCGTGCTACCACCGCTCACCGTCGGCAGGCGATCTGGGGATCAAGCGGCTCGTGCTCGTTATCGATACAAAGATGTTCGCCAGCGACGATGAATGCCGATCATGACGCAGCAAACATCGAGCTCTTGGCTCGACGGCGTTGGCGTCGGGATTTCGGGCTTGTGCATTCTGCACTGTCTGCTGCTACCTCTGATTATCGCACTTGCTCCAGCTTGGTCGAGTTGGTTGGCGTTGCCCGAGGATTTGCATGTCTGGCTGCTGGCGATGGCATTGCCTTTCAGCGGGATCGTTCTGTGGAGAGCCTCAAAGCGATATACGCGCACGAAAGTTTCCTTGGGTCTCGGCGTTGTCGGCCTCGCCCTCATGTCGGCAGGCATTTTCACTGAAAGAGAAATTGCAGAGGTTGCAGTGACCACAGCCGGAGCATTGCTTGTTGCAATAGCTCACCTCCGAAATTGGCGCTGCCGAGGACATCAGGTCAGCACCCGTCGCCGTTCGTCGGCCAACCAATAAGGGGGCGCAGCGGTAGCGTGAGCGTCGGCTACTGGGCGACTAGTCTTCGGTGCACAACGTCTGAGATGAGGGCGCAAAGCTGTCATCAGCAAACGAGAGGGGAGGGAGCTTTGCTTTTCCTGAACCGGGACATGTCCGTCCCGGCGATCAGGAGACCTCCCATGACCAACTCCCGTCGCGCTGCTTCAGTTTCGCCGGCCCAGCGCATCACCGCCGCCATTATCGAAAAGCTCGAGCAAGGAACTAAGCCCTGGGTCAAACCGTGGCGCGGCGTGCCCGTTTCACGGCCCTTGCGTTCCTGCGGCACGCCCTATCGCGGCATGAACACATTCTGGTTGTGGCTGGTAGCCGATGGCTGCGGCTACGCCTCGCCTTACTGGATGACCTACCACCAGTGCCAGAAGCTCGGTGGACAGGTCCGCAAGGGTGAGAAATCGACCATTGCGATCTTCTACAAGAGTTACACCAAGGAGGTCGAAAGCGCCGCACGCGAAGTAGATATCGAGAACCGGCGCGTGCTCAAGGCCTATGCCGTGTTCAATGCCGACCAGTGCGACGGTCTCCCTGCGTTCTATCATCCCAAGCCGTTGGTCGCAGCGATTGAGCCCGAAGGACGCGCAGACCGTCTTGATGCCTTTTTTGCGCGCATCGGCGCAGATCTGCGCCATCATGGCGCGCAAGCCTATTATGAGCCGCTGCGTGACCGCGTCACCATGCCGCCAGCCGAGCTCTTTGCAGCCTATGACCACTACTACGCGACGCTCGCGCACGAGTTGTCGCACTGGACCGGACATTCTTCGCGGCTCGATCGAGATCTCAAGAACCGGTTTGGCAGCGACGCCTATGCCGCTGAGGAACTGGTCGCTGAACTCTCTTCGGCCATTCTTGGGGCCGAACTGGGTCTTCCGGTCACCCACCTCGACCATCACGCGAGCTACATCGCATCTTGGCTCAAGATCCTCAAATCGGACGAGCGCGCGATCCTGACGGCTGCGGCCAAGGCCGAGGAAGCGGCCAGCCTGTTGCTTGACCTTGGGGGTCACCAATCCCGTGAAAGCGAGAGCGATTTCGATCTCGCTGATGCGGCTTGAGCAGGAGACTGTAGATGGGACGCTCCGTCAGTTATCCGACCGGCTCCGTGGTGGCCTTTCGTCTGCTTGATGGCAGCGAAGACGAAGATTTCGACTGGGCCTATGAGTGCCTCGTCGACGAGATCATCGATACCGCGAAAACGGCCTTTCCATCCTTCGAGCGTTTCGATGGATGGCGCGGGCGCGAGGACCGCATCTTCTTGCGCAACGCGTTCGCCGATTGCGGCATATCGACCTATTGCGGGCTCGCCGCGATCTGGATCGCCGAGCGCGATGATCCCGGGTATTGGGAAGCTGATCTCTGCATACCAAGAACGGCGAGGGCACAGCACTGGCTCGCCCAGGTGTCGGGAAGGTTCATCGATCTGTTTGGTGAGCTGCGCATGATAGGTCGCTTCTCGAATGGCGAAGCGATCTTCGAGCGCTCCCGATCCGCCGGTGACACAAGGTCCTGATCCTTCCTTGTCCCTGTCCGCCGGGAGAGGCCCTTGGGCCGGTCGGGGCGCGCCGCAACCTGCGACCCGTCGGCCCGTGTTGCCCGCGCCAGCCTAGGGCCGCAGGTTTCCCGCTACGCGGTGCGTCTCACCCCTTGCTCCGGCCCTGATCGGACTCCGGCGGACAGAGCCGAGGCAATGATGCCTCCTCTTCTTGTCCGCGCGATCAGATCAGGAGACACCCTATGTACGACAGCTTCATCGACCAGTTGAGCGGCCTCGACCTGTCAGGCCTCAGCATCAAATCCGCTCCTTTCAGCCAGACCGACTTTCCCTGCGAAGACGCGATCGACCAGACGCTCACCGCAATTTGGTCCGACCTTTTCGCGATCTTTTCCGACACAGCCTTGGAAGCCGATGCCGAGGATATTGCGTGGGGCGTGGTCAATCTGTTCCACCGTGCTGCCAGCCGCAAATCGGCTCAGCTGGACCGGGCCAGCGACGAGATACGCGTCCTCCTCGCATCTTCCGATGGTTCCGAAGTGCATTCGAGCAATCTGGAAGAACAGATTGAACGCGCGCAGGCTGCCGAAGCCAGCATGTTGGCTTTTGAACAGATGCGCGAGGCCGCAGCAGCACTCTATCGCGACGAGACCGGCTCCTCATGGAAGCCTGTTTCCGGCTCGCGCACGAGCCATTCGCGCCACCTCACTTCGGCCGTGATCGATGCCCGCGACTTCCTCCGCGCTCGCACGGAAAATCGTCGACTTGCCCTGATCCCCGAAGGCACTCCGGTCCTCTTTGCCGGGGGTCGCCCGAGCTTCGAAAGTGCCGAGGATGCGCGTGCTTATGCCGACAATATCTGGGCGACCCTCGACAAGGTCCGCGATGTTGTTCCTGATCTCTTCCTTGTCCATGGCGGCGACGGCAAAGGTGCCGATCGCTTGGCTGCGAGCTGGGCTGAACGCCGCGAGGTCCAGCAGCTGACCTATTCGCTCGATCGCCGTCTCGGGGCGCGTGCAGGATTCAAGCGCAACGAGCAGATGCTCTCCCTCAATCCGCGCTACGTTGTTGCCTTTCCGGGCAATGGCGTGACCGAACGGCTCGTGATTGATGCCAAGGCGCGCCGGATCACTGTGGTTGATCGCCGTGGCCCGTTGGGCACCTCTCCCGGGTCCTGATGGGCCTTTCATCATCTGGTTCTGAATTCCCTGGATGTGCATCCGGCGTCAACCCGGCTATGCTTCAGGCATGCAACTGGACGATCTGCTCCGCCGCTATTTCGCTACAACCGACCTCTCTGGGGCGGCGCCCGACACTTTGGCAGCCGGCATCGAGCATTGCCGGGTCGATCTCGGCCTTGAGGAAGACCGGGGTAAGCGCTTTGCTCTGTGGTCGCTCCTCCACATGTTCGGGTCCGCCCCTGACCTTGATGTCGCGTTCGAGAGTGAGGAAGACCGGGACGCTGCCCGCAGCTTCATGGATCTGCTCGCGGCAAGCGAAGGCGATGCAGAGGGGTAAGGAAGCGTTGGATCTGCGGATCACCTTCATTCCCGACCGAATGCCAATCCGGCTTTGTTGCGAACCTGTCTGAACCAGGTCAGCGAAGGACAGCAACCTGTTCCTTGCCGGCCGTGTTGCCTGCTGCGCAGGCTGCCCGCACCACCCGACAAGGAACAGGTTTCCCTTAGTCCCTACGGGCCTGCGGTGCAGTCCTCCCATGCCCTGTTTCTCTTCGACGTTCGCAAGCCGGAAATGCCTTCCGGTTTGAGACCTGAAGGAGAATTACCATGACCAATCTCGTTATCCTCACTGGCCGCGTTGCCCGCAAGCCTGATGTCCGCACGACCCAGGGTGGAACCAACGTTACCGGCATTACCGTCGTCACCGATCGCCCCGCACGCGACAAGGATGGCAAGACCTACAAGGATGAAAACGGCTACACCGCGAAGGACAGCGAATTCCACCGGGTGACCTGCTTCAACGGCCTCGCCAAAACCGTTGGCCAATATTGCTCCAAGGGCCAACTGGTCTCGGTGCAGGGCCGTCTTCACTACACCCAGTGGGAAGATCAGGATGGCGTCAAGCGTTACGGCTGCGAGATCCTCGCCGACAAGGTCGACTTCCTCTCCCGCGCCAATGGTTCTGACGATCAGGAGAACCAGGACGCTCCCGAGATCGAGTGACCTTCACAGCACCGCTGCCACGAGGAAGAGGCCCCTGCCGCAAGCGGCAGGGGCCTCTTCTGCTGTGACTACCGCGCTTGCAGAGAGGGTTTTGCGTTTCGGTCGCTCGCGGCTTCTGCCAGTCTTTGCGTTGCGGCCGCTTCACCCAGCTTGCCGAGCGCTTCGGCGACCTGCCTCAGACCTTTCTTCGAAAAGGTTTCAAGGCCGCTCCCGAGGATGATTTCGCCAAGTTCTCTGGCTGCTTCGGCTTCGAGTTGCCGCTGCCTTGTATCCAGCGCTTTGCGGTCCGCTTCGAGCTTTTGCAGGGCAGCAATCGCGCTCTTGTTTCGGGGCATGTCTGTGGTCCTTTCCTTCCCCCTTCAAAGCCTCCCGAGGACCATCATGTGCGCATCGACGGGGTGTAGGAAAGCCTGCTTGTGCCCGTCTGCCAAATTTTGCGCACTGGGCGGGAGGGGGAGGGTCCTTGCTCACACTTGTCCCAGTATGATGGCCTTGTGTCCGCCGCATCAAGGACGCGCGGGGCCCCACCATTTTGCCCGCCACCGGATTGCATCCGGCGTCGAACAAAATCGTTTCCCCCGCCGCCGCTGACGCGGTCGCCCGAACGGGCGATCCTGTGACCCGGCAGCCCCAACACCATCACGCACGCCTCCTGTCGTCTCACGACAGAAATCAGGAGGATTATCATGACTTATGCCAAACGTTACGCCGTGCCGTCCCGGAGCTACTTCGAGGCTTTGGAAACCGCTGAACGCAGAGCATTGCACAGCTTCTTTGATCAGCACGTCATCGAGGATGATCAGCTCGGGTATTTCGCCATCGACGAGGGTGACTACAACGCCCTGCCGGCGCATCTTGCAGGCCGCGTCGTCCATACCGTCCACGGGGGTATGCTCGACGAATTCTGACGCTTTCGACAGGGCGGGAACCGGTGCCGGTTCTCGCCCTATTTTCTTGTTCGCCGTATATGCGGAGCGGGTTGGTCATACCCTCTTTCGGACGTGCTGACGGGCGCGCGCCGCAATGCGGCGGCGCCCGAAGAATTGAGCGGGGCTGCGGACGCTCTCTGTCCCGCGCATCTGACGATGCGCTCCTGAGGGAGCGGCCTGATGGGCTCTTGGGCCCCGCAAGCACTTGCGCACCGGCAACGGGTCGGGCGGCGGGAAGCGGCGGCCGCGACAGCTCCCGCGGGCCTTGCTGCCCACGCGCCCTTGGCCGCTGCCTCCTTCGCAGGTGCTGTCTCTTCCTGGTAGCGTCGTTGTTCGGCCGAATTGCTTGCGAAAACGTGCCGTATGACCGCTGCTCGCGCTCCGTTCGGGACATGGGCAAAAGGCATCAGCAGCAAGGACCCCGGAGTTACTGGTTCGATCCTGCGCATAGGGGAACAGGGAGCACACCCTACCCCGCGAATTCGGGAAGTATCATTCGGAATGTATTGAGAAATCCCGTTTTGGGCGGAAACAACCCGTCTGCGGGTCGAGCGGGTTTGCGCTGATCCGTGCACAACTCACATCGGCATAGAACATTGTAATCATGTCCTAAAGTTTCCATTGACTGTGAGTTGTTCACGATTTATTCTCATCCTCACCTTCCGCAAGGTGAGCCAGGTTCCGTCGGCCCGACAAGGAACCTGTTTCATGACCCGACAAGATCGGCTCCAGACATTTGTATCGCCTCCTGTCGGCAACTGGGTTCGCCAGTGTGCTGCGGATCAGGGCGAGAGTGTGAGCGTCTTCATCCGCGACCTCATTGTTGCGGCCTGGCACCGCGATAACCAGCCGAAGGACAGGCCTCCAGCACTCGATCCGGCGCGGCAAAACGTCTTCATTTCCGTGGCTCTCGATGCCCTGCTTGCCGGTCATCCGGACCCGACATTGCGGGACCGGACCCACGAGGCTTACCGCCGCCGTCTTGAACGGCTTGGCCTGCCGTTGCGCACCAACATGGGGGGCAGTTCCCATGAAGCATAACCTTCTCAACTTCACCCGCGGAAGCCAGTTGCTTGGGCACTTTGCCTTCATGTTTGCAGCGGGCTTGAAGGGCCCCGCAATCGTCACTGCGCTTGTCGTTCTTGGTACTTGTTACTGGGAAGTGCGAACGACCCTGAGCGATAACCAGTTCTACCTGGTCTGGATGCATGTCTATGCCAGCCTCTACGCCTTTATGGAGTTTGATCCGGCAAAACTGGTCAACCTTACGTTGGCCGACGGAGAGAAGGTTGGTCTCCCATTCGCGGTGGTCCGCGACTTCCCGCCCATGATCGCCGCGATGGACGCATTCCGAACGGCAGCAAAGCAGGGTTTGCTTACCTCTGCAGTTCTTCTCGGTCCGGCTTTCGTGTTCTTCTGGTGGTTCGCCGAGCGCTTCGGAGGAAAGTCAAAAGAACGTAAGCACGAGCGCGGAGCCATGCTGGTTTCGCTCGATGACCTCGAGGACGAAATCGAACGCTATAACGCCAAGCGTCGTGCCGAAGAGCTCGGGCAAAAGTTCGGTTGGAAATGGCGGCTGGCAAGCTCTTCTGCACTTGCAGAAGCAGGTCATTACGCGCCCGCGCATCTTGCTGGCGTGAGCTGGCCATGGCGGCTCGAGCAGAGCCACACCATGCTCATTGGCACGACCGGAACCGGTAAGACGGTCGCGTTGACAGAGCTCGTGACCGAGGCCCGGGCGCGCGGCCAGCGCGCGGTGATCTTCGATCTCACCGGTGCTTTTATCGAGGCCTATTACGATCCGGCACGCGACATTATTCTCAACCCCATCGATGCGCGTTGTCCGCTTTGGAGCGTGTTCAACGACTGCTCGAACGAGGCCGAATTCCATGCCGCAGCCGAGGCGCTGGTGCCTCATGATGGCGGCGGATCGGAACAGTTCTGGGTGCTTGCGGCGCGGATGCTGTTTGTCGAGATGTGCCTTCATCTCTCACGCAATGGTGCCGCAACCAACGAGGCCCTCGCACAGAAACTGATGACGGCGGATCTGGCCGAGGTGCACAAGCTGATGCGCGGGACAATGGCCGACCCGCTCACCGCTCCCGAGGCTGCCCGCATGGCAGAATCGATCCGTGCGGTGTTCAATGCGAACGCGAAAGTGCTCAAGCTGTTGCCCTCGGAAGGGCCACGCTTTTCGGTCCGCGACTGGGTCAAAGGTGACTGCGAAACGGGTTCGATCCTGTTCCTCTCCGCGCGCTATGTCGACATGAGCATCTCATCGCAATTGCTCACGCTTTGGCTCGATACGGCGATGAACACGCTGATGACGCTTGAGCGCACGCAGGACCTCAGAATGTGGTTCCTGATCGACGAGCTCGGTGCCCTGCATCGGCTGCCTGCCCTCGAAAAGGGGCTGCAGACCGCACGCAATTTCGGCGGTGCGATCATCACCGGGGTGCATGCGTTTGCCAAGCTCAAGGAAGTCTATGGCGAGAACATGGCCATGACCTTGTCTTCGCTTGCGCGGACCAAGCTTATCCTGGCAACAGCCGACCGCGAGACTGCGACATGGTGCTCCGATTTCATCGGTCACCGGCAGGTGCGCGATATGGAAGAGGGCTATAGCTACGGCTACAACAATGCCCGCGACGCAGTCAGCCTGACACCGAGGCGGCAGGTCGAGCCTCTGCTCCTCCCGGACCAGTTCATGAACCTTCCCAGGCTCTCAGCCTATATCAAGTTTCCTGACGGGTTCCCTGCCGCCCCGGTATCGCTCATACCCCGTTCGCGCGATCGTATTGCCGAGGGTTTCATTCCGCGCGAGAAACCGTCTGCGAAGAGCGCAAAGGGTTCGGGCACCGCTTCGGCGAAGATGCGAAAGGCCCGCTCCAAAACGGATGGTGAGCATCCTGCGTCTAATGACGATGGTGCTGGAAAGCCTGTCGATCCCAAGCAGCTCAACCTCAGTTTGTCAGGACCAGATAGTCCCGTTGCTGAGGCGCGAGATCATCAGCAAGCGGATTCCCGCGAGCAGTTGGAGGCATGGCGTCAGGCCGGAGAGGCCAGGTCCAGAGCTGGCGGCAATGCAGTCGTTGACGCGTCTGCGACGCTGCCACCATCTGCCGTGCAAACGGGCGATAACTCTCTGGTCGAGGCTGGTAAAAAGGACCTGGCTGAGCCCGGATCTGCCAGCGATCAAAACCCCGACAAGGCTCTTCCTCCAGCCCAGGAACGATCACGCGAGAGTGAGCGCCGGTCCATCAAGCCGGCCGAAAGGGATCTGCGAGAAGGCGCTGTAAGCGATCCGCCTGCGAAGGATTTGGGAGAGTTTGAGCCCGATATGTGACGTGAACAAGGGAAGGGATTTTTCGGCCCGGAGGGGAGCCGTGACGAGGATCAGAGACGATGCTTTCCGTTGCCAATGTGCGCTCCCCTTCGGCTGCAGCGGCCTACTTTGCCGCCGACAATTACTACACCGGCGCTGATGCCGATCGCTCGGGAACCTGGACCGGCAAAGGAGCCGAGCGACTTGGCCTTGAGGGCAGCGTCAATGCGGAGCAGTTCGACGCCTTGCTGCGCGGAGAACTGCCCGGCGGCATCCAGGTTGGTAACGCTGGCCAGTCCCACAGGCCCGGAACCGACCTCACCTTCTCGCTCCCGAAGAGCTGGTCGCTCCTTGCGCTTGTTGGCGGAGACAAGCGGATAATCGAAGCCTACCGAGAAGCAGTGGTCGAGACATTGCGCTGGGCCGAGACCAACGCGGCACAGACCCGGATGGGCAGCAAGGAGGGGTACGGGAAGGTCGCGACCGATAACCTTACAATCGGCCTCTTCCAGCACGATACCAATCGCAACCAGGAGCCCAACCTGCATTTTCACGCGGTTGTCGCCAACGTCACGCAAGGTCCCGACGGCAAGTGGCGGGCGCTGCGCAATGATAAGCTCTGGTCATTTAACACGCTGCTCAACGCGATGACCATGGCCCGCTTCCGCATGGACGTCGAAAAACTGGGCTACGAAGCCGGTCCCGTCGGCAAGCACGGCAATTTTGAAGCCGCCGGCATCACACGCGAGCAGATCAGGGCGTTCTCGTCGCGCCGCGAAGAGGTCCTTGATGCGGTCCGTCACCTTGGCGAAAACTCCCCGAAGGCGCGTGACGTTGCCGTGCTTGCTACGCGGAAAAACAAAGCACCTGTAAGGGACCGTGAAGGCCTCCTTGGGGAGTGGCAACAAAGTGCAGGGGAGGTCGGGCTTGATCTGCCGGGTATGATCGATGCATCCCAGATGCGGGCAGCAGCCAGGACCATCGCAGATGCAAAAGCGGAAAGCCTCCTCCACCGCGGCATGGCCAAGCTGCGGGAGTTTGCGCAGCGGATCAAAGGCGATCCGGGAGACCCCCTTATCCCGGCCCATGTGCTGAAGAAAGACGCGCCTACGATAGCCGCTGCGCAGGCAGTCGCTTCCGCAGTACGCCACCTCTCGCAGCGCGAGGCAGCGTTCCCCCGCGAGGGATTGCTCAAGGCTGCGCTCGATTTTGGGCTTCCGACGACGGTAAAGCATGTCGAAACGCGCGTAGCCGCCCTGCTCAGAAGCGGTGCGCTCGAGCGGGGCAAGGGCGAGCATCAGGGCTGGCTGGCAAGCCGTGAGGCGCTTGATCTTGAGAGCTCTGTTCTGGCCGATGTCGATCTAGGGCGAGGAGCCGTATCGCCCATTCTGGATCGCAAGGATGCCGAGGAGCGGGTCCAGGCCGTCGCCGCGCTCAATCACGGCTTCGCCCTTAATGCGGGGCAGCAGAATGCGGCCAGTCTAGTCCTGTCCTCGCGCGACAGAATTGTTGCGATCCAAGGCATTGCCGGGGCGGGCAAGAGCAGTGTGCTGACGCCGGTTGCGCAGCTGCTTCGCGAGGAGGGCAAACAGGTACTGGGGCTCGCGGTGCAGAACACGCTCGTCCAGATGCTCGCGCGCGACACCGGCATCCGTTCGATGACGATTGCCCGCTTTCTGGCCCAGTGGGGCAGGCTCTTGCAGGAGCCCGGCAATGCCGCGCTCGTGAACGCGGCGCGCGATGCGCTTGGCGATCATGTGCTGGTGCTCGATGAAGCATCGATGGTGTCGAACGCGGACAAGGCAAAGCTGGTTCGCCTCGCGAACCTTGCAGAAGTCCATCGCCTCGTTCTGGTTGGCGACAAACGCCAGCTGGGTGCCGTCGATGCCGGCAAGCCCTTCGATCTTGTCCAGCAGGCGGGAATCGCGCGCGCCATCATGGACGTCAATCTGCGCGGGCGCGATCCTGATCTGCGCCGCGCGCAGGCAGCCGCGCAGGACGGGCGCATCGATGATGCACTGAAAGCGCTTGCGCCTGCGACCATTGAGACCAGCGGGGACAGTGCAATCGTGGCTGCCGAGCAATGGTTGTCGCTGGGCCCGGCGGATCGCGAGCGGACGGCGATCTATGCCTCGGGCCGGGCGCTGCGCTCTGCGGTTAACGAGGCCGTTCAGCGCGGCCTCAGGGCCAATGGCGAGCTGGGCCCGGGCGCTGCGCAGCTGACTGTCCTGTCGCGGGTGAATGCGACCCGCGAGGAGCTGCGCCACCTGCACGTCTATCAACCCGGAATGGTGCTCGATTTGCGTTCACGCGACAGCACGCAGAAGCTTTCCAAAGGGCACTATACCGTCAACACTGTCGACCATGCGCGCAAGCGGATCGTGCTCGAAGACAAGAAGGGACGGCTTCGCACATTCACGCCGGCACGCCTGCGGCCGGGCGCGGACGGCGACCGGCTGTCGCTCTTCGAGCGCCGGCAGCTGGCTCTGTTCGAGGGGGACAAAATCCGCTGGACGGACAATGACCACAAGCGCGGGCTCTTTAATGCCGGCCAGGCGAGGATCACGCAGATCGACGGCAAGGGCATCACCGTGGAAGCCTCAGAGGGCAAAGTGCTTCGCCTGCGCCGCGAGGATCCGATGCTCGCACGCGTCGACCTCGCTTATGCCCTGAATGCCCATATGGCGCAGGGACTGACGGCGGATCGCGGGATTGCGGTGATGGACAGCCGCGAACGCAATCTCGCGAACAAGCAGACCTTTCTTGTTACCGTCACCCGGCTGCGGGATGGGCTGACGCTTGTCGTGGACAATGCAGAGAAACTCGGCCGAGCCATCAAGTCCAATAGCGGCGAGAAAGCGTCGGCTCTTGAAGTCACGCAACGGCTCAAGATGGCAGCGGCGAAGGGGCATACACCAGGCAAGGGCAATACCGGTTCGTCACCGGCCAGCGAGAAACCCGAACTCACCCGCGAACTCACCAAAGAGAGGGTTAAGCCGTTCGAAGTTGGTATCTGACGCTTGTCTGACCTACTAGATCGCGCGGCCAAACCAGATCACCCGCCCGACCACCTGGATCCCGGACCGGTCGACATCGTCCCAGCTGGGATAAGCCGGATTGTCGCTGCTGATAGTGAGCTTGCGGCCACCAGGCTTGAGCGTCACCCGTTTGACAACCAGCGTGTCATCGGCACGCAGAACGTAGATGCCATCGCGCAGGCGCGAACCCTGATCGGACGCATCGACGAGCACCTCGTCACCATCGCTGAGTGTCGGCTCCATGGAGTCGCCCAGCACATGAATGATCGAGAGGCTGGGGCCTTTTGCCCGGGTCAGCCGCGCGAGCCAGCGCTCGTCGAAGCCGAAACGGGTATAGGCCGTCTCGCTTTCGGCAATCGCGCCAAAGCCCGCCGATGCATCAACATTCAGTATCGGGATTTCGATCAGCCCGTCGCGGACCGGTGCGGCCGGGCCGCCGAGGACCTGCTCGTCGACGCCGAAGAAGCTGGCAAGCATGCGCCGGTCGTCGTCATCCAGCTTGCGCGGCGATCCGCGCTTGATGAATTGCTGGATGTAGGACGCATTGCGTCCGATCATTCGCGAGATTTCAGAATATCCGAGCCGTCGCTGCTGGATCAGGCGATCGAGCTCCTCTCTGACATGTTCCATCGTGTCGTTCCTTCTGAGGGTCTGAGGAGAGAAGGAAATCTCCTAGACTCGATGGAACCTTCCTAATAAGAACATAACAAGAACGCAAGTCTTGGGTGAGTCGAGGAGAGCCATGGAACTGCTGGAGCGCATTGAGGAGCATCTCGAGGCATCGCATATGTCGGCGACACGATTTGGTCGTCGCGTCGTAGGCGATCCGCGTTTCGTGGCTGACTTGAGGGCAGGACGCAGACCGCGGCGTCGGACGATAGAGAAGGTGGAGAGTTACCTGCAAACCGATACCGTCCCGCAATAGCTCCCGCATGAAGGATTTTCTCCCCGTTTAGAGGAAGTTGGGTTGGCGCGGGCTGGCATTGCCGTTATCGTCATTCCCGACTTGGGGCATTCCTTGCGTTTGCTGTCGGAAAGCTAGGCCTGCTTTCGAACCGACGGCCGGGGGCCACTGCGACTGCTGGTTCAGGGGGTTTTGCGTGGAAATTACCGAATGGCTCGGCCAAGGGCTAATATACTTTTTCACTGAAATCCCGCTTATCGGCGACGCGATGGCGGCGTTCCTGGCCATTGTCCTGGTAGGAACAGCCTTTGCCATCTCGTACAGATACCAGCGTCAATATCATGCACCACTCGCTCACGCGATCGAAGCAAGAGTCCGGTTGCTCGACGAGGTAACTGGCGGAAGCACTGCGGATGTTGATCACGCGCGCCTCGAATTCGCACGACGCTTCAACGATATCGATGTTCAAATGATGGAGGCGAACGATCCCGAGGCTTTGCCGCTTAGAAGAACCTGGGAAGAATATCGCGAAACCATCGTCGATCCGAGTGCTGAAATTCTCCAGAACTCTGCACGTCCGGAACACTTTTTTGTCAATCTAGGTGATCGTCATCGCGGACTGAACTGGTTCGCGAATATCTTTATCGCCATCGGTCTATTGATCACGTTCCTTGGCATCATTGCAGCACTTTCCACGCTCGACTTTAGCGGTGGTGTGGATGAAATGCAGGAGCGGCTGAATGATCTCATGAAAGTCGCAGGGGCCAAGTTCTGGGCCTCGGTCGGGGGTATCGTGGCGTCCATCATCCTGCGGTCTTACGATTATCGCTTCGGCAAGCGGATCAACGATGGGCTCTCGATGCTGTGTGACAAGCTTGAGCATGGGATGGCCTATTTGCCGCCGCAACGGATCGCGAGCGATCAGCTGGCACAGCTCAAGGAGCAAACCCCGGCACTCCGGTCGTTCTCGGAACAGCTTGCTGCCGCGCTCGATGGAGCGTTGGAAAAGCAGATGGCCCCCATGATCACGCACCTCGGGTCGATCCAGCAGGGCATAGATAAGATTAGCGGCGGGGGAGGGGAAGCCGTCCGCGATGCAATCGCGACGAGCGCCGGTGCCGAAATGGCCGGCCTCGCGGATGCCATCGGCGCCATGACCGTCTCGATGGCGACGATGTCTGAACGCATCGAAAAGCAGAGCGGCGAAGCCGACCGCCAGATCGAAGAAGCCGTCAGGCGCTTCGGACAGGCTTCGGAAGAGATGCGTTCGGCATTTGGTGAACTCAATCGAAATTTTGGCGTTGTCGCGGACCGCATGCGCGAGGAAAACGAGCAAGCCAGTGAGCTTGCCAGACAGCGGATGGACGAATTGTTGAGCAACCTCGGCTCTACGCTCGACGATATGAAGACAGGTCTCGCTTCGGCGGCCAGTCAGATGGGTGAGGCCTCTGCACGGGCAGCGAATGATGCGGCACGAATCGGCCAGGAAGCGATGGAAACGTCCTTCTCGGAGTTTGTAGAACGGTTCAACCAGACCGGCGGTCCGCTGGTTGGCAGCATGAAAGACGCAAGTGATGCGATTTCCTCATCTGCGGACCGTCTGTCGTCTGCACAAGGTGCGATCGGAGACCACGCGCGCGCCATCGAGCAGGTTGCAGCGCGTTCAAGCGATCTTGCAACGGCTTTCGGAGCGGTTGCCAACGACGTTGAAGCGGCGACTGGGCCCGTAAGGCAATCGGCGGTTGCCATCGCCGCAGCGGTAAGTTCGGTGGAAGCGATTGTGTCGAGAAATGCGCAATCGTCCGAAAGTGCTCGTGACGAAATGCGCCAGCTTGCAGCTGCCCTTAGCGAGACTGCAAACGCCGCTTCTTCCGCCTGGTCGGAGTATCGTGCGCGTTTTGAAGACGTCGACCGCGCTCTTGGCGATGCAATCGAGAAAATAACGGATGCCGCTGGCAATCACGCGTCGAACCTGAATGAGCGTGTAGGACAAATCGACAAGGCTCTCGGCGACGGTGTGGCGCAGCTTGCCGGTGCACTCGAGCCCCTGACGACCTTGCGCGATACCGTCGAAGAGCTTGCAGACATCCTCGCCAAGCAGAACCAGGGAGCCGCTGACTAATGGAGGGCGCGGTTCGCCGAAAACCGCCCGAGGAGGGCGAAAGCTATTTCATGTCCATGACCGACATGATGGTGGGCCTGCTCCTCATTTTCATCATCCTGTTGGCCTACTTTGCCCTCAACCTGCAAACCAAGACAGAAGAACTGACCGGCGCGAACAGGACCCGCGCCGAGATACTCGACAATCTCCAGCAGTCTCTCCAAGACAGAGGGCTCCAGGTTGAGATCGACACCAAGACCGGAGTTCTGCGGCTCCCCGACGATGTTCTGTTCGACAAAGGCCAGTGGGAACTCACCGACAGAGGGGAGGCAGCCATTAGCAAGATTGCCGGCGCAATGGTCGAAGTCCTGCCTTGTTACACCACATCCGACTTGTGTGACGGTGAGCGATCACCGCACCTGATCGATGCCGTTTTCGTGGAAGGGCACACGGATTCCGACCCGATGTCCGGCGGCATGAACAATTATGAACTTTCGGTTCGTCGGGCAGAGACGACCTTCACAATGTTGCAACGCAATCAACCGGCCTTGCGCGGCTTCCTCAACAGGCCGGTGGAAGAAGACGGATCGGCACCGATCCTTAGTCTGAGCGGTTATGGTCCCGATCGCCCTGTGGACCGGGGTGACTCGGAGGAAGCGAAGAAGCGAAATCGGCGCATCGACCTTCGTTTTCTCATGGCCACGCCAAGCTCCGGACTTGATACTGAAATACTGAGGCAGGAGCAGTGACTTATCTACGGTCTGCTATTGGCCGAATGGAAGCGTTGGCTTCAGCCGGACTGGCAAAGCCTCCGACCACGCAGCCTGAGTTGCAGCGGCAGCTGGCAAAGCTTGATTCCAGCGTCGGCGAAGCCGAACCCATTGTCGAGCTGAAGCCGTTTCTTCGGAAAGCTGCCACCAATGGCGCAGCGGGATTGCCCAGGTTTCAACTTAACCGGGTATTGCGCGGCGTATGGTGTGACGATGAATTTGATGACTTGGGAGCAGCAGCACTTGCGCGCGCCGATGGTGATCATCGGCGTAGCTCCGACCAAGCCGTGATCGATGGCTACCTTACCTATTTCCCGACAGGCCGGTCAATAATGCCAATGCTTGCAGAAGCTGCCTCCCGTGCGGCCAGTCGGCATGACTGGGCGTGGCGCGAGCGTGGCGCACGGTGGGATTTGTTCAAGCCACATCTGGGCCCAGCGAACGTAGCTCGCGAATTTGTCGCGCGCGATGCGGACGGCATTGCCTCGCTGATGCGCGAGACGGGCCTTGGCGCAAACCTCGCCGCGAGCGGGTTTGGTCAGGCAACTTTCGCCGAGACCTGCAAAGCAACCGCAGAGCTTCAGCCTGCCGAAGCAGTCGGACCGCAGCGCAGTATCCTGCGTATGTTTGATACAGAAGCGCAGGCAGGACAGTTGGAACTGGTTGTCCGCGCTCTGCTCGAGCCCTGGATCAGCACAAAACCTGAGCCCGAACATCGAAAGGCGATTTCTGAGTTTCTGCTCATTCAAGTCGGTGATCCACGCTTTCAACTCAAATCGAACCGTTGGGAGCAGATTGTGGCTTCGCTCGCAGAGTCTTTTGGCAAAGAACGTGCGCGCGAGGTTACCCAGGTTTTCAAGCGCTGGCTGACTGAAGTCGCGATGCGCGAGTTCTTCCGCGCCATTGCTAAGACGACAGATCGACCTGATCAGTGGAAGCAACGTGAAGCGTTTTGGATTGCATATCTCGATGAGGGGTTGGTCACCGACGCCTGGCCTGCGCTGGGATCACGCGCGAAACACCAAATCGATTCTCTTATCCGCCAGAGTGGCGAGCGACCAGAATACGGTCAAATTCGAGGAGGTCCCTCCCAATCTTCATCCATCATTATGCAGATTGGCGACCTGCGCATATCGGAATGGAGCGATAACGGATCCTGCCGCTTCTGGAGTGACACCGATCCCGGAGCCCCGAAACTCTACGCAAAGGTCTACGACGGCGGGAAGCTGCGAACCACCAGCGGACGGTCGGATTTTGAGTATGAGTCTCATGTCCCTGCGAGTCCTGGATGGGAAGGCAAGTTCGCTGGTATCATCCATCGTCGGACGTCAATCGCCCATCCCCGTCATGGGAGAGGCCGGGGCCGCAACTGGAATGATCGATGGTAACAACCAAGTTCATTGCCACACAGAACGAGGACGGCGGTGAGACGATTGCACTTCTCCGCGAACAGCCAGGCGGGCTTTTCCGGCGAGCATCAAGCGAAATCATTCCGGTCTCGGAGTGGCCAAGAGCAGCCCCGGAAGCCGGGCAGGCCGCTCTGGCGCTGGCTCGAGCTCTCGATGAAGATGGTCAGATTAGCGAGGAAGCGAAAGGCATAGTTCTTCCACCGCAGATCGTTGCACGGCTCGATGAGGCCGACGCCTTTGCCCTCGGTCTTCCTCCGGCTACGTCGATAACCCTTCAGCTCAACTCGGGAGGTTCGCTCGCTGAAGGAACAATCAAAGTTGATACGAAATGGGTCCGCCGCGGTGGCCTGCCAGTTCGAGCGGACATCGCTGGTGCACGTCTGCGCGAAGGCGGGCGTGTCGGAAGAATTCCTGAGCCGATCTACTCGGCCTTCCAGTCCGCACTTGCAGTCAACGCGGGTGCTGATCCCGATCAGCGCCGCGCAGCTTTTGCCGAGCTTCGTTCGACGCTTGGAGACGACATCGGCACCGGCATCCAGGCGGATGGCTTTCTCGAGCGTGTTCGGATTGCCTATGCCGCGAATTTTTCACTGAGCGCAAAGACCGACCATGGGCGTTTCGACTTCGACCCAGTCCTCTTCTCTAGAAGCGAAAACGAAAGCGCTGAGGGTGACCTGGTCGACGAAGAAGAAGCGTCGCTTCTGACGCCGCAGGACAATCAGCATTTCCAGCGCCGGTTCAAGGGGCAGGAGGGCGGGCGGCGAAGCTATCTGCTCTCCGACGGCACACTTTTGTTCCTTGATCCGCTTCTCGGCAAAGCACTTGACATCGTGCGCGCCAAACAGACTGGCACGTCACAGGAGAAGCGTGAGTTTCTGCGGTCGCCGCAACGTGTTCTGCGAGAAGAGCTCAAGCTCGATGCAGGAGGCGATGACGAGGCGGCCGATCGCCTCTTCATTGAAACGCAGCAATTCTCTGAACGGGTCAGCGGGATCGAGGTCTGGCAAAAGCCCGTCTTGCCTTGGATCAAACCCCAGCCGAACAGTTGGCTGCCGGAAGGGTTTGGTTTGCGGATTGGGGATCCGCCCGACGCGCGTCATGTCGAGTTGGCTCCAGGTGAAGCCGAGACGATTGTATGCGAAGTCGAGACTGCGATTGGCGCAGGTCAGGAAACGATCGCCTGGCGCGACGGAAGCATCCCCGCCACTCCCGCGACACTGCAGGCTGCACGCGCAATCGCAGACCTAGAACGTGAGATAGCTCTCGAGGTCGGAGGACCAGGCTCGGACAGAACCGAACGCGATAGCGTCGATATTTTCTTCCTTCAGGTCGGTGAGAATTTTGAGCAGCTGGACTATGCGCGGCTGCCTCGTCCCGACGCCGAAGTGCAGAATTTCGATGCTCCCGAGCTCCCCAACGGACTGAGATCAGAACCCAAGCCTCACCAGGTGCAGGCGTTCGCCTGGCTTGCCGAGGCCTGGGAGCGCCGAATGCCGGGCGTCTTGCTTGCCGACGATATGGGGCTCGGCAAGACCTTCCAAGCGCTCATGTTCCTGCTGTGGCTGCGCAGTAAAACGCCTCACCAGAAGCCCGTCTTGATTGTCGCGCCCACAGGTCTTCTGCGAAATTGGCAAGCCGAGCTTTCGCAGCACATCGAAGAAGAGCTCATGGGGCCCGTTGTCGAGGCGTTCGGCGCAAACCTGCGCAATTTCCGTCTTGGGTCGGGGAGCGATATTCGCGGGGGAACTTCGCGTATCGATGTATCCGAATGGTCTGACGCCGGAATTGTCCTGACGACCTACGAAACGATGCGCGATTATCATATGAGCTTCGCGCGCGTTCCGTTTGCAGCCATCGTCTACGACGAAATCCAGAAGCTCAAGAATCCTGCCAGCCAGATGACGCGGGCCGCAAAGGCGCTGAATGGAAGAATCCAGATCGCTATGACGGGCACACCGGTCGAAAACCGGTTACAGGACCTCTGGTCAATTGCCGATACTGTCTATCCAGGGTTCCTCGGCTCAAGCCGGGAATTCGAGAACAGCTTCCCCGCGAACGATCTCGAGCGCCTTGGCGATCTCCAGCACCGCCTCATCGATCGCGACAAAGAACTTCCACCGTTCATGCTGCGTCGAATGAAGGACGAAATTCTCACCGGTTTGCCGGAGAAAAGGGCGCGCAAATATCCGGTCGAGATGCCGCCTTCACAAGCGCAGGCTTACGACCTCGTACTCGCGCGAGCGCGAGCGCTGCGGGAAAGCGGTGAACAGGGAGCGATGCTCAAAGTGCTGCACATGTTGCGCGGTACATCGCTCCACCCGTCGCCGCCGCGCGGAATTACCAACATCGACGATTACATCGGGCAATCTGCACGCCTGAAGAAGACCTTTGAGATCCTTGAGGAGGTCAAGCAGCGCGGCGAAAAGGCTCTGCTATTCTGCGAAGATCTTGAGATGCAGGCTTTTCTCGCAATGGCAATTCAGGAACGCTTCTCGCTCGAGCGCCGCCCGATGTGCATCAGCGGGAAGGTCGCGGGCCATAAGCGCCAGGAAATGGTCGCTGCTTTCCAGAATTCTCAAGCCGCGTTCGATGTTCTCATCCTTTCTCCAAAGGCGGGCGGCGTCGGGCTTACCATAACCGCTGCAAACAATGTGATCCACCTGTCTCGCTGGTGGAATCCGGCGGTTGAAGATCAGGCGACGGATCGGGCCTACCGGATCGGCCAGACCAAGCCAGTGACCATCCACATCCCGATGGCTGTACACCCCGACGAAGCCATTGGCTCTTCAAGCTTCGACCAGCGTCTCGACGCCCTCATGGAGCGCAAGCGTTCGCTGAGCCGGGGTCTGCTGATGCCGCCGGAGAGCGATCGCGACGTAGAGGATCTGCTTTCCGACGTACTCGATGGGCGCCCTACAACAAACAGCGATATCCGCAGTTCGGCTGTTGCCGCCGAAGAGGCGCCAATGGAGATTGAAAGCTCCCTTCAAGGTGACAGAGCTGGGTCTCCCGACCCGCTTGGCCCTCAAGTGGTGTCACCTGCGCTTGAGAAACCGGCTGGCGACAGTGCAGGCACCCCTACCTTCGAAACCCCGCGCGAAAGCGCACGGGATGGTAGGCCGCTTGATCAGGATTCGGAGATCACGGTTGATCAGGCTTTTAAAGACGCGGTCTCTGCTGGTGCGCTGTCTGAGCCTGGAGAGGTTGCGTCCAGCGATGCCGAGCATCAAGAGCGGCGCCCGATACTTTCAATACGCACACCCGTCGAAGCGGCCGAAGCGCGTGTGCAATACGTTCGGCGTGTCGTGTTTGAGCAATATGGCCAACGTGACTGGACAATTTTCGAGCAATACGTCCGCGATGCGCGAATTGGATGGCTCGAAATTCAAGATCCCTATTGTTGCGCAGACGAGCAGGCGCGCGGGCGTCTCATCAATTTCATCAGCCGCCTCGCACAGCTGGCTTCGGAGATCGCCGCAGTCCAGATCGTGACCTTCGACGCCGATTCTGTGCAAACTCGCGAGCCCGAGAGCACGCATGACCAGCGGCAAGACCTCGAAGATCGCTGGCGGCGTATGCTAGCCTCGGTTCGCCTCCATCTCGCACAGAAATCGCGGCGCTCAGGTGGCGACTTACACGATCGTTATGTCAGAGCCCAATTAGAGAATGGCGATACAATTATCTGGGATCTTGGACGTGGTATCGATGGTGTGATGAATGCGCGCTGGTCTTGTGTGGTGAACGCGTTCCACGAGAGTTCGACGTCAGGCAGTGGAGTAATGCACTGAAAGGCCAGACCTTCGTCATTGTTTCCGGAACAAAAATCAGGGATGCTTTGGAACTTCCAATGTGGGTTCGTGTCAAAGGGTAGAATTGCGCAACTGGGGGGATGATGTGGAGGGCAATACGCGCGAACGGTTTCAAGAGGGACTAATTTCGGCTTTCCAAGGCAATGAGGTTTCGGAACCAGAATTAGTCTTCTGCAACTCTGGCTTTGAAGCTCTGCTTAAAGCCACAATCCACGTTCTTTCGACGGAAATGCAAGAGGTCATGGAGGTCGAAGAACAATGGGATTTCGATACCAGAAATGTAGAGTGCGCCATTGAAGCGATTGATAGTGGCGGGTCTGTATCAGATGCCGGAGACCTGCAGGAAGGGTTCTTTGCGCTATTCACCTTGGGTGGTCTTTATTCTCGGAATGTCCTTAAGTCGGGTCCTTTTGAAACGCTCCGGTCATGGCTTGAAAGCTCGTGCCATCTCATGGTTCCGCAGGCCCCAGCTCAGGACCTAAACGTGTTCTTTGCGAATTGTCGCGGGCTTGAGGCTATGGTCGAAAATTGTGTGAGCACGTGCATAAAGACGAGGGCTTCCGAGCTTTGCAAGCCAGACATGGACACGATGGTCGACCTCTATGACACGATCGATGACGGGCTCCAAGAAGCATGGCGGCATATCCAAAGGTTGACGCCTGCTGACCTTTGCGATCCCCGGATCAAGTCACCCCTTCGATTGTGGTGGATGTACTCATACAAAAATATCGTCTGGGCAAGCGAAGGTCCCAAGCACGTGTGGCAGGATCAAATGGGCCGGTTACATCGCGATGATGGCCCGGCAGTCGAACTTGGAGAAGCGCAAGAAGGATACTTTTGGCATGGCGACCTGGTGCCCAAGCATTGGATCATGGAGGGACCCTCGCTGGATGAAGTCGCCAAAGTACGGAACTTTTTTATCGAGTATCGCGAGATTGGCCCCTACCGTGCCCAGAGCGTGATCGCCGATATCTTGCAGGCTAGAAATGACGAAGGCAGAGGGAAGCGTTCGCCATGACCCGGGACTTTAAGCGCGAGATCGATGCGGCGCGAACCGACCCGGTACAACTGCGCAAGATCGCCGATGACATACACGCAATCAGCGGTTCCCGCATTTTGATGATCCGTGCCATCCATCTGGCCCGGTCCGCAGAAAGCGGCCCGCATCCGTTGGGAAAAGTCTGCAGTGATCTTGGTATACCCCGTCCTACGGGGATGCCGCTTTACCGCTACAAGCTAGCTCCGGAGATTTTTCAGCGGATAGAAGCCAAGCTATCCGCCACTCTTGGATCAGCAATTCTGCGCCACTCTCTGGCCCCCGCTTTCGTCCTTTGGGCCGCCGACTGGTTTCGCCGCTCTTACCAAGGCGGCATCCAGCGATGGTCCGACATTGGAACCGTTTTGGGTCTCCAGCTTCCGCAGTCGGAATGGCGAGCCCTTGCGGATCGAGGCTTCGATGCCTGGGGCGTTAATCCGCTCATTACGGCGCATGGGAACCAACGACTTTCCAATCTGGCGCGACAGGGAGGATTCCCGGCAGCGGCAATCTCGAGCGGCGCCAGCTGGCCACGCCGTTACCTTGAACGGGTAGTCGGCGAACTGCTGGGAGTAGAGGTGCAGGATATCGCTAACGCTGTCTCGATCTGCGAACGTAACGATTATCTGCTTCCCTCAATCTGGCGCAGCCCGGAAATGCACGCAATCTGCGGGGAACTTGCCCTCAAGATCGTCGAGCTTCGTGCATTCATCGACAAGGAAGTGCCAGTTGACGGTCGCCCTTATTCGGCCCGGCTGGACCACGCTTACGAAGACTGGCGCGATGAACTGCCGATGACGCTCGACGGGGCAGCTGCGAGCCTCATCGATACGCTCCTTGAAGCCAGAAAGCTGACCGGAACAGGGAGTATCCGGGTCGGACGGCTGATGCGTTCGCAGGATGGTGAATGGTGCGAAAGCTTGGCTTTCCATCTCGAAGGTCGCTGGGACGACAAGGATCGTGTGCTGTCCGCAGGTGAATATGTCCGCGTGTTACTTCAGCCCTCGGGTGCCTTGGCAGACCGTATTTCCGGTCGGCTGGCTTACCTTGAGGTCGAATCAGGCAATTGCTGGGTAGCGCGCGCAATGCGCAGCGAAGCTGCGATCGATTTTCCCTTGGACCTCTCCGTCACCGCCGAATTCCATGCGCGCGGCGAAAGACTAGCCCAAAGCTTTGTCCTGCCGGGCGGCAAAGCGGTTGGGGATGGACTGCGGATATTTGAGCGGCGGACCGGAGACACGGAGCTAGGCACGTATTCCCTTATCGGTCAGGGGTCAGGTGGTTATCGCGCCGAACCAGTCTTTGTCGATGTTCCGCAGGATTGGATGCTTCGCGGCAAGGACAGCAATACAGAGATCGAAGCCGAGGACTTTGCTTTTGCACCTGGTCGCTCGCTCTACCGCTGTGCTGGCCAGATCATCGCCGAGAAGCCCAACGGCGACGCATTTCTGGTGCGGACGGGGCAGAGTGCAGATCGTAAGGATCGCCTGACCATAGTGGCCCAAGAGGCGACCGGTGTGCAGGCACCCGGCGGCGAGCGGTTGATCAAACATCCGCTGCATGCAGAAGTCGAAGACGGGGTTTCCCGGCGCACTGCAACGCGTGGAGAGGTCGGCTGGCGGTTTGCAGGGGAAAGCACTTGGCGCGATGATCTTGTCAACGCGGGCCCTGGGCATTGCGAGTTCGCCTGGCTCGATGGCGCGACCAAGCATGTTCGGGACCGGACGAATGCACTGGTTCTGCCGGCTGAATTCGCACTCAGCCAGCGGATAAATGCGGCCCATGCGGAAGTCCTTTTGGAAGGTTGGACCGGAGAAGCGGTGCTCAGCGATGAAACGCCGATTGCGGACCATCGCTGGCGGGTGCGGATCGATCCGCCCCGTCGCGCGGTGCTCGGCTTGCGCCTCACCCCCTATCATGGCTCCACTTTCGACCTCAATGTGCCTTTGCGATCGAAAGAATGGCTGACGACCTGGGATGGCGAACTTCTCAGGCGCGATACTATCGTAGGCCTCGCCGATCTTCGTGACACCGTTGCCCGCGCGCCGGGCCGTGCGATGCTGATGGGCGAAGTTGCCCATCACGCTGGAGCGTCGCTAGAGGCGAGTTGGAAGGTCGATGTCGAACTGGGCCTGTCGGCTCTGCGCAACGATATTGCCGCCTTGATGCGGCCGCTCGGCATCGATGCCCAGGTCCGGCTCGACTTTCACAACGGCAGCAATGACAACTGGTACGTCACGGAATTCGGCAATTCTCTTGAGTGGGAGCCTTCGGGAGGGCTGCGTCCGAAAACGGCCATTGTCGGCGAGGATGTCCGCGTTGGCGGCCGCTTTCTTGGTGCTCCCGAGAAAGAGGTGGATTTCGGTCCGTTTGACGGATTGCTTGGCGGCCTCGGAGGGCAATTGATCCAGCTGCCACGATTGCGCGGTCCATGGCTCGTCTATCTGCGCGAAGGTTCTCGCGTCCTCACGAGGCCAAAGTTTATCGACGGCGATCCGGTTCACGACGTTCCGCAACACAGGCTCGGCCGGGCCATGGCACAGCCTCTTTTGCAGGCGCGCGAGGACTTGGTGCGGCTGGCGGAGGAACTCGCTGCCGAGCCCATGTCTTCTGAAGCGACCCAGACCATTCGTGCAGTCATGGATTTGGCGCTGTCGCTCAATGGCTTGCCTCCGCAGACGTTCGAAATCTTCAGCAAGTTTGAGATTGCCGGTCCGCTTGCGCCGCTCCTTCTTTATCGCTGCGAGGAGCAACACCTCTCGACGATCCTCGAGCTGTTTGATGGCCTGTGCTCAAGCTGGTCTCTTTTGCCGATCAAGGCCTGGGACGCTGCCTTTCAGGCTCAAGGCAATTATCTGGTCAGCCGGCTCGATGACCCTCAGTGGGCGTTGGCAAACATCACGGAACGTCAGAACGAAATCGCGGCGCGTGCGCCGCAGCTTGCGCCACTCATTTGCCGGGACTTCTCACCGTTGAGCTGGGAAGAGCTTCGCAACCACTTCACGAGCCATACAAGCGAGGGCATCAATATGGATGCCGGCGGCTTCAACCCTTTTCGGCCTGCTTACAGCGAGCTACTGCCAAGAGAGAACTTCGTCGAAGCGCTGATGCGGGCCTTCGATGCTCCTTTCGCCGCTGCTCTGTCCGCTACCGGACGTGCTTCTCTCAAGAAGGAGCAAGTCCTCACCATCAAGGACGTCGAACGACGTCACCCCGACTATTTTGCCAAAGCCTTTGGCTATGCCCTTTCGGAGCTCAAGAATGGCCGCCAGTGATCCCCTCCCTACATCCCGATTGTCGCCGATGGAGGTGCACCAGCGGCTGAGGACTGGTCTCGCCGAAGCGGTTGTCTCGCGCGCAGGTATCCGGCACCAAGGGCTTAACGCTTTTCTCCGGAGCACTCTTGCCGGTACGGACCCCGTAAACGGTAGCCTCCTTTCCGAACAGCTTTTTCAGGCTGCTCCCGGCTATGTGTCGTCAGGAAAAAGTCCTGACCAACTTCATGCGCTGCTGCATCAGCGCACAATCGACGCGATCACGCAAACATCGGATACTGAATTACGCTTCGATTACCCTGCCTACGCGCACCAGCTGGCGGCATGGGAACTGCTCAGCACGCAAGAGCCGCATTCGGTCCTGGTTTCGAGCGGCACGGGGTCGGGCAAGACCGAGTGTTTCCTGGTCCCGATGCTCGATGATCTGGTCCGGGAGTCTGCAGAGTATGGTCCGCTGACAGGGGTGCGAGCCCTTATGCTCTATCCTCTGAATGCTCTCATTGCGAGCCAGGAGAAGCGTCTTACAGCCTGGACCAAGCCGCTCGGCGGCGCTGTCCGCTTTGCCCTCTACAACGGATTGATGGGAACGGCGCGGAAGTCCAATCGCGACAAGGCTGAGCACGAGATACCGCATCAGGTTCTTTACCGCGAAACCCTCCGGGCTAACCCACCACCGATCCTCGTTACCAACCAGACGATGCTCGAATACATGACGATCCGGCGCGAGGATCGTCCGATCCTCGACGCATCAAAAGGCAAGCTGCGCTGGATCATTATCGACGAAGCGCACAGTTACATCGGCTCGGCAGCGGCGGAGCTCTCGCTCCTGCTTCGCCGGGTAATGAACGCATTCGATGTGACGCCGGATCAGGTCCGCTTCGTTGCGACGTCGGCGACCATCGGCTCTGCTGACGACCAGAAGGCCCGCAACGACCTTCAGAAATTCCTTGCCGACATTGCTGGCGTTCCGCTTGAGCGGGCGCATGTCATTGTGGGCAAGCCTCAGCCGGTCGACCTCTCGAAGGTCCTGACAGCGTCCGATGATCCGGCAGCATCGTCGGTTGCCGAGAAGCTGGAAGGCGAGCCCCAGACCCTGGCCTCGCTTAAAGCGCTTTCGCCGGATGCCGAAAGGATTTTGCTCGATCTGTCGGCCCATAATGCAAGCGAAGCGAAGCCTGTCCTGCCGATGCGAGCACACAGCTTCACGCGGGCAGTTGCCGGGCTCTGGACCTGCATCAATGTCGATTGCCCGAGTGAGATGCGGCCCAAGGATTGGCCATTTGGCGCTGTGCTCTTCGACCATCGGGACCAATGCCCGCATTGCCAGTCGATGGTGTTCGAAATTCAGAACTGCCTCGATTGTGGCGAGCCCTTCCTTCCGGCCGATGACATGGGCGATAGGATCGTACAGCGGCGAAGTGATCATGATGCAGATGAGTTTCGCGAAGATAGCTATCGTGATCGCGATCATGATGATGACGATGAAGAAGATGAGCATGAGGGGATCGGCCATCCACGGCTGATTGCCATCAACCCGAAACCCGAAGCTACCGCGACCGCTTTCGATGTATCCAGCGGAGAGTTTACTGGCGAGGCGGGACATTTTTATCTGACCCAGCTCAATGAGGGACGTTGCCCGGCCTGTCTCGGGAACAAGCGGCGCGGGCGACCGGCCATCTTCCCCTTTCGCTTTGGCACACCATTCCTCACCCAGAATGCAGCACCAATCCTTCTTGACGGTGTGTCGCCGCATCAGGCGGAGCACGCCCTGCCGTTCGATGGCCGTCAGCTGATCAGCTTTTCGGACAGCAGGCAGGGAACTGCCCGCTTCGCTGCCAATATTGAAACCAACGGTGAGCGGGGCTTCGTTCGCGGCTTTATCTACCATGCCGTTCAGAAGGCCGCCCGGGGCAGCGACCTGACCGTTGAGCACAGGGAAGAGCTACTCAAAAAGAAGGCCGTTCTAGCGGGTTTCGTGGCAGATATGCCTGCCTTCCAAGATGATATCGCCAAGATCGACGCTGAGCTTGCTGGTGGAGCGGCAACCGGCATACCCTGGACGGATCTCGTGTCAGCGCTTGCTTCTGAGCCGGCTATTGGCATGATGGCCAAGGTCTGGGACCTTGATCGCAGCGAACGATTTCACGATAACCGGGAAGCGCTGGCCCGCTTCATGCTCTTGCGCGAACTCGCCCGTCGCCCCCGCAATGCCAACGCAATGGAAACGCTAGGGCTTGCGCGGTTACGATTCCCAGACATCGAGAGAATTGGTGTGGACAAGCTACCGCCAATCGTGAGCGAGAACGGCTACTCGATCGAGCACTGGCGCGATTTCCTGTACTATATGGTCGATTTTCTTCGGGGCCAGTTTGCCATTGAGGTGGATGAGGGCGACGCACGCTGGATGCCCGGACGGGCTCGGCCACGCAATGTGACCGGACCCGAGGAGCTTCTAGGCGAAAAGCGTGACGCTTCCTGGCCGACCGTCAATTCTAAGGGTCGCCAGCCCGACTCTATCCTTCTCTTGGCGTCAGCTCTGAACCTTGATCTTACTTCTCAGCGCGACCGCCATGAGATCAATCAGGTTATGCATGCCGCTTGGAATCAACTCTCCCCCCTTCTTTCGGGTGTTGGTGGGACATTCACCTTGCGTCTCGAAAAGAAAGCCGAGATCGAGGCGGTTGAAAGAGCTTGGCAATGCCCCCTGACTCGCCGCGCATTACCGCGTCTTGTATTCGGGAGGTCGCCCAATCTGGTACGGCCTGGAAGCAAGATCGACGGGAAAGCCGTCTTGCCGATAGAGTTTTCCAAAGTTCCGCGTACGCGACCGCTCTCGTCAGACGATAAGAAAGAGATCAGAGATTGGCTGGTTGAAGACACATCAATCCAAATCCTTCGACAGTTGCACCTTTGGACCGATCTTCACGATCAGGCAGCGCTCGGCACGCCCTACCTACGAGCCGAGGAACACAGTGCTCAGCAGCCCCCTCAACGGCTGCGCGACTTCGAGGAGCAGTTCAAGGCAGGCGATATCAACTTGCTCGCCTGCTCCACCACAATGGAAATGGGTGTGGACATCGGCTCGATCGAAGCCGTGCTGATGACCAACGTTCCACCCTCGATTGCCAACTACAATCAGCGAGCCGGCCGAGCGGGCCGCCGCGGACAGGGCTTCTCTACCAGCCTCACGATCGCCCGGAATACGCCGCTCGATCTCGAAACATTTGCTGATCCGGCTGGCTATATGCGGCGCAAACTGGCCTCTCCGCGCGTATCGCTCGATTCTGACCGGATCGCACAGCGTCACGCCAACGCTTACCTGCTTGCGCAGTGGTTCCGTGAGGTTGACGGTGAGTTCGCCAAGACAAAAACGGGGGATTTCTTCGGCTGCCGCTCGGACCTGCGTACCTTTGAAGATCTCGTGCCAGTTGACGACTTCTGCAAGTGGCTTGAACTTCCAGCGACAGCCTCGGCTACCGAGCAGGGGCTCAAACGTCTTCTCGCGGGAACTGGCCTCGCATACGATGCTGAGATCAGGAAACACACGGCAAAGATGTTCGCCAAAGAAGCCGCAAACTTCCGGCGCACCTGGCAGCGCCTCAAAGAGGATGCGGACGCGCTTGATGGTCCGGCGAAGAAGGCGATCGAGTTCCAAGCACGGCGCCTCTGCAAAGAGTTTCTTTTGAAGGAGCTTGCCAATCGTTCGCTTATCCCAGGCAGCGGCTTCCCAACAGCAGTTGTTCCATTCGACACTCTTTGTGCTGAAACCCAGAAGGCGCAGGAGCGCAATCGTTCGGAAGATGAAGGCACCCGTGACAGGCGCTACGAATGCCCTACGCGCAACGCTGATATCGCCATCCGAGAGTATGCCCCCGGGGCTGAGGTCGTTGTCGACGGTCTGGTTTGGAGGTCCGCCGGGGTAACTCTGAATTGGCTGAGCCCCATCGACAGCGGTCAGCGTGAGCCACAGAACCTTCGCTGGGCCTGGTGGTGTGATCATTGTGGCGGCGCAGGAAGCGATCACCAGATGCCCGATCACTGTGATCATTGCGGCGAGCGCAGCATTACCATTGAGCAGTTTCTTGAACCGGCCGGGTTCCGCGTCGACTGGAATGCGCAGCCGCATGCCGACACTGACCAGGCAGTTTATATCGAGCCAAAGTCTCACAAGGTCAGCGTGGGCGATGCTCTCTGGCAGCCTTTGTTGCAGCCCGAAAGTGGCCGGATCCGCGCGTCGCGCGAAGGATATATCTACAACCATTCGCGTGGTCCTGACGACAAGGGCTACGAGATTTGTCTGGAATGCGGACGGGCTGGCGACGCGGGGACCGATGCGCTGAAAGACCACAGGCCGCTTACCCCCAGAAACCAGAAGGCTATGGAGCGCTGCCCTGGCAACGACGAGGGCTACGCTATCACGGGGGCCCTCGCTTTGGGTCACGAAGTCCTCACCGACGTTGTCGAGGTCCAGTTGCCAGGTCTGGGAAGCGATGGTGCGGCCTGGGCGTTTGGCGCAGCGCTGCGCGAGGGTCTTGTGCGCTGGCTAGCGATCGAACCTCGGGAACTTGGGATTTCCGTGGCAGCTCGAGACGGCAAGCTGGGTCGCAGAGTGCCGTCGGTCTACATCTTCGATAAGGCATCTGGAGGTGCCGGATACGCTCCGAGACTTCTTGACGATATTTATCATGTCTTTGAGCGAGCGGCTCACGTCCTCGATTGCCCGAATGAGTGTGAGATGGGCTGTTCCGCGTGTGTGCTTTCTGCCGATCTCTTCAAGCAACAGGGAAAGCTCGATAGGCGTGCTGCACTCGTTGCCGTCCAGGCCTTCATTGAGAAAAATGCCGAACTGCCAGAGGAAGATCAGGCTGTTGCCGATGCAAGGCCCATTAATGATGCGGCAAACACGCTTCTGCTGAAAGCAGGCGGCGGGGACAGCATCTCTATCTTCTTGCCATCGACGTTCGATCTGGCTGAGCTGACATCAACTAAGATGCGATCGTTCTTCTCGGCAGCCTCGGTACGCGGATTGCCTGTTGCGCTGGTGCTCGATACGAAGTCGTTTGAAAGCCTAGAAGAAGTTGAGCGGAGATTCCTGCGCGATGCATCGGTGCGCTTCGAGTTTGCTCTTGGCCTGGCAAGCGCACAAGGCGTGGCATTTGGCATCGTTCGCCTCGCTGAGCTGAAATCGAGCGAGAGCATTACGGGGTTCTTCTCGCGCGATGCGAACGCGGCTCAGCCCGGAGAACTCTGGGGGGTGGGGGCAACGCACGCGGTGGTTGCCGGTACGCTGGATAGTCACACTATCTTTGAGCCAATCGACCCAGAGGAACTGGAGCGTCAGGTTGCAGCGGGTGATCAGGTTGAGCTGATGCAGGGGTTTGGCCAATGCCCTGTGAGCCAGTTTGGGAAACGCTTCGGAGCCAAGCTGAAGCACCAATTGGAGGCGGCTGGCGTCTGGAGGCCCGGCAGTCTTGTGCGGATCACCTACACCGACCGCTATCTTAACGCGCCTCTACCGATGCTTCTCTTCCTGCGGACATGCGAAGCTCTATCTGCTGACCTGAAGTCGGATAGCCCGGTCGAAGTCGATATCCTGGTCCAGCCACTGAAGAAGGATCGGCCACCCCATCGGATCTTCCATGACTGGGAGTATGAAGACGACCGAGCGGAAGTAGCCGAGCTATTGGGCGAAAAGTTTGGCCTCGATGTCGATCTGCAGGTCACGGAAAATTCCGACCATGGCCGCAAGCTCGAGCTTGAATACGCCGATGGTCAGAAGGTGTTCGTGCTGCTCGACCAAGGGTTTGGATATTGGCGCGTAGCCGGCACCCCACCGCGGCATGACTTTCGTTCGGCACCCGCTGCGCAGGCGAATGAGCTCTTGCGCGCATCGACTGCGGTCGCCGGCGTTGGGGAAAGCTATTTTGCTGTTAAGAAGGTTTGAAGCGCCGGCTCGCAGCTTTGCTGCGTTGGATCTTTTTGGAGTGTGGAATTCGGATGATCAGAAATGAGTAAAGGCGGCACCAAAAAAGCAACGGCCGGTGGAACGGGTGGCGATCTTGGTTTCGAGGCCGAGCTGTTCAAGGCGGCGGACAAGATCCGCGCCAATATGGAGCCGTCGGACTACAAGCACGTCGTCCTCGGCCTGATCTTCCTCAAGCATATTTCCGATGGCTTCATGGCGAAGCGCGCCGAGCTCGAAAAAGAGTATCCGGACGGCGTCGAGGACGAGGACGAATACCGGGCCGACAACGTGTTCTGGGTGCCGAAGCCCGCACGCTGGGCGCACCTGCAAGCGAGCGCCAAACAGCCCGGTATCGGTAAGCTGATCGATGAGGCAATGCTCGAGATCGAGAAGGTGAACCCTTCGCTCAAGGGGGTGCTGCCGAAGGACTACGCCCGCCCAGCGCTTAATCCGGTGATGCTGGGTGAGCTGATTGACCTCATCTCCGGCATCGGCTTCAAGTCCGACGTGGGGAAGAGCCGCGATGTGCTCGGCCGCGTCTACGAATACTTCCTCGGCCAGTTCGCCGGGGCCGAAGGCAAGCGCGGGGGCGAGTTCTACACGCCGCGATCGGTCGTGCGCACCATGGTCGAGATGCTGCAACCGCATGATGGCCGCGTTTACGATCCGTGCTGCGGATCGGGCGGTATGTTCGTGCAGTCCGAAAAGTTCGTCGAGAACCACGGCGGGCGCATCGGCGACATCGCCGTATATGGTCAGGAATCGAACCACACGACCTGGCGGCTCTGCATGATGAACCTTGCGGTGCGCGGTATCGATGCGGACATCCGCTGGAACAGCGACGGCAGTTTTCACCGGGACGAATTGCCGGACCTGCGCGCCGATTACGTTCTTGCCAATCCGCCGTTCAACGTGTCGGATTGGGGCGGCAACCGGCTGCGTGAGGACGGCCGCTGGAAGTTCGGCATTCCGCCTGCGGGCAATGCGAACTTCGCCTGGCTGCAACACATCCTGCACCATCTGGCACCGGCGGGCACAGCAGGAGTGGTGTTGGCCAACGGGTCAATGTCTTCCACGCAGAGCGGCGAAGGCGAGATCCGGCAGGCGATGGTCGATGGCGATGTGATCGAATGCATGATCGCCATGCCTGGCCAGCTGTTCTATTCGACGCAGATCCCGGTGTGCCTGTGGTTCCTTGCCAAGGACAAGTCGAACGGACTGGTCGGCGATGCCAAGCTGCGCGACCGGCGCGGCGAGATTCTGTTCATCGACGCACGCAAGCTCGGCCACATGGTCGACCGCACCCGGCGCGAGTTTTCGGACGAGGACATCGCGAGGATCACCGACACTTATCATGCCTGGCGCGAAGGCAAGGATTATGAGGACGTGCCGGGCTTTGCCTATTCGGCGAGCCACGAAGAAGTGGCGAAGCACGGCTATGTGCTGACGCCGGGGCGCTACGTTGGCGCGGAAGAGGCCGAAGATGACGGTGTGCCATTCACCGAGAAGTTTGCAGCGTTGCAAGTGACCTTGGACAAGGAATTCGATGAAGGGGAACGGCTAACGAAGCTGATCAGGGGCAAGCTTGCGTCGGTTTTGATATGATGGCTGGGTGGGAAATAATGACCCTGCGCGAAGCGGGTGTCACACTGATAGATTGTGTCCATGCTACCCCCGCTGCTGTCGAAAGCGGCTATCCTTATATTGGCATTCCACAGATGAAGGATGGTCGATTAGACTTCGACGACGCTCGAAAAATATCGGACGCGGACTTCATAAAGTGGACGGTCAAAACAAAGCCGCAGATGCACGATATCGTGCTTTCTCGCAGAACGAACCCCGGCGTTATAGCGCCTGTCCGTGATGACACGCCTTTCGCTCTCGGTCAGAATCTGGTGCTCCTGCGCGCAAGCGGTGAACGTGTCTCTCCCGGTTTTCTACGCTGGCTGGCATCAAGTCCCCTCTGGTGGGATCAAATTGCCAAGTTCATCAATGTGGGCGCAGTATTCGATAGCTTGCGCTGTGCAGACGTTCCGAATTTTGAGTTGCCGGTGCCGCCAATTGCCGACCAAGAAGCAATCTCTGGGCTGCTCTCCGCCCTCGACGACAAGATCGAGTTGAACCGGCGGATGAACGAGACGCTGGAGGCGCAGGCGCGGGTGCTGTTCCGCGACTGGTTCGTCGATTTCGGCCCGGTGAAGGCCAAGATGGCTGGCGACACCCCCTATCTGGCGCCGGACGTCTGGTCCCTCTTTCCCATCCGCCTCGACGACGACGGCGTGCCGGAGGGGTGGAAGCGCAGCACTATTGGCGCCAGTTTCAACCTAACGATGGGTCAATCCCCCCCAGGCGATACTTACAACGATGACGGTGAGGGCTTGCCGTTCTTCCAAGGGCGAACCGACTTCGGCTTCCGGTATCCTGAAAATCGAAAGTATTGCGATGCGCCGAAGCGCGTTGCTGAGGCAGAAGACACCTTGGTCAGCGTGCGTGCGCCAGTCGGCGATATCAATTTGGCATGGGAAAAAAGTTGTGTGGGCCGAGGGGTCGCCGCAGTGCGACATAAGTCGGGATCGGCGAGCTTCACGTATTATTCCGCCGCAGCCCTTCGTTCGGAACTGGAAATCTATCAGCATACCGGGACGGTATTTGGCGCGATCAATAAGAAGCAGTTTGAAGCACTAAAAACAGTCGAGCCTGACATGGCCGTGCTCAAGGCCTTCGATGAGCTGGTAGGCCCAATCGATCAAAAAGTTCGAACCAACGAACTTGAGTGCCGAACTCTGACGCGCACCCGCGACCTCCTCCTGCCCAAGCTAATGTCCGGCGAAATCCGCGTCGGCGATATGGCTAGCAAAGAGTTTTCCGCTGCATGAGCGACGATCTGGACTCGGCACTCCGGAAAGCAGCGTGGCGGTTCTCCGATTCCCGTATCCAGGCGCTCGCGCGCAAGGTGATCACCGCCATGCAGCGTATGCCGGCAAGCGGCATTTTCGGAGACGACTACCGATTCAAGTCGGTCTGGGATGAGTATTGCCGAGAGGTGCAGGAAGGCCCGCACCCGATGCTGGAAGCGGCGTTCGACCAAACCGTCGATCCAATGATAGCATGGCAGGTCGACCGGCTGGAACAGTCCGAACGCCAGCTCCTAGAAATGGCGCTTGCCGAAGGCGCAAAAGAGTGGGGCGACATTGCAATGGCTGTCCGTAAATCTTTGCAAGGGATTGCGATTGATCGCGATTTGAGCAAGTTCGCAACCTATTGATTACGCAGCAGGAGGTGCGCGTGAGTGAATTGAAGACCTGTTTCAAGCGCGTCGACTACGACCTTTCCAGCCTGCTGCACTTTATCGACGTGGGCGATATCGGCCTGCCTGATATCCAGCGCCCGTTCGTTTGGAAAAACGCGAAGGTCCGCGATCTTTTTGATTCCATGTATCGGGGTTTCCCTGTGGGATATCTGCTGTTCTGGGAAAACACCGCAATGAACGGTGCCAAGCAGATCGGCATGGACGACAAACAGCGCGAGGCGCCAGCACGTCTTATTGTTGATGGTCAGCAGCGCCTGACTTCACTCTACGCTGTATTCCGTGGGCAGAAGGTGTTGGATGAGAACTACGCCTTCCGTCAGATTGAAATCGCCTTCCGGCCCCGCGACGGAAAATTCGAGGTGGCCGACGCAGCCATTCGCCGCGATCCAGAGTGGATCCCCAATATCTCTGAGTTGTGGTCATCTGGGGCTTCAAGCCGGAAGCTGGTGAACAGCTTCATTGATAAGCTTGCTGACAAATCCGAGCTCAGCGACGAGGAAGAGGAGCATATCGCTCACAATCTTGATAGACTGTTCGATCTGCAGAAGTATCCGTTCACGGCCCTAGAAATTGCTCAGTCGGTCGACGAGGAGCAGGTCGCGGACATCTTTGTCCGGATCAACAGCGAAGGTGTGAAGCTCAACCAAGCCGACTTTATTCTGACTTTACTATCGGTATTCTGGGACAAAGGTCGCGCCGACCTTGAGACGTTCTGTCGGAAAGCCCGTGTGCCGGCAAAGGGCTCGGACACGTCCCCGTTCAATCATTTTCTTGAACCCGATCCCGACCAACTTCTGCGTGTTGCCGTAGCACTAGCTTTCAACCGCGGTCGTTTGAAGAGCGTGTATCAGGTCCTTCGTGGCAAGGATCCGGACACCGGAGAGTATGATCCCCAGCGCAGGCAAGACCAGTTCGATGTGCTCTCCGAAGCACAGGCGCACGTCCTGAACCTCAATAACTGGCACCAGTATTTCAAAGCGCTAGTGGGCGCGGGCTTCCGCAGCGGAGAGCTTGTTTCTTCGGTCAATGCGCTCCTGTTCGGCTATGCCTTCTACCTCATCGGCAAGGTGCGCTTCGGATTACCGGAATATAAACTCCAGAAGGCCATTGGCCGATGGTTCTTCTTTTCCTCCTTGACCGGGCGCTACACCAGCTCCCCGGAGACAGTCATGGACGGCGACCTTGCGCGCATTCGCGAGATCGGCACAGGCGATGCTTTCATGCATTGGCTGGGCGGAGAGATTACGAGCGAACTGACGAACGATTATTGGCAAATTACCCTGCCATCCGAGTTCGACAGTTCCTCAGCGCGCAACCCGCAACTGTTTGCGTTCTTCGCTGCGCAGAACAGACTGGGTGCGCCCGTGCTGTTCTCGCACAAGACCGTGGCAGACATGCTCGATCCGACGGTGAAAGCGACCAAGAAAGCGCTCGAACGCCACCATCTTTTCCCCAAGGCGTGGTTGGAAAAGCAAGGGGTCGAAGACCAACGTTCACGCAATCAGATGGCGAACTACGCCTTGGTGGAATGGCCTGACAACATTGATATAAGTGATAGGGCGCCGTCGGACTACGTTCCGGAATTGCAAACACGGTTTAGCGATAGTGATTGGCAGACAATGCACCGTCTGCATGCTTTGCCCGACGCATGGCAGGCCATGCCCTATGATGAGTTTCTTGGTGAGCGGCGCAAGCGCATGGCGCAGATCGTTCGCGAAGGTTTCGAGAAGCTCGGTTGATGGGCAAGCTCGCCGAATCTCATGTTGAGGAAGCGGCCCTCGAGTGGCTAGGCGAGATCGGCTGGGAAATTGCTTACGGAATCGAAGTGGCGCCTGACAGTGCCAAGCCGATCCGGCCCTCGTTTGGCGACACAATCCTGGTCGATCGGTTGCGCGAGACAATTGATCGCCTCAATCCGACTTTGTCGTCTGATGCACGCGACGAGGCTCTTCGTCGTGTCTTGGCGAGCGAAACGCCGTCACTAGTTGAGGAGAACCGGCGTCTCCATCGTCTGCTTGTCGAAGGCGTGCCTGTGGAATTCCATGATGGTGAAGGCGTGCGGGGCGATAGAGTAAGGCTCCTTTCGTTCGAGGACCTGGACGGAGAGAATGATTGGCTCGCGGTCAATCAGTTTACCGTCATCGAGGACGGTCATACCCGTCGACCCGACGTTGTGTTGTTCGTCAACGGTCTGCCTCTAGCCGTGATCGAATTGAAGAATCCCGGCGACGAGAACGCGACCCTGCATGGGGCATTCAACCAACTTCAGACATATAAGTCGCAAATCCCATCACTGTTTCGCTCCAATGCGCTGCTCGTAACGTCTGACGGCATAAAGGCGCGCGTCGGATCTCTGACCGCAGACGAAGAGCGGTTCATGCCGTGGCGCTCGACCGACGGCGAAACTCTCGCCCCTACCAGTGATCCGCAGCTCGAAACCGTCCTCAAAGGTGTGTTCTGCCGCCGCGCGCTTTTGCAGCTGGTTCGCGATTTTACCGTCTTTGGAGAAACAGGCTCCGGGACTGTGAAAATCGTGGCGGGATATCATCAGTATTTCGCGGCACAGAATGCGCTGGACGCTACCCTTCGCGCTCTACCCTACGCCGCGACGACAGGTGAACGGCGCCACCTGCCTGATCAATCCGTCTATTGTTTGGATGATGGACCCGAAGCAAGGGACGGCGATAGGCGCATCGGTGTTATTTGGCATACGCAAGGCTCAGGCAAGAGCCTGCTTATGGCATTTTACGCCGGATTGTTGGTCCGAGAGCCAGCGCTTGAGAACCCGACTATCGTGGTCATCACCGACCGGAACGATCTCGACGATCAACTCTTCGGGACATTCTCAATGTGTCGCGATCTCATTCGGCAAGCACCGATCCAGGCTGACAGCCGAGACGACTTGCGCGAGAAACTCGACCGAGCTGCGGGCGGTGTGATCTTCACGACCATTCAGAAATTCGCTCCCGCCGAGGGTGACGAGCTTCCGGTTATCAGCGATCGGCAAAATGTGATCGTGATTGCCGATGAGGCGCATCGCTCTCAATATGGCTTCAAGGCTCGCATTGACAAGAAATCAGGTGAACGCAGTTACGGTCATGCAAAGTACCTTAGGGATGCGCTGCCAAACGCGTCCTTCATCGGCTTTACAGGAACGCCGATTGAGCAGAACGACGTGAATACTCCCGCTGTGTTTGGCGGCTATGTCGACATCTATGATATCAGCCAGGCGGTCGAGGATGGTGCGACGGTCCCCATCTACTACGAGAGCCGCCTTGCTCGTATCGAATTACCCGAAGACGAAATTCCTCAGCTCGACGAGGAAATCGAGGAGCTCACCGAGGACGAGGACACGGCCAGCCAAGAGAAGCTGAAGGCACGCTGGGCTGCCGTAGAGCGCTTGGTTGGTTCGAAAGAACGCCTCAAGATGATTGCAGCCGATCAGGTCGAGCACCTTGAGAGGCGTCTCGAAGCTCTGGATGGTAAGGCGATGGCGGTCTGCATGAGCAGGCGCATCTGTGTCGCTCTTTACGATGAAATTGTTGCGCTTCGACCCGAGTGGCATTCCGGCGATGACAAGGAAGGGGTGGTCAAGGTCGTCATGACCGGGAGCGCGTCAGATCCCCAGGAATGGCAAGCGCACATTGGCGGCAAAGCGAGGCGCGATGAACTGGCCAAACGAGCCAAAGCACCCGACGATCCGCTCAAACTCGTGATCGTTCGAGATATGTGGCTAACCGGCTTTGACGCTCCGTCGATGCACACGATGTATATCGACAAGCCAATGCAGGGGCATGGTCTGATGCAGGCTATTGCTAGGGTCAACCGGGTGTTCCGCGACAAGGAAGCGGGGCTCATAGTTGACTACATCGGCATCGCTCAGAATTTGAAAGCGGCGCTCGGTGTTTACTCGCCCTCGGATCGCGAACAGACGGGTATCGACGAAAAACTCGCGGTTCGAGTGATGCTCGAGAAGTTCGATGTCGTCCAAGCGATGTTTAGAGGCTTCGACTCCGATCTAGGTATCGCCGGCACACCAGCACAACGCTTGAAGTGTCTGGCGCAGGCCATCGAGTGGATCCTTGCCCGGCAACACGAAGACGCTCAGCATCAAACGAGCGACGATGCGAAAAGGGCTGCACATCGCCGCTATCAGGATGCAGTTCTGAGCTTGAGCAAGGCTTTCGCCTTGGCTTCTGCGAGCGATGAAGCGAAATCCATTCGCGACCAGGTGGCGTTTTATCAGACAGTCAGAGCGGCGTTGGTGAAGAGCGCCAGCAGCGGTCTCTCCAAGCGCGAGCGAGAGTTCGCTGTCCAGCAGCTCATCGACCGTTCCGTGGTGTCCACAGACATTGTCGACATCCTCAAAGCTGCCGGTATGGAGACACCCGATGTCTCGATCCTGTCAGATGAGTTTCTGGCAGAAATGAAGGGTAGTGAGCGCCCAAACCTTGCCCTCGAAGCCTTGAAGAAGCTCCTCGCCGACAAAATCCGTTCCCGCTCCGAAACCCATGCGGTCGAAAGCCGCAAGTATTCAGAGCGATTGAATGATGCGATCGCCCGCTATCATACGAACGCAATCAGCACTGTGGAAGTGATCCAAGCTCTTATTGAGCTCGCGAAGGACATTCGCGAGAAAATTGAGCAGGGCAACGCAGACGGCCTTAGCCAGGAAGAAATGGCCTTCTACGAGGCGTTGGCGGACAACGAAAGTGCCGTTGATGTAATGGGCAATGACAGCCTCAAAGTGATCGCTGCCGAATTGGTGCGCAGCCTCCGCTCGAATGCAACCGTGGACTGGGCCCGGCGAGAATCAGCACGTGCTCGGATGCGCGTCCTCGTGAAGCGTATCCTGCGTAAGTATGGGTATCCGCCCGACCTGCAAGACGACGCTGTGAAGACCGTGATTGAACAGGCTGAGCTGCTTGCTGCGAGCTGGCGATAGCGTAGCTATCGTTGACGGAAACAACACTGATCTCCGTATCAGCGCACCCTTCTAATCGCTGCGACGAGCTCATCGAAGCTCGACCGCTTATTCGCTATTCTATCGATTGCCCAGCCAAAGGGTTGCAGAGCTTCGTCGAATTCATCCACAGCGAATGCTTCTGCTAGCTTGTCTTTCTCAATTGAAATGAGAGCTGCAAGTTCTCCTTTCTTTGGGTCGCACAAGAAGCCGCCTTCAACGAGCTGGTCAATGACTTTCGTTTCGGTACGAAGCAGCGCTTTCCAGTCGCGCGGACCAAGTGCATTGGTATTTAGGCGGAGGCGAACTCCGGCTCCTGCAAAGCCGCAGAAGGCACCAATCCAAGTGTCCGCTTCCTTCCCATCGAGACAATTTGTTTCCTTGAATTCAACGTAAAGGTCGTAACTTTCTTCATCGTTATCCGCAGTTCGCCATTCGCTTGGCGCAAACCAGATTCCTTCGTTGAGGTCACGATTGACCTCGCCGTCCCAATCGAGGGCTCGCCTGCGATCATCCACCAGATCGGCGAGGGCGTTGCCGAGCGACTGGCTCATCGGCCCTCTCGAGTAGCGGAGAGCTGCTTCCAGCTCCTCAATGTGCCGAACGATCAGTTTACCAACAGAAGTTTCGCTCATGATCTCCAAATCCTAGAAAATTTGCACATGATCGCCAAAACTAACGATAAGTTGCTCGGCGAATGAGCGGTGTTGCAACCTACTTGGGGCTGATGCTCTCGCGGCGCGCGCAATCTCCCTCCAGGTTATGGAAGGTGTCAGAGGATTCGGGCTTGCGAACGGGGCAAGCAGGAAAACGTGCGACTGCTTGCCCGTCATTGATGCACGGCGATTCATGGAGGCCGAATATCTCTCCAGCTGTTGGTATCCGAGCGTTGCGTCGATCTTTACTTCGATGCCGACGAGATGATTTTGGGACTCGATGACCAGGTCCACGCGATCAGAGATATCTCCGATCGGGCTGAACTCGGTTTCGACCCGGTAACCCTCGGCGAGTTCTTTGCTCCATTCTTCGCTCGGCAATGCCGTATTCAGAACATTTGCCAAGAAGCGCATTGAAGCTGCCCCGCCAAACTCAGGGAGCCATATTCCGGCGAGAGCAGCAGCATTTCTGACTTCGTCGCGCTTGAGTCCTGCAATCGACCATGGATTGACAAGCCCACCCTCGTCTATCGCTTGGGAAAGGCCGGTTCGGAGTTCCCCAAATGCACTCTCAAGGTTTGTGAGGTGGTAAGTCTGCTTGGGCGCGCGCGGCAGCCCGCCGCGTACCAAGGGGCGCAAGGCCAGAAACGCTTCCTGCAGTCTTGCGATTTCCGGAAGCTTGATCTGACGATGCTGTGTCATCGCATTCTTCTGCCTGCACAGATGGCCGAAGTCGACTTTATTTCAACGATTTCCATGAAATTCGATCCTGTTACCGAATGTTCGAACGAAGGCCGAGCATCGCCCTTTGCGCCATTTCATTCGGCACTCCCGCTACATCGCAGTGCTTTTCCCAGTTGCCGATGGCCTCTTTGATCTCTTCGATCATGGCTTTGATCTCGCCTGTTTTTAGGTCTGCGAATTTTCCGAAAGTCAGTAGGTCCTCGAGCTCGAAGCCATCGGTCTTCCCGGCTAGTGACATCTGGTGCTCGCTGGTCCACTCGCCATCAGGGTTGTAGGCGTATACGACATCGAATGCGGGCGAGAGGCTCCATCTGCCTGAGCTGTCCATGAGGAATGCAATGTTCTTGGTGTGGTCGTCCTGGTTGCGAATGAAGACATTGAACAGCGCGCGGCGCACCTGCTCCTTGATCGCTTCGCGTCCGAGACCGAGCATGCGGATGGTTTCGATCGCCTGTTCGTAGCTGTAGGCGCGGGCAAGGTTGAAATCGAAATGCCGCATTGCGCACAGCGATTGCATATGGAGCTTCTTGCCGTCTGGCGTGCGATCGAAGCGCTGGGTCATGAAATGCGCCCTCCCACCTTCTTCGTGCAAGCGCGAGCGGGCCATAGTGACACCGGCTTCTTTGGCTAGCAGATAGCAGGCGTATTCGAGGCGGCCGAACCCCATCGGGTCGGCGAGTTCCTTGTCGGAATTGCCCGACACGCCGTCGAATTTGACCAGCCATTGCGTGTAGCCGGGCCCTGCAGTCAGCTGCCCTGAATGGAATTCTCCGGTTGCCTCGTTCCAGGCGAGGACGGCCTTGGCCCGAGCGCCGCCGGCAGAGGTTCCGACGCGCAGGATCTCCTGGAGTGCGCGCTGATCATCCTCTCCCTTGAGCACACCGGCGAGTTCTTCACGCGCAGCAATGACCCTGTTCGCCAGATCGACAAGCGGAGCGATATCGACCGGCCGACCCTGTTCACGCCGCTCACCGGTAGCAGGCTCGAATTCGAGCGCGCCCATGCCTCGGCGACCGGTATAGCAAAGGCGCTCGACCGGATCGAAGCTGTCGGCTGTGCGGCCCTGCTCGGCAAGCCAACGGTTGATCAGGGCGTTACCAAACTTGTCGGGCAGGCTGTCGGCCAGCATGCCCGGAAGCCCTTTGAAGGTCTCGTAATTCAGCGCGGGAAAGTCGTAGACGCCACTTCGCAGGGGCATTGTGAGCGGGGCGACTTCGATACCGCTGCGGCTGAATTCCGGAGTGTATTCGAAAACCCCGACATCGCGATCCTCATCCCACAGGACGGCGCCGATCTGACGGCCCCAGAGATTGACTACGGCACGCGTCATGGGGCCTCGTCACCCCAGCTCCATTCCTCGCCAGCCTCACCTTCAGAAGACTTGCGCACCCTTTGCCGCGCCTTGCCGGTGTCGGACCGGGGATCGAGCGGGCTCAGCTTGGCGTCCGGCATGACATCCAGAAGGCGGTCTTCAATTTCAAGTGCACGCATTATCCTGACAAGGCTATCGATGGTTCCGCCATTGCCGGCTTCCAAGCGTGCGAGCGTTGAACGCGAGATGCCAGCCATTTCCGCAAGCTCGGCCTGCTTGAGATTGCGTGATATGCGATATGCTTCGATCTGTTTTCCGAGGTCGGATAACAACACCGAGAGAGGCTGTAGACTTTTTGAATCATAATGTGGCATTATCGAAACATTATCTGCAAATTGACTCTTTGTGTATCGATTTTGCGTCCTTACACGGGGCAGGTTAATGTGTCAACATCGAGTCGTAAAGGCGCAATCGGCCTATAATGTATCAACTATGGTGCTTTATAGGGCGGGTTAATTCCAAGGGAAATGGAAAGGTCGGGCGACAAGTCAGACAGGGACGGCCTGCTATCGATCACCCGTGCTAACTTCGAAAGCCGGATGACTGCCTATAGCCGGGGCAACAGCCTGGCTTGTGCGCGGCGGAAATGGCTACTTCTCCGCTGCGCACCAATTTTCGAAGGGCTCATCCTCCTTCCAAGCCAATCGCTGAGAGACTTGAGGCAAATTGCGCCCTTCAACGCGTTGAAGCTTCCTCAACCGCCGAGTAACACGTCAGCACCAGGTTTCGCGACGACCGCTCCACGTTCTGGCAAGACCTTCCCTCACCAGCTGGTCGCCAATCGAACCGCGAGAGTTGGTCACGACTGCGAGCGTTCGTCCGTATCGGTCTTCGCCATCACGATGAATGCGATAGGGTTCTGCGTTCAGGAGTTCGACCAGACGGTCTCTTGCTCTGATGGCAAGACGGCTTTCGCTCGCGCACTGGCCTTCCAGTTCAGGCGTGTCGATATCCATGATCCGCATGCGTTCCCGTTCGACGATGAAGCTGTCTCCATCGTGGACACAGGTTATCCGAACACCGCTTTCAGGACAAACCCCGATGGGCGGCGTCCAGGCCACCAAAGCTGCGAGAATGATGGTCATAAGGCTGCGAAGACAAATGGTGCAGCAACGAGCGCGAGTATGCCAAGGCCATAAAGAGCCAGTTCAGCGTAGGGATGGATTGAGCCATCATCCTCTTTGTCCTGCCAGTCCCTAAGCATCACTCACATCCTGCACCGTCACCACCTTGCTTTGGCATTCTAGCATGGCCGGGGTCGCTTCTGTAGTCCCGTGATGTGCCCGATGCACGCACATGACGGCAGTGGCGACAAAAAGGCACGATGTCGGAGAAGCGGCGAACGAGGGCGAAACAAGCGGGTCAATGCTCAGCCGCTGGCCCGGCATTTTCGTCTACAGTCACCGCTGCATCTGCCGTCGCTTTGTCGGCTTCAAAGTCTACGAAGTCGTCATTCCACTGGCGGATGCCTAGATCCCTAAAGATCCGGTTATGCTCGGCAGCGTGCTCATGCTTCAACGTGAGACGTATCGTCATGGAGCGCGCTGCCGAGGAAGGAAACGCCGATACCGGGTGCAATAAGGGGACTGCCGCCGAAATGCTTTTCAGCTGGCTGCGGACTTCGTGACGCTGTTACTCTACTTCAACCTCCGCCATGTCAGGCATGACCTCGCCTGATGTGTCCTCTTCGTCGATTGGCGGAGTGACCACGGCTGCACGAATGTTTGCCTGACCTGCCGCTCTGTTTTGTGCATCAGCAATGGCAGCATCGCGCATCTGGCGCGCTTGCATCACGCGTGCTGAAGGTGTGAGGTTTCGGTCGGTGTATTGATGGTATGTCCGCCAATCGGCATCGGCTTCGCTGATTTGGCGTGACTCGTTTTCGATATCGCTGGCCAGAACATCAATCTCGATGCCGTTTTCGAGAGTCACCGTGAGCTCGCGCCCTGCCGGAATGGTTGCGCTCTCTCCCGTGATGAAACCCGCAAATACACCTGCGACGAGCACGCCGCCAAGGGTTTCGAGTGTGGCACCTTCACCTTCCTGCCGGAATGTCCCGTTCACATTGATACGCTGGTTATGGACTATGATATGCTCGATCTCGATATCCATTTTGCCAGACCGCCCGAAAGCACCTCGGCTCGAGAGTTCGGTTATGCGGCCCTGGGCCGGCGAGCCTGCTGGAATAACGATGTACTGGCCAAGCATGATGTCGTGCGCCACGACCAGATCGAACGTGTCGCCTTGCTCCCAAGTATCTCGGCTGGTGGTGACCGTATCAACCATTCGCAGCGGGATCTGGGTCCCCGCTGGCAGGATTGCATTGCCCTGCGGTCCGTCTGCCACGCGCAGCGGTATGTTCTGAACCTCCTGTGCCATTACTGGCGATGAAATTGCCACAACAATGGCAGCGGCCACTGCCAGCTTCATGTCACTTCCCCTGTTAGCCCTGGGTCTTGATGCGTCGAAAGGAAAACAAAATCTAGCAAAAACAGCGGATCAGGACTCTAACGAGCAAGCCGTTCCCTTTCCTGCCTTGTTGAGGGCGAACGTTGTGACAGTCTTGCGCCCTAATGTCTGCCATTCATCCCCGCGTAGTTTCCGCTTGGGAGCGGTCACAGTTGCAAAACCGGGCAGATGGCGGCTTTCTGGGACAAAACCACCATCCCAGAGTGATGGGTTTAACGACAGCTCTTGTCTGGAGCGGACTCCGAGCGTTCGTCTGACCGGCATCGCATGGCCAAAACGATTAACTGATTACGGGATGACGGTGTCGCTCACAATTAGCGGTCAGTCATCCCCGATTTTGACTTACTCGGCAGGACCGGTTCAATCTTGCCAAGTGCGGTGTCGGTGGCGCCTGTCAACTGATAGACCTGCCAACCCAAGCCCTTGATATCCTCGGTTAAGGTGAACTGGGTAACCACCGTTTGAAAACGGCACTCGCTGCTCGAAAAGTAGTCAAGATAGAACCCGAACCCGGCGTCATCGATACAAAGATTCGGTCGCTCGACGATAAGCAGTGCCGGGGCAACCGATGCGACACTCGTCATGTGCGCGATTGCGAACTCCATAATGACCCGCCCCTGTTCGCCTCCCGATAGCGCAGCGAAGGGCACCTCGGAGCCATCTTGAAGTCTGCATTGTAGGGTTTCCCGCATCTCGCCCTCATCGTCGGTCTCTCGTTCGAAACGCGCTGAGCGCAGGTAAAGCGTTGTGCTGTCGATCAGTTCGGCAAGCGAACGGACGCTGATGTCGTCTAGATGAAAGAGCTTCATCATATTAGCGAGATCGTCTTCCGCAGAGTGGTCGTAGCGCTTTGTGAGGGCGGTTACAGCGATGCGATGATGGTTGAACGCCACTTGACGAGCATCCAGGTTAAATCGGACAGCGCCATTACCCGTCTCGATTTCCAATCGATGCTCGCCGGGGGCATCGAAGAGCAGTGCGTAGTGAAGCTGGCGGGGTTCCAACCATCGCCGCAAGCGGCGTGGGCTGTCGAGAACCGACAGCCAGTCGAGCAGCGCTGTCTTGCCGCTCTTATTTCCGCCAACTAGAAACGTGGTCTTGCCGAACTCGATCGTCGTTGGTTCGAAACGCGGCGAGGCCAGCAAGGTTAATGAACGCACGAAGCCAAAAGCGGCGGCGCGTCCGCTATGTTCATAGGCGATACGATAATCGTGTAGCGCCTTCCAGCTCTTGAGCACCGCGACCGGATACCGTTCACCGCTATTCTTGTCGATCAGATCGGCGTGATGGCCGCACATCCATATACCATTGGTGATTGCCTTTAGCTCTTCCGGGGTCAGTAAACCCTGTCCGCGGGGGCCATATTCGGATGCGGCATAGATGTGCGCGGCCTTTCCGCTATTCTCGATCTTGTCGGCTTGTACACCGGGGCCAATTGTCAAGCGGTTGCAACCGGGAAAGGCGCAGCGATAGGCAGCTCTCTGCCCGAGCTTGAGCCGGGTCGTTGGCGTGAATGATTCGCGTGCCATACTTCTTCCTGACGCCTCGCTAAACAAAAGCAGCCACCAAAACAGCGCAAATAAATTATCAGATTTCAACCGCCACCGGCGATGATCTCGTCGACACCAAAACGTCGGCTTTCGAAGTCACGACATCCGACATCAGACTGACCGATAACGGCCCATTTGCCGCCGGTTTGGAATGCGCCCTAAACTCAGCCATTTGTAATTACCTGCAGTGACCCTAAAAGCCGCAATTCTTCGGCCGCGAGTTGCATTCACCTGTTTCACCTGGCGAGGGCGCAAGGATCGAGCAAAGCATTCTTATGATCTGGGAAAAAATCAGCCCGGCCACCTCCCAAGTAGACTACGCCTAGGTCAAACGGTTATCGCCTTCACTTGAATATCTAATTCGCGCCGGGTCGCTATCTGTTTGCCCAAGCCAATTTCCGGAACTCTTCGAGCCAAAGCAGAAGCAAAACTGCGCCCGCCTCGTGCCGTTGTCAATTGAACAGAGGTTGGAGTTAGTGAAGCTGCATGCTGCATGCTGCATACTGCGAGCATTGAGCCCGCAGCGCGCAGAAACAATTGACGTCAGTCGACCAGCAATCTTTCGCTGAGTAACGCGATCCAAAAATTCGAACTCGCTGTGATCAGGTGATTTGGACGCTCTCGACAACAAACCATTCAAGGTGCTGCTGTCTCCCAAAGAGGGCGACTCCCAAGTCGTGTGTTTGATCATAGGGGGAGCCTGTGTCGGACCAAGGATTGGAAGCGACGAAACTGGAACGATCAAAGCGATCATCCTCGATTTGCAGAGATTCCATTTGGTCGAAAAGGTTCTGTGTCTCACCAATGTCCAAATCGAGCTCGGCTAGACGTGGCGCAATATACTCATCCTGGATGAAATTGCGGAACACGTCATCTCGCGCACCCCTTCCTTGCATTCGCTCGATCCTGTTCTCAAATGGATCAATCGAGAATTGCGATCTCCCTGGTGCCGAAAAATAGCTCAGGGCAGCGTCATAGAGCATCCCCTCAGTACCATCTGACCGCACGAAACTGCCTTCGTTTACCACGACTACATCACCAAATCCGTAGGCTGACTCCACAGCACTACCGGATAGATTGATAGCTGCGATATCCGCATCGGCCAGACTGAGAATCTCGTCAGCTTCGGCACGTCCATTGCCATTGCGATCGTTCCATAAGTTGAACTCAGAGAAACGCTCATCGGCAGCGTCAAGAACGCCATCTTTGTTGGAATCGAACGCGGCGAGCCCTTCAAGATCAGTTTTAGCTCCGGGGTGATCATCGATGAACGACATTTCGGAACCGCCGCTGAAAGTCCCGTCTCCATCACGATCAAGGAACAAAAATGCGTCGGTTGCACCAATCCAACTTGTGTCATCGGCGCGGCCATCCCCGTCGAGATCAATCCGTGCATGGCTTTCACGGCTAGAAAGCGTGGTGATTCCATCACCGCCGATGTCGACTATTATCGGCGAAACCAATGACACGGTTTCACCATTCTTGAAGGACAGCTTCTCGATGCTCTCAAGCTTGTCGGTGCCATCGTCGCCATCTGCGTGCGGACTCTCGTCGGTCACGTAGACAGCACCACCAGATACCACGATCGAGTAACTTGACCTAGCACCGAAGTAGTATGCCGTATCGAAGCCGCCATTGCCGATCAGTTCGTCATCGCCAGCATTGCCCCAAATCATGTCGTTGCCCGACAGACCTTGGATCTTGTCATTGCCCGAACCACCGGCAAGCGAGTCATCGAGCTGGCCACCCTTGATATGGTCATGACCTCCGGCACCAAAAATCTGGTTTTCCGCCCTGTGATTACCGAAAAGCCTGTCATCATCTGAGGTGCCTTGCGACCACCCCTGATAGAGGCTGTCAATGCGCAATGAAACGGAGGCGGTCGCCAATTCCTGCCCGTCCGATACGGTATAGGAGAAAGCGTCAAGCCCGACAAAATCAGCTCCGGCGGAATAAACCAGGTTTCCGTTACCATCGATAGTGACTGTTCCGAATCCACCGTCACTCACGGCTACGATGGTCAACGGGTCTCCATCGGGGTCACTGTCATTTTGCAGCAAATCGCTCGCAAGAATGACCAGACTCCGGGCTTGGAGTCCGATGAACATGCCATCGTCATTGACCAGTGGCGGCGAATTGGACGAGATGACGGAGAGCGTGAAGCCGGTCGAAGCGGAAAGGGATCCGTCGCTTGCGTTAACGGCGATGTCGAACAATCCGCTCACGCCGCCGGGGACCTCACCGGCGAAAGCCAATCCGTCGAATGAAAGCCAATCTGGCAGGGCCGAACCATCGGCGAGCGAGGCGGTAAGCGTCAGCCCATCACCATCGACATCGACGAATGTACCGGGCGGGATCGTCCAATCGACCAAATCGCCCGTGGCAATTTCGCGTCCGGGAAGCGCGCCAACGGCTTCAGGCGCGTCATTCACGGCAATGATGCGCAGATCAAGCGGCGCATCGACATGCAACGAGCCATCAGAAGCTCGCAGGAGGAGTTGGAGTTCACCGTTGAAATTGTCCGGCGCCTGACCCGATAGGTTCAGGCCGTCGAAGGCTAGCCAGTCGGGTAAGTCGGATCCGTCCGCGCCCAACAGGCTGAAGGACAACGGATCTCCATCCGGATCGGAGAAGAGATTGGTTGCAATTGCTATTGCGAAAGGCTCGTCTTCCAGCGCCTCTATCGCCGGAACACTACCGGACACTACAGGACCTGCGTTGCCTCCCACGATGCCTACGTTGAAAAGGCTCGAAACGCTGTCGAAACCATCGCTAGCGATGAGTGCGAGGGAAAGGTCTTCGCTGCCCACTGCAGGCGCAGTCCCCGAAAGCGTGAGACCATCGAACGTCAGCCAATCCGGCAGATCGCTGCCATCCTGCTGCAGGACCGTATACTCGATAAGGTCAGCGTCAGCATCGAACACGAAATCTGCAGGCACAGCATACTCGATCATTTCACCCGCATCGACAGTAATGGACGGGATCATGCCCTGGAATACCGGTAACGTGTTGCCGCCACCGCCGTAGGTTATGATCATGACGTCGCTGGCGGAGCCCACATTGTCGCTTGCGGTGATCCGCAGGGAGTAATGGCCGCTTTCGCCTGCCGGCGGGCGGATCGAGAGGCCACCGCTTGAAAAAATGCTTATCCAGCTCGGCGCATCGCGGCCGTCGGCAAGTGAGACCGAATAGGACGGTCGGGTGCCATCCGGATCAAGGAAGTAGCCCGCAATGCCGATGAAAATGCCGCTTCCTGCAATATCGTAGTCGGGGATTTCACCGACGAGGCGCGGAGCATCCGGAACATTCTCGACCACGAAGGTGACGGGCACGTCGATTGCGCCGGCCGATCCTGTTGCAGTAATGACGAGATTGAGCGAACCGAAGAAATCGGCAGGCGGGGTGCCGATGAACTGACCATCGGTGAAACTCAACCAGTTCGGAAGTGCCCTGCCGGTAGACAGACTTGCGGTGAAACGAATTTCCCCGCCATACGGATCAACTATGCTGTCGACAGGGAATGGGAGCGCGAAAGGCGCATCCTCCTGAGTAATGAATTCTCCAACCGGACCGAGTACTACCGGCTTTTCCAACAACAAGAATTGATTTTCACCGGTCTCTTGTAGGAACTGTATGCGCTCGATGCCATAAAGAACATCGGTGCCTTCTCCGGTCGTTCCGATTGCCGAAATCTGTACGCGGCCACCGCCGATGAAGGTGACCTCATAATCGGCACGTGTTCCTGCATAGACAGCGGTGTCCCCGTTGCCTCCCGCCTCAGACTGATCAGATCCTCCACTCAAGTAGTCGTCACCCGCACCGCCGCGCAGGGTGTCGTCGCCCGCGTTGCCAAACAGCTCGTCATCCCCGTCATCGCCGGAAATCGTATCGTCACCGCCGAGACCGAAGATCCGGTCGTTGCCACCAGCGCCCGAAAGTGTGTCGTCGCTGTCGGTTCGCCCGCGCATGAGATTGGCCTGCGCGTTCCCAGTTCCGGACGTTGCTTCGCCTGCGAGGTAAAGGTTTTCGACATTGGCGGCCAAGGTGTAGTCGACATGCGCGATGACAGTGTCCTCGCCTTCGCCTTCCAGTTCCACGACATTGTCTCCGGCATCGTCGACCACGTAACGGTCCTCGCCTGTTCCACCACGCATGTCGTCTGCGCCGGAACCGCCGTCGAGGCTGTCATCACCCGAACCCCCATTGATTACGTCATCTCCCGAGCCGCCTGAAAGAATATCGTTTCCGCCATTTCCGTCGATGATATCGTTGCCACCGAGACCATTGATCGTGTCGCGCCCGCTTCCTCCTTCCAGAACATCATCACCCGGCGTCCCATCCAATCGAATGCCGCGCACCGGGAATTCACCGGCAACAAGCTGGTCGATCGAGTAGGATGTGTCGTCGGAAATTGAATAAACGGATTCGAAACCGATCAGCGTGCTTTTGCCGATAATCCCCCAGCGATCCCTTACGGTGATCACCCCATCAACCACGCTCAGCACGTAATCGGTGAGATCACCGAACAATTCGAACGTATCGAAGCCCTCTCCCGCATCGATCGTTCTGTCACCGCGTTCGTACGAATAGGTGTCGTTGGTTGCAGGCTCGACTGCGGCTGCGGATGCGACTGACGCTGCAGCGTCGGTACCGTCGCCTGCCATTGCCGCTTGCGGCACCGCAGAGAGAGCGGAAATACCGCCGGTAGCTGCAGCGAAATCGCTCTGCGCTCTGAAGTATTCGCTCGAAATCGTACCGAACCGGATCTGGTTCGCGAATAGCGAATTGGGTGATCCATTGGTGGAGTAGATCGGGATACCCTCGATGCCAAAGCCGAACGCCGTGACGGAAGAATCGGCCGGGTTGCCGGCTTCGAGCGCCGCAGTGGTTCCGATCGCCCTGCCAAAGGCGCTCATGTTCTCTATCACGATACTGTCACCGCCACCCGGGAAAGTGATCAGTAGTGTGCCAGTATATCTCGCAAGGTAGAACGGCCCGTCCTGGTACATTGAGGGATCGAACTCGTCGATCGGGATTAGTCCTTCCGACCCCTGACCGAAGAGTTCGACCGAAGTCTGCTGGAAGGTGAAACGCATGTCACGAGCAGCAACGCCGCTAACGTTCAGCCTGAAGCCGCCCTCCTGGGCGATTGCCACGTCAGACAGGACGATATGATCCCTGCCATCACCGGGAACGAAGAAGCCTCCACCAGGCCCGCTGGAGGTCTGGCCGCCGAAATAGTTGTACGTGAAGCCGCGAGATGCGATCCAAGTTGAACCGTCGAATTCCTGCTCCCAATCCTGCGGGTTGTCCGTCGACAGATAAACATAGTCGTTGCCGGATCCGCCCGACACCGCGACGGACATCGGATAACCGAGGTCGTTTTCCACCACGCCGACAACAATGAAATCGTGTCCAGTACCGCCTTCTATGCGGGTGGGGTCCGGTGTGTTGCCGGCAAGCAAATCCGGTATGGTCGCGTAAGCTCGCGATAACTCGTCCGCGATGATGAGATCTGCGCCATTGCTTCCGCGTAAGGTATGCGAACTGCCAGTGCCGGCGATGATGATATCATTACCGTTGCCACCAGTGATGTTGTCGTCACCGGCACCGCCCATCAAAATGCCGTCACCCGGCGTAAAGCCCAACGAAATGGTATCGTCGCCTTCACCGCCGAAGATGATTTTATCATCATCGCTCAGGTCGGTGATACTGTCATCGAAATCGGTACCGCTGATTGTAGTGCCAAATCCGATGAGGTCGATCTGACCGTCAGACGCCTGCGCGCTCCTTAAAGCACCGCCGTCCTTGTCTATAACGAGATTGATCCCGTCTTCCAGCTTGCCAAATTGTAAGATATTGCCTCTCTGCCCACCATTCCCATCGATGGTCAGCTTGATGCCCTCGGACACAATGCCGTCGAACAATAAGCGATCGTCAAACTCTGTCAGTTCAACGTGCTCTATGGAATACAAGTAATCTCGACCGCTAAACCCGCCATCGACTTTGATTTCCACTGCCTTCGCCTGGCCGCTGAAGGTCAGGGTTACGGACTGGATCTGATCGGCATAGGTTACAAAGTCGATATCATCGTCAGATTGGGATTTTTCGCCCTCTTCTCCGCCCCAGATGTAGTCCACACCAGCGCCACCGATAAAGAAGTCGGAGCCACTTCCGCCGATCAGAGTGTCACTGGCGTCGCTACCGATGAGCATATCGTTTCCGCCACCGCCGTTTAGAGAATTGGCGCTACCGGTGGCATAAATCAGCTCGACATTATCGCTGTAGACGTAATTTGTAGTCACACTGCCCACAATTGAGAACACGACACCATCGGAATCGGGATCATAATAAGACGCTCCCTGCGTCGCAGAGATCCGGACAATATCTATATCGTCTGCCAGCCCGGGGCCCAGCAGGCCCGCTGGGTTGCCTTCTCCATACTTCTGCTCTCGATACCATCTGGCAGCGAGCAAATAGGCGGAAGTCCGGCCGCTATCCGGGAGAAGGCTCTCAATAAGGTTTTGCCGTCCCAGAATGTTTGCAGTCGTTCCGTCAGCGAGCTTCCACCGCTCTTCTGAAAGATGAATATCCAGTGCCCCGTTATCAAAGTCGAGCACACCTGCAAGCTTAGCTGAATCGGGGCTACCATTCAGTCCAAGAGCCTTGTTGACCGATGTGAAACCGGCAAATTGCGCAACCAGCTTTCCGATTTCTTCGCGGGCGTCCGCATCAACCGTCGCGGTGAATGTGCTCGACCCCAGAGCCTTGCCCAGATCATCGGCATCGTTGAACAGTGCGCGAATGCCGACATCACCAAACGGCTTCTCGCCAGTGTCGATCAGAGAATAGGCTATGATCGTCGACATCTGAGAACCCGCATCGGCTGCCCCCGTGTTGGCGCCCAACCCCAAATGAGCTCCGAGTTCGGCGTCACTGGCGTGCGGCAAAACGTAACGGATACTTTGCTCCCATTCCGTGCCGCCATTCTCATTCTTGGACCACTGCTCCTGCCCAAACAGCATCAACGTCAGTGTGCTCATACTGTGCAACGCGACGGAATCGCCAAGCCCGTCCGAGGGCAGCCCCCGATTGCTTACATCGATCACATTATCGCGATCACCAATCAGCGCATTGCTGGCACCTTCTATAAGTTGTTGGAGCGCCAGCGCGCTCAGCGGGCCGACGTCAAGCAGTGCAGCACCGCCAACGATCTGCAGGTTGGTTATGAGTGAAGCAATTTCACCTTGGAGATAGTACCCTCCAACCTGCTCAAATATCGGCTCGCGAATGTTGATATTTGAGGAGAGCCTGTCGTAGAACTCCTGCCACGTCCGGTCGTTGCCGGGAATAAGCTCGCCGAGAATGATCTCGCCTGCCGCAGCCAGGGCATCTTCCAGCGTCTGCACGTCAGCAAAGAACTCTTCAATAGTGGCCGCCAGGGCATCACTGAAGACTTGCCGAAAGGTATATGCCCCAAAGGGAACGGGATCGAACGTTACCGCGTCAGCATATGTGCGCGCGCTCACATATCCTGCAAGAGCCCCGCCCAACGAGTGGCCAGTCAGCGTAATGTTTGAGGGGTAAACGTAAACACCGGTATCACGAAACTCGAGCCCGGTGACGTTTTTATAGAACTCCTCCGCCAAACTGGCATGGGCACCAGTTCCCAGCCCCGTGAATATCGTCCAACCTTGGCCAAAATCCTGAGCAAAGAAGTCGGCCACTTCTCCAATTGTAGAAAAAAGGCCACCGCCACCTGTCGGAAAGTTCGTGCCGCGATACGAAATGATCGTCTCGCCATTCCAATTATAGGCGATGGCGTAGAAGCCTGCGGCTTGGGCTTGATCAGTAATATCCTGTCGAACGATCTGTGCTGTCCCTATGAAACGACCTAGCTCGTTCTGTCCTGCGGCGGAGTCGCCAGATGTTGTGACCACATTTTGACCATATCCGCGGTTGTAGGAGTCCAAGGCCAGAAGTGAGAGAAATACTTCCCTGATCATTGTAAAATTCCCTTACTGAATGCGCCTTGCGATAGATCGTTCGCTAATCTGTTCTCAGCGTCGATTGAATTAAGCCGCTGACCGTCAAGCATCTTGTCGTAAAATTCCGGCAGCCACCCCAACCGTTCCTCAATACCTGTAGTAACGGGATCGTCGGTGATCTGGACGGTTATGCGATGGAGGGCGTATCCCTCGCCGAAGGTAGCGGCCAGATTATCAGGATCGATCTCCATGACGCTGGTGGGATCGGAAATGTCGCCAAATGTGACCAGCATGGGATAGGCAGACCGCTCGGGCAGGATTGCATTTGCGGGCCAGTTGCGCGGCAATCTCTGCACACCGTCCATGCGAGGGAGCTCTGCATAGACCTGTTCCCAGCTGAGGTTACGCCCCCGCATGATGGCCATGGGCACCACTCGCGCCGGCCATTCTACGTCATTGTTGGAGCGCAACAGAGCAAAAAGCGTGCTTCCGTCTGGCATGTCAACAGCAACAGCTTCCCCGCGCACTTTCCAGCTGACGGCGCTTCCCGCCGGATTTGATCCCGGGCGCACGATTTCTGTCTCGACCTCGATAACGCTCGAACCCGAGCGCAACCCATCGGGTGTTTCGACCTCAACAGTCAGGCGGTAACGATAATCATCGGTTTCTTCTGTGCACCCCGCGAACGTGAGCGGCACGCACACAAACAGCGCCAGAGCGCCGCCTAAGCCACGCCATCTGGTAAACGCCCAATTTGCCATTACGCGACCCTCTCCCCTCAATGCGGTATCATGCAGAGTCCTGTGATTCCCGCAAGCAGAAAACCGAATTATGTCGCTGAAATACAAAGGCGTGCGAGGTCCAAGCGACGGACGGGTGATTGAACTTGGAGGCGCTTAAGGCCAAAGCGCCCCAGGACGACGTTGAACACTTTGCATTCCGCCCGTGTTCGGTTGAGCAGGCGATCCTTGACCGACTTGGTGAGTTTGACCGGTTGCTTGTCCATGGGAGGCGAAGGCTTCGAGATGGGGTTGCATCTTCTTCGAGACTCTGCCCTCGACAGCCGCTTGAGCAATTTCGCCGGGCCGCGCTTTGCGTTGTTCGATCATGGCGCGAAGGCCTTCGATTGCGACAAAGCGGTCCACGAGCTTCGGTTTCCTGAAGACATCCGCGATCGTTTTGGGTCCGGAATAAATGGGTACAGATACGCCAGCGATCCGGTTTTGCCCGCCGCCTTGATGGGGGGAGTTGTCGCTAAATCGAAAAGTTCGGATGACAAATCCCGACAACACCGCCATCTCCCGAGGGAGACTGGCAAGGCTTTGGCGAAATCGATCGCGCCATCGCCGCGAACAGAATAGCCGCTTACAATTGGAGAAAGCCTGGACCGATCCGCGGGGACGTGCGGGATTGCTCCTCTTTGCCCTTTTGCTCATCGCTTTCGTGATCTTCGTCGTGATTTACGACGGGCCGCTCTGACCTACCACTCCTTGATCCCGTCGGCCGCTTCAGCGCTTGCGCCGCGTGCATTGCGGGTTCGGCCATCAAGGTAATCGCTAACCCTGTCGACCCGTTCACCACCCCGGTCTTGTGCGCGGCCAACGCGCTCGCCAATGTCGCCGCGCGAAACAGGCGATCCGCTCAGCCCCGAGGGTACCGAGCCAATTCTCACCGAGCCCCGCACATCGCCCCTGCTGTCAATGTCCGGGCGTGCGACCGGGGCTGTCTCGGGGAAAGCCAGCTCACCTTCGATTGCGGCATGGATCTGCTCGGCATAGCTTGCCACGAAGCGCGCCTGCAATTGCTGACCGGCGGGGCTCATCTGGAAACCGATATCATCGAAGCGCACAGGGCCATAATAGTCGCGGTTGGCTTCGATTTCGGCCATACCCCACTCCCTGTAGGTCTGGCTCAGATTGAGGGTGCCTGCTGCGCTGGCATTCTCATGCCAGCTTGCCTGATCCTCAAGCCGGCTCGCCAATTCCTCGGAACGGCGCGCTTCGATCGTGTAGCTCTGTGCTTCGGTCAAAGAGGTGGTGAGGCCCGATGCGACCGAGGAAACGTGGCTCTCCGAGCTGGTGCTGGTCTCACGCAGGAAACCCTCACGGGTGCTTGCCCAGTTCCTGCTGTCCGAAAGCTGGGTGAGCGTTGCCATGAGCCGCGAGCGGTCCTCAGAAGCAATCCCGATATCGCTATCGGTCCAGGTCTGTGTACGCCCACCGCGCCCTCCGAGATTGCCCTGCAGCGGACCGACCCCGCCCTGCAGTCTCAGACCTGCCTCACCATTCAGGAACCATGACACGGTAATGTCGTCAGAAGCCCTGCGCGAGAGGCCGAATTGCTGCTGCAGCGTTTGCGACGCATTGTCGATCTCGGCAAATGCCGTGCTCATGCTGTCGCTGGTGGACACACCTTCGACCGTTTCATTCGACTGTCCGCGCGAATAGGTCTCGCGCAACTCGTAGAACTGGGCGACCGCCGAGCTCGTCGCTTCCTGTGCGAGATTGCTATAGGTTTCGCTCTGGCCGTGGCTTTGCCCCGCGATAGTCGACAATCTGCTCGAGAAATCCGATCCGAGAGTCGGCGAGAAGGGATAGCTCGATGTCGGTACGCTGGCGAACTCGGCGCCCGGGAAACCCGTCGTCTGCGTTCCATTGTCGGCCAAGCTTCGTATTTGGGCAGCTCCATAGGAAATGCTGGGTGCAAGATTGCCTTGCGCGAACTGGCGCGAGAACAGATTGGAATTCTCGAGGCTGGTATTGCCCAGCGAAATGTTCCCCGTGCTGGCCTCGCGCGCAGCTTCCTCTGCCGCATTCTGGCTCGGATTGAGATAGCTGGTCGCTTGCCCTGAAATCGCCAGCGCGCCCCGCGCGACCCCGCCGGCCAGAAACGGCACCGACGCGACCAGATAGCCTGCCAGAATGCCGATATCGGAGTTCACATCGCTCATCCCGACAAAGGTCGCGAGACTGAGACCCGTATCGCCGGCTGCCGCTGCAACATCATTCGCGCCTTTGAACATCAGGATCATGTGGAGGATCACGAACAGCGGTCCCCAGGCTGCGAGATAAAAGAAGCCCGTCACATAGCCGCGCAAGGCAACGGGTCCGGTCTTGGGCAGCAGGAAGAGCGGGAACAGCACCGGGAACAGGGCATAGAAAACGACCGTCAGCACCACATTGAGGATGGGCACCCATTTCATCGCATTGTGCGCGATCGAGGCGTAGGTGCGCTCGGTCTGGATATCCGCGCGGGTCTGCGCAAAAACGTCGATGCTCGACGTCCCGCTCGCCGCGGCAAAGCCGTGCATGGCCTGGTTCATGGCGTTGATCGAAAGCACCTGCCGGAAAATCTCGCTGGCATTGCTCGAGACCCCCGAGAGATAGCTGTAGGCGATCGGCAGGTCGGCGAAGAGCTTTGCGCGCGCCAGAGCTTCGGTCTGCCGCGGGTATAGCTGGCGTCCGAAGACGGTGCCCATATCGTTGATCAGGCCTGCCCATTGCGCGCCGAGCGTATTGTAGGCCTGGCGGCATGTGGTGATGACCGAGGTCACCTGACCGGTATGGACATCGCGGATCAGGAAGCGCTGTGCGCGCGCTTCGCTTCCGGGACCAATGCTCGACCAGATATCGGTTGCTTCGGCCAGCTCCTGCATCGAATAGCGGCCGAACAGCACGTCGTAGAAGACGCATTGCTGGAAATGCTCGTCGAGATTGGCGGCAAACTCGGGATCCGAGATGCGCAAGCCTCGGGTCGCTTCGAGCAGCCGTGCGCCGTAGATCATGCCGTTCTTCGAGTAATTGAGGTCGTCGGGCAGGCCGAACACGAGCTCGGCTGAGCGGGTCAGATAATCCCCTGCCTGGCTGGTAAAGCTCGCCATCAGGGCAAGACCGAGCGGGACATCTGCAACAGTGGCGGGAGCAAGTCCGGGGTTGACGCGGTCGGTGACCTGAACGTCCATGCGCGGAACCATCAGGCACATATAGATGAGCGTCGCGCCAAGGAACCAGTTGAGCCAGGCGCGCCAGTCCTGGTTGAACGCCAGTACAATGACGGCAAGCGCCATCCCCATGACCAGCGCGACCTGGATCAGGCTCTTGTATCCGCCGGACCCGGTCCAGGCGGCAACCGCGTTAAAGACGTTGACGAGATATTCGCCGCCGCCGATCGTGTAGACTTCGACCATGGTTCCGGCCTCAGGGTACGATCGAGCGGGACTGGATGCCCCGCGACCAGTCAAGTGCCGCCGCCATTGAAGGCGACATCGAGGCCGCCAGCATGTTCTCGATCATTGCGGTCTTCTCGATGATCTGCACGATCGCGGTAATGCGCGCCTGACCACTGGCCTGCCTGCTTGCCAGCTGGGTCCGCACCTCGGCGACCTGTGTGCGCCACAATGTCAATTTGCTTTCGTCTGCAGCAATGAAACTTGCCATGGAACGGCTCGCTTCCGACGAAATCCTCTCGAGGATCGCATGGAGCAGATCGATGCTGGTCACCTCGGCCAGGGTCGCCCGGTCATCGGTGGCCATACCGCGCCCATAGGCAGCCTGCACGGTCAGGATCTTGTAGAGCGGTAGCGAGGCGACCTGCAAAAGTTCGATCTCTGCAGCACCGATCGCGGTATCCTCGCGGATCGCTTCGACCATAGTGCCGATCATGGCCGCCACGCGCGGGCGGATGGCGCGCGACGCGCTGAGGGTCAGCTGCTGGAAGCTGGGATCGAGACAAAGTGTGGGCTCGTCACAGCGCAAGATCCTGACATCCTGTCCTTGCGTGCCATCGAGCAGCGCGGTGACCAGGGTCGAGGACGCATCGCCCGCGAAGGGAACGAGGCTGCCCGGATCATTATCGCTGGGCGGGACATAGATCACGGTGCCGATCAGGGTCATGGCATATTCGGCAAGGTCGCGGTCAAATGTTCCGCCGGGATTGAAAAACGCGCTCTCCTTCAGGACGTGCCAGGTGTAGTTGCGCGGCAGCCCGGGATTGATGTCCTCGAAGTCCTCGCCGCCGGCCGCAGTAGTGCTTTCGCGCTGTCCGCGGGTGCCGCACCCGTGTTTGGCCGCAGCATAGTCGGTGAAGATCCCCGTCGCGTTCCCGATGGCTTCGCAGATCGCCTTGTCGGCGAGATCGCCCTGCGGCCAGATGCCGCCAACAAGTCCTTGCGCCATCTCGCAGGAGTTGATCGACAGCTCGTTCATGAGCTGCGCTTTCTGCGAGAACTCCTGCATGATCTTGTTGCATTCGGGACAGATCGTGTCGATCGCGAGGCTGAAGGCAAACCCCACTGCGTTGTTGGCAACCGCCTTCAGCAGTGCCACCATTTCGCTGGCATTGATGAACGAAAAAGATCCGGCAAAAATGTCGATACCGCCACAGCCTGCCCGCGCTCGCGGGAGCTGCAGATTGGCGATGCTGGTGGTCTTCTGCGGAAAACGGGTCCAGACATTGCCCATGCTGTAATAGCCCGCCGCCTGGCCTTCGAAGGCGGTTGGTCCGGTGACATTGGCTGCTGCGCCCATGTCGTCCATGAAGCGGTCCATGCTGTCCCCCACATCCTGCGCCGATGCGGCAATCGGCGTTCCGGTCATGGCGAGCGCGCCCAATGCGAGTGCAAGTGTTCCAATCCTAGTAGTCATCGCCGGCTTCCTTGGTGGTGAGGAGATAGATGCGGTCTTGCAGCTCGTCGGCCGAGAGCACGCCATATCCGATCGGGATCGCCCGGCGGGTCTCGCTGTCCCACAGCACGACTGCTGGCGTAATGCCGGGCTCGAGCCCCATGCGGGGCCGCTGGCCGTTCTCGATCGTGTAATTGGGGAAGTCGCGCGACGGACCGCCATCGGTCGAGATCGCCCGCACCGTTATGCGCCAGCGGGTCGCGACCGATTTGACGATCGGGCTCATAACCTCGCACGCGCCGCAGCTCTGGGCAAAGAAATAGAAGAGCCCGTAGCGGCGCGACAAGCGGGACATGACCGCGTCGCGCTCGGCCGCGCGCGCATCCTGCCATTGGCGTTTGGCGAGCGCGCCCACCGGGCGTTCGAGCGTGTAATCGAGATCCGGATCCTGCCACAGCGCGCGCTGCCAGACATCGGAAAACAGCGAGGCCCGGTCGAGCTGTTCGCGCTGGAAGCGGATATAGGCGGTGACGTTTTCCGGCGTGGGATCGAGTATGGCCTGCGCTTTCAGTTCGCGTAGCGCGCCGGTGATTGCGTCCAGTTGTGCAGCGGCAGTGGGTGCAGCTTCTGCAGTCGTCTCGGCCTCGCGCGCGGCCGGTTCCGGCTCTGCGCAGTAGAACCAGTATCCCAGCTGCCGCTCCTCGCAATAGAGCTGTTGCGTGGCGTCGGTTCCTGTCGCGAGATCCTGCGCGATTGCCGGGTTTGCACCGGCAATCGCCGTTGCCGCGAAAAGTGCAGCGTAGCGGATCATGGATTGCTCCTTGCGTAGAAATCCTCGATTTTCTGCTGGATCAGCGTGCTCGCCTCGAGCTCATCGGGAAGCCGGGCTGCTGCTGTGAACTCGGCAAAGACTTCGGAGAAATCCATGCGGCTGAGATCAAGCCGGGCGAATTCTTCAAGCGTGAAGCCCGCGCAGTCCTCGTCCTGTGCCGTCTTCCAAGGTTTGGGCAGCTGCTTGCGCCCCTCCTCTTGGAGAATGCGCGACAGCTTCGATTCAAAACAGCAATAGGTCTTGCGCTTGGTGGTGCAGACACCGAGGATTTTCTCGGTGCAATAGGTGCCCACAAAGGCGCACAGGCCTTGTGCGTCGCGCTCGTGGAGCAGAACCTCCTCACGGTCACAGCCGAGCGTGACCAGCAGGCCGATGCCGGGGATCAGCGGAAAGCCCTTGCCCTTGCAGCAGTTCAGCACCCCGAAGACCTTGGACGAGCAGGTATTGCGCGTGCCGGTAAACAGCGAAAGCGTATCGGCGGAAAATTCACCGCGCGCCTGATCCATGGCGTTGAGAGCGACAACCGCATCTTTGAATTCGTCATTGGCGGTGCGGGCGATCGTCTCGCACGAGCCGTCGATGCAATAAATGTCCCCGTCGCAGATATACTGCATGGCAGGGTCCTGTGTGGGCGGAAGCGGACACTCGAAAATGCGTTCAGCGGTCGCGCACGGGATGTCACCGGTCAGGCATTCCTCCCGCACGAACCGGCAGCCCTTCTGGCGATCGAGCGCTGCGCAGTCGCTCGCCTCGGTCCGCTCCGAACAGCTGTAGCTGCGCTCCCATTCCCAACAGGAGCGTGTCACAGCGACGCCGGCTATTGTCCGGGTTGAAGGTTCATCGTCCACGCAGATCTCGCCGCTTGGCGAGCAGGCAGGGTCCTGCGCGGCGGCGCGGCAAAGGCTTTCATCCCTTTGCGTATCGACCTGCGTCGTGTCGGTTATGGCATAGGCACTTTGCCCGGACTGCGGGGCATCACAGGTGATCTCGGCAATGGGGTCACCGGGCTCGGCGCAGAACGGTGCTCCCCCGAGACTCGCCCAGCGCAGGCATGGCCCTTCGCGGTATCCCGTCACCCGGCATTGGGCGGCATCGAAAACAGAACATTGCGGGTAGCTTGCAGCCATAGCGCCCTCGCGGCAGAGATAATGCCATTGCCGGACCCCGCTCACCTCAGCGATCAGGGGGATGCGGCACTGTGCAGACGTCTCGCTGACGCTGACGCCGGTATTGCAGGTTGCGGTGTAATACCCTGCAGAGGCAGAGCCTGGAGGCAGGGGAACGCAGTTTCCTTCGCTCCCTGCAATCGCCATGCCGCTGGTAAAGTTTCCGGGCGCCGCGTTGATGGCGAAGCTGCGCGCCACAACCGCTTCCAGATCGTCCTTCTCGAAGCGGGCGCGGACAGCAAGACTGTCCTCGATCGTCTGGTACCCCTCGTGTCTTCGGGCCTCCGCGGTAGCGTCGGACGCGATCCGGTCGGGATTGCCGGCAAGATCCTCGAGGCGCTGCGCCCCTTCGCGGTTGTACCCCGGAAGCCGGTCCGCATCGACCGGCCGCGCGGCCGCATCGCGCGCGGTATCGAGCAGATCGCGCGCCGTCTCTTTGCCATCGGCACGCGCCGCATCGGTGGATTGGGCCATGCCCGGCATCGGGCATGCCAGAGCAAGCAGGCAGGCAAGAGCAAGGGCCTGTTTCATGGCCGTGTTCCTTTCAGCTGGTGGAGGTGATGACGGGCAGCGGCAGCCCCTGGGCCGTCGCCGCCTGCGAATGTTTCGAGCACGTAGGTAACGCTGACATTGCCCGCGACACGGTCGTGCGGTGGAAGCACACTGGTGCAGTCGAACCCGTCGCAAGGGGAAAAGTCGCTGCCGAGCATGACGAAACTGGGGGCAGACTGGATGCCAAAGGCGCGAAACAGGCGTGGATCGATGCCGAGCGCGCCCGTTTCGTCGCCGTCGCTCCAGATCGCGGCCAGCCGCTGCTTGAACCTCCGGGCATCCCCGTCTGGGAAGCCGCGCAGCACGGTAACACCACCCGCGCGACCCATGTCTCTGACAAGGGCCTTGAGCGCGGCTTCGGGCATCGAGAGCGAGGCGAAAGCGATAAAGCGCGGAGCGGTCCCGAATGCGCTGCGCTCGGCCACAGCGTGCTCGCGCACCATCGCATCGAAATCGAGCACATCCCCCGTTGCCTGCGTATCGACACTGGCGACATATCCGGCGCGGTTGTCTTCGGCGGCGCGTTGCACGTCGCGCACATCCTCGACGAGCGTCTGGGCGCGCCCGCGGACAGTGTCGGCAAGAGCCTCGGCATCCTGGGTGAATTCTCCGGCGCGGGCGCGGATGGCCTCGATATCGAGATCGGGATCGGTGTCGGGGTCGCGCTCCTGTGCTGCGACCGCGGCAAAGCCGGCAGCCGTGACAAGAGAGACGAAGACCAGCAGATGAAAGGTGTTTTTCATAGCGCGCAGCAATTCCTCTTGCGCCAGACGAGGTAACCCATGTCCTCGCCAATGGCGGGAATGACCTGTCCGGGTTCCTGAAGCGTGGTGGACGTTCCGATCGGCGGACAGGCATAGCGCCCGCTCGTCGCTGGGTTCGGATTGGTGGCCTGGAAACGGTATTGCTGCTTGCGCATCACCGGCATGAGATATTTGCCGCATTGCCCGGCTTCGCCCATCGTTCCCCACGCCACGAGCTGGCGATGAAGCTTGTAGGCAAAGCGCGAGAGCACGAGCCGCGATGCCTGGACATGGCCGATCGAAGCAGAGACGTTCCCGTTCATCGGATACATCGATCCCTGGCAGCCCGCGCACCAGAACAGCTCGTCAATCGGCAGGTCAGCCGTCGCAGCAGCGCAGTCAGCCGCGCAGGCCGCGAGCGCCAGCGGATTGGCAAAGAGGACCGCTTCGGGATTGATGATCGCGGTGAGTTCGGAATCCTGCCACAGCGGATCGACCTCGGAGATGTAGAGAATATCCACCGAGCCGGGCTCGAGGCACAGGAAATCGGCGACGATCTCCATCCAGTAGATTAGCGGATAGGCATACCAGTGGACATGCCAGCTCGAGTAATACTGGCTTGCCCCGCCAATCGCCGAGGGCCCCGAGATCGAGCGGAAGCCAATATCGAAGCCGGGGTCGATCTTGGCCCCGCCCAGATTGACGAAGCACCACGGCTTCATGCTGACGTCGGCAAGGCGGACCGGCTCCCAGAACCCCATGGAAATCCCCGGGCGTACGCCGCACAGGCACAGCGGCAGATCGGGATTGTCCGGATCGGGCCGGTTCGAGGGCCAGATGTCGAGCGCACCGATGGAGATCGGGAACAGGCAGGACCAGCAGATATCGGTGATCGGATTGACGAAGCTGCCGGTGCATTTTCCAGGTTCGTCTGCAGCGAGGGCCGGCGTCGCCGCGCTGAGGGCGATCGCCGCCCATGCAGCAGCCAGATATTCGCGCAGGGCGGTCATTGTCCGGACTCCGCACGAACCGGGAGCACAATCTCGCTTACCTCGAGCCGGCGCCCCTGCTGGCGCACGCGCGCGGGCACGGCTCTGATGCCGAAATAGGACGTCAGCGTCCCTTGCTGGTCGAAATAGAAGCGACGCTGGCGCGCGCGCATCAGGGCCAGCGGTGCCCCGTTGACGAGCACCAGTTTGGGACGCCCTTGCTGGCCCAAGGCCCATGCGACTTGCTGGGCATCATCGCCGTCCAGAAACAGCAAATCGCTGCGCAGCGCGACACTGTCGAGCGGATTGACCCGCGTGCCTGCGGCATGGATGAGTTCGCCCCGCGCGCCGCGGATATCCTGTTGTAAGACGATGGTCGGATCAAACAGCCATGAGCGGTCGGCGCGCGCATGCACGATTCCCGCCACCGCAGCCGGGCGCTCGACCCTTGCGAGCGTGCGCGCTTTGAGCTGTTCGTTCAGCCGTGCGGTTTCCCCTGAGCGTTCCATCGCCACGAGCCGCGACTGGATCTGTGCAAGGAGGTCGCGTTCGACCACCGGGAAGACCGCTCCGTGCTGCCCGTAATCGCGGGCCCCGGCACTTGCCGGGAGCAGCAGAATGGGGAGGAGCGAGAGAAGCAGGCGACGCATCACAGAATTGCCTTTCCGCTGCCGAGGATCCGGCCCCGGCAGACTAAGCCGATCGCGCCGTAGCGGCTGTCGAGGCCGCGCGGATGGTCGGTTCCGACATAGAAACAGCTATCGGGGATCGGTCCTTCGGGCCCGCGCGCCAAGGCAATCCCGAGGCTCGTTGTTGCGATCCGGGTCGCAACCTTCTTGCCATTGATGAAGACATCCATCCCGGCATGGCTGACGATGTCACCCGGCATGCCGATGACGCGCTTGCCGAAGATCTGCGGCCTTGCTCCGAAATGGCGGCGCACCAGCGCACTTGGCGCAGGTTCGAAAAAGATCAGGCTCCCGCGCGCAATCGGCACCTCGCGATCGAGCCAGAAGGCCCAGTGCGGAAGGCTCGGGCTGGCGTTGAGCAGAAAGGCATGGTTCTTGGCAAAGGCATCGAGCGGGGCCCATGCGAGTGGCAGGGCGACGATCGCGCTCAGCAGCGCCACGCGCTTCCAGTTGATCAGGCCCCTCATGGCTGCGCCTCTGCTGCGAGCTTTGCCGCAATTCGCGCTTCGAGTTCGGGCGTGGCATCCTCAATGGGCCCGCCGAGCACAGCTTCGGCCACAAGGACGAGGCGGCCGTCCTCGCCCATCTCGGCAACGGCGGCTTCGGCCGCCTGCAGATAGGCAAGGCTTGCGGCCTGGACAGTCTCGGGATCAGCGTTGGTTCGCGCGGCCTCGTCGACGAAGCCGCCGATGGTCTCGGCAAGGCGAACGCTGACGATGGGCCGCGGGGTGTCGGTGTAGACTTCGCGGGTAATCCATCCGGCCCATAGGAGAACGCCGGCACCTGCAAGGATGGCAGCGATTTTCAGGCCCAGGCTGGGCCACGCTGTGCGATCAGCCATGGGGGATCTCCCGGTCGAGAGTGATGCAAAGCCGGCGAATAAAGCCCGGCAGGCGCACGAGCGCGAAGCCGCCGGTGAGCAGCAGGAAGGCAAACTGCAGATCCCGCGAAAACACCTGGCGTGCGGGCGCATCGGCGCTGGCATAGTGATCGGCGAGGTTGCCGAGTTGGGCAAACAGCAGGCCAAGGTCCCAACCCGCCAGCAGCAGGAAGACGAACAAGGGCAAGCCCAGCGCGGTCAGCAGTATGCTGGCAGTGAACCGTGCAGCTTCGATCAGCACGAAGCATGTGCCCTGCACGAGCGGCCAGATCGCTATCTCCCGCTCCGGGCCTTGTGTGCGCTCGATCCGGCCGAGCATGGTTTCGACATCAAGGCACATCAGGCGTCTCCCCCGTCAATGCCCGCGACAAGGGCCACGGCCTTGCTGAGCGGTATGCCGCTTTCGACATGGGCATGGATTGCGGCATAGGTGTCGGGATCGGACGAGAAGATCGTCGCCGAGAGCGGATCGAGCACAAGCCGGCCCACCGCCTCGACCTCGGGACCCTTGATGTAGAGCTCGCTGTATTCGCTCCCTGACCGTTTCAGGCTGCGGATAAGCGTCTCGGTGCGGTCATCCATGTCGAGCCGCGCCTCCTTGCGGAAATCGGCAATGGTCTCGGGCTTTTGCTGGAGAACGAGCATCCAGTCGCTGTTCTCGAGCGCCGCGCGCGCGCCGTCGGACTTGTAATAGTCGTTCAAGGACTGGGTGGCGGTCGCAAGCGCGCCGCCATATTTGCGCGCCGTGCGGGCATAGGTCTCGACGAACTCGCCCATCGAGCCGCCTTTAAGCATCGCCCAGGCTTCGTCGATCAGCAGCAGCTTCCGCGTGGCACGCGAGCTTCTCGTCATTGCCTGGCTGGTCATGAACATGATCGCGGAGAGCACCACGCTGCGCAGCTCTTCACGGCTTGCAAGATCGCTCATCTCGAAGACCGTAAAGTCGTCTTCGAAGGCAAAGCTCGCAGCGCCGGTGAAGAACCCGGCATAGCTGCCGCCCTGGCAGAACGGCGCGATCGCAAGCGCGAGATCCCGGCCGGTTTCGGTCTCGCCCATGCGCAGAACAGCCGCGACATCGTCGATGCTGCCCCCGCTGCCCAGATTGGTCCAGACCTCGGCAATTGCCGTGTCGATCAGGCCGCGCTCGGTGTCGGTGGGCACAGCGCTGGGCCGCGCCATTTGTCCTACGATCGCCTTTATCATGGCGATGCAGTCGAGGCGGTAGTCCTCGTCATCGATCGCGCGGGCGTCGTCGATCAGCGAGAACGGGTTCAATGAAAAGCCCGAGCGCAGCGTGAACTCGACAAAGCGCCCGCCTTGCAATTTCACCGAATGCTCGAAACTGCGTCCGTCATCGATCACCACGACTTTGGCACCCGCGCCGCGCAGCGCCGCGCACAGCTCCTGCAGGAGGACCGACTTGCCCGATCCTGACTTGCCGCAGATGGCGATATTGTGGTTTCCGGCACCGTTCTCGAACGGTGACCAGAAAAAGGGCTGGCCGCGCCGCCCGACAAGCAACAGGTGCGGGACGCTGCCACCGAGATATTCGCCTTGCAGCGGTGCGATATTGGCTGCTGTCGTCGACAGCATCGTCTTGAGGCGTTTGAGGCGCACCATGTCGCTGGCCAGCCCGTCGGCAAGGCTCATCGGAAAAGCGGCAATCAGGCCCTGCAATTGCAGGAACCGCTCGTCGGCAAGATCCCATCCCGCGGCCTTGTAGATGGCTTTGACCACCCGCTCGTGCGCATCGCCTTCGCCGAGCGGCGAATAGGTGGTGACCCCATAGAACAGCTTGACCAGCTTTTTGCCCTGCTGGAGCTCGGCCTGGACGTGTTTCCACTCGCCCGACTGCTCGGCGAGCCGCGGCAGGAAGCGCGCACTTTTGGTGTCGGCCAGGCTGGTTGTCCGCATGAACTTGTAGCTCGCCCGCGCGTTTGCGGCCTCCTGATCGGGGTAGACGAGGCACAGCATGGTGGCGGCAGGGCAGGGGAAGCGCAGCTTATCGGTGAACATGTCGCCGATCAGGCGGGCGCATTCCCAGGGTGCCCAGCGGTCGGGGCACGCGCGCACGCCGTAGTGCCGCACATCGAAATGGTCAGGATAGCACGCGCCGACTTCGGGCGTGCCATGCCGGTCGCGGCCGATCTCGCGGAAGCGCTCGGTCCGGAGCAGCAGGCGGTCATCCTCGACTTCGAGTTCTATGTCGCGGCGAATGGCCTGGACATCGAGCGTGTCATGGGGGTTCCAGTCCTGGCCATCTGTCTCGTGCGCGGTGGTCGGCGAGGTCAGCTCGTCAATCAGTGACAGGAGGCGGGGCGGGGCGAGGTCTTGTGCGTGAAGACCAAGCGAATGGAGCATGCCGACAAGCCCGTCGCGGCACTCGGCAAGCTCGGCATCGCTCGCACTGCCAGGCACAGGCACGCCAAGCGAGACCACCAGCCGCGTGTTGCGTGCATGGAAAGGCGCGTAGGCCGAACCCGAGCGCCAGACGAGATCGTAGAGGCGTTTGGTGCGCGCACGTGCAATCGCCTCGTAGATGCCCCCTTGTTCGTAACGCGGGGCAAACCATGGCCCCAGCACGGTGCCGATGCGCGGCGAAGCGAAATTGAGCACTTGCAGGCATGCACCATGCGGCAATCCTTCGGAAAAGAATTGCCCGAGGATTTCGCCTGTCCGCTCGTCAGCCCCGATCAGCGGGGTCACTTCGAGCACGAAGCCCTTTGACCGCGCATTGCGGTAAAGCTTCACATCCTCGTCATACACCCGGTAGGGAAGCCAGTCCGACAGCATGTCGAGGACGAGATGCGCGCGGGGTTTTTCGGCGCGCGCGGTGTCACCCAGCAAGCTCTGTGACAGGGCATTGCGCGCCGCGGCAAGCGAGAAGGTCACTGGCTTTCTCCTTCACTGGGATCAGGGTGGGGGACCGGCGCGCGGGGAGGGGGAAACGCGCTAGGTCCCCCGGGGTCCGGCGCGCTTGCGCCGGGCTCGGCCGGGACCAGCTGCCAGGGGGAATGCAGTAGGCCCGGCGTTTGCTCGGGAGTGTCGGAAAGAGGTGAAACACCGGTCTCGCGGGTTTCGGCGATACTGCTGCCGATGGCCCGGAGGACATCGCCGGTGCGCAGCGGAGCGCGCCAGTCTGCTACCGGATCCTCCGGGAGCGGCACGTGCACCACTCTAGCTTCGTGGATGCGTCCGGCATGGTCCCGGCGCGCTGCCACAACCACCTGCAGTGTGCTTGTGGCTTCGCGTGCCATCGCCGCGGGACCGGATCCTGCGCGTGCCGGCGCGCTGATGCCGGTCGCCGCCGCATCGATCAGCGTGGTGGGCGCGCAGCTGCCTTCGGGCGTCCGGCAGGCAAAATCACCCGAGATATTGCTGCCCAGTGTCGAACAGCCGCCCGTCAGCACGAGAAGCGCAAGAGATGGGAAGCAGCGGAGAGCGGAGCTGCTCACTTGCGCTCTCCTTTCGGGCCCTGCGCAAATGCCCGCAAAGCTGCTGCATCGCGGTATCCGTGCAGCACTGCGCCATCGCTTGCGCGCACGATCACGGGCGTTCCGGAAAAACCATGCGCGCGCGCAAACTTCGCATTGGCGTCGAGACCGCGTGTCTCGGGGCAGGTTTTGCTGTCGGTGGGCAAAGTGCCCTTGTAGGCGAGGTGCAACGCGCTGCGGGGATCTTTGGCGCAGATCACGGCTTCGGCAAGACGGCGGCTGTCGTCGCCGAGGATGGCGAGCGGGCGCTCTTCGATCCAGACCCCCGCCTTGCCGAGCTCGCCTGCAAGCCGGCGGCAGAAGCCGCACTGGAAATCGGAAAAGATGACGAGCTTTGGACCCTTTTTGTTCCCCCAATGAATGGCGCCTTCGGCAGGCAGCGTGGACAGATCCACATTCTGCGGCGTGGTCCCGGCAAGCTTGTCGTCGCTTTCCGGAGCCGCCGCGCGTGCTGCGCCAGCGGCAATGATGTCGGGATTGATCTCGAGCAGGCGTGCCGCTGTCACATCGCGCCGTTCTACCATATCGTAAAGGCGGCCGACCAGCAGGTAACGGGCGCTTTTGTCGATGTAGAAGAGCGTGTCGCCCGAGACGACTTCGCACCATGGGCCAAAGCGATCGCAGACGATCTCGTCGATCGGGGTTTTGGGAAGCCGCAGTTGCAGCGCCTCGGTGACTTCGCCAGCAATGTTCTGGGCTGCAGCAGGGATCGCTGTGACGACGCTGACCCCTACAGTCAGCACTGCCGCTGCACTGCTGGCCGCGATGGCCAGATGCGCGAGGCGCGCTTTGACGCCGGGCTTGGTATCGGAATATTTCATTGGGGTGTGCTCCTGACATGGACGCCGTCGAGAAAAACGATCTCGACCTCGATGCCGGTCGGCATCTCGACGACTGGTTGATATTGTTCGGCGCGCTCGATCAGATAGCGGCTGACCGTGTCGGCGGCCTCGCCCGCGCCCTGGCCGAGCCCGCCTGCAAGAATGTCGGTTGGTGACAGCGCTTCGCGCTGCCCGTCCGCGCGCACCTGGCCGGTGAAGATGCCATTGGCGTTCGCGGTAAAGCCGCGCCCGAACCCGCCGACAATGCCGGCCAGCAGTGCTTGGCTGACAAGGCTGCCTTCGCGGCTCACGACGCGGCCGCGCACGCCGGATTTGCCGGCGAAAGCGACAAAACCTTTGACTTCGCTCACCGCATAGCGCCCGCCGGGCTGGGCGCAGGTCATGCGCACAAGCTGGACATAGACTTTCTCGGCGGAGAGGTCGCCGCGCGCGGCACCGTTGACGAGGCAGCCGGTGATATCGGTCGAGAGCAGCTGGTTGCCGCGCATGACCGAGCGGGCAGGACCGGTAATGCGCAGCACAACCGGCAGGGGATCGGTCTGGCTCGCAACACCTGTCGAGGCGTCGACCCCGACAATAACGCGGGCCGGCGCGTAGGAATTGGGGGGCAGATAATCGCGGCTTGCCTCGAGCATCAATGCCGCGGCGCGCTCGGCGCCTGCGGGACGCGCCTGTGTTGCCGCACGCTCGGTAAAGGTCAATTGATCGAGCCCGCCTACCCGCGCGGGCAGACCGCCCGAACCGGATTCGACGGGCTCGCCACCTTGAACGCCCGTGCCATAGGCGGGGGGAGGCGCGACGGGCGCGGCTGTCTCCGCTTGGCGCACCTGGTCGAGCGCGCCGCGAAGCGCGGCGTTCTCGGTCGAGATCGCATCGATTGCCATCTGGCCGTCGCTGAGCATACGCGCATTTTCCGCGCGCAGGGCTTCGAGTTCCTGCTCGATTTGCGGACGCGGCACCTGGCTGTCCTGCAAGTCCTTGATCGCGCGTCCCTGCGCATCGAGCCGGTTGCCATAGCTGGCGACAAACTCGCGCTGTGACAGGTTGCGGTTGACGAGCCCGCCTGTATCGATTGTTGCCGCTCTGTTCGTGCCGCTTCCGGTTTCCGCGTCGCTGTCGCTGAAGATGAACATGCCGCCGCCGATCAGCGCGACCGCGCCGATCCCGGCAAGCAGCAGCTTCTGACGCTGTGCGATTTGCGCGTTGAGATTGCGGCGACCGGTCTCACGTGCTTGCGCAGAACCGGGCATCGGCTTTGTCTCTCTGGCGTTCGGGCTGTTGTTGCTCTCGGACATCAGTCGATCCCTCCCCGTGCGAAGACAAGGAATGCGCGGGTCGCTTCGCCGGGTGGAAGCACATCGCGGCCATAGGCAAAGGCGAGCGCGCCCGCCGGAGCTTCGCGTTCGGCAGCAAGCAGCAAGTCCTGATCACCAAGATTGCGGATGAGGAAACTCTGGCCGGTCAGCGCAGCGCCGCGGTATTCGGCAACGCGCTGGACTTCGATGCCGCCCGTCCGGCGTGGGGCGGAGATCTCGGCCCGTGCGGTAAAGCCCGGCAGGACGGCATCGCCCGCCATGGCTTCGATCAGACGGATCGCGGTGTCTTCGGGGGCCGTCTCAGCTTCCCATTCGGCAGCCTCGCTCTGGCGCAGCGCCGGATTGGTGATGAAGATCTGCGTCGCATCCTCGCCAGCGAGACGGCACGCGAATTTGTAGACGAAGCCTGCCTGGCTGGTCGCGAAGAAGGTGACCCGGGCGGCCGCGAACTGCGGCGGGACGGAAATATAGATGTCCCCGCGCACCGGCTCGTGCGTCACCTGGAAGTCGTTATAGGGAAAGCCGCTCGCGATCTTCGAGACATTGGCAAAGCCGTCATCGATGAGTGCGATCCGCGAGAGCTCGCCGCGGGCGAGTTCGCAATCGATCGTCGCGCCGTCGCTGGCCTCGATAAACTGGTCGGCCAATGCCGGGCTCGGCATGAAGGCGGCGCCCAGCGCCGCCATGCCGGCAAGTTTGAGCGCTATGTCACGCCGTTGCCCTGCGCCTAGGCCGCACAGAGCGATACCGGTCGCTGCGAGAAGGGCGGTTGTGGAATTGTGCAGCAAACTCATTGGTCCTGCTCCTCGTCTTGTGTGGGAACCTGTTCGAAGCCGGCGAGCGACAGGCTGAGACCGCGCTTCGCCCAATGGAAAATGAACTGGCGCTCCTGGCTGGAGATCACTTGCGCGCCGACGAAAGTCTTTAGCGTGCCGCTGACCCGCGAGGTCAGCGCTTCGGGGTCGACTTGCATCTGTCCGATCACGAAGGCTTGGCTTACATCCGAACCGCGCTGCTCTTCGACGATCTGCACAAGCTCTGCTTTGAGCCGGCCATGTGCGGCGGGATCGGCGAGCTTCAGGATGTTGGTCATCCAGTAGTCGAGGCTCTCGGGCGCACGGTTGAGCAGCATCAGCGCTGTGTCGCGGGTGACAAGCTCGAGATAGGCTGCATCGATCCCGCCGCTCGATACGGTGATCCGCTCGGCGGTGACCGGCACCAGCACGACATGTTCGTCGCGGGTCACTGCAGCGCCAAGGCCGAGCAGCGTGGTCAGCCCGAGAACGCCGGCGAGCAGCGCAAAGCGGTTGCGTTGCCGCAGGTAGCCCTGTGCCAGTTCATGCGCGAATTCTGCTTGCATCGCTCGCCTCCCTCAGCCCGCCAGCAGGCGGCAATGGGAGGGCGGCGTGGCTTTCAGCCCGAGAAAGCTCCCGGGCAGGTACCAGTACGCAGCATGCACCAGTGCCGAACCGGCGCCGCGTGCCTTCGCCTTCCGCAAGGCAAACCAGGCTCCGACAGCCAGGCCGATGCCGATGAAGATGTGCTGCGAGACAATGCCCCACGCAAAGGGAAAGAGAATTCCCGCAAACTCGTCGATGGTCCAGAAGCCAATAAGCTCCGGGTCGTCGAGCCGCTGTGGAACGAGGTACCTGTCGGCCATGCCGCCCTCCTGTCGTAACCGGGTCAGGGGTTCAGATGACCGCGGTCACGACCGAGGTGACGATCGGCACGCCGGTGCCGACGCCAATGCCCACACCTACCGGCACTGCGACCTGGCCGAGTGCAAAGCGGCCCGAGGCAAGGGCAATGAGACCGCCTGCAAGGCTGAGCACGGTGATGATCTTGCCGCCGGAGCCTTCGAGGAAGTCGGTAAATTTCTGCAGTGCGGGATCGAAAGTGGTATCGGCGCCGGCATAGGCCGCACCGGCACAGGCCAGCGCAATGCAGGCAGGAAGGATGTAGTCGCGGCCCGCAATGCGCTTGCGGGGGGACAGAGCAGTCTTGGTCGTCATCATGGGAAACTCCGGGGATTGAACATCAGCCAGCGATGTGTTCGCTGTATGTTCTTTCCTCTCTCCGGATCGGAGCTGTAGGAAACGGAGAAGTGGATTTTTGGGGTAGCGACCAAGCAAAAAGCGACATCGGGTAGCGTGTAGGCCGCAATCTGCGCCGGTTGGTCGCGCAGCGGCGCTACCAGTGCCGGCTTTGGCGCGCGGTGTGCCGCAATCTGCGTGAAAGTGCCCAGAATTTGCGCGAATCACCGAAGGAAACTGATTCGCTCCTTCCTCTATGTTCTTCAAATGTTCTTTTTGTTTTCCTACAGGCTTCCTTTTCGGTTAGCCGGTGAGTCGATCATCTCTTAACGAAAGGACTCGTCGATGACCGACATGGCGCTCTTTGCCGAACAACAGGTTCGCGCCGACCTCGCCCGCTTGCTTCTGGCCGCCGTCGAAGCCAGCGGCCGTGCCCGCTGTGACATCGCGCGCGATGCGCAGATCCATAAGGATGCCTTGCGCCGCGTCCTTGCCGGCGAACGGTCGGCCAGCCTTGGCGAGGCCTTGCGTATTCTTGCCGCCAGCGGTGTTGCGCCGAACGCGCATTTGCTTCTGTTCTTGGTGAGCAGCGGCGATCACGCAATCGCTTGGTTGCAATCGGACCTCGCGCAATTCTTCGAGGACTTTTCCGGCGAGCTGCCGTCAGCGCTTGAACGGGTTCTTGGCAACCAGCTGCATGATGTGAAACCGCGCTGGGCCAAGGGCACCGCACACCGTGTCGCCCGCCTGCTTTCCGACCACATCGAGGAGCTCGAACGCAAGGACGCGCTGCTCGGCGACGTCTTTGCTGGTGCCGAAGGAGGCCATCGTGGGTGAAGAGATCGACAAAGGCGCGACAGAGCCCCGCCATACGACGCGGCTTATTCGCCTGCCCGAAGTGCAGCACCGTGTCGGGCTTGGCCGTTCCACGATCTATCGCTGGATGGCTGAAGGTAAGTTTCCGAAGCCTGTCCAGTTGGGCGGCTATGCGGTCGCATGGGCCGAGGATGAGGTAGATAGTTGGGTAGAATGTCGGCTGCAAAGATGACACTTTTGGACGTGATGCTTGATGCAATCAGGTCGCGACTGCCGAAAGCGTTCCAAAATGACGAAAATTGTTTACGTCCTTAACTATGAACCAGTCACGCGCGATGCCATCTTTCGGGTCCGTTCTCCGGAGGCTGTCACATCAATATCCGATATTGGCGGCAAAAAGGGCAGGATCCGAGCTTTTCGGGGCGCCCCGTCTCAATGCATTTTCTCTGTTCCGACCGAACGAGGCCAGTCTCAGTCGGATCATAGCTGACATTTTCGATCCGCGGGGAACGCATGGTCAAGACATACTCTTTCTGAACGCGTTGCTCCGCAGGCTCGACCTTCCTCGAGTTAATGTCATCGAACCTATCACGGTCCGAAGAGAAATGATGACCCGAGATGGTAGACAGATTGATCTCGTAATCGAAACGCCGCGACTCATCGTGGGTATAGAGAACAAGCCATGGGCGGCGCAGCAACCCGACCAGCTCGTCGACTATCTGTCAGCTTTAAAAGGTTGGAGTCGAGGGCGCAGCCCGGTACTGATTTTTTTGTCCAACAAGGAACCTGAAACTGCAAAGAGCGAGGTGCGCGTTGTCCGATTGCATTCGGACGATGAAACAGCGCTCACGCAAATCCTCGCCGATTGTCGACAGGAAATTCGCGCCGCGCGAACGCAAACGCACATTGCGGAATTGGTCGCATATTTGAAATTCGAATTTGGGGGCGAGCCGATGAAGGCTGATGAGAACGTCGCGTACATCCAAGCTGTAGAATCGGAGTACGAGCGGGGGATCGAGAGCAAGCGCGCTCTAGCAATGGTCATGCTGTCACAAACTAGGCTTCATAAGGCACTGATTGAAGAGATCGCCGAGGAGGTACTGCTGAAGGCCCGCGGTGCGTTCAATGACATTGAGGAAGAATACGACGATTGCTCACTGAGTGAAGCGCTTGGCGACAAGGATAATTGGTGGGGATTTCGTCGTCCATCATGGCCCGAAAATTGTTCCGTTGCGATCTCGCCCGGTCGAACGAATTACGCCGATGTTTATTTCGGGATAAGAGCACCCGATCCACGCAACAAATCCGTAGAAAAGGGCGAGGGCTGCTCTTCTCATCCTGCAATAAGTGAAGCCGTCAGAGAAGTGGAAGGTGGATCGTCAAGCGGCTGGTGGCCATGGTGGAAGTGGGCAGAACCACTATCCTGGAATGCGGAATCGCTAGCGACCTTGGTACTAGAATCTCCGACTGGCTTGGTTGCAGATCACCCACGGATAAAAGACCTCATCGATCGTATGTTAGCACTTGCGCAAGCCATCGACGAAACTTTGAAGAACGAATGAACCTCGCTACAATCATGCAGCGTTCGGCGTCAGCTTCCCGACGGGACGCGTGACCCGAGCGCAGGCGCCTCGGGGGTGGGCTCGCCTTTGCGAGTCAGCTTGAATTTGATGCTCGCTTCCGCGCCCGCCTCGGCGATGAACAATAGCTCGCCCTTGGCGCTCAGGGTCAGGCCGACCTCGATCTCCTCGATCGACCATTCCTTCGAGCGGGCGGCGACGGTTGAGCTCAATTTCATGAGCGTGTCGACGGTGCGGGTCCATTGCTCCTGCACCTCCTCAGCGCCTACCTTGGCGACCCGGCCGAGACCTGGCACCCAATCGCGCATCGAATGATGCTCGACCGATGGATCGCGCGGCACCTGGACTGGCGTATCGCCCTTAGGCACAAAAATCGAAATTTCGAATTCATCCTGCGTGGGTTCAGTCATGAAACGCTCCTCTACAAGTAAGGAAGGACGTCGAGGGCGAGGATTGCCTGCTCAAAATTCTGGGCGAGGCCGCGAAGGTCGGTCGGCGTGCTCGGCGCTTTCATCAAGCCGCCATAGAGGCCGACAGCGTCGCCATTCGCGACCCGAATGAGCGCCCCGGAATCACCTTCGGAGGCCGGTTGGTCGAGGCAGAGGGTGACGCCGACCTCGCGCGTGTTGAGGACTCCACAATTGTTCTGCACCTTGACAACGGTGCGCGAGACCGAACCAGACTGACAGTCGACGACGACCGGCAGTCCCATCGAGGCAAAACTCAAGATCGGAAGTGGCGTCGGTTTGTGGCCCGGTGCCGGCGTCAGAACGAAGGCGGCATCCACCGGCTGGAAGTATGAGCGGCAGAGCGACGCGGTGTTACCCGATGCCATCGGCACAGCGCGGCCGGGCCGATTGCCGTTGACCGCATGGCCTGCGGTGAGCACGCCCCAGAGCGATGTCGTCCTGCACTGTGCCCAGCAGGCGCTGGTAGCACCGATGGGATGCGCTACATGATGTTCGATCTCGGTCTGTCGGATCGCGAAGGGGAAAGCTATATCGCCGAGGAGCGGAAAGCTTAGCCTGTCGATGACTAAAAATTCCGGCCCGTGCCACTGGGGCACGTCGAAGATGAACCCGATCCCGGCCTCTTCTCGCTTCTGGTCGAAGAGGCCGAAGGAGACCTGTTTCGTATTGAAGTCTGTCCAAGACGGCCTGAACCACGGCCCGTCCAGCCAGTAGCGGTCATAGAAACCCTCGGATCGATAGCGCCCGAGGCCCAGTTCGGAGAAGATCGAATAAGTCCAAAAGGTCGACCGCGCGATCAGTTCGCGATCCTCGCCGATGTAGTCTCCCCAGCGCTCGACCTCGTCGCATCACTGAGTCGCCACAGTCGTTGTGCCGAAAAAGCTACCGCGATGTTACTCCAAATAATTGACGCGTAACAGAAAATTTGGACGTGCTCGCTGTTGAGGCTCTCAGCCCGGCCCGCATTAAACACCAAGATGACTTTCTGGACGTCAGGAATTGGGCCGAAAAAGGACTGTCTGCCTTTAGGCTCGCTAATGCCCAAAGCTGCCCTTCAGCAAAAGACTCAGGGTCGGTCGCTCAGAAAGGCAACCCCCAACGTCGCTCTTTGCCGAAAGCGGTCTTTCGCGCTCGTAGAAGCGGACGATAAGGAAGGCACTCAAAAAGAGCTATCGTTAGGCCGTGGCAATGGCGATTTCGTTGTCGCCGTCGGTTAAGTCGCGTTGGCAATTTGGGCTAGTGAACTAAAAGACCCTCTGAATCTCGTCTGAAAGATTGCCGAGTTGATATTCTTCGAATCGGAACATCCGACTATCTGCATCGAGTTCGACAAAATAGCCGAGCCCATAGCCGCACACATGTTCGGGTAGCGCTCGTCCGTCCGCCGACCAGACGTCGTCATACGAAGGTTTGGTTAGCGCTCGCAGCCTAATCCGGTCCTTTTGCTTCTCGCGCTCGGGATGCGATGAACGCTTCATTTCGATAGCGATCAAATTGTCGCGCTCTACGACCCGCCCGCGGCTATGCAGGATGAGGTCACACGTGATCCGTACGACATGCATCGTCTCGTCGAGTATCGTCTTTACCTGTCCGCCCTGCTTGCGGTTATACTCGGTGTCGGCTCGATACTCGTCATAGCCCGCCTCGACCGCGGCCGTCTCAAGTAAGGGCGCCCATCGTGCGCAAAGGTTGCGTTCGCTTGTACCGTGGAGAATGTTTTCTCCCTCGCGCTCGGTGAACTGCTCGAACGAGCGGAAAAACAGTTCTCGAAGATCGTCCATTGCCGCCTCCCCCTGATCCGGTCACAGAGGTCACAATCCGCCACCTCCGTGATCGGCTATTCAATTCAGCGAGCGTGCTGCACGCTCATATCTGCGCCCCACGACCAGCTCTGGACGGTCAAGCTCAGGCGCAATTTTTGATGTCGTGAAGATGATCTGATGTGGGACCTTCGCTGCATCGGACATGGCGACAAGCAGGCGTTGGAAATTCCAAGATCTCTCCTCGACCATCCCCTTGTCCTCGACATTATCGAACAGCATCCAGCGCGGAAGGTTGAAGCGTTCATCAAGGAGCGCGGCATCAAGCATCCCCGCCGCAAAGCTGTTCTTCAGGATCACCATCCCGCTGGCGCTTCCGGCCCGGTTCTTGTCGCCGTTGATGGCGATCCAGTCACCGGAGAATTCGAAAGATACGTTCGCCACCTCGCCAAAATCGCTGTGCTCCTGAAGATCCTGGTCCAGCAAGGCCTTTGTACGGTTCGAAATTAGCGTGAGCGCCTCGCGTTTCCGGTTCCCCTGTGCCCGTGACACCGCCTCGATTTCCGCCCTCAGGCGGGTCAGCCGCGAATTCAGATCCTCCTTGGCATCTGACGCGGCCTTGATCTGCTTCGCTAGTTCCAAGCGTCTCTGGAGGCCTTCCAGTTCACTATCGATGAAGCCGGTCTTGCGGCTCAACTCTGCGATAGCGCTTTCGCGGCCGGTCACGGTTCCAGTTTCGGCCAGCTCGATCGTCGAGGTAGCGCGTCTTAGCCCCTGCCGCGCCACTCGCAACTGTCCGGATTTCCGGGTCCGTTGCGCGTGTCGATCGGTTTGAAGGGCCTCGGATTCCTTCAACTGCATCTGCAAATCGAGACGCACCGCCAGCGTCCTTGAGTCATCGCCTCCCTCGAGTCGGGGCGTATTGCACAACTGGCAATGGTCCTCATGCTTCGGTTCAACCGGCGCGAAGCATGACGGACAATATTCGAAGGCAAGATGCCCTAGGGCAAAGAATGTCACAGAGGAATCGTCGAAGTCCGACAGCGACTGCTTAAGGTGACGTATGAAATCCTCAGCGTCGTCGATTTCGAAATCGAGAACTTCGATTTCGTTAACGAGCCGGGCTACCTGTCGCCTAGCCTTGGTGTAGTCGCTGAGTGCGGAAGCCCTCATCTGCTTTAGCGCATTTTGGTCCTCACTTGACACCGAGTAGTCGACTAAATCTCGGATAGACTTCAATAATTTCGACCGCTCGCTTTCCAGTTTCGCTACCGAGGCCTGGATATGCTCGATGAGAATGTTCTCACCATACCCAGACGCCACGGCGACGAGACTGCGATACGCCGTTGCCGCCGCCTCATATTGCTTCTCGGTCTCGCGTAGTGCGATCTGTTTTTCGTATAGATCGTATCCACCCACACCGGTCAGCAAGTCGCCAACCGCCTGTCGCGTTTGCCAAGTGTCAAAATTCTCGACCCGAAAGATCCGCTGCACCGGTGTGAGCTGGTCGACATACAGGATACGCAGCAGCTGGTGCATCGTGATGTTGCTCGCGCCGTCGCTGATAGACTCGGGGAGTCCGATGGCCCGAAACAGCACTTGGCTAAAGCTGTATCCATGTTCCGGTCGCTTGTAGCTGAACAGCTGCCAACCTTCGTTCGGCGAAGAGAGCGCATTGTCCATTTCGCCAAAATAGATCGACATGGGCCGTAACCCGTCAGTGGATACGTCGCGACGAAGGGTAAGCGTGCCTGCCGGCGTTAGAATTTGTAGATAGACGCGTTCCGCGCGCGAAGCCGATTCTTTCCATTCGCGTAGATCCCCGCCGAGACCGAAATAAATGAAATCCGCCAAGGTGGACTTGCCGGAGCCGTTCGAGCCGTGGATGATGTTCACTCCTGCGTGAAACGGCTCGTCGTAAAGCACGTTTGCCCCTCGAGTGATGAGCATCCGCTCGATGCGAAGAAAGGCACTCATACCACTGGCCCTCGAGCTGGCAGGCCCGCGCGCTTGAAGAGATTGTTTTTCCCCGTCATCGGCAGCGATGCAAGATCAACCACCAGAAAGCGCATCAGCGCTGCGTCGTCGGTATTTCGCTCAGTCGCTTTCGCGAGAATTTCCGCAGGAACCTGTTTAAACTCGAGGCTGGCGTATCGATCTCGCAGGGCATCGCGCTTCAACAGCCCAAGGCCAGTAAGCTGTTTCAGCGCGGTAGCCTGGTAGATTTGTAGATCTTGCCAGACGGACGCGGTGCCAGGCAGCCGGGCAAAGGTCGATTTTTCGGTGTCGCTCCGTAGTTCTCGAAAGCGCGCCTTGATCTCCGACGGAAGCGAAAGTCGCTCCAGCATGACGGGAAACATCAGGAACATATCAAGCACGCGAAGCTGTTCGACTGGCATGGCTTCGCCCTTGGCGCAAAGCAGACGCACCATGCGGAAAACGCAATGATATGGGTCGCGCGATGCGAACCAGACGCGGAACTCAGACATTGTCCCACGCCAGATGGCAATTGCCTGCCAAGTAGTACAAGGCACCGTCGACCAATCCCGCGGTTATTTGCCCTTCACTGGTAGAGTGTGCCAACACGCATGGCTCGACAACATGCTCTTGAACGACCCGGTCGACCGCAGCGATGTCGGCGCCATGGGCGATCTCGCGAACTACATGCCGGTTGAATCGAGACTCTACGTCGGCCATGAGCTTGGCGTACCGCGCCACCGCCGATGGCTGTGCGATATGCCGCTGGAGCGTCATATTGAATCGCTCTTTCTTCCGCTTCGCATCGGCTACCGCGTAGGTTCGCCCCGCGTCGGCCAACTTCTGCTCGAGATCACGGCGATCCACGTCGGCATGTGTCATATAATACTGAAAGTCAGATAAAATTTCAGAATTGAGCTCTGTGGGGGCATCCTCAGAAGCGATGGCGGCTTGCCCCCCGCCGGAGGGTTCTGGTTGGTCGGCGCTGGCGGCTCCAATCTCGGCAGTCGGCGGCGTTATCTTCTTGAGCAACTGGCGGATGAAAGCGGAAATCGACTTAAAGACAGGTGCTGTGCGCGTGGCTGGCTTGCAGATGGTGATATGGTCTGTCTGCACGCCGATCGGCTCACAGCCACTCACCCCCGGGTTGGCCGTAACCTTATCGACAACATGGACGCCATAAGTCTTCTCTGTCTCAAAATAAGCGCGAACCGCTACGCCTTGCCGCGCGACCCATGATCTGAAGGAGTCGTTCAGATCGACTAGATTGTCGTCGCCATACGCGAGCTGCTTCGACTGCTTGCTCAGAAATTGCCGCAAGAGAAAATCGAGGGTCTTGGCTGCCTGGGCGCCCTGATGCGGCGTTGCCAAAAACGCAACACCGGTGACCGAGCGGCCAATTTCAATGAAATCAGGGCTCAAGGACTCTGAGCAGCGACGAAGCATCTGCTTGACGATCAGGCCGCCAAGGCTGTGCGCAACCAGCAGGGTGTGTGGCGCTCGTTCCTCACGGCTTGCCAACCCGTCCGCCATAATGAGTGCAAGATCCTGGATGGATGCGCCATCACCTGAGAGGACGCTAGCGAACTTCGATGAATCATATCCGACTGTGAATATCCGGCATGTGGGAAAATCCGTGGCGAGCCACTGAAGCCAGGATTCCTTCTCTGACGAACGCCAAGTCTCGAATTGATCGCCGCCGAGGCCATGTACGAAGACAATGTCCAGCACCGCAGGGGGCGGCGACGTCAGCCGCGGTCGCGCGAATACTTCTACTGGCCCCTCGTTCGACATTCCCACCCCAAAGCAAATTTCGTCCCTAATTCGTTGCTGTTAACCGCTCCATAGCGGAGCGGCAAATTTCCGTCACAGGAAATCGCACCGGGATCGAGGTTTCTAGCAACACTCCTCTTAGCCATCGGTTGTTCGGACACCCGCTCATTCTTTGTTGTCCCGTCGTGTCCGATGGACAAACGCTGTTTGTCTGCTCCTGACCAGCCCTGCCGCTCGACGCATCGCTTGGGAACGGCAGAAATGTCCCAAAGTCCGTCATTGATCGTGCAGCTCAGAGCCGCACTCACCTACGGCAGGTTTCGGGATTGCGTCGAGGCAGCCTGAACGGCTGACTTGAGGGCGCAAAGGAGACATTGCACTACCTTGTTGTCCACACCCTCTGAGACAATATCCGAGTCCCGATGCGGCCTATGTTTACGGGCCCGGACTTGTTGATCGTGCTGGAAGGCGATCAGCCTCTTGTCCATGCGGCGTCATGCGGATGCCGCAGGCTTGGCGGTTTCGATGCGGAGCGGGTTTGGCTCCCCGCTGGTCCAGGATTTGCGCTTGGGGCTGGCCAGTGGAAAGGCCGGCAAATCTGCCGTCCGACATGGCAGGTCAAACCGCGTCCATTTTTGACGCATTCGACTTTCATGAATTTTCCTATGAGAAATCGAAAAGCGCTTCGCCGCAGAAACAATTACTCCCATGGGCTGCATCAGCCTGCTTCAATTAGCGATGGCGAAGCGATCCGCTTCCGCCTCGCTTGGGCGGATGCGGTCAGCCGCCTTTCGCCCTTGATGCTGAACCGTCATGGCGAAGGGCTCCTCAGTGTTTTCTCGCGCGTGAAGATCGACGACGCCGATCTGCCCGACATTGATGCGGCAGACATCAAACCGTCTGATCGTCCGGCACTGATCAAGGAACTTGCCAGCGCGTGCCGAAACAGGTCTGGGCGTGTTCGCAAATCCGAGCTCGACAGGATCATCGGCTGGCTTGGCGAGCTGCTCGGCCTGGATAGTCTGGATCAAGCGATTGTGTCGCTGTTCGCACGGGTCAATTTGTTCGAAGAATGGCAGGAGCTCCTCGATGTCTTGCCAGGCAATCGGGGTTCCCACCTTACCCCGGCTGCCATTGCGCCCATCGTTGGCGCTACATCAAACGCCGTTGATTGCCGACTGCATATATCGGCACCAATCTGCCGCGGTGGGCTGGTCGAGCGGGACTCTGACGGGGAGTATTCGGCAGCCAACTATCTTCTTCGGATTGCCCGCTCCGGTGCGAGGAGCAAGGCGCAGCTCGTGCGTACCCTGATGCCCCGCTCCTCGCGCTCTTCGCTGCGCTGGACGGATTTCGATCATTTGGGCATTCCCCGGGAAATTGCCGAGAAGCTTGTTTCGAGCGGCGAGCCCGTTTCGATCCTTCTCCATGGGCCACCGGGCACAGGCAAAACAGAATTTGCCCGGCTTCTGGCCTCGCGCGTAGGCGCGCAGGCTCTGTTTGCCGGTGAAGCTGATGAAAGTGGCAGAGAGCCGCACAGACGGGAACGACTGGCACATCTCATGACCTTGCGCGCCATTACGCGGGGGGATCAGAAACATCTTATCGTGATGGACGAGGCTGACGATGTTCTTCTGCTTGATCCCGAAGAGCGCGGGCACCGCTCGAAGCTCTGGCTCAACAATCTCGTTGAAGGTGCCGAACGCCCGACGATCTGGATCATCAACGAGCCGCGCCGGCTGGAGGAATCACTGGTCAGACGAATGGATCTCGCCATCGAGTTTCCAAAGCCGTCGCAAGCGGTGCGCGAAGGTATCGTTCGCAGACACATTCGCAAAGAACGGCTCAAGCTGACCGACGATACGGTCGCGCGGCTCGCAAGCTTGCCAGCAGCTCCGGCCATCCTTGCCTCGGCCATCAGGGGCGCCAGGCGGGCTGGCGGTGCGGACTGCGAGGTCCTCGCTATAGGGAATGAGCTCGTCTCGGCGGTCTCGGGCCAGCGGCCATCGGCCTTTCGAACCAGCTCCGTCTATGACCCGGCGCTTTCGGTTGCCGATGCCGACCTTGCCCAACTCGGATCTCGATTGCGTCAGGCTGGTAGCCCTGCCTGGAGCCTGCTCCTGTCTGGTCCGTCGGGCACCGGCAAAAGTGCTTATGCACGGCATCTTGCAAATCTGCTGGGGATGGAGGCCATCGAAAAGCGAGGCTCTGATCTCCTCAATCCCTTTGTTGGGGGAACGGAGCAGCTTATGGCCGAAGCATTTCATGAGGCTGCACGGTCCGGCGCAATGTTGCTGATCGATGAGGCAGACGACTTTCTTGCCAAGCGGGCAGAAGCCGTCAGGGGCTGGGAGCGCAGCATGGTCAACGAGATGCTTCGGCAGATGGAAGGGCTGAGGTTTCCCTTTGTCGCGACCACCAATCACGCCGAAATGCTCGATCCTGCGGCGCAGCGCAGGTTTACTATCCGCGTGACATTCCAAACTCTTGATCCGCGGCGCGCTCACGCGCTTTTTGAGCGCTATTTCTCCGTTATGTGTCCGCCGCAACAGGCATCGCTCATTGATCTGACGCCAGGCGACTTTGCTGTGGTTGCTGCCCGGGCCCGTTTGCTAGCCGTCAGGGAACCGACCGTATTGGCGAAGTGGCTCCGCGAAGAGGCGGAAGCGCGCGGTGCGACCGGGCGACCGATCGGTTTCTGACAATGCGCCTGGCTAAGCATGCAAGATGATGTGGTCTGCATCAAGCTGAACACCAGTTTTTCCATTGATGATCAGGTAATAAGCTTACTATGTCCGTTTCTGTCGGGGATTGGTCTCAGAGATCGCTCTAGGCGCACAAATGGGAGCGAGGGTACATGAAGAGAGTGCAAATTCGCTGGATCGAATCGCAGCACACAGGCGATGATTACGAGCAAATCAAGCAGGCCATGGAAATTGGTGACGATGAAGGTCCGATCATTTTGCTACCGGTTCGCCAGCGACGCGGCGGCACCACCAAGGCCAGCGCGCGTTATCCCGCCCAGCTGTTTGAAAACCCGCTTTGGCTTATTGCCCATCTGGTGGAACACGGGGACGACTTGAATTGCGAATTCTGGCTCGGGATCTACGAAAATCCTGCAGATGACGAAACTCGTGCTGCAACGTCAGGTGCATGGTATTTCAAGGAACTCCTGAACGATGTTGGCGGGATGAACCGTCGCTCGCGCCTCCCAGCACGGGCCAGGGAGGAAGCCGAGACGTTCGCCAGCATGACCTATGGTGCGATATCAGAGCCGCCGCTGACGAGCATCGATATCATCATCGAAAATGCCGGTGAGGCGTTCGAGGAGGTCAGTAACGCCTTTGGAAATTTACCGCACACCATCCTGATTTCCCGCGCCTGATGACCAAGGCTTCATCCCAGCGATCAAGCTACGGGCTCTCGAAGTCGCGGATCAGTGCCTTCGAGCAGTGTCCGCGCCGCTTGTGGCAACAGGTCCATGCGCACGAGCGCTCTAAGGTCGATGCGTCGACGCAAATGAGTTTCGCAGCAGGGCATGCGGTGGGTGACCTCGCCTGCGCGCAAGTCGAACATGGCATCATGGTCGAGGCTGAGCCTGATCTGCAAGCTGCACTCGCCCGCACGGCCGAACTCGTCGCAGTTGCCGACCGGCCAATTTTCGAAGCCACCTTCGAGCATGAAGGCGTGCTTGTGCGGGTCGATATTCTGGTTCCCGAGCACGCGCCGACCGGGGTGACGTGGCACATCTATGAAGTGAAAAGCTCAGGCAGTGCGAAGGCGTATCACATTGGCGATCTTGCGACGCAATACTGGGTGATCGCCAATTGCGGTGTCGCCATTGCCAGCGCTGCAATCCGCCATATCGATACCAGTTTTGTGCTTGAGTCGCCTGGCGCTTACACAGGCATCTTCAATGATGCCTCCCTGCTGAGCGATATCTCTGGGATCGCTGCCACGCGGGAAGCCATGGTCAAAGAAATCCGGCAGATGCTCGCGGGTGACGAACCCGTTTGCGCAACCGGCCCGCATTGCCGTGCGCCGTTCGCGTGTGAATTCTCGGCGTACTGCTCGGGCCTCGAACCCGCTGGCCCAGAATGGCCAATTAGCGAGCTGCCCAATACCGGCGCACGGCTTGCCGAGAAATGGGCTGACGATGACATTTTCGAGATCGCCGAGCTTCCCGAGGATGCCGGGCTCAATCCTCTTCACGCCAGGATTAAAGAGGCAGTCCGCACCGGCGAAGTCTATCTCAATACCGAAGGAGTGAGAAAGGCGACCGCCGACTGGGCTTACCCGCGCATCTGGCTCGACTTCGAAACCATTGCCTTCGCCATCCCGCGCTGGGTGGGCACCTCGCCCTATGGCCAAGTCCCGTTTCAGTTTTCCGCACATGTTGAGCAGGCAGATGGCAATCTCGACCATATCGAGGCTCTCGAGCTTTCCGGGCAGGATCCCCGCGATACCATTGCCGAAGCGCTCGCAGGTCTTCCGGATAGCGGCGCTGTCATTGCCTGGAACGCAGGATTTGAGCGCCGCTGTTTGCGCTTGTTGGCGCAAGACGTTCCCCGACACCGCGATGCGCTTCTGTCGCTCGCAGAGCGAACGGTCGATCTGCTCCCTGTAGCCAAGAACAATTACTACCACCGCGACCAGCGGGGGAGCTTTTCGATCAAAGCAGTGCTTCCCACGCTTCTGCCGGAGTTGGACTATGGCGATCTGCAGGTTGCCGATGGCGGGGATGCGCAACTTGCCTATATCGAAGCAACCGATCCTGATTGCCCGGAAGGGCGGCGCGCCGAACTGGCGGCTGATCTGATCGCCTATTGCGAGCGGGATACGCTCGCAATGGTCGAGATCTACCGCAAACTGGCCGGGGGCTAGAAGCAATGGCCGAACGCCGCAAAGCGCCGCTTGACCGGGTCCTTACCTTGGTGAGGGCCCTGGCCGACAGTGTTGAGGGATTGACGCTGGACGAAATGGCAGAAGTTCTTGGACAGCAACGCAGGTCGGCCGAGCGGACGCGCGACACGATCGCCTTGCATTTTGACCTCGATGAAATCGAAGATGGCAGGCGCAAGCGCTTTCTGATCCGGGATTCGCTTCGCCGCCATTACGTTCGTCCGAACGCTGCCGAACTGGCGGCACTGCAGGCCGAAGTGCTTGCCGCCACAAAGGCGCGATCTCCCCGGGCAGAATTGCTCGATGCGCTTTTGGTGAAGCTTCGCGCCAGCTTCGACGGCATGGAAAAGCGGCGCGTCGATCGCGACTTTGCCGAACTCGCGCGTTTGCAAAGGACGCTGGTTGGCCCAGGCGCCGTTGCCTCAGTGGCACCCGAGACCTTGGCGGCAGCGTCTCAGGCGATCTTTGCCGGCCAATGTCTTGAGTTTGACTACCGGCGTGAAGGTGAGGATGAGTCGGTTTGGCGCAGAGTCATCCCACACGGCATTTTGCACGGCACCGTCAGTTATCTCGTCGCGGCTTTTCCGAAAGGCGGATACGGCCTGGTGACCTATAGACTGGATCGGGTTCAGAACGCGGTGGTTTCGGACACTGTGGGCGCTGCGCCGGAAGATTTCGATCTCGATGAATGGCTGGCAGGCAGTTTCGGCATGTTTCGCGAGCAACCGTATGAGGTGTGCCTACGCATCCTGCCAGAGGCGGCGCAGCGGGCACGTGAGTGGAGGTTCCATCCGAAGCAGGAGTTGAAGGAGCTTGCCGACGGATCCGTTCGGGTAACATTTACCTCGGGCGGTCTGCTCGAACTCGCGAACCATCTCTTTGCCTGGGCCGGCGGCCTGGTCATCGAAAGTCCCGATGAGCTGAAGGCTGTCATGGCCAAGCAGCTCTACGCGGCACGAACGGCAATCTCCAGTTCGCACCAAGGTACGGCCGAAACTGACGCGGCAGGTGAATAGAATATCCTCATGCCAAGGAAGACATTAACCGCGCCAAGTCCGCAGCCCATTTTGCCAAACTGCAATACCGGCAACCAGAGCAGTTTTATGCGAGTTGCGACGACGCCGTCACGGTTTATAGCGGTGAGGCAGTTAAATTGATGCCTGCGAACTGGGCGGCGTTGAGAAAAAGGCGCAATCATTGGCGACGTTGATTTTCCGCAGGAAATTTCGGCGAGCAGGAAAGAATATCCATGATTTCGATTGGAGCAGATAAGGCGCTTGGCGACCGGCTGAAGCGGTTCTTCGGCGACGCTGGCCCATATTTGCATGAGTTAAAAAGGGCGCCAGTTGGCGAGGCGCTGGTGGATGCCGACCGGCTATCGCGCTTTATTGATGCGCTTCGACTTCCGCTGCAACAGGCCGAGGAGCGAGCGTGTGCCAACCCTTGGACGACTTCCAGCCTGCGTCACGATGAGGTGCGAAATTGCGCGGTACTGGCGGACCTATGGGATCGTAGAAAGTACGGACTCGAAGCGCAGGCTTTCCTAGCTCGCTTCTTCGCTAAGGCAGGAAGCCATCTACCGGACAACGACGAGCTGGCGTGCGGATATGTAGTCCAAACAGAACACTGTCTGAATGGGGCAACTACGGATCGCGTGGATATCACCATTGAAACCCGATCATCTGTCGTTGGCATAGAAGTAAAGATATTCGCATCGGAACGCGATAACCAGCTTTCGGATTACCGAGCCGCGATTGCGGCGCGGGCAAACCTAATGGGACGCGAAAAACACGAAGTGGTTTTCCTTTCGCCCTACCGCTCAAGAGACGACACTATTTCGGTTCCGCACATAACTTGGCGAAAGCTTGGGGATATCGCGGAGCAAGCCAATTCATCCACTCACTCTGGCTGGCTGATAAGTCAGTTCGGCCAGCATTGCCGTACGCTGGGGATATAAAAATGGAACAGAACGACCTCGATGCGCTAATCGCAGAAAATGTTAGCGACCTTGAACTAGCACTCACGCGCGTTGAAGAGGTGATCGACCCGCGTGTGAATGAAGCGGCGTGGAATGCGCTGAAGCAGGCGCTTGCGGATGCCGACTATCATTTCGAAGACGATGATGATCTTAACGTGGCCTGGTTCGCACCGCGTACTTGGCTCGACAAGGACAAGGACAGCGATCCTTGGTTCCGGCTGACTGCGGATGACTCCCACCATAGGACATGGCTCGCCAGCTACATTGCCCCAAGGACGGATCGGGAGGCGATCGGCATCCAGTGGTATCACGACAACCTATACGTGAAAGATTACAAGCAGATTCTTGAGGCGCATGCGAGCGATCTGCGTGATATTGAGCGCTCCGGATTTCGCCGTGATGGCAATCGAATTTATCTTCCCATTGAATTCGATGCCCAGAAAATTGCAGAGGGACTTAGTAACGATGATCTAGCCGAGGCGATGGAGCCTGTAGTCCGTGCTGCTGACGCTTTGCTGGTTGCGAGCGAAGCGTTTCAGCGCCTCAGGGATGCAATGGTAGCCAAGTCCAACTCTTGAAGAGCCTTCGTTAGCAATCAACGCAAGCCGTCAACGTGGCTCGCCGCCTAAACATCAAACCGAGACGAGGCCGGCAATCCGCTGCTTCTCGCCGCGAGTTATGCGAAATGTTCTTACGACGGACAGCGAGGAAGGCGAGCGACTGGCAATGCAAAACGACATTTCGATCCGGAAGGTTCACGTGCCGTTGCTCCGACCGGAGGACGCAATCCATCATCTCGGTTCGCCGACCCATTGGCAGCCCGGAAGGTCAGCCAAATCTGTGGTCGACCTCTGGTTTGCTGCGAACGCGTTGCCGTCGTCCGTACAGGCTGCGTTGAGCAACGATGCCGTGCTTCGCGATTGCACATTGCTGGATGCCTTCCTTGAGCGTTCTGTCGATCTTGGTGACGGTCAACGGCCAAGCCAGACAGACCTCATGGCTATCGTTCGTCACGAGAGCGGGCTTGGCGTTCTTGCCATCGAAGCGAAAGTCGACGAGACCTTTGGTCCAACCGTCGGAGAGTGGCTGGCTGACCCAAAGGGTGATCTTCCTACCAGGACGGCTCGACTTGATCGGCTGTGCGGTATGCTTGGTATCGATCCTTCGGCAACCGCTTCGTTGCGGTATCAGCTCATTCACCGGGCAGCCTCGGCAATCATCGAAGCAAAGCGCTACCACGCACATGACGCGGTCATGTTGGTGCAAAGCTTCTGCCCGTGCCGTTCGTGGTTTGATGATTTTAGCGCATTCGCAACTGCCTTAGGCTTCCCTCCTCCTCAGGTGGGAACGGTTAGCGCGCCGAAAGTTCGTGACGACGTTGCGCTTCGTGTTGGATGGGTCGCGGAGCCAAACGACGGTCCGCACACCAGGCTCGGTACGGCCAGGACAGTCCCCAAGCTGACAGATCTGGGTCGGGTCCAGTTGTCGAAGTCCTTCTTCATGCGGGACATGCTCTATTCCGAGGTCGCAATGATCCACGGCCTTAACAATGCGCCAGATGATCCAGACCTGGCGATCAAGGCGGGCAAACGCCTATGCGAGGAATTGCTCGAACCCCTTCAAGACCATTGGGGCAGGATTGCGATCCGGTCTGCGTATCGCTCGTGTGAGGTCAATGGCTTCTGCAATGCGATGCAGCGCAAGAAGAAAGCCGGCTACACCTGTGCTTCGAACGAGAACAATTTCGCAGGGCACATCTGGGATCGCCTCGACGAAAACGGTCAAATGGGGGCGATGGCTTGCGTGGTCGTGCCTGGTTTCTGGGCCAAGCGCCAAGAGCAAGGCGATTGGCGGATCCTCGCTCGATGGATTCATGAGCACCTGCCTTACTCGACGCTCTATTTCTTTCCGACCTATTGGGCATTCAACATCGGCTGGCATGAATGCCCCGAAAAGAGCATCAAGAGCTACGCCGAGCCTGCCGGTACATTCACTCCCTGACGGAGAAAAAAATCAAATTTCGAGTCCCGTCACGGCAACCCATCATTTTTGCTGGTCTGAATCATTATCCGAAAGACGGAGCTCAACTGTTTTCCATCAGCAGCATGGGCAAAGATTTGAACTCGAAAATTTTCGATTGTTTTGATCTCAACGTAGTCACGAGGGAGTGAAAATGAGACCAGACTCTCGGGCCAACCGCAGGCATCGGTCTAGCCATTCGCGGCGGATACTCGCTGGACAACGCGACGACGCTTTTCCGCCGAAGACAAGATCACGACGGGCCTAGAATGCCTGCGTTGGAAACATTCAACATATAACACAAGCCCTGGGCGTTTTCAGGTTGGCTAGCAGTGCTCGGCGCCCAGCCTATCCATTGAAGTTTTTGTCGTCATCCTGGCCAAAGAGCTTCAGATGCTCAAAGTGCGTTTCTAATCCCTCTCGAGTGAAAAGTTGCCGTTTCTCGTCGATTTGCCTTTGAAGCCAACTTTCGAAGACTGAGATCCTGGCCTCTCGATCTGGCGTAGCCTCTCCAACCATGCGTGACAGGAGCTGTTCAAGCTGATTGGTGCGCTGCTGTGCGAGGAGCAAACTCGTTAGCTCTGCCTGGCGTCGGTCTTCAATATACCGGCTTCTCGCTGCAGCCTCTTGCGCCGCTCTTTCCTTTTCGCGCTCGCGCGCTTGTTTCTCCTCTTCCTCATCCCGTTCGGTTTTCGCGGCTGCGACGACTGCAATGCCGATCGCAATCTTGTCCACCAGATCTTCGAGGCGCTGGCGCTTGCCGTCGTTGAACGAACGGCGCGGTGTGGGCTGGCGATAGTACCAGACAGGCTCGAGCGAGATCGAGAGCCGCCCCGTCGAATGGTAGTCCCAGTCAGCGAAGATTGGGTAAGGGTCGCCATGTACATAGCGCCAAGCACGCCTCTCACTCCGCTTGTCCCAGGCGGCCTGCTCGGCCTTCTCTTTGCGGGTAAGCTCGTGCTTCTCCCTTGTGTACGCTTCCGTGATCTCGAATTTGACTGTCTGTGCGCCGTCCGAAAAGCGACTGGGCTCATCGTCATGGGTTAGCTTGAAGCCCTGTACCTCTGCCGCAGCTTCCAACTTGGGCAGGAGTTCAGCGATGCGGCCTATCGATTGCTTGGCTACGCTGCAGGGTACTAGTCCTGCATCGCGAACACAGATCAGCCCTTGCTCATTTTCCTTACCGCGTCGCAAGGCTGCCAGCGTGTTCCGTACAATGACGCTACCGCGTTTCGGCATTGCAGCGGTTGGCCTTGACGCAGACCTTGCCTTCTTTTCGGCCAGTTCGATCGCTTGAGTTTGCCAGTCTGCTGCCGGCGCATTGCGGATGATAATCGCGTCGGGTCTGTCGCTGTCAAATTCAGGTAAAGGGATCTGCTTGATGGCCTTTCCCGCAGCCTTCTTGGCCCACCAGCCGAGCGGAGGGTTGGGGATGTTGTGCTTGCGGCAGATTTTGTGGAGCGCGACGTCTGAGACACCGAATTCTTTGGCGAGGTGGATCATGGGTTTGGACCAGACGAGGTCGTAGAACTCGCGGCGCGTGAAGGTCTGGCTCATGCTACTCTTTCGGAAGTTTGATTTTCTGGGTTTGTCAGATTTTGCCACTTCTTTGACCCGAGTGGGCCTGTGCCACATTTTCCAGTTTTGCGCATTTCCGGGGAGAATCAGATCAATTCTCGATCATTAAACGTTCGCCGGAAGGCTCGCTTTATTGGTTGCCACTAGGCAATGGCGGGCATTCCAGAACCAATCCTGAAATCGGACTCGGAAGATGGTTTGATACCGAAGTTCGTGATTGGCGAGTACGGTTGTTCGCTACCCCCCGATGAAATGGAAGGGCTTGCTCATGGTTGGCTTTAACAGCAGTCTGCTCGGCAAGGAGAATCACGATGGGCATATTTGATCGTAATGGAAACGACCGCACAAAGGATGGGCCTAAGGTGAAGACTGGTCCGAGCTCTGGTCTCACACGGTCCAAGAATGCTGATGGCCGCTGGCGCGAAAAGCGTGATGATGCTGGTAAGAAGCGGAGCTGAACCGGCTGTGTTCTCAGCCTGACGAAGAGAGAAGTATGGCGCGCGACATGATCGAGCCCGATGCGACGATCGGGAGTATTGCGGATAAGCTCGACAACGCGGAGAAGTTTGCCCGCGCTGTGCTGGGGACGATGCACCCATGTCTTAAGGAACACGGCAATGCGCATGTCCGCATCGGCATCACCGGTGAGGGGAAGGCCCCCTACCACAAGGTCGTCTACGATGATGTCGACGGTTGCGAGCAGTTATATGGCTCGTTCGCCGGGAAGGTGATGGATGAGAAGTATCTGGTTCATGAGGATACTTGGAGCGCCAAGCGCATGTCCTATGGGGATGTGCAGGCGCTGATCGGAGCGCTTACCGGATACTCGCAATAGATGACCTATGCTGTAGTTGTTGACTGGTATGGCCCTTACGGCAGCGTGAAGGAGTCAAGGACCGCGATCCGCGATTGGGGCTTCGGAGAAGTTCTCTACATGGCTGCCGGGACTGTCGGGCGACAGTCTGTGCCCAAGCTTCAATATGTCGGCATCACCAGCGGCTTCGAAAACCGGCTAAACACCCGGCACAAGATACGGACCACCGTCGAGGATGAGGGGTTATCAATCTATATAGGAGAGGTGTCGTCTCAGGCGGTGGCTGGCCGAAAGGCAAGCCACCACCACAAGAACTTCACGGTGCCGACTTACCTGGCGGAGTCGGCGATCGCCTTCTTCCTGCAACTCCCGCTCAACTCGGACAAGCGATGTTCCCGCCCCAAGGACTCTGTAGTTCTGCTCAACCGCTGGTGGAAGACCGACATCGAAACAAGGAGCCGCAGGCGTCCGCATCGGGACTGGCCTGACTTCATCGAATATGATGCGCACTCAGACACCGGTTCGGTCGTCTGGCATGGAAGACGGCGGAAGCACTTTAGCTCGGACTTGATCGACGAAACCTGCGACCGAGCCCGCAAGGAACTGCAATCCGCCCGAAAAAGAAACAAAGGCTGAGCGTTTGGTCTGGTAGAGACAGATCCAGCCGTCCTGCATCGCTAATCTGCGAGATCAACATCTTGCCGGTGTCCACGATGGGCCGACGGTCGTGTGCAATCTCTTCGTTCTGGGGGTGATCGGTTTAAATGCTCTGAAATATAATGAGAAAAACAGCAAATTCCGAGGACTCACGTTAGTTCTCTAACCTAATGCCTCGGCTCGTCCCTGTTTATCCCGGCCTGAAATTTTTACGGGCCTTTTCGTCGGCTTCTTTAGACGCCACATTTCGAGGCTCGCAACTGCTCTCTTCTGCGGCCCATTTTTAAGTGTCGACTCAATCGTATCCCGCCTGAATGAGGCTTGTCGCGCGTCGAGTGACACCTGACAAAGCGAGGTATGATGGTTGGTTTGACCTCATGTAAATGGACTCCATTGGGCACAAAGGCCTGCGCCGCTACTTCGAAACCGAGAGCGTCAAATAAGTGGCCGGTTGCAGCCTAACAGCGATTGAGCGCCAGATCGCGCGAAGCGGGCATCAGTTGCTTTCAAAGTAGATGGCAATCGAACTTCCAAACCGAGTGGGCTAACGTTCTGTCTCTGAACCTCGACCAATATCAAATGGCTGGGATAGAGAGGATGGGCAAGACGGCTGTATGGTCAGCGGCGATTTCTACAAGAGCGGCTGGCGCTACGAGGCCAATAATCAGCGCTACCAACCAGAACCAAATCGGCGACGCGGTAGCGTCGCTCGATATCACCCTGACCGACGAGGAGCTTAAATCGTTCGGGGGGCGTGCCGCACACAGTTGTCGGGATGTTCGATATGCCTGGGCTGAAGCTCCAGGTGACGATATTGGGACCAAGGGGGCCTGCCTACTTTCGTCCCAACTTGCTCCAGCTACGGTATACTTCGGTTTCACCACAACCCGTTCCCGCGAGACTCCACGGAGTTTCACCCGCTTCAATCGGATCGTGAGCGTAAACCGCCGTACCATCAATGTACAACTCATACGCAGGGAATCCATCATGGCTCCCCTTAAGGGCGTAGTAAAGTTCCCCGTCATAATCCTTGAGATACACGTCGATACAGGCGGAAATCGTTGGAACGAAGATATCAGGGACGCCATCTTGAGCAATGGGGTTCGCCCCTTCCATCTTGAGATGCAACACGGCTGAACTCGGTAGAAGTTGAGGAATTCCCGACCCCAGTGGTGTCTTCAGCCTTGAATAGGCAGCGTCTGCAAAAAGATTGTCATCGGTCTCAGCCAGTTTTTCACTCCGCTTAGGGACAGACCCCGAATCTAGACTCAAATACCAACTTGGCTTGCCCGCTACCTCGCTAGCATCGCTCGACGCATATTCAGTGGTTTGCCCCCAATGGCGTTTGGTCACCAATTGGGGCTCGTTCCAATTATAGCCATAGGCAACATCACAGACCAGTTCGCCACGATGCTTCCCATTGTCGTCAAGCATGAAAGAGCGACCGTCGCCACCATGCGGGTCATCCAGTTCGATACCCATCAGTTTGACCCTGACAGCCTCGGAGGGGATAAACGCCCTGAAGATTATATTCACAACTCGCGAAGGTGTGCCGAGTCCCGAAGTGCCTATACTTTGTTGTAAATTCTCCTGAATTTCAGCGAACGGACTCACGCCGACTACATCCAATCGCGGTCCACCGTTCTCATCTGAGCTAGGAATACTCGCCAACCCGGGAGTACTAATCGCGTTTTGTTGCGCAATCAGATCGTCGAGTGCCCTTAGTTGCGGGTCGTCGGAAAGGTTCCGCACGTTGGAAGATCTTGCCTTCGCTAACAAGTCCGCATCCAGCCCAGCCTTCTCTGCCTTCCTGATTCGGCTCTCGACCTGATCGAAATCCTTGACCTTCTGCTGCCGCTCCATCCCTCGCGCCAGTGCGACCTTTACGGCATCTTGCCGTGCCGCATCGGCGCTTGAGGCGTTCTTGAGATAGGTCTGCAGCGCCGCATTCTGCGTCGCCGATAGGCCCGTCATGTCACGGAAGATGTCCGGATTGGACAAGGCACTGACCAGCGCATCACTTCCGGAGAATTCAGGCGCCTGCGGTGCGTTTTGGAGCGCGATGATCGGCTGCTGGAAATCCTTTGCAGTCAGGTCGGCCGGCTCGGCTCGGCGACTTTCCGTGCTGACCGGATTGATCTCGGTCGCCCCACCTTCACACGGCTCACCCCAGTTGACATTGAGCGCATAGTCGATTTCCTCGCGCAGCTCGCACTTACCCATCGTCGCCTTGGTATAGATCGCCCCGGTAGGCAGAGTTACCCGCACCGCCTCGACCGGCTTCTTCGGCTTGTAAAGCGACAGTAGGTCTAGATCTGCGCCTGCCGGCAGATCCCCAAGCAGTTGACGGTTCATCCGCTCGCTCGAGAAGGAATAGCCGGGCGCAACAAAGAATGCCACGCAGCCGTCGAATGCGCCGATATAATCTCCCGACACGGTGCGAATGCTCAACGCGTCGCTCTCTTCGTCGGGACCGATGTCGTCGCCCAGCTCGATGTCACTGTCTGGATCGAGGTCAACGGTTGGAGCGCTCCCAGTGCCGGGCACCATGACCCGATCAAGGATCATTCGCATCTGTGACGGCATTTCCAGCGCCATGTAATCGAATACACGCTCGTGATAGGCGATGGTGTTGCTGTTGAGCTCTGCCATCAGGCGGTTGGCAATCTGCCGGTCGGCCTTGTGCGGGTCCGACTTTTCTGCGGTGGTCAACGGTGTCGGCACGAGCACCGCGTCGGTCCCGGTGAGATCGTTGTGAATCGATCTGCTGTTGAACAGGGTGCCGGATGCGAAGTCTGTCTCGTAGCCCATCTGTCCAGCCTGCACGATCAGGCGCGAACCGGCCGGAAGCAGGGTCGACACATCCTCTACCACTGCGCCGGTATCGTCGACCAGCTTGAAGACAAGGTAGCGGATCGCGCTGCGGGCAATCGGCGGCGTGTTCGGCTGCGAACGAAAGGCGACGGTGATCTGGCCCCGATTGTTTAGCCGCGTCGCAGCGGTGGCATCCAGCTTCAGGTCGACCTCGCCCCCGCCTGCCAGTCTCGCGAACACGCGGATCTGACCTGCGATTTCTTTAGCAATGCCAGGCGCAATCTTCTCGCGCCAATATTGGGCGCGGTTCTCTTGCAGCTTGCCCCAGACGCCGAACAGCATGCCATGGTAATGGGCGTTTGTGCGCATCCACCATGGTGCGTCCCCCAACGCGCTCTGCAGATTGAATTGATCGATGGAGGGCTCACGGAAATCGCATTCGACTGTCAGCATGCCATCGAAAAACGTTATGTCTGCATCACCATAGCGCCCAGTCGGAAGATCGCTGTCGCGGTAGTTGTCAAGTATCCGGCGGATTGCGTCGAACCCGCCGAGCAGGCTGCGATCATCAAGTCTGTTGCGCAGCGCCTTTTCCCAACGGAGCGCCTTGGCTTCGGTCCAGCCCGTTATGTTCAGCGGAATGGCGAAAGCTTCACGCACGGCCATGACCCGCTGGCGAATGTCGAAGCACGAAAGGATGCTGTAGCTGGTCAGCTCGAGCGAGCGGGTCTGGTTGTGATTGCGCACCGTTTCGGTGCTCGCCGTGACCGATTCCTCCTGCGAAACAGAATGAACCACGGTCACGGTCTGCGACCGGATCGACTCAGCCGCTTGGGTTGTGCTGTCGAGCAGTCGCTGCGAACTTTCAGTCGCAAGATTGCGGCTTGAGTTCTGGAACGAACTGGCGTTGCTCTGGCTGTACCCGCCCGAAACGCCGATCATTGCCCCAGAAAGCGGAATCGAGACACTGGCACCGGCACCCCACGTGCTGGACTTCGAGCCCCCGCGCGTAACCTCAAGGGCTGTGGCCTTCTGCAGCTCGCCAATGTCACGCGCACGGCTGAGTGAATTGCTGAGCCGGTCGATCGCGACCACATCTTCGCTGCGTGAATTGGATTCGTCGCGGCGAAAAGTGACAGTGGCAATCTTCTTTTCCTGGCAAGGCAGGAGCGTGGTCGACCCGACAATTCCGCCTTCCATGTAACCCGCGTGCACGATTTCCTGCACAAAGGTGATGACATGGAGCAAATATGGCTGACATGCCTGCGCGATCTCGTACGATAGGTCCCAGTCGAGCGGCTTGTCGCAATCGAGGACATAGCGCGCCGGAATGCTGTCGGTGGCTGATGCCATGATCTGCCCAACCTCGGCGACGTAAGCATACTCTGCCTCGGAAATGGCAATGTCAGCAAGGTGGGCGTGGGCAACGGCCGTCAAACCCGGGCGCGCTAATGCCGACGCTGGTGAAGCCGCGCCGTCCGCTATCTGTCCGGTCGGTCGCGCCCCTCGGCCAGATGATTGCGCGTCGACAGGACCCCGTAGGCCGGCTTCATGCTGGGGAACGTCCCTGACTGGTCCAAATCTGAAAGAGACGGGAGACGCTGCGACCACTCCTGCTTTCTCAACCGCATATCCCGTTGAAGATGCCGCGGCGCTCGCCGCAGCCTCTTTTGCAGCGGCTTGGAACTTATGTTCAAGAGAGTTAATCCCTGCCTGCTGCGCTGTTGTTAGTGTGAGTGGCGGATTTACAAGGAATTTCTTGACCTTGGGCTGTTCGACGATGATGATTTGATTGTAGAGTTGCTGCTTTATGGCTTCATGGCTCTTGAGTGCAAAACCGCAATCGTGATCGCGCCCGTGAACCGCCGCATCTCCATGGACTTCGCCGTCTGTCACCTTTGGCATGAGCAGAATGACGTTCGGGGGAATGCTGCCTGTAGGATCCAGCGCAACGGGGACTGTCTGGGATGGGTCACCATTCAATTGCGCCCATACTTCTTGATAGGGGCCTGATTGCACCTCGACAATAAAGATGCCCGTGTCGTTGGTTTGGCCTGATGCAAGCACGATCGATATGGCCTCACGACCGCTCCCCATTTCAGCCTGCCGTCCAAAGACCGTAACAGACCGCAAAGCAACATCGTCACCAAATTCACTGATCAACTCGAATGTATGGGCCATCGTCCCCCCTGATCCTGCAATATCGATCGCTCTAATCATGGTACTAGATGAGCTTTTATCGTCTTCAGCCTGACACGATTTTCAAGAAATGCAATTTTATAAGCCTAAAAATTGGGTAGTCATGGGCCGGTTCCCGAAGGGTGGCTTTCGGATGGGCAGAGCGAAAATGCAGTCGTTTATCAGAGAGGCCTGCCCAACACTTGGTGATGAAATTCAGATAAGCTCTTCCCAAGCGGATAAAGTCCTCCGTTTCCCGAAGCAGAAGCGCTTCCAGCCATCGCCTCCACAACCGACAGTAACGGAGCAACTCATTGGCGAACGACAGAAATTGAGGTGCAAAGTGTTGGTTTATCAATGCCTCGGTAAAAGTGTGTCGCAGTCTGCCGGTTCGCTAGTCACTCCACCTTAGAACTCGTCTAGTGCGTGCACCAGGCCAGGCAGGCGCTTCTCGATTGCTGCCGCAATGCTTGAGTGGACTGGCTCCGCAAAGCCCGGAGGCATTTTGTCTAGCGTCTTGGCCGGAGCGTCGGCAGCTGAATCGAGCACTTCCGAGATCGCATTGCGCATGAAACTGGTGCCGAGCCCGGCTGCCTTTCCGGACTGCACAAAATGCCGCCCGGTGATTTCCGATATCCGGTAATGCCGGTTAGTGCCGGCCGACATTGCCATCCGGAATCTGTTTGGTGCGATCTGCCCTTTGTCGGCGGCAGGCTGAGCTGACAGTACGTCGTAGAAGGGTGTCAGGCTGAAGCGCCCCCCAGGATTCAGGAAGATGCTGAAGTTCTTGGCATGCCCGTCGGTCGCGCCAATCAACCAGAACAGGATCTGGCTCTTGAAGAACATGGCCTGGTCGCGCTGTGGAGCGTCCGTCCCGCGCAGGAGTTCGAGAATGTCGTGCATTCTCGGGCCGCCGTCACTCTGGTACTTGAGCGTTGGCGGAATGCCGAGGGCCTGGCAGCAATCCTCCTGCGGGAGCCGTAAGATGGAAGCATCGCTACGCCAGAGCCGGTCAAATCGTTCGACCACGAGCACGCGGCGCTTACCAAAGGTCTCGATCTGCGTGCGAGCAACCTCAAGGCCAAAGGTCCGCATGAGTTCCAGGCAGTAGTGTTCGTTGTCGACGCTGTCGGACATGTCGATCAGGCGCTCGGCGCTTGGGATCTGGCCAAGTTGGGGTTTGAGAATATGGGTGGTCGGTGTTGGTCCGATCGGCCTGAGCCACTGGCCCTTCGTTCTCAACAGCGCTGTCTTCTCCTGTGCTCCGGCAACCGAGATCCTGAATTCCTGTTCGCGATCCACGCCCAGCGGTGCTCTAGCCAGGTCAGCGAGCATCGCGTCAATATCGTCATCGCTGAGGGGCAGGCCGTCTGCATGCTGAAGTTCTGTCTTGTTAGCACCTTCGGGCAGGAACTGCATCGCGCCGACGCAGTCACGTCCGATTGCTTCGAGCAGGCTGTAAAAATCCGTCCCCGGCGCCCCCATGCGTTCGGCCAGGCGGCGGCGCACCGCATCGCGGTCTGGGAGCAAGTTATCAAATACGGCCGCCACCATGTTGCCGCGATATGCATTAGGTGTGAGTGGTAGTGAGAGGGAGATGGCGAAACGGTGCTCCCAGCCCAACCATTCATCGGCATAGCGAAAGCTTGTCGCTCCGCTTGCTGCCTTCTCAAGGTGCCCGACCAGGCGGCCATTGATCAGGACATCGAGCGGGACGTGGGTCTTCTTGCGAGCCACCCTAGAAGATGTCCTCTATCGACGTGTTGTCCGTATGGCGCGGTACGACTTGCAGGTCGAGGCCGAGTATCGCAATCACGCCAAGCAGAGTGCCGAGCTTGGTTCCTTCGTTGCCGTTTTCGATGGCAGAGATGGTCTTCTGCTGTGTGCCTGCCAGGTCTGCCAGCTCGGCCTGGGTCAGGCCTTTGGCGCGGCGCTGGCTCTGGATGATTGCGCCCAGTTGGCGTGATTGGCGAACGATTTGACGCATGCAGGCCTCCATGCTTTGCGCTATACCTTATAGGGTATTGTATCGCAATATACCTCCTGAGGTATTAAGCTGTTTTATGCCTCATGGGGGATGGTCGATAGCGTACCTTCGCCCGTCGAGGTACTTTTCAAAATCCGGAAATCTGATATCAGTGTGGCATGAAAATAAATTAATATCAGTAATTTGTGTGACATGGCGGACCTCTTTGCGGGCCTCCTCCAAAGAGCGTGAGAAATCTGTCAACAAGTTCAACGCCTTACGTCGGCAGGACGAGTCCTCTTCTGGCACCATTTTTCTGATCAAAGTATCACTCAACTTTCAAATTTCTCGCCATTTGAAAGGCGTTGCACGGCCCTTGCCTACCTTTTGCGGGTGCCTTGATTCTAGGCTGAAATGCGCCAAACCAGTGGTGATGAATCTTCGCTGGAATTTCGGTGAGACCGTCGGATAACCACGCTGAGCGGCCACTAGGCTTGGCACGGCTTGATCGCGTCATCGCAAATGTGGTCGCAAACCTGGCACCACTTGGATTGAGCCCACGATACAGGATAGAGAGGGCTCCGCCCGCTGGCGGGAACTTGAAGGTGAAGACAATGCCCGGAATTGATGAGAGCCTGCCCTTCTATCCACTCGGGATCGCGGTGCTGACGATTTCGGACACGCGCACTTTGGGAACCGACACGTCGGGCGCGCTTTTGGTCGAGCGGCTGCAATCCGCGGGCCACACGCTGGTGGACCGCACTATTGTGCCGGACGAGATCGAGGACATCCGCAGGCGCCTCAACCTGTGGTTGGCCAACCCGGCCATCGAGATCATTCTGACCACCGGCGGCACCGGATTTTCCCCGCGCGACACCACGCCCGAAGCGGTCAAGCCCTTGCTCAAGCGGGAAATGGACGGATTTGCGGTCGCGTTCCACCAGAAGAGCCTGCACAGCGTTGGCGTCGCCACGATGCAGTCGCGCGCGTTTGCGGGGCAGGCGGGGGATGCCTTTATCTTCTGCATTCCGGGATCGACCGGCGCGTGCCGCGACGCTTGGGACGGCTTGCTCGAATTGGAGTTCGATAGTCGCCACAAGCCCTGCTCGATTGCCGGGGCACTCCCGCGCCTCAGGGATGTGTGCGCTTGATTTCCTTCGATCAGGCAATGGCCTTGCTGGAGGGCGCGGTTACGCCGCTGCCGGGCGAGGATGTACCGCTGGCCGAGGCCGCGGGGCGCGTGCTGGCCGAGCCTGTGATTGCCCGCCTGCCATCCCCGCGCACAGCGGTCTCGGCGATGGATGGCTATGCAGTGCATGATGGCTCGACCACGGCGGGCACGCCATTGGTGGTCGTAGGCGAGAGCCGCGCGGGCGCGGGCTTCGGCGGGGCGGTTCACCCGGGAGAGGCGGTGCGCATCTTTACCGGCGCTCCCTTGCCCGAAGGCGCGGACCGCGTCATCATGCAGGAATACGCCGTGCGAGACGGCGACACGGTGCGCTTTGCCGAGGGGTACGGGCCAGCCTGGCACGTGCGCGCGGCGGGCAGCGATTTTGCTGCGGGGGACCTGTTGCTCGATGCCGGAACCCGGCTCGGCCCGCGCGCCATCGTCGCTGCTGCAGCGGCGGATCAGGCAATGCTAACCGTCAGCGTGCGGCTCACTATGGCCATTATCGGCACGGGTGACGAGCTTGCGCCGCCGGGCGAGGCACATCTGCGCGCCGATGCCGTACCGGAGAGCGTGACGTTGGGCATCGCAGGCATGGCCGAGGAATCCGGTGCGCAGGTGATGGCGCGGGTGATCGGAGAGGACGATCTGCCTGCACTCGAAAAGCTGGCGGGAGAGATGCTGGCGCGGGCGGATGTCGTGATCGTCACCGGCGGGGCATCGGTGGGGGCGCGCGACTTTGCCAAGACGATGTTCGAAGCGCACGGCCTCGACCTGCTGTTTTCCAAAGTCGCGATGAAGCCGGGAAGGCCTGTCTGGCTTGGCCGCGCGCAAGGGAGATGGGTGCTGGGCCTGCCCGGCAATCCGACCTCGGCCATGGTCACCGCGCGGCTGTTCCTGCGCGCGCTGTTGGCGGCACTACAAGGACAGCCGACTAGCGCGGTTCTGCCATGGCGGGTGCTGTCGCTTGCTGGCCCAATTCCTGCGACTGGCGAACGGGAAACCTTCGTCAGGGCAAAGTGGGAAGCCGATGGCCTGCGCCCGCTCGGCAATCAGGACAGCGGGGTTCAGCTTGGCTTAGCGCAAGCCGACTGGCTGATCCGTTGCGCGCCCCTTACTCCCGCGCGTGATACTGGCGAGATGGTCACCGCGCTGGAGTTTTGACCCCAGCGCGAATGCGACGGCACCTGCGCGTGCCAAATTCATGCACTCCATTCGCCAAGCGAACGCATTGAACTAGTCTTGTGTCAGTCCCTCGGTCGCAGCGACAAAGCGCTGCGCGAGTTCTTGCGCGGCAAGCATGGCCGCATCGCGATCCGTTTCGTCGCCAACCTCGTATGTGTAGGCGGGGATGTTGTATTGCGCGAAAAACCAGTTCTTGGAAGTGCCTGATCCGGGGTTGGCATTGCGCCGTTCAATCGTGAAGGGGTAGCCGGTGATGGCTTGCTCTTGCCCTGCCAGCCATTGCGACAGGAAGCGTTCCTGCACGGCGTTGGTCTCGCCATCCCCCTGCACATAAAACAGATTTTGCCGGGTCGAATGGAAATCGAGCATCACCAGCGGCGCGACATTCGCCGGTAACGCATCGAGCCATTGCTTGACCGCGCGCGTCTCCGGCTGGGTAAAGCTGCCCCAGTCGCGGTTGAGATCGATCCCGCCTGTATTGGCCCGCCAGTGCCCGCGCACCACGCCGTCGGGATTGAGCAGCGGAACCGCAAGGATCTGGAACCGCGCGCCGTCAAGCCGACCATCGGCCATCGCATCGGCAAGTTGCAGCAGAAAGCCCTCCATCGCCACTGCGCCGCTGACTTCGGGGGGATGCGCACGTCCGAGCAGGATCACCAGATGCGGCGCATTCGGGCTGCCCATCGTCAGCGCCTCGATCGGCCTGCCTTCGCGCGAATAGCCGAGCGTCAGACGCGTGTTTCCTTCGCGCGCGGCCAACCGGGCCAGTAAGGCAGCATGGCGGTCGACGCCGAACAGTTCCTGCGCGCTGACCGTGGCGCTGCCTGCGGTGACAACAAAACTTGCCTCCAAGCCATCGGGCGAAAGCGAGACTTCGGGCATCCGCAATTCGCTCCCGGCGCGCCATTCGGGCGGATAGCGATGCTCCGCGCCTTCGTAGCGCAAGGTAATGCTGACACCGTCATCCGGGCTATCGGGGCCGCCGGGTGCCGCGACATAGCGGAAGGCATACCACGGGCTGGGATTGATCGGCGGAGCGTGTTCGGGACTGACCACGATGGTGAAAGCCCGTTCGCCATCCGCCGAGCAGCGCGATTGCGAAGCGCCTTCGAAGTCGAAAGCAATCACCACGCTGCTGCTGGCACAACCTGCCGCCTGCGCCTGCGAAGTGGCCGGGGGCGGAGGCGTGGTGGAACACGCCCCCGCCGCCAGCACCGATATCGCCAGCAGGATACGTATCGGCGACACCGGCATCTCGCCTAGAACCGCTTGCGCAGTTCTACGGTCACTTGCCGTCCGCGCGCCGAGTGCAGTTCGCTGAAAAAGCCGTAGCTCTCGTCTGCCAGCGGCGGATCTTCGTCAAAGATGTTGGTCACCGCGAGGCGAACTCGGGTGCGGTCGAGGATGCCGTCATTGTCGAAGGTGTAGGCAATCGAGAAGTTGGCCGTGAAGACATCGTCGACGCGGAAGAAATTGGCGTTGACGTCATCCGACACGATCAGCTCGTCGCGAGTGACGCTGGTATCCCACACTTCGCCAACATAGCTGCCGAACAGACCGATATCGACCGGGCCGCTTTCCCAGTTGATCGAGGTGCTGAAGCGCCATTTGGGCCGCCCTTCAATCTCCAGCAATTCGCCCAGACCGCCCACGGTGACATCGGTGGGCAGTATTCCCGCCGCGATGGCATCGACCAGTTCCTGTCCGTCCGGTCCGGCCGACTGGACGAAGCTGTTCAGCCGCGCCGCGTTGAAGCGCAGGCGGAAATCGCCGAGGCCGAAATTGGGCACGTTATAGAACAGGCCGAAGTCCCAGCCTCGCGAGATGCGGCTGTCGAGGTTCAGATAGGGGTCCAGCACCTGGATGATCCGGCCGGCCGGCGCCAGACTGGTGCCGGTGAACAGCGCGATGTCATCGGCCGTGGGCGCTTCGCGGATCACATTGGGGTTGGTGCTGCCGTTGAGGCGGCGCAGCAGGTCAAGCGCAATGGCGTTATCGTCCCCGAAGGTGCCGACAAGGCCGCGCTGTTCCACTTCCCAATAGTCCGCCGTCAATGTGAGGCCGGGGAGGAAGCCGGGTTCCAGCACCACACCCAGATTGATGCTCTCGCTGTCCTCCGGCTCCAGATCGCGCGCACCCGAGCGGAAGCTGATCACGCCCGCGCCGGGACAGACGCCAAGGTTGGCGATCTGGCCCCGCTCCACCTGCGCCTGACACACAACGAAATCGTCGCGGGTGTTGGAGCGGGTGGTGCCTTCGTCGTTCACCTGCACAAGGTTCGGCGCACGGAAGCCCTGCGACCAGGCACCGCGGAAGGTGATACCCGAGAACGGCGTCCACGACGCCGCCACACGCGGGACGATGGCGGTCTGCTCGATATCGGTGAAATGCTCCATCCGGCCTGCCAGCTGGAGGTTCAGCTCCTCGATCAGCGGAATGTCCATATCGGGGCCGATCAGCGGCACGAAGAGCTCGGCAAAGGCCGAATAGACTTCGCGCGTGCCGTTGGTGTCGGGTGAAGGGCTGGTGCCCGCCACATCGCTGCCGTTGAACACGCCGGTCACGCTGTCAGTAAAAGTGATGGTGCCATCAAGCCGCGGATCGCGATCGTCAAAGAAGGTCTCGCGCCGCCACTCGACGCCCACGGCAACCCCCAGATCGCCGCCGGGCAGGGTGAACAAATCGTCGCGGCTGATCTTGAAATCGGCGAGGGCGAGGCTGGTGCCGCCGCGACGGAATACGTCGATGCGGAACGGGTCGATCGAAGAGGCCGGATTGGGCGTGCAATCGCCCTGGCCCGGATCGCCGGTTACACAGCCGCCGTTAAACGGATTATAGGCATCGGGCGTGGTCAGGTTGATCTGCTGCTGCATCAACGTCAGCGACACACGGTTCCGCGCCAGGTCGAGCGATTCGGCTTCGGAATAGACAAAGCCAGTGTCAAAATCCCACTCGCCGAAATTGCCGCGCAAGCCTGCCACGAGGCGATAGGTGTCCTTGTCCACCGAGACATCGCGGTTGCCGACATCGACGAAGCGATAGCGTTCCATGATCACGTCAGCGCCGGAGGAAGCGATGGTGGTGCCGGGGAGGCGGTTGGGGCTGCCCGTCGGTCCGAAGGGGTTCCAGTAGGCATTGCGCGAGATTCCCACCGGAACCGCACTAAGGATGGCCGAGGCTTCGATGTTGCGGCGGTTTTCCGAACGGTAGAAACTGCCTTCGAAATAGGCCTCCACATTGTCGCTCAATTCGTAGCTGAGCAACGCCATTAGATTGTAGCGGTCTTTCTCGCTGATCAGGTGATTGCCGAAATTGGTGTTGTAGCGGACATCCGTGGTCGGCGTGGTGCCCGCGCGAGCGCACACGCCGCCACCAAAGTCCAAACTGCAGTTGGGGAAGGTGTTCGGCTGCAGATAGAAGTCGTCATCACCGATCGGCGTCCGGCTGCTCGGCGCCTGGATGTCGAACTGGCCGAACGGGCCGAAGGTGTTGCGGTTGTTGAACGAAGCATCGTCTTCGAAATCGGTGCCGGCAACCAGCGGCCGACGATCTTCGTCAGCTGCATAATCGCGCTCGGATGCCAGCAGGCCGTTTTCGCGGAAGTAGCTGCCGTAAACCGTCAGATTGCCGCGCCCGCCGCCAAAGTCAAAGCCCAGTCCGCCGCTGATGCTGTAATTGTACAGGTCGGTGCCGTCCGATGCGCGATAGTCGGCTTCGATAAAACCGCCGGTCATGCCGCCGCGCAGGATGGTATTGACTACGCCTGCCACCGCGTCCGCGCCGTAGACGGCAGAGGCGCCGTCGCGCAGCACTTCGATCCGGCGCACGCTGCCCGGAGAGATTTCATTGGTGTCGGAGCTAACCACGGGCACCAACAGTTCGGTCTGGAAGCCGGGATGCAGCGTCATGCGGCGGCCGTTGATCAGCAGCAGCGTGTTGCCCGTGCCCAGATCGCGCAGGTTGATCGATCCGACATCGCCGCGCGCGCTGTTCTGGGTCGTCGCATTCTGTTCGTTAAACGCCACCGTGCCCGCCTGCGGGATCGAGCGGAACAGTTCGTCACCCGATGCAGCGCCGGTGTTTTCGATGATCTGTTCGTCGATCACGGTCACCGGCAGCACATCGTTGATTTGCGCGCCCTGGATCTGCGAGCCGATCACCACGATCCGGTTCTCGTCAACCGCTTCGGGCTGGTCCGCCGGTACGCTGGGCGGGTTGGCATCCTGCGCCCGGGCGGCGCTGGTCGCGGCAACAAGACTGCAAGTGCTGAGCAGCACCAGCTTGCCAAGGGATGTGAATTTCATGGTCGTATCCTCCACTTTTATTATTGTTATGTCCCGAAACTCCGCCGGGTGATCCACGCTTCAAACATATCCGGCCATTGGCTGAGGATCTGGTCGCTCGTGCCGAGCCCCCAGCCGTGGCCCCCATCCTCGAATATATGCAATTCCGCCGCTGCCCCCTCGCGCCAAAGCGCCTGCGCTAGCATGATGCCGTGGGCGGGCGGAGTCGTGGCGTCATCGGCCGAAGCGAAGATGATTGTCGGCGGCGCATCGCGCTGCGCGTAGGTGTCGAGCGACCAGGCGTCCTCGGCGGCGCGGGTGGGATTGCGGCCCACGATCTCGCGCCGGGTGCGGGTGGTGTCGTAGGGCGCGCGCAGCGTCACCACGGGGAACAGTAGCACGGTGAAATCGGGCCGCGCGCTGACGGCTTCATAGCGGTCTTGCCCGGCGTAGAGTTCGCGCGCCGGCTGGAGCGCGGTGAAGCCGGCGAGGTGGCCGCCGGCGGAAAAGCCCATAATGCCGATCCGGTCTGGCCGGATGGCGAATTCGTCGGCGCGGGTGCGGATGATCTTCATCGCCCGCTGCGCGTCGGCAAACGGCGCACTGGGCTCCCAGCCGTCTCCCGGCAGGCGGAACAGCAGTTCGAAAACGGTGTAGCCGCGCGCCTGCAGCCAGCGTGCCGCGGGGGTGCTTTCCTTCCACAGCTGGATGCGGAAGTAACCGCCGCCGCCGCACACCAGCACCGCGCGGCCATTGGGCTGGTCGGGGCGGTAGACGCGCATACGCGGGGTCGAGATGTTCGACACCGCGCCATAGCCTGCGCCTTCGCCGCCGATCTGTTCAGGCCCGCTCGGTCGGCCACGCCCCGGCGCATCGCCCGGCCACAGCAGAATTTCCTCCGGATCCGCCTCTTGCGCCAGCACCGTGCGATTGACCAGCGGCAGCGAGCTGCTCGCGGCCACCACGGCAGCAAGGCCAAACAGATCGCGGCGGGCGATCATGCCGGGTCTCCTGCGGCATTGGTAAGGCCTTCGCTGTACGGCCCGGTGCGCTCGTGCCGTTCGGTGTCTTCCTCGGGCAGTGGCATGGGGGTGCCTGCCATGGCCGCCGCCAGCCGGTCGGCATCGAGCGCGCCTTCCCACTTGGCCACCACCACGGTTGCCACCGCATTGCCGATGAAATTGGTGAGCGCGCGGCATTCGGACATGAAGCGGTCGATGCCCAGAATAAGCGCCATTCCAGCGACCGGCACTGTGGGGACAACCGACAGCGTGGCGGCAAGGATCACGAAGCCCGCGCCGGTCACACCCGCTGCGCCCTTCGAGCTGACCATGGCAACAAGAACCAGCGTAATCTGCTCACCCCATGACAGCTCGACGCCAACGGCCTGCGCGATGAACAGCGCGGCCAAGGTCATGTAGATATTCGTTCCGTCGAGATTGAAAGAATAGCCCGTGGGTACCACCAGCCCGACCACCGTCTTGCGGCAGCCCGCTATCTCCATCTTCTCCATCAAACTCGGCAAAGCCGCTTCGGAAGACGACGTGCCAAGCACCAGCAGCAATTCCTCACGCAGGTATTTGATGAGGGCGAACAGCGAGAAGCCGGTAAACCAGGCAACCATGCCAAGCACGCCGACGACGAAGAGCAGCGAGGTCAGGTAGAAGGTGGCAATCAAGGCAGCGAGATTGGCGAGCGAGGAAATTCCGAACTCGCCAATGGTAAATGCTATTGCGCCGAAGGCACCGATCGGGGCCAGCTTCATCAGCATATGGACCAGCTTGAAAACCGCCTCGCCCAGCGATGCAATCAGATCGATGACAAGATCGCTGTGCGGCCGCGTTGCCGAAAGCGCTACTCCGGTCAGAATGGCAACCAGCAACACCTGCAAGATGTTGCCATCGGTCATGGCGCTGAATAGCGTTGTGGGGATGATGTTCAGAACGAAGGCCCACAGCGTGTGTTCTTCCGCTGTCTGGGCATAGGTTTCCACCGCACTGGCATCCAGCGTAGCCGGGTCGATGTTCAGGCCGGCACCCGGCTGCACAACGTTCCCCACGACCAGACCGATAATCAGGGCGAGCGTCGAAAAGAACAGGAAATAGATCATCGCCTTGCCGGCAACGCTGCCGACAGACGACATATCGCGCATCGCCGCGATGCCGCCCGCGACGGTGAGGAAAATGACCGGCGCGATAATCATTTTGACCAGCTTGATGAAACCATCGCCAAGCGGCTTCAACGAAGTGCCGATGTCCGGATAAAAATGGCCGAGCAGCGCGCCGAATACGATCGCCGCAAGCACCTGAACATACAACTGGCGATAGAATGGGCGGCGTTCAGCCTTCACTCCATCAGCAACAGACCCGGATGTGGTCCCCATCGATTTCCCCTCCAAGCTCGGCAATTACCGTTGCTTTGCGGTCGATCATAAGGCTGGGCCAATAGCGCGCAATAAGAATTGCATGAAAGCGAAAGTGTCTAGTTTTTAGCAGCTTGTATTAAATCGGCTGATCAAAATTCGGAGATTTCGCACAAATTTGTTGACGGAATTGCGAGATTCCGCACAGTGATCCCATGAACGCTCCCAGCTCGACAGCGCGTGACCGCATGACGCTGGTCACCATTATCGGGGCAGTAACCCTTGTCATCGCGCTTTTGGGTTATCTCGCGCTGGAACGAGGTTTACGGAACTCTGCGCTGGCTGAAGCGCAGGTAGCGGCAGCCGGGGATGCGGCGATTTTGGCTGAGGGATTGCAAAGCGAACTTGAGAAGTTCTCCCTCGTCCCGCTGGTTCTTGCAGAGGACCCGCAAGTGCAGGGCTTGCTCGCGGGCGACGCTGGCGGCGAAACCGTCCTTAATCGGAGGTTGGAAGAGCTGGCGGTGCAAACTGGCGCGGCAGCAATCTACGTGACCGATGCCAGCGGCACTACGCTGGCGGCGAGCAACTGGCGGCTGCCGACCAGTTTCGTCGGTTCGAACTATGCCTTCCGGCGGTATTTTCGCACCGCGATGGACAGCGGCAACGCCACCCAGTTTGCGCTCGGCACGGTCAGCCGCCGCCCCGGTCTCTACATCGCACAAAGAGTGGTCAGCGGATCGCGGACATTGGGTATTGTGGCGGTAAAGGTAGAGTTCGATGCGCTCGAAGCGAGCTGGCTCGAAGGCACCGAAGGCGTCTTTGTTACCGACGCTGATGGCGTCGTTTTGGTGACCAGCAATCCCGATTGGCGGTTCAATACATTGCGGCCGGAAGCGGCATCACAGCGCGACCGGAGCGCGGACGAGCTGCAATTCGGCTTGGCGGATTTGCCGCCCATGCCGGATATTGCCGCCGGATCGACGCTCGTCGAAACCGCCCGGATCGAGACAGAGAATACGATTTCGCCAGATGATTGGGCTCTGCATCTGCTGTTTGATCCTGCACCGCGCCTGTCTGCGGCGCGCACCAATGCCCAACTGGCGCTGCTGCTTGCCCTTTTCGCCGCCGCGCTGTTTGGCGGCGCAGTGTTCATCGTAGCAATCAGACGTAAGGCGCAGGCAGAGATGCAGGCACAAGAACGCGCGGCCAAGCTGCGCGACCAGATGCAGCAGGCAAACCGTTTGGCCACGCTCGGTCAGGTTACTGCCGGAATTGGCCACGAGATCCGTCAGCCGGTCAGCGCGATGCGCCTCTATGCCGAGAATGGTAGCAAGATGCTTGCCTTGGGCGATACAGCATCTGCGAAGGAGAATTTCGGCAAGATCGTCTCGCTGTCTGACCGGATCGGCAAAATTACCGATGAACTCCGCCGGTTCAGCCGCAAAAACACCTCGCGACCACGCGATGTCTCGCTCGGTGAAGTGATCGAAGGGGCACAATTGTTGCTGGGTGATCGCATTGCGACGTTTCAAATCGCGTTCAAAACACCGGGAGCCGATGACATGGCGATCAAGGTCAGGGGCGAGCATGTCGGCCTTGAACAGGTGCTCGTCAATTTGCTCCAGAATGCGATTGATGCCGGAGGGGTCGGCGGCACAATAGAGATCAGCGTTGAGCGCAAAGGTGACGAATGCGCCCTCACCGTATCCGATAACGGGCCGGGTCTGTCGGACGCCCAGCGTGACACCCTGTTCCAGCCCTTTGCCACCACGAAGCCCGACGGGCTCGGCCTGGGCCTTGTTATTTCGCAGGAGATCATGCGCAATCTGGGCGGGAACCTTACTGCAGATGCCAACGGTCCCGGCGCGCGCTTTACCATGGTCGTCCCGCTGGCATGACGGCGGCGCCAACAATCAAGGTTGTCGTTGTCGAAGACGACCCGGCGCTCGGCGAGGCCTTGGCCCAGGCCCTGCGTCTCGAAGGAATGGATGTCGCCCTGTACAGCGATGCGCGCATTGTCATGCGTTCGATCGGGCCAAGCTTCGACGGTGTCATCGTCAGCGATGTGCGCCTGCCCGGCATTGACGGGATTGAATTCTTTGAACTGGTCAGGAAGCAGGATCCGGACATTCCGGTGATTTTCACCACGGGCCACGGCGATGTGGCCATGGCCGTGGATATGCTGAAGAACGGCGCCGCCGATTTCTTCACAAAGCCCTATTCCATCTCCGAGATATTGCGGGCGATCCAGACGGCGGCGGAAAAGCGCAACCTCGTGCTGGAAAACCGGCGGCTCCGCTCGGCCCTGAGCAATCGCGGGAAGGTGGGTGTCATCGGCACGTCCCAAGCGGCAGAGACGTTGCGCAACGTCCTCACAGCGGTGGCCGAAGCGGACATTGACGCCGTGCTGGTGGGTGAGACGGGTACCGGCAAAACATATGCCGCACGCCTGCTCCACGATCTAAGCCCGCGCGCCAGCCGTCCCTTTATCACGATAGATCCCGGATTGGTGGCACACCGTGATGCAGAGCTTGTACTGTTCGGCCGCGAGCCGGGAACCGGACTTTCGCGAACCGGCCTGATCGAGCGTGCCAATGGTGGAACCCTGTTTCTCGACGATGTCGGCGCGATGGAAGGCGCTATCCGGTCCCGGCTGCTATCGACTTTGGAAACCCGTACCCTATTGCCGCTGGGCGCAGAAAGAGAGCGCAAGCTCGACTTCCGGGTTATTGTCGCGGCGAGAGAGAGTTCTGCGGCCGGGGACTCCATGCTCACGCCAAGTTTCGAAAGCCGACTCGGAGCAGTGCGCATATCGCTTCCACCGCTCAGTGAACGGCGTGACGACATTGCCGATTTTTTCCGCCGCTTCGTCGCGGACCTGGAGGTTTCGACAAACAAGACCGCAGAGCCGATTGGCGCGGCGGAGTGGCGGCATATGCAAACCCACGACTGGCCGGGCAATTTGCATGAGCTGCGCGGATATGCCCACGCCTTCATTCTGGGAATTTCCGCGACCGGCACGGTTGCTAATGCCGGCGCCGGCATTGGGTCTTTGCAAACCGTTGTGGCAGATTTCGAGAAGTCCGTGCTCGAAGAGGCACTGCGTATGAGTGATGGCAATGTCAGTATCGTAGCGGATCGAATGCAGATCCCGCGTAAAACGCTCTACGACAAGCTCTCGCGCTACGAATTGCGCCCGCGCGATTTCCGCAGGGATTTGCCATCCTGATTTGTCTTATTTGACACACGTTCAGGGGACATGACATTGGGAAGCTAGCCGCCAGCTGCCTTTTCCGCTCCGGGCCAGCGGCCTCACATGGCTATCGCTGCTGGGAAATGCACTTCGGCGCGCAAGCCTCCTTGGGGCCGGTTGGACAGCCGGATTTGCGCGCCGTGTGTATGCGCGATGGCGCGGGCTATGCCGAGGCCGAGGCCGGTGCCGCCGGTTGCCGCATTGCGCGACCCCTCGCCGCGGAAAAACGGCTCGAACACACGGTCGATCTGGGTTTCGGGGATGCCCGGGCCGTTATCTTCAACCGCCACCGCCAGCCCTTCCGCGTCCCGTGCGATGGAAAGACCGATCCATCCCCCGCCATACGCCCTCGCATTTGCGAACAGGTTCTCGAACATCCGGGTTATCGCCAGACGGCTCCCGGCGATGGTGAAGGGGTCTTTCGCGCTGTCGTGGGTTATCTCGATGCTTTGCGGTGCGCGCTCGGCCAGCGCGGCCACGAACGAGCGCAGCTCGATCAATTCATGCTCTGCGAGGGGGTTTTCGGCGCGGGCATAGGCCATCATGTCCGATAGCAGGCGCTCCATTTGCACAAGATCGGGCTCGATTTCGGCGACAGGCACAGCATCCTTGCTGTCTGTCCTCAGTCGCAGTTTGGTGAGCCCTGTGCGAATATCATGCGCGATTGCGACCATGATCTGTTCGCGCTCTCGGATGAGTCCGTCGAGCCGTAACCGCATCCGGTTGAGCGCCCGCGCCAGTTGGCGCAGCTCGCGGGGGCCGGTTTCCGAAACCGGCATGGCGGTTTCGGCAAGCCCCACACGCTCGGCATCATGCTCAAGCGCACGGATCGGTCGCATAATTACGCGGTGGAGCGCAAACCCCAGCAGCACGGTGATCACCAGCACCAGTCCCAACAGGAAATAGGGTGCATATTGCGGCTCGGTAAAAATGATCGAAGGGGCCAGCCAGATGTTCAACACCCTGCCATCTTCAAGCCCGATGGCGATGTGCAGCGTACTCGCCGAATTGTAGAACAAATTCGGATTGCTGCCGCTTCTCCGGGCCAGTTCGAGCGCGCCGACCGCATCAAAGCGGATGTCCCGCGCCCGCAGCCGCTCGGACACCGCAGTGGCGTCTTCTGTGAGCAGCGCATGGCGCGATCGATCAGGGGCAAGTCCGTTGGCAAATCGCTCCTCTACCCAGGCAATCCGTGAACGGCTCGCATAGGTCGACAAGATGGCCCCCTCTGCCTCTGGCGGCGAGGTTTCGATGAGCCAGACCAGTTCGGCAATGCTGTTGGCGCTTTCGCCAATCGCGCGGTCGAAGACGCGGCCCGATACGGGCGTCTGCATGATGGCGATCAGCACGCCAAGCGTAAGGACAAGCAGCGCGAAGGTTAGCGCCAGCACCCGCGCCAGGATCGAGTTGAACAGCCCGCCCATGTGCCGCTTCACCCGCCTTCGCGCGTCACCGGAGCCGAAAAGGCATAGCCCAGATGGCGCACGGTCTTGATGAATTGCGGTTGCCGGGGGTCGGGTTCGATCTTGCGGCGGATACGGCTGATCTGCGAGTCCACGCTGCGGTCAAAGGGGTTGGTGTTCACCCCGCGCGACAGATCGAGCAACATTTCGCGCGAGAGCACGCGCGGAGCCCGCTCGACCAGCGCAAGGAGCAAGGCAAACTCGCCCGAGGTGAGCACGATATCCGCGCCGCTGGCATCTCATAACGCCAATTGGTCGGGCAATAGCACGAAATTGCCGAAGCGCAGCGCGCGCGGTGTAGTGGCAGCGGGGGTGACGTCAGCGTCACGGCGGCGCAAAACGGCCTTGATCCGGGCGACCAGTTCGCGCGGATTGAAGGGCTTGCCGAGGTAGTCATCGGCACCGATTTCCAGCCCGATGATCCGGTCGATATCCTCGGCCATAGCGGTCAGCATGATGATCGGGAGATTGGAAGTCGCCCTGATCCGGCGGCAGAAGCTCAAGCCATCTTCTCCCGGCATCATCAGGTCGAGCACGACAAGATCGGGCCGCGCCTGCGCGATGGGCACCTCGGCCTCGGCTGCGGATTGCGCGGTGATCGTGTGCATACCGCTGCGTTCCAGCACCCCGGAAACAAGGGCCAAAAGCTCGGGATCGTCATCGACAAGCAGGATGGTCGGGCCTTGCAGCATTGCACAACAATAGGCGCGTGCGGGGCTTCGCTCCAGCGGCGATTTGTGACCGTTTGTGACCACTGCCGCATCCGGCGGCAACATTTCGTCACATTTCGTGTTGCGCCGGGCAAACCGGGGCAACGCGGCGCGGCCATTCTCCATGCATCACAAACGATGGAGATATCCGATGACCAAGAATTTCAAGTTCATGCCCGCCCTTCTCGCCGGCATCATTTCCGGCCCCGCGCTGTTCCTCGCTGTCCCGGCGAGCGCGCAATCGAGTGACCAGATGCAGCAGCTTCTGGCGCGTGCCGATAGCAATGGCGATGGCGCAATTACCCGTGCCGAGTTCGACCGCGCCCGCGCCGATACCTTCGCAAGGATGGACCGCAATGAAGACGGTTATGTCGACCGCCGCGACCGTCCGCAAATGTTCGGCGACCGCTTCGATCAGGGATACCGCGCGCTCGCTCCGCTCGACACCAATGGCGACCAGCGCATCTCGCGCTCCGAGCTCCGGAATGGCGGAGCACCCACCTTTGTGGCTGCCGACACCAACCGTGACCAAGTGCTCAGCCGCGCCGAAATCGCCGCGCTCCGGTCAAACCGCTGAGTGCGCCAAGCCCACCAAACCCCGATAAATAGGAAACTGTCATGCTGACCGATCAACCCCCTGTCGCTTTTGTCCTTGTCGTCATCCTGTTCGGACTGGCCGAGTTTGCCTGGCGCAGACGATCTGGCCGAGGCTACGATCTCGGCTCACTGGGCGCCAATCTCGGCGTGATGGTGGGCCAGTTCATCTCCAAGCTCATCACCGGAGGCGTGGTGACCGCTGCGATGTTCGCGGTGTTTGCCTTTGCTCCGGTGCAATGGGCGATGGATGACTGGCGCACCTGGGTGGTTGGCTTCATCGTGCTGGAGTTCTTCTACTATTGGCAGCACCGTTTCAGCCACACGATCCGCTGGCTGTGGACCAGCCATGCGGTGCACCATTCGCCCAATGAATTCACTTTGCCTGCCGCCTTCCGGCTTGGCTGGAGCAGCACAATTTCCGGCGCGTGGGTGGTGTTCCTGCCGATGGCTTTGATGGGCTTTCATCCCTTGGTCATCGCCACCTTGCTGGCGGTCAATCTGCGCTACCAGTACTTCCTGCACACCGAAGCGGTGGGCAAGCTCGGCCCGCTCGAATGTGTGTTCAACACACCCTCGCACCACCGGGTGCATCATGGTTCGAACGCGGACTATCTCGACACCAATTTCGGCGGCGTGCTGATCGTGTTCGACCGCCTCTTCGGCACTTTCGTGGAAGAACGTGACGATGAGCCGGTGCGTTATGGCCCGACCAAGCCCGTCACCAGCAACAATCCCTTCGTGATCGCCTTTCACGAATGGGCGAACCTGTGGCGCGACCTGAAGCAGGTGCGCTCGGTGCGGAGCGCATGGCGGGTTCTCTTCGGTCGCCCATCCGAGCTTGAGCCTAGCGATCCGTCAGGCCCTGCAACCCGTGCGGTCACACTCACCGCATAGCCCCACTTTTAGAAAAGCTGGAGAATTGACATGATCCTGAATCTTCACGGGCGGAGCCCGCTCTGCATCATCGCCGCTTTTGCCCTGTCATCGTGTGGGGGAGACGAGACCCCCGCGCCGCCCCCTGTTGCAGCGGCGCCGACGCCCACTCCGCCCCCGACACCCACGCCGACAGGTAGTCAGAGCACCTTCACGCTGCTGGAGGACATCCAGTACGGGCAAGGCACAACCGAGGCGGGCAGCGTCGACCTGCTGCTCGACATCTACCAGCCCGAAGCCACCTGCACCGCCCCGCGCCCAACGATTTTCTATGTGCATGGCGGCGGCTTCATCCTTGGCGACAAGCAGGACTCGCTCGTTGCCGCCATCGCTCCGCGTGTCACGGCCGCAGGGTTCAACTTCGTCTCGATCAATTACCGTCTCGCGGGCGACAACCCGGTTCTTTCGCCTGCGTTTGCGGAGGTCGGGCAGGCCTATATCGATGACGGGACCATCGCCCCTGACGCCCCGCTATACGTGCCAATCATGGCGTCCTTCGAAGACGGCGTGACTGCGCTGAACTGGATGGAGGACAATGCCGCCCAATATTGCTTCGACATAAGCCGGCTTGGCTATTGGGGATCGTCCGCCGGAACATTTGTGACTTTGCAGATCGCCTACGCGCTTGACCAATTTGATATCGAACGGCCCGAACCGCGCTTCGTTAATGCCTGGTGGGGTGTGCTGCTGCGCGATGCGGATCTCGAAGCCGGCGAGGCACCCTTCCTGATCCTGCATGGGGAACAAGACCCGGTCGTGCCCTATCGCGATTCTGAGGAGCTTGCCGCCCGGGCCGAGGACGTCGGTGTGCCCTATGCGTTCTACACGCTGCTGGGTGCCGGGCATGGTTTCGACACCGGCAATGAGGCGCAGACCCTGGCCGGTATCGAGCTTTCGGTCCGGTTTGCGGTCGATCACCTGACTGACGCGACGCCGACCTATGGGCGTTTCGATGTGCCTTAGGGAGGACATAGAACGGCGAGGGCTCGCACAATCTTGGCTGGGCAAAACCCCGGCATTTGCCAGTCCTCGCTGGCCGCTTCCTCACTCCGGCATGGTTGGCATACACACGCCGTCGAGTGCCAGGACATGGGTAAACCGCCCCAGCGCCATCCATGATCCGATAGCGAAAGTCAGATCGACGATGTCGCGGTCGCTGAAGCTGGCGTGCATCCGCGCCCAGAAATCCTCGTCCTCGTCCATTGACCGGGGCGCTTCGCCGAGCCGCTCGGCATATTCGATGGCGAGGCGTTCGCGTTCGGAAAAGAGCGTTGCATTCTGCCAGTCGGGGATGGCGGCGTAGAACTCCTCGGGTGGCGGAGTGTTGTCGCGCGCTGCTGCGGCCCGCGCGGCATCGCCACCGCTGCGGGTGATGTGTCCGGGCAAATCGCGTTCGGCCCGCATATTGCGGCACAGATGACATCCGTTGATCAGCGCGGTGCGCATCCGCGCGGCTTCCATTTCGCGCATCGAGAGCTGCGAATGTTCGTACACAGCCAAGGAATAGGCCGCCGCCGCCGCACCGATTTCCGGTGTGAAGTGCGCCCAGGTGTAGGACAGTGGATCGTGCGCCTGATCCTGCGGAATGGTGATGCGGGGCATGGTATCCTTCTCCTTTTAGTTATGTGCTCAAACGGTCTCCATCGCGCCGAGCACAAGCGTCGCCTGACTGGACAGCGTTCCGCCATTGGTGTGGGCGAGGCACAGGCTGGCCCCGTCCTGCTGGTTGGCAGCGTCGCCGCGGATTTGCCGCGCAGCCTCGATAATCGCGAAGAGCCCGTACATTCCCGGATGGCAGCAACTCAGCCCGCCGCCATTGGTGTTGACCGGCAGACTGCCGCCGGGTGCAATCGCTCCACTGGCGACGAAGGGCCCGCCTTCTCCCTTGGCGCAAAAGCCGAGGTCTTCTAGGAACAGGATCGTGTTGATGGTGAAGGCATCGTACAATTGCACGGTGTCGAAATCCTGCGGTGTCACGCCCGCCGCCGCCATCGCTCTTGCGCCGGATTCCACGGCTGCCGTGCATGTGAGATCGGCGGAGCGGCTGATCGCATTGTGCCATGTCGCCGCTGCTGCGCCGAGCACGGGGACGGGCGTCTGTATTCCGTCGCGCGCCCGCCGGGTCGAGGTCAGGACGATGGCGGCCGCGCCGTCGGTTACCAGACAGCAATCGGCCTTGCTGATCGGGCTGCTGATGATGCGGCTGGCAAGGCAATCGGCGATGGTCAGCTCGCCCTTGGCAAAGGCTTCGGGATTGGTGTTGGCCCATTGCCGCGCGGCCACCGCGACGGCAGCCATTTGCTCGCGCGTGGTGCCGAATTCATGCGCGTGGCGGGCGGCGGCGAGCGCATAGCTGCTGAGCGGATAGAGCGGATTGTATGGCGCTTCCCAAGCCGAGCTGCGGGCGGGCGTGGCGAGCTTCCCGCCGCTGCTGCGCTGGTTGGAGCCGTAAGCGATCAGCGCGCAGTCGATATAGCCCGCATCGATCATCACCGCAGCGGTGATGACATGGCTGGCGAAGGACGAACCGCCGGTGCGGTTGTTGTCGGTAAAGCGCGGGTGAATGCCATAGGCTTCGGCGAGCGATAGGCCCGCGAAAAGATCATCCGGTAGGCAGCAGAACAGCGCATCGACTTGGCCAAGCGGAATGCCGCCATCAACCAGCGCCAGCAGTCCGGCCTTTGCGGCCATTTCCAGCGAGGTGAAGCCCGGGCACTCGCCCACGCCAAAGGTCGCCAGACCGGCGATGGCAGCAGCAGCGCGGGGGAAGGGGTCGGTCATGCCGCGCACCGGTGATTGACGATTGCGGGCAAGGCCCATAGCAAGGCCGCATGACGCCCAACGATGCTCCTGGCCCCGAAGCCCGCTGGCGTGAAGCGCTGGATGAAGGCCGGATTTTGCTGCAACGCGATCCTGCCAGTGGCGCGGTCTTTTTCCCGCCGCGCGTTTGCGGTCCGGAAGGGCAGGCGCTGGAATGGATTGAGGCGTGCGGCACGGGCACGGTCTATGCGGTCACGACGATCCATCCGCGCCCGCCGCTGGAGCCTTACAATGTCGCGCTGGTCGATCTTGCCGAAGGGGTGCGGATGATGAGCCGGGTGGACGGTATTGCGGCGGATGACATTGCCATCGGCAGTGCGGTTGTTGCCGCGATTGCGCAAACGCGGGATGGCCCACTGGTCGTCTTTCATCCGGCCTGATCCACCGCTTCTTTCCCCATTAGCTGGGCGATCTCCTGCTCGTTAAAGCCTGCCTCTGCCAGCACCTCTGCACTGTCCGCGCCAAGGCCGGGGCCGGGACGCCCCGCTTCTCCCGGTGTTGCGGAAAAGCGCACCGGCACACCGGGCATCCGCACCTTGCCATGCGGCGTGTCGCAACGGTGCCAGAAGCCGACGGCCTCCAGATGCGGATCATCGAGCAGATCGTCGATCGAGCGCACAGGCATGGCCGGGCATTGCGCCGCTTCGAAAAGCGTCATCCATTCCTGCGTCGTGCGCTCGCGCATTACAGCGGCGAGCTGGCCGAGCACTTGCGAGATATTCTGCGTCCGCGTGCGGAGCGAGGCGAACATCGGATCTTTTGACCATTCCGGATTGCCGATGGCGTCGAAAAAACTGCGCCAGTGGCGATCATTGTAGATCATCACCGCGATATAGCCGTCCGCCGTGCGATAGGGTTTGCGCTCGGGCGACAGCGCGCGGACATAGCCGGTCGGCCCAATCGGCGGATCGAACATCGCCCCACACAAATGTTCGAGCATTGCAAAAGAGGCGAGCGTTTCGAACATCGGCACTTCGATTTCCTGCCCGATACCGCTGCGTTCGCGCGCGAACAGCGCGGCGATCACGGCATAGGCAGCCGTGAGGCCCGCCACCTTGTCCGCGACCACCGTCGCCAGATAAGTCGGTTCGCCGCCAGAAAGTGCGGCTTGCAGCGCCACAATGCCCGATGCTGCCTGCACGATATCGTCATAGGCGGGATAGTCAGCATAGGGGCCGCTGCGGCCATAGCCGTAGAGATTGGCGTAGATGATGTTCGGGTTGCGGGCCTGCATATCGGCGTAGGACAGGCCTAGCTTGGTGATGGCTTTCAGCCGCATCGAATGGATGAACACGTCCGCTGTATCGATCAACCGCAGCAGCGCATCGCGGCCCGCCTCCTCCTTCAGATCGAGCAACAGGCTGCGTTTGCCGCGATTGACGTTCATGAACATCGCGCCGCAATCCTCGGTCGGGCCGGGCGGCAAGGCGCGCGTAGTGTCGCCCGAAGGCGCTTCCACCTTGATCACATCCGCGCCCAGATCGGCGAAAATCTGCGTGGTGTAGGGGCCCATCAGCACGCTGGTGCAATCGATGACCCGCACCCCTGCGAGCGGCCCTTTTCCAGCACCTGCACCAGCCATTTTCCATCCCTTAAAAAACAATCATGCTTGTTTTTGGTCTGGGAATGGCCGAAGTGCAAGGGGCAGTTGAAGGCTGGGTGCGAACAATCGGAGAGTTTGGATGCGGGTGCACTTGATCGCCGCAGGAAAATACCACGATATCGACTTTGCACGGCTGGAACTGCTCAAGCTACTGGCCGAGCAGCCTGCGCTCCGCACCACGGTGGCGGCAAGCTATGCCGATAGCGCGCTGATCGAGGCCGCCGATCTGCTCATCACTTACACCTGCGATCTGGTGCCGGATGATGTCGAGGTCGACGTGCTGGAACATTGGCTGGAGCGGGGCGGACGCTGGCTCGCTTTGCACGGGACAAATTCGCTGCTGCGCTTTGCCGAGGGCGGCTTGGTCGAAACGCCCGATGATGCGCCGCGCTTTATGCAGCTTCTGGGAACGCAGTTTATCGGCCACCCGCCCATCGGGCCGTTCAAGGTGCACGTCACCCGCCACGATCACCCGATGACCGATGGTTTGCGCGATTTCTCGGTTGTGGATGAGCTTTATCTCACCCGCCAGCTCGCCGGGTTCGAAACCTTGCTGCACACGTCGTTCAAAGGCGATTGTCCGGAGTTTGGGCTCGCTGCCTGCGATGAGACTGAAGTACCGGTGCTGTATGAACGCAGCGTGGGGCAAGGCGCGATTCTTTACCTCACGCTGGGCCACTGCCGGGGGCATTATGACTTGCAGCCGATCACAGCCTATTACCCGCATATCGAGCGGTGCGCGTGGAATTATCCAGTCTATTACGAGTTGTTGCGGCGCGGCATCCGCTGGGGGATGGGGGCTTAGACCCCGATGCTAGGCGGGGCGCAGATCGAGAATGACCTTTTCGAGATGATCGAGCACCAGCTCTATCTCTTCCTCGTCAATCCCGAAGGTCAGGCGGTTCAGCGCCATGCCTTCCAGCGTGTTGTGCGTCAGCGCGAGCGCGATTTTGAACGCATGGGGATCCTTGCTCCATTGCGGGAACAGTTCGATGGCCAGATCGTGCCAGCGCTCGTTGAATTCCTTGCGCACCGGCTCCAGCGTGGCGGCCAGTTCCTTGTCCGTGCGCGCGGCATTGGCAAGTTCCTGGAAAGCGATGAATTTGGGGCTGAGCAGCTGTTCCCAATAGGATCGCAGCAGCGTGCGGGCATCATCGTTCAATGTCCCCACCCCGCGCCTGAAGGCGCGCAGCCGCTTGTGATGCAGTTCCACCAGCGTGGCCTGCATCAATTGCCGCCCGTTTTCGAAATGGTGGAGCATCGCCCCGCGCGAAAGGCCCGCTTCTTCCGCCACCTTGGGCGTTGTGGTGTTGGCGTAGCTGTATTTGACGAGGCAGCGGATCGTCGCTTCGATCAGCCGCGAGCGGGTCTTCGCACTCTTAAGCGCTTGCGCAGTCGGCTCGATCAAATGGCGCGATGTTTCGCGCGGAATTTCGCTCAATCGGGAAGTTTGCTTGCGCGCGGACATGATCGCCTTATGTCTAAAAAAAGAAATCAGGTGTGACTGCTTTAGCGACGACCCATACATAGGTGCGAAGCGAACAGTCAAACGAATCATCAGGGAGAGAAGAATGAGCAAACTGGCTGGCAAGATTGCATTGGTGACCGGTGGCGGGTCGGGTTTGGGCAAGGCCGATTGCCTGCGCCTCGCCGAGGCAGGGGCTATCGTTTACGTGACCGATGTGAACGAAGCGGCAGCGCAAGACGTGGCGGCACAGATCGGCGAGGGCGCTGTGGCGCTGCGCCATGATGTGGCCTCCGAAGCCGAGTGGCAGGCGGTGTATGAGCGGATTGCCGCCGATCACGGGCGGCTCGATATTCTCGTCAACAATGCCGGGATCGTGATTGTCGCCGATCCGGAGCAGACCACCATTGAGCAGTTCGACAAGACCATGGACATCATGTGCAAGGGCGTTTTCATCGGCTGCAAACTGGGGCTTCCCCTCCTTGCAAAGTCCGAGAACGGGTCGATCATCAATATGTGTTCGAACGCCAGCCATTTCGGTTTCCCGCCCTTCTTTGCCTATTCGGCGGCCAAGGGTGCGGTGCGTTCGATGAGCAAGTCGATTGCCATCCACTGTCAGGACCAAGGCTATAAGGTGCGTTGCAACACGATCCATCCTTCCGCCATCGAAACGCCAATGGTGCAGGGCGCGATGGGTCGGCCCGGCGAAGAGCAGGAGATTCCGCAAGGCGTCCTTCCGGCAGGCTCCATCGGCGCGCCCGATGATGTCGCCAGCCTGATCGTGTTTCTGTGCAGCGACGATGCGCGCTTCCTGACAGGGGGCGAATATCTGATCGACAACGGCTCTAGCATCCGACCTTAAAAACAATCACGCCTGACTTTTTTCTTGCAGTGGCGGCTGCAGGTTCTAAGGTCGGGGCATGAACTTTGCAGGCAGGATAGCACTCGTCATCGGCGCATCCAGCCCGGGCGGCCTGGGCGAGGCCGTTGCCCGGCGGCTGGCCGGTGACGGCTGCCAGGTGACGGTTGCCGCCCGCAGCAGCGGCGGCGTTGCCGAACTTGCCGGGGCAATTGGCGGCAAGCACGCTGTTTGCGACATCCGCGACGAAGCCTCGATTGCCGCGCTGTTTGCCGATGCGGGCCCGATTGACGTGCTGGTGAACGCGGCGGGCACGACCTGTGCGGGCGGCATTGCCCGGATTGAGCGGGCGCAGATCGAAGACCAAATGGAACTGCATTTCACCGCCAATGCGCTGCTGCTCAAACACGCCATTCCGGCGATGCCCGATGGCGGCAATGTGGTGCTGTTCTCCTCCCTAACCGCGCGGCTCGCCGGCGTAGGTCTTGCCGCATACAGTTGCGCCAAGGCGGCGCTGGAACAGTTGGTGCGTGTGGCGGCGTTAGAGCTGGGAGAGCGCGGCATTCGTGTGAATGCAGTCGCTCCCGGTTTCTCGCAAACGCCGATGACCGAAGCGATCTTCGCCGATCCGGCGCTGACCGGGCTTTATCTCGATCATGTGCCGCTCGGCGCGCGGGCGGTAACACCGCAAGAGGTTGCGGCGGCAGTGGCGTGGCTCGCGTCGCCAGAGTGCTTCACCACGGGCGAAATCATCCAGCTGTCGGGCGGGGCGCAACTGGGCCGCTTGCCCGACAAGAGCGACTTCAAGATGTTACGAAAGGCATAGGCATGGATCTGGGACTGAAGGGCAAGAAAGCAATCGTCGTCGGCGGGGCGCGGGGGATCGGCTATGCCATTGCCGAGACCTTTGCCCGCGAAGGCTGCGATGTCGCGATCACCGCCCGCAACGATGATTCGGTGAAGGATGCTGTCGCCAATCTCAAGAAATACGGCACGAAAGTGATCGGCAAGGGCTGCGACGTGACCGATGGCGAGCAGTTTAAGGCGTGGATGCAATGGGCAGATGCGGAGCTGGACGGGGTCGATATTCTGGTGCCCGTCACCTCGGCTTCTGGTGGAGTGGGCAGTCTCAAATACTGGGAACGCAACTTCGCCGTCGATGTGATGGGCCCGGTGCGCGCGATTGACGCGGTGATTGAAGGGATGGCGGAGCGCAAGAGCGGCTCCATCGTGCTGATCGGCACCACTTCGGCGCTGGAGGATATGGGTGGCCCGCAGGCGTATAATGCGCTCAAGGCCTCGCTGATTACCTATGGCAAGCAGCTGGGACTGGCGCATGGCAAGGACGGCATCCGCGTCAATGTCGTCTCCCCCGGCCCGGTGGAGTTTGAAGGCGGCAATTGGGAAATGCTCAAAGGCGCGATGGAGAAGTTCTACCAGTCGCTGATCCGCAAGCACCCGCAGGGTCGCTTCGGCAAGCCGGAGGAAATCGCCCGTGTGGTCGCGTTCCTCGCCAGTCCGGCGGCCAGCTGGTGCAACGGATCGCACATCGTTGTCGATGGCGGCTTCACCAACAACACGCATTTCTAGGGCCGGAGCGGGAAAGCCAGAGCCATGGATGTCAAACGCGAGCAATTCGTCAAGCGCGTCAGCGAGCCGGTGCCGGGCGGGACACCGGTGGAAAAAGCGCCTGATCCGGAGCTTGGCTATGCGCTGATCCCGGCGGAACGCTATACCTCCAAGGAGTTCATGCAGCTCGAATGGGAGCGGCTGTGGACGAAGGTGTGGCTGCTGGGTGGCCGGTCAGACGATATTCCCGAAGCGGGCGATTACATCTGCACCAATATCGGCAAGGAATCGGTGCTGCTGGTGCGCCAGCGCGATGGCTCGGTCGCCGGGTTCTACAACATCTGCCTGCATCGCGGGAACCGGCTGGTGCCCGAAGAGGGCCTCGGCTCGGTGAAGGACAAGGACGGTGTGTTCCGCTGCAGCTATCACCACTGGGCCTATTCGCCCAAGGGCAAGCTGCTGCACGTTCCCGACCGGGAGACCTTCCCGCAAGGCGCGCCGCCGTGCGGGCGAGTGCGGCCGATCAAGGTGGAGGAGTGGGGCAGCTTCGTCTGGTTCTCGCTCAACCCCGAAGCCGAGCCGCTGCGCGACTATCTGGGCGTGATTCCGGAACATCTCGATCCCTATCACATGGAGCGGATGGCGTGGACGCGCGATGTCACCGTGGAATGGGATTGCAACTGGAAGGCGAGCGTCGATGCCTTCAGCGAGACCTATCACGTGCAGGGCATCCACCCGCAGCTGAAATGGTATCTGGACGATGTGAACGTGCAGTATGACTGCTACGACAAGCACAACCGCTATCTGATCCCCTTCGCCGCCGTCAGCCCGCGCGTTTCGCTTCCCTCGATCATGCCGCCGCTGTTTGCGGGCATGATGGAGGCCGCGGGCATGGACCCTGCTGAATATGAGGGCCGGATCGACGGCGTTCGCGAAGCCTTGCAGAAGTTCAAGCGGGAAAACGGAGCGGCGCAGGGTAAGGATTATTCCGCGCTCAATGATGACCAGCTAACCGACGATTATCATTACACGATTTTTCCCAATGTCTCGCTGAATGTCCACTCTGATGACGTGATGATGTTCCGCCAGCGCCCGCATCCGACCGATCCGAACAAGATGCTCTACGACATCTGGATGTTCGAACTGGTGCCCGAAGGCGAGAAGTGGCCCGAACGCGTGCCGCACCAGCATTTCCGGCATGGCGACAAGACAATTGGCCAGGTGCTGGATCAGGATGCGTTCAACCTGCCGCACGTGCAGGCGGGGATGAACAGCGAGGCGTTCGAAGGGCTGTGGATCGGCGATCAGGAAATCCGCCTGCGGCATTTCCACAAGACGCTGGGCGATTACCTGTATGGCCATAACGGGCCGGGCGAAGGGGATATTTGATGCAATATTCGAAAGACGGGTTGCTCCGCGCCTATCGCCGCATGGCCACCATCCGCCAGTTTGAAGAGCGCCTGCATGAAGAAATCGCCAAGGGCGAAATCCCCGGCTTCACGCATCTGTATGCCGGGCAGGAAGCCGCCGCCGTGGGCGTGTGCGAGCATCTGGATAGTGACGACATGATCGTCTCCACCCATCGCGGGCACGGGCACTGCATCGCCAAGGGCTGCGATGTGGACGGAATGATGAAGGAAATCTACGGAAGCCGCGAAGGCCTGTGTAAGGGCCGTGGCGGCTCGATGCACATTGCCGACACCTCTATTGGAATGCTCGGCGCGAACGGGATTGTCGGGGCGGGCGCACCGCAAGCGGTCGGCGCTGCGATTGCTGCCAAGGCGGCGGGCAAGGGCAAGGTCGCCATCGCCTTTTCGGGTGACGGCGCGTGCAACCAGGGCACCACATTTGAAGCGATGAATATGGCCGCTGTCATCAAAGTGCCAGCGATCTTCGTTTTTGAAAACAATCACTATTCCGAACATACCGGCGATGCCTATGCGGTGGGGACGGCGCTCGATATTGCCAGCCGTGCAGAGGCCTTCGGAATGCGCGCGTGGCGGGCCAATGGCTGCGATTTCTATTCGACTTTCGAGGCGATGGCGGAACTGCTCGATTATGTCCGCAGCACCAATCTGCCCGCCGCGATCGAGCTCGATACCGAGCGGTTCTACGGCCATTTCGAAGGCGATCCGCAGCGGTACCGCGCCAAGGGTGAGGTCGCGCGGCTGCGCGAGGAACGCGATGCTCTCAAGAGCTTCCGCGCCTCCGCCGTCACGAAAACATATCTCTCCACCGACGAACTCGACGCGCTCGATGCTGCTGTCGGCGAAGAGATTGACCGCGCGGTGGAGGCTGCGCGCAAGGCCGAGCGGCCAGACCCCTCGCACGTCCTCGAAGACGTCTACGCAAGCTACTGAAAGGCTGATCGATGAGTGTGATGAATATCCGCGAAGCGATCAACCAGACGCTCCACGACGCGATGGAGCGTGATCCAAGCGTGATCCTGCTGGGAGAGGATGTTGCAGGCGGCGCGGGCACGGCAGGCGGGCAAGAGGCGATTGGCGGCATCTGGGGCACCAGCACCGGCCTGATCGGCAAGTTCGGGCCTGACCGGGTGATCGATACGCCGATTTCCGAAAGTGCGATTGTCGGTGCGGCGGCAGGCGCCGCGCTCGCCGGAATGCGCCCGGTAGCAGAGCTGATGTTTGCAGACTTTATCGGCGTGTGCGGCGATCAGCTGATCAACCAGATCGCCAAATTCCGCTATATGTTCGGCGGCAAGGCGCGCTGCCCGGTGGTGGTGCGGCTGATCTATGGTGCGGGGATGAATTCCGCCGCGCAACATAGCCAGGCCTTCTACAATCTCCTGACCGCCATTCCCGGCCTCAAGGTGGCGATGCCGAGCACGCCCGCCGATGCCAAGGGTCTGCTCAACGAAGCCCTCCATGGCGATGATCCTGTGATGTTTTTCGAGCACAAGGCGCTCTACGGCAAAAAGGGCGAGGTGCCCGAGGGCGACTACCGCGTGCCGTTCGGCCATGTGCGGATGGCGCGCGAAGGGGGCGATGTGACCATCGTCGCCTTCGGCCGCATGGTCAGCTTTGCCGAGAAGGCGGCAGACAAGCTCGCCGAGGACGGCATCGGCTGCGACATTATCGATCCGCGCACCACCAGCCCGCTGGACGAGGAAGCGATCCTCGATAGCGTCGAACAGACGGGCCGATTGGTGGTGGTGGACGAGTGCCCGCCGCGCTGCGGGCTGGCGGCGGATGTCACGGCCCTGGTGGCGCAAAAGGCCTTTACCAGCCTTGATGCCCCGCCCGAATGCGTGACCGCGCCGCATACGCCGGTGCCCTTCTCGCCGGAGCTGGAGCGGGCCTATGTTCCTGGCCCGCCCGCCATCGAAGCCGCCGTCCGGCGCACGCTGGATTGGGGCTGAGATATGGCGGCGCTCAAGCCTTTTGCCATGCCCAAATGGGGCATCGAAATGACCGAAGGCACGGTTGCGGGCTGGCAGGTCGAGGAAGGGAAACCCTTCGCCAAGGGCGATGTCATCGTCCTCATCGAAACCGACAAGATCACGAACGAGGTCGAGGCCGATGCCGACGGGTGCCTTGTCCGGCTGCTGGTCGGCGCGCAGGAGACCAAGCCTGTCGGCGCGTTGCTCGCCGTGATGGGCCCGCCCGACGCGAGCGCGGCTGAGATCGATGCCTTTGTTGCGGCCTACCGCCCGGCGGGCAGTTCTGCTGCCGCGAATATGGAGGAAGCGCCGGCCTCCCCTCCCGAACCGGCACCTGCCCCTCCTCCTTCCGCTCCGCCGAGCAAGATTGCCGATAGCATCGCCATTTCGCCAGCGGCCCGGCGCGCAGCAGAAGCAGCGGGGCTGTCGGTTGCCGATATCGCGCCGAGCGGGCGCAACGGGCGGATCACCCGGCAGGATGTCGACAAGGCGATGGCCGGATCGCGCATGCCGGTGCTGCGCGGCCCCATCGCGGTGTCAGGGCAGGAGGAGGCCTACGCCAGCCCGCTCGCCCGGCGGATTGCGGCGCAGAACGGTGTTGACCTGGCGCAGCTGACCGGCACTGGCCCGCGCGGGCGCATTTGCAAGGCGGATGTGCTGGCGGTTGCCAATATTCCTGCACCCAGCGCGCCACTGCCTGTATCCAGCCCGCCGGGTGACGATGTGACGGTCGAGCCGATGAGCGCGATGCGCAAGACCATCGCCCGCCGCCTGACCGAAGCGAAGCAGGCCATCCCGCATATCTATCTGCGCCGCCGCGTGCGCGCCGATGCGCTGATCGCGCTGCGCGCACGCGATGGTAAAATCGGCACTATCAACGATTACCTGATCCGCGCCGCCGCGCTGGCTTTGCGCGAAGTGCCGAGTTGCAATGTGCAGGTGCATGAAGGCGCGATCCACCGCTTCGCCCACGCCGATATCGCGATGGCAGTGGCGACCGATCGCGGCCTCATCACCCCGATCATCACGAGGGCTGACGAGCACAGCATTGCCGACATAGCCAAGGAAAGCGCGCGGCTGGCCCAGCGCGCCCGCGCGGGCAAGCTCCGCCCCGAAGAGTTCCAGGGCGGCAGCTTTTCGATTTCCAATCTCGGCAGCTTTGGGGTCGAATCCTTCGATGCGGTGATCAATCCGCCGCAGGGCGCGATCCTTGCGGTCGGCGCGGCGCGGCAAGAGCCGGTGGATGACAATGGCGCGATCCGTATTGTGCCGGTGCTGCATTTGTCGCTCAGCTGCGATCACCGCGCGATTGACGGCGTGGACGGTGCCCGTTTCCTCGCAGCGATTGCGGAGCTGATCGAGAATCCCGAGCGGCTTTAGGCCTTGCTGCTAAACGTCGGCGCGCCTTCGGGCAGGTCGGCTGGTCTGATGTCGCCATAGGCGCGCATCCGCCCAGCCGTTGGCAAGGCTGCGGCATAGTCTGCCACCGGCAGATAGTAGAAAAAGTGCAGCAACCGGTCGGCAAAGCACCACGCGCCATCTTCGCGCACATAACAGTCATGATAGCGCATCGCGGCCAGCATCGGCGCGCCATTGCGCACGACTTCGGCATGGCTGGAGACAAAGCCGCTCGCCTGATCGGGGTTCTCGGGATCGAGCGTGATCACATGGTCATGCGTTACATGGAAACCGAAGCCGAGCGCCGCAAACCGCCCGCGAAACTGCTCGCACACCGCCTCGCGCCCTTGCGCATCCATCACCCTGTCTGCTGACCGGAACCGGCCATCCCTGGCGAACAGCTCCGCCACCCGATCCAGATCGTGGTCGTCGATATGGATCGTGTAGCGAGCCTGCAATTGCGCGATATCGAGCCTGTCCTCGATCCGGCGCAGCCTGTCTGCGAGCGCCGCCTCGCTCATGCGTGCGAGCGGAAGAAGCCCAATTGCATATCTTCGGCCAGGCATTCGAGGATCGGCGGCACCAGCCGGTCGTGAAAGTCGATATGCATATGGTGGTCGAAGGCGGCTTCGTCCTTGAAGGTGGCGATGCAATAGAACAGGTCGGGGTCGTCGTCCGCCTGCATCACCTCGTAGACATAAGCATCGGGTTCATGCTCGTGCACCAGTGCCTTCAGCTCGGTTTGCAGAGCGATAAATTCGTCGCGCTTTTCGGGCTTCACCTGCAGCGTGGCGATGAACGACTTACCAGGAGCGCCGCCGCGTTCAGCCTTTGACATCGTAGAGATACTCCCGTGTGTAGGTGCCATCGATGCATTCGATCATGCGGGCGATGATCGGTGCGCTCTCCGGGTTTTGCTGGTGGGCGACATCCGCCTCTTCATTGGTGAAACTCTCATACACGGCAAAAGCATTGGGCTCTTCCAGCCGGTAGAACTTGTATTGCAGCGTATCGGGTTCGCGCGCGGCATTGGCTTCCATCGCGTCGATCAACTCGCAGAATTCGGCATCGGTGCCGGGCTTTATTTTGAACCTCGAAAGGAAAGTGGTCGGCATCTCTTGCTCCTGCTGGGTTATTTTTCGCCGTTGATATAGCGGTCAAGCTCGACATGGAAATGCCGCAGCCGTGCTTCCTGCTCGCTCCATAAGGGGCCGGCAAAGCCGCGCGAGCGGGCGCCCTTCTGCACGATGGGAAGCAGCTCGCTATCCTGATCGAGCACTTCGCCCAGCTCGGGCGGCTCGCCAAGGCCGGTATGCACGATATCGGGCCGGGTCATTCCAGTGATATCGGCATCGGGGGACAGGCCCATCCACGCGGGCGGACGGTGGCCCGGAATATCCTCCGGCTTGAACAGGATGATCGTTTCATAAGTGAAACGCTTGGGATCATCGGCGTCGGGCAGGAAGCGGTGGATGAATACCGCTTCGGGGTGGCAGCCGATCTGGATGTTGGGGAACAGACCGTAAATCGTCGAATCGCTCAATTGCGTATCGCTGAACCGCTCGTAACCGAGGCCGTATTTGTCAGACCGCGCGCGCTTTGCCTTCTGGATCGCCGCGCGGCTTTCCTGCGCGGTGCCGGTAAAGGTTTCCGGATCAATCCCTGCATCGGCCAGCATCATCTGGATTCCCAGATTGACCGTTTCCTGATCGGGGAAGCGCGGGCTGGGCTGCGCGAAGGGGACGAACTGGCGGCTCATGCCGTTGGGGAAGAGATCGATCTGGGTGCGATCATCCATCACCGCCTGTGTTTGCGGATGCACCGCGTGCAGGTGATAGATCTCATAAAAGGCATCAACACCGCCTTTCCAATTGGCCGCCCAATCGGACTTCTTGTGCTGCACCACTACCATGTCCTGGATTTCGTACAGCGCCAGATGCTCCGCCACTTCGCCGAGATACTCGGCCAGCGGCATCACATCATCGTTCATCGAAATGAAGACGAGCCCCGATGATACCTCGCAGCGGACTTCGGTCAGGTCGGTCTTGTGGCACAGCACATCCGGATGGAACGTCTCGCGGTCGGTGATATGCGTGTTGGTGCCGTCGATATCGAATTTCCAGCTATGGAACGGACAGACGAAACTGTTGGCCGAACCGAAGTCGGCAAGCGCGATCTGGCTGCCGCGATGCGGGCAGACATTGTAGAACGCACGCACCCCGCCATCGGCCTGCCGCACCACCACGAAAGATTCAGGCCCGATTTCAAAGCGAAGCCAATCGCCTTCTTCGGGAATGTCGCTTTCCACCCCGGCCAGCAGCCAGGTTTTGGTGAACACCTTGTCCCACTCTTCTGTCCAGTATTCGGGGGTGAAAAAGCGAGACGGATCAGGACGATGCGTGCCATTATCAGGTCGCGGCCGTTCGGCGTTGAACGGATGGGGGTCGCCCACATGGATATCCCAGTTTCGGAAATCGAAATTCACACCAGCTCTCCCGTTGTCTGCATCGCCGCACCTGTGTGCTTGGCGCAATAAAACAAACAAGCATGATTGATTGTTATATTCTGCTGTGGCAGGAGGTGCTTGTCAACCGGCAAGCTGGGACTGAACCCCGCTGCCACAAGAGTTGTTGGGAGAGCGTGATGAAGAAGTCGGTACTCTATATCGGGGCTGCGTGGGCCGCACTGTCATGTGTTGCGGTATCGTCGGGCGCCAGTGCACAGGATGCGGGGGAAACGCCCGCCGCTGAAGAAGAAGAAGGCCTTGGTCGCATCATCGTGACCGCCACCCGCCGCGATACCGATTTGCAGACCACGCCGATCGCGGTGTCTGCCATCGATTCGGAGCTTATCGAACAGGCCAATCTCGACAATATCGGCGGCTTGGCGGCTTTCGTTCCCAACTTCTCCGCCGAAACGATCACCGGCTTCAACGCCGCCAGCTTCGCGATGCGCGGCGTGGGGCAGAACAACATCATCGTCTATTTCGAACCGCCCGTGGCGGTGCTGGTCGACGATTTCGTGATGCCCAGCGTGCAGACGCAATTGCTCGACACCTTCGATGTCGATCAGGTGGAAGTGCTGCGCGGGCCGCAAGGAACGCTGTTCGGCAAGAACACCACCGGCGGCGCGGTGACCGTGCGCACCACGCGCCCGGAAATGAACGAGTTCACCGTGCGCGGGCGCGCGCAGGCGGGCGACTGGGGGACATTCAATGTTGCCGGCGCAATCAATATCCCGCTGGTTGACGATATGCTGGCACTCCGCGTCGTCGGCGGGGTCGAAACCGATGATGGCTATTACCGCAATGGGGGCTGCTATGGCCCGGTGACAGGCTTTGTCGCCAACCCCTTCCAAGGCGCGCAAGGCTGCCTGAATGGCGACCGCATCGGCAGCACCGAAGTTTATTCGGGCCGCGTCAAATTGCTGTTCGAGCCGACCGACAATATCTCCGCGCTGTTCCAGTATGAAATCTTGCGCGACCGCTCGGGCTCGGTGCCTTCGGTCAACGAGAACGACCGCTTCACGGGCACCGCGCCATTCCTGACCGATCTGCTCAACACCGGATCGTTCAACCCGGCGAGCGATGATCCGCTCGACAATGCGGCGATCACGCTGCGCGATGATGCGCTGCTGTTTGCCGGGCGCGGCCAGCGGATCGATGTGGACGGGCTTTATGCCAATATTGATTTCGACTTTGACATCGGCACGTTGACCTCGGTCACCGGCTGGCGCAGCCAGCGTTCGCGCCTGCCCAACAGCTATCCGGGCCACGCGCCGCTCGATGCGCAGGGCAACCCGCTCTCGATCTTTGACGCGACCCGCGATGACGACCGCGAGACCTTCCAGCAGGAAGTGCGCTTTGCCAGCGATTTCGAGGGGCCGTTCAACATGGTTGTCGGCGGCTTCTACCAGTCCGACAACACCGATTTCTGCGTTTCGCAGATTCTCGGCTTCCTCGATCTGACCGCTGGCCCGCTGCCCTTCGGCAATTGGAACGATACGCCCTACATCCTGTGTAACGCGCAGGAAGCGACGTCGACCGCGCTGTTCGGTGAAGGCACGTTTGAAATCACCCCGGAACTGACGCTGACCGCAGGCGCGCGCTACACGTGGGAAGACAAGACCTGGCTTGGCCGCCAGCAGACCTTCATTCCCGCGCTTGAAGGCGGGTTCGACCTCGGCCTGACCATCGACGAGGCGCTGGATGCGAGCGTCTACAATTTCCCCGCTGGCGTGATCCAAGTGGAAGATAGCGCCAGCCAGCTGACCTGGCGTGTAAGCCTCGGTTATCAAGCAACGCCTGATCTGTTCCTTTACAGCACGGTCTCGCGCGGCTTCAAGGCGGGCGGCTTTAACGACCAGATCGGCGGTTTCGCAGCGTTTGGAACCGACCTCGATGCCTTTGCCGAAGCGGCGCAGGCCACCGATCCGGAAACCGCCAACAGCTACGAAGCGGGCTTCAAGGCCGATCTGTTCGACGATCTGATGCGGTTCAACCTCACCGGCTTCCACGTCGAATACAACGACCTTCAGCGCCAGTTGAACGTGCCGCTGGTGGTCAACGGTTCGCCCAACCAGGTGACGATCTTCGTCAATGCGGCAAGCGCCGAAGTGTCGGGCATCGAAGCCGAACTGACAGCCGAGCCGACCGACAACCTGACGCTGCGCGGCGTGCTCGGCTATCAGGATGCACGTTACGGCGAATACAATGCGCCCAATGCCGGCTACGATCTCTCGACCTCGCCGCTCGACCGTGCGCCCGCATGGCAGTGGACGATCGATGCCACCTACGCGCAGCCCATCGGCAGCAATCACGAGCTGACCTTCAACGGCAGCGTTGCCTATCAGAGCAGCAGCCTGTTCACGCAGGCGATTGACGATCCGCTGGGCAACACTTTCCTCAATGCGCGCACGCTGCTCAACGGCTCGATCACGCTGAGCCAGGTGGATGACCAGTATTACGTCCGCCTGATCGGCCAGAACCTGACCGACGAGCGTTACCGCACCGCCTCGCAGAACGTTGCGGGCCTGTGGCTCAACAGCCAATTCGGCCCGCCGCGCTACTTCGGTGTGGAAGTCGGCTTCACCTTCGGCAACTGAGGCAGGCGCGCAAGGGACGCTGACGCATGAAGAGCAAGGGCACCTTGATCGCAGTCGCCACGGCGACGCTGGTTGCGGTGGGAACGGCATTGTTCCTGACGCAAGCAGGCGGTGACGGTTCATCTCGGATGACATCGCTGGAAGAGCTGCAGGCGAGGGGCGGCACGCCCATCGATCTGGAGACGCATCCGGGCCAGGCCCTGTTCGAACAAAACTGCCTGTCCTGCCACAACGGCACGGTCACCAAGGCGCCTGCCGTGGTGTGGCTGGAAATGCTGGAACCGGACATGATCCTCTCCTCTATGCGGGAGGGGATCATGCAGCAGCAGGCAGCGCATCTCAGCGCAGACGAGCAATTGCACATCGCCGAATATCTGGCGCGGATTGAGCTGGATGATTACGTTCCGCCCGCTCCGCCGCCCGCCTGCACCGATGCCAGCATCGGCGGCAGCGGCGCGCCGCCCGCAGCGGTGGGCTGGGGGCACGACAATGCGCGCTTCGTGCCTGCATCGGTAGGCGGCGTTACCGCCGCTGATTTGCCCGATATGGAGCTGAAATGGGCCTTCGCCTATCCCAGCTCCAACCGCGCCCGCTCGCAGCCTGCTGTGGGTTGGGACACGATCTTTGTCGGTAGCCAGACGGGCATGGTCTACGCCTTCGATATCGACACCGGATGCACGAAATGGACCTATCGTGCGGGCGCTGAAGTGCGCACGGCCATCGTTGCCGATGCCGAGAATGAGCGGCTGTATTTCGGCGACATTCTAGGCCGCGTTTACGCCATCGATGCGATGTCGGGCGAGCAGCTTTGGCGGGTGGATGCGGACGACCATCCCAATGCCACGATCACCGGCACGCCAACGCTGGGTGGCGGTGTGCTGGCGGTGCCGATATCTTCGCTGGAAGTGACCTCTGCTGCCGACCCCAATTACAGCTGTTGCACCTTCCGCGGCGCAGTGGCGGCGCTTGATCCGGATACGGGCGAGGAAATCTGGAAGCACTACACCGTGCCCGAAGCTCCGGTCGAGCAAGGCAGGACCAGCGTGGGTTCGCGCATTCTCGGCCCATCGGGCGCGCCGGTTTGGAACAGCCCGACCTATGATGCGGCGCGCAACCGCTTCTACTTCGGCTCCGGCGAGAATTATTCATCTCCCGCCGATGAAAACAGCGACGCGCTTTTCGCGGTCGATGCCACCACCGGGCGGCGGATTTTCCAGCTGCAGTTCACCGAGAACGATGCGTGGAATGTCGGCTGTATGCTGGGCAACGAGAATTGCCCCGAGGAAAACGGCCCCGATCTCGATATCGCGGCATCGGTTCTGCTGGTGCCCACCGATGATGGCGGCGACATGATCGTGGTCGGTTCCAAGGCAGGCGTGGTGCACGGTGTTGACCCCGATACGGGTGAACAGGTGTGGGAACGCAGGCTGGGCCATGGCGGGACGCAGGGCGGCGTGCATTTCGGCCTCGCGGCGCAGGGCAGCACGGTTTACGTGCCGATCTCCGATCTCGCCGATACCTATGACGGGCGCGTCTATGATGCGTCGATCAATGGCGCGGGCATCCACGCCATCAACGCTACCAATGGCCGCGTGCTCTGGCGCAGTCTGGCGGACAATATCTGCGATGATGAGGCCTATTGCGATCCGGGCATTTCGTCTGCCGTCACTGCCATTCCCGGCGGGGTGATCGCGGGCCATCTGGATGGCCGCCTGTTCGGTTATGACCGCCGCAACGGCAACAAGGTCTGGTCGTTCAACACGCGCAATCCGGTGGAAACGATCACCGGTGTCGAAGGGCGGGGCGGCAGCATGAGCGGGCCGGGGCCTGCCGTGTATGATGGCCACGTGATCGTGAACAGCGGCTACGGTCTCTACTTCCATATGCCCGGCAATGTGCTGCTGGTGTTTGCCAAGCGATAGGACAGTTTCCTTCCCATGAATTTTACCCTGACTGACGACCAGCGCGAATTGCAGGAGGCGGCGCGCCGTTTCGCGCGTGAGGAATTGCCCGCCATCGCGATGCAGCTCGAAGCGGAAAACCGTCCGCCCTCGCGCGCACTGGTGAAGCAATATGCGGGGTTGGGCTTTCTCGGCATGAATGTGCCCGAGGCGCTGGGCGGCATGGGGCTGGGCAATCTGGAAGCGCTGATCGTGCTGGAGGAATTCGGCAAAATCTCTTCCGCCGTCGCTTTCCCGATTTTCGAATCCTGTGTCGGCCCGGTGCGCGCGATCGAACGCTTTGCCGGGGAAGATTTGCAGCGCCGCGTGGTACCCGCCGTGTGCAGCGGGGACATGGTGGTGGCGGTCAGCATGTCGGAGCCCGATGCAGGCAGCGCGCTGACCGATCTCGCTACCCGCGCGGTGGAGGATGGCGACCACTTCGTGCTAACCGGTACCAAGCGTTGGTGTTCGGGCGGGGGCCATGCCGACGGTTATGTCGTGTACTGCCGTATGTCCGATGATCCCGGTGCCAAGGGCATCGGCGCGTTGTTTGTCGAAGCCGACACGCCCGGCCTGTCCTTTGGCCCCAACGAGCAATTGATGGGCTTTCGCGGCATCCCTTCATCCGATCTGATGTTCGATGAATGCCGCGTGCCCAAAGCCAATCTGGTGGTGCCCGCAGGCGGCTTCCGTAAGCTCATGGAGGCCTTCGATTTGGAGCGCTGCGGCAATGCCACCATGTCGTTGGCGCAGGCATCGGGCGCGCTGGAAGATGTCATCGAATACGTGCAGGAGCGCAAGCAATTCGGCAAACCGATTGTCGATTTCCAGGCGGTGCAGCTGAAGCTCGCCGAAATGCAGATGCAGGTGGATGCCGCCCGCCTGCTGATCTGGCGCGCGGCCTCGAACGCGCAGGACGGGCTCCCCTCGATTCTCGAAAGTTCGGTGGCCAAGTGCTTTGCCAATTCGATCTCCCGCGAAGTCACCGGCAATGCGGTGCAATTGATGGGCGCCTATGGCTATAGCAAGGACTTCCCGATGGAGCGGCGGATGCGCGATGCGTGGGGCTGGGGCATTGCCGGGGGCGCGATCGATATCCAGAAGACCAATATCGCCAGCGCCATGGTTGGCCGCCGCTTCGACCAAAGGCGCTGACATGGCGCTGGAAGACATCGCTGCTGCCGATGAGGTGCCGCTGAAAGGCTCGCTGGTGGTGGCGCATGGCGGGGAGCAGGTGCTACTCGTGCGCAGCGAGGCGGGGGTGTTCGCGGTCGAGAACCGGTGCAGCCATGCCTATCAGGAATTGCACGGCGGCAAGGTTCGCAAGGTGTTTATCTTCTGCCCGCTCCACGGCGTCCGCTTCGATCTGCGCAATGGCTGCCCGAGCGGGGATTTGACCGACACACCGATCAAGGCGTGGAAATGCGCCGAGGAGGGCGGGCGGATTCTCGTCGATCTCGATCAGCGGCTGGATGCGGGGGCGCAATGACGATGCGCATCCTGCATATCGACGCCAGCCCGCGCGCCAGCCGTTCACGCTCGCGCGTGGTGGCGGAGGCGTTCCTCGCCGGTTTACCCGATGATGTGCAGGTGACGCTCTGGGATGTGTGGCAGATGGACTTGCCATCACTGGGCGGCGATATGATCGAAGGGCGTTACGAACTGCTGTTCGGCAGGCCGGTGGACGATGCGGTCGCCGATGAATGGCAGGCGGTTGCGAAGATCGCGGCGGACTTTCTGGCGCATGATGCCTTCGTCATCAGCACCCCTATGTGGAACTTCGGCGTGCCATACAGGCTCAAGCATTTCGTCGATGTCGTCACGCAGCCGGGCATGACCTTCCGCAATGACGCGGTGGGCAATGTCGAAGGGCTCGCAGCGGGCAAGCGCGCACTGGTGATCGGCGCGAGCGCGATGCCGATCGGGCACGATCCGTCGTTGGACGCGCTCGACCACCAATATGCCTATCTGGCGGCGTGGCTCGGCTTTATCGGTGTGGACGAGATTGAGCGCATCCAGGTGGCCCCCACCTTCGGCCCGGAAGACGCTGTGGCGGAAACGATGGCGCAATCGTGCGAGGGCGCAGCCGCCTTGGCGCGGCGTTGGGCGCTGGATTAGGTTTCTGCTGCCGCTCCCTCGCGGGTGTGGACGAAATTGATGCTGTCGAACTCCAGCACGATGTCGCCATGCTGGTTGCGCATCTCATAATGGCCGATGCAGGTGCCGCGCGGCTTGCCGCTCTTGGACGGCTCCTTGGAAACCACGCGCGATGTCACATACACCGTGTCGCCGGGTCGGAGCGCATTGCGCAGCCGGAAATTGTCGAAGCCGAGCCCGCAGACGAAATCGATATCGGCGTTGATCTCGTGATCGAGCTGCCGCCAGATGGCGAGCACGTGCACGCCGCTTGCCACGACTTCGCCAAAGGTGGATGCGCGCGCCGCTTCAGGATCGGTATGGAACCACTGCGGATCATATTGCCGCGCAAAATCGACAATCTCCGCCTCGGTAATCGTGCGGGTGGAGGAGCGGCGGGTTTCGCCAACCACGATGTCTTCAAACTTCAGCGGTGGTCGTTCGGGCTGCATGGGGATGGCTCCATGGTTAGTCCCTCGACAATAGCCGCAATCCAAAAAAAGACAATCATGCCTGTATGTTTACAAGCGTGGAGGCGGTGCTAGAATATGCGAAACTCTTGCCGTCGAGGATTGCCGTGACCGTTTCCGTGCCTGCCCGTCATGCCATTGTGCAAATGGCCTGGGTTGTCGACGACCTCGAAGATGCGGCACGCCGCTGGCACCAGACCACGGGGATCGGGCCGTTTCTGGTAAACCGGCACATTCCGATCCGCGAACCCCTCTATCGCGGCGCGCCCGGTGCGGTCGATTTTTCAACCGCCATAGCGCAAGCAGGCCCCGTGCAGATCGAGCTGGTGCAGCAGCATGATGACGCACCGTCCTGCTACCGCGACAGCGTGCCCAAGGGCAGCGAAGCCATGCATCACGTCGCCATCATGGCGCCGGATTATGAAACGACGGTTGCCGGATATGTCGCGCAAGGCTTCGAAGTTGCCAGCGCAGGCCACTTCGGCACCGCGCGCTTCTGCTACGTGGATTGCCGCCCGGCGCTCGGCCACATGGTCGAGATTTTGGAGGAATGCGCCGCGATCCAAAACTTCTTTGCCGCCATCGTCCGCGCGGCAGATGAGTGGGACGGCGATCCTGCGGGCCTATTGCGAGAATTGTGACCGGCCTCTTCGCCACCTGCCACAAGGCGGGGGCGGGCCAGTGGAGAGAGAGTGATGACGAAGGCGATTTACACGATCGGGAAAATGCTGACCGCGCGAGCAGCGTCACACAGCGACAATCTGGCGCTGATCTTTCCGGATTCGCGCCAGACCTATGCCGAATTGACCGCAGCGGCCACGCGTTGGGCGAAGGCGCTGGCAGCACTTGGAGTAGAGCGCGGCGATCATGTCGGTATCCTGCTGCCGACCTGTCGTGAATTCCTTGAAGTCTACTATGGCTGCGCGCTGATCGGCGCGGTGACGGTTCCGGTGAACGCCCGGTACCAGCCTGGCGAGCTGGCTTATCTGGTACACGATGCCTCGCTGCGGGTGCTGGTCACGACGGGCAAGGTCGCGGATTCGCTCGACTTTGGCGAGCGGTTGGCCGCAGCGCTCCCTTCGCTGGCGGGCGCGGAGAACAATGCGGCGCTCACGCTGCCCGAAGCCCCGGCGTTGCGCCAGATCATTTGCCTTGAAGAACAATGCGCCGCCTCGCTCCTGCCCAAGAGCCGCGCGCTCGCCATGGGGGACAGCATCACCGATGCCGATATCGCGCAAATGACCGACGCGGTGCAGCCCGACGATATCGGCCTGATCCTCTACACCTCGGGCACCACGTCCAATCCCAAAGGCTGCATGATCAGCAACCGGGCGATGGTAGGCAACAGCCGCAATCTGGGCATACGCTACGAAGTGACGGCGCATGACAAGGTGTGGTCTCCGCTGCCGATTTATCACATTGCCGGTATCCTGCCGATGACGATGATTATGGATGCAGGCGGAGCGTACCTGACCGTGCCCTATTTCGACGCGGGCACGGCGTTGGAAATGCTGGAGCGGGAGCGCGCGACCATCGCCTATCCCGCCTTCGTCACCATCATGCAGGATCTGATTTCGCACGAACGGTTCAAGCAGACCAACCTCTCGTCAATGCGGCTGATGAACAGCAATTTTGCTGTCCAGCCGGAATGGATCAAGACCGCGATGATCGAGGCCATGCCCTCCATCGTGCACGTGGGTACCTACGGCCTGACCGAGGCCGCGGGCACGATCTGCACCAGCCGTTTGGACGAAACGCTGGAAAGCCGCACCACCCGCCTCGGCGTGCCGCTCGACGAGTGGGAAGTGCGCATCGTGAATGTCGAAACCGGCGCAGAATGTGCGACGGGCGAGCGCGGCGAAATCTGCGCGCGCGGCCCCAACATGCTCTCGGGATATTTCAACGCGCCGGAAAAGACGGCGGAAAGCATCCGCGATGGCTGGCTGCATACGGGCGATATCGGATCGTTCGATGAGAACGGCACGATCATGTTCCACGGGCGCACCAAGGATATGCTCAAGGTCGGCGGGGAGAATGTAGCGGCGGCAGAAATCGAAAGCGTGCTGCAAACCCATGCCGCGGTGAAGCTGGCGCAGGTTGTGGGGATGCCCGATGATCGCTACGTCGAAGTGCCCGTCGCCTTTGTCGAGCTATCGCCCGATTGCACCGTCGAACCCGAGGAGCTGATCGCGCATTGCCAAGGCCGGATCGCGAATTTCAAGCTGCCGCGCGCCGTCCACTTCGTCACCGCTTGGCCGATGTCGACATCCAAAATCCAGAAGTTCCGCCTGCGCGAAATGCTGCTCGAAGCTGGCGAACCAGAAGGCTGACTGTGGAAACGCTCTAGCTACGGTCTGACTGCGGTCCGCCGAACCAGTCGGGGCGACCGGCGGGCCAGACTGCGCCGTTTTGCGCCTGCCCGCCGTCGATCACCAGCAATTCACCGGTGATGAAATCGCCCGATGGGCCCATCAGATAGACGCAGGCTTCGGCAATGTCCCACACATCGCCACGCCGCTTCATCGGATTGGCATCGTGGAAGCGGGCGAGCGCTTCGGGCGGATAGACGCGGAAACCTTCGCTTTCGATCACGCCGGGGGCAACGCAATTGACGCGGATATCCAGCGGCGCCCATTCGGTTGCCAGCGTCTTGGAGAGATAGATCACCCCCGCACGCGCGGCGCAGGTATGCGCCGCTTGCGGCATCCCGCGTTCGACATTGGCAACGATGCTGATGACATTGCCCTTCGCCCCCTGCTCGCGCCAGCGCTGGGCGAGGGTCTGTGTCATCCACCAGGTGCCGTTGAGATTGAGATCGATCACCGAGAGCCAGCCCTTGCGGCTGAAATCGATAGCATCCTGCGGAAACTGGCCGCCGGCATTGTTGATCAGGTGATCGACGCGCCCGTGCCGTTCGAAAATCGCATCATACAGGCTTTCCACCTGCTCGGGCTCACGGATCGACATGGGGATGTGCATCGGCCGCCTGCCCGTGGCCTCCTCCAGCGCATCGCAGGTTTCGACCAGCTTGTCCTCCGACCTGCCGCAAATCACCACATGCGCGCCAAGCCGCGCTGCGAGGAAGGCGATGCCCTTGCCGATCCCCGATCCGCCGCCACTGACCAGCACGACCTGTTCCTTCAGCAGATCGTCGCGATAGACGGTCTGCATCGTCGCCAATTCGTGATTGGTGAAGTCGAACTTCGGGCGTGCCTCGTCTGCGGGAATGATGGGATCGACCTTGTTCATGCCTCAACCCATTCGTCCAGCACCGGCGTTACGGCAAGCCCCTCAGGCACGCGGTTCGCTCCGATCCGGCGGTCCAGCTCTTCATGCCAGTGATAGATGCGCCGTTCCTGATAATTGAGCGGCATACCGACGAAGCCCGGCGATTCCAGCGATTCCTGGATTTGCGGCGCATATTGCAGGTCTTCGTACAGGATGCGCTCCCAATTGGCCTTGCGCTGCTCCCAATTGGGATGCGGGTTTTCCGCGTCATATTCCGGCGCAATCCATGTCGAGACGACACGGCAGGTGCGCTCTCCGGTCGGCCAGAATTGCAGCAGCGGAATCCCGCTATCGCTCGGCGGCATCACGAAATTCGGGTAGATCATGTAGCTGACATTGTTGTCGCGCGGAATCTCGGTGACATTGGGTAGCTTGGGCATCCCGATCGTGCCGGGATCCTTCCAGTCGGGCCGCCGGTTGGGCGTCACCATCCGCGAATGACCCTTGGGCCACAGCGTTGCGGTCATTCCGCGATGATCGAGAAAGCGGTCCACCGATTGCTGGTGGATCGATTTCAGATGATAGACTTCGAGGAAGGCATCGAGCAGCACCTTCACATTGCATTCGACTTCGTAAGACCGGCTTTCCACGAAATCGAGCCGTTCGAATTCGAACTGCGCAAGCTCTGCCGCCATCGGGCCGATATGCTGAAGCAGCGGCTCTGCATCCGTGTCTTCATTGATGAAGATGATCTTGCCAATCGTCTCGCAGCGGACGGGTTTGAGCGAATGGCAGGAGAAATCCATGTCCGGAAAATCGCGCTTGTCGCGCACCGCCACCAGCTTGCCGTCCAGCGTGTAAGACCAGCCGTGATACCCGCATACAAAGCCGCGGCCATTGCCCGCATCTTCCGTCACCAGCGGCGCGCCGCGGTGCTGGCAGGTGTTATAGAAGGCCCGGAACTCCCCCGACAGATCGCGCAACACGATGATCGGGGAGCCGGTGTTGCGCACCAGCATCCAGTCGCCCGGTTGCGGAATCTGGTCTGCGTGGCAGGCATACAGCCAGGCGCGCTTCCACATCCGCTCGCGCTCCAGCTGCAAAAATTCGGCATTGGTGTACCGACCAGCGGGGATGGAAGGGAGCGCAGGGAAGCCTTCTGGCGGCCCTTTTCGCGCGGTTTCCTGTTCCATCCGCAGCTTGATTTCAGCAGTGATTACAGCGTCCATCTCGCCCTTCTCCAAAATCGGTAGCCACCATAGCGCACGAAACAGATAAAACAATCATGAATGTTTTTTTATTGCACGCGTTAGGGGGTGGCAAGCGCGCCGTTCAGGGCTATTGAGGGGCGGTGAGTTGATCCCTTGCCCGTGTGGCAAGCGGGAGCGGGATGGTTCAACCGGGATGTGGAAAACGGCAATGCAGGACATTTATATTCTCTCTGGCGCGCGCACGGCAATCGGCACGTTTGGCGGCTCGCTCGCCTCTTTCCGTCCGGCCGAACTGGGCACCATCGTGATGCGCGAAGCGATTGCCCGCGCGGGTGTCGATGCGGGTGCCATCCAGCAAGTGATGGTCGGCATTGTGATCCCCACGCAGCCGGCGGACGCCTATGTCAGCCGCGTTGCCTCGGTGAATGCAGGCATTCCTGTTTCCAGCGTGGCGATGAATGTGAACCGCCTGTGCGGCTCCGGCTTGCAGGCGATTGTGTCGGCAGCGCAGGCAATCCGGCTGGGCGAATGCGACTACGCGATTGGCGCGGGCGCAGAATGTATGTCCGGCGCGCCGCATATGACCAATGGCGCGCGTTTCGGCACCAAGATGGGTGATCTGACCTTGCAGGACGGGATGCTCGGCGCGCTGCACGATCCCTTCGACAATTTCCATATGGGCATCACAGCGGAGAACGTGGCCGAACGCTGCGGTATCAGCCGCGAAGAGCAGGACGCGCTGGCGGTCGAAAGCCACCGCCGCGCCGCCCGCGCGATTGCCGAAGGCCGGTTCAAGGAGCAGATCGTTCCGGTGGAAATCGCCACCCGCAAAGGCACGGTGATCTTCGATACCGACGAGCACGTCCGCAGCGATGCTTCGCCCGAAGGGATGGCGGGGCTGCGTCCGGTGTTCAAGAAGGATGGCACGGTTACGGCCGGCAATGCGAGCGGCATCAATGACGGCGCAGCCGCATTGGTGCTGGCGGGCGGCGATGCCGTGGCCCGCGACGGGCGCACGCCCTTGGCGCGTATTCTGGGCTGGGGCCATGCCGGGCTTGAACCCTCCGTCATGGGGCTCGGCCCGGTGGGAGCGGTTCCGGTGGCGCTGGCCCGGGCGGGGCTGACGCTCGACCAAATCGACGTGATCGAGAGCAACGAAGCCTTTGCCGCGCAGGCTTGCGGCGTCGCCAAGGAGCTCGGCTTCGATCCGGCGCGCACCAATCCCAATGGCTCGGGCATTTCGCTGGGGCATCCGGTGGGGGCGACGGGCGCGATCCTGACCGTCAAATGCCTGTATGAATTGCAGCGGACCGGCGGACGCTACGGCCTCATCACGATGTGCATTGGCGGCGGGCAAGGCATTGCGATGGTGATCGAAAACGCTGCGGCCTTGTAGTCGCGTCATGCGGTAAGGCGAGTCGCCAGCGGAATTGCCGTCCGGTCAGGCAGGCTTCAGGCCATCACTGCAGGGCGGTGATATCCACGAAAGGAATGCCATGCTCGTGGGCCAGTGTCTCGACATCGTCGGGGCGCGCCATCTCGCCATCGTCGCGCAGGATCGCGCAGATCACCGCCGCCTCGCCCGCATTGGCGCGGCGGCACAATTCCACCGCTGCCTCTGCCGCCGCCGGGCGGCTCGCCACGCCACCCGGATCGGTGATCAGCGGAAAGACATGGCCCGGCGAAACAATGTCGCTGGCGGTCGCATCCTCTGCCGTCGCCACTTTGATCGTGTGTGCGCGGTCCGCTGCGGAAATGCCGGTGGTGATCCCCGAGGCAGCCTCGACCGAGCGACCATGCGGTCGCCCGGACTGGTTTTCCCGGCGCGGATTGACGAGGCCGATGCCCAGCCCGATCGCGCGGTCACGGGTGAGGCACAGGCAAATCAGGCCGCGCCCGTGCGTCGCCATGAAGTTGATCGCCTCGGGCGTCACATGGCTGGCGGCGATACAGAAATCGATGTCGCCATTGCGGTGTTCGTCGCCGGTGATGATGACCATCCGGCCTGCGGCCAAAGCTGCGACCGCAGTATCGACCGCCCCGCTCATGCAGGCGTTCCGGCTCTGGACAGGGACAGCCCCCGCGCGCCTGCCACCACTTGCTGGCCAACCATTTCGAGTTGCAGCCGCGCCCGGTCTTCGAGGCATTCCCCGTCGGGCGAGAACAGCCCGCGATAGGTGCGGATCGTCGCGCCCATCGGCGTCGGCCAACCGCGCAGAGCGTGCACGACGCTGCGCAGGGTGAGCAGCGTGCTCATCGTTGCCTGATCGCCATAAGCGGTCGAAATCAGTCCCACCGCACGCCCGTCCAGATAGGGGCGTTCATCCTTTGAGAGGTCTTCCAGATAATCGAGCGCATTTTTGACGAGGCCGGAAATCGTCCCGTGATAGCCCGGCGCGGCAATCACAATGCCATCCGCCTGGCGCACCGCTTCCACCAGCTCGCCGCCCGAACCGGCGGCGTGGCCGGTGCCGAGATAATGCGGCAAAGCGCCCAGATATGCGCCGCCGAACAGCGCAACTTCGGCCCCGCCACGGCGCGCTTCGGCAAGGCAGGTGTTGAGCGCCTGTTCGGTCGTGCTGTGCGGATTGACCGTGCCACCGATCCCGACGATGCGGATAGTCATGCAGTTTTCCCTTCGGGTGTTGGCGGCTCAGAAACGGAGCGGGCCATGCGCGATATGCGGCAGCACATGGCGGGCGAACAGATCGGCCTCGGTGGTGTGCGGATAGCCGGACAGGATGAACGCTTCGATCCCCGCATCCTGATAGGCGCGCAGCTTGGCGAGCACCTGATCCGGCGTGCCGACAATCGCCGCACCGCAGCCCGAACGCGCGCGCCCGATGCCGGTCCACAGGTTGTCCTCGACAAAGCCGTCGCCGCCCGCCGCGCCGCGCAGCTCGGCCTGCCGCTGCACCCCGTAATTCTTCGCGTCGAGCGATTTTTCACGGATGGCGGTGCCGGTGGCCTCGTCTAGCTTGGACAGCAGCCGGTCGGCATAGGCGCGCGCTTCCTCCTCTGTTTCCCGCACGATGACATGGGCGCGATAGCCGAATTTGAGTGTCCGCCCGTATTTCGCGGCGCGGTCGGTCAGGTCGGCGATGTTGGCGCGGACATTCTCCATCGTGTCCGGCCACATCAGATAGACGTCTGCGGCTTCGGCGGCGCATTCGCGTGCGGCATGGCTCAGCCCGCCGAAATAGAATGGCGGGCACTTGCCCGAGAGAGTGGTGATCCGCGCCGGATCGAGATTGAGTTGGTAGAACTCGCCATCAAAATCGAGATGTTCGCCATTCAGCAGCGTGCGGACGATTTTCATGATCTCCGTCCCGCGCCGGTAACGCGCTTCGCTGTCGATGGTCTCCCCCGGCATATCGGAGGAAATGATGTTGACGTTGAGCCGACCGGCAGTCCTCTCCGCGTTCCAGCCGAGAATACGGTCCAGCGTCGCGATCCGGCGCGCCAGCTGCGGGGGCCAGTCTTCGCCCATGCGGGTGGCCCAGAGCAGTTTCATCCGCTGCAAATAGGGCGCGACGGCAGCGGCAAAAATGGTGGTGTCGACACCCAGCTGATAACCCGAAGGCAAAAGGATATTGTCGAACCCGCCTTCCTCGGCGCGCAACACGATATTGCGGCAATGTTCCCAGCTGGAGGCCAGCTGCGGGTCGGGCACGCCGAGAAATTCATAGTCATCGTCGCACAGCGCGGAAAACCACGCGATCTCGCACTGGGGTTTGTCGGTCATTACGGAAGCCTTTCTCCTCGCGCGGCAACGAGCACCGCGTACCAATCCTGCCGCGTCCAGCGCATTCCGGCGGCCTGTGCCCCTTCGGCAATGCGTTCGGGGTTTTGCGAGCCGATGATCGGCACGATCCCTGCCGGATGCGCCATCAACCAGCCATAGGCGGCGACCGAGCGGCTGACGCCCTGCTCGCTGGCAATCCGGTCAAGCTCTTCGGCCACAGCGCGGTCGCGCGGGCTTTGCGGGGTAAGCAACTGCCCGCCGCCGAGCGGCGACCAGGCGAGCGGGGTGAGGCCCAGCCGCATGGCCTGATCGAGTTCGCCGTTTTCGAAGCAATCGATGCGCAAGGGGCTGATTTCCGGCTGGGTCGCCACCAGACCGGTGCCGAGGAAATGCTGGAGCGCCTCGGTCTGCGCCATGGTGAAGTTGGAGACACCCAGCGCGCGGATTTTCCCCGCAGCCACTGCGGCGTCGAGCGCGCGGGCCACTTCCTGCGGATGCGCGAGGATGTCGGGCCGGTGAATTTGGTACAGATCGATGGTATCGACCCGCATCCGCTGCAAGGACGCATCGATGGCCTCGGCGAGATAGGCGGGCGATTGGTCATAGGGCAACGGCGGGCGGATGCCGCCCTTGCTCGCCAGCACCATGCGCGCCCGAAGGCCCGGCTCCGCCGCCAGAACCTCGCCGAGCAGCGCCTCGGCATCACCGAACCCGCTCGCCCCGTCAAAGCCGTAGATGTCGGCGGTATCGAGCAGCGTAATTCCTGCATCGAGCGCGGCATTCACCAGCCGAGCCGCCTCGCTAACGCTGCGGCCATCCTCCGCAAATCGCCACATCCCCCAAGCTATGGGCGAGACGGCGATGCCGCTGTGGCCAAGGATTCGCTGGGCCGGGATGGAAGGCAGTTCGCTCATGATTTCTCCCTGGGTGGCGCGATAGAAGCGCGCTCGATCAATGCGTGCGGCAGGCGGCGGTGCGTAATGTCGCCCCCTGCGATGAGGATTTCGGTTGCCGTGCGCGCCAGCTCCGCCATCGGCTGGTGGATTGTCGTCAGCGGCGGCCACACCGTGCGCGCGAGCGTGGTGTCATCAAAACCGGCCACCGACAATTCCCCGGGCACATCGATGCCGCGCCCGTGGGCAAAGGCCAGCACACCTGCAGCCATATCGTCGTTGGAGGCGAAAATTGCGGTGGGCGGATTGGCACCGTCCAGCAGGCTGCGCGCGGCATCAAAGCCGCTGTCAAAGTCGAATTCGCCTTCGCACACCAGGCTGGGTTCGAACGCGATGCCCGCCCGGTCGAGCGCGCGGCGATAGCCGAACAGCCGTTCCTCGCTTGCCATATGGCTCTTGTGGCCCTTGATGAAACCGATCCGGCGGTGGCCGCAATTGAGGATATGCGTGGTCATGTCATCCGCCGCCTGCGCATCATCCATGAACACCGAGCTGGTCAGCGCATGGTTGGTGCCGGGCGAAATGCGGACGAAGGGAATATCCAGCGCATCCAAAGTGCGCAGCACCGCCTCGCAATCGGTCACTGGCGAGGACAAGATAATCCCGTCCACCTGCGTTTCCGAAATCAGCCCGCGCACCTGCTCGCCCACGGTCGGATCCTCGACATCGACCGGCTGCGCCAGCAAGCGGATGCGGTGCTGGTGGCAATACTCCCAGCACCCGGTCTGGATCTGGAACATATAATAGGGGCTGTGATTGTCGTATATGAGCGCGATCTGGTTCGACTTCGCGCCCGACAGGATGCGCGCGGCAACGCTCGGGCGGAAATCGAGCGCCTTCATCGCTGCCTCGACCTTGGCCCGCGTGGCGTCGCTGACATAGGCGTGCCCGTTGAGCACGCGGCTGACCGTTTTGACCGCAACCCCGGCCTTTGCCGCCACATCGTTGATATTGGCCCTGCTGCTCATCCTGCCAATGCCTCCTGCATAGTCTCGAAGAGCGTCCTATGCCCGCTGTCCGCGCGATAGAAAACCGGGGGCCTGCCGATGGGCGCATCAATATCGTGCAATCCGGGGGAAACGGACTCGCCGCTCCAGCAATCGATCCATGCATCGCCGCGCGGGATCACGACGCTGCGCCGCGTTGCGCCCGCCTCGATCACCGGCGCGACAAGCAAGTCTTGCCCGTAGAGGAACTGGTCTTGCACGGCGAACAGCTCCGTCTCTCGCGGATAATGCAGGAACAGCGGCCGCTGCAACGGGAGGCCGCGCGCCGTAGCTTCGGCACACAGCGTGCGGACATAGGGCGCGAGATGGGCATGAACCCGGCTCCAGCGCGCGAAACAGGCGAGCAGTTCGGGGGTGGAATCATATTGCAGATTGTCGTCGGGCCGGTTGCCTTCGTGGCTGCGCATCACCGGCGCAAAGGCTGCCAATTCGCACCACCGCTGCATCAGCTCGACGGTGCGGATATTGCCGTGGAGCGAGGTGTATCCACCGCAGTCGGAATGGCTGTAGGCATTGCCCACCAGACCCGCAGACAGCGCGGCGGTGATGACGGTGCCGATCCCGTCATGGCGGGTGAAATCGACCGACTGGTCGCCCGCCCACAACAGCGGACAATGCGCCTGCACGCCCGAAAAGCCCGCGCGCATAAAGAACACCGCCTCGCCGCCTTTGCCGCGTTCGGCGATGGCGCGGGCGTTGACCTCGGCCCACAGCACCGGCCAGCGATTATGCGCCTCCAGCGGATCGGACCCGTCGGCCAGCCGCACATCGGTGGGCAGATATTCGCCGAAATCGGCCATCCAGCCCGCCATGCCAGTGTCGAGCAATTCCTGCCCGATCACCCGCTCGGCAAACCAGTGGCGGGTTTCCTCGCGGGTGAAATCGAGCACGCCGCAGTCGAATTCCCCGAAATCGACCAGATAGACCTCGTCACTGTCGCGTCGCAGGCAGAAGTGGCCTGCAGCGAGCGCGTCTGCAAACAGTTCACCGTCTTTGGACAAGTAGGGATTGATGTAGCCGAGGAAGCGGATGCCGCGCTCGCGGAATCGCGCGATCCTCTCCGGCAGACCGGGATAGCGCTCCTCACTGCGGGCGCCGCCATGCCAGTCCCAGAACAGCCTGCGCCCGAAGCTGGTCTCGCGCACTCCCGCCCAATCCTCGCACCACACCCCAGCCACGCTGGCACCGGCGGCGATGAAGGCTTCCAGCCGGCCAAAGCCGGTGACGCCCGATTTGAGCCCGACAATCGCGCCACCGGTGATCCATTCGGGCAATTCGGGCTGGCGGCCGAAGCGTTCGGACAGGCGCTCGACAAGAGCCGCGGGGCCATCGGCGACGAAGAACTCGAACCGTGCGGCAGCCGCCCAGACCTCGACCGAGTGCCGCGCGGGGTCGGTGAAATCGAGCACGCTGTAGCAGCTTTCGCCGCAATGCACCGCGAGCCAGCGCGAGGTAAGGAACGTGGGTTGGGGGTAGTTGGTGTTCCAATAGTCACCCCCTGCCATCCCCTCGCTGTCCATCAGGCGGGTAAGCGTGGTTGTCTTGTCGCGGCCGACGCCCGGCTCGCTCGTCCACATCGGAAAGCGGCGGCCATTGAGCGCGAGATAGCTGAGCTGCTCGCCGCCGCCCCACACGGTTTCGCCTGCTTCGGCATGGAAGTGGAGATAGAGGCGGTCATGGTATGGCTGCTTCGCCAGCACCGTCATACCGTTCTCGGCAAGACAAAGGCTGGCGATGACTTCGCCATCGTGCAGAAATTCGACCGCGTCAGCGCTTTCCCGCCAGCTATCCGGCGCGAGCATTTCTGTGGGAGCATCGGTGATGCGAAAATTGCCGCGAACCATGGCAATTCCGGGCTTGCCACGCGCTATGACCAGCGCAGGACAGGTTTTCGTATGCCGTAGCAGCAGCGTTTCCCCGAAATGGAGATCGAAGCCGTCTTCTGTGGCAATAACGGCCGGTTTCACGGCATTTTCCCTCTCATCACGGGCATTTCTGAACCAGTTGCGGGGTGAAATCAAGCACGGTGTGACACCGCTTGACATAAAATGGAGTTCAGTTCATTCCTTTGCCGATATCGGACGCACGAAGCCATAAAGAATGCTGTGCGACGATCGGAAGAGCGATGCTTCGAAAGGGAGGAATGCATGAAAGTTCAATTCTTTAGGAATGCAAGGCTGCAGTGCCTTGCGGGCAGTGCGATCGCGCTTGCCTTGGCGACACCGGCCTTGGCGCAGCAGCAGGATCCCGAAGAAGACAATTCGGTTGGCATCGATACCATTATCGTCACCGCGCAGCGGGTCGAGCAGGATTTGCAGGATGTGCCGATTGCGATCACCGCCGTCTCTGGTGACCGGCTGACACAGGCCGGGGTCAACGGCCTCGAAGGCTTGGCGCAAATCGTCCCCTCGGTGACGTTCCGCAAAGGCACGACCAGCGCCAACAGCGCCATCGTGATGCGCGGCGTGGGCACCATTACTTTCTCGATCGCGGCCGAACCCAGCGTCTCGACCGTTGTTGACGGTATCGTCCTCAGCCGTTCGGGCCAGGCCTTCATGGATCTGGTGGATATCGAGCGGCTGGAAGTGCTGCGCGGGCCGCAGGGCACGCTGTTCGGCAAGAACGCCTCGGCCGGCCTTGTCAACATCGTCTCGCGCGGGGGAAGCAACTCCTTCGAATATGATGCGCGCGCCGAATATTTCGAAGGCGACGAATTCCGTCTGCGTGGCTCGGTGGCGGGCCCGCTCGCAACCGACCTGACCGCGCGGGTCACCGGCTTCTACGGCAGCTATGACGGCAATATCACCAATGTCTTTGGCGGCTCGGAAGAGCAGATCAACGGCTACGAACATTATGGTGCGCGCGGCATCCTCGATTACGACAACGGCACGTCCAGCCTGCGCCTGATCGCCGATTATTTCGAAGCGCAGGATGATTGCTGCGCCGATGTCACCACCGTCAGCCGCGGCGCGGTGATCGATGCCGAGCTGGGCTTGCCCGGCGGCGTCGCACAGGGGCTGGAGCAACGCTTCGTCAATCACAATCTGGTGACGCAGACCAATGACCAGCAGTGGAGCCTGACCGCTGCGGGCGAATTCGAACTGTCCGATGCCTACACGCTGAGCGTGATCGCCGGTTATCGCGACTGGTGGAACGAGGAAATCCGTGAGGGCGATTTTGTCCCGCGGCCGCTGACCACCCAGTTCGAATTGCACGATAACGGTGTGGTCGAGACGCAGCAGATCTCGCTCGAAGCGCGGATCGCGTCCGATCCGTCGGAGGCGTTCTTCTACCAGGCGGGTGCGTTCCTGTGGCATTCGGACAACCAGCAGGTTTTCACGCGGCGTGACATCACCTGCGCGACCTCGACGTTGCCGGTCGATCCGGTGACCGGCGGGCGTCCGTGCAACCTGTCCGATACGGTAAACACGCTGTTCCCGACAGCAACGTCCAACAGCGATGTGAATTCGCGCAATTACGCCTTGTTCGGACAAGCCACCTATCGCCTTAGCGATGCGCTCGCGCTGACGGCGGGGCTGCGCTATACGTGGGACGACCTGTCCTACACCCATGTGCGGGCACCGGGCGTCAATGCCTTCAACGGCGCGCCTGCCACCGGCCCGGGCGTTTCGGGCAATCCGGCGGGTGGCACGATTGCCAGCGGCGGCAATGGCACCAACACCTCCTCGGGCAGCAGCGATAACGGCAATCTGTCGGGCCGCGCGGCGCTGGAATTCACCCCGACCGACGATCTGCTGTTCTACGCCAGCTATACCCGCGGGTATAAGGGCCCGGCGTTCAACGTCTTCTTCAACCACACCGCACCCAACAATGCGGTGCCGATTGACGAGGAAACCTCGGACGCTTTCGAAATCGGCTTCAAATCGCAATTTGCCGATGATCGCATCCAGTTCAATGTGGCAGCCTTCACCGTGGGATATGACGGCTTCCAGGCAAACAACTTCGTCAATCTGAACGGGACGATCATCACCAATTTGACCAATGCAGGCTCGGTGTCGAGCACCGGCTTCGAAGCCGATCTGCTGGCCGTTCCCATCGACGGGCTGACCTTGCGCGCCAGCGCGGCCTATGCCGATGCACGGGTGGACGAATTCAACCCCAATCCGCTGACCAACGCGCCTGACGCGCGCAACGGCACGCGGCTGCCCTTGGCGCCTGAATTCGTGTACACGCTGGGAGCCAGCTACGAAGCCGATCTCGGCGCGGCGATTGCGTATTTCGATACCGACTTCCGCCAGACCAGTAGCCAGTTCTCCGATCTCGGGGAAGGCGGACCGATTGACGCCTATGGCCTGTGGAACGCATCGGTCGGTATTTCGGACGCGGATGACCGGTTCCGGCTGACCTTCCACGCGCGCAATATCACCGATGAGAGCTACACCTTGCTCAATGTCGGCAATGGCCAGCGGCTGCAAATCCCGCGCGATGCGGATCGCTACTTCGGGGTGAGCCTGCGCGTGCGCAACTAGGGCAAGCCGATCTCCCAATGCCTTCATGGCCCCTTCGATGCACTATCGGAGGGGCCATTTTCCTATTCGCTGCCGTGCCTTGGGCTCCGGCTGTAACACTTTGCAGTTGCAGCCGCGCGCCAAGCGTGAGTAAGGGCTGTGACAGCGGTGGACAGAAACCGCGTTCGGGGAGGCAAGCAGAGAGCAAATGCGCGAGCCGGAGAATGACCGATATAATGCCGCGGGCGATCTGTTCGGCGAGATGTATCTGGCGCAAGGCAGTCCGGATGTCCGCGCGGCGAGGAGAACGCAGCGGCTTGCCCGCTGCCTGCCCGGCCTTGCGGTAACAGCGGTGGCCGCCGCTGCGGCGGCTTGGCTGTCCGGCCATTACGGCTTTCCGCTGATCCTGCTCGGCTTGCTGATCGGGCTCGGCCTCAACTTCGTGGGCAAGCTGCCCTCCACCCATGACGGGCTTGATCTGGCATCCATCGGCTTTCTGCGGGTGGGGATCGTGTTGCTGGGATTTCAGGTTACGCTGGCGCAAGTAGCGACCCTTGGCCCGGTCGCCTTCGGGGCGCTCGCCTGCATCATGCTGCTGACCTTTGGCGCAGGCCTTGCGGGTGCCAAACTGGCGGGGCAATCGCGTTATTCCGGGATTTTGGCGGGCGGCGCGACCGCGATCTGCGGAGCGAGTGCCGCGCTGGCGCTATACAGTGTCATCGGGAAAGATCGGCTGCCGCAGGCGCAATTCGCGCTGACACTGGTGGGGGTGAGCCTTGCGAGCGCGCTTGCCATGTCGATCTATCCGGTGATCGCCGCGCAGATCGGCTTTGACGATGCGCAGGCGGGCTTTGTGATCGGCGCGTCGGTGCATGATGTCGCGCAGGCGATTGGCGGGGGATACAGTTTTTCCGACAGTGCCGGCCAGAACGCGACCATCGTCAAATTGTCGCGCGTGGCCATGCTGGCGCCGGTGGTTGTGCTGGTCAGCCTGTGGGTTGGGCAAGAGGCGGGCGCGCCGCGCCGCTCCATCGCCCGCCGCCTTGCCTTGCCGTGGTTCATCACCGGCTTCGCGGCGGTGCTGGTGTGCAATAGTCTGGTTGACGTGCCCGAAGGTGCGCGCGCGCTGCTGCTTGATCTCTCCAAAGGCTTTTTGCTGCTGGCCGTCACCGCCACCGCCATGCGATCGCGCCTCGATCTGATCGCAGAGCTGGGCTGGCGCGCGAGCATACCGGTGGTAACGGCCTCGCTCGCCAGCCTTGGCGCGGCATTGGCCTTTGCGATTTACGGCTTGACCTGACTAGCCTTTGCGTCCGCCTTACTAGGCGGAGCCAGCGGTCAGGCGGATTTGCTCACGGTGCCTGTTTCGGCCTTGGAAGAAAGCAAGGTGTCGATCTCGCTTGCGGGCATGGCCTTGAAATACAGCCAGCCCTGGATCTGGTCGATCCCCGCAACGCGCACCATGACTGCCTGATCCTCGGTTTCGACGCCTTCTGCGGTCACGCCCATATTGAGTGAGCGGGCAATCGCCACCGAGGCGAGCATCATCGCGCGCGAACTGCTGTCATTCGCCGCATCGACAATCATCGAACGGTCGAGCTTGAGCTTCTCGAAACGGAACTGGCGCAGGAAGCCGATGCTGGCATAGCCGGTGCCGAAATCGTCGAGCACAATGCGCACGCCGAAATCGCGGATCACTTCCATCGAACGGCCTGCCACCACCGAATCGAGCACCAGATGCGTCTCGGTTACTTCCATTTCCAGCCGGTCGGCCGGGAAGCCGGTCTCTTCGAGTAAATAGCCCAGCTCCACCGGAAATTCGGGATTGCGCAATTGTGCGGCGGAGACGTTGATCGACAGCTTGATGTCTTCCCAGCCAATTGCATCGGCAAAGGCGCGGCGCAGCACCCACATCCCGATGCCGTTGATAAGGCCCGATTCCTCGGCGATGGGGATGAAGATATTCGGCCCGATCTGCTCGCCATCGGGGCGATCCCAGCGGATCAGGGCTTCAACCGCAACAACTTCCCGCGTCTGCGCATCGACCAGCGGCTGGTAAACCAGGCGGAATTCCTGCCGGGCGAGGGCGAGGCGCAATTCGTCGTCCAGCTTTTGCAAGGCTTCGCGGTGGGTGTCGAATTCCGCGCTGTACCAGGTAACGCGCATCTTGCCCGCGCGTTTTGAGGCATACATGGCGAGATCGGTGCGCCGCAGCATCTCGGACGAATTGACCGGGTTCGCGACATCGGTGCGCGCCATGCCGATCGACGCGCCCACCGTGATCGCGCGCTCGCCGATATAGATCGGCTTGGTCAGCCGGATCAGCAAGCGGCGGCACGCGCCTTCCAGCAGATTGCTCACCATTGCGCCTTTGGCGAAGAAAGCGAACTCGTCCCCCCCTAAACGGTAGATCCGGATATCTTCGCCGCAAATCTCGGAAAACAGCGTAGCGCATTCGCGGATCAGATTGTCGCCCACGACATGGCCGTAATGGTCGTTGACGACCTTGAAGCCGTCGAGGTCAACCATGGCTAGCGCGGCCTCCTTGTCCTCTGCGTCCAGCGCGGAGAAATCGAGATGCAGCGCGCGGCGATTGGGCAGACCGCTCAGGCTGTCCGTATGGCCGAGCTTTTCCAGCTGGTGGACATTGTTGAGGCCAAGCCGCGTCAGGATCGCCACCGCAACCGCGTATACCGCGATACCAACCACCAAATAGCCGAGTGTCACAGGTTCCGCCGGGGAGGCCTGCTGCCAGAACAAAGCGGCCAGCAACAGGAAGACAAGCGTCAGCACAATCAGCGGCATGAATACCGTGACTCTGGGAGAAATCCGCGCCTCTGTCAGTCTGTGTAGCAAAGGGTCCAGCCTGCGACCGTTGATGGTGGAGAAGCCGTAACCCCGTGCACTTAAGATAAGGTGTAAAATGCCTTTACTATCGCACGGCGGCCATAGCGTCCGCACCCGAACGCGCACTTGCTGCGGCAGGCCGCTGGAAACTGGGCCTGCCTTTTTCCGGCATAAACAGGCCGGTATGCCCGCGCACTGCCTCGCCCCCGCCCAGCAGCAGATAACCGTCCTCCGCCAAGGCCGAATCCAGCCGCGCATAGGCCTTCTTGCGCGTCGCGGTGTCGAAATACAGCAGCACGTTACGGCACAAGACCAGATCGAACCGCCGCGTTGTGGGCGGAGTTTCGAGGATGTTGTGCGTGACATAGGTGATGCGGTTGCGCAGCTTTTCGGAGGCCACCCAGCCATCTTCGGTCTCGGTAAACCAGCGCAGCATGCGCGCGATATCCAGCCCGCGCTGGATCTGGAACTGGTTGTAGCACCCCTTGCGCGCGGAGCGGATGGCACTTTCGGACACATCGGTGGCGAGGATTTCGACCTGCCAGTCGTTCCAGATCGCGGTGTTTTCCGCCAGCATCATGGCGAGCGAAAGCGCCTCCTGCCCGGTCGAGCAGCCTGCGCACCAGATCGACAGACGGCGCTTTTCCGCGCGGGCCTGCGCCAGCGCGGGGAGCACGGTATCTTGTAAATCCTGGAACACCGCCAGATCGCGGAAGAAGTAGGTTTCGTTGTTGAGCAAGGCTTCCACCACCTGCCGTGCCAGCGGTGACCGGTAATTGCCCGCAATCCGCGCCGCGAGCGCGTTGAGATCGGCGCAATCATGTTCGCGCATGACGCTGGAAAGCGCCGTGCCCACGCGCCACTGGCGGGTTTGCGTCAGTTCCTGCCCGGTAAACTCTTCCAGCAGTTCCGCGAGTATCCGCACCGCCGCGGGGGTCACCTGCACGGCACGCTCTCCAGACAAGCGGCAAGCCGCGCGGCGAGCTGCGCCGGAGGCAGGATAGCGGAGGCTAGGCCCGCATTCGCAATCGCGCGCGGCATTCCCCACACGGCGGAGGTTTGCGCATCCTGCACCCAAATTTGCCCGCCTGCGCCGGTGATCTGCGGCGCGGCGCGCGCGCCGTCATTGCCCATTCCCGACAGCACGATGCCAAGCGCGCTCTTGCCATAAACCTGCGCCAGCGAGGCGAACATCGGATCGACCGAGGGGCAGCAGCCGCTTTCCGATGGTGAATGATCGAGCGTTATGCGCACGCCCGCCGCTCCGCGCGTGACGCGCATATGCGCATCGCCCGGGGCAATCACGATTTCGTCCGGGCGGAGCAGCAAGCCCTCGGCACCAATCCGCGCCGCGCGGCCCGAAGCGCGTTCGATCTGGCGGGCGAACACCTCGATAAAATGGGCGGGCAAGTGTTGGGTGATGAGGATGGGGACGCCGATCCGGGGCGGGAGATTGCCGAGCAGCTGGTCAAGCGCATGGATGCCGCCGGTGCTCGCACCAATGGCAAGCACTTGGGTAGTGATCGCGCGCGCCGGTGCGACGGGAGGCGCAAGCGTGGGGGCAGGGCCCGCCTCCTTGCGGCTGCGCTTGGCGGCGAGCGCGGAAATGCGGTCCGCCAGACGGGTGCGATAGTCGCGGTCGAAGACGCCAGAGGTCGGCTTGGCAACGGTATCCGCCGCGCCCAGCGCCAGCGCCCGCAGGGTCGGCTCGGCCCCTTCCACCGCAAGGCTGGAGACGACCAGCACGTTGGCCCCGCCCGATCGGGCAATCAGCCGGGGGAGCGCTTCCAGCCCGCCTATTCCGGGCATTTCGAGATCGAGCAGGATCACATCGACCCGCATCGCCTCCACCTGCGCGAGCGCCTCGTCGGCGCTACTGGCGAGGCTTGCGACCTGTAGGCGCGCATCGCCTTCGACGATCCGGGCGAGCATGGTGCGCGCGGTGATCGAATCGTCCACGATCATCACCTGCGCAAGGGCAGACGCGCGGTCGTCTTGACCGCTCGGATGGAAAAGGGTGGTGCTACCGCTCACCGTGGCCAGCGCCTCAGGCGACGCCGACCAATTGCAGTTTGATCTGCAAGGTTTCCTGATCGAACGGCTTCATCACATATTCGTTGGCCCCCGCTTCGATTGCAGCCTTGATATGCGCGACATCGTTTTCCGTGGTGCAGAACACCACTTTGGTTGCATCGCCATCGGGGCGGGCGCGCAGTTGGCCGAGGAAATCGATGCCGCTCATCACCGGCATGTTCCAATCGAGCAGGATGACATCGGGCATGGCGGCATCGCATGCTTCCAGCGCTTCCTTCCCATCAGCCGCTTCGCTGACCGCGAAGCCCATGGCTTCGAGCAGGTGGCGTGAAACCTTGCGGATTACGCGGGAGTCATCAACGATCAAACAGGTCTTCATGATATTGCGATCCAATCAGTTGTCGGCTCCCACACCGCCCGATTGTGATCTGCAATATGTCAAATTGTGTAAAATTTCCTTTAGGCCGCCTTCGCCACAGTCTCGGAGGCGAGCAGTTCTGCGGTGTCGATCACCAGCAGCGGGCCGATGGCGGTTTCGATAGTGCCGCTGGCCGCGCGTGCCCAGCCCTGGCCCAGATCATCTGGCACCCCGTCTTTCTCCCCCAACGCCTGGGTGACATCCAGAATCGCATCGACCATCATCGCATAGCCGTGCCCGCCGCATTCCATGATGACGGCATGGCGCTCGCCGCCCGGTGCGACGTCATCGAGCGGAGCCATTCCCAGCAATAGCGCCGGATCGATTACTGTCAGCACCCGGCTGCGCACGGCAGTCAGGCCGACGATATGCGCCGGCGCGCGGGGGACAGGTGTCAGCCCGTCCAGCACGATTAGCGATTGCACTGCGCTGGCGGGAATGGCGGCGCGTTTGCCGCCGATCTCGATGGCCAGATAGAGTTCACCCATGGCGCGCTTCCCTTCGCGATTAAGCCTGCGCCCGCCGCGCTGCACCCAGTGCTGCGAGCAGTGCCTCGCGGTCATAGCGGTAGATGGCGTGCGGATCGGCGGCGCATTCCTCCGCGCTGGCTCCCACGCGGATGATGGCGCGTGCGGCGGCGGCTGGTGCTTCTGCGCCAAGTTCGCAGATGGCGATGTCGGCCTTGGCCTCATGCGTGTCGTCGATCACCTGATACCCGGCGGATTCGATCAGCGGGCGCAGGAATTGCTGCATCCAGGGATCGCCAACCGGTAGACGGCAGAGCGGCTTGGCAAGCCGTTCCGGCGTGCTGCCGTAGCGCGCGAAAATCGCGTGCGCGTCCAGCAGTTCGACCGGCTTGCCGTCGATCAGCAGAATTCGCTCCACCCCGGCTGCGGCATGGGTGGATGTGCCGTGCATCGGCACGGGGATGATATCGGTGTGGCCGACACAGGCATAGGCCAGCGACGATCCGCCGTCATTCAGGCGCAGCATGCGCAGCTTGCCCGCCAGCGTGTCGAGCCCGCTGGCGATCCCGGCGAGCGGGAAAATGGCATTGTCGAGCACGATATGGTCGCCGCCTGCGGAGCGGCTGATCTTTTCGCGGTCGCCATTTTCGATCCGTTCGACCACCGCCATGCGCAGCGCCCGCTGCTTGCCGTCGAGGCCGGTGAAAATGACGATCTGTACCTCTTCCGCGCTGCTCGCTTGCGGTGCCTCGTCTTCGGCCGCGCGGACGACGCGGCTGCCCATATCGAGCGCCAGCCCGCCTGCCTTGGCGATGCCCATCACGTCCAGCAGCAGGATCAGATCGCCATCATCGGTCAGCGTGGTACCTGCATACAGCCCGGTCGCCATCAGCGAGGGGGCGAGCGGTTTGATGACCAACTCCTCGTGATCGAGCAGCTTGTCGACGCGCAAGGTGAAGATATCGCCGCCGGGCAGGCGGATCACTGCCAGCGGGCTGATGTCGCGCGTTTCGTCAGCCTCCAGCCCGAGCAGATCGGCGAGGCGCAGACAGGCGAATTGCTTGTCCCTGATCCGCACCTGCACCGTATCGCCGACTTCGCTGAGCCGCACCGCATCGCTGCGCAGATCGACCACTTCCTTCACATAGGAACGCGGGATGGCGAATTTCTGCCCACCGGCCTCGACAATCAGCGAGGGCGTGATGGAGAGGGTGAGCGGCAGACGCAGCGCGATGCGAGTGCCTTCGCCGCGCAGGGAATCAATCGTGATCGAACCGCCCAGCTGTTCGATATTGGCGCGCACCACATCCATCCCGACTCCGCGACCGGAAATCTCCGTGACCGTGTCGGCGGTGGAAAGCCCGGCCTCGCAAATGAGCATATGGCGCTCGGCTGGTGAAAGCCCCGCGGCCTGCGCTTCGGTCAGAATGCCTGCCGCGATGCACTTCGCCACGATCCGGTCGGTATCGATGCCGCGCCCGTCATCATTGATCTGTACGAGGATCTGGTTGCCCGACTGGCGCGCGGCGATTTGCAGCAGGCCGGTGCCGTGCTTGCCTTGCGCGGCGCGTTCGGCGGGGCTTTCGATCCCGTGGTCGATGGCGTTGCGGATGATATGGATCAGGGGATCGCGCACCAGCTCGATCATCTCGCGGTCCAGCTCGACATCGCCGCTATCGCAATCGAGCAGGACTTCCTTGCCCAATTGCTGAGCAAGATCGCGCACCAGTCGTGGGAACGAGGTGAAGAGCGTGTCGATGGGCTGCATCCGCGTTTGCGTCATGCGTTCGCGGACTTCGGAAATCAGCGCCGAGAGCCGGTCAAAATGGCCGATCAGCGGGGTGTCTTCGGGCAGCTCGCGCAGGCGGCGCGCCAGTTCGTTGCGGGCGAGCACGATGTCCGAGACGCCGCTCATCACCCGGTCGAGCAGATCGACCGGCAGGCGCACACTGCGCAAATTGGTGGTGCGCGCGACTTGCAGGATCGCGTCTTCGGAAAGTTCAGTAATGCCGCCGGTGTCCGCGCCATCGGGCGCCAGCGCGGCAATCAGGCCGGAATCATCGCCGGTATCGGTTTCCTTGCCGTTGTCGATGCCATCGACCATCGCCGCAATCCGGTCCACCGTCGCCAGCACGGCGCTGACGAGCTTGGCATCAGGCTCGCGTTCGCCGCTGCGTACATCGGCCAACGCGCCCTCTGCTGCGTGCGAGAGGGCTTCCAGCCGGGGAAAGTCGAAAAAGCCGCAATTGCCCTTCACCGTGTGGAAGAAGCGGAAAATCGCGTCGAGCTTGTCGCGATCTTGCGGGTGCGCTTCCCACGCAACGATGGTGCTGCCGATGGACTCGAGCATTTCGCGGATTTCCGCGACAAATTCTTCGAGGATTTCGTCCATTCCGGATGCCCCTGGCGACATTGACTAGTCTGCGGGGCAGTCATGAAGGAACGCAGTTAACAAGTCCTAAAGCGCGGCTACTCCGCCTGCGCGAGCGCGGCGAACACCGCTTCTGCGTGTTCCTTCCGGCAGATCAGCAGATCGGGCAGATAGGTGTCGCGCTGGTTGTAGACGAGCGGGGAGCCGTCGATGCGGCTGATATGCAGGCCGTGCGCGGCGGCGACAGCGGCAGGTGCGCAGCTGTCCCATTCGAACTGGCCGCCCGAATGCAGATAAATGTCCGCCTCCCCGCGAATGATCGACATGGCCTTCGCGCCCGCGCTGCCCATCGGCACCAGCTCCGCGCCCAAGGCTTCGGACACCGCGACCGCTTCGGCCGCCGGGCGGGTGCGGGAGACGACCATGCGCAGTCGCTCCGGCGCAGCAGGCAGTGCGGCGGGTTGATCGGTGCGCAGCACTTCGCCAAGGCCGGGCAGGGCCACCGCGCCGATCACCGGCTCGCCATGGATCGCCAGCCCGACATGCACCGCCCAATCCGCCCGCGCCTCGCCATATTCGCGGGTGCCGTCCACCGGATCGACGATCCACACGCGCTCTTTGGAAAGGCGTTCTTCGGTGTCCTTGCTTTCCTCGGACAGCAGCCCGTCATCGGGGCGTTGCTCGCGCAGCGCGTGGACGAGGAACTGGTTCGCCGTCTGGTCGCCCGCCTTGCCGAGCGATTTGCCTTCGAACATTCCCGAAGCGCGGACTTCCAGCAGGATGCGGCCTGCGCATTCGGCAAGATGGGCAGCAAGCTGGGCGTCGGTCATTGCGGTCATACGGGGTTCCTCACTTGAGCGGCAAAATGCGGTCGACAATGAAAGCGGCGGCTTCCTCCGGCGTCATTTCAACCGTGTTGACGGTGATTTCGGGCTGCTCGGGCGCTTCATAGGGGCTGTCGATCCCGGTGAAGTTCTTGAGCTGGCCCGCCCGCGCCTTCTTGTAGAGGCCCTTCACATCGCGCGCCTCGGCGACTTCCAGCGGCGTGTCGACGAAAATCTCGATGAACTCGTGATCGGCCAGCATTTCGCGCACCATCTGCCGTTCGCTGCGGAATGGCGAGATGAAAGCGGTGAGCACAATCAGTCCGGCATCGGTCATCAGCTTGGCGACTTCGCCGATGCGGCGGATATTCTCAATCCGGTCGGCCTCGGTAAAGCCGAGATCCTTGTTCAGCCCGTGGCGCACATTGTCCCCGTCGAGCAGGAAGGTGTGGCGGTTCATCAGCGCCAGCTTCTTTTCCACCTCGTTGGCGATGGTCGACTTGCCGCTGCCCGAAAGCCCGGTGAACCACAGCACGCGCGGCGTCTGGTTCTTCATGCTGGCGTGATGTTCGCGGGTAATGTCGGTTGCCTGCCAATGCACGTTCTGGCTGCGGCGTAGCGAGAAGTTGAGCAACCCTGCGCCGACGGTCGCATTGGTGATCTTGTCGATCAGGATGAACCCGCCCAGCGTGCGGCTGTCGGCATAGGGTTCGAACACGATCGGCTTGTCGGCATAGACCTCCGCCACGCCGATATCGTTGAGGCTGAGCGTTTTGGCCGCGAGCTTGTCCATCGTATTGACGTCTACGCGGTATTTGGGTTGCTGCACGGTGGCGGAAACGGTCTGCGTGCCGATCTTCAGCCAGTAGCCGCGGCCCACGTGCAGGTCTTCGTCATTGAGCCAGACGAGCGTTGCCTCGAACTGGTCGGCCACTTCGGGCGGATTGTCCGCCACGCACAGCACATCGCCGCGCGAAATGTCGATTTCGTCGGTGAGCGTGAGGGTGACCGACTGGCCCGCAATCGCTTCGTCCAGCTCGCCATCATAGGTGACGATGCTCTTGACCGTGGAGGTCTTGCCCGAAGGCAGCGCGCGCACCGTGTCGCCGGGCTTCACGCTGCCGGTCGCGATCAGGCCGGAGAAGCCACGGAAGTCGAGATTGGGGCGGTTGACCCATTGCACCGGCATCCGGAACGGCTTTTGCGAAGCGACCTCGGACAGCACTTCGACGCTTTCGAGATGCTCGACGAGGCTCGGCCCCGAATACCACGGCGTATTGGCCGAAGGCGCGGCGGTGATGTTGTCGCCCTTGAACCCGGAAATCGGCATGGCGGTGAAATTGGCAATACCGATGCTCTCAGCAAAGGCGCGATAATCGGCGACGATAGAATCGAAAACCTCTTGCGAGTAATCGACCAGATCCATCTTGTTCACCGCCAGCACGATGTTCGTGATGCCAATCAGGTGGCACAAATAGGAGTGCCGCCGCGTCTGGACGAGCACGCCCTTGCGCGCATCGATCAGGATCACGGCGAGGTCGGCGGTTGATGCGCCGGTCACCATGTTGCGGGTATATTGTTCGTGCCCCGGGCAATCGGCGACGATGAATTTGCGCTTTTCGGTGTTGAAGAAGCGGTAGGCGACATCGATGGTGATGCCCTGCTCGCGCTCCGCCGCCAGCCCATCCACCAGCAGCGCGAAGTCGATCTCCTGCCCCTGCGTGCCGACCTTCTTGCTGTCATTGCTCAAGGCTTCGAGCTGGTCTTCGAAGATCATCTTGCTGTCATACAGCAACCGCCCGATCAGCGTCGATTTGCCATCATCCACACTGCCGCAGGTGATGAAGCGCAGCATAGTCTTGTGCTGGTGGGTTTCGAGATAGGCGTCGATATCCTCGGCGATGAGGGCATCGGTCTGGTAGACACTGTCCTGCGACATCAGAAATAGCCCTCCTGCTTCTTCTTCTCCATCCCGGCACCGCCTGCATCCTTGTCGATCACGCGGCCCTGCCGTTCGCTGGTGGTGGTGAGCAGCGTCTCCTGGATGACTTCGGAAAGCGTTGCGGCCTCGCTTTCCACTGCGCCCGTCAGCGGGAAGCAGCCTAGCGTGCGGAAGCGCACCGATTTCATCGTGATTGCAGGTCGGGCGCCCATCACCCGTTCCAGCCGTTCGATATCGTCGGCCATAAACAGCCCGCCTTCATATTCGAAAGTGGGACGCTCGGCGGCGAAATAGAGCGGGACGATCTCGATATTTTCCAGCTGGATATATTGCCACACATCCAGCTCGGTCCAGTTGGAGATCGGGAACACGCGGATGCTTTCGCCCTTGTTCTTCTTGGCGTTGTAGAGGTTCCAGAGTTCGGGCCGCTGGTTCTTCGGATCCCACCCGTGCGAAGTGGTGCGGAAGGAGAAGACACGCTCCTTCGCGCGGCTCTTCTCTTCGTCACGCCGCGCGCCGCCAAAGGCCGCGTCAAAGCCGTACATGGTGAGCGCCTGCTTCAGCCCTTCGGTCTTCCACATATCGGTGTGCAGCGGGCCGTGATCGAACGGGTTGATGCCGCGTTCCTGCGCTTCGGGGTTCTGGTGGACGAGCAGTTCCATGCCCGCCTCTTCAGCAGAGCGTTCGCGCAGCGCGTACATATCGCGGAACTTCCACGTCGTATCGACGTGCAGCAGCGGGAAGGGCGGGGGCGAGGGGTAGAAGGCCTTTTTGGCGAGATGCAGCATCACGGCTGAATCCTTGCCAATCGAATACATCATCACCGGCTTTTCCGCCTCTGCGGCGACTTCGCGGATGATGTGGATCGCCTCGGCTTCAAGGCGCTGGAGATGGGTCAAAGGTGCGGTCATGGGCCGTGTCCTGATGAATGTGCTGCGCTGCGGCATAGCCATGCGGTGATTGCGCTAGACCTCCCATTTGGGAGGGGTTAGACGATTGGCCATGCGTGTTCCCAATCTTGGCGAGACCGAACTGCTGGTGCCCTTGCATGACGGCGTGTTTGAACAGCCGATGTGGCACACCTTCCTCGCGCGGCTGATGCGGGTGGCGGAGGCGCGGGGGGCGGCGATCCTGCTGCAATCGGGGAAGGAGACGGTGCGGCTTTGCACCGGCGATCTCGCGCTGCCCGCTGCGCTTGGCGAGCTGCGCTTTGGCCGCGCCTATGCGCCTGAAGAGCTGGGCGGCGCTTGCCACGCGATCCGTTTGCCGGGTGAAGGCGGGCTCTCCGCCGTGCTGCTGGTGGACAGCGGGGAAGGCGGCATATCCGGCCTGCTCACCGCGCTCGCCCCGCACTTCACCGTGGCGCTCAAAGTCCTCGCCGGGCTGGAGCGCGAGCGGGCGCGTTCGGAGATGAGCGCGGAGGCCTTTGCGCGGCTCGATTTCGGCTGGATCGGGCTCGATGCCAAGGGGCGGATCGTCGATGCCGACGCGCAGGCGGAACGGATGCTGCGCGAATCCGGCCTGCTGGCACGCGGCGCGTATAACCGGCTGGTGCCCGCCGATCCTGCGATAGACCGGCAGCTGACCGCGCTGGTCAAGGATTTCGCCGCCAAGCCCAAGGCCCGCCCGCGCGCGATCAATTTGAGCCATGATCCGTGGATCGACATTCTGGTTGCGCCCTTGCGGCTGGAGGCGCTGGCGGGGGGCAAGGATGCCGTGGCGGTGGTTTATCTGCGCGGCGACCGCTCTTCTTCCGAAACCCGCGCCGAGCAATTGGTCGACCTGTTCGATCTGACGCCGAGCGAGGCGCGCATGGCGTGGTCGATGGCGCAGGGCCTGTCGATTGCCGAGGCAGCGGCGGAGCATGGCCTGACCATCGAGACGGCGCGTAATTACTCGAAGAAGATCTACGCCAAAACCGGCGCGCGCGGACAGGTCGATCTGGTGCGCCATGTGCTGACGGGCGTGCTGGCCCTTGCGTAGCTGGCGATGAAATGACAGGTGCCCATCCCAAGGAGAGAGACTCATGAAAATCGCATTTATCGGCCTCGGCAATATGGGCGGCGGGATGGCGGCAAACCTGGCCAAAGCGGGCCATGATGTGCGCGCCTTCGATCTGAGCGAAGCGGCGCTTACGGCGGCAGAGGCCAAGGGGTGTGCCCCTTTTACCTCGGCCAGCGAGGCTTGCGCGGGCGTTGATGCGGTGGTCTCCATGCTGCCCAATGGCGGCATCGTGAAAGCGGTCTACACCAATGATGTGATCGGCCAAGCACCGGCAGGCGCGGTGCTGATCGACTGCTCGACCATCGACGTGGCGACCGCGCGCGACGTCTCCGCAGCGGCGGCGGAGGCGGGCTATCCGATGGTCGATGCGCCGGTGTCGGGCGGGATTGCGGCGGCGGATGCGGGGACGCTGACCTTTATGGTCGGCGGGACGCAAGAAGGCTTCACCCGCGCCGAGGAAGTGCTCAAGCACATGGGCAAGGCGGTGATCCATGCAGGTGATGCGGGCAACGGGCAGGCGGCGAAGATCTGCAACAATATGCTGCTCGCCATCCATATGATCGGCACCGCCGAAGCCTTCGCCATGGCGCAGAAGCTGGGGCTCGATCCGCAGACCTTCTACGACATTTCCAGCGTCAGCAGCGGCCAGTGCTGGTCGATGACAAGCTATTGCCCCGTCCCCGGCGTCGGGCCGACCACGCCCGCGGATAATGGCTACCAAGGCGGCTTTGCCACCGCGCTGATGCTCAAGGATTTGAAGCTGGCGATGGAAGCGGCGGAGACCGCCGGGATGGAACCGCGCATCGGCGCGACGGCGAAGGCACTCTACGAAACGTTCGACGCGGCCGGAAATGGCGGGCGGGACTTCTCGGCGATCATCACCGAATACGACTGATGAACTGGTATGCGCTCATACCGCTGCTTTTGGGAGCCGCTCTTATGTGGGGCAGTATCCGCGAAGACCGAAGCGATGACGCTCTCAAAGAGGCTCAAGCCAACGCCGATATTCGCGGTGTCGCTCCACCCGCACCCAGAAACTGGTTGCGCAGGGTTCTAGGACAAGCTTTCGCGCAAGTCTCCGGCCATTTGGGGTTAGTGCTCATCTTGTTAGGTATTGTAGGTTTGATCGCCTAACGCGGCGCTGCAACCAGCGCCTTGCCCTCGGGCGCGAAGGTTACGTCGGCGATCCCCGGGGCGTAGGCGCATTCGCCCGGCGACACGACTTCGCCCGACACCAGCACATCGCCCGATAGCGGCACGACCAGCAGCTTTTCCGCATAGGCGTAGAGCTGCGCGTCTTCCGCTACGCCGTCTATCAGGTCGAGCGTGAAATGCGGACCGTCCACCAGTGTGGCCGAGCCGCTTGCCGGAATGCGCTGGTGCAAATGCGCGGGATAGGGTGCGCCATCGGCCACCGCCATGCCCGCTTCCAGATGCAGCTCGCGCGGGCGGCCGTAATCATACAGGCGATAGGTGATGTCCGAATTCTGCTGGATCTCGATGATCGAGCAGCCGGGGCCAATCGCGTGCACGGTGTTTGCCGGAATGGTGAAGAAATCGCCTGCCTCCACCTGGTGCCACACCAGCAGCTCTTCGATCGAGCCGTCCAAGGCGGCGGCGCGCATTTCGTCGGCTGACAATTCGCGCTTGAAGCCGATGCCGAGCGTCGCGCCCGGCTGCGCGGCGATCACCAGCCAGCATTCTTCTTTGCCGTTGCGGCCCAGCCCCGCAGCTTCGGCCTGATCGTCATCGGGGTGGCATTGCACCGACAGCTTCTCGCTGGTGAAAAGATACTTCACGAGCAGTTCGGAGAGCTCTTCCGGCGGCTCGAACCAGATCTCGCCAATGCGCTTGCCTTCCGGCGCGACGAAGGGTGCGGGAAGCACATCCATCCCCCAGACCTTTTCGACCGTGCGGGTGGGGAGATGCATGTGTGACCTTTGGAATGAGTGCGAAGCGTCCATGGCGGGATCGCTTAACCATGAAATATTGCGGTTCGCATAACGCGGCCGCCATTTCCACCCCGATTGCGGCACGATGGCCTTTTGAGTTCGCGCCCGAAGCGGGGTAAGCGGGGGCGCATGAGTGATCCCGCCACCATCGCCGCCGATCCGCAATGGCTGCCGCACACGCTCGATCTCGCGGGCGGGCGGATGCTGTTCGTGCGCATTTCGCAAGAGGTCTTTACGCAAAGCGGGTTCCTCGCTGATATCGACCCGGAACGGGCCGAGGACAGGGCGTGGATTGCGCTAGCCGATGTCAAGGCCATGCCAGTGCAGGCAGGCCCGCTGCATTTCGTCTTCCACACCGCCTTTTGCCGCTCAACCCTGCTGGCGCGGGCGCTCAATATTCCGGGCGTGAGCGTGGGCATGGCCGAGCCGGGTATCCTTGCGCAATTGGCGGGCGCGGGCGAAGCGGGGCGCGATCTGGTGAAGCCGGTGTGCGATCTGCTGTCGCGCGTTTGGCCCGATAGCAAGGCGGTGTTCGTCAAGCCGACCAACCACGCCAATATGCTGATCCCTGCACTGCTCGCCGCGCGGCCCGATGCCACCGCAGTGCTGATGACCAACCCGCTCGCCAGCTTCCTCAAGGCGGTGGACAAGCGCGCGCTGATGGGGCGGCGCTGGGGGCGGCAGCTTTATCTCGAAGTGATGGGCTATGCCGGAATGGACCTCGGCATGGACGGGCGCGAGCAGTTCTGCATGACCGATCTGCAAGCGGCGGGGCTTGCTTGGTTCCTGTCGCAGCGGATGTTCACCCTGCTGGCGGCAGGGCCGGACGGGCAGCGGCTGCGCGTGCTCGATGGAGACCGCTTTGCACGCGCCAAGGCGGAAACGCTGGAAGCGGTGCTGGAATTGGCGGGGCTGGATATTGATCCGGCTGCAATCGCAGCGGTGGTCGACGGCCCGATCTTCGCGCGCCACGCCAAGCTGGGCGGGGCGTTCGCCGAAGAGGCGACCGCAATGCCCCCCGCGCTGGAGCAGGAAATCGGGCAGGTGCAGCAATGGCTGGAGATGATTGCGCGGCAGGCGGGACTTACGATCCCCGCCCGCCAAACGCTGTTCTAGCTATTCCGCAGCCGCTTCGGCCACGTCGCGGAGGAAAATCTCCTCGATTGCCAGTTCGAAAACATCGGCGATCTTGAAGGCCAGCGGGAGCGACGGATCATACTTTCCGGTCTCGATCGCATTCACGCTTTGGCGCGAGACATCGAGCCGGTCGGCCAGATCCTGCTGGCTCCATCTGCGTTCGGCGCGCAGCACGCGCAGGCGGTTGTTCACGCGGCTTCTCCGCCGCTTTCGGGTAAGGCCATTCCGAGCGCCAGGCCAATCGCCCATGCGGGGAAGACCCACCAGGCCCAGATATGCGGCACCAGCCCGAAGGTTTCGAGAAATCCCCAGCCCGTACCCAGCACCAGCACAAAACCCAGCCCCACCATCGAGGCGCGCACCGCCTTGTAACGTTGGTACTCGTCGCTTTCCTCCCGCAGATAGCGCATCATGGCCCAGATCATGGCGAAGGCGGGCAGCATCGGCGCGATGGCCAGCGCCCACAGCAGCGGGGACGCTTCGGCAATCCGGTTGGCAATGCTCGCAGCCCCGATCATTCCCACCGAATAGACCGCGCTCGCGGTGAGGAAGCGGCGGTTATAGTCACGCATCGCCCGGGTCACTGCGCCCCTGTCCTCATACACTTGCCTGCTCGCCTTGATCAGCGGGAGCAGCAGCGCGAAATTGAGCGCGAACAGAATGTAAGGAACAGGCGGTTCGACCGCGCCAGTGGCGAACAGTGCGGCGATAACCCCCATATTCGCGGTGAACAGACCCGCCCACAGGCCGGGCTTCGGTTTGGTACGAACACTCTCGGTCATCACCGGCACTCCCCGTAAGAACCCATCGTTATCTTGTTGTAGACGGCCCCCACGCCGGTGCCGAAACACCAGATGGTCGGCCACCAGAAGGCTGCCAGATGCGGGACGGGTAAATAGGTTTCCATGAAGCCCCACACCGCTGCCGCGGTCAGCGTCAGTCCGGTCGCTACCATCATCTGGCGGACATAGAGCATCCGGAAAAACTCGTCGCGTTCCTCCACGATCAGGCGGACGAAAATCCAGAAGACCGCGGCAAAGGCAAGCCCCGGCAGGGCGGCGAGCATATAGGCCGGCCAGCCCGAAAGGCCGCGTTCCTCTATCAGCACTTCGGCAGCGAAAAGCGAGGTGAGATACAGCGCCATCGCCATCGCCATACGCACGAGATAGCGCCGCTTTTCCGGCTTGGTGCGGGCGATGGCGGTCATGCGCTGTCTCCCTCGGGCGTGCGGCCGCACGGCTTGCAGGGCCGCACATTGCCGAGCGTTGTCCAGGCGAGAACGGGCAGCATGATGAGCATGAACCGGGCGGTTTCGCTGTCGATCGGGCCGGCGACGGCCAGCAGGGCGAAAAGGATAATCGCGCTCGCCCAGATGAGCGCGTTTGTTACAGGTTTCATGTCAAGCTCCCTTGAAGGTATGTAAAGGTAACTAGACATCGATTCGAAAAATGTCAAGCACGCTTTCCAAAGTGATTGCCGTGCTTGACGTTGGATGGCGGTTTGTTGGGGTGACGGATGATGCTTCGCGCTTTCCTACAAGCTCTTCGCCGCGGCATGGGCTCTCCATGCTCTGCAGACCGCACAAAAGTGATGAATTACAGCGGGAAGGGTGCGATCCGGGCGGCGCGGGGTTTTCTGCCCTGAACCCTGTAACAGGTGTAACAGGTTCCCCGTTCACGCTGATCGGAAATCCCCCTCCAAAAGCCGTATCCGCGTTAGCTTGCCATTCACCCGCGCGCGCCTACATTGGTCGCAGTGAAAGGATGCTTCGAGCATGGATGAGAATCGCGAACCCGAGAACCAGCCCAACCCCTGGATGAAGAGCCTCTTCGTATGGGGCGGTATCTTTCTGGCCTTGCTGCTGGCGGTATCGATGTTTGGCGGCGCCAGCGAAGCGCCGGGCACCGCGATCTCGTATTCGGACTTCAAGGACCGCGTGGCTGAAGGCACGGTCGAATCGGTCGAGATCGGCCCGGAAGTCATCACCGGCACGCTGGGCAACGAACAGCGCTTTTCCACCGTGCGGGTCGAAGGCGACAGCGGCCTGATTGACGAATTGCAAGACGCCGATGTGCAAATCACCGGCGCGCAGGCCGAAAGCGGCAATATGCTGCTTTACATCCTCGTCCAGACGCTGCCTTTCCTCCTCATCCTCGGCATCGCGTTCTTCGCCTTGCGGCAGGTGCAGAAGGGCGGCGGCGCGGGCGGCGCGATGGGCTTTGGCAAGTCCAAGGCCAAGCTGCTGACCGAAAAGCAGGGCCGCGTGACGTTTGACGATGTCGCCGGGATCGACGAAGCGCGCGAGGAATTGCAGGAAATCGTCGAGTTCCTGAAAGACCCAAGCCGCTTCTCCAAGCTGGGCGGACAAATCCCCAAGGGCGCGTTGCTGGTCGGTTCGCCCGGTACCGGCAAGACGCTGCTGGCCCGCGCGATTGCGGGTGAAGCGCGCGTGCCGTTCTTCACCATTTCGGGCTCCGACTTTGTCGAAATGTTCGTCGGCGTCGGCGCGAGCCGCGTGCGCGATATGTTCGAGCAGGCGAAGAAAAATGCGCCCTGCATCGTCTTTATCGACGAAATCGACGCCGTGGGCCGCCATCGCGGCAACGGCATCGGCAACTCGAATGACGAGCGCGAGCAGACGCTGAACCAGCTGCTGGTGGAGATGGACGGTTTTGAGGCCAACGAAGGCATCATCATCATCGCCGCCACCAACCGCCCCGACGTGCTCGACCCCGCGCTGTTGCGCCCCGGCCGGTTTGACCGTCAGGTCGTGGTGCCGATCCCCGATATTGACGGGCGCGAGAAGATCCTTGCCGTGCACATGAAGAAGGTGCCGTTGGCCCCCGACGTGAACCCGCGCACGATTGCCCGCGGCACGCCCGGCTTCTCCGGCGCAGACCTTGCCAACCTCGTCAACGAGGCGGCGCTGCTGGCCGCTCGCCGCAACAAGCGGCTTGTCGCCATGCAGGAGTTCGAGGACGCCAAGGACAAGGTGATGATGGGCACCGAGCGCAAGTCCATGGTGATGACCGAGGACGAGAAGAAGATGACCGCCTATCACGAGGCGGGCCATGCGCTGGTGAGCATCAACGAGCCCGCGTCCGACCCGATCCACAAGGCGACGATCATCCCGCGCGGCCGTGCGCTGGGCATGGTGATGCGCCTGCCCGAACGCGACAATTACTCCTACCACCGCGACAAGATGCACGCGAACCTTGCGGTCGCCATGGGAGGCCGTGTGGCGGAAGAGATCATCTTCGGGCACGACAAGGTATCGTCCGGCGCGAGCGGGGACATCCAGTATGCGACCGATCTGGCCAAGAACATGGTCACCAAATGGGGCATGTCCGACAAGCTCGGTCCGCTGATGTATGAACAGAGCCAGGAAGGCTATCTCGGCATGGGCCAGTCCACCCGCACCATGGCGGGCGCGGAAACCAACAAGCTGATCGATGCCGAGATCAAGGAACTGGTCGAAGGCGGGCTGAAGCGCGCCACCGAGGTGCTGACGAGTCAGGAAGACAAGCTCCACCTGCTCGCCCAGGCGCTGCTCGAATACGAGACGCTATCGGGCGACGAGATCAACCAGTTGATGCAGAACGGCAAGATCGACCGCCCCGATGCCCCATCGGGCCCGGTTATTGTCCCGCCGGCCCATGGCTCGTCGATCCCGAAGGCAGGCAAGCGTTTCGGCGGCGAGGGTGAAGCGCCGCAAGGCGCGTGATCCACGAACCGCCGCCGCGCCCGCTGCGCACGCTTTCCCGAAGCGTGCTGCGGGTGATGGAGGCGGGCGGCCGTTTTCTCCTCTGGCTTGGCCCCGGGCTGCTGGTGATCCTGCCGCTGGTATGGCTGCTCAACCCGCATGCGCGCGATGAGGTGCTCGCCCAAGGCAGCGTTGCGCTGCTCCTATGGGGCGCGATGGCGGCGGGCTGGCATATCGTGCTGGTGTTCCTGCGCTGGTGGATGTGGTGGCACCGCGACGAACGCGGCTAGGCCTTAGAACGCCCCCAGCAGTAGCAGCAACTGCACGAACAGCAGGATTATGATCCAGATAAAGATGCTCAAAACCATCAGCCGCCAGAAGGTGCCGAAGCGGCTGAGATCATAGGCATAGCGCAACTGTTTGTAGAGGTGGATCGGCGGAACCAGCATCGTCGTTATGACAACCAGCCCCGCGTCCAGTCTCGCAGCAATCAGCAGCGATGCGGCGATGAACAGGATGGTCATGAAGCTCAATGAATAGGTGACGAAGATCGCGTGGTCATAGGCCTTGAACCGGCGCTTCCAGAACAGCAGCAGCCATAAGAAGGGTATGGAGATCGGGATCAGTAACCAGCTGAATTTATACGCGTTCGCCTGCAATTTGTAGAGCATCAGCCCCGGATTATCGCGCCATTTGGCGACGATGCCTTCATCGAGCGATTCAATGCCGAAGATGGTGACGTCCGGATTGTCCTCAAAATCCAGCACCCGCGCCTGCGCCAGCCCGTCGAGCGCCTCCTGTGCAGCCGCCGCTTCGCGCTCGGCCTCGGCATGGGCGGGCGTGCCCGCTTCGCTCGCCGCCATACGGCTGCGCGCATCATCGAGATCGTCTTGCGCGGCGGTTTGCAGCGTATCCATCGAGGAGCTGATGCCGCTGGAATTGAGATCGGTCGGCGTGGTGAGCCCCAGCATCTGGAACACGGCGAACATCAGGAACACGCTGAACAGGAACAGCGCCATCGGGCTGACAAACCGCGCGCGTTCCCCGTCGATATAGCGGCGGGTGAGCGCGCCGGGCTTGAACAGCAGCATAGGCAGCGTGCGCCAGAACTTTCCTTCGAAGTGGAACGCGCCATGCACCAGATCATGCATAAAGGCGCCAATCGTCCGGTGCAGGTGCCCCTTCTGCCCGCAGGAATGGCAATAGGCTCCTGTGAGCGCGGTGCCGCAATTCAGGCATTGCTCGGGCTGGTCGGGATGCGGAGCCTTCGCGCCCGAATCGGGCTCCAGCGCGCGGGCGAACAGGCCGCCCTGGGTTGCCGAACCGATGCCGTCGAACAGATCATTCATGCGCTTGTCCCCGTCGCCTTGGGGGCAAGTATAGGCGGCAGAACAAGGCTGGCAATCGCGGACTTGCTGCGCGCTTGAAGGGTGGCAGCGGAGGGCTTGTGCCGCCCATCGCGCTGTCCCACATTGCGGGGATGGAACTCGCCCCAAGCCAATGGCCTATGCTTGGCCTTGCGATCATGGCCGCTGCCTTCGTGCTCGTTGCGCTGGTGGAGCTGGCTGCGCCTGTGCGGCAAGCGGTGCAATCGAAGCCGCAGCGCTGGCTGACCAACCTCGCCCTGTTCGCCATCGACACGCTGGCGGTGCGGCTGGTGCTGCCCGCGGCAATGCTGGGCGAGGCCTTGCTGGCTGCTGAGCGCGGCTGGGGGCTGTTCAACGCGGTCGAGGTGCCTGCCTGGCTCGCCTTCATCGCCACGCTGCTGGTGCTCGATTTCGCGCTTTATATGCAGCACCGCGCGACGCACGAGATACCGCTGCTCTGGCGGCTGCACCGCGTCCACCACAGCGACCGCGATTTCGACGTGACGACGGCGGCGCGGTTCCATCCGGTAGAAATTGTGCTGAGCATGGTGTGGAAATGCGGCGTGGTGATCGCGCTGGGTGCGCCGGTGCTGGCGGTGTTCGTGTTCGAAGTCGGATTTGCCGTGGCGACCTTGTTCACTCACGCCAATTTTGCGCTGCCGCGCCGCATCGACCGCGCGATGCAAAGCCTGTTCGTCACGCCCGATATGCACCGCATCCACCACTCGGCGCTGGAGCGCGAGACGAACAGCAATTACGGCACTACGCTGTCGTTGTGGGACAAGCTGCTGGGCACCTATCGCGGCGAGCCGGAGCGCGAGCAGACGCGCATGACCATCGGGCTGGATGAATGGCAGGATGATCGCCCCGCGCGGCTCGGCTTCAGCCTGCTGCTGCCCTTCCAGCGCCGATAGCAGGCACAAAAAAGGCCGCTATCCGTAAAGGAAGCGGCCTCTTTGTCGGGTGATCGCGGCGGATCAGCCGTCGTAATCGCCACCGATCGAGGTGGAGCGCGAAGGCGCGGCGGCGGACAGGCGCATGGCCTCTGCCGACTGGCTCAGCGAACCGATTTCATCCGCCTCGTCATCCTCGTCGGGAAGGATCGTCTGCAGCGATTGGATCAGCGATTCCTGCAAATGCTTGGGCTTGACCGTCTGTTCGGCCACTTCGCGCAGCGCGACCACGGGGTTCTTGTCCCGGTCACGGTCAATCGTCAGTTCCGCACCGCCGGAAATCTCCCGCGCGCGCTGGGCGGCCAGCAGGACGAGATCGAAACGGTTGGGAATCTTGTCGACGCAATCTTCGACGGTAACGCGCGCCATAGGGGCACTCCAATAGCTTGGGTATTTCGGAAAGCGCTCGCTTAGGCGAGGCTTGCGCCAAGGTCAAGATTTTCCGGCCTATCGACGCTGGGCGCAGCTTACCCCGTCACTTGCGGGCCGATAATCGCGGTATCCACCGGCACGCTGGTGAGCAGATCGTTCGCCTGGCTGCCGATCATCGCGTGGCGGAAGCCGCTCTCCCCGTGCGAGCCGAGCACAACGCAATCGATGCCCTCGCTGGCGATCAGCCGGTGTATCGCGCCAGACACGGTGCCGTTGGCGATATGCGTGGTGACGCGCGCAGCAATGTCGGGCGGCAAGTCGCCGACAAAGGACTGCATTTCCTCTGTCGCATAACTTTCCAGCTCCTTTACCACATACTCGGCGTTGTTCCAGGCCTGATAGGGCATATGGAACGCGTGCAGCAGATGTAGCTGCGCATTGGGAAAGAAATCCGCCGCCCATCCGGTTGCCGCCAGCGAAAAGACCGAGAAATCCGTGGCAATGGCGATCTTGGCGTAGGGCGCTTGCGGGCGCTGCTTCACCACCAGCACCGGGCGCGGCGTGCGGCGGATCACATCGTCCACCACCGTGCCCAGAATGAAATCGCCGAGCGAATTGTGTTTGGCGACGCCCATCACGATCAAATCGGCATTGTTGGCATCGGCGCAGGCGGCGATGTTCTGCGGGACATGGCCGATTTCAGTGGCGATCTGCACGTCCCCTGCACCGGGCGGAAGCACCGCGCGGATCTTCTTGCTGATCGTATGCGCATCCTCCTCCTTGCCGGGATCGAGCGAGCGGCCGTGAAAGACAATAACCTCGTGCCCCGTTTGCTTGCCGAGCGCAATCGCCCGGTCAATCGCGCGGTCGGCGCGGGCGTGAAAATCGGTGGTGACGATAATGGGGCCGGTCATAGGGTCTCTCCTCCTGAACTGATTCGGAGATACCGCAAGGTGCAGGTGGCTGCGTTGACTTAGGTCAAATTCAGATGCTCAATCGACGCAAACAAAACCACCATCGATCTGCCCATTGTTGATCTCGGCAAAGCAGCCGAAAGTCACGTTGGTAGCTTCGCAAAAGCCAGCGGCTGGGGTCCCGCTGGTTGGGAGCGGCCCTCTATCGGCTGCGTCGAGCAGACATCTGCCTTGGCATTCCGACCCATCGCGGCAGGGCGTGCCGGCATCCTCATATGCGATAGAGCAGACTGCGGAGCCAAGCCTTCCGCCGCGAACCACTTCACCGCCCCTGGCGTTGCAGTCGTCAATCATCGCGTGAGTGACAGGCGCGTGGCGATATCTCGGTTCGCAAGCAATAATTATGAAAACAGCAGAGATGCTGATCGCCAATCGAGCCAAGTTGTCTCGCAATTTACTCAAACCCATAATCCGAATAGTCCTTCAGATTGGGCGAAGTAAACTTGGTGAACTCGCTCTGGAAGTGCAGCGGGACATTGCCGGTGGAGCCGTGGCGCTGTTTCGCCACGATCAGCGTCGCCTTGTTGCGCAGTTCCAGATAGCGGTCTTCCCACACGCGGTATTTCTCCTTCTCCGCTTCGGAGGAGGTTTCGCTCGGATTATCGGGGCGCGAGGCTTCGTGGTAATAATCGCCGCGAAAGATGAACCACACCATATCGGCGTCCTGCTCGATAGAGCCCGATTCGCGCAGATCGGAGAGCATCGGGCGCTTGTCTTCGCGCTGCTCGACCGCGCGGCTCAATTGCGAAAGCGCGATCACCGGCACTTGCAATTCCTTCGCCAGCGTTTTCAGCCCGCGCGAAATCTCCGAAATCTCGTTGACGCGGTTGTCATTCGCGCGGCCCGATCCTTGCAGCAATTGCAGGTAATCGACCACGATCAGCCCGATATCATGCTTGCGCTTCAACCGCCGCGCGCGGGTGCGCAGCGCGCCGATTGTGAGCGCGGGCGTATCGTCGATATAGAGCGGCAATTCGGCCAGCCGCTGCGCCGCGTAAGAGAGTTTCTGGAACTCGTCGCGGTTCAGCTTGCCCGAACGCAGGGCTTCGGAAGAGACTTCGGCCTGTTCGGCGAGGATACGTGTGGCGAGCTGGTCGGCGCTCATTTCCAGGCTGAAAAAGACAGTCGGCGCGCCGTAGCAGTGCGGGCCGCCATCGCGTTCCCAATTGAGAAATTCCTCGGCGCAATTGAAGGCGATATTGGTGGCGAGCGAGGTCTTGCCCATACCCGGACGCCCGGCGAGGATGATGAGGTCGGAATTGTGCAGGCCTGCGGTCTTGCTGTCGATGGTGGCAAGGCCGGTGGTCTTGCCCGACAGGCCGCCGCCCGAATTCATCGCCGCCTCGACCATGCGGATCGCTTCGGTCGAGGCCGCGCGGAACGTGGTCGAGGTGTTTTCGCTGGTCGCCCCGGCGGCGACTTCGAATAGGCGCGCTTCGGCCCCCTCGATCTGCCGCATCGGTTCCACCGATTCGGAAGTGTCGAGCGCGCCTTCCACCAGCTCGCGGCCCACGCTCACCAATTCGCGCAGCAGCGCCAGATCGTAGATCTGCTGCGCCAGTTCGCGGGGGGCAAGCAGGCCCTGCCCGTCGGCGGTCAATTGCGCCAGATAGGCGGTGCCGCCCAGCTCGGCGAGGCCTTCATCGGCTTCGAAATAGGGTTTGAGTGTGACCGGGGTCACCACCATCTGCTTGTCGACGCCGATCAGGACGCGGTCAAAAATCCGCTGGTGGATCGGCGCGTAGAAATGCTTGGGACGCAATTCGACGGGGAGTTCTTCGAGCACCCGGTTGTCGATCAGCACCGCACCCAGAAACGCCGCCTCCGCCTCCAGATTGGTGGGCAGGGTGCGGCCCTGCGTATCCTTCGGCGTGTCGGAAGGCGCGCTGGCGGGAGGACGGATCAGAAGTTCTTCATCATTCATGGATCGCCGGTAATGCGGTGCCGCTGCGCCAAGAGCAAGCCACACGGTGCGGCATTTTTCTTACGCCCCCTGTGGAAAGCGGGGACGAATGGCGCGCCTGCCCTTTTTCGCAATTGCAATATGCCCCAAGGCTGGGCCAAGAGAGGCGCGCTATGTCGCAGGACAACGATAACCGGATCGAAGCCATCACGCTTGACGAAGCGACTGTTATCGCGCGCAATGAAGAGATCGAGAAGGAGCGCGAGGTCGCGCTGCGCGATCTGGTGGAGGACAACCGCTTCCGTCCGCTCCGCGCGCTCGAAAACGGGCAGCAAGGCCCGTGGCACGTGCATCTGGCGATTGTCGACGGGATGCTGGCGCTCAGCTTGAAAGACCGTGCGGGCGTGGATGCGGGCACAATCGGGCTGGGTCTCGGCCGGATGCGCCGTGTGGTGCGCGAATATTTCGCGATTTGTGACAGCTATTACAAGGCGCTGCGCCGCGCCTCCGCGCAGGAAATCGAGACGATCGATATGGCGCGGCGCGGCATCCATGATCGCGGCTCGCGCATCCTGTCGGAGGCGTTGGAGGGCAAGATCGATAGCGATTTCGAAACCACGCGCCGTCTTTTTACATTAATTTGCGTGCTGCATATCAAGGGCTGATGCTACCGGCATCATCGCACCGTTCCAGCCAGTAATCAGGGTCGCCCGATGGGCAAGAAGAAGAAGAGCATTCTGCGGTTCTGGATCGAGGCGTTGCTGCTGATCGCGCTCGTTGCCGTGGGCGTGTTCCTGTGGTGGCGGACGCAGAATTTCATGCCCGAACGGTCCGAGTATCCGGTGCAGGGCGTGCTAACAGGTGCGGGTGAGGGCGTCGTCGATATCTCCGCGCTGCGCACCGCGCGCGCCGATTTCGTCTATCTCGAAGCCAGCAGCGGCGATGACGGGCGCGACGAGGCGTTCGGGCGCAATCTGGCCGCGCTGGCCAGCACCGGCATCCGCCACGGCGCAGTGCACGAATATGATCCGTGCATTCCGGCGCAGGAGCAGGCGGCGAATTTCGTCACCATCGTGCCGCGCGATCCGGAAATGTTGCCGCCCGTCATCGCGCTCAGCAAGCTGGCGAGCGAATGCGGCGATCCGGTGGTGGAGGCGGCGCTGGAAAGCGAGCTGACGACTTTCATCAACCAGGTCGAAGGCCATGCCGAGCAGCCGGTGGTGCTGAAAGTGAGCGAGGAATTCGAACGCACGTATGGCATCGCTGCGTCCATAGAGCGCAATCTGTGGCTCGAACGCGACTGGATCGAGCCCGATTATGCGGGCCGTCCGTGGACATTGTGGACGGTCAATTCGCAACTGGCCAATCCGGCGAACGGTCAGAGTATGCGCTGGGTGGTGGTGCAGAACTAGCGTTGCGGCTGTTAAGCTGGCGGACACGAAAGCGGGCGCAAGATAGCGTGATGCGGCTCCTGCTTTTCGCCTTCGCCATGCTGTGCACCGCTGCGCCCGCTTCGGCGCAGGAGCAGGGCATTTTCAATTTCGACCTTGCGCAACCCTATGCTGTCGAGAACCGGGCGCTCGTCGAACGCGCGGTTGCCGATGCGGAAGACATTGCCGACGCCGCCGCGATTTATTGCTCGACCAACCCTTGGGCCGATGGCGCACGGCATCGCGCGGAATTGCGGCAATTGCTGTTGGAAGCGGGTTCGGCTAGTGCGCGACTGTTCGATGCAGGCCATTGCACGCCCGACATCACTGGCCTGCTAAACGACGACATTGGCGAAGACCGCGTGTGGCTCGCGCTTACCAATGTGCATTTTCTCGAACGCTTTCTGGGAGAACGCGCGCAGCGTTAAGGCTCAGCACGGCTCCAGCCACTCCACCAGCGCAGCCAAACACTCGCGAGCCAGCAGCTTGCAGCGTTCCGGGCTCCAGCCCTGTGCCGCATCGGGCCAATCGGCATTATCTTTGAACGGCATTTCCAGCGTCATCGCAGTCGCGCCGAAGCGTTCGGCGAGCTGGTTGGTACAGAGCGACAGATTGGCCGTGCCCGGTGCCGATTTGGGATAGCCCTTTTCCGTCTGGAAATCGGGGCAGCGGCGGTCAAGAATGCGCTGGTAGCGGTAGAAGGTCTCGCCGAATTCGTCGGTCCATGAAGGGATACCTTCGTATCCGGCAAGGAAGACGGCGGGGATAGCTTCGTCACCATGCACATCCATCGCAAAATCGACCCCGGTTGCATCCATGGCATTGCGGATAGCGAGCACTTCGGGCGCGCGTTCGAGCGTCGGATTGTCCCATTCGCGGTTCAAATTCACGCCCTCGGCATTGGTGCGCAAATGGCCGCGGAAGCTCCCGTCGGGATTGCAATTGGGGACGATGTGCAGGCGGCAATATTTGCGCAAGGCGCGCGCCACCACATCGGCGGGATCGGTCAGCACTTCCAGCGCGCCTTCCATCCACCATTCGGCCTGCGTTTCGCCAGGATGCTGACGTCCGGTGAGCCAGACCTGCGTTTCGCCTTCGCCCATTTCGAGGCAATCAATGCTGCGTCCGTCGAGCGTCTGGCCGAGGCGGCGATAGGTCACGCCTTCGGCGCTCGCCGCTTCGGCCACCAGATCATTGTGCCGTTCCATCGAATAGGGCGCGAAATAGGCGAACCACACTTGCCCGGATGCAGGCGTATAGCGGATCGTCAGCGTGCCGTTGCCGGTGCTGGCGTCATAGCTGGTGTCGGCGCGGCCCCAGAAAGCGCGATCTTCGGAAACGCAGGCGCGGTAATTCGGCCAGCCTTGCGGGAAGGCGCTGTCCTGCAAATTGTCGATGGTGAGCACGAGTTCGCGCCCGGCAGCGCCCGAAACGCGGAAATGGAACCACTGGGCAAATTCGCTCTTGCGATCCGCCGGGATGCGCAGATGCGCTGTTGCGCGTTCGATGGCGACGATTTCGATATTCCCGCTGTCAAATGCAGCGTCGATGGCAATGGGATGGTTACTCATGCAACCGCCCTTTAATCGATTGCCATGGTTTCGCCAGAGGTTCCGGGGAAATTTGTAAACAGCGCGGCCATCATCCGCCGCGCCGCGAGCGCGTTGGCGGCGTAATCGCTATTGCTGGTCGCCCCCATCTGCGCGCGGCCTTCCCACAGATTGGGCCGGTCGCCTTCGGTAAAGCGGATGGCGACGGACAGCCGGCGCTCGATAGTTTCGGGCGGCGGGCCGGACAGGCTGTTGAGATTGATCCCCACGCCCACGCCCACGCCCGAGCCGTAGCTTCCGGTCGATCCGCCCACGCCAACGCCCACGGGGGAGCGGGCGCGTCCGGCATCGGCAACAAAGCTCTCCAGCCCGATAATGGCGGTCTGCTCACCGCCCTCCTCGACAATTGCATAGCCCAACATAGCCAGTTCGGCGCGCAACGCATCGGCATAGGCGGCATATTCGATTGTGTCTGTCTCCACCCCCGGCGCGGGCGCAATCGCAATCGTGCCGCGCCCCAAAGCCATCGGCGCTTCCCCGATGAAGCGGGTGATCTCGACCGGCGAGACATAGGCGGGATGCGCGCAGCCAGCGGCGAGCAGGGCGAGGGGGAGAGCAAGGGCGAGTCTTTTCATGCCCGCTTTATGGCGCAAATCCCCTCGCTTGGCCAATTCGCCGATTGCCCGCGCGGCACAAGCTGCTAACCGCTGGCAGCCATGAGCGATAGCAAACCTTCCGTTCTCGTAACCGGCGGCGCCGGGTATATCGGCAGCCACGCGGTGCTCGCCTTGCGCGATGCGGGCTGGCCGGTTGCGGTGATCGACAATCTGGTGACCGGATTCCGCTTTGCCGTGCCCGAAGGCGTGGCGTTTTATGAAGGCGATATTGCGGACGCTGACCTGCTTGCGCGCATTTTTGCCGAGCAGGGCACACGGGCTGTGATGCATTTCGCCGGTTCGGTTGTGGTGCCCGAAAGCGTCACTAACCCGCTCAAATATTACCACAACAACACGTCAAACAGCCGCGCGCTGATCGAAGCTGTGGTGGCAGCGGGTGTGCCGCATTTCATCTTCTCCAGCACCGCGGCAACCTACGGCATTCCCGATGTGGCCACCGTGCGCGAGGATACGCCGCAAGTGCCGATCAACCCCTATGGCTGGTCGAAACTGATGACCGAGCAGATGCTCGCCGACACGGCCGCTGCACACCCGATGAATTATTGCGCGCTGCGTTATTTCAACGTCGCGGGGGCCGATCCGCAGGCGCGCACCGGGCAATCGACCGCGGGCGCGACGCATCTGATCAAGGTCGCGGTGGAGGCGGCTTTGGACAAGCGCGAGGGCGTGAGCGTGTTCGGCACCGACTTCGCCACGCCCGACGGCACCGGTGTGCGCGACTACATCCATGTCAGCGATCTGGCCGCCGCGCACGTGCTGGCGCTCGAAGAGCTGATCGCCACGCCCGAAGTCTCGCTGACGATGAATTGCGGTTACGGGCGCGGGTTCTCGGTGCTCGAAGTGCTCGACGCGGTTGACCGCGTGACCAACCGGACGATCAACCGCACGATGGCCGCGCGGCGCGCGGGCGATCCGGATTCGCTGATTTCCGACCCCTCGCGGCTCAAGGCGACGCTGCCGTGGCAGCCGCAGCACGGTGATCTGGAGACGATCGTCACCCACGCGCTCGCCTGGGAGCGGAAGCTTGCCGATATTCGCGGAGACTCGGGCGGCGACTAGCTGCCCGCAAGGGCGCCCGCCCGCCCGCAGGTGCCGCGCAGCGTAGCGGAGCGAATAGCGCCGAGGACGCTCCGGCGGATGCCGGAGCGCAAAGCAAACAACTTGACTCGTGCAAGCGGTCTGCGTATCGGCCACCCCAGATTTCCGGCATCGGAGTGCATCTCCGGTGCCGCTTATTTTTCAGGAATAGACCATGAAGATCCGCAACAGCCTCAAGTCGCTCAAGGGCCGTCACCGCGACAACCGCGTGATTCGTCGCCGTGGCCGCACTTATGTGATCAACAAGACCAACCGCCGCTTCAAAGCCCGTCAGGGTTAATCCGGCGCCGTGCCGCTGATCCAGCGCGGCACCGGTCTTTTGCAAAGCCCCCGTCACCACGGGGGCTTTTTGCGTGTTTGATGCGCCGAAAATCACCGCCGTCGTCTGGGATGTGGGGCGGGTGCTCTATCGCTGGGAGCTGCGCCACCTGTTCCGCGAACTGATTGCGGACGAGGCGGAACTCGACTGGTTCCTCGCCAATGTCGTGACCGAGGAATGGCATTTCGAGCATGATGCGGGCCGTCCGCTCGCCGAAATGCTGCCCGAACGCATCGCGCAATTCCCCGCCTATGCGACGCATATTCGCGCCTATGCCGAGCGGTTCAACGACACCATCCCCGGCCCTGTTCCAGGCACCCACGCGCTGGTCGAGCGGCTTGCGGAGCGCGGCGTGGCGCAATTCGCGCTCACCAATTTCGGGGCGGAGTTCTGGGACGTGTTCCTACCCACCGCGCCGGTGTTCGGGCATATGCAGGACATCGTCGTGTCGGGCCGCGAGTGCCTCGTAAAGCCCGATCCGGCGATCTATGCGCTGGCCGAAGCGCGCTACGGCCACCCGCCGCAGCAACTGTTCTTCATCGACGACCGCGCCGACAATATCGCCGCTGCCAAGGCGCGCGGGTGGCACGGCCATGTCTTTACCGATGCCGGGCCGCTTGAGGCGGAGCTGGCGCGGTTGGGCCTCCTCTGAACCCAAAAAAAGCCCCGGCACCGTAAGGCACCGGGGCATCGGAATGCCGCGCCTAGATGGAGAGGGGCGCGGAAAGGTCTTTGCGACAAATCAGCCGTTGCAGCGAGCGAGCTGCGATTCGCTCAGGGCTTCGCCATTGGCGGTGAAGCTGGCGATGGTGCCGACTTCGCGGCGCAATTCGCTGCACACGCGCAGGGGCCGGTCGCTGCTGCGCGGGCCGGTGCAAGCAGTGCCTTCGCAGGCGAACACGACGCCGCCGGCGATCACGCGCTCTTCCTCGGTCGGCTGGGCCAGCACCACTTCGTAATGCGCAATGAAGGCGGGGGCAGCCGCCAGCGGCGCGCCCATGGCGAGCGCGGCAGTGGCGGCGATGGTGGCGAGACGGGGGAGGGTTTTCATCACAAGGCTCCTGAGGTGGATCGGGCGGTGCTGACAATATTGAAAGTTGCGTTTGACAACCAGTTGTCGTTCGCTACCTATCCAGCCGAGTTTCGATTCGCAACTCTTATTTTGCGATTATTTTGGCTTTGCCGCGTTTCGCGCTAGGAAGCGGTAAGGAGAGCTGGGTTTATGGGCATGAGAGAACCGTTGGGAGAGCTGGGCTGCGGCCTCTCGCACGCGCTGGAAGTGATGGGCGAACGCTGGTCGTTCCTGATCCTGCGCGCCGCTTTCAACGGGCTGTACCACTTCGAGGAGTTCTCTGCCGAACTGGGCATCGCCCGCAATATCCTCTCCAACCGGCTGGTAAAGCTCGTCGAGAACGGCGTGCTCGAACGCACACCGTCCGAGACCGACCGCCGCAAGGTGGAATACCGCCTGACCGAAAAGGGCCTCGGCCTGCTCCCCGCAATGCTCGCGCTGCGGCAATGGGGCGAACACTATGCCGATATCTGTAACCCGAACCTGGTGCTGGTCGACTGCCGCGACGGACAACCGATCCGGAAAATCGGCATCCGGGCGCATGACGGGCGCGAGCTGGGCTGGCACGAACTCGGCTGGCAGACCCCCGACAAGATCGGCACGCCGGTGGAACGGCACAACGTGCATTATGCGAAAGAGGGGGTTTGAGGCCTAAGGCCTCATCAGGGGCGAAGGTTGGGGTGGAGCAAACCCTAAGCCCTAGGCGCCTGCCGCCGGTAACTCAGTGCCTCGGCGATATGCACGCGGCCTACGCGCTCTGCCCCGGCCAAATCCGCTATCGTTCGCGCTACCCTCAACATCCGCACATAGCCGCGTGCTGAGAGGCGCATGGCTTCGGCCGCCTGCATCAGCAATGTGCGTCCTGCCTCGTCGGGTGAGGCGAACTGCTCCAGCGCGTCGCCGTCCAGCTCGGCATTAGAGCGCACGCCTCTGGCCACTTGCCTAGTCCGCGCTGCCGCCACGCGGGCAGCGACTTCTGCGCTGCCCTCGGCGGCGGGGGGTAGGGCGAGGTCAGCCGCGCTCACTGGATCGACTTCGACGTGCAAATCGATGCGATCGAGCATCGGGCCACTCACCTTGCTCTGGTAATCCACCGCGCAGCGGGGCGCTCTGGAACACGCTAGCGCGGGATCGCCCAGATGGCCGCAGCGACACGGGTTCATCGCCGCGATCAACTGTACCCGCGCAGGGTAGGCGACATGGGCGTTGGCGCGCGCAACATCGACCTTGCCTGTTTCCAGTGGCTGGCGCAGCGAATCGAGTACGGGGCGCTGGAATTCGGGCAATTCATCAAGAAACAGCACGCCCAGATGCGCGAGGCTGACTTCCCCCGGGCGCACGCGCAAGCCGCCACCGGTGAGCGCCGCCATGCTCGCCGAATGGTGCGGCGCGCGGAACGGGCGGGTGCGGCTGATCTTGCCGCCTTCGAGCGTCCCCGCGACGCTGGCGACCATGCTGACTTCCAGTGCCTCGGCGGGCGTTAGTGGCGGCAGGATGCCGGGCAGACACGCGGCGAGCAGCGACTTTCCCGCGCCCGGCGGGCCGTTCATCAGCAGATTGTGCCCGCCCGCCGCAGCGATCTCCAAAGCGCGCTTGGCGGTCTCCTGCCCCTTCACCTGCCGCAAATCCGGCCCCGGAGCCACATCCTCCACTTCGCCCGCTTCGGGTTCGGGCAGGCGCTGGCTACCCTTCATATGGTTGAGCAGGCTGGTGAGATCGGGCGCGGCGAGAATGCGCACATCGCTCGCCCAGCGCGCCTCCGGCCCCTGCGCTTTTGGGCAGATCAGGCCCTTGCCGTTCTCGCTTGCGTGCAAAGCGGCGAGCAGCACGCCCGGCGAAGGGACGATGCGGCCATCGAGTGCCAGTTCCCCAACCGCCACCCATTCGCTCATGGCCTCGGCATCCACCACGCCCATCGCGCCGAGCAGCGCCAGCGCAATCGGCAAATCGTAATGCGAGCCTTCCTTGGGCAGATCGGCGGGCGAGAGGTTCACGGTGATGCGCTTGGGCGGCAGGGAGAGGCCCATCGCGGCAAGCGCGGCCTGCACCCGCTCGCGGCTTTCGCCCACCGCCTTGTCGGGCAGGCCGACCACGAGGAATTTGGGCATCCCGGCGGTCAGCTGGCACTGCACTTCAACCGGCCGCGCCTCCAGCCCCAGATAAGCCACCGTCGAAACCAGAGCTACCAAGCCAAAATCCCCTTTGTTCAGAGGTGATAACGCCCGCGAGCGCGGTGTCGAGACTCAATAGATCGGGAACAGGGTTAATTCACCGGCAACCGCAATGCTTGGCATTTGCGTAGGGCGCACGGCGCAGAGCGATGGGCATGAACCGTCTGTCGTCCTTCCTTGCCCTGCTTCTTGCGCCTCTCGCGATGCTTGCCGCGTCGCCTGTGGCCGCGCAGCAGACGGTCACGGTGACGGTTGAAGAGTGGACCGAAGAGTGGATCGACGGCGAATGGGTCGTCGTGGAACATAGCGGGTGGCAGGACGCCGACCGTACGCAATCGTCCGCGCCTGCCGCCCGCGCTGTGGCTTCGCCGATGGAGACCGTCGAAGCCGCAGCCATCGCCGCCTATGGCCCGTTCCGCGTGCTGGATGATCGTACCGCCGCGATTGTCGATGTGACCGACGCGGCATCTCCGCGCCAGTTCGCCGCCTTGCTGGCCGCCTATCCTGATATTGAAGTGCTCGAATTCGTCGAAGTGCCCGGCACGCATGATGACCGCGCCAATTTCGCGGTCGGACGGATGATTCGCGAATATGGCATCGCCACAAGCGTGCCCGAAGGCGGTTCGGTGCGTTCGGGCGGGGTCGAGCTGTTCCTCGCGGGAGTAAGCCTCGCCATCGCCGATAACAGCGAATTTGCCGTGCATGGCTGGATGGATGATCGCGGCATGGGCGCAGAAGATTATCCGATGAGCGCGCCCGAGCATCAACGGTACCTCGAATATTACGCCGAAATGGGCATGGCGCCCGAGGCTGCGCGCGCCTTTTACGCCATGACCAATTCGGTGCCGTTCGAAGATGCGCTGTGGCTGACCGGCGAAGAGATGCAGGTGTGGATGGGTGTCGACTCGCCTGCCGCAACCGCTGTAGAGACCGCTCAACCGGAACTCCCGTCGATCGCCTATGAAGACGTATTGCCCCGCCTCGCCTATCTTGACTTGGCCCCGGCCTTTCAGTAAGCGCGCCCCATAGACATGAGGCCGCCCCTGTTTGGCGGCCCTTTTTATTCTGATTCGAAGGTTAGAACCATGAAGCGCACTTTTCAGCCGAGCAATCTCGTGCGTGCTCGCCGCCACGGCTTTTTCGCCCGCAAGGCTACCGTAGGTGGCCGCAAGGTGCTCCGCGCCCGCCGTCGTCGCGGACGCAACAAGCTGAGCGCCTGATTCTTTGTGATCGCCCATCCGGGCGATCATCCTCGGTGCTATTCGCTCCGTCCTGCGGACTTCGCGGCACCTGCGGGCGGGCAGTCGCCCTTGCGGACCCCTCTCGGGGTCAGCTTGCTTTCGTCCTGACTTTTCTGTTGGGCGTGTTACCCCTATATAACACCGCATGACGATTTCCGTCCTCACCAAACGCGCGGATTTTCTAGCGGCGAATCGGGGTTTGCGTATTGCGCGGCCCGGCTTTGTGCTGCTGGCGCGGCCCAATGGTGGGGTGGGGGTGCGCTATGGCATCACCGTTACCAAGAAGATCGGCAATGCGGTCGTGCGCAACCGGATGAAGCGGCGCTTCCGCGAATTGCTGCGTGCAGCTTTGCCGGAAGGCGGCCTGCCCGATCACGATCATGTGCTGATCGGGCGCGAAGGCGGGATCGAGCGGGGCTTTGCGCAACTAGCGGAAGAACTCGCCATTGCGCTCGAACGCGCGGCGAAAGGCAAGGGCGACCCTGCCCGCCGTCCGCGCAAAGGCAACCGCAAGACGCATGGCCGGGGGCGCGGGTGAAGCGTCTGCTGATCCTCCTCGCGCGGGGTTGGCAGCTTGGCCCCAGCCGCATTTTGCCGCCCACGTGCCGCTATCAGCCCTCGTGCAGCGCCTACGCCATCACCGCGCTTGAACGCCATGGTGCAATCAGGGGTGGATGGCTTGCCCTTAAGCGGTTATTGCGCTGCAACCCTTGGGGCGGGCACGGGCATGACCCGGTGCCATAGCGCCTTCACAGACAGACAATTCGACGGATCACATCTTGGACAATCAGCGTAATCTTATCATCGCGGTGCTGCTGAGCGCGGCTCTCCTGTTCGGGTGGGATCTGGCCATGCGGACCTATTATCCCGAGCCTGAAGCGCCGCCGACATCTGCCGCGACCAGCGAAGTGGCGGCGGGTGAGACTGCGCCGTCGGGCGATGCGGGGGCGGCGATTGCCGAGGGCGGCGAGAGCGCGCCCGCCGATTTGGCCACCGCGCTCGCCAGTGCAGAGCGGATCGTGATCGATGCGCCCGAAGTCCATGGTTCGATCAATCCGGTCGGCGCGCGGGTGGATGACATCGACCTGAAAACCCATCGCCGGACGGTGGCGGCCGACAGCGACAATATCCGGATGCTCTCGCCCGCTGGCACGCCCGAGCAGCATTTCGCGCAATTCGGCTGGATCGGCGAAGGCGTGGCGCTGCCCGATGCCGATACGGTGTGGGAACTGGTCGACGGCGAGCAGCTGACGCAGGAAACGCCGGTCACGCTGCGCTGGGCAAACGGCCAGGGCCAGCTGTTCCAGCTACGCTTCGCAATTGACGAGCATTACATGATCACCGTCACGCAATCGGTGCGCAATGGCGGGGAAGGCTCGGTAGCGCTGAGCCCCTACGCCTTTATCAACCGCACCAGTGCCAATGCTGATCCGAGCACGTTCAACGTCCATGCCGGCCCGATCTCCAAGACGGAAGAAGGCGTGAATTTCGACTGGGAATATTCCGAAGTCGGCGAAGAAGGCGCGGCAGAGATGGGCGCGGTCGACTGGCTGGGCTTTACCGATATCTACTGGATGTCCACACTGATCGCCGAAAATGGGCAGGCCGCATCGGGCACGTTCCGCTCTTCGGGCGCGGAAACCTACCGCGCAGACCTGATCTACGATCCCGTCACGCTGGCCCCCGGCGAAACCGTGTCGCGCAACACCCGCTTGTTTGCAGGGGCCAAGGAAAGCGCGGTGCTCGACCAGTATGAAGCCGAAGGCGTAGAGAGGTTCGGCCTGGCGATCGACTGGGGCTGGTTCCGCTGGATCGCTTGGCCGCTGTGGCAGGTGCTGATCTTCCTGTTCGGCGTGTTCGGCAATTTCGGCGTGGCGATTATCGGGCTCACCGTTATCATCCGCCTGCTGCTGTTCCCGGTGGCGCAGAAGCAGTTCACCAGCATGGCGCAAATGCGCGCGGTGCAGCCCAAGATGAAGGCGCTGCAGGAACGCTACAAGGACGACAAGGCCGAGCTGCAACAGCAGATGGCCAAGCTCTACAAGGAAGAAAAGGTCAATCCGCTGGCGGGCTGCCTGCCGATTTTCATCCAGATCCCGATTTTCTTCGCGCTGTACAAGGTGCTGCTGCTCGCCATCGAGATGCGGCACCAGCCGTTCACCTACATCAAGGATTTGTCGTCGCAGGACCCTGCGACCATTCTCAACCTCTTCGGCCTGCTGGATTTCACTCCGCCCAGCTTCCTCGCCATCGGCGTGCTGGCGGTGCTGCTTGGCGTGACCATGTGGTTGCAGTTCAAGCTCAATCCGGCGGCGATGGATCCGATGCAGCAGCAGATTTTCATGATCATGCCGTGGGTGCTGATGTTCGTGATGGCGCCGTTTGCTGCAGGCCTGCTGCTCTACTGGATCAGCAACAACGTGCTGACGCTGGCGCAGCAGAAATATCTCTACGCCCGCAATCCGCAGCTGAAGGCAGCGATGCTCAAAGAGAAGGAAGAGAAGGAACGCGCCGCCGCGCGCGAGCAGGCGGAAAAGGCGTGACCGAAGACGAACAAGCGCTGGCAGAGGAAGCGCGCAAGCTCTTTTCGGGGCGGGTGGACTTCCTGCTTTCCGCGCCGCAGCTGAAATTCCTGCCCGAGCCCGATTTTCCGGAGATCGCCTTTTGCGGGCGATCCAATGTCGGCAAAAGCTCGCTCATCAACGCGCTGACCGGGCGCAAGAGTATCGCCCGCGCTTCGGTTACGCCGGGGCGCACGCAGGAGCTCAACTTCTTCGAAGTCGGTGATCCGACGCAGTTCCGCTTTGTCGATATGCCCGGCTATGGCTTTGCCAAGGCGCCGGTAAAGGTCGTCGAAAAGTGGAAGCAGCTTGTGCGCACATTCCTGCGCGGGCGCGTTCCCTTGCGGCGCACCATGCTACTCGTCGATTCACGCCACGGGCTGAAACCGTCCGACCGCGAGATGATGACGATGCTGGACGAGGCCGCCGTCGGCTACCGCGTGGTGTTGACCAAGGCGGACAAGATCAAGGCGAGCGCGCTGGAAAAGGTCACTGCGGAAACGCAGGCCGAAGCGCGCAAACATATCGCCGCCTTCCCGCACATCCATGTGACCAGCGCGGAAAAGGGCATGGGGTTGGACGAACTGCGCGCCGCGATCATGTTCGACGTGCGGCAATAAGCCCAAGAATTTCAGGCAAAAAAAAGGGCGCCCACAACGCCCTTTTCCTTGATTGTCAGCTCACTCAGCCGCTTTCGCGACCACCGAGGAGCCATGCCCAGAATCCACGCATTGCGACTCTCCTGTTGTTGACAGGGTTATCAATGCATTAACCAGGCTCGTTTGTAAACGCTAAACCATGTTCTGGCGCTGGCGCGCTGCGCTATCCGACTGAAATTCAAGAATTCGATCAAACTCGACCGGACGCGAAATGCCGTATCCTTGCGCCACCAGGCAGCCCGAATCGCGCAGCAAGCGCAGTGTTCCTGCGTCTTCAACCCCTTCGGCAACCACGATGATTCGCAAATCCTTGCCGAGTCGCAGGATGTTCTGGACAATCCCCTGCGCTTTGGGTTCGGTGGCCATGCGGGCAACGAACATCCGGTCGATCTTGAGTTCATCAAAGGGCAGGCGCAGTAGCGCTTCATAGCTCGCCGCGCCCACGCCGAAATCGTCCATCGAGATCTTCGCGCCAAGGCGATGAAGCCCGTCCAGTACTTCGGCTGCGCGGTCGATATTCGAGATGCGATAGGTCTCGGTGATCTCGAGCGTCAGGCTGCGTGGCTCGAACCCGGTTTTGGTCAACACATCCGATACCATCTGCACAATCGCGCGTTCGTGCACCAGAGTGGCGGAAATATTGACCGCCATCTGGATATTGAGCCCGCGCGCGGCAAAGGCGTTGCCCGCCTTGCAGGCTTCTTCGAGCACAAAGCGCGTGAGATGGCTCATGCGCCCGGCGGTCTCGCACTGGCGGATGAAATTGTCGGGCGGAATGTGCCCCTTCACCGGGTCTTTCCAGCGCACCAGCGCCTCGACCCCGATGATCTCGCCCGTCTGCACCATGATCTTGGGCTGGTAGGCCAGATAGATTTCCCCGCTCGACAGCGCGGCGTCGATGCGCGCTTGCAACGAGATATTCCAGATCAGATCTTCTTCCGAGGTGCTGTCGGCGATGGCGATGGGATCATAGGTTTCGTTTGTGTGCTCTGCCGCCGCAACCGCTGCCGCCAGTCGCCGCGCGACATTGGGGCTGGGGGTGATATCGACGCCGAAAGTGATGCCCACATCGACTTGGGCTTCGCCCACGATCAGCGGCGAAGCGAACAGCGCGCGCAGGCCCTCCAGATGCTCTTGCAGCAGGCCGGGGTCTTTCTCGTCCATCGCCCAGGCAATCATATTGCCTTCGCCGCGATAGATGGTCGCGTCCTGTGTCGCGGCTTTCAGGCGGGCAATGATGCGCAGGATATATTCGCCGTGCAATTCTTTCGGCAGGGTACGCTTCACCTGTTCGAAGCGGTGGATTTTTGCCACAATCAGACCCGGCAAAGTTTCGGCGATCTGCCGCTCGGTTTCGAGCGCGGCAAAGGTGGGCAGATTGGTTTCGGCATCGATCAGCGCGAACGAGCTTTTCCACGATGCGCGCCCGCGCAGCGCGCCGAAGAGTGCTAGCATCACGGCAATATCGGTGAGCCACACCCGCACCCCGGCATAGGCCGTGACCACAAAGATAATCGGGAGGCCGAGGCACATCGCAAGATAGAGCACCCGCCGCAATTTTCGCGACTGCAGCCAAGCAGCGCCAAGGAGGAGCGCGATGAAGACAAACAGCGTAAGCAGCACCGGAATGGAATCATGCCGACCCGCCATCAGCGTCTCGGCGGCATAAATGTGGATGAGGCTACCGCGAACGTTGGTCAGTCCCGGAATGCTGTACTCTTCAACCTGATCGGCCCCTGCGCCGGTTATGACGACGGTCTTGCCGTCCACCGCCGAAAGGAGATCAGGCGTGAGGATTAGGTCTCTTGCCGCATATGCCGGAATGCTGTCGCGCTTGAAGCCATAATTGATGAAGAAGCTCTCACCTGCGCGCTCCTCTACGCCAGCAAGATGCATCCCGAGATTGGGCAGGCGCAGTCCGTCTTGCTCGACGTAGTATGTCGCGTCCCACACAAAGCCGGCATACCAAGTGTAATGGCGACTTGCGACTTCTTGGACGCCTGTACCGATGGACGGATCGGTTCTGACAATCTGCGATGCACCCGTTGCATTTGTCCGCACCTTCGACACCAAAAAGGCATCGCCCGAGAAGTTGCGGAGTGCCGCGTTCAGTTCGCCATCGCTCACCGGGTCGGAGGGACGTTCGAACACCTGGTCGATATACACCGCTTCCACGCCCGCCGCGTCCAGCTGGCGGATGACTGCGGCCAGATTGCTGCGGCGCTCGGGGAAATCGGGATCGGCAAGGTTGGTGTCGCTCGACACCAATACGATATCGCCCGACGCGTCTTGCGCGGCCATCCGGTCTTGCGTCGCCCAGACGACCGAATCCAGCGGCTCGAACAAGGCGATAAAGGACAGCACGAGCGCCACCGCGCCCGCCCAAAGGGCGTGCGTGAACCGCTCGGAGCGTCGGGCCTTGGCCGTCTGTGTCGGGTTGCTTTCGGCCACCCATCACCTCGCAAAAGCGCCCAATACGGGCGTAGGAGGCTCCGCTTTCGCAGAGGATGGTTAACATTCCCGAAATTTTTTACATTTTGATTTCTACTTACCTGCCGGTTCACTTTCGCTGCGCAGGGCGGGCACCGCCCAACGTTCAGTCTCGACAGCGCCATGCTGAACGCCTAACCCTTGCCGGACAGGGGAATTCCGGCAGATCATGAAGCTCATTATCGGTAACAAGAACTACTCCAGCTGGTCGCTGCGCGGCTGGCTCGCCTTGAAACAGAGCGGCCTGCATTTCGAGGAACTGACGGTCCATATCGATGGCGATGACTGGCAGGCGAAAAAGCAGGAGCTGGGCGATTTCCACCCCTCGGCAGGCAAGGTGCCGGTGCTGTGGGACGGGGAAACCGTGGTGTGGGACAGCCTCGCCATCCTCGAATATTGCGCCGATCGCGTGGGGCGCGACCGGTTTTGGCCCAAGCCCGACGATGCGCGCGGCATGGCACGGGCGATGGTCGCTGAAATGCATTCCTCCTACCTGCCCCTACGCCGTGCCTGCCCGATGAACATCAGGGGCCGGGCCAATGTGAAGCTGGACGATGCGGTGAAGGCCGATATCGTGCGCATTCTCGGCCTGTGGGCAGAGGCGCGGGCACGCTTTGGCAAGGGCGGGCCGTTCCTCTTCGGCACTTTCAGCGCGGCGGACATCTTCTACGCCCCCATCGTCAGCCGTTTCCTGTCCTATGGCATCGGCGTGCCCGGCTTTGCCGAGGCCTATATGCAGGCGGTGTGGGAACATGACTGGATGCAGCAATGGGTGGAGGCTGCTTCGGCCGAGGAGTGGACGATCTCGCAATTCGAAGTGGGCAAAGAAGTGGGCAAGAAGGCGTGAGTTCCGATCCGCTCGCCAATGCCAAGCACCTGATCGCGTGCGCAAGTGTGACCCCGGCGCGCGGTACGGTGTTTGCGATGCTCGAAGAGATGCTCGTGCCGCTGGGTTTTGCCGTCCATCGCTTCACCCGCGGCGAGGGGCCGGAAGGGTCGGAGGAGGAAGCGGTCGAAAACCTCTTCGCCATCCGCCACGGGCCGGAAGGTTCGAAGCATTTCGCCTTTGCCGGGCATCTCGATGTGGTGCCGCCGGGGCCGGACTGGGCCAGCGATGCCTTTGCGCCAGAGGAACGCGGCGAACTGCTCTACGGTCGCGGCGCGGTCGATATGAAGGGCGCGATTGCCTGCATGGTGTCGGCAGCGGCGGAGATTCCGGCAGAGGCTGGCACGCTCAGCTTTATCATCACCGGTGACGAGGAAGGCCCCGCATTGCACGGCACGCGGGCGCTGATCGACTATATGCGGGGGGAGGGCATTTGCCCCGATCTGTGCCTGGTGGGGGAGCCGACTTCGGTCAACCGGCTGGGCGACATGATGAAGATCGGACGGCGCGGTTCGGTGAATATCTGGGTCGAGGTAGCGGGGACGCAGGGCCATGTCGCCTATCCGCATCTGGCCGATAACCCTCTGCCCAAACTGGTCGCAATCCTGGCCGAGCTGGACGCGCTGGTACTCGACGAGGGCACCGATTGGTTCCAGCCGAGCAATCTCGAAATCACCGAAATCAACGCGCCCAACAAGGCGCATAATGTGATCCCCGGCATGGCGCGGGCGCGGGTGTCGATCCGCTTTAACGACCAGCATTCGGGCGCGTCGCTGTCCGAAATGGTCAGCGCGATTGCCGCCAAGCATGGCGGGGTGGCCAAACCGGTCATCAGCGGAGAGCCGTTCTTGACCCCGCCCGGCGCTTTTTCGGACATTATTGCCAAGGCGATCTCGGCAGAAACCGGCGTGGAGCCCGAAGCCTCCACCACCGGCGGCACATCGGATGCGCGGTTCCTCAGGGATTTGTGCCCGGTGATCGAATTCGGCCTCGTCAACGCGACGATGCACAAGACCGACGAAGCGGTAGCCATCGCCGATCTTCATGCGCTACACCGGATTTACAAGCGGATTGCCGAGGACGCTTTGGCGACCTGACGAGCATATAATGAGGGGTCTCGACTGATGAAATTCTGGTTCGCAATTCCGCTGTGGCAGCGTGTGATCGGGGCCTTGATCCTTGGCGTGGCGCTGGGGCTGTTCTGGGGGCCGGAAGCCGAAAGCATCAAGTGGATCGGCGATTTCTTCATCAAGTCGATCAAGATGCTGGTCGTCCCGCTGATCTTCTTCAGCCTTGTCGCGGGCGTTGCTGCGATTGGCGATTTGCGGAAACTGGGCGCGGTCGGCGGGCGGGCGATGCTGCTCTTCCTCGTCACCGGACAGATCGCTGTATGGCTCGGCCTTGCGCTGGGCACCGGTGCGGTCAATCTTGGCCTGTTCCCGAGCCGCGAGGCGCTGGGCACGCCAGACGTAGCCACGCCTGAGCCCAACGAGACGACTGCGGTCGACATGATCCTGTCCATCGTGCCCGAAAGCCCGGTGCAGGTGATGGCTGATGTCGCGGTGTTGCCGCTGATCGTGTTCAGCCTGCTGATCGGCATCGGCATTCTGATGGCCAAGGAAGAGGGCGAACCGGTCAAGAAAATCTTCGATAGCGGCTCGGTCATCATGCAGAAGGTGACGATGATCGTGATGGAGCTGACCCCCTTCGGCGTCTTTGCGCTGATGGCGTGGGTGGCGGGCACGCTGGGCGTCGATGCGCTGAAGGCGCTGAGCTGGCTCGTCGTGCTCAACTATACCGGCTGTTTGCTGATCATTCTGGTGATGTATTCCGCCATCATCAAATTCATCGCCAAGCTGCCGGTGGTGGATTTCTTCCGCGGCATCGTGGACGCGATGGCGGTCAGCTATTCCACCGCCAGCTCCAACGCGACGCTGCCGGTGACGTTGCGCTGTGCCGAGCGCAATCTCGGCATCCCCAACTCCATCGCCGCCTTCGTGATCTCGCTCGGCGCGACGATCAATATGAACGGCACGGCGATGTATCTGGGCTTGGCGACGCTGTTTGGGGCGAGCATCTTCGGCGTGGATTTGAGCTGGGGGCAGTATTTCCTCATCTCGGTGTTGGCGACGCTGGGCGCCATCGGCGCGGCGGGCATTCCGGGTGCGGGCCTCATTATGATGGCGCTGGTGTTCGGCGCGGTCGGCGTGCCGCTGGAGACGATTGCGTTTGTGGCGGGCGTGGACCGGATCATGGACATGATGCGCACCACCACCAATGTCACTGGCGATGCTGCCGTAGCGACTACCGTGGCCAGCGTGCTGGGCGAAATCGACAAGGCGGAAATGATCTCGGCGGACGATGTTTAGGGCAGCCTAGGGAACAGGACGATGATCAGGTATGTTGGCGCATACTTTCTGCTAAGACTTATCGTTCTTGGTTCCGTCTTTGCCGCATCATTTGTGACCGATGCTATTCCCGACTTAACCTGGTTGGGGGTACTCGCTGCCTCGGCAGGCGCCATGTACTGGTTCGGTAGACGTGAAAATAGACGGTTGAGCAGCAGCGAAATTTGGCGCTTTGCCATTGGCACCGGTCTGGCCGAACTGGCTCTTACCAGTGGCTACAGTTTTGCTTTGCTAGTCGACGCTGGATTACCAATTTCAATTGAAGGTTTGGCGATATTGCTAGGAGAAGGTTCTTCCAGAATCAGTAATCAAGCCTTTGCTTTCATAATGCTCTCTTTGGCCATCGTGACCACGACCCTGGTCACTCTGGGAAGTGCATTGATAGCCTGGCTGATGACCAAGAACTTAGTCAATCAATAGGTCTGTCACCGCCCCTTAGGCTTCTCCAACACCTTCTTCCGGAAACTGCACAAATCCGCCACCGGGCAGCGCCAGCATTCGGGCGTGCGTGCTTTGCAGGTATAGCGGCCGTGCAGGATCAGCCAGTGATGCGCGCCGAGGCGGAAGGGCTGGGGCACGCGCTTTTCGAGTTTGGCTTCGACCGCTTCGGGCGTCTTGCCTTTGGCGAGGCCAGTGCGGTTGCCGACGCGGAAGATGTGGGTGTCGACCGCGAAGGTCTCCTGCCCGAACCAGCAATTGAGCACGACATTCGCCGTCTTGCGGCCCACGCCGGGCAGCCGCACAAGGTCTTCGCGCGTATCGGGCACTTCGCCGCCATATTCGTCGATCAGGAGCTGGCTGAGCGCGATCACGTTCTGCGCTTTGGAATTGAACAGGCCGATGGTCTTGATGTGCTCGCGCAGCCCCTCTTCGCCCAGATCGAGCATTTGCTGGGGCGTTTGCACCTTGGCGAACAGCGCCCGCGTCGCCTTGTTCACTCCGACATCGGTCGCCTGCGCGGACAAAGCCACTGCAACCACCAGCTGATAGGCATTGCCATATTCCAGCTCGGTCTCCGGCTCCGGATTGTCCTCGGCCAGGCGGCGGAAGAATTCGAAAATCTGGTCTTTGGTCACTCTTCGGCTGCCGTCTGGTGCGCTGCCTTCCACTCCATCGCGCGGCGCACGCGGTTGGCCACGGTGGGGTGGGTGTAGAACAACGCCTCTTCCACCGGCCCTGCAAGCGGATAGCGGTATTCAGCGGTCTTCATCAGCGCGCTCGCCAGCCCGTCGGGCAGGCCGACGTGTTCGAGCGAATAGACATCCGCCTCGCGCTCCCCCAGCCGCGTCAAAGCATTGAGCGCAGGCTGGGCCAGCGTCACAAACAGGCCGATGACGAAGAACAGCACGGGCAGGCCGCGCGGATCGGCAATCCCCGCGTCACAGCCGAACAGCCGGGCAAAAGTGCCATAGCTGCGCGTGGTCAGGAAGAAGACCAGCATCGCCGCGATGGTGACAAAGCCGACCATGCGCCAGACATGGCCAAGCACGTAATGCCCGATCTCGTGCCCCGTCACCGCTTTGACTTCATCGAGCGAAGCGGAAGTGAGCGCCACATCGGAAATCGCGATCCGCGCGCTGCCGCCCACGCCCGAGACATTGGCGGTAAAATTGTTCGACTGGCGCGACCCGTCAAACATGAAGACATGATCTTCGGGCACGCCTGCCTCCGCCGCCAACGCGTTCACTGCATCGCGCACTTCGCCTTCGGGGATGGGCTGGTAATCATTGAACAACGGCTCGACCAGCACGGGCGAGAGCAGCAGGACAAAGGCCGACGTCACCGTCACTAGCGCCGAAGCCCAGGCCCACCACAGATGCTGCGAGCGGCGGATCAGCGTATACAGCGCCAGCAGCAGGAGCGCGCCCAGCAACGTGGTAATCAGTGTGGAGATGCCGCTCTGCAACAGATAGTCGCCAAGCGGCTGGCTGGTGCGCTCGTATTGCAGCTCACGCCACCAATCGGTGTAGAGCGTCCACGGCTTGGAAAGCATGGTGTTGAGCAGCAGGAACACCCCCCCCACCAGCAGCACGTGCAAAGCAAACCCGCGGTTCTGCAAGCGCGCCGACAGCTTGTCGAGCACATTGCTCCGCACGATCAGCCAGCTGACCAATGCGGAAACGACCAACCCGCCCAGAATTAGCCAATGATTGCCGGTGGTATAGTCGCGGGCGAGCGCCAGTTCTGCCGCGCTCAGCTGCGCCAGATAGGCCTGCGTCGCCGCCGCCGGATCGAATGTCATGAAGGCCCCCACATATTTGCGCCGCCCTCTATGGGATTATGACCTAGATTCCAAGCACATCCTGCATCGTATAGCGGCGCGGCGGTTGGCCGACAAGCCACGCGGCCCCACGCACCGCACCGCGCGCGAAAATGCTGCGGTTTTCGGCGGAGTGGGAGAGTGTGAGCCGCTCCTCGGTTCCGGCAAGGATCACCGAATGTTCACCCGCCACGCTGCCGCCGCGCAGGGCGGCAAAGCCAATCGCGCCTGCCGCCCGCGCGCCGGTATGGCCGTCACGCCCGCTCTCGCTATGGCTCGCAAGGTCGATGCCGCGCGCCGCTGCCGCCGCTTCGCCGAGTAGCAGCGCGGTGCCCGAAGGCGCATCCACCTTGTGCCGGTGATGCATTTCGAGGATCTCGATATCCCAATCCGGCCCCAACCGCGATGCCGCCTCGCGCACCAGATGTGCCAGCAGCGTGACGCCCAATGAGGTGTTACCCGTTTGCAGGACGGGGATGTCGTGCGCTGCATCATCGATCTGGCCCATTTCCAATGCGCCAAGCCCTGTGGTGCCTATCAGAATGGGAATATTCGCACTCATTGCAGCTTGAAGATTGTTCTCAACAGCTTGCGGTGAAGAAAAGTCGATAAGCACATCACATTCGCCGGCCAGTTCGAATGCCTGCTCGTCACGATCGACTCCGCCGCCAAAGTCGTGTTCGCTATCCGCCAGCACGGCGGCAATTGCCTGCCCCATGCGCCCTTCACTGCCGATAATGCCAATTTTCGCCAAACCCACCTCCGATTGCCCTGAGCCTGTCGAAGGGCTGTCCTTGTTTGTCGGACTAGCTAGAAGAAAAGGCAGTCCTTCGACAAGCTCAGGACGAACGGAATTGGGGAGTGTGCGCCCATGAACAACATCGTGATCCTGACCGGCGCAGGCATCAGCGCCGAGAGCGGCCTCAAGACGTTCCGCGCGGAGGATGGCCTCTGGGAAGACCATCCGGTGGAGGAAGTGGCGACGCCCGAGGGCTTTGCCCGCAATCCCGGCCTGGTGCAGCGGTTCTATGACGAGCGGCGGGCCAGCATCCTCGCAGCAGCCCCGAACCTGGCGCATCTTGCGCTGGGCAGACTGGATGCGGAGTGGAGCGGGGAGCTGCTGATCGTCACCCAGAATATCGACGATTTGCACGAACGCGGCGGCGCGCGCCGCGTGCTGCATATGCACGGGGAAGGGCTTTCCGCATGGTGCCAAAGCTGCGATGCGCGCCACCGCTGGACCGGCCCCTTGCGCAACGGCCCGCCATGCCCCGCCTGCGGTGATGTGGCGCTGCGGCCAGATATCGTGTGGTTCGGCGAAATGCCCTATCGTATGGGCGAGATCTACGCTGCGATTGCGCGGGCCGACCTGTTCGTTAGCATCGGCACTTCAGGTGCGGTCTACCCGGCGGCGGGCTTTGTGCAGGAAGCGAACCGCTCAGGCGCGCGCACCGTAGAGCTGAATCTGGAGCCAAGCGCAGGCTCGCGCTGGTTTGCCGAGACAAGGCTCGGCCCGGCGAGCGAACTGGTGCCGGAGTGGGTGGGGGACGTTCTCAGCGCTTCATTCCCAAGCCCAAGACAGCCTGCTTAACGCTCAGCCGCCTTCCCGTTCCATCCAGCCATGCATCGTCATCCACGCGGCAAAGGCATCGAACCAGCCCGTGCTGGTCGTGTCTTTGGGATACATGCCAAAGCCGTGGCCGCCCTGTTCGTAATAATGGAATTCGACCGGAATGTCTGCGGCGCGCCATTCGCGGATCAGGCCGAAGTCGGTTTCGGGAAACAGCGGATCATCTGCGGCCAGCGCAACAAACAAAGGCGGCGAATCCGGGCGCACACCCATCGCCGAAAGGGGGCCGTAGATGTTCCCGATGAATGCCGGGTCGGCATCGCCTTCATCAAGCCCGGTCGCCATCGTCAGCATGGCTCCGGCGGAAAAGCCGACCATGCCGATGCGAGCAGGATCAATGCCCCATTCTTCGGCATTGGCGCGGATCAGCGCGAAAGCAGCCGTCGCGTCTTCCAGCATCGGGGCGATGCCTGCCATTCGTTCGGCTGGTGATGGCCGTGGCGGGGGCGGGGCATCGCCCGAAAAGCGTGCGCGCTCACCCGCTACGAATTCATCCAGCGTGGGCGGCGTCGGGTTCAGCCGGTATTTGAGGACGAAGGCGGCAACGCCCCGCGCAGCAAGTGCGCGGGCGACATCCCAGCCTTCGTTCTCCATGCTCAGCGTGCGGAACCCGCCGCCGGGGGCGACGACGACTGCCGTGCCATTGGCAATGGCAGGATCAGGCAGGAACGGGGTGAGCGTTGCCTCGGCCACATTGCGGGCAAAGTGACTGCCATATTGCATATGCCAGCTTTCGCCCGCCGATGCGCCGGGCAAGGGGCCGGTGCCGAGCACGATGGCGGTGGGCTGATCGGGCACAGCGATTGCGGTCATTTCGTCCTGCGCCAGCGCGGAGCCGGGCAGTGCCGCTACCGACAATGCCAGTGCCGCCAAACCCGGCGCCAATCGGCGCACGAAGAATCCTGTTACCATCGAGTCACTCCTCCCAATGGTTGGAGATTAGTCCGACTATTTACCGCGTCAAGCCGCAGCCCTTGCTAGCGGGGTCTTTGACAATGTTCAGCATCCGCATTGCCGGTTTCAACCCGACCACCAGCGGCAGGCGACAGCCATCCGCCGCGCTCCTTTACGGAGTAAAGGCGCGTCGATCAGCTGGAGCTGGGATAAGGCGAACCAGCCTTAGCGCCCCTTTTTCGCCGGAGCCGCGTTGAAATCGGGGTCTTTCTTGGCCACCCAGGCGACGAATTTTGCCACCGCCGGATCGGCCAGCAGGCCTTCCACATTCATGCCGTGCCGCTCAAGCTCGGAATTGGTGAAATTGGTAATCAGCGTGTTCTGGCAGATCGCGTGCATCGGCACCGTGTCGCGCCCGCCGCGGCTTTTGGGGATGGGGTGGTGCCACACCAGCGAGGCCTCTGACGTGGGCCGACCGCAGAGCCAGCAGGGCGGCGGCGGAGGCGCGTCTTCCGGCTCCTCGGTTTCCCACTCGTAGCGGCGCTTGCGGGCCATCAGCCTATCCTTCCCCTTGTCCGGCATCGCCGGGCGCACATGCCCGGCACGCCGCATCCTTGACGATTTTCAGCACGCGCATTCCCGGCTTCAACCCGTCCATCAGGTGCAGGCTGCCCCAGTCCGCCGCGCCCATCTGTGGGGCGATCAGCAGGCGCACCGCCTGCATCGCGGCGAAGGTGCCGACCCAGCCGACCATGGCGCCCAGCACGCCGTCTTCCGCGCAGGTGTCACAATCCTCGGCATCGAAAGCATCGCCGACAAAGCAGCGGTAGCACGGCTCGCCTTCAAGGTGCCCTTGGAACGCGGCGACCTGGCCCTGGAAGCGGCCCACCGCCGCCGAGAGCAAGGGAATGCGCGCGGCAACGCAAGCATCGGAGACGGCGAGGCGGGTGGCGAAATTGTCTGTCCCGTCGATTACCAGATCGGCCCCGCCGATCAGCGCGGCGGCATTATTGGCATCGATGCGCCGGTCGTGAATCTCGGCCACCAGCTTCTCGTCAAAATTGGCGAGCCAGCGCCGCGCACCCACCGCCTTGCCGTGGCCGATATCGCGGGTGGTATAGATGGTCTGGCGTTGGAGATTGCTCTCCTCGACATCGCCATCATCCACCAGCGTAAAGCGCCCGACACCTGCGCCCGCGAGATATTGCAGCACCGGCGCGCCGATCCCGCCGAGCCCGATCAGCGCGACATGGCTGCGCGCCAAAGCCGCCTGCCCCGCGCCCCCGACTTCGGGCAGCACGATATGGCGGGCAAAGCGCTGGAGGCGCTCTTCGGTCAACGGATGCGGTGTCTCGGCCATATGCGCAGCCCTGTTGGCAGGCTGTGGAGAGCCTGTCGATAGGGTGTGCATTAGAGGTGCAGAAGCTGTGGACAGGGCCAGTGGAGAACCCTGTCGACAACTGCTGGGATGTTGCTGGAAACTATGTGCGAATTAACTATTCGCCATCAGCTCTCCAATTGCCGCAGCAGGCTGCGCACATCGCCGTCCATATCCGCGTCGCGTTCGCGCAGATCCTCGATCAGGCGCACCGCGTGGATCACTGTCGAATGGTCGCGCCCGCCGAATTTGCGGCCGATTTCCGGATAGGAACGCGGGGTGAGCACTTTGGAGAGATACATCGCCACCTGCCGCGGGCGCACCACCGCGCGGGCGCGGCGCTTGGAGGACATTTCGCTGCGGTCAATGCGGTAGAACTGGCAAACAGTGCGCTGGATTTCGTCGATGGTGATCCGGCGGCGGTTGGCCGACAGGATATCGGTCAGCTGCTCCTCGGCCAGCTGGAGCGAGACTTCCTGACCCGTCAGCTGCGCATAGGCGATCAGCTTGTTGAGACCGCCCACCAGCTCGCGCACATTGCGGCTGACCGTGCGGGCGAGGAAATCGATCACATCGTCAGTCACTTCCAAGGGCGCAAAGCGCGTCAGCTTGGATTCGAGAATGGCGCGGCGCAGCTCGATATCGGCGGGCTGGATATCAGCCACCAGACCCATGCTGAGGCGCGAGAGAAGGCGCGGCTCCACCCCGTCCAGCGCTTGCGGCGCGCGGTCGGCGGCGAAGACCAGCCTTTTGCCTTCGGCGAGCAGCGCGTCGATCGTGTAGAGCAGCTCTTCCTGCGCAGCGGCCTTGCCGATGATGAACTGGATATCGTCGAGCAGCAGCAGGTCGAAACCCCGCAGGCGGCCCTTGAACTCGATCATCTCGTTCGATTTGAGCGCCTGCACAAACTCCACCATGAAGCGCTCTGCCGAGCAGTAGAAAATGCGCGCGCGGGGGAAGGCCTGCAAATAGGAATGGCCGATGGCGTGCAGCAGGTGCGTTTTGCCCTGACCGGTGGCGGCCTTGAGGTAGAGCGGGCTGAACTGCGGCTTTTCCGCCTTGCTCATCCGCTCTGCCGCGTTTTTGGCGAGCACATTGGTGCTGCCAGTCACGAAGGCGGCAAAGGTCTGCGAGGGGTCGAGCCCGACCGAGGAGGTGAAGCCGTCATCGCCGATCGATTCCATCGCCAGCGTTGCATCATTGGCGGCGCGGTGGCCGAAGCCGTCATGCCCGCGCAGATCGAGATCGGCGATCTTGCGACGGCCGGGATGCACCTGGATGGCGATATGGCGGACGGTAGAGGAGGCGATCTTCCAGGCCAGCGACAGCCGGTCGTGATAGCGGTCCTTAACCCAATTGGCGGCAAATTCGGTGGGCAGGAACAGATCGAGCGTGCCGTTTTCGCGGTTCAGCTTGCCGAGCTGGATCGGCTTGATCCACTGGGTGAACAGCTGGTGCCCCAGATCCTTGCGCAGCCCCTGACAAATATCTGCCCAGTCCGCCGCCAGATCCAGCGCTTCGCGTTCTTCCATTGCCTTTTTCGCTTCCTCACTGCTCGCGGCGTCCGAGCGAGCACTGTGCGGGCCCATCCTTATCATCCCTTAAAACCCCGTCCGTCCGGACGCCTCCCGGCGCCCCCTGTTCCTTGACCAAATCCCTCGACAAAGCAGACACAGCTTCCCCGCCCGGTGCTGCGCTGCCCGCACCAGTCTTTTCTGTCGATAAGCTCGTTTGTAGTGGCAGCGGCAGAGAGCGCCGCAGCCGAATTCTGTTATGAACACATCACCCACGCGGGCAAGGGCTTGGTGACAAATTTATTAAAATAAAGGCCATTGACAGGGCGCTAGGCCGCAGACTTCCGTTCATGTATCTGAAAAGACGAAGGAAGTTTTGTGACAGTCCCGCGAATCGTTGAATTTCCTAGGATTCGGGCCACGCGCGTCGGGCTGCTTCGCAGGCGCACAAAAAAAGGCCGGAACATCGTCCCGGCCTCTTCGAAATCTGTTCTGATTGTGTTCCGCATTTCGCGCGCTGATTTGCGAATCAGCCGCGTGTCGCGGGCGAATCACATAAAATTAGAGCGAAGCGATTCGCTTGCTCAGGCGGCTCATCTTGCGGGCAGCCGTGTTCTTGTGCATCACGCCGCGCGCAACACCGCGAGCGATTTCCGGCTGGGCCGCGCGCAAGGCTTCTTCAGCGGTCTTCTTGTCGCCTTCGGTGCAGGCGGTTTCGACCTTCTTGATGAAGCCGCGGATGCGGCTCTTGCGGGCACCGTTGATTGCGGCGCGCTTGGTGTTGCGACGGATGCGCTTGGCAGCTTGCGGCGTATTGGCCATTATTCAGTCCTGTTTCTCAGCCGTCCGCGAACGGCCGGTCGGTTATCCTGTAAGAATCGGTAAGAAGGACGCACAAGCGCCCGGAAAGCGCGCCTGTTAGTTTGTGTATCGACAAAAGGCAAGTCTTGTTGGGATTGGTTTTGCGAGGAGGTTTCTCCGGCTTCGTCCTCGGTGCTATTCGCTCCGCGGGTGCTTCGCTCCCGCTGCGCGGCACCTGCGGGTCGCGCGCGTGCGCTCGGTCGTCGCCTGCGGCTCCGATTTCAGGAGGTCGCAATGAATAAGGCGATGCAATCGGCGGCGACAAGCTGCCGACAGAGCCCGACCGGGCGACCGCAGGTGCCGCGCAGCGCAGCGGAGCGGAGCGATTAGCACCGAGGATGCTCGCGCGGATGCGCGAGCGGAACACTATCTTTGACAAACGGGGCAAAACCACGTGCTCCGCCCGCCCTGCACGATGCGCTTGATCACCCCGCCATCGCCATTCACGCAAGCCTCGCCCTCGCGGCCGTAGACGCGGAAGTTTGTCGCGAAATAGCCCAGCTCGCCATCGGGCCGCGCATAATCGCGCAAGGTCGAGCCGCCGTCGCGGATCGATTCGGTCAGCACCTCGCGGATGGCGGGCACCAGCCGTTCGAGCGCGGGGGTATAGACAAGCCCGCCGCGCTTCGCCGGATGGATTCCGGCGCGGAACAGGGCTTCGCAGACATAGATATTGCCGAGGCCGGCGACCACGTGCTGGTCGAGTAGCAGCAGCTTGATCGCCTGCTTACGGCCCCTGATCGCGGCGCGCAAATGCTGCGCGGTGAGCGCCTCGCCCAATGGCTCCGGCCCCATGGCGGCAAAGGCGGGCCAGCTCTCAAGCGCGGCTGTATCGACCAGATCGACATAGCCGAAGCGGCGCGGATCGTTGAGCGCGAAGCGGTGTTGCGCGGTCTCGATCAGCAGGTGATCGTGCTTGTCGGGCGCATCGGGATCGATCCGCCAGCGCCCGCTCATGCCCAAATGGAAGATCAGCGTGCTGGCCCGGTCGGTATGGATCAGGCCGTATTTGGCGCGGCGCGAAAGGCCTGCAACGCGCGCCCCGCTCACCGCCTGCACCAGTCCTTCGGGGAAGGGAAAGCGCAGATCGGGGCGGTTGAGCACCAGCCGCTCGATCCGCGCACCATCCATAAATCGCGCCAGACCGCGCACGGTTGTTTCGACTTCGGGCAATTCAGGCATGGCCGCGCGTTAGGCGGCGCGGTGCCGCTTGTCCACGCCTGCCATCGTCCCTAGGTCTGCGGCTCGATCCGCCCGTAACTGGAGACTTACCTTGTCCATCACGCCGTATGACGCCTGCATTGCTCCCTCAATCACCATGCTTGGCAATATCAAGCTCTGGCTGGACATGGCGGCCACGCAAAAGCCGGAAAGTGAGTTGATCGGAGCGCAGCTTGCGCCTGATATGTATCCGCTTGCGCGGCAAGTGCAGCTGGCATCGGATATCACCAAGGGCGCAGCCGCGCGCCTATCGGGCACAGTGCCGCCCGCCATGCCCGATACCGAGGCGAGTTTTGCCGAGCTGAAAGCGCGCTGCGACCAGACCATCACCTTCCTCCAATCGGTCGATCCCGTTGCCGTGGCGCAAGGATACGGCAAGGAGATCGTGGTCAATTTTCCCAATGGGGGCGGGATGCGTTTTGACGGAGCGACATATGTGAGCGGATTTGTGCTGCCCAATCTCTATTTCCACGCCAGCATGGTCTATGCGATTCTGCGCAGCCACGGGGTGAGTATCGGCAAACAGGATTACCTCGCCCACCTTGCCCCCAATATGTTCGCCGCGCCAGATGCCGCCTGAAACGGTGAAATTCTGCCGCTTTCGCTGGCACGCTTGGCGATGACGGGCTAAGGCGCGGGGCATGAGTGATACCGTCTCCTTCGGCTATGAAGATGTCGCCCCCGACGAAAAGACCGCGCGAGTGGGCGGGGTCTTTTCCAGTGTTGCCAGCAGATATGACATCATGAATGATGCCATGTCGGGCGGGATGCACCGCCTTTGGAAAGACCAGTTTGTGCGCCGCGTGAAGCCGCAATCGGGCGAGGCGATCCTCGATATGGCGGGTGGCACCGGCGATATCGCCTTCCGCATGGCCGAGCGCGGGGCGGAAGTGGTGGTCGCCGATATCAACCAGGATATGCTCGATGTCGGGATCGAGCGGGCGATGGAGCGCGGCATTGATGGGCTGTCATGGTCGTGCCAGAACGCCGAAGAGCTGACCTATCCTGATCGCCAATTCGATGCCTACACCATCGTTTTCGGCATCCGCAATGTGACCTTTATCGACAAGGCCCTGCGGGAGGCGCACCGCGTGCTCAAATTCGGCGGGCGGTTCTATTGCATGGAATTCAGCACCACCGAATGGGGCGGGTTCAAGGAAGTGTATGACCTGTATTCGCACCAGCTGATGCCCAAGATCGGCAAGGCGATTGCAGGCGATGAGGAAAGCTATCGCTATCTGGCGGAAAGCATCCGCCGTTTCCCCAAGCCCGTCGATTTCGAAGCGATGATCCGCGCAGCAGGCTTCGTGCGCACCAAAGTGGAGCCCATCCTCGGCGGCGCGGTGTGCATCCATTCGGGGTGGAAAATCTAACGCGTGACCCGCCCCTCTACCCATATTTTTCGTCTCCTGAAATGGGGGCGGACACTCGCTAGGCATGGCGCGCTGCGCGGGATCGAGCGCGACGCCAACACCCCGCCGCCAGTGCGGCGGTTGATGCGCGTTGCCCGTTTCGGCACGATGCAGCCCAAAGAGCCCGATTATGCGGGTGCCTTTCGCGCCATTGGCCCTGCCGCGATCAAGCTGGGGCAAACGCTCGCCACGCGGCCCGATCTGGTGGGCGAGGAAGCGGCGCACAATCTGCTCAGCCTGCAAGACAGCCTGCCGCCTGTGCCCTTTGCGCAAATCCGCGAACAGATCGAACGCAGTTTCGAACGCCCGCTTGAAGAGCTTTTCAGCCACGTCGATGAAGAACCCGTCGGCGCGGCCAGCATCGCACAGGTGCACAAGGCGGTCACCACCGAGGGGCGCGATGTCGCGATCAAGGTGCTGCGCCCCGGCATCCGCGAAAAGTTTGCCGAAGATATCGCCACCTATGAATGGGCCGCCGCGCATCTCGAAGCCTTGGGCGGGGAAGCCAAGCGGCTGCGCCCGCGCCTCACCATCGCCAATTTCAAGCGCTGGACGAACCAGGAGCTCGATCTGCGGCGCGAAGCGGCCTCGGCCTCCGAACTCGCCGAAGCGATGCGCGGGGTGGCGGGCTATCACATCCCCGATATCGACTGGGATCGCACCAATGGGCGGGTGATGACGATCGAGTGGATCGACGGGGTCAAAATCTCCAACCGCGAGGCTTTGGTGGCGGCAGGCCAGGATCTGCCCGATTTGGCGCAGCGTCTGGTGCTTGCCTTCCTGACGCAGGCGATTGCTGGCGGATTCTTCCACGCCGATATGCATCAGGGCAATCTGTTCGTGAAAGCCGACGGCACCATCGTCGCCATCGATTTCGGGATTATGGGCCGGATCGATCTGCGCGCGCGGCAGTGGCTGGCGGAAATTCTCTACGGCCTTATCACCGGCAATTACAAGCGGGTGGCCGAAATCCACTTCGAAGCGCAATATGTGCCCAGCTATCACGATGTCGGCGAATTCGCGACCGCCCTGCGCGCGGTGGGCGAACCGATGCGCGGCAAGCCGGTGAGCGAGTTGTCGGTGGGCCAGATGCTCGACGGACTGTTCGCCATCACCCGCGATTTCGATATGCAAACCCAGCCGCATTTGCTGCTGCTGCAAAAGACCATGGTGATGGTCGAAGGGATTGCGACGCAGCTCGATCCCTCGATCAATATGTGGGAAACAAGCGCGCCCTATGTCCGCAGCTGGATCCGCGACGAGCTGGGGCCGGAAGCGGCGATCGCCGACAAATTGCGCACCGATGCGCAAACGCTGCTGCGCATTCCCGATCTTGTCCGGCGCATCGAAGACCGCTTCCCCGCCAAAGGCGGCGCGCCCGAGCAGCAGCCGCTGGGGGATGTCGAACTGATCTGGGACCGCCGCGAACGGCAGGGTCGCGGGTGGGGCGGCTATGTGGTAGCGATGCTGGCAGGAGGATTGCTGGTGTATGGAGGCACGGTGCTGGGGTGGCTAGGCTGAGGAACAGGCGGCTCGCGGTAACTTTGGGCGCGGCCGCGGCAGCTCTAATGCTCGGCGGCTGTCCTTCGAGCATCCGGACGCAATTGGTGAGCACGACGCCGCCGCCCGTCTGGAACCTCACTTTCGCGCATGGAACGATCCAGCGTTCCGAAGCCAGCTTCCGCCACGCCAGCTACACGGTGAGCGATGCGAGGGGCATAATCTGGCAGATCGACCGAGACGCCGCGCGCCCCGAATGCGATCCACACATAGAAGCAGGCTGGGAAGCGGTTTATCCCGACCGGATTACCTATGGCCTTACCCCCGCGTGCTATGTCGAAACGCTCGCCCCTGCGCCCCTGCTGGAAAGCGGTGTCTATCATTTCGAGAGCCGCGATCCGGTGTATCGCAATCTGAACGGGGTTTCTTTCTATTTCCGGATTCGCAGTGGTGTTGTCGAAAGGGCGAGCGAGCGCGATTTTGCGCGGCAGGCGGCTGCTGCTCCGGAATTGACGGAATGAAAGGATTGCGGTTGTGCCTCGTCTGACATCCCGCATCCGTCCGCGCGTGCAGCCATGGGATCGCTTTGCCGGTTGGGCGCCGGGTGCGGCGATGTTGGCGTTGGCCTTCTTCGCCCTTCTCTTGCTCGGCGCGGGTCTGACCGCGCGCGACACCACGACCGACCGCCATTATCCGGCGGAGCAAAGCACCGCCCAAACGGGTGCGGCGAATGCGGAGAGCGACCAAAGCGCGCCGCAGCCCGCTCCTGCCACCCGCCAGCGCGACACCGATCTGGCCCTCTACAGTGCGATTGCGGAGCGCGTTGCGGCGGGTGAGGATTATTACTCCGCCGCGGTGGCCGAACAGCGCGCCCGCAATTTCCCGGTGCGCCCGGGATTGACCGTGCGCCTGCCGACGCTCGCCCAACTCGCCGCCCTGCTGGGCCAATGGGGTTTGTTCGCGCTGGCCTTGCTGTTGCTCGGAGGTACTTTGGCCGCGTGGCATTACCGTTTGCGCGATGAACCGGGTGGGCCGGGCAAGCTGCGCTATATCCTGCTGCTCGTGGTTTTGGGATCGACCATCGGGCTGAAGCCGCAATATGTCTTTGTGCACGAGGTCTGGGCGGGTCTGCTGGTGGCGCTTTCGCTGGCCCTAATTGCTCCCGGGCGCTGGGCTTGGGCGCTGCTTCCCGCCGCCGCCGCCTTGGCGATCCGCGAGCTGGCGCTGCCGTTCGTGATGCTGATGGGCGCGCTTGCGATTCTGCGCGGGGAAAGGCTCCAAGCGATGGCCTGGGGCGGGTTGGTGCTGCTGTTCATCGGCGGATTGTTGCTGCACCTGTCCTATGTGGACGCGGTGACCAGCGCCGCCGATCCTGCTTCGCCCAGCTGGCTTGCCTTGCGCGGGTTGACCGGCTGGACATCCAATATCGTGCTCACCAGCCCGCTCTACCTGCTGCCCCACTGGCTCGCTGCACCGCTCGCGCTGCTGCCGCTGATCGGCTGGGCGGGCTGGCGCAGTCCGTTCGGGCTGACCGGCTTCCTGCTGTGCGCGGGCTATGGCGTGATGTTTATGATCGCGGGGCGCGACAACAATTTCTACTGGGCGCTCACCATTATGCCGGTGTGGTTCGTGGGCCTTGCCTTCACGCCGCGCGCGCTTGGAAGCCTGTGGAATTCGGCGCGCGGTTATTGAGACGGTAACGCGCAGCGTCCACAAGGGCGCGCATGAGCATTTGGCATGATCCGCTTGGGCGCTGGGAAGCAATGGCGCGTCCGCTGCGCCACACCCCGCGCGCGCTGGCGGCGGGTTTGCTTGCGCTGCTGGCGGGACTGATGGCGTATAGCATTGCCGCATCGTTGCCCGACGATGCCGCCTCGGCAGAAACACCCGCGCAGGCCGAAGAACTGGAAGAGGGCGAGGGCGACATCGCGCTGTATCGCCGGATTTCTGAGCGGGTTGTGGCGGGCGAGAATTACTATACCGCCGCGCTCGCCGAACAGCGGGCGAGCAATTACCCGACCACGCCCTTTGTCACCGTGCGCCAGCCGACGCTCGCCATGGCGCATCGCTGGATCGGGGCGGACGTGCTGGGGTACATCCTGTTCGCCGGGCTGCCGATCGCGATCATCCTGCTGGTCAAGCGGCTGGAAGCCACCACGCGCCTGCCCGAACGTATCGGCGCGGCGCTCGCCATGCTGCTGGGCGGCATTGGCCTCACCATTCCGCAAGCGCCATTGATCCATGAAGTGGTGGCGGGTCTGTGCCTGACGCTGGCGGTGCTGGCATATGCGCCGGGCCGCTGGTGGCCCGCGCTGCTGTTTGCGGCGCTGGCACTCGCCGTGCGCGAGCTGAGCGCGCCCTTCGTACTGCTATGGCTGGCCTTCGCTCTGGTGCAGCGACGCTGGAAAGAGGCACTAGCGGTGGGCGGTGTGCTCCTGCTTTTCGCGGCCGGGATGTATCTCCACGCGCTGGGTGTCGAGGCCGCGCGGCTGCCGGGCGATCCCGCTTCGCCCGGCTGGAACGCCTTTGCCGGGATCATGCTGCCGCTTTCCGCGCTCGCCAAGCTGACGGCCATTCCCTTCGTCCCCGCATGGCTGGAACCCGCGCTGCTTGTCCTCCCGCTCTTCGGCTGGCTGGCGCTGGGTGGACGCATGGGCGTGTTTGCCTGCCTGTGGTTTGCGGGCTTCCTCACTGCCGTGGCGCTGGTTGCGCGGCCGGAGAATTTCTACTGGGTGCAGCTCACCATGCCGCTCTATCTTGCGGGCATCGCGCTTGCACCGCGCGCCATCGGCGATTTGCTCCACGCCATCCGCGCCAAAACTCCACACGAATAACTAAGCCAATCTTAACCATCATTTGCGAAGGCACCGGCTTGGACGTAGAGCGGATATGAACGGCGTGCTAAAGCAACGCATCAATGCTGAACCGGAGGGTATCTCGACCAAACCCCGTATCCTGCTTGTCGTGGGCGGCGGCATTGCCGCGTATAAGTCCTGCGAGTTGGTCCGCCTGATCAAGCGCGGGGGTGCCGACGTCACCTGCGTGCTGACCGAGGGTGGGGCGCAATTCGTCACGCCCATGGCGCTCGCCGCGCTGTCGGGCAATCAGGTGCACACCACGCTGTGGGATCTTAAGAACGAGAGCGAAATCGGCCATATCCAGTTGAGCCGTGAGGCCGATCTGGTGGTCGTCTGCCCGGCCACCGCCAATATGCTCGCCAAAATGGCAGCAGGCATTGCCGATGATCTTGCCACCACTATGCTGCTCGCCACTAACCAGCCGGTGATGGCGGTGCCAGCCATGAACGTGAAAATGTGGCAGCACGAAGCCACCACCCGCAATGTCGAGACGCTACGCGCCAGCGGTGTCCATGTGATGGAGCCCGATATGGGCGACATGGCCTGCGGCGAATTCGGCCCCGGCCGCTTGCCCGAACCCGAAGCCGTGTGGCTCGAAATCGCCAACGCGCTCGGCGTCGATGCGGGCGCTGCCAGTCCGGACATCGCGGCCTATCTGGCGCGCCGCAACAATGATCCCGAATGGGGCGAGGAAGAGCACGAGGACGAAAGCTCCTATCGCGGCGGCGGCCTTGGCGGTCTGCTCTCCTCGCTTATCCCGCGCGCGGCGAAAAAGCCGGTGGAGGAATGGGACGACGAATTTGCCGATATGGAACTGCCCGAAGGCGTGGTTCCCGGCCCCGAACTGCCCGAACCCGATTTCACCGGCGCAGAGCACCTCTTCGCCAAGAAAGGCAGCGCCAGCGCCGCCCCGCCGACCGACCGCGAGGCGATCAACCACACGGTCAACGCCCGCCAGGCCGCGCCGCAGCCATTCGAAGGCGAGGAAGCGGCGGCTCCGGTGAATCCGCTGGGAATCAATCCGGTCGATGCGCGTAGCGAGGGCTCGCTCGATCAGGCCTATGACAGCTTCGATCCGCTGGCGGGCCAGCCCGGCTTTGAAGGCGATATCGAACACCGCCCGCTTTACGGCAAGCACGTCCTCGTCACTGCCGGGCCGACGCATGAGCCTATCGATCCGGTGCGCTATCTCGCCAACCGGTCGAGCGGCAAGCAGGGCTATGCCATTGCGGCTGCTGCTGCGGCGGCGGGCGCGAAGGTCACGCTCGTCTCCGGCCCCGTCAATCTGCGTACACCCCTGGGGGTCGACCGGATCGATGTCGGCAGCGCGCAGGAAATGGCCGCGGCGGTGAAGGCCGCTTTGCCCGCCGATGTGGCGATCATGGTCGCCGCCGTCGCCGATTGGCGCCCGCGCGATTACACCGACAGCAAGATCAAAAAACGCGGCTCGGCCCCGCCCGCGCTCATCCTCACCGAAAACCCCGATATCCTTGCCGGCGTCGCCGCCAGCCCCAAGCGGCCCGAACTCCTCATCGGCTTTGCGGCGGAGACCGACGATGTGGTCGATAACGCGCGCAAGAAGCGCAAGAGCAAGGGCGTGGACTGGATCGTTGCCAATGATGTGTCGGGTGATGTGATGGGCGGGGATGACAACGAAGTGCATCTGGTCAAGGAAGGCCAGGTCGAACATTGGGAAGCGATGACCAAGCAGGACGTTGCCATGAAGCTCGTGACCGAAATCGCCGCAAGGCTCACCGTCGATGCCTGACACAGTAGGCGTGCAGATCAAGCGCCTGCCGCACGGCGAAGGCCTCGCGCTGCCCGCTTACGCCACCGATGGCGCGGCGGGGATGGATGTGCTGGCGGCGGAGGATGTGACGCTTACGCCGGGAATGCGTTATCCGGTGGCGACGGGCTTCGCGCTGGCGATCCCCGCAGGCTACGAAGTGCAAGTGCGCCCCCGCTCCGGATTGGCGCTCAAACACGGTATCACCTTGCCCAACACGCCCGGCACCATCGATTCCGACTATCGCGGCGAGCTGAAAGTGATCCTGATCAATCTGGGCGACGCGGACTTCGTGATCGCACGCGGCGACCGGATCGCGCAACTGGTGCTGGCTCCGGTGACTCTGGCGCGTTGGGACGAAGTGGCGGAACTGGACGAAACCGCACGCGGGTCAGGCGGGTTTGGGTCTACGGGCGGGCACAAGGCGCTTTAGACGGGATTAGTTATTCGGTTGCCAAGACGGAGCTGTCGGTGTCTGCGGCAGCGACTCTGCGCATTCCAGAAGCTGGGTAAACCCGGCATCACTCCCGGCGAGAACGACCTGCCCGATCCGTCGTTCTTCCGCGAAAATGTCGATTATACCTTCGGTGTGGAATGCTTCGATAAACGCTTCGCTTGGGGGCTGCGTGAGAAGCAATCTCTGACCTGCATAGGTCACTTCGGCCACTTCGCGTACATCCCCGATTCGCAAAGATACGGGCGCATCCCAATCGTCTCTCGCCAGCGCCGTGGGAAGCCGGATTGAGAGGTCGGTCACCCCGTAATCGGTGCGTAGGACCCAGATTTCCACTCGATCGGCCGCGGGCAGGTTCGCCAGAATGCATCCGAGTGGTTCGACAGACACGCGCCAGCCATCGCTTTGCGCGTAAACTTCCCCTTCAAGCGCGATCTGCGCGCTGGCCGGTATCGGCAGCACGGCGAGCGCCAGCGGAGCGAGGAAGAGCGCGGCCTTATGCATATGGCGTTCAGGAAGTCGTCCGGTCATGGCGCGAAAAGAGCAGTCGGGCGAGCCGATGGAGGCCCCTGTAGTCAGTCCTACCGCTCGTCGCGGCGCACCGGCTGGTCTTCCGGCGCGATTGAAATGCGCAACGTTTCGCCCGAATTGCCGGGGAAGTCGGTGAACATCGCTTCGACCAGATTGGGCACCAGATATTGCAGACGGTTCGAGGTCGAGGCGGCTTCGGCGCTGCCTTCGAACAGGCGTTCACCCGTTGCCGCATCGTCGATCTTCAGCTCGATCCCGCTGGTGAAGACGGTGTAGCTGCGCACATCGGCGCCCGGGCCGAAGAACGGATCGTGCCAGCCATAGCCCCAACTGCGGCCCGGCACATAGGCGACGCGCAAGCGGCCCTGCCGGTCGCGGAAGGCCACGCGGCGCGGGTAATCATACCAGCCGCGATAGAAGGGATCGCGGTAGCCATAGCCGAAACCGGAGGAGCGGACGCGCTCGCGCCCGTCATCCACGCTGTAATCGAAGCGCACGAGCAGCGTTGCCTCTTCGGGCGAAGCGGCCTGCGTGTAGCCCAATGCGGCCATTTCCTCTTCCACGCGGTCGGCATAGAGCGCAAATTCGAGCCCGCCCGCGAGCGCCGGATCATCGGCGAGCACGTAGAAGCTCTGCCCCTGCGGTGCCGGAAGCTGGCTTTCGAAGCGCGACACATCGGCGCGGAAGGGGGTGGCGCAGGCGGCGACCGACAGCGCAAGCGCGGCGGCAGCGGCGAATTTGGTGAAGGGCATCCGGGTCATAACACGTCTCTTTCGATCAGCAGGTGCAGGCGCACGGCCCCCACTCCGGCGCACAGAATTGTTGACGATGAGCCGTGCAATAGCAAGGGCAGGCTGAACCGGGCTTGAACCGCCAATTGCAAAATACTGTAAATCCAGTGCTTTGTCGCAGCGGTTTGGACGGGAATCGTTAGCCGCGCACCAGTCCCAGCGCGGCATAGGCCGAGTCGAGCGTCCGTCGGCTCGCCTCGCGCGCCTGCGCCGCGCCGCGCGCGAGGATCGCGTCCAAAGCCTCGCGGTCGTCCTTCAGCTCGACAAAACGGTCACGGATCGGACCGAGCACGCTGACCACGAGATCGGCCATGGCGGGCTTGAACGTGCCGAAGCCCAGGCCGCCAAACTGGTCGAGCACGGCCTGCTGGCTGGTGCCCGCAAGTGCTGCATAAATGCCGACGAGGTTGGCTGCTTCGGGGCGGCCTTCCAGCCCGGCGAGGTCGCTGGGCAACGGTTCGGGATCGGTCTTCGCCTTCCTGATCTTGCCCGCCATATCCTCTGCCGTGTCGGTCAGATTGATGCGGCTCATATCCGAAGGTTCGGACTTGCTCATCTTGCGGCTGCCATCGCGCAAGCTCATGATCCGCGCGGCTTCCTCGGGGATGTAAGGCTCGGGCAGGGTGAAAACCGGCGCCTCTTCCGAAGCGAAATCATTGTTGAATTTCTGCGCAATATCGCGTGCCAGCTCCAGATGCTGCTTCTGGTCTTCGCCCACCGGAACATGGGTCGCCTGATACAGCAGCACGTCGGCGGCTTGCAGCACGGGATAGCCGAACAAAGCGACCGACTGGCCCTCGCGGTTCTTGCCCGCCTTGTCCTTCCACTGCGTCATGCGGTTCAGCCAACCCATCCGCGCAGTGCCCATCAGCAGCCATTGCAGCTCCGCATGGGCGGGCACCTGCGCCTGGTTGAACAGCACGCTCTTGTCCGGATCGAGCCCGCAGGCGACCAGTGTTGCGACCATTTCCAGCGTGCTGGCGTGCAGTTCTGCGGGCACGTGCGGCATGGAGATGGCGTGCAGATCGGCGAGGAAGATAAAGCACTTGCCGCCATTCGCGTGCGCTTCGTCCTGCAACTTCACATAATTGCGGATCGCGCCGAGATAATTGCCCAGATGCGGTTTGCCCGTGGGCTGGATGCCGGAGACAACGGTCATTTCGGAAGGCGTTGGCATTTGCGAGGACATGGGAATTACACTTCACTCTTCTTGGTCAGGGCGCGGATGCGCTGCCGGTCTATCGCGCCGATCGCAAAGGCCACGCCGAAATAGACGACAGCCGAACAGCCGACGAGCATGATGAGCGCGCCCGCCCGTGCGAACAGCCCGGCATCGTACCAGCCCGTAAGCAAATCGCGCGCATAGAACAAGGCAGCGCCCATCGCGGCGGCGGCGACAAGCTGGCGGGCGATGCGCCCCACCAACTGCAACGGGATGGCATAGAACCCGCGCGCGGCGAGCACGGCGTAGAGGAAGCCGACATTGATCCACGCCCCCACCACGCTGGCGAAGGCGATGCCCGGCACGCCATATCCCGCACCTGCAAACCGCAGCGCGCCCCAATCGAGCCCGGTATTGGCGACGCACAGGCTGACAAACACGAACAGCGAGATAAAGGCCGCGACCACCGGCGTGCGCGTATCGGCACGGGCGTAGAAATTGGGGACGAGCACTTTCACCAGCACATAGGCGGGCAGGCCGAGCACCAGCATGGCGAGCACTTGCCCGGTCAATTCCGCCTGCTCTACGCTGAAACGCCCGCCTTGGAAAATCATCGTCACAAACGGCACCGCGCACACCGCCAGCGCAACGGCGGCGGGGATGGTCAGCAGCATCGCCAGCTCGATTGCGTCGGACTGGATGCGGTCGGTGCCGTCCTTGTTGCCGGAGCCGATGAATTTGGAGAGCGTCGGCAGGATCGCGGTCGACAGCGCTATCCCGATAATCCCCAGCGGCAATTGGTTCAGCCGGTCAGCATAGTTCATATAGCTGACCGAACCGGCATCATACTGGTTGAGGAAATAGAGCTGCACCAGCGTGTTGATCTGGTACGCGCCGCCGCCAATCGCCGCGGGCAGCGCGATGATCGACAGGCGCTTCACTTCGGGCGTGATGCGCGGCCATAGCAGCCGGGGGCGAAAGCCTTCCACCCGCGTCCAGACATACAGCCAGCCAAGCTGCACCAGCCCGCCCGCCACCACGGCCCAGGCCTGCAGATAGCCGACCTGTTCCACGCTCCATCCCCAATGCACCATCGCCCGGTCGCCCAGCAGCAGCGAGGCGATCAGGACGAGATTGAGGATGATCGGAAAACTGGCACCCGGCGCAAAGCGGCTCACCGAATTGAGCATTCCGGTGAACAAGGTCACCAGACTGACGAGCAGGATGTAAGGGAACATGATCCGCGCGAAGGCGACTTCCATCGCGAAATTCGCCGGATCCGCATCGCCATCGCCCAGCAGCGTGATGATCCACGGCATGGCCAGCATCATCACGGCGCACAATGCGATCAGCACCGGCAGAAAGACGCTCAGCACATCGTCGGAAAAGCTGCGCGCTTCCTCCAGCCCTGTTTCGGCATCGGCGGCACCGTGCAGCCGCTTGGAGAACATCGGCACGAAGGCCGCCGAAAACGCGCCTTCGGCAAACAGGCGGCGGAAGACATTCGGGATGATGAACGCCTGAAACCAGGCATCCGTCACCGCATTGGCACCAAGGACGCGCGAGAAAATCATCTCGCGCGCCATTCCGGCGATCCGGCTCAACATGGTGAGCGAGCCGATTGTCCCGACGTTTTTCAATAAGCTCATGACTGGATTTCCGCTCGTCCTGAGCTTGTCGAAGGACGAAATGTCATACGCTTACCCATTCGTGCTTCGACAGGCTCAGCACGAGCGGGGTGAATTGAAATCAGGCCTCGCCGCCCGCCGGAGCCGCTGCGGCTTCCTGCGCGCGCTTGGCCTGCAATTGCTGGAAATACAGCCCGTTGAAATCGATCGGATCGAGCATCAGCGGGGCAAAACCGGCATCGCGCACCGCGTCCGAAATCACCCGGCGGGCGAAGGGGAAAAGGATGCGCGGGGCTTCGGCATAGAGGAAAGCGTGAGTCTGTTCTTCGGGCAGGTTGCGCACGCCGATCAGGCCGCAATAGGCGAGATCGACGATGTATGCGGTGCCTTGGCTGGTCTTGCTGGTGGCGGTGACTTTCAGCTCCACCTCGTGCAACTCGTCATTCACCTTGCGCGCGCCGATATTGAACTGGACGTCCATTTCCTGCTTGTCGCGCCACTGGAAGCTGTCGGGAGCCTTGGGGTTCTCGACCGAGAGATCCTTCACATATTGCGAGATGATCCCGGCCACCGGCTGGTTGTCCGCGCCATTTGCCTGCGGGGCTGCGTCGAGATCGGTGAGAACGTCGCCTTCATCGGCCATAATCGTAAGTCTTTCGTCTGGTGTGTGCGCCTTGCAGACGGGCTGCAAAGCCTCTGGCATTCCGAAGGCGCGCGCCTATCACCCTTGCCGCCGCGCTGCAATCTCTCGCCTGCGCCGCCCGCCAGATACGATGAAATGATGCATTTGCGGCATAGATGTGACCTTAAGCGGTAGTTGTTCATTTGCTATCAGTCACTATCTGGTTCATTGTTAATGCAAGAGCCCGCGCCGGAGCGTTTCTCCGGCAGCATTTGCGGGAGAAGTTGGGAAGTTTATCGCATGATTATCTGGCAAATCGTCATCCTCGCCATGATCGCCGCATTTCTGGGCATGCGGCTGTATTCGGTGCTGGGCCGCAAGGCCGAGCATGAGGAGGAAGCGATTTCGTCGCGGCTGGAACAGGCCCGCCAGCAGCAGGAAGAGGCGCAGGCCGAACGGCCCAAGCTGGTGGAGACCCCGCGCAACGACCGTGCGCTCGCCGGATTTTCGCCCGCCATCGAAGAAGGCCTGCGCGATATTTCGTCTGCCGACCGCAGCTTTGATCTGCTGCCTTTCCTTGCCGGTGCGAAGGGCGCGTATGAAGTGATCCTCGAAGCGTTCTGGCGCGGGGACAAGGACGAGCTAAAAGAGCTGTGCGATGACGATGTCTATCGCAGCTTCGTCGCCGCCATCGAAGAGCGGGAAGCCGCGGGCTACACGCTCGATAACAAGCTGATCCGGATCGAGGATGAGACGGTGCATTCTGCCGTGCTCGATGGCAAGGTGGCGCGCATTGCCGTGCGGTTTGTCGCCGATATTGCCAGCGTCACCCGTGACAAGGATGGCAATGTTATCGCCGGTTCGCTCGACGATGCGATTGAAAGCCGCGACATCTGGACGTTCAGCCGCGACGTGCGCAACAGCGATCCGAACTGGCTGCTCGACGAAACCGACGTCGCGTGATGCGGGCAGGCGGCGGGAAACCGTGGCGCCGCCTGGTCGCCGCCACCGCAGTGTTGCTGGTCGCGGCTTGCGGGCCGATCATCCCCGAAGCAGGCGTGGTGGAAAGCGTGCCGCCGCCCGCTGCCAGCAGCGCGGCGCAATTGGGCATCACCGCGTTGGCACCCGCGAGTCTCGGCGCGCTGAATAGCGGCGACGCGCGCGATGCGCTGATCGCCTTTCGCACATCCTGCCGCGTTGCTACTTCGCGCGAGGACGTTTCCGGCCTGACGCAGCCTGCCGATTGGGCGATCCCGTGCGACGCGGCCAATGGCTGGGCGAACAGCAATGCCGCCGCCTTTTTCGCAGCCTATTTCACTCCTGTCCGCGTGGGCGAGGGGACGGCCTTTGCCACCGGCTATTTCGAGCCCGAGATTGCCGGCAGCCGCACCCGTCGCGCCGCGACTGACGTTCCGGTTTACAGCGTGCCCGCTGATCTCGAACGCTGCTGGCGCGACGGCTCGCCCGAAAGCGAGCAGACCGGCCGCGCACCGCTCAGCCGCCGCACATCTGATGGCCGCTGCGTCGAATATTACACTCGCGCCGAGATCGAGGATGGCGCATTGGACGGCAATGCGCCCGTCATCGGCTACGCTGCCGACGCCATCGAGTTCTTCTTCCTGCAAATCCAGGGCTCCGGGCGATTGGTCGATTCGCGCAGCGGCGAAGTCATCCGCATCGGCTATGCCGGGCAGAACGGCCACGGCTACACCGGCATCGGCGCGCTGATGCGCGAGCGCGGGCTGATCGGCGGCGACACCGGCTACGCCACCAGTATGCAGGGCATCATCGCTTACCTGCGCGATTACCCCGAACAAGGCCGCGCGATCATGCGCGAGAATGAAAGCTGGGTGTTCTTCACCGTGCTGGAGGGCGAGGGCCCGCTGGGCTCCATCGGTGTGCCGGTGGTGCGCGAAAGCTCGGTCGCGGTTGATCCGCGCTTTGTCCCCTATGGCGCGCCGGTGCTGCTCGATCTCGACCGCAGCGTCGCCAATGGCTTGTGGATTGCGCAAGACACCGGCGGCGCGATCCGCGGGGCCAACCGCTTCGACACCTTCTGGGGCGCGGGCGAGGATGCGCGCGAGATAGCAGGCGGCATGAGCGGGCGCGGGCAGGCGCTGATCCTGCTTCCCAACGCAGCGGCGCAGCGCCTGACGCAATGACCCATCCGCGCGGCCTTTCCCCGGAAGAGGCCGCGCTATGGGAAAGACTGGCGCGCACCGTGCGGCCGATCAGGACGCAACCTACTGCGCCTCCGACAATAAAAGTGGCCGGGCGCAACGCAGTCGGAGCAGGTAAGGCGGAGCACTTGTCGCGGCCAGCCCCTGCCAAGACACGCACTTCGGCCATCTCCCCTCCTCCCAAGGCGGAGGATTTTCCAACGAAGGCACCCCACGGCCTCGACTCGCACTGGGAGCGCCGCCTCGCCCGCCCCTCGACCGAGCCGGACTTTGCGCTCGATCTCCACGGCCACACGCTCGATCAGGCCTATGACCGGCTGAATGACGGGCTGACCCAGGCCAAGGCGATGGGTGCGCGGCTGGTGCTGGTGGTGACGGGCAAGCCGCGCCCGGTCGATGCCGCCGACCGCGCCGAAAAGCGCGGAGCGATCCGCGCGAAAATTCTCGATTGGCTGGCGGCAGGCCAGCACGCCGCCGACATCGCCGCCATCCGCAAAGCGCACCGCCGCCACGGGGGCGAGGGTGCGCTCTACATCGTGCTGAAGCGTAGATGATGAAGCTCAGCCCCAGCCGAACAGCATCACATTCATCATCCGGCCCTCTATGGCGAAGGCGAAAATGCCGGGGATCATCAGCGCGGTTAGGAACAGGCTGACAATCTCGTTGCGGTGGCCCTTGATATCGCCGCGCCGCGCCTTGGCGACGATCAGATAGGCCGCGCGCAAGGTGATCGGCACGAAGATGTGGATCCATGAGAGCCGCATCCCGTCATGGATGAACAGCGTGCTGAGCGCGGTGACCACCATCAGCGCCACCCAAAACTTGCCCAATTGCTTGTGCATCGCCGTGCCTTTGGGTGCGAGCAGCAGATAGAGGCCGAGCGGGACGCAGGGGATAACGGTGGCGACGTGGAACACGATCACCGCGTTTTGCAGATGCGGCAGCTCCCCGCTCAGGCCCAGCACCGCGCGGGCGATGGCGAGCAGGCAGATCGCCGTCATCAGCATGCCCGATGCGATCACCAGCCCCTTGGTCAGCGGGCCAAGGTCAAGCGCACCTGCGGGGCGGTGCCAAGGGTTGAGGAATTGCAGCGGATTGGCGGTGGCAGTAGTCATGTGCGGTCTCCCGTTGAAGTTCGTGAGACCGGTCTGGCTGATGCCCGTTGGCGGGCAATCGCGTTTGCGCTGGCGGGCGCGGCCTTGCGTGAAATGCGCGGATTTACGCCTGATTGCCACTTTACGAAGCGCGAACGGGCGCTAGGTTCGCATCCAGTGACACCGCACCAACCCAAACCGCTCGCCGCGCGCATCCTTTCCGATCTGGCGGTGATGACGGTGATCGGCGTGATCCTCGGCCTGATCGGGCCGTTGGGGAGCTTCGAGGATCCGCTACCGCTGCGGCTGATCGTGTGGACCGGTTTCGCGTGGATCGGCTATGCGCTCTATGCGCCGATCGATACGATGGCGGTGCGCCTCGCGCCGAAGCTGCAATTGCCCGCTTGGGGCCTGCGCATTGCGGGCGTGTGCCTGGCTTCGCTGCCGATGGCGGTGGTGGTCTATCTGCTGCCTGCGATGGGCCGCGGGCGCGAATGGCCAGGGTTGGAAAGCGCCATCACGCATTATCTCTATGTCGTGATGGTCGGCGGGCTGATTACGCTCGCCAACCTGCTGGTGCAGCGCGCGCTGGCACAGCCTGCGGTTGTGGCTGTTGCCTCGTCGGAGGCCAAGCTGGAGCCTACGCCCGCAGCGATTGCGCCCCCGCCATACCCCCCGGCACCGCCAGCGCCGATGCGCTTTCTCGACCGCCTGCCGCCCGAACTCGGCACCGATCTGATCGCGCTCGAGATGGAGGACCACTACGTCCGCGCGCACACCGCCTTGGGCAGCGAGCTGGTGTTGCTGCGGATGCGCGACGCGGTGGCGGAACTTGGCGGGATTGAGGGCGCGCAAGTGCATCGCAGCTGGTGGGTCGCGCGCGGCGCGGTGGCCGATGTGAAGCGCGAGGGGCGCAATATCCGCCTGCTGCTCGACAACGGGATCGAAGCGCCCGTCAGCCGCGCGAATGTGACCCCGCTGAAGGAGGCAGGCTGGTTCTAGGCCAGCAACTAGGCCAGCACCCGCCGCTCGCTGCGGCTGCGCGCTTTAACTGCCAGCACCAGCAACAGGCCGAGCAGCGCGAAGAAGGCGGTCAATCCAGCAATATTGATCGCCAGCTCGGCTACGCCCAGCCTGTTCGCGTCGATGAAGAAATAGGGATAGTCACCCTCCACGCTCCCCCGCACCAGCGCGTAGACGCAGTACAGCGTCGGCCAGATCACCACCAGCGGCACGTGGGACAGGCGCAGCACGCCTTTGGGCACGCAAGCGAGAAACCACAGCACGGTCAGCACCGGCGCGGCGGTGTGCACGCCTTGGTCGGCGACGATTTCCCACCCTTCATGTTCGAGCAGCCGGGCGAGCGCCACGTGGTAGACAATCCCCACACCCGCAATCGCCGCCGTCATCGCGAGCAGCCAGCGCGGCGCGACCGGCTTGCCCATGGCGATCCCGGCAAAGGTGCCCGCCACCAGCAGATTGGTGAGAATGGTAAAGAAGCGCAGCAGCCACCAGGTTACCTCGCCCAAGGGGTCACCCTCGGCCAGATAGAGGCCGATGCGCAGCGCAATGCTGCCTGCAGCGACAAGGGCGATAAGAGCGGCGAACAGGCGCGCGAGCGGCGGCGCGGAGCGGGTGCGATTCATCGCGCGTGTTTAGCGCAGCGATGGCAAAGGGGAAGATGCCGCGGAAAAAACCGCGCCTTCCCGATCCATTCCCTTCGGCCAGAACGGAAAAGACCCTCACCGGGGGGGCCAGTGAGGGTCTTCCAGCGACCCGAAGTAGCTTGGGGGGCAAGCTCTCCAGGTGTTTGTTTTATCTGATATCTAGGTCAGATATCGAATCGGTCGGCGTCCATTACCTTCGTCCATGCGGAGATGAAAGTGGAAATGAACCGGCTTTCCCCACCATTTTCGGCATAGACTTCGGCGACGGCGCGCAGCTGCGAATTGGAGCCGAAGACGAGATCGGTGCGGGTGGCGCGATACTTTTCCGCGCCCGACTTGCGGTCGGTGCCGACAAATTCCTCGTCGCCGCTTTCGTCCACCACAGTCCACTTCGTGCCCATGTCGAGCAGGTTGGTGAAGAAGTCGTTCGACAACGTGCCGACACGGTCAGTGAAGACGCCATGCGCAGTGTTGCCGCTGTTCGCACCGAGCACCCGCATCCCGCCGACCAGTGCGGTCATTTCGGGAATGCTGAGACCAAGCAAATGCGCCTTGTCGACCAGCATATCCTCGGTCTTCACGCTCGCTTTGGTGCGCAGATAGTTACGGAAACCGTCGGCAAAGGGCTCCAGCGGCTCGAAACTTTCGGCGTCGGTATGCTCGTCACCCGCATCGCCGCGACCGGTGGTCACATTGACGCTGACATCGTGGCCGCCATCCTTGGCCGCCTTTTCGATGGCTGCGGCACCGGCCAGCACGATGGCATCGGCCATGCTCAGCGAACCGCGCAACTCGTCCAGCTTGGCGAGCACCTTGGCCAGTTCCTCCGGATCGTTGGCTGCCCAATCCTTCTGTGGGGCAAGGCGCACGCGGGCACCATTGGCACCGCCGCGACGGTCCGAATTGCGGAAGGTCGAGGCCGAAGCCCAAGCGGCTTTCACCAGTTCGGAGACGGTCAGGCCGCTGGCCAGCACTGCCGATTTGAACGCGCTGACATCGGCATCAGACGGCGTGGTGCCAGCGGGTACCGGGTCTTGCCAGATCAGATCTTCGGCGGGAACTTCGGGACCGAGATAGCAGGCCTTGGGGCCCATATCGCGGTGGCACAGCTTGAACCATGCACGGGCGAAGGCATCGTCCAACTGCTCCGGATGGGCGAGGAAGCGTTCGGAAATCTTGCGATATTCCGGGTCCATCTTCAGCGCCATGTCGGCGGTGGTCATCATGGTCGGGACGCGCTTGTTGGGATCGCGCGCGTCGGGTGCCATGTCTGCCGGATCGGGATTGATCGGCGTCCATTGCTGGGCACCGGCCGGGCTGCGCACCAGTTCGAAGTCATACTTGAACAGGATGCGGAAGTAATCGTGGCTCCAGCTCGTCGGGTTGTTCGACCAGCTGCCTTCAATGCCCGACGTGGTGATATTGCCCGCGGCAATCTCTGCCTCGTCATTGAGCCAGCCAAAGCCCTGCAAAGCGAGCACTTCGCTTTCGGGCGCGCCGCCGAAGGTGTCGGACGGAGCCGCACCATGTGCCTTGCCGAAGGCGTGGCCACCAGCGGTCAGCGCAACGGTTTCCTCGTCATTCATCGCCATGCGGGCGAAAGTCTCGCGCATATCGCGCGCCGATTGCAGCGGATCGGGGTTGCCGCCCGGGCCCTCGGGATTGACGTAGATGAGGCCCATCTGGATCGCCGCGAGCGGGTTTTCCAGCGCCTTGCCCTCGTCAGGGTTGATGCGGGTGGGCACACCCTGGTCGACCCACAGCTCTTCAGAGCCCCAATAGACAGTTTCGGGCTCATACACGTCGGCACGGCCACCGCCAAAGCCGAACACCGGGCCGCCCATGCTTTCGATGGCGACATTGCCGGTGAGGATGAACAGGTCGGCCCAGCTGATATTCTTGCCGTATTTCTGCTTGATCGGCCACAGCAGGCGGCGCGCCTTGTCGAGGTTGCCGTTATCCGGCCACGAGTTGAGCGGAGCAAACCGCTGCTGGCCGGAGGAGGAGCCGCCGCGCCCGTCACCGGTGCGATAGGTGCCCGCCGCGTGCCACGCCATGCGGATGAAGAAGGGGCCGTAATGGCCGTAATCCGCCGGCCACCAATCCTGGCTGTCGGTCATCAGCGCGGTCAGGTCTGCCTTCAGCGCGCTGTAATCGAGCGCGTTGAACGCCTCGGCATAGTTGAAATCTTCGCCCAGCGGATCGGGCGACTTGCCGCCTTCCTTGAGGATGTCCAGCTGCAGCGCATCGGGCCACCAATCCTTGTTGGTGCGGCCGAGCAGCGAGCGCATCCCGCCGTCACCGTGGAAGGGGCAGCCGCCGGAAATTGAACCTGTCTTCGCGTCCATCGTTCGTTCCTCTCAACATTGTGTCGAATCTCTTATGGAGCGAAGATGCGCTTTCCCCGGTGATTAGTCCAATCGATTAGTTGGAATTGTTTGATCGGATTTGCCGGACTTGCGTCGCACCGCATTTTCGCCTCGCCCAGATGCACAACGCCCGCCAGCCGGATAACCGGTGGCGGGCGTGTCGGGATCGCGGTTGAACCGATTGTGCAGCACTGGCTAGGCGGGTTCGAGAACCTTGGCATCCTCCGGAGCCGCTTCGTTGCGGATGAGGTAATCGAAGGCGGACAGCGCCGCTTTCGACCCTGCGCCCATTGCCACCACAATCTGCTTGTATGGCACCGTTGTGCAATCGCCCGCTGCGAAAATGCCGGGCAGGTTGGTGCGCCCCGCCGCATCCACCACAATCTCGTTGTGATGGCTGAGATCAACGCCCGAATCCTCCAGCCATTCGGTGTTGGGAACGAGCCCGATCTGCACGAACACGCCTTCGAGCGCGATCGTGTGTTCGGTACCGGTCGCGCGGTTTTTATACGTTAAACCAGAGACTTTGCCGCCATCGCCAGTGATCTGCATGGTCTGCGCGCTGACCAGAATTTCGACATTGGGCAGGCTTTCCAGCTTGTCCACCAGCACCTTGTCGGCGCGCAGCTTGGCGTCGAATTCCAGCACTGTGACATGGCCGACAATGCCAGCGAGATCGATCGCCGCCTCGACGCCCGAATTGCCGCCGCCGATTACCGCCACGCGCTTGCCCTTGAACAGCGGGCCGTCGCAATGCGGGCAGTAGGCCACGCCCTTGTTGCGGTATTCGTCCTCGCCCGGCACGCCGAGCGTGCGCCAGCGGGCACCGGTCGACAGGATCAGCGCGCGCGCCTTCAGCACGCCGCCGTTTTCCAGTTCAATGGTGTGGAGGCCGCCCTTGTTTTGCGCCGGAATTAGACGCTTGGCGACCGCGAGGTTCATCAGATCGATGCTCTCCTGCGCGTCCACCTGCCGCTGCAGATCGCCGGTTAGCTTCGGGCCTTCGGTATATTCGGTGCCGGGCAGGTTTTCGATGCCGAGCGTATCGTTGAGCTGGCCACCAAAGCGCTCCGCCGCAATGCCGGTGCGGATGCCCTTGCGCGCGGTGTAAATCGCCGATGCGACGCCGCCGGGGCCAGCGCCGACGACAAGCACGTCGAAGGGCGCCTTCGCCGAAAGCTTTTCCGCCGCCTTCGCGCCCGCGCCGCTGTCCAGCTTGGCGAGCAATTCCTCCAGCGTCATCTTGCCGTTGTAAAAGCTCTCTCCATTGAGGAAGGTCGCGGGCACGGCCATCACGCCGCGCGTCTCGACTTCGTCCTGGAACGTGCCGCCCTCGATCAAAGTCGCGGAAATGCGCGGGTTTTCCAGCGCCATCAGCGTCAGCGCCTGCACCACGTCAGGGCAGTTGTGACAGGACAGCGAGAAATACATCTCGAAGGCAAAATCGCCGTCGAGCGCGCGGATTTGTGCCAGCGTTTCGTCCGATACCTTGGGCGGATGGCCACCGGCCCACAGCAGCGCGAGCACCAGCGAGGTAAATTCGTGCCCCATCGGCAGGCCGGCAAAGCGCACCTGCCGCGTCGCGTCCGAGGCGCGGCGAACGAGGAAGCTGGGCTTGCGCGCGTCATCCCCGTCAAACTCCGCGGAAACCTTGTCCGAAAGCTGCGCTATCGCTGCGAGCAAATCGCGCGTTTCGTCCGATTTCTTGCCTTCGCCCAAGGATGCGACAAGCGTGATCGGCTCGCGCAGATTGGCGAGATAGGCCTTCAGCTGATCTTTCAGATTCTGGTCAAGCATCGTTCAAACCTTTCGTCACACGAGCCTCCGGCGAAGCAATCCAGTCCGGACGGCAGGACTGGATTGCCACGGTGCCTGCGGCTCCTCGCAATGACGGGAAGTGCAGGCGACCAAGGCGAAAAAGGCCCGGAGCGGGGGAGGGGGGAGGGGCTCCGGGCCTTCGCTGCCCGGGCGGCACGTATGCCAGCCCGGGATCAAAAGCCGCCGGGATTTCAGGGGGGGAGAGTTCGCGGCGGCTCTATCGGTTGGGTGCGGCTTAGATCTTGCCGACGAGATCGAGCGAGGGCGCAAGCGTTTCCGCGCCTTCTTCCCACGCGGCCGGGCACACCTGGCCGGGATTGGCGCGGACATATTGTGCGGCCTTGATCTTGCGCGTCAGTTCGTTGGCATTGCGGCCCACGCCTTCGCAGGTGATTTCCATGATCTGGATCACACCATCGGGATCGACCACGAAGGTCGCACGATCAGCCAAGCCGCTGTCTTCGCGCAAAACATCGAAATTGCGGGCGAGGACGTGGCTCTGGTCACCCAGGAAGGGGAACTTCAGCTTGCCGATCTTCTCGCTGGTGTCGTGCCAGGCCTTGTGGCTGAAATGCGTGTCGGTGGAGACGGCGTAAACTTCCACGCCCATGCTCTGCAGCATCTCGTACTTTTCGCCCATGTCTTCCAGCTCGGTCGGGCAGACGAAGGTGAAGTCCGCCGGATAGAAGAAGAACACCGCCCACTTGCCAGCGAGGTCTTCATTGCTGACAGTGAAGAAGTCTTCGCCAGCCTTGAAGGCGGTGGCGCTGAACGGTTTGATGGTGCTGCCGATGATACCCATGTTGTTACTGTCCCTTTGGTTGGAATTGCACTTGGAAACTCAATGCACGGGACATAGGTTTGGTTGCAGCGCAGCATAGGAAAATGTTGCGATTGCGAAGATCGGATATTTCGATCAGTTAGTATGATGTTGCGCGGCGCGCATCAGATGATGCGGTTTATGCAACACGAATCAGACGAGCAGCAGCGCCAGTCCGAGAATCGTCAGGCCGATGGCGATCCATTGGCGGCGCTTGGAAAGGGTGCTGTCAGCGGTGAAGGCGCTCGCGATAATGGCGCCAACGGTCAAAATCGTCGGCAGGCTTGCAGTGAGTTTGGAACCGTGGCGCCAATTGCCCTCGTCAGCGAGGCAGATGCCGCCCGCCACGTCGCCGCACGGCCCGCCATTCACCGCCGCATAGGCTTCCATGGTGGAGGGCAGGGTGACGACCATTGCGACAACGGCGGCTCCGATAAGAATTTCACGACTGACCATTACGGTGTCCTAAGACCGCGGCGCGCAGAAGGAAACATGGGCTATCGTTCCCCCACCTGCGCGCGGTGGAGCAGCTTCTGGTCCGCCAGCACCAGCGCCATCATCGCCTCCACCACCGGCACGCCGCGAATGCCGACGCAGGGATCGTGGCGGCCCTTGGTGCTGATCTCGGTGGCTTCGAATTCTCCGGTCTCGTCTGGCCGCGTCACCGTTTCCACCGCTGTCAGGATCGAGCTGGTCGGCTTGAAGGCCACGCGGCAGGTGACCGGCTGGCCGGTCGATATGCCGCCCGCCGTGCCGCCTGAATGGTTCGCGCCGAAGTCCACCGTGCCGTCTTCGCCGGGGCGCATAGTGTCGGCGTTTTCTTCGCCGGACAGGCGCGCGGCGGCGAAACCGTCGCCGATTTCCACGCCCTTGGTCGCGTTGATCGTCATCATGGCGGCGGCGATTTCGCTGTCGAGTTTGGCGTAGACCGGTGCGCCCCAGCCAGCAGGAACGCCGCGCGCCTCGCACGCCACCACCGCGCCCAATGACGAACCCGCCTTGCGCGTCTGATCTATGATATTCTCCCAAGCAGCGGCGGCTTCGGGATCGGGGCAGAAAAACGGATTGGCGCGGATATGCTCCGCGTCGAAGCGGTCATAGTCGATGGCGTGCGGCCCGATGGCCTCCACCCATGCGGTGATTTCGACTTCGGGAATGACCTTCCGTGCAATCGCGCCCGCCGCCACCCGCGCCGCCGTTTCGCGCGCGCTGGAGCGGCCGCCGCCGCGATAATCGCGGAAGCCATATTTCGCATCATAGGTGTAATCCGCATGGCCGGGGCGATAGGCCTTGGCGACTTCGGAATAGTCTTTGCTGCGCTGGTCGGTGTTCTCGATCATCAGGCTGATCGGCGTGCCGGTCGTCTTGCCTTCGAACACGCCCGAGAGGATACGCACCTCGTCCGCCTCGCGCCGCTGGGTGGTGTATTTCGACTGGCCGGGCTTGCGCGCATCGAGGAAAGGCTGGATGTCCGCCTCTGACAGTGCAATCCCCGGCGGGCACCCGTCCACCACCACGCCCAAAGCAGGGCCGTGGCTTTCCCCCCAGGTGGTAAAGCGAAAAACGCGTCCGAATGTGTTCCAGCTCATGGGGATGCGCTTTGGCGCAGTTGCGGGCAAGTGTCTAGCAAGGCTGGACTGTTCTTGCTCTGTCCGCCAAACCGGGCGCTCAAGCAGCAACGCGGTAGCGCAGAAACAAGGTCATGATCGCGAAACTTTCTGGGCGGCTGGACGAAACCGGCGAGGACTGGGCCATCGTGGATGTGCAGGGCGTGGGCTATCTCGTCCACTGCTCCACGAAGACTCTGGCCGCGCTGGGCGCTGTGGGGCAGGCGTGCACCGTCCACACCGATTTGCAGGTGAGCGAGAACGATATGCGCCTGCTCGGCTTTGCCGAAAGCGGAGAGCGCGACTGGTTCCGCCTGCTGACACAGGTGCAGGGTGTGGGGAGCAAAGTGGCGCTGGCGATACTCTCGGCGCTGTCGACCGGCGAATTGCGCGATGCCTGCGCCGCTGGCGATGCCGCGACGGTGGCGAGGGCGCAAGGCGTCGGGCCGAAACTGGCAGGGCGGATCGTCAACGAGTTGAAGGACAAGGCAGGCGCGCTGCCCGGCGGCGGCGTGGCTGGCGCAGCGCGGATCACCCCCGCGGGCGGCGCGAGCGCGGACGCGGTTTCGGCCTTGCAGAACCTCGGTTTCAAGCCCGCCGTTGCGGCGCAGGCGGTGGCGCGGGCGCAAGAGGAACTGGGCGAAGGCGCAGGCGAGGGCGACTTGATCCGCGTGGCGTTGAAGAAGGCGGCGGGCTGATAGACAATTCTATCCTTTGTCATCCTGAACTTGTTTCAGGATCCATGGTGCCGCTTGCGCGGAGTTCGGAGTGTGTTGCAAAATGGATGCTGAAACGAGTTCAGCATGACGGGAGTATTTGAGATGTTTCGATATTCGCTAGCCGTGGCAGCACTCGCTCTCGCCACCCCCGCCGCCGCGCAGTCTCTGCCGGAGAACTTTCAAACCGGCCCGGTCTTCACCGATTTCGGCCCGCACGCGCCCGTTGCCGGGCTGGAGCGGTTTCCGCTGCCGACCGAGTTTCGCCACAGCTTCGATGTCGCCACCCGCGCCGATGCGGGCACGCGCAATCGCGGGTTCGAAAGCGCGGCGCGGTTCATCAATATGCACGTGGCTGCCGGGGTCGATGCGGGGCGGATCGATACGGTGGTGGTCGTGCATGGCAGCGCGGTGCTCGACCTGTTGACCGACGATGCACTCGCCGCCCGCCCGCGCGCCGAAGGCGTGGAGGCACCCGTCAATGGCAGCGCTGCGATGGTGCGCACGATGCTTGATCACGGCGTGCGCTTCGTGGTCTGCGGCCAGAGCGCGGCGGCGCAAGGCGTGGAACGCGATGATTTGATCGAGGGCGTCGAAATGGCGCTCTCCGCAATGACCGCCCACGCGCTGCTGCAACAGCAGGGCTATACGGTGAACCCGTTTTGATGGGATTGTTTGTTCGATACGCGGCCTATCTGGCGTTCGCTGTCGCCGCCATGGCGTTCTGGCTCTGGGCAATGCCGCTCTCGTTCGGGGAGCCAGCTTGCATTGGCGAACGCGGAGGTTGTCCCGAGCCCTCGACGGCGATGCGATTTGTCAATTTCATGAAGGTCTATGGAGCCATCCCCCTGACCGTACTTTTGTTCGTCTTTTATCGGCGGGGCGTTCGACATTTCCTTGGTCACTGCCAGTCAGGCTTCAGGGAATGACTGACCAGCCAGCCCAAACCCCACCACCCCGTCATCCTGAACTTGTTTCAGGATCCATTTCTCCAGCTGCGCTGTCGGTTCGGGTGTAGGGATGAATGCTGAAACGAGTTCAGCATGACGAATTAGAGGGCGAGTGGCGGGAAGCCCAGCCCGATGGCCAGATCATGCCAGTCGGGATTCTCGCTTTCGATCAGATTGATCTTCCATTGCCGGTGCCACCGCTTGAGTTGCTTCTCGCGGGCGATAGCGTGTTCCATGTCGCCGAAGAGCTCGTAGCGGACGAGGCGATGGACGTTGTATCGGCTGGTGAAGCCCGCGATTTCGCCGTTCCGGTGGTGCCACAGCCTTGCCACAAGGTCGCTCGTTACGCCTGTGTAGAGCGTACCGTAAGGCTTGCTCGCAAGGATGTAGACGCAGGGTTGGCGAAACAATGTCATGACGCGGTGAGTGGAGCCAAATGGATGCTGAAACAAGTTCAGCATGACGGTAGGGAGGGGGCATGACCGACCAACCCATCCACTCCCCCGATCCGGCAACCGGACGACCCGGACGCGACTCTGCGCCCGAAATCGCTCGGCGATTTTATCGGGCAAGAGGCGGCGCGGGATAATCTGCGGGTCTTCATCGACGCTGCCAAAAGCCGTGGCGAAGCGATGGATCACACGCTGTTCTCGGCCCGCCCGGCCTCGGCAAAACGACGCTCGCGCAGATTATTGCCAAGGAACTCGGCGCAGGGCGTGGAGCACGATGATTTGATCGAGGGCGTCGAAATGGCGCTCTCCGCCATGACCGCCCACGCGCTGCTGCAACAGCAGGGTTACACCATCAACCCCTTCTGACGGCGCACCACCGCTACCCCCAAAAAGCCACTTGCTTTCATTCATGATAGCGCTACCTTTTTGCGCATCGGTAACAGCGCATAACCGCCGCACAAGAGGATCGGGAGAGAGTAATGGCGAAGATGACGCGGCGCGCCAGCCTTGGCGTGGGGTTGGGGGCTTTGGTAACGGCTTGCGGTGGCGGGGGAACGCCAACGCCGACTCCGTCTCCCATTGGTACCGCTACCCCGCGCCCGACACCCTCGCCCACTCCGACGCCAACCCCCACCGCGACCGGATCCATCGCCGCTGCCGCCGCGGCCAAGAATATCAAGTTTGGATCGGCCTTCGCCTGGAGCACCGCCGGAGCCAATGCCGGGTCTTTCGCCAATCCCCAATATGCCGCGCTGCTCGAACGCGATTGCAACATCCTTGTGCCGGAAAACGAGCTGAAGTGGGAATCCATTCGCCCCAGTGCCACGCAATTCGACTTTACCCGCGCTGACGATATGCTCGCCTATGCGCAGCGGCAGAATATGGAAATGCGCGGGCACACGCTGCTGTGGTATGTCGAGGAACGCTTTCCCGGCTGGCAGCGCACTTATGATTACGGCACCAATCCGCGCGCCGAGGCCGAGCGGTTGATCCGCGAGCATGTGACGCAGGTCGCTTCGCGCTATGCCTCCTCCATCACCAGCTGGGACGTGGTCAATGAAGCGGTGGAGCCGAGCACGGGCGGATTGCGCCAGCATTCGCTCTCCGCAACGGTGGGTAACGATCCCTCCCTGCTCGATCTCGCCTTCCGCTCCGCGCGCGATGTGCTGCCGACGGGCGAACTCGTCTATAACGATTTCATGGATTGGGGTTCCACCACGCACCGCAATGGCGTGCTCGACCTCCTGCGCGGGTTCCGCAATCGCAATGTGCCTGTCGATACGCTGGGCATTCAGGCGCATATCGGCTTTTTCTCCAATGGAACGGCGCAGAGCATTGTCGATGCGCAGCGCCCGGCGATGGAGGCGTGGCTGGATCAGGTGGTGGCGCTCGGCTACAGGCTGAAAATCACCGAAATGGATGTGAACGACCGCAACCGTGCGGGAACAATTGCCCAGCGCGATGCCGATTGCGCCACCTATGCGCGCGGCTGGCTGGATATGCTGCTGGCCTATAACGAACTCGACGAAGTGCTCGTTTGGGGCATGGCGGACCGGTATAGCTGGCTGCAGAATTTCGGCACTCCGCGTGCGGATGGCACGGCGCTGCGGCCCACGCCGTATGACAATGACTTTGCGCCCAAGCCGCTGCGCCAGACATACATCGACGCGTTCAACGCCGCCTCGGTGCGCACTTAGGGTTTGCGGGAGAGGCGAAAGTGGGAGAACCCATATCGCCTCTCGACAGTCCGGCTCGGCCTTGCGTAAGACCGCGTGGTGACCGACCAACCCATCCATTCCCCCGCGCGTCAGCCGGATGATCCGGACGCGGCTCTGCGCCCGAAATCGCTCGGCGAATTTATCGGGCAGGAGGCGGCGCGGGATAATCTGCGGGTCTTTATCGACGCTGCCAAAAGCCGTGGCGAGGCGATGGATCACACGCTGTTTTTCGGCCCGCCCGGCCTTGGTAAGACCACGCTTGCGCAGATTATTGCCAAGGAACTGGGCGCAGGCTTTCGCGCCACGTCCGGCCCCGTGATCGCCAAGGCGGGCGATCTCGCGGCGCTGCTCACCAATCTTGAGCCCAATGATGTGCTGTTCATCGACGAGATCCACCGGCTCAATCCGGTGGTCGAGGAAGTGCTCTATCCGGCGATGGAAGACCGCGCGCTCGATCTGATCATCGGCGAGGGGCCGTCGGCGCGTTCTGTCCGCATCGATTTGCCACCCTTCACGCTGGTCGGCGCGACCACACGGCAGGGCCTGCTCACCACGCCCTTGCGCGACCGGTTCGGCATCCCCGTGCGGCTGGTGTTCTATACGCAGGAAGAACTGACGCAGGTCGTGACGCGGGGCGCAAGGCTGCTCGGAATGCCGGTCGATCCGTCCGGAGCAGGCGAGATTGCGCGCCGTTCCAGAGGCACGCCGCGCGTTGCCGGACGGCTGCTGCGCCGGGTGCGCGATTTTGCGCAAGTGATGGGCGAAAGCACGATCAATGACGCGATCGCCGATGAAGCGCTAACCCGGCTGGAGATCGACGCGCTGGGCCTCGATGCGATGGACCGGCGCTATCTCACCATGATCGCCGAGACCTACAAAGGCGGCCCTGTCGGCGTCGAAACGCTCGCCGCTGGGCTCGCCGAACCGCGTGATACGGTGGAGGATGTGATCGAGCCGTATCTCATCCAGCTTGGCCTGATTGCCCGCACCGCGCGGGGGCGCTGCCTGAATGATCGCGGATGGAATCACCTGCGGCTTCCCGCGCCTTCGGGCGGGCAGTCCGGCTTGTTCGATGGCGGGAAATAGCCCTGAAAACCCCTTGCAGCGTTAAGGCTTTGTTCTCTTTCGCCCGCCGTTCGGTTCCATTGTGGGACAACCCGGCGTCGCGACGCGGAAATCGCCGATTTATTTGCGATTTCGCCTCCTGAAACACGGTTAACGGGATTGCCGGGAATGAATAAGCACGCTCTCTTGCCAGCAACCGGACCAAGCCGTCGGCGCCATTGAGGGGGCTGCAGGCTACGTCTGCTACTGTAAGAGAGACCAGCTCATGTCCGTACGCATGGCTATTGCGAAATTGAGTGTTGCCGCCGCTGGCGGAGCAATCATTGGCGGGGGCGCCGTACACGTGGCCGAGCCGCAAACCTCGGTTGTCCGTTACAAATCCGGTGAAGACGGCGCTTCGGGCGAACTGATCGACGTGAAAACGCAGGGCAGTAGCTCCAGCTCCAGCGGTGGCGGTTATGGCGAACGCTATGTGCCCGAGCGCGGGCATGAACGCGCCCAGCGCCGTGTGCGCCGCACCATCGAACGCACCGAGGATTGCTGTGCGGAAGAACAGTATGCCGAAGCGCCCATCGCGCTTCCGCCGCTGCCCAGCGCACCGGTGCGCGGCGGCGGTGGCGGTCAGCAGGTGATCGTCGGCGGTAGCAGCGGCGGCTTTGGCGGCGGTTTCGGTGGCGGGTTCTTCGGCGGGTTCTTCGGCGGCGGCGGCGGCGGTGGCAGCGCCAGCGCGATTGTCGACATGAGCACCACCACAACGACGACCAGCGGCACCAGCGGCACCAACGGATCGAGCGGTGATATCATTATCGATATCGACAATTCGAGCACCGGCTCCTCGACCTCGACGTCGGGTGGTTCGACTTCGACTTCGGGCGGTTCGACCTCCACCTCGACTTCGGGCGGTTCGACATCGACTTCGGGTGATGTCAGCAGCTCCACTTCGGGCGATGTCAGCAGTTCGACCGGCAGCATTTCGAGCACCAGCTCGTCCTCGACCGGCGGTCTGACCAGCACCACCACCAGCTCCAGCGGCAGCATCACCAGCACCAGCGGTACGGTGACGAGCACGTCGGGCCAGGTGTCGAGCACGGGTTCGTCCTCGGGCAATGTCTCGTCCTCGACCAGCGGTTCGTCTTCGACTTCGGGTTCGTCGAGCACCTCGGGCGGCAGCGGTTCGAGCACGTCGACCAGCGGCGGTATTACGTCTTCCGGCACAAGCGGAACCTCTGGCACGAGCGGCACCTCGGGTACTTCGGGCACCAGCGGTACGTCCGGAACGAGTGGCACCTCGGGCACGAGCGGTACTTCCGGCACGAGCGGCATGACCAGTTCGGGCACTTCGGGAACGAGCGGTGCATCGGGCACCTCGACCACCACGGGCGGGATTACCAGTTCGAGCACCACGACGAGCTCCTCGACCACGAGTACCAGCTCTTCGACGACGAGCGGAAACGTGACATCGAGCTCGACGACGGGTGGCAACACCACCTCGACCACGACCGGCGGTGTCTCGACGACGAGCGGCAATGTCAGCACCAGCGGCGGCATTACCTCCACGACGACCACGACTGGCGGTTCGTCCGGCACAAGTGGTACCACCACCAGCACCGGCGGCGTGTCGACCACGACGACCACCAGCTCGGGCGGGATCACCAGCACCAGCGGCACGGTGACGAGCACCAGCGGCACGGTGACGAGCACCAGCTCGACCTCGGGCAATGTCGCGTCCTCGACCAGCTCCTCGACTTCGACCAGCACCAGCTCGTCGACCTCGACCGGTTCGTCGACCTCGACCAGCACCAGCTCGGGCACGACCGGAACTTCGGGCACCAGCGGCACTTCGGGCACGAGCGGCACCACTTCGGGCACGCCGGTTCCGGCTCCCGGAATGCTCCTGCTCTTCGGCGCGGGTGCGGGTGCGGTGTTCCTGCGTCGCCGCCGCGCGAAGAAGGATGGCACGCCGGAGACGGTTGCAGCCTAAGTCCGGGTTCTCACGAACAAACAAAAAGGGCGGCCCCGCAAAGGGCCGCCCTTTTTCGTTTGCTTGGCCGGCGAATTATTCGGGTGAGCGGATAACCTCGCCGCCCGCATCTTGCCACGCCTGGATGCCGCCTTCCAGATGCCGCACGGGGCGGTTGAGATACGCTGCAAGCTGCTCTGCCGCGATGGCCGAGCGGCGGCTGCTGCCGCAATAGAGGATCGTCTCGCGCGCATCTTCCATCGGAATACTTTGCGGGTCAAAGGTCTGCAACGGCGCGTTGAGGCTGCCGGGCAGGCGTCCGGCGGCAAATTCCTCCGGCGTGCGCACGTCGATCAGCACAACCTCGCCGCCATCGACCATTGTCGCCAGCTCTTCGAAAGAGACGAACTCCACCGCCGCGCCCTGCTGCACGCTTGCCACCGGTGCCGGAGTTACCGGCGCACAGGCGGCGAGCACCAGAGCAGGCGCAGCGAGGATCAGCGCGAACCGCATCATCACGCCGCCAGCTTGCGCAGGACGTAGTGCAGGATGCCGCCATTGTTGTAATATTCGAGCTCGTTGGCGGTATCGATCCGACACAGCGCGGTGAAGGTGAACACGGTCCCATCGGCACGGGTAACTTCCACCTCGACATCCTGCCGGGGGTTGAGTGCAGCCAAGCCCTTGATCGCAAAGCTGCAATCGCCGTTCAGGCCCAACGTTTCGCGGGTGTCGCCATCCTTGAACTGCAAGGGCAGCACGCCCATGCCGATAAGGTTGGAGCGGTGGATACGCTCGAAGCTCTCCACAATCACCGCGCGCACGCCGAGCAGAATCGTGCCCTTCGCCGCCCAGTCGCGGCTGGAGCCGGTGCCGTATTCCTTGCCGCCAATGACGACAAGCGGGGTGCCGTCGGCCTTGTGCTTCATCGCCGCGTCGTAGATCGCCATGGTCTCGCCGCCATAGGTGGTGACCCCGCCTTCGACGCCGGGCACCATTTCGTTCTTGATGCGGATATTGGCGAAGGTGCCGCGCATCATCACTTCGTGATTGCCGCGGCGCGAGCCGTAGGAGTTGAAGTCCTGCTTGGGCACCTGATGGCCCAGCAGATACTGGCCTGCCGGGCTGTCTTCCTTGATTGAGCCAGCAGGCGAGATGTGGTCGGTCGTCACCGAATCGCCGAGAATGGCCAGCGGCTTTGCGCCCAGAATATCGGTGACGGGTGCCGGTTCCATGCTCATCCCGTCAAAATAGGGCGGGTTGGCGACATAGGTGCTGGCGGGGTTCCAATTGTATGTGTCGCTCGCTTCGACATTGATCGCCTGCCAATGCGGATCGCCCTTGTAGACATCGGCATAGCGCGTTTCGAACATCGAACGGTCGATATTGGCGGCGCGGTTCTCGGCGATTTCCTGATTGGACGGCCAGATATCGGCGAGCATCACATCATTGCCGTCCTGGTCTTGCCCGATCGGCGTTGTCGTGATGTCCTGCGTCACCGTGCCCTTTAGCGCATAGGCGACCACCAGCGGCGGGCTGGCGAGGAAGTTGGCGCGCACATCGGGAGAAACGCGGCCTTCGAAATTGCGGTTGCCCGAAAGGACGCTGGCGGCGACAATATCATTGCCGTTGATCGCTGCCGAAATCGGCGGCGCGAGCGGGCCGGAATTGCCGATGCAAGTGGTGCAGCCATAGCCGACCAGATCGAAGCCGATGGCATCGAGATGCGCCTGCAACCCGCTCTTCACCAGATAATCGGTGACGACCTGCGATCCCGGCGCGAGCGAGGTTTTGACCCACGGCTTGGGCTTCAGGCCCTTTTCATTCGCCTTTTTGGCGACAAGTCCGGCGGCGATCAGCACATCGGGATTGCTGGTGTTGGTGCAGCTGGTGATGGCCGCGATCACCACGTCGCCATCGCCGACATCGTGATCCTTGCCTTCCACCGCCACGCGGGCAGCGGCGGACTTGCCGTAGACCTTCGACAGATCGCCATTGAACAGCTCGTCCACCATCGGCAGCGCCACCTTGTCCTGTGGGCGCTTGGGCCCGGCGAGGCTGGGGACGACCGCCGCCATGTCGAGCGACAATGTGCTGGAGAAGACGGGTTCGTCGGCGGGCGAGAACCACATTCCCTGTTCCTTGGCGTAGGCTTCGACCAGCGCGATGGTTGCTTCCGGACGGCCGGTGAGGCGCAAATAATCGAGCGTCTTGTCGTCGATGCCGAAGAAGCCGCAGGTCGCGCCATATTCGGGCGCCATATTGGCAATGGTCGCACGGTCGGCGAGCGACAGGTTGGCGACGCCCTCGCCGTAGAATTCGACGAAGCGGCCGACCACGCCGTGTTCGCGCAGCATCTGCACGCAGGTGAGCACGAGGTCGGTCGCGGTCACACCTTCGGCCATCTTGCCGGTCAGCTTGAAGCCGACAACTTCGGGGATCAGCATCGAAATCGGCTGGCCGAGCATCGCTGCCTCCGCCTCGATCCCGCCAACGCCCCAGCCCAGCACGCCAAGGCCGTTGATCATGGTGGTGTGGCTGTCGGTGCCGACGCAGGTGTCGGGATAGGCGACCATCTCGCCATGCTGGTCAACTGAGGACCACACGCCCTTGCCGATATGCTCCAGATTCACCTGGTGGCAAATACCGGTGCCCGGCGGCACGGCGGAGAAGTTCTTGAGGCTCTTCGCGCCCCATTTGAGGAAGTCGTAGCGTTCGGCATTGCGCTCATACTCCAGCGCCATGTTGTTTTCGAACGCCTTGGGATGGCCGAATTCGTCCACCATCACCGAATGGTCGATCACCAGATTGACCGGCACCAGCGGATTGATCTTGGCGGTATCGCCGCCCAGCCGCCCGATTGCATCGCGCATTGCCGCCAGATCGACCACGCAAGGCACGCCGGTGAAGTCCTGCAACAGCACACGCGCGGGGCGGTACTGTATTTCTTCGCCCGTTGCGGGGTTCTTTTGCCAGTCGACAATCGCCTGCACATGCTCTTCGCCAACGGTGAAGCCTTCATCCTCGAACCGAAGCATATTTTCCAGCAGCACTTTCATCGAGTGCGGCAGGCGCGAGACGTCGCCGAACTTTTCGGCAGCGGCCTTGAGCGAATAATAGGCGTAGCTGGTGCCGTTTACATCCAGCGTCTTGCGGGTTCCGAGCGAGTTGGCGCCGACCTGAGTCATGGGCGAGGTTTCCTCATTGAAAGTGTTGCAGACCTGGCCACCCCATGCGAGTGGGAGGCCCTGTTTGGGCGCGACCTGCGCGTTTGGTGCCCATACGTCAAGTAGACGATGGCATTACGCGGCTTTTGGCAATTTTCTTTGCCGCAGGCGCAAGATAGGAAGGGGCCATGGCACTCCGCAATCCGAACCCGAACCGGCAGCCGTTGGGCATTGTAGCGATGGGGACGGCACTCGTTATCGCCGCCTTTCTGGGCGCGGTGATCGGGCTTGCCTGGCAGAGCGCCGAAGGGCTGGCCGGCGATCCGGACGACGAAGTGCTGACGGGCGAGGCCGCTCCGGACTAGGCTGTGGCCCTTCGCGGCCTGCGCCGCGCTTTGGGCGCGGCGATCAGGCAGGCGATGACGATAACCGCCACCCCCGCCAGCGTGGTTGCGGTCACCTGTTCGCCGAACATCAGCCAGCCGAACAGGGCGGCCCAGAGAAACCCGGTATATTCCACCGGCACCAGCACCTGCGCCTCTGCCCGCGCATAGGCCCATGCCAGGCCCATAGAGGCGATCACCGTCAGCAGTGCCGAACCCGTAATCAATTGCAGCGCCGCGCTATCGGGCATGACGAAGAAGAACGGCGCGGCGAGCAATTGCACCAGTCCTGCGACGCCCGAATGAAAGGTCGCCACTTCCAGTGGCCCGGCGGCTTGCGACTGTTTGCGGATGACGACGAAATTATAGGCATAGAGCAAGGCCGACACCAGCAGAGCGGCGAGCCCCCATGCCACCCCTTCGTCAAAATCGCTGCGCCCCAGCCGCCCGCTGATGATGACCAGCGTTCCGGCAAATCCCATCACGCTCGCCCAGATTGCTTTGCGCGCGATGCGTTCTCCCAGCAGCCAATGCGCCAGATACAGCGCCAACAGCGGGGCGACGAAGCTGATGGCGATTGCTTCGGCAATCGGCAGTTTGGTCAGCGCATAGAAGAAGCTCAGCGCCATCGCCGCTGACACGCAGCCGCGCTCGATATGCAGGCGCATAACCCGCCCGCGCGGCCAGACAAATCCGCTTGCCAGCCAGAATGGCGCGACCATTGCTGCGGCAATCAGCGAACGCAGCAGCGATGCGGTGTAAACCCCCGTCGCCAGCGATGCATCCTTCATCAGCGCGTCCATCAGCGACAGGAAGGCAACGCCCGCAATCGCGGCCAGAAACGGCAGGATCAGGCGAGGGTTCGGCTCCATGCGGCGCGGCATAAAGCGGGCGGTTTGCGGCGTCACCCGATGCTTGCAAAAAAGCGGTAAAACCGCGGTTCAGGTCTGTGAAAGCGCATCTGCTTGATAGAAAGGCCGAAGGGCGGCAATATCGCCATATGTTGATGGTTAACAGGGAACTGATTCTGATGCGTTTCGTCGGGCTTTTCGGCGTGCTCGCCACCACCGCTATGCTGACCGCGCCGGGCATGGCGCAGACCCTGTATGCTCAGGACATCCTCGGGAACGAGGATGCAGCGCCAGTCACCGCGACTCCCGGCTCGCCCACCGGTGAAGTGGTGCAGGATATCGCCGCCAATCCCGCCGTGGCGCATTGGTCGATCGACAATGCCAACGCGCTGCTCGCCTTTATCGAAGGCATTGGCGCAGAGGGGCTGGACCCCGCCGATTACCGCCCTGATCTGCTGCGCGAGGCGATTGCCGCGGGCGATCGGGATGCGCTCAACCGCCGCGCCAGCGGTGTGTTTGCGTGGCTGGTGGAAGATTTGCGCGATGGCCGCACCCCGATGGAAGCGCGCCGCCAGTGGTTCGTGGTCGATCCCGATGCCGATCTGCTGCCCACCGGCGAAGTGATGATGGAAGCGTTGGCAACCGGCGAAATCGCCCGCGTCCTCTCCGAACTCAACCCCACCCATCCCGATTACGCCGCCTTGCGCACGGCCTTGGCGGAAACCCCTGCCAGCGATACACGCCGCATCCGGATGCTGCGCGCGAATATGGATCGCTGGCGCTGGCTCGCGCGCGATCTGGGCGGGCAGTATCTCATCACCAATGTCCCCGAATACCAGCTGCGTCTGACGGTGAACAACCAGATCATCCGCACCTACCGCACGATTGTCGGCGCGCCGGGCCGCTCCGCGACGCCGCAGCTGGCGGAAACCGTGGAAGGGGTGGTCTTCAACCCCACATGGACGGTGCCGCAAAGCATCGTGCGCGGGGAAGGGCTTGGCGCACGGGTGCTCAACAATCCTGCCTGGGCGCGCGCCAACGGCTATTCCGCCACGCGCGGCGCGAATGGCTGGGTGACCGTGGTGCAGCAGCCCGGGCCGAACAATTCGCTGGGCCGGATGAAGCTCGATATGCCCAATCCGCACGCGATTTTCCTGCATGACACGCCGCAGCGCCACCTGTTCGATTCCGCCAACCGCGCGCGCAGCCACGGCTGTATCCGCGTCGAGCGGGCGCTGGAACTGGCAATGACAGTGGCGATCCTCGGGCGCGGCGCGACACGGGACGAGGCGGTGGAGATTTCAACCAGCGGTGAATATACGCGCGTGCCGGTGGAACGCACGATGCCGGTCTACATCACCTATTTCACCATGGGTGTGGATATTGACGGCAATCTGCGCAGCTTCGAGGATATTTATGGCCGCGACGCGCCTGTGCTGGCCGCGCTCGATGCGCCGCGCCAGGGCAACCGCGCCCGCGCCACAAGCGAGGAAGCGGTCGAAATCATCGACGATATCCGCACCACGGCGAGCTGATCCAGAGCGGCTGGCTTACTGGCCGGGAATGAGCGACGGATTGGCCTCGCGGTAAATCCGCTCCAGCTCGTCCTCGGCGGGCTCGGGTTCGGCCATATTGGCCGCGCGCCGTTCGGCAATCGCGGCTTCGAAATCGACCGGCGCTTGCGGCGGCATCGCCACATCCGAGCCGTCCGCGCCAATGCCCAGCGTGTCGGCAAAGATCAGCCGCCCGCCGCGTAGGCGATAGAGCACGTCAGGAAACGTCTCCGGCCCGAAAGCGGGGCAGCCGTTTGACCGCCCCAGACGCCCCCACCGCGCGACATGGTCGGGTGCGGCGTAATTCGCCTGATGCATCACGATGGCGCGCGGGAAAGCGTTGGAATTGGTCTCGTCGAGCCCGCCCAGCCGCACCGAGGTGCCATAGCGGCCTTCATACCATTCCCATGTGATATAGGCCCCGCGGCTGGTCGCCCAGCTATCGGGCAGGTTGGAATAATCGTTGAGCCAGCCATCATGTTCGGGATCAGACCCGCTGCCATGCGCCACCAGCGCGCTGTTTACCTGGCCCGACAGCATATCGACAAAATGGAAGCGCGGCTGGCTGGAATGCAGGCCGAAATCGCAAATCCCCACCACATCGCGGTGCCACAATGCAGCAGTGTTGCGCTCGATCTCGCGCGCGGCAATCTCCAGCAGCCGCCGGTCGCGGGCGCCGGGGGCCGGACGCGCGAACACCCGTGCCGGAGCGGCAAGGGCAGCGCCGGTGGCCAGTCCGCCTGCAAGAAGGTCTCTGCGATTCATCACGGGCGATAATGCACGCGGCGGATGAACCTTGTCCATACGCTTGTTTCAGCGCGCTTGGGACTTGGCTCTGATCCGCTCAATCGCTGTCAGGCTCGCATCGATATAGGCACCGCCATGATGCCTGTGCGTGCCGACGAAATGCAGGAAACGCGCATCCTCGCCCCAGCCTTGCGCCCAGTAATTGAGATAGCGGTCATAGGGCAGCACGACCGGCGCGGTTTCGTTGGCGAGCACGAAATTGGATGTCACCTGCTCGGTGCCCCAGATCGTCACATCCGCCTCGCCGATCATGCTTTTCATCTCGGTGAGGAAGGCGGAGGCGAGCGGGCGGCCCGCGCCCATCGCGGCGAAACCGGCAAAGCCCGAACAACCGCGTACATAGCGCCAGCCGCGTGCGGGATCGATGCGACCCATGCGGGATTCGATGCGCCCCTGCACGTGGCCCACAGCCTCTTCGCCACCGGGGTAGAAATGCTGCACGAAGTCGGGGAGCGCCTTCGGCCCTTCGGCCGCTTCCTCGCCCAGCAGGATGAAGCTGCGGTTACGCGCAATCGCTTCCTCGACTTCGGGGACGGGGCCGATCACAACGGTATCGCTGTCCAATTGCATCCAGTATTCGCTCTGCCGCCGGTCGAGAATGGTGAGCAGTCGCTCCCACGTTCCGCCCGCCGGAAATTCGTTCAGCACGACATCGCTGATCCGCATGATTTCGGGATCGCCGCAATGGTGGGCGAGAATGGCGCGGTCCTGCGCGGTCAGCGTGCCATCGTCGAGGATCGCGACGCGCCCGCGTTCCAGCTCGTTCCACAGGCTTTTCACCGCCACCAGATAGGGCAGCAGCACGGCGGTGCCGATCATCGAGAATAGCACCAACCCGTCCTGCTTCGGCCGGATCGGCGCGGTGTCGAGAATGCCCGCAATCGCCTCGGCATGGCGCGTGGCTTCGCGCTTGGCGCGCCAGCGATGCGGGAGGAACGAGGTCATATTCATCGCGGTCAATTCTCCAGCACCATCTGTTCCCCTTCGATCCGCGTGCTGCGGATGGTGGAGAGGAAGGACTGGCCGAGCAGCGAGATCGGCAGACCTTCGGGAATAATCATGGCAGGCACGTTGGTGGCTTCGAAATTGCCGAGGCGGACATTGGCGAGCGTGGTGTTGACGCCGTAAACCGTGCCGCTGGCTCCTTGCGCCACGGGGGCGACATCATTCGGGTTCCAGTGCAGCCCCATCGCGACCGCATCGGAGCCGGTCAGCGCGATCACGCTGGCGCCGGTATCCACCAGCATCCGCGATGTCGTTCCGCCGATGGTGACATCGGCATAGAAATGCCCGTCGCCCTCGCGGGTGAGCGTCACATCCTCGCTCCATGTCGCAGGCTCGGTGTTGTTGGCGATCACCGGCAGCGCGGTGTCGAGCGTTTCGGCCTGAGCCGCATCTGCCTCGGTTCGACCTGGCTCTGGCGCGAAAAGCGGCCAGGCAAGGCCGACAAGGCCGCCTGCCACCAGCACGCCGGCAAGGGGAATGCGCATATCCATCGCCCGCAGGCTTAGCGCGGCGGCCTTAAACCCCGGTAAATTTCGTCGAGATTAGCTTGCGGGAATGCCATTGCGAGCATCGAGCGGGCGTGGCGTTCAGCGACGATGCGCTGATCCTCGCCATAGCCGCCACCCAGCGCACTGGCGATCGGCAGGCTGCGGCGGCGCGCCAGATCGAGCACATAGCGGTCACGCCGCACCAGCCCTGCATCAGAAAGCGCGAGACGACCCAGTCTGTCGCCCTCATGCGGATCGACCCCCGCTTGGTAGAGCACGAGATCGGGGGCGAAATCGGCCATGATAGCAGGCAGATAGCGGTCGAGTACCGCCAGATAATCATCGTCGCCCATCCCGTCGGGCAATTCCACATCGCAGCTGGAGCGGGCCTTGCGGGCGGGAAAGTTCTTCGCCGCATGGGCGGAGAAGGTGAACACATCCTCGCGCCCTGCCAGCAGGCTTGCGGTGCCGTCGCCCTGATGCACATCGAGGTCGATAATGAGGATGCGCCGCGCATCACCCTCGGCCAGCAAGCGGTTGGCCGCGACGGCGAGATCGTTGAACACGCAATAGCCCGCGCCGGTATGGTGCAGCGCGTGGTGGCTTCCGGCAGCACTGTTGGCGGCATAGCCGTGCTCCAGCGCGAGTTTCGCGGCGAACCACGTCCCGCCATTGGTGTGCCGCACGCGGCTGGCGATATGCGGGGTTACGGGAAAGCCGATGCGTCGTTCCTTCTCGCGCGGAACTGCGGCGCGGAAGACCTGCTCGACATATTCCGGATCATGCACCGCCTCCAGCCATTCGCGCGGCATCGGATCGGGCGCGTGCTCGGTGAGCGCAAAGCCGCTGGCGCGCACGGCCTCCATGACGAGGTAATATTTGTCGAACCGGAAAGTCCCGCCCTCGGGGCGTGGTGCCATGTAATCGGCATGGTGGACGACGTGGAGCACAGCTTTCTGGCGCTAGTCGAAAAGGGCGGAGAGGTTGCGGCGTTGGTGGATGATGCGGACGATCTCTACGCGCTTGTCACTCTCGTCGAACCTGTAGAGGATGAGGTAATTTCCTTCCACAAGGGCGCGCAGATCAGGAGCTATCTCCGCGCGAATCCTGCCGATTTGCGGCGTCCGACCAAGCAGACGGATGTGACCGTCAATCGCTTCAACTGTCCGCTGGGCCGCAGCGATATTTTGTTTGGCAATCCAGTCCCAGATGTCTTCAAGGTCACGCTCCGCCGCATCCGACCAGTCGATATGGCAATTCATGCTTTGGAAGCTGCCTCAGCCTTCTTGCGCGAAATCAGGGCGTCCACCCCGCTGTAGGGGCGGTACCCGCTCGCATCAGCTTCAGCGACGAGCCGGCGGACTTCATCGATAGCGGCTTCCCGTTCGCGGTTCTTGCGCCATTCGCGCAATGCCTCGCGGATGACTTCGCTGGTCGAGTTATAGTCCCCGCTGGCGACCGCTGCGTGCAATTCGGCCAGCAATTCGCCATTGAGCGAGACGGAGATTTTTTCAGCTTTTCCCATAAGCGGTTTGGTAGCAAATTTTGCTACCGGCGGCAATCACTGCGCGATTTCAACGCCCGGTGTGGGTGCAATCATCCCCACAGGCTCATGCGCCAGCCGGTGCAATTCTTCGTAAATCGCGTCGTCGCTGCGGCTGGCGGCGTTGCGCCAGCTTGTGGCGGTGTCGGGGTTCACCAGCAGGCCTTCGGGGGTGACGACGAGCACATTGGGTGTGCCGGGCAGTTCGTCCAAGCCGAACTGGGCCGCGATGGCGAGATTATGGCCGTCGCCCGTCTGCGGCATGCCGATATTGACATAGACCAGCTCGTAATGGTCGGCGACCAGCGCGGCAAAGCGTTCTGTCTCCAGCCATCCGGCGAGCGCACGGCTATCGTGGCACCAGTTCGCGCCCATCACCAGCAGCACGCGCGCATCGCGCGCAGCGGCGAGAGCCAGCGCGGCATCGACTTCGGCCACGGGATTGGCGCCTACTGTGAAGAGCGCTGCTTCGGGGTGATCAGCAGCGGGTCGCGCGGATATCGGCGCTGCAGTCGATACAGAGGTAACACTGACGCAGCCTGCCAGCGCGCTAGCCAGCGCGAGTGCGAGGGCGGGTGCAGCCAGTTTTCGCGCGGAGCGTCTGCCCGCCAAGCCTGCACCCGCCATTCGCTTACTTCTTTGCGCCTTTGTCAGATGCAGCCTTCGCGTTCTTTTCCGCGATGATGCGCTTTTCTTCTTCAGGCGAAAGCTGTGTGGTCTTCTTGTCTTCGCTCATGGTATTTCCCCCTTCGCTTATTCTGCCGCCGCTTGTGTTTTGGCAGCATGGGGATCGAACGCTGTGGCCGTGCCCGCTTCGATCTCCGCCGCCTTCTTCTCGACCAAAGCGACAATATGGTCGAGCATATGTTCCGACTCCACGTGGTGGTCGGTGACACCCGATAGGTAAACCATATGTTTGCCCGCGCCGCCACCGGTAATTCCGATATCGGTTTCGCGCGCTTCGCCCGGCCCGTTCACGACGCAGCCAAGGACAGACAGGCTCATCGGCGTTTTGATGTGTTCGAGGCGGGCTTCCAGCGCCTCCACCGTGCGGATCACGTCAAACCCCTGCCGCGAGCAGCTGGGGCAGGAGACAACCCGCACGCCGCGGGTGCGCAGGCCCAGTGCCTTGAGCATTTCGAAGCCGACTTTGACTTCCTGCTCGGGCTCTGCCGAGAGCGAGACGCGGATCGTATCGCCGATCCCTGCCCACAGCAGCGAGCCGATGCCGATGGAGGACTTCACCGTGCCGCCGATAATTCCGCCCGCTTCGGTAATGCCGAGATGCAGCGGGCAATCGACCGTTTCGGCCAAGCCATGATAGGCGGCGACGGCCAAGAATACGTCGCTGGCCTTCACCGCCACTTTGAATTCGTGGAAATCGTGATCCTGCAACAGCTTGATATGATCCAATGCGCTTTCGATCAGCGCCTCGGGGCAAGGCTCGCCATATTTTTCGAGCAGGTCTTTTTCCAGACTGCCGGCATTCACGCCGATGCGGATCGCGCAGCCATTGGCCTTGGCCGCGCGCACAACCTCTGCCACCCGCTCTGACGAGCCGATATTGCCCGGATTGATGCGCAGGCACGCCGCGCCCTTGTCGGCGGCTTCCAATGCGCGTTTGTAGTGGAAATGGATGTCGGCCACGATCGGGATGTTGGACGCGCGCGTGATCTGGTCGAAGTGTTCGGTCGATTCGGGCGTGGGGCAGGAGACGCGGATGATATCCGCGCCTGCATCCTCGCACCGCCGGATCTGGTCGATGGTCGCGCCCACATCCTCGGTCGGGGTGTTGGTCATCGTCTGCACCGTGATCGGCGCGTCGCCGCCCACGGGCACATTGCCGACCATGATCTGACGACATTGGCGGCGCTCGATCATGCGCCACGGGCGGATTTGGGAAATAGCGTCTGCTGCCATGGCTTGGCATATAGACACGCTTGCGCGAAGGGACAATGACAGTCGCGCCTGTTTGCTGCAAAGGCGCAGCGGCATCGCCCGCCACATCGAAAGAGGGAACCGCCAGATGGAACACGGACACGGCCTGATGCTGCGCGATGCGCTGCTGATTCTGGGCTTTGCGCTCTTCGCGGTGCTCGCTTTCCGCCGCGCCGGGCTCGGGGCGACCTTGGGCTATCTGGTGGCCGGCGCGCTGCTCGGGCCGCAGGTCTTTGCGCTGGTAAGCGGGGCCGAGCAGATGGCGGTGGTGGCCGAACTGGGCATTGTGATGCTGCTGTTCGTCGTGGGCCTTGAACTCAGCCCGGCGCGGCTGTGGCGGATGAAATCGGCGATTTTCGGACTGGGTCTGGCGCAGGTGACTGCCTGCGGGCTGGCGGTCACCGCGACCATTCTGGCGCTCACCGGCTACACGCTGGAAGCCGCGCTGGCGATTGGTCTGCCGCTGGGCCTGTCATCCACCGCGCAGGTGCTGCCGATGCTGCAATCGGCGGGCCGCCTGAAGACACCGTTCGGCGAAAAGGCGTTCTCGATCCTGCTGTTCCAGGATCTCTCGATCATTCCGCTCATCACCATCATCGCCGCGATGAGCCGCAGTCCCGATGCAGGCGAAGGCCCGGCGGGCTGGGTGCTGGCGCTGATGGCAGCGGGAGCGATTATCGGGCTGATCCTTGCCGGACGGCTGCTGATCCGCCCGCTTTTCCGCCTGATCGGCGGGCTGGGGGAGCGCGAGCTGTTCGTCGTCGCCGCGTTGTTCACCGTGATCGCCAGCGCTTTCGTGATGCAATCCTTGGGCCTTTCGGCGGCTTTGGGCGCCTTTATCGCGGGCGTGATGCTGGCCGATACGCCCTACCGGCACGAGCTGGAGGCGGATATCGAGCCGTTCCGCTCGATCCTGCTCGGCCTGTTTTTCGTCTCGGTCGGGATGCTGCTCGATCTGGGCGCGGTGGCGGAGCGGCCTTTGTTTGTGGTCGGCTTTGCCGTGCTGCTGATTGCCATCAAAGCCGCGATCATTTTCGGGCTTGGCTTGCTGATGAAAATGACCTGGCGCGCGGCGCTCGCGCTCGGTCTGCTGCTGAGCCAAGGCGGGGAATTTGCCTTCGTGCTCTACACGCAGGCGCAATCCGCGCTGCTGATCGAGGCGGAATCGGCGAGCATTTTCGGGGCTATTGTCACCCTCTCCATGGCCGCCACCCCGTTCCTGATGATGGCGACCGCACGCATCCGCCGGGAGCCCGATGGCGCGGCGGAGGAACGCGAAGCGCCCGACAACCAGTCCGCCAGCGCGGTGGTGGTCGGCTATGGCCGCTTCGGGCAAAGCGTCTCGCAAACGCTGCGGATGGCCGGCTTGTCGGTTACCGCCATCGACAAGAAGGCCTCGCAAATCGACATTGCCGAGGAATTCGGCAGCAAGGTCTATTACGGCGACGGCACGCGGCTCGATCTGCTGCGGCAGGCAGGCGGCGGGGATGCGCAGCTCATCATGTTCTGCATCGATGAAGCGCCCGATGCGCAGCTGATCGAATCGGTGAAAGACGCCTTCCCCAAAGCCGCGATCTATGTGCGCGGGTTTGACCGGCGCTCGGTGATCGATCTTGCGCAAAGCCCTGCCGAATATGTGATGCGCGAAGTGTTCGAATCCGCCGTCCGGATGGCGCGCATGGCGCTCGAAAAGCTGGAGGTGGGGGAACAGCAGATCGACGCCGCCGAAGCCAAGTTCCGCAGTTTCGATGCCGAACGGATGCAGGTGCAGATCGAAGGCGGCGACATTTACGCGGCGCAGGATATGACCCGCGAACAGCAGCGCGCAATGCAAAGTGAGGAATAGGAGCGAGGACTAAACCGCGTTCCCGCCGCTCAGCAGGAATTGCTGCGCCGCGACCACCGGCAGCGGCCGCGAATAGAGATAGCCTTGCCCGCACTGGACGCCGAGCCGCTTCATCGTGCGCGCTTCGTCCTTGGTCTCGATCCCCTCGGCAACGACGATGCAGCCGATTTCACTCGCCAGTCGCACCAGTGCGCTGGTCATGGCTTGGCGTGCCGGATCGGCTTCGATGCCGCGCGTGAGCACCATATCCATCTTGAGGATATCGGGTTGCAGATCGACAATGTGCCGAAGCCCCGAATAGCCGGTGCCAACATCGTCGATGGCGATGCGGGCAAAGGCCTTCAGCGCCGCGATTTCCTGCGCCAGCGCGTCAAAATCATCGACCTGGCAATTTTCGGTGATCTCGACCACCAGATTGGCGGGCTCCGACTGCGCGAGCAGTTCGCGCAGCACGCCCGACACTACGGTTTGCGGGGAGACGTTGATCGTCGCATACATTCCCTCGGGAATATGCCCCAGCGTTTCCAGCGCCACGCGCACCGCGGTCATTTCCAGCTCTTTGCCCAGACCCACCAGTTCGGCATCCTCGAACCACGCATCGGGGCCGCGCTTGGTCACATCGGGAAAGCGGCTGAGGCATTCGACGCCCACCGGCTTGCCCGTTTCCAGCGAGACGATCGGTTGCTGGAAGGTCGAGACGCCATGCCCGTCGAGCATGGATTTGACCCGCGACCGCGCCGCTTCCAGCTTCATTGTGTTTTCGAGCGAGCTTTCGATGCGTTCGGCGGCGAGGCCAGCAAAGCTTTTGAGCACGTTCAAATCGCGTTCGGTCAAGGTCCGGTCGGGCTGGCGGCCCAATGCGCAGAAGCTGCCCCACACTGTGCCGTCCGACAGCCGCAGCGGGGTGTTGATGTGGCAGCCAACGGGCAGCATTTCGGTGATTTTCATCTTGCCGGTGATCGGGTGATCCGACGGGTCCTGGATCAGCTCGGGCAAGCGCCCTTGCAGGATGTGCCAGCAATAGGAATCCTCGCGGTCCTCGCGGAAGCCCGGCCCCAAGGGCAGATCGAGATCGCTGCTGACATGGGTCAGCTCGCGCTGTTCGTTTTCGACATAGCGCGAGACGAAGGCGATTTCGACGCCAAGGTGGCCGCGCACCGATGCGAGCACCCGCTCGATTGCGGGATCGTTCACCAGCTCGTCGGCGAGCGGGGCGGCAGGTGCCTCGAATTCGGGCAGCAGGATGGGGGCAGTAGCCATAGGGGACTTGAGTGCCAGAAAACCCCTAAGGCGGACTTAACTTTACCGCTGCGCAGACTGCCGGTCAGAGGCGCAACTCGTAAAGGAATTCATCGTCGCGCTGTTCGCCGACCCAGAAGCCGATATCGGCGATCTTGGCAAAGCCGTACCGCTGGTAGAACCGCTGCGCGCCGAAGTTTTCCGCAAAGACCGACAGCTGGATCGCATCGCAGCCGCGCGCCCGCGCTTCGGCCAGCGCCCAGTCCATCAGCAGCGCACCGATGCCTTTCCCGGTATGCGCGGGGTCGCAATAAAGCTGGCCGAGCCCGAGCGGATTGGCAGCGTCGGAATAATCCTCATACCCGCTCGGCTGCTTAACCTTGATAAAGCCGGTGAGCGGCCCGCCTTCTGCGCCCTGCGCCAGCCGATGGGTGATCGCCGGATCGGCAATTTCGCCCGCGACGGCCTCCACCGAATAGGCCTGCTGGAGGAACGCTTCGAGGTCTTCCGCACGATACAGATGCGCAAACGCGGTGCAAAAGCTCTCGCGGCCCAGCCGGGCGAGGGCTTCGGCATCTTCGGGAACAGCAGCGCGCAGCAGCATCGTCAGGAAAACTTGTTCTTCTTGCGCTTGCCGAAGCGCATTCCGCTTTCCAGGTGTCCGCGCAAAGCGGCGTAGAAGGCTTCGAGGAATTCGCGTTCGTCGCCGCTGCCCAATTGCCAGCCGATCTTTCTGGTAATCGCCTCCGCCACATCGCGCAGCGCATCGGGATTGCTCTGCCGCAGCACATTTTCGAGCACTTGCAGCTCGTGCTCGCCATAGACGGAGAGTTCTTCGTCGCCGAAGCGGTATTCGCGGCTGCGGTCTGGGGCGAGCGACATCGCCTCTTTCAACTTGGCCTGTTTGGCTTCGACCACCCACGTCCCCGCCACCAGATCGCCCGCGCGCAGGGCATCCTTGTTGAAGAAGGGGAAGAGCACAAACACCGCCAGCCAGAAGAAGGCGGCAATGCCCGCAACGCCTGCCTCTTGCGAACCGCCGAGAAGGAAGAACATCGGGATGAACACCTCGACATCGCGCATCAGATTGCGCGCGATCACCATTTCCGCCGTTAGCCGCCCGCCGTCGCGCGCCGCCACGCGCAGGCCGAGCACGCGCTTGCCCGGCGTCGCGCCGCGCGGGCCGAGTTCGAAAATCATGAAATAGCCGTAGCGGGCCAGAAACAGGACCAGCACCACAAACACGATCACCGCTTCCAGAACGGGATTGTTCTCGGGGGAGGATTCGAGATCGAGCAGGCCCCAGCCGATCGCACCCATGGCGAGGAAGAAGAGGATCAGGCCGACAAACCAGATCGTCAGATCGAGCAGCAGCGCGCCCGCCCGCGCGCCCTTGCTGCCGACGCGCAGCGGCAGCGCAAGGCCCTCGGGCGTCACCAGCACGCGATCACGCTTGGTGTTGGCGTCCCGCGCCAGAGCGTCAGAAAGGCTCATGTATCGCTCTCCCGCGGGCGCCTCATCGCCGCGAAATAGACGATCCAGAAAGCCAGCATCGTGCCGCCAATGGCAAAGCGCGCGCCAGTATCGTCCACCAGCTGGCGGGCATAGCCTTCGAGCAGGCCGGCGATGATCATCATCACCGTCACGCCCACCATCACCACCGCCACGCGCACCCCGGCATCCTGCATTGCGGCGATAATCGCGCGCTGGCCGGGGAACGCCATCTGCCGCCCGATATGCAGCCCCGCCGCGCCTGCCAGCATGATCGCGCCGATCTCGGTTGTGCCGTGAACCGAAAGCCACGCGGCAAATTCCCAGCCCAGCCCGGCATCGGCAAACACCCACATCATCGCGCCCAGCAGCGCCATGTTGTAGACGAGCAGCAGCACGGTCGGCACGCCGAAGGCAAAGCCCAGTGCAAAGGCCATGATGGCAACACCGCTATTGTTGGAAAACAGCGAGGCAGCAAAAGCGGTCAGCCCCTCCGTCCCGCCCTGATGCGCCAGCGTTTCTTCGAGCAGCGCGCGGTCTGCGCCGGGCACGCGCCCGCCCGCCATTTCGCCGGGGACGAGCGCGAAGAACCAGTCGCTATCGCGCGCGACCAGCAACCAGCCGACCAGCGCGCCCGCCACCATCACCGCGAAAGAAATGCAGATATCGAGCCAGATATCGCGGATCGCCGCGCTCCAACCACCGGCGAAAAACCGCCGCAGCCAGCCGAACAGGCCGATGCGCGGGCCGTAAATCTGGAACCAGGCGCGCCTCACCAGCGCTTCGAGATAGTCGAGTGTTGCCGCATCGAGCGAGGTTTCGCGTGCGACGGCTAAGCTGGAGGCGGTCTTGCGATAGAGCACGGGGAGTTCGAGCAGATCATCATCATTGATCCGTCCGGGTCGCCCTTTTTCGAGTGCGGTGACAATTTGTTCCAACCGCTGCCAATCGACTTCGCGTTCCAGCCGGAAGCGGTCGGACCGCAGGCTTGCCGCTTCGATATCGGCGGGCGGAGTGATTTCGGCGGATTTGAGGAAAGCGAACGGCATCAGCTTTGCTCCTCCCGCACCGTCATTGCGAGCGACGGCAGGGAGCGCGGAAATCCAGTCCTGCCGTCGGGACTGGATTGCCGCGTCGCCTTCGGCTCCTCGCAATGACAAATACCAGTCATCACCCGATGGCCTCCGCCCGTTTGGTTTGCAGATAGAGGTCGATCAGCTGGTAGCCGATGGCATCATGCGGTGCCTCAATCACATTGACGCCGAGCCGCCGCAGCCGTTGCAGCACCAGCGCGCGCTGGGTGGCGAGCGAATCGGCGCTGACGGCAATCGCGATATCGCCGATATTGTCCGCCTCGCCCGAGGTCAGTTCTTCCAGCTCGGTATCGACCATGGTGACGAAAATCACGAGGTGGTGCCGCACCAGCCGCTCGACGCTTTCGACCATCAGTTCCGCCGAAGTCGGATCGGTAAAGTCGGAAAACAGGATGATGAGCGACCGCCGCTTCAGCCGCGCGGTCAGCGTCGCCAGTGCCAGCGTGAAATTGGGCTCGCGCGGGGTGTAATCCAGCTCCGCCGCCGCGCTTTGCAGGCGGTGGAAAGCACGGGTGTCGGTGATGAACGGCGTCATCACCTGCGGGTGATCGGCAAAGCCGAACAGGCTCACCCGGTCGCCGCCTTTGAGCGCGACATAGGCGGCGGTCAGCGCGGCGGATACGGCGCGGTCGATCCGTGGCAGGCCGTCCACCGGCTCGCACATCGACTGGCCGCAATCGAAGGCGAGCACGACCTGATTGTCGCGCTCGCTTTCATTCTCGCGGGCGTAGAGCGCGGTGTGGCGCGCGCTGGCTTTCCAGTCGATCCGGCGGCGGTCCATGCCCGGCTCGTACTCGCTCAGCGCTTCGAACTGGGTGCCTTCGCCGCGAATGCGCCGTGCGACGATGCCGAACTGCGCGTCCCGCATAAAGGCTTGCAGCACCGGGGAGCGCACCGGCGAGAGATCGGGCCAGACGCGGATTTGGGCCGCGAGCGGGATGTGCTTCTGCCGCACCGCCAGCCCCAGCGGGCCGCGCCAGCGCAGCCACAGATCGTGCAGTTCACCCGTCCCGCGCCGCACCGGCACCGCCTCGCCCATGCCGGAGAAGCTGTTGGCCGTGCCCGTCGGCTGGAGCGTGAAATCGGCCTTGCCGTCCTTGCCCAGCCGCGGATCGAAGCCGAGCGAGGCTTCGGGCAGGCTGGCATCGCTATCGCGTTCGATCTGCGCGGTGACACGGATATGCGCAGGCTGGCCGACCTCGACATCGCCCGGCACCGTATATTCAAAATGCCGCATGCTGCCCGCCAGCCAGCCATCGATTAGCGCGACCAGCAGTAGTGCCGCTGCCGCTGCCGGAGCGATGATCCACGCTTGCGGCGCGGTTGCCGCGACCACCACTGCCAGCGGCGCGAGCAACACGAGCAGCCCCAGCGTCAACCCGGTGGGGACAATCGGCGATGCCGGAGGTTTGAGGCGGCGGAGGAACTTCATACTCTTGTGATTACCGCGGTGCCTCGGTCTGTTCGATCAGTCCGGCGACCAGATCTTCCACCAGCTTGCCTTCGATTTCGGCGGCCGGAGACAGCAGCAGGCGGTGGCGCAGTACGGCGGTGGCGAGCGCCTTCACATCGTCGGGGATCACGTAATGCCGGCCTTGCAGCGCGGCGCGGGCGCGGGCGGCGTTGGCGAGCAGCACGGCGGCACGCGGGCTCGCCCCGCTCGCCAGATCGGCGCTTTCGCGGGTCGCGCGCACCAGCGACACGGCGTAGTCGATCACTTCGGGCGCCAAGGTCACGCTTTTCACCGCTGCCTGCGCGGCACCGATGGTTTCGGGCGAGGCGACTTGCGCGATGCCGAAATCGGCCGGCTTTTGCGGCCCGCTGCGATCACCGAACCGCCGGACGATCTGCGCTTCTTCCTCCGCGCTGGGGTAAGGCACGAGCAGCTTGAAGGCGAACCGGTCAAGCTGCGCTTCGGGCAGCGGGTAGACGCCCTGGTTCTCGATCGGGTTCTGCGTGGCCACCACCATGAATTGCTCGCTGAGCTGGTGCGTCTCGCCATCCAGCGTCACCTTGCGTTCCTGCATGGCTTCGAGCAGCGCGGCCTGCGTTTTGGGCGGGGTGCGGTTGATCTCGTCCCCCAGCAGCAGCTCGCAGAAAATCGGCCCGCGCGTCAGGGTAAACTGGCTGGTCTGGAAGTTGAACAGGTTGGAGCCGAGAATATCGCCGGGGAGCAGATCGGGCGTAAACTGGATGCGCCCGAAATCGAGGCCGGTTGCGTAGGCGAAGCAATTGGCGAGAAAGGTTTTCGCGGTGCCGGGCGGGCCTTCCAGTAGCACGTGCCCCTGTGCCACCAGCGCGATGAGCAAATGCTCCACCGTCTCGTCCATGCCGACAATCGCCTTGCCAACTTCAGTGCGGATCGCGCCCGCCAGTTCGGCCGTCTGTTCCAGCGTCATGCTCATCGTTTCAGCATCCTTTCGATGTCCTTGAGCGCGCTTGCCGCGCGTATGATGTCTTTGGGATTGCCCGCATTGCGCAATTCATTGGCGCGCGCGGTGAAGGCGGGTTCAAGACCGCGCCGCGACAATGCGCGGTCAATGGCCTTGGCGCGCGCTTCGGGATGGGTGTCCTTTATGCCCAATTGCGCCGCGATGCGTTTGCCCATCAGCGCCGCATAGGGATCGGCGAGCAGGTGGAACCGCTTCACCCGCGCCACCAGCGCCGCACCGTTGCGCGCCAGCTCGCGCTTGCCCTGTGCGCGGGTGGGCGCCTCTGCCACCGGCGCGCCGAAACGGTTGAACCCGCGCCACGCGATGACGAGCGCGGCAAACAGCAGGCACAAGGTCGCGGCAAGGAAGGGCGGGCTGAAGGCGAGCGTCAGCAGGTTCTCGCTCGATCCGAGGCCGGGCAGCGTCATGTCGAACAGCACCGGCATTGCGGGATCGCCCACCATCGCGCTGTCGATAATCGCCATCGCCAGTTCAGCGCGGGCGCGGTCTTCCATCCCGTAATTGTTCATCAGGTCAGGCTCGAAAACCACGATGAAGGGATATTGCCCGTCATAATAGCCATATCCGGTGTCAAACAGCGAGGAAGGGTCGCCGAACGCGCCCGCCAGCATATCACCTTCGCGGTCTGTCACGAGCGGGGTGAGTTTTGCTTCGCCCGGCTGGCTCTGCAAGGCTTGCACCTGCTCGGGTGCGGGCAGGCTGCCGCGCCGCTCCATCCCGCTCCAGCCGCCGGTGCGCCCCACCACCAGCTCTGCCCCTTCGGCAAAGGGCAGTTCGTCGTACCAGTTGGCGGGAGAGGCATCGCCGAGGAAGACCCAGCCATCCTGCGCGCCAGATTGCTCCTGCAATTGCGGTGGGACCGCAAAGGCTGACCATTTGGGCAGGATCAGCAGCGTCGGCCCCATGCCCGATTCGAGCCTTTGTTCGAGCAGGTCGGCAATCTGGTCGGGGCTGGAGAATTGGGGCGGGGTGAGCACCAGCAGGCCATATTCGTCATAGCCCGCTTCGCTGCGCGAAAGCTGCACATCATAGCCCTGGTTTTCCAGCAGATCGTGCAGGCCCTTGAACCCAGGTATGGCGGTGGAGCCCGCGTGCTCGCCGCCATTGCGTTCGTCATTGCCCGTCCAGCCCTGCCCGATGGCGTAAAGCATCAGCAAGAATGCTGCCGCGCCAATCGCAAGCACCGCCAGCACGGTTCCCGCCCGGAACGGATTGCGGCGGCGCGTCTGCACCACGGGGGCGGCGGCGCTCATCCGGCGAGCGCCCGCTGTTGGAGGGCAAATTCGGCATAGGCATCGCGCGCGACCTGCCAATCCTCGCGATTGAGCGCGCTGAGCGCGAACAGGCTGCGCTCCACCCGCGTGGCGATAATGCCGAAAGCGGTGCGCGCCTTTTCGGGAATGCGCGGTTCGGCGGACAATTCGCGCGCTGTGCTCGACGGCTCGACAATCTCGGGCCGTGCGGCTGCAATCTGGCCGACCGAGCGTTTGAGCAGCAAATGCGTCGCAGCGTCATATTTGCCTTCCGCTGCCAGCCTGTCAGCCTCTTCGAGCAGGGCCAGCGCTTCGCTCTGTTCGGGCACCCATTCGCCTTCGCTCGTCACACGGCGGCGGCGGGCGAGCAGATCAGGGGCGAGGATGCGGATGAGGGCATACAGCGCGCCCGCAATCGCCAACGCCAGCAGCACCCATTTGAGCACCGGCCAGGCACCGACCAGAAAATTGGTGACGGGCAAGAAGGCGGAGCCCAGCCATTCCATAAAGTCGGTCAGCCAGTCGGGCGGCGGCTCCGCCTCGGGCATTTCGACTTCGGCAAACTGGATCGATTCGTCGCTGCGCACATCCTCCCAAGCCTCGGCGAAGCTATCGCCCGGCGCTGGCGGCGCGTCGTTATAATCGACCGGAATCCCCTGAGCGGCTGTCACACAAGGGAGAGTTACACGGCGTAGCGCGCGACGCAACGGCTTGCTGGTGTTCCGCTAGGCTTTTGTTCAGGATAACAGGAAATTGGCGGGGTCGAGCCGCATGGCCATGCACATACTGAAATCGTCCGACACGTAATCGTCAAACGGTTCGCACTCCGCAAAGCCTGCCGCTGCGTAAAGCCTTGTCGCCGGTGCGAACACCGGATGGCGACCCGTTTCGAGGCCAACCCATAGCCGGCCATTATCGCTGGCGGTGCGAAGCAGATGCTGGAGCATGGCCTGGCCTGCCCCCTTGCCGCGCCACTCCTGCGCAGCGCGCATCGATTTGATTTCGCATCGTGCTTCGTCCAGCCAGCGCAGCGCACCGATGGCTGCGAGCGCGCCCTGCGACCGGGCGGCAAAGAAGGTCACATCGGGATCAGCCAGTCTGCGAGCAGGAAGGGCGTTGACTTTGCACGCTGGCGAGCAGCGGTGCATCTCTGCCAGATGCGCGTCCAGCAATGCGAGAATGTCCGGCGTGGTGGGCGGCTCTTCAGCGATCACAAATACCGGATGTTCCGCCATGCCTACCCCCGCTTGCGCGCCAGCGGATAGGTGCCGAACATCGACACCTGCGTGCAGTGGAAGGCCAGTTCCTCCATTGCCCGGTCGACCGCCGGATCGCCCGGCGCGCCGATGATGTCGGCATAGAACAGGCTGGCGGCAAAGCTGGTGCCTTGCTGGTAGCTTTCCAGCTTGGTCATATTGACGCCATTGGTGGCAAAGCCGCCCAGCGCCTTGTAGAGCGCGGCGGGGATATTCTTCACTTCGAACACGAAGGTCGTCATCGCTTCCTGCCCGGCGAGCTGCGCAGGGTCGAGCGCCTCGCGTGCCAGAATGACGAAGCGCGTGGTGTTGTCCTGCGCGTCCTCGACCGCCTCCTCGACGATGTCGAGACCGTAGAGGTCGGCCGCCAGCGCGGGCGAGATTGCAGCGACCGAGGGATCTCCCATCTCGGCCACATAAGCCGCGGCGCCTGCCGTATCGGCAAAGCTCAGCGGCACCATGCCCCGTTCGCGCAGGAAATGGCGGCTCTGCGCCAGCGCGTGCGGGTGGCTGTAGGCGGCCTGGAACGGCCCAGTCGCTCCGCGAATCGCCATGAGCGCGTGGCTGATGCGCAGGAAATGCTCGCCCACAATCGAGAGCCCGCTTTCGGGCAGCAGGAAATGGATATCCGCGACGCGCCCGGCTTGCGAGTTTTCGATGGGGATCATCGCGCAGCCTGCGCGGCCATCCTTCACCGCGTCAATCGCGTCGGCGAAACTGAAGCACGGCAATGGCAGGGCTTCGGGGGCCCATTCGTTCGCGGCACGGTGCGAATTGGCACCCGGTGCGCCCTGAAACGCAATCGCGCGCTCAGGGTCGGCAGCGGCGGCGGCCTGCATCTGCTCGACCATGGCGAGCGCGGGGGCGGGGAAACTCTGCATCAGGCTGGAGCGCCTAGCCGCCCCGCGCGCCGCCGACAAGCGCCAGCAAAGCGCGGATGGGCGGCGATAGTCGCGAACACGCGACGAAAGTCCCCTTGCACCATCCGCCGCTGGCCACTAGAGCGCGGCGCAACACTTCCAATAGCAAGTAATGGTCCATCATGAACGATCAGATGAACACGATTTTCGGCTGGGTTCTCGCCAGCCTCGGCATCGCTCTCGGCGGGTCGATCATCGCCGGCAAGGTCTTCACACCGATCGAAGGCGTGGGCTATGTTATCGTGGCCGAGGAAGAAGGCGCTGTTGCCGATAGCGGCCCCTCGCTTGCAGAACTGCTCGCTGTCGCCGATCCGGCTGCGGGTGAGCAGGTCTTTGCTCGTTGCTCCACCTGCCACACGGTAGAACAGGGCGGCGCCAATGGCATCGGCCCGAACCTCTATGGCATCATGGGCCTGCCCATCGGCAACCACGCGCCGGGCTTTGGATATTCCGCCGCGCTTTCGGGCCATGGCGGCAACTGGACGTGGGAAAACATGGACGCCTGGCTCACGAGCCCGCGCGGTTTTGCCGACGGCACGTCGATGAGCTTTGCCGGTCTCGGCAATCCCGAAGACCGCGCCAATCTGATGGCCTATCTCAATTCGATGGGCAGCAATCTGCCGCTGCCCGAAGTGACGGCTGCCGAAGCGGCTCCCGAAGGTGAGGACGCTGTGACTGAAGGCGAAGGCGCTGAAGCCGGTGCTGACGAAGCTGCGCCCGCAGCGGCAGAAGCCGAAGTCGAGGCTGCTGCGACTGCCGAATAAGCGGCGCGTCAAAGCCGAATGCAAAAGGGCTCCGGTTCGCGCCGGGGCCTTTTTCGTTTCTGCGTAGCGCTAGGTGCGCCCCTTGAAGCCCTGCGCCACGACATACCATTCGCTCGACCCCTTGCGGCTGGCGGGCGGCTTGGCGTGTTTGACCGTTTTGAAGTGCTTTTTCAGCAGGTCGAGCAAGTCCCTGTCGGTTCCGCCGGCGAACCCCTTCGCCAGAAACGCGCCGCCTTCGGCCAGAATCTCGACCGCGAACCACGCGGCGGCCTCGACCAGACCCATGGTGCGCAAATGGTCGGTCTGTTTGTGGCCGACAGTGTTCGCCGCCATGTCCGACAAGACCAGATCGGCCGGGCCGCCCAGCGCCGCTTCCAACGCGGCAGGTGCGCTTTCGTCCATAAAGTCCATTTGCAGGATGGTCACGCCTTCGATCGGTTCGGTTTCGAGCAGATCGATCCCGACAATCGCTGCCTTGGGCGCGCGTTTGCGCACCACCTGGCTCCAGCCGCCCGGCGCAATGCCCAGATCGACCACGCGGGTGCTGCCTTTGACGAGGCCGAACCGGTCATCCAGTTCGATCAGCTTGAACGCCGCGCGGCTGCGCCAGCCTTCGTCCTTGGCCTTTTTGACGTAAGGATCGTTGAGCTGGCGTTCGAGCCAACGCTGGCTCGACGGCTTGCGTTTCTTGCCGCTGGTAAGGCGGCGGTGTGTATCCGGCCCTGCACGGCTCATCGCACATTCTCCGCCCGGTCGCGGCGCAAGGCGGCCTGCGTCTGCATTCCTTCGGCATCGGCGGCCATCAGGCTGCGCAAAATCCCTTCGCGGATGCCCCTGTCGGCAACGCCAAGACGCGGGGCGGGCCAGATTTCGAGAATCGCTTCCAGAATGGCGCAGCCTGCCACCACCAGTTCAGCGCGTTCCTTGCCGATGCAGCCAATGTCGCCGCGCTGCTCGGGCGACATGGCCGAAAGGCGTTCCGACACGGCGAGCATATCGTCGCTGCGCACGATCAGCCCGTCCACTTCGCGCCGGTCATATTGTACCAACCCAAGATGCACGCTGGCGAGCGTCGTCACCGTGCCGCTGGTGCCGAGCAGGCGCTGGTCCTCGGCCTGATGCGGCGCGATCCGCTTGGCAAATTCGGCAAAACTTTCGCGCACCAGCCGCTTCATTTCGGCATAGCGGGCCAGCCGCGCGGCTTCGTCACCACCTTCATGGCCGACGGTTTCCGATAACGAGACAACGCCCCACGGCACGCTCTGCCAGTCGATAATGCGCGGCACCGGTGCGCCGGGTTCAATCAGCACCAGCTCGGTCGAGCCGCCGCCAATGTCGAAAATCACCGCCGGGCCGCGCCCGTCCTCCAGCAGGATGTGACAGCCGAGCACGGCCAGCCGCGCCTCTTCCTGCGCGCTGATAATATCGAGCACGATGCCGGTCTCTTGGCGCACCCGCTCGATAAATGCCGCGCCATTGCTCGCGCGGCGGCAGGCCTCGGTGGCGACCGAGCGGGCGAGGTGGACATTGCGCTTTTTCAACTTGTCCGCACAGATTTTCAGCGCACCCAGCCCGCGCTCCATCGCCTTGTCGGACAGGCGGCCCGTTTGCGCCAGCCCTTCGCCCAGCCGGACAACGCGGCTGAAAGCGTCGATCACCACGAAATTCTCCCCCGCCGGACGCGCGATTAGCAGGCGGCAATTGTTGGTGCCCAGATCGATCGCGGCATAGGACTGCTTGTAGGATTTGTGCGGAGGACGCCGCCAGTTGCTCGCCGGAGTCGGGACTTGTGCCGGGCTCTCTGCCCCGTTGGTGCCGGGAGCGCGCGTTCGGCCCTGTTTTGCGTCGCGGCGGTGGGCGGATTTGCCCTGCTTATTGCCGCCCGCTTTTCCTTCGGGCTTGGCGCGTCCATCCGGCGGAGAATATTCCGCCATAGTGAAAACTCGCTAATCGTAAAAACCCGCCACATTCGAGCGGAACCTGACGCGAAGCTATACCAGAGGCGGGTTCGATACAAGTTAAGCTGTAGCGAGTGCTCTTGAGAGAGGTTAGGGCAGGGAGATGGCCAACCCGCTCCCCACGATTGCCCTCTTCGCCCGATACCCTGTCGCGGGCAAAGCGAAGACCCGGCTGATCCCCGCGCTGGGGGCAGAAGGTGCAGCGGAATTGCACCGGCTGCTGGTGGAGCGGACGCTGTCGACGATGCGCGCGTCGGGCTTGCCGTTCGCGGTGTGGACGACGGGCGAAGAGCACGCCGCCTTCGCGCAGTGGCCGGGCGAGGATGTGCCGATGATCGCGCAAGGCGAGGGCGACCTTGGGGCAAGGCTTGCGCGGGTGCCTGCTCCGGCGATTTTGCTGGGCGCGGATATTCCCGATGTGACGGCGGAGCACTTGCTGGCAGCGGCGAAAGCGCTGGAGGAAGTGCCGGTGGTGATCGGCCCTGCGAGCGATGGCGGATACTATCTGCTCGGCTTTCGTGATCCTGTGCCGTTTCTTTTCGACGATATGCCATGGGGCACAGAACAGGTGCGCGCGTTGACCGAAGCGCGGCTGGAAGCGCGCGGCATCTCTTATCGTCTGCTTCAAACACTCGATGATTGCGACCGGCCCGAAGACCTGGCCAAATGGCCGGAGCTTCTGCGATGAGCACGAGCATCGTCATCCCCATGCTCAACGAAGCAAAGGCACTGCCCGCGCTGATCCGCCACATCGCCGCGCTCGATCCGCCGCCGCTGGAAGTGGTGGCTGTCGATGGTGGGAGCGCAGACCGTTCGGTCGATCTGGCGCGCGAGGCTGGCTGGCGGGTTATCGAAACGCCGGCAGGGCGCGGGCGGCAGATTAATGCGGGGGCCGAAGCAGCAAAGGGCGCAAATGTGGTCGTGCTCCACGCCGATACCGTCCCGCCTGCTGATATGGTCGCGGTGATCGAAGAGACGCTATCGAACCCGGCCATTTCGCTCGCGGGGTTCACTCCGATCCTGCGCGGGCCGGAGAAAACGCGCTGGGGTACCACGCTGCACAATTGGGCAAAGACCTATTACGCGCCGCTGCTCTTCCGCCCGTTGCTGTTCGTCAAAGGATGCCGCCTCCTCTTCGGCGACCACGCGATGTTCTTCCGCCGCGCGCAATTTCTCGAATGCGGTGGCTGCGATCCCGAGGCCAAGGTGATGGAAGAGGCCGACCTCTGCATCCGCCTGACCCGCTTTGGCCGGGTGAAACTGGTGCCGCGTTTTATCGAAACCTCGGACAGGCGCATTGCCGAATGGGGGGCGCTGAAGGCGAACTGGATTTACCTGAAGGTGGGGTTCCTGTGGGGACTGGGCGCGCGGGAGCGGCTGGAGCGGTATTATCCGGATGTGCGGTAGGCAGTAGGCAGTAGGCATTAGGCAGTAGCTTATCCTAACCCACATCCGCTCACCCTGAGCTTGTCGAAGGGCTGCACTTTCCTTTCGAAACTTGGCGCTAGTCAGAAGAAAAGCAGTCCTTCGACAGGCTCAGGACGAACGGGTGGTGGGCCCCGGCAAATACCCCCGCGCAATCCCGTAAGCGATCAACCGGTCGAGCCATGCGTCCTCTGTCGCCGGGCATTCCAGCCCCGTCACGCCGCGAAACTTCGCATCGTCAAACTCCGGCGAGCGGGTGAAATACGCGCCGAACGTCGCCAGCATCCGCCCGGCCAGCAGCCGCTCGGCGGGGGATAGCGCTTCCATGTCGTAATCCTCCGGCGCGACCACCGCCGGATCGGGGAAATGCGCCACGCGCTGCACCCCATGCGCCAGCGCCGCAGCTGGCAGGGCATCACGCGCGACGACGTGGAAATAGCCGCCCTGCGCCTGTTCAAACCTCTCCGCGAGCACGACGATTCCCGCCGCCACATGGTCGAGCGGCACCAGATCCAGCGTTGATCCAGGCACGCAGGGAAATTGCGTCACCTTGCCGCGCGCCATCAGGCGGAAGACATTGCAGAGCGAGGGGAAGTCGCGGATTTCGCCGCTCGCGCTGTCTCCCAGCACGATCGAGGGGCGGGCAATGGCGAAGGGCACGCCGCTTGCCGCGACGACCGCCTCGCCCTCCGCCTTGCTCGCTTCGTAACGATTGGTGAACGCCGTGCCTTCGGGCACCGGCCCCTCGGCAATCACCCCATCGCGCGCGCCGCAGACATAGGCTGTGCTGACATGGAGAAAGCCCGCGCCTGCTGCTGCGGCGAAGGCCAGCGCGTTGCGTGTGCCCTCCACATTCACTGCGCGCAGTTCTTCCTCGGGCGCGTCGAATTCAAGGCTGGCGGCGCAGTGGATCACCAGATCGAACGGTTCCGCCGCCAGCCCCATCAGCGGCTGCGTAACATCGCCCGCCAGCGCCCGCGCGCCGTCCACCAGCGCACCATCATTGCCGCGAATTTCCGGATTGCGCCGCACCAGTCCCGCGACCGCGTGCCCACGCGCTGCCAGCCGCGCGCATACTTCGCCGCCGATCAGCCCGGCGGCTCCCGTCACCAGCACCCGCATCAGCAGCAGGGCGCGTCAGATTTCGTGGGATTCGCGTCCGATTGGCCGAACGGCACCGCCGTGCCGCAGCCGGGGAACACGCCGTAATGATGCGCGAAATCGCCGATAAACTCGAAATGCTCCGCAAACCGCGTTTCCGCCAGCATCAGCCAGCTATTGCCGCAAACGGGGAAGATCCGCCCTTTCTCGATGGCATGATGCGCATCGAGGAGGAACATCCGTTCTTCGCCCGGCACGCTGCCCTTGTAGCGGACCGCCTGCCCGTAATCTTCGCATTGCGGTTCCAGCCCCGCCAGCTTGAACAGGCGATAGGTGGCGGAGACAAAGTTGATCCCGTCCAGCTTGGCGGCGATTTCCGCATCGTTGATGCCCATCGGCCGGTCGGTGACGAGGCGCGGATCGGCGAATCCGGCGGCCTTGGCGATCCGCTCAAAATCGCCCCAATAGAGCGCGCCCGACAGGCACTCGCCATGCAGCACGGGGTCGCTCAGCAGGTGTGCGGGCACGCGGCGGTCGGCATAGACGTCGGAGAAATACAGTTCCCCGCCGGGTTTCAGCAGCTTGTGGGCGGCGCGGAACACGGCTTCCTTGTCCGCCACCAGATTGATGACGCAGTTGGAGACGATGACGTCGAAGCTGCCCTCTTCCAGGCCAAGTTCGCCCAGCTTCTCGATATCGCCTTCGACGAATTGGACATTGGCAAAGCCGAAGCGTTCGGCGTGCCATTCCTGGTATTCGCGCGCGACGGCCAGCTGTTCGGGCGTCGCGTCCACACCCATCACGCTGCCATTCGGGCCGACCAGTTGCGCCAGCAGATAGGCATCCTGCCCGCTGCCCGATCCCAGATCGAGCACGCGGCACCCCTCCAGCGCCTGCGGCACCACCAGCCCGCAGCCGTAATAGCGGGCCTTCACCTCCTCATGCACGTTCTTCAGCGCCTTGCGCACCGCGTCTCCGGGCATTTCGAAGGTGCAGCAGGCATCGGTGCGCAGATCGGATGATCCCCCCAGCACCTTGCCGTAATAATTCTGGGAATTCTGGAGATTCATGAAACTGTTCGTCCCTTCACTGCGAATGTGCTGGCCATAGACAGGAAGCGTTTCGTTTCCCAGCAAGACTAAGTTACGTGGGGAACGACCATGGAATATACGCATGATGTTATCGTAATCGGCGGCGGTGCCGCGGGGCTGACCGCAGGCGGCGGCTGCGCGCTGTTCGGGCTGAAAGTGGCGCTGATTGAAGGCCACAAGATGGGCGGCGAGTGCCTCAATAATGGCTGCGTGCCGTCAAAGGCGCTGATCGCCAGCGCCCGCCGCGCTGCTGAAGCCCGCGAGGAGAAGCGCGCAGGGGTGCAGTTGGCCGCGCCGGTGATCGAATGGGGTGGGGTCCACGCCCATGTGCACAAGGCGATCGCCGATATCGCCCCGCATGATTCGGTCGAGACGTTTGAGGGGATGGGCTGCGAGGTCATTCAGGATTGGGCGAAGTTTACCGGGCGGCATTCGGTCGAAGTCGGCGGGCGCACGCTCACCGCGCCACGCATAGTGATCGCCACGGGCAGCGGGCCGTTTGTGCCGCCGATCCCCGGCATCGGTGATGTGCCTTATCTCACCAACGAGAATATCTTCGATCTGGCGGAGCAGCCCGAACAACTCGCCATTATCGGCGGCGGGGTGATCGGCATGGAAATGGCGCAGAGCTTCTGCCGCTTGGGCAGCCAAGTTACCGTGATCGAGCCGGGCACGCCGATGGGGCGGGACGATCCGGAATCGGTGGCGCTGGTGGTGGACCGGATGACGCGCGAGGGCGTGCGCTTTGTCAAAGGCAAGGCGGAAAAGGTCGCGCAAACGGCTGATGGCGGCGTGGTTGTTACCGTGGATGGCGGAGTAGAGATCGCCGGATCGCATCTGCTCGTCGCCGTGGGACGCTCCCCGCGCATCACCGATTACGGGCTGGAAGAGATTGGCGTCAAAACGGGCCGGGGCGGCATCATCGTGGACGAACGCCGCCGCACCAATCTGAAGCATATCTACGCTATCGGCGACTGCCGCGACGGGCCGCGCCTGACGCACGTTTCGGGCTATGAAGGCAGCCGCGTGGTGCTCGAAATCGCGCTCGGCCTGCCGAGCAAGGTCGATTACCGCGCGCTGCCCTGGTGCACCTATACCGAGCCCGAAGTCGCGCAGATCGGCCTGACCGAAGCGGAGGCGCGGGCGAAATATGGCGACGCGCTCACCGTGGTGAAGGAAGGCTTCGACCACAATGAACGCGCCATCGCTGAAGGGGATACCGAAGGGCATTTGAAAGTGATGCTGAAAGGCAAGTCGGTCGTCGGCGCGAGCATTTGTGGGCCGAATGCGGGGGAATTGCTGCTGCCGTTCAGCCAGATGATTACCGGCAAAGCGGGCACGTTCGATGTGGGCGGGGCGATCATCGCCTATCCCACCCGCTCGGAAATCACCAAGGCCGCCGCGTTCAAGGCGTGGGAGCCGACCGTGTTCGGCAAATGGCCCAAACGCTGGGTTGCTTTTCTGGCGAAAATCCGCCGGATGTTCTGATGGCTACCCGTTCCCTGTCCCGCAACGCGCCCGCTGGCGCATCCCCCTTCGCCGTGGCAGCGCAGCCCTTGGCGCGCGAGAAATTCGCCGATCCCTTCGTCACCGCCAAGGGAGAGCCGCGCGCCAGCGTCGCTTTGCGGCAGATGGAGACGCTGTGGTTCGCCACCGGCACGCTGTGCAATCTCGCCTGCGCCAATTGCTATATCGAGAGCAGCCCGACCAATGACGCGCTAGTATACCTTTCGGCTGACGAAGTTTCCCGTTTCCTTGACGAAGTGGATGCCGGGCCACCACGTTTGCGCCCCCGCGAAATCGGCTTCACCGGTGGCGAGCCGTTTATGAATCCGGACATCATTGCGATGGTCGAGGATGCTGTGAAGCGGGGCTTTGATGTGCTTGTCCTGAGCAATGCGTTGAAGCCGATGCGGCGGCACGAGGCGGCGCTGCTGCGGCTGCGCGAGGCCTATGGCGAGGCGCTGACGATCCGCGTGAGTATCGACCATTACACGCAAGCCTTTCACGAGGCAGAGCGCGGGCCGAACAGCTGGACGCCAATGCTGGAGGGCTTGCGCTGGCTCTCGGCAAACGGCTTCTCCATCGCCGCCGCCGGGCGCTCGCTCGCGGGCGAAACGCAGGAGCAGGCGCGGTTGGCCTATGGCGCTTTGTTCAAGCGAGAAGGGATCGCCATCGACACCGCGAACCCCGCGCAACTGGTGCTTTTTCCGGAGATGGACGCCAAGGCGGATGTGCCCGAAATCACCACCGCCTGCTGGGACATTCTCGGCACTTCGCCCGATGCGCAGATGTGCGCGAGCAGCCGCATGGTCGTCCACCGCAAGGGGGAGGACACCGCGCGCGTCGTCGCCTGCACGCTGCTGCCGTATGACCCGCAATTCGACATGGGCGGCACCGTGGCGGAGGCCGACCGCGAGGTGATGCTCAACCACCCGCATTGCGCGCGCTTCTGCGTGCTGGGCGGAGCAAGCTGCTCGGCGTAAGCCTATAATTTTGCTGGCCACTGCAACCATTGTGCGGCATCGGGCGTAGCTTATCTCATGATCCGCACATTCCTCACCGCCGCCGCGCTTGCGCTGCCTCTCGCCTTTCCGGCCACAGCCGCGGCGCAAACCGCGATTGACGGCACTTATACCGACCAGGGCGGCTACGTCGAAATCCGCGTTGCCCCCTGCGGCAATGCCCGCTGCGGCACGATCACGCGGATCATCCGCAACAAGCCGGGCGAAACCAATCGCGACCGGCACAATGATGACCCTGCCTTGCGGGATCGCCCGATCACCGGCATCCGCGTGCTCAGCAATCTGCGCTGGGACGATGGTGCGTGGCGCGGGCAGGTGTATAATCCCGAGGATGGCGGCACCTACCGCGCGGTCGTGCGTCCGGGCCGCAACGGCGCGCTCAGCGTGCAGGGCTGCGTGACGGTGCTCTGCCGGACGGTAACATGGCCGGCGCGCTAGCCACTATCCGCCCTTGACCGAATCCGGTGTGCAAGATAATGGCGCGCCCTCCATTGGTATTGCCCTGTCCTCTAATGGTAAGAGAGCGGACTCTGACTCCGTCAATCAAGGTTCGAGTCCTTGCGGGGCATCCATCCTTCCCAATATCGCCGCGGCACTCTAGGGCTTAGCTATTGCCTTTGAGGAGACCCGCGTGAGCGACGAATCATCCCAGAAAGACAGCGAATTGAAAGATCATCGCTTTTACCACGCGGACCGCGAAGCCAAGTTCGCCGATTCCATTCCGCAATCCACGCCGCAAACGCGGCACCCGGCATACAAGCTGGCCTTCCGCGACACCGATTTCCTGCTGCGCGAGGAATTGCGCCCCGTGCGCTTCCAGCTGGAGCTGCTGAAGCCCGAAATGCTGCTCGAAGAAGCTGGTGTCGGCTCGACGCTGGTGATGTACGGCTCGGCGCGCATTCCCTCGCCCGAAGAGGCGCAGGCGAAAATCGACGCGGCCAAAGACGGCAGCGAATACGACCAGAAAGTTGCCGCCAATCTCGCCGCCAAGGCCAAATATTACCAAGAGGCCTATCGCTTCGCCAAGATGGTGAGCGAAATGTCGATCATCGAGGAAGGGCAGCGGCAGTTTGTCGTGTGCTCGGGTGGCGGCCCGTCGATCATGGAAGCGGCCAATCGCGGCGCGAGCGATGCGGGGGCGGAAAGCATCGGCCTCAACATCATCCTGCCGCACGAGCAGGCGCCCAACCAGTATGTAACACCTTACCTGTCGCTCAACTTCCACTATTTCGCGCTGCGCAAAATGCACTTCCTGATGCGCGCCCGCGCGGTGGCGGTGTTCCCCGGCGGCTTCGGCACGTTTGACGAGTTTTTCGAACTGCTGACGCTGGTGCAGACGGGCAAGATGAAGCCCATTCCGGTTCTCCTCTATGGCAAGGATTTCTGGACGCGGGTGATCGATTTCGACGCGCTTGCGGAAGAAGGTACCATCTCGCCCAAGGATCTCGAACTCATTACCTGGTGCGAGACTGCCGAGGAAGGCTGGGCGGCGATTGCGGCGTTTTACGGGCTGTGAGGTGAGCTGCCCCTTCTGATTGCGATCCGATGTGCGAACTTTGGCCTGGTTCGAAACCTTCACCGCAAGCTGCGGTTGTAATGATGGTCCGGCATGGCCACCTCGTGGCCAGCTACCTGTCGCAATAGACGGTCACCGCATCCGCCATTCGGAGGCTCTTTCCTTCAGTTCCGCCACTTAGTTGCAGCCGCGCCAATCATGGCGCGCTGCACTCGCGTGAAGGGAAAGACATGACTATACAAAGGCGCATCACAATTTTTGTGATTTCGATCACCTATGTTGGGATGGCAATTGGTATATTCGTAAATCTTTATCCGTTCAATTGATCGGTTGTGGGTTGTTAATTCGACCTGCAATTCCCATTTAATTATCAGCTACCAGTCGCAATCGACGGTCCTGAGGGCCGATATTCGACCCTCCCTACTTTCTTTTTCGCCTCTTAGCCTGCGCATAAGCGATTGATACTGATCGCCTGCGTCAAAACGAGAGGATTTACCATGCAGAACTTTGGCAAGATCAAGAGCTATGACGGCAGCTCGGGCACCGGCTCAATCTCCCCTGAAGGCGGCGGCGACGCGCTTCGGTTCAAGAAGGCGGATCTGCAGCAGGAAGGCCAGACCCCGAAGGTCGATCAGCGCTTCAGCTATGAAACCAGCGAGGCTGATGGCGGCAAGAAGTTTGCCGTGAACCTGCAGCACCAGCAGGGCGAGAGCCAAGCGGAACAGGCCAGCAACCAGCAGGGCTGACCTCGACCGCAGGGGGCCGGGAGTTAACCGCTCCCGGCCTCTGCACTTCTCCGCTCCGTCACAAAAGGCCTTCCGCGATGCCGATGAACCAGTTTCTCTTCGATCACCAGCTTGCAGCCATCAAGGTCGACCGCTCGAGCTCTGCCGATGAACGCGCGCAGGCCGTGGAACTGTTAGGAGGGCGAGCGAAGCGGATTGCGGAGTGGCGTAAAGCGCGTGGGCTGTCCAATTTGGGCTGGCCGCATGACGAACGTGCGGCCCCGGACAAGGATGGCTGAGATGAGCGCCGTGCCAACCGCAGCAATTCCCGCCCAGCCTGGAACCGGCCAATGGGAAAGCGAAGGCGGTGCTCTGAAGCCAGGTATGCCAATCCCCGTTCCCGAAGCGATCCTGGCTGTCACCACAGTCCAATATCGCGTCGGGCCATATTCCTATTCCCGGCTTGAAGACGCAATGGCGCAGCTTGAGCGGCTGTCGCGGAAGTGACCGGATCTGGGTGCCACACCCTATTCCAGTATCACCGCACCGCCTGATGTCCCAGCGGGCCATTGCCTAGCCCGAAGCCCGGCGCGTGCATTAGCGCCTCGCGGACAAAGCGGCGGGCTTTGCTCACTGCTTCTTCCAGCAGCAAGCCGTGTGCGAGGTGGGTCGCAATCGCTGAGGAGAGCGTGCAGCCGGTGCCGTGGGTGTGTTTGGTGACGATGCGCGCTTCGCTCCACACTACATCTTCTACGCCCGGCCGGACCAGCCGGTCTTCCACCATCGGCCCGTCGGCATCGCCGCCTTTGGCGAGATAGGCCACGCCGCGTTCCGCCATCGCACTGGCGCCGCCCAGCGCCTCCAATTCGGGGACATTGGGCGTGGTGAGCGTCGCCAGCTCCATCAGCCATTCGAACACCTCGATTGTTGCCGCATCCGCCAGCACGCTGCCGCTGGTGGCGACCATCACGGGATCGAAGACGATGGGGCAGGGCAGGTCTTCCAGCCGGTCTGCCACGACTTCGGCGATGTCCGCGCTGCCGAGCATCCCGATTTTCACCGCATCGACGCCGATATCCTCCATGCAGGCATCCATCTGCGCGGCGACAAAATCGGGATCGCACGCCTCCACCGCGCGCACGCCGCGCGTGTTCTGCGCGGTGAGCGCGGTGATCGCGGTCATGGCATAGCCGCTGAGCATGGTGATGGTCTTGATATCCGCCTGAATCCCGGCGCCACCGGAGCTGTCCGATCCGGCGATCACGAGAATGCGGGGAGGGCGGAGATTGGTCATCCGTCTATATGTGATGGAGCGAGATCAAACCGCCCCCTGCACCGCGTTGCAAATGCTGTCGACCACGCGCTCGACCTGCTGCCCGTTATCGCCTTCGGCCATCACCCGGATCAGCGGTTCGGTGCCCGATTTGCGGATCACCAGCCGCCCGCTGCCCGCCAGTTCGGCCTCGGCGGAGGCAATCGCCTGCTGCACCTTGGCATCCGCCAGCGGATCGCCGTGTTCGAAGCGGACATTTTTGAGCAGTTGGGGGACGGGATCGAACAGGTGCAGCAGCTCGCTCGCGCGCTTGCCGGTGCGCACCATCGCGGCGAGCACTTGCATCGCGGCAATCGTCCCGTCGCCGGTGGTGGCATGATCGAGCAGGATCATGTGCCCCGATTGCTCGCCGCCGACATTGTAGCCGCCCGCCTTCATCGCTTCGAGCACGTAGCGGTCACCCACCTTGGCGCGCACCAGCTTGAGGCCTTCGCCGGCGAGGAACCGCTCCAACCCTAGATTGGACATGACGGTGGCGACGATCCCGTCGCCTTTCAGCAGGCCTTTCAGCTTCCAGCGGCTGCCGATGAGGCCCATGATCTGGTCGCCATCGACTTCCTGCCCCTTCTCGTCGATCACGATCAGCCGGTCGGCATCGCCGTCCAGCGCAATGCCGATATCCGCGCCTTCGGCCACCACGCGGGCCTTGATCGCGTCCAATGCGGTGGAGCCGACGCCGTCATTGATATTGGTGCCGTTGGGCGACACGCCCATGGCGATCACTTCCGCGCCCAGTTCCCAGATCGCGGTGGGAGTGACGTTGTAGGCTGCACCATTGGCGCAATCGACCACGATCTTCATCCCGTCCAACCGCAGATCGGACGGCAAAGCGCGCTTCACCGCGTGGATATAGCGCCCGCGCGCATCCTCGATCCGCCGCGCGCGGCCGATATGGTCGCCCTCGGCCAGCACGGGTTCTGCATCCATCGCCGCTTCGATTGCTTCCTCGTCCGCGTCGGACAGTTTGAAGCCGTCCGGCCCGAACAGCTTGATGCCGTTATCGCCATAGGCGTTGTGGCTGGCGGAGATCATCACGCCGATATCGGCGCGCATTTCGCGCGTCAGCAGCGCCACGGCGGGGGTGGGCAGCGGGCCGGTCATGATGCAGTCCATTCCCACGCTGGTGAAGCCTGCCACCAGTGCGTTTTCCATCATATAGCCCGACAGCCGCGTATCCTTGCCGATCACCACGCGGTGCTTGTGATCGCCGCGCAGGAAGTGGCGCCCTGCGGCCTGGCCGACTCGCATCGCGGTGGCGGCGTTCAGCTTGGTGCCGTTAGCGCGGCCCCTGATGCCGTCCGTGCCGAAATAGGTGCGTCCCATGTCTGTCCCTGATGGTTTTTGCTGCTGTGGCCCGTCTTTGCCGCGTCCAAGCCGACTTGTCACCTGCGAAGCGGGCGGGCAAAGGGGCGGGCGGAAATCTGCATGGCCTTGCAACCCTGCGCGGCTTCACGCGTTGGAGGGGCAAGACCGTAAATCCGAACACTCAGGAAGGACGAAACCCCATGGCTTTCACTCTTATGCCGCTGCCCTATGATGCCGAAGCGATTGCGCCTGCGATCACCGCGGAAACCTTCAGCTATCACCATGGCAAGCACCACCAGGCCTATGTCACCAAGACGAACGACGCGATTGCCGGCACCGATCATGCTGACAAGTCGCTGGAAGAGATTATCGCCGCCTCGCGCGGCACCAGTGCCGGGCTGTTCAACAACTCCGCGCAGGTATGGAACCACGGCTTCTTCTGGCACTCGCTGACCCCCACCAGCACCGGGCCGAGCGGCGATCTGGCCGACAAGATCGAGGAAAGTTTCGGCTCGCTCGAAGAGCTGAAGAGCCAGCTGAAGGCCAAGGGCGCGGGCCACTTTGCCAGCGGCTGGGTATGGCTGGTCGAGCAGGACGGCAAGCTCGCAGTCGTCGACACGCATGATGCCGACACCGCCGCCGATCAGGAAATGAACCCGCTGCTGGTGATCGATCTGTGGGAGCACGCCTATTATCTCGACCACCAGAACGCCCGCCCGAGCTATCTTGATGCGGTGGTTGATGGCCACTTAAATTGGGATTTTGCGGCCGACAATCTGGCGCGCGGCACAACTTGGGTTTACCCTGCCTAAGCCAGACCGCTTTTTGCGCGAAGGTAAGGCCCGCGTTGCCCACAACGGCGCGGGCCTTTCTTATGCGTGGTCGGTTTGGGCGCGATCAGTCTTGCGGTATGGCGACGGTAACGCCCCGGCCAGCAGCAACTTCGTCCAGCTCTTGCAGGATCGCGCGATGCGCGACGGGGTCGTCGACCGAGCGGTCGGGGATGTCGCCATCTTCTATCATGCTGGTTAAAGCAGCGCGCGCGCGGCCCACGCGGCTCTTGATCGTGCCCACCGCGCAGCCGCAGATATTGGCCGCTTCCTCGTAGGAGAAGCCGCCTGCACCCACCAGCAGCAGCGCCTCGCGCCGTTCGGCGGGCAAGGTCAGCAAGGCGCGGTGCAAATCGGACAGGTGGATCGGTTCTTCCTGCCCTGCCGGAGCGGTCAGGATGCGTTCCGCCACACCTTCATCATACTCACCGCGAAACCGGTTGCGGCGCATATCGGTAAGATAGGCGTTGCGCAGGATCACGAATGTCCATGCGCGCATTGATGTGCCGGGTTCGAACCGGTCTTGCGCGGCCCATGCTTTCAGCAGCGCTTCCTGCACCAGATCGTCCGCCATATCGGGGCGGCCGCACAGGCCGCGGGCGAAGGCGCGCAGATGCGGCACCACCTCGGTCAATTCGCGCTTGAAGGCACGCTTGTCCTCGGCACTGCGCTTGGGCAGTTGTCTCTCCGGCTGGTCGTTGCTCATTTGCCCTCGCCGCTATCCAGCTTGGAGAGCAGGTCTCTGAAGCTGTCGGGCAGGGGCTCTTCAACCACGCTGTCGTACAGACGCTTCAAACCGGCCGTCCATTGCGGTTCGTCCGGTCTGGCAGTGTGTGCCCTACCGGATGATCCTGTAACAGGCTGTTTGTGATCGGAAGATCCCATGGCGTCGTTAGCTTTTCTACCAAAGCCGCCGAGAGAGGGGATTGGACCGGATCCCGACGGTGCTTATGCGTTTGCAATACTGTGTGCAGGAGGAACGAAAAGGCTGGCCTACGGTTCCCCGCTTATTGTCGCGCCGCAGCGCGGCGGGGCTGGACAAGCGCGTTGCGGCGCGTAGGTGCCTGATCGGCGGGCTAAAGGAAAGGGCCATTTTGCAACAGCTGGGCGCGAAACGGAGCAGGACACGGCGCTGGCTGCTGCGCTGGCCACGCGCCTTGCCGCTGGCCATTTTCAGCCTGATTTCGCTTATCACGCTGGTCAGCATCTACGCCATCGAGCTTGGCCAGGCGCAGCGCGATATGACGCAGCTTTCCGCCCGCGCGACCGCCATCACCGCCGCGCTGGAACGCCGCGCCAATGCCAGCAGCGCCTATTTGCGCGCGGGCGCGGCGCTGCTGGCGACGATGGAGGATGTTCCGGCGGATGATTTCCGCCGCTTTGTTTCCGAGTTGCGGCTGGATGCCGATTATCGCGGGGCCGAGGGGATCGGCTGGGCGCCGGTCGTTCGCCCCGACGAGGTGGCGGAGTACAACGCCTTTGCCGCGCGGACGGGGCCGGTGCCCTTCACGCTGTATCCGCAGCCGCGCGGCGATGCGCCGTTTTCAGCGCCCGTCACCTATTTGCAGCCCGATACAGAGCGCAACCGGCGCGCGCTCGGATTCGATATGTATTCCGAACCGGTGCGCCGCGCGGCGATGGATGAAGCCTGGCGCACCTCCCGCCCAACCGCTTCGGAGAAAATCGTGCTGTTGCAGGAAGGCGGCGAAGAAGCGCCCGGTTTCCTGATCTATATGCCGGTCTTTGCCAGCAGCCCCGAAGGGCGTGTGCTCCGGGGCTTTATCTACAGCCCGTTCAACGCCGATGCCTTCCTGCAAAACGCGCTGGAGCTGGAGGATGCAGGCGCTTTCGGCGTGCGGCTGTATGATGGCAATCCCGGCGAAGCGACGCTGCTTGCCAGCACTTTGCTGGACGACGGGCCGGTGCTGCGCGAAGTGCGCCACACGGTGACGATCGCCAACAACCCATCGGTGCTGGTGCTGAGCGCGCGCGGGCAGACCGCGCTCACCGGGCTCAGCATGGTCACGCTGCTGTTCGGGCTGCTGGTGGCGATGCTGTTGATGCTGTTGCTGCGGATGCTGATCCAGCAGGCGCAGGAAGACGAGGCATCGCTGCAACGGTTCGAGGAGCAGGCCTCGATCCGCAACACGCTGACGCGCGAACTCAATCACCGGGTGAAGAACACGCTGGCCAATGTCCTTTCGATCATCGCGCTGACGAGGCGGCGCGCGACGAGTTTGGAGGAATTTGCCACCGGGCTCGACGGGCGCATCCGCGCGCTTTCGGCCACGCATGATTTGCTCACCCAGTCGGACTGGGGCGCGACGCCGCTCGGCGCGGTGGTGCGGGCCGAACTGCTCCCTTACACTTTTGGCGAAGACCAGAAGGTGGAAATGGCAGGGCCGGAGCTTGATCTGGCCCCCAATGATGCGCTCTCGCTCGGCCTTGCGGTGCACGAACTGGCGACCAATGCTGCGAAGTATGGCGCGCTCAGCACGCCCGAAGGCAAGGTCACTGTCACATGGCGCGCGCTGGCGGACAATCTGGTGCAGGTGGAATGGTGCGAGCGCGGCGGGCCGCCGGTTCCGCAAGAGCGCGGCCGGGGCTTCGGCACCGATCTGATCGAGCGGATCGTTGCGCATGAATTGCGCCATCCGGTCGAGCTCGATTTCGATCCTGCCGGCGTGCGCTGCGTGTTGCGCATTCCGGTGCGCCAGCGCGGCGAATTCGCGATCCGTGCGGGCAAGGCGAACACCCCGCAAAGCTGACCCGCTGGACGCGTGGCGCGGCGCGGATTAGACCGCCTGCGATATGGCGGCGAACCTTTCTATCTGGCGGATGCTATGCGTGTGCGCTGCCGCTCTGCTGGCGTCCTGCGCCCCTGTCGCAGAGCGCGGCCCGGTGATCCTCGCGCCCGCCAGTATGCAGGAAGCGATGGAGGCGCTGGCTGACGCATGGGAAGCGCAAGGCCATCCGCGCCCCGTTCTCAGCATCGCCGGTACGCCCGCGATAGCGCGGCAAGCGGCAGAGGGCGCGCCCGCCGACCTCATCGTTACCGCCGATAGCGAATGGATGGACTGGCTGGAGGAACGCGGGCACACCAGCCCTGCCAGCAGGCGGGTGGTGGCGGGGAACAGCCTCGTCTTCGTATGGAGCGATATGCATCTGGCCGTGCCGGGTCGCCCGACTGTTGCAGAAGTCGACTTCGCGCCACGCCACATCGCTATGGCCGATCCCGACACCGTTCCGGCGGGCCGCTACGCTCGCCGCGCTTTGGAATCTGCGGGGCTGTGGGACGGGATTAGTGGACGCATCGTACCGACCGAAGATGTGCGTGCCGCGCTCCGGCTGGTGGAGCGGGGGGAAGTCGATCTGGGCGTCGTCTATGCCAGCGATGTGCGTGCTGTCGCTTCGCTTCTGTCTGCACCGCTGCCGGGCGGTGAAAGCGTCACTGTACGCTATCCGGCGGCCTTGGCCGCAGCCTCTACCCATCCCGATGCGGCTGGGCTCCTCGACTTCCTTTCTGCGCCGGAGGGAGCCGTCATCTTGTGTGCGCATGGTTTCACCGCTCCCTCGGACGAAACGCTGTGCTGAGCGAAGCCGAATGGGCGGTGATCGCGCTCTCGCTGCGGGTCAGCCTCGTCGCCATGCTGGTGACTTTGCCGCTCGCCTACGCGCTGGCCTATCTGCTGGTACGGCGGCGCTTTCCGGGGCGCGTGCTGCTCGATGCGGCGGTGCATTTGCCGCTGGTTTTGCCGCCGGTGGTCACCGGCTGGCTGTTGCTGATCGTGTTCGGCCGCAATGGCGCTGTTGGGGGCTGGCTTTACGAGACATTTGGCGTGGCTCTGGTGTTTCACTGGAGCGGAGCGGCGCTCGCCGCGGCGGTGATGGCCCTGCCGCTGATGGTGCGCGCCATGCGGCTCAGCATCGAAGCGGTCGACCGCAGGCTGGTCGGCGCAGCGCGGACGCTGGGGGCAACACGCTGGCAGGCGTTTTGCACTGTTACGCTGCCGCTCACTGTGCCGGGGATCGCGGCGGGCGCGATGCTCGGCTTTGCCCGCTCCTTGGGCGAATTTGGTGCGACGATCACCTTTGCCGCCAATATCGAAGGGCAAACGCGCACGCTGCCACTGGCGATTTATTCCGGCCTGCAAGTGCCGGGCAACGAGGACGCAGTGGCGCGGCTGGCGGTGATGTCGATCATCCTGTCGATGGGCGCGCTGGTGCTGTCCGAATGGCTGGTGCGGCGCGCGCAGGGCAAGGATGCACACGTGCTATGACCCATCGCATCGATATCGACATCACCCTTGCGCCGGGCGGGCGCGAGATCGCCTGCCGCATTGCCTCTGATGCGAAGCTCACCGCGTTGGTCGGCCCGTCGGGGGCGGGCAAAACGAGCGTGCTCAATGCCGTTGCGGGGCTGGCCACGCCGCTTGCCGGACACATTCGTGTGGCGGGGACGACGCTGTTCGACGCGGCGGCGGGCGTGAACCTTCCGCCCGAACGCCGCCGGACGGGCTATGTCTTTCAGGATACCCGCCTGTTCCCGCATCATCGCGTTGCTGCCAATCTGGCCTATGGCACGCGCTTTGCCGCGCCGGAGGATCGCTGGATCGGTCAGGACGAGGTCGTTGCCTTGCTGGAGATCGGCGATCTGCTGGCGCGCTGGCCTGCCAATCTGTCGGGCGGCGAGGCGCGGAGAGTGGCGATTGGCCGCGCCTTGCTGAGCGCCCCGCGCTTCCTGTTGCTCGACGAGCCCTTTGCCGCGCTTGACCCGCTGCGCGCCGAGGCGCTGACCGGTTTGATCGAGCGTATTCGCGACGAATTGGACATCCCGATCCTGCTGGTGAGCCACTCGGCGGCGGAAGTTGCGCGGCTGGCGGGGCAGGTTGTGGAACTGCACCCGCATACGGCGCTTGCGTAATGCGCGGCGACTTGGCACCGCGCAATCCATGACCACGCCACCGGCAGAATCGCCGCAAGACACTCCGCTCTATGACCTGCTGATTATCGGCGGCGGGATCAACGGTTCGGGCATTGCCCGCGATGCTGCGGGGCGCGGGCTGAGCGTGATGCTGGTCGAGAAAGACGATCTGGCGCAGCACACCTCTTCATCCAGCACCAAGCTGGTGCATGGCGGTTTGCGCTATCTCGAACATTACGAATTCCGCCTGGTGCGCGAGAGCCTGATCGAGCGTGAGCGGCTGCTCGCTATGGCGCCGCATATCATCTGGCCGCTGCGCTTTGTGCTGCCGCATGATGCGGGGCTGCGGCCCAAATGGATGCTGCGGCTGGGTCTGTTCCTGTATGACAATCTGGGTGGTCGCAAGCTGCTGCCGCCGACCCGCTCGGTCAATCTGCGCGCCCCGCCGCACCGCGACGTGCTCGAAGCGCGGCTGACCAAGGGCTTCGAATATTCGGATTGCTGGGTGGAGGATGCGCGGCTGGTCGTGCTCAATTGCATGGACGCCAAGGAACGTGGCGCGCAGATCCGCCCGCGCACCAAATGCACCGGGTTGGAGCGCCATGCCGATCACTGGACAGCGACGCTGGAGAGTGCTGGCGGCGAGGAAAAAGTGCAGGCGCGCAAGGTGGTGAATGCGGCGGGGCCATGGGTCGATGTGGTGCTCGGCACGTCAGGGCGCGCGACGCCCGCCGACAATGTGCGGCTAGTGAAAGGCAGCCACCTCGTCTTCCCGCGCCTTTACGAAGGCGAGCACGCCTTCATCTTCCAGAACAGCGACAACCGCATCATCTTCGCCATTCCCTACGAGCGCGATTACACGCTGGTTGGCACGACCGATGTCGGCTTTGAAGGCGACCCGGCGGGCATCACGATTTCCGACGAGGAAGCGCGCTATATCTGCGATGCGATCAACGAATATCTGGCGGTGGATGTGACGCCCGATCAGGCGGCGTGGAGCTATTCGGGCGTGCGCCCGCTCTATGACGACAAGTCTGCCGACAATTCGACCGTCACCCGCGACTATGTCTTCGCGCTGGACGAGGATGGCGGCGCGCCGATCCTGTCGATCTTCGGCGGCAAGATTACGACCTATCGCAAGCTGGCCGAACACGCGCTGGAGAAGATGGGTCTGTCAGGCGGTGACAGTTGGACTGCCAGCCGTCCGCTACCCGGCGGCGATATCGATCCGGCGCATTTCGATACCTTCGTGGGTGATATGTGCGCGGCCTTCCCGTGGTTCCCCGAGGCGGGCGTGCTGCGGCTGGCGCGGGCTTATGGCACGCGCATGGATCGCATTCTGGGCAAAGCGCAAGGTTTGAACGATCTCGGCCAGCATATGGGCGGCGATCTGTATGCGGCAGAGCTGGACTATCTGGTGGCCGAAGAGTTTGTGCGCAGTCCCGATGATGTCCTCTGGCGGCGCAGCAAGCTGGGCCTGCATCTTGATGTCGCCGCGCAGCAGCGCGTGCGCGACTGGTTCGCCAGCCGCTAAACTGCCTTCAGGTAAGCCGTGCGAAATTGGCCGCGCCGGGCGAGGGCGTGCGGACTGCCGCGTCGGGTTGGCGGCCGGGGCCGAGCAGGCTCTCGAACCGCTTCGCCAGCGCGGCGATGGGCGCTTCTTCCAGCCGGTAATAGACGAGCTTTGCCTGCTTGCGGGTGTCCACCAGCCCCGCCTTGCGCAGCACGCCCAATTGCTGGGAGAGCGCGGGCTGGGTGATCTGTGCCGCTTCCTCGATCTCGCCAACATTGCGCTCACCGTCGCGCAGCACTTCCAGAATGCGCAGGCGCAGGGGGTGGGCGAGGGCTTTCAGTTCTTCGATCACGTCGTCGCTCATTTCGCGCCTTTCCGCGGCATTTCGCGCAGGAACCATGCGGTTTCGCTGTCGGCGGCAAACACATCGTCGAGATCGTGCGAGGGCGATTGCAGCAGCGCATCGCCTGCTTGCCAATTGGCCGGGGCCAGACCCGCTTGCGCATCAATCGCTTGCAAGGCGTCGAGCGTCCGCAGCATTTCGGGGATCGAGCGCCCGACATTCGCGGGATAGCACGTCATCGCGCGGATCACCCCTGCGGGATCGATAAAGAAGGTGGTGCGCACGGTCGCGCTGTCATTGTCTTGCGGGGCGACCATGCCGAAAGCGCGCCCGATCACCAGCGTCGGGTCTTCCACGATAGGGAAGCGCACTTCGATATCGAACCGCTGCTTGATCAGCCGCAGCCAAGCGAAATGCGAAAACAGGCTGTCGACCGAGAGCGCCATCAACCCGCAGTCGCGCGCTTCGAAGCTGTGTGCTTCGCGGGCCAGCGCGACAAATTCGGTGGTGCAGACCGGCGTGAAATCGGCGGGGTGCGAAAACAGGATTAGCCAGCGCCCGCGATAGGCCGACAGCTTGACCGGCCCCATCGTGCTGCGCGCCTCGAAATCGGGCAGGGCGTCACCAATGCGCAATCCGGCGCAGGGTGCAGGCGAACAGGGTGGCGTGTCTTCCATATGGCCAATCATAGCACTTGACTCTGCAATTGCAATACATATACACACTTTATGTAAGTTAATTGGAGATATCACATGATTGAAGGTGATTCTATGCTCGAAGCCGCGTCGCAGCAGGTTGCGCGCGCTATGGGTGATCCCGCGCTACGCCCCGTTGTTGAAGCGTTTTTTGACGAGGCGACCTTTACTGTCAGCTACGTCGTGCACGATCCGGCGACGCTGGAGGCGGCGATTATCGACTCGGTGCTCGATTACGAACCGGCAGCGGGCCGCACCTCGCACGCTTCGGCGGATGCGATCATTGCTTATGTTACTTCGAATAATCTGAAAGTGACTTGGCTGATCGAGACGCACGCCCATGCCGATCACCTGTCAGCAGCGCCCTATCTGCAGGAAAAGCTCGGTGGCAATCTGGCCATCGGGGCGCAGATCGTGCGGGTGCAGGAAGTGTTCGGCAAATTGTTCAACGCCGGCACCGAGTTCGAACGCGACGGCTCGCAATTCGATCACCTGTTCGGCGACGGCGATACGTTCCGCATTGGTGCGATCGAAGGCATTGCCCTGCACGTGCCCGGCCATACGCCTGCCGATATGGCCTTCATCATCGGCGATGCCGCCTTTGTTGGCGATACGATGTTCATGCCCGATTACGGCACGGCACGCGCCGATTTCCCCGGCGGTGACGCGCGCCAGCTTTTCCGCTCGATCCACCGTCTGCTCGAATTGCCGGACGATACGCGGCTGTTCATGTGTCACGATTACAAGGCGCCCGGCCGCGACACCTATGCGTGGGAAACCACGGTCAAGGCGCAGCGCGAAGGCAATGTCCATGTGCGCGACGGGGTGAGCGAGGACGAATTTGTTGCGATGCGCACCGCGCGCGACGCGACTTTGGCCATGCCGACGCTCATCATGCCTTCGGTGCAGGTGAATATCCGCGGCGGGCATCTGCCCGAGCCCGAGGATAACGGCATCAGCTACATCAAGATTCCGGTGAACGCCGTATGATGCTCCCCGGATTTCCTGACGCGGCTCCGCTTGCAGGGTTGGCGGGCGGTGTGCTGATTGGCGGCGCGGCTGCGCTGATGCTGCTCGGCGCGGGACGGATTGCCGGTGTTTCCGGCATCGCCGCCCGCGCGACCGGCAACAGCAACAGCGGAATGTCGCTTTCCAGCGCGTGGATGTTCCTCATCGGCCTGCCGCTCGGCGCTGTGGTCGTTGCCATGCTGGGCGGTGAGCTGGAGGCAGATTTCGCCAGCCCGCTCGTGCTCGCCATTGCGGGCCTGCTGGTCGGCATCGGCACGCGGCTGGGCAGCGGCTGCACCAGCGGCCACGGCGTGTGCGGGGTGAGCCGCCTGTCGGCGCGCTCGCTTGTCGCCACGCTCACGTTCATGGCGACCGGGATCGCCACCGTCGCGGTGATGAATGCCGCAGGCATCGAGGTGCTGCCATGATGAAGCAATATCTTCCCCCGCTGCTTTCGGGCGGGCTGTTCGGCGCGGGCCTTGCGCTGGGCGGGATGACCGATCCGGCGCGCGTGCGCGGCTTCCTTGACCTGTTCGGCAATTGGGATCCGACGCTCGCCTTCGTCATGGGCGGTGCGGTGTTGGTGATGGCGATTGCCTGGCGCATCCAGCCGCGCATGGCGCAGCCGCTCTTCGGCCTGAAATTCGCCATCCCCGACCGCAGCGATCTGACGCCCAAGCTGATCGGCGGATCGGCGCTGTTCGGGATCGGCTGGGGTGTTGCCGGCCTGTGCCCGGGGCCGGCGATCACTGCGCTGGTGATCGAGCCGGTCTCGGCAGCGATTTTCGTGGCCGCTATGCTCGCAGGAATGCTGCTGGTTCGCCTGGTGGAAAAGGACGCGTGATGGACATCCGCACAGTCTCCGCCGATTTCGCGGTCGCGCCGCAAATCGCTCCGTCCGACATGGCTGCGATCAAGGCGCTCGGCTTTACCGCGCTGATCTGCAATCGCCCCGATGGCGAGGAGGCCGGCCAGCCTCCCGTGGCGGAGCTGCAATCGGCTGCCGATGCGGCGGGTCTGGTGTTCCATCATATCCCCGTTGCGGGCGGCGCTTTCAGCGATGATGCTATCGCCGCCTTCCGCACCGCGCGGCAAGGCGCGGACGGCCCCGTGCTCGCTTTCTGCCGCACCGGTACGCGCTCGATCACGCTCGATACGCTGGCCAATCCTGACGGCTTGTCGGTCGAAGAGCGCCTGCACCGGGCGGAGGCTGCCGGATACGATTTGACACCATGGCGGGACGCACTCGCCTGACATCCCGGAGAGGGGAACCACAATGCACGCATCCCATGACGTGGTGATTATCGGCGGCGGTGCTGCCGGGATTGCCACTGCCGCCTCGCTGCTCAAGCGCCGCAAAACCCTCGACATTGCGATTGTCGATCCGGCCGATATGCACGCCTATCAACCCGGCTGGACGATGGTTGGCGGCGGCATTTTCGAACCGGAGATAACGCGTCGCACGATGGCGAGTGTGATCCCCCACGGGGTGAAATGGATCAAGGCTGCCGCCAAGAGCTTCGCGCCCGACACCAACGGTGTGACGCTGGAAGACGGATCGGTGCTGACCTACAAGGCGCTGGTCGTCGCGCCCGGAATCCGGCTGGCTTGGGAAAAGATCGCCGGACTGGAAGAGACGCTGGGCGAGAACGGCGTCACCTCCAACTACCGCTATGATCTGGCGCCCTATACGTGGGAACTGGTGCAGGCGGTCAGATCGGGCCGCGCGATTTTCACCCAGCCGCCCATGCCGATCAAATGCGCAGGCGCGCCACAAAAGGCGATGTATCTTTCCTGCGACCACTGGAACCGTTCCGGCGTGCTGGACAAGATCGAAGTCGATTTCTGCAATGCCGGCGGCGTGCTGTTCGGGGTGGCCGATTACGTGCCTGCGCTGATGACCTATGTCGAGAAATACGGCATCAATCTTCAGCTCGGCAACACGCTGGTCGCGGTGGACGGCCCCGCGCGGCAGGCGGTGTTCCAGACCGAGGCGGGCGAAATTACCCGCAGTTTCGATATGCTCCACGTCGTTCCGCCGCAGGTGGCGCCGCAATTCCTGGCCGACAGTCCGCTGGCTTCCGAAAGCGGCTTCACCGATGTTGACCAGCATACGTTGCAGCACGTCCGCTATCCCAATGTCTTCGGACTGGGTGATGGCGGCTCCATGCCCAATGCAAAGACCGCCGCTGCCGTGCGCAAGCAGGCACCGGTGGTCGCCGTGAACCTGCTGCAACAGCTGGACGGACGCGGACCGCGCGCAGGCTATGACGGCTACGGTTCGTGCCCGCTGACGGTGGAGCGCGGCAAGATTGTGCTCGCCGAATTCGGCTATGGCGGCAAGCTGATGCCGAGTTTCCCCGAATGGATTATCGATGGCACCAAGCCGCAGCGCCTGTCATGGATGTTGAAGGCCGACGCCCTGCCGTGGATTTACTGGAACGGGATGCTCAAAGGCCGCGAATGGCTGGCAGGCCCCGGCGGCCTGATCGCGCAGTAAGAGAGGATTCTCAACCGTGCTCTCCCGCTACCTCCCGATACTCGACTGGGGCCGGACGTATAATCGCGGCGTCCTGACCGACGATCTGATGGCGGCGGTGATCGTCACCATCATGCTCATTCCGCAAAGCCTCGCCTATGCGCTGTTGGCGGGATTGCCGCCGGTGGTCGGGCTCTACGCCTCGATCGTGCCGCTGTTTGCCTATGCCATTTTCGGCACCAGCCGCACGCTTGCGGTCGGGCCGGTGGCGGTGATTTCGCTGATGACCGCTTCGGCAGCGGGTGCGGTCGCGGCGCAGGGGACGGCGGAATATCTCGAAGCGGCGATCACGCTGGCGATGCTGTCGGGCGTGATGCTGGCGGTGCTCGGCCTGCTGCGGGCAGGGTTCCTCGCCAACCTCCTCTCGCACCCCGTCATCAGCGGCTTCATCACCGCATCAGGCGTGCTGATTGCGACGAGCCAGGTGAAGCATATTCTCGGCATCCAGGCGGGCGGCGACAATTGGCCCGCCATGCTCGGCTCGCTCGCCAGCACGATTGGCGACACCAATCCGGTGACGCTCGCCATCGGCGTTCCTGCCACGCTGTTCCTGTTCTGGGTGCGCAAGGGCGGCAAGCCCGCGCTGCAAAAGCTCGGCCTGAAGGAACGCGCTGCCGAAATGACCGCCAAGGCTGGGCCGGTCGTGGCCGTGGCGCTGACGATCCTTGCCGTGGAGGCTTTCGGACTGGAGGAGAGGGGCGTCAGCCTCGTCGGCGCGATCCCTCAGGGTCTGCCGCCTTTCGCCATGCCCAGCACCGACTTGTCGCTGATCGAAAAGCTGTGGGTGCCCGCGCTGCTCATCTCTATCATCGGCTTTGTCGAAAGCGTCTCGGTCGCGCAAACGCTCGCCGCCAAGCGCCGCCAGCGCATTGCGCCCGATCAGGAGCTGATCGGATTGGGCGCGGCGAACATCGCCAGCGCGTTTTCGGGTGGCTATCCGGTGACCGGCGGCTTTGCCCGTTCGGCGGTGAATTTCGACGCGGGCGCGCAGACGCCTGCCGCCGGAGCCTACACCGCTGTCGGGATCGCGCTCGCCACGCTGTTCCTTACCCCGCTGCTCTACAGCCTGCCGATTGCGACATTGGCCGCGACGATCATCGTGGCGGTGCTGAGCCTGGTCGACCTCAAGACGCCGGGGCGGCTGTGGCGCTATTCCAAGGCGGATTTCGCCGCGCATATGGCGACCATCGGCATCACCCTGCTGGCAGGCGTGGAGCTGGGCGTGATCGCCGGGGTGGCGGTTGGCCTGCTGCTCTATCTCTGGCGCGCCAGCCGCCCGCACGCGGCGATTGTCGGGCGCGTTCCCGAAACCGAGCATTTCCGCAATGTCGAACGGCACGCGGTGATTACCGTCCCGCACGTCCTATCGATCCGGATTGACGAGGCGCTGACCTATCTCAACGCCCGCTGGCTGGAGGAATATGTGCTGGAGCAAGTCGCCGACCGTCCCGCCGTGCGCCATGTGATCCTCATGTGCAGCGCGGTGAACGAAGTGGACGCATCGGGGCTCGAAAGCCTCGAAGCGATCAACCATCGGCTGGGCGATGGCGGCATCGGGCTGCACCTCTCCGAAGTCAAAGGCCCGGTGATGGACCGCCTGCAACGCACCCATTTCGTGGAGGAGCTGAACGGCAAAGTCTTCCTCTCGCAAGACCGCGCCTTTGCCGAGGTTTCGCTCGACACAGGCGAGCCGCCCGAAGCGGTGGACCACTACATGGCGCGCGGGCTGATCTGAGGGCGTAAGTTTTTCGCCGGCAGACCGTCACAGCGCGGCATCCCGGCGCGCGCAGAGCGCAAACACTTGCAGACAATTGAAATTAAGCCCTAAGTCCAGCTATGATTTTGGCCAATTTACGCTGATATTTTGCCTCTAATGACCGAAATAAAAAATCGATTACATAAAGTGATATATTGAAATTGCGCGAATCGGGGCGGGCAGCTATCCCGGCTGCGAAAGGAAAACATCATGTCACTACATATCGGCGATACCGCCCCCAACTTCACCGTTGCCACCACCACCGGGGAGATCACGCTCCACGAATGGTCGGGAGACAGCTGGGTTTTCTTCTTCAGCCACCCGGCTGATTTCACTCCGGTTTGCACCACCGAAATGGGCATGACCGCCAAGCTCGCTGCCGAGTTCGAAAGGCGCAATTGTAAGCCGCTCGGTCTTTCGACCGACACGGTGGAAGAGCATCTTGAATGGGTGAAGGACGTCGATGAAACGCAGGGTGTCACGCTGCAATTCCCGATTGTCGCCGATCCCGATCTGGAAATCGCGAAACTGTATGACATGATCCACCCGGACCAGAGCGAGACCGCTGCGGTGCGATCGGTCTTCATCATCGATCCTGCCGACAAGATCCGGCTTATCATGACCTATCCGATGAGCGTCGGGCGCAATTTCGACGAAATTTTGCGCGTGATCGACAGTCTGCAAACCGGCGACCGCGCCGGGATTGCAACGCCCGCCAACTGGCGCCCGGGTGACGAGGTCATCATTCCGCCTTCGGTCTCTGACGAAGATGCCAAGGCGAAATTTCCGCAAGGCTTCACCACGATAAAGCCCTATTTGCGCACTACTCGGGTCGACTGAGAGGCGCATGGATGCGCCCGCCAATCCCCCATCCCCCCGGCGGGCGCATCCTAACCTTTGCAACCCAACCCTTTTGACGAGGCTGGCCCATGTTTGAGATCTTCGATGCCCTGTTACTCGCACGCATCCAGTTCGCGTTTACGGTCAGCTTCCATTTCTTCTTCCCGGCCTTTTCCATTGGGCTGGCGAGTTATCTGATGGTGCTTGAAGGGCTGTGGCTCAAAACCGGCAACCAGCTTTATCTCGATCTGTTCAAATACTGGATCAAGATCTTTGCCATCGCTTTTGCCATGGGCGTCGTCTCCGGCATCGTCATGAGTTACCAGTTCGGCACCAATTGGTCGGTGTTTTCGGACGTGGCGGGGCCGGTGATCGGGCCGCTGATGGCCTATGAAGTGCTCACCGCTTTCTTCCTCGAAGCGGGCTTTCTTGGCGTGATGCTGTTCGGCATGAACAAGGTGGGCAAGAAGTTGCACTTTTTTGCCACTTGCATGGTCGCCTTCGGCACATTTGTGTCAGCCTTCTGGATCCTTTCGGTCAACAGCTGGATGCAGACGCCGACCGGTTTTGAAATTGCCGCCAACGGCCAGTTCCTGCCGGGGCCGAGCTGGTGGGACATCGTCTTCAATCCCAGCTTCCCTTACCGCCTCGTGCACACGGTGATGGCGGCTTATCTCACCACCGCCTTTGTCGTCGGCGGAGTGGGCGCGTGGCATTTGCTGAAGGACAAGGCGAACCTGCACGCGCGCAAGATGTTCTCCATGGCGATGTGGATGGCGGCGATTGTCACGCCATTGCAAATCTTTGCCGGCGATATGCATGGCCTCAACACGCTGGAGCACCAGCCCGCCAAGGTGATGGCGATGGAAGGCCATTTCGAAAGCCACCCCGATGGCGCGCCGCTGATCCTGTTCGGTATTCCCGATAGCGAGGAACGCACGGTGCATTACGCCATCGAAATTCCCAAGCTCTCCTCGCTGATCCTCAAGCATGACTGGAATGCGCCGCTCGACGGGCTCGATACCATTCCCGATGACGAGGAGCCTCCTGTCGGTATGGTTTTCTGGTCGTTCCGCATCATGGTGGGCATCGGCTTTGCGATGCTGGGGATCGGGCTGTGGAGCCTCTACGGAAGGTTCCGCAAGCGTCTGTATGATATGCCATGGCTGCACCGCGCCGCCGTTCTGATGGCACCTTCGGGCTTTATCGCCGTGCTGGCGGGATGGATCACCACCGAGGTCGGCCGCCAGCCCTATGTCATTTACGGCCTGCTGCGCACCGCCGATGCGGCCAGTCCGCTCGATGCGCCCGCGGTTGCGGCGTCGCTGCTGGCCTTTATCCTCGTCTACTTCACCGTGTTCGGGATTGGCGTGTGGTACATCCTGCGCCTGATGGCCAAGCCTCCGCACACCGGCGAGCTTGGTGCGAAGCGCGGCGATAGCGGGCCGATCCGCACCGCCGGGATCACCCCGGGGCCGACGCAGAATCCCGGCCATGCCGAAACCCTGCCTACGCAAAAGGAGGATGTGTGATGGATCTCACCGTCATCTGGGCTTTCATCATCGCCTTCGCCGTGTTCGCCTATGTGGTGATGGACGGGTTCGATCTGGGCATCGGCATTCTCTTCCCTACCTTCGAAGTGGGGCGCGAAAGGGATCGGGCGATGAATTCCATCGCGCCTGTGTGGGACGGGAACGAGACCTGGCTGGTGCTGGGCGGCGGCGGGTTGTTTGCCGCCTTTCCGCTGGCCTATGCGGTGGTGCTGCCGGCCACCTATCCGCTGATTATCGCCATGCTGCTTGGCCTTGTTTTCCGCGGAGTCGCCTTCGAGTACCGCTGGCGCGATCCGGCGCATCGGCGTTTCTGGGATGCCGCATTCTCAGGCGGATCGCTGGTGGCGGCGATGGCGCAGGGGATGACGCTGGGCGCGCTGCTACAGGGGATCGATGTGGTCGACCGCGCCTATGCCGGAAGCTGGTTCGATTGGCTCACGCCTTACACGCTGTTGTGCGGGCTGGGCACGGTGGCAGGCTATGCTCTGCTGGGCAGCACCTGGCTGATCTGGAAGCTCGACGGGGAAGGGCAGGCGCACGCGCGCAAGCTGGCCCTGCGCGCGGCGCTGGCGACGATTGCCCTGATGGGCGCGGTCAGCCTCTACAACATCACGCTCAACAGCGAATATGCCGCCCGCTGGCTGAGCGCACCCGAGATCTATTTCGTTGCGCCGGTGCCGGTGCTCACCGGCATTATCGCCCTGTCGATGATCGGCGCGATCCGCAAGGAGCGCAACAGCAAGCCCTTCTGGCTCGCATTGGCGCTGTTCTTCTTCGGCATGGCGGGGCTGGGCGTGACGATGTGGCCCTATGTGGTGCCGCCGGGGCTAACGATCTGGGACGCCGCCGCGCCCGAGCGCAGCCAGATATTCATGCTGGTGGGCGTCGCGATCACCATGCCGCTCATCATCGGCTACACCGCCTGGGCCTATTGGGTGTTCCGCGGCAAGGTGGGTGACGAGGGGTATCACTAATGCGCCATGCGCAGGACAACGAGCCGGAAGCCCCCTTATGGCGACAGCTGGCATGGATGGCAGCGATCTGGGCAGGAAGCGTGGCTGTGCTCGGCACGGTCGCGTGGATCATCAGGTTCTGGCTGAAGGCCTGACCCGCCATTCCGGGGCATGCCGATGAAAAGAGCGCCGCGCACAGGCCAAATGGTGCCGCTTAACGGACTCGAACCGTTGACCCCATCATTACGAATGATGTGCTCTACCAACTGAGCTAAAGCGGCACATTCCCATGTGTGGGAAGGTGGAGGCCCGAGCCGGAATCGAACCGGCGTGCACGGATTTGCAATCCGCTGCGTCACCACTCCGCCATCGGGCCGGAAGGCGCGCCACCTAACGCAGGCGGGGCGAAGGTGCAATGCCCTTCGTGCGCCGCGCCGCAGAAACATCCCTAGCACCGCCTTAACGCATCTTTTGAGCAATCGCTTAGCGGTTCTGGTGAAGACGGGGTAAACGGCTTTGCAACCTGTGCGAGGCATATTCTTCCCATCACCTCCCGCCACGGCGGGGTGGTTATAGAAAGGCAATCCATGGTTTCGCTGGCAGTCGGGGAACAGCAGGTCTTGCGCATCAAGTGTCGCTCGCGGCGCGGGATGAGTGCCGATTTGCAAGTGCTCGACCTGTCGATCGGCGGAGCGATGGTGGAGGCGCGCGGCTGGACGGGCGAAGCGGGTGATCGCGTGCTGATAACGCTGCCCGGGCTCAGCGCGCAGCCAGCCGAGCTGGTGTGGCGCGAGGACGGGCGCGCGGGCCTCGCCTTTGAGCAGCCACTGCACGAAACGGTGTTCGACCGGTTTGCCGGAATGCTGCGGGCGGGTTGAACCGCGCCGCTATTCCGCTTCCACTCCAGCCCAGCCCAGTTCGCGCAGGTAACGGTCGAGCGCGTCGCCTTCGGCCGGACGGTCGGCGCGCAGGAAGCGGCCAGCATCGGCGAGGCGATAGCCCCCTTGCGGCACCGTCTCCACCAGCCCCTCGCACCCGGCCAGCGCCAGCTTGGAGCGCAGGCGCGAGATATGCACTTCGACGCTGTTGGTCTCGGGCTCGTGGCTCAGCCGCCAAACATCTTCGAGCAATTGCTTGCGCGTCACCCGCTCGCCCGGCGTATCGGCGAGCCGCCACAGCACGCCGAATTCGCGCGGGTGGAGGCTGAGCCAGCGTGCGCCCAGCCGCGCATCGCGGTGGAACAGGTCGAGCGTCAGCGGGCCGGTATCGCGCCAGCGCGGCAGCATCCCGAACATATCGGCGACGCGCCGCGCGCGGGCTTGCAATTCGTGGAGGCCGGTTGCCGCCGGAAGCGCCTCGGCGCAGCCGCGATTGATCAGCTCGGCCCGCTCCTTCGGGTCTTCCACGCCGAGCAGGATAAGCCGCCATGCGGGGCGGTCCGATTCGGCGAGCGCCAGCCGCTCGGCCGGGCCAAGCGCGCTGGTGTCGCAGATCAGCACATGGCGGCATTCGGCGCGGCATCCGCCCTTGCCGCCGCACAATTCCCAATCGAGCGCCGCCAGGTTCCAACGCGCGGGCGGCTGCGCTTGCGGGGCGATCCAGCCGAAGAATTGTGGGGAAGGCTTGCGCGTAACCATGCCCTATCCATGCCACCGGGAAAGCGGCCTGCCCATGGCCAACTCACCTTCTGCGCAAAGCTGCGTAGATTTGCCCCCGCCAGTTGCGCCCCGCGAGCATTACCCGCCCGGCGTGTTGACGCCCTTGCTTTGCAAATAACGTTTCACATTGCGCGCCGCCTGCCGCAGCCGCTGCTCGTTTTCGACCATGGCGATGCGGACGAAGCCTTCGCCATCCTCGCCATAGCCGACACCGGGAGCCACCGCGACCTGCGCTTCGGTGAGCAATTGTTTGGAAAATTCCAAGCTTCCCATGTCCTTCAGCGCGGCAGGCAGCGGAGCCCACGCGAACATACTGGCGGGCGGCGGGGGAATGTCCCATCCGGCGCGGCCAAACGCCTCCACCATCACATCGCGCCGCCGGTGATACATCTGCCGGTTCTGCTCGACATAATCCTGCGGCCCATTGAGCGCGGCGCAGGCAGCGGCCTGGATCGGGGTAAAAGCACCGTAATCGATATAGCTTTTGACGCGGGTGAGCGCGGAAATCAGCGTGCGGTTGCCCACGGCAAAGCCCATACGCCAGCCCGCCATCCCGTAGGTTTTGGAAAGGCTGGTAAACTCGATCGCCACATCCTTCGCGCCCTTGGCTTGCAGGATCGAGACGGTCGGCTTGCCGTCGTAATACAGCTCCGAATAGGCGAGATCGGACAGCACCCATATCTTGTGGAACCGCGCCCAGTCCACCAGCCGCTCGTAGAATTCCAGATCGACCGTTTCGGCAGTGGGGTTGGACGGGAAATTGACCACCAGAATGGTGGGGCGCGGGACGGTGAAGGTCATCGCCTGTTCCAGCGCCTTCCAATAATTCTCGTCCGGCGTGGTTGGCACGCTGCGGATCGAGGCCCCGGCAATGATGAAGCCGAACGTATGGATCGGATAGCTGGGATTGGGCGCGAGGATGGTGTCCCCCGGCGCGGTGATCGCGGTGGCGAGGCTGGCGAGCCCTTCTTTCGAGCCCAGCGTCACGATCACTTCGCTTTCGGGGTCGAGATCGACGCCAAAGCGGCGGGCGTAGTAATCCGACTGCGCGCGACGCAGGCCGGGAATGCCCTTGGATTGCGAATAGCCATGCGCATCGGGCTTGGCCGCGACTTCGCACAGCTTGTCGATCACGTGCTGCGGCGGCGGCTGGTCGGGATTGCCCATGCCAAGGTCAATAATGTCGCGCCCTTCCGCCCGCGCGGCCGCCCGCATCGCGTTCACTTCGGCGATGACATAGGGGGGCAGGCGCTTGATGCGGTAGAACTCTTGTTCCATCATTGGGGTCGCGATCCTTGGTTGAGGCGTTGAATATGACGCGGATGCGGCCTCAAATGAACGAAAGTTTCGCTTGGCGCAACGGAGCGTTTGCCTGACCGCGAGCGGGCGCGTAGCAGCGCAATGCTATGCGCGCCCGCTATCGCTGCACAATAGCTGCACAGGCGCGCAAAACCGGCTAAGGGTGGCGGCCATGAGTGACACGAGCAAGCCCGGCAATGAAGGCGCGCAGGACGCCGCCGATATCTTTACCGAGATGCTGCGGATGCAAGGTGAGGCGGCGCGGCAGATGATGCAGACGGTTGCTCCGGGCGCGGAAGACCATTTGCCCGACACTGCCGCCATCGACGCCATGGGCGCGGCGATGATGGAGTTTCAGGCAACCTGGCTGCAATTCTGGCTGCCCAAGGAACAGCAGCCTGCCCCGATGCTTTCCAGCCCAGCCAACTGGATGGAGGCAATGCGCAAATGGACGGCCGCCATGCCCGCGCTTAGCCCGATGGCGCAACAGCAATTGTGGGCAGAGAGTTTCGAGCTGTGGCAGAACGTGCTGGCGCAATATTCCGGCCAGAGCGAGGGCGAACCGTCCGACCCGCAATTGCCGCGCCGCGACCGGCGCTTTTCGGACAAGGCGTGGCGCGAACAGCCGGTCTTCGCACTGATCCACCAGACCTATCTGCTGATCGCCGAAAAGCTCAATGCCGGGGTCGAAAGCGCCGAAGGGCTGAGCGAGGAGGATCGCACAAATCTGCGCTTCGCCACGCAAAATGTGCTCGACGCAATGAGCCCCGCCAACTTCCCGCTGATGAACCCGGTGGTGCTTGAACGCACGATGGAGACGGGCGGCGAGAATATCGTGCGCGGGCTGCAGCGGCTGACGGGCGATCTGGAGAAGGGCCAGCTGACCCACACCGACACCAGCCAGTTCGAAGTCGGCGGCAACATCGCCACGACGCCGGGCAAGGTGGTGCATGAATCGCATTTGTTCCAGTTGATCCAGTATGCGCCCGCCACCGAGACGGTGATCGAAACCCCGCTGCTGATCTTCCCGCCATGGATCAACCGCTTCTACATCCTCGATCTCAATGCGAAGAAGAGCTTCGTTAAATGGGCGGTCGATCAGGGGCTGACGGTGTTCATGGTCAGCTGGAAAAGCGCCGATGACAGCTTGGCGCATATCGACTGGGACGACTATTTTCTCGCGCAGATGGAAGCCATCGACGTGGTGCGCGAGCGGCTGAAGGTGCCGGGCGTCCACACCATCGGCTATTGCGTGGCAGGCACGACGTTGGCGGGCACGCTCGCCGTTTTGGCGCGGCAGGGCGAGGCGGAGAAGGTGGCAAGCGCGACATTCTTTACCGCGCAGGTCGATTTCACCCATGCGGGCGATTTGAAACTGTTCGTCGATGACGGGAAGCTCGAATTCATCCGGCAGGCGAGCAAGGGCGGCTATCTCGACGGGCGCTATCTCGCGGCGACGTTCAATATGCTGCGCGGATCAGACCTGATCTGGAATTACGTGGTGAACCACTATCTGCTGGGTGAGGATTATCCGGCTTTCGATCTGCTCTACTGGAACGGCGATGTCACCAATCTGCCGGCCAAGTGGCACGCGGCTTACTTGCGCGATCTCTACCGCGACAATCTGCTGGTGCAGCCCGATGCGCTGGGCGTCGCGGGAATGCCGATAGATCTCACCAAGGTGCAAACGCCCAGCTATGTGCAGGCGGGGCGCGAGGATCACATCGCGCCGCCTTCCAGCGTGTGGAAGCTGACCGAGCATTTTTCCGGCCCCATCCGCTTCGTGCTGGCGGGCAGCGGACATATTGCGGGCGTGGTCAATCCTCCGGCGGCGGGCAAATACCAGTATTGGACCAATGAGGGCGCGTTCGATTCGCTCGAGAGCTTTCTTGACGGCGCGAGCGAAACGCCCGGAAGCTGGTGGCCAGACTGGTTCGCATGGATCGAAAGCCACGATGCGAAGCGCATCAAACCCGCCGGAAAGCGCAAGCCCGGAGGGCGCGGCGACACAGTGATCGAGGACGCTCCCGGGCGCTACGTCAAGGCGCGCTAGCCCGTCCGGAGGCCCGGTTTTCCGCCATTTCTACGACTTTTGTGCAGTGCACAATAATCCTTGACTTCGCAGTTGCACAAACATATATTGTGCACTGCAACAAGGGATCGCAATGGAGCGTCCCGGAAGCGAGGATTGTATGGCCACCACGAAGGCAACCACCAAGGCTCCGGTGAAAACCGAAGACAATGCTGACCAGGCGTACGCCGATGCTTCGGCTGCGGTGACGGCTGAAAAGGCGGCTCCGGCTAAGGCGTCGGCTGCCAAACCGGCTCCCGCGAAGAAGACTCCGGCGAAGAAGGTCGCTGCCAAGGCTCCGGCCAAAACCGCCGCCGCTCCCGCAAAGGCCATCGCGCCGAAGACCGTAACCAAGAAAGCCGCTGCGAAGAAGACGCCTGCTGCAAAGAAGGCGCCCGCAGCCAAAACCCAACCCACTGTTACCCAGCTCAAGGAAAAGATTATGGCTACCAAAGCTACCGATTACACCGCCGTCGTCACCGACACCATGACCGGCGCCATGAAGGAAATGCAGGACCGTGCGCAGTCGGCTTACGACAAGGGCACCGAAGCTGTCACCGAAATGACCGAATTCGCCAAGGGCAATGTCGAAGCTGTCGTCGAAAGCGGCAAGATCCTTGCCGAAGGCGTGCAGACCATGGGCCAGGCCTATGCCGACGAAGCCAAGACGGTCTACGAAACCATGACCGCTGATCTCAAGGAAATGGCTGCGATCAAGAGCCCGACCGAGTTGTTCCAGCTGCAGGGCAAGATCCTGCGTCGCAACTTCGATGCGATGGTTGCGGCCACCTCGAAGAACACCGACGCTGCCGTGAAGCTGGCGAACGACGTTGCCGCCCCGATTTCGGGCCGCGTGAACGTTGCCGCCGAGAAGCTCTCGAAGGTCGCGTAAACCTCCGCATTCCACCGCTCCGCCACTCTCCTCTCCCTCCGGCGGACGGTAGAATTCGGGCCGGGCAGCTTTGGCTGTCCGGCCCGTTTGCGTTTTGCGCCAGTCTCGCGCCGCTGGAGCGGGTAGGAAATTCGTAAACCCGCACGGTCTATCCTGCGGGCTTGTGAGATATAGTGCCTTAGCCCTCTTGCAGCCGGGGCCCGCGATACGATATTTGGCTCTTCAATGAATGCACTTCCCCTTCCTTCGCCTCGCCCCGACTGGGCCGTGACCGCCGCCGACGAGGATGGCGATGATACCGGCGTGAGCGGCGGAGAAGGGCAGGTCGGCGTCGCCACCAAAACCCGCGCCAAGTCCAAAAAGCCGAGCCAGTACAAGGTGCTGATGCTCAATGACGACTATACGCCGATGGAATTCGTCGTGCTGGTACTCAAGCGGTTCTTCCGCATGGATCTGGAACAGGCGACCCGCGTCATGCTGCACGTTCACCAGCGCGGTGTCGGCGTGTGCGGCATTTTTCCTTACGAAGTCGCCGAAACCAAAGTGAACCAAGTGATGGATTTCGCCCGCCAGAACCAGCATCCGCTGCAATGCACGCTGGAGAAGGCCTAAGCGCGCGGGCCACGGGCCTCGAGCGGGGGCTGACCTCCTGCAAAAATGGCGCTAGGGCAGGGTGCAATCGCTGCATAATCGAGTGAACCTGTTGTCCCGCTTCATCACCGCTGCCGACCGCTACATTTTCCGGCTCACGATTGTGCCTATGGTCGGCGTGTTCGTGCTCGCGGCGAGCCTGTTGATGCTGGAGCAGATGCTGCGCCTGTTCGAATTCGTGAGCGCCGAAGGCGGGCCGATCAATGTCGTCTTCCGGATGCTGATGAACCTCATTCCGGAATATGCCGGATTGTCGATCCCGCTGGGGCTGTTGCTGGGCGTGCTGCTGGCGTTCCGCAAGCTGGCGACGTCCAGCGAGCTGGATGTGATGCGCGCGGTCGGCTGGTCGTATACGCGGCTGCTGCGGGTGCCCTATCTGCTGACGTTCGGGCTGGTGGCGCTCAATTTCGCGATTGTCGGCTATATCCAGCCGCGCGCCCATTTCGATTATCAGGAACTGCAATTCGAATTGCGCTCGGGCGCCTTGGGTGCGTCGATCAAGGTCGGCGAGTTCAACGTCATTCAAGACCGGATGGCGCTGCGGATCGAAGGCAGTCAGGATGAAGGCCGCCAGCTCGACGGCATCTTCGCGCGGCTGGCGGATGATGACGGGCAGGTGCTGTCGATCTCGGCCCGCCACGGACGCTTCCTCGCCAATCGGGAAGACCGCAACACGATCATCCTGCGGCTGGTGGACGGGACGATTGTGCACGAAGTGCCAGAAGGCCCGCCGCGCGTCCTCAGCTTCACCCAGCACGATCTGCCGATTGATCTGCCCGCGCTCGAACAGTTCCGCGAACGCGGGGAGAGCGAACGCGAATATCTGCTGCCCGAATTGCTCGAAATCGGCTGGAGCGAGGAAAGCAGTGCGGAGGCACGCGTCGCCAGCCAAGCAGTGTTCAATTACCGCATGGTCGAAGTGGTGATGATGCTGATGCTGCCGCTGCTCGCGGTGTCGCTCGCCATCCCGCCTAAACGGTCGACCAGCGCGCTGGGCGTCTTCCTCTCGATCATCATCGTCGTCGCGTATCACAAGATCAACCAGTACGGATCGGAAGTCGCCGCCATCGGCCAGCTTGACCCCTTCCTTGCGCTGTGGGGACCGTTTGCGGTGCTCGCGGCGATGATTTTCTGGATGTATTATCAAGTCGCCTTCGTGCCGGGCGGGCGGCCCATCGGCTTCCTCGAAAAGGCCTACTCGAAAATCGGCCGCGCGCTTAGCAAGCTGTTCGGGCGCAACCGGCTGAAAGGCGTGGTGCCCGAAGGCGAGTTTGGTACGGAGGACGATCTGGCGATGCAGCAGGCCGAACTGGCCGAACGCGGCGCGTTGCAGGAGGGCCGCGGTGCTGCTTGATTTCTTCCCCTCGCGGCGGCTGACGATCTATCTGACGAAGATGTTCGCGGTGCGCATTGTCGCGGTGCTGGCGATGCTGGTGCTGGTGCTGATGTCGCTCGATCTGCTGGGCAAGACGGGGGACATTCTTGCCGTCGAGGGCAATGGCAATGCCGAGCTGTGGACATATGTCTCGCTCCGCGTGCCGCAGCTGGTCGCGCGTTTCCTGCCCTATTCGGTGCTGCTGGCAACGATCATCACACTGGCGGGGCTGAACCAGAATTCCGAAGTGATCGCGATGAAAGCGGCGGGGCTTTCCGCACACCAGATCCTCGCGCCGCTGCTGCTGCTGGGCGTGGTGATTGCCGGGGTTTCGTTCGCCTTTAACGAGCGCATCGTCACCCGCGCCACCGCGACGCTGAAAGCGTGGGAGGACGTGGAATATGCCGCGGTTCCGGCAACGCCCGACACGCGCGGCAATGTCTATTTCAGCGACGGATCGAGCGTGCTGATGGCGCGCAGCGCGAGCGGGCGGGGCGAGGCGACGGTGCTGACCGACGTCACCTATTACAGCCGCGACGGCAATGGCATGATCGTGCGGCAGGTGCGCGCCGACCGCGCCACCTTCGCCAATCCCGGCTGGCAGATGGAGGACGCGACGGGCTTTGTCGTCGCCACCGCCGAGGCAACCGATCTGGGCACTATGGTGCTGGCCGAAGGCGTGACCATCGGGCAGGTCGAACTCGGCCGCGTCGATCCCGATGGCGAGACGCTGATGCAATTGGGCAATAGCATCGAAGCGCTGCAATCGGCAGGCCGCCGGACGGACGAGCTCGAAGCCAAATGGTGGCACAAGATCGCAGGGCCTTTGTCCGCCATCCTGATGCCGCTTCTGGGCGCGGTGGCGGGCTTTGGGCTTGCCCGCTCGGGCAATCTGTTCCTGCGCGCGGTGATCGGGATGGCGCTGGGCTTTGCCTATTTCGTCGTCGACAACGCCGCGCTCGCCATGGGCAGCTTCGGCGGATACTCGCCCCTGCTCGCGGCATGGGCGCCTTTCTTCCTGTTCCTGTTCGTCGGCGAGGCGGTGCTTGTGCGGACAGAGGAGTAGCGCGCCTCCAAGAAAGCTCGCGCGAAAAAAGAGCCCTCCCCTTGGGGGAGTCGCAGACGGTGCGAAGCGCCTACGGTTGGGATGGGGGTACGGCATCAAATTGGCGTGGAACCCCCACCCCCAGCCCCTCCCCAAGGGGAGGGGAGCTTCGGCTAACCCCGCCGCCCCATCGTGCTTTTCGCGATCCGGCCCACCAGCGGCCACATTCCCTTGTGGCTGGCCTCGTCAAAGGTCGAGCCTGCGCCCAGATGCGCGCTGATGCGTTTGTGCGCCTCGTGCAGCGAGTGGTAAGGGAGCGAGGGCATCAGGTGGTGCGTCGCGTGATAGCGTAGGCCTACGGGCGCCCACAGGCCCGCGATCCAGTGCGGCACGTTGACGCTGTCGAGATATTGCGCGGTCACCGTCATCGCCTCGCCGTCATTCTCCCACAAATGGGCGACGAGCGTGCGCAGCTGGTTGAACGTCGCCACCGCGCCCGTCACCGCCATGGCGACCAGCAACGGCTTCCAGCCGAGCCAGAACGGCGTGCTCATCAGGAACAGCGCCCAGAGGCTGCATCCCGCCTGCTGGAAGAGGAACCAGTTCCGGTCTTTCTCGTCCGCCGGACGGCGGCGGAAATCGGGATTGATGGCGAGGGTGGAGAACCGCTCCCACGCGAAACGGCGCACGGCGGGGATCACCACGCCAATGGGCGCAAGAACGCCCCAGCGTACCACCAGTGCAATCGGCGCAAGCGCGGCGACCAGGACGAAAAACGGCAGGCTCCACGGCTTCATCAGCGCGAGCGGCATATATTCGGGGTCTTCCGCCGTGCCATAACGCTGGCGCGAATGGTGGATGCGGTGCGGGCTGTCATACATCAGGCTTGGCGTAAGCATCGGAATGCCCACCACCAGATTCCACGCGGTGCGGAAACCGGGCAGCGCGTCACGGTGCAGATGGCTGATTTCGTGAATAAACAGCAGCGCGCGATAGAGCGGGTAAATCGCCAACACACCGCTCAGCACGGCAAGCCATGTCGGCTCCAGCAGAATAGCGCCCGCCAGCAGGGCATATCCCGCAAAGGCGCTCACCAGCATATCGGGCCAGTAGATTTCGGGGCGGGCCTTGTCGATATCGCGCGTCAATTGCGCTGCGGCTTTCAGCATCGCCTTGTCATCGGGAATATCGGCGTGCACGCGGCGGCGCTCTACGGCGGGGCCGGTATGCACATTATCGGGTGATGTCGCCGGGTTCATGACGATGGTCTGCTCTTTACGCTTTCCAAGTGTTCCACAGCGCTTGGCTTCAAACCGTTGCGGCGCGGCGCACGCTTGTTATGACGCCCCTGACACAAAAAGTGCTGCTCGCAGCTGAACGAAGGACGCCGGAATTGGCCGCTGAAATAGAGATTGTGCCCGTTGCGGGCAAGTCCGACCTCAATGCATTTATCGATTGCGCTTATCGACTGAATGCCAATGACCCGAATTGGGTGCCGCCCTTGCGCGCCGATATGGTGGAACTGCTGACGCCGGGGAAGAACCCGTTTCACGATCACGCGCGGATGCAATTGTTCCTCGCCAAGCGCGGCGGAGCGGTCGTCGGGCGGATTTCCGCGCATTATGACGAACTCGCGCTCGCCCAGCCGCCCGAACAGGGCATGGGGCCGGGAACGGGCAATTGGGGGCTGATGGAAGCCACGGACGACGCGGTGATGGCCGCGCTCATTGCCCGTGCCGAACAGTGGCTGCGCGAGGAAGGCATGACCCGCGTGCTCGCGCCGATCAGCCTGTCGGTGTGGGAAGAGCCGGGGCTGCTGGTCAAAGGCCACGATCACCCGCCTATGCTGCTAATGGGGCACCACAATGCCGCTTATGAAGGCTGGGTGGAGGCCCAAGGCTATGCCGTGGCCAAGCGGCTTTACACCTATGATCTGCACAATGTGCGCGACGGTTTCCCCGAACTGGTGAACCGCATCGTCGCCTCGGGCGAGCGCAGCAGCAAGATCAAGGTGCGGCCCGTGGATACATCGCGCTTTGCCGAGGAGGCGGATATCATCCTCGACATTCTCAATTCCGCATGGTCGAAGAATTGGGGCTTTGTGCCCTTTACCGAACGCGAGAAGGCTTATGGCGGCAAGAAGCTGAAACCGCTGATCCAGTCGGGCGCGAATATGATTGCCGAAGTCGATGGCAAGCCTGCTGCTTTCATGCTCGCATGGCCTGACATCAATCTGAAGCTCAAGGATTTTGACGGCAAGCTCTTCCCCTTCAACTGGGCGAAGCTGCTTTGGTGGCTGCGCAAGCCGGACGCGGTGAACTGGCGCGTGCCACTGATGGGGGTGGTGCCGGAATACCAGAACTCGCGGCTCGCCAGCCAGCTTGCCTTTATGATGATCGAATATATCCGCCGCTATGCCGTGGCCGAGCACGGGGCACAGCGGGCGGAGGTTGGCTGGATTCTGGAAGACAATCAAGGGATGGTCGCCATCGCCGATGCGATCGAATCCAAGATCAACCGCGAATACCGGATTTACCAGAAGGATCTGTGAGGCGCGGCCCGAAATTTGAAAGGCCCCCGCTCCGCATGGGAGCGAGGGCCTTCCGGGATCGTATCACCTGCCGATTTGGACGGGAGGGGGGGTCTTCGGCGGTGATGGTAATGAAATGCGCATTCCGGCGAGGGGTTCCCCGGCGGCGTGAAATTTTTTGCATCCTTCCGAAAAGCTGCCGGATACGGTGCGCACGCAAGGCCGGAACCGCCAGTCGCACCGGGCGTTCACTCTGCATCATCCATTCCGTGAGGGGTTTTCTATGTCCATCGGTGCCGAAGTTGCGGCTCATCTTCCGTTCCTGCGCCGCTATGCCCGCGCGCTGACGGGCTCGCAGTCGACCGGCGATGCCTTTGTGCAGGCGACCCTGGAAGCGGCCTTGGCCGATGAGGAACTGGCAGGATCGCTGCGCGGTGGGCGCGTGCCGCTCTACGCCGCGTTCTCGCGCGTGTGGTCGAGCGCCTATCTCGAAGTCGCTGATGCGCAGGCCTCGGGCAGCGTGCACGAAATCGCCGCACAGGGCCAGTTGCGGCGGATCACCCCGCTCAACCGGCAGGCCTTGTTACTCACCACGGTGGAAGATTTCAGCGCCGCCGACGCAGCCACGATCATGGGCATGGAGCCTGCAGAAATCGAGACTTTGGTGCGCGAGGCGGTGGCCGAGATTGATCGCGAATCGACCACCAGCGTGCTGATAATCGAGGATGAGGCGCTCATTTCGATGCAGCTCGAAGATCTGGTGCGCGCGCTCGGCCACGAGATTTGCGGCACCGCCGCCACCCGCACACAGGTGCAGGACGTTATCGCCGGGCAAACGCCGGGTCTGGTGCTGGCGGATATCCAGCTGGCGGACGGGTCTTCCGGCCTTGATGCGGTGGACGATATCCTTGCGCAGGGCAGCGTGCCGGTGATTTTCATCACCGCCTATCCCGAACGGCTGCTCACCGGAGACCGGCCCGAGCCGACCTATCTGATTACGAAGCCGTTCCAAGAAGATGCGGTGCGCGCGGCGATCAGCCAGGCGCTGTTCTTCGGGAGCACGCGTCCGCTTTAGGCCGGTTGCGGGCGCGGTGCCTTGTGCCACAGCGCCCACCACGCGATGGCCGCCGCCGCCAGTCCGCCCAGCAGATTGGCGGCGAGCTCTGCATAATAAATCGCCTCGGTGCCCAAAGCGGCGCGGGCGAGCCAGGCGATGGGGATCATCACCAGCAGCACGCGGGAAAGCGACAGCGCCATCGCGCTCGACGCACGGTCGATGGCGTTCAACGCGCCGTTGACCACGATCAGCACGCCGAAGCCGGCATAGCCCCACACCGATATTGCGAGATATTGCACCGTGGCGGCGCTCACCTCCGGATCGTCGGTGAAAGCCCGCGCGAACCAGTCGGCGAACAGGAACAGGCCGGCCGCGGCAACCAGCGCATAGCCTGCCGCCCAGATACACGCTTGGAGCAGCGCGCTACGCGCCCGGCCATATTCCGCCGCGCCCCAGTTCTGCCCGACGATAGAGCCGATCGAGCCTGACAGCGCCAGAAGCGGCACCACGGCAAAACTCTGCAAGCGCCCGCCTGTGCCAAAGCCTGCAACCGCTGCTTGGCCCTCTGCGGCGAGCAGGGCGGTCAGCACGGCAAGCCCCGCCGGATTGATCGAATTGGTAAAGGCGGCAGGCGCGGCCACGCGGCTGATCGCGGCGAGCTGCTTGCCCCATTGGCAATTGCGAACCGACCCCGGCGCAAAGGGCAAATCGAGCCGCCCGAGCAGCCAGAAGGCGAAACCGATGGCGATCAGCCAGCCGCCAATCGTGGCGTAGGCCGCGCCCGCCACGCCGTATCCCGCAATCCCGAACGCTCCGGTAATCAGCAGCGGATCGAGCACCCAGTTCGCCGCCGAATAAAGGATCAGCACCGCCGTATTGCTCTTGGCCGCGCCTTGCCCGCGCATCACCCCGGTCATGCCCATCATCGTCATCATCAGCGGAAAACCGAGCGCGAAGGGCGCCATGAATTCATCGATCAGCGGCAGGATCGCGGCATCGGCCTGCATCAGCACGAACAGCGGTTCCCGCAGCGCGAAAAGTGCCACGCCGATCACCAGTCCGGAAAGCAGGCCGAGGATCATGCCCAGATTGGCGCGGGCCAGCGCGCGGTCGTGATCGCCCTCGCCAAGCGCGCGCGCCACCACCGAATTGATCCCCACCATCACCCCCACGCCCAGGCTGGAAAGCGCGGTGATGACGGGGAAGATGAAGCTGATCGCCGCCAGTTCGGCGCCGCCCAGCTGGCCGATGAAATAGGCATCGATCACGCCCACCGACATGATCGCGGCGACGCCGACAATCGCGGGCACGGTTTGGCCGAGCAGGTGCCCGGCGATGGAGCCGCGCACCAGTTTGGCGCGGGAAGCTGGGTCGGGAGCGGTTGGATCGGACGTCGCAACGTCGCTGGGTGTGGCCGCGTTCATCAGCAAACCCCTAGACCTCCCGGCGGCATTGGCAATGGGGAGATGTGCCGCGGCGCATCTCGACATTGCCCGCGTGATCGGCAAGACGGACTCAAACACGATTTCGGAGCGCGAAATTCCCCATGCCCGCAATGACGGTGAATGACAGGCCGGTCTCTTTCGACATGGATCCGCAGACCCCCTTGCTGTGGGCCTTGCGCGATGCGGCCAATCTGACCGGCACCAAATATGGCTGCGGCGCGGGCGATTGCGGCGCGTGCATGGTGTTGATCGACGGGGAGGCGCTGCGTTCCTGCCTTGTCACTATTGCCGAGGCCGAGGGGCGTTTTATCACCACCATCGAAGGGCTGAGCCGCGACCGCTCGCATCCGGTGCAGCAGGCGCTAGTGGCCGAACAGGCGATCCAGTGCGGCTATTGCACGCCCGGCATTGCGATGGCCGCAGCCGCGCTGATTGCCAAGAATGCCGACCCGAGCGAGGAAGATATCCGTGCGGCGATTCCCAATCTGTGCCGCTGCGGGGTCTATCCGCGGCTGATTGCCGCTGTGCAGCGCGCAGGCCGCGTCACCCGCCGTCAGGAACGCATCAGCGCCGCGCCCGCTCCGGGCATTGACCCGGCGGACGCGGCGCGTGCCGTTCCCGCCATGGGCCCTTCCGGGGGAGAGGGCGCTGGCGAGGCAGGAGAGAGCGGGGACTAAAGGGGACTATCCCCGCGCTCCGGGATTTGCTTCCGCCTAGAACCGCCCGCTGATCGCAAAGCGCGCATTCAGCGGCGCGCCCACGCTCACCTCATGCGTGCTGTGCGAATTGGGGAAGTAGAGCGTGTCGGTCAGGTTCTCGACATTCACCTGCAGGCGCAGATTTTCCGAAACGTCGTAGCTGATCGAAGCATCGAGGCGGGTGTAGGCGGGCATTACCGGGCGCGTGGTCACGCGGTCGCCATTGAGGCCGGTATAGGTCACATTTCCGTTACTGGCGAAGCTGTCACCCTGATGCGTGAGGCCAAGGCCGAGGCTCAACCCGTCGGTTACTTCGACCTGGTTCCAGATCGAGAAGGTGTTTTCGGGCAATTCGCGCGGACGCAGCCCTTCATTGCCGAAGGCATCGACCTGCGCCCCGTCGAGATAGCTGTAGCCTGCCGAGACATACCAGCCCGGCGTCACTTCACCAATCAGCGACAGCTCGAAACCGCGGATCGTGGAATCGATCACATCGAGCGTTGCCGGATCATTGTCCGCAGGCTGCGGCGAGCTTTGTTCGATTTCAAAGATCGCGGCGGTAAGGCTTAGCCCGTCGACAAAATCCCATTTCACCCCCGCTTCCAGATTGGTAAAGATGTCCGGCGCCAGCGCGTTCGCGCTGCCATTGATATCGGTGAACTGTTCGCCCGAACGCGGTAGGAAGCTTTCCGAATAGCTGGCGTAGAAGGAGATATTCTCTGCCGGTTTCAGAATAATGCCGCCGCGCGGGGAGATTTCCTCGTCGGTGCGGCTGCGCTGCTCGCCCGACACCACATTGTCGACATCAATCGCAAAGCTATCGAACCGCGCGCCCAGAATGAGGTGCAGCCAGTCGGTCACCTCGATCTCGTCCTGGATGTAGAGCGAGACCACATCCAGCGTCACGCGTGTATCGTCGTTCAGATCGGCGGTGTAATCGTTGCGCGTGGGCAGGCCTGCAGCGTTGGTGCCGAGATTGTTGCGCAGCGCCAGCGGGCGGGCGATGGTGAAAATCTCGTTGTCGTCCTGCGTCGTGTCCCAGAAGGTGTTGAAGCGGAACTGGTCGGAACCGGTATTGATATATTCGCCGCCGACAATCAGCGTGTGGTGCGTGCCTGCCACGTCGAAATCGCTGATAAGATTGCCCGACAGGATCAGGTTCTGCCGCTGCGTCGCGTCGATATAGCCGTCCAGCGTGACGACATCGGGCGTGCGCAGCGGGTTGTAGCCCGAGGTGAAAACGTTGACGTAGACCTTGTCGTAATCGCCGTAGAAGGCGCTGAACACGCCTTTCAGATTGTCCGAAAAGCGGTGCTGCACATTGGCGCGCAGCACATGGGCTTCCAGCTCGTGGAAATTCTGCTCGGGATCGGCAAAGACAATATCGGAGAATGCTTCCACCGGGCGGCCATCGGCGCCGGTGGGGATCCCGCGATCGATGAAGCGGTTGTGATCGATATATTCGTAGGACAGGTCGATCACCGTGCCCGCGCCCGGCTGGAAGCGCAGCGTGGGATTGATGCCGATCCGCTCGCCTTCATAGAAGTCGCGGTGATTGGCGAGGCTTTCGAACGAGGCATTGAGGCGGAAGGCCGCATTGTCACTGATCGACAGGTTGAGATCGCTCTGCACGCCGAATTCGCCAAACGTATCGAGCGCGATCTGCCCGGCGGCGAAATTTTCGCCAATCTCGCCCTTCTTGGTGACGCGGTTGATGATCCCGCCGGTGCCGCCGCGGCCGAACAAAAGCGCATTGGGGCCGCGCAGCACCTCCACCTGCTCCAGATTATACAGGCCGCGATAATATTGCACATCGTCGCGCTGGCCATCGACGAAGAAGTCGGCGGTGGAACGCACGCCGCGGAACACCACGGCATCGCGGTGGCCTTCGCCTTGCGAAGTGGTGATGCCCGGCGTGTAATCGACGATCTGGCCGATGCTGGTAAAGCCGCGCCGCTCGATCTCGTCAGCGGTGATGATGGAGAGGCTCTGCGGCACATCGATGATCGGGGTGGGGGTGCGCAAAGCGGTAACCTGATCGGAATAGAGCACTTCGCCGGTGACGATAATCACATCGTCGGGATCGACGGCAGTGTCGGTAGTGGCGACCGGCGCGCCGCCATTGATGGCGGGATCGATGACGGGTGTGGTGTTCTGCCCTTCCTGCGCGGCGGCGGGCAGCGCGATGGCGGCGGCGCTGGCGAACAGGGCGAGGCGGATGGCGGTGTAACGAATGGTACTTCCCCTACGTGTTTTCTTTTGAGTCGCTATTGCGAGTGATTTGCAAGAAGCCTCTTATTGCGAATGATTTGCACTGGCAACAGGAAATCCGGCCTTGCGGTCAATTTTTTCGCGCCTAGCTATCGGGTTCAGACCTCCAATACCGGAGCAGAGGAGTGCAGCGCAGGTGAAGGCAACGATCTGGCACAATCCGAAATGCGGCACCTCGCGCAACACGCTAGCGATACTGCAAGCGCGCGACGGGGTGGAGGTCGAGATCATCGAATATCTCAAGAACCCGCCAAGCCGCGACAAGCTCGCGCAGCTTTTCGCCGATGCCGGGATGACGCCTGCCGAGGGGCTGCGCCTGCGCGGCACCGATGCGGCGGAGAGCGGCCTGCCCGATGCCGATGCCGACACGGTGCTGGCCGCCATGGCGGCAGAGCCTGCGCTAATCGAGCGCCCGCTGGTGGAAACCGCCAAGGGCGTGCGCCTGTGCCGCCCGAAGGAAAAGGTCGAGGAAATCCTCTGACGCCGTCCCCACGCCCAATCGCAAGCCCCTTGCATTCGGCGCGGGGCAATGCGAACGCGCGTGTCACAAATTTGACAAGGATGACACCAAAGCGATGAGCAGCAATGACTTCGCGCGCAAACAGCGCGTCGGCCTCGGCACACGGATCAAGCGGTTCCTCGGCCCGGCGGGTGTCTTCCTCAAAGGCTTTATCGAAGAACCGCGCATGGTCGGCTCGGTCATCCCGTCCTCGCGCGTCACCATCAACGCAATGCTCGCGCCGGTCGACTGGGCGAATACCAAACTGTTCGTCGAATACGGCCCCGGCGTCGGCACCTTCTGCCAGCCGATCCTCGACCGGCTCCCTCGTGATGGCGAGCTGCTGGTGATCGACACCAACCCGCTGTTCATCGACTATCTGAAGAAGACGATCCGCGACAGCCGCTTTCACGCGGTGCTCGGTTCCGCCGAGGATGTGGAAGACATCGTCCGGATGATCGGCCACGAGAAAGCCGACTATGTCCTCTCCGGCCTGCCCTTCTCGACCCTGCCCGAAGGCGTGGGCGAGGCGATTGTCGCCGCCACCGGACGGGTGATCCGCAAGGGCGGTGCCTTCATGACCTACCAGTTCAAGGGTGCGGCGCGGGATCTGACGGCAGAAGTCTTCCCCAAGGTGGAAACCGGTTATGTCTGGTGGAACATCCCGCCCTGCATCCTTGCCTGGGGCTGGCAGACCGACTGAACCGGCGGACTAACCGGCCTAGTCGAACGTATCACCAACGCTCACGACGGGCGCATCGCTCAACTGGCGGTGCACCGCGGCCATCACCGCCACCATCACGCTGGTGGTGAGCATTCCGAACAGCGCGCCGCCGATCGAACCGGCAAACAGGCCGACCTGCTCGCCGAACAGCGAGAAGACGCCGAGCAACAGCCCGACGAGCAGCGACAGCACGATAATGGCGATGCCGAGCAGCAAATAGAACGCGAATATCCGCAGCGAATTGCCCTTGGTCAGCCGCCACGAACGCGCCAGCGCGGTGAGCGGATTGCGCACCCCCTCGATGGCGATGATCGGCGAGGCGAGCGAGAATTTGACGTAGAGATAGACCGACACCACCAGGCCGATCAGATAGAACAGCAAGGCAAGCGCGGGAGCGATCATATACCCAAGCGCGGCGGGCAGGAAGATGACGGTCAAAGCCGCCAGCAGCGCCAGCAACTGCGCCGCGATATAGGTAAGCACGCTGTTGAGGCCGATGCTGATCGCTTCGCCCACGGTCGGCCGGCGGCTATTGGTCAGCAGCGCAAGCAGGCTGAGCGTGCCGATGCCCGACACCACTGCCACCAACGCATAAATCCACCAGACCCCGCCGACATAGGCCGTTAGCGCATTGACCATCGCCTGCGGATCGGGATTGCCCGATTCCATCATTGCGGTGATTTCCGCCGGTGCGGGGATGAACACGCCCGATATCGCGTTGGGCAGGAAAAAGAACACCGCGGCGACGATCAGGATCACATCCTTGTTCGCGCCCAGCATGGCTACTGCGCTTTCCCACGCCTTGCCCAGATCCAGCGGTTTCGACATTCGGTTTTCCCTCGCAAATTGGCTATAGGCCCTGATAGTCGCGGCGACCCCGCCCGCGCAATGCTAATCGGCCCATGATGATGACCTCGCTATCCAATCCCCCGCTGCCGCTGCCCGATGGCATAGAGTGGCGGCGTTCGTCCGGCCTGACCGACTATCGCACCGCGCTGGCCGAGCAGGAGGCGCGCAACACCGCGATTGCGGCGGGCGAGATGGCGGAACTGGTCTGGCTGCTTGAACATCCGCCTGTCTACACGGCGGGCACCAGCGCGGATGTGGCCGAACTGGTCGATCCGCGCTTCGATGTGGTCGAGACTGGGCGCGGCGGGCGCTATACCTATCACGGGCCGGGGCAGCGGGTTTGCTACGTGCTGCTCGACCTCGCGCGGCGGCAGAAAGATGTGCGCGGCTTTGTCCATGCGCTGGAGGATTGGGTGATCGCGACGCTCGGCGATTTCGGCGTGGAGGCCTTTGCCGTGCCCGAACGGGTCGGCATCTGGACGCACGATCTCACTGGCGCTGAAGCCAAGATCGGGGCCATCGGCGTGCGCGTGCGGCGCTGGGTGACGATGCACGGCTTTGCCGTTAATCTCGCACCCGATCTCGCGCATTTTTCGGGCATCGTTCCCTGCGGCATTGCGGAATATGGCGTCACCAGCATGGCGATGCTGGGAAAACCCGTTGCGCCAGAGGCATGGGATGAGGCATTGCTCGCCCGCGCAGGCGATTTCCTCGCCGCGATCGACACGCCATAAAGGGTCTGCCGCATGACGAGAACAGCCAAAACTCTAGCTCTGGCGCTGCCTGCCGCTTTGCTGCTGGCCGGATGCAATGGCGAAACTGCTCCCGCAGAGCAGGCGGGCGAGGCGGAGGAAAGCGGCGAAGTGCTGGAAGGCACGATCAGCGATGCGATGCTGCCGCTCGATCAGGTACGCTCGCAAGCGCCGCAAGCCGATCCGGAGCCGGAGGCGGGCGATAGTGGTGCACCGACCAGCGGGACTGCCCCTGCGCCCGCGCAGGCTTCCGAACCGGCGGTGGAGCCGGTGCCCGATGCCGAAGTCGCCGCGCCTGCTGCGGGTGAGGGTGAAGGCGCAGAGTAGGGCCTGAGCCTTACTCCACACTCGCCAGCAGCTTCTGCGCCTGCACGAAATGCGGCTGGTCGACCATGCGTCCGTCCAACTGCAACGCACCGACACCGGGATTGCTTTCGAACAGTTCGACAATCGCCCGGGCTTCCGCGATCTGCTCGGACGTGGGGGTGAAGCATTCGTTGATGATCGGCACCTGCGCCGGGTGGATCGCCAGCATTCCGGCAAACCCGTCGGCAAAGCCGTCGCGCGCGGTGCGGCGCAGCCCGGCAATATCGCGGAAATCGGCGTGTAGCGTGTCGATCGCGGCCACCCCCGCCGCGTGTGCCGCCAGCAGGGTCTGCGCGCGCACCATGCGGAAGAGGTCTGTCCACTGCCCAAAAGCATCGCGCTTGCGCGAGGTACCGATGGCGGCGGAGAGATCTTCCGCTCCCCAGGTCAGCCCGAGCAGCCGCGAACTGCGGTGTTTGGAGCGGCCATAGGCAGCAATGCCATTCGCCGCCTGCGCCGTCTCGCTCACCAGCGGCAGCAGCCGCGTCGCACCCGGCACAATGCCGTTGCGCGGCTCCAATTCGTAAAGCACTTCCGACAGGCGCTGCAATTGCAGCGGGCTGGTGGCCTTGGGCACGACAATCCCGGCGGGCTTGGCGGGCAGCACCGCCTCGACGTCGAATTGCCATAGCGGCGTGTCGAGCGGATTGATGCGCAACCAATATTGCGGCGCGCCAGCACCGGCACTATTCTCATTGCGCCCGGCCAGCCATTCGCGGGCGAGCGCGCGCGCACTCTCCTTGGCCTCCGGCGCGACCGCATCTTCCAGATCGACGATCACCACATCCGCGCCGCTGGCCGGAGCCTTCTCCAGCTTGCGCTCGCTATCGCCGGGGACAAACATCCAGGACCGTATCGGCATTACATTCTCCGCAAATGTTTTGCCGGAGCCTCTATAGGCTAGGCGGCACACGCGCTAGAGCGGCGCGGTGACTGCGCACGACACAGATCGGGGAAAAGCCCTGCCGATGCTCGCCCTGCTGGCGGGCAATGCCGCGCTTGCGCTTGGCCCGTGGCTGGTGCGGCTGGCGGATACCGGGCCGGTGGCGGCGGGCTTCTGGCGGGTGGCGCTGGCGCTGCCGCTGGTGGCGCTGATCGCGCTCGCCAACCGGCAGGCGCTGACCAGCCACAGCCCCCGACTGACCGGCCTTGCGCTGGCGGGCGGAGTGTTTTTCGGCTTTGACATTGCCGCCTGGCATCTCGGCATCGGCGAGACGCGGCTGGCGAATGCGGTTTTGTTCGGCAATGCGGGCAGCGTCGTGCTGATGTGCTGGGCCTTCATCGCGCTGCGCCGCCTGCCACAGGGGCGCGAATGGCCCGCGATCATCGCGGCGCTGACCGGCGCGGCGATCTTGCTGGGGCGTTCGCTGGAGATTGCGCAGAGCAACTTCATCGGCGACCTGTTCTGCCTCCTCGCAGGACTGCTCTACGCCGGATACCTCCTCACCGCGCAGGATGCGCGCAAGGTGATGGGTGGCTGGGCGGTGCTGACATGGGCGGGCATGGCGAGCGCGCTGGTGCTGCTCGGAACCGCGCTGGTGCTGGGCGAGACGATCATGCCGCGCGACTGGACGCCGCTGCTGATCCTCGCCTTTTCCAGCCAGATCGTCGGGCAGGGGTTGCTCGTTTATGCGCTGCGGCACTTCTCGCCACTGATCATCGGGATTGCCCTGCTGACCCAGCCTGCGGTGGCGGCGGCGGTGGGCTGGTGGCGGTTTGACGAGATCCTGCTGCCGCTCGATTTTCTCGGCATTGCACTGGTGGGCAGCGCGCTGGTGCTGGCGCGCATGGCCCAGCCCAAAGTTCTCGCAGCTAAGCCGCCCGAACCGGCTTAGCGTCGAACGTATCGGTAAATTCGCGGTAGCGGGTTTCCAGCCGTTCGAGATCGGGGCCGGACAGGGTCAGCCGTGCCTGTTCCATCAAAGCATCGCCTTCCTGCCGCAGAATCTGCCGGCGCTTGGCGTGCGGGATCGGCGCGGCGGCGTTTTCGATCGCTTCGAGCATGATCCGCGCCGCATTGGGGCTGGCAGCAACCGCGCTGCGGATCGACCCGAAGCCGCGCTCGACATAATGCGAAAAATCGTCCGCACGTGGGATCACGCAGCAATCCTCCACACCCTTGCCGCACACATCCTTGCGGAGATCGCGCCGCCCGACTTCGGCAGTCGCCGCGCCGAGCCAGTGCAACGCGGTGATCGCGGTGAAGGGATCGTTGATGCCGGGGCTCAATGCGCGCAGGCCGATTTCGACCAACTGGTCGATCAGGAATTGCGGGTCCTGGCTGGCGGTGCGATTGGCCCCGAAGGTGAAGGCGGCGCGCAAATCACCGGCAAAGCCTTCGGGATCGGCGCCCGCGATTTGCAGCAGCGGGAGATCGCGGTGGACGAAATCGCCGGTGCGGATCATCAACGAGATGACCGCGCCATGCTCCTTCGCGGCGGTCTCCAGCCCGGTGAAATCGATAAACTGGACATAGCCGGTCGCTTGCGAGCGCACCTGCGTTCCCGCCACCGGCTCGCGCGCATCCTGCAATGCGTCTTCCACCGGATAGGTTTCGCGCAGATCGCGGATCAGCCGCTCGCCAATATCCTCCAGCACCGTGCTGATGCGGATCGAGGAGGGGATGTGGTTGAGGAAATAGACCAGCACCGCGACGCAGACCGCCATCAATATATAGGCGACGAGCAGCGAGAGCTGCGGTGTGAAGCCGGGCAGGGCGGCGGCGGCCTCGGCGGCACCGGCAGGCACCTCGCCTTCCGCCCGCACCGCGCGCAGCACGATCAGCGCGTAGACGAAGCTGGCGATGAAGGTGGCAAGGCTCAACTGGTTGCCGCGATCCTCCATGAAATTGGTGAGCAGGCGCGGCCCGTAATTGCCGCTGGCATAGGCCACCGCCGCGATGGTGATCGAGAACACCGTCGCCGCCACGCCGATCATGCTGCCCGCCATCACGGTGAGCATATCCGCCGCGCCTTTGGGCTGCGCGGGGGTGAACCCGTCAAGTCCGTACAGAAACGCCGCCGCCCCCGACCGGTCGGCAGCGATCATCGCCAACGCCAACCCCGCCGCGCCGAGCGAAAACAGCGCGGGATAGAACCAGTAATTGGCCGTTAGGCGCAGCAGCGCGAATTTGAGGTTGGCGGTCATTTGATGGATTTCGTTTGACGTTGCATTTGCGGTCCGATTTGCTCTCTCACGATGCCGACGATCTCAGCGAGAGAAATTGTAAATACGCCGCCGTTTGCTTCGTGCCACATTCGAACACCTTCGGAATGATCCGGGAACGTTGCGTCGCCAGTGTGTTGCAGTGTCACGCTCATGTCCAGAGAACCAACAGAGACGGGCACATGTTGCACCTCGTCCGGGATACCAAAATCGGAAAAATCAAGACCGATGATTGAGATATGATAGACGAGAAAGGGGTCGTCTGGCGGACCGATTGTCTCGATTTGTTGGATCTTGATCAACGAGCCCTCATCGCCGGGGGCTTCTTCGTATTCCCAAACTTGTCCGACGGCATAGGCGTGATCCTGCGCTGCAGCTGACACTGGAAGCGCGAAGGCCAAGGCCGCAAGAGCTAAGCGGATCATCACACCCGCCCCAGATCACCCTTGCCGATCGTCCCCGCGGCCAGTTCCAGCATCTTGTCGAGGCTCTTCTTCGCGGCGACGCGCAGGTTTTCTTCGATCTCGATGCGGGGTTCCAGATCGCGCAGGCACAGATACAGTTTTTCCAGATTGTTCAACGCCATATACGGGCAGATATTGCAGTTGCAGTTCCCGTCTGCGCCCGGCGCGCCGATGAAATTCTTTTCCGGCAGCGCCTTTTCCATCTGGTGGATGATATGCGGCTCGGTCGCCACGATCAGCGTGTCGCCGGGGAAGGTCTTCGCAAAATTGAGAATGCCGCTGGTCGAGCCGACATAATCGGCGTGGTCGATAATGTGCGGCGGGCATTCGGGGTGCGCGGCGATGGGGGCTTCGGGATGCTCGGCCTTCAGCTTCAAAAGCTCGCGCTCGCTGAACGCCTCGTGCACAATGCACACGCCCGGCCACAGCAGCATTTCGCGGTTGAATTTGCGGTTGAGATAGCCGCCCAAGTGCCGATCCGGCCCGAAGATGATCTTCTGGTCTGCCGGAATTTGCGACAGAATCGTCTCCGCGCTGGAGGAGGTGACGATCACGTCCGACAGCGCCTTCACCTCGGTCGAGCAATTGATGTAGGTGAGCGCGATATGATCGGGGTGGCGTTCGCGGAATGCGCGGAACTTGTCCGGCGGGCAGGAATCTTCAAGGCTGCAACCCGCATCCATATCGGGCAGCACGACGATCTTTTCGGGCGAGAGGATTTTCGCCGTATCCGCCATGAATTTGACGCCGCAAAAGGCGATCACATCGGCATCGGTCTCCGCCGCCTTTTTGGACAGTTCCAGCGAATCGCCAACGAAATCGGCCAGATCCTGCAATTCGGGCTTCTGGTAATAATGCGCGAGGATCACCGCGTTGCGTTCCTTGCGCAGGCGGTCAATCTCTTCGCGCAGGTCGATCCCTGTGGGAATGGCGGTTTGTTTGGTCATGTCTGGCCCCGTCTCGTTTTGATTTGCCTAGCATATAATCACAACGGGGCAGGATGCGAGCGGGTTCCGCTCTCTGCGCGCGTTGTTATGGAACCAGCGATGCCGCCAGTTCCTGGAACGGAGCGGAATAGCCGAGGAGATTGGTTGCGCCATAGCTGACGAGCACGGCAGCCAGCACCCACCACAGCGCCGGATGCACGCTGCCGCGAATGGTGCGGTCGCGCAGCACAATCGCTCCGACGATCAGCAGATGCGGCACGAAGCGCAGCATTTCGATCACAATCGGTGGAGGAGGCGTGGCACCGGGGCTGTTATCCATTCCGGCCAGCGTGGTGATAACCAGCATGGCGCGGCCAAGCACCGGTTCTAGGAAGACGATGAAGCTGCCCAGCATCAGCCGCCGGTGCCAGTCGGTGCGTTTGCGGTTGATGATCGCAGCCGTGATGAAGCCGCCAAACAGCGTCATGTTCACGACCCCCAGCGCAAGGAAATAGCCCGGATCGAAAATCGGCGGCACGCGGCCCGCCGACAAGGTGGCGATCTGTGTGGCGAGCCCGGTGATGATGACAGCGGTTGCCAACACGATACCGGCCCAGCCGAGCTTGCGGTGCAGCGCGATATTGGCGCCTGCGCCGATAATGTTCTGCACCGCGAACAAGGCCACCCAAGCGACCATCACAATGGCGTGAATATGGGTCGCGCGGGGCATTGCGAAAATGTTGGTGTAGCCGCCAATATTGACGATGGCGAAAGCGGCTAAGGCAAACCCTGCCAGTCCAAGGCCGACACGCCGGTAGAAACCGTTTTCTTTGACGAATTGCTGTGCTGGCGATGATGCCATCTGCCTTCCCCCCGCAAACAACGCGATCCCCGGCAGCGACTATGCCCGTTCGTGGCGATTTTCCAAGTCTTGATGCCAAGCGGGGCTATTCATCGGCAAAGCGGACGCGCACCGTAACATCACCAAAGCCGGCAACTTGCAAGGGAATGGCGAGGTTCTGTTGCACCGCCTCGCGCGCGGCGGTTCTGGCAAGGCCCATGACTTCGGCATTGCTCGCAAATTCGCGCGCGCGCCGCTCGGCGATTTGCGAGTTGGAGCGGCTGAGCAGTGTCGAGGCATCGCGGCTGACCCACACGCCATCGGTGAAGAAGCGCGCCTGCGCCTCGTTCAGATTGGGGGTGGAGACGGTGAGTTCGGGCAGCTCGACTTCGAGCAGCTGGTTCGCCTCGTCCCAGCGGAAATCGCCCGTATCCATGCCCGACAGATCGAGCCGGTATTCCACCGTGGCGGGCACAATCATCGCCTGCCGCGATTCCAGCACGCCCAGCTCGACGGGGCCGATGCTGGGCGTGGAGGTGCTTTCCGCCACCACGTCAAAGCGGCTGGAAAAGACGGTGAGCGAATTCTGCTTTTCGAAGACGAGCATCGAGGTGGCGACAATATCGCCCTGATCCTGCGGCCCCCATTTCTCCCATGCCAGCCACGCCAAGGCTGCCGCCATCAGCGCGATGACGACCCATGGGGTGATGCCCGTGGGGCGCGCTGCCAGCGTTCCGGCGGCGCGCGGTTCCACAATCAGGCTGTCGGTTCGGTTTCGTGTATCGCTGTCCATATATCTCCTGAACGGCTGACCAGCCCGCGCTGTTCCATATCAATGAGATGCGCCTTCACGCTCATGCTTGCGGCGGGCCAGAGGCGCTCGTCCACGCCCTTATACATCACGGGCACCAGATCGGCGATGGCCTGCGCCTGCCCGGCCAGCAATTTGCCGATCTGCTTTTCGCGCGCGCGGCGGTGGCCGATCATGCCGCGCACCAGTTGGCGGGGTTTCTCCACCGCCGGGCCGTGGGCGGGATAATAGACGCTGTCCGCCCGCTCATACAGCAGCGCCAGGCTCGCAAGGTAGTCGCCCATATCGCCATCGGGCGGCACGACCACACTGGTTGACCAGCCCATCACATGATCGCCGGTAAACAGCGCGCCGCTTTCTTCGAGCGCGAAGCAGAGGTGGTTGGAAGTGTGGCCGGGCGTGGCGACGGCGCGGAGCGTCCAGTCCGGGCCTGCCACCGCCTCGCCATCGGCCAGAATGCGGTCGGGCGCGTAGTCGCGGTCGAAGGCGGCATCCATGCGCGGTTCGTCGCTGTCGATCACCAACGGCGCGCAGCCGACAATTGGCGCGCCCGTGGCCTGCGCCAGCGGAGCGGCGGCGGGCGAGTGGTCGCGGTGGGTGTGGGTGCACATGATCGCCACCACGTCGCGCCCGCCAATCGCGGCGAGCAGCGCCTCGATATGCCGCGCATCGGCGGGGCCGGGGTCGATCACCGCGAGCTTGTCTGTCCCCACCAGATAGGTTTGCGTGCCGGTGTAGGTGAAAGCCGAGGGGTTCGGCGCGAGCACGCGCGCCACCAGTGGCTCCAACTGCTCGCACTGGCCGGTCGGCCAGCTGGCGGGGTTTCTGGGGTCTTGCTCTGGACTTGCCATCTCGGCCATATGGCGGGCGAAGAGGGGAATGCCAATGACCGAGCCGTTGATCCTTGTTCTTGACGAGGGCACCACCAGCACGCGTGCGATGCTGTTTGCGCAGGACGGAAGCCTGCGCGGCGTGGCGCAGGACGAGCTGACGCAGTTCTATCCGCAATCGGGCTGGGTGGAACATGATGCGGGCGAAATCTGGGAGAAGACGCTGGCCTGCGCCCGCGCCATGGTGGAACAGGCGGGCGGGGCGGCGCAGGTCGCTGCCATTGGTATCACCAACCAGCGCGAAACCGTGGTGGCGTGGGACAAGGCGCGGGGCGAACCGCTCGCCAAAGCCATCGTCTGGCAGGATCGCCGCACGGCGGAGTTTTGCGCAGAGCTGAAGGCGGCGGGGCATGAGGGCGTGGTGCAGGCGAAAACCGGCCTGCTGCTCGATCCCTATTTCTCCGGCACCAAGATGCGCTGGCTGCTCGATAACGAGGCCGAGGTGGCTGCAGCGGCGAAGGGCGGGCGGCTTGCCTTGGGGACGGTGGAAAGCTGGCTCACCTGGAAACTGACCGGCGGCAACACGCATATCAGCGATGCCAGCAATGCCAGTCGCACACTGCTGATGGCGCTGGACGGGGCGGATTGGGACGATGATCTGTGCGCGCTGCTGGGCGTACCCAAAGCGGCGCTGCCCGCGATCACCGATTGCGCCGGAGCACTCGGCACCACCCATCCCGACCTGTTCGGCGCGCCGATCCCGATCTGCGGCATGGCGGGCGACCAGCAAGCGGCAACGATTGGGCAGGGCTGCCTCGCCCCCGGCGAGACCAAGGCGACTTATGGCACCGGCGCGTTCGTGCTGGCGAATACCGGCACCGCGCTGCCCGCATCGCAGCACCGCCTGCTCGGCACCGTTCTCTACCAGCTGGGCGGCGCGCGACATTATGCAGTGGAAGGCGCGGTGTTCGTGGCAGGCAGCCTCGTCAAATATCTGCGCGACACGCTGGGCCTGATCGACGAGGCAGCGCAGACCGAGGAACTGGCGCGCTCGATCCCCGACAATGGCGGCGTGGTGATCGTGCCTGCGCTTGCCGGGCTCGGCGCACCGCATTGGCGGCCCGAAGCGCGCGGCATTATCAGCGGGCTGGGCTTCGATACGGGCCGCGCGCATATCGCCCGCGCCGCGCTGGAGGCGATGGCGCACCAAACCTACGATCTCGCCCGCGCCTTCGCCGCTGACGGCGCACGGCCGACCACGCTCAAAATCGATGGCGGGATGGCAGCGAACAGCTGGATGGCGCAGGACATTGCCGACCTGCTCGGCGTGACCGTGATCCGCCCCGATTTCGTCGAGACGACCGCGCTGGGCGCAGCGATGCTCGCCAGCGTCGGCTGCGGCTGGCACGGCTCGCTGGAGGACGCGGCAAAGGCGATGATCGGCAAGTCGCAGGCCTTCGCGCCGGGCATGGCGGAGAGCGTGCGCGAAGAGCGGCTGCGGCGTTGGGATGCTGCTGTCGAGGCGGTGGTGAGTAGGCAGTAGGCAGTAGTTTGGTCTTCCCTACTGGCAACTGCCTACAGCCTACTCACTCCCAATTAATGCACCGCATAGGCCTGCCCCAACCGGTCTTTCAGACGGTGGATTGCCGCAGGCTGCATGGCGAAATGTTTGCGCCACGCGGCGTCGATGCGGGCGACGCGGGCGTAGAAGGCGCGGCTGCGTTCGATCAGATCGTGCGTGCGCGCGTCGAGCAGCGCCAATTGCTTGGGATCACTCGCGGGTTCGGCGGGTGGCAGGCGGCCGTGGCGGCGCAGCTGGAACTCGCTCATCTCGCCATTGAGATAAGCCTTCTGGTTGAGCAGCCATGCGAGCGCGTGCATCAGCCGCGTCGTCGTCCGCAAGGCCTCGCACGACATGGCGATGCGCATTTCGGGTTCCGGCTGGAACAGCGCAGGCGCCTGATAACGCTCGTCAAACACGGCGCGCGCCTCTTCGCTCAAGGCAAGCGCGTCCTCATACAGGGCATCGACAATCGCGGCGGTGATGTTGGCGGGCAGTGACATGGCAACGGGTTTTTACGTGTTGGACGATCCTCTGGCACCAAGGGCTACTCCCGGGCGCAGGCGCTGGCCAGAGCGTTAAGGACACTTGTCCGCACCAATTGTGGACTGTTTCAGAGCAAGACGCTTTGCCGCGCGCTTGCGGCTGGTGAGCGTCAGGCGATGATGTCGGGCGTGAGGTAATCTTCGATCACCATCATCTGGTCGCGCAAGGCCAGCTTGCGCTTTTTCAGCCGCGCGACCTGCAATTGATCCGGCCCGCCGGTTGCCTCCAGCGCGGCAATCGCCACGTCGAGATCGCGGTGCTCGGTTTTGAGCGCGGCCAGCCGCTTGCGCATTTCGTCTTCGGTCACGCGTGCTTTTCCCTCTTCGCCCAGTTTTCGCAGACCCCCGTTCGCAGGATGGCGAAGGTTAAGGGCGATTCATCGACAGCGGCATTGGACAATTAAGAATATTATGGTTTGATGACAACTCTGCGGCGCTCGCCGCTTGGCGAGTCGTCCGCAGCACGCGGCCTCGCCGGTCGTCATGCCTGCGCGGCCGTCCCCCCCAAGGGCGGATTGGCCGCCCTGTTACGGCAAAGGAGACGAACCTATGGCATCTTCGCACGTCAACGCCCTGCAGGCCAAGCATGAGGGCTTGGAAAGCCGGCTGAAGGAAGAAATGTCCCGTCCCTTCCCGGATGCCGCGAAGATCCAGCTGATCAAGAAGCAAAAGCTGCGCATCAAGGAAGAAATCGCGCATCATTGATCCGGGAAAAATATGCCCTGTCCACACTGGGGCATTTTGCAAATAGCGATACGTGGTTTAGGCGGTAGATAATGTCTGCCGCCTCTGCCGCCCGGTCTATCCTCACAACGCTGCACGAAGTGATGGCGGCGCGCACCCATGCGCAGGCCAAGCTGAACCAGGTGGTAGAAGTGATCGGCGACGCGCTGGATAGCGAAGTCTGCTCGATTTACCTGCTTCGCGACGGAATGCTGGAACTGTTCGCCACACGCGGGCTGAACCAGGCGGCGGTGCACGTCACCCGGCTGGGGGTGGGCGAGGGGCTGACCGGCACCATCGCGCAGAATATTGAAACGCTGAACCTCGATCAGGCAGCGACCCATCCCGAATTCCAGTACCGCCCCGAAACGGGCGAGGAGAAATTCCATTCCTTCGCCGGCGTGCCCATCGTCCGGCGCGAGCGGGCGATCGGGGTGCTGACCGTCCAGCACGTCGAACCGCGCCGGTATGAAGAGGTCGAGATCGAGGCCTTGCAGACGGTCGCTATGGTATTGGCCGAACTCATCAACAATGCCGGGCTGGTCGATGGCGAGACCTTGGGCGGGTCGGCGGAAACGGTGTCGGGCCAGCTGATTTGCGAAGGGATGCAACTCGTCAACGGCCTCGCCATTGGCGAAGCGGTGTTCCACCAGCCGCGCGTGCATATCGAACAGACCGTGGCCGAGGATACCGAGGCCGAGCGCCAGCGGGTCTATCTCGCGTTTGACCGGATGCGCGAACAGATCGACGCGATGACCAGCCAGGCCGAATTCGGCATGGGCGGCGAACACGTGCAGGTGCTCGAAACCTACAAGATGTTCGCCTATGATGAAGGCTGGAGCCGCCGCATCAACGAAGCGATCGATTCCGGCCTCACAGCCGAAGCCGCCATCGAGCGGGTGCAGCAACGCACGCGGATGCGGATGCGCGAGATTTCCGATCCGCTGCTGCAAGACCGGATGCACGATCTGGAAGATCTGGCAAACCGGCTGATCCGCATCGTTTCAGGCCAATTGGGCACAGCGGCACAGAAGGGCCTGTCGAAAGACACGATCCTTGTCGCCAAGAATCTCGGCCCGGCGGAACTGCTCGAATATGACAAGCGCCGCTTGAAAGGCGTGGTGCTGGAAGAAGGCTCGCTCACCGCGCACGTTGTGATCGTGGCGCGGGCGATGGGCATTCCGGTGGTCGGCCGCTTGCGCAATCTGCGCGGGCAGGTGCGCGAAGGCGATACCGTGCTGGTCGATGGCGACAAGGCCGCGGTCACGCTGCGCCCCGGGCAAGGCGTGCTGACCGCGTTCGAGGCGCGCTTCGCCCAGAGCCGCGAGAAGAAGGCCGCTTACGCCAAGCTGCGCGATGTCGAACCCTTCACCCGCGACGGGGAACGGATCGAGGTGATGATGAATGCCGGCCTGCGCGACGATGTCGGGATGCTGGCGATGACGGGGGCCGACGGTATCGGACTTTACCGCACCGAATTCCAGTTCCTCGTTTCCGCGACCCTGCCGCAGCGCGAGCGGCAGGAACGGCTCTACCGCGACGTGCTGGAAGGCGCGAAGGGCAAGAAGGTGATTTTCCGCACGGTCGATATCGGCGGTGACAAGTCGCTGCCATATCTTTCCAACAGCACCGCGCAGGAAGACGAGAACCCGGCGATGGGCTGGCGCGCGCTGCGCCTTGCGCTGGAACGCGAAGGGCTGATGAAAACGCAGGCGCGCGCGCTGCTTGATGGCGCGGCGGGGCGCGAATTGAACGTGATGTTCCCGATGGTGTCCGAACCGTGGGAATTCGATGCCGCCAAGGCGGTGTTTGAAACGCAGCGGGAATGGCTGAAGGCCCGCAAGCACCAATTGCCCACCGCGATCAATTATGGCGTGATGCTGGAAGTGCCTTCGCTGGCGGAAACGCTCGACCTGCTGCTGCCGCGCCTCTCCTTCGTTTCCATCGGCACCAATGATCTGACGCAGTTCCTGTTCGCCGCCGACCGCGCCAATCCGGCGCTGGCGGAACGGTATGACTGGCTCAGCCCGTCGATACTGCGCTTTCTCGACCGGGTGGTGAAGACTTGCGCCGGAACGCCTGTACACCTCGGCGTGTGCGGGGAAATGGGCGGGCGGCGGCTGGAGGCGCTGGCGCTGATCGGGCTCGGCATCCGTCGCCTCTCGATCACGCCCGCCGCTGTGGGGCCGATCAAGGAACTGGTGCGCAAGGTCGATACCAAGGAAATCGGCCAAGCGATGCGCGGCTGGCTGCTCAACCCGCCGGAAAATATGCGGCACACCTTGCAGGAATGGGCGCGCGAAAAAGGTATCGAGTTCGATTAGGGCGCTTTGCGAAAATGGCCGAAATGCGCTCTAATATGTAACATTGCGCACAATCGCTTGACTCTCGCCCGCCATCACCGTTTTGCTATTAACCAAGGGTTCGCACCGCCGAGCCAGCATTCCCCCACGCTGGAGCGCATATGTCTGAAGAGACGCCGTTGGATATTGATACTGCCGTTGACGCCGTGCCGCAGGGCATTGGCGCGCAATTGCGTGCGGCGCGCGAGGCCAAGGGGCTGACGCGCGAACAAATCGCCGCTGAAACGCGCATCTCCTCGCGCCATATCGAGCATATCGAGGACGGCAATTTCGCCGAATTGCCGGGCCGCACCTATGCCGTGGGCTTTTCGCGCACGATGGCCAAAGCCGTGGGGCTCGACCAGAACGAAGTAGTCGCCGCAGTACGCGCCGAGCTCGATGCAGACGGCATCGGAGTGAGCCGGACGGCGGCGGGCACCACGTTCGAACCGGGCGATCCCTCGCGCGCGCCGGGTAGCAATCTCGTCTGGTTCTCGGCGTTTGCGGTTTTGCTGCTGCTGGTGGGGCTGTTCTTTGCCGCACGGGTGCTGTTCTCGCCCGCTGCCGAATTGCCCTCGCTGCTTGCGGATGATGACGAAGCGGCGGTGGTGGCGGATGGCGCGCAAGCGCAGGGTGATGCGCAAGCTGCTGCCCCCGATGCGAGCGGCGCGGTCGTGGTTACCGCTGAAGGCGAGGCGTGGGTGCGCTTCTCCGCCGCGCAGGGACGCGTGCTCTCCGAACAGATTTTGCAGGAAGGCGAAAGCTACACCATCCCCGCAGATGCCGAGGCGCCGACGATCACCACCGCGCGCCCCGATCTGCTCGCGATCACAATTGGCGGGCAAAGCGTGCCCAAGCTGTCCGAGGTGATGCTGACGCTGGAGGCCGAGCCGATTTCGGCCGAGGCGCTGCTGGCGCGTGACGCTGCACCAAGCGAGGCTGCGCCTGCCACGAACTGACCGGAATTTGCGGGGAATACGCGCGATTGCCTGTTTCCCGCCGTGGTTAATCCTCTATCTTGCTTGACTGTGGCAGCGTGGCTGCCGGTAGCAATTTGGCCCGATATGGAGGATCTTCGGCGATGACACGGATGAGCGCGCTTGGCGCACCAAAGGCCATTGCAGGCGTGCTGGGCGCAGGCCTGATGCTGGTAGCGATGCCTGCGGCGGCGCAGGCCGATCCCCGCATCGACCGGATCGAACGCCAGATCAGCGCGCTGCAACGCGCGGTGTTTCCCGGCGGAGACGAGCGGTTTTTCGAGCCCGAAATCACGCCCGAAACGCGCCCCACCGGAACCGGCACGGGAACGGGCACGGGCGTGTCCTCCTCCGCCATCACCGATGTGCTGGCGCGGCTCGACGCCATCGAATCGCAGCTCGCCCGGCTGACCGCGGCGACCGAGGTCAACCAGAACGCGCTGGCGAGGATGGAGGAACGGGTGATCCGGCTGGAAGCGGGGCAGGCGACTGCGGCCACGGCTACTCCGGCTCCGCTGCCGAGCCTTGCAGGCGCTACGCCCGCACCCACTCCGGCAACGCGCCCGACGGGTGTCATTCCAGTGCCCACCCCGACGCCGACCGCGACCCCTGCAACCACCACGCCCCGACCTTCGGCTGAGCGGGTGGCGGCGGTGCAGGCCATCGTCAAACCCGCCACCGGCGATGCGGGCGATGATGAATACACCTATGGCTTCCGCCTGTGGGAAGCGGGCTTCTATCCCGAGGCGCAGCAGCAACTCGCGCGCTTCCTCGATTTGCATCCCGGCCACCGTCAGGTGTCGCGCGGGCGCAATCTGCTTGGCCGCGCATTCCTCGATGACGGACAGCCGAGCGCGGCGGCCTCCTACTTCTTCGAGAATTACCAGAGCGATCCGGGCGGCGAGCGGGCGGGTGACAGCCTGCTCTATCTCACCGAAGCGATGATCGCGATCAACGACACCAACCGCGCCTGCATCGCGCTCGCCGAATTTGGCGAAACCTATCCGGCTCTGGCGATCGGACGCCTGCAATCGATGTATGACACGCTGCGTGGCCGCGTCACCTGCAATTGATCCGGCGCTCGTAGCGCGCTTCGCTGCCGCGCTGGAGCGGCTGAATCCGGGCGGCGGGAAGCTGGGCCTCGCGGTGAGCGGCGGGCCGGATTCGATGGCGATGCTGCTGCTGGCGCAGGAAGCGATCCCCGGCAGGTTCGAAGTCGCCACGGTTGATCACGGCCTGCGCCCCGAAGCGAAAGACGAATGCGCGCTGGTGGTGGCGGCGTGCGAGGCGCGCGGGGTGCCGTGCGAAGTGCTGACCGTGCAGGTGGGCGAAGGGAATGTGCAAGCGATGGCGCGCGAGGCGCGGTATGCGGCGCTGGGGGAGTGGGCATTACGCCGTGGACTTCCCGCTTATGCCACTGCTCACCACGCCGACGATCAGGCCGAAACCTTTATGATGCGGCTGATGCGGGGCGCTGGCGTGACGGGCCTCGCCGGCATTCGGGAGCGGCTGGTTCCGGTGGACGCCAACGGCCCGGCGCTGATCCGCCCGCTGCTCGATTTCACGCGCGAAGAGCTGTTCGGCGTGGCGCGTGGGGCTGCTCAGCTCTTTGCTGACGACCCGTCAAACGCCAATGAGGATTTCGAGCGCGTGCGGATGCGCAAGGCGCTCTCCAACGCTGACTGGCTGGACGCGCAGATGATCGCGCGCGCGGCCCGTCATCTCGCCGAGGCGGATGATGCGCTGTGGTGGGCAAGCGATATCGCTTGGGCGAACAATGCCAGCATCGAGGAAGATGGCACCATTCGCGTCGCCCCGCTCGGCCCGCGCGTGATCCGGCTAAACTTGCTGGGCCAGGCCATTTTCGAGCTGGGTGGAAAGAGCGAAGGCGGTGGTCTTGTGCGGTTGCTCGACCGGTTGGAGCGCGGCGAGAATGGCAATCTGGGCGGGGTTTTAGCCACCGTCGAAGGCGAAGACTGGGTCTTCCGCCCCGAACCGCCTAGGCGGACGGGTTAGGAAAGCTGCCCAAAACCCGAATGTCCTGAGCTTGTCGGAGGACTGCTTTTTTTGCTGGCCCAAGGCTCAAACGCACAGGAAGGGCAGCCCTTCGACAGGCTCAGGGCGAGCGGATTTGGTGTAATCTAGTTCACCGAATAATCCAGCGAACCACCAACGCCCGTCCGCACGCCGTCCGTAATGATCACCACATCGCCCAGCTCGGCAATGTCGAACAGGCGGGAGACGAATTCGTCGGGCACGCCGATGCAGCCGTGGCTGGCATAGCCCAATTCGACTTCGCTGCCGCCGTGTATGGCGATTCCGTCCCAGGTCAGCCGCAGCGTCCACGGCATCGGCGCATTGTTGTATTTTTCCGAAACATTGTGCCGTTCCTTGGTCAGGATCGGGAACACGCCGGTGGGCGTCGGGTGCGCTTCGGTGCCGAGAAGCGCGGCGGCCGCGCCGATTTCGTACCCGCCGCGAAACACGCTGATGACGCGCGCCTGCAAATCCACCGTCATCACCAGCGGGCCATCGGGCACGCCTTCATCGTCCCAATACCATTCGCCATAACGGATCGGCCCGTCGATGGGCAGCACGCGGCGGATAACGAAGGGATCGTTCTCATCGAAGGAGACCGCGCGGTGGTTTTCCGCTGCCGCTTCATAGGCAGCGCGTTCCTCGGCAGAGACGGGATCGTTGCCGTAATAGGCGTCGTCCGCGTGTTCGGACTGGTCGGCGACGGTTGCGCCTGCGGGCGCGGCTTCCTCGGTCGTCAGCAATGCCGCCTGCGAAGGGGCTGCTGCGAAGGGATTGCCGAAAAACGTCACCCCGCCGATCAGCGCGACCATGCCGAGCGCGAATGCGATAAACCATTTGGTGCCGGTAGCCATGCGCGGACATATATCGCGCAATCCTTGCCAATCCCACAATGCAATCGGTGCGCGTCCCAAGGCGAGACGGCTGGGCGGCGCAAAGTAACCGAAGGCTATCTTTGCGCCAGCATATCGTAGTGCCGCCGGATGCCGAGTTTGGTGAACGAACCGAAGCCTGCTGCGGCCAGCTTGTCGCGCATGGCTGCCGCGTCCGACCACCGCTCGTCAGCTTCGTAGAACACCGCTTCGATCCGGTCGGCATGGGCGGACTGCAGCAATTGCGCGATCACCGTTTCCTCGTGCCCCTCGACATCGATTTTGACGATGATCGGCAGATCGGGCGGCAACACCGCATCGAGCGCGGCGACCGTCACTGTGCGGATGGTGAGGCGGCTGTCCAGCGTGTCCCGCCGCTGCGCGGTCAGCGAGGCGACGCCGCTGTGTCCGGGTTGATAGCCGATGGTGAGCTCGCCCTCGTTGTCAGACAGCGCGGCCATAAGCGGGGTGGCGCGGCCGTTCGCGCCGTTCAAAGCAAGGTTTTCGGACAGCAGCGCGTGGGTCGCGGGCACCGGTTCGAAGGCGATGATTGCCTCGCAAGCGGGATTGGTTGCCGCGATGGCGGAGAACAGGCCCTGGTTGGCGCCGATATCGACGAAGACGAACGGGGTATCCTGCGCTTCCAACACGCGCGACAGATGCGTGCCATAGGTGCCGTAAAGGCAGTAGCGGAAGGTCTTGTCGCCGTAATTCGCCGCCAGCTTCACGCCATAGACGCTGGTGCGCGCGCGACTTTTCAGCAAGCCGCGCTGCGCCAGCGCGTGCATCGCCACGCCTTGTGCCTTCGCCCGCACAACGCGCAGGTTCCGCAGCACTGCGAATTCCCAATAATGTCCCAGTGTCCGCAAACCCGATGTCCCTGCCGCGCCGCGTCCCATTCGGCCCGAATTGGGCGGAGCCGTTAGCAGCAATTATCCGTGCGCGCCAAATATATTGGCAATCGCGGTGGTGATCCGCAGCGACAGGCGGTGCGCGCGCTCGATCGGGTCGATAAAGTCGCGGTTGATCGCTTCATAACCTTCATCCGCGCCATCGGGCCAGTCGGTCGGTTCGGCAAGGTCGAAGCGGTCGATGCGCGGGAAGCTGGTGGGATAGGCCCGCCGCAGCTGGGCCAGCGCCTCGTCCACGCGCAAGGTGAAGATCATCTCCAGCACGTCCTCGCGGCTCACATCATTGGCGCGGCTGAACACCGGCACGCTGACCGCGCGGATAAACATCGCCTGCATCAGCGTGAGGCGCAGCGCCTGAAGCACGCCGATCATCCGCCGCTTGTCCTCGCGCCCTTCGAGCGGCGCCTCGTTGGGGACGAGCGCCAGCAGCCGGTGCAGCTTCATCGCATCGACGCGCAGACGGCTGGCTAGGCGGCGGAAGGTGCCGATACGGTCATCCTTCACCAGATATTCGGAAAGCGCCTCGCAAGCGTCGGACAGGTGCTGTTCGGTGCCGCGATAGGGGCGGCTGGCCCAATAGGCGGAATTGAACAGCTCGCCATAGGCGGCAACCGTCTTCACGCTGGCCAGCGCATTGGCGGCGCGCACCAGCCGGATCAGTTCACGCCCGCGCGGGCTTTCATTAAGCAGCGCGGCGATTTCCTCGTAATTGCCGTCCGCCGCATGACCGATCCCGGCGATGACATTCACCGGATAGCCGAGTTGCTGGAGGATGGCATTGTGCGGAATGGCGCGGATTTGCCTTAGGGACATCTCGCGGTCGGCGGACAAGTCGCTCTGGCGGCGGCTGACGCGGCTGCCGGTGGCGTTCAGCAGGCCGAGCCCGAAGGCGGTGATCGCGCGGCTATAGGTGCGGCTTTCCAGATGCTCGCGCTGGTGATCCTTGATCGCGCGGTAGAAATCGAGGGAGAGATCGGTGCGGCGGTAGAAGGTATCGACCGGCGCATCCACATCGGTCTCGCTCGGGCGCAGGCAGGCGATCCGGGTGAGCGTGGCGCGGGCGAGTTCAGGCGTGGCGAACCACAGATAGCCATCGCCGCCCTGAAAGCTGACTTCGGGCTCCAGTGTGATCCCTGCACGGGCAAAGCGGCGCTTGGCCCAAGGTGAGAGCGCCCAGTCGAGGCGGTCAGCCATCTTGGTCGGATGCGCGCCGCGACCCATGCTTTCGCCATGCGTGTTGAAAATGAGCGCGGCGACATCAGTGAGGCCGTTATCGTCCATTGCTTGGGCGAGGCGGCCTTGCAGGCGTTCGATAGCAAGGCTGGCGGGCACTTGGCCGACGAAACGGCCCGCATCGGAAAAGCCCGTCTGGATCGCCACCCGGCCGCGCTTGCGGGCGTAATCCTGATAGACCTCTTCGGCGAGCAGCTCGTCCAGAAAGCGCCCGCCATGTTCCAGCGCGCTTTCGGTTTCGAACAGGGGCGAGACATCGACCTTGTCCTCGATCCCGAACAGCTTGGCGAAATAGAGCGCGGCGAGCACGGTGGCGGGTTCCTCGCATTCGGCAATCAGCATCCTGATCGGCGCATCGGCGTCAATATGCTGGAGGATTTGCGCCATGGCGAGGAACTGGCGGATGGCCGAGCTGGCCTCGATTGCCAGCGCGCCGAAATTGCTTTTGCGCGGCTTCACTTCGGCAATCGCGCGCCGCAAATGGCTGACCGCGCCCTTGCTGCCGAGATCGAGATTGCCTTCGGGGTCAATCCGGCGGCGGATGGCGTTGTGCATCTGCTTCGCGTTCACGCGGAAGTGGATCCAGCCCATGCCGAGCCCGTCCGCGCGCATCGCGGCAGCGAGCGTCTTGAGATCGACCGCGCGGCTTTTGTCGGCGCTGCTGGCGGCTTCTACCTCCAGCGCCTCGATATAGCGGGCGAGCGAGAGCAGCTTGCGCGGATCGCTCGCGGTCAGCCGGTTGGCGGCGACCGAAAGCGCGGCGGGATCGGAGAGATCGGCGGCAAAATCGCGCGCACGCTCTTCGGCATAAATCGCCGCCGGGCGCAATTCGCCGAGCAAAGGATGCTCTGCATCAATCGCTGCCAGCTCCGCCACATAGCTGGCGAGATGCTGCGCCTTTTCCGCCAGACGGAAGCCGATGGAGTTCGACCACGTAATGTCCGTGCGGCCATCCATGTCGTAACCGACCCAGCTGGCGAAGCGGAACGGCAGGGGATTGGCTTCGTGCCAGCGGTCAGGCCAGGTCGCCTGCGCATGGGCGAGCACCTGCCGCACGATGGCGTTGCGCGCATCCTGCGCATGGCCAATCGCCCGCATCGCGCATTCGTGCTCGTATTGCAGCGTCACTTGCGGGCGTGCGCTGTTGACTACGGCAGGATCGACGCGCCCGCCCGATGAGGCGGCGGCCGCTACCGCTTCGGACTGGTCGGGTGTGAGCAGGAAAGTCGGGTGCGCGGTGAAGACGGCGTGCAGGCACGGCCTCGCCCAGCGCGCGGCAAAGGCGTCAAAATCGGTGTCGGTCAGATCTGCGGCCAGCGCGCCCGCATTGCCTGCCGCATCGAGCGGGGCGACCATCGCCGCCAGCCGGTCGGCGCGCGCTTGCAAGGCGTCGACTTCCAGCTCGGCAATCGCCGCCTCGATATCGTCAAGCGACAGATCGCCGCCTTCGAGTTGGCGGCTCATATCATGCGCCAGCTGGAACACCGGATTGAATTGCGGCGTTTCCTCGGTGCGGATGTGCAGCTCTTGCAGGCGGGCCGTCAGCGCGGCGACGCTGGTCATTGGCCCGTATGCCCTTGACCCAGGCCGCTCGCCTCACGCGCCAGCGCCACGATCTCCTCGGGCGAGGCACCGGCGGGCGCGACCCAGCTGCCGCCCACGCACAGCACTTGCTTCATGGCGAGCCATTCGGGTGCGTTCGCCGCCGAAATGCCGCCGGTGGGGCAGAACTTCGCGGTGTGGAACGGGCCGCACAGCGCTTTGAGCGCGGGGATTCCGCCCGCCGCCATCGCGGGGAAGAATTTGAAATGCTGGAGGCCCAATTCCATGCCGCGCATGATGTCGCCCGAATTGGCGATACCGGGAAGCAGCGGAACACCCGCCTTGAGCGCCGCTTCGCCGAGCTTGGTGGTGAGGCCGGGGGAGACGATAAATTCGCTGCCCGCGTCCAGCGCCTGTTGCAGCGTTTCCACCCCTGTCACCGTGCCCGCGCCGACAATGGCGCCGGGAACGAGGTTCATGCGCTTGATCGCATCGAGGGCGCAATCGGTGCGCAGCGTGACTTCCAGCACTTTCAGCCCGCCTTCGACCAGCGCCTCTGCCGTTTCGCGGGCCTTGCCGATATCGTCCACCACCAGCACTGGCACGACCGGTCCCATCTTCATGATCCGTTCGATTTCGCCGGTTTTGTAGGGGAGGGTGTCGCTCATGCTCAGGCTCCGTGATTCTGGAAATAGGCTGCCGCTGCGCCAAACAGGCCGGGCTGGGGATGGGTGATAAGTTTGACCGGGATCGCGGCCATCAGGCCTTCGAAGCGGCCCTTGGCGCGGAAGCGTTCGGCAAAGCCCGAATGCGGCAAATGCTCGCGTAGCCGGTAGCCGAGGCCGCCCGCCACCACCACGCCGCCAAAGCCGCCTTGCGCCAGCGCGATATCGCCCGCCACTGCGCCCAGCGAAAGGCAGAAGCGGTCCATCGCGGCGGCAGCGAGGCTGTCCGATCCGTCCATCGCCGCCGTCCAGATGGCGATATCGGTCTGTTCGGCAATCGCCCGGCCTTCCAGCGCGGCGAGCGTCGCGTGGATATCGACAATCGCGGGGCCGGACACGACCCGCTCCACCGACACGCGGGTATGCCGTTTGCGCAAGCGGGCAAGGATCGCGTCCTCCACCGAATCGAGCGGGGCAAAGTCGATATGTCCGCCCTCGGTGGCGGAGACGCGGTAGGAACCGTCCGGCTCGCGGTAGAGATGCGCGACGCCAAGACCGGTGCCCGGGCCGAGCACCGACAAGCGACCGGTGGGCGCGAGCGGCTGGTCAGGCCCAGCGAGATGCAGGAACTGCTCTTCCGGCGCGCGCGCAACGGCATGGGCCACCGCTTCGAAATCATTGACGATCGTGTAGCTGTCGCAGCCCAGCTTCTCAGGGATCAGCGCGGGGCGGATGATCCACGGATTGTTGGTGAAGCGGATAACCTCGCCGCCGACCGGCCCGGCAATCGCCATGGCGACGCGCGGCGGCAAGGTGCCGCCCTTGCGCTCTGCGTAGTCCTCCCACGCGGTCTGGAAACTGGCGTGATCGACGGTGTGGATGGTGATCGGATCATCCAGCGTGATCCGGCCCGCATCATCGCGGGTCGCGATGGAAAACCGGGCATGGGTGCCGCCGATATCGACTGCGACGATCTGGGTCATACATTGCTCCTTCGGGCAATCATGCGGAGTTGGGGCAAGGCGGAGACACTCACCGACCTATCGCGCCGCAGGCACTTGGCAAATATGACGCTCGCAGAGGCGCGGAGGCGCAGAGGGGTCGCGCGACATCTCCGCGCCTTTGCGCCTCTGCGAGCGTATTTGAATGCATTGCGCCTTCGGCGGGGATTGCCGTCTCCGCGTCTCCTCGTCTTCGCGTTATCCAGAACCATCACAGCCCCGCGCTCGCCAGCATTGCGCTGCCGCCCTTTTCGGCTTCGTCCGCCAGCATCCGGAACATCGTGAACAGCTCGCGACCGGTGCCTATGGCGGGGACGGGATCGGGCACGGGGGTGCGCGTGGACAGATGGGCGCTGGTGGAAAGTTCGCCCGTTTCGGCGCAGACCTTCACCACATCGCCATCCTGCAACAGGCTGAGCGGGCCGCCACCCAGTGCTTCGGGCGAGCAGTGGATTGCGGCGGGCACTTTGCCGCTCGCGCCCGACATCCGCCCGTCGGTGACCAGCGCGACGCGGTAGCCGCGATCCTGCAACACGGCGAGCGGCGGGGTGAGGCTGTGGAGTTCGGGCATTCCGTTCGCCTTGGGCCCTTGGAACCGCACGATCACCACAACATCCCGATCAAGTTCGCCCGCCTTGAACGCGGCGACCACATCATGCTGCGTCTGGAACACGCGGCACGGCGCTTCTACCGTCCAGCGATCACGCGCCACGGCGGAGGATTTAAAACAGGCGCGCCCCAGATTGCCGGTCACCAGCTTCATCCCGCCATCGGGCTGGAACGGATCACTGGCAGGCTTGAGCATCGTCTCGTCACCCGAAGGCCCGACATCGCGCCACACCAGCGTCTCGCCATCAAGGCCCGGCTCCTGCGCATATTCGCCCATGCCGCGCTGTTGGCCCACGCCCAGCACGTCGCCATGCGCCAGCCCCGCGCCCACCAGTTCGCGGATGACATAGCCCATGCCGCCCGCCGCGTGGAAGTGGTTGGTGTCGCCCGACCCGTTGGGATAGACCCGCGCGAGCAAAGGCACCGCGCTGGAAAGCTCGGACAAATCCGTCCAATCGACCTGCACTCCTGCCGCGCGGGCGAAGGCGGGAATGTGGATCGCGTGATTGGTGCTGCCGCCGGTCGCCAGCAGGCCGACCATCGCGTTCACAATCGCCTTTTCATCGACGCAGTGGCCAAGCGGGCGGTAATCATTCCCGTCCTGCGTCATCTGCGTGACGCGGTGGACGGCGGCGCGGTCCAAGGCCTGGCGCAGCTGCGTGCCCGGCTGGATGAACGCCGCGCCGGGAATGTGCAGCCCCATCATTTCCATCATCATCTGGTTGGAATTGGCGGTGCCGAAGAAGGTGCAGGTGCCCGGCGAATGGTAGGAGCCAAGCTCGCTTTCGAGCAATTCGGCGCGCGTCGCCTTGCCCTCGGCGTAAAGCTGGCGGGTTTTCTGCTTGTCGCTGTTCGAAATGCCGCTGGGCATCGGGCCGCTGGGCACGAACACGCCCGGCAAATGGCCGAACCGCAAAGCGCCGATCAGCAGGCCGGGCACGATCTTGTCGCAAATGCCGAGCAGCAGCATCCCGTCATACATTGCATGCGAAAGCGCCACGCCCGTCGCCATGGCAATCGCATCGCGGCTGAAGAGCGACAATTCCATCCCCGTCTCGCCCTGCGTCACCCCGTCGCACATGGCGGGCGTGCCGCCTGCAACTTGCGCGGTGGCGCCGACTTCGCGGGCGTAGATTTTCAGCCGTTCGGGATAGCGACCATAGGGTTGATGCGCGCTCAGCATATCGTTGTAGCTGGTGACGATGCCGATATTCGGCCCGGCATTGCGCTTCAACGCCTCCTGATCCTCCAGCGCGCCCGCAAAGGCGTGGGCAAGGTTGGAACAGCTGACCTGGCTGCGATCAGGCCGGTTATCCGCCTCGCGCTGGATCAGGTCGAGATAGGCCTGACGGCTCGCTTTCGACTTGGCGATGATCCGCTCGGTAACGCGGGCGATAGTGGGGTGGAGCTGGGTCATGCGGCTGCTGCCATTGCGGTTGAATTGACACGGAGACGCGGGGACGTGGAGCGGGCAAACCGCGCCGAAGGCGCGACCATTTTATCGCGCAGAGGACGCAGAGGGCGCAGAGGAGAGCGAGAAGCACAGTATCTCTGTGTCCTCTGCGCTCTCTGCGCGACATTCCATAGTGCCTGCGGCGCGGACAATACTTCTCCGCCTCTCCGCATCACCGCGTGATCCCGATACTCAATCATGCCAGCTTACTCCGTCGCGTTCTGCCAGTGCGATGGCCTTGCTCGGCCCCCAGCTGCCGGCGGCGTAGGTTTTGGGGATACGGCCTTCTTCTGCCCAGGTGGCGCGGATGGAATCGATCCAGCGCCATTGCGCCTCCACCTCGTCGCGCCGCACAAACAGCGTCTGGCGGCCTTCGATCAGATCGAGCAGCAGCCGCTCGTAAGCGATCCGCTTGAACTTGCCGGTGAAGGCGTCGGGCATTTTGATGTCGAGCGGCATCTGCCGCAGCACCATTCCGTCCTGCTCGATGCCCGGCACCTTGGCCATCATCGACAGGGTGATATTTTCTTCCGGCTGGATGCCGATCACCATGCGGTTCTGCTTCAGCTTTGCGCCGGGGAAGATCGAGTGCGGCACGCTGCGGAATTGCACGACAATCTCGGTCACCCGCTCGGGCATTCGTTTGCCGGTGCGCAGATAGAAAGGCACGCCCTGCCAGCGCCAATTGTCGATATGCGCCTTGAGCGCGACAAAGGTCTCGACGTCGCTTTCGCGGCCCAGCTCCTCATCATAGCCCGCCACCGACTGGCCTTCGACCGCGCCCTTGCGATACTGGCCGGTGACGCTTTCTTCCGGACCGACCTTGCGCAGCGCGCGCAGCACTTTCACCTTTTCGTCGCGCACGCAATTGGCATCGAAGCTGCTCGGCGGTTCCATCGCCAGCAGCGCGAGCAATTGCAGCATATGGTTCTGCACCATATCGCGCAAAGCGCCCGCGCTTTCGTAAAAGTCCGCGCGGCCTTCCAGCCCCACCGTCTCGCCTACGGTGATCTGCACGTGTTCGATATGCTGCGCGTTCCACAGCGGCTCGAAAAAGGCATTGGCAAAGCGCAGCGCGATGAGGTTCTGCACCGTCTCCTTGCCTAGATAATGGTCGATGCGGAAAATATGGTCTTCGGGAAACGCGCCCGCCACCGCATCATTGATCGCGCAGGAGGTTTGCAGATCGGTGCCCAGCGGCTTTTCGAGGCAGATGCGCGAATTGTTGTCCGCCAGCCCGTGCGCGGCAAGGCCTGCAATGGTCGGCTTGAACAGGCTCGGCGCGGTGGAGAGGAAAATCGCGATTTCGCGCTCGCTCCCCGCCTTTTTCGCCAGCTCCTCATACCCTTCGGGCGTGGTTACATCGAGCGGGCTGTAATACAGGCGGTTGAGGAAGCGCGCCATCGAACCGCGCCGGTGATCGGGCAGATATTTCTCGATCGCGGCGCGGGCGAAATTGCGGAAGGAACCATCATCCAGTTCCGAGCGCGCGGTGCCGACAATCCGCAGATCATCGGACAACAGCCCCTCGGCATCGAGCGCGCAGAGCGAGGGCAGCAGCATACGCTGCGACAGATCGCCGGTCGCGCCGAACAGGATGAGTGTTTCAGCCTTGGTTTCCATGGACGCGGTCAAACTCCCTAATGCATCGCGCAAATTTCTGCGCATCCCTTACCAGCAAAGCAACATAAATGCGCAGCGCATAGGAATGCCCGCGCAGTGTTGCCAATGCCTGCGCGAACTCAGCCGCTTTCCGCCACGCTGACGTGGCAGGAATCAAAGCGGCAGAGGCCGAAAGTCGTCAGGAAACTGACATCGCCCGCATCCCGCCCGATACCGATAATCGCGGTGCGCGCGGGGTCGGCCATGCCGGTGGCGTCCACGATATGCCACGCGCCATTGCCGGGCGCCGCGGGATCGTCCAGAAACACTTCGGCCAGCGCGTGGAAATCGGGCGGTGCGACGCCGGGCGCATAGCAGCTGACATAGCGCGCGGGGATGGTGGAGGCGCGGGCAAAGGCGATCAGCACATGGGCATAATCGCGGCACACCCCACGCCGCAGGGCAAAGCTGTCCACCGCCGTGGTGGCGGCATCGGAGGCGGCGGGATCATAGGTGAAATTGGCGGCAATCCAGTCCCGCATCGCGGCCACTTTCGCGCCGCCCGAATGCTGGCCGAAATGCTCGGCGACGAAGTTCTGCAACTTGTCCGCCTGGCAATAGCGGGAATCGAACAGATATTCGACCACCTCGCCCGGCAGATCATGCGGATCGCGCGCGGCGAGCGCGGCAATATCCGCCGCTTCGCGCTGCACCTCTACGGTGGCCGAGTAATCGACGCGGAAATCCCCCTCCGCCCGCACCCAGAGCCGCTCGCCAATGGCATCCTGCGCGGGCACGGTTGCGAGATGCAGCGTTTTGGTGAGCATCGTCTCGCTCGCGACAATCCGCTGCTCGGGCAAATCCGCCACCTGGAATTGCAACAGGCAATCGGTCGCCCGTTCAAGATGGAAGGCAAAGCTGCTGGTAATGGCGATGGGCATGGTGGAGGCGATAGCAGGCTGGCGGCGCTCACTCCACCACCGTCATTGGGGGCGCTCGCAATGACGGTGATCCGAACTTGCAAAGCCACAGCGCCCCGCTAGTCTCGCCGGCAAACAGGAGAGGACATCCCTATGCCATTCATCAAGCCCGCGCTCGCGGCATCGGCGGCTGTGATTGCGCTCTGCGCCAGTCCGGCGGCCGCGCAGGAGCAGCCCATCGCCTTTACCGGCGCGACCATCCATACGATGGGCACCGATAGCGGCCTCGGGACGATTCAAGGCGGCACGCTGGTGATCCAGAACGGGCGCATTGTCGCGGTCGGCGGGGCGGAGACGGCGATCCCCGCAGGCGCGGATGTGCGCGATGCCACCGGCATGGTCGTCATGCCCGGCATTGTCGACACCCACTCGCACATCGGCGAGGTTTCGGGTGCGGACTCCTCCGCCGCGATCCAGCCCGATGTGCGCGCCTTGGACGCGATCAATGTGCGCGACAGCTCGATTGCGCGGGCGCGCTCGGGCGGGGTGACCACCGCCAATGTCATGCCGGGATCGGGCCACCTGATGGGCGGGCAGACCTTCTATATGCACTTGCGCGACGGCTACAATATCCGCGATCTCGCCTTTCTGGACGATGATGGCGACATGATGGGCGGGATGAAGATGGCCAATGGCACCAATCCCATCCGCGAGAACCCCGCCTTCCCCAGCACCCGCGCGCGCAGCGCGGCGATGGTGCGCAGCCACTTTGTCGAGGCGCAGGAATACTGTGCGGGCGAACGCTCCCCCCGCGACATCGGGATGGAGGCGATGTGCGAAATCCTCTCGGGCGAGCGGCTCGTCCATTTCCACTCGCACCGCACCGACGACATTATGACCGCGATCCGCCTGCGCGATGAATTCGGCTTCCGGATGCTGCTTCAGCACGGGATCGAAAGCGGACAAGTGGCGCGCGAAATCGCTGCTGCGGGCGTCCCCGTCTCGGCGATTCTGGTCGATAGCCCCGGCGGCAAGCTGGAAGCGGCCAATGCCGACATCACCACCGCCGCGCAGCTGGAGGCGGCGGGCGTGTTCATCTCGCTGCATTCGGACGACAATGTGATCGATAGCCGCCTGATGTTCCGCCACGCCGGTATCGCGGTGCGCGGAGGGATGAGCCACGACGGAGCCTTGCGCGCGCTCACCATCAACGGCGCGGTGCAATTGGGGCTGGAAGACCGCGTCGGCAGCCTTGAACCCGGAAAATATGCCGATTTCCTGATCCTGACCGGCGATCCCTTGAGCGTTTACACCGATATCGAGGAGACCTGGGTGCTGGGCGAATTGCTGTTCGACCGCGACAATCCCGATCACCTTGTCCACGCCACAGGCGGCTTTGGCGCGGGCAATCCGCAGATGAACACCCATGTCCTCGAAGGCGAGGCACGTATGCAGGAGGCCGCACGATGAGCATTCTGAAAGCAACCCTCGCCGCTGGCCTCGCGCTCGCCGCCTTCACCGGCACCGCCGCCGCGCAGGATGTTGCGGTGCGCGGGCAGCAGGTGTGGACGATGGGGCCGCAAGGCGTCATCACCGATGGCGTCGTCGTGATCGAGGACGGGCGCATCACCGCTGTCGGCCCGGCGGCCAGTACGCCCATTCCGCAAGGCATGGAAGTGCTGACCGCGCCCGTCGTCACGCCAGGACTGGTGGACGCGCATTCGACCGTCGGCCTCACCGGCTATCTCAACCAGTCCGAAGATCAGGACCAGCTGGACGACAGCGCGCCCGTGCAGCCGCATCTGCGCGCGATTGACGCCTACAACCCGCATGACCGGCTGGTGACCTGGCTGCGCGAGCTCGGCATTACCACCGTCCACACCGGCCACGGCCCCGGCGCGCTGGTGAGCGGGCAGACCATGGTGGTGAAGACACGCGGCAACACGGTAGAGGCGGCGCTGGTCGAAGACGGCACGATGATCGCCGCCAATCTCGGCGCATGGGCGCTCGACCGCGAGGGCTCGCCCGGCACGCGCGGGCGGCAGATGGCGATGATCCGGCAGGCGCTGATCGGCGCGCAGGCGAGCATGGATGATGATGATACGGACGAGGGGGGGAGCCGCGATCTCGTCAACGAGGCGTTTGTCGAAGTCCTCCGCGGCGAGACCCCGCTGCTCATCACCGCCAACCGGATGCAGGACATGCAAAGCGCGCTGCGGCTGGCCGAGGAATTCGGCATCACCGTGATCCTCGACGGCGCGGCAGACGCGCATATGATGCTAGACGAGCTGCGCGCATGGGGCGGACAGATCATCCTCCACCCAACCATGGCGCGCAATGAAGGCGAGCTGCAAAACGCCGCCTTCACCACCGCCGCCGTGCTGGCAGAGGCAGGCATCCCCTTCGCGCTGCAATCGGGATACGAGGCCTATGTGCCCAAAGTGCGCGTGGTGTTGTGGGAAGCAGGCTTCGCGGTCGCCAACGACCTCGCCCCCGAAGCCGCGCTTGCCAGCATCACCATAGACGCCGCCCGCATCATCGGGATGGAGGAGCGCATCGGCTCGCTGGAAATCGGCAAAGACGGCGACGTGGCACTGTTTGACGGCGATCCGTTTGAATATACGAGCCACACGATTGGCGTTGTGATCGAGGGTGAGGTTGTGAGCCGGGAGGTTAGGTAGGTGCGTTTTACTGACTTGCCAGAATTGCTTTTTTCATAAAGACTTGTCACTCCGCAGTCGGGGGATGACATGAATTCGCTAGAGGAAATTGGTGGTACCGGTGAGGTGGCTCGTCTCTTCCCTGTCTTGGCGGAGACATCGAAAGAGGGAAGGACACTCTCAATCCTTCTCGCTAGCCTCATTGGCGTCCCCGAGTTCGCTAATTCGATGCTCAAGCCGATTGGACGGGCAGTCGGAAAACGGACTGTCGTTGAGGCCTATACCGAGGTCTGCTTCGCAAAAAGCCAAGAGGGGAAATGCCGGCCGGACGGTTTGATCGTGGTCCGCACGGGGCACAAGATTTGGCGTGCACTAGTAGAAGCGAAAGTTGGAAACTCGAATCTTACGTCAGAGCAGGTGTCCAGCTATTTGAGATTGGCTAAAGAGACGGGCATTGATGCTGTCATCACTATTTCGAACGAGTATACATCAGGGCCAGATCATCACCCGCTTTCTATCGACAAGAGACTGACCAAGAAGGTCGATCTGTTCCACTTTTCTTGGTTTGATTTCCTCACCGCTTTGAACCTTCTTAGCGAGGGCGAAGACGTCGACGATCCTGAGAAGCAATTCCTCCTCAATGAGCTAGAACGCTTCTTGATCCATCCAAGTGCCGGTCTACAGCGCTTCACCAGCATGAGCGATGCTTGGGGGAAGGTTCTCGATCGGTTGCGAAGTGGTCTAGCGCTTTCCAAAACATCGTCGGAAGTCTGCGACGTCGTTACTAATTGGCATTCTGAGCTCAACGATTTGTGTCTACTCTTGACTCGGAAGACTGGCTCGATCGTTGAGGTCAAGCTCCCGAATAAGCTTAAGGGAAATGCGGACTTTCGTTTGCAGGCAGATTGTAATGCTCTTGCTCAGACAAACGTACTCAGAGCTCAGCTTCAGGTGCCTGACGCGGCTGCCACACTTGATCTCGAAGCAGATGTGTCTTCGCGCACAATCAGAGTCGAGTCGATTGTCAACGCTCCAAAGGACCGGGTTAGACAGTCATCACGGCTCAACTGGCTTCTGCGCCAATTCGAGGGAGATTTAGATCAGCGTTTGCGTCTCCAATCCCACTGGCCGGGCAAAGCTCCCGTGATTGAAACCAGCTTGCAAGAGGCTGCAAGCGAACCATCAGCGCATTCCCACCCTGACAGTTCGATGCTTCCTCACAAGTTCGCAGTAGCCATGCGAATGGAAGACGGAAGGAAATTTGCGGGACGGAAAACCTTCATCTCTGAGCTTGAGGAAGTGGTACTCGCTTTTTATGAGCACGGCCTAAGTCATTTGCAGGCTTGGCAGCCACCAGCTCCAACACTTAGGAGGGCGGTAGAGGAAGCTGAGGAAACTGAAGAGGACTAAACTCTTCCCTACAGCCCGACGCCCTGCCTAGCTTCGCTTCGCCCAACTTCACCCGTCGGGCAGGCTCTTTCTCCGCGTCGATCCCCAACCGCCGCGCTGCGAAAGTTTTGCGGTGTTTCACACGGACGAAATTCGTGAAATTCCGCGCCCTTGTTCAGGCTGGCACGGCTTAGGCTGAACGAATTAGGCGGCAGGCACACCAAACAGATCGTGCGCGTCGGCGTCCTCGATCTCGACATCGATGATGTCGCCAGCCGCCAGCGTCGCGGGCACGTTGCGCAGGAACACCGCGCCGTCGATCTCCGGGGCGTCGGCCTGGCTGCGGCCCGTCGCGCCGATGTCGCCATCCTCGTCTGGCTCGCCCACCTCGTCGATGATGACGGGCAGCGTGCGGCCCACCTTCGCGGCGAGCTTGGCAGCGCTGATCCGCTCGGTCACTTCCATCAGCCTTGCGTATCGTTCCTCCTTCACCGCTTCGGGCACCGGATCGGGCAGGGCATTGGCCGCCGCGCCCTCGACCGGCTCGAAGCGGAAGGCGCCCACGCGGTCGAGCCGGGCTTCCTCCAGCCAGTCGAGCAGGTACCGGAAGTCCTCCTCGGTCTCGCCCGGAAAGCCGACCACGAAGCTGGAGCGGATGGTGAGATCGGGCGCAATGGCGCGCCAGCTCTTGATGCGTTCGAGCACCTTCGCCTCATTGGCGGGGCGGCGCATGGCTTTGAGCACTTTGGGCGCGGCGTGCTGGAACGGGATGTCGAGATAGGGGGTGAGCAGCCCTTCGCCCATCAGCGGGATCACCGCATCGACATGGGGGTAGGGGTAGACATAGTGGAGGCGCACCCACGGCGGCGAGCCTTCGGGCGTGCGCAGCTGGCCGAGTTCGCGGGCGAGGTCGGTCATATGGGCGCGGACGGGGTGGCCCTTCCACTCGCGTTCCTCGTGGCGGGTGTCGACGCCATAGGCGGAGGTATCCTGGCTGATGACGAGCAGTTCGCGGGTGCCCGCCGCGACCAGCTTCTCCGCCTCGCGCAGCACCGCGTCGATCCGGCGGCTGGCGAGCTTCCCACGCAATTGCGGGATGATGCAGAAGGCGCAGGAGTGGTTACACCCCTCGCTGATCTTGAGGTAGGAGTAGTGGCGCGGAGTGAGCTTGATATCGGGCTGGGGGATCAGGTCGATGAACGGCCCTTGGGTCGGCGGAGCGGCTTCGTGCACCGCCTCGACCACGTCCTCATACTGGTGCGCGCCGGTGATGGCGAGGACTTGCGGGAAGCGGGCGCGGATCAGCTCCGCCTCTTCGCCGAGGCAACCGGTGACGATGACGCGGCCATTCTCGTTGATGGCCTCGCCAATGGCTTCGAGGCTCTCCTCCTTGGCGGAGTCGAGGAAGCCGCAGGTGTTGACCAGCACCACGTCGGCCCCGGCATAGTCGGCGGACATGGCATAGCCATCGGCGCGCAGGCGGGTGAGGATGCGTTCGGAATCGACCAGCGCCTTGGGGCAGCCGAGCGACACCATGCCGACGCGCTTCTGGTCAGGAATGAGGGTAGCCATAATGCCGCGCGCCTTACACCGCGCGGGGGCGAGCCGCTAGGCTCTTTCGGGCACAGCGTTTTCGCCGTTGGTTGCGGCGGGGTCGGACGGGAGGATTTCGACCACGATGTCGCCCGCTTGCAGGCAGTCGGCCTCGTGCTCCCAAAAACCGCAGGCGCCGCCATTGCGGTAAATGCGCAGCCCCCGCCCGCCCGATGCGAGCTCGGACAAGGGCTTGCCGATTTCCTCGGGCATGACCTCGCGCTCCACCAGCTGGACGCGGCCGGTCACCGATGCAAGGTCGGACATGTAGTCGGCGATATGCGCCCCGCGCGCGCTGCCCGCCAACAGCAGGCCGGTGAAGCGCACGGGGTTGATGACATTGTCCGCTCCCGCCTGCCGCGCCAGCAGCTCGTTATCGGCGGCGCGTACCACCACGCTAATCGGCACGTTGGGGGCAAGATGCCGGACGGTGAGCACGATGAGGATCGAGCTGTCGTCCCGTCCCGCGCTCACCAGCACGGCCTGCGCTTCGGCAATGCGGACGGCTTGCAGGTTCTCGTCACGGGTGGCGTCGGCCTGGATGACATTGCACCCCATCGCCTCGGCCAGCGCGAGCCGGTCTTCGCCGGGGTCCATCACCACGATGGTGGCGGGATCGGTGCCGCGCTCGATCAGCTCGCCCACCGCTTCCGCGCCGGAGACGCCGAAACCGAGCACCACGATGTGATCCGAGAGCTTTTCCTGAATCCGGGCCATGCGCCATTTCTCCCAACTGCGTTTGAGCACAAAACTGTAAGCCGCGCCCACGAAAATGAAGATCACCGCGACGCGCACCGGCGTCACGACAATCGCCTCGATCATCCGCGAACGGTCGCTCACCGGGGCGATATCGCCAAAGCCGGTGGTGGTGACCGAGATCATGGTGAAATAGATGACATCGGTAAAGCTGACATGGCCGTCGGCATTGTCGACCAGTCCCGCCCGGTCCCACCAGTGGATCATGATGACGGCAAAGATCAGGAACAGCGCGAGCCCCAATCGCAGGCCGAGATCGCCCCAAACGGGGATCTTGACCGCGCGCCGCAGCGGGGCCGGGCTCAAATCGGCATTGCCGCGCTTCCTGGTGGCCCTCAGCCGCATCGCTTCCTCAGCTCCCGTCCCCTTCGGCAAACTGCGCTGCCAGCGTGTCGATCGCCGCATAATGCGTCAGATCGAGTTGCAGCGGGGTCACCGCGATATAGCCGTCCTCGACCGCTTCCAGGTCGGTGCCGTGATCCAGCGTGTGTTCGGCATCTTGCAGGCCGAACCAGAAATAGGGCCGCCCGCGCGGGTCGGTCGCTTCGACCAGCGAGCCGCGCGAATAATCATGGAAGCCCTGCCGCACCACGCGGATGCCGCGCACTTTGTCGGCAGGGAGGGCGGGGAAGTTCACATTGACGAGCGTGCGCTTCGCCATGGTGAGTTTGACCAGCGCGGCAAGCACTTTCGCGCCCCAGCCTTCGGTGGCCGAAAAGCTCGGCCCGTTGTCGCGGAAGGCCTGGCTCAGCGCGATGGCCGGAACCCCCGCCAGCGCCGCTTCCATCGCTGCCGATGCAGTGCCCGAATAGGTGATGTCGTCGCCCAGGTTCTCGCCTGCATTGACGCCGGAGATGACGAGATCGGGCATGCCCTCGGGAAACAGCTTGCGCAGCGCAAGGTTCACGCTGTCGGTCGGCGTACCGGTGACCGAGAAGCGCCGCCCGCCATGCTCGCGCAGCCTTACCGGCGCGTGCAGGGTGAGCGAGTGCCCCGCGCCCGATTGCTCTTCGGCAGGGGCGCAAACGGTGACATCATCCGACAGCGTGCGCGCCAGCTTCTCCAGCACGGCAAGGCCGGGGGCGTGGATGCCGTCATCATTGGTGAGGAGGATTTTCAGTGCTTTTTCCATAGTCCGACTGGGCTGAGCTTGTCGAAGCCCTGCTTTTCACTTTTGCACCAAGCCCGCAAGAAGAAGTGCAGCCGTAGGCCTTTGGCCAGCTTCGCTTCCGACAAGCTCAGGGCAATGGGTTTCAGGGATTGGGCGTGAGTTTCTCGACACCGCCCATATAGGGCGCGAGCACATCCGGAACCAGCACCGAGCCGTCCTCCTCTTGGTAATTCTCCATCACCGCTACCAGCGTGCGGCCAACCGCGAGGCCGGAGCCATTGAGCGTGTGGACGAATTCGGTCTTCTTCTCGCCTTCAGGCCGGTAGCGCGTGTTCATCCGCCGCGCCTGGAAATCGCCGGTGTTGGAGCAGGAGCTGATCTCGCGGTACGCGCCCTGGCCGGGCAGCCAGACTTCGAGATCATAAGTCTTGCGAGCGCCAAAGCCCATATCGCCGGTGCAAAGCAGGACTTTGCGGTAAGGCAGATCGAGCGACTTCAGAATGCCCTCGGCGCAGGCGGTCATCCGCTCATGCTCGGCATCGCTGTCTTCGGGGCGGCAAATGCTGACGAGCTCGACCTTCTCGAACTGGTGCTGGCGGATAAAGCCGCGCGTGTCCTTGCCTGCCGCGCCCGCTTCGCTGCGGAAGCAAAGCGTGTGCGCGGTGATGCGGATGGGGGCGGCAAGATCGGGCAGAATTTCGCCCGCGACCGAGGCGGTGAGGCTGACTTCGGAAGTGGGGATGAGCCAGCGATCATCGGTTGTGCGGAAACTGTCCTCGGCAAACTTGGGCAGCTTGTCCGTCCCGTACATCGCATCGTCATTCACCAGCACCGGCGGATTGCATTCGGTGTAGCCGTTTTCGCGCGTCTGCGTGTCGAGCATGAACTGCGCCAGCGCGCGGTGCAGTCGGGCGATATCGCCGCGCAGGAAAGTGAAGCGCGCGCCCGAGAGCTTCGCGCCGGTCTCAAACTCCATGCCCAAAGCGGGGCCAAGATCGGCGTGTTCCTTTGGCGTGAAAGTGAAGTCGCGCTTCTCGCCCCAAACCGCAACTTCGACATTCCCCGCCTCGTCTTCGCCTTGCGGAACATCGGCGGCGGGGAGGTTGGGGATGGTAGCGAGCACCATCCGCAATTCATCGCCCAGCGCGCGTTCGCGGTCTTCCAGCGCGGGCATATCGCCCTTGATCTGCGCGACTTCGGCCTTCAGCGCCTCGGCCGTGTCACGGTCGCCCTTGCCCATCGCCTGACCGATGGCCTTGGACGCCTCGTTGCGGCGGCTCTGCATCTCTTGCAGGCGCGTCGTCACGTCGCGCAATTGCGTGTCGAGCGAGAGGATGGCGGCGCTCACTGGCTCCAGCCCGCGCCTTGCCAGCGCGTTATCGAAGCCTTGCGGATTGTCTCTGATCGAGCGGATATCGTGCATGGCCAGCGCCTATGCCCGCAGGCGGGCGGGCTTGTCCAGCATGGTGTAGACCGGTGGCTGCGGGGCTAGGTGATATTGCTTAATTCCCCGCCCGATTTGTTAACCAGATCACCGCTGCTTGCCGCTGCACCATTAACCCGCGACTCCGCAGGCAAGCTTGTAAAATCGCGTAACGGACCAGTTTCTGCAAATAGTTGTTAACCAATTTCGATCAGGAATGCCCTCAATTCCTTTGCGGGCCTCAATTCAAGTGCTCGGCCCGCAGGGGAGTTGGTGGACTAACCAGCTAGGACGAGTTTCTAAAATGCGAGCAAGTGCTCAATATAGAAAGCGGATGAATGGCGGCGCAACTGGCGCTCGCTGCAAATCCTTCGCGCGTCCTGTGCTGTCCTCACTCGCCTTTTTGGCTGGCCTGACCGCTACCAGCGGAGTTGCTTCCGCCCAGTCCTCTTCCGAAATGTTTGCCGGGAGCGGCAGTACGGCTGCAGCAGCTCCGACGCAGGGGCCGGTGACGGTGAGCCTGCGGGCCAACCCAGACAATCCGACGGGCACCACCTCGGCGGCGATCTCGGCTCCAGCGCCTACTGTCAGCCTTCGCGTGCTCAACCAGCAATATGCGAACTCCACGAATTTCACCACCAACGGCCTGATGATTGGCGGCACCTTTGTGGGTGATCCGCACTTTTCGCCGATGAACTTCTTCGGTGGTGCGCAGAATACCCATTTCACGTCGCTGCCATCGCTGTTGCCCGGCACGGGCATCTCGGCGAGCGTGAACTATGCCTTCATGCTGGAAGCGCGAACCGCGGGTTTGGCAGCGGCAGGCGCACCGCAAACAGGGCGGTTCTATTTTGCTGACATCGAGCTGGTGTTCAGCAGGCCGATTTCGAACACGGTCGTCCATATTGCCGGGCTTGGCGGCAGCGCGGGCGGCAAGGAATTTTCCGTCGAGCTGGACTACATCCAGGCAAGCTCCACTGGCGCGACGGGCGTAGCCCTGCTTTCGGGCAATGGTTTGCTGACGCTTTCCGGCAACCAGATCAACAACGCCTATAATACCGCCAGTGGCGGAACGCCGGGGAACTGCGGCGCGCTCACCGCAGCTTGTGGCAGCGTGCGCATCCAGGGTGACGCCGTCACCAGGGTCTATTTCCGCGTCTATATGCGCAGCAGGAATGCGGTTGCTTGGCCAAGCGGCGCGTCCAACGGCTCCGAAGGCGTGTTTATCGGCGTATCCGGCCAAACTGCTGATATGGTGCCGCAATTGTCGGGCCTGCCTGCAACGATTGAGAAGGGCACGACCTACTCCGGGTTGACGCTCACCTGCAGAAACAATGGGCCAAACGCGGCCTCGGTTGCGCAGTGTCTGCCTTCAGCATCCGAAGGGACGGTTTCAAACATCGTCTGTAACCCGGCGCTGCCAGCAAACGTGTCGGAACTGGCGGGCTCCAACCAGATCGGCTGCACATTCGATTACACCATGCCGCTCATCGTATCGTCGAGCGCGATCAACATCATCGGGCAGACCGGCGCTGCCAATGACAGGATCGGCGGCACTGTCCTGACGGCCACGAATAACCAGACCTCGACTTCTGTGACTGTGCAGAACGCGGCTGATCTTTCGGTCACCAAGACCAACACGCCCGGCGTGAACGGCGATGTGGATCAGGCGAGTGATACCGTCAATTCGGGCGCGATCGTCACCTACACCATCCGCGTGACCAATAACGGGCCGGACGCCGCCACCGGTGCCACCGTGATCGATACGCCCGGCGCTGGGCTAACCTGCAATGCCGCCAATCCTGTGACGATCGCGGGCAGCGGCGTGCCTGCCGGTTCCTTCACGGTCGGCAACCTGACCGGAGCGGGCATCACGCTGGGCACGCTCGCCAATGGCCAGAGCACCACCCTGACCTATTCGTGCGAGGTGGACTGACCGTGGCCCGTCCTCGTAACTCCCTTGCTTGGTTGTTGTCCGACAGCTCCCGGTTGGTGCCCGTCGCAATTGCGCTGGCAGCGATGGCCGGGCCGGTCGCGGCGCAGGCGCAGACGGCGACCAATACCGTTAATGTCAACGGCCCGAGTGGCTTGACCGATCCCGTCGCGGCGAACAACAGCGCGACTGATAGCGACACCATTATTGTGGCGCCCTCCGCGGGCCCTGGCACGATGTCCTACGCCACCAGCGGCAACGGCCTGCACCAGACCAGCATCGCGATCCTCGACTGGTCGACCAGCTCGATCGTCGACGGCATCCAGAACGGCGACGTCGTCAATTTCGCACTGACCGGCTGCCGCACGGGCACGCTGACCGCGACCTTCAGCAATGTCGTAAATGCGGGCGCGATGGACATTCGTGACATGGAGACCTGGGTCGGGTCTTCGGCTTTTCAGGCCTATAATGGCCCCGGCGCAGGTGAGGCAATCCACACCATTGTCGATGATCTGGGCTTCACGATCAACTGGTCGCTTATTGTCGGCGGGCAGGCGCAGCCGCTCGATCTGATTTTCTTCGATGCCGAAGCCACCAATGTCACCAACGAGTCGATCACTGCCACCACCAATGGCGGCGGCTGGGCGCTGATCGAGAACGTCGGCGGCACCGGCTACACAATCGCCGGCGTCGGCAGCCAGACGATCAGCATCACGCAAACCGAGGGGCCGTCAAATTCCCCCGTGCTGCTTACGAAGTCCGCGAGCCGGACTGACGTTTCCATCGTCGCTGGCGGCAATCAGGCAGTCGCGTTCGGCGTGCTGTTGCCTTGCGATTACAGCGATGCGCCTGCATCTTACGGTTCCGCCGCCCACGCCTTCCGGGAGGATGCCGCTTCGTCCGGATTGGGTCTGGTGGCCGATGCCAGCCAGCCCATTCTCGGCACCGGCATCGATCCGGAATTCAGCGCGCAACCGAGCGTCAATGCCGATGGCGATGACACCGACACGCAAGGCGATGACGAGAACGGTGTTTCGACCTTCCAGACGCTGACTCGCGCTACCACGACTTACACGCTTCCTGCTGCCAACTTCACGGTATCGGGGTCGGGCAATCTTTACGGCTGGGTCGATTTCGACGGCAACGGCACCTTCGATACGGACGAGTTCGCCTCGACGACGGTGACCGGCGGGGTTCCGGCCAGCGATCTGGTGTGGGCGGGCGTTTCGGGCGTCACCTCCGGTGCGAGCACCTATGTACGTCTGCGGTTCACCGCCGACACGCTTACCGCCTCCGGCGCCACAGCGACTGCAGGAAGCGGCGAGGTCGAGGATTACCTCGTCACGTTGACGACCGCAGTCGATCTTGCGCTGACCAAGACCAACACGCCGGGCGTCAACGGCGAAGTCGATCAGCTGGATGACACGCTCATTTCGGGTTCGACCACCACCTACACCATTCGCGTGACCAATACCGGCCCTGACGATGCCGTTGGTGCCATCCTTACCGACACACCCGGCGCGGGGCTTACCTGCGATGCCGCCAGTCCCGTGACGATCACGGGCGACGGTGTCCCTGCCGGTTCCTTCACAATCGCAGACTTAACCGGTGCGGGCATCACGCTCGGCACTCTCTCTACCGGTCAAACGACCACTCTCTCTTACTCTTGCCAGGTGAACTAACATGATGAACTCAGTATATAGCATTGCAGCTCCACCGTCTGCGTTCCCCATCGGCAACTTGCCTATGCGCAAGATGCTGACGAGTGCGCTCCCCTTTATCGCTGTTGCCGTTCCCGGCACGGCCTATGCGCAGGTTGACCCGTCGAACACGGCGTCGATTTCGGTGCCGAGTGGCGCGGTGGATACCGATCCCACCAACAATTCGGCGACCGATACCGATACGCTGCTTGCGGCGATCCTCGCCAATGATGACACCGCTTCGGGTGCCTTCGGCTTTGCCGGGGCGACCGATGTGCTCAGCGTCCTCGGCAACGATACCAGCAATGGCGCGGCGGCGACGACCGGCAATGTGACCATTGCGGTTGCCTCGGGCTCCTCGGTTCCAGCGGGCCTTACCTTCGATACTGCTGATGGCACGATTGACGTGGCTGCGGGCACCGCCAGCGGCGTCTACACCTTCGATTACACGATCTGCGAAGCCGGTCAGCCAACGAACTGCGACACGGCAACCGCGACCGTTACCGTCACCGATCCGGCCATCGTGGCCGATCCGGACAGCGCCACCGGCGTGGACGGCGTGGCGGGCGTGGCCGATGTGGTCAACGTGCTCGATGGCGACACTATCGACGGCGTGGCGGCGACGACCAGCAATGTCGTCATCACCGTTGCGAGCGGATCCTCTGTCCCCGCAGGTCTCACCTTCGATACGACCGATGGCGGCGTCAGCGTCGATCCGGGTACTCCGGCGGGTGTTTACACCTTTGACTACACGATCTGCGACGCGATCAATCCGTCGAACTGCGACACCAACACGGTCAGCATCACGGTTGATGCACCCACGATTGTCGCCGATCCGGACTCGGTTACCGGCGTGGACAGCCTTGCGGGCGGCACCGATGTGCTCAACGTCCTCGACGGCGATACCATCGGCGGCAATCCGGCGACGACCGGCACTGTCACCATCAGCGTGGCCAGCGGTTCGTCGGTTCCGGCCGGTCTTACCTTCGACACCACCGATGGCGGCGTCAGCGTGGCCCCGAATACGCCGGCGGGTGTTTACACCTTCGACTACACGATCTGCGACGTGCTCAATCCGACCAATTGCGACACCAATGCGGTGAGCGTGACGGTGGAAGCGCCGACGATCCTGGCCGATCCCGACAGCGCCACCGGCATTGACGGCGTGGCGGGCCAGACCAACGTGCTCAACGTGCTCGATGGCGACACGATTGGCGGGGCTGCGGCAACGACCAGCAATGTTGTCATCACCGTTGCCAGCGGTTCGTCCGTCCCGGCAGGTCTCACCTTCAACACTGCAGACGGTTCGGTCAGCGTCGATCCGGCGACCCCGGCAGGTGTCTACACCTTCGACTACACGATCTGCGATGCGGTCAACCCGTCGAACTGCGACACCAACACGGTCAGCATCACGGTTGATGCACCGGTGATTGTTGCCGATCCCGATACGGTTACCGGCATCAATGGCGCCGATGGCGGCACCGATGTGGTCAATGTCCTTGACGGCGACACGATTGGCGGCAGCCCTGCCACCCCGTCCACTGTCACCATCACCGTGGCGAGCGGTTCGTCGGTTCCCACCGGACTTACCTTCGATACGGCCGATGGCGGCGTGAGCGTCGATCCGGGAACGCCGGCGGGCGTCTACACCTTCGATTACACGATCTGTGACGTGCTCAACCCGACCAATTGCGAAACCAATACGGTCAGCGTGACGGTTGATGCACCGGTGATCGATGCGATCAATGACAGCTCGCTCGACATCAACGGCGCGGATGGCGGCACCAATGTCATCAACGTGCTGGACAACGACACACTGAATGGCGGCGCGGCTACGGTCAGCAATGTCACTCTTGCTGTGGCGGCCACCTCCAGCGTGCCGGCAGGCCTTACATTCGACATTACCGATGGCTCGGTGGATGTTGCAGCGGGCACTCCGGCAGGGGTCTACACCTTCGATTATACGATCTGCGAAGTCATCAACCCGACCAACTGCGATACCGCGACGGCCACCGTCAACGTGGTGGCACCGGCGATCACGGCGGATGATGACAGCGTCACCGGCCTCAGCGGCGTGGCAGGCTCTGCCGATGTGCTCGACGTGCTGGCGGGCGACACGCTCAACGGCGTGCAGACCGACATCACCGAAGTCAGCATCTCCATCGTCACTCCGGCGAGCGGCAGCGGGAACGTGCCGTTTATCGACCTGACGACGGGCCAGGTGCAGGTTCCGGCGAACACGCCCGGTGGCACCTATACCATTGTCTACGAGATCGAGGACCGCAACAATCCGGGCAACACCGCGCAGGCCACGGCCACGGTTACCATTGCCCCGACGGTCGACCTCTCGATCACCAAGACCAACGGGGTCACCACTGTCCAGTCGGGCGATGTGGTCACCTACACGCTGGTTGTGTCCAACGCTGGCCCCGATGCGGCGGTTGGCGCGGTTGTGACCGACGTGCCGGGTGCGGGTCTCTCCTGCCCGGTCGGCAATACCGTGACCCTGACGGGCGACGGCGTGCCGGTGGGGAGCTTCACCATCGCCGATCTGACGGGTGCGGGCATCACGCTCGGCTCGCTGGCGGCCGGTGAATCGACCACGATCACCTACAGCTGTTCGATCGACTGAAACTGAGAACCGGACGGAAGCGCGAGGCGGTCAAGTCTATGTATACCCTTCAGAACAATCTGGGTTTGCCAGGCTTGCCGCTTGCGCGGATGTTTACCAGCATCCTTCCGTTCCTTGCGGTGGCATTGCCCACTGGCGTGGTGTTGGCGATGGATCCTGTCACCAACACCGCCAGCATCGCGCCGCCCACCGGGTCGTTCGATCCCGATGGCGGCAACAATACCGCAACGACAATCACCGCTGTCGAAGCGGTGATTGTCGCCACGCCCGATGAAGGGCGCGGGATCAACGCCGCGGTTGGTGGAACGGGCGTGGTCAACGTCTTTACCGGCGACACTATCGATGGCGGCCCGGCGACACGCGATAATGCTGTGCTATCGCTTGCGCCGGGCTCCAATCTCCCGACGGGTATTACCTTCGATACGGTGACCGGCAATGTGAATGTCCCTCCGGGAATGGCTCCGGGCGAATACACCTTCGAATACCAGATTTGTGAAATCGCGATCCCGACCAATTGCGAAACCGCTTTGGTCACGATCGAGATCGTTACCCCGATCAGCGCGCTGTCGGGCACGGTCTATCTCGACAATAATGGTGATCGCCAGCTTGATAACGGCGACACACGGCTTGGAGGCTGGATCGTCGAGGCGCTGTCCGGCGGCAATGTTATCGGAACACAAGTTACCGGCAGCGACGGCTCTTACGCCTTCCCCAGCCTCCCTGGAGGAACTGAATACACCATCCGCTTCCGCAGCCCGGATGGCGGCGTGGTCTATGAGGAAATCACCGGCATCTGGCTGGAGGACGCGACGACGCTTCCCGACCAGAACCTGCCAATCGATCCATCGGGCATTATCTACGATTCGGTTACCCGATTGCCGGTGGCTGGAGCAACCGCGACGCTGGTCGATTCCAACGGCATCCCGCTGCCCGACGATTGCTATGTCGATGCATCGCAAAGCAATCAGGTTACCGGCGCCAGCGGGGCCTACCGCTTTGACGTGGTGCCCGGCGCTGCGACCGCGTGCCCAACGGGCGAAAGCGAATACACGATCCGCATCACGCCGCCGCCCGGCTACAGCTTTACGTCTACCGTCTTGCCGCCGCAGAGCAATGCGCTCGATCCGACCGGTCGCGGCTCTCCGCTGGCGGTCAGCCCGTCACCTGATGTGCCGACCGGCAACGCTCCGGTCTATTTCATCAGCTTCGAGCTGGAGACGGGCGATCCGGATATCATCAACAACCACATCGCGCTCGACCCCTTCCTCGCGCGCGACGGGCTTGTGGTGACCAAAACCTCCACGCGCCGCGCGGCCAGTACCGGCGACCTTGTCCCGTACGAAATCACCGTCCGCAACACCGAGAATGTGCAGCGCGCAGGCGTCGACGTGGTCGATGTGCTGCCGCCGGGTATGACCTATGTCACCGGCACCGCCCGCGTGAACGGGGTGGCGGCAGAACCGCAATTCGAAAACGGCAATCGCGAGCTGGTGTGGCCGGGGCAGATCATCCCCGCCAATGGCGAAGTCACCTACCAGCTGGTGCTGGTCGTCGGCGCGGGTGTTACCGAAGGGCAGGCGGTCAATACCGGCCTTGCCGAAAACGGCCTCGACGGCAGCGAAATCTCCAACCGCGGCACCGCCACGGTCATCATCACGCCGAGCACCGTGTTCGATTGCACCGAACTGATCGGGCAGGTGTTCGAGGATTATGACGGCGATGGCTATCAGGATGATGGCGAACCCGGCGTCCCGTCCGTGCGCCTCGCCACCGTCAACGGCGAAATCATTACGACCGACGAATTCGGCCGCTACCACATCCCCTGCGCTGCCGTTCCGGACGCGCGGATCGGTTCCAACTTCGTGCTCGAAGTTGACGAGGCCTCGCTGCCGCAAGGCTGGATGATGACGACCGATAATCCGCGCTCGATCCGCCTGACGCGCGGCATCATGGGCGTGCTCAATTTCGGTGCGAGCGAAGCCGACCTTGTGCAGCTCGATATCGGGGCCAATGCCTTTGACGCGGCGGGCAATCTGAAGCCCGAGGTGCAGGAGCGCCTGCGTGCGCTCGCCACGGGCGAGGAGACGCATATGCTGGTGCGCGCCACCTACGCCATCGCGCCGGGCGAAAGCGAGGCGCTGATCACATCCCGCATCACCGCCATCCGCGCCGCGCTGGAAACCGTCTTCGCAGAAGGCCGTGACGGCCCGCCGCCAACAATCCAGGTGGACGCATCCCGCGCCCGCGCCGCGTCAGGAGGGGAGTAAGCGCCATGACCCAGACTTTCTTCCCGCACATTCCTGCAATCACCTCCGCCAAGTCGCGCATTTTGCTCGCTGGCGTGTCCGGCCTCGCGTGTCTCGCGGCGGTTCCGGCACAGGCGGGCGAACTGACGATCCCGGTCGAGTTTGCCCAGCTGGTGGAAGCCGTAGAGCGCGGCCCGGATACGGCACAGCAGCAAAAGGCGCCTGCGCTTTCCGATTACTCGGTCAGGCCTGCGTCCCGCGCGATTGCGCCGGTGCTCTCGCTCGGCCTGATCGGTTCGCAAGACACGGTGCAGCGTGGCACGCCCGCGCGCTTTCTTGGTTACTCCAATTATCCTGCTTTCGTCGAGCGCGCCGAGCTGCGGCTGTTTGCCAAGGGCAGCGATCTGTCGGGCGTTCCGCACGAAGTCGTCCCCGCCAATGCTGACGGGGTGATGCAGTGGATGCCCGGCACCTATGCCGCGGCGCAGATGGTGGCGGTGTACCGTGTGTATGATGCGCAGGGCCAATTCGACGAGACCGCGCCGCAAACGCTGACAGTGATTCCCGCCGCGCAAAATCTGCCGCGCGAAGCGGTGAGCCGCCCGGAATTCGGCGTGGTGGACAGCGCCGCCGCGCGCGCCATTCCGCTGACGACCGCGTTCTCCGCCGAAATTAGCGGTGTGGTGCATGGCGATGCCACGAGGCTCTATCTTGGCGGACAATTGCTCAGCCATGACGCGAAGAGCGGCGAATTTGCCGCCGCGCAATTGCTGCCCTTCGGCTGCTTGCCAGAGGTTGTCGCGACCGATTCTTGCGGGGTCAGCCACACGCTCGCCGCCGATCCGGTCACCGATCCCGACGATGGCGAGGCAGACGGGCTGGTGATTACCCGCAGCCTTGCGGGCGAGGATAACCGCGCCAATGCCGATGCCGCCGATCCCGATGATCACGCGATCGACATCCGGGTGGAGGAACGCCGCGCCGATCCGGTGCTGGCAACCGGCCTTGCCGAAAGCCTGCGCATCGTGGTGCGCGGCGAGGCGGCAACCTTTGTCACCTACGCCAATTATCCGGCGTTGATCGAGCGCGGCGAAATCCGCCTGTTCGAAGCCGGGGCTAATCCCGATGCAGTGCCCTTCGCCACACTTCCTGCCGATGCAAATGGCGTCGTGCGCTGGCCGGTGGCGGCGGAGGCTCCGCAAGATATGTTCTACACCTTCCGCGTCTACGATACGGATGGCCGGTTCGACGAGACCGCACCGCAAGAACTCACTGTACTGGACGAGCGCCCGATTGCCGACGAGGCACCCGCGCGCGAATTGTTTGGCACGCAGGATGAAGCGGCCACCCGCACCATTCCGCAGCGCCGCGTGTCGACCGTAACGGTGACCGGCCTTGCCGATCCCGCCGCTGATATTGTGCGCGTTGGTGGCCAGATCGTGCCGGTGGATGAAACAGGCCGCTTCGTCAGCGAGCAGATCGTGCCGCGTGACATGGAGCAGATCCTGATCTCCATTGGCCAAGGGGATGCGCTGAACTTTGTCGCCATGCGCGATCTGGAGCAGAACGGCGATGACTGGCTGATTGTCGGACAGGGCGAAGTCACTGTCGGCACCTCGATTTCGAGCGGCCCGGCAGAACGCGTCAGCGGCTCCAGCCTTGCCGAGGGCGATTACGCGATTGGCCGCGTCGCCTTCTACGCCAATGGGCCCGTCGGCGGTGATTGGGAATTGACTGCTTCGCTCGACACCGGCGAAGCTCTGCTCGAGGACCTTGTGAGCAATCTTGATCGCAAGGATCCGCGCACGCTGCTGCGCCGCCTCAATTCCGAGCAATATTACCCGACCTATGGCGATGATTCGACGCTGGTCGAGGATGCGCCAACGCAAGGGCGCTTTTATGTGCGGCTGGAAAACGGCCTCAGCCAGGCGATCATCGGCAATTTTACCGCGCAGGCGAGCGGTTCCGAACTGGTCGAGCTGGATCGCGGGCTGTTCGGCGCGCTGGTCGATATCAATTCGGCGGGCACCACCAGCTTTGGTGAACGCACCGCGCAGGTGCTGGCCTTCGCCTCCGATCCGGGTACGGTTCCGGCGCGCGAGGAATTCCGCGGCACGGGTGGCTCGCTCTACTTCCTGCAGCGGCAGGATGTGACGGTCGGCAGCGAGCGTGTGCGTATCGAAATCCGCGACCGCGAGACGGGCATTGTGCTGGAAACGCGCAATCTCAATCCGCGCCAGGACTATGATTTCGACCCGTTCAGTGGCCGCCTTACGCTGCTGCGCCCGCTCGGCTCTTTCGCCAGCGGCGGCGGCACGGTGCGCGAAGGCAGTGCGCCGGGCGATGTGCCGGTGCTGGTCGTGCGCTACGAATACACGCCCACGGTCGGCGAGCTCGACGGCTATACGCTGGGCGGACGCGGCACGGTGTGGCTGGGCGATACACTCCGCTTGGGTGCGACCGGCCAGATCGACACGGTGGAACAAGCCGACCAGACTTTGTTCGGGGTCGATGCGCTGCTGCGCCTGACCGCAGGCACCTATCTGAAGGCGGAATTCGCGCAGAGCGATGGGGCGGGCTTTGCCCAGTCGAACTCCATCGATGGCGGGTTGAGCTTCCTCGACATCGCCAATCCGGGCGCGAATGTTACCGCCAATGCCTATCGCGCCGAAGCGGCGGTGAATTTCGCCGAACTGGCCGGGCGGCAGGGCGATCTGGGCACGATCAACGCCTTCTACGAAAACCTTGAAGCAGGCTTCAGCGCCGCCGGTCGGCTTGCGCCGGGCGCTATCGAGCGGTGGGGCGTTGCCGCCGATATTCCGCTGGGCGAAACGGGCAATATCGCTGCAAGCTACGACGAATTCACCGCCGAAGGGCGGGGCAGCAACCGCACGGCAGAGCTTGACCTGTCGAACCGCTTCGCGCTCACCGCAGGGCAGCTGACCGCCAGCGCAGGCGTGCGGTATGACGCGCTGTCACCCAACACGCTGTTCAACGCGGTGCAGGATGGTAGCCGCACCGATGCCGCGCTGGAGCTGGCGTTCCAGCCCACCCGCGCCAATTTTACAGGCCGTGCTTTCGGGCAAATCACGCTCGACCACGATGCGAGCCGCCAGCGCAACAACCGCGCCGGAGTGGGGCTGGAAGCCGAGATTTCAGAACGCACCACGCTGTCGGGCGAAGTCTCGGGCGGCGACGGCGGGCTGGGCGCGGATGCACGGGTCAATTACCGGCTGGGCGAAGGTTCGGAGGCCTATGTCGGCTACACGCTGCTGGCCGATCGCACCGATACCGGGCTGGAGCCGCAGAACCTGTTCACTGGTCGCCCTGGCGGCGCGCTGGTGGTTGGCGGGCGGCAACGCTTCACTGACAGCCTGTCGGTCTTCGGCGAAAACCGCGTAAGCGTGGGCGGCGATACGCCAACCCTGTCGCGCAGCTTCGGCCTGCAATTCGAACCGAGCGAAGAGGTGAGCATCAGCGGCACCTTCGAAAACGGCCGGATTGAAGACCCGAGCACCGGCGTCTTCCGCCGCACGGCGGGCTCGGTCGCACTGGGCTACACTGCAGAGGATGTGCGCGCAGGCGCCGCCATTGAAGTGCGCAACGAAACCGGCCTCAGCACGACGGTTGCCGGCGCTGACCAGACCGTATGGCTGCTGCGCTCCAACTTGAGCTATGCGGTGAACCCGGACTGGCGCTTTGTCAGCCAATTCAACATCGCCCGCGCCGACACTGACAGCACATCGATCCGCGCGGCCGAATTTACCGAAGCGATTGCCGGCTTTGCCTATCGTCCGGTGGACAATGACCGGCTGAACGCGCTTGTCCGGTTGCACTATTTCGAGGATCTTGGCCCCGTTGGCCAGATCACCGGATCGGGCCAGATCGAAAGCCCCAAGCAATCGAGCACGATTTTCACGGTTGATGCGAATTACGACCTGACCGACCGCCTCACCATCGGCGCGCGCTACGGCTACCGCGATGGCAGCGTCTCGCTGGGCCGCGACTCGGACGAATTTGTCAGCTCCGACGCGCATCTTGCAGTGGTGCGGCTCGACTATAACGTGCTGCGCGAATGGGATGTGCTGGCCGAAGGCCGCGCGCTGTGGGTGAGCGAGGCCGACGATTTGCGGCTGGGCGCGCTGGGCGCGATCTACCGTCATGTTGGCGACAATGTGAAGGTCGGCGTCGGCTATTCGTGGAGCGATTTCTCGGATGATTTGACCGACCAGAGCTATTCCAGCCACGGGCCGTTCCTGAATATCCTCTCGCGCTTCTAGTCGGGTCTCACACCCGTTCGGTCACCATCACCTGCGCGATACTGCGCTTGCCGTTGTGGCGTGAAAGCTGGACGAACACGTCCACGCTTTCGCGCACATAATGCCGCACATCGTCGCGGTTCAGGCGCGTGCCCGCTTGCAACACCAGCAGCGTCAATTGTTCGATAGCGCGCGCGGGGGTGTCGGCATGGATCGTGGTCATGGAACCGGGATGCCCGGTATTGACCGCGCGCAGGAAGGTGAACGCCTCCTGCCCGCGCAATTCACCCAGGATGATCCGGTCGGGCCGCAGTCGCAGCGCGGCAATCAGCAGGTCTTCGGCGCTGACTTGCGCTTCGCTCATTTGCCCGCGCGCCGCGATCAGGCCGACGGCGTTGGGATGCGCCAGCTTGAGCTCTTCGGTATCCTCGATCAGCACGAGCCGTTCGTCGCGCGGGATTTCCGCCAGCAGCGCGTTGAGGAAGGTCGTTTTGCCGGTGGACGTGCCGCCCGCCACCATGATGTTGCGCCGTTCGCGCACCGCCTGTTGCAGCGCAGCGGGCGCTTCGTCCGGCCCCAGTGTGCGATGGCTGAGCTTCGGTTCCAGCGCCGCCTCGCCCGAAGCCAGCGCATCAAAAGCACCCTCGGCTTGCCAGTCCGCCAGCGATAGTTCGGGCGCGACGTGCTTGCGGATCGCAATGATATGGCCGCCGCGCGTCGCGGGCGGGGCGACCACCTGCACGCGGCTGCCATCGGGCAGGCTGGCGGCGAGCAGTGGCTGCGCGCGGCTGATCCCTTGCGAGGAATGCGCCGCCATCTGCCGCGCCAGTCGGGCGAGCGTCACTTCGTCCAGCCCATCGACCTGCTCGCAGGAAATGCCACCGCCCAGATGCTCGAACCACACTTCGCCGGGGCGGTTGATCCAGATATCGGTCACATCCCCGCGTCCCAGCCACGGGGCGAGCGGGGCGAGGAAGCTGTCGAGATAGTATCCGCTATCCATCAGCGATCGACGCTGGAGAAATCGAGATCGCGCGCGACATAGACCGAAACGCTGGTGCCGTGCGCGATCTGCAAGACGGGCCGGGGACCGCGCGATCCGCCTTCGGCAATGTTCTGCGTGCTGCCGGGCAGGGCGAGAATCGTGCTGCCGCCCGACGCTTCGCCCGCGATTACCCCCACGCCTAGGCCCAGCACCGTGTTGAGCAGACCGCCGCCCAAGCGTTCCCAGAAGTGGCTGTCGACATCGCCTTCCACGCCGCCGCGCCCCAGCGGGTCGGATGCAGGGCTGTCCAATGAAATGCTCACCCCGTCGGGCCGCATCAGCCGTGTCCACTGGATCATCGCGCGGCTTTCGCCCGGCGCAAGCCCTGCCTCATATTCGCCGAACAGCCGGCTGCCGCGCGGCACCAGCACGCGCCGTCCGTCGAAGGAATGCACGTCGCGCTGCACAAGCGCGCGCACGCGACCGGGGCGGGTGGAATCGAACGCGGTTTCCAGCACGGCGGGAATGATCGTGCCCTGCGGCACGGTGTAAGACGGGTTAGCGAGCCGCGTGGCGTTAACGCCGCCGCCTGTGACATCACCGTCCCCGGCACCATCCTCTGCAGTGCGGCGGGGCGGCTGCATCGCGCGGTCGAACACGATTGCTGGCCCGAACGGTTCGCTGAGTACCGGTGGCGGGGCGCTTGGCGGGCTGTAGCTTTGCGCTTGCGGCGGAGGGGGAAGCGGCATCGGTGCGGGTTGCAGCATCACCGCTGGGCCGGAAGGCGGGGCGGGCAAAGCGCCTTGCCTGCCTGCCTGAGGATCGCCGAGGTCGGTAGGCAGTCTTCGTTCCCCTTCCGGCAGGCTGAGCGGTGCGGGGGACGCGATGCGGCCCACCCCTTCGCTCACCGGCAAGGTGCTACCCTGCTCCGCATTACCAGCAGCATTCAAGGTGCTGAACAGCCAGAAGCCCCCCAGCGCGAGGATGGCGATAAAGGCGTAAAGCCCCCAATTGCCCGCACCCGAAGTGGCGACGACGGGGCCGATATCGTCAGCCTCGCGAATACCATCCTCGCTCATCCGCCTTGCTCCCTGTCCGGACTGGCATTGCGCTGGGCGCGCAGGCGTTCGTCATCGAGCCGGAACACCAGCTCGGCATAGACCCGGTCGATCACAAACTGCTCGCCGCGCATATGGCCGTTTACCAGCTCCTCATCCCCGGTCTGGCCGATGGCGAAGACCGCAGGCAGCGCCTGTTCGGGGTGATAGGTGATGTAGGTGCGCTCCCCGTCATCACTGATCCGGAGTGGCCGCACCGTGTCATCACCGCGCAGGCGGTAAGACCAGCTTTGCCTTGGCAAAGGCGCTTCGGGAGCAGCCGCCACTGCGCCTGCGGGCGGCAATTCGCCATAGGTAAAGCGCACGAGATAGGCGGCGGTCAGTCCCTCTCCGGTGCGCAGCGCGAAGGGATAGCGGCGGCGGTCCGTCTCCACCAGCATCGTGCTTTCTTCCGCCTGGTGATCGGCGAGCACCAGCAGGCTGTTGCCTTCGGGCGAAACCCGCACCGAATAGTCGAATTCGCTGCCCAGTGTGACCCTTGCGATCACTTCGCCCGGTTCCAGCATGATCGTGGTTCCCGACCCCGGCATGATTGTGAGCAACACCGATGCACCCTCGGCATAATGCACGCGCTGTATGCGCGGATTGTCGAGCTGCACATCGGGCACGGTCTGCGCGCCCGCCGGAAAGGCCGCGAGCAGCAATAGGGGTAGGGCGAGTGCGCGGATCATTCGCTGGCCTCGTCTCCGGCAGAGCGTTGCAACTGCACGGCCTCTTGCGCTTCCATCACTTCGGGCAAAGTCTCGGCATCGCGGCGATAGCGCGTTACTTGGAAGCCCAATGGATTGAGATAGCGGTCCGCCTCGTTCATCGCTGCTTGGCTGAAGGTGTAGTCGATCACGGCTGCCCAATGCTGCGCTGCTTGTGGTTGCCCGCCCGCATCGGTTTGCACGGTGGAGAAGCGCACCAGTGAACGGTCTGCCGCAAGCGAGGAGACGCTGCGCACTTCCACCGTTACCCTGCTGGTGCTGCCATAGGCATTGACCGGACTGCCGGGCGTATCGGCGGCCATCATGTTTTCGTACAATCGCCACGCCTCGCCCGTGCTCCACAGGCCGACCTTGCGATAATCCTCGTTGAGATCGGCGTAGTCATAGCTTTCGCGCGCGGTGACATATTGCACCAGAAAGCTGCGGGTGAGCGCGGCATCGGGCGCGATCATCGTCTGGTCGAGCGGCGCCAGTTCCTCGACATGGCCTGTCTGCCGGTCAACCAGCAGCGTGTAGGGCACGCGCTCTTTCAGCGGCAGCATGATGACGATGGCCACGGCGAGCAGGATCGCCACGGCAGCGGACACGCAGGCCACGATCCACGCATTGCGGCGCGATTTTTCCAGCTGCTCGGTCACGCTTTCGCCCCAGCTATCGGCGATGGCGTAGCTTTCATCGAAGGGCTCGTGCGCGCTCATGTATCTCTCCTGCGGCTCGACAGCGACCGCGCATGGCTGCTGCGGCGATAGGAATTGCCCAACCGCTCGAGCGAGGGGGTGCGGGCTTCGCTGCGATTGGCGGAAGCGGCCGCGCCGGAGCCGGACGTTCGCGCCCCTGCCGCCGCTCCAGCCATCCCGCTGCTACCCGCCGGTGCAGTGTTGCCGGGCAGGCGCATCAGACGGCGGTCTTCAAACCGCATCCGGTTCTCGACATTCTGCGCAATCCGCTCCGCGCGGTTGACGGGGCCGATGGTAATGCGCTGCATCGCCGGGGCAGGAGCGCCACCAAAGCCATCCGCCGCGGGCAGGGCAGGAAGTCGCAGCGCCTCCGGCCAGCCGCGCATGAAGGCGACCTTTGCGAGCAGCCAGATGCCCAGCAATTGCACCATCGTAAATCCGGCGACGATGGCGAACAGTTCGATCGGCGCACTGGGGGCGGCATAGCCGTTGGCGCGCACAAGCAAAGCATCGCGCAGGAAGGGCTCCAGCACCGCCAACTCCACCGCGAGGATGGCTGTTACGCCCACCGATCCGAATACGGTCAGCACCAGCCCGCGCAGCCAGCCAGCAAAGATCCCGCGCGTCGCCTCGAACAGCAGCAGGCCAGCGGCGAGTGGTGCCAGCGCCAGCAGCAGCCCCGCCAGCAGCCGCAGCAGGCCGAGCGAGCCGATCAGTCCCGCAAGATAGATCAGCCGCGCCCAGCCCAGCGCCGCATCATCCTGCAAGGCGGTTCCGGCAAAGCTGGCATTGCCCGCTTGCCCTTCGAGCAATTGCTGCGACCAGCGCCCGGTGCCCTGATCGATCAGCGCGAGTATGCCGTTATCGACACCTTGCAGCCGTTCGATGAAATTGCCGCCCGCGCTGGTCGCGCCCGGATTGGCGAGCGCGGTGGCGATTTGCGCGGGGCCATCCAGCACCAGATCGTGCACCACCGTGCGGAAGGCGGGCCAGCTGAAGGCAAGCGTCAGTACGATCCCGACCTTGAGCACATCGCCCATGACATCGCGCCCTTGCGGCACAAAGCCGAACGCGATGCGGAAGCCCCAGATGGCGACAAACAGCGTCAACAATCCCGCCATTGCGGTCGCGGCGAAGGAGCCGGGGTCGCTCAATGCGCTATAGCCATAGCTGCCGAGATAGCGCGCCTGGCAATCGATATGCGTCACCACGCGCGTCACAAATTCGCCGCCGGTCAGGATTTGCGGGCAGGCCATTATGCCGCGCGCTCCAGCAATTTGTGCATCCACGCCTTGGGATCGGGGCCGGTTTCGGCCACCAGCTCGTCAAACAGCCGCACCGTGCTTTCGCGGCCCGAAAGGATGGTGAGCAAATCGCGCTCGCCCGACAGATCAAGCCGCGCGACGACGCTGTCATTGCCGTGCTTGATCAGGAAACAATGCGAATTGTCTGGCAGGCTGCGAACAAGATCAAATTCGTGCCGGGTGAGGCCGAAGCCGTTCATGTAATCTTCCGCGCGCGCTTTCGGGTTGATCATGAAAATCTGCGTTGCCGCCTGCTCGATAATCGCGCTGGCGATCCGGCTTTCCAGCGCATCCTGCGCGCTCTGGGTGGCAAAGCCGACAATGCCGTTCCTTTTGCGGATGGTCTTTTCCCAATCCTTGATCCGCCGCACGAACACATCGTCATCGAGCGCCTTCCATCCTTCATCGACGACGATGATGGCGGGCGTCCCGTCGAGCCGTTCTTCCACGCGGTGGAAGAAATACATCAGTGCCGGCGTGCGCGCGGCGGGATCGTCAAGAATGCTGGTCATGTCGAAGCCGACCGCCTTGGCGGACAGATCGGTCTGGTCTTGCAGATTGTCGAACAGCCATGCGCGTTCGCCATCGCCATGCCATGAGCGCAGACGGGCGTGCAGATCGCGCGCATGCGGCCGTGCTCCGCCGCGGAACAGCTCGACCAGAAACCGCAAGCGCCGCCGTTCCATCGGCTGCCCGAAATTGGTGTCGATAGCATCGCGGATGGCCTCGAGTTCTTCCTCGTCCACCCCGCCCGCCAGCAAGCCTAGCCACTCGATCAGGAATTGCCGGTTCGCAGGTGTATCGTCCATTTGCAGCGGGTTGAGGCCCGACGCATGGTCGGACGAGAGACGGTCATACTGCCCGCCGATGGCGCGGATAAACAGTTCCGCCCCGCGATCCTTGTCGAAGAAAATGATGCGCGGATCAAACCGCCGCGCCTGCGCCAGCAGGAAATTCATCACCACCGTCTTGCCGCTGCCCGAGGGGCCGATCACGGTGAAATTGCCCAGATCACGCTGGTGGAAGTTGAAGTAGTATGGGCCAGCCGCCGTCGTCTCGAACAGGGTCACGGCATCGCCCCAGTGATTGCCGCGCGCGCGCCCGGTGGCGAAATTGTGCAGGCTCGCGAGTCCTGCAAAATTGGTCGTCGAGACGAGCCCGCGCCGCGCGATATATTTGAAATTGCCGGGGAAGCGCGCCCAGAAGGTTGGCTCCAGCGCCAGATCCTCCCGCACGGCGGTTATGCCCAGATCGGCGAGCAGCGCGATGACTTCGGCGGTTTGCCCGTCGAGCAGGCCCAGATCATCGGCGTGAATGGTGATAGTGGTGTGATGCTCGCCAAATCCGGCGCGGCCTGCGGCGACTTCGTCTTTGGCATCGACCAGCTCGTCGCGCAGCGACAGCGCCTCGTCCTCCGCCGAGCGCATCCTTCGCAGCGCCAGATTCATCCGGTCGAGCGCGGCCGCGCGTTCGACGAAGGCGAAACTTTGCGTCACGTCGAGTTCGAAGGGCAGGCGATACAGCTCGTCGAACATTCCCGGCATGGTGCGGCCGGGATAATCCTTGATCGAGATCAGCGCCATGAACCGCCGCCCCAGCGCGCCCGCTGGCCCCAGCTCCGCCGTGTGCGTGCCGAAACTGATGCGGCGCGCAGGGATATGCAGCCCGGCATCACCATGCGGCACCGCAACGGGCCGCATATTGGCATTGTAGAGATAGGAGAGAAATTCGAGCGGCTCCGACCGCTCGCCATCCGCCGTGTCATACCGGGTGAGCAAATGCGGATCATATTGCCGCAGCGCCGAGACCACCGCATCCCGCGCATTGTCGAGCGCCGCCTTCTCGCCCGCAATCAGCGCGGCATTGCGGCTGCTCTTCTTCGTGAACCAGTTGCCAATCCGCTCCGCCCAGCCGACGCGGCCCTGCAACGGACGCCGCACGATGGTGAGGAACAGGTCGTTGACATAGAGGTTCTTCGCCCCGAGCCGCTGCCGCCAACGCGCATCCAGCCCTTGGCTGAAACGATCCTGATATTCGCCGTCCAGCTCCACATCGGCGCGGCGGCGCACGACATGGTGATAGACGGCAAATCGCGAATTTCCGAGCGCGCGCAGCATCGCATCGCGCAATTCGGTGCGGTAATTCAGCTCCTCGCTATCGGCGGTTTCGAAATGGAATCCGGCAATGCGGATCGTCTGCAGCAGCAGCCCGTCGCGCGTTTGCAGCGTCGCCGCGTCCAGATGGCGGGCATAGGGGAGATGCATCCCCGCCGGCGCTTCCCGCCGCACCAGATCGCGCCGCTTGCTCATGCGCGGTACGAATTGCAGCCCCAATGGGCGTGGTTTTTGACGCGCGGGCAATGCCGCATCCGCGTGAGCCACAGCTCGACAATGCGCGGCTCCCGCAGCGAAAGCACCACGCCAGCACCATGGATCGCCAGCGCGAGCGGGATGATCCAGAAGCTGCCGAAAATCAGGAACAGCTCCACGCAGATGATGGCGTTGATGACAAAGAAGGAGAAGGTGACGCCCGCAAACATTTGCGGACGGGTCAGCGCCAAGAACAGCGTATCGCTGCGCAAGCTGTCTGCCATGTCATCCCCCTGTTCCGCGTGGGCCGTTGCCGACGGCGCATCCGCAAAAATACCAAGCGCGCTTTATTGCAAGGCTTGCGGCGCGAGTCGAGCCTTCGCGCAAGGAAGTGTGCCGCATTGTAGCGGTGGGCGGGCGTCAGGGTGTGGGCCGGGCGGCGGTGTCGTCTGCCGGTTGCAGGGGTTCGCGCGGCTGCGCCTCGTAGACGACGGTTGGCCGCGCCTCCGGTTGGCCACCCCCGCCATCCGCCAGCGCCAGCAGATTGGCGGCGATCACCGGCGCGCCCAGCAGCAGGAAGCAGCCGAGAATAACCTGCCCGCCCCGCCGCAACGAAACGCGCCCCGTCAGCATAGAAAACCCGACAAAGGCGACCGCCAGCACGCACAGCGTAACCGCCAATTCACCGAGCATGGTGCCGGTGATCCAGCCAATCGAACTGGCAAACGGGTCGTCGCTGGCGGAGGCGTTGAACATGGCGTGAGGCTAGCGCATTTGCAGGCGCGCTGCCAATCGTCTTGCGTGAGTGCCGGGAAGACTGCTGCAGATGGTGGGCGCGGCAAGGATTGAACTTGCGACCCCACCCGTGTGAAGGGTGTGCTCTACCACTGAGCTACGCGCCCGCCGATTCTTGGCAGGGGCGCGCCTTTGCCACGGGTGCGCGGCGAAGGCAAGCGCCTCTCGTCCACCTGATCGTCAGTCGGCGAAAAAGCGGGCGGCGAGGCCCATCCAGCCGCTTTCCGGCACTTCGGCCACCCGCGCTTCGGGCTGCGCGCCCAGTACGCTGCATTCGAGGCAATGCGCCTGCACGCCCTCGCGGCCCATCAGGTCTTCGAAATCGCCCAGAATGCTGGCGATCCGTGCCATCTCGCGGCGCGCGAACATGGCGGCCAGATCGGGGCTGCCGCTTTCGCCAGCGGGGCTTTCGGCAGCGAGCAGATTGGAGAGGAGCGAACCATACTGGTCGGCGCCTTCGCCCAGATAGACCACGTCATAGCTGCCTTCGGCCAGCTCGGCCTGCTCGGCGGCCCAGACAATCGCCGTATCGAGCCCGCCGAACTGGTCAACCAGCCCAAGCTGCCGCGCCGCGCCGCCATCCCACACGCGGCCCTGCGCCAGCTCGTCGGCACGCGCGAGGCTGAGCGAGCGGCTTTCGGCCACGATGCCGAGGAAGCGGGCATAGATGTTCTCGACATTGCCTTGCAGCAGTGCATCGACTTCGGGGGTGAGGCCACCCAGCAAATCGGGCTGGCCGGAAAGGCCGGTGGTGCGCACGCCATCAGTGGTCACGCCATATTCGGTGAGCACGTTTTCGAAGCTGGGGAAGACCGCAAACACGCCGATAGAGCCGGTCAGCGTCTCGGGTTCGGCGAAGATGCGGTCGCCCGGCGTTGCCACCCAATAACCGCCGCTCGCTGCGTAATTGCCCATGGAGACCGCGATCGGGATGCCCGCATCCTTGTACCGCAAAATCGCCTGCCGGATGGTTTCCGAGCCCGTGACCGATCCGCCGGGCGAATCCACCCGCACAACCAGCGCATCTAGCTCTGTATCGAGTGCAGCATCGAGAATGCGCTCGATCCGCTCCGCGCCGGCCGAGCCGGGGCCGACATCGCCGTCGGTTATTTCGCCGGCAATGGTGACGACACCGATTTTATCGCCGCCGACCCAATCGAAATTGGCATCGACATCGGCGAGGAAAGCATCGAAGTCGGTCGCGGCGAAGGCACCGGGTTCGCTCGTCCATTCGTCGGCACCGGCCGCTTCGGCCACCCGCTCGCCCCACTCGACGCGTGTGCCGATGCGGTCGGCGAGGCCTGCCGCGAGTGAGGCTTGGGCGAGATCATTATTTGATGCAGCGAGCCAGGCGGCGACGTCGCCCGTCACCAGATCGATATCGGCATCGGGCCGCGCGGCGGCAATATTGGCGCGCCATTCGCCCCAGATGGTGGAAAGCAATTGCGCCATATTCTCGCGCGCCTCTTCGGACATGGCGCTTTCGGTCCACGGCTCCACCGCGCTTTTATACGTGCCGACGCGGTAGACATTGGCGGTGATATCGAACTGCTCAAGCGCGTTGGCGTAATACAATTGCTCGCCGCCCGGCCCGGTGATCGCCGCGCCGCCCAGCGGATTAACCCAGATTTCGTCCGAATGCGCGGCCAGCATCAGCGCGTCATCGCTCATTGCGAAGGCATAGGTGTAAACCGGTTTCTCGGTCGCCTTGAAGCGTTCGACCGCGTCCGATAGCTCCTGCATATGCACATAGCCGCCGCCAAGGAATGCGGTGAGATCGAGCGCGAGGACATTGATGCGCGGGTCTTCTGCCGCGGCATCGATTGCGCGCACCAGATCGCGCACGGCATATTCGCGCACTGGCATCGACTGGCTGAGCAGCGCCGCAATCGGATCGACCGGAGCGACTTCTTCCACCACCACGCCGTCCAGATCGAGCAGCAGCGCGCCATCGCGGACAAGGCCGGGATTGGGCCGCACGCTCAAAATGCCGAACAAGGCGACGAAGAACAGCAGCAGGAATATGAGCGCCAGCGCATCCTTGACGCCGACCAGCAGCTTCCAGACCTTGCGTGCAAAAACCATAAAGCCAATTTCCGTTCAAACCAGAGATGCTCCGCCACACTTAGGGCGGCTTGGCGCAAACGCCAGCACTAACCGCTTGAGAAGCGCACCGGTCTCGACTAACGGCTTGGCTTTAATGACTTCGGCGACACCTTCCCCCGCATCCTCCCGCTTTCCGGCGGGCAGGCGCGCTTTTCCGCATCGTGACCTGATCGCCATCGGCAGTCTGGAACGGCACGAAATCCTCTATCTGCTGGCCGAGGCCGAGCAGTATGTCGCCTTCAACCGGCAGGCGGCCAAGCACGCGGAGACGCTGGCGGGGCTGACCATCATCAACGCCTTCTTCGAAAATTCGACGCGCACGCTGCTCAGTTTCGAGATCGCGGGCAAGCGGCTGGGCGCTGATGTGGTGAATATGCACGCCGCGCAATCCTCTGTAAAAAAAGGTGAAACGCTGATCGATACGGCGGTGACGCTGAACGCGATGCGGGCCGATGCGATTGTGATCCGGCACGGTTCCAGCGGGGCGACGCAGCTTATTGCGGACAAGGTCGATTGCCCGGTTTTGAACGCCGGAGACGGGCAGCACGAACACCCGACACAGGCCCTGCTCGATGCGCTGGCGCTGCGCCATGCGCTGCGGGCGAAAGGGCACGTGGCGGAGGATTTTACCGGCCTGACCGTGACCATTTGCGGCGATATTCTACATAGCCGTGTGGCGCGTTCGAACATCCTCTGCCTGCAGGCGATGGGGGCGACCGTCCGGCTCTGCGCACCGCCTGCGCTGATCCCGCAAGGCGTGGAAACGATGGTTGCAGAGGTGCATAATCGATTCAACGCCGCTTTGGCGGGCGCGGATGTGGTGATGATGCTGCGGTTGCAGAACGAGCGCATGGATGGCCAGTTTATTCCGAGCCCGCGCGAGTATCGGCACCTTTATGGTTTGACGCAGGATCGGCTGGCACTGGCCGCGCCCGATGCGGTTGTGATGCATCCCGGCCCGATGAATCGCGGGATCGAGATCGATAGCGATGTGGCGGATATGCCGGGCCGTTCGATCATCACCGGGCAGGTGGAAATGGGTGTCGCGATGCGCATGGCCTGCCTTGACGTGCTCACCCGCAAGGCGCGCGGGGTTGCGGGGTGGGGAGACGGCGAATGGCTGTGAGCGAAACGGCTGGTCTGGCCATCACCAATGCCCGCATCGTTACTCCTGCAGGCGTGACCGGAGGCGCTCTGCGTTGCGAGGGCGGGCGGATTGCTGCTGTTGGCGAAGCCGGTCCGCTGGACGGTGACGTGGTGGTGGATGCCAAGGGCAAATTGCTCGCGCCGGGGCTGGTCGATCTCGGCGTGTTCGCGGTTGACAGTCCGGCGTTCCATTTCGGCGGGATTACCCGCGCTGCACTGATGCCCGACCAGTCGCCGCCGCTCGACCATCCCGCGCGCATCCGGTTTGCGGCCTATAGCGGCAAGCCCGATCTGTGGGTGCACCCGCTCGCCGCCGCCACCGCCGGGCTGGCGGGCGGGCAATTGGCCGAGCTGGCGCTGATGCAGGAAGCGGGCGCGAAGGCAGTGGCGACCGGGCGGCAGTGGATCGGCGATAGCGGGGTGATGCTGCGGCTGCTGCAATATGCCGCGATGCTCGATCTGGTGGCCATCACCCATGCCGAGGATGCCGCGCTGGCGGGCAATGCCGCGGCAACGGCGGGTGAAATGGCCACCCGCCTCGGCCTGCCGAGCGCGCCTGCGGAAGCCGAGGCGCTGGCGCTGGCGCGCGATATTGCGCTCGCCGAAATGAGCGGGGCGCGGGTGCATTTCCGGCAAGTCACCACAAGCGCCGGCCTTGCGCTGGTGCGGGCGGCCAAATCGCGCGGTGTGAACATCACTGCTGGCGTAACGCCTGCGCATTTCATGCTCTCCGATCTCGCGCTGGGCGATTACCGCACCTTTGCCCGCCTCTCGCCGCCCTTGCGCAGCGAGGATGACCGGCAGGCGGTGGTTGAGGCGATTGGCGATGGCACGATTGATGTCATTTCCAGCGGCCACGATCCGCGCGGGCCGGAGGACAAGCGTCTGCCCTTTGCCGATGCCGCTCCCGGAATGGCGGGTGCGGAAACGCTGCTGCCCCTCACGCTGACACTGGTGCGCGACGGGGTGATCGATCTGCCCCGCGCGTTCGATCTGCTCGCCCGCAATCCCGCCCGCCTGCTGGGCGTAGAGGCTGGCGAACTGGCAGCGGGCAGGGAAGCTGATCTGGCGATTATCGACACCGAAGCGCCGTGGATTGTCGACCGGCGGAAAATGGCGGCGCTGGCGGGCAATACCCCGTTTGACCGACAACCCGTGCAGGGCCGTACCACCGCGCTGTTCAAGGGAGGAAAACGCATTGTCTAAAGATTTCAGCGGCAAAACCGCGCTGGTTACCGGCGCCGCATCGGGCATTGGCGCGGCCTGCGCGCGGGCTTTGGCAGAGCGCGGCGCGGCCAGGCTGATCCTCGTCGATGTGCAGGGCGACGTGCTGGAAGCGATGGAGCTGGATTGCGAGACGCAAATCCACGCGGGCAGCGTTGCGGACGAGGCGCTGTGGGATGCCATTGAGGCAAAAGGCGAGACCATCCATGTCTCGGTGCTCAATGCCGGGATTGCGGGCGATGCGGCGCCGGTGATCCAGCATAGTTTCGACAACTGGCGCAAGATCATGGCGGTCAATCTCGACGGCGCGTTTCTGTCGCTGCGCACCGCCATGCGGATGGCGGAGCGAGGCAGCGCGATTGTGCTGACCGCTTCGGTGACGGGCGTGAAGCCGGAAAAGACCATAGCCGCCTATGCCTCGTCCAAAGCGGCAGTGATCCAACTCGCCAAAGTGGCCGCCAAGGAAGCCGCGCCGCATGGCGTGCGGGTGAACGCGATAGCGCCGGGCGGCGTCGATACCGCGATCTGGGACGGCGCGCCCTTTTTCGAAGACCTGGTCGCCAAGCACCAGGGCGACCGTGCCGGGGCGCTGGCGGCGATGGCGGCACAGGCAACCCCCATGGGGCGCTTTGCAACGCCGGAAGAGATCGCCGGACAAATTCTGTTCCTGCTCTCTGACCACGCGATCGGGATTACCGGATCAACGCTGGTAAGCGACGGCGGGTTTAGGCTTTAGTCACAAAGTCTCAAAGGTTTGGGGGTATGCCGACGCCATGTTTAGGTCCGCTAAATTTGTGACGAAATCGTGCGCTTTGGGGCCTTTGGTTCTTCTTGCCGGTTGCAATTCGGGCCCACTGGACAGCAGCGATGATTACCATTGCGCATTTGCGATGCACTTGGTTCTAAGTAATCCGGAAAACTCCCATTTTACCGATGAAGATGTCGAAGTATTCGAAGCGGTCAGATACTGGTTCGGCAAGGACAATCGTGATCGTGTTGAGTTAGAGCATGATGAGATGATGCAACGCGTTAGTGGAGACCCAAGCAACGTCGTTTCTACAGCCCAGCAGTGCTATGTCCGCGCTTTCGCAGACCACGGGTTCCGCGCGCTACCGCCTGTGCGTGAAGCTATCGCAACGCGCCGCGACGAGATCGAGCAACGCCTCAGCTCTTGGTGAGCGATGGGGGTTTTCGGCTTTGAGGCACTCGGCAATAGGCACTAGGCACTAGGCATTAGGCACAAGGGACAACCCACGACCCGATCATCCTGAGCCTGTCGAAGGATTGCACTTTTCTTTGCAGCTTGGCGCATTCCAGAAGGAGAAACAGTCCTTCGACAAGCTCAGGACAAGTGGGTTCAGCCAAATTCTATTGCCTATTGCCTATTGCCTAAAGCCTGCCGGAAAACAAAAAACCCCGCCCGGGGGAGGGCGGGGTTTCCTGTTTGTCTCTTGTGCGTCAACAACAGGAGACGGGGGTTCAGAGCGGTGAGGCTTAGCGGCGGGCCATCCGTACGCCGGTGTCCACGGCACCGGGCAACGGGCTCGATGCGGCCCAGCTGATGCAGCCGTCGCCGTTCGAAGTATTGACCCGGCCACACATCGCGCGGCTGCCATTGCGGTCGAAACCGCCAGCCGACACGCGCCAGTAATTGCGGCCGTTCACCACAGCCTGCGTGATGACCATCTCGCGCTCGGCGAGTTCGGGATAACGGCTGACATAAATGCCCCAGGCGCGCTCGGCCCCCGCTTCGCTGGCAAAGCTGCCGAGCTGGACGAAGTGCGTTGCGTTGCCGCTGGCATTGGCCGGCGCGGTAGCAATCGCCGGGCGGGCAATCGGAGGCGTCACCGCGTTGGCCGAACCGCGCGGAGCTGGCGCAGCAGCGGCACGCGCAGGCGTTGCCGCCGGAGCCGCAGCGACGGGAGCGGAACGGGCCGGAGCGGCAGCGACGGTAACAGGCGCAACCGGAGCGGCAGCGGTAGCAGGCCGATCAAGCGGTGCGAGCGCGGGCGCTTGTGCGGCAACCGCCGGAATGGCCGGAGCCACTTCGGGCAGCGCCGGGGCGGGCGCGGCGCGCGGGGCTTCGTTGACAAAGGCCTCCGCAAAGCTGGTGGGCGCGGGGCTGCGCGGAACATCGTAACGCGGCGCAGGTGCACCGACCGGCGGCAATTCGCCGCCAGTCGCAGGAACGCTCATCCGCTCACCCGGAGCCATCGCCATGGCCGGTGCCGGAGCGGTGGCTTCGGCAGCCAGATGCTCGGCGCTCGGCGAGTTTACCAATGCCAGATGCACCGGCTGGCCGCCGTCGCGGACATTGGCGGGCACGCCCAGCAGACCGGCAACGCGGGCATTATACGCTTCGGCATGGGTCATCTGCGCCCATTCGGCCATGCGGGTGCCGACTTCGTGCGCGGGCACATCTTGCGCCACCATCATGCGCGACTCGCGCCAGCGACCGGCAACGGCGTAGGCATAGGCCAGGTTCTGGCGGGTTTTCACCGTGTTGTCCCCGCCACGAATGGCGTTAGTCAGCACGTGGATGCCGCGTTCGGGCTGTCCGGCCAGCGCATAGGCAAGACCAAGGTCGGAAGCGGCGATTTCGCCCTGCCAGTCATTCAGCAGCGAGGAGGCTTCGGCGTAGCGGGCCTGACCCGTCAGCGAAAGCGCAAGGCTGAGCGCGGCACGCGGGCTGCGTTCCCCCAGCGCCATGGCGTCTTCAAAGCTGGTCGATGCGGCTGCGAAGCGGCCTGCTTCGAGATAGGCATTGCCCAAAGTCATGCGATATTCGGAATTGCGCGGATCAGCGGCAACGGCGGCTTCGGCCGACTGGACAGCGGAAGCGTGCTGCCCATTGGCAATCGCCAGCTGCGCATCGGCAGCGGCAACGCTTGCTTGCGGGCCGGGATTGGTCGCACAGCCGCTCAGCATCACTGCGGCCATCGCCGTGGTGACACCAAGGCCGATCATCGGATTGCGCTTCTGCAACGTATCCATCGCGTCAGTCCTCTTCTTCAAGACTTGTGTGTGCGCCGCATTTGCGCGGCAAGGGTATCGAGTTCAGGATATTGGGCCAGGAACGCATCAAGCGCCTGGGTAACGAGCGTTTGCGCGCTGCAATCATGCATCGTGCTCGCCAACCGCAACTTCAGATGGCGTTCGGCATCCAGCCGCAGGGTAAACGCGGCGCGCTTGCCCTTGACAGTGGCCGTTTGCGGCATCTGCGAAGGCGTAATCGGCGCGCGCTTGTGGGCGAGGGGCAGCGAAACGACCGAAGTCGGTGCGTCATCGCCCATATCGTTCCAACCGAGCGCATCCTGGCTGCTCGCCAGCTCGTCAAAATCGTCGCTGAGCTGGGCCATCCGCGAATCGGTGCCCAGCTGCGCGCGCATGGCGGGCTTGGCCGTACCCTTGCGGGCCAGCAGCATCGGGCCGAGCGATGCGAAGCGGCTTTCTTCGGGCATCGCCGCGCTGCTCATTACTGCGCCGCCCGGCGACCGAAGCCGCCTTGCTGGGTGGGAGCCACCGCCATCCGGCCACCCGGAGGGGCAAAAACGGTGCGGCGGAAGTTCTTTTCCAGACGATCCGCAACATAATGCCACAGCGCGGTGACTTCCTGCGCGCTGCGACCTTCGGGATCGACTTCCATCACCGTGCGGCCATCGATCATCGAGGCGGCAAAATCGGTGCGGTGGTGAACGGTGATCGGGGCGACGGTGCCGTGCTGCGACAGCGCGACAGCAGCTTCCGACGTGATCTTCGCCTTGGGGGTAGCGGCGTTGACCACGAAAATCAGCGGCTTGCCGGCACGCTCGCACAGATCAACCGTGGCGCCGACAGCGCGCAGATCGTGCGGGCTGGGACGGGTCGGCACGACCATCAGCTCGGCCACCGAAATCACGCTCTGGATCGCCATGGTGATGGCGGGGGGCGTGTCGATGACGGCGAGCTTGAAGCCCTGCTGGCGCAGGATCGCAAGATCATTGGCAAGGCGCGCGACCGTGGTCTGCGCAAAGGCCGGAAATTCCGCTTCGCGTTCGTTCCACCAATCGGCGAGCGAACCCTGCGGGTCGATATCGATAAGCACGACCGGGCCGGCGCCGGCACGTTGTGCCTGCACTGCCAGATGTCCGGCGAGAGTGGTCTTACCCGAACCACCCTTCTGCGATGCCAAAGCTAGAACGCGCAAGGCTGTTCCCCCTTGAAGTCAACTGACCCCGACCGGAGATGGTCTGACGGGTCTTGCGTCATGGATTTCGCAGGATACCGTTTATTTTGGGTTAATTTGGCACGGCGGTTTGTAAGGAAAATTGTCAGCGGCTGCGGCCATGCGGGCGGTGGCTGCCCCCGCGACAATCGCCTGTATTGCGCGCCTTACGGCTTGCGCATTGGCGATTGTGGCGGTCATAAACGCTTTGCTAATGGGCCATTTACTATAGCAGCGTTGAAAACGCGTTTCAGACGAGCAGGAATTTTCGCCAATGCCGCAGACAAAATCACGCTGGTTGACAAGTGCCGTGCTGGCCATCGCCGCCGGACTATCGCTGCCCGCCGCCGCGCAGAGCGTGGAAGCGGGCGTCGAGGCGTGGACGCGCGGAGACTACGCTGCTGCCGTGTCGCAGTGGCAGGGACCTGCGGCTGCGGGCGATCCCGATGCGATGTTCAATCTGGGGCAGGCCTATCGTCTTGGGCGCGGCGTGCCGATGGATATGGCGCGGGCGGAGGGCCTGTATGAACGCGCCGCACAGGCAGGCCATGTGCAGGCCGCCGATACCTATGGCCTAATGCTGTTCCAGGATGGCCGCCGTGAGGCCGCGTTGCCATTTGTGCAGGCCGCGGCGCGAAGGGGCGATCCGCGCGCGCGCTATCTGCTCGGCATCGCGCATTTCAACGGCGACCTTGTCCCGCGCGACTGGGAGCGCGCCTATGCGCTGCTGTCGCTGGCGCAGGCGGCGGGCCTTCCCAATGCGCAATCGGCGATTACCGAGATGGACCAGTATATGTCGCTCGAACAGCGGCAAAGCGGCGTCGCGCTCGCCCGGGTGATGGAGGATGAGGCGGTGCAGGCGCGTTCGGCAGAGCTTGCCGCCTTCGATCTGGGCACCGCCGGCCCGCCGCGCGCCACCAGCGCGCCGCCCGCGCGCCCTGCCGCGACCCCGCAAGTGCCGCGCCCGATCCCGACCGTCGCCGTCTCGCCCTCGATTGCCGCCGCACAGGATGCAGTGAACCAAGCACGGCAAGCCACGGGCACCGAGGATCCGGGTCAGGCCGGGGCGAGCTTCGCCAATTCGAGCCGCCCGGCAACGCGCCCCGCGCCGACACCGGCTCCTACACCGGCACCCGTTACGGTGGCCGCCGCTCCTACTCCTTCACCTACACCGGCTCCGGCGCGCGATCTCACCAGCGGCCCGTGGCGCGTACAGCTGGGCGCGTTCGGCGTGCAGGGCAATGCCGAACGGCTGTGGGAACGCCTGTCCTCGCGTTCCGAGCTGCGCGGGCGCGAGCGGCTGCTCGTCCCCAGTGGCCGCGTGACGCGTCTGCTGGCGGGCGGCTTTGCCACACAGGCCGAGGCGCAGGCGGCGTGTTCCAGCCTGCAACGCGCTGGCCAGGATTGCCTCGTCACCCGCAACTGATTTGCCGCTTCCCTGTCACGCGTCGTCAGCTAAGGTCGCGTGCGGGACGTTTGGGGAATCAGACATGAGCAACGCTGCCGCCGTTTTTGGCGATACGCCCGATACACTCGAACCGGTGACCGGCGGCAATCGCCTCGCCAATCTTGACCTGATCCGCGGCATCGCGGTGCTCGGCATTCTGGCGGCCAATATCGTCTTCTTCGGCCAGCCGATGATGGCCTATATGTGGCCGGAAGGCTTTGTGTCCGAAGCGGGCGACCCCGATTACTGGATGTGGATCGCACAATATGTGCTGATCGACGGCAAGATGCGCGGGCTGTTCACGCTGCTGTTCGGGGTCGGACTGGTGCTGTTTGTGGAGAAGGCGTGGGCGCGCGGTTCGGGCCGCTGGCTGCTGGCGCGGCGGCTCTTCTGGCTCTTGCTGTTCGGTTACGCGCATTTCCTGTTTATTTGGCGCGGCGATATTCTGATGCCCTATGCGGTGGGCGGGCTGCTCGCGCTGCTGTTTCTGCGGATGCAGGCGCGCAATCTGATCGTCGCGGGGCTGCTCGGCTATCTCCTTGGCGGGCTCGCCTATCTGGCCGCATATGTCAGCCCTTCGCTGGTGGCGGACACGGAGTTTGGTGACCAGCCCGAATTTGCCGAGATGCGCAGCGAACTCGATCGGGCGCAAAGCGAGATGCTGGCGGAAGACGCGGTCGAGACGGCGATTATGACGCAAGGCAGCTATGCCGATTTCGTGGCGCACAATGTTGGCGAGCACATTGCCGACCCCTTCGCCGATTCGGCGATGATGCTGCTGTTCGAAACCGTGCCACTGATCCTGATCGGGATGGGGCTGTATCGCTCAGGGTTCTTCAGCGGCGGTCTCAACCGGCGAAAGCAGCTGTTCTGGGGGTGGACGGGGATCGTCGTAGGTTCGCTGGTGACATTGGTTGCGGCCTGGGCACTGACGCGCGGTGGGCTGACCTTCTGGGAATCGATCGCCGCCTTCATGGCCTATGCCCATTACCCCAAATTACTCGTCATTTTCGGGCTTGCTGCCGTTCTTGCGATCTACGGAGCGAATGCGAGCGGCTGGCTGGCCGAGCGGCTGACGGCGGCGGGCAGGGCGGCCTTCACCAATTACCTCGGCACCTCAGTGCTGATGATGCTGATCTTCCACCCATGGGCAGGCGGGCTTTGGGGCGAGCTTTCGCGGGCGGAGCTCTATCTGGTCGTCGCGCTGGGCTGGGCGGTGATGCTGTGGTGGTCCAAACCGTGGCTGGAGCGGTATCGCTACGGCCCGCTCGAATGGCTGTGGCGCTGCCTGACCTACGGCAAGCTGTTCCCGTGGAAGCGGTGAGGCATCTGCCCTAAGTTTCTTTTGAGAATAGTTCGCATTAGTATTGCTATTGCAAACGACTCGCACTACCATGGGTGTATCAGAACGAAAGGTCTGCTCCGCCCATGTATACCTGCATCTGCAATGCGATCACCGAATGCGAACTGCGCAAGGCCGCGCGGCAGCATCGTGCGGGCGGCGCGGAAACGGTGTATGCCAAACTCGGCAAGCGTCCCAATTGCGGCACCTGCCTGGAAGAGGCGGAAGACATCATCCGCGAAGAGCGCGAGGCGCTGCTGGAGCCCGCCCACGCGGCCTGACGAGCGGGTTAGGTCGCGATTTGAGGTATCCTGCTACGCATTTGCATTAGCGCGGATTTCTGCGGTTTTTGGTGCGTCTTGATGCCGCTTTTGCTTGCCTTCCGGCGGCTTTCCAGCGTTAGTCTGCGGTCATAGCTAGCAATGGAGACACACCCATGAAGGGCGACCCCAAAGTCATCGAATTTTTGAACGCCGCGCTGACGAACGAGCTGACCGCGATCAACCAGTACTGGCTGCATTACCGCGTGCTCGACGATTGGGGCGTGACCAAACTCGCTGCTTACGAGCGCAAGGAATCGATCGAGGAAATGGAGCACGCCGACAAGCTGGCGGCGCGCGTGCTGTTCCTGAACGGCCTGCCCAATTTCCAGGCGATCCACAAATTGCAGGTTGGCGAAACGGTCGAGGAAATCCTGAAGGCCGACATGGCGCTGGAGGAAAAGGCCATTCCGCTGCTGCGCGATGCCATCGAATATTGTGAAAGCGTGCGCGACTATATCAGCCGCGATCTGTTCGCGCATATCCTCGACAATGAGGAAGAGCACGTCGATTTCCTCGAAACCCAGTTCGACATGATCGCGCGGATGGGGCTCGAAAATTACGTGCAGCTGCAAAGCAAGGCTGCGGGCGACGAGTAGGCCCGCTGCGGGGCGAGGGCGCTTTAGTCGCGCCCTTCGCCGCCGCTGAATTTGCCGCCACCGCCACGATTGGAATCGTAGGGGTTCTTGGGGCTTTTCAGCGTCAGCCGCACCGGCACCGCGCCAAAGCCCAGCTGCTTGCGGATGCCGTTCAAGAGATACCGTTCATAGCTGGTCGGCAGATCGAACAGGCGGCTGCCGAAAATCACAAAGCGCGGCGGGCGGGTGCCGACCTGCGTGATATAGCGCAGCTTGATCCGGCGACCCCCAGGCGCAGGCGGCGGGTTGGCCGACAGCGCATCATCGAACCAGCGGTTAAGCGCCGATGTCGGCACGCGGCGGCTCCAGTCATCGCGCAGCTTGAAGGCAGCACCGAGCATGGTGTCGAGGCCCTTGCCGGTTTTGGCGCTCACCGCGAAAAGCGGCACGCCGCGCAGCTGCGCAAGCCCTTCGTTCAAGGCTTCCTTGATGCCGTTGAACAGCGCGGACGCATCATCGGTGCCCACGGTGCCCGCCACGTCCCACTTGTTAATCGCGATCATCAACGCGCGCCCTTCTTCGAGCACCTTGTTGGCGATTTTCAAGTCCTGCACTTCCAGCCCGCGCGTCGCATCGAGCAGCAGCACGACAACCTCGGCATAGTCCACTGCACGCAGGCCGTCGGACACCGAGAGCTTCTCCAGCTTGTCGACCACTTTGGCGCGCTTGCGCATTCCGGCGGTGTCGATCAGCTTGATGATGCGCGTCTCCCCGCTCGCCGGATCGTGCCATTCCCAATCCACTGCGATGGAATCGCGGGTAATGCCCGCTTCCGGCCCGGTCAGCAGCCGGTCTTCACCCAGCAGCCGGTTAATCAGGGTCGATTTGCCCGCATTGGGACGGCCCACAATGGCGAGGCTAAGCGGTGCGGCGGGGTCAGTCTCGACCAGCTCGCCACCCTCTTCCGCCTCGCGCTCTGCCGCCAGCGCGGCGGCACGGTCGGCAGCGATGGCGGCCTCGGCCTCGGCTTCCAGCTCCAATTGGTCGGCCTTGTCGGCGATTAGCGGAACCAGCGCGGAATACAGATCGGCCACGCCTTCGCCGTGCTCGGCGCTCACCGGCACCGGCTCGCCCAGCCCCAGCGAATAACATTCCAGTATGCCGCTTTGGCCCGCATTGCCTTCCGCCTTGTTGGCGACCAGCACTACGGGCACTTCCTGCTGCCGCAGCCAGCGGGCGATTTCCTCGTCGAGCGGGGTGAGGCCTGCGCGGCTGTCGATCACGAACAGCGCGGCGTCCGCGCCTTTCAGCGAAACCTGCGTTTGCGCGCGCATCCGCCCGGGGAGAGAGGCATCGTCCTCATCCTCCCACCCGGCGGTATCCACCGCTTCGAATTCCAGCCCGGCAATCCCCGCATTGCCCATCCGCCGGTCGCGCGTAACCCCGGGCTGATCGTCGACCAGCGCAAGGCGCTTGCCAACCAGGCGGTTGAAGAGAGTCGATTTGCCGACATTGGGCCGACCGATGATGACGACCTGGGGGAGTTTGCGAGCGGGCATGATGCGGCGTCAGGTGGCGGTTTGTTGGCGGAATGGCAAGCGAATCGTCAGCGCACCCCGCTTACCAGCTTCCCGTATTCTCCATGCTCGCCCAGGGTTCCTGCGGGTCGAGATAGCCCTCCTGTAGCAGTTCAATGCTGATCCCGTCGGGTGTGCGGACAAAGGCCATGTGCCCGTCGCGCGGCGGGCGGTTGATCGTCACGCCTGCATCCATCAGCCGCTGGCAGATGTCGTAGATATTATCGACGCGGTAAGCGAGGTGGCCGAAATTGCGCCCGCCGGTGTAGTGCTCCGGCGCGCTGCCGTCGGCAGGCGGCCAGTTATAGGTCAGCTCGACCTCGGCCACGCCTTCTTGCCCCGGTGCAGCGAGGAAAATGAGCGTGAAGCGGCCCTTCTCGCTTTCCATCCGGCGCACTTCCTCCAGCCCGATCAGCTTGAAGAATTCGACCGTCGCATCCGGATCGGCGACGCGGATCATCGTATGAAGATATTTGACCATGGGAGGGCTCCTGCATCTGCTTGGAGCCTACCCATGTAGGCACGCCGCCGCAACGCGAAAGGACCCGCTCCGTTTCCGGCGCGGGCCCTCCCGTTCCTCGCTTTGGCGAAGGTCAGAAGCTGGCGGAGAGCGTCAGCACCACCGAATCGTCGGTGAAAGTGCCGTTCGGATCGACCAGCACATCGCCTTCCACGCCCACAAACGCCGCACCGATCGAGACCGGCGTGCCGGGGATCGCGGCTTCAGCGCCGATCGAATAGTCGATCGCTTCGCCGTCATTGGTGAAAGTCAGGAAGCCGTCGGTATAGCCGACATGGCCGGTGACGGTCAGCGGCGTGCCCGGAACGCCAAGGCCGAGATCGCCATAGACATAGAAGTTGTCGGTTCCGCCCAGCGAATCCTGGTCGGGTGCATAGGCGACGCCCACGGTCGCATCGAACGGTCCAAGGCCGACGCCCACCGAGCCGTAGAATTCGACATAGTCGGTCGAACCGCCAGCCGCGTTGGGATAGGCGTAATAGATCACGCCGACATCGGTCGACACATTGCCGAATTCGCCAGCCCAGCCGCCATAAATGTCGAGCTCGGTATGGCCGAAGCCGACCGTGTCTTCATCGAGCGAAGAGGCCCAGGTGCCGATGTAGAAACCGGCAGGCAGGCTGACATCAACCCCGCCCTGGATGGCGAGATCGCCGCCCGACAGGTTGACACCGCGGAAGCGGTATTCGCTGACGAGGGCAACATTGGCCGAAACCTCGACACCGATGCCTTCATCTTCTTCCTGCGCCATGGCAGGAGCGGCCGACAAAGCGGCGATGGCAAAAAGAGATACAGCCGAAAGGCTGCGAACGGACGTAAGCATGGGCAATTTCCTTCAAATTGCTGTGGTGAACTATGCTTCGTCCCACCTGCGCATCTGCACGTCCGGCATCTTTTTGCGTGCCGATTTGTGCGAAAGCGAAACTATCATGCACAATCGTGCTGCACTGCACAAGATTTATTGCGTAGATTCTCCACCGCCCGCATCAGTGTGTGAATTTTGCACCACATTCAGCGGTGCGACAGGTTTTTGCGCCACAGGCTGGATTTGCACCTGCGCGCCTTTGCGCTTCTGTGTGTAACCGCTATCTGCCCTGTCTTTTGCACCCATGATCAAGTATTTCGACACCATGTTCACCTTCTCCAAAAAGAAGAAGGATCTTCCGCGAATTCCCAAGGGCCAGCGTGTCTATGCGGTGGGCGATATTCACGGGCGTGCGGATTTGTTCGCGCAGCTGGTGGCCGCGATCGAGGAAGAAATCTTGGTGGCTGCGGCCAATGGCGTGGAATGCCAGGTGATCCTGCTTGGCGATCTGGTCGACCGCGGGCCGGACAGCGCGGGCGTGATCGACCTTGCCAAACGCTGGGCGAAAACCCGCAATGTGCGCGTGCTGTGCGGCAATCATGAGGAGATGTTCCTCAAGAGCTTTGACGACAAGGAAATGCTCAAACACTTCCTGCGCCACGGAGGGCGCGAGACGCTGATGAGTTATGGCGTGGATCGTAAGACTTTCAGCAAGCTCGGCGTTGGCGAATTGCAGGCGCTGATGCAGGATGTGGTGCCGGGCAAGCATCGCAAGTTTATGGCCAAATTCGAAGACATGATCCGCATCGGCGATTTCGTCTTCGTCCATGCGGGGATCGAGCCGGGCGTTCCGCTCAGCGCGCAAAAGGCGCGCACCTTGCGCTGGATTCGCGAACCCTTTCTCAGCCACAAGAAATCGCATGGCGCGGTGGTGGTTCATGGGCACACGATCACCGACGAGGTGGTGGATACGGGCAACCGTATTGGCGTTGACACCGGTGCCTATGCCACGGGTCGGCTGACCGCGCTGGTGCTGGAAGGCAGCACCCGCCGCTATCTCGCTGCGGAGGAGACAAAAGCGGGCGCGATAAAGATCAAGGGCGCAGCAATGGGCGGGTGATGGCACCGGCGAAGCATTGCTTGCCTTTCGTTGCTGTAGGAAAGTCCAAAGTGCCGGGGAGCCTGTAAGCCGGGTTCTGTCCTGCCGACGGTATCCCAAAAGGGACCGTATCGGCAGGGGCAGCCATTCATCTAGGCATTGGATTGCTCCAATGCTCCAGCAACCAACCCGGGTCTCATGGGAGCGAAACACTCCTGCCCGTAAGGCGCGAGACCCCTATGCGGTCTTGCTCCGGGTGGGGTTTGCCATGCGGGCGCTGTTACCAGAACCCCGGTGCGCTTTTACCGCACCCTTTCACCCTTGCCTGTGCCCCCAATCTCCAGAAGGAGCGCGGGCCATCGGCGGTATACTCTCTGTGGCACTTTCCCTAACCCCGGAACACGTCCGGAGTCGGCGGGCGTTACCCGCCACCCTTGTTTCGTGGAGCCCGGACTTTCCTCGGCCCCCATAAAGAGGGACGCGGCTGCCCGGCTCCCCGGCACAGGCCAGCATATAGGCCGGGCGACGGCGTAAGGAAAGCCGCCGCCCGAACCATAAGCGATTACTCGCCTTTGCCGCCGATCTGGTCGAGCGTCTCGTCGGGCGACAGAACAAGTTTCCAGATCAGCGCGCCTAGCGCCGCGCCGACCAGCGGGGCGACCCAGAACAGCCAGAGCTGCGGCAAGGCAGCGGTCTCGGCGTAGAAAGCGACGCCCGTTGAGCGCGCCGGATTGACCGAGGTGTTGCTGACCGGAATCGAGATCAGATGGATCAGCGTAAGGCCCAGCCCGATGGCAATCGGCGCAAATCCCGCGGGAGCCTTGGGGGACGTTGCGCCCAGAATGATGATCAGGAAGAATGCTGTCAGCACCACTTCGGCGATCAAAACGGCTTGCATTGAAAAGCCGCCGGGCGACAGCTCGCCAAATCCGTTGGAGGCGAAACCGCCCGCGCTCCAGCCGTCCTGACCCGAGGCGATCAGGAACAGGGTTCCCGCTGCGCAGAACGCGCCGAGCAATTGCGCCACCCAATAGCCGGGGAGCTCACCCCAGGAAAAGCGACCGCCAACCGCGAGGCCGAACGACACCGCCGGATTGAAATGTCCGCCCGAAATCCCGCCCACGGCATAGGCCATGGTCAGCACGGTCAGACCGAAAGCCAGCGACACCCCGGCAAAGCCGATGCCGAGTTCCGGAAACGCCGCCGCCAGCACTGCTGAACCGCAGCCGCCGAACACCAGCCAGAATGTGCCGAAAAACTCGGCGCCCAATTTGCGTATCATTATTACCTCTCCCCTGATTGAAGGCAGGGCAATGCTACCGCGAAACCGGGCAAAGGCGGTGTAAAATCTTTTCCGTGCCGAGCTTAGCCCGCCGCGGCCTCGGCATATTGGTCATAGGCTTCAAGCGCTTGTGCAGCATACATCGCGCTTGGCCCTGCGCCCATATAGATCGCAAGCCCCAGCGTTTCGGCGATTTCCTCGCGCGTTGCGCCGTGCTTGCGCGCGCCTTCGACATGGTAGGTGATGCACGGATCGCAGCGCACCGCCACCGAGATGGCCACCGCGAGCAGTTCCTTGGTCTTGGCATCCAGCGCGCCGCCGCCATGCACGGCCGCACCCATTTCGCGGAAAGCCTTCATCACATCGGGCTGGCCTTTGTGCAGGGTCTTGATCGCGGGGAGGAGAGCGGTGGCCATTCCCGGCCAGTCCTTGAAGTGCGATGCAGTCATTGATCGGATTCCTTGTTTATCATTGCCATTGCGGGCCTTTGCCGCGCCGCGCACCGGCCTGCATTGCGCCAGATCAAATCCCGGCGATGCTAGCGCGCCAGTCCCCGATCCCGATCGAGCAGCAATTGGAACAGGATCGCGCGCACTTGCCCGTCGATCACGCCGTCGATCCGCTCGGGCCGCCAGCGGCGCTGGAACGCCTCGACCGCCTTGCGCCCGTCGGTAATCTCGTAGCCGAAGCGTTCCAGCGCGAGATAGAAGCTCGCATCATTGCCGAACACGTCGCCTTGTTCGAGCTTCTCCGGGCGGGCGAGGCACAGGCCGCATCCGGCCAAGCGATCCCAAGGAAACAGCTCGCCCGGATCGACCTTGCGCGCGGGCGCGACATCCGAATGCGCAACCACATTGGCGCGCGGCACGTCATATTGCTTCACGATCCGGTGGAGCAGTGGCACCAGCGCGTCGATCTGCGCTTCGGCAAAGGGCCGGTAGCCGAGCGCGTGGCCGGGATGGTCAAGCTCGATCCCGATGCTCGCCGAATTGACATCGCGGTTCCCCCGCCAATAACTCGCCCCCGCGTGCCAGGCGCGCTTGTCTTCATCGACCAGCCGGATCACCTCGCCATCCTCGGTGATGCAGTAATGCGCGCTCACCTGCGCTTCCGGATCGCACATCCGTTCCAGCGCGCTCTCCACCGGTTTCATTTCGGTATAGTGGAGCACCACCATCGAGACGGGCAATTTCCGCTCGTTGAAATTGGGCGAGGGATGCTCGCGGTGGACGAGTTCGTCAGTCAATAGCGCCTATCCAATCATGCCTTCGCCATCGGGCAATACCGCGCCCAGCACCAGCGCTTCGGGCGTGTGCGCGTGCTGCACGCCGCCGCCTTGCTCCTGCACCAGCATCTGCACCATATGCGCCGGCGCGGTGCGCCCGCTGAGGTCAGCCACCGGCAAGCGGCCGGCCAACGCCTGACCCAGCATCGGATCGAACGCAACCTTGGGCCCTGCCGCGCGGATTGCGATCTCGGTCGTCCCGCCGCGCGATTCCGCGCCCACTTCCAGCGTGCCGCCGCGCACCAGCGCGTCGAGGCCCATCGCGGCGAGGTTGAGCAGCACTTTGACCGCAGGCTTGGACAGCGTGGGCTCGGCGACGCTCCATGCCAGCGTCAGCCGTTCGTCATTGGCGGTGAGTGCCTGGAGCAATTCCTTCGGCTCTTCGGCGGGAACACGGTCGCCAAACCCGCCCGCCGCGCCGAATGCGAGGCGGAAGAACTTGAGCTTGCTCGCCGAGGTGCGCGCGCTTTGTTCGAGCAGTTCGATGCACCGTTTGCGCATTTCCGGATCGCTCTCGTCCGCGAGCAGTTCCAAGCCATTATTGAGCGCGCCCACGGGGCTGAGCAGATCGTGGCACAAGCGCGAACAGAGCAGGGCGGCGAGATCGGTTTGCGAGGTCATTCAGATTTGGGCCGTTCAGTATGAATTTCAAAGGTGACAAAGTTGACACCGCGTCAACCTGTTGGCGTTAGCACATATATCTGATAAAAAAGGCATTTTCGTGGTTTTTGCCGAAGTTGACACATGGGTGTGGGCCCCGGTCCTTCTCCTCTTACCAGATTTGACCACTGCTTTAGCTATGCGACACCGTGTAGGGAAGCGGTGTAAACTGGTTTTCGTCGTCCCGCCACAACGTCACATCCAAATCCTTCCCGATAATGGCCCAAATGCGCCCGTCGCCTGAGGCTTGCGCCCGATCTTCAGTCGATGGTCTGGCAGGGCCATCGGGGTGCGAGTGGTAGTAGCCGAGCACTTGCGCGCCGCCTCCGCGCGCCGCGCGGTGAGCGGCGATGAGGGCAGCGGGGTCGATCTCGAAATGCGATTCGGGGGAAGGGTGGACATTCGCGGCGGGCTGCGCGGCGGTGATGCGGTTGGCAGTGCCGGTGAAGATGCCGCAGCATTCTTGCGGGGCAGAGTTGGCGGCGTGGGTGCGGATTTGGTCGAGGACAGCTTTATCCAACAAAACACCGCTCTCCTTTTCCGATTGCCCTGAGCTTGTCGGAAGCGAAGCTGGCCAAGGGCCAACGGCTGCCCTTGCTTTTGGCATAGCGCGACACCGCATCCCAATCGCCACGAATAAGTGCTAGCTTCTTCTTCCTTGACCAACCCTTGATCTGCTTTTCCGCCGCCTTCGCCTCCTCGCGCGTCACAAATTCCTGCGACCAGACCAGCTTTACGGGGCGCCAATCGCGCGAGAATCCGGGCAACAGGCCTTGTTCGTGCTGCCAGACCCTGCGCTCCAAATCGTCGGTATGGCCGGTATAAAACTTGCCGGTGTGGCAGTGCAGGATGTAAGTCCAAAAGGGCATGGTTCGGTCTAAAGAGAAAAGCAGCCCTTCGACAAGCTCAGGGCAGTCGGTGGAGGGGTTGTGACCGAAGGCGAAACACGCACAGGAATTATCCAGACCCCCGCCCGCCTCGACAAGGCGCTCGCTGCTGTCACCGATCTCAGCCGCGAGCGGATCAAGGCGTTGATTGCGGACGGGAAAGTGCTGATTGACGGCAAGCCCGCCACCAGCCCCTCGGCCAAAGTTCAAGCGAACTCCAGCTTTTCTATCCACATTCCGCCCCCGGATAATCCACAGGCGCTTCCACAGGATATCCCCGTCACCGTGGTGTTCGAGGACGCGCATCTGATCGTCGTCGACAAGCCTGCGGGCATGGTCGTCCACCCTGCGGCAGGCAATCCCGATGGCACGCTGGTCAATGCGCTGCTGCACCATTGCGCCAAAGACGGCAAAGGCTCGCTCAGCGGCATCGGCGGCGTCGCGCGGCCCGGCATCGTCCACCGGATCGACAAGGACACCTCCGGCCTGCTGGTGGTCGCCAAAACCGACAAGGCGCATGAAGGGCTGGCGCGGCAATTCGCCGACCATTCGCTCGAACGCGCCTATTTCGCGGTCTGTGGCGGCCACCCGAACCCCGCCAGCGGCACGGTGGACGCGCGGCTGGGCCGTTCGGACGCCGACCGAAAGAAAATGGCGGTGCTGCCCAAGGATTCCTTGCGCGGCAAAACCGCTGTCACCCATTACACAACCATAGAGCGGCTCGATCACGCCAGTCTGATCGAATGCCGCCTTGAAACAGGGCGAACCCACCAGGTGCGGGTTCACCTTGCTTCAATTGGTCATTCGTTATTGGGAGACCCTGTTTATGGACGCACACCTGCACCCCTCAGGGCCACGCTGAAAGCGATGCCGTTCACCCGTCAGGCGCTCCACGCGGCGATTCTCGGCTTCGAACATCCGGTGACGGGTAACTTTTGCCGGTTCGCAAGCGAAATTCCCGCCGATATGTTGGAACTTATCGACCAACTGGGTGGTTCTCATCGATGAAATGCACCCTATATCTCCCCAGTGCGTGTATAAGCAAAGCGCACCAACAATGTGGCCGCTAAGGCCGGGTGCCCAGCAGGGGCCTGGAAGCTGCGGTCGACGCAAGAAAGGTTTGGGACTAACATGAGTAATCGCAGGCCGAATGTGCCAGCACTGAGCGGTGAGCAGAGCCTCAACCGCTATCTTTCCGAAATCAAGAAATTCCCCGTGCTGACCGCCGAGCAGGAATATATGCTCGCCAAGCGCTATGCCGAGCATGAGGACCAGGACGCGGCCGCGCAACTGGTGACGAGCCATTTGCGCCTCGTTGCCAAGCTGGCGATGGGCTATCGCGGCTATGGTCTGCCCGTTGCGGACCTCATTTCCGAAGGCAATGTCGGCCTGATGCAGGGCGTGAAGAAGTTCGAGCCCGATCGCGGCTTCCGCCTCGCCACCTATGCCATGTGGTGGATCAAGGCGAGCATCCAGGAATATATCCTGCGCTCGTGGAGCCTTGTCAAAATGGGCACCACCGCCGCGCAGAAGAAGCTGTTCTTCAACCTGCGCCGGATGAAGAAGCAGCTGGAGGCCTATGAGGATTCCGACCTGCATCCCGACGATGTGACCAAGATCGCCACCGATCTGGGCGTGTCGGAGCAGGAAGTGGTCAATATGAACCGCCGCATGATGATGGGCGGGGACGGCTCGCTCAACACCCCCATGCGCGGCGGCGAGGAAGGTTCTGGCGAATGGCAGGATTGGCTGACCGATGACCGCCCCTTGCAGGACGAAACCGTGGCCGAGGCCGAGGAAGCCGATGTCCGCCGCGAAATGCTGGTGGAAGCGATGGACGCGCTGAACGACCGCGAGAAGCACATCCTGACCGAACGCCGCCTGACGGAAAACCCGCAGACTTTGGAAGAGCTCTCGCAGGTCTACAACGTGAGCCGCGAACGCATCCGCCAGATCGAAGTGCGCGCTTTCGAGAAGCTGCAGAAAGCGATGCAGCGGATTGCTGGCGAGCGGTTGCTGCCGGTTGCGGCTTAGGCAGTAGGCAGTAGGCAGTAGGCAATAGAGGGGCCGGGCGGCGACGCTCGGCCCTTTTTACTATTGCGGAGTAGAAGTCAGCCTTTCGAGTAGCCACGAACCGTCTTCGGGTTCAGGTTCCGGCTCTGGTTCCGCATCCTGCTCTTCTGCCTCAGGCGGTGCCACCCAATCGCTGTTTCCAACGCGCGTCAGTGTCCCAAGAGGCTGATAGTCGAGCATTTCCACAGCGAGCGCCAACAAGTCCTCTTGGCTGTTGATTGCGCAGTAGTCGGTTCGAAAGATACCTAAACCTCCTTCGAGCTCCCTCATCGCACCTGCCGGGCAGCGGCTTTGTAAAGCAACAAAAGAGTCGACTATCCCATCGGCAGGTTCGCGAGCCCAAAGGGAGTATTTACTTCCCGGATAGAAGCCTTCCTGAATGGCCCAGAGCTCGACGATGCTGCCAGCCCTCTCGACCTCACCCAATTTGACAAAGAAGCCGACCTCAGATCCCTCAGTTTCAAATTCGTCAGTTTCTGAGAGGCTCTCTTTGGTTTCAGCGTAGCGAAAACCAGCGGAACAATGTATAACGCCGTTGAGCCAAATGCGTGTCCAGCCAGAAGCCCCAAAGGCGTCGTTGCGATTTGGAGTAAAAAGCCAATCGCCAGGCTCTACCCGCGATTCACAACCAAAATACTGCTCCCTGTGAAAACTTCTCGGCCAGAACTCCACCCATGCCGACGTGTACAAAGGCAAGTCTGAGCGGACGCGCACTGCTTGGAAGTCCGTTTCTGGATCAGATGTCTCAAATTCAACTTCTTGCGCTGCGGCTGTGACTGTAAGGGCCTGAGCCAAAATGAAAGCCGTCCACCTCATCTCGGAAGGATACTCCCACCAGATACTAGTGACAAGGAAAACAGATTGGCTGGACAGGACGATCCAGAGTAAGAGCCACCCATGCCCCTCCGCATTCTCAAATTCTTCGCCAAGGCGGTGATCTGGTGGCTTGTTATCACCGTTTCGATGGTGCTGCTGTTGCGCTTTGTCCCCGTCACCTACACCGCGACCATGCTGATGGACGAGCGCTCGGTCACCCGCGATTGGGAGCAGCTCAGTAGCATCGACCGCAACATGGTGAGCGCCGTCATCGCGGCGGAGGACAGCAAGTTCTGCACCCATAACGGCTTCGATGTCGAAGCGATCGAGGAGGCGTTGCAGGAGCGGCTGGCGGGCGAGCGGGAGCGGGGAGCCTCCACCATCAGCCAGCAGACCGCCAAGAACGTCTTCCTCTGGCAAGGCGGCGGCTGGTTTCGCAAGGGGCTGGAGGCCTATTTCACCTTCCTGATCGAGAACCTGTGGGGCAAGCGGCGGATCATGGAAGTCTATCTCAACGTCGCCGAGACGGGGCTGGGCACTTACGGCGTCGAAAGCGGGGCGCAGCGCTATTTCGGCCACTCCGCCGCGCGCCTCTCCGCCGACGAGGCGAGCCGCATCGCCGCCGTGCTGCCAAGCCCGAAAACGCGCGAGGCGGTGAACCCCGGCGGCTTCACCCGCCGCTATGGCAATACGATAGAAGCGCGCATCGGCGTCGTCAGGCGTGACGGGCTCGATGCTTGCGTCTATGAGTAGCACGAATGGGCGCAGGGCATTCTCACAGCCATGATCACGGGCATGACCACGGGCACGGGCACTCGCACGGCATAGGCCATGGCCACGCGCACGCGCCCGCCGATTTCGGCCGCGCCTTTGCCATCGGGATTGTGCTCAACACCGCCTTCGTCGTTGTCGAGGCGACATACGGCTTCCTCTCCGGCTCGATGGCGCTGGTGGCGGATGCGGGGCACAACCTCTCCGATGTGCTCGGCCTGATTATCGCGTGGGGCGCGACCATCGCGGCGAAACGTCCCGCGACTACGCGCTTCACTTATGGCCTCAAAAGCAGCACGATTCTGGCGGCCCTCGCCAACGCGATCCTGCTGCTGATCGCCATCGGCGCGATCCTGTTCGAAACGGTGCACCGGTTGATCGACCCCGTAGAGCCGCAGGGCTGGACGATGATCTGGGTGGCGGGCATCGGCATCGCCATCAACACCGCCACCGCGCTGATGTTCATGCGCGGGAGGAAGCACGATCTGAATATTCGCGGCGCCTTCCTGCATATGGCGGCGGACGCGCTGGTGAGCGTTGGCGTGGTGCTGGCGGGCGCGGCGATCCTCTTGACCGGCTACGCGGTGATCGACCCACTGGTGAGCCTCGCTATCGTGGCTGTCATCGGCTGGGGCACTTGGGGCCTTCTGAAGGACTCGGTCAAAATGGGCCTGCTCGGCGTGCCCGACAGCATCGATTGCGACCATGTGCGCGCCGATCTGGAGGCGCTGCCGGGCGTTACCGCCGTGCACGATCTCCACATCTGGCCCATGAGCACGACCGAAACCGCGCTCACTGCGCATCTGGTGATGCCCGAAGGCCATCCCGGCGATGCCTTCCTGCGCGATGTCGCGCATTCGCTGGAGCACGATCACGGCATCCAGCATGCTACCATTCAGGTTGAGACTGATAGACAATGCGCGAAAGGGAATTGCGCATGAGAATACTCGCGATTGGCTTGGTGGCATGGGGGCTGGGAGCCTGCGCATCGCCCGATCATCAGGTGGCTGAAGCCCGTGACCCGCTCACCGCACCTGCTGGCCAGAACGAAACGCTCGGCGAGGAAATCGCAAGGCAAGCGGGCGATGGCTGTCTTGGTGCGGGCAATGCCGGGAGCAGACGCCCCGAGTGCCGCGCATTAAGAGAGGCCATCGCCCCGCCCGAAGCGCCGGTACCGATACCTCCGCCACCCCCGCTCCCCACGCAACCGGACAGGGACGATTGATCTGCGTCCGCTTTTCCCTTCGCGAAGCAAGGCAAGGCCTATGATCGGGAAAATCGTGACGCTGGCGAAATGGAAATTCGTTGTCGGAGGAATTGTGCTGCTGCTGCTGGCGGCGGGAGCGACCCACAAAATCTCCAAGGCCCGCTGTTTCCAGCTAGTGGGAGAGGCGATTTGCCGGGTCGAGACCGACCGCAAAATTGTCGCCCTCACATTTGACGACGGGCCGACGCCTGAAGGGGTGGACGCCGTGCTGCCTGTGCTGGAGGAATTCGGAGTCCAAGCGACCTTCTTCCTCATCGGCAACCGGCTGGAACGGTTTCCGGGGCAGGCCGAGCGGCTGCTGGAGGCGGGCCACGAACTGGGAAATCACACCTATAGCCATGAGCGCAATCTCTTCCGCTCGCAGGATTTCTACCGCAGCGAGGTGCGCGAGGCGGACAGGTTGCTGCGCGAGGCCGGCGCATCGACCGACCTGTTCCGCCCACCCTTCGGCAAGCGACTGATCGGCCTGCCGCTCGAGGTCGAGGATGCGGGCTATCGCACCATCATGTGGGACGTGGAGGATCGCCCGGAGGATTTCACCGATCCGGCGCTGTTCGCGCAGGATATTATCGACCGTGTCGAGCCGGGCTCGATCATTCTGATGCACCCGATGTATCGCCACAATGATACGGCGCGCGCGGCGCTGCCGATTGTACTGCGCGAATTGCAGGCGCGCGGATACGAGATTGTTCCGGTGGGCGAATTGCTGCGGGCGGGGGAGATGGTGGCGGAGCGATAAGTTTGGAGTTTGTCTCTACTAAGCCCTTCCCTTGGGGGAAGGGTTGGGATGGGGGTACTTGCGCCAATAACGTCGAACCCCCACCCCCGGCCCCTCCCCAAGGGGAGGGGAGGCGCGTTTGTTGCTGGACGACACCCAATTCCCAATCCCGCCTCTGCGCGCTATGCACGCGAGGCAATGCGCGAATCCTCCCACAGCCCTTACACCGCCCGTGAGGCATTGTGCGCCAACATCGCGCGGCTGGCGGCGGGGGAGGGCGATGCGCTGGCGGCGATCTATGCTGCGACGTCGGCGAAACTTTACGGCATTTGCCTGCGTATCTTGGGTGACGAGAAAGAAGCCGAAGATGCGCTGCAAGATGTCTATATCGATCTGTACCGCCGGGCCGACCGGTTCGATCCGGCGCGCGCCAGCCCGATCAGCTGGCTTGCCTGCATGGCGCGCAACCGCGCGGTGGACCGGCTGCGCGCGGGCGGCAAGGTGCGCGGCGGGGCTGTTCCCGAGGACGAAGCGCATAGCGTTGCCGATGGCGCGCTGGCGGCGGACGAGCGCCTGCTGCTGGACGAGCGCGATGCACGCATTCACCACTGCCTCGAAACGCTCGACGCCGCGCAACGCGGTGCGATCCGCGATGCCTTTTTCGGCGGCGCGACCTATGCTGCGCTGGCAGAGGGTGCCAATATGTCCGTAAGTGCCATCAAATCGCGGGTCCATCGCGGGCTCGCCAAACTGAAGATCTGTCTCGAACGCGAATGACCACAAAAGCCGCCTCTTTGCCTCCGCGCGAAACGCTCGCCGCCGAATTTGTCCTAGGGCTTGCCGAGGGCGAGGAGCTGCTGCGTGCGCGGGCGATGCTGGCGCGCGATCCGGACTTTGCGGATGCGGTGGCGCGCTGGGAAGAGCATTTCGCGCCGCTGCTCGACACGCTGGACGAGGCTGCGCCTGCGCCCGAAGTCTGGGCACGGATTGCGGCGGCGACGGTCGCAGCACCGGATGACGCGCCGGTGGCTACGGCCGAGATCGTCGCACTGAAAACGAGCCGCGATCGCTGGCGCTGGTTCGGCGGGCTGTCAGCCGCGGCGGCAGCGGTGCTGGCGATTGTGGTGATGACAGGGCCGGTGCGCGAAGCGGGCTCACCCGTCGCGCCCGCGCCTGCTGAAAGCGCGCTGCTGGCGGCGAATATTCCCATCGCCGACACCGGCCTGCGGCTCGCGCTGACTTACGTGCCGGACCGCGATGTGATGACCGTCTCCTCCGCAGGACTGACCGCTGACGGGGTGCACGATCACGAGCTGTGGCTGGTTGACCGCGCGGGCGAACTGCATTCGCTGGGCGTGATTGTGCCGGGCGAGGAAGCGCGGGTGGCGGTGGCTCCCGAACTGGCAGGCGAATTTGTCGAGGGCTCACGCCTGCTGCTCACGCGCGAGCCGCTGGGCGGCAAGCCCGAAGGTGTCGATGCGGGGCCGGTGGTGGCCGAGGGCGCTTTCCGGGCGATTTGATCCCCCTCCGTTCGTACTCGGTGCGTAATGTTTGCCTACATACCCCATGATCCGACTGCCCTGAGCCTGTCGAAGGGCTGTATTTCCCTTTTGCGCAAGGCCAGAAGGAAAGCAGTCCTTCGACAAGCTCAGGACAAACGGTCTGTGGGTGGTGCGAAAAGATTCCCCAAGAACCTGCAACCATCCGCCAATACCTCCCGTAACTCTCCATGCAAGGCAGGACGGGGCCTGATGCACACACAGGAGAGATTACCCATGTTGAAGACCACTTCGCGCATCGCCGCTACGCTTGCAGGGGCCGCCGCGCTTGCATTCGCCGTGCCTGCCATGGCGCAGCATCATCATTCATCGAACGACACGCCCAACATCGTCGAGACCGCCGCATCGGTGGATGATTTCAGCACGCTGGTTGCCGCTGTGCAGGCTGCCGATCTGGCGGGCGCGCTGTCGGGCGAAGGCCCCTTCACCGTGTTTGCGCCGACCAACACCGCGTTCAACGCGCTGCCCGCCGGAACGGTCGAAACGCTGCTCCAGCCCGCCAACCGCGACACGCTGACTTCGATCCTGACATATCACGTGGTGGCCGGCCGGGTGAGCGCAAACGACCTCATCGGCATGATCCGCGCGGGCAACGGCCATGCGCGCATCACCACGCTGTCGGGCGAAACGCTGATTGCGCGGCTGAACAATGGCACCGTTGTGCTGACCGACCAGGCAGACCGTCAGGTGCTGGTGACGCAGACCGATATCAACACCGCGAACGGCGTGATCCACGTGCTTGACCGCGTACTGCTGCCGACCGGCTAAGCCGACTTACAGTCCCCCCAGAGCAGCGCCGCGCCTCCCCCTCGGCTAATGGCGCTCTCGGCCCCGTCCGGCTTTCCCAGCCGGGCGGGGTTTTGTGGTTTTGGCGCGAGGTGCGGCCCGCCTCGCAATGGCTTGACGCAGGGCGCGCCAGCGCCGAAACCTGCGCCAACAAAAAGAAGATTCGCGGTCGCAACGTCTGGCTAATCAGCCGAGAGGGGGAAAACGATCGTGCCTGTTATTGCCTATCAGTCATTTAATGCGAATGCGAGTTCGAACCACAATCTCGCCAGCATCTCGCAGCAATACTTCACCCGCCGAACCAATCGCCGCGTCACCGATGCGGGGCATGAGGCGCTGGTGCTACCTTTCAACCCGGGCGATTTGCGTACTCCGATCCATGGCCCTGCACGTTTGCAGAGCATCGAGGTGCTTGCGAGCGACACGCACACCGTGGAGCTATTCGGCGCTCAGATCGCGCTTTTGTGGCAGAATCTCTATCGCGCTATCGGACAGATGCCGAGCATATTTGTGGTGGGAGAACTCGATGCAGAGCATTCCGACTTTTCGGGCATGATCCCTGATGGCGGGGTGACGATCCGCTCGCACGGTTCAAGCCGGGCGTGCCAGTGCTTCACCGCGATAAGCCAATCGTCGCTTGCGAGCGGGATTAGCCTCTTGGGCGCAGGTGAGGGTTACGTTGCCTATGAAGTCGATGGCTTCACCTGCGTGTTCGTCCACGTCCCGAACCGAATTGCTAGCAGCCGTGGTGCGACCGAGCAGTTTTATTATGGCATCTTCCATAGTCTTGGCCTGTCCGGCAGGACGATCGACCTAGTGATTGGCGACACCAACCAGAGTTCGTTCAACGTCACCGCCAGCTCGCTTAACGTGGCCAGCGGCACAGGGAATTACCGTAACGCCTCGACCAATGCGGGTATCGAGCTGATCGACAATTATAATGTTCACGAATTCGGCACCAATTCAGCAGGAACGCAGATGTTTGATGTCGCCGTTTACAATTCCGCGCGGGTGCGACTGGTTGGCAGCGTGGCTTATGTATCGCAATCAGCGAACGCAGTCACCGTGACCGACCACTGTGGACTTGGCGTTGTAATTGAGGCGGTTTAGCGCGAGGATAGGCGGAGAGGGAGCAACGCGCACCTAATCCCTACGCCGCTGCTTCCTTCTTGCCCTTAGCATTATCATTGTCGAAATCGCGGAAGCAGGTGCCTTTGGAACCGGCGGTCCTCGCCTTCTCGTCGACCACGAGACCCTGACTTTCTCAGCTGTTGATGAGCACGGTTGCCATGAACATCATCAGGATGAGCACGATAGCAATCACGGCCAACAGAGCGAGAGGGAAAAACGTCCCAGCGCCATCATCCGCTACCATAACGCTGCCGAGGAAAGCGAGAACCGCAATTGCTAGGGCCACACCGGGGCCAACAAACAAAGCAGCGAGCCATGCGCCGCCGCAACCGAGCGAAATGCCGATCCCGAACCGGCGTAATCGGACTTTGCCGCTAGCAACCATCACACGAGATGATTTCTATCACGCCGCTGCTTCCTTCTTCGCCTTGCCATTATCGTTGGCGAGCACGCGGACGGGTTCCTTGCGGCCTTCTACGACATCGCCATCGACCACGACTTCGGTCACATCGTCCATGCCTGGCAGATCGAACATCGTATCGAGCAGGATCGCCTCGACAATCGAGCGCAGGCCGCGCGCGCCGGTTTTGCGCTTGATCGCCTTCTTGGCGATGGCGGTGAGCGCGTCGGCGGTAAAGGTCAGCTCCACATCTTCCAGCTCGAACAGCTTGTGATACTGCTTCACCAGCGCATTCTTCGGCTCGCAAAGGATGGTGACCAGCGCTTCTTCGTCCAGATCGTGCAGCGTGGCGATCACCGGCAGACGGCCCACGAATTCGGGGATCAGCCCGAATTTGAGCAGGTCTTCCGGTTCGCACTTTTCGAGCAGCTCGCCGATGCGGCGCTTGTCCGGCTCTGCCACATTGGCACCGAAGCCGATCGAACGCTTCTGCAAGCGATCACCAATAATCTTGTCGAGCCCGGCAAAGGCGCCGCCGACGACGAAGAGGATATTGGTGGTGTCGACCTGCAGGAATTCCTGCTGCGGATGCTTGCGACCACCCTGCGGCGGAACCGAGGCGGTGGTGCCTTCCATCAGCTTCAGCAGCGCCTGCTGCACGCCTTCGCCCGATACATCGCGGGTGATGGAGGGGTTTTCCGACTTGCGGGTGATCTTGTCGATCTCGTCAATATAGACGATGCCCTGCTGCGCCTTTTCGACATTGTAGTCCGACGATTGCAGCAGCTTGAGGATGATGTTCTCCACATCCTCGCCCACATAACCGGCTTCGGTCAGCGTGGTGGCATCGGCCATGGTGAAAGGCACATCGAACGTGCGCGCCAGCGTTTGCGCCAGCAGCGTCTTGCCCGAACCGGTCGGGCCGACCAGCAGGATGTTCGATTTCGCCAGTTCGACTTCGTTGCTGCCCTTGCCGCTGTGCTTCAGCCGCTTGTAGTGGTTGTGCACCGCAACCGAGAGCACGCGCTTGGCGCGATCCTGCCCGATCACATAATCGTTGAGCACATCGCAGATTTCCTGCGGGGTGGGCACGCCGCCATCCTTGCGACCGGCGAGACCTGACTTGGCTTCTTCGCGGATGATGTCGTTGCACAGCTCCACACACTCATCGCAGATGAACACGGTGGGGCCGGCAATCAGCTTTCGCACTTCGTGCTGCGATTTGCCGCAGAAGCTGCAATACAGCGTGCTCTTGCTATCGGATCCGCTCAATTTCGTCATAACTTTCTATCCACTGCGCCTTTTTCGTCTTTGGGGCAAGACGTTCCCGTCCGGCGCGGAGACTCGACCGCCCATGGTAAGCACCACAGGCGCGAGATCAATCATTCCCATGCTTAACATCCCCGCCTTGCTCCAGTGTGAAGGTGCAGGGTTGCCAAAATGCTACAATCGCAGGCGACTTCCTTTCCCCTCTGGGGGGAAGGATGGATGCGTCATCCTGCGTCCGGTGCGCCGCCGCTGCCCGAGGCATCGCGGCCTTCATCGTCCTTCGGGCGATGCGCGAACACCGCGTCAACCAGGCCGAATTTCTTGGCTTCATCGGCTTCGAGGAAGGTGTCGCGGTCCATCGCCTTCTCGATATCCTCCAGCTTCTGGCCGGTATATTGCACATACAGATCGTTCATCCGTGCGCGGATGCGCAGGATTTCGCGGGCCTGGATTTCGATATCCGACGCCATTCCGCGCGCCCCGCCCGAAGGCTGGTGGATCATGATCCGCGCATTAGGCAGCGCCACGCGCATCCCCGGCTCGCCCGCCGCCAGCAGGAACGATCCCATCGAAGCCGCCTGACCAATGCACACGGTGCGCACCTTGGGCTTGATATATTGCATGGTGTCATGGATCGCCATGCCCGCCGTCACCACGCCGCCGGGCGAGTTGATATACATGCTGATGTCGTTGCTGTTCTCGGATTCGAGGAACAGCAGCTGGGCGACGATCAGCGAGGCCATATTGTCTTCCACTTGCCCTGTAACGAAGACGATGCGTTCGCGCAGCAGGCGGCTGAAAATGTCGAAGCTGCGCTCTCCGCGGCTGGTCGATTCGACAACAACGGGCACAAGCGCGCCGGTGACGGGATCGGTGGTGAATTGGTCTTGCTTGTCGCCGAACAGGTCGAACATCGGAGCGCATTCCTCTCGTCTCGGGATTAGAGCGGCCTATGTCGCCTCACACCGCAACAAGTTCAAGGGGCGCGACGAAACGAATGCCCGAATCCCTTCATCGGCAGGGATATGTCGCTGGTCGATGATAGCGCGAAAGGGTCGCAATAATCGTCTCTGCCGAAACGACTACATTTGTCGTCATGGGATGGGAACGAAATTGCGACACTATCTTATCAGCACCGCTTTTGCGGCTTATATCGCTGTTTTTGCTGCAAATGCCGATGCGCAGGAAGCGGCTGACCCGGAAGCGGCAGAGGCCGCCGCACCCGTCGCGACCACCACGGCAGCCAGCGGCACGCGGGTGTTCACCCCCGCCGATTTCGCCCGCTTTGCCCCGCGCACCGCGCTCGACATGATTGGCGAGATTCCCGGCTTCACCCTGCGCGGTGAGGATAACCAGCGCGGGCTGGGGCAGGCGAGCGCCAATGTGCTGATCGATGGCGAACGCATCACCAACAAATCCGAAGGCGTGTTCACCCAATTGAGCCGCATCGCCACCGACCGGGTGGAGCGGATCGAGATTGTCGATGGCGCGACGCTGGGGATTCCCGGCCTGTCCGGGCAGGTCGCCAATGTCATCACCCGCCCGAGTGATATTTCAGGCCGCTTCACCTACCGCGCCAGCTTCCGCCCGCGCTATGCCGAACCCAGCTTTATCGGCGGCGAGGTCTCGCTGAGCGGATCGGGCAATACGCTGGACTGGACGGTCGCGCTCGCCAATGGCGTGGGCCGCGGCGCGGCGGGCGGGGGCGAGTCCTTCATTTTCGATGCGGATGGCAACGTGCTGGAAAGCCGCGATATCGAAATCCAGTTCATCGCCGACAATCCGCGCATCTCGGGCAGCGCGCAATGGACAAGCCCCGGCGGCACGGTGGTGAATGCCAATGCCAATTACAGCCGCTCTTACATAAATTTCCGCGACACCCAGTTTCGTGACCTGACAACCGGCGTTGACCGCCTGCGCAGCTTCGAGAACCGCGATCGCGGCTATTCCTACCAGATCGGCGGCGATGTCGAATTCGGGCTGGGGCCGGGCCGCCTCAAGCTGATCGGGCTCGAGCGGTTCAGCAGCAGCAATTCGCGTTCGGATTCGATCAATGAATTTGTCGACAATTCGCCTGACACCGGCAACCGCTTCGCCGCGCAGGCCACCAGCGGGGAACGGATCGGGCGCGGCGAATACAGCTGGACTATGCTCGGCGGCGATTGGCAGTTGGCAGCCGAAGCCGCGTTCAACCGGCTCGACCGCGAGGCGCAATTGTTCGAACTGGATACAGGCGGGCAATTTGTCGAGCTGGACTTCCCCGGCGGCAGCGGCGGCGTGACCGAGGATCGTTATGAAGCGATCCTGACCCACAGCCGCCAGTTGCGGCCCAACCTCTCGCTGCAATTGGGCGCGGGCTACGAATATTCGACGCTGGCACAAACCGGCGCGAATGGCCTTACCCGCAGTTTCTGGCGGCCCAAGGGCTCGGTCAATCTCGCGTGGCAGATCGAGGACGGGCTCGACATTTCGTTCGAGCTGGCCCGCCGCGTGGGGCAATTGAGCTTCGGCGATTTCCTCGCCAGCGTCTCGCTCCAGCAAGAGCAGGAGAATGCCGGCAATGTCGAACTGGTGCCGCAGCAGAGCTGGGAAGCGCAGATCAATGTCACCAAGAGCTTGGGCCGCTGGGGCAGCACCGAATTGCGGCTCTACGGCCAGGAAATCGAGGATTACCTCGAATTCATTCCCGCCCCCAATGGCGGCGAGACCATCGGCAATATCGACAGCGCTAGCGTCTATGGTGCCCGCTCGAACAGCACGTTCCAGCTTGCCCCGCTGGGGCTTAACGGAATGCAGCTCGAACTGACGCTGGATTTTGACTGGACGAGCCTCACCGACCCGCTCACTGGCGAAACCCGCAAGTGGAGCGACAACCGCGATATCGAAGTGGATGCGCTGCTGCGGCACGATATTCCCGGATCGGACTTGGCGTGGGGCGTGGGCCTCGATTATGACCGCGCGCAGCGATATTACCGGCTGGGCGAGGAAGGCTTCAATTACGAAGGGCCGGTCTACACCTTCGCCTTTATCGAGCACAAAGACGTGTTCGGCATGACCGCGAACCTCACCGTGTTCAACCTAACCGACGGCCGCGCGCGGCAGGACCGCTTCGTCTATGAAGGCTACCGCGACCGTTCCGCGCTGCTGTTCCGCGAAACACAGGATCTGAGCGTGCAGCCGATTTTCAGCTTCCGCCTGAGCGGGGATTTTTAATCTCTTCGTCACCCCGGACTTGATCCGGGGCAGGGCTTCCTTCTGCTTCACCGTTGCCATTCATGCGACGGCGGAGCAAAAGGTGTGTTATGAAAAAGCTGCTCCTTACCTCCGCTTTCGCGGTGCTTTCTGCTTTCCCTGCCGCCGCGCAGGATGTCGATCCGGAGGTCATCTCGATCGCGCATCCAAGACCCGTGTTTGACCGGGCGCAAGCCTATATCGACAGGATCGAAGCTATCGATGACGCTGGGCCTATGCTGAACGCGGTGATAGCGTATGATCCGGACGCAGCCCTGCTAACGCTTGCCAATACGGAGCGATTGCTTGAAGGCCGCACCGTCCTCGTCAAAGACAATATCGAAACGCGCGAATTTCCCACCACTGCGGGCAGCCTCGCGCTTGCCAATAACAACACCGGCCGCGATGCGCCGCTGATCGCGCGGATGCGCGAAAACGGCGGGGTGGTGCTCGGCAAGACGAACCTCTCCGAATGGGCGAATTTCCGCTCCTCCGAAAGCACCAGCGGGTGGAGCGCGGTGGGCGGGTTGACGCGCAACCCATACGCCACCGACCGCAATTCCTGCGGCTCGTCCTCGGGCAGCGGCGCGGCGGTCGCGGCGGGCTTCGCTTGGGCCGCCATCGGCACCGAGACCGACGGATCGATCACTTGCCCCGCCAGCATCAACGGCGTGGTTGGGTTCAAGCCCACCGTCGGGCTCATCAGCGGGGAGCTGATCGTGCCCATCAGCCACAGCCAAGACACCGCCGGGCCGATGGCAAACAGCGTGGCCGATGCGGCGCTGCTGCTATCGGCCATCGCAGGCCCGGATTACGGCGACATGGGCGCGGGCGATCTCGCCTACGACTTCACCGCCGGGCTTGCCGACTATTCGCTCGCCGGAGTGCGCATCGGCGTGATGCGCGAACGCTGCGGCAATTTCGCTCCGCTCTGCGCGGTCTACGATCAGGCCTTGGCCGACCTTGCCAGCGCGGGCGCGGTGCTGGTCGATGTGACGTTCGCAAGCGACCCGGCGATGTTCGGCGACGAATACACCGTGTTGCTGTACGAATTCCGCGAGGGGATTAACGCCTATCTCGCCGGTTCGCCCGCCGATATTCCGGTGCGTTCGCTGGAAGACCTGATCGCGTTCAACATCGCCAATGCCGACACCGAAATGCGCTGGTTCGGGCAGGATATTTTCGAACTCGCGCTGCAAACCACCGACAGCGCCGCCTACGAAGCCGCGCGGGCGAACAGCTTCCGTCTTGCGGGGCCCGAAGGGATCGACGCGATGCTGGCCGAGCACAATGTCGCCTTCCTCGTCGCGCCCACGCGCGGCCCGGCCTGGGTGAGCGATCTGGTGAATGGCGACAATTTCCGCGGCGGGATCGGCATCGGTTCCTTCGCCGCGATTGCCGGATACCCGCATCTCACCGTGCCGATGGGCGCTATCGAAGGGCTGCCTGTCGGCCTCTCCTTCATCGGCACCGCGTGGGACGATCACCTTGTCCTGCAAGCAGGCGCGGCGTATGAGCGGGCGCGCAGCGTAACCTTGCCGCAGCCGACATTGGCCCCTTGGGAACCTTTGCCAGCTACGGGCGCTGACTGACCACTTATCCCGGCGCCGTTCCGGCGCGCTTTTGCTGCTTCCGCCTAGGCGGAGCCTTTCGATCCGGAGACCTTCCCTTTGGCGGCGCGTATTCCTTCGCATCACTGCGGATGGCTGGCCTTGGCGGCGGCGCTGGCCAGCTTGCCGATGGCGGCGCAGGCGCAGGAGGCCGCCAGCGATCCGGCGCCGGTCGATGTAACCGCGCCGCGCGAGGTCTACACGCCCGCCGATTTCGCCCGCTTCGCCCCGCGCAATGCGCGCGATCTGGTCGAGCGGATCCCCGGCTTCACGGTGAATGAAGGTGGTGACGGGCGCGGTTTCGGGCAGGCGTCGGAGAACCTGCTGATCAATGGTGAGCGGCTGTCGAGCAAATCGAACAGCACCGCAGACCAGCTGTCGCGCATCAGCCTTGCCGCGGTGGTGCGGATTGAAGTGGTGGACGGGGCCACGCTCGGCATTCCCGGCCTTACTGGCCGCGTCGCCAATATCATCGTCGAACAGCAGGGCGCGACGGGCCAGTTCCGCTGGCGGCCCGAATGGAACACCGGCAGCGCGCCCGCGCAATGGTTCGAAGGCGAACTGTCGCTCACCGGCAGCACGCTGGGCGTCGATTACACCTTCGCGCTGGAAAACCGCGATTTTGCGCGCGGGCGGCTGGGGCCGAATATCATCACCTTCGCCGATGGTACGGTGGATGAGCGGATCAACCGCGCCTCCAACCTGTTCAACCGCCCGAACCTCAACGCCTTCCTCGCCTTCACGCCTGCGCCGCAGGTTGCGGTCAATCTCAACCTCACCGGCGGGATCGAGATTTTCAACTCGGACGAGGAAGAAACGCGCGTGGCCGCTTCTCCGCTCGCCCCCTTTGTCGAGCGCTTTGACACCGATAGCGACGAATGGTTTTACGAACTGGGCGGCGACGTGACCTTCCCGGTGGGGCCGGGGTCATTGAAGCTGATCGTGCTGGAAAGCTACGATTACCGGGAACGGCGCGACAGCTCGCTGCTCGATACCGCCAGCCTGCCCACCAGCGGTTCGCAATTCATCCGCGTTGCGGAGGACGGCGAGCGGATCGGGCGGGGCGAGTATAGCTGGGCCATGCTCGGCGCGGACTGGCAGCTTTCCGCAGAGGCGGCGTTCAACCGGCTCGATCAGACCGGGCGGCTGTTCGATTACGATCCGGCGCGTTCCGATTACGTCGAAGTGGCCTTTCCCGGCGGCGCGGCCAATGTGCGCGAAGACCGGTATGAGGCGCTGCTGAGCGTCGGTTTCCCGCTGGCCGCGAACCTGACCGTGCAACTGGTCGGCGGCGCGGAATATTCGGATATCCGCCAGACCGGCGACAATGCCCGCTCGCGCAGCTTTACCCGTCCCAAAGGCTCGCTCAATCTGGCCTGGGCGCCTGCCAGCGGGCTCGATGTGAATTTCGAAATCGCCCGCCGCGTGGGCCAGCTCGATTTCGGTGATTTCCTTTCCAGCGTCGATCTGTCGGACGAGCAGGAGAATGCGGGCAACAGCGATCTGCGCCCGCAACAGAACTGGGACGTGACGCTGGAAATTGCCAAGAATCTGGGCGCATGGGGCTCAGCCACGCTCACCCTGTTCGATGAGCAGATCGACGATCTGATCCTTGTGCTCCCGCTCGACAATGGCGGCGAGGCGCTGGGAAATATCGATTCCTCGCGGCGCACCGGGCTCAATTTTCTCGGCACATTCCAGCTCGCGCCGATCGGCATTGCGGGCGCGCAGCTCGATGTTGCGATTGACTGGGAAACCTCCTCTGTGATCGATCCCGTCACGGCGGTGGAGCGGCGTTTTGACGGTAATGATCCGTTGGAGCTGGCGCTGGACTTCCGCCACGATATCCCGCGCACCGATATCGCCTGGGGTTGGGGCTTCCTCGCCACTGAGCGGGATCCGTCCTTCCGCACCCGGCAGGAAATCTTCAATCACGGGCCGAGCACTTCGGCATCGGTGTTTGTCGAGCACAAGGACGTGCTGGGCGCGACCGCCAATTTGCGGCTGGGCAATCTGATCGATGACGAGGATGTGCTTTTCCGCACCGTTTACGACGGGCTGCGCGGCTCCTCGCCCGTGCGCTTTACCGAGAACCGCCGCCGCGATCTCGGACAGACGATCACGCTGACGCTGACGGGGAGTTTCTGACGCGCATGAAAAAGCCCTCCACAGCTGGTGCCGGGAGGGCTTTTTCCATTCAGCGCAGGGCGCTTATTTCTTTGCGGCAGGCTTCTTGGCCGGAGCCTTCTTCTTTGCGGCAGGCTTTGCCTCGCCATCGTCTGCCTTGGCGGCAGCCTTCTTCGGCGCAGCCTTTTTGGCCGGAGCCTTCTTCGCAGCAGGCTCTTCGTCCTTCGCAGCAGCCTTCTTGGCGGGAGCCTTCTTCGCTGCGGTCTTCTTCTTGACGTCAGCCGGAGCCGCTTCTTCGGCCTCGATCGCTGCTTCCAGTTCCTCGCGCGTCACGTCGCGTTCGGTCACTTCGGCCTTGTCGAACAGGAAATCGACGACCTTGTCTTCATACAGCGGCGCGCGCAGTTGTGCCTGCGCCATCGGCTCGCTGCGGACATAGTCGACAAACCGCTGGCGATCTTCGGGGCGGTATTGCTGCGCTGCCTGCTGGATCAGCATTTGCATTTCCGCCGCGGTGATTTCCACGCCGTTCGCCTGGCCGATTTCGGACAGCAGCAGGCCGAGCCGCACGCGGCGTTCGGCGATGCGCTTATAATCGTCCTTCTCGGCTTCGATTTCCTTCATCGCCGCCGCCGGATCTTCCTCGCGCGCCGCTTCCTGCGTCAGCTGGTTCCAGATCTGGTCGAATTCGGCTTCCACCATGCTCGGCGGCACGGCGAAATCATGGTCGGCGGCCAGCGTGTCGAGCAGCTGGCGCTTCATCTGCGTGCGGGTCAGCCCGGCGCTTTCCTGCTCCAGCTGGCCCTTCACCAGTTCCTTCAGCTTGTCGAGACCGTCGAAACCCAGCTGCTTGGCGAAGTCTTCATCCACCTTGGTTTCGGTGGGGACTTTGACCTGCTGCACGGTCACGTCGAATTCGGCTTCCTTGCCCGCCAGATGCTCTGCCGGATAGTTTTCGGGGAAGGTGACGGTGATGGTCTTCGCATCGCCCGTCTTCACGCCCGTCAGCTGCTCTTCAAAACCGGGGATGAATGCGCCTGAACCGATAACCAGCGGCGCGCCTTCGGCCTTGCCGCCTTCGAATTCCACGCCATCCACGCGGCCGACGAAGTCGATGATCAGCTGGTCGCCATCGGCTGCCTTCTTGCTCTTGGCGGCATCCTTGTAGCTCTTCTGGCCTTCGGCAATTTTGCCCAATGCTTCATCGAGCTGCGCGGCGCTGACGGGCACGTTCAGCTTTTCCAGCTTGAGGCCGTCCACCGAGGGCGCTTCGATATCGGGAAGGATTTCGACTTCCACGGTCAGCTGGGCATCCTTGCCCTGCTCGTATCCGTCGATCATTTCGACCTTGGGCTGGAGCGCGGGGCGCAGCTTCTTGTCGCGGATCAGGCCGTCAACCGAATCGCGCAGCGCCTTGTTCAGCACATCGGCGTGCAGCGCTTCACCATGCATCTTGCGCACGAGATTGGCGGGAACCTTGCCCGGACGGAAACCCGGCATCCGCACCTGCGGAGCGACCTTCTTCACCTCGGCATCGATTTGGGTTTCGATATCCTTGGCGGTGATGGTCAGGGTGTAGGCGCGCTTGAGGCCTTCATTGGTGGTTTCGACGATCTGCATTATCAGCCTTTACTCAAATCCATTTACCGGTTCGTGCCGGCCATCAAGCCAAGCGAAACTGGTGCGGGCGAAGGGACTCGAACCCCCACATCGTAAGATACTGGTACCTAAAACCAGCGCGTCTACCAGTTCCGCCACGCCCGCGGCCAAGCGAACCGTGCAAGCGAGGACGCCTGCGCACGAAGCGCCGCCCTTAGAAGGGGTGGGAGAAAAGGGCAAGATGGAGTCTCGCCAATTCGCGCCAATTGTGGGGCAATGTGATTGCTTTTTGTGGTGGCACGGCTATCGGGCAGCGCCATGAGCGATACAGACACCGATCAAACCCCCGAAACCACTCCTGCAACCACCGGCGCAAGCACTGGCCCGGATGTGCCGCCCGACCAGCTGGCGATCGATCCGCGCAGCCCGCATTTCGATGCGGAGAAGCTGCAACGTGGCGTCGCGATCCGCTTCAAGGGCCGCGTGCGCACCGATATCGAAGCCTATTCGATCCCCGAAGGCTGGGTGCGCGTGCAGGCGGGCAAGACGATGGACCGCAAGGGCCGCCCGCTGACGATCAAACTGAGCGGCCCAGTCGAAGCATGGTACGAAGATCTTGGCGAGGATGCACCGGTCAACCGCAAGGCTGACTAAACCGTTTCGCTAGAACCACCCGAAGGGCGGAAACGGGCTGCGGCCCCTTTCCGCCTTTTTCGTATCAGACGACCGGATCGTTCGGATCGTCTTTCTCGTCCGGATGCGAGGTCGTCATGCGCAGGATCGTGTAACCGAGGATCGCCGAGATCAGCGAGCCGGTGAGAATACCGATCTTCGCCTCGTCACGCAGGAAGCGCATTTCCTCCGCCGCGCCGGGGAAGGCAAGCTCGCCGATAAACAGGCTCATGGTAAAGCCGATCCCGCAAAGCACCGAAACGCCCCAGATTTCCGGCCAGCTGGAATTGGCGGGCTTTTCGACGACTTTCAGCTTCACCGCTGCCCAGACCGCTGCGAAAATACCGACCTGCTTGCCGATCACCAGACCTGCCGCGATGGCCAGCGGCAAGGTGTCGGTTAGCGCGCTCAAACCCAGTCCCGCAAGGCTGACCCCGGCATTGGCGAAACCGAAAATCGGCACCACGACATAGGAGTTCCACGGCACCAGCGCGTGCTCCATATCCTCCAGCATGGTGCTGCCGTTCTTGCAGCGGAAGGGAATCATGAAGGCTGCCAAGACCCCGGCAATCGTCGCGTGGACGCCGGAATTGAGCACGAGATACCACAGCGTCACGGTGAGCACGATAAATGGTAGTTTTGAGGAAACGCCCGCCCGTCCCAACACATACATCGCCAGCAGCACGCCAAGCGAGCCGAGCAGCCACATGAATTTGGGATCGCTGTAAAACACCGCGATAATCGTCACCGCGCCGATATCGTCGACAATGGCCACGGTGAGCAGGAACAGGCGCAGGGCCGACGGAACGCGCGTTCCCAGCAGCCCGACCACACCCATGGCAAAGGCGATATCGGTTGCCGCCGGAATGGCGAGTCCGGCGATGTACTGCGGCTCACCACCCGAAACGAGGTAGTATACGCCCATCGGCGCGACCATGCCCGCTATCGCGGCGATAATCGGCAGGTTGCGGGCCTTGGGATCGGACAGGTTCCCCGCGATGATTTCACGCTTCACTTCCAGGCCGACGACGAAGAAGAAAACCACCATCAGGACATCGTTGACCCAGCCCTTAATGGTGTCGAGATACATCAGCTTGTCGGTGTTGCCGGGAACCTGCTCCCAGAACTCCCACCCGAAAAGTGAGCTTTCGAACAGGCCGAAATAGGCCGCAGCCGCGCCCGAATTGGCCACCACCATCGCAACAATGGCGACAGCGATCAGCAGGATACCCGAAAAGGCATCCGCTTTGAACAGCGTCTTGAAGTTGCGGACGGTCGAAACGAGGAAATTGGGTTGTGCCATATTGCGCCTCCATTTCGCGATTTGGCCGCGCAATGCAAGCCCGCTGGCGCGAAACCTTGCCAATCGCGCACCCGCAAAGCAGCGCTTGGCCGCGCCACACGCTTGCAAAGCCTATTGTAAAATGTAGATTTACGCGAAATCACCTAATGTGCGGGGGCAATACGGTAATGGAACTGGGCGCGTTGTCCCTGCTGCAATGGCTGGCGGTGATCGAGCACGAATTGCTGCTGTTTGCAGGTGTGTTCTTCCTGATCGGCGCGTTGGACGAAATGGCTGTCGATAGCCTCTGGCTTTGGCACCGCCTTCGCGGAAAGCTGGTAACACACAGCGTTTCGCGCGCGGATTTGCGCCATCGCCATCTTTCCGGCCCCACCGCTGTCTTCATCCCGACCTGGCAAGAGCAGGAGGTGATCGGGCCGACGCTCAGCCATGCGCTGGCGGCTTGGCCGCAGAAAGACCTGCTGTTCTATATCGGTTGCTATCGCAACGATCCCGCCACCTTGCAGGCGGCGATGGGGGCGGCGGGCAATGATCCGCGCGTCCGCCTGATCGTGCATGACGTGCTAGGGCCGACCACCAAGGCGGATTGCCTCAACCGGCTTTACCGCGCCATGCAGCAGGACGAGCGGCGGCGCGGAAGCAAAGTGCGCGCTGTTATCCTCCACGATGCCGAGGACGTGGTCGATGCAGCAGCGCTTTCGCTGATCGATCACGGGCTCGAGCATAACGATTTTGTGCAACTGCCCGTGCTGCCATTGATTGATCCGCAAAGCCGTTGGGTCGCCAGCCACTATTGTGAGGAATTTGCCGAAGCGCATGGCAAGGCTCTGGTGGTGCGGGATATGCTGCGCGTCGGCATACCGGCGGCGGGCGTGGGCTGCGGGTTCCGGCGCAGCCTGCTGGGCAATCTGGCGGCGATGCGCGGGAGTGATGCCGGCCCCTTCAGCGGGCAATCGCTGACCGAGGATTACGAACTGGGCCTCAGCGTGACCGCGCAAGGCGGGCGGGGCCGTTTCCTGCGCGTGCGCGGAGAGGACGGCTCGCTGGTCGCGACGCGCAGCTATTTCCCCGCCGACCTGCCCGCCGCCGTGCGGCAAAAGGCGCGCTGGATGCACGGGATTGCCTTGCAAGGCTGGGACAGTCTCGGCTGGAGCAACCGGCTGGCGGAAAACTGGATGCGCCTGCGTGACCGGCGCGGCCCGCTCGCGGCGCTGGTGTTGCTGGCAGGCTATGTGCTGTTTGTCCTTGCCGGGATGCTGATGCTGCTCGACCTGTTCGGTTTCGAGCGGACGACAAGCATGACGCCGCTGCTGTGGACGTTGCTCGTGCTCAATTTTGCCGCTTTGCTGTGGCGGATGGCGATGCGCTTTGCCTTTACTGCGCGCGATTACGGCGTGGGCGAGGGGCTGCGCGCGGTGCTGCGGATGCCGGTTGCCAATGTCATCGCCATCATGGCCGCCCGCCGCGCGCTGGTGGCCTATGGCAAGACCTTGCTCGGCCAGAGCGTGGTGTGGGACAAGACCGTGCATGATCGCCACCCGCTCGATGCCGCCGCGCCACCGCGTCTGGCGGCGGAGGGCGGACAATGAGCGCCAACCGCGCCTCCGCCCAAAGCGAAGCGCCGCTGCCGCGCGGGCGCGGGCTGTTGGCTATCGGACTGGTCGTGGCCGCGTGGGGCATAATGCGCGTGGCCTTGTGGGAATCGCCGCTGCTGCCCGAAATCCTGCCGCCCTTGGCCGCTTCCGATGCCAGCGGTCGGGAAGCGATGCCCGCTCCGTCAGAGACGCAGCCGCTGACGGAGTGGGTTGTACCCGTCCCTGTCCATTGGGAAAGTGACCGCGTGATCGCGCCCCTGCGGCCTGCACTTGCGCCTCCGGATTGGCGTTCTCCTGCAACCCCGAACGCGACGCGCGGCCCGGTGTTGCAGCGGGAGGCTTACGGTTCCAACCGCGTGCTTGGCCATGCCAATCTCTTGCGCATGGGCTTCGGGATGCGGCCTTCGGCTGCCGCCGTCCCGTCGCCGGTTTTGGCACCGCGCAGGGCCGGTCTGGCGATTTACGATGCCCCCGCCGCCGCGCGCGAATTGCGCGCCACGCCTGCGCCGCCGCGCTGGTCGCTCGATGCTTGGGTGCTGTGGCGCGAGGGCGGCAATGCGCCGCTGGTCGCGGGCCTGCCGAGCTATGGCCGTAGCCAGGCGGGCGCGGTGCTGCGCTACGCTCTGGCCGAGGCGAGTGGACACCGCCCGCAACTCTATCTGCGCGCCACGTCGGCGCTTGAGGGCGCGCGCGAACGCGACATCGCCTTCGGGGCAAGCGCCCACCCGCTTCCCGCATTCCCGCTCCGCTTGGCTGCCGAGACGCGGCTGAGCGAGACCGCCAGTGGCACCGAATGGCGCGCGGCAGGCTATGCCGTCACAGAACTGCCGCCGCTCGCGCTTCCCGGCGGATTGACCGGCGAAGCCTATGCGCAGGCGGGCTATGTCACCGGCAATGCCGCGACGCCCTTTGTCGACGGGCAGGCGCGGATCACCCGGCCCGTGCTGCGCCGCGACGACTTCCGTCTGGAAGCGGGAGCGGGCGCGTGGGGCGGGGCGCAGGACGACGCGCAAAGGCTGGATATCGGGCCGAGCGCCGCGCTGACGTTCCGCCTCGGCGAAACGCAAGGCCGCCTTTCCGCCGACTACCGTTTCCGCGTAGCAGGAGACGCGGAGCCGGAAAGTGGCCCGGCGATCACCTTATCGGCAGGTTTTTAAGCGCAAACGCGCATTGATCTTCAAACCCGGCGCGCCATGGGTTAGGCGCTATACATGGACGTATACCTGCCCATCGCCAATCTCTCGATCAACGGACTGTGGATCGTGTTGCTTGGCGCGGCAACGGGGGTGCTGTCCGGACTGTTCGGTGTAGGCGGCGGGTTCCTCACAACACCGCTGCTGATCTTTACCGGCATCCCCCCCACGGTCGCCGCCGCCAGCGCCGCGACGCAGGTGACTGGCGCGAGCGTTTCGGGTGTGCTGGCGCATGGCAGGAATAACGGGGTCGACTACCAGATCGGCGGCGTGATCGTGGCGGGCGGGATGCTGGGCGCGTTGATCGGTGCGGGGTTGTTCAACCTGCTGTCCGCCATCGGCCAGATCGATGTGGTCATCAACGTGCTCTATGTCCTGCTATTGGGCTCCATCGGCGGGATCATGTTGCGCGAGGCGCTGCAATCGCTGGGCTATGTCTCGGCCGACGGGAGCAAGCCCCGCGCCGCCAAGCGCCGCCACCACCCGTGGATTGCCGCGATGCCCTATCGGTGGCGCTTCTACCGTTCGGGCCTTTACATCTCCCCCATCGCCCCGCTCTTGCTGGGGCTGGTGGTGGGCATCCTCACCATGCTGATGGGTGTGGGCGGCGGCTTCCTGATGGTGCCTGCCATGCTGTACATCCTCGGCATGAGCGCGAAAGTCGTTGTCGGGACGAGCCTGTTCAACATCCTCTTCATCACCATGCTGGTGACGATGGTGCACGCTTTCACTACGCGTGCGGTCGATATCGTGCTGGCGGGCCTGCTGCTGCTGGGATCGGTGCTCGGCGCGCAGTTCGGCACGAGCATTGCGCAAAAGCTCAAACCCGAATTGCTGCGGCTGGTGCTCGCCGCCATCGTTGTCGCGATTGCGCTGCGCATGGCCTATGGGCTGATCCTGACACCTGACGAGGTGTACACGGTCGTGCCATTATGATGGTCTCCTCGCTGCTATTCGCTTCGCCGGGACTGCGTTCCGGCTGCGCGGCAGCTGCGGGCGCGCGGTCGCGCTTGGGCTCGCTTGGGCGAGCGATATTGGCGCTACTTTTCGGCCTTTTGATTGCCGTCCCAGCGCAGGCGCAGAACCGTGAGCCGGTGCTGGTGCCCGATATTTCCGAGCATGACATTGTTCTGCGGCAGGGCTTTACCGGTGCCGATCTGCTGCTGTTCGGCGCCATTCTCGATCCCGATGGCGGGCAGGCGGGCGCGGCCTATGACATAATCGTGGTGCTGAAAGGCCCCACCGAGGAAATCCGCATCCGCGAGAAGGAACGCTTCCTGGGAATGTGGGTCAATGCTGACAGCGTGGAATACCGCTCGGTTCCCAGCTTCTACGCGCTGGCCAGTTCGCGGCCCGTTGCCGAGATCGTGGACGAACAGACGGCGGCGATTTTCGAGCTGGGCCTGCCCTATTTGCAGTTGTCTCCGAGCGGCTCGATCGACCCCGCGGAACAGGCGCGCTTTTCGGCCGGGTTGGTCGATCTGCGCCAGCGGCAAGGGCTCTATGCACAATATGAGGATGGCGTTTCGGTGTCCGAAGGCGTGCTGTACCGCGCCCGGCTGCCGATCCCGTCCAATGTCCGCGCGGGGCGCTATGTCGCGGAAACCTTTGCCATTTCCAATGGCCGGGTGATTACCTCTGCCACCTCCGAAGTGCAGGTGCGCAAGGAAGGGTTCGAACGGCGGGTGGAGCAGGGGGCAGAAGACTATGCGCTGTTCTACGGTCTGCTTGCGGTGGGGCTGTCGGTCGGCATGGGCTTTGCCGCAGGGCGGCTTTTCGCACTGATATAAAGGGCTTTGTCGCAGTATTGACCCGATCTTAACCCTGTCGGACTAGGCCATCGGGACGTGCAACATCCCTGTGAGCCGCCTGTATGAATGATATGTCCGGTATGCCCCGCTCTGCGCCCGTCCACAGCAATGGCGCTGCTCCCGTAGCCGCGCAACCGCGTGACCGCGCGCCCCAGCATGATCCGGCGCTAGAAGCGAAACGGGCACAAAGCGTCGAATGCGCGCGCCAGCCGATTGGCGTGGTGCTGGAAATCGCCGGTTCGGGCTCTGCTATCGCGCTCGACCTGATGCGTCTTAACGAATGCATGGCCGATGCCGACCCCTCGATTGCGCTGGCCGGGCAAGTCGGCTCGCAAATCAAGATCAAGACCAATGATGGCTGGCTGCTCGCCAGCGTGCGCAACCAGCGGCAGGATCGCCGGGGCGAGGGCAATTCGGTTATCGCCAATATCGACTTCATGGGCGAAGGCATGGAAGAGAAGCTGACGGGCAAGATCCACAGCTTCCGCCGCGGTGTGACCCGCTATCCGATTCCCGGCGCGATGATCTATCCGGCCACCACCGAGGATTTGCGCCAGATTTACGCCAGCGATGGCCGCAGTGCGATCCAGATTGGCACCGTCTATCCCACCAGTGATATCCGCGCCGGGATGTATATCGATGCCATGCTGGGCAAGCACTTCGCGCTGCTCGGTTCCACCGGTACCGGTAAGTCGACCAGCGCCGCGCTGATCCTCCACCGCATTTGCGAGGCCGCGCCGCAGGGCCACATCCTGATGATCGACCCGCATGGCGAATATTCCGCCGCTTTCCGCAATACGGGCATGATCTTCGACGTGTCGAACCTGCAAATGCCGTATTGGCTGATGAACTTTGAAGAGCACTGCGAAGTGCTGCTGAAATCCTCCGGCAATGATCTGCAGAACGACCGCGATATTCTCGCCAAATGTCTGCTGCACGCCCGTTCGAAGAACCGGCTGGCCGAGCAGATGGGCAAGATCACGGTGGATTCGCCGATCCCCTATCTGCTCAGCGATCTGACCAATATGATCCAGGACGAAATGGGCAGGCTGGACAAGGCCACCAACACCGCGCCCTATATGCGGATCAAGACCAAGATCGACGAGCTGAAGGCCGATCCGCGTTACCAGTTCATGTTCTCCGGAATGCTGGTGGGCGATACGATGGCGGACTTTATCTCCAAGATCTTCCGGATGCCGTCGGCCGGCAAGCCGATTGCGATTATCGACGTGTCGGGCGTGCCTTCGGACATCACCAGCACCGTGGTCGCGGTGCTCAGCCGCCTTGTCTTCGACTTCGCAATCTGGAGCCGCAACGAAAGCACCAGCCCCATCCTTCTCGTCTGCGAGGAAGCGCACCGTTACGTGCCCAACGAACGCAATGCCGATGGCAATTCGGTCGGCACCGTGCTCAGCCGCATCGCCAAGGAAGGGCGGAAATACGGGATCAGCCTTGGCCTGATTACGCAGCGGCCCTCCGACCTTGCCGAAGGCGTGCTGTCGCAATGCGGCACGATCATTTCGATGCGCCTCAACAACGACCGCGATCAGGCCTTTGTGAAGGCCGCCATGCCCGAAGGCGCGCGCGGTTTCCTCGATTCGATCCCGGCCTTGCGCAACCGTGAATGCATCGTCTGCGGCGAGGGTGTCGCCATCCCGATGCGCGTGGCGTTCGACAATCTCGAAGAGAGCAAGCGCCCGGCATCCGAAGACCCGAGCTTTGTCGACCTGTGGAACCAGGGCGGCGGCGAGGAAGACCTGGTACACCGCACCGTGCAACGCTGGCGCGCGCAGGGAAGTTAGGTTCCTCTGGTATCCCCAAACAGGTGGATATGCAGGCGGTCGGTCAGGCGATAGCCTTTCTGGATGCAGATCGGGGCGAGCCACTTGGCCCGCGCGTGCAGAACCTGCGATTCGCGCCCTTCGGGCATCAGCAAAACCGCGCCGGGGTGAATGCTGAAACGCTGCACCAGCGCATCAACGTCAAGCACGTCTTCCGGGTTCGCGATGACGAATTTGAAAATCGCGTGTCGTGACTGCGCCCAATGCGCCATGGCCTCGAAAGGCAGGGCAAGCGCAGGGTCGTTCCCGCTGTGCGCCAGCTTCGGGCTGACCGTATATTCGAAGCGGTGCGGCTGTTCGGGCAGCACGGTGCCGTTTGTTTCCACCGCATAGCTGAAGCGATAGGGCGCCATCTCGTCGAGTAGATCGGCGAGCGCCAGTAGCGCCTTTTGCTGCATCATCGGCTCGCCCCCCGTGAACACGACATCATTCGGCGGCAACGCGCAGACGCGGTGGGCGACCTCCGCGATATCCAGCGTCACCTGATTGGCCTTGCGGTCAAAGGTGACGCCGTCAGCATGCGGGCGCGGATCGCCCTCCCAATGCCAAGTATAGGGCGTGTCGCACCACGTGCAGGCGAGGTTGCAGCGCGACAGGCGCACGAAGGTTGCGGGCCGCCCGATGGCGGTGCCTTCGCCTTGCACGGTGGCGAAAATCTCCGGCCCGCCCGCGTCGTCTGTGGCTAAAACCAATTTCAACTGAGCCCCCTCCTCTTCAGAGGAGGGGGTTGGGGGTGGTAGCGAACGCAGTGAGCAAATCCGGTGCGACCTTCTGATCGCAAAACCGCCCCTCGATCCGCTCCTTTGAAAAGGAGGGGAGGGGAGCCAATGACCGCAATCACCCCAATCGCTCCAGCGCGCCTGTCAGCCGTGTGACTTCGCCCTGGTGATGCGCCAGATCCTCGCGCGCTTTCTCCACCGCTTCGGGCTTGGCGCGCTCGACGAAGCTGGCATTGCCAAGCCGCCCTTCAAGGCTCGCCGCCTCCTTTTGCGAGGCGGTGAGCGCCTTGGTCAGGCGGGCGCGTTCGGCTTCGATGTCGATCACGCCTTCAAGCGGGATAACGAACACATCCTCTCCCGCCGTCACTTGCATCGCCGCACCCGCCGGGGCTTCGCCGATAGTCACCGGCGTGAGGCGGGCAAGCCGTTCGATGGCGGCGCTGCTGCGGTCAAGCACGCGGCTAGCCACCGGCGAGGGGTTCGCCACAAAGGCCGCCAGCTTCTCGCCGGGCGAAATTCCCAGTTCGTTGCGCGCACCGCGCGTCGCGGTGGTGAGCGCAATCGTCCAGTCAATCGCGTCGGTCGCTTCCTTGGAAACTTCCGCACGCGGATCGGGCCATTTGGCGAGGATCAGGTCGTGATTCCGCTCACCTTGCGCGTGCCACAACTCTTCGGTGATGAAGGGCATGAAGGGGTGCAGCATGACAAGGATCTGGTCGAGCGCCCATCCGGCCACTTCGCGGGTTTCTTGGATGGCTGACCAGTCCCCCTCCCGCTCGCGGGAGGGGTTAGGGGAGGGCGTGTCACCGTCCGATGTTTCAGGCCCTCCCCCAGCCCCTCCCGCAGGCGGGAGGGGAGAAAGCACCGGTTTGATCAGCTCCAGATACCAATCGCAGAACCGGCTCCAGGTGAACTGGTAGATGGTGTTGGCAGCGGCATCGAAGCGCAGATCGGCCATCGCTGCATCTAGCGCTTCCACCGTCTGCTGCACTTCGCCGATGATCCATTGGTTGGCCGCGAGCCTTGCTGCGGGAGCCTTCACCGTGTTGCTTTTGCCGATGCCATTGGCCTGGCAGAAGCGCGTCGCGTTCCACAGTTTGGTGGCGAAGTTGCGGTACCCTTCGACGCGCCGCTCATCCATCTTGATGTCGCGGCCCTGGCTTTCCATCGCCGCCATAAAGAAGCGCAGCGCATCGGCGCCATATTGGTCGATCAGGCCGAGCGGATCGACCACATTGCCCTTGGATTTGCTCATCTTCGAGCCATCCGCCGCGCGCACGAGGCCGTGCAAATAGAGCTTGTCCCACGGGCGCTCACCCATGTTGAAATACCCCGCCATCAGCATCCGCGCATCCCAGAAGAACAGGATGTCAAAGCCGGAGATGAGCAGCGAGTTGGGGTAGTGCTTTTCGAGCAAACTGGCCCCCTCCCCTTGCGGGAGGGGGTTGGGGGAGGGGTCTGCCGCGCAAGCGGCGACTGGCGTCGTCGACCCCTCTCCTTCCGGCGCTGACGCGCCTCCCTCCTCTCCCGCAAGGGGAGAGGAATTTTCGCCCGGCCAGCCGAGCGTGGCGAAGGGCCAGAGCGCGGAGGAGAACCACGTGTCGAGGACGTCTTCGTCGCGGGTAAGAGCAACGCCAACACCAGCCAGCGCTTGCGCTTCTTCCTCGCTCATCGCCACATAGGCATTGCCATCGGCATCATACCAAGCCGGAATCCGGTGCCCCCACCACAGCTGGCGGCTGACGCACCACGGCTGGATATTCTCCATCCAATTGAAGAAGGTCTTCTCCCACGTCTTCGGCACGATCTCGACTTCGCCGCTGCGCACCGCCTCGATAGGCTTTTTCGCCAGTTCGGCGGCATCGACATACCATTGGTCGGTCAGCCAGGGTTCGATCACCACGCCGCCGCGATCACCGAAGGGCGTTGCGATCTGGCGCGGTTCGGCGTCGAGTTCGATTTCCTCGCCCGCCTTGTTCTTGGTGATATGCGGGATCAGGAAGCCCGCTTCCTTCATCCGCTGCACCACCAGTTCGCGCGCGCCGTCCACACCCCCCCCATTTTCACTGGCGCGCTTGAAGCGGTGGAGGCCGATAAATTCCGCCGGAACCAGCCCGTCCGCCGTCTGGCAAACATTCGCCTCGGCATCCAACATATTGAGCATTTCGCCCGCCGCGATTCCGGCGCGTTTGCCGACTTCGAAATCGTTGAAATCATGCCCCGGCGTGATCTTCACCGCACCGCTGCCGAGTTCGGGATCGGCGTGCTCGTCCGCCACGATGGGAATGCGCCGACCGGTGAGCGGCAGGATGATGTGCTTGCCCACGACGCTGGCATAGCGTTCGTCCGACGGATGCACCGCCACCGCCATATCGGCGAGCATCGTTTCGGGCCGGGTGGTGGCGACTTCGATATAGACCTGTCCGCTATCCAGTGTTGCTCCGTCGGCCAGCGGATATTTGAAATGCCAGAAGCTGCCCGCAACCGTCTGCTGCTCGACTTCGAGATCGGAAATCGCGGTTTTCAGCTTCGGGTCCCAATTCACCAGCCGCTTGTCGCGGTAGATCAGGCCCTTGTTGTAGAGATCGACAAACACCTTGAGCACCGCGTTCGAGAAGTGCTCGTCCATGGTGAATTGCTCGCGGCTCCAGTCCATCGAGCAGCCGAGGCGGCGCAGCTGGCGGGTGATTTGCCCGCCGCTTTCGGCCTTCCAATCCCACACCTTCTGGACAAATTCCTCGCGGCTGTAATTGGTGCGCTTATCCTGCCGCGCTTCCAGCTGGCGTTCGACCACCATCTGCGTCGCAATTCCGGCATGGTCCATGCCCACCACCCACAGCGCATCCTTGCCGCGCAGTCGCTCGTAACGGATGACGATATCCTGCAAGGTGTTGTCGAGCGCATGGCCGATATGCAGGCTGCCGGTGACGTTCGGCGGCGGATTGACGATGGTATAGGGCTCCGCATCGGGGCGTTCGGGCCGGAACGCGCCGGTTTCTTCCCAGTGGGCATACCATTTCGCCTCTATCGCGGCGGGATCGAAAGTCGTTGCAAGCTCGGTGGTCATAGCCCGCGCCCTGCCACCGTGTTGTCGCCTTTTCAACACGGGAAACGGTTGCGGGCCTGTGCTTTTGTCCGCATACCATGGCGGCAATGCGCGAATGGGCCGAATATAGCTTGGAAGAGCGCGAAGGGCGCGTCACCGTCTCGCTGACCGGGCCGCTGACCGTATCGGGGATCGGCAGGCTCGATCCGGCCCTGCGCGGGCTGGATGATGCGGTGCAGGCAGTGGATATTGCCGGGGCCACCCATATCGACACGGTCGGCGCGTGGATCGTGCATCGTTTTGCCGAGGACAAGGGTGCCGAGATCACCGGCGCGAGTGAAGCGGCGCAAGTGCTGATCCACGCGGTGGCCCAAAGCGCCAGCCGCGCCCCTATTACCCCGCCGCGCGGCTATGTGTTTGGCCGGGTGACCGAAAGCGTCGGGCGCAAGGTGTTCGAGATGGCGGGAGGCATCCGCCGCTATATCGGTTTTCTCGGCGCGATTGTGGTCACCTTTTTCGGCATCATCCGCCACCCCTCGCGTTTTCGCGTGCGGGCACTGGTGCGGCAGATGGAGATGGTGGGCGTCAACGCGCTGCCAATCATCGGACTGATGAGTTTTCTGATCGGCATTGTCATCGCGCAGCAGGGCGCGGTGCAATTGCAGCAATTCGGGGCCGAGGCTTTCACTGTTAATCTGGTGGGCCGGATCACCCTGCGCGAGCTGGGCGTGCTGATGACGGCGATTATGGTGGCGGGCCGTTCGGGTTCTGCCTTTGCCGCGCAGCTCGGCACGATGAAGCTGACCGAGGAAGTCGATGCGATGCGCACTATCGGCGTCTCGCCCATGGAGGCGCTCATCATTCCGCGCATCCTCGCCGCCGTGCTGATGATGCCGCTGCTGGGCTTTTACGCCAGCGTGGTGGCGATTATCGGCGGTGCGGTGATTGGCGATGCGATGCTGGGCATTCCGTTCCTCACTTTCCTCGCCCGCGTGCAGGAAGTGGTACCCACGCAGGATTTCTGGGTCGGGATGATCAAGGCGCCGGTCTTCGGCCTCATCATCGCACTGTCGGGCTGCTATCAGGGCCTGCAAGTGCGCGGCAATGCCGAGGAGGTCGGTTCCCGCACCACCATGGCCGTGGTGCAGGCGATTTTCCTAGTGATCGTGCTCGATGCCTTCTTCGCGGTCTTCTTTTCGAGCATCGGCTGGATATGAGCGAACACGCTACTGATCTTGATGGACCCGACCTTGAATGGGACTGCTATTGCAGCGAGCACCCGATTGTCATTCGCGGGCTGACCAACCGCTTCGGCGATTTTGCGGTGCACGAGGATCTCGATCTCGACGTGCGGCGCGGCGAGATTTTGGGTGTGGTCGGCGGATCGGGGACGGGCAAATCGGTGCTGATGCGCTCGATCATCGGGCTGCAATTCCCCGACGAGGGCTGCATCACCGTGTTCGGCAAGGACATTACCGGCGCGGAGCCCGACGAACAGATTGGCGTGCGCAACCGCTGGGGCGTGCTGTTCCAGGGCGGGGCGCTGTTTTCCACGCTGACCGTGGCGGAAAACGTGCAGGTTCCGCTGAAGCAATATTACCCCGAGCTGTCGCAAAAGCTGCTCAACGAAATCTCCCGCTACAAGACCGTGCTGACCGGCCTGCCGGAGGATGCGTGCAGCAAATATCCCAGCGAATTGTCGGGCGGGATGAAGAAGCGCGCTGGACTGGCCCGCGCGCTGGCGCTCGACCCCGAATTGCTGTTTTTGGACGAACCGACCGCAGGGCTCGATCCCATCGGGGCGGCCAAGTTTGACGAGCTGCTGCGTGAGCTGACCGATACGCTGGGGCTGACCGTGTTCCTCATCACTCACGATCTTGATACGCTTTATGCGATTTGTGACCGGATCGCGGTGCTGGCGGACAAGAAAGTGGTGGCGGTGGGCACCATTCCGGAACTGCTCGCCACCGATCATCCTTGGATTCAGGAATATTTCAACGGCCCGCGGAGCCGCGCCGCCGCGCAAACGCATGAGGCGGGGAAAGCGTTAGACAAGCAGGCGGCCGAGGGTTCATAGGACAAAGCATATGGAAACACGCGCCAATCATGTCTGGGTCGGGGTGGTCACGCTGTTGCTGCTGGTGGGCGCGGCGGCGTTTTTCATCTGGCTGGCGCGGCTAGGGGAAACCAACCGGCAGGAATATGATATCTTCTTCGCACAATCGGTGGGCGGCGTCGCCGAAGGCTCGGTCGTCACTTATAACGGCGTGCCGGTGGGCGAAGTGACCGATATCTCGATCTGGGAAGAAGACCCTGAATTCGTGAAGGTGCGCATCCGCCTGAGCAAGGAAACGCCAATCCATGTCGGCACCGAAGCGACGGTTTCCGCCAGCTTTACTGGCAATTCGAACATTTCGCTTTCCGGCGGGCGCAGCAACCAGCCGCTAATCGATTGCGATACTACTGATTGCGTAGAGGACGGCATTCCGGTTATCCCGCCCGCGCCCGGCGCCATCGGCGAAATCCTCGCCAGCGCACCGCTATTGTTGCAACGCCTTGCTACGCTGACCGACCGGCTGACCCGCGTGCTCGATGATGACAACCAGAATTCGATTGCTGGTATCCTGCGCAATACCGACGCGATCAGCAGCGAACTGGCGGCGACATCGCCCGAAGTGCGCGATACGCTGATCGAACTGCAGGGGACGCTGAACCAGTCCACGCAAACGCTCGCCGCCTTCGAGACGACGCTGGAGCAAGTGAACGCCACGGTCGAGCGCGACGGGCGCACGCTGACCGCCGATTTGCAGCAAACGCTGGCCTCGGCGCGCGATGCGGCGGCGGCGCTCGAAGCCTCGCTCGCCAATGTCGAGCCGCTGACGCAGCAATTGTCGCGCGAGACGCTGCCCGCCGCTTCCGCCACGATGGAGGATTTGCGCGTAACGTCCGAAACGCTGCGCAACCTCACCGAGCGGTTGGAAACGCAGGGCGTGGGCTCGCTGCTTAACAGTCCGCCGCTGCCCGATTACGAACCTTGAGCGGGAGAAACAGACCATGATCCGCACACCCGTTCTTTCCGCCATTGCCGCGAGCCTGCTTTTGGGCGGCTGCATCAGCCTGACGCCCGAAGCGCCCGCGCAATTGCTCACCCTCACCAGCAGCGCGCAAGTGCCAGCGGGCCATGCGCGCGAAGGCGATCCCGCCGCCGCGCTGGCGGTGCGCACCCCGGCGGTGACGCAGCGGCTGAATGTCACGCGCATTCCGGTCATCACCAGCGACAGCTCGCTCGCTTATCTTGCGGACGCGTATTGGGTGGAAAAGCCCGCGCAATTGTTCGCCAATATGCTCGCCGAAACGATCCGTTCGCAAGGCAACCGGATGGTGGTGACGGGCGGAGCAATGGAATACACCGCCGCGACGCAGCTTTCGGGCGAGCTGGCGGCGATGGATTACGATGCGGTCTCCGGCAGCGTGATCGTGCGCTATGATGCAGTGCTGCAATTGGCCGAAGGCCGTGTGCTGACCCGCCGTTTCGAACACCGGATTGATGGCATTCCAGCCGAAGCGAACGCCGTGGGCGCAGCGTTGAACGAGGCGGCGAACGTAGTGGCGGATCAGGTTGCGGAGTGGGTGGGTTAGGACAGCCTAACCGCGCACCGCCCGCGCAAATTCGGCGGCTTTTTCGAACGCTTCCAGCCGCGCTTTGCGGGTGCGCTCGGCAGCTTCGTCCCAGCCCCACAGCTCCGCCTGCCAGTCTTCCTCGGCATTGGCCGCGGCGAACAGGGTCGCCATGTCCTGCTCCTCGTCGAGCACGGCGAGCGGCACCACGATTGACGCGGCGAGCGATGCCAGTGTCACCAGCGCAGCCAGCGTGAACGCGTCCTCTCCCGCCAGCCTATTGCGCAGAACGGCCATCGTTTCTTCGGGCTGCGGGCGGGCGATAATCCCGCTAACCCGCGTCACCTTGGCATCGTGGCGCTGCTCGAAGGCGGAGACCAGCGGCTCCCACACGCTCTGCTGGCGCTTGTAGAGCGGTTCGTCCGGATCGGCGCGGTAGCACAGCGTGTCGGTGGCGGCATATTGCAGCAGCTTGTCCACCGTCGCGCTGCAATCGGGCTGCACCACATCCACGGCGAAATCGGCCAGATCGCGGAAGACAAAGCTTTTGGGGTCGATTTCCTCGCCTTGCGCGCGCCATTCTCCGGCGAGCAATTCGGCGGCGGCTTGCGTCGGAACAATCTGCGGGAGTTGCCGCCCCTGCGTCTTCAGCGCGCGGCTATCGAGCATGACCTGCCAGCCGCCATCGACCACGGCGATGGTTACTTCCGAATAGAAACGTTTCATGGCCTGCGCTTGCTGCTCCACTTTCGCGCGAGCACTTGGGGAATGACCAGCGCCTCGACAAGTCCGAGCGCGATCAGCACGTAGGCGATGACGCGCGGAATGTCCCATTCGCCCACCGCAATCGCGATGCCAATCAGCACCATGATCACGCCGCCCAGCCGCACGGCGTTGAGGATGAGGAAGCGGCCCTGCGCTTCGGTTTCGCTTGGGGAATTGTCAGCCATTGAGCAGCGCCTCCAGCGCGGCAATATCCTGCGCCACGGCTTCCGCGCCCGCGTGCAGCAATTCGGCAGGCTCGTGATAGCCCCAGGCGACCCCGATGGCGCGGGTGCCGGCGGCCTTGGCCATGTCGATATCGAACACGGTATCGCCGATCATCACCGTCTGCGCAGGCTCTGCCAGCGTATCGGCCATCGCCGCCTGCAACATGGCGGGATGCGGCTTGGACGGGTGGCGGTCTGCGGTATGGGTGGCGGCGAAAAGTTGCGTCAGCCTGTTCGCGGCGAGGGTGGCTGCCAGCCCGCGATCCGATTTTCCGGTGGCCACCGCCAGCGTCCAGCCTTGCCCGTGCAACCGGTGGAGCAGATCGACAATGCCGGGATAGAGCGGCTCGCGCAGAGACCCATCTTCGCGCGAGGCGCGGAAGGCCGCCTTGTAGGCTTCGACCGCCGCCGCCTGCTGCTCCGGCGCGGCGTCGGGCGCGAGGTGGCGGACCGCCTGCGGCAGGCTCAGCCCGACGATGCGGCGCACCTGATGCTGGTCGGGCGCGGGGAGGCCGGCGACGGCAAAAGCTGTATCCATCGCATGGCAAACGCCCGCCTGCCCGTCCGACAGCGTGCCGTCGCAATCGAACACGGCGAGGCGGATGGCGCTCACCGCGCCCCCTTCGGCTTGGGGCCGGGCCGCTTCTTTTCCGTAGAGACGCCGCGCGATTTGCGTTCGCCGCGGCGGGCCTTGCGGTATTGCTTGGCGTGCTGGCGGGCGGCCTGCTTCTTTTCTTCTTTGCTGCGTTCGGGCGGTGGGGTTGCGACCGGCCCGGCATCGCTCAGGTTCTCGTCAAATCCCAATTGCTCCATCGTCGCGGCGAAATGTTCGGGCAGCGGAGCGGTCACATCGATCATCTCGCCCTTGGGAGCATCGATGATGAGGCGGCGCGCGTGGAGGTGCATCTTGCGGCTGACGCTGCCGGTGAGGAACGCTTCCTGCCCGCCATATTTGCCATCGCCGACAATCGGATGGCCGATGGCCGCCATATGCACGCGCAGTTGGTGGGTGCGCCCGGTGAAAGGTTGCAGTTCGACCCAGGCCGCGCGATTGCCCGCGCGCTCGACCACGCGGTAGACCGTCTTGGCGGGCTGGCCGTTCTCGGTGTCGATATGCATCTTCTCGCCGCCGCTGCCCGGTTGCTTGCTGATGGGCGCTTCGATGGTGCCTTCGCGCACTTCGGGCACGCCGACGATGAGCGCCCAGTAGATCTTCTTCGCGCTGCGACCGGAAAACCGCTTGGAGAAAAACGCCGCGCTGCCTGCGGTGCGCGCGACCAGCAGCACGCCCGAGGTGTCCTTGTCCAACCGGTGGACGAGGCGCGGGCGCTGTTCGTCCTCGCCCGCAAAGGCATCAAGCAGGCCGTCGACATGGTGCTTCGTCTTGGTGCCGCCCTGCGTTGCCAGCCCCGGCGGCTTGTTGAGCACCAGCGCCGAATTCGTCCGCGAGATCAGCATGTCCTCTGCCTCGGCCACTTCCGCTTCGGTCAATTCGCGCCGCCCGCGCTGGGTGCGCCCGCCATCTTCTCCGCCCGGAGGAACGCGCAGCACTTGCCCTGCGGCGATCCGGTCTTCGGGCTTCACCCGCTTGCCGTCTACCCGCAGCTGGCCAGTGCGCGCCCAGCGGCTGACTGTGCCGAAACCGACCTGCGGCAGATGCCGCTTGAACCAGCGATCAAGCCGCACGCCGTCATCATCGGCCTCTACCGTAAACTGGCGAACCTGATCGGTGGCCTGATCTTTCCCGTCCCCGCTCATGCCAAAAGCCTCGTCATAAACAGGCCGAACAGGAACCCGCTCACGCCCAGTCCGATGCTAAGCATGATATAGGTGCCTGCCACCAGCACTTGCCCACGCTGCACCAGCATCGCGAGTTCGAGGCTGAAGGCGCTGAAGGTGGTGAAGCCGCCCAGCAGGCCGACGCCCAAGAGCAGGCGCAGTTGCTCGGCATTTTCCGGCGCGCTTTTCACCAGCCATCCGGCGAGCAATCCCATGGCGATGCTGCCCAGCGTGTTCGCCGCCAGCGTGGCCCATGGAAAGAAAGTCATCATCTGCGGCCCCATCCACGCGGTCATCGCGCGGCCGAGCTGGTAGCGCGCCAAAGCGCCGACCCCGCCGCCCAGCGCGACCATCAGCGAGGCCTGTAATTGTGGTGTGGTGTTTGCCATAGCGGCGGCTCTAGCCGTTGGGGCGGGTAAGGCAAACCGCAAAAGCGCGTCCGTTTCGCTTGCTTTTCCACCCGCTTTGGCATATCCGCCCCCTCAGCGAGCCGATCCCGAGAAGGATTCGGCGCATTTTCGTTTGGAATTTGCGGTGCACCCCGCGCCTTGATCCGCGGGCTCTGATCGTTTTGACAAGATAAGGTGGCAAGAATTTTATGCAGATCATCGTCCGCGATAACAATGTCGAGCAGGCCCTGCGCGCGCTCAAGAAGAAGCTGCAGCGTGAAGGTGTCTATCGCGAGATGAAGCTGCGCCGCCACTACGAAAAGCCGAGCGAAAAGCGCGCCCGTGAAAAGGCCGCCGCTGTCCGCCGCGCCCGCAAGATGGAGCGCAAGCGGATGGAACGCGACGGCATCAAATAAGCCTGCGTTCGGGGTAATCCGAAGGGCGCGCTTGAAAGCGCGCCGCAGCTAAGCCAAAGGGGCGTGAGAAGTTCGGCTTCCGCGCCCTTTTTGCTGCGCTGAAACCTGCGTGGAAGCATTTGCAAGGATTGAGAGAATCATGACCGAAGTCACCCGCGTTCCATTGCGCCCGATTGCCGGGGGATCGCTCGTCAAATTATGGCTAGGCGTGCTCGCCGCCGTGCTGCTGGCGGGCGGAATTGCCTGGGCGGCCATGCCCAAGGGCGTGACGGTGGACACGGTTACCGCAGGCGAGGGCGAAGGCCCGCAGCAGGGCGATGTCGTCTTCGTGCGCTATTCGGGAATGCTGGAGGACGGAACGGTGTTCGACCAGTCGCAGCCCGCGCAATGGCCGATCCCCGGCCTGCTGCCGGAAGGCACGCCGATGCTGCTGGAGCCCGATGCGCTGATTGTCGGCTTCTACGAAGGCCTGCTGCAAACGCAAAAGGGCGGTACCTATGAAATCTTCATCCCGGCGGAAAAGGCCTATGGCGCAGAGCCGCCCGAAGGCGCACCGATTCCGCCCAATGCCGATCTGACCTTCAACGTCGAAATCGTCGACTTCATGCCCGAAGCCGAAGCGCGCGAGCGGTTCCAGGCGATGGAGCAGATGCTGATGCAGGCTCAAGGCGGCGAAGGTGGCGAGGGTGCAGGCGGCGCGGCAACCCCGCCGGCCGAAGGCGCTCCGCAGTAAAAATCCGCCAAGCGGGCATTGCTCACCTTTTGCTCATGACGGCAGCGCGGCGAGCTGGCATGATCTGCTGACTGTGCAACAGGGGTGATAACAGCATGGACGAAACGGCGGATGCGGTAACACGGGTCGAAGGGGAAGACTGGGCGCTGCGCCCGTGGCTGCTCGCCGCGATTGGCGGGGTGGCGGGTTTGCTGCTCTACCACCTGCTCGACGGATGGGACAATGACGCGCCGCAGGCGTGGCGGCCCGCACTCTCTGCCTTCTGCTTCTTCGCCGCGGCCGCCGCCGGTTTCGTGCTGCGGCCGGTAAGGCTGGCCGAATCCTTGGTGTTTGCGCTTGGCCTTGGCGCGGTGATGGGCGGGATTGCCTGGCTCGCCGCCAATGCCGCCGAAAGCCGCGCTGCAACCGACTTCGCCTTTGCGGCGGGCGTGTTCTTCTCGCTGCTGGCGATCCCGCTGTTCCAAGCGGGTTTCCACCGCACCCGCTGGGCCACGCCCTATCTGCTCACCCATTTCCATGTGTGGACGGACGCGGTCAGCGCGGGCGGGGCGGTGCTGTTCATGGGGCTGAGCTGGCTGCTGCTCTGGCTGCTCCACGGCCTGTTCAGCCTCATCGGCATCACGGTGATCGAGGAGCTGATCCAGGAAGGCTGGTTCCCCGCCATCTTTATCGGCGCAACCCTCGGCGCGGCTTTGGGCGTGCTGCGCAACCAGCAGAGCATTATCGGCACCTTGCAACGCGTGGTGATGCTGGTGTTCGCGCTTCTGGCCGTGCCCTTTGCCGGTGCGATCCTGATCTTTGTCGTCATTCTGCTCGCCTCGGGCGGCAGCGCGCTGTGGGAAGCGACCGATTCGGCAACGCCGGTGCTGCTCGCCTGCGCGGTGATTTGCTTCATCCTGACCAATGCCGTGGTGCGCGATGACGACGAATCGCGCAGTGCCAACATCGTGATGCAAGCAGCCGCGCTGGTGCTGGCGCTGTGCATTCTGCCGCTGACCGTGTTCGCCGCGATCAGCATGGGCATCCGCATCGACCAGTATGGCCTCGCGCCCGAGCGCATCTGGGCCCTGATCGCGATTGCCATTTCGACCGCTTACGGGCTTGCCTATTGGGTCGGCGTGGCGCGCGGGCGACTGGCGGGCTGGAGTGCCAATCTGCGCCGCGCGAACTTGCATCTGGCAGTGGTGACCTGCGGCATCGCGCTGTTCCTCGCGCTGCCTTTCCTCGATTTCGGCGCGATTTCGACGCGCGACCAAGTGGCGCGGCTGGAAAGCGGAGCAGTGGCTCCGAGCGCGTTCGATTACACCGCGCTGCGCTGGGATTTCGGCGATGCCGGGCGCGCGGCTTTGGCGGAGCTGACGGAGAGCGAAGACGCGACAATCGCGCAATATGCGAGCGAAGCGCAGGCGCAGACGGAGCGGCCTTGGTATGGCGAGCGTCCGCAGCAGGAACTGGCGGGTATCGCGGAAAACGTCGATCTTGCCGCATTTGACGAAGCCACCGCAAGCGCGATCCGCGCTTACATTCGCGAAGAAGGCTATTTGTGCGAAGCGAGTGAAGGCACCGATCCGTGCCGGGTCGAATTGTTGGCAGAAGCGCCACAGGGCAAGTTGTTGGCATTGATCCCCGCAGACGACTACGCCAGCAATCCCCGATTGCTGTTGGTTAGACCCGGGGCTGTCCGCGCGGTTGAACAATATAGCCGCAACGGGGTGCTGGCCGACAACACCGCGACTGAGGTGCATAGTTCTACGGATGCCGAAGGGGTCGAACTGCGCCCCTATCAGGGGCAACAGCTCTTTATCGACGGCCAGCCTGTGGGTGATCCGTTCCGCTTCGAAGCGCGCCCGGAAACCACCGAACCCACCGAATAGCTTGAAGCACGCCCCCCGCATCGCTATCGGCTAGGCTATGTCCGTAACCCGAGAAGATGTGGCGAAAATCGCCAAGCTGGCGCGTATCGCGATGGACGAGCAGGAGCTCGACCGGATGGTGCCCGAATTCAACAATATCCTCGCCTGGGTCGAGCAATTGGGCGAGGTCGATACCGCCGGTGTCGAGCCCATGACTGCGGTCATCCCGCAAGCCCTGCGCCTGCGCGACGATGTGATCGATGCCGATCCGCAAACCGGCGGCGGGCGGCAGGACGATGTCCTCGCCAACGCGCCCGTGGCCGAGCACGGGTTTTACGGCGTGCCCAAGGTGATTGAGTGATTTTGCGTTTGGCGCGACCTGTTCCCCTCCCGCCTGCGGGAGGGGTTAGGGGAGGGCCTGTAATTTTGACCACCGCGTGCGGACAGGCCCTCCCCCGGCCCCTCCCGCAAGCGGGAGGGGAGATTTAAGTGACTGATCTGACATCCCTAGGCGTCCGCGAAATCCGCGATGGTGTGGCCGCTGGCAATTTCACCGCGCGCGAAGTCGCGGAGGCCTTCAACGCTGCGGTTGAAGCCGCAACCGCCCTCAATGCCTTCATCGTCACCACGCCGGAAAAGGCGCTGGAAGCCGCCGATGCGGTCGATGCCGCGCGCGCCAAGGGAGAAACGCTCGGCAGCATGGCGGGCGTGCCCATCGGCATGAAGGATCTGTTCGCCACCGATGGCGTGCAGACCACGGCAGCCAGCCACATCCTCGAAGGCTTCACCCCGCGCTACGAAAGCACCGTCTCGGCCAAGCTGTGGGAAGCGGGCTGCGGGATGCTGGGCAAGCTCAATCTTGACCAGTTCGCGATGGGTTCGTCGAACGAAACCTCCTATTTCGGCAATGTCTGCTCACCATGGCGCAAGGAAGGCTCGAACGCCGCGATGAGCCCCGGCGGCTCTTCCGGCGGCTCCTCCTCCGCCGTGGCCGCACGTATTGCGCCCGCCGCGACCGGCACCGATACCGGCGGCTCGATCCGCCAGCCCGCCGCCTTCACCGGCATTTGCGGGATCAAGCCGACCTATGGCCGCTGCTCGCGCTGGGGCGTGGTGGCCTTCGCCAGCTCGCTCGATCAGGCCGGGCCGATGGCGCGCAGCGTCGAGGATTGCGCGATCATGCTCGGCGCGATGGCGGGGTTCGACCCGAAGGACGCGACCAGCCTTGATGCGCCCGTGCCCGACTGGTTTGGCGGCCTCAACGCCGATTTGCGCGGCAAGAAAGTCGGTATTCCCAAGGAATACCGGATGGACGGCACGTCGCAGGAAATCCTCGATAGTTGGGAAAAGGGCGCAGAATGGTTGCGCGATGCCGGGGCGGAAATCGTCGAGGTTTCGCTGCCGCACACCAAATACGCGCTGCCCGCCTATTACATCGTCGCGCCTGCCGAGGCATCGAGCAATCTCGCCCGCTATGACGGCGTGCGCTACGGCCTGCGCGATCTGCCCGAGGGCGCTGGCCTGCAGGATATGTACGCCGCCACCCGCGCCGCAGGTTTCGGCGACGAGGTGAAGCGCCGCGTGATGCTGGGCACCTATGTTTTGAGCGCGGGCTTCTACGATGCCTATTACACGCAGGCGATGAAGGTGCGCACGCTGGTGCAGCGCGATTTCGACGCGGCTTTCGGGCAGTGCGACGTAATTCTCGCGCCCACCACGCCCACGCCGAGCTTCCCGCTGAATTCGCTGAACGACGATCCGCTGACGATGTATCTGAACGATGTCTTCGCGGTGCCCGCCTCGCTGGCGGGCCTTCCTGCGATGAGCGTCCCGGCAACGGTGACTGCGGACGGCCTGCCGCTGGGCCTCCAGCTGGTAGGCCGCGCGATGGACGAGCAGGGCGTGCTGAATGCGGGCTTGGCGATAGAGCAGCGCGCGGGGTTCGTGGCGAAGCCGGAGCGGTGGTGGTAATGAGGCTAAAGGTCACGCCCATTTATGGTTGGGGCTGGCCAGACGGCTCCGATGTTCCGGCGCCTTTCGAAGCTGATCTCGCGCAAGTTGATAATCGGCTATCCGGAACTGTGCTTCTCGGCGAATACGCCGGTTGGCAAATCGGATTGAGCAAGCGGCACGCTGGCAATTTCGATGGTTACTGCAATTTGCTGCTTACTTCGGAGGATCGCCAGGTTGCGGGTTACGCGAAGATCGCGGCTGACGCGGTTGCGCTTTAGACCCAAACCCTTTCGTTTGTCCCAATCCGCGCCAAAAAGCGCCCTTGGCTCACGCCAAATAGTGGCAACCTCCCCACCCTCAAGCTAAACGCAGCCCCATGCCGCTTCGTTGCCTCGTCTATCTGCCGCATAGCTATACCGGGCGCGGGCCGGCGGAGAGTTGTGTGCAGATCATCCGCTATTTTCGCGCCGGGGGGGTAGAACCTGAACTCCATGTCGGGCGCGTGCGGCGGGCGCTGCCTGACACGGTGACCGCCCGTCCGGCGCTTTCCGGTCTGTTCAAACTGCTGCCGTGGCGCTCGGTGCAGCGTCTGGCGATGCGCAGAATCGACACGCAGTTCCGCGCCGCCTTGGCTACTGGTGAGCCGGGGATTGCCTATTTCTGGCCGACACCCGATCCCGCCCTGGTCGCGGCGGCGAGGGATGCGGGCTGGGTGACGGTGCGGGAAATGACCAACCGCACGCTCGCTGCGGCCAAGGCCAGTCTGGACGAAGGCTTTGCGCGCGCGGGGGAGAGCCTCCCGCACCATATCAGCGAAGCGCGCGTTGCGGCCGAGCGGGCCGAGCTGCCCTTCTACGATCTGGTCTTCTCCTCGAACGCGGATGTTGACCAATCGCTGCGCGAGTTGGGCGTGGAAGAAGCGCAGATTCTCCAGACGACCTTCGGCTGGCCCGATGCGCTGACCGCGCCGCCGCGCCGTGCTGCCGGAGGGACGCTCACAGTCGGCTATCTCGGCACGCTCTCCATAGGCAAGGGGATTCCCGACCTGCTCGATGCGTGGGCGCGGTTTGATGGCGTGGGCGAGTTGCATCTGGCGGGGCCGGTCGACTGGTCGGTCGAGGCGCACGTGAACGCCGCGAAGCAGAATGACACGCGCATCACGCTGGCGGGCTATCTTGCGGATGTGGGAGCGTTTTTCGCCGCTTGCGATGTGGTGGTCATCCCCACGCTCGACGAAGGCGGGCCGCAAGTGACCTATGAGGCGGCGGCGACGGGCGCGGCGATCATCGCCACGCCGATGGCGCGGGCGCGGATGCTGGAGCATGATCGCAACGCGCTGATCGTGCCGTGCCACGATCCGATTGCGCTGGCTGCGGCGCTACAGGCTTTGGCGGGCGATGTCGCTCTGCGTCAGCGGCTGGGCGAACAGGCGCAGGCCGATGCGCAGGCGTTCCGCTATAGCGCAGTGGGACAGAGCCGCGCGGAAATGCTGCGCGAGCGGGTGCAGGCGCTGCGGGGTAACTAATCCCGCCAAATCACCGTCTCGAACGGTTTTTCCGGCTCTCCCTCCGCCATCGGCACCAGCCGCGCCTCCTGCTCCCCGTGCAGATAGGCCGCGAAGGCATAGCTGTTGGGCAGATAGGCGACCTCGCAGCCCAGATCGGCAAACGCACGTACCGTGTCGGCAGCACCGTCCAGCACCTCGGCCACGATGGTCACGCGCGCCAATGGATGCGCCGCCATCCAGCTTAGCAGCTCGGCCAGCACCGGCCCCTCTGCGCCTTCGATGTCGATCTTGAAGAACAGCTCCGCCGCAGGATCAAGCTGCACCAGCGACAGCAAGGGGGCTGCGCGCACCACCGCGTGCACCGCGCCGCTGGTCTTCACCACGCTGCGGCTGCCGGTATTGGTCGCGCCGGAAACGTCGTGCAGCGCCAGCTCGCCTTCCTCCGCCGCCAGCGCGACATTGTGCACCACGCCGGCAAAGCCCGCCGCGCGCAAATTCGCCTGCGCCAGCTGCGCCATTTCGGGGGAGGCTTCGAACCCCGTCACCCGCGCACCCAAATTCGCCGCCAGCACGCTGAAATAGCCGATATTCGTCCCGCAATCGTAGAACTGCGTGTCCAGCCCCACGCGCGCTTTCACAAGGGCGGTGAGGTTCGGCTCCCATGTGCCGAAGGTGTAGATATAGCGGCTCACCATATCACGCGCATTGCCGTGCAACGCGAAGCCGTGGCGCGTTGTGAGGCGCGAGGTCGCGCGCACCCGCCCCAGCAGCGAGGCGACATAATAACGGGCTTTCCAGAACGGCAGCATCGGGATGCCTTTTCGCTTATCGCGCGCGATCAGAAAAGCCCGCAAAGCCCCTTTTCCTTTGCGCGCCGCTGGCTTATTCGCAATGGCCATGAGCACTTACACAATTCAGGGCGCAACGGGCGAGTGGGAAGTCGTGATCGGCCTCGAAGTCCATGCGCAGGTCACTTCCAACGCCAAGCTGTTTTCCGGCGCGGCGACCGCGTTCGGGGCGGAGCCGAACAGCCAGGTTTCTCTGGTCGATGCGGCGATGCCGGGGATGCTCCCCGTGCCCAACCGCGAATGCATCAGGCAGGCGGTTCGCACCGGCATGGCGATTGACGCGCAGATCAATGCGTGGAGCCGGTTTGACCGGAAGAACTACTTCTACGCCGATTTGCCGCAGGGCTACCAGATCAGCCAGCTCTATCACCCCATCGTCGGCGAAGGTTCGATCACCATCGACGCTGACGAGAAAGCGGGCATTCCCGAAGACAAGGTGATCGGGATCGAGCGCATTCACGTCGAGCAGGATGCGGGCAAGCTGATGCACGACCAGCACCCGACCATGTCCTATGTCGATCTCAACCGCACGGGCGTGGCGCTGATGGAGATCGTCTCGAAGCCCGATATGTGCTCGCCTGCGGAGGCGGGGGCCTATGTGCGCAAGCTGCGCGCGATCCTGCGCTATGTCGGCAGTTGCGACGGGAATATGGAAGAAGGCTCGATGCGCGCGGACGTCAACGTCTCCGTGCGCAAGCCGGGCGAGGAATTCGGCACCCGCACCGAAACGAAGAACGTCAATTCGGTGCGCTTCGTGATGCAGGTGATCGAATATGAAGCGAACCGCCAGGTCGATCTGATCGAGAGCGGCGGCACGGTCGATCAGGAAACGCGGCTGTTCGATCCGGGCACCGGTACTACGCGGACGATGCGTTCCAAAGAGGACGCGCATGATTACCGCTACTTCCCTGATCCTGACCTGCTGCCGCTGGAACTGGACGACAGCTTCCTTGCCGAATGCCGCGCCAGCCTGCCCGAGCTGCCCGACGCCAAGCGCGCACGGTATGAAAACGAGCTGGGCCTGACGCCCTATAATGCGCGCGAACTGACCGCCGAGGTGGAAACCTTCGCGCGGTTTGAAACGCTGCTGGCGGAAACTGCCAAGGCGCTCGGGAAAAGCGAGGCGAAGGTGGCGACGCCGGTCGCCAACTGGGCGCTCTCGGTCGCGCCGGGCGTGATCAAGTCGCTGGGTGACGAGGCCGATGCGAGCCACGCCACCGCCGCGCGGCAGGCGGCAATCCTGAAGATGCAGGATGCGGGCGAGATTTCGGGCGGTCAGGCGAAGGAAATCTTCGAAATCGTCCTGAAAACCGGCCGCGAACCCGACGAGATCGCCGAGACTGAAGGCTTGAAGCAGGTGAGCGATACCGGCGCGATTGAGGCGGCGATTGACGCGATCATCGCCGCCAATGGCGACAAGGTGGATGAATATCGCAGCGGGAAAGACAAGTTGTTCGGCTTCTTCGTCGGCCAGACGATGAAAGCGATGCAGGGCAAGGCAAATCCGGCTGTGGTGAACCAGATTTTGAAGGACAAGCTGGGGTAGGATTGCGCCAGCTTCTTGCTAAGCTAACCTCATGTTGTTGGTAAATGTCTTTTCGCCGGTTTGCAGCTTGGGTGCTTTATTGTTGCTCGCCGCTTGCGCCGAAACCGAGCCTGACACCGTGGAGCTTGATCCCTTCTTCCCCGAAGATGCCGGAGCAATTATTGCTCCAGTGCCTCTTGCCGAGGCTAGCGAATTAGACGGTCAGCTTTTTCCTTCCTATCTTTTGACCACCCAGAGTGGCTGCAGTTATCCTGCAATCGACAATCCAACTATCTTGGATGAGTTTTCGGCCGAGTGGTACGGCTCTCATTTGAATGCAGCGGGCGAACCGCCTCTGACAGAATTGGCCGCAGGCTCTCCTGAGCGACTGCACATCAGATTTATCTGGCTGCGAACCTTCGATCAGCCAATGATTGTGAGGATTCACGAGGATGGGCCAGGTCAAGCGAGCATAGAGGCGAAGCGTCTTTCCGGGGCTGGAGGTTACGAGCCCGGGGAATTCCTTAGAACTTTGGAGCGCGAATTGTCCTCTGCCGAATGGGAAGATTTGATGGCAGTTATTGCCGAGAACGATTTGGAAAACGAAGCGGCGGTATCTTGTAATATCGGTAACGATGGAGCGCAGTGGATTCTCGAAGTCGTCGAGAACGGCGATTACTCGTTTTACGAACGGTGGACTCCCGAAACTGGCAATGTGCGGAATTTGGGTTTGCATCTGTTGCAGCTTACGGGATGGAACCTCGAGCCAATCTACTAGAGCTGGCTATTTGCGCTGCTATGATGCTTCGCTCCAGGATAAATTTTGTAAAATCATCTCAGCCCATCAGCATCTCCCTTTACGACCAACGGAATCTCCGTAAGCAGCGTGGTGAAGGGGACGTTTACCATGACAGGATTCGGCAAGTTTCTCGTCGGCGCGGCGGCTACGTCGTTGCTCGCTTGGGGGGCGCACGCGATGACGGGCGCGGAGTATATCGACGGGCTGGAAAGCTCGGCGCAAAGCACATTGGATGGCCTCGGCCTGCCCGATGGCGCGACGCTCGCGATGAAGCGCGATCCGCTCGCCCGCGTGGCGGTGATTTCGGGCGTGACCGATCCGGCCGAGCGGGAACGCATCCGCGCGGCGCTGCTCGCCATTCCGGGTATGGGCGGGGTCGAGTTTACCGATGCTGCTGATGGTTCCGGCGAAGCGGCTCCGGCGGCGGACGCCGGTGAAGCGACCGAAAGCGCCGAGGTCGTCGCCTGCCAGTCGGATATCGACGCAGTGATGGCGGGCAAGGTCATCAATTTCCAGAGCGGCAGCGCCTATATGCCTGACAGTTCGCTCGCCGTGGTGGCCGAAGTCGCCGAAGCGCTTGGCAATTGCCCCGATCTCGCGGTGGCGATTGAAGGCCATACCGATGCGACCGGCAGCCCGGCGGTCAACCAGACGTTGAGCCAGGCGCGCGCTGACGCGGTTGCTGCTGCGCTGACCGAACGCGGGATTGCCGCAGCACGCATCTCCGCGACCGGCAAGGGATCGAGCGAACCGGTGATGGAAGGCGCGTCGGCAGAAGCCAACGCCGCCAACCGCCGCATCGAATTCGACATTTCCGGCGGCACCGCCCCGGCCACTCCGGCAGAGGGAGAATAATCATGCCGCTGCTTATGGAAAGCTGGCTCCTGCTCATCATCGCCTTCCTGCTTGGCCTTGGCATTGCCTGGCTGATCTGGGGCCAGAAGTAACCCGCACGGGAAGGATGACGCGATGTTTGAACTGATTTTTGACAATCCGATCCGTTTCCTGCTGGCGATTGCCATCGGGTTTGCCACCGGCTGGTGGATCTGGGCGCACATGCAGCGCGTGACTGGCGCGGCTGAACCTGCGGCTGCTCCGGCACCGGCTCCCGAGCCTGCGCCTGCGCCCGAACCCGTAGCCGAACCAGAGACGGTTGAGGCTCCGGCATCAGAGCCGATGGCCGCTGCGGCACCCGTCGCCGCCGCCATGGCTGCGCCCAATATCGCCGCTGCAGTGGGCGAAGATGATGATCTCACCAAGATCAACGGCATCGGCCCCAAACTCTGCGCGCTGTGCAACAGCTTCGGCGTGCGCCGGTTTGACCAGATCGCCGAATGGGGCGAGCGCGAAGTCGCCGAAGTCGATGCGCATCTCGGCAGCTTCAAGGGCCGCATCACCCGCGATGAATGGGTCGAACAGGCGAAACTGCTCGCCGCCGGTAATCTGGCAGAGTGGGAAGCGCGCTTCGGCTACAAGGCGAAGTAAGGCTGGCATCATGGCGTGGCGGCGGTAAGGCACGTCCGCCATGACCTCTATCGTCCTTATCCAGCCGGAGATTCCCGGCAACACTGGCGCGGTCGGGCGCACCTGCGTGGCGCTGGATATGGAGCTGGTGCTGATCCATCCGCTGGGCTTCACCATTACCGACAAGAGGGTGAAGCGGTCGGGGCTGGATTACTGGACCCATGTGCGGCTGGCGGAGTTTGCTTCATGGGAGGCGTTCCTCGCGGAGCGGCAACCGCGCGAAGGCCAGCTGTTCCTTTTCGAGGAATTCGGTAGCACCAGTTTTTACGAACCAGACTATCCCGATGATGCGCTGCTGGTGTTCGGGCAAGAGACGAAGGGCATTCCGCGCGCGATTATCGAGCGGCATCCGGGCCGGCTGTTCCACCTGCCGATGCGGTCGGAACACATCCGCTCGCTCAATCTGGCGAACACGGTGACAGCGGCGGCGTATCAGGCGCTGCGGGGGAAGATTTAGGCCGCCTCACTCTCCACTCCGCCCGCCACGTAAGGCCGCAACAATTCGCGCACTTCCACCTTCGCCTTCAGCCGTGCGCAAAGCAGCGCGGTGCCGCTGATCTTGCGCTGGACGAAGAGCGTTTCCACCGGCGGGATGTGCCACGCGCTGCGGTCTTCGGCGATGGCCATGCCTTCGTCCCGGATGACGGAGACAAAAGCGCGGTCGCCGAAATCGAACGGGCCGGGGCGGTTGAGTTCGGTGATGATGATGTCGGCGATCCGGTCAAACCGCGCGCCTTGCGAGGCGAGCATGGCATTGCTGATAAAGCCCGCCTCCAGCGCGGCGGCGCGCACGGCATCGCGGTCTTGCGCAAGGCCCGCCACCAGCAAGCCGCGATAGCTTTGCACCACCGCCGGATCGACCACGCGGGTTGCGCCAAAATCGAGCAGCACCAGTTTGCCGGTATCGGGCTGATAGCGATAATTGGCGAAATTGGGATCGGTCTGCATCACGCCGAACTCGAACATTTCGCGCAGCACCAGCGCGATGATGGTGCGGGCGATGCGGTCGCGTTCGTCCTGCGCGGCGGATTCCGCTTCCTCCACCGGTCGACCGGGGATGAAGTCCATGGCGAGCACCCGCCCGGTCGAAAATTCCTCCGCCATGGCGGGGACCACGAAGCCATCCTCGCCCGACAGCCGCTGCCGGTAGAGCATCATTTGCTCGCCCTCGCGCACATAGTCGGCTTCTTCGTGCAATTGCCGCTTCGCCTCTTCCAACAGCACGCTCATGTCGAGTTCGGCGGGCAGCAGTCTGGAGACGCGCAGCAAGGTGGCGACATTGTCGACATCGGCATCAATGCTTTCCTTGACGCCGGGATATTGCACCTTGATCGCCAGATCGCGCCCGTCCTTGGTCGTCGCCTTGTGCACCTGGCCGATGGAGGCGGCGGCAATCGGGCGCGGGTTGAAGTGCTTGAAACGGGCGAGCCAGCCTTTGCCCCATTCGGCATCGAGCACGTCGCGCAGCTGGTTCGGCGGCATCCGGTCGGCTTGCTCGCGAACGCGGGCGATAATCTGGGCGAGCTCGGGCGGCAGCATATCGCCCGCATCCATGCTGATCATCTGCCCCATCTTCATCGCCGCACCGCGCAGGTGCGACAGGCGATCCGCCAGCCGCGCTGCATTGGCAGGGGTGAGCATCGCATCGCGCAGACGCGGACGCTCGCCGCGCGCCAACCGCCGTGCACCTTCAGCCAGCACACCGCCCGCAACGCCGCCCGCCAGTCGCCCGAACGCGCCGAGCCGCGCGGCACGGCTGCTGGGCACCGCTCGGCTGCGGTAATTGTCGGGGGCGTCGTCATCCATGGCGGGGGCTTTCTCGTGGGCAGTGCAGACAGAAGGAACGAGGTGCCCTGCTGGTTCCCGTATTCTCCCGACAGTTGCAGCCTACAAATTGCCGCCCAGCAAAAGCCCCGCCATCGCGCCCGCTCCGATCAGTGCTGGGGCAACCCATGCGCCTTTCAGCCGGTAGGCGCCCGCCAGCACCGCCAGGAACATCGCTCCGCCGACCAACGACGCTGTCATGCGCTCGTGCAACACCAAGGCGAGATCCACCAAAGTCGCGCCGATCACGCCGACTGCCGCCGCCGCCACGCCGTCGAGCAGGCTGTGCAGCCGCGGCTGGGTGAGCAGCGCCTCCATCCGCTCGAAGAACAGCATCGAGAAGGCAAAGGCAGGCAGGAACATCCCGGCGGTGATCGCCAGCGCACCAGCAAAACCGCCTGCGACATAGCCGGTAAAGGTGGCGAAAATGACCAGCGGCGCGGGCAGGGCATTGGCAATCGCCACCCCGTCGAGAAATTGTGCATCGTCGAGCCACCCGCGCCCGACCGTATCGGCGCGGACATAGGGGATGGCGGTATAGGCCCCGCCAAAGGTGAGCAGCCCGCCCTTGAGCCCCGCCAGAAACAATGCGAGCGGCGCGGCGGCACCGGTCGCCATCGTCTGCACGATGCCGGTATCGGGCGAGGCAGGCAGCAGCGCGCAGGCGGCGAGCGAAACCAGTGCGAGGATGATCGGCGCAGCGCCCCTCGGCAGATTGGCCGCATAGGCGAGGCCAGCGACCGCGAGGGTAATCCAGAACGGAACGCCTGCCACCGTCGCGACCAGCGCGACAAGGCCGATCCCCCACAGATCTGCATTGGTCAGGATGTGGCCGCCGATCTTGTGGATCGCCCGCAGGATGATCGCCAGCACCGCAATCTGTACGCCAGTCAGCAGCGTCACCAGATCGGCATTGCCCGCGACAAAGCGCATATAGGCCCAGCCGCAGGCGAGCATCAGCAGAAAGCCGGGCAACATGAAGCCAAGGCCTGCCAGAAGCCCGCCCAGCCTCCCGCGCGCCACGATGCCCATATGCACGCACAATTCGTGCGCTTCGGGGCCAGGCAGCGCCTGCATCACCGCGAGCAGGCGATTGAAGCGGTCGGAGGAAATCCAGCCCAGCCGGTCAACCAGTTCCTCGCGCACCATGGCAATCTGCGCGACCGGCCCGCCAAAAGCGAGCGCGCCAAAGCGCAGGAATTTGCCGAACAGTCCGGGCAGCGAAATGGTGATGGGCGGAGGAGCGGTCACCGTCCGGTGCCGCGCTTCTGGGATCAGGCCTTGCGCGTTGCGGTCAGCGCCATTTTGCCGAGCATACCCGCATCGATAGTGCCCTTTACATCGTCACCAGCAACGGTGGCTTCACAATCGAGCGTCATCGGCAGCGGCATATTCATTTTCATCTTCCAGTTCAGCGTATCCCCGCTGATCGTGCCGTCGCGGATGTCCATTTGCCCCAGCGTGCCGGTGAGCGAACCGTTAAAGCCGGTTCCGTCATCGTTGGGAACGATGGTGATTTCGCCGGTCTGTTCGCCCATGGGGGTGTTCACGACGAAATCATAGGTGCCGCCAACGGTGCTCATAACTCTCTCCTGAAAATGACTGTGCGCGCCGCGCTGTTACAGGTCTTCGGCGTCGATATAGGTGATATCCATGCCCAGCGTCTCCAGCTGCGGATCGATGGTCGCGCGGTCACCCACCACCACGATCACGAAATCATCGGGCTGGAGATAGGTGGCCGCGGCCGCATTGATCGCATCGGCATCCACCGCGCGGTAAATGTCGGGCAGGCTCAACTGGTAACGCAGATCGCGGCCCAGCAGGATGTTGGAAACAAGCGCACCCAGCACCTGGCTGTTGGTTTCGAAACGGTTGGGCAGGTTGCGGATATTGCCATCGGTCACGCGCTGGAATTCCACCGCATCGACGGGGCGGGTGGCGGGGAAAGCGGCCATCTGGTCAAGGATGACGCGGATCGAATCCGCCGTGCGGTCTGCCTGCACCTGCGTTTGCACCTGATAGCGGCGCGGCCCTTCGGCGGTCGCGATGAAGCTGCTGATGCCGTAGGTCCAGCCGCGCGTTTCGCGCAGATCGGTGTTGAGCCGCGAGAGGAAACCGCCGCCCATCACTTCGTTCGCCAGTTCGATCGTCTCGAAGCCCTCGGGCTGGCCGCGGAACGGCGTCAGGCGACCGAGCACGAGATAGCTGGAAGGCGAGTTGGGCCGGTTTACCACCACCAGACGGGTGGCGGGGGCCGGAACCGGCGCGTCGATATTGCGCGGCGAGGGCGCGTTGGCGGGTGCTTCCCAATCACCGAACACCCCTTCGAGCGCGCTGGTGAGCTCGGCCATGCTGACATCGCCGACCACGGTGATGGTGGCGAGATCGGGGCGGAACCATTCGGCGTGTTCAGCCGCAAGGTCAGCCGGAGTCAGCGCCGCGACCACGTCCGCATCGCCAGCCGTCGAGGCGAAGGCATAGGGATGGGCGGGGCCATAGACCTGCTGCAGGAAGGCCCGCGAGGCGAGCCCGCCGGGATTGGCAAGCTGCTGCTCGATACCGGCGATCCGCTGGTTCTTAACCCGCTCGACATCGCCCTCGGCGAATGCGGGGTTGCGCACCACATCGGCCATCAGCGCCAGCGAGGGGCGCAGATTGGCGGTGAGCGCGGTGAGCGACACAGTGGTCGTTTCCGCTCCGGCACCGGCACCAAGGAAAGCGCCGAGCGCCTCTTGTTCCTGCGCGATTTGCAGCGCGCTGCGGCTGGTCGTGCCTTCGACCAGCAGATCGACCATGGTTTCGTGCACGCCCGCCTGCCCGATGGGATCGGCGACCGAGCCCGCTTCGAAAATCATCGCCAGCGAGACTTGGGGTACGGCCTCGCGCCGCGCCAGCACCACTTCGATGCCGTTCGACAGCGTGGCGCGCTCGACATTGGGGAAAGTCAGCGCGCCCACCGGTTCGGGTGCGGGCAGAGCGCGTTCGGGGCCGGTGCGGGCGACCGCGACGGCGCTGCCGGCATCGGGTTCGGGCGCGGGCGTCGTCGCCTCGTCGCCCCAGCCGCCGAGCAGTGCACCGTCGAGCGTGCGCTCACCCGGGCTGACCACCAGCGTCATGGAGGGGCGGGTCAGCCAGCGTTCCATCGCCGCGCGCACGTCTTCGGGCGTCAGCATCGCCATGCGTTGCAGTTCACCGATGAAGAAGCCGGGGTTGCCCGTGTAAAGCAGTCCTTCGGCAAGCATTTCGCCCTTGCCGCCGAAGTTGCCCACGCGCTGCTGCGAACCGATGGCGCCTGCCGCGATCTGCGTGACCGCGCGGTTGATTTCCTCCTGCGTCGGCCCTTCGGCGATCATGCGGGTGATTTCCGCTTCGAGCGCGGCCTGCGCTGCCTCGCGCGAAACGCCGCTTGCCACATCGACCTGCGCTTGCAGGAAGGAAAGCTGTTCGTGCTGCTGCGAATAGGCAAAAACGCTGGTCGCCAGCTCTTCGCCGCGCACCATGCTGTTATCGAGCCGCGAGGAATTCAGTCCGCCAAGGATCGACATCCCGATTTGCAGCGGCACGGCATCGGGGTGTTCCATGCCGGGGCCCGTCCACGCCTGATAGACGCGGGTCAGCGGCACCTGATCGGTGATCTCGCGGACAATCGGTGCGGCCAGCGTGACCGGCCCGGCCTCTGGCGTCACGACATCGGGCCCGCGTTCGATATCGCCGAACCAGCGTTCGACCATCGGGCGCGCGGTGGCCGCATCGATATCGCCAGTCAGCGCGAGGACGACATTGTTCGGCCCGTAATTGTCACGGAACCAGCTCTGCACGTCTTCCAGCGAAGCGGCGGACAGATCGGCCATCGAACCGATCGTCGAGTGGCGATAGGGGTGGCCGACGGGCAGCAGTTCTTCATTGATGACGTAATCATCAAGGCCATAGGGGCTGTTATCGCCCTGCCGCTTTTCGTTCTGCACCACGCCGCGCTGGTTATCGAGCTTCTCTTGCGTCACCGCACCGAGCAGATAGCCCATACGGTCGCTTTCCATCATCAGCGCCAGATCGAGCGCGCCGGTCGGCACGACTTCGACATAATTGGTGCGGTCATACCAGGTGGAGCCATTGGTGCTGGTGGAGCCTGCCGCTTCCAGCGGAATGTCGAAATTCTCCACATTTTCGCTGCCGCCGAACATCAGATGCTCGAAGAGGTGCGCAAATCCGGTGCGCCCGCGCGGTTCGTGCTTGGATCCCACGCGGTAGTAGGTCGTGACGCCGACAATGGGCGCCTTACGGTCAGTATGCACCACCACTTGCAGGCCGTTTTCCAGCGTGAAGGTTTCATACGGAACCTGGAAATCGGCGATAATCGCTTCGAGGCTGGCAGGTTCAACTTCGGGCTCCGCTGCAGGCTCGGCCACCACCGGATCGGAGACGGCGACGGGCGGCGCTTCGACAGTGGCACAGCCGATCAGGGCCAAAGCAGCGGTTGCGGGAAGGAGCGAGCGGAGCGTGGTGCGGAGTCTCATGGGCGCGACTGTTAGCACGATCATTGCACAGGGAAAGCCGTTTCACGCGCAACCGGCTTTGCGCGTGGTTGCAATGGCAATATTTTCGACCAATGATCGAAAAATGCGGGCCAACGCCCCTTGTGTTGCGTAAGTGCAACACTATGTGTCGAGGGTAATTCCGAGAGGGGACAACACGCACATGAATCTCGAAAAATTCACCGACCGCGCCAAGGGCTTCCTGCAAAGCGCGCAGACCGTGGCGATCCGGATGTCGCACCAGCGCATTTCGCCCGAGCATATTCTGAAGGCTCTGCTGGAGGACTCAGAAGGCATGGCCGCCGCGCTGATCCAGCGCGCGGGCGGCAATCCGGGTGTGGCGGTGCAGCAGGTTGACGCGCTGCTTGCCAAGGTGCCTGCAGTCAGCGGAACGGGCGCGCAGGCGACGCCGGGGCTCGACAATGATTCGGTGCGGCTGCTCGATAGCGCCGAGCAAGTGGCGGACAAGGCGGGCGATTCCTACGTCACCGTCGAACGCCTGTTGCTCGCTTTCGCGCTGGCTAAGGAGACCAAGGCTGGCAAGGCACTCGCCGATGCGGGGATCACTCCGCAGGCGCTCAACACGGCTATCGAGGAGCTGCGCAAGGGCAAGAATGCCGACAGCGCCAATGCCGAGGCGACCTATGACGCGATGAAGAAATATGCCCGCGATTTGACGCAGGCAGCGCGGGACGGGAAGCTGGATCCGGTGATCGGGCGGGACGAGGAAATCCGTCGCGTCATCCAGATTCTCGCCCGGCGGACGAAGAACAATCCGGTGGTGATCGGCGAACCCGGCACCGGAAAAACCGCGATTGCAGAGGGACTTGCGCTGCGCATCGCCAATGGCGACGTGCCCGACAGCCTGAAGGATCGCCGCCTGATGGCGCTCGATCTCGGCTCGATGATCGCGGGCGCGAAATATCGCGGCGAATTTGAAGAGCGGCTCAAATCCGTGCTCGACGAGGTGAAGGGTGCGGACGGCGAAATCATTCTTTTCATTGATGAAATGCACACCCTCATCGGCGCGGGCGCGTCCGAGGGAAGCATGGATGCGTCCAACCTCCTGAAACCCGCATTAGCGCGCGGTGAGCTGCACACAATTGGTGCAACCACGCTCGACGAGTACCAGAAATATGTCGAGAAGGACGCGGCGCTCCAGCGGCGTTTCCAGCCGGTCTATGTCGACGAGCCGAGCGTCGAGGATACGATTTCGATCCTGCGCGGCATCAAGGAAAAATACGAACTGCATCACGGCGTGCGGATTACCGATGGCGCGATTGTTGCAGCGGCCAAATTGTCCGAACGCTACATCACCGACCGTTTCCTGCCCGACAAGGCGATCGACCTGATGGACGAAGCCGCCAGCCGTATCCGCATGGAAGTGGAATCGAAGCCCGAGGAGATCGAGAATCTCGACCGGCGGATTATCCAGCTCAAGATCGAGGAGCATTCGCTTACCAAGGAAAGCGATACGGCATCGAAGGAACGGCTTGTTGCCTTGCGCGAAGAGCTCGCCAATCTGGAGCAGCAATCGTCAGAACTCACCACCCGCTGGCAGAACGAGCGCGACAAGATCCACGCCGAGGCGAAAATCAAGGAAGACCTTGATGCCGCGCGGATCGAACTCGACCAGGCGCAGCGCAGTGGCGATCTCGCCAAGGCGGGCGAGCTGCAATACGGCACCATTCCGGCGCTTGAAAAGCAGCTGGCCGAAGCCGGCTCGCACACCGAGAATGCGCTGCTCAAGGAAGAGGTGACCGAGGATGATATCGCCTCCGTCGTCAGCCGGTGGACGGGCATCCCCATCGACAAGATGATGGAAGGCGAGCGCGAAAAGCTGCTCCAGATGGAAGAGGCGCTGGGCAAGCGGGTGATCGGGCAGGAAAAGGCGATTACCGCTGTGTCCAAAGCCGTGCGCCGCGCGCGGGCAGGCTTGCAGGATCCGGGGCGGCCGATGGGCAGTTTCCTCTTCCTTGGGCCGACGGGCGTCGGCAAAACCGAGCTGACCAAGGCGCTCGCCGCCTTCCTGTTTGACGACGACAACGCGATGGTGCGCATCGACATGAGCGAATTCATGGAGAAGCACGCAGTCGCCCGGCTGATCGGCGCGCCTCCCGGCTATGTCGGCTATGACGAAGGCGGCGTGCTGACCGAAGCCGTGCGGCGGCGGCCCTATCAGGTCGTGCTGTTCGACGAGGTCGAGAAGGCGCATCCCGATGTCTTCAATGTGCTGCTGCAAGTGCTCGACGATGGCCGCCTGACCGACGGGCAGGGGCGCGAGGTCAATTTTGCCAACACGCTGATTATCCTCACCAGCAATCTGGGCAGCCAGTATCTGTCCAGCCTCGGTGCGGAGCAGAAGGTGGAGGAGGTGGAGGATCAGGTGATGGAAGTGGTGCGCGGCCATTTCCGCCCCGAATTCCTCAACCGGCTGGACGAGATCGTGCTGTTCCACCGGCTGGCGCAGGAGCACATGGCCCCCATCGTCGATATCCAGGTGGCGCGGGTGCAGAAGCTGCTGAAAGACCGCAAGATCGTGCTCGACCTGACCGAGGGCGCAAAAAAGTGGCTGGGCCGCGTCGGCTATGATCCGGTGTATGGCGCAAGGCCGCTGAAGCGCGCGGTGCAGCGTTATCTGCAAGACCCGCTCGCTGAAAAGCTGCTGGCAGGCGAAGTGCCCGATGGCTCCACCGTCCGGATTGACGAAGGCGAGGGCGCGCTGGAGATGGTTGTCAGCTGAACACCATTGTTGTGGCCCAAAAAAGCCCTTCCCCTTGGGGATGGGTGGGGATGGGGGTTCGACGGCAATGATGTCGCACACCCACCCCCGGCCCCTCCCTCAAGGGAGGGGAGAAAAAACAGAAAGGGCGGGGATCGCTCCCCGCCCTTTCAGTTTGCGATGATCGCGCGCTTAATTGCGCACCGAAATCCCGATAAAGTAGTAGCTGCCATACGGGTTCACCGGATAGGCGAAGTTCGTCGGATAAGGCCGCTCGTCGGTGAGGTTGTTCACCCCGCCATAGATCGAGATGCTGTCGCTCGCGTCGTAAGTGATCGCCAGATCGTGGATGAAATATTCATCCGCGAAGCCTGCTGGGCCCACCTGTGCATCGGCGGTTTCGATCTCGATGCCCGAGAACGCAGTGCTGCCGACATATTGCAGGCCGTAACGCAGCGTGACATCGCCATAGCCAATGCTGACCGAGCCGACGCCCGCCCATTCGGGGCGCTGCTCTTCGCGCAGTTCCGGATCGACATTCGTCGGATCGGTCGGATCGAAGAAGAAGTCGAGATAATCGACCCAGTTGACCGAAGCCCGCGTGCCGATATCGAACTCGCCGATATTGAAGCGGTAGGCGATGGTGCCGTCGATACCGGCAGTTTCGATCTTGCCGAAGTTCAACTGCGTCTGGCTGAGGAAGTTGAAGCCGAGGAAAGTCGGGCTGCCGGGATCGTCGTTGCGGGTAAACTGGCCGCAGAACTGGTTCGGGAAAGCGGTCGAATCGTAACACGTATCGACAATGTCCTGCGCACCAACGGCGGAAATCGCGTCTTCAATCACGATGTTGTAATAGTCCGCGGAAAGCGTCAGGCCCGGAATGAAGCGCGGCTGGATGACTGCACCGAAGGTGTAGGTCGTTGCCGTTTCCTCGTTCAGCGCCGGGTTGCCGCCGGTTGTGCCGGAGAAGCGCGCCGTTAGCGGATCGGCATAATCGTATACGCCGTTGGTGGAATAGGCGCTTGCCGCAGCGCCCAGCGCCTGGAAGTCGGCGATACAATTGGCCTGCCGGTTGGCCGCCGCCGCCGTATCGAGCACCGCGATCTGCGAGACGTCACACGGATCTGCCGGGCGGAACACCGTGCCCTGTTGCGGGCTGAACAGCTCGTTGATGTTCGGTGCGCGCACTGCCTGCGAATAGGTGCCGCGGAAGCGGATGTCTTCCACCGGTGCCCAGATACCGCTCACGCTCCAGGTGAAGGTGCTGCCGACAGTCGAATATTCCGAGAAGCGCGCGGCGCCCGACACTTCGAGTGTATCGAAGAACGGCACGGCCGACAGGATCGGAATGTTGATTTCGCCGTAGATCTCCGCAACGTCGAACTGGCCGCCCGAATTGAACACCTGCGTCTGCGCGTCGAAAACCAGCTGCTGGTTGCCCGAGACATCCCCGATGAACTGGCCGGCATTGATATCCGGCGTAGTGATCTGCGCGATGCCTAGCGTCAGCGGATCGAATTCGAAATTGCTGCGCTCCTCGCGGTATTCCGCGCCCACCGCGAAGGCGACTGCGCCGCCCGGCAGTTCGAAGAAGCTGCTTGTATCGCCGACAAGGCTGGCACTGAAAACCAGCTGTTCGAGCGTGGTGGTGTTGACGGTCGTTTCGGTGATGAAATCCACCGCCGCGGCGCTGACCGAATTTGTGCCGTTGAACAGCGAGGAGGGGACGCAGCTGCCGTCGTCCGGGTTGAAGGTGAAGAAACCACCATCGATCACCGGGAAGAACTGGCTGCCCGGGTGGCGGGCGTTGGGATCGAGAGACGAGCGGCAAACGATATTGCCGTTGGCCCGGCCATTGAGAAACTCGCCTTCATCCACCGCGTCGATCGAGGCGAACAGGCGGTCGGGCAGAACGGTGTTTTCGTTCTCGATCCGCGATTCGAAGCGGCCGTAATTTGCCGAGACCTGCCATGCGAATTCGTCGGTGCCGCCGAATTCGCCGCGCAGGCCGGCAACCGCGCGATAGGTCTCGCGCTCGGCCAACTGGCGGGCAAGGCCGAGGTCGGTGAAGTCGCGGCTGACGCGCAGGCCGCCCGCATCATCCGCATCGGCTTGCAGCACATCGGGAATGTAGGGGTTGTCGGCAAAGATCAGCAGCGAATCGTAGAAGGTGTTATAGGGATTCTGCGATTCCGTGTAGGAATTCACATACTTGGCATCGACGAAGAATTCGACGCCAGGCGTCAGCTCGTAATTGGCGAGCAGATTGGCGTAGACGCGCTCATTGCCGGGAATCAGCGTGGCGCCGCTCAACCGTTCGGGCGCGCCGTCGCCGCCGAACTGGTTGCCCGAGCTGGCAATGATGCCGTCCTCGAAAATCTTCACGCCGCCGCCGGGGGTGGAGACATAACAGCCACCGCCGCCGAAGCCGGTGAGGCCGATGAAGCTTTCCTGACAGTCATTGATGCCGTTCGCGTTGATGTCGGCATCGAAGAAGCCGAAATCGCGACGGAAGATCAGCCCGGCATCGGACGAAATCGCAAAGCGTGGATCGGACTGGTAAGCCAGCGCAGGCGCATTGGTGGCGCGGTCGATCAAAGCCTGCTCGGCCGCTGTCGGGGTGACGCCGCCGGTGAAGATCGCGTCATAATCCGCCGAGCCCGGCAGCGGAATGCGGAAGCCGATGGGGAAGCTGAAATTGGCGATGCTGAAGAAATCGCGGAAATTCGGCGTGGCATCGCTGATGTCACCGCGCTGGAAGCGCAGCAGCGGGCTGGGATAGGTCGTGCCGGTGTTGAAGCGGCCGTTATTGGCGAAAAACTCGCGGTCGCCCTGCAGTAATTGCTGGGTGTTTGAGTAACCGACTGCCAGCGTGACATTGCCGCGATTGCCGGCAAAGTTCATGCCGTATGCGCCATCGATCGACGTGGTGAAGCCGTCGCCATTGCCCGACAAGCCGGCCACGCCATCGAGCAGGAAGCCGTCGAGATCGTCGCGCAGCACATAGTTCACAACGCCGGTCACAGCGTCGGCACCATAGACTGCGGACGCGCCGCCGGTGAGCACTTCCACCCGCTCGATCAGGCCGGTGGGGATGGTCGACACGTCGACGATCTGGCTGCCCGCCACACCGGAAACGTGGCGCTGCCCGTCAACCAGCACAAGCGTGCGAACCGCGCCGAGACCGCGCAGGTTCAGCGTCGCCTGGCCGATGCCGCCTGCACCGTTCTGCAGCGAGTCGGCGACGGTGCCCGAGTTCGAAAGGGCGGGAATCTCGCGCAGCGCATCGGTTGCGTCGATCACGCCGGTTTCGCGGATGTCGGCGACGGAAACCGTGGCGACAGGGGCGGCGGCGGCTTCGTTCGCGTCGCGCTGGATGCGCGAGCCGACCACGACAATCGGATCGCCTTCGGGATCTTCCGAAGCTCCCGCAGCGTCCTGCGCAAAGGCTGGTGCCGAACACAAGGCAACCGAAATAGCGAATGGTGCGCAAGCCGCGCGGAGGGAGGATTGGAATTTCACAACAAGGAGCCCCTTCTGGCTGAACAAAACTGTCTCACGGAGGGGAAAGCCTGTTGGAAAACGCCCATTATTGCAATTTGGAGACGCCCGGGTTGCCGATTTTGGTGCGACTATGTTGCACTGCAACAACAGGTGGGCAACCAATCGACAGGTGCCGCGACGCGGCTGGGGGTCTGCGACGCCAAAGCATGCACTCCGCGCAATAAAATTGCGCAACATGCCGAAGTGTGTTTTTTCAGCCACAGATCGTTTCTAATGTGAGGAAATGCGCCAAACTGCCTGCATGGCATTTTGACATGTTGCAGACTGTATTGCAGTCATGCGTCACAGCGTGAATCAATCGCAGCTTACCCCTGCAGATCGTTTCCCGGCGCTGTTGGAGCCCCGCACCTTTGCTCCGGCGCGCTGAACGGTTTGTGAATCGAAGTTCTCTCAAGGTGGATGGGACACACATGAAAAAATTTCAGAAGAACGCCCTTTCGGGTCTCGCACTGTCGGTTTCGGCAGTCGCGTTGCTGGCCGGTGGCTCGGCCTTTGCGCAGGAAGTTGATCCTGAAGACGAAGAAGAGGTTTCGGTCGCCGATCCGGAAACCGCAGCACCGGAGCAGCGCATCGTTGTTACCGGTTCGCGTATCCGCACCGACACGTATAACAGCATTTCGCCGCTGCAGGTGCTCGACAGCGAAGCCGCGCGCGACGTTGGTGAGTTCGATGCTGCGGAAATCCTGCAGCGTTCGGAAGCTGCCGCCGGTACGCAGATCGATGCGACCTTCCAGGGCTTTGTGCTGAACAACGGCCCGGGTTCGCAAACTCTCGACCTGCGCGGTCTGGGTGCTGACCGTACGCTGCTCATGATCAATGGCCGCCGCCTCGCACCTGCCGGTGTGGAAGGCGCGCCGACCAACCCGTCGATCAACCTGCTGCCGACTTCGCTGATCCAGCGTTACGACCTGCTGCTCGACGGTGCGTCGTCGGTGTACGGCTCGGACGCTGTGGCCGGTGTGGGTAACATTGTGCTTCGCACCGACATTGACGGCTTCGAGTTCTTCGCCAGCGGCAACAAGAACGAACAGAGCAATGGCGGTGACGACTACACCATCTCCGGCGCTTGGGGCACCACCTTCGATCGCGGCTTCTTCGGTATCGGTGCGGAATATTCCCGCCGTGACGAAGTGCTGAACGGCGATCGCGATTTCTTCCGTGGCTGTAACACCCACTACGAATTCGACCAGGCTGGCAATATCTACCGCGATGACGTGGCAACGGCCGCTCGCAACGAGCAGATCAGCGTCAACGAACTCGGAACCCGGATTACCTCGCTCGTCCAGCCCTGTAAGCTAGAGCGGATCACCGGCCGTATTTTCGTCAACAACACGTTTGGCGGTTCGCTCTATATCGACGATCAGGATCGTGGCCTCGGACTCGGCTTCCCCGGCAACTATTACATCCCGTTCCTGTCGGAAACGAACGACGCGCTGGGTGTGCCGGTTGACGCCGATGGTGACGGTTTCCAGGACGTTGATCTGGCGACCCGTACCATTAACGGTAACGACCCGAACCAGTCTTTCATCAGCCCGCAGAGCCTGTACAACGTCATGGCCTATGGCGAATACAATCTCGGCACTGATCTGAACATCACGCCGTTCTTCGAAGCGCTGTACAGCCGTGCCGAAGTGACGGTGGCGAACAGTGGTGCGCCGCAGTTCTTCCCGTGGGTTCCGTCGACCAACGCGTTCAACCCCTGTAACTTCATCAGCAATCCCAATGGTGTGGATTGCCGTGCCGGGGAAAATGCTTACTTCACCAACACCTATGGCTTCGGTCCGGTGAACAGCACGGGCTTCCGTCTGCCGGTGCAGCCGATCCCGTCGATCATCGGCGACCGTAACAACGTGGAAAGCGTGCAGGAACAGTATCGCGGCGTCTTCGGCGTCCGGCTTGATCTGCCCTTCATCGGTGACAGCTGGAGCTATGAAGCGTCGGTCGTCTATTCGCGTTCCGAAGGTACTTCGCTGCGTCGCGGTATCCGTGAAGACTTCCTCGCCCACGCTCTCGGTATCGACCCGACCGCCGACTTCAACGGCGACGGAATCGTCGACAACAACGGCAACGGCGTGGCGGATGATTACATCTCGCGCACCGTCTCGCCGATGCTGGCAGACGGCCCTTGCGGCACTGCCTTTGCCAACCCGCAGCTGCTTGCACCGGGCATCGGTCAGGGTTGTGTTCCGGTCAACCTTTTCGCCACCTCGCTGTATCTCCCCGGCCCCGCCGGTGATTTCGCGACGCAGGCAGAACGTGACTACCTGTTCGGTGAACGTACCTTCGACACCACTTACGAGCAGGTTGTCGCATCGGCGTTCATCACCGGTGACTTGTTCGAGCTTCCCGCCGGCCCGCTTTCGGTCGTGCTCGGCGGCGAATACCGCGTGGACTCGCTCGACTCGCAGCCCGGACTGGTTGCTTCGGACGGCCTGTTCTGGGGCTTCTTCGCCGACCAGGGTGCGCAGGGTAGCAAGTACATCCTCGAGAGCTTCGCTGAAATCAACATCCCGGTCTTCGAATCCGACACCTTCGGTACTTTCGATCTGAAGGCTGCTGGTCGTGTCAGTGACGAAGAGTTCTACGGTACCAATGCCACCTACTCGCTGGGTGCCGGATGGCAGCCGATCCCGCAGGTTCTGCTGCGTATGACCTACGGTACGTCGTTCCGTGCGCCCAACCTGCGCGAGAACTTCCTCGCCGGTCAGTCGGGCTTCGGCGGGATCTTCGACCCGTGCGCCGTTCCTGCAGCGGCCTACACCTCGCCCTCGCTTCCGGGTGGTACGGGCTATCGTCCGGGCGACGATACCCGCGAGCCGTTCGTGCTCGCAAACTGCCGCCGCGAAGGGCGCGATCCGACCACCGTCGGTATCGATAGCTCGGGTATCAATACGTTCCAGACATCGAGCACCGAAATCACTTCGGGCGGTAGCCTCGATCTCGATCCCGAAACCTCGGAATCACTGACCGCAGGTATCTCGATCAACGAACGTTTCGGTGATTTCGATCTCTCGTTCGGCTTCAACTACTTCAACATCGAAGTGTCGGGGGCGATCATTGAACCGACCGGCCAGTCGGTGGTGAATGGCTGCTTCCTCAGCGAGAATGCCGAACGCAGCAATCTGTGCGACTTCATCGGTTATGATGGTGACCCGAGCGGCCGCCGTTTGGTGAATGAAGTCTTCGCCGGCTTCATCAACGTCAACCAGGAAACGGTTCGCGGTATCGATCTGAACGCCAACCTCGCTTACGAGCTTGCGCTCGGAAACGAAACGCTCGATCTGTCGGTCAACCTGCGGGCCAACCACCTGATCCGTCGTGAGACGATCTTCCTCGATGATGCAGGTAACGAAGACTCGTTCGAGGCAGCTGGCACCTTTGGCTTCCCGGCTTGGACTGGCCGTGCGACCTTTGCAGCAGCCTATTCGGACTTCGTCCTGACCTGGTCGACCCGTTGGATTGGTGCAACCTCAGCCTTCAATGCGACCGATCCGTTCGTTGACGTCTGGGGTTACAACGAAGCTGGCGAGTTCACCGGCGTGTTCTCCGACACCTGTCTTGGTGCCGGTTCGCGCGACGCCGCAGGCAACCTTGACGGGATCGTGGCAGGCGACGGCAACTATTGCGCCGACGTCGACTTCGCTGACGATTACTTCGTGCACACCGTTTCGCTGCGCTACGACTTCAACGACGACATCACACTCCGCGCCGGTGTGACCAACGTCTTCAATGACGCACCGCCGCTGATCGATACCTCGGAAGTGTTCGGCCGTTCGAACGTTGCCATTGGTAACGGTTATGACCTCAACGGTCGTGAATTCTTCGGCTCGATCAACTTCCGCTTCTGATCGCTTGATCGCACCGAAACGAAAGGGCCCCGCAGTTCGCGCTGCGGGGCCTTTTTCTTCTGTGGGCACCGCGCCGCTCGCTTGACCGCGCCCCGCCATGGCGTAGGACGCTTCCAACACAGTATGGGAGCAAGCCACAGGCATGATTATCGACTCCACCATCGCCGCCGTCGTCACCGGCGGTGCCTCGGGCCTCGGTGAGGCCACCGCCCGCGCGTTGGCCGCCAAAGGCGCCAAGGTTGCACTGTTCGACATGAATGCAGGGCGCGCCGAACAGGTCGCTGCGGAGATCGGCGGGATCGCCTGCATGGTCGATGTGACCGTCGAGGCTTCGGTTGACGCAGGCTTCGCCAAGGCCCGCGCCGCACACGGGCAGGAGCGGGTGCTGGTCAATTGCGCCGGCATCGCCACCGCCGCAAAAACGGTGAAGCGGGATCGCGACACGGGCGAAATCAGCCACCTGCCGCTCGCCGCCTTCGAAAAGGTCATCCGCATCAATCTGATCGGCACCTTCCTGTGCTGCGCCAAATCGGCCGCGGGCATGGTGACGCTCGATCCGGTGGGCGCGCATGGCGAGCGTGGCGCCATCGTCAACACCGCCTCGGTCGCGGCGGAGGACGGGCAGATCGGCCAGATCGCCTACGCCTCCTCCAAAGCGGGGGTGAAAGGCATGACCCTGCCGCTCGCACGCGATCTGATGGGTGAGGGCATTCGCGTCAACGCCATCCTGCCGGGCATTTTCGGCACGCCGATGCTCGCCGGACTGCCCGAAAAGGCGCAGGCGGCGCTCGCCGAAGCGGTGCCGTTCCCCAAACGGCTGGGCGACCCGGCCGAATATGCCGCGCTCGCCTGCTTCATGATCGAAACCGGCTATTTCAACGGCGAATGCGTCCGCCTCGACGGGGCCATTCGGATGCCTCCCAAGTAGGCGACGGAGAACCCCATGGCACAATGGCATATCGGCGTAATCGGCGGCTCCGGCCTGTATGATCCGGGCGCGTTGACCGATGCGCAGGAAATCGAAGTGGGCAGCGCCTTTGGCGCGCCTTCGGGGCCGGTGACCACCGGCTTCATTGGCGGTGTGCGCTTCACCTTCCTCGCGCGACACGGAAAGGGGCACCGCTTTTCGCCGAGCCATGTCAATTACCGCGCCAATATCGATGTGCTCAAACGCTGCGGCGTTACCGATGTGCTGGCGATCTCGGCCATCGGCAGCTTGCAGGAACGCTATGCGCCGGGCCAATTCGTGGTGGTTGACCAGCTGATCGACCGCACCACGGGGCGCGAGCGCAGCTTCTTCGGCCAAGGCATCACCGCCCACGTGCCGCTGGCCGATCCGGTGTGCCCGCGCCTTTCCAGGCTCGCGGCGAAAGCGGCAGAGAATGCCGGTGCAACGACGCATCACGGCGGCACCTATGTCGCCATCGAAGGCCCGCAATTCTCCACCCGCGCGGAAAGCACGCTCTACCGCGCATGGGGCGCTGATGTGATCGGCATGACCGCGATGCCCGAAGCCCGGCTCGCACGCGAGGCCGAGCTGCCCTATGCGCTGGTCGGCATGGTGACCGATTATGACTGCTGGCGCGAACCGGACGGCGATGTCGATGTCGCGGACATCCTGCGCGTGATGGCAGGCAATGCGGAAAACGCACGGGCGATGCTTGCAGAGCTTGGTGCAGCTCTGCCCAAGACGCGCAGCGCCAGCCCGATCGACACCGTGCTCGACACCGCGATCATCACCCCGCAGGAGGCTTGGGATCCCGCACTTGCCGCGCGGCTCGACGCGGTGGCAGGGCGGCTGCTTGCACAAGTGCCGGAACAGGACGATTGATGCGGCGGAGGCGCTGCAAACATTAACATCCTTGCCAAAATGGCAAAATGCCAACAATGTTGTTGCTTATGCAACCAACCAGCACACTCGCCCGCTTTCTCCCGTATCAGCTGTCCCTCGCCTCCAATGCGGTGAGCGGACGGATCGCTATGGAATACCGCCAACGCTGGGGTCTCAGCATCCCCGAATGGCGGGTGATGGCGGTGCTTGGCGATGCGGGCGCGCTGACGCAGCGCGATCTCACCAAGCGCACGCTGATGGACAAGGTGGCGGTCAACCGCGCGTGCAAGGTGCTGGAAGAGCGCGGTCTTGCGCAGCGCCGCCCCAACGAACAGGATGGCCGCTCGCACCTGCTCGACTTGAGCGAGGACGGCGTGGCGATGCATTCCGAAATCCTGCCGCTGGCGCTGGAAATGGAACGCAAGCTGTTTGCGGGCTTTTCACCCGAGGAGCTCGACCTCTTCCGCTCGCTTCTGCAGAAAGCCCGGCATCAGGCAGAGGATCTGTCCGAGGCCAGCTTTACCGGCGGCTACGGTATTCGTTAGGCGGCATCCGCTAAGCAATCTCTCAGCAAACAAAAAACCCCCGAACGGCCAAGGCTGTGCGGGGGTTTCTTTTGGCCGAAGCCAGGTGAAAGTTTAACTCGGTGGCGGCGGGTTGCTGCCTGGGCCGTCGCCGGAGAAGGCGTCGCCGATCGAACAGGCCGCAGGGCCAAGGATCACGATGAACAGCACCGGCAGAATGAACAGGATCAGCGGCACCGTCATAATCGCGGGCAGACGGGCGGCTTTTTCTTCGGCGCGCATCATCCGCTCGTTGCGGAATTCGGCCGAAAGCACACGCAGCGCGGAAGCGAGCGGTGTGCCGTAGCGTTCGGTCTGGATCATCGTCGTCACCACCCCGCGCACCGCATCCAGATCGACGCGATAGGCAAGGTTTTCGAACGCCTGACGCCGTTCGGTGAGGAAGGCGAGCTCGATGGCGGTCAGGGCGAATTCGTCACCGAGTTCGGGGTAAGCGCGGCCCAGTTCGCGGGCGACGCGGTTGAAGGCGGCGTCCACCGTCAAACCGGCTTCGGCGCAGATCACCAGCAGGTCGAGCGCGTCGGGCAGGCCCTTCTGGATCGCCTTGGTGCGCTTGTTGGCGATGTTCTTCAGATAGACTTCGGGGCCCTTATATCCGGCAATCACCATCGCCGCGAAGCCGCCAAAGCGCTTCATGCTGCCCCATTCGGGGAAAGTATCCGTCCAGTAGAATACCACCACGCCAAGCAGGCCGAGCACAATCGGCAGGATCATGCGCGCGAAGATGATGACGACGGCGTATTCCTTGTTGCGGAAACCGGCCTGCGCCAGCTTCTGCTGAATGACTTTCACCTGGTCTTCCTGCAACACGCGCATACCTTGCAGCGTGTCTTTGACCTTCTCGGTCGTATCGGTCTTGCGCACCAGGCTCTGACGCTTTTTGGACGTCTGGGTGAGCATACCGGTTTTCAGCTCGGCACGGCGATCATTCAGCGCCTTTACGCGCTTGGCCATCGGGTCTTTCACCGTGACGGCGGCATAGATCGCAAACATCGTGGCCGCAGCGGCAATCCCTGCGAGGATTGTGCCGACCAGAATAACATCCACGCCAAGTAGGGTGGGGCCGGATGCGGGGGCGAAGCTCAAAAGGGTCATGTCGTCCTCCGCCTTAGATTTCGAAGCTGACCATTTTGGCCATGATGCCCGCGCCGATGGCCATCCACACGAGGCCGAACAGGCCGGTGGCGATCAGCCGGTCATCGGAGAAGAAGCCGCCGATATAGCTCGGGTTGATCCAGTAGATCATGCCGAAGACGATAAAGGGCAGCGCGCCGACGATGTAGGCAGACGCCTTCGATTCCGAGCTCATCGCCTTGATCTTCAGCTTCATCTGCGCGCGCTTGCGCAGCACGTCGGACAGGTTGGAAAGCGTTTCGGCAAGGTTGCCGCCCGTCTCGCGCTGGATCGCCAGCGTAATGACGAAGAACTGGAATTCGGCAGTGCCCAACCGGTCAGCGGTTTCCTGCAAGGATTCTTCCATGGTGCGGCCGATCTTGATGCGTTCCACCACCTGGCGGAATTCGACACCCACGGGGCCGGGGACTTCCTGCCCGACAACGGTCAGCGTTTCCGCCACCGGCAGACCCGAACGCAAGCCGCGCACCAGCAATTCGATGGCATCGGGGAATTTCGCGTTGAAAGCGGCGGTGCGGCGCTTGATGAAGCTGCCCACCACAAGGTGCGGCACACCCGCGCCGATCAGCAGCCCGATGCCGAGCGACAGCAGCGCCGCGCCGGTTTGCAAATACAGCAGCGCAGTGATGCCCACGGCAATGCCGACCGATGTGTACATGTAATTGCTGACCGTCCAGCCCTTGCCGGTGCGGTTCAATCGAATCGCCAGCGCCTGGATGCGCGAGCCGGAACCAGCAGCGACAAACCGCTTGGGCTTGCGCGCGGCAATGGCCTTTTTCAGCTGGCTTTCGACCTTGTCGATCGTGCTTTCGGAATGGCGGTGGCGCAGCGATTCAAGCCGGCGCTGGCCTTCCTTGGCAGGCGATTTGCCGTTCATCAGCAAATAGCCGAGGATCATCAAACCCATCAGGCCACCGGCCACAAGCACGAGCTGGATGATGTTCATGATCGCTCTTCTCTCACCTAAAAAGTGTCAGTCCGTGTGCCCGAGTTCGGGCGGTGGCAGGGGCGGGGGAGGCCCGCCCCTGTACCCGTTTAGTCTGCGTCAGCCGCTTCTTTTGCTGCGGCCTTCTTCCCGCCGCCGAGCAGCGATTTCAGATCGAAACCGCTGAGCATCGAGGGCTTCTTGCCGAGGTTTTCGAGGCTGGCACCGTCATCTGTCGCAACGCCGACAATCGTCTTGGCGATTTCACGGATCGGCGCGACCGCGCGGCTGCCCTTGTTGGCTTCGGCGAAGGTCTGGCCCAGCTTGGCCGCATTGGCCGCCGCCTTCTGGTCGAACGGAATCTGGAAATTGATCGGGCGTTCGATGGAGGCTTCGAAATCGGCCTTGCTGATTTCCGCCGCGCCGGTCTGCATCTTGTTGCAAACGATCATCGGGTGGGCACCCGGCGCGTTTTGCTTGAGCCAGGATAGGATGCGGATCGTATCGCGGGCAGAGGCGAGCGTCAGCTCGGTCACCAGCGTCACCACATTCACATCCTGCAACAGGTGGGGGAAGTTGATCAGCATATTGCGCGGCAGATCGATCACCGTCATGTCGAAGGCTTGGCGGAATTCTTCCTCCAGTTGCAGGAAGGCCGTGCCGTCGGTCATCAGCGGCGAGTTGATCGGAGCCTCGGCCGACATGATGGCAAGGTTATCGTTGGCGCGGATCATTGCGCGTTCGATAAACAGGCCGTCGATGCGGCTGGGATTGTCGATCGCGTCGGTCAGGCCGCGGCCCGGCTCCAGATCGAGCGACAGCGCGCCGGTGCCGAAATGGACATCCAGATCGAGTAGCGCGGTCGAACGTTCGTGCTCGATCGAGAACAGCCAAGCGAGCGAGGTTGCCAGCGTCGAGGCACCAACGCCGCCGCGCGTACCAACAACAGCGGTGGCGACGTGCTCATGTTCCTGATCGCCATCGCCGCCATTGCGGGGCGAGGAGAAAACGGCCTGCGCCTGCGTCAACGAATCGCGCAGCTGGCTGGCCGATAGCGGCTTCAGCAGGTAATCGTGGATGCCGCTGGAGAGCAGGTCGCGATAGAGGCGCACATCGTTCACCTGACCCACCGCGATCACCACCGTGCCGGGTTCGCAAACCTCTGCCAGCGCGTTGATATCGTTGAGCGGGTCACCGCTTTCTGACAGGTCGACCATCAGGATGGCCGGGCTGGCAGCGATAGACAGCGACTGGATCGCGTTGCGCAGGCCGCCTTTGTTGCACTTTTCGATCTGCCAGCCCATTTCGATCACGACCGGGCGCAGCGCATCGAGCGCGCCATCGTCGCAAATATAGGCCGAGAATGGATCGCGGTTGCCGAGCGGGCCGGGTTTCCAGGAATTGCTCATTTTATTCACCCCCTCCGCCGGTAACTTCGGGCAGCGTGGTGCCGCCTGCGCCCGTGGGCTCGGCATCACGATAGGCACCGATTGCGCGGTTGGACGTCTGGACAACGGTGTTGCCGGTGCCGCTTGCGCCGTTGAGCAGGTGCTCGGGATCGGCGATCATGGCGGCCATGTTGCTGTTCACGGCGCAACCATAGCCGGGCGAGGTCTGGTTGCCCTGGTTGAAGCCATACTGGTCGCGCCAGTCGGGGCATCCGGGAACATGCGCGCTGGACCGCGTCACCACCACCCGGACATTGCCCGGATTGACATAACCTTCGGTGATCGGCGCGCCTTCGCTCAGCAGAATGCCGAAGCGGCTGGCGACGGCAGCGACGTCTTCGGTCACTGCGCGGCTCGCCATCGGATCGTCGATGGCCACGCGGTCGCCATATCCCAGATCAAGCGTCTCGAACCAGTCGGCAAGCCGCGCCTGTTCGGGAACGCTCAGCCCGGCGCCATTGGCGGCGAGATCAAGCGCGAAGTTCTGGCGCTCAACAACCGGCTGGTGGACGCTGTAAAGCGTCATGTTCTGTGGGCCTTCATTCAGCGTGCCGCAGGCCGACAGTCCGGCACCAAGCGAGAGAGCAAGCGCCGTCATGGCGATGCGTTTTGCAGGATACATCATGGGGATCACTCTCCGTTGTTGAAGCTGAAGCCGGGCAGGGCGGAGGCGCTGGCCGACTGGGCCGGCGCGCCTTGCGGCTGCTGGCCACCGGCAAGCGCGGTGCCCGTCTGGTCGATCAGGCTGAGATCGGGGCCATTGGGGCCGCCATTGGCGGGACGCGGCATCGGGCGTTCGCCCGGCTGGTTGCTGGTTTCGCGGCCGAACAAGGTCTGTTCGGCAGCACCCGGCACGCCATAGCCATCGGTCGGCAGGCGGATGTCACGATCATTGACCGGCTGCACCAGATACGGCGTCACCACGATCACCAGCTCGGTTTCGCCGCGGCGGAACTCGGTCGAACGGAACAGATTGCCGATGATCGGCATATCGCCCACGCCGGGGATCTGGTCGACCGTGCTCTGCGAGCTGTTCTGCATCAGACCCGCGATCATGAAGCTCTCGCCCGAGCCGAGCTCGATCGAAGTTTCCGCGCTGCGGATCGTCAGCGCCGGGATCTGGAAGCCGTTGAGGACAACCGCGCCCTGCGTTGACAGCTCGGAGACTTCCGGACGCACGCGGATCGAAATCCGGCCATTCGAAAGCACGGTCGGCGTGTAAACCAGGCTGACCCCGAAATCGCGATACTGGACGGTGGTGGTGCCCAAGCCCTGACTCAGCGGGATCGGGAACTGGCCACCGGCATGAAACTGCGCGGTTTCCCCCGACAACGCGACCAGCGTCGGTTCCGACAGCGTCGTCACCAGCCCGCGGCGTTCGCCAAGGTCGAGCGCAGAGCCGATATCGAGGCCGAGAAACTCGCCAAAGGCAGCCAGCGTTGAACCTGGCGAAATCTGGTCGACGATGTTGTAGCCTTCGCCTTCCAGATTGCCGCCCACAGCGACGGGTGCGCCGCCCGGGGTAACCTGCGAGAAGGGCGAACGGCCCTGGCCGAGCCCGAAGCGGAAGCCGTCCGTGCTGTCCACAGTCGACAGGTTCATGCCGATATTGCGCACCAGCGAGCGGCTGACTTCGGCAAAGCGGACACGCAGCATCACTTGCAGCGGCGTTGCCATGCGCAGGCGGGAAATCACATTGGCGTCCTCGCCCACGAAGGCCTGCACCAGCCGTTCGGCTTCGGCGGCGTCTTCCGGCGCGGCAACCGTGCCGGTCAGCAGCACAGTGTTGCTGCCCATGGTGGAGACCGAGATATTCGCTTCGGGCATCGCCAGCGACAGCATCTGGTCGACGCTATCGATGTTTGATCCGACGCGGATATTGGCCGACCAGATAATATCGCCTGCGGAATTGCTGGCGTAAATCGTGGTCTCACCCCCGGCGAGGCCGAAGACATAAAGCTGCCGTTCCGACCGCACCTGCACATCGGCGATGGTGTTATCGGCAACGAAGATGTCGGCCATATTGCCGGGCACAGTCACCAGTTCACCGCGACCGATCGACAGGACGAGATCCTGTGCCGGACGGATCGTCTGGGCCTGGGCCTGCGTGGCCGGCAGCATTGCCAGCGGCGCGAGTGCCACAGCGGCGCTCATAACTGTCTTCATAAGACGGCTGGTCATAATCTTGCCTTTCGAAACGGAGGCGGTGGATTGGCGTGTCACGTTAAGCGTGCGGATCATGGCGGTTACCGACCCCCCTGCCGGTCAAGCAGACGGCCTTCGCCGCGATTGACGGGTTCGACGGTGGTGGCCGTACCGCGGCGGACGCGCACGGTGGGGCCAGCGGGCGCGGCGGGTGCCGCATTTCCACCCTGAACCTGCACCTGCACCGGAGCGGCGGGAGCTGCATCACGCACAGCCGGAGCGGTCGGCACCGTGCTGCGCTGGAAGCGCGACACATCACCGCCGGTCACGAAAGTCGTGCCGCCTTCACCCGGGCGGGCGACGGCACTGCGAAGCAGGGCTTCTTCCTCTTCCGGCGAAGCGTTTTCGGGCAGGTTGATGTCACCCGAAGCAAGGGCGCGGTCGAGCTCGGTCTGGTTGTCGGCAATCGAGCGCAGCGACAGGCTGATCGTGCCGATGGTCTGCGCCACGGCGATCTTTTCGGCGATGCGCGGAGTTACTTCGAGCGTCACCGTGCTGAAAGCGCGGACAACCGTGCGGCCTTCTTCATCGGAAGTGGTTTCAGCCTGCTGGTCGGTGGCGAGCACGCGCAGATTGGTCAGGATCGTTTCCGAGGTTTGCAGCGGTGCGCCTGCACCGCCTTCACCAGCCACGGTCTGCGTCAGCACCATATCCACCCGGTCACCCGGGAAGATGAAGCCAGCCACACCCGTACGGGCGGAAACGGGGATCGTCACAGCGCGCATACCCGGCCCAAGCGCAGCGGCAAGGAAGCCGCGGTCGCCAGGCGAGACGAGCGAGCCCTGCGTTACCGGCTCACCAGCGGTGATCGGGTGACGCACCACCGTACCGAGCAGCGATTCCATATTGGATTCGCCGTCGATGAAGTAAGCGTCCTGCACCAATTCCTGGGGCCACAGTTGATAGGCCATGGCATCGGCGGTGATGATCGTGCCGACCGGCAGGTTGCGCTTAGCTACCAGCACCTTGGGGCCTTCCGGCTCCGGCGCAGCGGCTTCAACCTCGGGCGTTGCGGCACCGGCGAACATACTCCGGGCAGCAAGAGCTGTGCCGATCGCTATGACCAGCGCTCCTACCAGCAAAATGAGCTTCTTCTTATCCATGGTGCGTCAAGCCCCCTCAGTTGGATCTTGCAGTAACGGTTGCGCCGGATAGCGCGGCATTGGTTAAAATGAGGTTCACCCCGTCACTCCCGCGATGGCAGAAGCAGGGATGTAAAAGCTGCCGATGCTCCACAGACCGGCGAGCGCGATGGCCACGCCGTAGGGGATCGTCAGCGGATTTTTCTCGCTGCTTTTCGCATTGCGGCGCGACATCACGTTCCAGGCACCGAAAATCAGTGTCAGAACGCCGCCCAGCAGCGCCATCATGATAAGCAGTTTCAAATAGACCGCGGGCGTCATCCAGAGCGCCAAAGCGGTCAGCAGCTTGACATCGCCGCCGCCCATCCACTTCATCGCGAACAGGGCGGAAAAGCCCAGAAACGCGGCAACGCCCAGACCCAGCTGGATCGCCATGTCGGGCCAGATGCTCATGCCGCTGGCAAACCAGTACAGCGGAGCGCCCAGCGCAATCGCGAGATTTAGCCAGTTGGCGATGCGGCGGCTCTTGAGATCGGTGAAGGCTGCGATAAGCAGCGCAATTGCCAATGCACCGAGCAGGCCGTATTTGATCGGATCGTCCAACATGATGTCCCCAAAGTGATCTGGAACATCGTGCTAGCGCGTATCACTTACTAAAAAGTAACCACAGGCAGGAGGTTGAAATTAGCCAAACAGCAAGCCTTGTCGCCGGCGATGCCGTTCCTGCCTTTGACAGGCGTTCTATTCCCGCCGCTGCGGTGGAGGGGACGTGGCGCGCGGCAGACGGACACGCGATCCGCCATATCACCTGGCCTGCGCCGCCTGCGGAGACCGCGGGGCGCGGGGCGACGCTGTTTATGGCAGGGCGCGGTGATGCCTATGAGAAGTATCTCGAAAGTTTCGAACACTGGCGGCTGAAAGGTTGGCAAGTGCAGGCGGCGGACTGGCGCGGGCAGGGCGGCTCGGGCCGGCTCGGCAATGACAACCGTACCGGCCATATCGATGATTTCGCGCTGTGGATTGCCGATCTCGCCGATTACTGGCGTGGCTGGGCGGCCAGCCAAAAGGGCCCGCTGGTGCTGGTCGGCCATTCGATGGGCGGCCATCTGTGCCTGCGCGCGGTGCTGGAAAAAGTGCTCGACCCGATGCCCGTAGCACTGGTGCTGTCGGCCCCGATGCTCGACGTTTCGCCCGAATTTGTGCCGATGCCGCTGAAGCGCGGTTTCGCTAATGTGATGGCGCGGATCGGCGATCCCAAGCGTCCGGCATGGAAGATGAGCGAGAAGCCGGGTGTGACGCCCAGTATGCGCCAGCTGCTGCTGACCCACGACAAGGCGCGGTATGAGGACGAGCTGTGGTGGCGGCGCACGCGGCCCGAGCTGGAGCTTGGCCCGGGCAGTTGGGGCTGGGTGCGCGGCGCGATGCAAAGCTCTACTGCTATGTTCGCACGCGGCGCGCTGGAAAGCGTCGCGACGCCGACCTTCATTGTCGCGACCGATGCCGACAAGCTGGTCAGCCCCGCCGCCATCCGCAGTGCGCTGGCGCGGCTACCCAATGTCGATTCGCTGGTGTTCGGGAGCGAGTCCGCGCACGAAATCCTGCGCGAGGCTGATCCGGTGCGTGACAGGGCGCTGGCCGCGATCGATGCCTTTCTGGACAAGGAAGCGCCCGCCTGATGAACCGCTTTGACGTTGTTGTAATCGGCGCAGGCATCGCAGGCGCGAGTATCGCTGCCGAAATCGCGCCGCATCTTTCCGTGCTGCTGGCCGAGGCGGAGGATATGCCCGGCTACCACACCACCGGCCGTTCCGCCGCCTTTCGCGAGGAATGTTATGGCGGGCCCGACGTGGTGCCGCTGACGCTCGCTTCGGGCGATTATCTGCGCGATGGTGGTTTCCTGACGCCGCGCGCGGGCCTTTATATTGCGCGCGAAGGGCAGGAGGCGGCGCTTGCCGCCTTCATGCACCAGTTCCGCGATGCCGGGGTGACGATCCAGCCGCTGGGCCGGGCGCAGCTCGAAGCAAGGCTCCCTGGCGTGCGCGGGGAATGGACGCAGGCGCTGCTCCAGCCCAATTGCGCCGACATCGATGTGGGCGGCTTGCACCAGCATTATCTCGCTCTCGCCAAGCGCGGCGGGGCAGAACTGCGGGTGCGGCACCGGCTCGAAGCGGCGGAGCGCGAGGGCGACGCATGGCGGCTTCATTTCGGTGCGGCGGGTGAAGTCCGCGCGGATGTGGTCGTCAACGCAGCAGGCGCGTGGGCCGATCCGGTGGCGAGTGCCTGCGGTGTCGCGCCGCTAGGCATTACCCCCTATCGTCGCACCGTGGCGCAATTGCGCACCGATCCGCCCGCGCCCGCCGAACTGCCACTGGTGATCGATCTGGAGGGCGCGTTCTACTTCCGGCCCGAACACGGCAAGCTATGGCTCAGCCCGCATGACGAGACCCCGTCAGAGCCGTGCGACGCCGCGCCGGAGGAACTCGACATCGCTCTCGCCATCGACCGGTTCGAGCAAGTGGTGGACTGGCGGATCGCGGCGGTGGAGCGCAAATGGGCCGGGCTGCGCAGCTTCGCGCCCGACCGGCTGCCGGTTTACGGCTATGATGCGGAGGTGACCGGCTTTTTCTGGTTCGCGGGGCAAGGCGGTTACGGCATCCAGACCGCGCCCGCGGCAGCGCGGCTCGCGGCGCAATTGCTCACCCATACCCCGCGCCACGGCATGACTGCGGAGCTTGATGTAAAATTATACACCCCCGCCCGCTTTGCCCCCGTCATGGTCTAGCCAAGCGGGCGATGTTTGGTATGTAAACCGCAGACCACACCAAGGAGGACGCTTTCGATGGCTCACCATTTCCAGATCTACAAGGACAAGGCAGGCGAGTTTCGCGTGCGCTTCAAGTATAATGACGAGATCATGTTCTCGACCGAGGGCTACGCCTCGAAGGCGAGCGCAAAGAATGCCATCGAATCGATCAAGAAGAACGGCCCGGGCGCCGATGTGGTGGATGAGAGCTAAGCAGGCCTAACTCTGCAAAACAAAAGGGCCGGTCCGCGAAGGACTGGCCCTTTTTCGTGTCAACCGCTGTTCGTATCAGCTTGCGGCCACCGCCTCGGCGGCATCGCTGGCGAGCTTGTCCACGCGGTCGTTTTCGGGGTGGCCGCTATGGCCCTTCACCCATTGCCAATGGATGGTGTGGCCGCCCGCCACTTCGATCAGATCATGCCACAAATCGGCATTGCGCACCGGCTTCTTGCTGGCATTGACCCAGCCGTTCTTCTTCCAGCCGTGCACCCATTTGGTGATGCCATCGATCAGATATTTGCTGTCGGTATAGAGCGTCACTTCGCAGGGCTCGATCAGCGCGCCCAATGCACGGATCGCGGCGGTCATTTCCATGCGGTTGTTGGTGGTTTCCGCCTCGTTGCCCGATAGCTCTTTCTCGTGCCGACCCATGCGCAGCAGCGCGCCCCAGCCGCCGGGGCCGGGATTGCCTTTGCAGGCACCATCGGTGAAAATCTCGACCCGCTTCACCCGAAGGCACCCCTTCCTTCGCGCCGGTAGAATGCACAGCGGCGCATAAAATCCATCGGATCCTTGCGCGTCACCAAGGCATCGGCGGGCGTATCGATCCAGTCCTGCGCGCGGCTGGAGACAAAGCGCATACACGCACCCTGCGCCAACACCGGCAAGGCTTCGGCCTCGGCCTGTAGCAGCGGGCGCACCGACTGGTATCCGGAGATCAGCGCCTGTCCGATTTCGGGGCGGAAGCTATTGCCATCCTTGGTAAAACTCCATGCCGCATGGGTCACCGCAAGATCATAGGCCATTGCGTCATTGCAGGCGAAATAGAAGTCGATAAGCGCGCTCACCCTGTTCCCCCGCATCAGCACATTGTCGGGAAACAGGTCGGAATGGATCACCGAACACGGCAAAGTTTCCGGCCAAACATCCGCAATTTGACGGGAGATATCTATCGAGTCCGGCAAGTCCGCATCGATTTCCGCCAGCGCCGCCGCGCCGCAGTCTGCCAGCACCTGCGCCGAGGCTCGGGGGCCAAGATCATTCACGCGGTTGGCGGGATAATCCAGCGCCGCCAGATGCATCTCAGCAAGCGCCACGCCCACGCTCTGCGCTTGTGCAACAGTCGGATGATCGACCGAGATGCCGGGGAGAAATTCGATCAGCGCCACCGCCTTGCCGTCAATGTTGCGCGAGGCATGGCCTTCGCGGTCGTGAATCGTGCGCGGCACCGGCGCGCTTTTGGCCGCCAGATGATCGAGCAGGCCGAGGAAGAAGGGCAGTTCGCCGATGTCGATCCGCCGTTCATACATGGTGAGGATAAAGCGCGCGCCATTGGCCGCGCTGCCGCTGGTTTCGATCAGCCAGTTGGAATTGGAGACGCCCTCGGCAATGCCCTTGGCCGAAACGAGCTCGCCCACGTCATAGCAGGCAATCAGTTGGGCCAGGCTCTCGGCGGAAAGCTGGGTGTAAACGGCCATCGATGCCGCGTTAGTCGGTCAGTTCGCGGGGGAGCTTGAAGGTCATCTTTTCTTCGGTCGTCTTGACCTCCTGCTCTTCGATAGCGCGCCATTCAGCGAGCCTCGCCACCACTTCGCGCACCAGCACTTCGGGAGCGGAGGCGCCCGCGGTGACGCCGATGGTGCCGATTCCGTCGAGCCATGCCGGATCGATCTCGTCCGCGCGCTGGATCAGATAGGAGGTTGTGCCCAGCCGCTCCGCCACTTCAACCAGCCGCAGCGAGTTGGAGGAATTGGGCGCGCCGATCACCAGCAGCAGATCGCAGGAATCGGCCATCGCCTTCACCGCTTCCTGACGGTTCGAGGTGGCGTAGCAAATATCCTCTGCCTTGGGCGCGACGATTTGTGGATAACGCGCCATCAGGGCCGCAACGATTTCGGCGGTATCGTCCACCGACAGCGTGGTCTGGGTAAGGAAAGAGAGGCTGTCTTCCTGCGAGAAGGTCAGCTTGCCCACATCTTCGATGGTTTCGACTAGTGTCATCCGGCCTTCGGGCACTTGCCCCATCGTGCCGATCACTTCGGGATGGCCGGCATGACCGATGAAAATGATGTGCTGGCCCTTTTCGATCTGCCGTTCTGCCTGACGGTGGACTTTGGACACCAGCGGGCAGGTCGCATCGAGATAGACCATCTTGCGCCGCTCGGCCTCTGCAGGCACCGATTTGGGCACGCCGTGCGCGCTGAACACCACCGGCGCATCGTCGGGCACTTCGTCCAGTTCCTCGACAAAGATCGCGCCCTTTTCGCGCAGGCCTTCCACCACAAAGCGGTTGTGGACGATTTCGTGCCGCACATAGACCGGTGCGCCAAAGCGCTCGATGCTCTTTTCGACAATGTCGATGGCGCGATCGACACCGGCGCAGAAGCCGCGCGGGGCGGCGATCAGCACTTTGAGCGGCAATTTCTCGCCATTCACGGGCGATTCCTGAAAGGGGGCGTTCATAGTCATGGCTCTAGCGGTTGTCGGGCTCTGGTGAAAGGGCTAGGGGGCTTGCAAAGGTCTCTGGCGTTCATGTCGCCATTCCTGTGCCAGTATCAAGGACGTTTATGCAGTTTCGATCCGCCTGTTTTGCTCTCGCCGCTTCCGCCACTTTGCTCGCGGGCTGTGCTTCGGATGGCGAGCTTGTTGTCGATCAGGGCGTCGGCATCACCGCGCTGCGTTCGGTCTGCCCGGCAGTGGGCGTGCCCGATTATACCGGTGATGTGACGCTGTTCAGCCGCGAAGGCGCGCGCACGGCGGATGCGCTGGATGTGTCTGCGGCGATCACCAATGTCCGCTCCACTTGCAACGATCAGGGTGATCTGGTGTATACGAGCGCTACGTTCAATGTGGTGGCGATGCGGCGCGACACGCGCGGCGCGCGGACTGTGGAACTGCCCTATTTCTCCACCGTGATGCGCGGCGGCACCTCGGTGGTGGCGAAGCGCGTGGGCACGGTGACGCTGACCTTTGCTGACGGGCAGGAACGCGCGCAGGCCAGCGGCGCGGCAGAAAGCTATGTCAGCCGTGCCGAGGCTACTTTGCCCGAGGATATCCGCGAACGCATCACGCGTCGACGACGCGCGGGCGACCAGTCCGCCGCGGTTGATCCGCTGTCCGAACCCGATGTCCGCGCCGCCGTGGCGCGCGCCACGTTCGAACTGCTGATCGGCTTCCAGCTGACCGAAGAGCAGCTAGCCTACAACGTCACGCGATAGGTAGCGTTAAACCCATTCGGTGCAATTTATTCGGACAGTGTAGCTGCCGGACAGGGAGCAATAACGAATGCGGCCATCGGACGCGTGGAGATATTCGTTCTCACCAATGTTGAGGATGCTCTCTCCAGAGGAAAACTCTGCCGGACCGGCCGCAACGCTCGCCGCGCCGAGGCCGACAAATCCGCCGACCAAGCCGATGGCGAATGGTTTGAGAATACGAAGCATAGAAAATCCCCCTTTTTAGACGCAGGTTATCGATAGCCAAACCCGCTCTGTGCGATCCTAGATCATTCGCCAGATAAGTCAGCGATTTCTTTGCCTCCGGATGCAAACACGCTAACGGCGCTCCCCATGACCACTTCACAAACCTTGTATGTCGCCTTCGCGGCCAAAATCGATGCCATCCTTGCCACGCTGGAAGCCGAAGCCGTGCTTCCCGCAGGCAGCCCGCGCGGCAATGTCAGCGTGGAGCCGCCGCGTGATGCCGCGCATGGCGATCTGGCGACCAATGCCGCGATGGTGCTGGCGAAGCACGCCGCCACCAATCCGCGCGCGCTGGCGGAGAAAATCGTCGACCATCTCACCCGCGATCCGCTGATCGAAAGCGCGGAGATTGCCGGGCCGGGCTTCATCAATCTGCGCCTTGCACCTGCCGTGTGGCGCGAAGAAATCGCCGCGATTGCCGCGCTGGGCGATAGCTACGGCAAGTCGGACATGGGCGCGGGCACCACGGTGAATGTCGAATATGTCTCCGCCAATCCGACCGGCCCGATGCATATGGGCCATTGCCGCGGCGCGGTGGTGGGTGACGCGCTGGCGAGCCTGCTCGAATTTGCCGGGCACAAGGTCATCCGCGAATATTACGTCAATGATGCAGGCGGGCAGGTCGATACGCTCGCCCGTTCGGCGCATTTGCGTTACCGCGAGGCGCTGGGCGAGGACATTGGCGAGATTCCGGAAGGGTTTTATCCCGGCGCCTATCTGATCCCCGTTGGCGAAGCGGCGGCGCAGGAATTCGGCGACCGTTACCAGCGCGCTGACGAAGCCGAGTGGCTGGCGGTTTTCCGCGCCTTCGCGGTCGAGCGGATGATGGCGGTGATCAAATCCGATCTGGCGCAGCTCGGCATCAAGCATGATGTGTTCTCGTCCGAAGCGGCGCTGCAAGCGGCGGGCAAGCCCGAAGCTGCCGAAGCGTGGCTGCGGGCGCAGGATCTGGTCTATGATGGCGTGCTGGAAGCACCCAAGGGCAAGGCGCCCCCCGAAGACTGGGAACCGGTCGAGCTGCCGCTGTTCCGTTCGACTCAATTTGGCGACGATCAGGATCGCCCGATCAGGAAGTCCGACGGCAAGTGGACCTATTTCGGGGCCGACCTCGCCTATCATATGCAGAAGGCCGAAACCGCCGATGCGCTGATTGACGTTTGGGGCGCTGACCACGCGGGCACGGTCAAGCGGATCAAGGCGGCGGTCGCCGCGCTGTCGGCTGGCAATGGTGATGTTACCCCCTTCGATGTGAAGCTGGTGCAGATGGTGCAGCTTCTGCGCGATGGCGAGCCGGCGAAAATGTCCAAGCGTTCGGGCAACTTTATCACCATCGCCGACATGGTGGAGGAAGTGGGCAAGGATGTGGTGCGCTTCACCATGCTCACCCGCAAGCCCGAAGCGCAGATGGATTTCGACTTTGCCAAAGTGGTGGAAGCCTCGAAAGACAATCCGGTCTTCTATGTGCAATATGCCCATGCGCGTATCTGCTCGACGCTGCGGAAGGCGGCGGAAGCGGGGATTACCCCGTCAGATACGCATCTGGATTTGCTGACCGAAGCCGATCTCGCGCTGGTCAAGCAAGCCGCGCAATTCCCCCGCGAAGTCGAGGCGGCAGCGCGCGCGCGGGAGCCGCATCGCATTGCGTTTTACCTCTACGATCTGGCCGCCGCGTTCCACGCCTTCTGGAATCTGGGGAATGACAATCCGGAAAAGCGGTTCATACTGGAACATAAAGCGGATGTATCGGCGGCAAGGCTTTTTCTCGCGTCCCAAATCGGGCAGATAGTACGAAACGGCTTGGCCATTTTGGGGGTCGAAGCGGTCGAGGAGTTGTGAGCGATGAATAATCCGGGCGATCGGGACGAGGACCTGGAATACCAGGACGGCGAAATCGAAGCGACGTGGGAGGAGGAAGAGCAGCTCGACCTTACCGACGAAGACGAAGATTTGCCGTGGCTGGAAGCCGACGAGTATGAGGAAGAAGGCGGGTTCGATTTCCGCCTGATCTGGATCACGCTGATCGGCCTCGCTGCCATCGCGGCGCTGCTTTACGGCCTGTGGTGGCTCACCAAGGATCGTCCCGACCCCGAAATGGTGCCCGATGGCTCGACCATCGAAGCGCCCGAAGGGGCCTACAAGGTCCGGCCCGAGGAAGGCGCTGATGCCGAGGTCGAAGGGACCGGCAGCCAGGCGTTCCAGGTTGCCGAGGGTGAGCAGGATCGCGGTCGTGTGGCAGGCGAGGACGGCGGCGACAGCCCGCGTCCGACCATCGATGTCGATCAATCGGGTGACGACGCTTCCGGCGCTGCTGGCGGGGCCGCTGCAACGCCTGCGGCAACCAGCGGCAGCAATGTCTATGTCCAGATCGGTGCGTTTGGCAGTCAGGCCGACGCCGAAGCGGCTTGGCGCAGCGCCACGGGCCGGTTCAGCGTGCTTTCCGGAATGCGGTATCGCGTGGTGGAAGGCGATGTGAACGGTGCGCGGGTTTATCGCTTGCAAGCCATCGCGGGAGACCGCGCCACTGCCGATGCCACCTGCCGCGCGATCCGCAATGGTGGCGGGGACTGTTACATCCGCTAGCAGGGCCGGTTTTGCCGGTCTTTTCCCCCGCCCGCTATCCGTAAATGCTTGCGTGATGCGGCGAATTCGGGCGTAGATACTGGCGATGACACCCGCGATTTTCGGCCTGTCCGGTCTCACCCTGACCGATGATGAACGCGCTTTCTTCACGGAGGCGGATCCGGCAGGCTACATCCTGTTCGCGCGCAATTGCGAGGATCGCGAGCAGTTGCGGGCGCTGACCGATGATCTGCGAAGCCTGCACGGGCGCGAGAATCTGCTTATCAGCATCGATCAGGAAGGCGGGCGCGTCACCCGCATGAAGCCGCCCGTGTGGGACAAATACCCGCCGCAAGGCGTGTTCGCGCAGCTTTACGGCATGGCTCCGGCCAGCGCGATCCAGGCGGCGCGGGCAAATGCTCAGCTGCTTGCGCTGGATTTGCAGGAATGCGGCATCACGGTCGATTACCTCCCGCTGCTCGACGTGCGGCAGGCAGGCGCGCATGATGTGATTGGTGATCGCGCTTTGGGCAGCGAACCGATGCAGGTCGCCGCTTTGGGCCGCGCCGTGCTCGACGGGCTGAAGCGCGGCGGAGTGGCGGGCTGCATCAAGCATATGCCCGGCCACGGCCGCGCGCTGGTGGACAGCCACAAGGATTTGCCCGTCGTCACCGCCTCCGACGCGGAACTCGCCACCGATATCGCTCCCTTCGCCCAGTTGACCGATGCACCCATGGCGATGAGCGCGCATATCCGCTTCACCGCGTGGGATGCGGATCGTCCCGCGACTTTGTCGGAAAAGGTGATCGGGCGAATCATCCGCCAACGTATCGGCTTTGATGGCCTGCTGCTGACCGATGATATCGATATGGAAGCGCTCGACGGTACCATTCCGCAGCGCGCGGCAGCGGCGGTGGCGGCGGGCTGCGATATCGTGCTCAATTGCTGGGCGAAAATCGACGACATGGCGGGCATCGTGGCGGCGCTTCCGGCGATGTCCGATACCACCGCCAAACGGCTGGAGCGCGCGCTGGAGAGTGTCGGCGTGATTGCGGACACCACGCCGCGCGAAGAACTCCTCCGCACCCGCGACGCGTTGTTGAAGCTGGTCGGGGCCGAAGCGTGAGTGAGGAAGACCTCATCCTGCGGATGGCTGCGCCAAGCGAGGGAACGGTCGCCGATGAATGGCGCGGCATCGCTGCACCTTCTGCGGACGATTCGAACGCGCTCTATCTCGAACTCGACGGGTGGGAGGGGCCGCTCGATCTGCTGCTCGATCTGGCGCGGCGGCAGAAGGTCGATCTCAAGGCGATCAGCATTCTCGCGCTGGTTGACCAGTATATCCTCTATATCGAGCGGGCCGAGGCGCTGAAGCTGGAAATTGCCGCCGATTACCTCGTGATGGCGGCGTGGCTTGCTTATCTCAAATCGGCGATGCTGCTGCCCAAGGAAGAGCAGGAAGACCCTTCGCCCGAAGAACTCGCGCTGCGGCTGCAATTGCGGCTGCAACGGCTGGGGGCGATGCGCGAGGCAGGGGCGCGGCTGATGGCGCGTGACTTGCTGGGGCGCGATGTCTTTGCGCGCGGCGCGCCCGAGGGGCTCAAAGTTCTGCGCAAGAATGCCTGGCAATGCGACTGGTTCAGCCTTGTGCGCGCCTACGGGCAGGTGAAACTGCGCACCGAACCGGTGGTGCATATGGTGGCAGAGCGCCCGGTGATGACGCTCGATTCGGCGCTCCAGCGCGTGTCCGCCATGCTCGGCGTTACGCTGGACTGGATGGAACTTCGCAGCTTCCTGCCCGCCAATGCCGAACCGCGCCTGCGCAAAAGCGCGCTCGCATCAAGCTTTGTCGCCGCGCTGGAACTGGCGCGTATGGGCAAGGCGGAAATCAGGCAGGAGGACGCCTTTGGCCCGCTGGAACTGCGGCGGGTGGTGGCGTGACCCAAGTCTCCGACCTCGCCCGCGCGGTGGAAGCCTGCCTGTTCGCGGCGGAGGAGCCGCTGACGGCGGAGGCGATTTCGGCGCATCTGGGTGATGCCGATGTGCGCGCGGCGCTGGCCGAATTGCAGGCTGCCTATGCCGGGCGCGGCGTTGTGCTGGTCGAGCGCGGAAAGCGCTGGCAATTCCAGACCGCGCCCGATCTGGCGCATTTGCTGCGGCGGGAGAAGGAACAGGTGCGCAAGCTGAGCCGCGCGGCCACCGAAGTGCTGGCGATCATCGCCTATCACGAACCCGTCAGCCGCGCGGAAATCGAATCGATTCGCGGGGTGCAGACCAGTCCGGGCACGCTGGACGTGTTGATGGAGGCAGGCTGGGTGCGGGCAGCGGGCAGGCGCGAAGTGCCGGGGCGACCGGTGATTTACGCCACCACGCCCGATTTCTTGAGCCATTTCGGCCTCGAATCGCGCAAGGATTTGCCGGGGCTGGACGAATTGAAGGCCGCGGGCTTGCTCGATCCGGTTGACGATGCCTACGAGGACATGGTGGCGCAGAAGGAAGAGCAACTCGCCGCCGAAGAGGCTGCTGCCGCCGCTGCTGCTGCAGAAGGCGATGCGGGCGATCACGAGGAACCGCTGGAAATGCCCGGCGATAGCGCCTAAGTTACACGGGTAAAGCGTTCACAAGGAAATTCTCATGCAGCCGGGTATTTGGCAGATCCTGATCATCGCCGTCGTCATCCTTGTCCTGTTCGGCCGTGGCCGGATTTCGGAGATGATGGGCGATTTCGGCAAGGGAATCAGCAGCTTCAAGAAGGGCATGAGCGAGGAACAGCGCGGCACTGCGGAGCCCAATGCACAGATCGAAGCGCCTGCTCCGACTCCTGCCTCCACCACGAGCGACACGACCGAGACGACCTCGGGCGACACCCCCCGTTCCTGATCTGCCTAGCGAGCGCCGCGCATTATGTTCGATATCGGCGCCACCGAACTTTTGATGATCGTCATTGTGGCGGTGCTTGTCATCGGCCCCAAGGATATGCCGCTCGCCTTCCGCACGGCGGGGCGCTGGGTGGGCAAGATGCGCAAACTTTCTGCCCATTTCCGCACCGGACTCGACGCCATGGTGCGCGAGGCGGAGCTGGATGACATGGAAAAGAAGTGGAAGGCGCAGAACGAAAAGATCATGCGCGAACATCCCGATGGCGCACCGCCCGAGATGGAGCCGACCGGCGCCTATCCGCCGCGCCAGCTAACGGCCGAGCAGAAGGCGCGGCTGGAGGGACTCTCGCCCGAAGAGCGGATTGCCGCGAAAGAAGCGGTTGCGGCGGAAGCAAAATCCGCAGCGCATGCCCCAGCGCCGCAGCCGGTGGACGCGCCCGAAACTGCGCCCGAGCTCCCGCTCGATCCGCCCGCGAAAGACAGCTGAGCGATGGGCATTATCAAGGATCTGGACGATACGCAGGCCCCGCTGCTCGATCACCTGATTGAATTGCGCGGGCGGCTGGTGAAGGCCGTGGCGGCGCTGATGGTGGCGTTTGTCATCAGCTTCTATTTCGCCGACCAGATTTTCGGCCTGCTGGTGCAACCGCTGACCAGCGCCTTTCCCGAAGGGCAGGGGCAGCTGGTCTACACGCAGCTGTACGGCGCGTTCTTTGTCGAGATCAAGGTCGCGCTGTTTGCGGCGTTTTTCATCAGCTTCCCGATTATCGCCAACCAGCTTTGGGCGTTTATCGCGCCGGGGCTTTACGCCAAGGAAAAGCGCGCCTTCCTGCCATTCCTGCTGGCAACGCCCATTCTGTTCACCATGGGCGCGGCGCTCGCCTATTTCGTGGTGATGCCGCTGGCGTTCGAGTTTTTCCTCGGGTTTGAAGGCGAAGCGGGCGGGTTGCCGGCCAATGCGCTGCCCGAAATGGGGCAATATCTCGATCTGGTGATGCGCTTCATCCTGGCATTCGGGATCAGCTTTTTGCTGCCGGTGCTGCTGATGCTGCTGAACATGGCGGGGCTGGTGACGCGCGAGCAGCTAGTATCGGCGCGGCGCTATATTATCGTTGCGGTTTTCGTTGTGGCTGCGCTGATTACGCCGCCCGACGTGATCTCGCAGCTCATGCTGGCGCTGCCTCTGCTGCTCTTGTTCGAAGGCTCGCTGCTGTTGATGCTGCTGAGCGAACGCAAGCGGGCGAAGGAAGAGGCGAAGGCCGAAGCTACCTCGGGCAGTCCGCTTGAGGAAGCAGCCGACGCCGCTGCGGACGAACCTACCAACTAAACTGCACTGCGCTCTCCGCAAGAGAGCAAGTCCCAAGCATACTGACCGCACAAAGAAAAACGGGGCCGCAAGCAACCCCGTTTTCAAATCCGGTGATGTGTGATCAGCTTACGGGCTGGTCGGCAGGACTTCGTCTTCGCCTTCCTGACCGGCAGCGATCAGGATTGCAGCGATGATTGCAGCGAGCGCGGCGATGGCGAGCAGCAGGCCCGGGCCATTGTCGTCAATCTGCTCGGCCTGCGCATCGATCGGTGCCGGAGCACGATCAAATTGGCTTTCCTGCGCCAGAGTCGGCGTAGCCGACAGGGCGATTGCGGCGGCGGCGGTTGTGAACAACTTGGCAGTCATCGCGGGTAAAATCCTCACTATTTAATCCCTCGTTGGAACACCCCTAACGAGTCTTTGCGTTAATGGCGAGCTAAAATTGGGTATCAATCTGTCACAATTACGCCCTGTGGTGGGCTATCGGCTGGCAGGCGTTGCATATCTGCATCATAAACCAGCCGACCGGCTACCCATGTCTGCTCGACCGCGATTCTACGAATCTGTTCCGGGCTGGACATCAACGGGTCGGCAGACAGCACCACGAAGTCGGCCCGCTCGCCCGGTGCCAGCGTGCCGAAGCGGCCTTCGGCAAAACCGGCATAGGCGGCATTGGCAGTGTAGGCGGCCAGCGCCTGTTCGCGGGTAACCGCTTCCTCGGCCCGCCAGCCGCCGAAGGGCTCGCCATCGGCATTGGCGCGGCTGATCGCCACAGCAAGTCCTGCCAACGGGTCAACCGGCTCCACAGGCGCATCAGTGCCGAAAGCCAGCGTGCCGCCCGTATTCAGAATGGTGCGCCAGGCATAGGCGCCGCCCAGCCGGTCATCCCCCAGCCGCGCTTCGGCCATGAACATATCGCTGGTCTGATGCACCGGTTGCATAGAGGCGATGATGCCGTGCTGGCCGAAGCGGGCGATATCGACCGGATCGACGATTTGCGCGTGTTCGATCCGCCAGCGCCGATCGCCGGAAAAGTCGGCGGACAGTTCCTCGATTGCGTTCAGCGCCTCGGCGTTGGCGGCATCGCCAATCGCGTGGACGGCGACCTGATAATTGCCGAGCGCAGCGCGGCTCATCAGATTGCGCAGTTGCGCCGGGGTGAGCAGCGGAAGGCCGCGATTGCCGTGATCGTCCTCGTAATCCTCTTTGAGCAGCGCCCCGCGCGAGCCAAGCGCGCCATCGAGATAGAGCTTCACCCCGTTCAGCCGCAGCATATCGTCATACAGCCAATCGGTGGGCCGCTCGCCGCCGATCAGCAGCATCGTTTCCACCGAATCAGCATAGGCCATCACCCGCACGGAGAGCCATCCGGCATCGCCCGCGCGGCGGATGGTCATCCAGTCTTCCAGCGTAGTGCCCATGTCCGCCATCGCGGTAATGCCGTAGCTCAGCAGCAATTGCTGCGCGTTGTAGAGCGCCTGTTCGCGGTCGCGCGCGCGGGGTGGCGGCACCTGTGCGCCGACCATTGGCATGGCGGCATCGACCAGCACGCCCGACGGCGCGCGGCTGCCGGGCAAACGCTCGATCCGACCGCCGGAGGGGTCTTGCGAAGCAGCCGTCACGCCGCCTGCCTGCAAGGCAAGCGTATTTGCCCAGCCCGCATGGCCGTCCACCCGTTCGAGCCAGACAGGACGGTCAGACACCACTGCGTCCAGTTCGGCAGCGGTCGGAAAGCGCCCGAGGCCCCAGATTTCCTGATTCCAGCCGCGTCCGATAATCCACGGGCGGTCGGGATATTCCTCGGCATAGGCGGCGATAGCGGCGAGTGCCTCTTCCAGCGAGCGGGTGCCCGACAGATCGAGCACCAGCGTGCCGAGGCCGAGCCCCATCAGATGCGCGTGCGCGTCGATAAAGCCGGGGATGACCACCCGCCCTTCAAGATCGTTGCGGTATTGCACGGTGATCGTCGGGTCGTCGCCGAAATCGAGCAATTCTACCACGCGCCCGTCGGCATCGATCACCATGCCGACGAAGCGATCAACATTTCCTTCGCGGTCGATGGAAATGCCGTCGACATTGTCGATCCAGGTTTGCGCCAGCGCGGGGGTGGCGGTGAGGAGGGCAGCACTGGCTGCCAGCGTGGCGAGTAACTTCACTTGGAATTGACCTCCGGCAAATGGCGGATAAGCGCGCTGGTATCCTGCCGGGCACCGCCCGCAGCTTGCACCTGCGCATAGAATTGATCGACGAGCGCGGCGACGGGGAGGGACAGGCCTTCCGCCTTCGCTTCGCCAAGCGCGATGGCGAGATCCTTGCGCATCCAGTCGATGGCGAAACCGAAATCAAACTCGCCGCGCACCATCGTTTGCCAGCGGTTTTCCATCTGCCAGCTCTGCGCGGCGCCGCCGCTGATCGCTTCCAGCACCTTGTCGGTATCCACGCCCGTCGCCTGCGCCAGCCGTACGCCTTCGGCCAGACCCGCCAGCACGCCCGCGATGCACACTTGGTTGACCGCCTTGCACGCCTGCCCTGCGCCCGGCCCGCCAATATGCACGATCCTCGCGGCATAGTTGTCCATGACCGGTGCGGCCTTCGCCATCGCCGCGTCCGATCCCCCGCACATAATCGCGAGCCGACCGTTTTCCGCGCCCGCCTGTCCGCCCGACACCGGCGCATCGACCGCGTGGAGGCCCAGCCGCGCGCATTCTTCGGCGATCCGGCGGGCGAGAGCTGGCGAGATGGTGGTGTGATCGACAAAGGTCGCGCCCTTGCGCATCGCCGCCAGCACGCCGCCTTCTCCCAGCAGCACTGCGGTGACATCCGCGTCATTGCCGAGGCAGGCGAGCACCACGTCCTTGTCCGCCGCAGCCTGCGCCGCATCGGCTTCAATGCTGACCGACGGGCCTTCGCCCGCCAGCGCCTTTTGCCACGCTTCTGCCTTGGCGAAGGTGCGGTTGTATCCGGTTACAGCAAACCCGGCGCGGGCGAGATGTCCGGCCATCGGCGCTCCCATCACGCCAAGGCCCAAAAAAGCGATTGCAGTCATGGCGCGGATAGGTGCCGTGTTCGACCGCCAAAGGCAATGCGTCTGAAAGGCAATCTTTCACGGGAGGATAGTTTGCACCCTATTCCCCTTCGCCGTTCCAGCCGCTAGGCGCTCTTCCCCATGACCGAGCCGACATTGACTCTCGCCGATATCGAAGCAGCCGCGCAGCGGATCGCAGGAGCGGTGGTGCGTACGCCCACCATGTATTCGCAGACGCTCTCCAAGATTACCGGCGCGCAAATTTGGCTCAAATTCGAAAACCTGCAATTCACCGCGGCGTATAAGGAGCGCGGGGCGCTCAACGCGCTGCTGCAATTGACCGATGAACAGCGCGCGCGCGGCGTGATTGCGGCGAGCGCGGGCAACCATTCGCAGGGCCTCAGCTATCACGGCACGCGGCTGGGCGTGCCGGTCACCATCGTCATGCCGCGCACCACGCCGGTGGTGAAAGTGATGCAGACCGAGGCAGTGGGCGGCAATGTCGTGCTGGAAGGCGAGACGTTTGACGAGGCGAGCGCCCATGCGCGCACGCTGGAGCAGGAGCTTGGCCTCACTTTCGTGCACCCCTTCGACGATCCCAAAGTCGCCGCAGGGCAGGGCACGGCGGCACTCGAACTGTTTGCCGATGCGCCCGATCTCGATTGCATTGTCGTGCCGATTGGCGGCGGCGGGCTGATTTCGGGCATGGCGACGGTGGCCAAGGCTATGCCCGATCCGATCGAAGTGATCGGGGTGGAAGCGCAGCTTTTCCCCTCATCTTACAACGCCTTCAAAGGCGAGGATCTGCCCAGCGGTGGCGACACGCTGGCCGAAGGGATTGCGGTCAAGCAGCCGGGCAAGTTCACCCAAGTGGTCATCAACCGGCTGGTCGATGATATCGTGCTGGTGGACGAACCGCATCTGGAAGAAGCGGTCAGCCTGCTGTTGCAGATCGAAAAGACCGTGGTGGAAGGCGCAGGCGCGGCGGGGCTGGCGGCGATCCTCTCCTACCCAGAACGCTTCCGTGGCAAGCGTATCGGACTGGTGCTGTGCGGCGGCAATATCGACACCCGCCTTCTCGCCAATGTGCTGCTGCGCGATCTCGCCCGTTCGGGCCGTCTCGCCCGTTTGCAGATTACCTTGCAGGATCGCCCCGGCGCGCTGTTCAAGGTGATGCGCGAGTTCGACGCGCACAGCGTCAACATCATCGAGATCTATCACCAGCGGATTTTCACCAATCTGCCGGCCAAAGGTCTGGTGACCGATATCGAGTGCGAAGCGCGCGACAAGGCGCAGCTCGATGCGTTGGTGCAGGCGCTCACCGCCAAGGGTTACGCCGTTAGCCAGGCGGAATTGAACTGACCCGATACGGGATGCTTTGCCACTGCTGGCAAGGGACTTGTGGAAATTATTGCTCCCCAAGCGGCTTTTTTTGGTTAACATGGTTCTATGAGCGATTCAGCCGTGCAACAGATGCGGCAGAGGCAATCGCCCGTTCGCAGCGCCCCGTTGGCGCAGGATGCACCGGAATCGAAAGGATCGACCAAGACCGTGACGGCCCCCGTTCGCTTCCCCCGATTCTTCGTCACGAGCCCCGCGCCTTGTCCGTATCTTGAGGGCAAGACCGAACGCAAAGTCTTTACCGAGCTGAAAGGCCCGCACGCCGAACAGTTGAACGATGCGCTGGGCCGCATCGGTTTCCGCCGCAGCCAGACAGTGGCCTACCGCCCGTCCTGCGCCGATTGCCGCGCCTGCGTTTCGGTGCGCGTGTCTGCCTTCGATTTCCGGCCATCGGCATCGCAAAAGCGCATTCTGAAGCGCAATTCGGATTTGATCGCCACCGAATGCAAGCCGTGGGCGACGGCCGAGCAATTCGAGCTGCTCCAGCATTATCTCGAATACCGCCACCCCGGCGGCGGGATGGCAGCGATGGACGAAGTCGATTATGCCGACATGGTCGAACACACCGCCGTGTCCAGCTTTGTCGTGGAATACCGGGAACCGTCCCCCACGGGCGGGGTTGGACGTCTGGTCGCTGCGTGTTTAATGGATCGTCAGGCAGACGGGCTTTCGATGATCTACAGCTTCTTCGATCCCGATCACAAGGATCGCAGCGGACTTGGTACCTACGTCATTCTTGACCATATTCGCCGCGCTGCACGCGGGAAGCTGCCTTTCGTCTATCTCGGCTATTGGGTCGAAGGCAGTGCGCGGATGCAATACAAGGTGCGCTTCCGCCCCTTGGAAGTGCTGGGGCCGCAGGGATGGCGGCGTTTGGGGGATGATGAGCAGCGCGCGCTTATCGACAAGTTCACGCGCGACGGGGGCGAAAGGATTCCTGCTCCCGATGGCGGATCAAAAGACAATACGCCGGGCTTGCAAGCCGAATACAAGCTCGCCTGAGCGCGCGCTTGGCCGCGTTGCCGTGCTGGCGGCGCTGGGCGCGTGCAGCCTCGCCGCGCAGCCTGCACTGGCGCAGGATGCGCAAGGCAGGGTGCAAGATCGCTCGCTTGAAGACCTGATCCCCGATGCAGCGGTGGCCGATCCGGAGGCGTGGGCGGCGCAGGGCGTGCCCGATGCCCAACTTCAGGTGGGCCTCGACGAACTGCTGTCTCTGCCGCCGATTGATGCCTCCTCTCCACTCGCCGATTTGCCCGAGATCACCATCCCCTGGCCCGATGCGATGGAGCGTCCGCAGCTCGCGCCGCTTGCGCCGGATGAGGAGCCCATCGAATTCGCCACCTTCGATGACGAAATCCCGCCACTGCCGCCCGGCAGCGAGGAACGGATTTCGGACGAGCTGGTGCTGGTGTTCCCCAGCGAGCGGGCGCTGTTCCCCGAACGCTATGCCTTCCTCGCCCGGTTCGAGGCGCTGTCCAGCATCGCACTGCTGGACGATGACGGCAATCTTGCCCGCCTCGCCGCGCAGGCGCGTGATGACGAGGTCTTGCTGAACGAGCTTTTGCGGGTTTACGGCTATTACGACGCGCAAGTGATCCGCAGCATTGGCGGTGCTGGCGCTGAAGACGAAGGCGCTGACGAAACACCCACCGCGCGCTTCGATATAATCCCCGGCCCGCGTTATCGCTTTGGCGCGGTCGATCTGGGCAGTCTGGTGCTGGCAGGCGCGGCCTATGACGATTTGCGCGAAGCCTTCGGCGTCTATCCGGGCAATTTCATCTCGCTCGACGCGGTGACCGACGGGCGCACTGCCCTAGAAGACGGACTGGCCGAAGGCGGTTTCCCCTTCGCCGTCGTGCGCGATCCCGAACTGGAGATCGACCATGCCCGTATCGAGGGCGATCTCACCATGCAGGTGAAGCCCGGCGGTGTCTTCGTCATGGGCGAGGTGGTGAGCGAGAACGAGGATTTCCTCTCCGGCGAGCATCTGACGCGCATCGCCCGCTGGCATCGCGACGATCCCTACCAACGCAGTGACGTGGTCGATCTGCGCCGCGCGATACTCGCCACCGGCATTGTTGGCGCGGTCGATCTTCAGCCGGTGGTGGTGGCAGAGCCTGACGGCGATCAACCCGGCGTCGTCAACATCGCCGCTTCGCTTACGCCCGCACCATTGCGCACGCTGGCGGGCAGCATCGGCGTTGGCACCGAGGAAGGCATCCGGATCGAAGGGATGTGGGAACACCGCAACCTCTTCCCGCCCGAAGGCTTGCTGCGCGTGCGCGGTGTTCTCGGCACGCAGGAACAATTGGCGGGCGTTACCTTCCGCCGCAGCAATTTCACCGGGCGTGACCGCATTCTGACGGTGGATGCCTTTGCCAGCACTATCGATTACGAAGCCTATGATGCGCAAACGCTTTCGCTGACGGGCAGTTTCGAGCGGGTGAGCAACCTCCTGTTCCAGAAGGAGTATAGCTGGTCGGTCGGCATCGAATTGGTGGCGACGCGCGAAAGCGAATTTGACGTGAACCGGGTCGAATTGCCGAGCGAGGACTATTTCATCGCCGCGCTGCCGCTGTTCGGGCAGATCGACGAATCGGACGATCTGCTCGATCCCACAGAAGGCTGGCGCGCATCCTTGCGGCTTTCGCCCGAAGCCTCTGACAATGACGGGGTGCAGAGCTTCTATCTGCGCAGCCAGGCCGACTTTTCCTATTATCAGCAAGTGGGCGACGATACGGTACTGGCCGGGCGGCTGCGTCTGGCCAGCACGCCGGGCAGTGCGCTGGATGGCATTGCCCCCTCGCGGCGGCTCTATGCCGGCGGCGGCGGATCGGTGCGCGGCTACGGCTACCGCCAGATCGGCCCGCGCACCGACGAGGGCGATCCGGCGGGCGGGCGCAGCCTGGTTGAGATTTCCGCCGAAGCGCGCATCGGCACGCCGTTCTTCGACGGCGCGCTGAGCGTGGTGCCGTTCTTCGATGCAGGCTCCGTCGGCGAGGACGAGCTGCCCGATTTCGGCAATATCCAATGGGGCGCGGGCGTGGGCGTGCGCTACGAAACCGAGTTCGGCCCGCTGCGCCTTGATGTCGCGGTGCCGCTTAACCGGGGGCCGAACGATGAATGGATCGCGGTCTATATCGGGCTGGGTCAGGCGTTCTGATGACGGGAGAGGAAACAGGCACCCCGGAAGCCGAAGCGCCCGCAGACGCTGCGCCCGCGTCATCGACGCTGCGCGACTTCTGGGCCTTTCGTGCGGTGCGCTGGCTGGTCTACGCGCTGCTCAGCCTGCTGCTGCTGTTGCTACTGTTCATAGCCTTTCTGCACACGCCGCCGGGCCGCCAGTTTATCGTCGACCAGATTGGCAAGGTTGCGCCCGCCTCGGGATTGCAGATCGATGTTGGCGAAATCGAAGGCTCGATCCTGTGGAGCGCGACGCTGTACGATGTCGAATTCCGCGATGCCAATGACACGCTGTTTCTGGAAGTGCCCACCGTCGATCTCAACTGGCGGCCGCATAAGTGGCTGTTTAGCGGGCTGGATATCCGCCACCTCGTCCTCAACGACGGGACGCTTTACGCGGCTCCCGTGCTCGATGAAGGCGATCCCGACGCGCCGATCCTGCCCGATTTCGACATCCGGATAGACCGCTTTGCGATCGACAATCTGACCGTTGCGGAAGGGCTGATCGGCGAGGAACGGCTGGTCAGCTTCGCGGCGGAAGCCGATATCCGCGACGGGCGGGTATTCCTCGATGCGGGCGGTGAACTGGGCGGCGCGGATGTGTTCACCGCGCTGATCGACGTGCAGCCCGATGGCGATGTGTTCGATATCGCGGTCGACTATCAAGCTCCGGCGGGGGGAGTGTTGGCGGGGCTGGTCGGGGCCGAGCAGGATCTTGCGCTGCAAGTTGAAGGCGATGGCAGCTGGACGCGCTGGGAAGGCGACATTCGGGCGCTCCAGGGCGGGCAGGAGCTGATCGAAGGGCAATTGTTCAACGAAAGCGGCGAATACCGGCTGGTCGCCCGCATCAACCCGCTCGCCTATGTCGAAGGGCTGACAGCGAGGGCGCTGGGCGAAACGGTGATGCTGACCGCAACGGGCGCGCTGGAGAGTAGCGTGGCGACAGGCGGTTTCGTGCTGCGCGGGCGTGGGCTCAATGCCGACGGGGCAGGCGCGATTGACCTGGCCGATAACCGCTTCGAGGATCTGGTGATCGCCGCGCAACTGCTCGACCCGCAGCTGTTCAGCGAGACGATTGCCCTCAATGGCGCGAGTATTACGGGCACGCTGGCGGGGGATTTCGGCGATTTCACTATGCCGCATGAATTGCGCGTGGCCGAAATCGATCTGGCAGGCACGATTGTCACCAATGTGCTCCAGCGCGGCACGCTCGCCTATGACGGCACGCGCTTCACCTCCAGCCTCGATGCCGCCATCGGGCGCGTGGTGAGCGGCATCGAACTCGCCGATCCGCGGCTGGTGGACGGGCGCGTGCGCGGCAATGTGGCGCTGGCAGGTGGCACGCTCACTTCCGACAATCTCGATGTGCAGTTCCAGCGGCTGAGCGCGCAGCTTGGCCTCTCCAGTGATTTCAACACCGGCGTCACGCGGGTGACGGGGCCGGTGGATATGCAGGACTTGCTGTTCGACGGGATCGGTGAAATCGACGGCGGCGCGCAAATCCGCTTCGTGATCGGCGGCGGCAATCCGTGGCAGCTGCAAGCCGATGTCAGCGGCGTGGTGTCGCGGGTGACCAATGCGACGCTCGCCAATTTGTCGGGCGGCAATATCCGCTTCGGAGGCGGCGTGCGGCTGGGCGAGGGCACGCCCATCGCCTTTGACCGCTTCAGCGTGGTGTCGACCAAGGCCAATGCCATCCTCTCGGGCGATATCGATGGCGGAACCACAACGCTGGCGGGCAGCGGACGCCATGTCGAATACGGCCCGTTTACGGTGGAGGCGGAGCTGGCGGATGACGGCCCGCGCGCGGTGCTGGTGTTCGCCGACCCGCTGCCTGCCGCGCGCCTCAGCAATGTGCGCGTCGCGCTCGCGCCCACCGATGACGGGTTCCGGATAGAGACCGAAGGCGGATCGCTGCTCGGCGCGTTTGACGGTGAACTGCTGCTCAATATCGCCCGCGACGGGACGACGACTTTCGACATCACGCGCCTGACCGTGTCCGAAACGCAGCTGGCGGGCGTGCTGACGCTGGTCGAAGGCGGGGTCGAGGGCAATCTTAATGTCGGGCGCGGCGGACTTGACGGGACGATTGCGCTGGCGGTGCGCGATGGCGGGCAGGGCTTCGACATCGATCTGGCCGCGCGCTCGGCCCGCTTCGAAGGGGCGACGCCGCTGCTTATCCATAGCGGGACGATTGATGCGGCGGGGGTTTTCGCCGATGGCGCTGTGAGCCTCAATGGCAACGCCAATCTCACCGGCCTCAGCTATGGCCAGATCTTCATCGGTCGCCTTGCCGCCCGCGCGCAGGTGACGGACAATGTCGGCCGCTTCAACGCCGCGTTGACGGGGCGGCGCGGTAGCCGCTTCGAATTGCGCGTCACTGGCGATGCCAGTACCGAGCGGATCGCGGTGGCGGTGGATGGTTCCTACGATAACCGCCGTATCTCCATGCCGCGCCGCGCGGTGTTCTTGCCGCTCGAAGATGGCGGCTGGGAATTGCAGCGCAGCCAGCTTTCCTTCGGCAACGGCTTCGTGCTTGCCAGCGGACGGTTCGGCGGCGATTTGCCGATGCAGGGCCGCCTCTCGCTCGTTGATATGCCGCTGGGCCTTTCCGATGTGCTGACCGGCGAGCTGGGCGTGGGTGGCACCGTGTCGGGCGTGGCCGAGATCACCGCCGGGCGCGGCAGCCTGCCGACCGGCGAAGCGCGGCTCATGATCGAGGGGCTGACCCGTTCGAGCGCGCTGCTGACTTCCGAACCGATGGACATTGCGCTGGTCGCCGACCTCTCCGAAACGCTGTTCCAGGCGCGCGCGGTGATGGATGACGGCAACGGGCTCGACGGGCGCTTGCAGGCGCGCATTGCCGGGCTGCCCGCCAACGGCACGCTGACCGAGCGGCTCTATCGCGGCAATCTGTTCGCACAGCTGCGCTACAACGGCTCGTCTGCCGCGCTGTGGCGGCTGGCGGCGATCAGCCTGCTCGATGTGACCGGCGATGTCGCGGTAGCCGCCGATATTCGCGGCACGCTGGAGAACCCGCGCGTGGTGGGCTCGCTCGCAGGCGGCGGCTTGCGGGTGCGCAGCGGGCTGATCGGCACCGATCTGAGCGATGTCTCCGCCGCCGGTCGCTTCACCGGTTCGCGCTTCAACCTCACCCGCTTCAGCGGCACCGCGCCCAATGGTGGCACGGTGAGCGGCAGCGGCTATATCGACCTGTCGAACATCAGCCGCACGCGCGGGCCGAGCATGGATTTGCGCATCGCCGCACGCAGGGCAGAACTGCTCGATCTGCCCAATATGGGCGCGGTGATTACCGGGCCGATGCGCATTATTTCCGACGGGCGGGGCGGCACGATCGCAGGTCGCCTCACCGCCGATAGCGCGCGGTGGCGGCTGGGCACGGCGGCCGAGGCGATTGCCGAACTGCCGCAAGTGCTGACGCGCGAGCGCAACGTCCCCGGCGATATCGCCCCCATTGCCACAACCACGGGCCGCTGGCGGTATCTGATCGATGTCGGCGCGCCCGGCGGCATCGAGGTCGACGGGCTGGGGCTCGACAGCCAGTGGCGCACCGATAATCTGGAGATCCGCGGCACCACCGCCGATCCGCGGCTGGGTGGCACGGTGGTGGTGGTGCCGCGGCAGGGGTTCTACTCCTTTGCCGGACGGCAGTTTGCGATCACCCAAGGTATCATCCGCTTCAGCGCAGCCGAGGCGCTTGATCCGCAGATTGACCTGGTGGCCGAAACCCGCGTGGACGGGCTCGCGGTGTCGGTCGACATTGTCGGGCGCGCCAGCCAGCCGCAGATCAGCTTCACCTCCAACCCTTCGCTGCCGCAGGAGGAATTGCTGGCGCGGCTGTTGTTCGGCGGATCGATCTCCAACCTCTCCGCCACCGATGCGCTGCAACTGGGTGCGGCGGTGGCGAGCCTGCGCGGCGGCGCAGGGCTCGATCCGATCAACCAGTTGCGCTCGGCAATCGGGCTCGACCGGTTGCGGCTGGTGCCTGCCGATACCGCGCTGGGGCGCGGCACAGCGATTGCGTTGGGACGGAATTTCGCCAACCGCTTCTATGTCGAGATCATCACCGATGGCGCGGGCTATTCCGCCACCAATGCCGAGTTCCGCATTTCCAACTGGCTGAACCTGCTTGCCACGGTGAGCACAATCGGACGGCATAGCGCGGCACTGGAATACCGGCGGGACTACTAGCCCTCCCGATACAGCGCTGCTTCCGCCGCGCGCCGCCGGACGAGGCCTTTGAGCACGCGCCCTCCGGCATAGACCCAGCGGTCAAACTCGCGCGCCGCGCCCGCATGGTCGCCTGCGATATGCTTGCGCGTCAGCGTCGCCTTGCCGATGGCGCCGGTGTTGTAATGGAAGCTGACCAGCGCATCGAACTGGTTCTGCGAGCGCGGCGCATCGCCCAGCGCGCGGGCTACTTCCGCCGCATAGCGCGCCAGATCCGCCGCCAGCCGCGCATCGCATTGCGCCTGCGTCCACACCGTCCCCTTGGCGATACGCCCGCCATGGAACCCGTCCTTGCCCGTCGCGCCCCAGCCGATGGTCCACGGATCACCGCCGGTGCCGGGATCGGGATAGGCCTCGATCATGCCATCCGCCCGCTTTTTCGCACAGCCTTCGAAGTGTTGGATCAGCGCGATGCCCTTTTCCCCGATCTTTGAGGGGTTTGGCGGCGAACCTGTTACACCTGTTACACTGTCCTGAGGGGAAAAATCGGCGTGCATTCGGGCAGCCCCCTGAAGGGCGGGCCGGGGGGAGGCGTGGCGGCGCAGCTTGCGGAAAAATTCGAGCATGGCGGCATAGGTCATAACAGTTTCCTCGCGTCGTGTGGGAGAGACAGCAAGGGCTAGGGCGACAGTTCGCGTGTAGGAAAGGGTGACAAGAGCTCTTGACTGACAAGACCTCTTTACAGTAAAGAGCTCTTGTCAGGCAGAAAGGTGATTCGGTGCAGAACCGGTTGAAGGAACACCGCGAGAAACACGCGTGGAGCCAGGGCGAGCTTGCCCGGCGGCTCGGCGTGTCGCGGCAGACGATCAATGCGGTGGAGACCGACAAATACGATCCGTCGCTGCCGCTGGCATTGCGCATGGCGAAGCTGTTCGGCGTGAGCGTGCCGGACTTGTTTATCGATGATTGGGAACCTGTAGAATGATGACCGATGGCAATGCGCAACCGCGCGGCAAATGGCGACCCAAAGGCCTTACGGGTGCGGTAATTATTGGCTTTTTCGCCGGTTTGGTCGGCTATGGTGTCGGGAAATTTGCAGCCACCAGGAGTGGATGGGATATCGACACCTCCATGCTGGACGCACTCGGCCTGTCGGGCGTTGTGGCGCTTAGTATTGGGGGCTTCTACCTGCTCGTTGGACTGGTCTTGCTGGCAGCACTTGCCGCACCCAAAGTGGGACAGGGCCTCCTTACGGGCCCGAATGCACAGGACCTTGTGGATTCCCGTTCGCTTTATCTCATGCAAACTGCGGCAGTCGTATTTCTGGGGCTGGCCCTGATCGTCCTGACGCTATCAGGCCCGAACGTCTGGCTGAATCCGGTGGCCGGCGGGGCAATCTTCTTCCTGCTGATGATCGCGGGTCTGACGTTCTGGATGAAGAGCCTGCCATTTATGGACGAACTTATGCGCGCGGCGAGCCTTGAATCGGCGGTCTGGACTTATGGCTTCATGCTGGCAATCGGCGGCAGCTGGGCAGCGGTGGGATATCTCGGTCTCGTCCGCGCGCCCTATGCGCTGGATTGGCTTAGCCTGTTCTGGGGGTTCTCGCTTGTGGGATCGACTGTTGCGGCGAACAAGCGGGGGATGCTCGATGAATGAGCCGCGCGCCAACCGGTCTCACCGCAGGGTAAGGAACACCGCGAGAAGCACGCGTGGAGCCAGGGCGAACTGGCCCGCAGGCTCGGCGTGTCGCGGCAGACGATCAATGCGGTGGAAACCGACAAATACGATCCCTCGCTGCCGCTGGCATTGCGCATGGCGAAGCTGTTCGGCGTGAGCGTGCCGGACTTGTTTATCGATGATTGGGAACCCCAAGCACAGGAAGGTTCGGAGTAATGGATATGGCTAACGAACAAAAGTCGGGCAGCAAGACCCGCAAGCTGGTGATTTCAGTAGGTGTTGGCGCAGCGATTGGCTTGGTCACAACCCGCATCCTGGGGGGCGTTATCGAAAGCGGTGCATTGGGCTCCATCGGGCTGTCGCGCGAAATCGCCGCGACAATCGGATTGCTTTACGTCATTGTGGGATTGATGGCAGGCGTGGGCGTCATCAGCCCCAAGGTGGGCGCGAAGTTTCTCAATGTCGAAGACCCGGAGGAGCTGATGGAGCAGCGCAAGATCCTCTTCTACAGCACCATCAGCATGGTGCCCTTGGGCGCAGCGCTGATGTTGCTCGCTTTTGCGCAGCCGCTCGGCCCTGTTCCCGCTGGCGTTGCCCTTGCTGTGCTGGTGGCCGCTTTGATCGGTAGCTGGTGGGCGGGCAACCGCCAGCTCAAGCTGATGGACGAAATGATGCAACAGGTGAGCCGCGAGACCGCCGCTACTGCCTTCTATCTCGTCATGACGATCGGCGGCGGCTGGGCAACGGCAGCGCATCTGGAATATGTGCCTGGCCCCGCCATGCTCGACTGGATGACGATGTTCGCTTCCTTCCTGCTGATCGCTGCCTTCTGGTCGACCGGCAAGCGCGGGCTGCTCAAGCCCCGCTAGACGCGCTAGTCAAAACGATTGTCCCGAGGCGCGGCGGAGACCACTGGCTTTCCGCAGCGTTTTCGTATCCGCTTGGCGGTTACCGCATCAACAGGAAAGCGGTATAGGCGACATAGAGCGCCACTAGCACACCGCCTTCCATGCGAGTGATCTTCCACCCGGTGCGCAGCATCACAAGCAACAACGCGGTGGTTCCGGCCATCACCCAGATATCGACCTGTGCGATTTCAGCAGGGATCGCGAGCGGATGGATAATCGCGGTAAGGCCAAGAATACCGAGCACGTTATAGATATTTGATCCCACAATATTGCCCAGCGCCACTTCCGAATGGCCGCGATTGACCGCGACGAGGCAGGCGATCAGTTCAGGCAGCGACGTGCCGACCGCTACGATGGTGAGCCCGATTACCGATTCGGACATCCCCGCACTGCGCGCAAGGATCACCGCGCCATCAACCAGCAGCCCTGCGCCGAAAATCGCGGCGGCAAGTCCGGCGACGACCATGCCGAGCAGGATCGGCGTGCTGTGCGTTTTGGGCGCGGTATCCTCGACCTCAGCGATATGTCGCTCTTCCTCCGCACCGCCGCTGTCCTTTTCCGAGCGATAGGCCCAGATGACATAAGCGACGAGGCTGGCAAGCAGGACGATCCCCGCCAGTGCGCCGATTGCGCCAAGCATCACCGCACCCACGCACAAAGCGGTCGATCCGGCGAGCGCAATCGCGTCGCGGGCAAACGCATCGGGTCGCACCGCAAGCGGCAGGAAAACGGCACTCACTCCGAGAATAAAGAGGATATTGGCGATGTTGGAGCCGATGACATTGCCCACTGCAATCCCGGGCGAACCGGCAAAGGCGGCCTGGATGCTGGTCGCCAGCTCGGGTGTCGAGGTGCCGAAGCCGACAATCGTCAGGCCGGCAAGCAACGGGGAAATGCGCAGGATGGCCGCCAGCCCCACCGCGCCGCGCACAAGGAGTTCGCCTCCGATGGCGAGAAGGGCAAGGCCGCCCAGAATAAGCAGAGCAGTCATATGATCGAAAATCCGCCGGAAAGCACAAGCAATCCCGCCGACATCGCGAGCGCTCCGGTAGCGCGCGCCAGAGGGGCCCGGTGGTGGCGCAGCATTTGCGCGCGCGGCGCGGGATGTTCAAGCGGAATGTGGGGGTGTGGGTGGACGTGTGGTGAGGAAGGGCTGGCCTTTCACCTTGCTTTTGTTAGCATTGCTGCCCAGCAGCGCGAGCCACAAAGCTTTTGTCGTAGTTTTTCGTGATCGGGAATTTGGAGCGGATATGGACATCCGGACGTCGCCTATAGACAGCTGTGGGTTGACTGCTGTCGAAGTCAATTCTGGCACTCCCGAAGCGTGGTATTTTCTCCCCTTTGAGAATTTCCCCGCCAAAATGCACAACCTCGACGAACGGTATGTCCTTGCTGTCGGCCGCTATTCGCACCAATCCCAGTTGGCCATCTTCGATACGGTGGAGCGCAGACAAACCAGTTTTGCTTCGAACCCCGAATTCTTTTTCCATACCAAGAACAATTACCGGCTATCCTGGTGCTACTCAGAAGCAAACCGGTCTGTTTTCGTTTCTGAGCTTGATAGAGAGTTGTTGAAGATCCGCGGCCAAGGCGGCGAAATGGCAGACCGTGCGTCCCATATCTGGCAATTCTCTGTCGATGGCAAAATAGGCAGGCGTTTACAGATACATCCAGAGTATTCTGGCCTCACAATCGCACCGCGTGCAGATGGAAAGCTGGTATGTATCGGTCGGGTTGCTTCTACTCCGGCGATTGCGATCTTCGATCCCGAAACGCTGACGGCGGAGCTGCAGACAGGTTTACCGGAAGTGCTGCGTGGCTTTTACGGACCAGAAATCGGCTTTTTCAGTCCCGATGGGCAATGGGCCTTGGCGACGCATCGGAAAATGTTTCCGGATCGGCCACAATCGCCGCTCAAAGGGCTGTTGAACGTTTTGAGTTTCCCTCGCGGAAACAGGAGGCCGGCTCGCGTTCCGGTCGGTCGCGGCGTCGATCTCTACCGCCTTGACCCGTTTGAGCGGATTCAAGAATTTGTTGTCCGGCATGACGAGGTATTCGAGGATAAATTGCCTATACTAGAGCACCTCGGAAGCTTGGAGAGCATGGAGGAATTTAGTGAATACCTTTGGTCGGCCAAAAGAGTGAACGGGTTCTCTTCCGAGGATAGTATGGAGCGATGGCTTTATCACTGGATCGAGAGAGTCGATTGGGACGACGATTCGGAAGGCTTTACGGTTGTTTGGAGGAATGAATCTGCGCGGAAGTCCCGTTCAGGAATGGTGCCAGACCCCGACAGTGCTGGTGGTTACCGGTATGTGGAGCACAAGTACCATCGCCATGCTTCGATCAACGGAACACTAGACGAATTGCGACCCGTTGACGAAGCATCTTCACGCTACAAATCAATCAGCCCGGAAGCATATAGAGACATCAATGCCTATGTCAGGCAACGCTCGACACAGGTCTTCGAATGCGATGACTGGAGCGGGCAGAGCGTTGCTGCGGCATTTGCGCAAATGCGGAGCAGGCTGGAAGAAGAGGGTTTGAAGAAACTGATCTTCGGAGACCAGTTCGCTCTAAGAATCCGTATCGACAAAAAGCGCATTGGCGAGAAAAAGTTCTGCGAAACTATCAGGAAGCTTGACGCGGATCAGGTGGCAATCTTCCTGCCGGAATTGCGCGCGCTGTTAATGGCTTATGGCAGGCAGGCCGCTGCCTTATACGAGGAACGTTCGGTGTCGCCGAAATCGGGGCCATCGGATCACAGTCCGGGCGCTTTGTCCGAAACGGCTTTGACGCTTGCGATGCTGGACGACGCCGGATTTGATGCGCTGCGCGAATGGGTAAAGATCATCGATCAGGAACATGATTACTTTGCAGCCCGGCGCGTCTTTCCTGCAATGGCCAAACGGACGGGGTTTGCGACGCCTGAAGCATTGCGTTTCGGAATATGGTTCTTTCTGCAGCAGTGGCAAACCGTGTCTTACGAAAAGTCATGGCATGGATTGTTCAAGGAAGCCCCCAACGTTCTGAACCCTGCCGAATTTGTCGCAGCTTTGCTGGCTGAAGCGGAGGACGTTGATACGTTTTGCTCTGATACTAGCGTCGAAGCCGGCATCGAAAATGTGATGGAAAGGCTCGACAAGTCGCTCTGGGGTAGGTCGGTCTACAAGCAACTGGATGGCATTCTGGCGGAAATGGATAGCTAGCAAGTAACAAAAAGCCGCCCGGATCGCTCCGGGCGGCTCTACTTTCTACCTATCGCTTCGTTACTTGAGGGCGGTTGCTTCGGTGTCGAAAGCACCGCAAGGCCGACTGGCCGCCCGCAGCGAAGCGAGGAGGCGAGGGGCCGGATGGCCCCTCGCACATCACATTACGCGCTGTAATACAGGTCGAATTCGACCGCCGTCGGGGTCGTTTCCACGCGCATCACTTCTTCCCACTTCAGTTCCATATAGGCTTCGATCTGGTCCTTGGAGAACACATCGCCTGCCAGCAGGAAGTCGTGGTCTGCCGCCAGCGAATCCAGCGCCTCGCGCAAGGAACCGCACACGGTCGGCACTTCGGCCAGCTCTGCCGGGGGCAGATCGTAGAGGTTCTTGTCCATCGCCTCGCCCGGATGGATCTTGTTCTGGATGCCGTCCAGACCCGCCATCAGCAGCGCGGCATAGGCGAGGTAGGGGTTGGCCATCGCGTCGGGGAAGCGGAATTCCACGCGCTTCGCCTTCTCGCCCGAGCCGTAGGGAATGCGGCACGATGCCGAACGGTTGCGCGCCGAATAGGCGAGCAGCACGGGCGCTTCAAAGCCCGGCACCAGTCGCTTGTAGCTGTTGGTGGTCGGGTTGGTGAAGGCGTTCAGCGCCTTGGCGTGCTTGATCACGCCGCCGATGTAATAGAGGCAGTTGTCCGACAGACCGGCATAGCCATTGCCCGCGAAGGTCGGCTTGCCATCGGCCCAGATCGACATATGCGTGTGCATCCCCGAGCCGTTATCATCCTTGATCGGCTTGGGCATGAAGGTCGCGGTCTTGCCATAGGCGTGGGCCACCTGGTGCACGACATATTTGTAGACCTGCATCCGGTCGGCGGTTTCCACCAGCGTGCCGAAGGTCAAGCCCAGCTCGTGCTGCGCGGCGGCGACTTCGTGGTGGTGCTTGTCACAAGGTAGGCCCATTTCGAGCATGGTCGAGACCATCTCGCCACGAATATCGACCGCGCTGTCCACCGGCGCGACGGGGAAATAGCCGCCCTTGACGCGCGGACGGTGCGCCATGTTGCCGCCTTCGATTTCCGCGCCGGTATTGGTCGGCAGTTCGATATCGTCGATCTGGAAGCCGCTGCCGGCATAGCCGTCTTCAAACCGGACATCGTCGAACATGAAGAATTCGGCTTCGGGGCCGACATAGACGGTATCGCCGATGCCGGTGGTGGCGAGATAGGCTTCGGCGCGCTTCGCAGTCGAGCGCGGATCGCGGTTATAGCCTTCGCCCGTGCTCGGCTCGACGATATCGCAGCAAATGACCATCATCGGCGTGGCGCTGAACGGGTCCATATAGGTCGCGTCCAGATCGGGCTTCAGGATCATGTCGGATTCGTTGATGACCTTCCAACCAGCGATCGAGGAGCCGTCGAACATCAGGCCTTCTTCCAGCTGGTCTTCATCGAGCGCGCTGGCGACCATCGTCAGGTGCTGCCACTTGCCCTTGGGGTCGGTGAAGCGGAGATCGACCCATTCGATTTCCTCGTCTGCGATCTGCTTCACGATGTCTGCTGCGGTTGCCATTTTGGATTGTTCTCCTGAGGTAAATTAGTGTTGGGTAAGGGGGTGTGCGAAGGCCGGGTTACAGCGCGTCGTCGTCGCGTTCGCCGGTGCGGATGCGGATGGCGGTGGCGATGTCGGAGACGAAGATCTTGCCATCCCCGATCCGCCCCGTTTGCGCGGCGGCGGCGATGGCTTCCACGGTCTTGTCAGCCAGCGTGTCGGGCACGATCACCTCGAGCTTCACCTTGGGCAGGAAATCGACGACATATTCGGCCCCGCGATACAGCTCGGTATGGCCTTTCTGCCGGCCGAAACCCTTCGCCTCGGTGACGGTGATGCCCGACACGCCGACTTCGTGCAGCGCATCCTTCACTTCATCGAGCTTGAAGGGTTTGATGATGGCTTCGATCTTCTTCACAGGGTGTGCCCGTCCTTCGTAATTCTCTTCCGGTGCGGTGGCTCTATCGACATCAGGCGGCCACCTGTTTCGCTTCATGCAACTCAAGAATCGTGCCAAAGCTGATAGTATCGGGCCTAGCGGTTTGTGTGCGGGTGCGAAAGGGCGCTTTCGCAACATTTGCGCAGCGCAGCACGGCGTGCGCGGAATATGCTTGCGCAAAACGGCTGCGCGGGATTCGCTTTGCGTGGTGAATTAGGAGGCAGGCGTGCCCAAAAGCTGGGCAGTTAGAGCGCAAAAAGGCGCCGGGAAATCAGACCCGCAGGCCCGCCAGCGGATCGCATCCGGCCATCAGGTTGAGCGATTGCACCGCTGCACCCGCTGCGCCTTTGCCGAGATTATCGAGCCGCGCCACCAGCCGCGCACTGGTGCCCGCTTCGTCCGCCATCACCCACAGGTCGATCCGGTCGGAAGCAGGTTCGTCCGCGCGCAGCAGCAGTTCGGCGGGCCGGTCTTCGTGGACGGTGACGAGCGGCGCATCGGCGTAATAGCGGGCGAGTTCGGCGCGCAACTTGTCTGCCGAAGCGGCCGTGCGCATGGCGGAGAGGCCGAGCGGTATTTCCACCAGCATCCCGCGAAAGGCGGGCACCACGGCGGGTGCGAAAACCGGCGGATACTGCAATCCGGCATTTTTCTGCATTTCCGCCAGATGCTTGTGATCAAGGCTCATGCCATAGGAGCGGAAGGCGATATCGCCTTCTTCCTCGAAGCGGGCGATCAGGCCTTTGCCGCCCCCCGAATAGCCCGACACCGCATTGACCGAATACGACCAGTCGCGCGGCAACAGCTTGGCGCGCACCAGCGGCGCGAGCAGAGCGAGGAAGCCGGTGGGGTAGCAGCCGGGATTGGCGACCCGCTTGGCGCCTGCCACCACGCTCGGCCCGACCAGTTCGGGGAAGCCGTATATCCAGCCCGGCGCGGTGCGGTGCGCGGTGGACGCGTCGATCACGCGGGTGCCACTGTCCGCATCCAGCATCGCCACCGCTTCCCGCGCGGCATCATCGGGCAGGCAGAGAATGGCGAAATCGGCGAAATTGAGCGACGTGCGGCGGCAATCGGGATCCTTGCGCTCGGCATCGGACAGGCGGATGATATCAAACTCCGCGCGCCCTTCCAGCCGCTGCGCGATTTCAAGGCCCGTCGTGCCTTCAGCGCCGTCTATAAAAACGGTGTAGGTCATGCGATGAGCGGTTCCAGCAGGCCCACGCGGACATAGCCGACCGGCCCTTCTACGCCGAGGCAGCCCCAGGCCCAATCGCCGGTCACATCGAGCACTTCGAAACTGTCGCCTTCCATCAGCACGCACAATTCCTCTGCACCATCCCGGTTTTCACGCAGCAGCGGCGCGCCGCCGGGCAGCACCGTGCGCGGCTGGGGAACGGCATAATGCGGCACGAAATAGCGTCCGGCGAGCGCGATATGCGCCAGATCGCCGCGCAGGGGCACCGATGCCGGATCGGGCCGCGCAACAGGCCCCGCAAGGATAAACGGCCCCTGCGGCTTACTGCCCGCCTCTATTGCATCACCCGATGGCAACCCGAGATGTCCTCTCCAGCAAAATACGTGGCGCGCTTAGCTGCGTCACGCGCTTTGGGCAAGTTGCCCGAACAGCGGTGCGTTAACCGTAGCGGCCACGCAGCATATGGAAGGCCGCGCGCAGGCCCAGCGCCGCGCCGCCCTTGGGCCTGCCGGGCTTGGGCACGGGCCGCCAGGCGAAGGTATCGAAATGCGCCCAGTCAATGTCTTCGCCCACAAACCGGTCGAGGAAGCTCGCGGCAACGCTGGCCCCGGCAAAGCCGTTGGTGTGGGTGTTGTTCATATCGGCGATGTCCGATTTCAGCCATTCGCCATACGGCTCCCAGATCGGCAGGCGCCACGGCTCGTCATCATGCGCTTTGCCTGCGGCGATCAGTTGCTCGGCAGTCTGGTCGCGGCGGGTGAAGAGCGCGGGCAAATCCGGCCCCACCGCCACGCGGGCGGCTCCGGTGAGCGTAGCAAAGTCGATCACCAGTTCGGGCTCGTGCTCGCTCGCCAGCGTCAGCGCATCGCCGAGGATGAGGCGACCCTCGGCATCGGTATTGCCGATTTCCACGGTGATCCCCTTGCGGCTTTTCAGCACGTCGCCGGGGCGGAAGGCGTTGCCCGCAATCGCGTTTTCCACCGCCGGAACGATGCAATGCAAATGCAGCTTGAGGCCCGCCTGCATGACCAGCTCGGCCAATGCCAGCGCGTGCGCAGCGCCGCCCATGTCCTTCTTCATCAGCAGCATTCCGCTCGCCGGTTTGATGTCGAGCCCGCCCGAATCGAAACACACGCCCTTGCCGACAATCGCCACTTTGGGATGCGCCGGATTTCCCCAGGTGAAGCGGATCAGCCGCGGCGCATGGCTGCGCGCGGCTGCGCGGCCCACCATGTGCACCATGGGAAAGCCGGTTTCGAGCGCATCGCCGCGAATGACCTCAAGCTCTGCCTTGTGCGCCTTGGCGATCCGTTCCGCCTCGGCCTCCAGCGCGGCAGGGCCCATGTCTTCGGCGGGCGTGTTGACGAGCGTCGCCACCAGCGCGCAGGCCTGCGCCTCGGCAACAGCGAGGTCGATCTTGGCGACATCCTCGGTCAGCAGGACACGCGGTCCCTCGGCATCGGGGTTGTCGGTGTAGCGGGTGAAGCGGTATTGCGCGCTCTGCCAGCCGAACAGGGCCGGGCCGGGCTGGCGGCCATGCAGACGATAGGTGCCTTCGGGCAAGTCTTCCGCCAGCTTGGCAAGGCACCAGCTGGACAGTTCCGCCGGATCGGCCACGCCGCCGACTGCAAACCAGGTGTCGTCTTCGGCGCTTTTGGCGGGCACAATGCCCACCTGATAGCCGCTGCCGTTGAACTTCTGTGCCGCCAATGCCGCGCGTTGCGGGCCGGAGAGGCCTTTGGCGAATTCCTCGAACCCGGATTTGTTGACGAGATGGATGGCGACGGCGTCCTGCCCGCGGTCCGGCTGGATCAGATCTGTTGCAATGCTCATAGAATAACGCTTGCCGTTTTCGCTCGCGTTTGGAAAGGCTGCTCGCGTGATGATCCGACGATTCCTGTGCCTTGCGGTTCCGGCGCTCGCTGTGGCGGGTTGCGACGCATTGGGTGGCGGGGAAGAGCCGGTGGCCGAGGCTTCGGCCACGCCGTCGCCCACTGCCAGCGCTTCGGCCAGCGGCACGCCCGCGCCCGATGCGCCAACCGGCGGCGCGCGTGAGATCACCGAGGAAACCGACACCTTCCTGTTCGAATACGCCTATCCGCAGGAAGCGGGCGAGGAGCCGGGCCTTGCCGCATGGCTCGACGAACGGATGGATCGCCAGCGCGCCACGCTGGAGCGCGAGGCCAATGAAGGACGTGACGAGGCGCGCGACAACGGTTTTCCGTTCAACAAATATTCCAGCAGCACGGTGTGGGAAGTCGTGGCCCAACTGCCCGGCTGGCTCAGCCTCTCCGCCGCGCTCGATACCTATTACGGCGGCGCGCATCCCAATTACGGCTTCGATTCGATTGTCTGGGATCGTGAGAACCGGCGCGCGCTGGAACCGCTGGCGCTGTTTACCTCCGCAGAGGCGCTCGATAGCGCAATGGGAGACCGCTTGTGCGAAGCACTGAACGCCGAGCGGGCGGAGCGGCGCGGCGATGCGGTCGAGCCGCAACCGGACGATCCCTATCAGAACTGCGTGGCGCTGGAAGATACCAATGTCCTGCTTGGTTCGAGCAACCGCCGCAATTTCAACCGGATCGGCGTGCAGATCGCGCCCTATGTCGCGGGGCCTTATGCCGAAGGCGCGTATGAGTTCACCTTCCCGGTGGACGAAGCGGTGCTGGCGGCGGTGAAGCCACAATATCGTTCAGCCTTTGCGGTTGCCGAGTAAGGGACAGTGTGAGCGGCGGGGCGAAAGCCTGCCTCGCATTTTGCCCGTTTCGACGCTATATGGCAGCGCATGACGCAATATCAGCACGTAACCGCCGACACCTCGGTCTATCGCGACGGCACCATCAAGCTCCACGGGCCCGAAGGCTTTGAAGGGATGCGCAAGGCCGGGCAATTGGCCGCGCAGATCCTCGATGAATTGACGCAGCGGGTCGAGCCCGGTGTTTCCACCGAAGAGCTTGACCGCGTGGTGCGCGAAATGACGCTGGATGGCGGCGCAGTGCCCGCAACGCTCGGCTATCGCGGCTACACGCATAGCTGCTGCATCTCGATCAACCATGTGGTGTGCCACGGCATCCCGTCGGACAAGCGGCTGAAGGATGGCGATATCGTCAATATTGACGTGACGCCGCTTTTGGATGGCTGGCACGGCGATACCAGCCGGATGTTTTTTGTCGGCGAGCCTTCGCTGAAGGCCAAGAAGCTGGTGGAGGTTACGTATGAATGCCTGATGCTGGGCATTGCGCAGGTGCGCCCCGGCGCGCGGCTGGGCGATATCGGCGCGGCGATCCAGCGGCACGCGGAAAGCCACCGTTATGGCGTGGTGCGCGATTTCTGCGGGCACGGCCTTGGCCGCCTGTTCCACGACGCGCCCGAAGTCGTCCACGCCGCGCGCGCTGGCACCGGGCCGGAGCTGAAAGCGGGCATGTTCATGACTATCGAACCGATGATCAATCTGGGCCGCCCGCACGTAAAGCTGCTCAATGACGGCTGGACGGCGGTGACGCGCGACAAGTCCTTGTCGGCGCAGTTCGAACACTCGATCGGCATTACCGAAGACGGCGCGGAGATTTTCACCGCTTCACCCAAGGGACTGCACCAGCCGCCCTATTTTTGATCTGGCGCAAATTCACGCGGGCCATTTGCTGCTATAGCCTCCTTCCAACAGGGTGAGGGAGAATGACAATGCACCGGAATATCGCGCTAATCGCCGCTTGCACCGCGCTGCTCGCCGCGTGCCAGCACACCGCGCCCGACCCCGCCGCGTCCGCGAACCCGCAAGCCGGAACCGAGGCGCACGCGCTGGCGCAGGCGGCGTGCTCGCAGTGCCACTCGGTCGAACCCTATGGCCTCTCGCCCAACCCGAATGCGCCCGAATGGGCCGTGATCGCCAACACGCCGGGCCTGACCCGCGAAACGCTGACCAGCTGGCTGACCGAGGCGCACAACTACCCCGAACAAATGGATTTCTATCTCGTAGATGACGAGGTGGAGCTGCTGGTCGATTATATGCTGACCCTGCGGCGGGCGGATTACCAGCCGGTGGAGTAGGGGCTTACCCCTCCCGCGTCGCCCGGATTGCCGCGCCGCCGGCAAAGGGTGCTATCGCCACCAGCACCAGGCTGATCGCTCCGGTCAACGCCAGCCCGCCTTCGCCGCCGGTCGAGAGCGCGCCTGCGCCGAAAATTAGCAGCGGCACGGCGAGCGGGATCATCAGCAGGCCGGACAATGCCGCGCCGCCGCTGCGCAGGCCTACGGTCACCGCGCTGATGATAATGCCGATCGCGGCCAGCCCCGGCGTTCCCGCCAGCAGGCCGAGCAGGACGGTGTGCAAGGTAGCTCCATCGATGCCGAGCAGCGCGCTCGCGGGGAAGCTGGCGAGCAGGATGAAGGGGCCAAAGCTCAGCCAATGGGCGAGCAGGCGCACGGCGACGATCACTTCCTCGGTCACCCCGCGCAGTGCCCATTGATCGAAGAACCCGCTTTCGAGATCGGGCGCGAGCAGACGGTCCAAGGGCAAGATCGCGGCGAGCAGCGCCGCCACCCAGATCATCCCGCCGCCCGTTGCGCCAAGCAGCTCGGCATCCGGCCCCACGGCAAAGGGAAACAGCATCGCCACCGCCAGGAAGAAAAGGAGCGGCAGCAGCGAATTGCCGCGTGAACTGCCCGGCATCAGCGCGGCCAGATCGCGTTTGAGGAGAGTCATCACCACGCTCATGCGATGAAATCCGGCAGATGCAGCTTGCGGATATCGGGCACGGCAAAATCCTGATGGCTCGCCACCAGCGCGATTCCGCCGCCGCCGCAATGCTGTGCCACCAGTGCTTCGACTGCGCCCTTGGCCTGTGTATCGAGGCCGTTCAGCGGCTCGTCCAGCAACCAGATGCGCCGCCCGCTATTGAGCAGCCGCGCAATCGCCGCGCGCTTGCGCTGGCCGGTGGAAAGATAGCGCACCGGGACATCGAGCAGATGCGCGATCTGCATCGCCGCGATGGCTCCGCTGGCATCGCTGCACCGGTCAATCCGCTCCCAAAAACCCAAGGCCTTGCCCAGCGGCAAATGCTCGTCCAGCGCAAGGCGTTCGTCCACCAGGCCCATGCTGCCCGTGTGCGTTACTTCGCCCGCAAAGGGGCGCATAAGCCCTGAAAGAATGCGGATCAGCGAGCTTTTCCCGATGCCGTTCGGCCCCGTCACATGGCAGGCCTCGCCCGTCTCCAGCGCGAAAGCGAGGCCGGAAAACAGCACGCGGTCGCCGCGGCGGCAGGCAAGGTCACTCGCGGCTAATCGACATGGTTCCATTGCGCGAAGCGTTAGGGCATGAAGGGGCGAACACGCAAGCAGGGGGACACAGGATGACCGTTGAAGCTTTGGGCAGGCGCGAGGCCGAATTGCTGGTGGATGCGCTCGACGGATGGGCTTTCACCCGCGATGGCGATGCCATCGGTCGCACGTTCGAATTCGGCGATTTCAGTCAGGCGTTCGGCTTCATGGCGCAGGTCGCGCTGCTCGCCGAAAAGCACGATCATCATCCCGAATGGTCGAATGTTTACAACAAGGTGCAGATCGAACTGACGACGCATGACGCGGGCGGGCTTTCCATGCGGGACATGAAGCTGGCGCGCGCGATCGAGGAGCTTCTGGCGTGAACGCGCTGCGACTGGCCACGCTGGGTATCGCCGCTTTTGTGAGCCTTCCGGCAACAGCGCAGTCTGCGGAAGAGCCGCTCTACGGCGTTTGGGAAGGCACGCTGGGTGACAGCCCGATCCTCGCCTGTTTCAACGGCAATGGCGTGTTCTATCGCATGGACGATATGCGCCTCACCATGCTGATCGAAGAGGACGGCGGTTGGCGGCAGATGGGGGCGGGCGCTGCGGATAGGGACGATTCGCTCTTGCCGATGTGGCAGCTGGGCGAGGCCACCGGCGATACGCTGCTCGGCAGTTGGCGCGAAGGCGACGCGGTGCAGCGCGTCCGGCTGGAGCGCCGCGAAATTGTGCTGGCCGACGAATATGCGAGCCCGTGTTCGAGCGAGGCCTTTATGGCCCCCCGCTTGCGCGGGGGCACTGTTACGCAGAACGCGGCGGTGTTCGATGGCACCAGCATCGTGCAATATACCTATCTTGCGCCTGAGCATCTGCGCGAGGAGGCGATTGGCGGATATGACGCAGTGCAGATCAGCACCTTCACCATTCCGCCCGAACGCTATTACGACAACTCCATCAACGCTGCGCTGCGGGCGGTTCTGCCTGCGGGCAATATGGGCGACGCCCATGCCGAATGTCTGGCAATGGTGGCCGACCGCGCGATGAACGGCGAATATGGCCGCCATCTGCAACCCGAACTGCTGACCTATCGCTGGCTGGTCGCGCTGGAATCGAACGGGGTCTATTGCGGCGGTGCGCATGGATCCTATTGGAGCGAGCGGCGCGTGTTTGATCGCAATTCGGGCGAGGAGGTCGATCCTGCAAGCTGGCTCAACGAAGCGGCACTGGCGAGCGAACTGGTTGAAAGCGGGGTGGATAGCTACGTCTATCGTACTGCGACCGAACCGTTCCTCAATGCCCTGCGCCCCTATGCCGGATCGGCAATCGGCGCGGAGTGCGAGGAGATGCAGCTTTCCGCAAGCAGCTGGAATGTCGGGCTGGCGCGGGAAGGCGTCGCGATGATTCCGATCCTGCCCCATGTCGCCTCTGCCTGCGCGGAAACCATTGTGCTGCCATGGGAGGAAGCGCAGCCGTTCCTCTCGCTGGAAGGGCAAGCGGTGCGGCTGTCGATGGTCGCGATGATCGAGCCCGAATGACCCGCTGGGTCGCGCTGCTGCGCGCGGTGAACGTCGGCGGCACGGGCAAAATCGCGATGGCTCCCCTGCGCGCGGCGGTCGCGGCGGCGGGCTTTGCCGATGTGCAAAGCTATATCGCCAGCGGCAATCTGGTGTTCACCGGGCCGGATGGTTCGGAGGCGGTACGGGCCACGCTGACCGGCGCGATTGAGGCAGAGTTCGGCGCATCTCCCGCCATCCTTTTGCGCACCGGAGCCGGGATGGCGGCGGTTGTCGCGCGCAATCCCTTTCCCGATGCGGTGGGCAGTCAATTGCTGGTGATCTTCACCGATGGAGCGCCGTCGCTGGACGGCGTGCGGCATCAGGCGGACGAAGAACTGGCGCTGGGCGAGCGGGAGATTTTCATCAACCACCCCAGCGGCATGGGGCGTTCCAAGCTGGTTGTCCCGGGCGCAAAGCTGTGCACGGGGCGCAATATGAATACCGTGCGCAAGCTGGCGGCGATGGCGGCGGCTACCCCCTAAGCGTTCGCCGGCCGCCCCTCGCTCTTTTCGTGCGCCTGCGCCAGGGTCTTGGCGCGCTGGCGCAGTTTGCCGGGGAACCATTTGCCGATAAAGCCCATCTTGCGCGCGGTTTTGCCGACGAGCACGTGCACCTTGTCGCCATGCACCGCGTTCCACGCTTCTTGCGCGACTTCCTCTACTGGCGTGAATTCGAGGCCCGCCTTGATAACCGAGTCGCGTATCGGCGTGTTGCGGCTGCGGTTGGGTGGGTTTTGCAGCAGCGGGGTATCGATGAAGCTGGGCATGATCGAGCGCGCCTTGATCCCGTAGGCTGACCATTCTGCGTCCAAGCTCTCGGTCATGCTGCGCACGCCCGCCTTGGTCGCGCCATAGACGCTCTGGTTGGCCATGCCGTAAATCGCCGCCGCGCTGGCGGTGTTGAGCAAGCAGGCATCGGGCGCAGCGGCTTTCAGATAAGGGAAGGCGGCCTTCGCGCCGTAAAACAGCGCGCGCAGGTTCACATCGATCAGCAGGTCGATTTCCTCATGCGTGACTTCGGTCAGCGGCCCACCCGACGGCAGGCCAGCATTGTTGGCGAGGACGTTCAGCTTCCCGCCGGTGATGCGGGTGAAATCGGCGAGGGCATCGTCCCATGCAGCGATATCGGTGACGGAGAATTTGTAGGTTTTGCACTGGCCATCGGGCAGCAGGGCCTTGGTTTCGTCCATACCCTGCTGGTTGAGATCGGAAATGCCGACCATCCAGCCCTGCGCGGCGAAATGCTGCGCCATGGCACGGCCAATCCCGCTGCCGCCGCCGGTGATGAAAATGCTTTTGCGTGTGCGCATCTGGCCCTCCCTTAGCGTCCTCTTGCCTACCGTCCTGAGCCTGTCGAAGGACTGCTTTTTCTGTTCTCTTCGCGCTTGAAGAGCAAATGTAGCCCTTCGACAAGCTCAGGGCAGTCGGAATTTGCAGGTCAACCCATCGGTTTCAACCCGCGCTCGGCCAGATCGCGCGATTTGCTGCGGATGTAGGAGGGGAGCCAGCGCGCGGCAGTTTCGATCTTCTTCGCGGTTTTGCCCACGGTATTGTGCAGCTTGTCGCCATGCACCGCGCGCCAGAAAGTTTCCGCAACCTCCTCGACCGGCGTAAATTCCAGACCCGCAGCAGCAACGCGGTCGCGGATCTGGGTGTTGTCACCATGGTGGCTCGATTGCGCGAGCAAAGGCGTGTCGATGAAGCTGGGCATCACATCGGTGACGCGAATGCCGTCCGCCGCCCATTCGACATCGAGGCTTTCGGTAATCGCGCGCACGCCGAACTTGCTCGCGCAATACACGGTCATGCCCGCCTGCCCGTAAAGCCCCGCCGCGCTGCACGTATTGACGAGGCAGGAGCCGGGCGCGGCTGCTTTGAGATAAGGATAGGCGGCGCGTGCGCCGTAGATCACGCCATTGAGATTGATCGCCAGCGTACGGTCGATTTCTTCGATAGTGAGATCTGCCAGATCGCCGCCCAGCGGGACTCCGGCATTGTTCGCGAGCGCATCAATCCGCCCGCCGCAGGCTGCGTGAAAGTCCTTGAGCGCGCTGTCCCATTGCGCCGGATCGCGCACGTCGAGCACGTGCGCCGACCACGTGCCTTCGGGCAGCAGCGCGCCGGTTTCGGCCATGCCCGCCTCGTTGATATCGGCCAGCCCGACAAACCAGCCCCCGCGCGAAAAACGCTGCGCCACAGCACGGCCAATACCCGAACCGCCGCCGGTGATGAGGATGCTCTTGTAGTCTTTCATGGGGAGATGGATAGCGTTGCTGACATTACTGTCAATTAAAACTTCGGCTATCCGGGGTGCTACAGCCCCACATACTCCTTGCCCGCGAGGATATCTGCGGTGGAGGCGGCCAGCACATCGCCCACCCGTTCGGCCCGTCCGCCTAGCACTTCGGCGAGGAAGTTTTCGGCGATCGCGTTGAAAGCGATGTTGTTTTCGGGGCGGGCGAAGCCATGGCCTTCATCGGGGAAGAGGACGTAGGTGACGGGCACCCCGTCGCGCTGCATCGCCTCGACAATCTGGTCGCTTTCCGCCTGCTTCACGCGCGGATCGTTTGCGCCCTGGCCGATCAGCAGCGGCTTCACGATATCCTTGGCGCGGTAGAGCGGGGAAATGTCCTTCAGGAACTGCTTTCCTTCCGCCGTCGTCGGATCGCCCATCCGCTCGTGGAATTGCTTCACCAGCGGCTCCCAATAGGGCGGGATCGTTTCCAGCAGCGTTTCAAGGTTTGACGGGCCGACAATGTCCACCCCGCAGGCGAACAAATCGGGCGTGAAGGTCAGCCCGACCAGCGTGGCATATCCGCCATAAGAGCCGCCCATGATCGCCACCTTGTCGCGCATCGCAATGCCCTCGGCAATCGCCCATTCGACCGCGTCGATCAGATCGTCATGCATCTTGCCCGACCATTGCTTGTTGCCGGCGCTGATGAAGCTCTTGCCGAAGCCGGTCGAGCCGCGGAAGTTGACGCTCAGCACCGCATAGCCGCGATTGGCGAGCCATTGGTGGGTGCGGTTGAAGCCGTAAGCGTCGCGCGCCCACGGCCCGCCATGCACCAGCAGCACCATCGGGACGGGCGCATCGGGCACACCGTCTGCATCGGGATCAACCTGCGGAGGCAGCGTGAGATAGCTGGGCAGGGTCAGCCCGTCGCGCGCGGTGATTTCGCGCGGATGCATCGGCTGGAGCGGCGCGCCTTCCAGCTCCGGCTTGGTGACGAAGAACAGCGTCAGCGATTCCGCCTCGCGGTCGTACAGATAGCAGGCGATGGGGCCGGTCAGCGGGTCGTTCCATACCAGCCAGCGCAGATCGTCATCGGTGCGCGATTGGACGCCGAAATCGCCTTGCAGCCGCTCGCGCAGCCAGGCGAGCGAAGCGCCGATGCCTTCGTGAATCGCGTGATGCTCGGTGCGCAGATAGGTGACGCTATAGGCCTGCACCTCGCCCGTTCGCGTATCGCGCATGGTGCCGCCGATATCGGCCTTGGCGTGCTCGGCGATGAGAGTGCGCTCGCCAGTCTTGGTGTCCTCGGCATAAAGTGCGGCGGTGTCACGCCCGCGGCTGTCGAGCCAGTATAGCGTGCTGCCATCGGTCGTGTAGCCCGCCATGCCGGTGGTGAGCGCATCATCAAGGCCGGTGCTTTCGCGCGGGGTCGCAGCCACGACGCCGTCGACGATCTCGTGCATATCGGTGCCGCCCGATGCGTTCTGCCGCATGGCCCAGCGCAGCGTCAGACTGTCATCGGCGGAGAGGGCTGCCCAGGCATTGTTCTCGAATACCAGTTCCAGGGCGCCGGTTGTGAGATCGAGCAGATGCACATCGTGGAAGCGCGGATCGCGGTTGTTCACGCCGACCAGTATCTTGTCCCTGATCGTGTCCGACCCGCCCACCAGCTGGACGCGGGTGTTGGCGAAGGGGGTCAGGCATTTTTCCGCCTTGCCTTCCAGATCGACCTGATAGAGCAGGAAATTCTCGTCCCCGTCCTTGTCGCGGATATACAGCAGGCTTTGGCTGTCGGGCGCCCAGAGATAGGTGGGGATGGGGCGATCTGTCACGCTGGTCATCCGGCGTGGGTTTTCGGGATCGTCAAAGGGGGCCATGAAGATGTTCATCACGCCTTCCCACGGCGCCATCCAGCTGACCCACTTGCCATCGGGACTGATCCGCCCGGCCGCGCGGGACGGATTGCCGAATAGCGCGTCACGCGAAATGAGCGGGGTTGCGGCGATGCGGTTTGCGGCGGTGGTGGTCATGAATGCTCCCAATTGGTCCCGAGCGGGAGAGGTAGGGAGTGACGCCGCCTTTCACAACACAGTGGATGGGTGAACCGTCATTGCGAGGAGCGAAGCAACGCGGCAATCCAGAGTGGCGCGCGCCAGTGCGGATGCCGTACCCCCACCCCCAGCCCCTCCCCACGGGGACGGGAGTATTTTGCGCTAGTCCTCAGACCGCGCACCAATCCCCGTCCGCAGCATCGCATTCGCCAGTGCCGACACCCGCTCGGCCTCGTCGCCGTCCGACCACACGGCGTAGCGCAGGCCGAGAAAAACGTTCATCCCCATCAGCGCCCAGGCGTGCGCTTCTTCCAGCCCGTCGCGGAACTCTCCCGCCGCTTCGCCCGCCTTGAGCCTTTCGAGAATGCGCGCGGCGGTGGCTTCGTAGTGCTGGCGATACCCCGCCGGATCGACGAATTCGGATTCGTCGATAATGCGGTAGATTTCCTTCTTCTCATGCGCGAATTGCAGGAAGGCGCGCAGAGCCGCTTGTTCGATCGCGAAGGCGCTTTGCTCCGGTGCAATCGCCTCGCGTGCGCGCGCCGCGACTTGCCCGCTCATGTCCTTCACCAGCGCACGGAACAGCGCATCCTTGCTGTCGAAATAGGTATAGAAACTGCCCAGCGCCGTGCCCGCCCGGCGAGTGATGCTGCTGATCGAGGCTTCGTGAAAGCCCTTCTCGCCAAACTCTTTCGCCGCCGCATCCAGCAGCTTGCGCAAGGTCTCGCGCCCGCGCGCTGTGCGCGGGGGTTTGTGATCGGGTTCCGAGACGGCAGGCGATGCAGGCATACAACACCGCTAACGGCAATGGGGGCAGTGTGCAAAGAAAAAAGTTGAAAGGTGGTTCAACTTTCAATATCGACGCGAGATAGAAAAAAATCACCTTGGGAGAGTATCGATGTCGAAAGCCGCTCTTTGGCAGTCCACTGCCGCCGCACTTGTGCTCACTGCCTTTGCCACGCCCGCTTATGCGCAGGTTGCAGAGGGCGATCCCGAAGCGGAGGATACGGTCAGCGGAGGCCGCATCGTCGTTACCGCGCGCCGTCGTGACGAGAATCTGGTCGATGTGCCGATTGCCGTCACCGCCTTCGGAGCCGAGGAGCTGGCGCGTCGCGGTTCGTCCGACATCACTGATATCGCGCAGATCACGCCGAACACCACGCTGGAGGAATCGCGTGGTACCAACTCCACCCTCTCGGCCTTTATCCGCGGCATCGGCCAGCAGGATCCGGTCTCCGGCTTCGAGCAGGGCGTCGGCATCTATCTCGACGACGTGTATCTCAACCGCCCGCAGGCTGCCGTTCTCGACATTTACGATATCGAGCGGATCGAAGTGCTGCGCGGCCCGCAGGGCACGCTGTATGGCCGCAATACGATTGGCGGCGCGGTGAAATATGTCACCCGCGAACTGCCCGACGAATTCACTCTCAGCGCCCGCGCGACCTATGGCTCGTTTGACCGTGCCGAGGGTGTCGTGTCGGTTTCGGCCCCGCTGGCCGATCCGGTGCGCATCGGCGCTTCAGTTGCCCGGCTTTCGCGCGGGGGCTTCGGCGAAAATCTCACCACGGGCGAAGACAATTACAACAAGGATATCTGGGCGGCACGCGGCACGCTGGAAATCGGCGGGGGCGGGGAACCGGTCTTCGTGCGCATTTCGGGCGACTACACGCATGACCGCAGCAATGCGCGCGGCGGCCACCGGCTGATCCCGGGCGCGCTTTCGGGTGCGCCGGTGCTGGACAATGTGTTCGATACGCGCGGCGGGCTGGTTGATCCCGTGCAGGATGTGGAAGCATGGGGCATTGCCGCCAATATCCGCTTTGACCTGTCCGATGCGCTGACGCTTCGTTCGATCAGCGCCTATCGTGCGGATGAAAGCGCGAGCCCGATTGATTTCGACGCGCTGCCTGCCGTCGATCTGGACGTTCCCGCCTTCTATTCGAACGAACAGTTGAGCCAGGAAGTCCAGCTGTTGTGGGACGATGGCGGGCCGTTCACCGGCTTGATGGGTGCCTATTACCTCGACGCGCGCGCGGACACGCAGTTCGACGTGCGCCTGTTCACCACCTTTGCCGGTTTCACCGCGTTCACGCAGGCCAATGTCGATACGCAGACCTTCGCCGTGTTCGGCGACTTCAGCTACGACATTACCGACCAGCTGAGCCTTTCGGTCGGCGGCCGCTATACGTGGGACGAGCGGACGGCGGACATTCTGCGGCAGAATTATCTCGGCGGCGGTTCGCCGGTTTTCGGGGGTGCGGGCATCGCGTTCGGCGCGCCGAGCACCAATTTCGAAGGCTCGGAGGAATTCAACAAGTTCACCCCGCGCGTCTCATTGAGCTTCCAGCCGACGCCTGACCACAATATCTACGCCAGCTTCTCGCAAGGCTTCAAAGGCGGCGGTTTCGATCCGCGCGGTGTCGGCGTGAACGCGCCTGCCGCAACCCCCGGCGCACCGACCGATGACGAGATCGCCGACTTCCTCAGCTTCGCGCCGGAAAGCGTCGACAGTTATGAGTTGGGGTACAAGGGCGATCTGCTGGACGGCGATCTCTATATCGCGGTGGCCGCCTTCTATGCCGATTACACCGATGTGCAGATTCCGGGTTCGGTCGCCTGCAATGTCGGCGGCATCCAGACCTTTTGCGGTGTCGTGTCGAATGCCGGTGCAGCGGAGTTCTACGGTCTCGAATTCGAAACCAACGCGGTGCTCGCCCGCGATCTGCTGGGCAGCGGGGACGAGCTGCGCTTCCAGGGCGCGCTCGGCTGGATCAATGCCGAATATACCCAGTTCATCACCAATATCGGCGGCGTGCCGACCGACGTTTCCGAATTCCGCGAAGTGCAGAACACGCCCGAATGGAGCGGCGCGGCGACGCTGGGCTATGCGACCCCGCTGGCCAATGGGGAGCTGTATCTGGGCAGCACGCTGTCCTTCCGCAGCTCCACGACGCAGTTCGAAGTTCCCAGCCCCTTCCTCGATCAGGATGGCTATGCGCTGCTCGATGCCAGCATCCTCTACACCGACGATAGCGGCTGGAGCCTCGGCCTGTATGGGCGCAACCTGACCGATCAGGAATACCGTACCTCGGGCTACACCTTCATCGCGGTCAACCCGACCACGGGTGAGCCGATCCTGACCGGCGGCCAGCCGACGGGCAATCTGGGCCGCGAAGGCACGCTGACGGCCTTCTACGGCAATCCGCGCCAGGTATATGTGACGGCCACCATCGAATTCTGATCCGGTTCCCACCGGTTCAGGAGGGTGATGATGGATTATCGCGAGCACCATTATGATAGCGCGTGCGGGCAGCTGCAGCTGTTCGCCCGCGACTATCGGGGCGATGGCCAAAATGATCGCCAGCCGCTGCTGCTGATGCACGGGCTGACGCGCAACAGTGCCGATTTCGCGCTGCTGGCAGCGCATTTGGCGGGCCAATACCGGCTGATCGTGCCCGACCAGCGCGGCCGTGGGCTGTCGGATTATGACCGCGATCCGGCCAATTACCGCCCTGATGTTTACGCCGCCGATATGTTCGCGCTGCTTGCATCGCTGGGCATCGAGCGCGCGGGTATCATCGGCACGTCGATGGGCGGGCTCATAGCGATGGTGATGAACGCGATGCAGCCGGGCGCGTTTCCGCTGATCGTGTTCAACGATATCGGCCCGGTGCTTTCGCAAGAGGGGCTGGATCGCATTAAGGGATATGTCGGCGGCGGGACGGTGTTTCCCGATTGGGACGCGGCGGCGAAGGCTTGCGCGGCAATCAACCAGTCGGCCTTTCCCGATTTCGGCGAAGCGGACTGGCTCGGCTGGGCGCACCGCACCTGTCGTGAGACGGTGGACGGCATCGCCTTCGCCTATGATCCCGCCATCGCACAGGGTTTTTCCGAAGACGAGAGCCAGCCGCAGCCCGATATGTGGCCCTTGTGGGAAATGCTGGGGCAAACGCCTGTGCTGGCCATTCGCGGCGAATTGTCGGATTTGCTTGACCGCGATACGCTTGCTGCCATGCAAGCCCGACACCTTGGCCCCTTCGCCAGTGTGGAGGTTCCCCGCAGAGGCCATGCGCCTTTGCTTGATGAGCCCGCCGCGCTGGCGGCGATCACCGCTTTTCTGAAAGACCACGCGCAATGACCACGGCCACTGCAGCCAAGCCCGATCCCAACCGCAATGTCGTGTTGGGGATGCTGCTGGTGGTCTATATCTTCAACTTTATCGACCGGCAGATCCTCTCGATCCTCGCCGCGCCGGTGCAGGCCGATCTTGGCCTAACCGATGGCGAATTGGGGCTGCTGGGCGGCATTGCCTTTGCCATCCTCTATTCGACCATGGCGGTGCCCTTGGCGGCGCTGGCTGACCGGACGAGCCGCAGCTGGGTGATCGCGGTCTCACTCTTCGCGTGGAGCGGGTTCACGGCATTGTGCGGCCTTGCGCAGAATTTCTGGCACATCTTCCTCGCACGGCTGGGTGTCGGCATTGGCGAGGCGGGCGGGGTGGCCCCCTCCTACGCACTGATCGGCGACTATTTCCCCAGCGAGCAGCGGGCGACCGCGCTCTCGGTCTATTCGCTGGGCATCCCCATCGGATCGGGCCTTGGCGTGCTGCTCGGCGGCTATATCGCGGCGACGGTGGACTGGCGCACGGCCTTCTTCACGGTTGGACTGCTCGGCGTGCTGATTGTGCCGGTGTTCAAGATACTGGTGCGCGACAAGGCCAAGCCGGTTGTCTCCGTGGACAATCCTGCACCGCTTCCGGTCCAGCCCAAGCTGGCGGAGACCGCTGGCATTCTGGCGCGCAAACGCTCGTTCTGGTTCCTGTCCTTTGGCGCGGCGATGTCGTCCATGCTCGGCTACGGTATCGCCTTCTGGCTGCCGAGCCTGCTGATGCGCAGCTTCGGTTTCGAGCTGGTCGAAGCCTCGCAATTCTTCGGCGCGATCCTGCTGATCGGCGGGGTGATCGGCGTGCTGGCGGGCGGATTGCTGGCCGACCGGCTGGGCGGACGCGATCGAGCGTTCTACGCTTGGGTGCCCGCCGTGGCCTTCTTCCTAGGTGCGCCGCTATTCGCCGCCGGGATTACGAGCAGTGACTGGAAACTTGCTTTCGTGCTGTTCCTGCTGCCCCAAGCGCTTGCCTATATCTGGCTTGGCCCGGTGCTCTCGGCGATCCAGCATCTGGTGGTGCCCGCCGCCCGTTCGACCGCGTCGGCACTGTTCCTGCTCATCAACAATCTGATCGGCCTTGGCGGCGGGATTTACGCGCTGGGCGCGCTGTCCGATTTCCTCACTCCGACCTATGGCGACGAGGCCTTGCGCTATTCAATGCTTTACTCGCTGGTGCTGTATGGCGTCGCCGCGCTGCTGATGGCGCTCGCTGGCAAGTCACTGCGCAAGGATTGGGTTGCGGAGACGGCCTAACGGGTCGTAGCCCTCAGCCCGCAAAGGCGCGCTCCAGAACGTAGGTGGCCGGGTGCGACAGCGTTCCTTCCACAAAGCCCATTTCATCGAGCAATTTCGAGCATTCCGTGATCATCGGCATAGAGCCGCACAACATCACCCGGTCGGTTTCCGGATTGAGCGGGTAGCTGCCGTCGCGAATACGCTCTGTAATACGGCGCGGATCACCATGGCTGCTCTTCGCCACGCGCGTGGCGACCCAATCATAGACAAGCTGCTCGGCGGCCATTTCGCCGACCAGCGGATCATTGGCGAGATGCGTGTCTAGCAGGGTGAAATAGGCCCTGTCCTCCACATGGCGCACGGTGTGCTGCACGGTGACACGGTCGAAGCGCTCATACACCTCCGGATCATGCACCAAGCTGATCCAAGGCGCGAGACCGGTGCCTGTGCCGAAAAGATGGAGATGCTTGCCCGGCACCACGGCGTCGATGACCAAGCTGCCGACGGGCTTTGCGCCCAGCAAAATCTCATCGCCCGGCTGGATATGCTGAAGGCGCGAGGTCAGCGGTCCATCGGGCACGATGATGGAGAGGAACTCAAGCTCCTCCGCATAGTGTTGCGAGGCAATGGAATAGGCGCGTAAGAGCGGTTTGCCATCCACCATCAGGCCGAGCATCACGAATTGACCGGACAGGAAACGGAAGCTTGGTGGCCTGGTTATGCAAAAGGAAAACAACCCGTCATTCCAGTGCCGCACACGCAGCACCTTCTCCATGGTGTAAGCCATCGCCCCATACTCCTGTTGTCATAGTTGCGCCCATACTACGGGCGAGATGGCGAAAAGTGTCCGGCCGGGATGTTAAGACCCTAAAGCGCCGGATTGTTGTAGCAGTGCCACGTGAAGATCGCGGTCGCGCCGCGATGGGGGCGCCAGGGTTCGGCGAGCGCGCGGGTGGCCTTTTCGTCGGGGCGTTCTTCCAGCCCGAGGATTTTGCCCAAGCCCGCCATCACCGCCAGATCGCCCGCGGGCCAGATGTCGGGGCGGCCCTCGGCGAAGAGCAGATAAATCTCGGCTGACCAGCGGCCTATGCCCTTGATCTTGGTCAGCTCGGCAATTGCTTCCTCGTCATCTGCGGGAAGGTTGTCGAAATCCACTTCGCCCGCGCTCACCAGCTCGCACAGGCTGCGGGCATAGCCCTGCTTTTGCCGCGACAAGCCGCAGGCGCGCAAAGTATCGAAATCGCGTTCCAGCAGGCAGGCGGGGGTAAAGTCTTCGCCCAGTTCCGCCTCCAGTTTGTTCCACATCGAGGATGCCGCTGCGACGCTCACCTGTTGACCGACAATTGTGCGCAGCAGCGTCATATAGCCACGCGGGCGGATGCGCGGTTCGGGATAGCCTGCCTTCTCCAGCGCAGCGGCAAACGCCGGTTCGCGGCCCGACACTTCATCAAGCGCGTGCTTGATCTGCGCAGCTGTAAGCCCCATCCCAACGTCCATCCTTGCCAATGCGGGCGCGATTGCCTAGCTCCCGCCTCGCTTTAGTTGAGAGGAATTGCAAGCCCATGCCTAAACTCACCGTCGTCAATCGCGCAGGCGAGGAATCCACCATCGAGGTTGAAAGCGGCCTGACTGTGATGGAAGCGATCCGCGACAATGGTTTTGACGAGCTGCTGGCGCTGTGCGGCGGCTGCTGTTCGTGCGCGACGTGCCACGTCCATGTCGACCCGGCCTTCGCCGAAAAGCTGCCGCCGATGGGCGAGGACGAGGACGATCTACTCGACAGCAGCGACCACCGCGCGCCGACCTCGCGCCTGTCGTGCCAGATACCGTTCACCGATGATTTGAGCGGGTTGAAAGTGACGATTGCCGAGGAAGATTGAGGATCTTGCCCTCTCCCCTTGCGGGAGAGGGTTGGGAGAGGGGTTGCGAGCGAATGCTCGCACGCGGCGCCCTCTGAACTGCGACTAGGCAGCAAGCTGCCAAGTCTTCGTATCTCTCCCGAAATGGGAGAGATTTTTTGTTCCGAAACCAACCTTGGCAAACCGCAAGAAACCTATCGCATTGCGCTTCGCAGTCGCTCGCCCTAATTCCCTTCCATGATCAACGCCCCCGTCCGTAGCGACACGCTCGACCTTATCGGCAACACGCCGCTCGTCCTCTTGTCCGGCCCGAGCGAGGCGGCGGGGTGCGAGATTTGGGGGAAGTGCGAGTTCGCCAATCCGGGCGCCAGCGTTAAAGACCGCGCCGCTCTGTGGATCATCCGCGATGCTGAGGCGCGGGGCGAGCTGCAGCCGGGCGGCACGGTCGTCGAAGGCACGGCGGGCAATACCGGCATCGGGATTGCACTGGTGGCCAATGCGTTGGGCTACAAGACCGTGATTGTGATGCCCGACAACCAGTCGCGCGAGAAGATGGACACGTTGCGGGCATTGGGTGCGGAGCTCGTCACCGTTCCTCCGACCAAATTCGCCGACCCCAACCACTTCGTCCATACCAGCCGCCGCATTGCCGAGGATATGGAGAACGCGGTCTGGGCGAACCAGTTCGACAATGTCGCCAACCGCCGCGCGCATATCGAAAGCACTGCGCCCGAAATCTGGGAGCAGCTGGAAGGGCGGGTGGATGGTTTTACCTGCGCGGCGGGTACGGGCGGTACGATCTCGGGCGTGGGCATGGGGCTGAAGGCGATGGACGAGAATGTCCGCATCGCGCTCACCGACCCGCACGGCGCGGCGCTCTATTCCTATTTCGCCACGGGCGAGTTGAAATCGGAAGGCACTTCCGTCGCCGAGGGCATCGGGCAGGGCCGCATCACTGCCAATCTGGAAGACGCGCCGATCGACACGCAATTCCGCATTTCCGACGAGGAAGGGCTCGAATGGGTCGCGCGGCTGCTGCGCGAAGAGGGGCTGTGCCTTGGCCTTTCCAGCGGCATCAATGTTGCGGGCGCGGTGGCGCTGGGGCGGCAATTGGTCGCCGAAGGGCGGCAGGATGCGCGGGTGGCGACAATCCTGTGCGATACTGGCTTCCGCTACCTCTCCACGCTCTACAACGCCGAATGGTTAGCGAGCAAAAACCTGCCCGTATTCGACTGGCTAGGTTCATCTTGATCGTGTAGCTTGCTGTCCCATGGCGTTTGATCCGCGAGAGTATCTGAAACGGCGCAACGCGCATCCAGAGCCTGCGTCCGTGCCCGTTGGTGGCCCGCTGGGCGGTTCGCGTTCCGAACGGATGCAGCGGCTGCAAGTCGGCGGGCTGGGCATTCTCGGCATGGTGTTGCTGATCGGTCTGGCGGATGTGATCGGCAACCGGGTGCAGGAAACCGATGCTTCTGTGGTTCCCGAAGCCGCGCCGACGGTCGAGCCAAGCGGAACGCCCACCGCTGGCGCTGATCCGCTGGTGGAGGCAGGGGTGGCTCCGGCCTTGCCCGCAACGCCTACGCCATCCGGCTCCTCCGCGCCGCAGACCCAGCCGACCGGCGATGTTCCTGATCCGACTTCCAATGCGCAATTGCAGTAAGGCCTTGCTGGCCGCTGCATTGCTGTGCGGGGCGATGCCGGTAATGGCGCAGGAGCGGGAGCAATCGTCGGTTCCGCAGCTTGCGGTGATGGGCACTATCCCGCTCGTCTGGGGCGAGGCTGCCGGTATCGAAGACATTCTATCCGGCGCAGCGGAACCGCATTGGGCGCGTTCGCTGATCGAACAGCGCGCGCAGCTGGCACCGCTTGATTATCTCTCGGCAGACGCCCTCGCGCCGCACACCATGCTGTTGCTGGCGCAGCCGCGCGGGCTGACGGGCGAGGAGAATGTTGCGCTTGATAGCTGGGTGCGCGCAGGCGGGCGCCTGCTGCTGTTTGCCGACCCCATGATGACCGGAGAATCGCGCTTCGGCCTTGGTGACCGGCGGCGACCGCAGGATACGGTGCTGCTCTCGCCAATCCTCAATCATTGGGGACTGCAACTGCGCTTTGACGACAGTCAGGCCGAAGGCGTGCGGCATAGCGGATTTGACGGGACGCAGGTGCCGGTCAATCTCGCCGGAGAATTCGCCGCGACGGGTGACGGCTGCACGCTTGAGCATCACGCCGTGATTGCCCGCTGCACGCTAGGCGAGGGCGAAGTGCTGGCAATAGCCGATTCCGCCATGCTCGATTTCCACGGCCCGATAGAAGGCGCGCCTGAGGCGCTCTTCGCGCTGGCGGCAGCGATTTTTCCCGGATTCGGGGATAGCGCGGGAAATGGGCCCCCGATTCCACACTTTGTGGGCGAGTCTCAGTCAGATACGGACGGTGTATCACCCTCAACCATGGATGAGGTAACCATAACCGGAGGCATTCCGCCTCCGTAAAAACAGTGACTTACGTGACTATCCCACAATTTCCCGTAATTTCCCCTTCCATCCCGCGTTAACCCGCGTTATTCACCCATTTCATCGGACAACAAGCCCGTGCTGCGTCCCGTTTTCGGGGCGGTCTGGTCGCGTCTGCGCGCGGCCCGGAGCGGGGGAGATGTGTCCACGGGGAAGTCAGGACGGGGAATCGGAACGTGTCGCAGCGGCCGACAGGATACAGAGGGCAGGGCTTTTCGCTTCGCGGCGAAAAGGATCGCTTCGTCCTGCCTCCGCTGTTCCGCAAGGTCTTTGCCGAGTTGGGCGATGAAGGCACTTTGTGCATCGGCACCCACCCTGACTACAAAGCCCTGCGCGCCTTTGGCCTTTCGCGCACCGCACTGTTCGAGGATATCCTCGACAAGGAAGAGGACAACGCCGTCCGCCGCGGGCAGGATTACAACCGCGAAGTGCGCTCCACCAAAATGTGGGTCTTTACCGAGGTCCCCTATGACAAGAGCGGTCGCTTCGTGCTGCCGCCCAAGTTCTGCAAAGTGGGCGGGATTGGCGACAATATCTGCTTCCTTGGTGGCGGCAATTTCATCACGCTTTGGGATCTCGACCAGCTTGGCGCGATGGGCAGCGACTGGGAAGACCAGTACGAGCTGTGCCTTGCCGAAGCCGAAGAGGCGCGCGCCAAATCCGCGCGAGGAAAAGGCGCATGATCGCGCCCGCCCCGCATATCCCCGTGCTGCTCGATGAAGTGATCGACGCGCTCGATCCGCAGCCCGGCGATGTCATAATTGATGCAACCTTCGGTGCGGGCGGTTACACCCGCGCCATTCTGGAACGCGGCGCCATCGTGCACGCTTTCGACCGCGATCCCGATGCGATTGCGGCTGGCCGCGAGTGGCCGGAAACCCAAGGCGATACCCCGCGCCTGGTGCTGCATCCGCGCCGCTTTTCCGAAATGGTCGAGGAGATGGCGGAAGCGGGCATTGCGCAGGTGGACGGGATCACGCTCGATATCGGCGTCTCCTCGATGCAGCTCGATCAGGCCGAGCGCGGTTTTGCGTTCAGCAGCAATGGCCCGCTCGACATGACGATGAGCCGCTCGCGCCCCAATGCCGCTGACTTCGTCAACGAAGCTGCCGAAGCCGATATTGCCGATGTGCTCTACAAATATGGCGAGGAGCGCCAGTCGCGCCGCGTCGCCCGCGCGATTGTGGCCGCCCGCCCCCTGACCACGACCGGCGAATTGGCAGAAGTCGTGCGCAAGGCTTTGCGCTACCGCCCCGGCGACAAGAAAGACCCGGCGACCCGCAGCTTCCAGGCCATCCGCATCCATGTGAATGGCGAGCTTGACGAGCTCGACGCCGCGCTCGCCGCCTCCGAAGCGCTGCTGAAGGAAGGCGGGCGGCTTGCTGTCGTCAGCTTCCACAGCCTTGAAGACCGCATGGTCAAGACCTTCCTCCGCGATGCTGCGAACCAGAACCCCCGCAGCTCGCGACACCTGCCCGAAACGCAGTCCGTCCCCTCGGCGCGTTTCGGGCACCTGTCGAAAGCGATCCGGCCCTCCGCTGCCGAGCTGGATCGCAATCCGCGCGCGCGTTCCGCCACTTTGCGCGCCGCCATCCGCACCGCCGCCCCGGCACGGGAGAACGCCGCATGAGCCAGCTTCCTGTCACGCCGCCCAAGCCCGTCCGCCGCATCGGCTGGATTGCCGCGCTGGGCATTTGCTTTGTCCTCTACATCATGCTGCATCTGCGGGTGACCGCCGTGCACGCCGAAGTAGTGCAGGCGGAGCGCGAGATTGTGCAGCTGGAAGAGCACAAGCTGCTGCTGGAAACTGAATTCCTCACCCGCGCCAACCATGTGCAGCTGGCCGCTTGGAACCGCGTGGACTTCGGCTTCCAGGCCCCAGAGGCTGACCAGTTCATTGACAATCCGCGCCAATTGGCGAGCTTCGGCGTGCCGCGCTCGGCCGATGCGCCTGCGCCGATCCGGCTTGCTGGCCTGCGTTCGGGCGAGGATCTGCCTGAATTTCCGCAGCTGGTGTCGCCGCTGACCGGCGAGCCGGTTGATCCCGCCGTGCTCCAAGGGGCGGAAGCCCACGAGGACAATGGCAGCGGGCTTGCCGTTACCGTCATCTCCAATCCGCTCGCCGCGCCGGTGAACCGCGCATCGCAGCGCGCTACTGTGATCGCCAGCGCGGGAGCTGCCGGGAATTGAGCGCTTTCGCCGCCCCCCGCACGATCATTGCGACCCAGGCGGGGATGGTGGACTTCCGTCGCCGTTCGCTGCTGCAAGCGCGGCTGCGGCTGCTGCTGGTCATCCTGATCTTCGCGCTGCTCGGGCTGGCGGCGCTGGTGCGGCTGACCTTTATTGGCGCGGTCGAGCGCGGGCCAGCGCAGCACAGTCTGGCCGATGCGCTGCTGCCGCCGCGCGGCGAGATTACCGACCGCAACGGCGTGCCGCTGGCGCGCGCGTTCCCCGCCTATGCGCTGTGGTATAACCCGAATGCGATGAGCGAGGGCGGCGACGGCGGCCCGCCGCTGGTGCGTTCACCTGAAGCGGTGGCGCGGGAACTCGCGGCGATTTTCCCCGATCTCGACGTGGTCGATACCGCGCGCATCCTCGCCGAAGGGCGGCCCGCCTATATCCGCCGCCGCATCCTGCCCGAGGACGCAAACCGCGTAATGCAGATCGGCGAGCTTGCGCTCGAACTGCCGCAAGAGGAAGACCGCCACTATCCGCAAGGCTCCATGGCGGCGCACGTGCTCGGCTATGTCGGTTCGGACGGGAATGGCCGTGTCGGGATGGAACAAGTCCTCAACGACCGGCTGCTCGATCCCGCGACACGCGGTGAACCGGTGGCGCTCAGCATCGATATGCGGGTGCAGGGCGCGCTGGAAGAAGAACTGCGCAGCGGGATGCTGTCGGTCAACGCCACCGGCGCGGCGGGGATTGTGCTCGATGTCGACACCGGCGAAGTGCTCGCGCTCGCTTCGCTGCCCGAATTCGATCCCAATGCCGTGACGGCTGACGATGTGCGGGTGACAGACGAACAACACGCGCGCGGCATCACTGCGCCCGCGTTCAACCGCGTGACCAATCAGGTCTATGAATTGGGCTCTACCTTCAAGCCGCTCACCGTGGCTGCCGCGATCGATAGCGGCGCGGTGGTTGATATGCGGCGGCGCTTTGGCGCGACGCCCTACGAAGTGCAGGGCCACATGATCCAGGACAGCCACCCGCTGGGGGCCTCGCTCAACACGCCCGAAATGCTGATGCATTCGAGCAATATCGTCACCGGCCACATCGTTGACGAAATGGGCGCTGCGACCCTGCGGCAATATATGGTGGAGCTGGGCTTTAACGAACGGCCCTATATCGAACTGCCCGCGCGCGGCTTTCCGATCTGGGAAGCGGGCGATTGGCAGCGCATCCGCGCGATCACCGTCGGCTATGGACACGGCATTGCGGTGACGCCGCTGCATCTGGCCAGTGCCTATGCGGCGATGGTGAATGGCGGCATCTGGCGTCCGGCGACGCTCAACCGGATTGCGCCCGGCCAGGCCCCGCGCGGCCGCCGCGTGTTCAAGGAAAGCACCAGCGCGCGAATGAACCAGCTGCTGCGGATGATTACCGCCTATGGCACCGGCCGCAACGCCGATACGCCGGGCTTCCGCGTCGGCGGCAAGACCGGAAGCGCGGAAAAGCCCGGTGTGGGCGGGTATCGCCAGACGACGCTGGTCTCCACCTTCGCTGCCGCCTTCCCGATGGACAATCCGCGCTATGTCATCATCGCCATGCTCGACGAACCGCAGGGCACCGCCGCCAGCAGCTTCCAGCGCACCGCAGCGTGGAATGCCGCGCCGATTGTCGGTCGGCTGGTGCCGCGCATCGGGCCGCAGCTGGGCATCTATCCCGACGAAAGCCGCGATATCGATCTGACTGATCTGCGCCCGCTGGTGGGAGGCAATTGATGCGGCTGGTCGATTGCGCAGCGATTGCCGGAGCGGACGCGGGCGATACCGGCGATGTGCGCATCACTGGATTTGCCATAGACAACCGCAAGATTGCGCCCGGCAATGTGTTCGGCGCGTTTCAGGGCAGCGCGGTGAATGGCGAAGATTTCATTCCCGCCGCCATTGCCAGCGGCGCGGTCGCCGTGGTGGCACGGCCCGAAGCGCGTGTGGCGGGTGCGCTGCATCTTCCCAGCGACAATCCGCGCCGCCTGTTCGCGCAGATTGCCGCGCGGTTCTTCCAACCGACTCCGCACACTGTCGTCGCGGTGACGGGAACCAATGGCAAGACCTCCTGCGTTGAAATGACGCGGCAAATCTGGCGGATGTGCGGGGAGCGGGCGGCGAGCATCGGCACGCTGGGCGTCACCACGCCCGAAGAAAGCGTCTCCACCGGCCTCACCACGCCCGACATCGTCACATTCCTTGCGAACATGACCGGCTTGGCGCGCGAAGGGGTGAGCCATGTTGCCTATGAGGCATCGAGCCACGGCCTCAGCCAGTTCCGCAATGAAGGCCTGTCGGTAAAAGCGGGCGGCTTCACCAATCTCAGCCGCGACCATCTCGATTACCACACCGATATGGAAGACTATTTCGCGGCCAAGATGCGGCTGTTCACCGAAGTGGTCGACGATGATGGCACGGCGGTGATCTGGGCGGATGACGAATGGTCTGCGCGGGCCATCGCTGTCGCCAAGGCGCGCGGTCTGAAGGTGTTCACGGTGGGCGAGCAGGGCGCGGATATCCGTCTTGTCGCGCGCACGGCCACCCCATTGGGGCAGGAACTGACGGTGGAGCATGAGGGGCAGGAGCGGCGCTTCCGCCTGCCGCTGATCGGTGCCTATCAAGTGGCGAACGCGCTCACTTCGGCGGGCTTGGCGCTCGCAACCGGATCGAACCCCTCGCAGGTGTTCGATGCGGTGGCGCGGCTGCAACCCGTGCGCGGGCGGCTGGAGCGCGCGGTGATTACCGCCAGCGGCGCGCCGGTCTATATCGACTACGCCCACACGCCCGATGCGCTTACCGCCGCGATTGCCGCCTTGCGGCCGCACGTGGCGGGCAGGCTTATCACCGTTTTTGGCGCGGGCGGGGATCGCGACACCGGCAAGCGCGCGCCTATGGGCGAAGCGGCCATGGCAGCGAGCGATGTGGTTATAGTGACCGACGACAATCCGCGCGGCGAAGACCCCGCAGCCATTCGCGCCGCCGTACTCGCAGGCGCACCCGGCGCGCAGGAAGTCGGCGGGCGGCGCGATGCCATCCGCGCTGCTATCGCGCAGGCGGGCAAGGACGATATCGTGCTGGTCGCGGGCAAGGGCCACGAGCAGGGACAGATTGTGGGTGCAGGAGAAACTATGCGGGTGTTGCCGTTTGACGATGTGACCGTGGCCCGCGAATGCGCGGCGGAACTGGCGGGAGGCGCACAGTGAACGCACTCGCGCACACGCTGCGCTGGCCGCGCGCTGCATCCGATGACACCCGCTTGGCGCTGTGGACGGCGGACGAGATCGCTGCGGCTACCGGCGGCACCGCATCGGGCGCGTTCCAGGTCAGCGGTGTGGAAATGGACAGCCGCGATGTGCAGGCGGGCGATCTGTTTGTCGCGCTGAAGGGCGAGGCGATGGACGGCCATCGCTTCCTCGACGCCGCTTTCCGCAACGGCGCGGCAGCCGCGATTGTCGACCGTCCGGTCGATTACCCGCACGTGCTTGTAGCGGACACCGGCAAGGCGCTCCACGCGCTTGCCGCGGCCGCGCGGGCCCGCGTGACCGCGCGGATTGTCGGCGTGACCGGCTCGGTCGGCAAGACGGGTGTGAAAGAGGCTATCTTCACCGCGTTGGAACGCACCAGCAGAGGCGCGACGCATCGCTCTGTGCGCAGCTACAACAACCATGTCGGCGTGCCTTTGAGCCTGTCGCGGATGCCGCCGCGCAGCCGCTATGGCGTGTTCGAAATGGGCATGAACCACGCGAACGAAATTCGCGGGCTGACGACCCAAGTGAAGCCTCATGTGGCGGTCATCACCACGATCGCGCCCGCGCACATCGAGAACCTCGGCAGCATGGAAGCCATCGCCGATGCCAAGGCGGAGATTTTCGACGGGCTGCAAAAGGGCGGAACTGCTGTGATCCCCGCCGATAGCGAGCATTTCGAACAATTGCGCGACGCCGCTCTGGCCCACGGCGCAAGAGTCCTTTCCTTCGGGCGCAAGCCCCATGCCGACATGCGGCTGCTGGATGCCATCCCGCAGGCCAATGGCGGCGCGCTGGTCACCGCGAGCATGGGCACAATCGGCTTGTGCTACACCGTCTCCGAACCCGGCGAGCACTGGATCGACAATTCGCTCTGCGTTATGGCGGCTGTGCACGCGGCGGGCGGCGATCTGGGCGCGGCGGGCCTTGCGCTGGCCGAGATGGGCGGCCTGAAAGGGCGCGGCGCGCGCTTCCGTGTGGCGGCACCCGGCGGCCATGCACTGCTGATCGACGAAAGCTACAACGCCAACCCCGCCTCGATGCGCGCGACCCTGCAACAGCTCGGCCAGACACCCGCCAGCCGCCGCATCGCGGTGCTCGGCAGCATGAAAGAACTGGGCGATTTCGCTCCCGCCTTCCATGCGCAATTGCTGGAGCCGGTGACCGCCGCGAAGGTCGATTACGCCGTGCTGGTGGGCGAGGAAATGACCGCACTCGCCCGTGAGATGGGGAAAGCGCACACCGAATCGCTTGGCAACGCTCCCCAGTTTGCGCATTGCGCCAATGCGGGTGAAGCCATCGCAGCGTTGCAGGAATACGGACTGACGGGCGGCGATGCGGTGCTGGTGAAAGGCTCCAATTCGGTGGGGCTTGCCCGTGTGGTGGATCACTTCACCGCAAGGACAAGCTGACAGCAAAGGCCAATGCGCTAACCCATGTTCTATTTCTTCGCCGAAATGCTTGAATTCGAGGGGCTTTTCAACCTCATCCGCTATCAGACGTTCCGCGCCGGCGCGGCGATGATGACGGCGCTGTTGATCGGCCTGATTATCGGCCCGAAATTCATCAATATGTTGCGGGTGCGGCAGGGCAAGGGCCAGCCGATCCGTGCGGATGGCCCCGCCAGCCACCAGGCCAAAGTCGGCACGCCGACCATGGGCGGGCTGATGATCCTGATCGCGCTGACGATTTCCATGCTGCTGTGGATGGACTTGTCGAGCCCGTTTGTCTGGGCTTGCTTGGCGGTGACCATGGGCTTCGGCCTGATCGGCTTTCTCGACGATTACGACAAGGTGACCAAGCGCAGCCACGCCGGGCTTTCGGGCCGCATCCGGCTGCTGGGCGAATTTATCGTGGCCGGCATCGCCAGCTATCTGATTGTCAGCCAGATCAACACCGATCTGTATGTGCCCTTCTTCAGCGATGTGCAGATTCCGCTGGGGCCGTTCTATTACGTGTTCGCCGCCTTCGTGATCGTGGGTGCGGGCAATGCGGTGAACCTGACGGACGGGCTGGACGGCCTCGCCACCATGCCGGTGGTGATCGCGGCCGGGGCCTTCCTCGTGATCTGCTATCTGGTGGGGCGCGTCGATTTTTCCGAATATCTGGGCATTCCGCACGTGCCGGGCGCGGGGGAACTGGCCATTTTGTGTGCCGCGATCATGGGCGCAGGGCTCGCTTTCCTGTGGTATAACGCGCCGCCTGCGGCGGTGTTCATGGGTGACACCGGCTCGCTGGCACTGGGCGGCGCGCTGGGGGCGATTGCCGTGGCGAGCCACCATGAGGTCGTGCTGGGCATTATCGGCGGGTTGTTCGTCCTCGAAGCGGTCAGCGTGATCGTGCAGGTTTTCTGGTTCAAGCGGACGGGCAAGCGCATCTTCCGCATGGCGCCCATCCACCACCATTTCGAACAATTGGGCTGGAGCGAAAGCAAGGTCGTGATCCGCTTCTGGATCATCGCCATCGTCCTCGCGGTGATTGGCCTTGCGACTTTGAAGGTTCGATGATTACCGCGCGCGCCTTTTCCGGCAAGCAATACATGGTGCTCGGGCTGGCGCGCAGCGGCATGGCCGTGGTGGAGAGCCTGCTGGCGAGTGGCGCGCGTGTGACTGCATGGGATCGCCAGCTCGAACCGCGCGAGGCGCTGGCGGGCCGCGCGGAGATTGCCGATCCGCTGGAGATACCGCTGGAAGGGTTTGACGCGATTGTCGTCTCCCCTGGCGTGCCGCTCAACACCCATCCGCTGGTGCCGCGCGCGAAGGCGGCGGGCGTGCCAGTGATCGGCGACATCGAGCTGTTCGCCCAGGCGCGGGCGGAACTGCCCGAACATTTTGTGGTCGGCATTACCGGGACAAACGGCAAATCAACCACCACTGCGCTGGTGCACCACATTCTGAAGTCTGCGGGTGTGTCCACGATCATGGGCGGGAATATCGGCCTGCCGATCATGGCGCAGCAGCCGCTGGAGGCTAACGACGCGGGCTTGCCGGTCTATGTGTTGGAGCTGTCGAGTTACCAGATAGACCTCACCTACTCGCTCAAATGCAAAGTGGCGGCTCTGCTCAACATCACACCCGACCATCTGGATCGTTACGAAAACTTTGCAGCCTATGCCGCCGCCAAGGCGCGGCTGATGTGGATGCTGGATGATTTCGGCGTCGCGCTGCTGCCGGAATCTGCGGCGCACTTGCCAGCCATCGCTGCGCTCAGGGGAGCAAATGCTCCGTTCGAATGGCTTGGCCCCGACTTTGATGACGCCGGGCAAGCGGATTGGCCGACGCTGCAAGGCCCGCACAATCTGGAGAACGCGGCATTTGCTGCGCGGATTTGCGGGGAACTGTTCCTCTCCAATGGGCAGATCGCCGACGGCCTGCGCAGCTATCCCGGCCTCCCGCACCGGATGGAGCGCGTGACCACCCGCGACGGTGTGCTCTATGTCAACGACAGCAAGGCCACCAACCCCGCTTCCACCGCGCCCGCGCTCGCCGCGTTCCCCCCGGAAGAGGGCCGCAAGCGCATCCACTGGATTTGCGGCGGGCTGGCGAAGGAAGACAATCTGAACGATTGCGCGCCGCATTTCGGCAATGTCGCGCGCGCTTACACGATTGGTGAGGCGGGGGCGCTGTTCACTCGTCTGCTCGAACCGCATATGCCGGTGGAGCCGTGCGAATTGCTGGCGCAAGCGGTCAATAAAGCGCGGCAGAACGCGGTGCCCGGCGATGTCGTGATGCTGAGCCCGGCCTGCGCCAGTTTCGACCAGTTCCGCGATTATGAAATTCGCGGGGACACCTTCAAGGAACTGGTCGCGCAATTGTGCTGTGACGGGGACAGGGAAGCGTGCGGGCTGGACGAGCCGGCGGGCGAAGCGGGGAGCATGGGCTGATGAGCGGCGGCGAAATCTACATTCCGCGTCCCGGTGAAAAACTGGCCCTGCCGCGCGGTGCGGGCAAGAATTTCGATTGGCAGCACGAATTGCGCGTCTGGTGGCGCGAAGTTGACCGTGTGCTGCTGGCGCTGGTGATCGCACTGATGCTGATCGGCACGCTGGCGGTCGCAGCGGCGTCTCCGGCGAGCGCAGCACGCCTGTCCACGCCCGAGACAACACTCCCCGATCTGTATTTCTTCCAGTCGCATATCGTCCTGCAATTCATGGGGCTGGGCGTCATGATTGGCACCTCGCTCATGCCGATGCAGCTGCTGCGCCGCGGATCCATCGTGCTCGCCGCTGTTATGCTGTTCCTGATGTGTCTGGTGCCGCTGATCGGCCATGAAGTGAACGGGGCCAAACGCTGGCTCAATATCGGGATGTCGCTCCAGCCGAGCGAGTTTCTGAAACCCGCCTTCGCCATCAGCATGGCGTGGATTCTTTCATGGAAAGTGCGCGACCCGAAGATTCCGGTGATCGGCGCATCGGGCGCTTATGTGGCGATGATCGGCGCGCTGTTGATGCTCCAGCCCAATCTGGGCGATGCGATCCTGTTTATCGGCGCGTGGTTCGTGATGGTGATGCTGGCGGGGTTGCCGCTCCAGCGCATCGGCATGCTGGTGGGCGGCGGTGTGGCGCTGCTGGCGGCGGCCTATATGTTCTACGACAATGCCCGCAACCGCATCGACGCGTTTCTGGGCGGACCGACCGCTTACGATCATGTCGATCTTGCCAGCCGCACGTTGCAGGCGGGGGGCTGGTTCGGCAGCGGGTTCTGGCTCGGCGAGCAGAAAATGCGCCTGCCCGAAGCGCATACCGACTACATTTTCAGCGTGATCGGCGAGGAATTCGGACTGGTTGTGTGCGGGCTGATCGTGGTGCTCTATCTCGCCATCGTGCTGCGCGTGCTGGTGCGTATGGTGGAGGAAGACCGGCTGTTCATCATCCTCGCGGCGAGCGGGTTGACGGCGCTGTTCGGCGGGCAGGCTTTCATCAATATGCTGGTCAATCTCCAGCTCTTCCCCTCCAAGGGGATGACCTTGCCGCTGATCAGCTATGGCGGGTCGTCCACGCTGGCGATCTGTTTCACCGTGGGACTGTTGCTGGCGGTGACTAGGCGGAACCCCTATCTCCAACGAGAGCCTTTCGATCTGAAAGCATCGTTTGAGAGTGAGGACGCAAAATGACCGGATCATCGCGCCATTTCGTATTGGCCGCAGGGGGCACGGGCGGGCATCTGACGCCCGCTTTCGCTTTGGCGCATGAGCTGGAGCGGCGCGGGCACCATGTCGCGCTGATCACCGATGATCGCGGCGCGGCCATTCCCGGCAAGCCCGATTTCCTCACCGCGCACGTTTTGCCCGCAGGCCGCTTCGGCAAGAACCCGCTACGCTGGCCGTCGGGTATCAAGGCGGTACTCAAGGGCCGGAGCATGGCCAAGCGCCTGTTCGAGACATTTGAGCCGAGCGCGGTGATCGGCTTTGGCGGCTATCCCGCTCTGCCCGCGCTGTTCGGCGCGCAGTCGATGAAAATCCCCACCGTCATTCACGAACAGAACGCGGTGTTGGGCCGCGTCAACCGGCTGATGGCGGGGCGGGTGGATGCGATCGCCACCGCCTATCCCGAAGTCAGCCGTTTGGATGCCAAGCATTCGCGCAAGACGCATCTGGTGGGCAATCCGGTGCGCCCGAACGTGCTGGCTTTGCGCGAAGAGCCGTTTCCGCCCTTCACCGAAGACGGGCTGTTCCGCGTGCTGGTGACCGGTGGCAGCCAGGGCGCGCGGGTGCTATCGCAGATTGTGCCGCTGGGCCTTTCGATGCTCCCCACCGCTTTGCGCAGCCGTTTGCAGGTAACGCAGCAATGCCGCCCCGAAGATCTGGAAGGCGTGCGCGCAACCTATGCGCAATATGACATTCCGGCAGAGCTGGGCACCTATTTCGAGGATATGGCCGCGCGGCTGGCTGATGCGCATCTGTTTATCGGGCGCGCGGGTGCTTCGACCATTGCCGAACTGACCGCTGTGGGTCGCCCCGCAATCCTGATCCCGCTGCCCATTGCGACCGACGATCACCAGACCGCCAATGCGCGCGAAATGGTGAAGGCGGGCGGCGCGCGGGCGATCAAGCAGCCGATGAGCACGGTGGCCGATCTCGATCTGGCGGATGGTTCGACGAAGGCTAATGCCGAACGATTGAAGCAATCGGACACGCTGGAAAAAATGGCGCGCGATGTTAGCCGCCAGATTCAAGCTATGGCGCAGCGTCCTGACACGCTTGCCAATGCGGCGCACGCGGCGTGGAATTGCGGCCGTCCCGATGCGGCGAGCGATCTGGCCGATCTGGTCGAGAGCTTTGGCGGTGCGGATATGATGGACGTCATCCGCGTGGGCGAGGGCGCGCAGCGCGCCAAGGCGCAGGAAGCAGCCGTCAACGGCTCGGCCAAGGAACGCAGCGAATGAAGGCCATCGGCACCGATATCGGGACGATCCATTTCGTCGGTATCGGCGGGATCGGTATGTCCGGCATTGCCGAAGTGATGCACAATCTCGGCTATACGGTGCAGGGCAGCGATATGGCCGAGAGCGCCCGCGTGCTCGCTTTGCGCGAAGCGGGGATGCAGGTGTTTATCGGGCATGATGCGGCGAACTTGGGCAATGCGGTGGTGGTGGTGACCTCCACGGCGGTCAAACGCACCAATCCCGAAGTCGCCGCCGCGCTGGAAAACCGCATTCCCGTGGTACGCCGCGCCGAAATGCTCGCCGAGCTGATGCGGCTGAAGCGCACCGTTGCGGTGGCCGGGACGCATGGGAAGACGACGACGACCAGCATGGTCGCGGCGCTGCTCGATGCAGGCGGGGTTGATCCCACGGTTATCAATGGCGGGATTATCGAAAGCTACGGTTCCAACGCGCGGTTGGGCGCGTCGGACTGGATGGTGGTGGAAGCGGATGAAAGCGATGGCAGCTTCCTGCGGCTCGACGGCACCATCGCTGTTGTCACCAATATCGATCCCGAACATCTCGATCATTACGGCGATTTCGAAAAGGTGAAGGACGCCTTCGTCCAGTTCATCGAGAACGTTCCGTTCTACGGCGCGGCGGTGCTGTGCCTCGATCATGACGAGGTGCGCAATGTCATCGCCAAAGTGCGCGATAGGCGGGTGATAACCTACGGCTTTTCCACCCATGCCGATCTGCGCGCGGAGAATATCGTGCCCAAGGGCGGCGTCACGCATTTCGATGCGGTTTCGCGCGACCGTGACGGCAGCGAGACGCGGATCGGGAATATCGCGCTCCCCATGCCGGGGCGGCACAATGTGCAGAATGCCTGCGCGGCGATTGCTGTGGCGCTGGAAATGGGCTGCACGCCCGAAGCCATCCGCGACGGCTTCGCCCGGTTCGGCGGGGTGAAGCGACGCTTTACCCGTGTCGGAGAGATTGCCTTTGACGAGGGCGATCCGGCCATCGTGATCGACGATTACGCGCATCATCCGGTGGAAATCCGCGCCGTGCTTTCGGCAGCGAGAGACGCTGCGCAAGGGCGTGTGATCGCGGTCGTGCAACCGCATCGCTACACCCGCCTGCGCGATCATCTCGAAGACTTTCAGGGTGCTTTCAGCGATGCCGATCTCGTCTATGCCGCGCCCGTCTATGCGGCGGGTGAAGACCCGATCGAGGGTATCGATTCCGGCGCGCTGCTCGCCGGATTGAAAGCGCGGGGGCACCGCCATGCGGAAACTGTGGATGGCCCTGCCGATCTGGCGGAAAAACTCAGCGCAGAACTTGCGCCCGGCGATATGGTCGTGTGCCTCGGCGCGGGCGATATCACCAAATGGGCAGCCGGCCTCGCCGCCGATATCGCCGCACGGCGGGCCACGGAGAATGGCGCGTGAGCGGCGGATTGCAATTTGGCGAAGGGCGGCGCGTCAGCGGTGCTCCGGGCGGCGGGGAGGAACCTTCGATGGGCGGCCTTATCCCCACCGATGTGCGCGGCGATCTGAAGAAGGACGCGCCGCTCGCCAAGCTGGTCTGGTTCAAAAGCGGCGGCGCGGCGGACTGGCTGTTCGAACCCGCAGACCTGCAGGATTTGCGAGCGTTTCTGGCGCAGCTTGAACCCGGTACGCCGGTAATGGCGCTGGGGCTCGGCAGCAATCTCATCATCCGCGATGGCGGGGTTCCGGGCGTCGTGATCCGACTGGGCAAGGCGTTCAGCACGGTCGAAGTAAAGCGCGATTGCGTGATCGAATGCGGCGGCGGCGCACCGGGCATTCTGGTATCGAGCACGGCGCGCGATGCGGGGATTTCGGGGCTGGAATTTCTGCGCGGTATCCCCGGCACGGTGGGCGGCTTCGTCCGCATGAATGGCGGTGCCTATGGACGCGAAGTGGCGGACATTCTGGTCGATTGCGATGTGGTGATGCCCAATGGCGCGCTGCTGACCCTGCCGGTGGGCGATCTCGACTATTCCTACCGCCATTCGCGGCTGACCGACGGGGCAATAGTGGTCGCCGCGCGGTTCAAGGGCGAGCCGGGTGATCCCGCAGCCATCGGCGCGGAGATGGATCGCATCGCCGAAGCGCGCGAAACGTCGCAGCCGTTGCGCACCAAAACCGGCGGATCGACCTTCAAGAACCCGCCGGGCAACAGCGCGTGGAAACTGGTGGACGAGGCAGGATGTCGTGGCCTCACCATGGGCGGCGCGCAGGTGAGCGAGAAGCACACCAATTTCCTCATCAACACCGGCAATGCCACCAGCGCCGATATCGAAGGTTTGGGCGAGGAAGTGCGGCGGCGCGTATCGGAGAAAACGGGCGTGAGCCTCGAATGGGAAATCAAGCGGGTGGGCAGGCCGTGAGCATACTTTCGCAAAAATATCACATCCTCGTCCTGATGGGCGGCTGGGCGAACGAGCGGCCAGTCTCGCTGATGTCCGGCGAAGGGGTGGCGGGCGCGCTGGAAAGTGCAGGCCACCGCGTGACGCGGCTCGATATGGGCCGCGATGTTGCCGCACGCATTGCCGAAGCCGCGCCCGATGTCGTGTTCAATGCGCTGCACGGCGTGCCGGGGGAAGACGGCACGGTGCAGGGAATGCTCGATCTGATGGGCGTGCCCTACACGCATTCGGGCCTCGCCACCTCGGTTGTCGCTATCGACAAGGAACTGACCAAGCAGGCGCTCGTCCCGCATGGCGTGCCGATGCCGGGCGGGCGCGTGGTCAAATCGGCAGAGCTTTTCGACGGCGACCCGATTGCGCGGCCTTACGTGCTCAAACCCGTCAATGAAGGCTCCTCGGTCGGCGTGGCGATTGTGACAGACGAGAGCAATTACGGTAATCCGATCAGCCGCGATGCGACGGGGCCGTGGCAGCAATTCGAACAGCTGCTCGCCGAACCCTATATTCGCGGCCGCGAACTGACGACGGCGGTCATTGCGACCGAGGATGGCCTGCGCGCGCTGGGCGTGACCGAGCTGATAATTGACAGCGGCTTCTACGATTTCGAGCACAAATATACCGACGGGCGCACCACCCACGTCTTCCCTGCCGATATCCCGGAGAACATCGCCGCCCTCTGCCGCCATCATGCCGAGCAGGCGCACCGCATTCTCGGATGCCGTGGTGCTAGCCGGACGGACTTCCGCTGGGATGACGAGCAGGGCGAGGCCGGGCTCTTCGTGTTGGAGACGAACACGCAGCCGGGCATGACGCCGCTCAGCCTGGTGCCCGAACAGGCGAAGCATTGCGGCATCGAATATCCCGCTTTGTGCGAAATGATCGTGGCCGACGCGCTCCGGCATTTCGGGACAATCTGATGGCGCGCAAGGTCACCCGCAATACCAAAGGGGTACGGCGGCAGGCCCGCGCGCAGGATACCCGCCAGCGCGCGCGGCGGGCGCGCAGCACCGGCCAGTCGATTATCGGGCGCGGGCTTGCACTGCTGCCTTTTACCGAAGCACAGTTGCAGAAGACTTTCACCCTCTTCATCCTTGCCGCAGCGGCGGCACTGGCGCTGTTTATCGCCAATGTCTCCGGCGCGACCACGGTTGTGTCCGAACGCTTCGCCCATGTCGCTTCCAACGCCGGATACAAAGTGCAGCACATCCAGCCGCGCGGCGTCGAGCGGATGAATGTGCAGACGGTGTATGAGCGCGCGCTTGGCCAGCAGAACCTCGCGATGACCCATGTCGATCTGCAGGGCCTGCGCGAGGAATTGCTGGAACTGCCATGGGTGCGCGATGCGCGCGTGTCGCGGCAATTGCCCGATACGCTGGTGATCGACATTATCGAGCGCGAACCGCACGCCGTATTGGCGCGGCCCGACCGGCTGATGCTGATCGATCCTACGGGCGTGGAGCTGGAACCGATTTCGGGCGAAGCGGCTTCCGAATATCTCCGCATCGAAGGGCCGGGCGCACAAGATAGGGTGGAGGATCTCACCCGCTTGCTCGATGCAGCACCCGCCTTGCAAAGCCAGATTACCGGCGCCGAATGGATTGGTAACCGCCGCTGGAACCTGACCTTCGCCACCGACCAGCGCCTCGCGCTGCCCGAAGGCGAGGATCGCGCTGCCGCCGCGCTTATCAGCTTTGCCCAAGCAGACGGGGTGCACCGGCTGATCGGCGGGCAGGCGGCGAGCTTCGATATGCGCAACGCGCCGCGCATGTATATGTCGATCCCGGGCCGGTCGGAGGCGCAGGAAGTCTCCATGGAGGAGGAAAGCTCATGAGCAGCCAGCAACGCATCACCCGTGTCTTTGGCGCGGTCAATATCGGCTCTTTCCGTATTTCCGCGATGATCGCGGCGCTGATGGAAAATGGCGAGATGCAGGTACTGGGCAGCGGCCACCGCGCCAGCCAGGGCATCAGCCGCGGCTATGTGGTGGATATGGCGGCGGCAACCTATGCCGTGCGTGACGCGCTCGACCGGGCCGAAAAGCTCGCCAATACGCGGGTCGACAGCGTGTGGATCGGCTGTTCGGGCGCGGGCCTTGCCAGCGAAATCCGCCCGATTGAAATCGCCATTGGCGGCAGGCGGATCGAGGAGGAGGATATCGAGGCGCTGCTGGTGGCTGCGCGCGATACCATCCGGCCCGATGGCCGCACTGTGCTCCATGCGCAGCCCGCCTGCTATTTCCTCGACGGCGCGCACGGCGTCGCCAATCCCAAAGGACTGCATGCAGACCGGCTGGGGGTCGATGTCCATGTGATGCAGGCCGATGGCGCGCCGATCCGCAATGTCACCGAAGCAGTGCAGAACGCGCATTTCGATGTTGAAGGCGTGGTCGCCAGTCCGCTGGCCACCGGTTACGCCTGTCTCACCGCAGAGGAACGCGATCTGGGCGTGGCGATGGTCGAGTTTGGCGGCGAAGTGACCAATGTCTCGGTCTATGCCGCCGGAATGCTGGTGGGCTTGCGGGCAATCCCTCGCGGATCGAGCGACATTACCGACGCCATTGCCAGCGCCTTTTCCATCCGCCGCTTCCAGGCCGAGCGGCTCAAATGCGTCAACGGCTCGGCGATTTCGCGGGCGAGCGACACGCGCGAAATGATCGCGGTGACCGCGCCGGGCGAAGAAGGGCGCGGGCCGGTGGCGCGCGGTGCGGATGATCGCAACCAGGTGCCGCGAGCCGAACTGATCGGAATTATATCGGGCGAGCTTGACCAGTTGCTGCGCGAGATCGCCAATGCGCTGGAAGACATGGGCTATATCAGCCGCAACGCCGGATCGGGCGCGCGGCAGATCGTGATTACCGGCGGCGGCGCGGAATTGGCCGACCTTGCCGATTACGCGCAAAGCACGCTGGGCGTGCCGGTGCGGATCGGCCGTCCGGTGGCCTTGCGCGGCCTGCCCGAAGCGCATTCCGCCCCCGGCTTTGCTACGTTGCTCGGCCTTGTGCTTTATGCTGCGGAAGACCCGATCGACATCCGTTCGGTCGGCTCGCGCTTCACGCAGGCCGGCAGTTATGGCCCGCTGGCAACGGTGATGCGTGTGTGGACTGCGATGAAGGAGTATTTCTGATACTTATGCACAGTTGTGGATAGTGTCATAAATGCGTTCACGCAGCGGGAAACTTTATGGCAAAACATACGGTAATCAATTTTTTGTCTTCGCACTTCGCGTGTCTCCCTGAGGGAACTGACCAATGAGCATCAATATCGGCCCGCCTTCGGTGGAGGAACTGCGTCCCCGCATCACGGTTATTGGCGTGGGTGGCGCAGGCGGCAACGCTATCGCCAACATGATCGACGCCGATATTGAAGGGGTCGAGTTCATCGTCGCCAACACCGATGCGCAGGCGCTGAACACGTCCGCGGCGGAACACCGCATCCAACTGGGGCCCGATATTACGCAAGGCCTGGGCGCAGGTTCGCGTCCCGAAGTGGGCCGGGCAGCGGCGGAAGAGACGGTCGAGGAGATCGAGCGCGCGCTGGAAGGCGTGAATATGTGCTTTATCGCCGCCGGTATGGGCGGCGGTACGGGCACGGGCGCGGCTCCGGTGATTGCCAAGATTGCGCGGGACAAAGGCATTCTGACCGTCGGCGTCGTGACCAAGCCGTTCCTGTTCGAAGGCACGCGCCGGATGCGCAGTGCTGAGGCCGGGATCGAAGAACTGCAAAAGAATGTCGATACGCTGATCGTCATTCCCAACCAGAACCTGTTCCTTGTTGCCAAGGCGGAAACGACCTTCAAGGAAGCGTTCCTGTTAGCCGACGAAGTGCTGCAGCAGGGCGTGCGCTCGATTACCGATCTGATGGTGATGCCGGGCCTGATCAATCTCGACTTTGCCGACGTGCGTTCGGTGATGGGCGAAATGGGCAAGGCGATGATGGGCACGGGCGAGGGCGAGGGCGAGAACCGCGCGCTCGAAGCTGCCGAACGCGCCATCGCCAACCCGCTGCTCGACGGTGTGTCGATGCACGGCGCGAAGGGCGTGATCATCTCGATCATCGGCGGCGAAGACATGAAGCTGCTCGAAGTGGACGAGGCCGCGAACCACATCCGCGAAATGGTGGATAGCGAAGCCAACATCATCTGGGGCAGCGCGTTCAATCCCGAACTCGACGGCAAGATCCGCGTCAGCGTGGTGGCGACCGGGATCGAAACGTCGGGCGAACAGATGGCGGAACCCGCCCGTTCGATCGACCTGTCGGCATCGCGCGGGCCTGCCCGCCCATCAATCCCGATCCCCGCAGAGCCGGATATGGTTGAAGACGAGGACGATGCGCTCGATCTGGGCGCAGCGGACTTCGCAGCCGAGGAAGAACCGCTTCCCGAACCCGCTGCGGACGACCATTTCGGTGCCGGGGCCAGCGATGGCTATGGCGCCGGGAGCGATGGCTACGGCGGTGACGCGCTCGACCTTGAGGAGGACGCGGTCGCGTCCGAACCCTATGCGCCTGCACCCGAAGCTGTGCAGCAACCCGCACCAGCAGACCTGATCGATGACGATGAGGGTGAGGACGAGCTTTTGCTCGATGCGTCGCGGCTCGCCGATGCGGACGAGCCGGTGCAACCCGCTGGCGGTCGCCGTGCGCGGATGCTGGGTGCAGCCGCCGCCGCGCAGGACGCAGGCGAAGGCGAGGCATCGGGCGGCCAAGCCGCTACGCCCGTTGCGGGCGGTGGCGGCGGCGCACCGGCATCGACCGGGGGCAGCACCTTGTTCGAACGCATGGCCAATCTCTCGCGCCAGGGCAAAGCCGGCGACGATGAAGATGACGATGATGATGGCGACGGCGGCTCGGTGCGTATTCCGCGCTTCCTCGGAAGGCAGAACAACCAGTAACCTGTCCAAATATTGACACGGGCGGTCACAAAGCGTCTCGCCCGTGTCGGACGGTGCCGGTATAGGCCCATGCTTATGCGGTTTTCCATTCCTACCATCGCGCTGGCTGCGGCGATCATGCCCGCTATCACCGTGACCTCTGGCGACGCCCGGGCGCAGGAAGTGGTGCAGGCTCTGCCCGATCCGGCGCAGCGCGAACTGTCTGACGCGCTCGCGCGCTTGTCGAGCAATCCGCGCAACGTCCCTGCACTGATCGCGGCGGGCAATGCCTCGCTGCAACTGGGTGATGCGAACGCCGCACTTGGCTTCTTCAACCGCGCGCAAGAGGAACGCCCGAGCGACCCGCGCGTGCTGACCGGGCTGGCGCTGATCGCGGTGCAACGCGGCGAGGCGGTGACCGCCATCCAGCTGTTCGACAATGCCAATCTGCAAGGCGGCTATCTCGCGCCCTATGCGGCGGAACGCGGGCTGGCCTATGATCTGGTCGGCAACAACGGCCGTGCGCAGCGGCTTTACCGGCAGGCCCTGTCGCGTGAGGAGGATGACGAGGTCGTCCGGCGGCTGGCGCTTTCCTACGCGATTTCGGGCGATGCGGAGGCTTCGGAAACCACGCTGCTGCCGCTGCTGCAACGGCAGGACAGACGCGCCTTCCGCACCCGCGCCTTTGCGCTCGCCATTCTGGGGCGAGACGAGGAAGCGATGACGATTGCCGAAACGATGCTGCCGCCGCGCCTCTCGCAGCGCCTCACGCCCTATTTGCAATATATGCCCCGCCTCACGCCCGCGCAGCAGGCCGCCGCCGCCAATCAGGGCCGCTTCCCCGCCGTGGCGCAGATCGGGCAGGACAGCGCCGAGGTGCTCGCGCTGGCAGATGCGCCAGACAACGAGGTTGCAGAAGTTGCCGCGAATGATCGGCTGACACCGGCGGGCGAGCCGCTCGGCCCGGCGGTGACCGAGACGGTGGTTGCCGCCGTCCAGCCAGTGAGCGTGCCGCCAGTGGTGAGTGAGCCATCGGGCGAATTGCCCGCCCTCGCAGCGGCTGAACCGCCAGCGGTCGAAATGCCCGCTCCGCCGCCGCGCGCGCCGTCGCCAGTCGTGGCGGCAACGCGCGAAGTCGAGGCCTTGGCCGACGCTGCAAGTGTTGCGGATTCATCGCCGCCGATACCCGCAAGCGATACGCCGCGCCCGTCCTTCACCATCACCGAGCCGGTGGCTTTTGCCGAACCGGAGGAACGCACCGGCGAGCAATTGGAACTGGCCGAGGCCTTTGCCGATTTCCGCCTGCCCCCCGGCGGTCTCCCGGTCGTTCCGGCGGCTGGCGCGGTGGACATCACCACGATCGAGCCGGCGCGCCCGGCCCCGCCACCGCAGCCTGCGCCGGAGCCTGCGCCGCCCGCGCATCCCAGCCGCCATTGGGTGCAAGTGGCGACGGGGCAGGACACGGCCGCCTTTCGCTTCGACTGGCGGCGCATCGTGCGCAGCGCGGATGGTCTGCTTGATGGGCGCGATGCGTATAGCGTGCCGTGGAATGCGACGAATCGCCTCGTCACCGGCCCGTTCGAATCGCGGCAGGCAGCCAACCAGTTCGTCAGCGAACTGGCGGCGGCGGGCGTCGATTCCTTCCGCTTCACCAGCGCCGAAGGCGAGGAAGTGCGCGCCATCGATTAGACCCGCTGCGCACCGCATCGCACGGGCGCGGGCGGAGGTTGTGCACATCTTGTAAACAGGCCAGTTGGGTTTTGCCCAGCCGTTTACGGACCCCCCGATTGCGCGGATTATGCTTGCCAAGGCATTAAGCATGGCATGAGTTTACAGCGCAGACCCGCCCGATGAACATTGCCCGCGCCCGGATCGAGGAAGCCGATGATGCGGCGCCTGTCGAAATGCTTTGCGCGCTGTTTGAAGCGCATGGCTGGGCCTATGAACAGACGGTGGAAGAGGAAGTTTCTGCCCAGATTCCGGGTAGTTGGACGACGTACCAGCTGCGCGCCATCTGGCGGCGGGAAGACCGCGTGCTGCAATTGCTCTGCCTGCCCGAAATCCGCGTCAGCGATGAAAAGCGGGCGACCGCGTTTGAATTGCTGGGGCTTATCAACGAACAGCTCTGGCTCGGCCATTTCGATATTTGGTCGCAAGGCGGAATGCTGCTCTATCGCCACGGGCTGATGCTGGGCGATGACGGGATGCTGAGCATCGACATGGCGCAGATGGCCATCGAATCGGCGATTGCGGAAAGCGACCGTTTCTACCCCGCCTTCCAGTTCGTGCTGTGGGGCGACAAGTCCCCGCGCGCCGCGCTGGACGCTGCGATGGTGGATGCCGCCGGAGAGGCTTGAGACTTTCACCGGCTCGGTTATGGCGCATTACGCACATTCTGGAGGGGAAATGGCGGACACAGCGAAAATCCTTCTTGTCGGCTGCGGCAATATGGCGGGTGCGATGCTCGAAGGCTGGCTGGCAGGCGGCGTTCCGCGCGCAAGTTTCACCGTTGTAACGCCCACGCGCGAAAGCGTCCCGGGCAATGTCGAATTGCTCCGCGAGGTTCCCGAGGTGCGGCATTTCGATGCCGTGTTGCTGGGCTTCAAACCGCATATGTTGGCCGCCATCGCGCCGACTTTACAAGGTGTTGCAGGCGAGAGCACGGTTGTCCTCTCTGTCCTGGCAGGGGTGGAGTTGGATGTGCTGCGCCGCCATTTTCCCGCTGCGGGCGCGGTGGTGCGGGTGATGCCCAATCTCGCCTGCGCGCTGGGCAAATCGCCCATGGCGCTGGCGGAGGAAGGGCTGGATGAAGAAGCGCGCGAGGCGCTGTTCGCCTTCATGCAGCATCTCGGCACGCCTGCATGGGTGGGCGAAGATCGCTTCGATCTGGTCACAGCCTTGGCCGGGAGTGGCCCTGCCTTTGTCTATCGCTTTATCGATGCTCTGGGTGCGGCGGCGGTGCGGTTGGGCTTGCCCGAGGATCAGGCGCGCGAGCTGGCGATTGCGATGACCGAAGGCGCCACCGCGCTGGCGGCGCAGTCCGAACATTCGCCCGGCAGGCTGGCGGATATGGTCGCCAGCCCCGGCGGAGTGACGCGAGCCGGCCTGGATGTGCTCGACGATGCCGAGGCGATGACCCAATTGGTGACCAAAACCTTGCGCGCCGCGCGCGATCGCAGCGTGGAAATGGCGCGGGAGGCGCGCGATTGAGCCGATTTCAGGGTTAACATGATACTGTGTGACACGTGTCCGGTTTCCCTTGAAAATCGCTCGCAATATGCCAATATCATCAGCGATCCGGCCCACTATGGGGTGGCCGGGCACAAGGAGTTTTGAAACATGGCAAATTGGAATGACAACCAGACCCGGCAGGGTTTCGGAGTGTCTCCGGGCCAGACGGGTGATGTCACTGGCCGCACGACCTTCGATGCAGGCCTGCGCAAGCATATGCTCTCGATTTACAACTACATGGCGTCGGCAGTGCTGCTGACGGGCATCGTGGCGATGCTGACCGCGCAGAGCGGGCTGGCGATCCAGTTCGCCAGCGGCCCGCTAATGTGGCTGGTGGCATTGTCGCCGCTCGCCATCGTTTTTGCCATGAGCTTTGGCCGAGACCGCTTCTCGACCGGCACTTTGCAGGCGATGTTCTGGGGCTTTGCCGTCCTGATGGGCCTCTCGCTCTCGACGATCTTCCTCGTCTACACCGGGTCATCCATCGCGGCGACGTTCTTCGCAACGGCTGGTGCCTTCGCGGGCCTCAGCCTGTTCGGCTATACCACGCAGAAGGATCTTTCCGGCTGGGGCAGCTTCCTGATCATGGGTGTGATCGGCCTGATCATCGCCAGCGTCATCAACATTTTCCTCGGTTCGAGCACGCTTGATCTGGCGATCAGCTTCATCGGCGTGCTGATTTTCGCAGGCCTCACCGCTTATGATACGCAGCGTTTGAAGACCGAGTATCTGACGATCCAGCAGCTGAAGATGACCAATCCTAGCGTGGCCGCAGCCTACCCGCTGGGCAAGATGGTGATCATGGGGGCGCTGAACCTCTATCTCGATTTCATCAATATGTTCCTCTTCCTGCTGCGCTTCATGGGCGCTGCCCGCGAATAGGACGCGCCGCTGGCGGTCATTCACCGCAAGCCGGATTCGCTTGAACGTGCCCGGGGTGCAAATCTGCACTCCGGGCATTTTCTTTATGGCGTGCGCGCGATAGTCAGCTACGCTTCAGGCACAGCACGGGCATAATGCCCGCATGAGAGGATTTGCGCGTAACATGACGAAGGGCTCTGCATCCCGTCCCCCTCTGACCATCCGCCGGTTGGCGGCCAAGGCGGCTTTCGCAGCGGGCGGTGCCGTTCTGCTCGCCGCCTGCGCGACGACGCCTCCACCGCCTCCTCCTCCCCCGCCGCCGCCTCCGCCTCCGCCGGTGGTGGTGGAAACCGTCCCCTATCGTCCGATCCCGCCGTCACAGGCGCCATACCAGATGGAGTTCCCGCGCAAGGACGCCATGGGCATTCGGCAGACGGTGAATAGCGGGCTGGGCGAGGACGAGACGATCTGGCACTTCCGCTCCGGCTGGAACGTGGCCGCGCTCAATTGCACCCGCGCCGAATATCAGCCGATCGTGGACGCTTACGGCGCGATGCTGCGCGCCGAAGCTCGATTGCTCACGGCCGTCAATTCCCGGCTCGATGCGCGCTATCGCAGCGATGCGGGCGGTGACCGCCGCCGCGCGATCCGTGACCGTGAAACCGAGATGACCGAGGTCTACAACTATTTCGCCATGCCGCCCGCGCGCCGCGATTTCTGTGCCGCCGCGCTCGACGTGGCCAACGCCTATCTGGCGGCTGCGCCCGAAAACTTCTCGCTTTTCGCCGTCGACGGCCTGCAACGCTATGAGCAGGCCTTCGAAGCCTTCTTCTCCGCCTACGAAGATTACGAGGTACAGTCGGCCGCTTGGGATGTGCGTTACGGCACCGAATATGGCCGCTCGCAGCCGGGCTGGGTGGCGATTTACGGCAATACGCTGCAACAGCAGAATGCGGGCGTGGCCGCGCAGGGTTTTGCGCCCGATGCGCTGGTCAGCGTTCCCGGCGACGAATCGGGCGCGGTGATCCCGATCATCCCGGTGGATGAAGGCTCTGTCTCCACGCCGGTGGTGCAGCCCATTCCGGGCGAGGATATCGTGGTCCCGCCAACCGCATCGGGCAGTGACGAAGGGTAACAGTACCGCGTTCGCGCGGGCGAATTTCCCTCTTTTCGGCATCGCCGCAACGGGCTAAGAGCCGCGCCTTCGCCTTGCATGACGCAAAGTGGGGCAAACTGGAACGGGGCCGTAGCTCAGATGGGAGAGCGCGTCGTTCGCAATGACGAGGTCAGGGGTTCGATCCCCCTCGGCTCCACCAGTTTTCCGCTAACGCCCGCATTTTGGCCGGATGCGCAGGCAAGCTGCGCCCGTTGCGGGCGGGCGGTCGCCCTTGCGGGTCGCTGGACGCGGCCCGATACCGCTATTAGAAGCGGTTCAGCGTTCCTTCCGCCTGTCCTTACTTCTGGAGATTTCCGATCCACTTCCTCGATCAAGCCAAAGTCTATCTCAAATCCGGTGGCGGAGGCCCGGGAGCGGTCAGCTTCCGGCGTGAAAAGTATGTCGAATATGGTGGCCCCGATGGCGGCAATGGCGGCAAGGGTGGCGATATCATCATGCGCGCGGTGCCCGGCCTCAATACGCTGATCGATTTCCGCTATACCCAGCACTTCAAGGCCGCGCGCGGCGGGCATGGCATGGGCAAAGACCGCTATGGCGCGGGCGCGGAGGATCTCGTGATCGACGTGCCCGTGGGGACACAGGTCTTGTCTGAAGACAAGGAAGAGGTGCTCGCCGATTTCACCCATGAAGGGCAGGAAATCGTGCTGCTCGAAGGCGGGATCGGCGGACGCGGCAATGCTTCCTACAAAACCTCCACCAATCGCGCGCCGCGCCAGCACCAGCCGGGGATGCCGGGCGAGGAGATGTGGGTGTGGCTGCGGCTGAAACTGCTCGCCGATGTGGGGCTTGTCGGCCTGCCCAATGCGGGCAAATCGACCTTTATCAACGCGGTCAGCAATGCGGGCGCGAAAGTTGGCGATTACGCCTTCACCACGCTTGTTCCGAAGCTGGGAGTGGTGAACCACAAGGGCCGCGAATTTGTGCTGGCGGATATTCCCGGCCTGATCGAAGGCGCGGCAGAAGGGGCGGGGATTGGCGATCGCTTCCTCGGCCATATCGAACGCTGCCGCGTGCTCATCCATCTGATCGACATCGCCGGGGAAGACCCGGTGGAAGCGATGCGGATCGTTGATAGCGAACTCGAAGCCTATGGCGCGGGACTTGACGGCAAGACACGGCTGGTTGCGCTCAACAAGCTCGATCTGGCCGATGCCGAATTGGGTGATGCCTTTGGCGACGAGCTGAAAAAGGCCGGGGCGGATGATGTGTTCGTGATTTCCAGCGCGACCGGCGCGGGAATCCCCAAATTGCTGGACGCCGTCCTCAGCTATCTGCCGGACAAAACCATGACCGAACAGCCCGATACGGTTCCCGATGACGACAGCGAGGAGCCTGCCGAAGCCAAGCCGTGGTCGCCCATCTGATCGCGCGGCCTCATTAGGCGGGATACGCAGGCAGAAAATCCCTCTGGCCCGCATCCGGTGCTTGCCCTAACCCTTTGCCCCATGCCCATTCAAACGCTTCTCGATTTCCGCGATCCGACGATCTGCAAGACGCTGGTCATCAAAATCGGCAGCGCGTTGCTGGTCGATGCGTCGGGGCGGGTGGAGATGGAGTGGCTACGCACGGTCGTCCACGATATCTGGACGGCCCGCGAGCTGGGGATGGACGTTGTGGTGGTCAGCTCCGGTTCGATTGCCATCGGGGCCAAGCGGCTGCAATTCGAAGGCGGCGGGCGCAAGACGCTGACCGAAGCGCAGGCCTCGGCCTCGGTCGGGCAGATCGAACTTGCCTCGGTCTGGGCGAGCCTGCTGGCCGAGCGCAATCTCATCGCCGCGCAAATGCTGCTGACCCTCGATGATTTTGAGAACCGCAGCCGCTATCTCAATATTTCGGGCACGATCCGCCGCCTGTTGAAAAGCGGGGTGGTGCCGGTGGTGAACGAGAATGACACGATTGCGACCGGCGAAATCCGCTTTGGTGACAATGACCGGCTCGCCGCGCGGGTGGCGCAGGCCTGCGATGCCGACGGGATCTTCCTGCTGACCGATGTCGATGGCCTGTATGACAAGCACCCGAGCGAGCCTGACGCCACGCGGCTGGACGAAGTGCGCGGGGTGACTCCGGAAATCCACGCCATGGCCGATAGCGGATCGGGCTCCGGCCTCGGATCGGGGGGCATGACCGCCAAGCTGCTCGCCGCCGAAATTGCCGAGCGGGCGGGCATTGCGCTGGCCATTATCGACGGGCGGAGCGAAATGCCGCTGGCGCGCGCCATGGCCTCGCAAGCGGGCACGCTGTTCGTGCCCCAGCGCGAGGAAAGCGGACGGCGCGGGTGGATCGGCGGGCGGATGCGCTTTAGGGGATCGATCACGGTCGATGACGGCTGTGTTGCCGCCCTGCGCCGCGGCAAGAGCGTGCTGGCGGCGGGCATTACCGGCGTTTCCGGCAATTTCGAGCGAGGCGATATCATCCAGGTGCTCGATCTGGCGGGCGCCGAAATTGCCAAGGGCCTCGTCGAGTATGACGTGGACGATGTCGCGGCGATCAAGGGGCGGCAGAGCGATGCGCTGGAGGCGATCCTTGGCCACACGCCGCGCTCGGCGGTGATCCACCGCGATCATCTGGTGCTGATGTGAGTATCGCGATCACCGGCGGCACCGGCTTTGTCGGGCAGGCGGTGCTCGACGCGGCAGAGCAGGGAAGTCTGGCCGTCAGCGCGCTGACGCGGCGCGAGCAGCCCGACCGCAAGGGCGTGCGCTGGGTGCGCGGCGATTTGTCCGACCAGCCCGCGCTGGCGGAACTGGTGCGGGGCGCTACGGCAGTGGTGCACATTGCCGGCGTCGTGAACGCGCCCGATGCTGCGGGTTTTCGCGCGGGGAATGTGGAGGGCACACAAAACGTCGTTGCCGCCGCGCGCGAGGCCGGGGTCTCCCGGTTCATCCACGTCTCTTCGCTCGCCGCACGCGAGCCGGGTCTGTCGATGTATGGCCATTCCAAGCGGTTGGGCGAGGAAGTGGTGCAAGTGTCGGGGCTCGACTGGACGATCGTGCGCCCGCCCGGTGTCTATGGCCCGCGCGATACCGAAATTTTCGAACTGTTCCGCGCCGCACGGCTGCGGGTAATGCCGATGCCGCCAGCGGGGCGCGCGTCGTTTATCCATGTCGAGGATCTGGCGCGCCTGCTGCTGGCACTGGTCAATGCGGGCGAGGGATCGCGCGAACGGATATTCGAACCCGATGACGGGACGCTGGGCGGCTGGTCGCACACCGGGTTCGCCAAGGCCATCGGCAAGGCCATGGGGAAAGCGGTTTGGGCACCGGCCATGCCCGCAGCCCTGCTGCTGGGTGCGGGCAGACTTGATCGCGCCCTACGCGGTGCCAGGGCCAAGCTGACGCCCGACCGCGCCCGCTATATGGCGCATCCTGACTGGGTGTCCGACCCCGCCCGAGTCGTGCCGCCGGGTGTCTGGCAGCCGGTCGTCGAAACGCAGCGCGGACTTGCGCAAACCGCGCAATGGTATCGCGATAACGGGTGGTTATGACAATTGCTGACATTTTTGTAGGGAGGGCTTGCCATTTCGATTTGTAAATCTAGTATCTCCTCATCAGGGCACCTTGTGGGATAGAGGTGCCTGGGAAACCTTCGGCAGGGACGCCGGGGCATAAGTTGGGGGATTTTCGTATGGCAAAAAGAGCAAAGCCCGTATCGCGTCGTTCGTTTGTGGGCCTGATTACGGGCGCAGCGGCGGCGACTGTTATCGCCGTTCCGGCCATTGCGCAGCAGGCGCGCACCGGCCGCACCGACAGCGATCCGAATGACCAAGCCGGTTACGGACGTACGGGCCTGACTGATTCCGACGCCAATGACCGGGCCGGCTATGGCCGCGGCTCCTCGGGCGTCACCGATTCGGATAGCGGCGCGAACAGCGATTGCGGTGGCCGTGGTCGCGGCGCCAGCAACGGCACCAGCGATAGCGATCCGAACGACCAGGCCGGTTATGGCCGCACAGGCGTGACCGACGCGGACGATAGCGACCGTGCCGGTCGTGGCCGTGGCCGCGGTTCCTGCGCGTAACCTCGCGCATTCACTGAAAACCATATCGGGGGCTGGCATCGCTGGCCCCCGATCTGTTTCTGGCACCTGAAACCGGAATGGAAAAATGAGCCTCGATACTTCGGCGCAAGATGCGCTGGCGATGATGATTGCACCGCTTTCGGCAGATGAATTCTTCGCCGAATATTACGAGCGCAGACATTTCCGCAAGCCGCAGAAGAGCGAGGCCGCGGCTGCTTTGCTGAGCCTTGACCGCATAGACGAGATCCTCTCCGACAGCGAATTGCCGCCGACATCGATCAGCATGGCGAAATCGGGCGAAGGGCTGCCCGAAACCGAATATACCTTTGCCAATGGCGTGGTCGATCGCGGATCGGTGCTCGACAATTTCCGTGACGGCGCCACGATCGTCCTGCCGCAGCTGCATCTGGCCGATGGCAAGCTCTACCAGTTCTGCCTCGCGCTGGAGCGGCAATTCGGCGCGCGCATCCAGACCAATATCTATCTCACACCGCCCAGTGCCCACGGCTTCGGCGTGCATTACGACGATCACGATGTCTTCGTGATCCAGATTTCCGGCGCGAAGGAATGGGAAATCTATGGCGACCGCGATGGGCTACCTTTCAAAGGCGAGAGCTTCCGCAAGGGTGTGCACGATACGGGCGACTTGAAGGAAAAGTTTGTCCTCAACCCCGGCGAGTGTCTCTACGTTCCGCGCGGCACCGCGCACCGCGCGCCCAATCACGGCGACGAGCCTAGCCTCCATATCACTGTCGGCATTCTGGTGCAGACCTGGGCGGAATTCATGCTGGAGGCGATGGCCGAGGCCAGCTTGCGCATCCCCGAAATGCGCCACTCGCTGCCGCGCGACCTGTTTTTCGAAGGCGGCGAAGTGACCGAGCGCCATGCGCAGACCTTTCGCCATCTGGTGAACGAGTTGGCTGAGAAGGCGAGCTTTGATGCGACTTTGGCCGCGTTTTCGGGCAATTTCGTGCGCGGTCAGGGGCCGCGTCTGCGGGGCGCGCTGCTATCGCTCGCCAACGGCATTGGGCCGGACGATCTGCTCACGATCCGCGAGCATATCCTGTTCAGCTTCGAAGCGGCACCGAACGAAGATGGCGGGATCGAACAGCAGATCGTGCTGTCGGGCGCTAGCATTCCGATGAGCGACGAATTGGCGGATCAGCTGCGCGAGAAAATCGCCGCAGGATCGATGCGCAAAAGCGATTTCAGCGTCAGCGATAGCGAAGAGCTGAACGATGTGATCGACACGCTGGTCGCCTACGGCCTGCTGCTGCGCGCGAGCTAGGATTGCACGCTTGAGCCGCACGATTTTTGCGCTGGACTCGCGCCGATTCGCAACGCAAGCTGGGTTTCACGGCCCGGTTAGAGGCCGGACGGGACGCATCCTTGTGGCACGCGTGGGCGGAGGATGGCAGTGGCGACGATCAATGCACAATATCTTCAGCGGGCAGAGGCGCTGCGCGAAGTCGCGGGCGGCAACGTAACGCTCAATCCAGCCAAGCACAGCGACGAAATGACCGGCGGCATCCGCAATCCGCGCCGGGTGGAAATCGCGGCGGGCACCAAGATACTGCGTTTTGGAATCGCGCCCGATGCCAGCCGGGTGGCCAGCGGCAATTGGTGGCTCGACTGGGAGAATTACGCGCAGGTTGAACAGATGGCGGATCGCAAGGGCGGTGGAATCGCGGCCATGGCCCGGCTGATGTGCGGCGTGCCCACCGATTGGGGCGGCGAGCTTGGGATGACAATGCTGGTGCAGGCGAGCGTGAAGCAGCCGCTTTCGGCGTTCCGGGGCGAAGGTGCGGTGGCCGAAAGCGTCAATGTCTATGGCGTCATATCCCGCATTGACCCAGGGCTGTATTCGGATGGCCTGTTCGAACAGCTATATATCCCCGGCCTCGGCAATCCTGATTTGCGCAAAGCGGCGATCCATATTGTCGGTGCGCGCTTCGTCACACCCGGCGAAAGCCGCGACGGCTATACGCCCGAACTCAGCTGGTGAGCGAGCAACCTTACAGGAAGGGCTCGTAACCCGGCGGCAGGTCACTTGCCTGCGATGTGCCACCACTGTCGGTGTGGATGCCGCATTCGGTTTTGTCCCAACCGCGCCAGCGGCCCGCGCGCGGGTCTTCGCCCGGTGCCACTGGGGATGTGCAAGGCGCGCAGCCGACCGAGAGGAAGCCCTTCGCTTCCCGCGGATGGCGCGGCAAATTGCGCTCTTCGAAATAGGCGTCGAGATCGGCCTTCACCCAATCCCCCAGCGGGTTGAGCTTCAACCGCCCGTCCTCGACTTCAAAACGCGGAATGTTCTGTCGCGTGACCGATTGGAACGCCTTGCGTCCCGAGATCCACGCATCGAGCCAGGCCTTGGCGCGCGCCAAAGGCTCCACCTTGCGGATCGCGCAGCAGCCATCGGGATCGTATGACCAGCGCAGACCCGTTTCGTCCTTGGCGCGAAGTGTGTCCTCGTTTGGGGTCACGACGTCGGCATTCTCGATGCCCAGCCGCGCGATCAGCGTCTCGCGATAGGCTAGCGTTTCGGGAAACATCTTCAGCGTATCGACGAAAATCACCGGAATGCTCCGGTCAGCACGGGCGACCAGATCGAGCAGCACCGCGCTTTCGGTGCCGAAGCTGGAAACGACGGCAACGCGGCCCAGCGTGCCTTCGGCAAACAGCGCGCGCAGCATGGTAAGCGTCTCGACACCTTCGAACCGCGCATTCAGCGCGTCCGCATCCGCCTGCATAAACGCAGGGGCGGTGTCGATCACATCCAAGCGGCGAACAGCCTCAGCCATGACGCAGCGTCCAGATCGGAACCGCGCCATCTGTGGTCGGCTGATAGACGGCCGGAAAACGCGCCAATGCCGCTGCGACATCGGCTTCGTCGAGCGGTTTGTCGGGCGCAAAGGCGTCGAACCCGCAGCGGCGCATATGGGCGATCTGGTCTACCCCGACATCGCCCACCGCGCGGATTTCGCCGGTATAGCCGTGTTCGCGCAGCAAGCGGGCGGCGGAATAGCCGCGCCCGTCGCCAAACACGGGGAAGTTCACCTCGACCAGTTGCAGCCGCGCCAGATGCGGCAGAAGCGCGCGCGCATCATCGCCCGGTTCGATCCGCACGGCGGAGGCGTCCTCTTGTTCGAGGAACGAGTCGACAGTCACCTGCGCGCCGTCCGCCACCGGATCATCACGGAAGCGCAGCTGCACGGCATCGGGGCCGGTGCCGAGGACGGGATCAACCATAGAGCGCCTCCTTGAACGGAGCCATGCCGAGGCGGCGATAGGTATCGAGGAAGCGTTCGCCCTCCTGCCGTTCGGCCAGATAGGTGTCGGTGACCTTTTCGACCGCATCGACAATCCCCGCCTCGTCAAAGCCGGGGCCTGTGATCTTGGCGAGCGAAACGTCCTCCGCCTCGCTCCCGCCGAGCAGCAGCTGGTAATTCTCGACGCCCTTCTTGTCGACGCCCAGAATGCCGATATGGCCCGCATGGTGATGCCCGCAGGCATTGATGCAGCCGGAGATTTTGAGCTTCAATTCGCCCAGCACATCGCCCTTGCCGGTCTCCGCAAACCGCCGCGAGATATTCTGCGCTATGGGGATGGAGCGGGCATTGGCGAGGCTGCAATAATCGAGGCCGGGGCAGGCGATAATATCGTCCACCTGGTCAAGATTGGGCGTACCGAGGCCCGCTGCGTACAGCTTTGCGTAGAGTTCGGGAAGGCGGGCGATTTCGACATGGGGCAGCACGATATTCTGCGTGTGCATGACGCGGCATTCATCGAAACTGTATTCGCGGGCGAGTTCCGCCATCAGGTGCATTTGCTCTGCCGTCGCATCGCCGGGAATGCCGCCGACGGGCTTGAGGCTGATGACGGCGGAGGTGTAATCCGGATGATGGTGGGGGTTGAGATTGCGCCGCGCCCATTTCGCAAAGCCGTCATTCCCGCGAAGGCGGGAATCCAGCTTTGCTTCGATCCGCTGCGCAAAGGCAGCGGGGTCCCCGCCTTCGCGGGGATGACGGAGGGGTTCGGGAAGCTCGAAATACCCCTTGATCCGCTCTAGCTCGGCCAACGGTGGTTCGACGCCCTGATCCAGCAGATGCGCGAATTCGGCCTCCACCTGCCGCGCATATTCGTCCGCGCCCAGTTCATGGACGAGGATTTTGATGCGCGCCTTGTACTTGTTGTCGCGCCGCCCGTAGCGGTTGTAGACGCGCAAACAGGCCTCGGCGTAGGTCACCAACTGGTCGAGCGGGACGAAGTCGCGGATCAGCGGAGCGATCATCGGGGTGCGCCCCATGCCGCCACCGACATAGAAGGCCGCGCCCAATTCGCCGCTATCATTGCGGACGATATTGATGCCGATATCGTGCAGCCGCATCGCCGCGCGATCCTTGTCCGACGCGATCACCGCGATCTTGAACTTGCGCGGCAGGTAACTGAATTCGGGGTGGAGGCTCGACCATTGGCGCAGCAATTCGGCATAGGGGCGAGGGTCAACCCGCTCGTCCGCTGCCGCGCCCGCGAAATGGTCGGAGGAAATATTGCGGATGCAATTCCCGCTCGTCTGGATGGCGTGCATTTCCACCTCGGCGAGATCGGCCAAGATGTCGCCCGCATCCTCCAGCTTGATCCAGTTGTACTGGATATTCTGCCGCGTCGTGAAGTGGCCGTAGCCCTTGTCGTATGTGTCCGCGATGTCGGCGAGTGCGTGCATCTGGCGGCTCGACAGCGTGCCATAGGGGATGGCGACGCGCAGCATATAGGCGTGGAGTTGCAGGTAGAGCCCGTTCATCAGCCGCAGCGGCTTGAACTGGTCTTCGCTCAGTCTGCCTTCGAGCCGACGGCGCGCCTGATCGCGGAACTCCGCGACACGGGCATCGACCATCGCCTGGTCATATTGGTCATAAATATACATCAGATCACCCAGTCCCAGCCGCGCTCGGCGGCGGCTTTGTAGCCAAGATCGGGCCGCACCGTCGGGCCAAGGGCGCGCACCCGATCCTTGATGTGCGCGGGGCGCGGGCCGTCATCGGTCAACTCCGCATCGATGGCGTAGGAAGCGTTGACACGGCGCGCGCTCTCCTCGGCGGCGAGGATATCGGCGGCGTGCTCGCCTGCATCAACGGCATCGGCGATATGGAGCGACCAGCCCTGGCCGTTCCACCACACGACCGCGCCGGTTTTGAGATCATTTCCGGTGAGGATTTTCACAAGGCATACTCCGAAGCGACAGCCGCGACGGCGGCATTGGCGCGCGCCGTCACATCGCCGATCACGATCAGCGCAGGGCTTTGCACCTGCTCGGCTTCCACCAGATCGGGCAAGGCCGCCAATGGCCCGCGCAGCACGCGCATTTCGGGGCGGCAGGCGTTCTCGATCACCGCCAGCGGCATATCGGGCGCAAGGCCGTCGGCCATCAGCTTTTCGGCGATCTGCCCAGCGGTTTTGACGCCCATATAGATCACCAGCGTGCGGCCGACGCCTGCGAGGCCCGACCAGTCCTGTTCGGACAGGCCCTTGCATTGGCCGGCGACGAAGCTGACGATGCTCGCGCTATCGCGGTGGGTGAGGGGGATGCCCGCAGCAGCCGCGGCACCATTGGCGGAGGAAATGCCGGGGACGATCTCCACCCGCACACCGGCGGCTTGCGCGTCTTCCATCTCTTCCCCGCCGCGCCCGAAAATGAACGGATCGCCGCCTTTGAGGCGAACGACATCGCGGCCTTTGAGTGCTTCGCGCACCAGCAGCCCGTTGATCTCCTCCTGCGGCAGAGTATGCCGCGCGCGTTGCTTGGCGACCGAGACCAGCTCCGCATCGGGGCGGGCGAGGGCGAGGATGGCGGGATCGACCAGCCCGTCATGCACGATCAATCCGGCGCGTTCTATCAGCCGCGCCGCGCGCAGGGTCAGCAGGTCGGGATCGCCCGGCCCTGCGCCAACGAGGTATATTGTGCCTTTTTGCATGGCGGCCCAGATGGCCGCATCGCGCCGCCAGCGCCAACGAGAATGCTTTGCCGGGGGCGAAGGTGAACTTTACTCGCCCGGCTCGCGCTTGGCTTCCACCCGCTGCGAAATCGCTGCCACCAATTGCTGGAACTGTGCATTGTCGCGCAGATTGAGGTCGCGCTGCGGGTAGGGGATTTCGATGCCGTTTTCCTGGAAAAGATCCCACAACCGGTTGAGCACTTCGGAACGGACATTGCCGACGCCCATTTCCGGGTCTTCGATCCAGCAATGGATGGTGTAATTGACGCTGTTGTCGCCATATTCGGCCATCCACACGGTCGGCTTGGGGGTTTCGAGGACCCGTTTGCAGCTCGCCGCCGCTTCCAGCATCAGTGTCTGCGCCAGCTTCTGATCGCAGCCATAACCGATGCCGACATGCACCTGCATCCGCACCTTGCGGCTGGAATAGGACCAGTTCTCCACTTGATTGACCATCAGGTTTTCGTTGGGAATCAGATATTCGCGTTCATCCCGCGTGGTGATGGAGACGGCGCGGATGCCGATTTTGCGGATTTGTCCGAAGGTTTCATTGCCCGCCTGATCGGCAATCGCGATCACGTCCCCCGGCTTGATCGACTTGTCCATCAGGAGGATGATCCCCGCGATCAAATTGCCGAAGGTCTTTTGCAGGCCGAAGCCGATGGCAAGGCCGAACGCGCCAGAAAAGACCGCGAGCGCCGTCAAGTCGATGCCGAGAATGTCGATCCCGATCAGGATGGCGACAGCCCACAGCGCGACTGTGAGGATCTTCTCCGCCAAGAGCCGCTGCGACACGTCGAGCCTGGTGGCGCGTTTCAGTCCCGATTTGGCGAGCCGCGTGCTGATGCGCGCAAACAGGAACACGCCGACCACCACCAGGATGACAACCAGCAGTGTCCACACCGAAAAGCGCGTATCGGCGACGGTAAAGCCCCAAGCGTCGAGCTGCTCGATCATACCCCCCAGCGTCGCCGAACTGTCGGACACCGAGTCCGCGATAGCGTCCGCGCCGGAGACAGCTTCCTCTGCCGCACTGGCTGGTTCGGGACTCGCCTCAACCGGAGCGGCGGCTGGTTCTGCCGCTGTCGTCTCAGTCCCGCTATCGGGCGTCGCTTCGGTTAGTTCGGCGGCTGGCTCGGTAGCGGGGGCGGCGGTGGGTGCAGTCACATTACGTCTCCATGGCGGCGAAGGCGCGGGTCAGGTCGCGGATCAGATCGCCGGGGTCTTCCAGCCCGATGCTCAGCCGCACACCAAGGCCGCTTCCGGCGTCGGCGTCACTCGGCCAAGCATTGAAATCGCGCACCCGGGCAGGATCGACCGGGATCGCCAGACTTTCATACCCACCCCAACTAAATCCGATGCCGAAGAGTTCCAAACTATCGAGGAAACGGGCGCGCGCCCTCACATCGGCATCGCGCAAGGTGAAGCTGAACAGCCCGCAGCCGCCGGAGAAATCGCGCTGCCAGATGTCATAGCCCGGCGCGCCGGGCAGCATGGGGCAGAGGACGGAGGCGACTTCAGAGCGGCTTTGCAGCCAGTCGGCCACTGCAAGTGCACTTTTCGTCGATTGCTCAAGCCGCACGCCCATTGTCCTGAGGCCGCGCAGGGCCAGCGCGGCATCGTCGGGCGAGACGACTTGCCCCAGAAACTGCGCGTGGTTGCGGATGCGCTCGATAAGCGGTTGCTTGGCCGAGGCGCTGCCCATCATTAGGTCGGAATGCCCGCCCACGTGTTTGGTGAGGCTCATCACCGAAACATCGCAGCCCCGCTCCAGCGCCGGAAATCCCAGCGGCGAGGCCCAGGTGTTGTCGATTACCGACAGCACGCCCTTCTCGCGCGCAATCGCGGTGAGGGCGGGAATATCGCACACTTCCATCGTCAGACTGCCGGGGTTTTCCAGCATCACGAGTTTGGTGGCAGGGCCGATGGCTTGGGCGAAACCATCCACATCGAGCGGATCGAAGGCGCGCGCTGAAATGTCGAAGCGTTTGAGCAGGCCCAAGGCCGCCGTGCGGGTGGGCTCGTAGGCATTGTCGGCGAACAGCAATTCGTCGCCGGGGCGCAGCAGCGCCATCAGCGTGCAGCTGATCGCCGCGACGCCGCTGGGAAACAGTTCGGTGCCATCCGCGCCCGGTTCGAGCGCGGTCAGCGCCTCTGCCAGCGCCCATTGCGTCGGCCCGCCGCGCCTTCCGTAATAGAAATGCCCGTCTGCGTTGGGGCGGCCCTGCGCCAGATCGGCGGTGCTGTCATACAAATGCGTGCTGCTGCGCCAGACCGGCGGATTGACCACGCCGCCCGGCTGGCCTTCAACGCGTGTCCATTGCTTGCGCCGCCCGACTTCGACCAGCCTTGTGGCAGGTTTGTGCGTGTCCTCGCTCAATCCGCGTCTCCTGTTGCCACCGGTAGCGAGGGGTCTGCGCCCCATTCGCTCCAGCTGCCATCATACAGCGCGCCGTCCTTGCCGGTGAGATGCAGCGCCAGCAGCAGAACAGAGGCGGTGATGCCGCTGCCGCAAGTGGCAGTCACAGGCGCGTCGAGATCGATGCCTGCGCCCGTAAAGGCGGCGCGAATGCCCTCCGCATCCTTGAACGTGCTGTCCGCGTTCAGCACGTCGCCGAAAGGCAGATTGCGCGCGCCGGGAATGTGGCCAGCAGCAACACCGGGGCGGAAATCGCCCTCCTCGCCGCGAAACCGCGCTGCGCCGCGCGCATCGACCACCTGCTCGGAACGGCTGTCGATATTGGCGAGCATATCTGCCTTGAACCGCACTTCTCCCGTCCCGCCGCTGGTGGTGAAACGGGCTGGTTCGGCGGTCACTTCGCCGCTCTCGACCGGATATCCCTCTGCCTGCCATTTCTGCATTCCGCCATCGAGCACGTGGAGCGGGCCGATGCCGTAGCGGCGCAGGATAAACCACGCCCGCGCGGCAGAGCGTAGGGCCGAATTGTCATACAGCACAATCGCGCTGCCATTTGAGACGCCCAACGCGCCCAGCCGTGCTTCGACTTGCGCGCGTGTCGGAATGGCCGCGGGTACCGGACTATCGGGATCGTACAGGCCTTTGAGATCGAGGAAGCGCGCACCCGGAATGTGGGCTTGCGCAAACTCCGCAGCCGCATCGCGTCCCGCATCTGGCAAATGCGCCGACGCATCGAGGATCACGAAATCGCGGTTGTCCAGACGGTCTGCCAGCCATTGGGTCGAAGCGAGAATATCCATAGCTTACCGGACTAGGCGGCGTCACTCTCGCTGGCAATGGCGGCGCGGTTCTTCCGGCGTCCGACGGGCGCTGCGACCAGGCTGGAATGGACTTGCAACGCTCCGTCGCAAGCGAGAGCTTCGGGCATGGCATCGTCCTGCACCGCTCGCTTGCCGACCAGATAGGCCTGCCTTGTCGGCAAAATCCCCGCGCCGACCATGCGCAAGCGCACGAGCGGCAGGATTTTTTGCGTGAGGCCCAGAAACGGCACAAACTTGTCGCGCGGCAATTGCCATTCGCCCGAAAGCGCCGCCTCCTCTCCCGGTGCCAGCATCCTGATCTGGTGCAGGCGAGCCTGCATCGTATCGGGGCCGGACAAGTCCTCCCTGTCCGGCGCGGCGGTGCGGGTGCTGACCAGATCGCTCCACACCCGCAGGCCGACAATATGCGCCTCGCCCGCATTGGTGAGCGTCAGCCGCCAGTTCATCCGTGCATTGCCCGGGCCGATTGACAGCCGCAGCGGTTCGAACGCCAGATCCAGCGTACTCCGGGTGATGCCATCATCGGGCGCGATGCTATTGTCGCTCATGCAGGCAGCATAGGCAGCGATGGCACGGCGATAAAGCCCGCTTGTATCGCGGCCTCTCTCGCGGCAAAGGCAGGGCCCATGACCGATACGACCAACAGCCAGCCGCAATTTCTCGGCCAGCAGACTCCGCTCCCCGCCTCGCCAGAGGAGGCGGTGCTCGATTACGTGCCCAATCCGCGCGGCGGAGAGCTGTATCTAGTGCGCTTTGCGGTGCCCGAATTCACCTCGCTCTGCCCCGTCACCGGCGCGCCCGATTTCGCGCATCTGGTGATCGATTATGCGCCCGGCGCAACGATTGTGGAGAGCAAGAGCCTGAAGCTATTTCTCGGTTCCTTCCGCAACCACAACGGCTTTCACGAGGATGTGACCGTTGGCATCGGCCAACGCCTCTTCAGCGAGATGCAGCCCCGCTGGCTGCGCATTGGCGGATATTGGTATCCGCGCGGCGGCATTCCGATTGACGTGTTCTGGCAAAGCGGCGCGCCGCCCGAAGGCTTGTGGCTGCCCGATCAGGGCGTGGCCCCCTATCGTGGGCGCGGTTGAGCCGCCGCACTTGTCTTGTTAACGCCCTGTGGAGTAGGGCGCTCCCCTGACCTTTCACGCTAGGACGGATTTTCTATGCGCATCGTAATGATCGGCACCGGCTATGTGGGCCTCGTTTCCGGCGCCTGCTTTGCCGATTTCGGGCACAATGTCGTCTGCGTCGACAAAGACCAGTCGAAGATCGATGCGCTGCTCAACGGCGAAATTCCGATTTTCGAGCCCGGGCTGGACGAACTGGTGGCGCGCAATTTTGCCACTGGCCGCCTGTCCTTCACGCTCGATCTGGCTGAAGCGCTACCGGGTGCGGATGCGGTATTTATCGCAGTGGGCACGCCCTCGCGGCGCGGCGATGGCCATGCCGACCTCTCCTATGTTTACGCCGCGGCCAAGGAGATGGCACCGATGTTGCCCGCAGGCGTGGTGGTGGTCGACAAGTCGACCGTCCCCGTGGGCACGGGTGACGAGGTGGAGCGGATCATCCGCGAAACCGCGCCCGAGCTCGAATTCTCCGTCGCCAGCAACCCCGAATTCCTGCGTGAAGGCGCGGCGATCGACGATTTCAAGCGGCCCGACCGCGTGGTCATCGGCGTCAATGATGAACACGCCGAGCGGGTCTTGCGCGAAATCTACCGCCCGCTCACCCGCAACGAATCCCCGCTGGTAACGATGAGCCGGCGCGGGGCGGAGCTGACCAAATATGCCGCCAACGCTTTTCTGGCGACCAAGATCGGTTTCATCAACGAAATTGCCGATTTGTGCGAGAAAGTCGGCGCGGATGTGCGCGATGTGGCGAAGGGTATCGGTCTTGATACCCGCATCGGCAACCGCTTCCTGATGCCCGGCCCCGGCTATGGCGGATCGTGCTTCCCCAAGGATACGCTCGCGCTCATCAAGACCGGGCAGGATTACGAAGCGCCGTTGCGGATTGTCGAAAGCGTGGTGGCGAGCAACGATACCCGCAAGCGCAGCATGGGCCGCAAGGTCATCAACGCGATGGGCGGCGGTGAGTTGCACGGCAAGACCGTGGCGGTGCTGGGCCTGACCTTCAAAGCCAATACCGACGATATGCGTGATAGCCCCGCTATCAGCGTGGTGCAGGCCTTGCAGGATGCGGGCATCACGGTGAAGGCGCACGATCCCGAGGGCATGGAGCAGGCGAAGAAGGTGCTCGACAAGGTCACCTATTGCGATGGCCCTTACGAGGCGCTGGACGGCGCGGATGCAGCAGTGATCGTGACCGAGTGGGACACCTTCCGCGCGCTCGATCTGGAAAAGATGAAGGCCCTCCTCAAAACGCCGCTGCTGGTCGATCTGCGCAATCTCTACAGCCGCAGCGATGTCGAAGCGCATGGCTTCACCTACGTCGCAGTGGGGCGCTGATTAGGGGCAAGACACCGGGCATTTGATCGGCTAGCTTCGCCGTCGGCTTGAGCAGGGGAAAGCGATGGGCGAGGCTACGAGTTACGACGCGGTCGAATATCCTGCATCGAGCTATCCCACCACCCATCCGAGCCATCTGGCCGCGCTGGCCGCGCTGCACGGGCTCGCTGCGCCCGACCCGCAAACGTGCCGCGTGCTCGAAATCGCAGGCGGGGACGGGATCAATCTGGCTGCGATGGCGGCTGGGTTGCCGCAGGCGCATTTCACCAGCTTCGATCTGTCCACTGCCGCAGTCGAGCGCGGACGGCGCGTGGTCGCGGCGGCAGGCTTGACCAATGTCGATATCGTATTGGGGGATTTGCTCGATTGGGCCGACGGGGCCGAGGGGCAATACGACTATATTATCGCGCACGGCCTCTATGCCTGGGTGCCCGAATCGGTGCGCGCGGCGATGTGGCGGCTGGTTGCGCGGGTGCTTGCGCCCGAGGGGATCGCCTTTGTTAGCTATAACGCGCAGCCGGGCGGGTATCTGCGGATGGCGGTGCGCGATATGCTGCTTCACGCGCTGGACGGGCTGGAGGGCGATGCGCGCATGGCCAAGGCGCACGCGGTGTTGCAGGCCTACTCCACCCAGCGCGAGGGCGAGCGGCTGACCCAGCAGGCCCTTCGCGCAGTGGCAGAGCCGATGGCGTTGAAGAATGACGGCTCGCTGTTTCATGACGAACTGGGCGAATGCTACGCCCCGCAATCGCTGGTGCAGATGGCTTCGGCGGCGGGGTCGCACGGGCTGGCCTTCCTCAACGATGCGCTGCCCAAAATGGTGACCGACGGGCTGCCGGGCGAAGCTTTGGACGACGCCGAAGTTGTGCGTGCCGCGCAGGCGAGCGATTATGAAGCGGTGACGTTTTTCCACCAGAGCCTGTTCGTGCGCGAAGGCCGCGCGCCTTGCCGAGTGGTGGATCCGGCGGCATTCGGCCACCTGCTCGCCAGCGCCAAGCTGGAGCGGAAAAGCGCAACCGAATTCGTCCATGAGGAAGGGCCGTTCGAGATCGACGATGCGGCGATGGCCGATTTCCTCGGCGAAATGGCGGCGGCATGGCCCGAACGCCTGCCATTGGCGCGTTTTGCCGGGGATGCGGAAAAGCAGGCGGGGGTATTGGAGCTATACCAGAACGGACTGGTGCAGCTTCATGCGGCGCCATTCCCCGGAACCACTGCACCCGGCGACGCTCCCGAAGCGAGCGCGCTCGTCCGTGCACAGGTGGCGCTGGGCGCGCCGATCCTGTTCTCGCTCGATATGCGCGTGGTAACGATGCCGCCCGGCCCGCGGCATTTCCTGTCGTTGATGGACGGCACCCGCAGCCGCGAACAACTGGCCGCTGACTGGGGCAAGAGCGAGTTCGACGATCAGGTGAGCGCAGACGATGCAATTGCACAATTGGCAAAAGCGGGGCTGGTGCTCTCCTGAGCCTACTGGCTGACGCAAGCGCAATGCCAGCGTCCTTCGACAGGCTCAGGACGAGCGGGACTTATCGAGGGAGAGCAGCGCGACGCGCCCGAGGCCACGCGGCCGTCCCGAAGATGCCGCGCAGCCGGAACGCAGTCCCGGCGAAGCGAACAGCATCGAGGAAAATCGCGCGGGTGCGTTGTTAAGGATACAACTGCGCGCGTCAGCGCCCGAGCGCAAGGCGCGACCCGCAGATGCGCGATTTCAAAATGATGGTGCCGGTTAGAGGATTCGAACCCCTGGCCTGATGATTACAAATCAACTGCTCTACCAACTGAGCTAAACCGGCATTCTGTTTGCCCTACCGCTTCGCTGCTTGAGGGCGTGTTGTTTGCCCGCTTGGTCGACACATTCTGTCCTCAAGCAGCGAAGCGGTAGGACGACAACAGGGCGCGCCTTTGCCTTAAGCGGCGCCAAACGTCCAGCCCTCTGTGCGGGCAATCAGCGGGGTGAGACCGGCAGGCGACCATAGTGCCACATCGCCTGCCACCTTGCGCAGCCAGGCTGCCGAAACCAGCGCATCGGTCGCATGATCGTCCACCCCGCCGCTGCGCCCCAGCGGGGGGCTGCCGAGATGAGCCAGCCCTGCGTCAAGCTCTTCCCAGCTGCGTATTTTGCTGCGCGAAGCACTGCGGCCCGCCGCCATCGCTGCCAGCGCGGTGTAAATCTCCACGATCACAGGGCCGTCAAGCGGCAGCGGATCTATGGGCCAGACGGGGACTTTGCCTTCCAGCCGGTGCAAGACGCGCATTCCGGTCAGGCTCGATTTGCCGACCTGCGCCGCACCGACGAGGTTGAAGTTGGAGTAGGGCTTGCACCCCATCAGCGCCTGCGCGCTTTCGGCAACGCGGAAGCGGCCTCTGCCGCCTCCAAACCGCGCACCCTCGCGCCCGCCATGGCGCCGGAAATAGGCGCTTGCTTGCGGGTGATCGACAAAGCTGGAGGCGGAAAGATGCGGGTCGCCTTCGCAAATGCTGTCGATCAGCGCCCAGAGCGCCTTCGCATCGGCGGGCGAGCGTTCCCAGCCGGGGAAGAACGCGCCGTGATCGGCAAAGGGCAGGGCAATCCCCAGATCGAGCCCGACCAGCGCATTGTCCGGCATTTCATCGCGCAGCACCGCCAGCACTTCCTCGCGCGACCAGCCCTTGCGGCGTTCGACCAGCACAGGCGGCCCGCCATCGCGGTGCGCAACCGCCATGGTGATCGCCCGGTGCCACTCCCCCTGCGCGCCAGACCAATCGACGGCGATGAAATGCTCGAAATCCCTAACCACGCCGCTCCTCGCGCAGCCGCGCCAAGTAATCCAGCCGTTCGCGCACCTTCCGCTCGAATCCGCGTTCGACCGGCTTGTAGAACTCCTGCTGCTCCATCTCCTCCGGCCAGTAATCGTCGCCCGAAAATCCCTCTTCGGTATCGTGATCGTAAGTGTAGCCTGCGCCGTAGCCGAGCTTCTTCATCATCCCCGTTGCCGGATTGACGATGTTCATCGGCGGCATCAGGCTGCCCGTTTCCTTCGCGCTGCGATAGGCGGCCTTTTGCGCCATATACACGGCATTCGATTTGGGCGCGGTGGCGAGGTAGATGCAGGCCTGCACCAGCGCCAGCTCGCCCTCCGGACTGCCGAGGAATTGATACGCATCCTTTGCCGCCATGCACTGGGTCAGCGCGGCGGGATCGGCCATGCCGATATCCTCCACCGCCATGCGCACCAGCCGCCGCGCGAGGAACAGCGGCTCTTCCCCCGCCACCAGCATCCGCGCGAGGTAATACAGCGCCGCCTGCGGGTCTGATCCGCGCACCGCCTTGTGTAGGGCAGAGATGAGGTTGTAATGGCCTTCGCGATCCTTGTCATAGACCGCGACGCGGCGTTGCAGGAACTGGCCAAGGTCGGCGGGGTCGAGCGGCGCATCGATCTGCGCGTTGTAGAGCGTTTCGGCCTGGTTGAGCAGGAAGCGCCCGTCGCCATCGGCGGTTGCGATCAGCGCCTCGCGCGCTTCGGGCGTGAGCGGAAGCGGGCCTTGCAGCTCCTCCGCCCGCTCCAGCAATTTGCCCAAAGCCGCCGCATCGAGCCGTTGCAGCACCAGCACTTGCGCACGGCTGAGCAAAGCGGCGTTCAACTCGAAGCTGGGGTTCTCGGTTGTCGCGCCCACCAGCGTCACCGCGCCGCGCTCCACAAAGGGCAGGAAGCCATCCTGCTGCGCGCGGTTGAAGCGGTGGATTTCGTCCACGAACAGGAGCGTGCGTTGACCCATCTTCTGCGCGGTCTCGGCAGCGGCGAAGGCTTTTTTCAGGTCTGCCACACCGGAAAAGACCGCGCTCACCGCTTCGTAGCGCATCCCCACCGCATCGGCGAGCAGGCGGGCAATGCTCGTCTTGCCGGTGCCGGGCGGCCCCCACAGGATCATGCTGGAAAGCTTGGCCGCCGCGACCATCCGCCCGATTGCGCCCTCGGGGCCGGTGAGATGCTCTTGCCCGATCACCTCATCCAGCGCGCGCGGGCGCAGCCGGTCGGCCAAGGGGGCGTCGGCAGGCGGCTCGCCCGGCGAGCGGTCTTGCTGCGGATCATCGGCAAAAAGGTCGGCCATCGGTGCAAGACTTAGGCGAAGGCCGGGGGAGCGGGTAGCGGCGCGCGAAAATTTTCACCGGCCCCTTGTTATGATAGGTCTAAGATATATCTTAACCGTGGGACACCTATGGAGATATGGCAATGGCCAAAAGCAATGACCGCGGCGCAAGGCCGCGTAAGCCCAGCAAACCGGCAAAGCCGCGCAAGCCCGCCGCGCCGACCGAGGAAGTGATCGAGCCGGAAGATATGGAAGCGGTGGACGATGCAGAGGCGGATTTTCCGGAGGGTGAGGACTTCGATGTCGAAGTGGAAATCGAGATCGAGGATGACGCCTTCTCCCCCCGCAGCCGCCGCGCCAAGGTGAAATTCGACGATCTGTTCGGTGCAGACGGCCCGTTTGGCCGCGATGGCCCGTTCGGCCCGGGTGGCCCGTTCGGCGCGCAAGGCCCGTTTGGCGCGCAGGGCTTTTTCGGCCCCGGCGGCATTTTCGGCCAGCGCCGTGGTAGTTCCCCGCGCCGCCGCGCTGTCGACGAGGCGTTTGGCGGCCCGCCGCAAAAGCGCCGCCGTATGTTCGGTTCGGGCGAACTGCGGCTCGTTCTGCTCGCCATGCTGGCCGAGGAGGCACGCCACGGATACGAGCTGATCAAGGCCTTGGAAGAGATGACCGAAGGCGCCTATTCGCCGTCGCCCGGCATCGTCTATCCGACGCTGCAAATGCTCAATGACGAAGGCGTGATCGCGGTCGAGGAATCGGACGATGCGCGCAAGCTCTACAAGGCGACCGACGCCGGGATTGCCGAATTGGAAGACCGCGCCGATGAAGTCGCGCTCTTGTGGGAACGCCTCGGCCGCCGGGCGCAGCGGGCCAAGCCCAAAGCCTCGGCCGATCTGTTTCGCTCGCTGGGCAATCTGGCAACGGTGCTGACGAACAAAGCCTCCAAAGGCGGGCTGAAAGAAATCGACCAGGACCAGATCATTGACCTGATTGACGCGCTCGCCCGCAAGATCGAGCGGATGTAACTTCGTTTACCGGATTTGCCTTTCCGGCAACACATGATACCCCTCTCCGGCGAAGCTCGGGGAGGGGTTTTATGTTGGAAGCTGATACACCGCATACGCCGTGGCATTTGTGGGCAGTGGCCGGTGTCGCCGTGCTGTTCACATCGTTCGGCTGCTATGATTACTTCATGACGCAATCGGCGGACCGCGCCCATGTCGAAGCGGCGATGGCCCCTGCCGGGGTGGATGCCGATGCGGCGCTCGCCTATTTCGACGCGTTTCCTGTCTGGTTGGACGCGATCTGGGCGATTGGCGTTTGGGGCGGATTTGCGGGCGCATTGCTGCTGCTTTTGCGTAACCGCTTCGCCTTTCCCGTTTTCGCCGCCTCGATCACCGCCTTCGTGGTGTCCAATGCCTACGGGATGGCCAATCCGATCCCCGGAATGGAGGATCCTTCGATGGTCTATGTGGTGACCGCGGTGGTGTTCGCCGTCATGCTGTTCCTGACGCTGTATGCCCGCGCGATGGCGGCCAGAGGCGTGCTACGCTGAACCGCGCTCTGCCAGCAGGCGGAGATACTGGTCGGCAACCGCTAGGTTGATCGCTTCCCAATCGTAAGGCTCCGCTTCGCGCGCGGCGGCCTTGCCATGCGCTGCGGCGAGGGCGGGATCGCGGCAATAGGCCTCCAGCGCGTCGGCAAAGCCCTTCGGATTGCCCGGCGGCATCAGCCGGCCGGTGCGCCCGTCTTCCAGCAAGCCGCTGCTGCCCGTCGCCTGCGCGGCGACCACCGGCACGCCGCAAGCCATCGCCTCCAGCGTCACATTGCCGAAAGTCTCGGTCGTGCTGGGGTTGAACAGCACATCCATGCTGGCGACCGCGCGGCCCAGATCAGCGCCGCCCTGAAAGCCGGTGAACACGGCATCGGGCGTCCGCTCGGCAAACCAGTCGCGCGCCGGGCCATCGCCTATCACCATCACCTGATGCGGCACGCCACGCGCGCGCAATTCGGTGAGCGCCTCGGCGAAAATGCCCAGACCTTTTTCCAGCACCAGCCGCCCGAGGAAGCCGATGACCGGCGGTTCGTCCGCCAAGCCGATCCCGCGCCGCCAGTCCAGATCGCGCGCGCTTGGATGAAAAACGGTCTTTTCGACCCCGCGCGACCAGATCGCCACCGCCTCGTTCATCCGCTGCGCTTTCAGCACCGGAACCATCGTGGGGCTGGGCACCAGTAGCAGATCGCATTGCGCATAGAGCGGCCGCAGCCACGCCTCCACCGCGCCTTGCAGGAAGCCCATCCCGTAAAACTCCGGATAGGTTTCGAACCGCGTATGGATGGTGCAGACCAATGGCTTGCCACGCGCCTTCGCCCATTTCGCCGCCTGCCGCGAGGCGCGGTCGGGGCTGGAGATGTGGACGACGTGCGGATCAAACGCCTCCAGATCGCGCAGCGCCTCGCCCGAAAGGCTCCACGGAATGCGGTATTCGCCGCGCCCCGGAATGGCGAAGGAGGGCACCGAAACCAGCGGTCCCGTCGGCGGAAAGGCGGGCTGCTCCACTGTGGGCGCATAGACCCGCACATCCACGCCATGCGCCAGCAGCGTTTCCACCAGCCGGTTCTGCGCCTTGTTCGCCCCGTCGCGGACGTAATTGTAGTTCCCGCTGAACAGCGCGATGCGAAGATCGGACATTTCCATCCGCGCCCCTTAGGCGAGCACGCCATAGAGGGGAAGGGGGAGGGCGTGGCGGATCAGGCGGCAAAGGGTGCGATGCGGTAGACATGGCGGGACAAACCCGGCGCAGCGCCGGGCAATTCTCGACATACGCAATCTGCTCGCACCAGTTGCTGATAGAGCCGCGAGAAGACGGCACCGTACCAAACATAGGCCGTGCGCGGCACCGCTCCTTCGTTCAAGCCAGCTCGGTCAATGCTGAACGACCACGCATCCTCAACGGTAAAGGCCCCCGCGCCCACAAATGTCCATGCATGTCGCCGGATCGCGGCCATCAGCAGCGGCCCGGCAAAGCGGGCGGGCAGCAAGCGCAGAAGGTTGCGGGCGAGCAGGGGGATGCGGTGCGCAATGATATAATCGGCAGTGCGGCTTCCCGCCTCGCGCGCGACAGTTAGCGCATGGCGTGGTGACAGCGCGGACAGCGCCCGGTGCAATTGCAGGGCATCGCGTTCGGGGATCATGGATTGCCCGCTGGGGAGAGCGCAAATCCCGGCGGTGGCCAGAATGATAGCGCTGCTTTCCGCGCCCAATTGCCGCTCCATCGCTGCGGCCATTTGCAGCACGGCATTCGGCCCGATCAGAGCGGGCGCTTCGCCCTGCGGCTGGCGCACCGCGCGCATGTCAGTCTTCCGCCATAGCGGCGCCCACATCGAGCCGGTCGCGCTTGCGCGTCTCCGCGCGGTCTTTCATCTGCTTGTGCACGGCTTCGCGGCGGGCCTTGGCTTGCGCGGCCTTGTCGGCATTGCTCTGCCAATCGGTGGCCGCATCGGCGGCAACCGCGCGGCTTTCATCGAAGTGCCAATCCAGCTGCTTCTTCGTTTGCGGCCCCCAATAGCCTGCTTTGCCTAGATCGTAGAAGGAGCGCTTGAAGCCTGCGCGCAGGAAGGCGTAGAGGCAGCCGAGAAGATAGCGCCGCCGGAAGCCCGTGCCGCGCCACGGATAATGGAACAGCGCCTTCTTCATGTAGAAACGGCGGTAATTCTTCATCACCCCGTCGAGCAGTTCCCCGCGCTCCATTGCGGCGGGTTTCATGATCGGGGTGACGAAATTGTATTTGCTGAAATCGTGGATTTCGACCTGATCCTTGATCTCCTCGAACAGCGGAGTGAAGGGCCACGGCGTATACATCGCCCAATTGGCGAGGTCCGGCTGCCAGTCCCATGCCATCTGGTAGGTTTCTTCCAGCGTCTCGGGCGTTTCATTGTCGAGCCCGACGATGAATTGCGCCTCCACGAAAATGTCCGCTTCGCGCAGCAACCGGATCGCTTCCTTGTTCTCCTCGACCTTGGTTTCTTTGTTGAAACGGTCAAGTTTCATCTGCGCCGCAGCTTCGGTGCCAAGGCTGACATGGACAAGCCCCGCCTTGCGGTAGAAAGGCAGCAGCTCGCGGTCGCGGTAGATATCGGTGACACGGGTGTTGATCCCCCATTTCACCTTGTCGGGCAGGCCGCGATCGATCAGCTCCTGGCAAAACTCGATGAATTTCTTGCGGTTGATGCTCGGTTCCTCGTCCGCGAGGATGAAGAAGCCGACGCCGTGCTTGTGGTGCAGCTCCTCGATTTCATCGACCACATCCTTCGGATCGCGCACGCGGTAATCGCGCCAGAATTTCCATTGCGAGCAGAAGGAGCAGGTGAACGGGCAACCGCGCGCCAGGTTGGGAATAGCGACCCGCGTATTGAGCGGCAGGTAGATGTAGCGGCTCCACTCCAGAATGTCCCAATCGGGCGTGATGGAGGCCATATCCTTGATCGTGTCCGCCGCAGCCGTGGCGACGATCTGGTCGCCATCGCGGAAGGCGAGGCCCTTGATCCGCTCGCGGTCTTGCGGCCAGCGGCCTTCCTTGATCGCGGTGAACAGATTGACCGCAATCTCCTCGCCTTCGCCGCGTACGATGACATCGATATGCGGCGCTTCGGTCAGCACTTGCTGGTACATGAAAGTCGCGTGGACACCGCCCAGCACGCGCACCACATCGGGCGCGACCATGGCGGCGATTTCCAGCACCCGCTCGGCGGCATAGATGCTGGGTGTGATCGCCGTGGTGCCCACCACATCGGGCTGCAATTCATTGATGCGGCGCTGCAGTTCTTCTTCGGAGACATTTTCCGTCATCGCGTCGATGAAGGTAATGTCGTCAAACCCCGCCTTGCGCAGCGGCCCGCTGAGATAGGCGACCCAGGCGGGCGGCCAGGTTCCGGCGATCTCCGCCCCGCCGGAGCGGTAATTGGGGTGCACAAACAGGATTTTCATAAGGCCACCTCTCTTGTCCGGCGGCTGGACCCACCGCGTTGTGCAACCTTGGTGCGTCTGTTGAGCGCCGCGCGCATTGATCGGGATCAAATCGCGTGTTGGCGATGTAACCCCCCGCCAACTCCCGGCGAACCCTCCTGTGTCTTACCCATGCAGGAGAGCCGGAAATGTCCAAGTTCAAAGCCCTTTTCCTCGCCATTGCGGCGTTGTTTGTCGCGCTGCCTATGGCGGCGAGCGCGCAGGCGCGGCTGGTCGAGTATTCGCAGAGCACGTTTGAAGCGGCGCAGCGCGAAGGGCGCACGATTGTCGTCGATGTCCACGCGCCATGGTGCCCCACCTGCCGCGCGCAGGAGCCGATCCTGCGCGAACTGCGCAGCCATCCTGACCTCGCCAATGCGCTGTTCATCCGTGTCGATTTCGACAGCAATGCCGCCTTCCGCCGCGCGCACAACATCCCGCGCCAGTCGACCATTCTGGTGTTCCAGGGGCGCAACGAAACCGGGCGCTCGGTAGCGGAAACCAACCGTGACCGGCTGCGCAGCTTTGTGCTGGGCGCGATCTAGTCGGCGCTGACGGGAGCCCCAACCCATGCTCGGCAGCCTCGCCCTCGCTTTCGTCGCCGGTCTGGTGACGATCCTCAACCCCTGCGTTTTGCCGCTGGTGCCGATCATCATCGCCACCGCCATGGGCAAGAGCCGCTGGGGCCCGGCGGCGCTGGCGGGCGGGCTGGTGCTGAGCTTCTCCACCTTCGGCCTGCTGGTGATCGCCTTCGGCTTCCAGGTCGGGCTGGACGAGCAGCTGCTGCGCTACACCGCGGGCGGATTGCTGATGGTGGCGGGCGCGGTGCTGCTGGTGCCGCGCGCACAAATGGCCCTGAGCGCAGCGGCGGCTCCGTTGACGGGTGCCGGCCAGCGGATGCTGGGCCGCACGAGCGGGGAGGGCGCTATCGGCCAGTTCGTGGTCGGCGGGCTGCTCGGCCTTGTCTGGGCACCGTGCGTCGGGCCGACGCTGGGCATCGCGATTGCCGCGGCAGCGCAGGGCGAGAACCTGCTGTCGGCCTTCGGCATCTTCCTCGTCTTCGGGCTGGGCGTGGCGACCTCGATCCTCGTCTTCGCCTATGGCTCAAGGAAGGCGCTAGGCCAGCGCAGCAAGGCGATGCAGAGCATTGCCCGCTACGCCAAGCCGCTGCTCGGCGGCGCGGTGCTGCTGGCGGGACTGCTGGTGGTGACAGGATTTGACCGGATGATCGAGGCCAAGGCGCTCGACCTGCTGCCACAGGGGCTGGTGGAGTTCACCACACGCTTTTGAGGGCGCACAAGTTGAACCCCCGTTCCTGAGCTTCGCTTCCCCCCACAGTCGCTCAGGAACACGGAGCCTTCGGGTCGCCCCGAAGGCAAGGCCCGGCCGCCGCAAGACGGCCGGGCCTTTTGATATGGCTTGGAAGACTTGCGTTTTCGCAGAGCTGTGGTGAATAATGCGAGGATGATTACGCGACGAGATGCCCTTGCAACGCTGGCCGGATATTCCGGAGCGGCGCTTCTGCCTCCTGTGGCCGTTCGAGTCGCACCGCCAGCATTTTCAGTGGTCAAATCCGGGAACTCCATAATGGTCGATTTTCCTTATCCGCTTGTGACCGTTCGGGGCGAGGCGGCACTTGCACAATGGGAAGTGCTTCGCGCTGGCGATGATGGCTATCCCGTCATTGTGGGTGACGATGACGCCCTCGCGAGGCTTGCGGAGGGTCTGGCCTTGGATGGCCCTTTTGATCCCGCAGTGACGCTCGAAGCTGCCAGCGTACTGTCCGGCCCATCGTCCATTCATGACTATCGCCGCCAGCAGTCTGAACTTTATGCAGCATTGCTTGGCGAAGAATTCGCGGAAGAATGGGTCCCCGAGTTGGGGGATTGGCCTGCCTCCGCGCCGCAATCGCCCGGATTGACCGTCCATCTGGACTTGCTGTCAGGCCAGCCTCACGAGCGCGTCCACATCGCCCTCTTGCCGACTTCGCAGGGCTGGGAAGCGCCTGCTTATCTTCGGTATGGAGGATGGAACGAATGCCCGCCCCCGGAGCATCATGTCGCCATGCTGCGTTCCTGGCACGAGCGCTATGGCGCCGAGTTGGTTGGCATAAGCAGCGATATGGTAAATGTCCGCGCTGCGACACGCCCGCAGACCCGGGATGAGGCGCTGGGCCTTGCACGCGAGCAATACGCCTACTGCGCCGACATCGTGGATCAGGGTGTGCAAAACCTCAGCGCACTGGCTGCTGGCCTAATGGCAGACGACTGGTGGTTCTTCTGGTGGGATTAGCGCTTCCCTGAAACTCAATCCCCCGCGGCGCGCTTTGCCCGTTTGCGCTCGTGCGGGTCGAGGTGGAGTTTGCGCAGGCGGATCGATTGCGGGGTTACCTCCACGATCTCGTCATCGCCGATATAGGCAATCGCCTGTTCCAGCGTCATCTTGCGCGGCGGGGTGAGGCGGATGCCTTCGTCCTTGCCGCTGGCGCGGAAGTTGGTGAGCTGCTTGCTCTTGAGCGGGTTCACCTCAAGATCCTCGGGCTTCGCGTTCTCGCCGATAATCATGCCCTGATACAGCTTCTCGCCGGGGCTGACGAACAGCACGCCGCGCTCCTCGATGGTGTTCAGCGCATAGGCCTGCGCTTCGCCCTGTTCCATCGAGATGAGCACGCCGTTCTGGCGTCCGGCGATCTTGCCCTTGTGCGGGCCGTAGCTGTCGAACAGACGGTTCATGATGCCGGTGCCGCGCGTGTCGGAGAGGAATTCGCCGTGATAGCCGATCAGGCCGCGCGAGGGGGCGATGAAGGTCAGGCGCGTCTTGCCGCCGCCGCTGGGGCGCATTTCGGTCATCTCGGCCTTGCGCTGCGCCATCTTCTCGACAACGGTGCCGCTGAATTCGTCATCGACATCGACGACGACGGTTTCATACGGCTCCAGCCGCTCGCCATTTTCTTCGCGGTAGAGCACGCGCGGACGGCTGATCGACAGCTCGAACCCTTCGCGGCGCATGGTTTCGATGAGCACGCCCAGCTGCAATTCGCCGCGGCCTGCGACTTCGAAGGCGTCCTTGCCGGCGCTTTCGGTGATGCGGATGGCAACATTGCCCTCGGCCTCGCGCTCCAGCCGGTCGCGGATCACGCGGCTCTGCACCTTGTCGCCTTCGCGGCCGGCATAGGGGCTGTCATTGACCGAGAAGGTCATGCTGAGCGTGGGCGGATCAATCGGCTGCGCGTGGATCGGCGCGGTGACATTCGGGTGGCACAGCGTGTTGGACACGGTTGCATCGGTGAGACCGGCGATGGCGACGATATCGCCCGCCTTGGCGTGCAGCACTGGCTCACGATCGAGCCCGTTATAGGCGAAAACCTTGGTCGCGCGGCCGACTTCGACCTGCTTGCCGAACACGTCCAGCGCCTTGATCGGCATCCCGACTTCCAGCCGCCCGCTTTCGATCCGGCCGGTCAGGATACGGCCAAGGAAGGCGTCACGGTCCAGCAGGGTGGCGAGCATGGCGAAATCGCCTTCCTCGTCCAGATCGGGCGCGGGCACGTGGCTGACGATCATGTTGAACAGCGGCAGCAGATCGCCGTCGCGTGCTTCGGGATTGTCGCTGGCATAGCCGCTGCGGCCCGAGGCGTAGAGCACGGGGAAATCGAGCTGTTCGTCATTCGCATCGAGATTGACGAACAGATCGAACACTTCGTCCAGCACTTCGGTGGCGCGGGCATCGTGGCGATCGATCTTGTTGACGACGACAATCGGCTTGAGGCCGAGGCCCAGCGCCTTGCCGGTGACGAATTTGGTCTGCGGCATCGGCCCTTCGGCAGCGTCCACCAGCAGGATGACGCCGTCAACCATGCTCAGGATACGCTCAACCTCGGCGCCGAAATCGGCGTGGCCCGGCGTATCGACGATATTGATACGGTAGGTATGTGTGCCGCCCGGAGGGGCCCATTCAACGCTGGTGGGCTTGGCGAGAATAGTGATCCCGCGTTCCTGCTCCAGTTCGTTGGAGTCCATCGCACGCTCTTCCACACGCTGGTTATCACGGAACGTGCCGGACTGGCGGAAGAGCTGATCGACCAGCGTGGTTTTGCCGTGGTCAACGTGGGCGATGATCGCCACGTTACGAAGGGGCGCGGACATTGTGCAAATTCCTGAACAGGGGCCTTGGCAGGCGTCAAAACAGCGAGGCGCGATATGTTGCACCTGCGAACGGGAGCGCCCCTAGACGCTAACGCCGCAAGCCGCAAGATGCGCGGTGTACCACGATTTCGCCGCAAGAACCTTCCCTATACGTCAGACCTTTCTCTGTTGCGCTAATGTTACAGTACGTTGAACATTGTGAAAGGCCTGCGAATCTGTCAATTGTGCGCCGGTTACAGGCTGCGTAATAGAGATGGCCTGACCCTTAGGTCGCTGAGGGGGATGGGAGAAACGTTGCGACACGGCAACGGTTTCCATGTCCCGCGGGAGAGATGGAGAAATCAATGACCAAGTTTCGTGCCGGTGAGGCCGGTTTTTCGCGCAATTTCCTTTGCGGCGTTGCCGCTGCTGCACTGATTGTTCCGGGCGCCGCTTACGCGCAGGATACCGATCCCGGCGAAGAAGAGGCCGCACCCACCGGCAACACCATCGTTGTGACGGCGACCAAGCGCGAACAGACGCTGCAGGAAATCCCCGTCGCCGTTTCGGTGACAAGTGCCGAAACGCTTGAGCGTGACGTGATCCGCGACATCCGCGATCTGCAGACTGTTGTCCCCTCGCTCTCGGTCGGCCAGCGCCAGTCCTCGGCCAATACCGGCTTCTTCATCCGCGGTTTCGGCAATGGCGCGAACAATGTCGGCATCGAACCCTCGGTCGGTGTGTTCATCGACGGCGTGTTCCGCAGCCGCACCGCCTCCTCGATCAGCGATCTTCCCGCTGTGCAGCGCGTCGAAGTGCTGCGCGGCCCGCAGTCGACGCTGTTCGGCAAGAACGCATCGGCGGGTGTTATCTCGGTCGTCACCGAGGAACCGCAGTTCGATTTCGGCGGCAATGCCGAATTCACCTATGGCAATTACGATCAGGTTGTTGCGCGCGCCTACGCCACCGGCCCGCTGTCGGACATGGTTGCAGTCAGCATCGCTGGCGGCATCAATAGCCGTCAGGGCTTCTTCGAAGACCGGAACACTGGCAGCTTCTCCAACAACCGCGACCGCTGGTTCGCGCGGGGCCAGTTGCTGGTCGATAACGGCACCAATCTGCGCGTGCGCCTGATTGCCGATTATGACAGCATCGACGAAATCTGCTGCGCCGCAGTCAACGCGCAGAGCGGCCCGTCAACCGCTGCCATTCTGGGTGTCGGCGGCCAGGTGACCGATCCGAACGATCCGTTCGCTGACATCGTCTTCAACAATTTCGATTCCACCAACGATATCGTCAATCACGGCGTTTCGGCGCAGATCGATTATGAAGTCGGTGACTGGACGCTGACTTCGATCACCGCCAGCCGCACCACCGAATCGCTGACCTTCCAGGATTCGGACTTCTCCAGCGCCGATCTGATCTTCCCGAACTCGCAGGATCTGGAAATCGACACTTTCACGCAGGAATTCCGCATCACCGGTTCGATTGCCGACCGTGTCGATGTGCTGCTGGGTGCGTTCTACATCAATGAAGACGTCACCTCCGATCAGCAGCTGCTGTATGGTGCGGACTTCCGCAACTATGCGAACCTGCTCGTCGGCAATCTGTCGAGCGGTGCTTTCGTGCTGACCCCGTCGCCGCTGTTCCCGACCGCGGTTCCGCTGGAGCAGGTATTCAGCGCATCCTTCGGCCAGAACTTTGTCGGCACCTTCTTCAACCAAGGCCAGGGTTTCACCGAAAACTACACGCTGGATTCGGAAGCCTACTCGCTGTTCGGCCAGGTCGACTTTGAAATCGTCGATGGTCTGGTGCTGACGCTGGGCGGCAACTACACCGATGACAGCAAGGAATTCACCCAGAACGCGGTGTCGACCGACGTGTTCTCGTCGATCAACTTCAATGCGCCGCAGCTCGCTCCGTTCCGTGGGCAGGTGCTGGGCCAGGGCTTCGTGTCGCAGGCCGTGGGCACCGTGCTTGGCCTGGGTCGCGGCGCGACGGCTGCCGAAGTCGCTGCCTTCGCCGGCTCGAGCGCGGCCAACTTCGCCGCCTTCCAGCAGATCCAGGTGCAGGCAGGGCAGTTTGCGGCCGCCAATGTCAACAACCCGCTGGCAAACCCGCTGAACCCGCTGCGTGCCTTGCAGTTCCTGCCGCCCTTCCTCAACGTTCCCAACTCGGTGGAGGACGGCACGACCAATGACAGCAATTTCAGCTACACCGCGCGTCTCGCCTATGACGTGACGCCCGATGTGAACATTTACCTGAGCTACGCCACCGGTTTCAAGGCCAGCTCGATCAACCTGTCGCGTGACGCGCGTCCGTCGCTGGCGGATCGCACCGCGATCATCAATGCGGGCCTTGCCCAGCCGAACCAGACCTATGGTTCGCGCTTTGCCGGCCCCGAAGAATCGACCGTGATGGAAGCGGGCATCAAGGCGAATTACGACTTCGCCTCGATCAACCTGACCGTGTTCGATCAGGAAATCGAAGGGTTCCAGACCAACATCTTCACCGGCTCGGGCTTCGTGCTGGCCAATGCGGGCAGCCAGTCGACCTTCGGTGTCGAACTGGAAACGCAGTGGTTCCCGGCGGACGGCCTGACGCTCAACGCTGCGGTCACCTATCTTGATCCGACCTTTGACAGCTTCATCCAGTCGGCACAGGGCGATATTTCGGGCACCCGTCCTTCGGGCATCGCGGAATATACCGTCATCGTTGGCGCGCAGTATGAAGGCGAGCTGCCCAATGGCCGCCTGATCCCCCGCGTCAACTACCTCTGGTCGACCGAGTATCAGCTGGTCGAAGGCCTTCCTGCCTTTGCCGTGCGCGCACCCGATGGCACCATTGCCAACGGCCAGCCTGCCATCGATGCCGGCCTGCCGTTCACCGCGCGCCAGAGCAATCTGACCGCCTCGCTTACCTATGAGCACAATAGCGGCGTTGCACTGCAACTGTGGGGCCGCAACCTGCTCGACCACCGCGACCTCGGCACGGTGTTCGACAGCCCGGCCCAGCCGCTCAGCGTTTCGGGTTACCCGAACGATCCGCGCACCTACGGCGCAACGCTGCGCTTCAACTGGTAAGCGCGGCTTCCGCAACGGAATTGGGGAAGGGGGCTTTCAGGCCCCCTTTTTCGTGTCTCCCCTGGCGCGCGCCTTGAGCGCCCAAGCCTGAAATCGCCCTTGCGTCGGGTGTAAAACTGTGATGCTCTGCGCAGCAGTGTTCTCAGGGGAAGGGGCTCAATCATGGAACTCAATATCGGGCAAGTCATATCGAACGCTTTTGGCATGGTAAAACAACGTTTTGCCGGATTGCTGGGCGTTTGGGCGATCTATTTCGTCATCCAGATCGTGCTGATGTTCGTGCTGTTTGGCGCCATCGGCTCGACAGTCTTTATGGCCGGGCTAGACGGGATGGGTGCGCAGCCAGACCCTCTGGCTCTGGGCGTCGGTGCCATCCTCCTTCTGATTGTGAGCTATTTCGCGCTTATTGTGCTCGCCTTCGCGTCACAAATATCGCTGGCGCATCACGCTTCGCCTTTGCTGTCACCCGATATCGCTTCGTCCTTCAAGGCCGGCATCAGAAGCATTTTGACCGTGCTCGGCCTCGTGCTGCTGTTCATTGTCGGCTATATCATCATCGCTGTCGCGCTGGGGATCCTCGTCGCCATCATGTCGGTGGCCGGTGACTTCGGCTCAACGCTGGGCGCAATCGCGGCCATGCTGGTGGTCCTGTGGCTCGTCTGCCGCCTGATCCTGACGATGCCGATCATCGCGGTGGAAGGCGAACGCAATCCGATCAACGCGATCACCCGCTCGTGGGCGCTAACCAGCGGCAATGCCTTGCGGATTTTCCTCGCGGTGCTGGTTTTTGCCGTGCTTTTGATTGTGCTGGCAATGATTGTTGGCGCGGTTCTTGGCGGCGGTCTGGCAGCGACAATGGCCGGTGCGGGTGGTACTGACAGCATCGCCGCGCTGTCTGGCGGCGTGATCTTTGCTGTCCTGGTTTTCGGTCTGATCTCGGCGGTGAGCGCCATGATCATGTCGAGCTTCGTATCCGCTCTGCACGCGGGCCTCTCGCCCACAGCAAGCGTTAGCGCCACGTTCGAGTAAACATCCGTTGGAAAAGCGAAAGCCCGCCGGTGAGGATGCTCACCGGCGGGCTATTCGTATCCGCTCTACAGAGACCGCAGCGTCTGCGCCGGACGCGCCCGAAGCAGCGGCAGCGATGCGCCCAGCGCAAAGCCCAGCACCAGCACCAGTCCGCCGCCGAGCACGGCAAAAATCTGGCCCCAATCGGGCAGCCAGTCGAATTCGAACAATTGCGTGATGATAAGCCAAGCGACGCCCGATCCCAGCGCCAAGGCCACGCCCGCCAGTATTGCGGCCAGCAAGCCAAACTCGGCGAATTGCAGCGCGAGGAGCTGGCGACGGCTCGCGCCCAGCACGCGCAGGATCACCGTGTCGTAAATCCGCGCCGCCCGCGCTGCCGCAATCGCGCCCAGCAGCACAGCAATGCCCGCCAGCACCGCCACCGAAGCCGCCGCAAGGATTGCCAGCGATACCTGATCGAGCACCGCGCGCGCCTCGGTCAGCAGCGGGCCAACTTCGATCACGCTTGAGCTTGGGAAAGCGCGCACCAGATTGCGCAGCAGTCCGCCGGTTTCGGCATTCTCCGGCAGGGAAATCGTCGCGGCCAGATTGTGCGGCGTGTCCTCCAGCGTGTTGGGCGAAAACACCCAGACATTGTTGAAGCCGAGGCTTTCCCAGTCAATCCGGCGGAAGCTGGCAATCCGCGCGGTGCGCTCCACGCCGAGGATCGAGACGGTGATCATGTCGCCAATCTCCAGCCCCGCCGCCTCGGCTAGATCGACATCGACCGACACGAGATTTTCGCCGCGATAGAGCGGGGGCCACCATTCGCCCTCGGTAATTACATTGCCGTCGGGCAGGGCGGCAGCATAGGTCAACCCGCGCTCACCGCGCAGGCCCCATGCACCATCGGGCAGTTCCTCGATATCGGCGACGATCTGCTGGTCATCCTCCGGCCCGAAGGAAATGATCGTCCCGCGCATCGTCGGCACCGCGTCGATCTGCGCGCCGGGCACTGTTTCTTCGACCACTGCGTTGAAATTCCCCAGCTCCGTCTTGGGAATATCGAGCACGAAATAATCGGGCGCGAGGTCGGGCACGCTGCGCTGGATATTGTTGCCAAGGCTGGTCTGCAAAGCGGCGAGCAGCACGAAGGCGGCAAGCCCGAAGCCCAAAGCCGTTACCAGCGAGCCGGTCGCCGCGCCGGGGCGGTGCATATTGGCGATGGCGGCGCGGGCGATGGGGTTGGACGGACGCGGGGCCTTGGCAGCCGCCTTGCGAATGCCCCAGCCGAGCAGCGCAAGAAAGCCGAGGATCGCCGCCGCTCCCGCCAGAAAACCTGCGGAGAGCAAAGGGGTGGGGGAGAAGGCCACGGCCAGCACGATGATGCCGGTGAGGCCGATGCCCACCGGGATCGCGGCGTCCCTCCATTGGCGGGCGAGCGGGGACACTCGCGCGCGCATCAGCGCCATGGCGGGGAAGGACTTGGCGCGCGCCAGCGGCGGTGCGGCAAAAACGAGCGCCACCAATAGTCCGAACAGCAGTGCGCGGAGGAGCGCCCACGGATCGACAACGAAAGTGGTCGAGACAGGCAGCAGCGAGCCGAGCGCGGTCGCCAGCAAAGGCGTCACCAGCACGCCGACGAGCAATCCGGCCATCGAACCCGCCAGTGCCGCCGCACCGACTTCGAGCGCGTAGATGCGGGAAATGTCGCGCGAGGTCGCACCGAGGATTTTCAGCGTCGCAATCGAATTGCGCCGCGCTTCGAGATAGGAATTGACCCCGCCGCCAATGCCGATCCCCGCGATCACCAGCGCGGCCAGCCCCACCAGCGTCAGAAATTCACCCATGCGGCTGACGAACCGGTCGGCCCCCGGCGAAGCGCGCCCGGCAGTGCTGACATCGAAAGAGACATCGGGGAAGGTCGTGCGCAGTTCTTCCTCGATCGCATCGGGATCATGCGCGCCGTCAAAGCGGACGCGGGTTTTGGTTTGGTACAGCGCGCCGGGTGCGGTGAGGCCCGCCCGCTCGGGCAAGTCACGTGCGACAAGAATCGCTTGGCCGAGTGCAAACCCTTCGCTGAGGCGGTCGGGCTCTTCGGCGATAATGCCGCTCACCGTCACTTGCTCGGTGCCGATGGTGATCGTGTCGCCCAATGCCACATCGAGCCGCTCGGCCGCGCCGGGGGACAGGTAGGCATCGTTGCCTTGCGGAGCCTGCGCCGCGCCCTCGCCTTCGAGCAGCAGCGTGCCGTACATCGGGTAATTCCCGGCGACCGCCTTCAGCTCTATGGGCACGGCCGCATCCTCGGTGCTGGCCATGGCCTGCATCCGGTAACCCGGTGACAGCTCGCCATATTGGGCCAGCAGCGCGCTTTCGTCTTCGGTGAGTGGGCGCTGCCACAATTCGACTTCGAAATCGCCGCCCAGCAGTGCCTGGCCTTGCCCGTCGAGCTCGCTCTGGATCGCCGAGGTCAGCGAACCAATCGCCGCCAGCGCGCCGACGCCGAGGAACAGGCACACGAGCAGCAGCCGAAGCCCGCGAAACCCGCTGGAGAGGTCGCGGCGCGCAATCGTCCAGGCGCGGGCCCAGGTCATCCTCTCCCCTCCCGCTTGCGGGAGGGGCCGGGGGAGGGCTTGTTTGCAAATGCGCGCGCGCGGATGCCCACCCCGCTGCGACTAGGCAGCAAGCTGCCAAGTCTCGCTGCCCCTCCCGTCAGCGGGAGGGGGAAAGGGCACGCATCACGCACTTGTATCGCTCGCAATCAGTCCGTCGGCCAAAGTCACCACGCGGCTGCACCGTTCGGCGAGCTTCGGATCGTGGGTAATCACCACCAAAGTCGCACCGGTTTCCGCGCGGCGTTCGAACAGCACGTCTTCCACGCTGGTGCCGGTGGCGGTGTCGAGATTGCCGGTCGGCTCGTCGGCGAAGATCAGCGGCGGGCGCGCGGCGATGGCGCGGGCGATGGCGACGCGCTGCTGCTCGCCGCCCGAAAGCTGCGCCGGGTAATGTGTGAGGCGATGGCCGAGGCCCACCGCAGTCAGTTCCGCCTCCGCCTTCTCCCACGCCGCATCATCGCCCGCGAGTTCCATCGGTGTGGCGACATTTTCCAGCGCGTTCATCGTCGGCAGCAGGTGGAAGGCTTGCAGCACAATCCCGATCCGGCCACGGCGGGCGAGGGCGAGTTCGTCCTCGCTCAAAGTGGTGAAGTCCTTGCCCGCGACCGTAAGCTGGCCCGATGTGGCTTGCTCCAATCCGGACAGCACCGACATCAGCGAGCTTTTGCCGCTGCCCGAAGGGCCGAGCAAAGCCAGCGTTTCGCCGGGGGCGACATCGAGATCGATACCGCGCAGGATTTCAACAGCCGCTTCGCCTTCGCCCAGGGTAAGGCGCAGGTCGCGTGCGGAAATGACGGGGGAGGTGCTGAGGGGGCTTGTCACCAGCGCCCGATGGCATAGCTAGTGGCTATGAACAACCCATCCCTAATCCCGTGGAAGAGCGTCATGCGCTTTTCGTCGATCATTCCCGCGTTGGCGCTGGCCGCTTGCGGTGCCGAAGCGCCTGTCAGCCAAGCGCCAAATGACGTTCGGGCCGAAGTCGATGCGCCCATCGAAGACGTGCTGCCGGTGATGGGGCCGGAGCGGGTGATCCTCGGCTTTGGCGACAGTCTGATGGCGGGGTATGAGCTGGAGGAGAACCAAGGCTATCCCGAAAAGCTGGAAGCGGTGATGCGCGCGCGCGGCATCAATGCGCGGGTCATTGATGCAGGCGTTTCGGGCGATACGACGCAGGCGGGGGCGCAGCGGCTGGCCTATGTGCTTGATAATCTGGGCGAAGTGCCCGATCTCGCCATTCTGGAGCTGGGCGGGAATGATCTGCTGCGCCAGCTATCCCCCGAACAGACCCGCGCCAATCTGGAGGCCATGTTGCAGACCTTTGCCGAGCGGGACATTCCCGTCGTGCTGATGGGAATGCGCGCGCCGCCCAATCTGGGGCCGGAATACCAGGCCGCGTTTGACGGGCTCTATCCCGCACTCGCCGAGCAATATGGCGCGACTTTGGTGCCGTTCTTTATGGAACCCCTCGCGGCCAATCCCGACCTGCTGTTGCCCGACCGCATCCACCCGACCGCCGAGGGTGTCGACGCGATGGTCGCAGCGACGGTCGATACAGTGATCGGCGCGCTGCCGGAGGAGGGGGAGTAGAGCGGGCGTGATTTAACGCCCTCGTGTCACCACAACCTCACCCCCGCGCAAGGAGCGCGGACGGATCAGGCTTTCGCTGCCATCGGGCCATGTCACCACGATCAGCGACACTTCGCCCGCGCTGCCAAGGCCGAAATGCGCGGCGACCGGATCGAAGGACTGGTAGCCGCCGCTCGCCTTGATCGGGCGCACCTGGCATGAACCGACGCTCACCCGCGCCACCCCGCCGGTGCAGATCGTCACCCGCGCGCCAATCGCTGCCGAATTGCCGCCGCTCTGGCGCAAATACACCCACAGCCCGCGCCCCGCCGGGCGATCATTGCGGTGGGCGATGACATTGGGGCCGGAGAGCGAGCGGATCAGATCGACATCGCCGTCGCGGTCGAAATCGAGCCGTGCCGCGCTCAATGACGGGATCGGATCGTCGAGCCCGAAGGCGGCGCCTGCATCCTCGAACCGGCCTTCGACATTGCGGTAGAAGCTGTTGCGGTCATCCTCCGGCGTGCGCGCCCAGTAACCGCTCATGACGAGCAGGTCCTGCCAGCCGTCCTGATCGAGATCGGTAAAGCGCGCGTCCCACGTCCAGCCGGGCATATGCACGCCCTGCGGTGCGGCGGTTTCGTCAAAGCCGCCAGCGGCGCGGCCGACAAACAGCAGGTTGCGATTGGTGTAGGTCGGGCCGAGCAGTTCCTCCAGCGCGTCCCAACCGGGCTTTTCCTCCATTTCGAGGAGCAGCGAGGCACACATCGCCTCGAACCGCGGATTGCCCGCCATTTCGCGCAGGCAGCGCGCGTGCATCGCGGTGTCGGGCGCGTCGGTGCGGTTCTGGAAGTAATATTGCGTCAGCGCGCGGGCCGCGCATTGGCTGCGCAGGCCCGGATCACGCATCCGTTCGCAGCCCGATTGCAGGCCGGCCTGATAGCCGCCCTTGAGCTGCGTGATGGCGTTGAGCCGGGCGAGGCAGGCTTCGCGCTCCGCCGCGTCCCAGCGCATATCGTCCCCCACCTGCGCGCAAATGGTGGTGAGATTGGTGATGCGTTCCTGCGTCGTGCCCGCGCGGTCGGCGCTGGCTATCTGCCCGCCGTAATAGTCAGGGATGAGGTCGTTATTGATGTCGCCTTCGTCGTAGCTCATCGAGGTGAACATCCGGAACGGGAAGGGCACGCCCGCGCCCGTCGGTATGGTGCTGCTGCCGTCGGCGGCGAACATCAGGAATTCATCGGTATTGGCGACGTCGTCTCCAGCGACGAGATCAATGGTGCCGTTGCGGTCAAAATCGCTGGCGAGCAGCGACAGCGTCTGGCCGGGATATTCGCCGAAGGGCTGTGCCTCGAACGCCCCTTCGCCGCGCCCGAACAGCAGGATGTTCTGCTGGCTCTCCACATAATGCCCCGCAAAACCGGGCGAGGAGATGCCCAGCCCCGCATTGCCCAATGCGATGTCTAGCACCCCGTCGCGGTTGAAATCGGCGAAGGCCGCGGATTGCGTGATCGAACGGTCATCGCCCGGCAATTTGACCATGGCGGCGGCATCGAACCCTCCATCCGTGTTCCAGAAGACGTAATTGCCCGCGCTCTGGGTGGAAACGAACAGGTCGGGCGCGGCGTCGCCGTTCAGATCGACCAACGCGACCACGTGCGCCAGCGCATCGTCCACCGGGCCGAGATCGGCCTGCTGGCGCACAAATTCGCCGTCGACATTGGCGTAGATGGCGAGGCCGCTATCGAGGAAACTTTTGCGCAGCACCACATCCGTCCAGCCATCGCCGTGGATGTCGCCCGCCGCCACGCCGCCTTCGAACTGGTGGAAGAAGGAACGCGCCATGGAATGCAGCGGCTCGGTAATGCCGATCCCCAGATCGCGGCCGACAATGCGGGTGAAGGCGGTGCCGTCCTCTGCCGCCGCTACCGGCGTGACGGGGAGTAGCGCAAGACCGGCGATCCGCTCGCCTTCCTGCGCGAAATCCAGCGTTTCCACCGGCACGGCCTGCGCATCGAACCGCTCGCGCAAATCGGCGAGCGACACGGCGGTTTCGGTGTCCGGTGCTGCGGGCCAGGCGATCGGCTCGCTCGCGGCCATCAGCTGGCGATAACTTTCCAACCGGTATTCGCGCGCGGGGCCGCCGAGGAATTGCGCCAAAATCCCCGCGCAGACAGCCGCGCACACAACCATCAGCCACAGCGAGACGGCCGTGCGCAGCGAAATCGCCTTCCAGATGACGATGAAGGCATAAACACTGAACGATCCCAGCGCGACCACTGCCGCCGCGCCGTAAGAATCGCTCATGCCGATGCTCAGCAGCACGGCGGTGAGGATCACGTCGAGCGCGATGGGCGCGGGCGCGAAGCTCAGGAACAGCGCGACGATCAGCATCCCGCCGAAAATCGCCAACAGGCTCGACTGGGGCAAGACGCCGACAAAGGCGTTGGGGCTGAACACCTCGACAAATAGCGCGCCGAGCAGCGCGGCGAGGAACATCATCGGCACGGTGACGATGAAGATGAAGAAGAAATTGCGCGCATAATGCCGCACGAACCAGATCAGCGTGTCGACCACGCCATATTCGCCCGCCTCGTATTCGCGCGGGGCGAGGTGGCGCATCAGCCAGCCCGAGAGACCGGTCAGCTTCTGCCCGACTGCGCTTGCGGCGCTGGCATTGCGGGTCGCTTCGGTCTCCTCCTTAAGGATGAAGCGGCAGAGCAGCGGCACGCCCACCAGCACCATGGTGAGCGCGGCGAGCAGCTTTACCGCCGCAACCTGCACCGGCAGCAGGGCGAAGCTCATGGTGACGACGATCACATTCAATGTCGGGCTAGCCAGCATGGCGGAGAGCGTTGTCTCCAGCCGCAACCGTCCGGCGTGCAGGCCCATGGCAATCGGCACCGCGCAATTGACGCAGACGCCCAGCGGCGCACCGATCACCGCGCCCAGCGCCGAATTGGCGAAGCCGTTTTTGAACGAGCGGCGCTGGATCAGCGACAGCAGCGTCAGCGCCATCGAACCGAACAGCACGCCGAAGGTCATGCCTTTGATATTGGTGACGATCCAGTTGATCGTGTTCGCCCAGAGCACCGAAAGGAAGCTCGCCCCCGGCACCACTTCGATGGCAATATCAAAGGACAGGCCCGACAAGGGCGTATCGCCCCCCATCATCGCCTTCTCGCTCAGCCCCGGATAGCGGCTGCTTGTCCAGAAATAGATCGCCAGCATTGCGGCCAGCAGGATCACCAGCGGCAGCCGGTAATCGCGGGCCTTGCCTTCGGGCAGGGTCATGGTGGGGAGCGTGGCCTGGTTCACTGTGGGCGTCCTAAAGGGCTGGCATGGGGTGCTTGGCGCACAAGCGGTGATAGTCGCCCTGCAAGCGGGCGAGCAAGGCGGGGTGGGCAGCCGCGAAGGCGTCTAGCTCCGCAGTGGGAACCGGGGTGTAGGGCGTGTGGCGTGCCTGACCGCGTGCCTTGGCATTGATCGCACCGTTCCACGGCGGCGCGTCGGCGGGATCAAGGCCCAAGGCGCGGCAGATCTCCGGATAGCGCGCGGCCAGATCGGCATAGGCGATACACGGCGCCTTGTCGGCCAATACGCCCATCGCGGTGATGGCGCGCAAATAGCTGCTCGCGGCGGCGAGCAGATAGCGATCCGCGTCCAGCCCCTCCAGCTCCGGCAAAATCCCTGCGCCTTCCCCTTCAGCCTCGGCACGCAGACGGGAAGTGCGCTTGCGGGCGAGCGATTCGAGCACAGGCAGCGGGTCGCGGTGCAGCAGCACGAACCGAGCGCCCGGCATCTGCCGATGGAGCAGCGGGAGGAACGGCCCCAATTGGCTCGACAATTTGAGCACCAGACGTTTGCCCCGCGCCTTCGCCCAGCCACGCCACGATGCAAGGATGGCGAGCGCGGCGTCGAGCGCCTCGCGCTCGCTGGCGAGCTGGCCAAGCCTGCCATGCAGCGCGGCAAAGAAGGGCGGCTCGCTCAGCACCACCGTGCGGTCGTTCGCGGCGATATTGCGGGCAAGCAGGGTGGAGCCACAGCGCGCGACATGGGCGATGATCGCCACGTCGCTGTAATCGGGATCGGGCGGGTTTTGCGCCGCCTTCCACGCCGCATAGGGCTGCATCGACTGTGCCGCTGCATCCGCTGGCACGGCATCGCGGAAGAAGGGCGCGCTCCAGTCCAGCGCTTCAGGCTCGACCATCCGCACCAGCAGATGCGCGCCCGCCGCCTGCAAGCGCATCGGCAGATGGCCTGGCGCGCTCACCACGGCCAGTCCAGCGTGTCGGCGGGCTTGTGCAGATGGCCGCTCACAGCAAAGCGCCCGTCGGCAAAGGCGTTGCCCGGCACATGGGTGGGGCCGACCGCGTGGTAGAACCAGCTGGGGAAGGCGACGAAGCGGTTGGCTCGGGGTTCGACCTTGGTGAAGAAGCTGTCCGAACATCCGGCATTGGCCGGATCGGAATCGAGAATGAACAGCTCGCCGCCTGCAAAGCGCGGCGGGGTGGCGCTGAAATAGTAGAGCCAGGTGAGGGCCCGCCCCGCCTCGCGCCCGCTGCCGTGATTATCGCGGTGGGTATTGAAGAAGCCGCCTTCCAGATGGTTGGTCAGCTTGATTTCAGAGCGTTCGACGGTGAAGCGCGGCAGTTCCAGTGCGTCCTGAAAGCCGTACAGATTATCCGCCACGTAATCGAGGAAGTGCTGGCGCAGCACTTCGAATTCCCACGTCAGCAGCGTTTCGCGCTTGTCCGGATCATACAGGTTTTCGCCGGAGGAAAGGCGGGCATGGCGGAAACGGTCGGCAATATCGCAGGCGTGGCGATAGAGTGCCTCCATCGCGGCGGCGGGCAGCAGATCGTCGATCACGATCAGCGGAGCAATCCTCTGCCCGTCCTTGCTGGTCAGCCCCGGCGGAATGGTGAGCTGCGGATGGGCTTCCATCGCGCCGGGCACCAGCGTGCGATAGGCATCCCGCGTCGCGTCAATATCCCCGCTCCGCCGCAGCAAATTGGCGCGCATCTGGCGCTGGTCGGTGTTGGGCGCGGTGTCCGCCAGCTTGGCATCGAGCTGGGCGATTAGCGCAGCGTTGATCCCCGCATCACCGATCCGGGCGAGCATATCATACTGGATGCGCGCGGATTCGTGCACAGGGAACAGCGATCAGTCGCGGGGTTCGACGAGGCGATGCTCGCGCAGATTGCCGACAAATTCTAACACTTCGGCCTCGCACTGCTCTGGCGGAATGTCGTAAACGTCCTGCAAGTCCGCAGCGATGGCGGCGAGCGTGGCCATGCCGTCGAGCCGCTCCCAGATCGCCCTGCCGGTGGCGTTCAATTCCACGAAATGCCCCTGCTGCATCGACATCAGCACTTTCAGCTCGCCCGCATCCGACATCAGCACATCGTCTGCCGGTGCAAAGATCTGCTGCATTTCCTTGGCCTGTGTCACTTCATTCCCCCCAAAGCCGGTTGGCGTTGCATCTGTGCGAGCAAACCGCTGGCAATCTCGACGATTTCCGCCTGTGTGTCACGCCCTTCGGGGCGGGTAATCCGCCAGATCGGCACGCTTTGCGCAAGTGCGCTCCATTTGGAAAACAGCGTCTGCGCAATATCGCTGGTGATGCAGCGTTTGCGGAAGGTGTTTTCGCGCAGGGCCGCAATCGCTTCGCCGGGCGCAAGCCGCGTTGCGGTGACGGCTTCGTGCTCAAATGCCCAGTCGAGCATGATGATCCCGCCAAGCGGGTGCGGAGTGGCGGTGAAACGGTCTGCCGTGCTGAGGATCGTCTTGCCGCTGGGGCAGAGGCCGTGCTGCGGGAGACCTCGGTAGCTGGCCAGCGTTTGCAGCGCATCGCTCGCCAGCTTGGTCGAAGGCGGGCCGGGATGGGCAAGGAAACCCGGCGCATCGCCAATATGGCAGACATCGTCGCCCAGTGTCTGCCCGCCCGCTTCCAGCACATGCGCCGCGAGTGTGGACTTGCCCACGCCCGATACGCCGCACACCAGAAACGCCAGCCCGTCGCGGCACAGGCTCGCCCCGTGCAGCACCACATTGCCGCGCTGCTGGTGGATGATCGCGCAACCGCTGCCGAGGAGATGCGCGGCGAAATCGGTTGCGCGCTCGCCTGCATCCAGTCGGTAGGTAATGCGGTTGCCGCCGGTGATATGCATCTGCCCCACATCCGGCGCGCGCATCAGCACGGCGGCGGGGGCGGCTTGATAGTGTTCGCGGGTGATTTCGGCAGTCGGCAGATGCTCCGGCACGTCGCCCGCGATGATCTGCACATCAGCCGCAGCGTGCTCAGTCAAATCACTTTCGGCCAACAAAGGAGGCAGCGGCAAATCGCTCGCAACCGTCATGCCATGAACGCGATAATGCGGCATTTTCGCCTTAGTATGTCGTGGCCAAATGCAAACGGCCCCGGTTTTCCGGAGCCGTTCTATGCTGGGCAGGGCGGGGCGTGCCGCTCCGCATGGCCAAAATCTGCCTTACGAGGGAACGCCGGTGAAATCTTCGTCCGTGCTCATGGCGATAGAACCCAGCACATCGCTGGTCATGGCCACCACGGTCAAAGTGGGGGCTTCCCACACGCGCTTCGCTTCGGTTTTGGTCTGCTTGGTCATATTGGCTATCCCCCAATCGAATGTGACTGGCTCGCTGCCAGTTTGTTACATCTGTGTCAATGCGGCGATAGCGGTCCGCCTAAGTTTCTTGGCTTGGGGCGGGTAATGTGGCCGTTTTCCCCCACGATACTTGCTGTTCCGCCAGCAAACAGAGCTGCGCCGCCCGGCGGATTTGCTGCTCCTTCGGCCCGCCTTCGAACGCACCCTTGGCAGCATAGGTTTCGAGCGCCGAATCGATACGTTGCAAATCGACTAAACCGGTGATCTGCGGATTGTTCCGATGCCGGGCGAAGAGGGCGCGGAAAGCAGGAATGTCGGCATAAAAGCTGCTCATCGCCACCGGCAGGATCGCGCCCGATTTGTTGTCGCGCAGGCGGATGCCGTCGGGCAGGCGGCCCGCCATTGCAGCGCGGATCAGCACGCGCCTTTGCGCAGACGTGCGCTTCAGATGATCGGGCACACGCAGGCAAAATTCGACCAGCCGCTGGTCGAGCATTGGATAGACATGAGAAAACCCGTCCGGCCCGCTGCCCACGGCGCAATCCTGTGTGCGTTCGGCAATATGCGGGCTGGTGATGACGGCGCGCTCGCGCTCGGCGATCGTGCCCCATGCCGGGCGCAGCGGAAAGGCGAGGCGGCGCGCCAGCAGGTCAGCATCGGAGATGACGTCCGGCGAGATGAAGCGCGGCGCTTGCCGCGCCCACTCGCGCAGCCTGCCCAAGGCGCGGCGGCGCAGCACAGCGCGGCCCCAACCGAAACGCCAGAGCCAGAAGCTGCGGGAATCGACGATTGGCCGCAATCCGTCCCACACCCCTGCTTCGGCGAGGCTCTGCGCGAGGCCTGCCCCGTTCGATGTCGCGCATTGATCGCCGCCATGGCCGGAAAACAGCACGCGGCAATCATTGGCACGCATGATTGCAGCCACGCGCGGCTGCGCGGCGGCAAAATCGCGGCGCTGCGGCCCGCCATGCCGCGCAACCGTCTCCGCGAGCTGCGCAAGGTGCGAGGGCGGCGGTGTGTCGAGCCAGTGATGCTCTACCGGCGGCATCTCTCCGAGCAGCGCGGTGATCTCCTCCCGCTCGTCGACAACATGGCGCAACATTGGCGCCGCAGGATCAACCACGTGGGACAGCGTGAGCAGGCACTTGCCGCGCCCCGCCAGCATGGGCGCGGCGGTTGCGGCGATAGCGGTCGAATCGAGCCCGCCGCTCAGTTCGCAGGCCGCCGGGCCATTTGCGGGCAAGCGGCAGGCCACCGCTTGGTCAAACAAGCGGCTATACTCCGCCACCGCTTCCCCAAGAGTAATGTCGAGCATCGCATCGACCGGCGGGGGCGACCAGTGGCGCGTCCGGCTGCTCGTGTTCGGCGTGATCGTGGCCGTATGCGCGGGCGACACGATATGTATCCCGCGATAGAAAGTGCTGGGTTCGTCACTCTTCAGCTTTTCAAGGTAATCGACCAGCCAGAAGGTGTCGGGTGTCCGGTCGACCCATGGCAGCGCGAGCAGCACGTCCATATTGCTGGCGAAGGCGAGGAAATCCGCCGTTTCCGCGAGGAAGAGCGGACGAATACCCATCGCATCGCGGGCAAGCATCATCCGCTGCCCAGCGGCATCGCACGCGGCGATAGCAAAGTCGCCCATCAGATGCTGCGCAAACGGCTCACCCCATCGCTCCAGCGCCGCGAGCGCGAATTCGGCATCGCTTGCTTCGCCTGCACCCAATGCGCCCGCCAGTTCCGCACGGTTATCCAGCCGCCCGTCGAACAGTAGCACGTGTGCCGTATTGCGGGCAAAGCCCTGCCGCGGTGCGCCCGCATAGGCCGAGCGTTCGCGGATGGCGATATGCGCGGTGGGCGCTGTGTCGCTGTCGCAATAGTCGGCCGGCCAGCGCGCCGCGCGGTCGGCCATGGCGGCGATCCAGTCGGGCGGCACGCCTTGCGAACCGCGCGCCATCACGCCGTAGATCATGCTCACGACAGTCGCTCCACCTGACCGCCCGCCACGCGCCAGACGGCGGCTTCCTCCAATATCCCCTCGAACGGCGCGGCTTCGGTGCCGGTCAGCCAGACCTGTGCACCGCAATGGCGCAGCCGCTCGAACAGCGCCTCGCGCCTTACGGGATCGAGATGCGCGGCCACTTCGTCCATCAGCAGCAGGCTGGGCCGCCCGCGCGCAGCCAGCGCCGCATGGGCGAGCGTGATGGCGATCAGCATCGCCTTTTGCTCACCCGTAGAACATTCGCCAGCGGGCATGGCTTTGGCATCCATCACCACCTGCAATTCATCGCGGTGCGGGCCGGTGAGTGTGCGCTGCGCGGCGCGTTCGCGCGGGCGGTTGTCGGCAAATTGCTGGCGCAGTTCCGCCGCCTCCAGCGCGCCGCCGGGAACATAGGTGAGGGCAGGGCGCGCGAAGGGTTCGGGCGGCAGCGCCTGCAATTCCTTCGTCAGCGCCTGCACCAGCCGCGCGCGGCCCTGCGCCAGCCCTGCGCCTTCGGTGGCGAGTTGCGCTTCGACCGAATCCAGCCATGCCGGATCGGGGGCATAATCGGCGGAGAGCAGCTTGTTGCGTTCGCGCAAAGCGGCTTCGTAGCGGCTGGCATAGCGGGCATGGCCCGGCTCCAGCGCCACCGCCAGCCGGTCAAGATAGCGCCGCCGCGTGCCCGCGCTGTCCATAAACAGACGGTCCATCGCCGGGGTCAGCCAGCCAAGGCCAAGCCATTCGCCCAGGCTGACCGCGCTCGCTTCCGCGCCATTGACCTGCACGATCCGCCTTCCGGGGCGCGCGGTCTGGATTCCGGTGCCGAGCCGCACCGGCTCCCCGCCATCGCCGGTATCGAGCTGGCAACTGACGGCAAATGCCCCGTCACCGCCAAGGCCCGCCATATCTGCCAGCGCGGCCCGCCGCATTCCGCGACCCGGCGCAAAGAGCGAGAGCGCTTCCAGCACATTGGTCTTCCCCGCGCCGTTTTCCCCCACCAGCAAATTGATCGCCCGCGCGCCTTCCAGCCGGGTTTCGGCATGGTTGCGGAAGCGGGAAAGGGTGATGCGGTCGAGCGCCATAGGTCTGCGCCACCCCTATTGCAGCGCGTGGCTGCGTGCCACCGGAAAGCGCAATCCCAATTGTTGGGATTAATTCCCGATGAATGGGGAGTAACAGAATGTAAACTGTCTGATCGATGAACGAGAATGGCAGAATTCTGGGATTTTTTCAGTTTGGCACACCCTCTGCAAAGTAGGCGGCATGGGACGCAACAGACCAACAGTCTCTCAGAATAGGAAATAGACCATGAGCAACTCGAACGACATTCTCGGCAAAATCGGTGCCGCACTTGGCGCGGTTGTTATCTCTGCCACGCTGTTCATCAGCAGCTTTGCCAACCCCGCTTCGCCCGGCGTCCTGACGCTGATTGCCTAACTTCACACCAACAACCCCATCCAACAGGAGATTTTACCATGACCAACACCAATGACTTCACCGCCCGCGTTTTTGCCATCGTCGGCGCTTTCGCCATGACCGCAACGCTCTTTGTCAGCAGCTTCGCCACCCCCGGCACGCTCGTCTGACCTGACCAACACGAAGGACGCAATACAATGACCCAGACCGTTTCCAGCCGCATCGCCGCCATCTTTGGCGCGCTGGCCTTGACTGCGACGCTTTTCGTCAGCAGCTTCGCTAATCCGACTGCAACCACGATTTCACAGGTGCTGATGTGAGCAATATCCAGAATTCGAACGGCAACCGCCCGGCCGGCTTCCGCCTCGACAAGGGGAATGCGAAAATCGCCGGCGTGTGCGGCGGGCTCGCCAACTACTTCAATGTCGATCCGCTGATCGTGCGCATCGTCTTCGCCATCGGTGCGGTTGCCGGTGTAGGCAGCTTCATCCTGATCTACTTGCTGATCTGGTTGCTGGCCAACTGAGCGCGCGCGCTCAACGGCCAGCGCCGCTGCCGCCGAAGGGCGAGAAATCGGTGTCGGTATCGAACACCTCCACGCCCTCGCGGCGCTTGAGGAAACCGACCACCTGATAGGTCACCGGGGTGAGGAGCGCTTCCCACCCCGTCTTGATGAGCCACTGCGACAGCACGACCTGCCACAATTGTTCGATGGGCCACCCGGCCAGCCCGTAAAAGGCCAGCGGATAGAAAATCAGGCTGTCAATGCCCTGGCCGACAAAGGTTGAACCGATTGTGCGGCTCCACAGCATCTTCCCCTTCGTCCAGATCTTCATCTTCGCCATGACGATGGAATTGGCAAATTCCCCCGCCCAGAAGGCGACGATGCTGGCGAGCACGATGCGCCAGCTGTTGCCGAAGACGAATTCGTAAGCCTCCTGCCCCGGCCAGCCCTCGGCCGGCGGCAGCGCGACGACGACCCACGCCATGAACGCCATGAAGATGAGCGCAACAAACCCCGTCCAGATCACGCGGCGGGCATTGGCGTAGCCATACACCTCGGTCAGCACATCGCCGATGATGTAGCTGATCGGGAAGAACAATACGCCCGCACCAAACGCCCACTGCGTGCCACCCGGCAGCGTGACATAGCTCGGCTTGGCCGCGCCGATGATATTGCTGAGCAGCAGGATCGCAACGAAGGCCGCCATCACATAGGGGAAATAGCGGAAGGAGGCGCTGCGCAGCGCGTCGCCTTCGAGTTGCCTGACGGTTTGTTGGGGATGCTCGCTCATCGCGCCTGTGTATCCCCATTTGCGTGGGCCGCAAACATCGCTATTCGGGCAGGCAGCGCGCGCCCGTAGCTCATCTGGATAGAGCGCGAGACTTCTAATCTTGAGGCAGCAGGTTCGAGTCCTGCCGGGCGCGCCAAACGGGAAAAGGCAGGCTTTTGGCCTGCCTCCCGATGTTGATAGCCAAAAGTAATCTTGCAGCCGCTATTCGACGTCCGTCATCGGATTGATCGTCTCAATGCTCCCATCCTCCCGGAAGGTGAGCGGCGTCATCTTTACATTTCGCAAATGGGTCAGCCCCGATAGCTGGGTATCGTGGTAGAACAGCCACCACTGACCGTCGATCTCTGTGATCGAGTGATGGGTCGTCCACCCCTCTACCGGTTCGAGAATGCGGCCACGATAGGTGAACGGACCGTATGGCGAATCGCCTGTTGCGTAGACGAGATAGTGCGTCTCACCAGTCGAGTACGTAAGATAGTAGGTGTCACCGCGCCGGAATACCCACGCGCCTTCAAAGAAGCGACGATCAAGGTCGCCGGCAACCAGCGGGTCACCATTCTCGTCGAGAATCCGGACCGGGCGCAAAGGCTCTGCGAATTGCAGCATGTCGGGCGCCATCCGCGCGACCATCGGGGCAATTGCCGGGTCGCCGGGCGGTGTCGGGTCATTCTCGGCCCCGTCAGCATCGTAGGTGCCGTCCTGCCAACGTTGTAGCTGGCCGCCCCAGATGCCGCCCAGATACATGTAATGTTCTCCGTCACGGTCGCGCAAAATGCCGGGATCGATCGAATAGCTGCCGGCAATGGGTTCTGCTTGCGGGGTGAACGGGCCCGTGGGCGATTGCGAAGTCGCCACGCCGATGCGGAAAATGCCCTCTGCATCCTTTGCGGGGAAATACAGGTAATAGGTACCATTGCGAAAGGCGGCATCGGGTGCCCACATCTGGCGCTCTGCCCACGGCACTTGCGCGACATCGAGAGCGGGTGAATGAACGGTAACAGGCCCACCGGGCCGATCCATAGACAGCACCTGATAGTCGCGCATGTCAAAGGCATCGGCTGTACCATAAAGCTCTTGCGGCACTTCCTCGTCGTGACTGGCATAAATGTAGATGCGGCCATCATCCCAAACGCGCGCCGAAGGGTCAGCCGTATAGATCTCATCGGTCAACGGTTGGGCGATATAGCGCGGATCGCCGTCCTGCATGGGGGCGGTTGCGCAGGCAGCAAGAAGTGCGCAGGTCGCAACAGATAGTACTGGCTTGATGGGTCTCACTCTATCTCTCCCGATTCATGATAGCGCTATCATGCAGGGAACTTCGTGCGGTGCAACCTTTTCCGGCGTGTCGATGTTTTTTACACCGCGATACCCCGTTAACCTCTCGCCAACCATCGTCTCCCGCAGGAAACCGGGCTTCGCGCAAACTGGCACGCTGTGTGCAATATCAGTTGCGATACCCAAGTCTTCGATAGAGGCGGGACTGCCAGGGCTCTCAAGCCTGTCTCCCGGTCCCGCCTCCCCGACTTCTCCCTTACAACGAAATCAGCGCCTGCCCGCCCAAGGTTCGTCCGTGGCATCTTTCCGCATCGTGCCTGCATAGGGCACGCATAAGGCATAGGCGTCGCGCGGCTCACCGGTGAGGTACGTCTGCCAGTTGTCGGGTGCGAGGATCACAGGCATCCGGTCGTGCACGCCGCGAACCGTCGCATTCGCCTGTGTCATCAGCATCGTGTAGCCGCGGCCCCATTCTGCCGTCTCGCGCCAGAAGCCGGCGATGGCGAACAGCTCCGCTTCTGCAGGAGAAAACCAGGTGCGGGTTTTGCCGCCCGTCGGCCCTTCGGCCTCGGCAAAGGCGCTGACGGGGATCAGGCAACGGCGCGCTTCGAAGCTCGGCTTCCAGAAACTGCTGCCGAGCTTGTCGGTGCGGGCATTGTTGACCGGCTTGGGCTTTAGCGGCTGCCCCTTCGCGCCCTTGCGCTGGAGCGGGAAGCCCCACACCATGGGCTGCACCGTGTTTTCGGCCAGCACCATGCCGGGATAGCCGGGATAGATCATTTCCGGCGCATTCCCGCCGGGTGAAACGCGCATATCCTGTGCGATGTCGGAGAAAAACCGCGCAACCTCGTCCGCCGATTTGGACATTTTGTAGAGGTTGCACATGGCGTTTCCTACTCCGGCAGATCGCGCGCCGCCTCCGGCAATCCGGTTGGCGCGCCCAGCGTTCCGTCTTCTATCGGCCAAAGCACCTCGCCTGTCACCACGCCCAGTTCCATCGGCACGAGGGTCGAGAGGAAGATGTGCACAGGCGAGGGCGCGGTGCCCGAATGTTCGGTGATATGGATCAGGAATTCGAGACCGGGCGTTGTGTCCGTCCACGTCACCACTTCGCAGGTATCGGTGAGCAGTTCCGGATCGCCGCTGATGCCGAATTCGTCGAACGACACACGCCAATGCTTGCCCAATGGTACCGCGCCCTCCTCGATCGGGCCGTTGAGGACATAGGCATCGAAGCTCGCATCCTCGCGCGGGGGCAGGACGATGGTGGATAGGTTGACCGATCCGTTCGATCCCTCGTCCACGCACAATGCCGCGCCCGTTGCCAACACCGCGCGCGGGGCAAAACTGCGTGCCTGCGCCATGGCGGACACGACGCCGTCCAAGAGCGGAGCATCGCCTGATAAGTGGATCACTTCGGACACCAGCGCGCCGCCAATAATCTCGTATTCGGCCAGCGCGACATATTCGGCATCCGGCCCGTCGCCGCGTCGGCCCACAATGATCGCAAGCCATTCGCCATCCTGCGCGCCGGGCAACGCAATCGCGCCCTGATAGCTGGAGCCGATATTGCCGGAAACCATGCCGGAAAACTGCCGTTGCGCAATCGCGGTCGCTTGCTGCACTGCGAGCATCTCGTCAGCGGTGCGCTGCGCGGCTTCTTGGGCGGAAAAGTCCTGCGCCGCGAGGGTGGTGGGGGCGGCAAATGCCAGGGCAGCTGTGATGTAAAGGGTGCGCATGAAAATCCCGTCAGCGTGCCCGATCCGCTCGTCCTGAGCTTGTCGAAGGACCGCTTTTCACTTTGAACTCGCGCCCGGTCAAAAGAAAGGACGACCCTTCGACAAGCTCAGGGTGAGCGGGGATTATGAGGGTAGACCTTGCTCAAACCTGAGCAGAGATCTCAACCCTCAGCCTTGGCAACCTGCTTTTCGTCCAGCAGTGCCTGCAATTCGCCCGCTTCGAACATTTCCATCATAATGTCGCTGCCGCCGACGAATTCGCCTTTGACATAGAGTTGCGGAATGGTCGGCCAGTCGGAGAAGGCCTTGATGCCCTGCCGTACTTCCATGTCCTGCAACACGTCGACGCTTTCGAAGGCGACATTGCAATGGTCGAGGATCGCCACGGCGCGGTTGGAGAAGCCGCATTGCGGGAAAAGCGGGGTGCCTTTCATGAAAAGCACGACATCGGCGCTGTTGACGATTCCCGTCAGGCGATCTTTGGTTTCGGTGTTCAAATCGGTCACTGGTCCCACCCGGTTGGTTAACTGTTGCAGATCAGTTGGGAACGCTGGTGTGGAGTTGCAAGGCGTGCAGTTCCCCGCCCATGCGCTCTCCCAATGCGGCAAACACCATCTTGTGCTGCTGCACCCGGCTCTTGCCCGCGAACTCGGCCGAGGTCACGCGGGCGAGCCAGTGGTCGTTATCATTGGCGAGCGCTTCCATCTCGATCGTCGCGTCGGGAAGGGCGGCCTTGATCAGCGCCGCGATATCGGCTGCGGGCATGGGCATGGACTTAGCCTTGCGCCATAAACTGGCGCTTGGCCTCGATCATCATTTCTTCGAGCTTGGCGCGCACAGTGGCTTCGTCAATCTCGGTGCCCGCCTGTGTCAGATCACCCAGCACCTTGCGGATGACATCTTCATCGCCCGCTTCCTCGAAATCGGCCTGCACGACGGCCTTCTTGTAGGCTTCGGTTTCTTCGGGCGTCAGGCTCATCAGAGCAGCGGCCCATTCACCCAGCAGCCGGTTCCGGCGCGCGGCGATTTTGAACGCGGTTTCTTCGTCCATCGCATATTTGGCTTCTTCGGCGCGTTCGCGGTCTTTGAAATCGGTCATGGTAAAGCGTTTCCTCTAGAAATCCGGATGTCCTGAGCTTGTCGAAGGACTGTTCTTTCTTCTTAACTTGCGTCGAAAAGAAGGACAGCCCTTCGACAAGCTCAGGGCAATCGGAATAGGGGGTGCAGGCCTAGCCCGCAACACCTGTTCCGCGCGCCAGCCACGGGCGGTGCTTTGCCTGTGTCGCTTCGTAGGCGCTGATCGCATCGCCGCGCGCCAGTGTCAGGCCGACTTCGTCGAGCCCTTCGAGCAGGCAATGCTTGCGGAACGAATCGATTTCGAAAGTGAAGCGATCCTGGAACGGCGTGGTGACGGTCTGCGCTTCCAGATCGATGCTGATCGGATCGGTTGTGGCGACTTCGAGCAGGCGGTCCACCGCCTCTTGCGGCAATGCGACGGTCAGGATGCCGTTCTTAAAGGCGTTGCCTGCAAAAATGTCCGAGAAACTCGGCGCGATCACCGCGCGCACGCCCATGTCGAGCAACGCCCAGGCGGCGTGTTCGCGGCTGGATCCGCAGCCGAAATTGTCGCCCGCAATCAGGATCGGAGCGCCTGTATATTCGGGATTGTCGAACACGTTCGCTGGATCATCCGCACGCACCGCTTCGAACGCGCCTGCTCCCAGACCCTCGCGGCTGATCGTCTTCAGCCAGCGCGCGGGGATGATGAGGTCGGTATCGACATTCTTGCGGCCGAACGGAATCGCCCGGCCTTCCACAGCGCGCAGCTTTTCCATCAGTCGGTCTCGGGCTTCTCGCCGCTCGGGATCGGGCCGGGCTGGGTTGGCTCGTTCTTCTTCCTGCGCTTGTTCGCATAGAGCAGCGCCGCAGCAATCGCCGCTGAACCGATGGCACCTGCCGCAGCGATGGCGGCCTTCTTGGTCTTGTCTGTCATAAAGCTGAAATGCGCCTGTTTGGCCTTGGTTTCAAGATCAGCCTGTCAGCTCGCGCACATCGGTCAACTTGCCGGTGACAGCGGCGGCGGCGGCCATGGCGGGGCTGACCAGATGGGTGCGGCTTCCCGGCCCTTGGCGACCGACGAAATTGCGGTTGCTGGTGGAAGCGCAGCGTTCGCCCGGCGGCACTTTGTCGGGGTTCATGCCGAGGCAGGCGGAGCAGCCCGGCTCGCGCCATTCAAGCCCCGCCTCGGTAAAAATCCGGTCGAGCCCCTCGGCCTCGGCCTGCGCTTTGACGAGGCCCGAGCCCGGCACCACAATCGCCCATTTCACCCCGTCCGCCTTTTTGCGACCGCGCAGCACGGCGGCGGCGGCGCGCAAATCCTCGATGCGGCTGTTGGTGCAGGAGCCGATAAAGACGTTCTGCACCTCCACCTCGCGCATCGGGGTGCCGGGGGTGAGGCCCATATAGTCGAGGCTCTTTCTTGCGGCCTCCTGCTTGGAAGGGTCAGCGAAACTCTCGGGCGAGGGGACAACCCCGCCAATCGCCACCGTGTCTTCGGGGCTGGTGCCCCATGTCACGGTCGGCTCGATATCGCGGGCAAGGATCGTCACCGATTTGTCGAACCGCGCGCCCGGATCGGTGGCGAGCGTGCGCCAATAGGTGACGGCCCGCTCCCATTCCTCGCCCTGCGGCGCGAGCGGGCGGCCTTTGAGATAGGCGAAAGTCGTTTCATCGGGCGCGATCAGGCCCGCGCGCGCGCCGCCTTCGATGCTCATATTGGCGACCGTCAGACGGCCTTCGACGCTCATTTCCTCGAACACACGCCCGCGATATTCGATCACATGGCCGGTGCCGCCCGCCGTGCCGATGACGCCGATAATGTGCAGGATCAGATCCTTGGGCGTCACGCCGGGGCCGAGTTCGCCCTCGACACGGATTTCCATGGTTTTGGACGGCTTGAGCAGGAGCGTCTGCGTCGCCAGCACGTGCTCGACTTCGCTGGTGCCGATGCCGAAAGCGAGCGCGCCGATGCCGCCATGGCAGGCGGTGTGGCTGTCCCCGCACACAATGGTTGCGCCCGGCAGCGAGAAGCCCTGTTCCGGCCCGACGACATGGACAATGCCCTGTTCGCGCGCGGTGGCGTTGAAATAGCGGATGCCAAAATCGGCGACGTTTTTCTCCAGCGCGGCGAGCTGCTGCGCGCTTTCCGGATCGGTGATGGGGATGTGCGCGCCGCTTGCATCCACCCGCGCGGTTGTCGGCACGTTGTGGTCGGGCACGGCAAGCGTCAGATCGGGGCGGCGCACTTTGCGCCCTGCAATGCGCAACGCCTCGAACGCCTGCGGGCTGGTGACTTCGTGCACCAGATGCCGGTCAATAAACACCAGACAGGTGCCATCATCGCGCCGTTCAACAACGTGCGCGTTCCAAATCTTTTCGTAGAGCGTAAACGGTTTGCTGGCCATCGGGCCGAGCTAGGCCTCTCGCCGCGCGCTGACAAGAAAGTTTTGGGCGATGTTCACGCAAGATTGTTGCGAATTTGATGCATCGCAAAAATTCGCCGGTTTGCGCGCGGCTCTGTCTTGGAATTTTAGGATTTACCGCCTAGTTTACACCTATGTCAGCCAAGCCATTTTCCATTCCGATCCGCATCGTTCCCGAAGATATCGACTTTATGGGGCACGTGAACAATTCGCGCTACCTCAACTGGGTGCAGGATGTGGTGCTGGCACATTGGCAGAAGCTGGCTCCGGCAGAGGAAGTGGCGAGCAAGGCGTGGGTCGCGCTGAAGCACGAAATGACCTTCCGCCGCCCGGCTTTCCTCAATGACGAAGTGATTGCCGAAACCGTGCTGGAGAAGATCGCCGGTGCGCGCAGTTTCTACAACACCGTCATCAAGCGCGGCGAGGATGTGATCGTGGAAGTGCAGTCCATGTGGTGCTGCCTTGATAGCGAAACGCTGCGCCCTGCACGGATTGACCGCGAAGTGGCGGAAACGCATTTCGGCCTGCCCAAGGCGCAGAAGCGGTTTACCGACGACTAACGTCGGCCTTTGCGCCGCGGCGTGACGGGATTATAGACCACCCTATGAGCATTCTCGTCCCCGTTCTGATCGTCATTGTGACCATTCTGGCCATGGAAATGGTCGCGTGGTCGAGCCACAAATATATCATGCATGGTTGGGGCTGGGGCTGGCACCGCGACCATCACGAGCCGCATGACAATCTCCTCGAAAAGAATGACTTATACGGAGTTGTTGGCGCGATCATGAGCATTTCGTGCTTCATGTGGGGCTGGCCGGTGGCGATGGGCGAATATGCCTGGCCCAATGCGACATGGATTGGCGTCGGCATTCTTGGCTATGGCATTATCTATACGCTGATTCACGACGGGCTGGTGCACCAACGCTATTTCAAATGGGTGCCCAAGAAGGGCTACGCCAAGCGGCTGGTGCAGGCGCACAAGCTGCATCACGCCACCATCGGCAAGGAAGGCGGGGTGAGCTTCGGCTTCCTCTTCGCCCGCGATCCCGCCAAGCTCAAGGCCGAGCTGCGCCGCCAACGCGAAGCGGGCATTGCCGTGGTGCGCGAGAGCGCCGGAAGCTGAGAGCGCAGCCTTTGCCCGACCCCATCGACATTCGCGGACTGTGGGAAGGCGCCTTTCAATACACCTCCTCCGCCGATGCCGGGGACTTTCCGTTCAAAGCCAAGATCATCCAGATGGACGGAGCCATTTCGGGCCTGATCATGGAAGATAATGTCGCGCATGGCGGCACCGTGAAGGCGGAGATCGAAGGCACGCTATCAGGCCAAACGGTGCGGTTCACCAAGACCTATCTGCACGCCAGCGAGCAATATAGGAACGCGGTCGAATATTCCGGCATGATCAATGCCGAGGGCACCGAAATCTCCGGCACATGGAAACTGCCGCACGATGGCGGCACGTTCGTCATGGCGCGAAAACCGCTCTAGTCGGGCGCTTCGTCGAGCAATTGCCGCTTGGCAAGCCGCAGTCCGCCCCAGATCACGAGCACGGTCGGCACCACCAGCACAGCGATGACTGTTTTCACATCGACGCCGGGAATCCCCTCCAGCCCCCATTTGACCAGGCCGAGCAGGTAATAGCTGAGCGCAACGACCGAGAGGCCTTCCACCAATTGCTGCAAGCGCAATTGCAGGCGGCTGGAGCGATCCATGCTGCGCATCAGTTCTGCATTCTGGTTCTCGATCCGCGTGTCGATCCGCGCGCGCAGCAGGCTGCCCAAGCGGTCGGCGCGTTCGGACAATTGCTCTTCGCGCACCACCAGTGCTTCGCAGAACCGCACGGCGGGCTGGAAGCGGCGCTTGGTGAAGGTGTTGAGCGAGGCGTAGCCCTCGATCGCCTCCACCTGCAATTCCTCCAGCCGTTCCTGCACCAGCTGCGCGTAGGCGCGCGTCGCGCTCATCCGGTAGCCGGTGAGCGTGGCGACGGTGGTGAGTTCCAGCGAGAGAGCAGACAGCTCCTCCATCAGATCATCGTCGCGCCCGTGATTGGCGCATAGCCGGTCTGCCAGCTTGGCGAGGTCTTCCTCGATGGCATCAAGCCGCGGCCAGTTCGCCTGCGCTTCGGGCAGGCCGAGCAGTGCCTTGTTGCGATAATTGCCAAGGTCTTGCAGGCGCTGCACGGTACGGGTGAAGTCCTGCGTATCCATGCCGTTGCTGGCGATCAGAAGATGCCCGAACCCGTCCCCTTGCAGACGGAAATCGGCCCAGAGCCGCGCCTTCCCGCCAATCATGCAGGAGACGGTTTCTTCGGGCTTGAAGCTCATTTTCGGCAGGCGGCGCATGGCCGCACGCTCGTCCCGCACCATCGTCAGATTGGTGGCGCGCACGATGCGGCCGGGCAGCCACTGCGCCCAATCCACCGCCGCGCTGACATCGGGATCGGTGCCGGCAGCAAAGATCGTCAGGCTGCTGCCTTCGCTATGTCGTTCCCACGCAATGTGTACGCCTTCGGAGAAGAGCCCTGAGCGGTGCGAGGCGTTGGGATTGTCGGTGGGCGCGGGCAGCACCTTGTCGAGATAGTCGATCTCGGTGTCACGCTCTTCCTTGTCGACCACCAGCACCCATTGCAGGATTTTGCCTGGCACCTGCAAAGGCGGCCAGCGGCGCAGGTGCATTTCCGATACAACCCGCCGTCTCAATTCATGTTCGCGCATCTGTGTCCCCGTTGCCAAATCGCAAGGCCCGGACCACCCCGCTGTCAAACGCTAACTCACGATACGCAGATTTGTGCCCGCTTGCCTATCCGGCAGCGATGCGCGCGGCGTGTTCTTGCACCAATGCGATCATATTGGGCACACCTTGCGTGCGGTTGGAACTGAGTTGCGCGGTGAGGTTGAAGCGGGAGAGGGCGGCAGAAACATCCATCGCGGCGACTTCCGCAGCGGGCCTGTCCTGCACGGCGGCGATCACCAGCGCGACGATGCCCTTGGTTATGGCCGCGTTGCTGTCGGCAAGGAAGTGCAGCGCTTTGTCTTCTCCGGTGGGATAGACCCACACCTGCGCCGAACACCCGCGCACCAGCGTGGCGTCGGTCTTCAGCGCGCCGGGCATCTCTTCCAATTCGCGCCCCAACTCGATGAGCAGGCGATAGCGTTCATCGCCTTCGAGGAAGTCGTATTCTTCGTAAATGTCATCGAGTGTTCGCATGGGGCGGGACATAGGAGGGGAGCACGCTCCCCTCAAGCCTAGGCCGTAAACTCATAGATCCCACCTCCGAGGTTTGAAGCAAAATGGCCCAGCACGAGGAGCAAAGGCGCAGTAATACCGGCGGTCTTTCAAGCCTTTGTGACGCGGTGATGGGCCATTTTGGTCAAATCCCTACGGGACGCCGGAATGACTTCCATCTCGAACGAAAACACGCTTGGAAAGGCAGACAGCCTTCCCGGCGCGCGCTTTCGCCCGATATGTTCGTCATTCCGGCGCCTCGGAGGTGTGATCTATGAGTTTACGGCCTAGAACAGCTTACGGAATTCCAGCTCGAACGACCGGCCGCGCGGATCGAGCAGGAAGGGCTGATAGCGCAGGGGCGTATCGCCATTGCTGTCCAACACGCGCTGGCGGCTGTCGAAAATGTTCTCGATATCGAACCCGACGCGAACATTCCGCAGGAACGGCACCGCCTCGACCCAGGAATCACGCTGGCCGAGATCGAAGAAGGTGCGAATATCCAGCGTGGCGAAATCGTCGAAGAAAAGATCGGTGCTGCCCGCCTGTCCGGACCCGCGAATTTCCGATTCTCCGGTGTAATTGGCGGTCAGGAACATCCCGTATCCGTCGTAAAAAATCCCGCTGCGCCACTGGGCCGAGTGGCGCGGCTGCCCGCCGCCGGACAGCGCATCGCCTGCCAGCAGATCGAGCTCCGGCAATCCGGGCGCGATCAGCACGGTGTTGTCGATTTCGTAGGTGTAGTTGAGATTGGCGAACCAGCGGGCAACAGGCGGGCCGTCATTGTTGCCGCCGAAGGGGAAACCGCCCCGGCCAAAGCCGCCACGGCCACCGCCGCCACCGGGCCTGCCGCCACCAGCACCTGCCTGCTGTCCGCCACCCGGACGACCTCCGGCTGCGGGTTGCGCGCCATCGGTGGTGCAGATGAACTGGCGCGCCATCGTAATCCGGTCGGCGCTGATGCGGCCATCTTCGCCCACCAGCCTTTGCAGCATTTGCGGCGGAATGGTGATCGGGTTGCCCTGCTCGTCCAGCGGGGGCTCGGTGCCATTTTGCTGGGCTTCGAGCACGGCATTGAACTGGGTCACCAGATCGGCAGGATCGGCCTCGCAGAAGCGCTGGCGCATGGCTGCGAATTGCTCGGCATTGGGACGACCTGCGCCCTGCCCTGCTCCGGGAGCGCCGCCTTGTCCTGCGCCGGGCGGCGGGCCGCCAGCGGGGGCACCGCCGGGAGGGCCGCCTTGGCCGCCACCTTGACCGTCACCACCGCCAAACTGGCCGCCCATATTCAGCCCGACGCGGATGCGCTGCGCATCCTGCCGCGCGAAGCTGACAAAGCGTTCGTCAAGCAGGGTAAGCGTTCCGCTCACATCGCGCTCTACCCGGTCAGGGAAGGCGGCCTCGATCTCCGGCGTTAGCACCGGAAAACCGCTGCTGACATTGCGCGAGCTGTTGTCGAAATATTCGATTTGCAGACTGCCGCGATCGACGAAGGGCAGGCTCCACTGGATGCCGAACTTCCAGTCGGTCTCCCGCTGCACCAGCAAATCGGCATTGCCGCCGGTGCGGACGGTCGCCAGCACCGTTTCGTTATTGGCGAAGTCGAACACCGGCACATTGGGCGTCTCGATAGTCGGCGTGCCGAGCTGGGTGAGTGACGGGGACGTCTCGCGCTCCAGATAGGTCGCGGACAGGGTAATGTCGCCGAAAATGCCCCACGTGATCCCGGCAGACCAATCGGTGAAGGTGCCGAAGTCGGACTGTTCGTAAACATTGCCGTTCAGATTGAGCGAAATATCGCCCAGCGCCCCGCCGAAATCCTCGTCACGGCTGGTGATCGGAATGCCCAGGTTGAGCCCCGCCTGGTAGCGGCTGCGGCTGAGATCGGTATCGAAACCCGGATTGCGCGTGTCGGTGCTGTCGATCCCGTTGGCGCGATAGCCCGCAACCAGCGTGGCCGACACATCGCCGCCGGGAATATACAGCGGGTTGCCCCGCGCGGTGGCGAGCGCGTTGACCGTATAGGTCTGGCTGTCGGCCTGATCGAAGCCTGCATCGGGGAACATCCCCAGATCCGCCTCCAGATCGAGCGTCCCTGCCGCCGCTGCGGTGACGAGCGCAGTGGTGTCGATGCGCGCCTGCGTCTGTGTGCGCGCATCGGCAAGCGTCGCATCGACCGTTCCCGTCACCTGCCAGTCACCCAGATTGGTGTTGAGCGTGGCGGCGGTGGAATAGCTGTCGGTTCGCCGGTCTACGGCCAGCGGATCGATCGCGTTGAAGCTGCGGAAACGGGTTTCATTGTCCGGAGCGGGGCCGGTGAGCAGCACGCTGTCCAGCCCTTGCAGGCGCAGGCTGTCATCGCGCTCATAGGTCGCATTGAGGCTGAGCACCGTGCCCGTGTCGGAGATGGCGTTGTTCCAGTTGGCGGTCAGCTCGTATCCGGTGGATTCGCCCACAAGGCTGCGGAACGCCGCAGGATCGGGATCACCTGCCACCAGCGGCGCGCTGCTGGTCGTCTGGACTACCCCGCGCTCGGCTTCGGTCAGCGGGGTTGTGTTGTTCCATTCGGCATTGAAGTTCAGTCGCGCCGTGCCGTCGATGCGCAGATAGGTTCCCTGCACCTCCTGTTCGGAGAACCCGCCGGCCCAGGGCTGGCTGTATTCGCCTTCGACCTCAAAGCTCTGGTAATTGTCCTTGAGGATGATGTTCACCACCCGCTGGTCGGCGGAATAGCCGAAGCGCTGGGCGACCTCCTCGGTAAACACCTCGAACCGCTCGATCGCTTCGGGCGGATAGCTGGCCAGTTCGCGGAAAGAGCCGACGCGGATGCCGTTGACGAGGATAACCGGCTGCCCTCCGCCGCCACCGCGCCCCCGGCCGCTGGTGATTTCGGGGCCAAGCTGTTGCAGCAATTCGGCAATCGAGCCGACGCCATAGGCAGCAATATCGTCTTCGTTCAGCTCCAGAATGGGCGGCTGCGGGGCGTCCACCCGTCCGATCAGCCGCGCCCCATTGACGATGATCGTGTTCATATCGTCTTCTGACAAGGCCGGGTCCGGCCCCTCAGGCGTTGTCGGTTCCTGGTCCTGCGCGATGGCAGTGGCGGAGACCAGAGGTTGAAAAACCAGCGCAGCCGCGATAGCCGCAAGGCTGCAATAGGTGTTGGTTCGCACAGTTTTTCCTTGAGAAACACGGAGCCTCGGCCCGCTTTTGCAGACCATCCTTTGCCGCCTAACGCACGAAACGGCAATCGGCTCCAAAGTATCAAAATGTCGCAATGATATTGCGGCATTTGCGCCACAGGCGGGGCGCTCCGGCGCGCGATCAACGGGCGCTCTTCCCTTTTCTCCATGGCGCGGCTATGCGCCCCCAACGCTTTTGATACCGACCCGCAAAGGACTTTGACACTGAATGGCTAAAGAAGAACTCCTCGAAATGCGCGGCAAGGTGGTGGAGCTGCTGCCCAACGCGATGTTCCGGGTAGAGCTCGAAAACGGCCACGAAGTGCTGGGCCATACCGCCGGACGTATGCGCAAGAACCGTATCCGCGTGCTGGTGGGCGACGAGGTACTGTGCGAGCTGACGCCGTATGATCTCACCAAGGCGCGCATCACCTATCGCTTTATGCCGGGCCGCAGCGGGCCTCCCGGCTTTACCGGGTAAGTGCGGCGGGCATGGATAAGCCCGGCCCCACGCTGATCCTCGCTTCTGCCAGCCCGCGTCGGCGCGAATTGCTCGCGCGGCTGGGGGTAGAGCCGGACGCGATTGCTCCAGCCGATATCGACGAGACGCCTTTGAAGGCCGAGCTTCCGCGCGCCTATGCGGAACGCATGGCGCGGGAGAAGGCGGCGGCGGTGCAGGGCGATGGCTCTTACGTGCTGGCGGGGGACACGGTGGTTGCGTGCGGACGGCGCATCCTGCCCAAGGCCGAGGACGAGGCCACCGCGCGCAAGTGCCTGGAGCTGCTCTCGGGCAGGCGGCACCGCGTATTATCTGCTATCGCGCTCGCTGCGCCCGATGGTTCGGTGCGCGAGCGGCTTTCCGAAACCCAGCTGAAATTCAAGCGCCTCTCTGTGCAAGAGATCGACGCCTATATCGCCAGCGGCGAGTGGCACGGCAAAGCGGGCGGATATGCCATTCAAGGCATGGCCGAGGCGCTGATCCCGTGGATACAGGGCAGCCATTCGGGTGTGATCGGTCTGCCGCTCTACGAGACGAGGCTGCTGCTGAAGGCGGCGGGGTTTGCGCTTGGCTGAGTGGCTGCTCGAACGCGGCATTGGCGAGGAGCGTGCGCTGCTGGTCGCCAATGACCGCGTTCTCGCGGCCCGACACCATCTTGCCGGAACGCCAAAGGCGGGCGCGCTTTATCCGGCCAAGCTCGTTTCCCGCAGCGCCGGATCATCGCGCGGCACCGCGCTGGCCGATGCCGGGTTCGAAGTGCTGCTCGACAAACTGCCGCGCGATTGCACCGAGGGCAGCACGATCTTGGTCGAACTGACCCGCGCGCCCATTGCCGAGCGCGGGCGTTTGAAGCGGGCGCAGGGGCGGATAGCCGCCGCCGATGCGCAGCCGAGCGAGCGCGAGCCAATGCGCGAAGTGCACGCTTTTCCGGCAGGGCTGTGGGAAGAGTTGTGGCACGCGGCTTCTGCGGGCAGCATCGCCTTTCCCGGCGGCGAAATCCTGTGCAGCGTGACCCCGGCCATGACGGTGATCGACATCGACGGCGATTTGCGCGGCAAGGCGCTGGCGCTGGCCGCCATTCCTGCGATTGCACAGGCGTTGCGCTGGTTCGCCATCGGCGGCTCAATCGGGATCGACTTCCCCACGCTGCAAACTAAGGCCGAGCGCGCCGAGGTCGATCACGCGCTCGCTGCGGCGCTCGACGACTGGCCGCATGAGCGCACCGCCATGAACGGCTTCGGCTTCGTGCAGATCGTCGCGCGGCTCGAAGGGCCTTCGCTGCTCCACCGCTTCGCCCTGTCGCGCACCGGAATGTGCGCGCGCTATGCGTTGCGGGTGGCCGAGCAGGCAAGTGGGCAGGGCGCCACGCTGCTCCTGCGCGTGCATCCCGCGCTCAAAGCGAAGCTGAAAGAGGATTGGATGGTCGAACTGTCCCGCCGCACCGGCAAGCAGGTGCGGATAGAGACCGATCCCGCTCTTGCACTCGAAGCACCCCACGCCCAGCTCGTGCCACTATGACCAGCAAGCCCTGCCCCATCTGCAAAAAGCCCCGCAGCGAGGAGTTTACGCCCTTCTGTTCGCAGCGGTGCCGCGACAAGGACTTGGCCGCGTGGTTCAGCGATAGCTATGCTGTCCCCGGCAATCCGGTGCCGCCCGAAGATATTGCGCGGGAAGAATAGATTACCCCCTTGCCAAGCGCGGCGGGCTTCGCCATAGGCGCGCTTCCCTTGATGGCGAGCAACGCGATGGCGGCTCGCATCCCGTGAATGCCTGGGTAGCTCAGGGGTAGAGCAGACGATTGAAAATCGTCGTGTCGGTGGTTCGAATCCGCCCCCGGGCACCACTTCCCAACGCAGTGAAACAGGCGCTAGATATCGACGCCGCTGGCAATCGCTTCCAGCTTGCGGATGCGTTCCTTGAGGTCGGCGATTTCGATGCGCGCCATGCCTTCGGCGCTGCCGTTTTCCATTTCCGGCGGGAGGCGGCGCATTTCCAGCTCGCGGTTTTTCAGCGCCAGCCAGCCCTGCCATGCGGTGAGGACAGCGGCGGTCATGATGGCCAGCGCGAGCAGCGCGGTGGCGGCAATCAGCAGGTCAGCATCCATCATTGTCTCAGTCTCCCCTAAGCGAGTCTTGCCCTAAGCGGGTCTTGCAGTGCGTCCCGGTTTTTGCGCGGCTATTCGTCGCGCAGCTTCTCGATTTCCTCGGCGGTGCGGCGCGCGGGATCAGTGGCGATGCGTTCGAGCACTTTGACCCGCTCCTTGATCTGGTCGAGTTCCTGCCGGGCATCGTCGCGTTCGGCTTCGAGCGCGCGGCGCTCTTGTTCCTCCAGCGAGCGGCCCTGTAAGGTCCTGTTGCGCGTGCGCTCCATCATCACGCTACACACGCCGATGATAAGGACGATCAGGACGAGTGCAGCGGGAAAGCTCATCGGGCATTCTCCGGTTTGGCTTCCAGCCGGTGCAGATCCTCGATCTCGCGCGCCAGATTGGCTGAAGGGTCGGTGACAATGCGTTCGACCACGCGCAGCCGGTCTTCCCAGTTTTCCATGCTGACATTCGCGGTCAGTTGTTGCTGCGCCTTGGCTTCCTCGATCCGCGCTTGCAGCTCCAGCCTGCGTTCCTTGTGCGTGGCTTCGGCCTTCATGAAGAAATACACGCCGGTCATCACGACCAGCAGGGCGACCGTCACGAAGCCGAAAATCAGGATCAGGTTCGGTTCCATCAGTTCGCCCCCTGCTTGCCGCGCAGGCTCTCGATCTCGTGCGTCAGGTGGTATCCGCTATCGGTCACGATCCGCTCCACATTGGCGAGCCGGTCTTTCATCGAGCCGAGTTCGGCACGCAGTTCAGCATTTTCCTGCGTCAGCAGCGTCACCCGGTGGGCGTTCTCCTGCGTTGCGCCCGGCTTCAAAGACTGGCCCCACATTCCTTCGAGTGGATAGCCGTTCTTGATCTTCATCCGGGTGATCTGGAACGAAGTCAGGATACCCGCCGCGCCAAGGGTAAAAGCCCCCGCCACGATCCAGCCGAGATAGGGGAGAAAATCACTTGCCTGCATTATACGGTATCCTTCTGTCCGAAGTTGAGCGGCGTGCCGCTATCCGAGCGGGCGGGCGGGGGAACATCGCGCAAAGCCTCGATTTCCTCGGCCACGCGGTAGCCCTTGTCGGTGACGATGCGTTCGAGCACGACCATGCGATCCTGCATCTTTTCCATCGTGGCGAGGAGCTGCGCATTTTGCTGCGCGAGGCGATCATTGAGCGCGTTGTCTGCCTTTTCGGACTTGCCGCCCCATTCGTCTTCCAGCGAGTAGCCGTGCTTGGCGCGGATCCAGTTGTTCACCAGCCAGCCAACGGTGCTGATGCCGACGATCCAGATGATGAATTCCATCAGACGTTCTCCTGCTTGCCGAAGGAGATCGGAACGCCGCTGTCTACCTGCTCGACCGAGCGGGTGTCGCGAAGCGCCTCGATCTGGGTGGCGATGTCATAGCCACGATCGGTCACGATGCGTTCGAGCACCTGCACCCGATCTTCCAGTTGTTGCACCTTGCTGGCGTATTGCGCTGCGCGTTCGGCGGTTTCCTCCGCTGTCGCGCCAATGCGCATTTCCGCCATCTTTCGCTGGTGGCTCGTCCAGATCGCTATGATCGGAATGCTCACGCCGAGGATCGGAATAAGGATGGCGAGTTCGCCCATGGGTTTGTCCCCTCAGTTAGGTTTCTGGCTTAGCGCAGCTGTTCGATTTCGCGGGTCAGCAGCGGGTTCGAATTGACATAGAAGCTCTCGACCTCGGCCAGGCGGCGGTCCACATCCTTCATCCGGGCGCGGATTTCGCGGGCGGTGCGCTTGGGGTTCTGGCGAACGCCCTGCCAGTATTCGGTCTCTTTCGTATCCGCTGCGTAAAGATGCGGCGGCTTCTTGTTCAGCAGCAAACCCATTAGGATGTAAGCCGGAATGGTAACAGTAGCGACCGGGGTGAGCCACGATATGATGCACATCAGTCGCACCCAGAAGATGCTGATCCCGGTGTAATCCGCGATGCCTGAACATACGCCCAAAAGCTTCGCATTCTGCTTGTCCCGATAAAGAGTGGTGCGGGGGGTGTTCACTTGCTGGCTCCTTTCTGCTGGGCGAGCAGCTGTTCCAGCTCGCGCAGGGGGGCGTTGTCGGCTTCTCGGTCGGCTTGCAGGCGCGGGGGATCGAAGGCGGGATTGTCTGCGGCGACAAGGCGCTCGACGGTGTCCATCCGCTCGTCCAGCCGCTTGGCGAGGCTGTAGAGATCTTCCAGCAGTGCCTCGTCATCGGTGGTGATGGTGGCGGCGGTTTTCCACTTGGTCACGTAGTGCAAAACGATCCACGGCAAGGCGATGAAGAACATGGCAAAGGCCAATACTTCTCCGAAATCCATTGTTATTCCCCTTTGTTCTTTCCAGCGTCACCGCTCTTGCCGAGCAGACGCTTCATTTCCTCCAGCTCCTCGTCGACCTTGTCGCCGCCTTCGAGCGCGGCAAATTCGTCGGCGAGGCTGTTGCCGCTGCCGTTCGAAATCTGCAGCGCATCGGCGCGGCCTTCTGCATAGTCGACGCGGCGTTCGAGCTGTTCGAAGCGGGTTAGCGCCTCGTCCACGCGTTCATTGGTCATCAGGCTGCGCAGCTTGACGCGGTTTTCCGCGCTTTCGAGCCGCGCGGCGATCTGCGTCTGGCGGCTGCGGGCTTCGCGCAGGCGGTTCTGCAATTTCGCAATATCCGCCTCGTAAGCGCGCAGCGCATCGTCAAGCACCGCCATTTCCTGCTTCAGCTTGTCGATCATGTCGGTCGCTTTGCGTTTTTCGAGCAAAGCGGCGCGCGCCAGATCCTCGCGATCCTTCGACAGCGCCAGCTGCGCCTTTTCCGACCAGTCGGCCTGCAACCGGTCGAGCTTTATGACATGGCGCTGCATTTCCTTCTGGTCGGCAATCGTCCGCGCCGCGCTTGCGCGCACTTCCACCAGCGTTTCTTCCATTTCGAGGATGATCATGCGGATCATCTTCGCCGGGTCATCGGCCTGGTCGAGCAGTTCGCTGAAATTCGCGGCGATGATATCACGGGTACGGGAAAAAATGCCCATCCAGTTGCCTCCGGAAAAGTTTGCGGAACGGGTCGGCTCCGGGCTGGAGCGCAGACGGTCGATCTCGGCATCGAGACGCGAGCCGACGCGCTTCAGCTGGTTGCCCACCGGGGTCAGGGGATTGCGGTCGTTGTCGCTCATGCAAGTTCAACCGCTGCGTGCGTGGCGATCAGCATATCGGCGGCGCCCATATCCTGCTGCATCTGCGTGAACACGGTGAACATGATCATCGCGGCGACGCTGACCAGCGCGGCGTGGCCGAGTTTGCTGGTGAAGAAGCTGCGGTCGAACATCGTGGGTATCTCCTGAAAATCTGTCTGTCCCGTGAACAGCAAGGGGCGTGCCAAACGGGTGGAATGGCGGATTTCCGAGAGATTTTTGTGAAGCCGTGTTACCGGATGTGGTTTTACTTGCCAGAATGTGGGAAATTTCACTATATTCTGGTGCATGGAGATCAAAAGCCAGTTTATCGGCCAGTCGGGCGCGTTCCTCGATGCGGTCGAGCGGGCGAGCCGTGCAGCGCCGATGGCGCGCCCCGTCCTTGTGATCGGCGAACGCGGCACAGGCAAGGAACTGATCGCCGAACGTCTGCATCGCCTTTCCGACCGGTGGGAAGAGCCGCTGGTCACGATGAACTGCGCCGCGCTTCCCGAAACATTGATAGAGGCCGAACTGTTCGGCCACGAGCAAGGAGCTTTCACCGGCGCTACCAAAGCGCGCGTCGGAAGGTTTGAAGAAGCCGACCGGGGGACGCTATTTCTCGACGAACTGGGCACTTTGTCGATGGGCGCGCAGGAAAGGCTGCTGCGCGCGGTGGAATATGGCGAGGTCACCCGCATCGGTTCCAGCCGTCCAACGCGGGTGGATGTGCGTATCGTTGCGGCCACCAATGAGGATTTGCAGGCCAAGGCCGAACACGGCGAGTTTCGCCCCGATCTGCTCGACCGGCTGAGTTTCGAAGTCATCACCCTGCCGCCGCTGCGAGTGCGCGAGGGCGATATCCAGGTGCTGGCGGATTATTTCGGGCGGCGGATGGCGGCAGAGCTGGGCTGGGAGAGGTGGCCGGGTTTCGCCGATCACATTGCTGACCGGATGGAAGACCACCCTTGGCCCGGCAATGTGCGCGAACTGCGCAACGTGGTGGAACGCGCGGTCTATCGCTGGGACAATTGGGATATGCCGATTGGTGAAATGGTGTTCGATCCCTTCGCCAGCCCGTGGAAGCCAGCGCCGATGGCTTCCGCGCCGACCGCGCCGCGCGCCTCCGGCTCCGCGCCTGTCGGCAATGTCCAACCAAGCCAGCCGCGCTTTGACGACATCGACGATCTGCGCGCGGCGGTGGATGCGCACGAGAAGGCGATAGTCGAACACGCTTTGGGCGCAAATCGCTGGAACCAGCGGCAAACCGCCAAGGCGCTCGGCCTGACGTACGACCAGCTGCGCCATTGCATCAAAAAGCACGGGCTGGCGGACAGCGATTGACATTCGCCAGACCCGCGCCATCCTGCGGGGCGGACAGGAGATACTTTTGATGAATAGAGTAGTTTCGCGCATTCTGGGTGCGGCGGCGCTGTGCGGAGCGGCGGCGACGGCCTCCGCGCCCGCGCTGGCCCAGCAAACGGCGGATGCGCAGGCGGCGGCATCCTATCCCTACAGCGCGCCATCGCCCGAATCGCTCGCCTTTGCGCAGGAGCGCGGGCAGCTGATTTTCGCTTATGATCAGGCCGCATGGCACTCGACCGATGCTTTCCTCACCGAATATGATCAAGCGCTCGGCCCCTATATGCGCGGCTATGTCGTGGTTCCCTCGGACAGCGGCGGCACGCTCGATGCGGTCTATTTCGGCGATTTCGGCGCGGGGCCGGTCGAAGTGGCACGTTATACGGTTGACGGGTCGGAAGTGGTTGCGGGCGGTTTCCATCCTGCCGATGCTAGACCGCCGCTGTCTGCCATGGCGAGCCGCCTTGCCGATGCCCGGCAGGCGGTGATTGGTACGCTCTCGGGCGTGCAGCTCACCCTGTGCGCCAATGCGCAGGCCAATACGATTACTGTGCCCGATGGTGACGGGGCGCAGGTCTATATCATGACCCCGCTGACCGATATGGACAGCATTCCGCTGGGCGGGCATTACCGCTTTTCGGTTGATGCGGCAGGGCAAGTCACGCAGCTGCACCGGCTGGAAGACGGCTGCCCGACCGCACTGCTGCCCGAGATTACCCCAGATACACAGGCGGTTGTGCTGACACCTGTCGCCTTCACCCGCGCTGCCGAACCGAGCGAAGTGCACGTTTGGGCCAGCATGATGCGGCCCGTGCCGATGTTCGTCGAAACGCCGCGCTCGCGCACTGTCTGGGTGGTCGATGGCGGCACAATCCGCGAACTCGGTGAAGAGGATGTGGCCGCTGCGCCTCCGGGCACTGTAACGAGCGAATAACTCGCCTGTTGCTTTCCTCGCGCGGCGCGCTTATTAAGCCTCAATCCCGACATTGTTGTGACACTGAAGGGGCTGGCGCCGCAAGGGGCCGGCACGACACCCGATTGTCATGACAATGGCGTATTGCAGGAGAACCGATGGTCGATATCGCGCGCCTTACCGAAGTGATTGCACCCGAAGCCGAGGCTTTGGGGTTTGATCTCGTGCGCGTGAAGATGTCCGGCTCCGGCGAAGAGCGCACGTTGCAGATCATGGCGGAAGACCCGGCAACCGGGCAGCTTGTGGTTGACCAGTGCATGGAACTCTCTCGCCGCATTTCCGACCGGATCGACGCGATCGAGGAAGCGGGCGAAGTGCTGGTTGAAGGGGCCTATCACTTGGAAGTGAGCAGCCCCGGCATCGATCGCCCGCTAACCCGCGCAAAGGATTTTGCCAATTGGGCCGGGCACGAAGCGAAGATCGCGCTTGTTGAAAAGCTGGACGGTCACCGCAATCTGCGCGGCGAACTGGTGGGTATCGAAGGCGATCTCGTCACCATCGCGGATAGCAAAGCGGGCACGGTTGCAATCCCGCTGGATAGCATTCACTCGGCGAAGCTGGTTCTGACCGACCGGCTGATCGCTGCCACCCGCCCGCTCGATATGAGCGGGGTCGAAGATATCGAAGAAGCTCCGGAAACGGACACAGAGGAAGAAGAGGCTCATACCTGATGGCCAGCCCCATCTCAGCCAATAAGGCCGAACTGCTTGCAATCGCCACTGCGGTTGCATCGGAAAAGATGATCGACAAGAGCATCGTGATCGAAGCTCTGGAAGAAGCGATCCAGAAGGCCGCACGCGCCCGTTTCGGGCAGGAAAACGATATCCGCGCCAAGCTCGATCCGATGACCGGCGATCTGCGCCTGTGGCGTGTCGTCGAAGTGGTCGAGGAAGTCGAAGACTACTTCAAGCAGGTCGATCTGGCGCAGGCGGAAAAGCTGGAGCCGGGCAGCAAGATGGGCGATTTTATCGTCGATCCGCTCCCCGCGATGGACGATCTGGGCCGCATTGACGCGCAGAGCGCCAAGCAGGTGATCTTCCAGAAGGTGCGCGATGCCGAGCGCGAGCGCCAGTTTGAAGAATTCAAGGATCGCGCGGGTGAAGTCATCACCGGCGTTATCAAGTCGGTCGAATTCGGCCATGTGATCGTCAATCTCGGCCGTGCCGAGGGCGTGATCCGCCGCGACCAGCAGATCCCGCGCGAAGCCGCCCGTGTGGGCGAGCGGGTGCGCGCGCTCATCAGCAAGGTGGAACGCAACAATCGCGGCCCGCAAATTTTCCTCAGCCGCGCGCATCCGGACTTCATGAAGAAGCTGTTCGCGCAGGAAGTGCCCGAGATTTACGACGGCATTATCGAAATCAAGGCCGCCGCCCGCGATCCGGGCAGCCGCGCCAAGATCGGCGTGATCTCGCATGACAGCAGCATCGATCCGGTCGGTGCCTGTGTCGGCATGAAGGGCAGCCGAGTGCAGGCGGTGGTGCAGGAATTGCAGGGCGAGAAGATCGACATCATTCCGTGGTCGGAAGACACCGCCACCTTCATCGTCAACGCGCTACAGCCTGCCACGGTCAGCCGCGTGGTGCTGGACGAGGAAGAAGGCCGCATAGAAGTGGTTGTGCCCGATGACCAGCTGTCGCTCGCCATCGGTCGCCGCGGGCAGAACGTGCGTCTCGCCAGCCAGCTGACCGACAGCCAGATCGACATCATGACCGAGGAAGAAGCCTCGGAAAAGCGCGGCAAGGAATTTGCCGAGCGTTCGAAGATGTTCGAGGAAGAGCTCGACGTCGACGAAACCCTGTCGCAGCTGCTGGTGGCAGAAGGCTTCGTGGAGCTGGAAGAAGTCGCCTATGTCGAGTTGGAAGAACTCGCCAGCATCGAAGGGTTTGACGACGAACTGGCCGAAGAGCTGCAAAGCCGCGCCAAGGAAGCGCTCGACCGGCAGGAAGAGGCGCACCGCGTCGCCCGCCGCGAACTGGGTGTGGAAGACGCGCTTGCCGATATCCCGCATCTGACCGAGGAAATGCTCGTCGTGCTGGGCAAGGGCGGCATCAAGACGCTCGACGATCTGGCCGATCTTGCCACCGACGAACTGATCGCCAAGCGCCGCGAAGCGCCGCGTCGTCGCCAGAGCCAGGAAGGCCCGCCGCAGCGCCGTTCGCAGCGCAGCGAGGACAAGGGCGGTGTGCTGGGTGCTTTCGGTTTGACCGAAGAGCAGGGCAACGAGATCATCATGGCGGCCCGCGCGCACTGGTTCGAGGACGAGGAAGCAGCCGAACCGGCCGCTGCCGAGTCCCAAGCAGAGGAGGCCGCCGATGCGGAATCCTCAACATGACCCATTAGGTTCGTCTGAAACCGAAGCCGCTCCCCCTTGTGACAAGGGGAGCGAGCGGCGCTGCGTGCTGACCGGGCAGACCGGTTTGCGCGATGAATTCCTGCGCCTTGCGCTCTCGCCCGATGGCGATGTGCTGCCCGATCCCAACGCCAAGGCCCCCGGGCGCGGTGCGTGGATCGGGGTGGACAAGACTGCGTTGGTTGCAGCTCTGGCGAACGGCAAGCTGCGCGGCGCTTTGGCGCGCGCGTTCAAGACCGGCAAGCTCACCATTCCGGACAATCTGGCTGACCTCGCGGAAAGCGGTCTCAAAACCGCGTTTCTTCAGCGGCTCGGGTTGGAAATGCGCAGCGGGCGGATTATTTTGGGCAGCGACAGGATCAGGGACGAGGCGCGGATGGGCAAGATCGCCGCGCTTTATCATGCCAGCGATGCCAGCGAGGATGGCCGTCGCCGGCTCGACCAGGCGTTCCGCGTTGGCCTTGATGCAGAAGGCTCGGGTTTGAGGGGAGAGGTTCTTCCACTAGACCGTGATGCCCTGTCTGTGGCATTGGGCCGCGAGAATGTCGTTCACCTGGCGCTTGCTGATGGAAAATCGGCGCAGCGGGTAGCCGTCCCGCTGGGGCGTTTGCAGACCTTTCTGGGTGCCGCACCAGCGGCCGGGACTAACGAAGACGCCGGAGCTTTGACCGGCGTCGGCGTTGTTGATTGATTTTGAAGGAATAGTACGAGCACATGAGCGAAGAAAACGACACACCGCAACGCACCCGCAAGCCGCTTGGCCTGAAGCGGGCGGTTGACGGTGGCGAAGTCAAACAGACCTTTAGCCACGGCCGCACCAACAAGGTGGCGGTCGAGGTGAAGCGTCGCCGCAAGCTCGTGAAACCGGGCGAGACCCCGCCGCCTCCGCCGCCGCCACCTTGTTGGTGCGGCCGTGGCTAAAGGTCTGTTTGACTTCGCCACCGTCAACCGCCCGCTTCAGGCCAAGCGGCTTGCGGGTGCGTTGCGGTGTGTCGTTTTCTTCGCTCATGTGCTCGTACTATTCNCCCCCGCCGCCTCCGCCGGCGCCCGTCGCTGCCAAGCCCGTGGCGAAGAAGCCGTCTGCGCCTGCCGGCGAAACGCCGCAGGAACGCGTCGCCCGCCTCCAGCGCGAAGCCGAGGAAGACCGGCTGCGTCAGGCGGAAGAAGCGCGCAAGCGTGAAGCCGAAGAAGCCCGCAAGGCGGCCGAAGAAGAAAAGAAGCGCGCCGAGGACAATGCCAAGGCCCGCGAAGAGGCCGAGAAGCGCGCTGTCGAGGAACCCGCAGCGGCGACCGAAGTCGAGCCTGCCGCCACGGCTGCTGCCGAGGCCGCACCCGCCGAGGACGACAGCGAAACCAAGGCCCCTGCCGCGCGCAAGTTTACGCCTGTTGCCCGGCCCGAGCCCAAGCGTCCGCCCAAGAAGGAAGAAAAGCCCAAGCGCAGTGCGGGTGGCGGCAGTGCCGCGCCCGACAATCGCCGTTCGGGCAAGCTCACCGTCAACCGGGCGCTGAACGAGGATGAAGGCCGCCGCGCCCGCAGCCTCGCCGCGCTGAAACGTGCGCGCGAGAAGGAACGCCGCGCACAGGGCGGCTTCTCCAGCCAGCCGCGCGAAAAGCAGGTGCGCGATGTGGTGGTGCCCGAAGTCATCACCGTGGCCGAACTGGCCAAGCGGATGGGCGAAAAGGGCGCCGATCTGGTGAAGGAACTGTTCAATCTGGATATGATGGTCACCGTCAACCAGACGATTGACCAGGACACGGCGGAATTGCTGGTCGAACAATTTGGCCACAATATCCAGAAGGTCTCCGAATCCGATGTCGATCTGGACACGGCCGAGGATGCCGATCCCGCAGAAACGCTGCGGCCGCGTCCGCCGGTTGTCGCGGTTATGGGCCATGTCGATCACGGCAAGACCAGCCTGCTGGATGCCCTGCGCAAAACCAATGTGACGCGCGGCGAAGCGGGCGGGATCACCCAGCATATCGGCGCCTATCAGGTCGTCACCAAGGATAAGCAGACGATCACGTTCCTCGATACGCCGGGCCACGCCGCCTTCACCGAAATGCGCGCGCGCGGTGCCAACGTCACCGATATCGTCATTCTGGTGGTGGCCGCCGATGACGGGATCATGCCGCAGACGATCGAGGCGATCAATCACGCCAAATCGGCGGGCGTTCCAATGATCGTGGCGATCAACAAGGTCGACAAGCCCGAAGCCGATCCGAACAAGGTGCGCACGCGCCTGCTCGAACACGAAGTGGTCGTGGAAGAAATGTCGGGCGATGTGCTGGATGCCGAGGTTTCGGCGAAAACCGGCGCGGGTCTCGATGAACTGCTCGACAAGATCGCGGCGCAGGCGGAACTGCTCGAACTGAAGGCGCGGCCCGACCGCGATGCCGAAGCCACCGTGATCGAAGCGCAGCTGGACAAGGGCCGCGGCCCCGTTGCCACCGTGCTGATCAATCGCGGCACGCTGAAACGCGGCGACACTTTTGTCGTCGGCACCGAAAGCGGCAAGGTGCGCGCGCTGATCAACGATCAGGGCAAGCAGATCAAGGAAGCCGGCCCCTCCATGCCGGTGGAAGTGCTGGGCCTTTCTGGTGTCCCCTCGGCGGGCGATACGCTGGCAGTGGTCGAAAACGAACAGCGCGCCCGCGAAGTCTCGCAATACCGCAAGGAAAAGGCGACCGAGAAGCGCACCGCATTGGCTCCCACCAGCTTCGATACGATGTTCAACAAGAGCAATGTGATCGAATGGCCGGTGGTGGTGAAGGCGGATGTGCAGGGCTCGGTCGAAGCGATTGTCACTGCGCTGCACAACCTTTCGAATGATGACATCAAGGTGCGCGTGCTGAATGCGGGCGTGGGTGCCATCACCGAAAGCGATGTGACGCTGGCGAACGCCTCCAAAGCGCCGGTCATCGGCTTCAACGTGCGACCCAATGCCAAGGCGCGCGAACTGGTGAAGCGCGACGGGGTGCGGATGATGTATCACGATGTGATCTATCACCTGACCGACGAAGTGACGAAGGAACTGCTCGGCGAACTCGGCCCGCTCAAGGTCGAAAACGTCATCGGCCGTGCCGAAGTCAAGCAGGTGTTCCCGGCGGGCAAGCGCGACAAGGCAGCGGGTCTGCTGGTGGTCGAAGGCGTCATCCGCAAGGGCGTCCACGCCCGTCTCACGCGCGACGACGTTATCGTTTCGGCGACCGTCATCCAGTCGCTGCGGCGCTTCAAGGACGATGTCGACGAAGTGCGTACCGGCCTCGAATGCGGTGTGGTGCTGGAAGACACGAACGACATCAAGCCGGGCGACCAGCTTGAAGTGTTCGAAGTGTCGGAGCAGGAACGGACTTTGTGATAACTCCCCTTCCCTTGGGGGAAGGGGTTGGGGGATGGGGGTGTGGCGCTTGATTATCGAACGCCGCAAACCCACCCCGCTGCGACTAAGCAGCAAGCTGCCAAGTCTCGCTGCCCCTCCCCTCGGGGAGGGGTGATCCTGACAATTTCCCTCCGCCAAAAGTGGCGCTAGAGTGCACCCGATGACCGAAACCGCCAATGCCTCTTCGACAGTTCGCCAAGTGCAACCCTTCCCTGCAAAAGACAGGACAGGCCGCTTTGAGTGAGGACTACCAACCGGGCGAAGGATATGTGACTGACGAAGCCATTCAGTCCCGCCGTCCGTGGTATGCGCAGGCCTTTGAAGTGATCGAAACGGCTGTTCTCACAGTCGCACTTGTATGTAGCGTATTGGTGGTTCTGTTCACGGTTCTTTGGGCGATCTTTGCGGTTGCAACCTTAGGTTCGTCGATCAATGGTTCGCGTGAACTGAGTTCGGAGTTTTGGTCAAACTTAGGTGTGTTGCTCGGCGTCGCGGCGCTTCCATGGGTTTATGCATACTTGCGCAATTTTGGACTTCTGAACAGATGGCTCCGTGAGATGCCGTTAGACGACAAGGGCAACGCATGACCGAAACCTCCCCCATCCTCCAATGGCCCTCTGCCAAGCTGATGGGTGCGACCTTTGTCAGCTTGGATGAAGCTACGCACACTATCGAAATGGCGTTCACCCCGCCTGCGGGCTTCGCCAATATGCGTGGGAATGTGCAGGGCGGCTTGCTCGCGGGCTTTATGGATGAGGCGATGGGTGCGGCGGTGTATCTGGGCACGGGCGGCAAGCTGCAACTCTCGCTCGATATCAACCTGTCGCTGCTGCGCCCGGTGCCGATGGAGCCGCTGACGGTGAAAGCGCGCCCGGTGAAGGCCGGGCGGCGGATCAGCTTTATCGAGGCCGAGCTGTTCGACGTAAACGGCAAACTCTGCGCCCGCGCCACCGCCACCGCGTTGGCGACCGAGTGGCCGGGAGCCAAGCCGGAAGGGCCGGACGCCTGATGCCCAAACACACCGCTCCGCAAGACCAGTCCGTCCGCCTGCTGAAAGTCGGCGAGCGGGTGCGGCATATCCTTTCCGAATTGCTCGCACGCGGTGAGGCGCATGACGAGGTGTTGCGCGCGCACACCATCGCCGTCACCGAAGTGCGGATGTCGCCCGATCTGCGCAATGCGAAAGTCTATGTGAAGCCGCTGCTCGGCGAGGATGAGGATGTGGTGGTGAAGGCGCTGTGCACCAACACCGCCTTCTTCCAACGCGAAGTCGCCCAGCGCCTCGGCCTGAAATTCGCCCCCAAATTGCAATTCCGCCCTGACGAAAGTTTTGACGAGGCAAGCCGGATCGAAAGCCTGCTCGACGATCCGAAAGTGCGGCGGGATCTGGACGGGGAATAATCCCCACCTCCGGCTGCCCTGAACTTGTCGAAGGGCTGTCCTTCCTTTTTAGTCCTTTACGAGAAGAAAAAGCAGTCCTTCGACAAGCTCAGTACGAGCGGGTCAGGGGTTGGACGCGAGGGACCGATGGCCAAGCTCTATTTCTACTATGCCAGCATGAATGCGGGCAAATCGACCACGCTGTTGCAGGCCGATTTCAACTATCGCGAGCGCGGTATGGCGACGATGCTGTGGACCGCCGCGATCGATACCCGCGCCGATGCCGCGATTGCCAGCCGGATCGGGCTGGAGGCGGATGCGCATCGCTATACGCCGGGCACGCATCTCTGGCGTGAGGTGATGGCGCAGCACGAGGCGTCGCCGCTCGCTTGCGTGCTGATCGACGAGGCACAATTCCTCACCGCCGTGCAGGTGTGGCAATGCGCGCGGCTGGCGGACGAAGCGGGGATTCCGGTGCTGTGCTACGGCTTGCGCACCGATTTTCGCGGCGACTTGTTCCCCGGCTCGGCAGTGCTGCTGGGCGTGGCGGACAGTTTGCAGGAGTTGAAGGCGGTCTGCCATTGCGGACGCAAGGCGACGATGAATTTGCGCGTCTCCGATACGGGCGAAGCGGTGGGCGAGGGCGAGCAGACCGAGATCGGCGGGAATGAACGCTATGTCGCGCTGTGCCGACGGCATTTTGCGGGGGAGTTGGGGATGTATCGGTAAGGCAGCCCCGCCCCGGAACAAGTCGGGGGTGACTGGAAGGTTCAAAACACCCCCATCTCCAATCCTGCTGCCATCATAGCACCCAATTCCCGCGCCGCCGCCAAGTCCGCTTCGCCAATCACCTTCTGCGCGAGAATTTCCTCCCGCGTCTGCGCGCCCACATTGACGATCCGCGTGTCCGCCACGCGTTTCAGCCGCCAGCCGGTGCAAATCCGCTCAAGCTGCGCCCGCGCATTCGTGCCGTCCGAGCCTGCGCAGATTAGCGCCGTGTAGGGTCGCCCTTCAATTCGCCCGAGCGCATCGTAATAGGTGCGGTCGAAAAAGGCCTTCATCACGCCAGCAATCGCAGCGAGGTTTTCGGGGCAGGCGAAGATATAGCCGTCGCATTCCAGCAGGTCGCTCGACTGCGCATTTTCCGCCGCGAGAAACCGCACGTCCACGCCGCCTGCCTCCAGCGCCCCTTCGCGCGCCGCCTCGGCCAATTGGCGCGAGCCGCCCGTCCAGCTGTACCAGATGATCGCGAGGGTCTTCACCCCGCCACCGGCAGGCTTTCCAGAAACACGCCGACGCCCGGCCCCAGCGGCAGGTCGAATACCACCCAGAGGACGGTAATCCCGAGCCCCGCCGCGATAATCCCCGCGCAATAGGGCATCATCAGCGCGGTCAGGCTGCCGAGCCCGAAATGGCGGTTCCATCGCTGGCAGAAGATCAGGATCAGCGGGAAATACACCATCAGCGGAGTTATGATATTGGTCGCGCTGTCGCCCACGCGGTAGGCCGCCGTGGTCATTTCAGGCGAGACGCCCACCAGCATCAGCATCGGCACCAGCACCGGCGCCATCACGCTCCACTTGGCGCTGGCCGAGCCGATGATGAGATTGAGCAGCGCGCCGAAGAGGACGATCGCGATCAGCATCGCCCACACCGGCAAGCCACTGGCGCGCAAAGCGTCCGCACCGGTCACCGCCAGCACGATGCCGATATTCGACCAGGCGAACATTACCACGAAATGCGCGGCGACAAAGCTGAGGACGAGGTAATAGGCCATGTCCTTCATCCCGCCCGCCATCATGCCGATCAGCGCACGATGGTCGGCAATCGTCCCCGCCGCGCGGCCATAGGCATAACCGGGCAGCAGGAAGACGAGCAGGAAGAAGGGCAGCAGGCTCTTGTAGAGCGGGTTCAGGCGCGCTTCGGGCGCGGCGGCGTCGTCCACCAGCGGCGCGACGGGGCCGATGGTGAGGAGCACCCACAGCGCCACGAGGGCGAGCACCACGAGGCCCGCATGGCTGAGGCCGCGCTTTTGGCCCGCTGTCAGCGCATCCTGCGCCTCTTCGGCGGGCTGATCCCCTGCCAGCGCGATGTCATAGGGGCCGAGGCGCGGTTCGATCATCCGGTCGGTGACGAACCAGATGACCGGCAGATACACCACCGTCATCGCGGCGATGAAATACCAGTTGCCCGCAATGTTGATGGTGTATTCGCCGAACACGGTCTGCACCGCCGCCTCGGTGATGCCGAGCAGCAGCGCGTCCAATTGGCCGGGGAACAGGTTCGCGCTGAACGCCCCCGATACGCCCGCAAAGCTCGCGCCGATGCCCACCAGCGGATGGCGGCCCGCGGCGTGGTAGATGATCGCGGCGAGCGGGATCATCACCACAAACGCCGCGTCAGCCGCGTGGTTCGCCATCATGCAAGCGAGCGCCACGGTCGGGGTTAGCCAGAAGGGCGATGCCTTGGCGACGCTAGCTTTCATGGCAGTGGTGAACAGGCCGGAACGTTCGGCGACGCCCGCACCCAGCATCACCACCAGCACAAAGCCCAAGGGCGGGAAATGGGTGAAGGTTTCGGGCGTCAACGTCAGCAGCTTGCGCAAATTCTCGACCGACAGCAGGCTTTGCACGGTGACAATGCGGTTGGTGCCGGTGTCGGGGTCGATCTCGCCGGGATGCGGGGCCGACCAGCCGAGCGTGCTCGCCAGCACCGAAACGCCGATCAGGATGGCTATGAAATAGACGAACAGCAGCACCGGATCGGGCAGACGGTTGCCCGTCCGCTCCACCCAGCCGAGGAAGCCAGATTGGGTCTGCTCCGGCGCGCTGCTCGCTGCGTTCACCCTGTCTCCCCCTCAGTTCAGGCCCTATTGCGCGGCCACCGGCAAGCTGTAGGCCACCGGCGCGTCCGGCCCCAAGGGCACACCGAGATAGACCCAGCCGACGACCAGCAGCGTGCCGGAAATCAGCAGCCAGATCGAATAGGGCAGCATCATCGCGGTGAGGCTCCCGAGGCCGAAATCCTTTTTCCAGCGTTGCGCGAAGACAAGGATCAGCGGGAAGTACACCATCAGCGGGGTGATGATATTGGTCGCGCTATCGCCGACGCGATACGCCGCCGTCGCGCCCTCGGGGCTGACGCCGAGCAGCATCAGCATCGGCACGAGGATCGGCGCGAGCAAGGCCCATTTGGCGCTGGCCGAGCCGATGAACAGATTGAGCAGCGCGGCAAACAGCACCATCAGGCCCAGCACAATGGGCAGCGGCAGGCCTGTCGCTTCAATCCCCGCCGCGCCGTGCACGGCGGTGATAAGGCCGAGGTTTGACCAGCCGAACATCGCCACGAAATGCGCCGCGGCAAAGGCGAGGACGAGGTAATAGCCCATGTCCTTCATGCTTTCGGCCATCATGTTGACGAGGTCGCGGTGGTCTTTGATCGTGCCCGCCGCGCGGCCATAGGCCCAACCGGTGAGCATGAAGAGCAGGAAGAAGGCGGCGACAAGGCTCTGGTAAAGCGGGCCAAGCTCGGTGTGGATCGAGCAATCGGCCACCGCTTCGCCGGTTTCGGTGAGGCACGCGGCCTCGTTAATCAGCGGGGTGCCCGGCGCGAAGGTCATCACCAGCCACAGCCCGATCACGCCCACAGCGGCAAGACCCGCGGCACGCAGTCCCTTGGACGCGCGCGCGCCGTCATGCTCGGTCGGATCGGGGCTGGCGGCGGCATCGCTTGCGCCCGCCTGCGCGCCGCCCGTCCACGGGCCAAGGCGCGGTTCGATCACCTTGTCGGTGACGTACCAGATGATCGGCAGGAACAGCACCGTCATCGCGGTGATGAAATACCAATTGCCCGCTATATTCGCCGTCCATCCCGGATGCAGCGCGGAGGCGGCAACGGCTTCCTCGGTGATGCCGAACAGCAGCGCATCGAGCTGGCCGGGCGAGATGTTGGCGGAGAAACCGCCAGACACACCAGCGAAAGCGGCGGCGATGCCTGCAAGCGGGTGGCGGCCAGCGGCAGCGAACAGGATACCTGCGAGCGGGATCAGCACGACATAGCCTGCATCAGCGGCGTGGTTGCCCAACATCGCCACCAGCGCCACCACAGGGGTCAGCAAGGACGTGGGCGCGGCCTTCACCGCCTTGGACATACCGGCTGCGAAAAAGCCCGAGCGTTCGGCAACGCCTGCGCCCAGCATCACCACCAGCACATAACCCAGCGGGTGGAAGTGGGTGAAAGTCGCCGGCATTTCCACCCACAGCCGCTGGAGATTGTCCGGCGACAGCAGGCTGACCGCCTGAATCACGGTATTGCTGCCCGTGGCCTCGTCCACTTCGGTGGGGTGAATGGCGGAAACCCCCGCCAAAGCCGCCACCACCGAAATCGCCACCAGCGCGATAATCAGGTAGAAGAAGATGAACACCGGATCGGGCAGCTTGTTGCCCGTTCGCTCTACCCAGCCAAGAAATCCCGATTGCGACGGGGCGGCGGCAGCAGTGTCATTCATACTTATGCGTCCTGTGCATTGAAAATGATTCGCAACTCCTAACACCGCCAAACGATTTGGTCTTTACCCTTGTGCCGCCATTCCCCATCTGGAGCGCAATGACCGAAACGCTGTTCCTCGCCGCGATCCTGATCCCCGGCCTTATCATCGCCATTGTGTTCCACGAGGTGGCGCATGGCTGGTCTGCGCTGATGCTGGGCGATCCCACAGCCAAGGAGCAGAAGCGGCTGAGCTTCAACCCGCTGCGCCATGTCGATCCGATTGGCACGCTGCTGGTGCCCGGCGGCCTTGCGCTGGCGGGAATGCCGGTGTTCGGCTGGGCCAAGCCGGTGCCGGTGATCAAGCAGCGCCTCAATAATCCGCGCTTCGGGATGATGGCGGTGGCGGCTGCAGGGCCGGGGATGAACTTCCTGCTCGCCGCGATAGGCGCGGTGGCTCTGGGCCTGTCGCTTTCGGCAGATATGGCGGCGGGCGCGGGCGATATGGGGCTGCTGAGCACGGGGTTGGCGACCTTTATCTCGATCAACATTTTCCTCGCGCTTTTCAACCTGCTGCCGATCCCGCCTTTTGACGGGAGCCATGTGATCGAAGGCCTGCTGCCGCGCCGCGCTGCGCAGGCGTACGAGCGCATCCGCCCGCTCGGCTTCCCGCTGCTGTTCGTGCTGCTGGTGGCGGTGCCATACATCTTCCCACAGGCGAATATTATCGAGCGCGTGGTGCTGCCGCCGGTCGAATGGGTGATGGGATATTATTTCGCGATCGCAGAGGCGATTGCCGGTGGCTGAGGCAAAGCCGCAGCCGCATGGCTGGCTGATCCTCGACAAGCCGCCGGGCCTCGGTTCGACGCAGGCGGTAGGCGCGGTAAAGCGCAATTTGCGCGAGGCGGGCTATGGCAAGGTCAAGGTCGGCCATGGCGGCACGCTCGATCCGCTGGCTGAGGGCGTGCTGCCCATCGCGCTGGGCGAAGCGACCAAGCTGACCGGGCGGATGCTCGATGCCGACAAGATCTATGCCTTCACCGTGCAGTTTGGCGAGGAGACCGACACGCTCGATGCCGAGGGCGCCGTGACCGCCCGCACCGACCGCCGCCCTCCGCGGGCAGCGGTTGCGGCGATTTGCGAACATTTCACCGGCGAGCAGGATCAGCTTCCGCCAAAATACTCGGCGCTGAAAGTGGACGGCAAACGCGCCTATGATCTGGCGCGGGCGGGGGAAGAGGTGGAGCTGCAAACGCGGCGGGTGACGGTGCATTCGCTTTACCCGATATCCGACTGCCCTGAGCCTGTCGAAGGGCTGCCTTTCACTTCTGAAGCGCCAAGCACGGAAGAAAAGGGCAGTCCTTCGACAAGCTCAGGACGAACGGGGTTTGGGATTGAGTCCACCTTCGCCACCACCGCAGGCCGCCCCGATCCGTACGATCCGCAAGCCCCGCTCGAACTCGCTGATGCGATAACGCTGGTCGCCCATGTTTCCAAAGGCACCTATATCCGCAGCCTGGCCCGCGACATCGCGCGCGCTCTTGGAACTTTGGGTCATGTGACCTATCTCAGGCGCATCAAGGCCGGCCCGTTCCGCGAGGAACAGGCGATTTCGCTGGACAAACTCAACGAAATCGGTAAGGGCGCGCCTCTTCAAGACCACCTCCTGCCATTGGAGGCGGGGCTGGACGGTATCCCGGCTCTCGCTCTCGATTGGAACAATGCGCAGGCGGCCAGACAAGGCCGGGTCGTTTCCGATCTGCCCCACCCCGACGGGCTCTACTTCGCGACGCTGGACGCTGTTCCGGTTGCGCTGGTGGAACTTGACGGGGGCATGATGAAAGTCGTGCGGGGGTTTAACGTCTAAAATGATACCGCAGAAGGTAAGAGAAATATGTCGGTAACTGCCGAAAAGAAGACCGAGATTATCAAGGACAACGCCACCGCCAAGGGCGACACCGGTTCGCCGGAAGTACAGGTCGCTATCCTGACCGAGCGTATCCGCAATCTCACCGAGCACTTCAAGGATCACCACAAGGATAACCATTCGCGTCGTGGTCTGCTGCAGATGGTCAACAAGCGTCGCAGCCTGCTGGCCTATCTCAAGCGCAAGGATCTGGGCCGATACAATGCCCTGATCCAGAAGCTGGGGCTTCGGAAATAAGAATTTGCGAAGCGGCCCGCCTCTGGGCCGCTTTGTTTATCTGCGTTCCGTAACATTCGGAGCGTAAGCAAAACGGAAGCATCGCACGAAAAGTGGTATCCGGTTTTCGGGTTCGCGATGCGACCAGACAAATTGGCATCCTTCACAATTCGGTGGAGGGGCTATGGGGCGTAACAGGCCCCACACCGTGCCGGGACGGTTCACCCGGAAACTGTAGGCCCCGCATCGCAATCAGGCGGCGCGGGTTCAGAAGGATAATTATGTTCGACACGAAAACCGTATCGCTGGAGTGGGGCGGAAAGACCCTCACTCTGGAAACCGGCCGTATTGCCCGTCAAGCCGATGGCGCCGTTCTGGCCACTTATGGCGAAACCGTGGTGCTGTGCGCCGTGACCGCCGCCAAGAGCGTCAAGGAAGGGCAGGACTTCTTCCCGCTGACCGTTCACTATCAGGAAAAATTCTCCGCAGCAGGCCGCATTCCCGGCGGCTTCTTCAAGCGTGAACGCGGCGCGACCGAAAAGGAAACGCTGGTTTCCCGCCTGATCGACCGCCCGATCCGCCCGCTGTTCCCCGAAGGTTTCTACAACGAAATCAACGTGATTTGTCAGGTTCTGTCGTTTGACGGCGAAACCGAGGCAGACATGGTGGCGATGGTCGCCGCCTCTGCCGCGCTGACCATTTCGGGCGTGCCGTTCATGGGCCCGATTGGCGCGTGCCGCGTCGGCTTTGTCGATGGCGAATACACGCTCAACCCGAAGCAGGATGCCGCACTCGCCGATGGCCGCCTCGATCTGGTGGTTGCCGCAACGCAAGACGCGGTGATGATGGTCGAATCCGAAGCCAAGGAACTTACCGAGGAAGAAATGCTCGGCGCGGTCATGTTTGCGCATAACGAATGCCGCAACGTCATCGGCGCGATCATCGCTCTGGCCGAACAGGCCGCCAAGGAGCCGTGGGAAATCGACACCTCGGACGACAAGGCCGCGATGAAGGAAGAACTGCGCGCACTGGTGGGCGAAGATATCGCCGCCGCGTATAAGCTGACCGACAAGTCCGCCCGTTCGGATGCGCTCAACGCAGCGCGTGCCAAGGCCAAGGCGCATTATGCCGAAGCTGAAGGCCAGACTGCGATGGTTGCAGGCAAGCTCGTCAAGAAGCTGGAAGCCGATATCGTTCGCGGTGCGATCCTGAAGGATGGCCAGCGGATCGACGGGCGCAAGCTGGACGAGGTTCGCCCGATCGAAGCCATTGTCGGCTTCCTGCCGCGCACGCATGGCTCCTCGCTGTTCACCCGCGGGGAAACGCAGGCGATCTGCACCACCACGCTGGGCACCAAGGATAGCGAGCAGATGATCGACGGCCTGGAGGGTCTCTCCTACTCGAACTTCATGCTGCACTATAACTTCCCGCCCTATTCGGTGGGTGAAGTGGGCCGCTTCGGCGCGCCGGGTCGTCGTGAAATCGGCCATGGCAAGCTGGCATGGCGTGCGCTGCACCCCGTCCTGCCGAGCCATGAGGATTTCCCCTACACGATCCGCATCCTGTCCGACATCACCGAGTCCAACGGCTCGTCCTCGATGGCGACCGTGTGCGGCGGCTGTCTGTCGATGATGGACGCGGGCGTTCCGATCGAGCGCCCCGTTTCGGGCATCGCGATGGGCCTGATCCTCGAAGGCGAAGACTTCGCCGTGCTGTCCGACATTCTGGGTGACGAAGATCACCTGGGTGACATGGACTTCAAGGTGGCCGGTACCGAAAACGGTATCACCACCATGCAGATGGACATCAAGGTTGCCGGCATTACGCAGGAAATCATGGCCAAGGCGCTGGAGCAGGCGAAGGCCGGCCGCACGCATATCCTTGGTGAAATGGCCAAGGCGCTGGGTTCGGCCCGTTCGGGCGTCTCCAAGCACGCACCGCGCATCGAAACACTGCAGATCGACAAGTCGAAGATCCGCGACGTGATCGGCACGGGCGGCAAGGTCATCCGTGAAATCGTTGCCGAAACCGGCGCGAAGGTCGACATCGACGATGAAGGCATGATCAAGATCAGCTCCTCCAACGCCGACGAGATCGAAGCGGCACGGGCTTGGATCCTTGGCATCGTGGAAGAGCCGGAAATCGGCAAGATCTACGCTGGCAAGGTCGTCAACATCGTTGATTTCGGTGCTTTCGTGAACTTCATGGGCGGCAAGGACGGTCTCGTCCACGTGTCCGAAATGAAGAACGAGCGCGTCGAGAAGCCGACCGATGTTGTGTCCGAAGGGCAGGACGTGAAGGTCAAGGTTCTCGAAATCGATGGCCGTGGCAAGGTTCGCCTGTCGATGCGCGTTGTTGATCAGGAAACCGGCGAAGAGCTGGAAGACACCCGTCCGGCGCGCGAACCGCGCGAACCGCGCGGTGACAAGCGCGAAGGTGGCCGTGGCGGAGATCGTGGCGGTCGCGGCGGTGATCGTCGTGGCCCGGGCGGTAATCGTGACCGCAAGGGTGATCGTGGCGGCCGCCGTGATGGCCCCGACGCGAAAGACGGCGGTGGTGCAGACCATATGCCGGCCTTCCTGAAGGACGACTAAGCCTTCCAACCAGACTATACAGGGAGGGCCGCGAGCAATCGCGGCCCTTTCCGTTTTGAAGGAATACCCATGCTGCCACGCGAAGAGATCGCCACTGCGCAAATCCCCGGCGGAGACATGCTGACACTCGTCAGCCATGGCCGCGACTTCATCATCATGCTCGGCCGCAACGAGCTGATGGGCACGCGGATGCAGTTCAGCGAGGAGCAGCTGGCACGGCTGACGCTCGAACGCCTCGAAACGCCCGCGCCGCGCGTGCTGATCGGCGGATATGGCATGGGCTTTACCTATCGTGCCGCGCTGGAGAAACTGCCCGAAGGCGGTAGCGTGACCGTGGCCGAAGTCGTGCCCGAAATCCTCGACTGGGCACGGGGGCCGCTCGCACATCTGACGGGCGCAACGCTGGAGGACAAACGCGGCCAGGTGATCCTCGCCGATGTCGCGGCACTCGTCGACGATGCGGTTGACGGCACCACGCCGCGCTATGACGCGATCCTGATGGATGTCGACAACGGCCCCGACGGCATCGTGCGCGAAGGCAATGAGCGGCTCTATACCCGTACCGGCATCGCCCGGATGCGCGACGCGCTCAATCCCGGTGGTCTGTTGGCGATCTGGTCAGCCGCCGACGATCACAAATTCACCCGCCGCCTGAAGGATGCGGGGCTTGATGTGCAGGTAGAGGCGGTGCGCGCCCGGCCCAATAACAAGGGGCCGCGCCACACGATCTGGTTCGCCCGGCGGACGCGCTAACCCAGCTCAGCCGCGCTTTATGCGCAGCCTGCCCATAAAGTCCGTCTTGCCCACATCCAGCCCCTTCATCCGCAGGATGGCGTAAGTGGTGGTGGCGTGGAAATAGAAGTTCGGCTGGCTGAAGCTCAGCAGGAAATCCTCGCTGGCAAAGGGCAGATCGAGCTTCATCTGTTCGAAAACGAACCGCGTTTCCCCGCCCACAAACGAATCCACTTCGCCTTTCGAGAGCGCGCGCAGCGTGTTCTCTGCCGCACCGAGATCGAGCCGCATCTGTTCGAGCCCGGTCGCAGGCGCGCTTATGTCCGGCGAGTAGCTGCCTTTGCGCACGCCTTCGATGGCTCCCACCGAATGCGCCACCATGCTTTTCACCTGATAGGCAAAGGGCAGCATGGATTCGTGCAGCCGTGCGCCTGCCAGATCTTCCTCGGATGAGCCGCAGTTCTTGCACTTCTCGATCCAGCCTTGCGAGGCGTGCAGGATCTGGATGCAGGAGGGGACAAAGGCTTCGTAAAGCGAAAAGGACATGGGCGGCAGGCTCCGGTTGGATGCGGCAGGTTTTGACCTAGTGCTGGTAACATGGCATCATCACCGAGTCTAAAAGAGCGCGCATCGATCAACGCGCCGTCATGCGGGTTGCTGACCGGGGCAGCTGGAGTGGTGCGAAATGCGCGTAGACAGCGATCAATTGGTATCGGCTTTGGCCGCCATCCGGGATGCGACCCGGGTTGCGGACTTGCAGCTATTGTCGCTTGAAGCGACCGAGGTGCTGGGCATTCGCCGCATCTATTCGGTCGCGCCCTTGGTGCGCGATGCGCGGGCGGAGAAGATCCTGTCCAATCTCGGCTTTCCGCGTGTCTGGGAACGGCATTATCGCGCACGGCTGGCGCCGTTTGATCCCTTGCCCGTGCTCTCGCTGGATTATCCCAATGCGTTCCGTTGGCCCGAAGATGTTCCTGCCAGCAAGCTGTCCGCCAAGCAGCACCGCTATATGCAACTGGCGGCGAAATACGGCTTCCGCCGGGTCGTGGGCACAGCGTGCTATGGCCCGCAGGGAAGGGCGATATTCTTTGGGGGCGGCTGGGATTCTGAAATCCCTGCGTCCGAAGCGGTGCTGCTTGCGGTTCACCAGATCGGCCAGACAGCGTTCCAACGCTATTGCACCATCGTGCGCGCGGATATGGAAGTTCCGCCCATGTCCAATCGGGAACTCGACGTCTTGCGCCTGATGTGCCGGGGCAGCAGCAATCCGGATATGGCGCTGGCGCTGGGCGTGTCGCGCTCCTCGATCGACGCCTATATCCGCCGGATCTTCGCCAAGCTGGAAGTGAACGACCGGACAACCGCCTGCGTCCGGGCCTTGTCCCTTGGCTTGATTACGAGCGACGAAGTGGAGCGGCTTGTACGCCGTGCACGGCAGGAAAGCAGCGAAGCGGGTTGAAATCGCTGGCAATTTTACAATTTTGCGACAATTTGTAAAACAGGGTAAAAGATTGAAAATAAAGCGATTACGTGACAAGACTTGTAAAATCGCTTCCCCTATAGGCACGCCCAGAGGCGCTAGCGAGCTTTCGGGTCGCACCGTGGGATCGACCTTGCGTCTCGGCGTCCCGGTGCCCACAGCCGGGACGCCAAACCATCGTGTTTCCGCGGCGGGTCGCAATTCCCGCTGGAAAACCTGAGCGCCTCTCGAACCATCCCCCCGGTTCGGGAGGCGTTCTTTTTGCGTCCAGCCGCAGCAACAAAAAGGCCCGCCTCCTTTTGGGGAAGCGGGCCTTGTGATGATTGCGCGAGCTTGGTTCAGCGAACGCGCGGTCCGCCAAACGGCAGCGGGGGAGGGGGGCGGCGCGCACCGCGCGGCAGCTGCGCCTGATAGGCCCGGCCGCAATGCTCCACGCAATAGGGGAAGCCGGGATTCACCTTGTCCCCGCAGAAATGGAAATCGGGTTCGCCCGGATGCCCCATCGGCCAGCGGCATACGCGGTCGGACAGATCGAGCAGGCTCGTCTTGCCAGCGATCTCCGCGCTCGGCTTGGCAGGGACAAGGCGGCGCGGAGGGGCGGGCGGGATCGGTGCCTGCTGGTCACCCGGGCCTTGGCGCAGAAAACCGCCGGGGCCGTAGGATACGATCTTGGGCATATTTTCCTGCCGGTTGGGAAGCGGCTGGCTTTGATTGGCAGGGATGCTGGGGGCTTCGGCTGCTTCTGTGGCCGAAGCTGGAGCCGGAGCAGGCGATGCCACTGGCTTCGCGGCAGCAGGCAATGGTGCCTTAACCGGCGCGGCCTTCTTGGCCACCGGCTTCGCAGGTTCGGCCTTCTTTTTGGCGACCGGCTTCTTCTTCTCTTCCTTCGCCTTGACCGGGCTCGGGCGGGCTTTCAGTCCTAGCCGGTGCGCTTTGCCGATCACGGCATTGCGCGACACGCCGCCAAGCTCTTCCGCGATCTGGCTGGCAGTGGAACCGCCTTCCCACATCTTGGTGAGCGCCGCGATGCGTTCTTCAGTCCAACTCATACAATCCGTATCCAATCATGCGTTGCGCGGGGAGGGCTTACCCCGCGCCGAAATTCTTGTCAGGCCGCTTCGCAACCGATAGGCGGCGCTTCCATGGCACACAAGACACCCAGCACATCCTCCGAGACAGGAACGCCCGAGCAGACGACCGCAGGCCGTCCCATTGGCGGTCGGGTGTTTGCTCCCAAGGGAGAACCGCAGATCACCGGTTTCAACCGGATTGGCCTGTGGTCTCTCTATATTAAGGAGATACGCCGGTTTCTCAAGGTGCAGACGCAGACGATTTGGGCCCCTGCCGTCACCACGCTGCTGTTTCTGGTGATTTTCACCGTCGCGTTGGGTCGCGAAGGGCGCGAAGTGCTGGGCGTTCCCTTCGGAACCTTCGTTGCACCGGGTCTCATCATGATGGGCATGATGCAGAACGCCTTTGCCAATTCCAGCTTCAGCCTGCTGTCAGGCAAGATGCAAGGCACGATCATCGACCTGCTGATGCCGCCCTTGTCCAATGCTGAACTGATGCTGGGGATCGTGGCTGCGGCGATCACCCGCGCGGTGATGGTTGGCAGCGCGGTGGCGCTGGCGATGTGGCTTTATCCCGGTGTCGAATTACAGGCAGCGCATCCGTGGGCGATCGTCTGGTTCGGGCTGATGGGGGCGGCGATGCTGGCCATTATCGGCTTCCTTGCCAGCATCTGGGCGGAAAAATTCGATCACAACGCGGCGATCACCAATTTCGTTGTCGCCCCGCTCAGCCTGCTATCGGGCACGTTCTACGTCATTTCCGATCTCTCGCCGCTGTTCCAGGCGATCAGCCGCGCGAACCCGTTCTTCTACATGATTTCCGGCTTCCGCTTCGGCTTTCTGGGAGAAAGCGACATTGGCAACAGTAACGAGGCGGTGATGGGAGCGGCCATCGGTGTGGGCGTGCTCAATGTCGTGCTGGCGCTGATAACCTATCAGGTGCTCAAAAGCGGCTGGAAAATCAAAAGCTGATCGTGACTTAATGGGTGAGGCTGCGGCGCAGCTGATACTTCCCGCCACGAAACGCCTCGAACAATTGCGAGACTTGCGGGTGGTCAATCTCTTCGCCTGCCGTGTCCATCAGCAGGTTCTGCTGGCTGACATAGGCGACGTAAGAGCTTTCCTCGTTCTCCGCGAGGAGATGGTAGAAGGGCTGATCCTTGCGCGGCCGCTTGCCTTCGGGGATGGCTTCATACCATTCATCCGAATTGGCGTAGACCGGATCGATATCGAAAATCACCCCGCGAAAATCATGCGTGCGGTGTTTCACCACGTCGCCAATGGCAAAACGGGCGCGCGCACGCAGCGGGGCGGAGGGTGAACCTCCGGGGCGGATCGAAACAAAAGCTTTGCGGTCCATAGCAGCAAATATAGGGGCGGTGCTGGCTGCAACAAGCAAGACTGCACTGCAATCACCCGATTTCCTGCGGGGTGTGGCAATCAGGGACTTGGCAAGTCCCCTGCGAAAGGCTAACCGCGCGCTTCCCTGTTCGACCGGGGAGCCTTCCGCCTGCGATTGCAGGCCCTCACGGAGAGGTGGCAGAGTGGTCGAATGCGCTGCACTCGAAATGCAGTATACGGGCAACCGTATCGAGGGTTCGAATCCCTCCCTCTCCGCCATCAAGTCTTTGTTTTTGCACATTTTTATATGCAAGAACGGAGCCGATTTCGGCCCATTTTGATCGGGTTCTCTGGGGTGGGAGTTCCGACCGGTCTGAGCGATTTTTCTCTGTTCCGCGTATTTGGCTTTGTTGGCCCTTTTTCTGCCCACATTTCCGAGGGTTAATTTCGAGTCCGTATCGACCTTTCGAATCTCTTTCGCCCCGCCACTACTTAAGTCCATGATATAGAATGATAAATGGGTTCGCCAGAACCCCGCAGAACTGCGCCATTCCGCGCCCATTCCGGTACTGCAGAGAACCTGGCAAAACCATCATTGCGCGCCAGAATGGAGAGTTTCTCTGCTCGCCATTTGGGCGGTACGGGATGCGAGTTTGGTTGGCGACTTAAAGGCCGAACATCTCGTGCTGATCGGACCAGCTTGTTGGGAGCTCGAGGCGGCGGAGCCGATCGGCAGTTATCGACACCGGCTGGGTGCCTGCGGTGATGGCTTCGATGACACGAGGAGAGAGAAATGCGAGCCTGACAATACGGGTGATGTAGGAGGCGGTGACATCATTGTCGCGTGCGAACTGGGCGACCGACTTTCGGCTCGATACGATTTCGTCCCACCAGGTTCTGCCCTGCTGGATGATCTGCAGGAGCGTGGTGTCGACCTGCCGGTTGTTACTACGTCCGTCGGAGTGAACGAGTTGGAGTGCCATGCCTGTTCGCTTGAGACTGACCTGGACCACGAGCTCGGGGTTGTCAGGGGCCTGCGATGCCGCGATGCCCAGCTCGGAGCAAAGCTCGGTTGCATCTAGTGTTATAGTTAGCCTCTCGGATGAGACCTGCACGCGCTCAATGAGCGGACGGATCGATGAAATCTTTTTCCTGCGAATGCGCGAGATCAGATCCTCAGTTTTGTTCGTGAGCGTTGAGAAGCTGTTGGCGGTGAGGTCAACACCCATCTGTTCGATCAATCCAAGCGGCTGCTGAAGCTCGCTTGTCAATCGCTCGATGACCGTTCCTTCGAGTGCCCTGGCAGGTATCCTCCAGCCAACCTTCGCGCTCTCTGCATCGTGCTGGAGCGACCTGCTGACATAATAGCGATAACGCACCTTGCCCTTGCAGGCGTGGCTGGCAACCAGTGGCTCGCCGTTCTGGTCGATCACTTTACCAGCGAGCAAGCTGGGGGACCGGATCGTCGCTGCGCGCTGCTCGCCCTGCCGGTTCTCCCCAAGCTTGCACTGAACGGCGGTCCAGAGCTCGCGCTCGATGATGGCATCGTGCTGACCCTTGTAGGTTCTGCCTGCGTGATGGATCTCGCCGATATAGATCGGGTTGGAGAGGATCTTGTAGATCTGCCCGCGGGTAAAGCTGCCACCGCCGATCATCTTGCCCGTGCTGAGGGTGCGCCGTGGCACCTTGGCCTGTTCGTTTGCCAGCTGTTCAAACACCAGTCGAACATTACCGAGCCCCCGATAGCGTTCGAACAGGTCACGGATGATTGCAGCATGATCGTCAACAATCCGCAGCGAGCGTCCATCGGGTTCGTACCCCAGCGGCGGTATTCCGCCCATCCACATGCCTCTGGCCTTGGATGCCGCAATCTTGTCGCGGATTCGTTCGGCGGTCACCTCGCGTTCGAACTGCGCGAACGATAGCAGCATATTGAGCGTCAACCGTCCCATGCTGGTGGTGGTGTTGAACGACTGGGTTACCGAGACAAAGCTGACCTCGGCCTTGTCCATGGTCTCGACCAGCTTCGCGAAGTCGAGAAGCGAACGGGTCAGGCGGTCCACCTTGTAGACGACCACGATGTCGATCGTGCCAGCGCGGATATCGTCCAGCAGGCGCTGCAGGGCAGGGCGCTGCATGGTCCCGCCAGACAGGCCGCCATCATCAAAGCTTGTGTCGATAAGCGACCAGCCCTCGGAGGCCTGACTTCTGATGTAGGCCTCGCACGCTTCGCGCTGCGCATGGAGCGAGTTGAAGTCCTGCTCCAGACCCTCCTCGCTCGACTTGCGGGTATAGATGGCGCAGCGGACCTTCTTCACGCTGCCTTGGCCTTTTGTCGCAACCCGAAGAAGGCAGGGCCTGACCAGCGCGTGCCGGTGATCGCTCGGGCGACCTCGCTCAGTGAGTTCCACTGCCGGCTATTCCAGATGATCTCGCCCGCATCACCGATGGTGACCACATGGACTTTGCCGCCATGCTCGCGCGCCAGCCGCATGCCGGGCCGGATGCCGCGCGTGGCCGCCTTGCCGCTCGTGCCCGCGTCAAGCGTCTTCCTTGTGTTGCGTGACAGCTTACCCAGCGTCCTTGCCTGCATCTCATATCCGACCGCAAGGCGCAGCAGGGCTGCGCTGACATTGGGGGCTGGTTGACCGGTGAGCTTTGCCCACCGGTCACCAAGCTCGGACTTGCCGAGCTTCTCGAGCGCAGCAAGCTGCTCATCGAGCATGGTCATGCCTTAGTGGCCGCGCTGATGCGGTAGTGTGAGACCCCATCCACCGCTTCGCGCACGACCGTGTGGCCCTTCTTTTTGAGGCCGGTCATTGCGGCGCGCGCCGTGTGGGCTTGCCATCCGGTGGCGATCACGATCTGCTCGAGCGTTGCGCCTTCTGCGCCGCTCAGCATGGTAATGACCTTGCTAATTTTGGTCTCGCGCCGCGGTGTATCTGCCTCGATGATCGAAGTGGGTTCGATGGCTGCTTCCGGTGCCGGTTTTTGCGTACGGGCATAGCGGCGCTTGGGCTTATTGTTGGTTGTCTTTGTCATCGGTGGTTCTCCTTCTCAGGAGCAGCGACTTGCTGCTTCCACCACCGCAAGCCCCCCGAGTTCGAACTCGCGGGGGGTTACACCGCTTGAGCGGTGCGATTGCGTGATGACACCAATCCCTGACTTCGCTTCGAAGTCGAATGGAATGTGACAATCTCAGCCCGAATATGTCGATTGCAGCCGGTGCAGGGTGGATGCAGCCGCAGCAAGGGAGCCAAACGCCGCTGCCAGCTCGCAAAGCTCGGTCAGGCGTTGCTGCTGTGTCCCTGGATGGCTGGGCCACTCGCGTGCGAGATCGGGTGCTGCATCCTCTACGAGCCTGCTGAATTTGAGAACCAGTGCAGCGATCAGTTCGTTGTGCAGGTCTGCTTCAAGAGTCGGCATGACCTGCACATGGCCTAACCCGCGCTGAAGTCGAGACGCAGCTTTGTTCTGTTGGCTGCTTTGCGCCCTAATGTCGGTCGTCGCGGATGGCCCGACGATCGCCTGAAAGCAGACATAGTTGCCGGTAGGTCTCAATGGCCTCGTCTGGGATAAAGCCCTCGTTCTCCGGCCCGGCGGCAAATGTTGGCTTCTGGCTAGACTTGAAATTTGCGCGATCAGATAACGTTCAATATGCGATAGGCGCAATCGCTTTGCGAAGGTCCGCCCGCTAACCGAACGACTCGAGTCCGCCACGGAGCATTCCTGAGACAACCAATCGTTTCGGGGGCGGGCGAAACAGTATAGAAGCGCGGCGTCTGTTGGGGGATGATCAAACACCGTGCGATTCTTTGTCGGAACCCAGCAACCTGCTTACCAGGGCGTGCCGACCTTCCAGTTGATCAAGGACAGTTGGAACGACTGGTTCAAATGGTACACGCTCTACGCGATCCGCGCGATCCTGCCCGATGGCTCGATTGTCGAATTGGGAAGCGCGAAAATCGCGCGCCAAGGCATGACTGAGGACCAAGGCAGTACCGAATTGCCGCTGGCCTTCGACGCCTTGGACGCAACCTATTTCTCTGTGGGCCAAGGCGAGAACTATTACGAGACGCTGATCTCGCTCGGCGATAACGTGCGCATCGGCTTTCTGACCGCAATACGCGACTGCGCGTTCACTCCGGCCATCCTCAACGCCAACGCTAGCGAGCCCGTCCTTCAAAGCTCGCTTCTGCGCGATATCGAAATGTCGCGGGTTCGCGAGCGCTTCAATCGCCTTGCCCACGGCCAAGTCGCGCTGTCGCCTTACAGCTTCGACTATGTCTTTCCGCCCGATCCGCAGGCGCTGACGCCGCCGCCCGTTCTTAGCTTTGCGGTGACGCCGAACTCGCTGCCGGCGACCAACATCCATGTGCTGATCGGCCGCAACGGCGTCGGGAAGACCCGCTGCTTCGACTTCCTGGCCCGCGCATTCCTTGGAATGCCGGCGGACGATCCGCAACAACCCGTCGGCCAGCTGCGCAACCGCGCTGCCAATCCCTGGGGGATCGAAGACCTGGAGGCCGACCCCGGCTTTGCAGGTTTGGTCACGGTGTCGTTCAGTGCGTTCGATTCTACCGGTCCGCTCGGCGGTGCCAGCAGTGGCGACAAGCGTTACGCTTATGTAGGACTGGTCACACACGAGGCCCCGCAAACTGGCGCGCCGGTCGCGATGCCGCGCGGCCCGCGCGTTAAGGACGGGCACGAACTGGCGCACGAATTTGCCAAGAGCATGCTCGCCTGCCGCGAAGGCGTCCGGCGGCGCCGCTGGGAAAACGCCCTACGGACGTTGGAGGCCGATCCCCTGTTTGCCGAGGCGAACGTCTCTGCGCTAGCCGATTATCAGGGGCCGGATCTCGAACAGCGGGCACGCAGCCTGTTTCGGCGGATGAGCTCGGGCCATGCCGTCGTGCTCCTTTCGATGACCCGCTTGGTCGAGCTGGTCGAAGAGAAATCGCTTGTCTTGATCGACGAGCCCGAGAGCCATCTTCACCCGCCATTGCTGTCAGCGTTCGTACGCGCCCTGTCGGACTTGTTGATTAACCGCAATGGCGTCGCGATCATCGCCACACATTCGCCGGTCGTGCTGCAAGAGGTTCCGAAGTCCTGTGCCTGGAAACTAAGCCGTGTCGGGCACGAAGCCCGCGCCGATCGTCCCGAGCACGAAACCTTCGGCGAAAATGCCGGTACGCTGACCCGCGAGGTGTTCGGGCTGGAGGTGACGCAGACCGGATTTCACAAGCTTATCGCCGATCGAGCCGAGGGCCACACCTATGAGCAGATCTTAGCGCTGTTCGGCGGCCAGCTCGGTGCCGAGGGCCGGGCGCTCGCGCGGGCCCTCAGTCTCGTCCTACCCGACCAGCTCCCGCCCCAGGGCGACGAATAGGATGCGCACGCTCCCGATGCCGCCGCAGTCGGCGGCCGATGTGCTGACAACCTGTATCGGCGGCGTTGCCGATCCTGCCCTACGCCTTCGTCTACAGGCGATCATGGGACAGCTCATTGTGGACGCCGCCAATTATGACCAGCTCGCCCGTGTCCAAAGCCTGTATCAGGTCGTGCGCGCGCCGAATGTCGGCGCCGTCACCCGGCCCGAACTCGAAGCGCTCTATTCAAAGCAGATGAGCGCCACGAACGGCGCCGCGCGCGTGATCTACAGCGCGCTTCGTAACGCCGCCCCCAATGGCAAATGCCCGCTATGTGGCGTCGGCACGGTCACAGTGCTCGACCACCATCTCCCAAAGGCGCACTATCCCAATCTGTCGGTCTGCCCCTTCAACCTCGTTCCGGCTTGCGACTTCTGCAACAACGCCAAGCGGGCGCGCTTCCCGACCTGCGCGGAAGAGCAGACCCTCCACCCATACTATGACGACTACACCCAGCAGCAGTGGATATTCGCCCAACTCGATATCGTTGGGCCGCCCGTTCTCGTTTTTCACGTCAATGCGCCGGCGCACTGGCCGCAGGTCGCGCGGCTCCGAGCAAGACAGCATTTCGATGTCGTCAAACTCGGCGTTAGCTACACCTCGAATGCGAATGATGATCTCATTCCCTTGCGCGATCATCTCACCACGATTGCGGCGACCAAGGGAGCAGCCGGCGTGCAGGCCTATCTTGCCGAAGAGCAGGCACGCTACGCCGCTCGGCTCAATTGCTGGCAACACGTCATGTTTCAGACGCTAGCCGCCAACCCGTGGTTCATCGGTGGCGGGTACCTTCAAATCCCGCAATGATAACAGGTGGCTTCGAGGGACCATTGTTAGGACCCGTAGTCGAGCTGTTGGATAGCATGCGAATGACGGCTTTCGGCGTGAGAAGACTTCGAACGCGGCTGCGGAACGGCTTCAAGAGCAAGGGAACGGCGGTACGGCGGGATAGCGAAAGATCGATTTTCCCCTTGGTTCAGTCATGCTAAGCGGCCATCCTCCAGACACAGCCTTCCTGTCTGTGAGGCAAAATCGGACGATTGCTAGTATGATGTTTCGGTATGAGGACCTGAGCGACGAGCAGTTCGAGACGCTGATAATCCTCCTGTGCCGTCATCTTCTGGGTACGTCAGTCAAGCGATTCGCCAAGGGGCCGGACGGCGGGCGCGACGCCAAGTTCGTTGGGACCGCCGAACTGCATCCGAGCAAGGCTGCGCCATGGATCGGCACGACGGTAGTCCAAGCCAAGCACACTAACGGTTATAACAAGCATTTCAGTGAAAAGGATTTCTTCAGCGCGGGTTCGACCAACACGGTGCTCGGCGAGGAAGTGCCGCGGATCCGCAAGCTGCGCGATGCCGGTCAGGTCGACCATTATATGCTGTTCGCCAACCGGCGGCTCGCAGGCAAAGCGGACGAGCTGATCACCGCGCATATCTCGAAGGAATGCAACCTACCGGAGGCATCGATCTATCTGTGCGGGATCGAACAGCTAGAACTGTGGCTGAAGGAATTCCCCAGGGTTGCCGAACTCGCAGACCTCGATCCGGTGGACTCGCCGCTGATCGTCTCGCCGGACGAACTGGCGTTGGTGGTGCAGGCGTTCGCCAGCCACGATGCCGCGATTTCCGAGGTCCTTGATGCGCCGCCCGGTGAGCGTACGACCTATGAGCAGAAGAACCAGCTCAACAACATGACGCCGGAATATGCCAAGGAGCTGCGCAAGCGGTATCTGAAGGACACCGCACAGATCCGCACCTTCCTCGCGGCCCCGGAAAACCTCCAGATTCTAAAATCCTACGAGGCCGCGGTTGAAGAATTCCAGCTCAAGATAATCGCCCAGCGCAAGACCTATCAGAACTTCGACGCGGTGATGAACTATCTGATCGACTTGCTGTTTCGACGCGATCCGGTACTGCGCCAGACGAAGCATCGGCGCCTGACGCGGGCGCTAGTCTTCTACATGTATTGGAACTGCGACATCGGGGAGGTGGCGGATGCTTAGGCCCAGTAAACACGCGCATCCGGACCGCACGGTGATCAATGTCGCATTGCTGTTGCTCCTGCGGCTCCGAGCGAAGCGGCTCTGCGATTATGATTCGCTGTTCGCCTATGCGCGCAAGGCCGTGGTCGGCGGCGACGTGCTGTTTCTGCCGTCCCTGAACTTTCTGTTTCTGATGGGGTTAGTTGAATATCACCCCAAGACCGATGCGCTCGAGTATGTTGGTCAGAATGAAGCCGTCTAAGCTCTACTCGAACAAACCCGACACCTTTGCGCCTGTCGAATTCACACCCGATCTCAATGTCGTGCTCGCCGAAATCCGGCTGCCTGAGAATCTAGACCGCGATACTCACAATCTGGGCAAGACGACGCTCGGCCGCCTGCTCGATTTCGGCTTCCTTGCCCAACGCGACCATAAATTCTTCCTGTTCAAGCATATCGAAGTGTTCGGCGAATTCGCCTTTTTCCTCGAGATCGAGCTGACACAGGGCAGCTATGTAACTGTCCGCCGCAGCGTCGAGGAAGCGACCAAGATTGCCTTCAAGAAACATGCGGCTCGGCATCAGGATTTCACAACGCTGCCCGACAGCGAGTGGGACCATGTCGAGGTGCCCTTCGATCGGGCCAAGGAACTTCTAGACAGCATACTCGACTGGCGGTCGCTCAATCCTTGGCATTTCCGCAAGGGGCTCGGCTATTTTCTGCGGTCGCAGAGCGATTTCGGCGATGTCTTCCAGCTTGGCAAATTCGCCAACAAGCATGCCGACTGGAAGCCCTTCCTCGCGCATATCCTCGGGTTCGATGCCGCGATTATCGCGCGCCATTACGCAAAGGCCGAGGAACTCGAGAACAAGCAGGCCAAGGCGGCCACGATCCGGCAGGAAATGGGCGGTGACTTCGAGGACGCGAGCAAGATCGACGGCATTCTCTTACTCAAGCGTCAGGAGGTCGACAAGAAGCAGCAGCTGCTTGATGCCTTCGATTTTCGGACGCAGGACAAGGCCGATACCAAGCAGGTCGTCGATCAGGTAGAAGAGCGGATCGCCGCGCTGAACGCGCGGCGCTACTCGCTGATGCAGAACCGCAAAAAGATCATCGCGTCGCTCGAAGAGGACCAGATCCTGTTCGATCCCGAGGAAGCGAAGGCGATGTTCGAAGAGGCAGGCGTACTGTTTGCCGATCAGGTGAAGAAGGACTTTCAGCAGCTCATCGCCTTCAATAAGGCGATCACCGAGGAGCGGCACGGCTATCTGGTCGAAGAGCGGGCCGAGGTCGATGCCGAGCTGAAGACGATAAACGCCGAATTGAATTCGCTCGGCAAGCGGCGTTCGGAGATGCTGTCCTTCCTTAGCGCGACCGATTCCTTTGCCAAATATAAGAGGGTTTCGACCGAGATGGTCACGCTGCGTGCCGACATCGATACGCTCGAGCGGCAGCGCGACTTCGTCCACCGGCTGCAGCAGCTGCGCACCGAAATCCGGACGCTCGCCGAGGAGAAGCTCCATCTCCAGACCGAGATTGAGGCAAATGTAGAGGCGCGCAGCGCAGATGAGGACAGCCTGTTCTCGTCGATCCGGCTCTATTTCAACGAGATCGTCGAAGAGGTGATCGACAGCAAGGCGCTGCTCAGTGTCTGCGTCAATCAGCTGGGGCATCTGGATTTCCGGGCGGAACTGCTCGACGATGCCGGCAACGCGACTAGCGCCGATCGTGGGCACAGCTACAAGAAGCTGCTATGCATCGCATTCGACCTAGCGGTGCTGCGCGCGCATCTGGACGAGCGGTTTCCGCGCTTCGCCTATCATGATGGCGTGTTCGAATCGCTCGATGACCGCAAGAAGGAGAACCTACTCGCCGTCATCCGACGCTATGCCGCGCTCGGCATCCAGTCGATCATCACACTGATTGACTCGGATTTGCCCCAGCGCACGACGGCCGAGCCCGTGTTCGCGCCCGATGAGATTGTGCTGAAGCTACACGATGAAGGGGAGCGCGGTCGCCTTTTCAAGATGAAAACATGGTGAGGTCGCCACCAACCCCAACGATCGAAACTAGAGCGCATTGCTGCCTAATGGCTTCTCGCTGAGCGATGGCTGGTTCTGGCTGAAGCAGCCGTTCAAAGTTCGATAGTCGAACGACGCACTTTGGGTCGTCTCCCGCCTGTCCGCTTCCGGGCACAGGGGTTGGGAAAGCTGACACTCGGGCGAACCAAAGAGTCTGTCTGTTGATTTCCGCTGAGAAGTGATCCGAGAGTGGAGATAATTTCCATCGAGATTTGACCCATGTTTGAAGAGCTTCCGATCCGAGGATTGGAGGCGACATTCGACGGCCCGAAATGGCTCCCCAAGAACTGCCCTCCGTTCATCAAGCTGGCGCGGCACGGCGGTTGGTACGTAGTCGGTCAGTTGGCAGCGCCGATATGCGGCTGCGAGTGTCTTAGGCCCAAGTCCTGACGGCGCTCCCACATCATCAGTTCTCCGGCGCGCGCGATGGACTTGATATTGACATTATCTTTAAAGTTGCCATGTACGCAGCATCTAATGCCCCTATGGGCATCGCGTGGATTCTAACGGCAGTTAGGAGAAAGCGCTGGAGCTACGGCTTCAAGATCCGCTGGTCCATACGGACCTTCCGCTTCGGTTGCGACCTGAGCGGAACGATAGGCTACCAAGCCTTTCGACCGGCTGATGAGCGATAGGGTGTTTGTTAGATAATCGCCGTACACTCGCCTAAGAGTGTCGGCAGATTATCTATCTGCCGCCGTGTAGTCGCCGACCCTGACAAAATCGTTCGGATAGACGTTAGCATAAGCGGCTTTCGCGCTGATCCGCCCCTTTTCGCAACACTCGAAGATCGCGCCATCAAGCGCAGATCCGTTGCTGCGCTGCGCGTCGTGATGGATCCCTGGCTCAAGTGCCCCGCCGAACCGGTACAGCGAGCGCAAGGTATCTAGGAGCAGGTCGACAACATCGTCGATTGCGACCTCTCGAGCTGCGCCGTCATAGGCAGCGGGATGAGCGATGAAGAAGCCGATCGACCGGCTATCTACAAACACTCGCCGGGTTTGCTGATGTTGGATTCGCGCCGGCACGTCATCACGGGTCAGAGCGGTCGGCCCCAGCTCCTTGAGGCGGTCCGTCCAAAGGCGGTGCCCTTGGCGAAAGTCTGTAAATGTCGCCACGAGATCGCCGTCGTCGGTCATGAAGTTGCGCGGAGGAAGCAACAGCGCCTCATTGTCCGAACGATAGCCTAAACGCCGCGTGACATGATTGAGGTTTGCGCGGGCGTCGCTGGATGCCTTGACAGCTTCGACCAGCGCCGTAACCGCGGCCTCGCGATCATGTCGCAACTGCTGATAGTGCTCATCTCGTACTACGAGCGTCGGCAATGGCGCGGACATGACCACGAAATCGAACCGACGCAGCAACCGTTCCTGATCGGGCGCGGGGACGAACAAAAGGGTAATCGATCCCGGTGTTGGTTGAGCATTGCCCCTAGTGCGTCGGCGCACGGCGAACTCTCCGACAGATCGCACCAAGGTATTGATCAGGGCCGCCGAGTAGAGCGCGCCGTCCCGGGTCGGTGATGGAATCCCTTTGACGATCGCAAGCGGGAACCGTGCCTGGAATGTGTCGACCACCTCCTTGTGGATCGACTTCGGCAAGCCGGCCACCACATACATCGGTTGGGGGCCGCGCGGTTGCACAACCCGTCGGCGCCGTGACCCCTTCGCCATTAGGGCATGCGGCTCAGCGTAAGTGCAATATCGATCGGCACGCTCAGGCGTTTCGCCACATCGGGCTCCTGAGCGGCATAAAGTCGTTCAAGGGCACTCGATTGAGCAGGCGCTCCTATAGGCGCTTTCGCGGTGTCCGACTTGCTGTGGAGCCGGATGAGACTGGCGGGATCGACCTCGTGACGCTCGCACCAGGCCTTGATACTCGTTTCGAGCCGTTCGACGTCGGCCTCCGAAAGTGCAGTCACATCTAGCGCGTCGAGTCCTGGCAGGCGAAGATCTTTGTCAACGACGATTGAGCCCTCCTCAGCCGCGGGGCCGCCGAGATAAGTGATCTTTGGGCCAAGACGCAGGGCCATTACCTGACCTTCCGCCATGTCCAACGTGAATGCGAGGAGCAGGGCGCGCGGCAAGCCACGCAAAAAATAGCGCTTTTGACGATTGGCAATCGCTCTGACCGCCCGCTGCTCATCACCGGCCCGGACAATCGTAATGAACGATTTCGCGGTCTCGTCTCGAACAACCGTGACGTCAGGCGTTGCTTCCGCTGCTTCGATAAGCGGCCGATTGTCGTTCGCTGGCGGCCAGAGCCCTTCCTTAGCCAGCCGCATACCGAGGTTCGAGAGTAGCAGGACGTTTGCTTCGGCATCGGCATAATGCTCTTCAACGAGCCTCTTGATGTCATTTTCGATCATGGCGCCTTTTTATCCGCTCGGGCGACCAACCGCCACAAACATCTCGATGTCGTCGCGCGTGGCTGAGGATGGGCCGATAACGGACTGGCGGATTTTGGACCAATAGCCGCAAAGCCGCCGTCAATTCGAATGCATGAAGCCCAGCAAGATGATTTTGAAGTCAGACCTCCGGGAGTGGGGATGGACATACTTTGGTCCTTGATTGTCGCAACCTGGGAACAGCGCGCGAAACGTTGAGGGCCGGCGCAGTTCGCACCGGCCCTCGCTTCGCATTCAAGCGCTGTCGATGGTTTTACGCCCGACTAGCGTGGTCAGAAATGTGTGGGCACATCACTGGATAGGCCCGCAGCATGTTCCTCACAGACACGACGCGATCAGGGCCCGTTGCAATAGTGCTGATCGCCTTTGCCAACCGTTCGGCACCTGCCTGCCCGAAGCGCCGCAGATAACCTGCGACGTAAAGATCGTCCTCGAGCATGAACGGGGCGTCGAAAAGGGTGATCTCTCGAACGGCCAAGCAAGGCACCGGCGTCTGTAGCGGACGGAATTCGTCACTGTGTAGGCCCTTGGCAGGACAAGACGGGTAGAACTCGCCGATCATCAGGCCCTGATCGATAAAGCCCGGCTTCAGGAGCTTCTGGACGGCCTCGACCAGTTCACTGCCTTCCTTGGCGGAAAGCTCGGTGAAGACGACCAGAATTGTGCGATACATCGACTCACCTGGCTCATCCGAGGCGTCCGGAAGCATGCCTTGGAAGATGTCGATGACCCTGGCCATGTTACGCACAACCACGGTCGGCTCTGTTGACATAACATTGCAGCCGCCCAACTTCAGGTAGCATCGATCGAGGCTGCCACGAACATAGGGGCACACCGCGCCTTTCCGACCGAGCTTCGGATGCGGTGCGGTCAGGAAGGTTTCGGCGTAACCCGCGATCGCTGCGAGCTTCTCCAGTGTCTGCAGATCATAAACCGCTTCGACGGATCCCCGCTGCTGCGCGCGCAACTGCTCCGGCGTAATGAACGTGCCGAACGGCGAGTTCGCCTGACTAGTGTTGCGACCAATTTCGTCTTTCTCAGTACCCACGCTTAGTCTCCTTTCCGCATCAAGAAGCTGCGCCACGGCGAGCACGGCAAGGCCCTTAATTCGGAGGGGAAGCGCCCAGAGCTGCACAAATTTCGTTCATGATGAGCAGAATTTGCTTATGCTCTTCATGAACGAATCTGCTGGTACGTCGGGGGAGTGATGAGCCAATCTGAATACGCGAAGATATTGATTGATCGCCCCAGACTTCGGAAAATCATTTCCGGCCTGAAAAGCCGTGGGAAAATTCCAGGCGATGAATGGCTGGCGAAACAGGTCAACTATTTCAAGTCGATCAATAAAGACATCATACGAGTAACGTCGAGCTCGTGTAGTGAGGTTTCGCGGCCGACACTGCAGCGGTTCTTATCTGGAAATGATTCCGACGAATCGGGCCCGCTTAGCAATGCGCAAATCACCTTGCTATTCGAGTATGTCCTTTCCCGGTTTCCAGACGATCCAGACGTCGTCGCAATCCAGCATCCGAATACAGCTGTATTTTCGGAGGCGGCGCGGAAGCAGTTGAACTTCATTTATACCGACATCCCGTCCACACCCACCGACATGCCATACATCTATGGCAGGTATGAACTGGTGCGGCCGGCGTGGCACTCGCGGAGCAAGAATGCCTTTATTCGATCGGAGCTGATCCTAGACAAAGACGGATCGTTGAGCACAATGAAAGAGACGCAGGCCTTTGAGTTAGACGACGGCAAGCTCTATGAGGAAAATGACGCCGGTATCTTGTTCGGCTGGAAGTCATGCCTCGTCGGGAACAGCTCGGACGGCAAACAGGGCGTTTTCAAAGTCTGGACATTTAACGCATTTATGCCGGAATGGCCTTTTCGGTCGGTCGCAGTGGAGACCATTCGCGGCAGCCTCATGGCATTGACCGATCGTGGTTTCGTATCCTCGTGGCCATTTTTCGCCACGCGCAAGGATTCATCTATGATCGAACCAGGTGGACACGACGAAGACAAACTCACACCCAGTCATCGGGACTTCTTCAAAGGAAGCCGCTATCCGACGCTCAAGGAACTCCGCAAACACGGCTAGACGATGAGGCCGTTTAGTCCGAACCGCCATTGATCAAACGTGCAGATAGTGGAGCCGCCAACACCGCGGGCTGCGCGGATAGCCTTTCTGATATCCGTCAATTTTGGGCTACCTCCAATTATACTCTGATTCTATTTTAGAAACGGGACACTCTTCATAGGTTATCCGTCCCCAGAAATTGTCAAAGTGAAGCGGCCCAATTGCATTTATTGGCTGTCGATTGGACGAACGGCGGCTTTTGGGATCGACGAAGCACACCCCAGACGTCCGAAATTGGGGCGCAAAGCGGACATGAATCTCAGCTAGAAATGTCTGTAAATCAGGCCCTCCGCCATTTTTCCCAGCAAGTCAAAGCCCTAAATCAATTTCGCCTCTGTGGATGAGAGGGAAACAAAAAAGGAACAAAACTTGCTTCCCGGGAATCCTCGTGCCATTGCGTCATGACCTGACCCGGTTATGGAGATCCGCAGCATGTCTGAGACGCCCCTGATGTTCACAACGGATCTGCACAGGGCAGGGCTCGACCCTGTCATGGCGGCAGGGGAACTGGGCGTCTCGCAAAGGCAGGTGAAGCGTTACATTGCAGGCGACTGCGAGATCCCGAAGCTTGTCCGCGAGAAGATGCGCGATCTGGCGGCTGCCCGGTGCCCACAGCCGGTAACCGATCCAGCTTTCCGTTTCATCGATCTGTTTGCAGGCATCGGAGGCATGCGGCTGGGTTTCGAGGCGATTGGCGGCAAGTGCGTGTTCACCAGCGAGTGGGACCGCTTCTCACAGAAGACTTACCTCCACAACTTTCCTGACATCGATGACCATGTCTTTGCCGGCGATATTCGCCCCTATGGCGAGGATCCATCGCGCATTCCGCCATTCGATGTGCTGCTGGCGGGCTTTCCATGTCAGCCATTCTCGCTGGCAGGCGTATCGAAGAAGAACTCGCTGGGCAGGGCGCACGGCTTTGCCTGCGAGGACCAGGGCAACCTGTTCTTCGAGATCGCGCGCATCATTGACCATCACCGGCCAGCTGCCTTCCTGCTTGAGAATGTGAAGAACCTGCAGTCCCATGACAGGGGACGCACGTTCGAGGTCATCCGCCGGACGCTGACTGAAGAGCTGGGCTACTCGATCGATTTCCGGGTGATCAGCTCAGCGCCCTTCGTGCCGCAGAAACGCCAGCGCATATTTATCGTCGGCTTCCGCGAGGATGCAGGATTCAGTTTCGAGGGTTTCGAGAAGCTGCTGCCGGCAGAAGAGGAATGGCCGGTGCTGGGCTCGATCCTGCAGTCACACAACGAGGTCGGTGCGAAATACACGCTGACCCCGAAACTCTGGAACTATCTGCAGGCATACCGGAAGAAGCACGAGAAGGCCGGCAACGGTTTCGGATATACGGCACATACCGCGCAGGATGTCGCACGGACGCTCTCGGCACGGTATCACAAGGATGGCTCGGAAATCCTGATCGTGCAGGAGGGCTCGCGGCCGCGCCGGCTTACCCCGCGCGAATGTGCGCGGCTGATGGGATTCGAGCGCGACGGGCGCGAATGGCACATCCCGGTATCGGACACACAGGCCTACCGCCAGTTCGGCAATGCGGTTGTGGTCCCGGTCGTCGAAGCGATCGCGCGGCACATGGAACCTGCGCTCACGCGTGCCCTTGAGCTGCAGACCGCAGGCGCGGAATCACCCATACAGCGGCGCACAGCAGCCATTGCCTGATATCGTCGATGCGCAGACCCGGAGCCGGATGATGTCCGGCATCCGGGACCGCGACACAGCTCCCGAGATGCTCATCCGGTCGGGGCTTCACCGGATGGGGTTCCGCTACCGTCTGCATGACAAGAAACTGCCCGGTCGTCCCGATCTGGTTTTTCCCTCGCGGCGCGCAGCCATCGAGGTGCGAGGGTGCTTCTGGCACGGTCACGACTGCAACCTGTTCCGCTGGCCGGGCACCCGGCCGGAGTTCTGGCGCAGGAAGATCTCCACAAACATCGCGCGCGACGCCCGCAACCGCAACGCCCTGCTCAACGCCGGATGGCGCCTCGCGGAGGTATGGGAATGTCAGCTGAAGGGCAGGGAGCGGCAGGCGCTGGAACCGGTCCTGCAGCAGCTCCGGGAGTTCCTCGAGGGCGATGCCAGACATCTTGTGCTTGGAAAGGACCGCACCGTCGATAGCCACATCTGATTCGCAGACGTTCGCAACATCTTCATCGCAGGAATATAAGAATACCGTAAAAACAACTATATAAGCTGGATTGCCGGGTTTTGGCCGAGCCTGACGGGATTGTGCTGCACCGGTCGCGGTGATACGCCGCCTCATCTGTTCACAATCGATGAGGCCATCCTCCATGCAATTCGAACACTCCCCGCCGTCGGTGGAGATGCTGGGAGCACTTCTGTCCGCGCACGGCGTTGGCGAGGCGCTGATCAAGCCGCTTACCCGCAACCACAACGACAAGAACCAGATCTATTCAGGCGCGGAGTTCGCACCGCTCTACCCGATGTTCGACATGGACTTCTCGCTTCGCGGAGCATCGACGAGCGCGAAAAAGGGCGGCACCAGTAAGGGAAAGGCAATCCCCGAGGCGGTGTTCCGGGACTTTGTCTGGCTCGATGCAACGGGCAGCGAGGTTCCGGCGCGCGGCGTCAGGATGATCGTCTATGCGCAGTATCCCGAGACGAGGCTGAGCGGATTCTCGACGGTCGGGAACACGATGCCGGAATCGCTCTCGGTCGGCTTTACGAAGGCCAACCCCGACACGCCGCGATATCTCGTGATGGGCCGGCGCGGGAGCGGAAGCGTGGTGGCGGCGATCGTCCTCGACCCGCCGCAGGCGTTCAGGGACCAGGTGAAGGCGCTCCCCAATGCATCAGGCTCGCGAGTGTGGAAGCATCTGGTCATCGGTACTCCGGCGCGCGACAGGCTCCTTCCGCTGCTTGTGGCTGCTGCCGGCAGGCCGATGCCCGGCTGCAGGCTCGACGCATCGGGAGCGACACTGCCGTTCAACGGCACACAGGTCTGCGGCTACACTCTCGAGCATGCGCTCGGCATTGTTCCCAACAGCGCGAAGGATGGTGATTTCGAGGGCATCGAGCTCAAGACCCATACGCAGAGAAAGGTGACCCTGTTCACGCCTGAGCCGGACATGGGCGCGTACGCGGAAGACTTCGCCAGCTTCATGCAGACATGGGGATATCCTGACGCATCCGGCAATCTGCGGCTCACAGGCATCCACCGGGTGGGCATCCGCTGCGAAAAGAGCGGGCTGACACTGCAAGTGATCAATCACGAGAGGGGAAGATCGCTTGCCGCCTCGGCAGACAGCGACGTCCATCTCGGCCTGATCGATGATCAGGGCCGGCTGGCTGCGGGATGGTCGCTCGAACGGATGCTCAACTGCTGGTCCGCCAAGCACAACGAGGCGGTCTATGTACCGGCGACGAAAACGGACTGTACTGATCCCCGTCTGACCGGGACCGGGCACAGATACCTCGTCGAGTTCGCGCGGCAGATCATGTGGTGCCGCGAGACCTCGGCAGAGCGGCTGTTCGAGGCGCTTTACAATGGTACCCTGTTCCTCGATCCCGCGCCAAAATACTGTCCGGACAATCCGGGGCTCAACAAGCGGCGCTCGCAATGGCGGGTGAACGACATCGCTGCTGCCGCAAGGGACCTTTACAAGGATGTGAGAAAGATTACGCTGGACCCGCAGAGGACGGCTGAATGAAGGCCTGACCCCCGAAGCTGCGGGACCAGGGATTACGCTCGTCCCGTCTCTGGTCAGGTCCGGACGTCGTATGTCGTCATGGACAGGGGCAGTCAGAACCGGGAGTCCTTCCGATGCCACAAGAGCCCGTCCAGTCTCTCAACCGCTGCGCGATCTACACAAGGAAGAGCTCTGGCCGCGGTCTTGATCGCGAGGCGAACTCGCTCGAGACCCAGCGGGAAATCTGCTCGGCCTATATCACCAGCCAGAGATATCGCGGGTGGGTCGAACTCCCGGCGCATTTCGATGATGGCGGGCAGCCAGGTACCACCATCGATCGCCCGGCGATGTCCGGCCTGATGCACGCGATCGAGGCGGGCGAGGTTGATACCGTCGTTGTCTACCGGATCGACCGGCTGACCCGCAGTCTGATGGATTTCGTGCGGCTGATCGAGATATTCGATCGCCATGGCATCGCCTTTATCTCGATCTCGCAGAGGTTCGATACTTCCGACAGCATGGGCAGGATGATCATGAATGTCCTGCTCACATTCTCGCAATTCGAGCACGAGCTGATCTCGGAGCGGATCCGCGACAGCATGCGCACCCGCAAACGCCATGGGCTCTGGCATGGCGGGCTGCCGCCGTTCGGCTACGTCCTTGCGAATGACGGCCTCGAAGTCGTCGATGAGGAGGCAGCAATCGTCCGCTTCATTTTCGACGAGTTTCTGCGCTCCGGGACATATACGGCCGTCTCGAGGGCAGTATACGACCGCGAATTCCGGCATACGATAAAGTGCACCAAAGGTGGCAAGCGCAGGGGCGGCAACATCCTGTCGGCGGGAACGGTATACAACATCCTGCGCAACCCGGTCTATGTGGGCGACATTGCCGGCCATGACGGGATGCATGAAGGGCGGCACCAGCCGATCATCTCGCGCGAAGTCTGGCATGCGGCGGTTGCCCTTTGCGCATCGCGGACCAAGGCAAAACCGCATTGCCGTCAGACCGACCACTTCCTCGCAGGCCTGCTGTGGGACGATTACGGCCGCCACATGCTCCTGTCGGTCGACTGGTGGAAGGGGAAGCCGTACTACTATTATAATTCGAGCAACGCCTTCTGGGCGCAGCGCGAACGCGTCAAGGCCTACAGGACCAATGCCGGCAAGCTGGACGAACTGATCCTGGCAAGTGTTTGCGAGTTCCTGTGCGACCGACGGAAGCTTCGCGCGGCCCTGAAAACCCTTGGCGTCTTCGGGGACGAGCTCGAAGGGCTTGTCACCCGTGGCCGCCATGCAGCCGATCGCCTCTCCAATACCCCTCCTCGTGCCCTGAAAGATCTTTTCGCGGCACTGGTGATCGTGATCGAGCTCGGAGCTGAGCATGTCTCGATTACCTTCCGCTCGCTCGAACTGCGCCGCTTCCTCACCTGGCGGGGCACTGCGACCTTTCACGGAAGGCAGGCGGACTGGTCCTGCAGCGATGCGCGATACGAGCTTGGAATTGCCGCAAGGGCGATTTCCGATGAACGCAGTCCAGTTCTCAATCTTTCTGCCCGCCCGGTCAGTCCTGCAAGCACTCCTGATCCCGCACTCGTGCAGCTGATTCGCAAGGCGCGCAGGGCGATGCGGCTCGTCGAGGAGAACCGTGAGCAGTCACCTGATGAGCTGGCCAAGGTGCTGAGGTGCAGGTCGGCGCATTTCTCGCGCCTCGTCCGCCTGAATTATCTCGCACCAGACATCGTTACAGCCATTCTCGACGGCACCCAGCCTGAATCGCTGACAGCGGACGGGCTTTTCAAGGCGAACGTGCCGCTGGACTGGGCCGTGCAGCGCAAGCTGCTCGGCTTTTCTGCGCCATTAAGGGAGGTGTGCTCGAAGCTGCTCTTCGGGCGTCCGCGGCGTGGCAAGCTTTCCAATCCCGCGTGAGCAGGTCAGCATCGGAGCTGCGCCTCAAAAGAAACTGCCGTTCATGGCGTTCTGCAAGAGTTCTGTATTTCTCCCAAGCGCCCGGGACATGGTTCGGTAGTCTCGCGGAATTTGCAAAGTTTCTTCTGATGATATCGATGACTGGCTTGGGGGTAATCCGGGCCCGGTTTGATGATGGAGAATACGCACAGGCGACTGCCAGCTGTCGCTAGGGATTTATCTACGCCAGCAAGTAAACTTGAGGCTATCTCATCAATCTCGTCGACGCGAACCGACCGGACAACGGCTGTGTTGAAGGTGCGGCCTAATGCGTCTCGAAAAGTTGTCTCAGTCACGTTGCTCTGAGAGAAACCGGCGATCAGAGTGCCGAGAGTGGCATTGTCAAAGCAAACACACCTCCAATGGTGCGTCGCTGTCAGTTTCGCTCCTGTCTCTGATCACGGCCCAAAAACCTACGCTTTTGTCAAAAGCATCCCAGCACAAGTCCAAGAACTGCGGCTTGGATTGGCACAGTGCATAAGCTTTAAAAGCGCCATTAGCTCGATGCCGTCACCCGCGCCATGCGCCGCTAGAAGTGTCTCCAGGGGCACGATGCGCCGCTTTTTCTGAAGCTGGAAGCCACCGCCGCGCTCCGAGCCGCCCTCGCGGACTACACCGCTGCGCTTGCGTGTACCTGAAATAAAAGTAGAATTTCTCTGCGTGCGGTGCCAGTCTACGTGAAACGACGATCGGGGGATCGTCGCAGACAGGGGACGTACAATGAAATTTCCGATGCTTTGTGCTGCCGCCATGATTGTCGCGGCTTCGCCCGCTCTTGCGCAAGAGACTGCCGCGCCAACGTCATCACCCGTGCCGGTGCGCCTGTCCGTCGCCGCTGCGCCTCAAGGATACGCCGTGCTGCCGCAGGGCACACAGGTCACCGTCCGGCTCATCGAGAATGTCACCACCAGCGGCGATGACTGGGAGGCGGGCGACACGTTCCGCCTCGTGGTCGCGCACGACATCATGTTGGGGCAGTACATCGTCATTCCGGCCGGATCGCCGGTGCAGGGCCGCATCACCGATCTGTCGAGCCGCGGTGCATTCGGGCGCTCGGGCAAAATGGATGTCGAGATCGAGCATATCGTCGTGCAGGGCCAGCAGATTGCGGTCAACGGTACCTTCCGGCAGGAAGGCGAAGGCGCCACGCTGGAGACGCTCGGCGGGGTGCTGGTCGCAGGGATCTTCGCAGGCTTCGTCACCGGCGAGAGCGCGACCATTCCGAACGGCCGCGAATTGGTGGTGACGACTGAACACCCGCTCGAGCTCGATGTGCTCGCCAGTGAGATTTCCGAGCAGAGTTCCCAGATCAGCGAAGCCGATGCGAACTGGCACACCTACTACCCGTACACCGACCCAAGCCTTACACCCTCGGCGCGCGTGATGCAGGCACGACAGATGCGCGACGCGGCGATTGCCGATGCGCGCGCGCAGGCGGCGGGCACGGTAAGTATTGTCGCGGCGCAGCCGGCGGTGCTAGAAACTGACGGTTCCACAGGAGCTGAAACCGCTGTCGAAGTCTCGGCGGAGGTGGAATAACCGGGGAAGCGCAGGCGACGAAGGGCGCGTCATGAGATTTTCAAGAGGGGCAATTGAAATGAAGAGAATGCTTACTGCCATAGCCGCCGCGGCAACGCTGTCCGGCTGCGCCTCCATAGCGCCATCAGCAAATGTGGGAGGTCCGTTTGCTGGGGCGGAGGGAATGGTTTCGGCCAGAAACTACCTGCTGCCATCGCAACACGCCGCCGCGCTGACCGATGAGGGCATCCGCGCGTTCATCCTGCTCGACAACGACGATTTCGGCCGTAACCGCAAGATCTGCAGGGCCTTCGAACGCCTTCCCGACGCCGGGCTTTACGAAGAGATTGGCATGGGAGACCAGGTCGCACCGGTTCATTGGCCGCTTGTGCGACCGATTTCTGAAGACCTGACCGGCGACGCCCGCTGCAACGCGCTGATCGAGAATTACAGCTGGCCGATCGGCACGGTCGTCTACCGCATGGCGAACCTGCCGCGACCCAGCACCGTCTACCTGGTGGCGATGGACGGGCGGGATTCGTTCTACTTCGACATCGATGACGGCTCGCAGGCCCAGCTCGATCAGATCTTCCTTGGCTGGCACGAGTATGCAGCGCTTAACCAAGGCCAGGCCGGGACGACACTGAAAGACAGGATCACGCAGATCGTGGAAGCCATCTGCGGATCGGGGATGTACGACATCCTCATGAGCCGTCTGCCCGAAGGCCGCTTGGTGAGCGATGTAGTCGGCATCGCATATCGCGACGGTGAATGCGCCGCGGCGCTTACATATGCCGAAGGGCCCGCCGTGCCGACGGTTGGGCCGGTGAGTTGACCGATCGCCAGGCTGCGCCCGCGGATCAATCGATCTGCGCACGAATAACATAAGAGTGACCTACAAGAACCGCCGCTCAGCCGTACTGGCTGAGTGGCAGATGCTCGCGGCCCGAGCTGAAAATGGGTAATGGCTAGATGAGTTGAGCGGATATAAGTTGCGGTCAGACCGACAGCACCAAGACGACCGTATCTGCTGATTAATCCCGGAGTTGGCGATCCTGCCTGAATGCAAGTTTTTCGCGTCATCCGCCCGTTTTGGCTAGCTTGATCTTCCGGTGTTCGATCCGATGGCAGGTGGCGCAGAGCAGGGCGAGGTCTGAAATGGCAGTTGCGGAGCCGGGAGGAAGGTCGGACAGAGGAATCTTGTGGTGTACCTCGAGACCCGCATCAAGGAATGCCGCTCCGTGCGTTACTGCAGGCTCGAAGCCGCACTCCTCACAGGCTAGCCTGCCTGTGGCAACGAGCACGGCAGCCTTCTTGTCGCGTGCTAGGCCGTGCGCTCGTTCGCGGCGAATGTGGGATACCCGCTTCGGATCTCCCTCGACCCAACGGCGATCGTCATCTGCGCTCGGCAGACGTGCGCTGGCTTCGTCCTCGGGTAGTTCCCCCGCGACCGGCATGCCTTTCTTCACGATCTCGTAGCCTGCCGACTGCAGCAGCATGAACGAGGGCTGTGACCACCCTGCGCTGAAGTGCGAGGGAAACGCCTCGATGCCAAGCGCCTGCTCCAGAGCAAGGCCAAAGACCTTCTTTGGCGGGAACCGCAGCCCACCCGGAGTAACGAGGTCATAATCGCGTGACTCTGCGAAATTGGGGGCGTCGCCTCCTTGCGCCAGCTTAAGCACAGCTGCATGGATGTCAGCTGCTTTGACACGGCGCTGGTCGCTGCTTGAGAGCCTTTCTGGTGCCTTGGCAACACGCCGAAGCTTGAGTTGCTGGACGAGCTTGCCGTGCTCGAACTCGAACCTCAGCCGCTTGGTCGAATTGCCTGCGTGCTTGCCTGGTGGCTTGCCAAAGTCCCGCATCCGTGCGCGGATTACAGAGGCTGCACCCGCATTGCCAAGCGCAAGAAGCTCCGCGCGCTCTGCCAGGATCCGGCTCTGGACATCGGGGAACGACTGCACCGCGTCACGGCTTGCGAGAATGACACGTTGAAGGTTTCCGGTTGGCACGAGCGATCGGGCAAGAATTGTCTCAAACGCTGCGCTATATTGGGAGTTACGTGCATTGGCCCCGGTGCCCCCGCGGCTTTCGAGGATTATTGCGCCTGCTTCCAAACTGATTGCAGCGTCCAGCTGCTCGCCATCCAGTTCGATACGGTAATCCTGCGGCATCGTGAAAACCTCGGCGTCAAATGAGCATACAGCAGCTTCATTGCTGGATTGATCGGGCACATCCCGTCAACAGGAATTGAAAGCCTTCGTCATAGGCCAATTGGTGGCTACGCCAGAAAAATCGATCCAACATCTGCCAACGGGTTCGTATGAAACACTCGATCGCGAAGACTTGCCTGCAAGCGAGGCGTCTTGAGGACTTGAATCTGTTCAGCCACGTTCGCAGCGTCAATTCAGCTTGCGGACTTTCGACATGCTAACTTAATGCAGCTGCGCAGGGGGCTTAGCTGCCATAAGCTCTTCGAACCGGCACCCGACCTTGCGCCATAGGGCGACCCCGGCGAAGTCTCCGGCTTCGAGCAGCCGGTCCTGCTGCTGCGCAATGTGGAACCATCCATCCGCACCGTGGTGCTTTTCTACCCACAGCGCCATGCCCAGAATTTCCTTGTCACGCGTCATGCGCCGCACAAGGTTCTGTCGCCGCGGCCATGGTACTGTCACCAGTGTCTGCGCCAGTTTGCTGCGGAAACATAAGCGAGCTTGTTCGCTCTGCCGGTAATGAGATGGTGCCGTCCTCGGTGGCCGCCAGCGTGCCGGGATGGCCATAGGCAGAGGCTGTCAGGAGAAAGAATGCCGATATCGTAATTGCAAGCAAGATGAGGATCGATATCAGCCCGAGGACCTTTTCGAGGTTGCGCTGCCGCGGGGTCGGTGCCCGGTGCTTGTTGGAATCATCCCACTCCTTCATCAGCACCACGGCTCCCTGCGCCCGCTCCAGGTGCGGGCTACCCCTGCAGCCACCATCTGATCGCCAATGGACCCCGCATCATTGGTAATGATGACCAATGTCCGGCCATAGCGGTCCTCGCCCTCGCGGATAATCCGGTAGGGGCCGGCATTAAGGAGGCTGACCAGCGTATCACGGGCCTCTATCGCCAATGCGCGCTCGCGCGGACAATCGCCATCGAGCTCGGGCGTATCGATATCGGATATGCGGATGCGCTCGCGTTCGATCACAATAGAGTCCCCGTCATGCACACAGGTGATGCGCACGCCGCTGGCGGGGCAAACAGCAATGGTGACGGCAATTAAAAGTTCGATCATTGGCAAAGGCATAACGCGATTGATCTGTGTCGCCAAGCTCAAGCCGATTGCATCACATGCGGCTTAAAGGTCTGTCCTTCATTCAAGCCAGTCTCTAATCGCTCGTGGAGGAAAATCAGGGGTCTCCCGTCAACCGGGACCCCGACTAGAGGTCGGTTTTGTCAAAAAATGTCATCGCAACGTCAAAAAATATGTACGTTTTGGATACTTTACCTCTATTAATCGTGGATGGGCAAAGGTTTAGCGTCGCGAAATCTGGCATGATCGGAGTCCATCCGCATTAAAGCTAGGTGCGATCTGAAGCAGCACTTGCAGGAGCATTTCGGTGACAGGGCCATTGATCAATAAGCAGCGCGATGAGAACTGGGTTCTGAGCCGTGATGGAAGCGTCATTTATGTCGCCGGGAATGACGGGATCTTGCGGGTTTATGACGCCCAAACGGGTGAACTGCTTAACGAAGTAGAAGTTGGCGTAGATCTCGGAGCGATTGATATTTCCCCCGATGGCACAACGCTCGCTATTGCCGAGTCCGTGGCGCGGAACGAATTCGATTCACCCGGAGGAAGCGATTCCGATTCGCGCGATGTCGATCTCTATTTGATCGATACAGACACGCTGTTTGTATCCCGACACACAATCACCGTGACGGCTGTCACGTCTACCTTCGGTGATGTTGCATTTGCCGGCAATGGGTCAATTATCCTTACCCACCTTGGCAACAGCTACTCAAACGTCTCGATCTTCGACGTAGCGACGGAGACGTTCACGCCTGCCGCGCGGGAGACGTTTACAACCGGCGCGAGCCTAGCTGGGGTCTTGAGCTCTATCCCTGCAGATGAAACCGTGTTGCGCTACAGTCCCAGCGCGACTTCGCTGGAAATAGTGAACGCAACCGGACAGGTCGAGCATAGCCTAAGCGGATTACAATCGACCTTTGGCCGAGCAAACTTGCTACAACTCGAAGCTTCTTGGGGCGCAGGCAGCGATGGATTTATTGCCGTTCGCACCTCTTTCGATCTGTTCCTTCTCGATGGCGAGCTAAATATACTCGCTTCTCTCAAGATCAATGACGATCCCTTCCAACCGCTGGGTGTGGCGTTTAGCGCCGATGGCAGCACCCTTTACGCCATCGGACCTGGATCAGAGCAGGTCTTTGCCTTTAGCACGACCACCTTCGAACTCGTGGAGACACTGGATCTGCCACGAATCTTCACAACCATGCCGTTGCGCTACGGCGACGAGGTCATCCTCACCAATGATGGTTCCGCTTTTCTCATCAACTCAATCGATGGCTTATATAGAGTCGCCGTTGGTTTCGTCGACACTGGCCTCATTCAGGGGACGGAAGATGACGATCTACTTTCCGGTACCGATGAGGATGATATAGTAGAGGCATTAGGTGGAACCGATACTGTCATTGCCTCTCCCGGAGTAGACACTGCGGACGGCGGAGACGATTTCGATACCTTGCGCGTTTGGATGGATAGTAATGGCTATTTCCCGGCCTTCTCGGGTGAGAATACCTACATCCTCAGCGGCAATCGCATCTACGATCTTGGCGGTCGTATCGATACCACTTTTTCCAGTTTTGAACAGATCAGCTTCTCAGTCGTCAGCTATTCTGCGGTTACATTCGACGGCTCCGGTTACACCCCTGCAACGGAGATTGACGGTTTCGAGACCGTTTTGTCCTTTGGCGGGTCGAACAGCAATGTGCGGGCTACCGACTATGATGATTTCGTGATTATCGGTGGGCGCGGTCAGGTGTTGGATGGCGGCGCAGGCACCGACCGGCTGCAATTTGGCGGCCATACTATCTCCAAAGAGACCCTGTTTATCACTGCGCTCGATGAAGCTGTCTATATCAACCAGACGATATTTGGTGAGGAGCGGAGTTCGATAACCGCTAGAAATTTCGAAACGCTACTTGTTGTCGCGAATATCAACGAAAGTGTTGATGTAATCACAATTGATGCCTCGGGCGCTCCGCTTGGAGTAGAGTTCCGTGACGGAAGAACTTCAGATTCTTTCACCGGAAGCATTTATGCGGACCTCTTCATTTCGGCCCCTCTTATTCAGGGTGCAGAAGACAATCGTGTGGACATATACACCGGAAACGGCGGCGCCGACCGATATGTCTTCGGAGCTGCGTTGGACATGGCGGACGGCACAACGATCACCGATTTCGACAGCGACGATACCCTCGTCTTCACGTCTTCTGTCTCCGCTCCCAATAGGGCCACAACATTCATTGGAGAAAGTGGTTTCAGCAATGCTGCTGGCGAATACCGCTACGAGAAAGGCGGTGGGCAGACGCTCGTACAATTCGACTTTGATGGCGATGGGATTGCAGACGCGACCATCACATTACAGAACGGCGAGCTCGACCTCGTTGAAGCCAGCGGCAGCCCAGGCTCTCTCATGCTTTTGCTTCCACCCATCATTGAAGGTGCGCCGGGGCCCGATATGCTGGATGGTTCGCAAGATGACGATATCATGTACGGCTATGCTGGTGATGACGTTCTCATGGGTTTCGCCGGCAACGACACGCTCGACGGCGGCACTGGCACTGACGAGATGATTGGCGGGCTGGGCAATGACACCTACTTCATCGATAGCATCGCCGACATCGTGACCGAACTGCCCGGCCAAGGCACCGACCGGCTCAACACCACGATCAATCTCAACCCCTTCGGCACCCGCTACGCCAATATCGAGGAGTTCGCGCTGATCGGAAGCGCGATTGCGATTCACACGACGGACAATGGCGAAACGATCTTCGCCAATCCGACGTTAGGCAGCCGCATCTTCGCCTATGGCGGGGATGATACTATCAATGGCAGCGTCGGGAATGACCGGATCTTCGCCGGCAGCGGCAACGACACCATCTTCGGCGGCGGCGGTAATGATGTTATCGACGGCAATGCCGGTGCCGACACGATGACGGGCGGGGCCGGGAACGACAACTACTTCGTCGACAATCTGGGCGATGTGGTGATCGAGGCTGCCAATGAGGGCACAGACTTCGTGCGTTCGTTTGTCGACTTCACGCTGGGCGACAATATCGAGCTGTTGCGCATCGCGCTCAACGCCACGGTCGGCAATGGCAACGATCTCGACAACACCATCGTGACGGCTGGCGGCGCGGCAACGCTGCGCGGGTTTGACGGGAATGACAATATCCGTGGCAGCCAATTCAATGATCTCATCCAAGGCGGACGCGGGAACGATGTCATCAACGGCCTCAGCGGTGTCGACACAATCGAAGGCGGCGCGGGCGATGACGAGATCAAGGGCAGCAATGGCGATGACATCATCGATGGCGGCAGCGGCAATGATACGATCTTCGGCGGCAGGGATAACGACACGATTACCGGCGGCGCGGGCTTCGATACGATGCGCGGCGATATCGGCGCGGATATCTTTGTCTTCGATGACGGCCACTTCTCCGGCCTGACCGCAAGTACCGCCGACCGGATCACCGATTTCGACCAGGCCGAGAACGACAAGATCGATCTTTCATTGGTCGATGCCATTCTGGGCGGCGGCGATGACGCCTTCACCTTTATCGGCAGCGGAGCGTTCAGCGGCACAGCGGGCGAAGTGCGGTTCGAACAATCGGGCGGTGTGACCATGATCTTCATGGACACCAACGGCAATGGCAATGCCAATCTGGCGATCGCGCTGACGGGGCTTATCAATCTGACCGAGGCGGATTTTATCCTCTGATCCGGCTCGCCGGGCCGCGAGCTCGCCGAACGGTCGCTTGATTGGGAGGCAGGAGGTCTGAGCGATAGTGATCGACGAGAAAGAGTATGCAACCTACAGCTTGCCCTGCGTCTAGCTGGCTATCCTCCGGGGCCTCTCGACGGCCTTCATGGCCAGAAGACAGTTGTGGCTTGGGAGCACTTCGTTAGCACTGAAGGTGTCGGAGCCTACGCCCATTCGGAGCAGCTCGGCAAATTGCTGTGGTCCGCGAGCGAAGCCGTTCGCAATTAGAGCAGGCATTCTCAAAACTCGCATCCACCTCAATTCGAGCAAGAGGTGCGAGGAAGAGCAGTCGCTACATCAGGTTATTGCCCTTTGCCACCCAGTGGGTCCTGAAAGTGAAACAAAATCCGTCGGTTTAAGTGGATAGTGCGCACAAGAAGAGTACTGGTCACCTGTGCCAAACACGGAGACCGAGATGATTGACCCAGTCCTGCCAACCCGCAACGAAGCCTGGGGCTTCTTTGGCACCACAGCTGAGTTCACCGATGCCGACGCAGCCTGGTCGATAGCCACTGCGAAGATCGCAGAAGCCACGTACGCAAGCGAAGATGGGGTCAGAGACTTTCTCGACAGCCGCCACGGCCGCCACTTTGCTGACGATGTGCATAATGCCGTTAAATCAGGTCTTCCCATCGATGAGGCGATCGACGCCGCAATTGTCCGCTGGATGGGCTGGAGCATTAGCCGGGCTACAGCATCCGAGCACGGCATACCGGTGGGGCTACCCTATTTGACCGGCTTTGTGGGACTCTACGAGATCATGGCGGACGCCTGATTGATCAATTGCCGCTGTGGCATTGAGGGGACGCTAACACTGTTTACACGGCATTCTTGATCAAGGCGGACCAAGTCGCAAACCTGAGCGCGCGGTGCTCCCCAGATATGATGATCAGGGGTGACAGAACCGGCCAGCGTCAGCGCCTGTCATCGACGAGATTAGAGCGTTCGTTTAACGTCTCATTCACAACCCACGCCGTCGTTGTCGCGGTCAAGGTGACTGCCATAGCCGGGACTTCCGCGATAGACTGGAGCGGCCCCGGATGCTCGGGCATCAGAGCAGTTCCTGAAATATACCGAGACCGCCGGCTCTGGGGGCGGTATGTATGCAGGAGGAGGCTCGATTGCGGGTTCCGGCTCGGACGGCGCTTCGGGAGCAGCAAGCGGCATGGCTGCGTCAACCGGCTCGTCCTCGGCAGCAGTGAGGTCGGCAAAGGTCGAAGGTTGCTGCTCGGCATAATAGGCGCTGTCCGGGGCTTCGGGTTGGTCGTTCATCATATTGCCCACGACCATGCCGCCAAAGCCTGCAGCCAGGAGTGCACCCCACCCGAATTTTCCTTCCTGCTTTTGCGCCATCACAGCCCCCCTTGACATTTATCGGTGCAGGGCCGGCCACAGAGACCGTCACCCAAATCGCTGCCAATCTGGTCGTCCTCAAAGCGCTCCTATCACTTAATCGAGCTCATTGCACTGAATCAGCTTTACGGATTTCTGCGCAAGTTCAGTGATTTCATGCTGGGCAAGGCGGCGGACTTGCCCTAACCCTTCCGGTGTGGATGCCCTGACTGGGGCAAAGCAGGGGCATGGCGTGACTTCCGGACATTCGGGCGCATCGGACTGGCAAGGTGATCCTGTTCTCTCGAGTTTTGTGCTGCTGGCGCAATTTCTCGAGGTCCCTGCCGATCCGGGGCAGATCCATCATGATCGCGGTCGGGGCGACACGCCATACAGTCTTGATGATCTTTTGCGGATCGCAAAGAAGCTGGGCCTTGTCGCACGGCGCAAAACCGCGACCGTCGAGGATTTGCCCAAACTCCCGCTTCCAGCACTTGTCGCTCTTCCGGATGGCGGCGCTGCGATCATCCTGAAGATCGAGAAGGACGCTGATACCGGGGCGCGTCACATGGTTCTGCCATCAAGCTCGGGGCGACCGGAGATCTGGTCAGGAGATCAGCTCAGAGCGCGCTGCACCGAAGATGGCAGGACACTTGATGTGCTGCTCATGACAAGCCGCGAACATATTGCCGGCCAAAAGCGCGCGTTTGATATCAGCTGGTTTATTCCAGCGCTCGTCAAATACCGCAAGCCTTTGCGCGATGTTCTGATCGGCAGCTTCTTCCTGCAGCTCGTTGGGCTCGCAACGCCGATCTTCTTCCAGCTGGTGATCGACAAGGTGCTGGTGCACCAGTCCATGACCACGCTCGATGTGCTGGCGATCGGGCTGGCGACAGTGCTTGTGTTCGAGACCCTTCTCTCGGCACTGAGAACGTGGCTCTTTGCGCATACGAGTAATAGGGTCGATGCAGAGCTTTCCGCGGCTCTCTTTCGGCACCTTGTTGCGCTACCCCTCTCCTACTTCGAGGCACGGCGCGTGGGGGACAGCGTGGCGCGCGTGCGCGAGCTCGAAAACATCCGCAATTTTCTCACCAGCAATGCGGTCACTGTGGTCATCGACCTGTTCTTCACGGCCGTCTTCTTTGCCGTCATGTATCTCTATTCGCCGATGCTCACTTTGATCGTCGCCCTGACCATTCCGATCTACATCCTGATTTCTGTCTTTATCACCCCGCCGCTGCGTGCCCGGCTCGACGAGAAGTTCCAGCGCGGAGCAGAGAACCAGGCATTTCTGGTCGAGACGGTGACCGGGATCGGTACGCTCAAGTCGATGGCGGTAGAGCCGCGCATGCGTGACCGTTGGGAGAAGCAGTTCGCCGGTTACATCAAGACAGGGTGGGATGTGACTGTGCTGTCCAACTGGGGCAGTCATGCTATTCAGCTGGTCTCCAAACTCACCACGGTCGCTATCCTGTTCTTTGGCGCAAAGGCTGTGATCAATGGCGAGCTTACGGTCGGCAGTTTGGTCGCGTTCAACATGCTCTCGGGCCGCGTTGCCCAACCTATTCTTCGTCTCTCGCAGCTCTGGCAGGATTTCCAGCAGGTGCGGATCTCGGTCGACAGGCTGGGCGATATCCTCAATGCTCCGCGAGAGCCCGAGCACAATCCCAATGTAGCGAGCCTTCCTGCGATCAAGGGCAGGATCACGTTCGAGAATGTGCGCTTTCGCTACCGGCCCGATGCACCCGAGGCCTTGCGCGGTGTCAGTCTCGAGGTGGATGCCGGCGAGATGATCGGTATCGTTGGGCCTTCGGGCTCGGGCAAATCGACCCTCACCAAGCTGGTCCAGCGGCTCTACGTGCCTGAGCAAGGCCGGGTGTTGGTTGACGGCACTGATTTGGCGCTGGTCGATCCGGCCTGGCTGCGGCGGCAGGTCGGAGTGGTCTTGCAAGAAAACATCCTCTTCAACCGCACGGTGCGCGAGAACATTGCGCTCAGTAATCCGACGCTGCCCATGGAGCAGGTGATAGCAGCAGCTGAGCTGGCAGGCGCACACGAGTTCATACTCACGCTGCCCCATGCCTATGACACGGTTATCGAAGAACGCGGCGGAAATCTCTCCGGCGGCCAGCGCCAGCGTCTTGCCATCGCGCGCGCGCTGATTTCCGATCCCGCCATTCTCATCCTAGACGAGGCAACCAGTGCGCTCGATGCCGAGTCCGAAGAGATCATCCAGAATAATCTGGCGCGTATCGCCGAAGGGCGAACTGTGCTTATCATCGCGCACCGTCTCTCGGCAGTGCGGCCGTGCAACCGGATCATAACGGTCGAGAACGGCGAGATCACTGAGATCGGTTCGCATGACGAACTGGTGACGGCTGGTGGTCGCTATGCCCAGCTGCACTCAAAACAAATGGGACTGGCCGGCGCATGAGCTTTTTCTCCGACCGCTTTCCAACCCTTTCGAAACACCTCAGTGTGCTGCGCGAGAGCTGGCGATCACAGAATGCGGCAGACCGCGCGTTTGAGCCCAAGGACGAGCATGAGTTCCTTCCAGCTGCCCTTGAAATCATGGAGAAGCCGCCGAGCCCCGGCATGCGGTGGCTGATGCTGCTCACCTGCGGACTGTTTGTTCTCGCGCTCATCTGGTCGATTATCGGCAAGGTCGATGTCGTAGCGGTAGCGCAGGGCAGGGTGGTCCCGAGTGGCAATGTAAAGACTGTGCAGGCGCTTGAGATGGGCGAGATTCGCGCCATTCACGTGACTAACGGTCAGTTCGTGCGTGCAGGCGAGCTGCTTGTAGAGCTGGACCCGACAATTGCGCAAGCGTCCGAAGCGCAAAGCGAGCAAGGGCTTCGCAGCGCGCAAGTGCTGCGTGCACGCAATGATGCCTTGCTTGCGTTCCTGAACACCGGTTCCGTCCGCTTTGAGCCACCCGAAGGCACACCACCCGAAGTGATCGCTACCGAGGAAGCACTGCTACGATCCGCTGTTGCGCAATATGAGGCACAGCGCGCCAGCCTTACCCAGCAGCGCGCCGAGCGAAGAGCTGAGCTGCAGGCTGCCGATGCGCAGATCGCGCAGCTCGAAGAAGCCTTACCTTTTATCGACGAACAACTCGATGCACGTAGGGAGCTGGCCGAGCAGGGCTATTACTCGCGGTTGCGGCTACTGGAATACGAGCAGGTCCGCGCAGAGCACCTGGGCAATATCGACATCCAGCGCGCCAATGCGCAGCGAGCCGAGGCGGCCATCGGCACAATCGAGGCACAGCTGCGCGCGCTTCGTGCCGATCTCACCCGCACGGCCATGACAGAATATGCCGAGGCAAGCGATCAAGCAGGCATGGCCAGCGAAGAGCTTACGATGGCATCGCGCCGGCGTGCTTCGCAGGAACTGCGCGCCCCGATTGATGGTGTGGTGCAGCAGCTAACCGTGACCACCATAGGAGGCGTAGTTCAGCCCGCCCAGGCCATCATGGTGATTGTCCCGTGTACTTCGGGCGATGCGAATGATCCCGCAAGCTGCAACAGCGACGTCACAGTCGAGGCCTATGTCCAGAACAAGGATATCGGTTTTGTTTCCGAGGGGCAGCGGGTGGCGGTGAAGCTGGAGGCGTTCAATTTCACTGACTACGGGCTGATCGAGGGCACTGTCTCCAATATCAGCCGTGATGCGGTGGATCAGGCTGCGGCACCAAGTTCAGCAACAAATGAACAAAATCAGGCAAATGCGGCGCCTCGCCTTATTTATGCCGCAACTATACGGTTGAATTGCGAAGGCACTGATTCAGGGGCCAGTGAACTTTGCAGCCGAGTGCAGCCGGGAATGTCGGTTCAGGCGGAAATCAAGACAGGCCAGCGGCGGATCATCCAGTATTTGTTGAGTCCGATCAGCCGAGCGCTTGGCGAGGCGGGGCGGGAGCGGTAAAGGACAAGTTCGAACATAAATTCGTGACCTCTATATCCAATTATAAAGATCATTTAATTGCTGGCAAACCAACATATGGCTGTTAATAAGATTTCGTGATGGCGATGACGGCAGGTGGACTTATATTGATATGATTTCAAAGAACATAACGAATTTCGTTTTCAAAATTACCATCTTGGCGGGATTAATTGGCGTCCCCGCCTGTCATGCAACCCACGGGCAAGAAGTCGCTTTTGGGATCGATGTTCCCCTCAGTGAAGTTGTCTTTGATCGGCGGCTGCAAGGAGAGCATATCTATTTCGCCCAACAAGATTATCCAATTTGTAGGGCAGGATTTTTTCCACGACCCAACTGGTCCCTCGCGACGATCACATCGATTTCTGGCAATTCGCGCTTAAGGTTCGCAGCTCCGGAGGGGCAATGCGTTTTTAGAATCGCTCCCCCAGGCGCAATTCTATCCCGGGAGCGCAGAAATACTCTGGACGTATCCAGCGCTGATTGTGATGTTCTGATAACAATAAATGACGAAGCAATATCCAGTATCGAGTATGTGGGGACCAATGACGAGACGCAATTCAACAATTGCATGTTTCGCATTGCGCTATTTTTGCAGGGGTTTAATGGAGTGATGACGCTCTCAGATAACGTTTTGTTTGTCGAGCGCCGCCTAACCCCATGGGTAGGGTTGGCTGTTGCGCCAAACGACGTGCCGTTATTTCAGCTCTCAGCGCGCCGCTGCGGATTTGAAGTTTCCGAATACGTACAGAATAGCGAGATCCCGAGCGCTTGCATGCAATAAGAGCAAGGTCTCTATCTATCGGAGAACAGCGTTAATATGCCCCCTGAACTCTCACAACTTTTAGCAGATCTTCGTACAGCTGTTTATGCCAGTAACTTGGCAGCGATGGAGGAGATTTTTGCCCAAATCTCTAGAGTGTCTTCGGAGAATGGCTATGTTTTTGTGCCAACAATCACGGCTTTTGGCGGAGCTGAAGCGTCCTTCTTGACTCAGGGAGTATACTTCGGTGGCGGCTTCACAAACCTCCTTGAATCTCCAAGTATCTTTGCGCCACGTCGAATGTACTTTACCGCAGGCGCGGAGGGGTTTGGTGGCAGGGCGAGCTTTACCTTCGGTGTTGGGCCAGACACAGTCGGCAGCGAGACGCGGTGGAGTTCTGTAGATGCGCAGTTCATTGCTCATAGGCTTACTGGCTCTAGCGACGCAGAAGTTTTCGAAGGAGAACATGGATTTGTCATTAGTGTGTCCGGCTTGGCCGGTACCGGTGCTGTGAACGACGTACTTCAATTTGCAAGCGCTGTAGAAAATGCAAACGAAAGAAACTTATTTAGAAAGTGGGTTTCCTTTGGGCCGAGTGTAAAGGTGGCCTACGAGTTGGCATTTATTGATCAAGATGTATATTTTCAAACAAATTACAGTGTACTGATTGCCGATGTAGTTGAGGCATTTAATGATGGTGCTGGGCAAGGAATTTATGTCAATCCGGCAGATGTTCAATACGCCATGCGTTCATTTTATGACCAAACAGCATTGGGCGATGCTGGTTCGGTTCTCGATTTTGCAGATCGCGTCTGGGAAAGGTTGTTCGTCGATCTTTTCCAACGTGCGCAGGCTCAAGATTCTACCCTCAAGTCGCTGAACATTAATCTGCCCCTTTCGCTAAGTCTGGCCGCCGGCCATGATCGCGGAGGATTGACCCTCCAAATAGGCGAGCGAGCGCAGGATGACAATGCTTACTGGATCGACGTTAGTACAAGTCCATTTGCGACAAGCGCGAGCGCGAACGAAGCTTATGAATTTCGAATTTTGTCAGTAGTTGATTCAAGTGGCGAACATTTGGTTGCGCCGACTACCATTAGGTATGAGTATCGCTTGACCGCCCAAGGTGCGATTGAGCCAGACCTTGACGTGGGTTTGCGTATATCTGGAAATGATGTGGTTATTGGTCCCTCTGATGATGAGGATTTCATAGGTGAATACCATCTACAGCCGAAAAGCATCGAAGAATTCAGCCAGTTGCTGGACGGTTATCTAGAGAGTTATCGGAATAAGTGCTTCTCTGCCGATACTCAGATACTAATGGCAGATGGTTCGACGAAGCCAATTTCTGAAATCCAGATTGGAGATAGGGTAGCAAGCTTTACCGAGTCTATGGTCAGATCCGACCTGCAATCAGATCGCGTGACAAACGTATTTCGACGGAAAGCGTCAGAAATCGTCGTCGTCAACGGAATACAGACGACCGCCGAGCATCCGTTTGCGCTGTTCGAAGGCGGCTTCGCCCAGGCTTGCGATTTGCAAATAGGCAGCGAGCTGGTTGGCCATGATGGTGAGCTTAGAGTTGTGACGTCTTTGTCGAGAGAGCAACGGGAGATTGAGGTTTTCAATTTCTCCACTGAGCGAAATCACACATACGTTGCTGACGGTTGCAGGGTACACAATACTTGCTTGAATTTGTTTGGGTCGGAAGGCGGAGTTGTCACGTTTACAGATAGTGGAAGTGCGATAGGCGTTTACTTCTACGGCAACGATCGTGTGATCATTACCAACTACGACCACAATGCTCAAACAGCGGGTCAATACTCCATCGATAGGGGACGAATAAGTAACAGTGTCTGGGAACAAATTGACGCCATAAAGGGCGCCGGTCATGTATCTCAAGAAAAACCATTGTCATATGATGAGGCTACGCGCGTTGTGCTTGCGGAGGCGCGAGCAAACGACCTTCAGCAAATAGCTGAATTGAATTTTTCGGGCGGTATTGGCGCCATATTCGGCGGCGCTCTTGGCAGTCATCTGTTCAGCGGCTCACCGCTCGAGCGTGTCGCGGGGTCGGCCATTTTCGGGGTAATTGGAGAGAACTTTGCTGAATTCATCGAGGCGGGTTTCTCTTTCGATTATCCCCTTGAACTAGACATCGAGTATACGATTTTTGACGACTTGGGCGAAGAGTTTCTTTCTGCGGGAGTTGGCGCGCTTTCTAGTTTATTGGTGGCTGAAGCTATCGCGGCGCTTGGTGTTGACGGATTTGCTGGCGAGGTACTCAACACGGCTGCAGGCGCTGTGGTTGGGAAGATTTTTTCGAATATTGTCGGGATTGGGGATCCGATCAGTGTTTTCAGTGGGATAGACCTAGCGCAGCTTGCAAATGCCTTCGGCTCATTCTTAGGAACAATGCTCGCGCAGGAGGTGAACACATTTGATACTATTGGCGGACAGTTAGGGTCAGCTATCGGCTCTAGCTTGGGTGCGATTGGTTTTACAGCGGCAGCGGTAATGGGATCAGGGGCAAGTGCGACGCTTCTTGGGTTGCAGCTTGGTGCCTTGGCTGGCCCTCTTGGCGCTGCAATTGGCGCTTTCGCTGGGTTCTTAATTGGCGGCGTTATTGGGTCAATTTTTGGCGGAGTTCCGCGAAGTGGTGCGGATGTTGTCTGGAGTGAGAGCGCTGCCCGTTTCGTAGTAGAGAATGAATACTCTAAGAAGGGAGGCTCGGAGGAGGCTGCGACCAGTTTTGCCACGGTTGTTTCGCAAACTCTTAACGGGTTGCTCGAAGCAAGCGGTGCGCGATTGCTAAGCCCTGACAGTATTTCTACTGGTAACTTCGGGACTTACAAAAATGAGCTGGTCTACCGAAAGATCGCTCCCCAAGGGAAAGACACTATCGCCTTTCGCGTGGATGGAGGTGAAAGCGAAGCGCACAATAAGTTGATTTCCTACGGTATATCTCAAGCGCTCTTTGATGAGGATTTCCAGCTTGTCGGAGGGTCCCCATATGTCAAGCGGGCAATTTACAGAACCATCGAAGACTCTCTATCCGCTGGCGAGACCCTAAACATTGATGTGCTGCTCGGAAACATCTCGGTCGCGCAGTCGTATGAGGATTATCGGCAGGACCCATCCATCACAAATGCCGTGATTTCTCTTGCGCCAGATAGCGCGCTTGCGGCCAGCCTCGCTATCACGCTTTCGAGAGCAAGCGAGCTAAAACTGAACAGGCGCCATGCTAGCGACTGGTATGGTGGCTTTGGTGAGCTCTTGCAGGAAGTTTCTGCAAACACTGCGAGTGCTGAAATCGGATTCGAGCTGGCCACTCCCTCAGGTCATTTAGCACGCTTTATATCGGTTGAAGATGCAATCTTTCGTGATACCATCTCAGTCCAAGGCCAAACCAGAATTGGAATGCTCGCTGGAGATGTGGTCGCCCAGATTGTCGACCTGCGATCGGGAGTATTGGCAGATCAAACCGGCCTAATCATCAACGGTCGCGAGAGAGATGATATAGCGCATTCAGACGCTGACTTTGTGGTGGTTAGCAACGTGGCAAGCAGCATTGGCGCGAATGATCTTCGTGCCACAGCGGCCTTGACGGCGGCTGCGAACGACCCATCGGAGACCATAGAAGCCTTCCGCGTGAAGCTGGGCGATGGAGCCGGATCATATCTGCAACGCGGCAATGCAGATGTAACCATAGTCGATAGCGCGGACGCTGCGCATCTTATGGTGGGCCGCAGTTATGCGTCCGAAGCTGACGGTCACCTTGTTTGGCGTGTCAGTCTATCCAAAGCCGCTAGCACCGCTGTTGGTCTTGAGCTCGCCATATCTCCCGACCGCGCTGAGGCAGGGGTAGACTACAACGATCAGATTGAAGTGTCAGCCGACGGTCTGAGCGGTTGGACCTCTGCGTCTACTGTCACACTCGCTGCAGGTACCACTGAGTATTTTGTGCGCGTCGCTGTGACCGACGATAACGTCGCTAACCCTGATTACGAGCCCTATGAGTTCGATAGCAACGGGCTCTTGCAACCCAATATCGGGAATGGACAGCCAGAGTATTTCGGCGTCGAGGGTCAGGAACGCGTGGTCCTATCCGCGACTGTCACGTCCGGAGCTGCCGGCCTGCAGAATGGCGACGAGACCGTGTCCGGTGTGGGTACTATCGTTGACGGCTCAAACACCGACCCACTCGTCTGGATCGATGATCTCATTATCCACGAAGGAACTTCGGCAAACATCAGTATTGCTCGAAGCCGTGCAACTGGCTCGACGTCGTCGTTCACATATAGCACCGCGGACAACCGCGTCCTCGACATTCCGGTCGCTGCGACAGTCGATGCTGGCGGAGGTGATGACACAGTTCACGCTTCCGATCTGGGCGACAATATCTTCGGCGGCGATGGTAACGACGAGCTTTATGGCGGTCGCCTAGATGACTGGCTACTTGGCGGAGCCGGAAACGATATCCTTCACGCGGGCAATGCCACCGGCGGCCTTGGCGGTGATGGCAACTACCTCAATGGCGGCGATGGCAACGACCAGATTCACGGCCGCGAGGGTTCGGACTGGCTCGAAGGGGGCGCTGGCGTAGATACGCTCCAAGCTGGCGCAGGCGGCGATATTCTGTCGGGCGGCGCTGACGATGGCGACCAATTGCATGGTGGTGCAGGTGATGACACCTACCTGCTGCGCGTTGGCGACGGTGCCGACATTATCGATGACGTCGATCCAGTCTCACCTCTTCTTGCGCCCAATGAGGCAATTCAATGGCGCGAAGCGACCTCTGGAGATTGGCTCGCAAGCGCTACTGCAGATCAGGTGTTTCAGGATGCAGATTCGCTCGGCACCGAGAACTACATCCAGACGCGATATGCTCGCATGGCGCTTGGTTCCGAGCAACCCAACTATTTCCGCAAGGATTGGCTGGGTTATTTCACACCGGGCGTTTCTGGAGACGGACTGGGCGGCGGCGAGGACAGCCTATCTTTCGGATACGGGATCGGTATCGGCGATATCCGGCTGATCAAGTCGAGCGACGCGCGCAGCCTAATCGTTCAGGTAATGGATGATGACGGTATCGCGACCGGCGACCAGATGACCTTGACCGACTGGTTCGTCGATCCTTTCAAGCGCATCGAATGGCTCAAATTTGCCGATGGCAACGAAATTCGAATCGCCGACATCACCACTTTTATCGCCGGGACCAATGGCAATGACACGCTGATTGGGACTAACGGTAACGACTTTATCTATGGCGGAGCGGGCAGCGACCGCATTTTCCTGCTTGCCGGTGACGACATTGGCTCGGGCGGTTCGGGCATGGACTATGTCGCGGGCGACAGCGGCGATGATCTTATTGTCGGGGGCTCGGATAGTGATGCGCTGACCGGCGGTGCTGGCATGGATGTCCTAACCGGCGATGGCGGCAATGATGATCTCTACGGCGGTGCCGGGAACGACATCATCTCGGGCGGTCGTGGTAACGACCATTTGGTTGGCGGCGCAGGCGACGATATTTTCAAATATTCGCGCGGCGATGGGGCCGACGTCATGTTCGATGATTTTGCCGGAACGTGGCAGACCGTATGGGCGCGAAGCGGAAGCGGGAATGGAGGCTTTGCTAACGGCTACTCTCTCAATCCTGACGGATCGATAACCGATGGATCGGGCACCATCGTTCGGCAGGTTATTGAGACGGAGGATGGGCCCCAGTTCCAGTGGGTCGGACGTTGGGATTATGACAGCGTCAACCAGGTGCTTACGCGGTATGTCGAACCGACAACTGGCTGCAGCGTTTCGGATGCTGATGGCACAGAAAGCTGGCGCTGGGACGACGATACCGACCAATACACATCAGGAAACTCGCGCGGCGATCTCATCGAGTTCGCGCCGGGTATCAACATACAGGACATTGTCCTGCGCCAATCGGGCAATGATCTGGTTATGCATGTCTCCCGAGATGGCGGGAGCTCGGGCATCGTTTCGGGTGAGGGCGATAGCATCACACTCAGGGACTGGTATTTGGCGGTCGGCAACATTGAACGCCTTGCATTTCTTGCGACCGGCGAACTTGATTTGGAAAACACCGGTATCCTTGCAGGAACCGATGCCGCAGACATTCTGGTCGGATCCTCGGGAGCTGATTGGGCCACGGGCGGTACCGGGGATGACGAGATCGATGGTGGCGCTGGAAACGACATCCTTTCGGGCAATGGCGGTGCTGACATCATCCGCGGCGGTGACGGCGATGACGTCCTTTATGGCGGCAGCGGTGACGACGTTCTGATTGGTGGCGCGAACGCAACAATACTCAACGCACAGGGCGATATCCTCATTGGCGGTGCAGGCTCGGATTGGGCGTCCTATGAAGACGAGAGCGATGCACTTTATGTCTCGCTTGCCAACCCTTCCTACAATAGCGGCGTCGCACAGGGCGACAATTACGTCAGCATTGAAAACCTGCGCGGTGGTTCGGGCAACGATCAGCTCTTTGGCGATGACGGCGACAACATCCTTGAAGGCGGCGCAGGCAATGACATGCTTTTCGCTGGCCTTGGCGATGATACCTATATCTGGAACGCGACTTCGGCCTCCAGCAATGATGGTGCGACCATCATTCGGGAAGGTTCTCGTGACTACGCTGAGGCGATTGACGAGAATGGCAATTTTGCCGACCACACTAGTCTTGCTCATACGGGCCGGGTTCTCGATCCTCCTCCGGGTGAGGATCCACCGGACGGAACTCTCGAGCTGACCGCTGCCGGGCGGCTTGCGAATATGTCTCCGATTTATGGAGAGGGACAGACAAGTTTCGGGCCTGGAGATATTGACCCGACTGGATGGACGCCCGGCTTTTTGCCCACGGGCCATGGAAGTCAGGTCGCTCTCGAGATATTCGAAGACACAGTCGATGGCGGTGAGGATACGCTTCTGCTTGGTGAAGGGATCACCCTTGCCGATCTCACCTTCATCGAGACTGGTGGTGATCTGATCATTCAGTACAGGGGAAGCAGTACAAGCCAGATTACCATCGAAGATCAGGATACCGTCGGCGGCAGGGTAGAGATCCTCGAATTCCACAGCGGGCTCTCGGCACGCCTCGACAATCTGCGAGTTGGGATCAACGGTTCGACGGCCGATGATCTGATTGTCGGCTCTTTAAGCGCAGAGACGTTGCTCGGCTTTGAGGGCGACGACGTCATCTTCGGCGGGGCCGGGAATGATACGATCGAAGGCCGCGCAGGTGATGACCATATCGAGGGCGGTGCGGGCGCGGATGTATTGGACGGGGGTGCCAATAGCGCCAATGATGGCACCAATCCCCGATGGGGCGATACGCTGAGCTATGAAAGCTCCACTGGCGGCACGATCACCGTCGATTTCCGGACCCAATCGGATATCAATAATGCCCAAAGCGGCGGTGACGCTCAGGGCGACAAGATCTTCGGATTTGAGAACTATATCGGTTCCGCGTTCAATAAGGACATCTGGGACGGCGACGACAATGATAACCGCGCGCAGGGCCTTGGCGGCCATGATCTTCTTAGGGGCAATGGCGGTGATGACGTGCTGCTCGGCGGAGACGGTAATGATACGCTGCATGGCGGCGATGGTGAGGACAACTTGGCTGGCGATGCCGGCAACGACTATCTTGGTGGTAATGCCGGTAATGACTTCCTCTACGGCGGAGCAGGCACTGACAGGCTCTATGGACACGGCGACAACGACATATTGCTCGGCGGCGACGGGGATGACGGCGGAACGATCAATTCTGTAGCTTATGGTCTATTTGGCGGTGATGGTGACGATCAGCTTGATGGAGGAGCTGGCAATGACGATCTCTATGGTGAAGCAGGCAATGACCGGCTGATCGGCGGGATCGGGAATGACACGCTTGATGGCGGTGCTGGCAACGACATTTTCTATTTTGGCGGCAATGACGGCGTCGATGTGGTGACCGATACTGATGGCACCAACACTATCGTGTTCGGGTTTGGATTTGACGCAACCGGAACCCCGCAATTTGACCAGACGGTGGGCCGGAACGATCTGTGGCTAACCCGGAGCGGCGATGATCTGAAAATCGCTGTCATTGGCGGTGATACCGATCTGACGGTTACCGGCTTCTTTGCAGCGACCGGCGCAAGTCTGGTTGAACGTATCCAGACGGCAGATGGAACGTTGTTCCTGGGCGATCCGGCGGTACATCAGCTGATCACAAATATGACCGCACACTCGGCAACGGTACCGGCCGAGGCTCCGAGCGAATTCGTGGATCAGATCGCACGTGCTTGGGCGGATAGCGACACTCCTGCACCCCGCGCGCCAGAAGTGACGCAAACGGTCGAGATCACGACACTCACGCCCAATGCCTTTAATCTCGACCAGTGGCCCGAAATACCGCCTACCGGAAAGGGCGAGGCCAATCTTGTCGATGACGATGGATGGCAAGGGGATGTTGATAGCTATCCTTCGGGTGATGCGCAGATCACGGGCTGGGGTTCGTTCGGATCCACCGGCGAGAACGTCTGGGACGGCACAACGCCGGGGCCTTATGGCTCGAGCATCGTCTCGCTGACAGCTTTGCAGAATGATCCGTCCTCGAACCGAGGCGGCGGACTGCGAACAAATGAATTCCAGATCGATGGCCAGAAGGCCTATGAAGTCACGCTCTATTTCCGGCGGGAAGCTTCATCGGGTCAACAGGTCGTTTTTGGCGCCAAGACCGCATCTCCATCAGGCCCGTTCTATGCGCAGAATGCGACGCTTGATCCGCTCAATGCCACTGGCGACAACAACCCGCGTTTCTATAAGGGCAATGCTACTGAGCAGGATGCATCCTTTGAAGCAGGCAAATGGTATAAGGCGGTTGCCTACGTATTTGCCGAAGGCTCAGACGCGATTGCTGCTGGCCAGTATGGCGGGATCTATGACACCGAAACTGGAGACAAGGTAGCCGAAGTCGATAACTTCCGCTGGGACCCGAACCGCCCCGATGACAATATCAGTCTCAGCTTCTGGGGATTTGGCGGAAGCGCTGGAGACAACATCAACTTCTTCGAGCCCGAGATCCGCGAGGTTCTCGATACGCGCTACATGATGCGCGATGGCGACGAGCTCAATCTGTGGACAGATAGCCGCCTCTTTATCGGCGGCCAGGTCGAGGGATTCCTGAACAGCTCATGGCTCGCCTATGATGGCGAGGCACGCTGGACCGAAGTTGCGGGACCCGACGGACAAGCGATGGTCGTGGTGGAAGCAGGCCAGTTCGATGCCAATTCCAATGGGGGCGGCAATGTCACCAATGATATCGTGATCGACCCGGCCAGAGCCTACAGGTATGTGCAGTACTTCCGGAAGACCGACCTGACAAAGCATGGCTTCCAGATCGGCTTGCAGCCTTCGACCGGCTCGTCCGGCATTCTGAGGCGCCTTACAGATGGCGCTGTGTTGACGTCAGGGGATTTCCTTGCAGCGACATCTGCGACGCTGTCGTCCAGCCTTGTCGAAGATGAGTGGTACATGCTCGATGGCTATGTGCTGCCGGACGGAACTGCTCCGGCTTCTGTGTCGGGTCTCGGCGGAGTGTACAGGGTCTCTGATGGCAGCAAGGTTGCAGGCCTTGCGGTAAACGATTTTTTCTGGGGCAGCTCCGGCCCGATCTCGGTTCGTGGCCGCTATCAGACCCAGTACGATCACCTCGTTCACGGCTGGTCGACCCAGTTTGGTGCCCCGGAGTTTTCCGCCGTCTCGGCCGATCAGCTGGCTGCCTTGCAAGCCGATCCATTCCTGACTGCGAATGATATCTACGGCGATGCGGTGACCATCGATGCTTCGATTGGTGTTACCGATTTCGACAGCAATATCTCCTCATGGGCGCTGTATGATGATGGTGCCCCTGCAAAGGGTAAACTTGTCTCGATCAACGAGACGACCGGCGCTGTGATCTATCGCCCGCGCGCAGGCGCTACAGGGACCGACAGCTTTTCTGTCGTCGTGATAGATGCCGATGGCAACCAGACGGTTGTCCCGATCAACGTCAACCTGACGCTTGGCAATGTCAATGCAGCCCCTGTCATTGACAACACTTCGCTCGGCCTCAGCATCAATGAGAACAGCGCGGCCGGCCAGTTGGTTGGCACGCTGGCAGCAACCGACAGTGATGGCGGTCTGGATTACATGTTTAGCCGTTCGCTCATGACAATGGTCGGCGGCAAGCTCGTAACCTTCTCGGATGACGAAGCCTTCCGCATCGAACGGGATAGCGGCAAGGTGATTTTCAATGCGGACAATCTCGCACTCGACCATGAAAGCGGGCAGGAGTTCTCCTACGGCATCAGGGTGACTGACCGCAACAGCGGGTTCAACTCGCGCGCGAGCTACGGCACGCTCACGATCAGTGTTGCAGACGTCAACGAAGCGCATGCGATGGTCAATGCAGCGGTTGAGATAAACCATTACAACAGGGCCTTGGGTCCCTTTATCCCGATGCCCGACAGTGATGGTTTCGCCATCAACCTGTACGACCTGATGATCACCGATCAGGAGAACAGCAGGCTCAATTGGTCGATCCTCTCAACCGGCCATCCCTTCTCGATCGGCGTTGATGGCACGCTTCATCTCGACGGCGTTACCACTTCGGGCACGAGCTATACGCTCATTGTGCAGGCGGTTGATAGCGAGACCGGGCACACAACGAGCGCGACCTTGACGCTCAATGCCAATACGGTCGATGGGTTCACGGCTCACGAGAGTTTCTTCGAGAGCAACAATTTCCAGTTCGACTGGTTCAGAAGCTACGCCTATCTTCCCCCAATTGTACTCGATCTTGACGGCGACGGCGTCGAGCTCGTCAGCATTTCAACGAGCACGATTCGCTTCGATATGGATGGTGACGGAAACCGGGACCGGACTGGATGGGTCGCTGCTGATGATGGCCTGCTCGCGCTCGATACGAATGGTGATGGGTTGATCACCAACGGCAGCGAAATCAGCTTTCAGCAATATGTCGAGGGTGCCTTCTCCGATCTCGACGGGCTCGCCTTCTTCGATACCAATGCCAATGGCATGATTGATGCCGGTGATGACCGCTTTGCCGATTTTGTGGTCTGGCGCGATGCCGATCAGGACGGTGTGAGCGATGCAGGCGAACTACTCTCATTGGCTGAACTGGGCGTCGAGAGTATTGCACTGGTTGCAACGCGCACCGGTAACTCGCCCGGCGCCAGCGACAACGTCATCTATGCCAACGGGACCTACCGGACAACCGGCGGCGTCACCGGGGCAATAGCTGACACATTCCTTGTCTTTGATCCGCTGGCATATCTCAATGATGAGGAAGACCAGAGTGATACTGGCACAGATGGAAACAATGGCGGCGGGGCTCCGGATGCACCGGACGCCGGCGATACCGGTCCTGCAATGGAATTCGGGCGGATGGCTTTTGGTCGCAAGTCGAGCAAATATCGGCTCACCGCAAGTGGCGGCAATCTCGTTATCGGACCGAAGAACAGTTCAAATCCCATGAGTCCTGGCGCCGGGTTGGTGAACGGTGCCACCATGCTTTCATTCCGCAGCTGGAATTACGGCATGGTCGGCGCGGTCATGCTTGACCTTGACCATGATGGTATCGAAACGCGTCGCTACAAAGGTGCGCGCGCTGCCTTTGATATGGATGGTAATGGCACCCGCGATGATGTGGGCTGGTCAACTGGCGCTGATGGGTTCCTCGTGATCGACCGCAATGGCAATGGCCGGATTGATGATGCAAGCGAGATGGCCTTCCTTAACAGCGATGGCGATCTGCAGTATGGTCGTACCGGCCTTGCAGCGCTCGACAGCAATGGCGACGGCCGCGTTTCTGCAGGCGATACCCTGTTCGCAAGTCTGGGCGTCTGGCATGACCGAAACCGTGACGGCGTGACTGATCAAGGAGAGTTTCGTCTGCTCTCAGAGCATGGGATCGAGTCGCTGGGGCTTGGCTTTACTGCGGTCGAAGAGAGCAAGAAGGTTGGCTACAATGTGACGATTGCCACCGGTGTATTCACCCGCACAGATGGTACCACAGGGACCATCGGCGATGTGGCACTTGGTTTTGTGCCATCTGCCAATCGCCGCTTGGATGTTCGCGCCAGCGTCATTGCCAGCGTGATAGATGGGCCAAGGATCCCGTCATGGGCGCGCGATAGTGGCCAGTTCCTCAATGGCATGGATTTCAGGAACATCCACGATTTCTGGGTTGGCGATGATCTCGATATGCGTGGCAGTGGTCCGCTTGCAGGTCTGCGTGATCGGCTGTTTGTTGCGGTAAACGGCATTGAGGAAGCACCAGCTTCAAATGCCGATCTTCCGGATATACCGGCCGAGGCCGTGCTTCCGAGTACGGGTGCTGGCGAACATGGCGATACCTCGATGGCAGCCAAGCTGGCGCTTTTGCGCCAGGAGATGGCGGCCTTTGGCGGCAATCGCGGACTTGACTCCACTCCGTGGGAACGCGACCGCACCGGCGCGCCCATTGATTATTTCATCTGACCAGACGCCCAGCGAGTATTGTTTTGAACCAGCAGACGCCCCCTACCGTATCACACTTGCTTGGCGAGATGGCTTGGCTGATGACCCAGTCGCCCATCCACAAAGCGATGACAATCGACGCCATTGAGTGGCTGTGCATGCCCGCCCTTCTCAAGCGGCAATTCTACATTTTTCGCGACGGCGAGAAGCCTGTGGGACTGGCACTCTGGGCCAGATGTTCGCCAGAGGCTGAGAAGAAATTGGAGAACGGTCTAATCGAACCGGAGAACCGGCTGAGCCTCGAAGAATGGGATGGCGGTCCCAATGTATGGCTCGTCGATCTCATCGCTCCCTTTGCGACCAATCAGAACCGCCAGCGCGAGATTATGATTGCTGATCTGATCTCCGGTCCCCTGAAGGAGACTGAGTTCCGCTTCCACAGAACGGATCCCGTGACTGGTAAGCGCGAAGTGCAGACAATCGAAGCTGATGCTGGCGAGAAGCTGAAGGCTGCTGTCGAGGCGGCAGTGGCAACCAAGCAGTAAGGTTATGACGCGCGCCTTGCCGACACTACTTGTTTTTGCGATCGCGCTCACAGCTTGCAGCGGACGCTACATGGGGATCGACCGGGCAACGCTGCCAAGCGACCTTGCCCTGCTGCATGACCGTGCAAGCGCCGGTGACCAGCAGGCGCAATATGAGCTTGGTTTGCAATATGCCGCAGGCGTACAGGTTCCGCGCAATTGCGAGACGGCGCGCTCGCTCTGGCGCTCGGCGTCAACGCCAACTGGCGGGACAATGTGGATCTATTCCCCGCCCGTCGGCAATGGCACGACAGGCCGGGTCATACCAATCAATAATGGGTCGCCGCGGCCGGGCATGGACGTGGCGCGCGAGGCGCTCGCGAACCCGGCCCTGTGTCCAGAAAGTGAAGCCATCCAGCGCTGATCCTCGCGAGGGCAACCGGAGAGCGCAGAGCCCGACTTAACGCGATCACAGGGTGCGACGACGACAAGTCAACGGCAGACGGGAACTGGCGCCGTCGGCACTACCCTTTGTCTGCCGGTGCCACGAGCTCGATATGCGACACGTCCAGCGCTTGTGCGATCTCGTAGATGGTTACGATGGTCGGGTTGCGCTCACCGCGTTCCAGATCGGAGAGATATTGCTGGGAGAACCCCGAGCGCTCGGCGAGCTGTTCCTGTGTCCACCCTTTTGCCTTGCGGAGCCGGGCACAGTTTTCGCCAACAAGTTTCCGCATATCCATGCCAGAAACCATTGGCGATGTGCCGCGGTCTTATTTATCAACTATAGTGTGTATTCGCATGATCGAACCCGGTCGCTCGACCTCAATAGCCTGCTCGAACTGGCAGGCTACGATCCCGTTACCACGCTGATCGTCCGCCATGCGCCCGTTGAGAAGGCACTGGCGCGCGCGTTGCCATGGCTGGTGATGGAGCGCCCTGATCTCTGGCTGGCGTACCAGCGGATCCAGTGGGCCAGTTTCGAGAAGGCAATGGCGCGGGCGAGCCATATCGCTGCGTTCATTGGCCTTGAGGCTGCGTCAGCCACATTTGCAGGCTTCTATGCCATCGGCGATTGGGAGGTGCTCGATTATGAGGGGTACCGGACTTTCCCTGGCAATGCCGAGCTCGAAAAACTGGGAATGACGGGGCGCCGCGAAGACATGCCCGACTGCCTTGCATTTGATCTGCAACCAAAGCCGTTCCATGATGACTGGATCGGCAGGCTCTCGGTTTCCTGGCCGCCGCCCTATCAGCAGTGGTGGCGCTGGGGAGGGCGGGGCGCCATTCCGGTATCCTCGATCGCTACCGACAATCTCTTCACCGTTGCTGTTCCCGACTGGCGCGACATTGTCCTGTCATGGGCCGAGCTTGGCAGCA
>NZ_LR701478.1 GCF_902498745.1 Erythrobacter sp. EC-HK427 | reverse complement strand
CAGCAGTGGTGGCGCTGGGGAGGGCGGGGCGCCATTCCGGTATCCTCGATCGCTACCGACAATCTCTTCACCGTTGCTGTTCCCGACTGGCGCGACATTGTCCTGTCATGGGCCGAGCTTGGCAGCATGCCATCCTCGTGGAAGGCGGCGCTTGCGCAGTGGCGCGGGGTGTATTTCATTCACGACCGGGCCCGCAATGCAGGGTATGTCGGATCGGCCAGCGGCGCCGAGAACATCCTTGGGCGGTGGCAGGATTATGCCCGCAGCGGCCATGGCGGCAACAGGGAACTTAGGGACAGCAAGCCGGACGATCTTGTCTTCAGCATCCTTGAGCGAACCTCGCCTGACCTGGCGGCAAGCGAGGTTGTTGCTCTTGAGGCAAGCTGGAAGGCACGGCTGCACACACGGACCACCGGATTGAATGCCAATTAGCGTGCAGCAGTGATATTCCTCTCGCCAGCAAGAGCATTGCGCGTTCGGGGAGAAGACAGGCACGCTTGCGTCCAACCCGCCTTCCCGCGCCCCCTCTTTGCGCTACAAGGCACCCCACGGATCTGCCTGCGACTGCATGCCCTGCCACCTCTGGTCAAATCCGAGCGCTGGTGCAACGCCCTCATCGGTCATTTCTTCAGGACCGGCAATTGCAGGAGCCCGGTACAAGTCCTTTTCCTGTACCCAGAGTAGCAGCTGTGAAAGCGCATCGACCTGATCGTCATGCCGGGCTGCCGGAAAGCCCAGCAGTTCTGTCTTGAACTCGGGCAACCAGTGCGCCTCGTCAGGCAGGAAAAGCCGGCCCGCCTCGATCATTGCACTGGATCCCATGACCCGCGAGATTTTGTCTCCGGCAGGGCGGCGGGCAATAGGGGATGGAACGCCGCAGGGTTCCTCGGCCCTCAGTACCTGCACCAGCTGCTGGCCCGATGCTGCATCCTCGATAAGCAGGGCCTGCACACCATGGGTCCGGGCAAGTTCGATCGTTTTTGCCTTTAATCCGGGAAACTGCAGCCGCTTGCGGCAGACATCCATAATATACACCGACTTGCCTACGATCCTTGCTGTGATGAACGCCGAATAGTCGTTGAACGGATTGTCCTTGCTGGCGGTATCAAGGGACATGACCACCTGGCCTTGGCCATGGGGAACGGTAGCTTCGTCCCAGGTCTTCAACCAGCCTGCCTCGATCAGATTGCCGACCTCGGGGACCGGGTTCTGTTGTAGCTGGCTGGCAAAGACGAAGGGGTTGGCAGCCTTGCGCTCGAGGAGGAGGCTGAGTGGCTGCCGCGCTGGATGCAGCGCGCATCCTTCCCGGCGCTGGTATTGGCGCCCTCTTGTCAGGGGAATCAGCTCATCCTTCTCGGCGATGGCAGGCAGGCGCAGCTCAAACCACTCTGGGCGCTGCCGCAGAACACCGACAAGGTCTCCTTCATGAAGGCGCTGCATAGTGACGATAATGCGGCCACTGAGCTGGTCATTGAGCCGCTGGGACAATGTGTCGTCGTACCACCGCGCGGCCGATGCCCTTGCTTTGGGAGATGTCAGATCCTGCGCCTTCATTGGATCATCGACAACGATAATGTCCGCCCCGAACCCTGTAGTCTTGCCTTCGACCGAGGTGGCCATGCGGCGACCGCCTGCGCGAGTGCGTAGGTGGGACACAGCCCGGCTTGACAGCGAGAACGCAGGAAAGGCCCTGCGATACCAGCGCGCATCCATGATCTTCAGACAATCTGTCGCCATATCGTCAGCCAGATCCTGACCATAGCTGATGCAAAGGAAGCTGAGCGCGGGATTGTGCCCCAGCATCCAGGCCACCCACGCAACCGACAATATGCGCGACTTAAGGTGCCGTGGCGGCATCGTCACGATCAGTTTCCGGTTCTCGCCGGCGATCAACCGGTCCAACTGGTGAATGATCGCATCGATATGCCAGTTATGGCTGTAGCTACCTTCGCCGCCAAGCTCGGCAAAGGCGAGACGCAGGAAGAAGTCGAACTCCCTCCTCGCCAGCGCAGCGATGACATCATCGGTGTGGACCTCAGTCATCGCCGGCCTCGCTGTCTTGTTCGTCCGGCGTATCGCCGAAGATTGCAGGATCGATCCCGAGATCGGCTGCGCGTTCGCGCAGATAGGCATCGAGGATCTGCTGATCGCTCAAGGTGTGATAGTGCCTGTTGGTCTCTTGCTCGGCGGCAATCCGGCGTCTGCGCGCATCGACCAGTTCGATCGCCTTGTTGTCGCCCTTGCGGGTTGCATTGTCGATAAGGCGCAGATCAACGGCTTGGCTCTTTGATACCGTCCGGTCGCGTCCGGCTTCGCGGACTGTAATCTTCCGGCCGAGCTCGCGCATGAACTCGGTATCGGCATTGCGAACACCTTTGCTGCGCTTGCCGCGTTTGCGTCCATCTCCGGCCCTGAACTTGCCACTCTCGGGGGGACGGTTCCGGCCCACAGCATAGCTGCCATCCTCGCGCAAATTGCCCTCCTTGTAGGGCTTGCCATCCGCGCGCCGACCACCGCGCAGATCCTCGTTGTCGTCCCCGCTCATGCGACCTCTCCTGCACGGGAGCTGGCAACTTGCGACAAGGGGGTTCCGTCATCGAGCATGGGCTCGCAGCCGGTTTGCTCGGCAAGACGTCGCAGGATGACATCGGCATATTTGGGGTCGAGTTCGATACCGCGCCCGCGGCGTCCGGTCATGGCGCAGGCAACCAGCGTGGTCCCCGCACCTGCAAATCCGTCAAAGACAATATCTCCCGGACGTGTCACATCGAGGATGGCATCAGCGCACATCTTGCGGTTCTTGACCGTAGGATGGTCCGCCAGATCCTGCATTCGGCCCTTACGGAACGTATTTGCGCCCGGATAGCGCCAGACGTTCGAGCGATTGCGCCGACCCAGCGCGATATTGCTGGTGTGATCGCCTGCGCTGACCTTGAAGACGTAGCAGAGTTCGTGGGCAGAGCGGTAGAAGTTGCCCATGCCCGGATCCTTGACCCAGACGATCAGGTTCTTTGTTTCAAGAAATAT